>OY970361.1:0-2557147 GCA_963718555.1 uncultured Methanoregulaceae archaeon | reverse complement strand
AGCGGCCCGCCGTCGACCGGACCGGGCCGGCCGACCGCCCAGGCACGCACGCCGTCCGCCCGCCGCCGAGGGGACGATCACCTGCCGACCGAGCGCCGAGGCCCTCCATCGCCAGCCGGTGGTAGGCCTCACCGGCCTCCGACAGCGGGACCGTGGTGATCGTCGGCCGGGGTGCCCCCGGACCGCGAGGTCGAGTCCTCCAGGAGCTCGGGTCGGGAGCCCCAGTAGGTGGTCTGGATCGACACCTCGTAGGGCTGCGAGAAGAAGCTGAACGGGAACGTCCCCCCGGCGATGCCGACCACGGTCACGTCGCCGAGGAACCGGCTGACGGCGGCACCCCGGGCGATGGTGGCCTCGGCGCCGACGAAGTCGAGCACCACGTCGGCCCCCCGTCCGCCGGTGGCGTCCCGCAGCGTGGCGACGGCGTCGTCGTCCGGGGCCACGGCCGAGATCGGCCCCGGCCCCGAGGGCCAGCTCACGGGCCTCCGCACGGGTGTCGACGGCCACCACCCGGGCCGCCGTCGTCGCCCCGCAGGATCTGCACGGCCAGGTGCCCGAGGCCGCCCACGCCGATGACCACGGCGGTAAGCCCCGGCGGCAGCTTCGCCCAGGACCGGCGCACTGCGTGGTACGGCGTGAGGCCCACGTAGGTGAGCGGGGCGGCCATCACCGGCTCCAACCCGTCCGGCAGCGGCACCAGGTGGCGCGCCGCGGGCACGAGGAGCAGGTCGGCCATGCCTCCGTCGAGCCCCAGGCCCCCGCCACCGCCGGGCACGTCCACCAGGTCGGGCCGCTCGCAGTAGTTCTCCATCCCGACCAGCAGTCCGCGCGCGTGCCGCAGCCCCAGGGGTCATCAACGGCGACGGGCTGCCCGGGCTCGAGCCCGGTGACACCGGCACCGAGTGCGTGCACCCATCCGGCGTTCTCGTGGCCGAGGGTGAACGGGGGGCCCCACGGCAGGAGCCCCGCCTCGAAGTCGTGCATCAGATGGAGGTCGGAGTGGCAGGCGCCGGCGCCACCGATCCGGACCACCACCTGGCCGGGTCCGGGGACGGGATCGTCGACCTCGACCAGTACCGGTTCCGACTTCCACTCCAGCAGTCGCAGCGCCCGCATGGGACCTCCTCGGCGTCCGCCCGGCAGCGGGCGGGCTTCAGATGCATCGTACGGGCCGCCTTGCGGGCCACCAGAGGGCCGAATGTCACCGGCCGCGACCGGCGACCGGTCGCCGGCTACATCCCGGGGCCGCTTCTTCTCCGGGTCGTAGATGGCCAGCGGGGCGACCGTGGCCGGTGCCGTGCCGTCGGCCAGCTCCACCTCGAGCTCCGTGCCGTCGGCGGCGTGCTCGGCATCCAGGATGGCCAGTGCGATCCTGCCGAACCGTGGGCTCTCGGCAGGGCTGGTCAAGCATGCCGACCACGGCGTCCCCGGAGCGGACCTCGACCCCGTAGTCCGGCAGCTCCTCGCCGCCGATGGTCAGGGTCTTCATGCGCCGCGGCGGGTCGGCGGCCACCGCCGTCCAGACTGGCCGCCCCCTGGAAGTCCACGGTGCCGAGGGCGACCATCTTGTCGAGCGAAGAGGTCGAACGGGGTCACCTGGTGCGCCTCGTAGTCGTAGTCGAGGACGATGAGGCCGGCTTCGACCCGAAGGACCTCGATGAGCTCGACGCCGAACGGCACGGCCCGCATCCGGTTGACGACGACGTCCCACAGATCGACCGCGTCCTCCGGGCGGCAGAACAGCTCGAAGCCCAGCTCGCCACCGAAGCCGGTGCGCGACACCACGCACGGCACCCCGCCCACGGTGGTCGGCTCGGAGGGGGCCGGAAGTACCCGAGACCGGTGATGTCGACGCCACAGAGCGGGGCCGACCGCGTCACGGGCCCGGGGACCCTGGAGGCCCAGGTGCGGCATCGACAGCGTGACCGGGGTGATGTCGACGTCCAGACCTGCCGTGGCATCGGCGAAGTAGTCGACCCGGTCCGAGCCGTTCGTCATGACCCAGACGAGATCGTCAGCCACCTTGTAGACCGTGCCGTCATCGACCATCAGGCCCCCGACGTCGAGGAAGCCGCCGTAGCGGACCTGGCCCACGGCCAGCCCCTGGATGTTGTTGCTGTGGACCCGTTGGGCGGCGGCGACCGCATCCGGGCCACGGAACTCCCATTTGTTGAGCGGCGAGACGTCCCACACGCCCAGGTCGTCGCGCACGCCGGCGTACTCGGCGTCGAGGTCGCCGAACCCCTCGGTCCAGTACCACCCGCCCTCCTCCATGAAGGTGGCGCCCAGGGCGGCCGCCGGATCGTAGAAGGGGCTGCGGGCGGATTCGCTCTCCATCCCCGCAGGATAGGACGTCGGCGGGGGGAGTGCTGACTGGCCAGTCAATCCCCGGTTCACTGGGGAGGGCCCCGCCCAGGACCGGTGGGGTTCAAGCGGCCGCTCCCACCCCGGACCACCCGTGCCCATGCCCACCGATCCCCCGTTCCCCCGGCTGTTCGAGCCGCTCACGCTGCGGGGCACGACCCTGGCGAACCGGATCGTCTCCTCCGGTCACGACACGGTGATGGTCGACCACGGGCACGTCACCGACCAGCTCGTCGCCTACCACCGAGGCCCGGGCGGCGGGCGGCGTCGGGCTGATCGTCGTGCAGGTCGCCGGCGTCCACGAAACGGCCCGCTACACCAGTCACGTGCTGATGGCCACCGACGACTCGTGCATCGACGGCTACCGCCGCCTCGTCGACGCCGTCGCCCCGTTCGGCACGGTGCTGTTCGGCCAGCTGTTCCACCCGGGCCGCGAGGTCATGGAGTCACAGGACGGCTCGCTGCCGGTGGCGGTGGCACCGTCCAGCGTCCCCAATGAGCGGTTCCACGTGATGCCGCGGGCGCTCGCCGTCGACGAGGTGGCCGAGATCGTCGACGGCTACGTGGCCGCCGCCCGCCGCCTGCGGGCGGCCGGGCTGCCACGGCGTCGAGGTCGTGGCCAGCCACGGCTACCTGCCCTCCCAGTTCCTCAACCCGACGACCAACCTGCGCACCGACCACTACGGCGGGTCGGACGAGAACCGGCTGCGCTTCCTACCGCGACATCCTGGCCGGGGTGCGGGACGCGGTGGACGACGCAACGGTGGTGGGCCTGCGGATCTCCATCGACGAGCAGGACCCGTCAGGCCTGCCCACGCCAAGACCGCGCTCGACGCCTGCCGGTCGCTGGCCACGCAGGAGCTCGTCGACTACCTGAACATCACGACGGGAACGTCGACGTCGCTGGCCGGCTCCGACCACATCGTGCCGGAGATGTCGTTCGCCAACGGCTACACCGCACCGCTCGGCCGCCACGTCCGCGAGGCGGTCGATGTACCGGTCATCGTGGGCGGGCGCATCAACCAGCCCCAGGAGGCGGAGCGCCTGCTGGGCCGACGGCGCTGCCGACGCCTGCGTGATGACCCGTGCCCTCATCTGCGACCCGCAGCTTCCCGGCGCGCCCGGGCCGGCGAGCTCGACGACATCCGCGCCTGCATCGGGTGCAACCAGGCCTGCATCGGCCACTTCCACGCCGGCTACCCCATCTCGTGCATCCAGCACCCCGAGACCGGGCGCGAGCTCGAGTTCTCCCGGCGCCGTCGGACGGTGGCGCCCCGCGCGCGTGCTGGTGGTCGGGGGCGGTCCGGGTGGCCTGAAGGCGGCGGCCACCGCCGCCGAGTGCGGGCACGACGTGGTCCTCCACGAAGCCGGCCCGGCGGATCGGTGGCCAGGTACTGCTCGCCCAGCAGCTGCCCGACCGGGCCGAGTTCGGCGGGGCGGCCACCAACCTCCTCGCGCGAGGCGACGCGGGCGGGGGTCCGGATCGAGGTGGGGAGCCTGGTCGACGCCGGGGTGGTCGACGGCCTCGACCCCGATCTGGTGATTGTGGCCACCGGGGCGCGTCCCTACCTGCCGCCGCTCGAGGTCATGGGGAGCCCGTGCCTGCTCGACGCCTGGGAGGTCATCGAGGGGGCGACGCCTGATCGGGGCCACGTGGTGGTGGCCGACTGGCGCAGCGACTGGATCGGGCCCGGGGTGGCGCGCCTGCTGGCGGCCCGGGGCCTGCGGGTCACCTTGGCCGTCGATGCCCCGGCACCCGGCAGCACGCTGCAGCAGTACGTCCGCGATGCGATGGTCCGGTCACTCGTCCGGGACGGCGTCGAGGTCCTGCCCTGGGTCCGCCCCGTCGGCATCTACGACGACTCCATCTACCTCCAGCACGTCCTGACCGGCGAACCGGTGGTGCTCGACGGGACGACCGGCCTGGTGACGGCCTGCGGGCACGTGCCCGAGTCGGCACTGCTCGACGAGCTGCGCACGGCGGGCCGACGGGTGGTCGGCGTGGGCGACGCGCTGGCGCCGCGCACGGTCGAAGAGGCGGTGCTCGAGGGACTGCGGGCCGGCGTGGCCGTCGAGGAGCTCGCCGGTCGGTGAGCACGTCAGTGGCCGCGATCGCCCGCCTCCGGCACGATCGTGCACGCCGGATGGCGGGCGCCTCGGCGACGCCGACCCTGGGATACTCGGTCGCATGACGTCCTGGTACCCGGACGAGCAGGTGTACGCGGGGGCCGAGCACCTCGATGCCCGGTACGTCGCCGCCTACGACCGGAAGGCACGGTTCGACCCGAGCGAGGACATTGACCTCTTGCTCGCCGCGGGCATGGACGAGCAGTCGATCGTGATCGATCTCGGCGCCGGGACGGGCACCTTCGCAGTGGCCGTGTCCCGGCACTGTCGCGAAGTGGTCGCGGTCGACGTGTCGGCCGCCATGGTCGAGGTCCTCCGTCGCAGGGTCCTCGACGAAGGCGCCACGAACGTCCGCGTCGTCCGGGCCGGGTTCCTCACCTACCAGCACCACGGCGACAGGGCGGACGTGGTCTTCACGCGCAACTCCCTCCACCAACTCCCGGACTTCTGGAAGGTCGTGGCCCTGCAGCGGATGACGTCGGTGCTCCAACCCCGTGGTATCGCCCGCATCCGTGACCTGATCTTCGACTTCGACCCGGAGGACACCGACCAGCGCATCGACGCCTGGATGGCGGGAGCCGTCAGGGACCCGGATCTGGGCTTCACCGCCGGCGAGTTGGCCGCGCACGTCCGGGGCGAGTTCAGCACCTTCAGCTGGCTCTTCGAGCAGATGCTGGACAAGGTCGGACTCGAAGTGCTCGACCGCTCATTCGTCCGGTCGGCCTATGGGGCCTACACGTGCACCCGCCGATCCTGAGCGCTCCGGACCTCGCACGCCCGGTGGTACACCCGCAGGCCCACGTGTCGCCGGCTTCCCACCTCGGCGATGGTCGAGGTCAGACGGGACCCTTGGGCCAACCTGCGGCATCGAACACCGCCACCGGATCCAGATAGTCCCGCCACCAGGCGACCTTGCCGTCCCGGACCGTGACGATGGACACGAACCTGTTGTCGTACGGGCGCCCCGTCCGGACCGACTCCCCGTGCACTTCGTACTCCAGGATCACGGTCGACCGTGCGACGTCCCGGTGGACCCGCAGGTTGTCGGCGCTACGCACGTGCATGAAACTGTCGTAGTCGCCGTAGAGGTCGGCGACGCTCTGCCGTCCATCGACCCTCCTGGGATATCCGGGGACGGAGATGACGAATTCGACGACGACATCGTCGGCGAGCAGGTCGAAGAAGTCCTCTCCGTCGGCGAACCCCTGCAGCCCTTCCCGGATGATCCGGAAGAAGGGGCCGTCGGCTCCGAAGTTCGAGTCGTCAGCTACGTACTTGGCCACTCGTTCTCCCATCACGTCCCCTGTCGCGGCCCGGCACTGCTCCGGGTGTCGTGATCAGGTGGTGGATCCCGATCGTACGGCCCATGACGGGCGTCCCGAGCACCGCCGGCCTCCGGATGGGCGGGACCGATCCTCACCGTCAGTCGAAGACGACGGTGCGCCCCTCGTAGGCGATGACCCGGTGCTCGAGGTGGGCGCGTACGGCGCGCGACAGCACGAGGGCCTCGAGGTCCCTTCCACGCCGGGCCATGGAGGCCGGTGTGTCGGCATGGGTCACCTGGGCGACGTCCTGGGCGATGATCGGCCCCTCGTCGAGCCCGGACGTGACGTAGTGGGAGGTGGCGCCGATGAGCTTCACGCCGCGCTCCCAGGCCTGCCGGTAGGCGTTGGCCCCGACGAACGCCGGCAGGAACGAGTGGTGGATGTTGATGGTCCGCCCGTCGAACTCGTCGACGAAGCCCGGGGTCAGGACCCGCATGTACCGGGCCAGGACGACCAGGTGGGGGTCGACGTCGCGCACCGCGGCCCGGACCTCGACCTCCTGGGCGGCCCGGGCCTCGGGCCCGTCCCCCTCGACGGCCAGGTGGCGGAAGGGCACACCGAACCGTCCGGCTGCCTCGGCCAGGTCCTCCCGGTTCGACACCACCACGGCGATGGTGGCCGGCAGGTCGCCCGTCGCGCACCGGCCGAGCAGGTCGTAGAGGCAGTGGCCGTCCCGGGTCACCAGCACGGCCAGGCGGCTCACCTCCTCGCGGGCGGTGATGGCCCAGGTCATGGAACGCCGCTCGCCGAGCGGTGCGAACGAGGCCCGCAGCACGTTGAGGTCGTCGTCGTGGGTGAATTCCACCCGCTGGATGAACAGCCCGTGCTCGGCGTCGCGGGTCTCGCCCGCGTCGACGATGTTCCCGCCACCCGCGCCGATCCAGGTCGCCACGTCGGCGACGATCCCCGACGAGTCGGGGCAGTGCAGGGTCAGTACCGAGGTGTGCTGGGCCATGGACTCATGTTAAACGGCTGTACAGGGTGGCGGCGGCGGGGCCCACCGCGGAGCTGCAGGTGCGCCGACCGACGACGAACGCCCCGGCCGGAAGCGTCGAGCGCTCACCGACCAGGGCGTCTGCTGTGTGGGCCGGGAAGGATTCGAACCTTCGAAGGCAGAACCGGCAGATTTACAGTCTGCTCCCTTTGGCCGCTCGGGCACCGACCCGCAGGCGGGCAAGGTTACCGCTTCGCGCGGGGGTACTGTTTCGCCACGCCCACCTTCGACGTCGTCTCCGAAGTCGACATGCAGGAAGTCCGCAACGCCGTGGACCAGGCCAACCGCGGCCACCACCCGGTTCGACTTCAAAGGCACCGACTCGACCATCGAGCTCAACGACAAGGAACTGATCCTGGCCTCCTCGACCGAGGACCGGCTCCGCGCGCTCTACCAGGTCCTCCAGGAGAAGATGGTCAAGCGCGAGGCTCCCTCAAGTCGTTCGACGTGGGAAGATCGAAGAGGCGTCCAAGGGCACCGCCCGCCAGCGCCTCGGGATCCAGGCCGGGCATCTCCTCGGACCACGCCAAGAAGATCAACAGGTTCATCAAGGACCTGAACCTGAAGGGCGTGTCGCTCCCAGACCCAGGGCGACCAGCTGCGGGTGACCGGCAAGAAGCGTGACGACCTGCAGGCGGTGATCGCCGCCCTGAAGGGCGAGGACTTCGGGATCCCCCTGCAGTTCAACAACTTCCGCGACTCACGCCGGCCACCCCGGCCCTCCGGCCCGGTCGGCCGCCCGGCACGCCCCGGCATACTCGGTTCATGGACAACCCCCGGAGCGCACTGATCACCGGAGGCTCGACCGGCATCGGCCTGGCCACCGCCCGGCACCTGGCCGGCCTCGGCTCGGCCTGACCCTCACCGGACGGACGGCGGTTGACCCTCGATGCTGCCGTTGCTGAGCTGCGCGGACTCGGGTGCCGACGTGCTGGGCGTGGTGGCCGACGCGCCGAGTGGGCCGACAACGAACGGCCGTCGCCGCCCACGTCGACCGGCACGGCGGCCTCGACGTGGTGGTGGCCAACGCCGGGTTCACCGCGCCGGAGACCTGGCCGACGGCGATCCGGACCAGCGGCGGGCCATGGTCCTGACGAATGTCCTCGGCCCGGCGCTGCTGGTCCAAGCCGCGTCCCCCGCCTCACCACGCCCGGTGGCCAGATCGTCCTGGTCGGCAGCGTCGCCGGACGGATCATCCGCCCCGGCAGCCTCGACGGCGCCACCAAGGCACGCGGTGGCGGCGCTCGGGGAGAACCTCCGTGCCCAGCTCACCGCGTCCGGCATCCGGGTCGCCGTGGTCGAGCCGGGCATCACCGACACCCCGTTCTGGGGCGAGGCGGGCGCGCCGGCGTTCGCCCTGGCGTCGACGGCGTCGCCGAGGCGGTGGCATGGATCGTCGGGCAGCCGGCCGGCGTCGACGTCAACGAGCTGCTGGTCCGGCCCGTCGGCCAGCCGATCTGAGGCCAGGGCGGCCGACCGACCGGCCGCCCGTCGTCAGGAGCCCTGCCTGCCGCGCCGCCCGCCGACCGAGGCGGCCAGCAGCCGGGCCACCAGCACCGGCGCCAGGAGGCGGCCGTCGTGCGCAGCCCCGGCTGCAGGCAGAGCAGCGCCAGCACCCCGAGCACGACGACCACGCCCACGAACAGCTCGGGCGTGTCGCCGATCAGGAACTCCCACCAGAACCGGCCGAACGCGGCCAGCCACCGCGCGCCGCGGCCGACGTCGTCCGGGGCCCGGCGTCAGCCACGGGCCGGCTCCCCGCGCCGGCGCCCGGCCCGCCGCGGCGGCGCCCGGCGGTCCGCGTCACGCCGACCAGCAGCCAGGCCACCAGCCCGTAGCAGGCCACCAGGACCGGGATGGCCAGGTCCGATCCCGGCCACGAGACGTGGACGCCCTCCGCCGACCAGAACGTGCCGAAGCTCACCAGCATCAGGCCGACGCCCATCTTCATGGCGTTCTCGGGGACGCCGGACAGCTGGCGGTGGACGACCAGCCCGACCACCGCCACGACCACCACGGCGGCGCGGCGGCGGCCAGCGCGGCCAGCCCGAGCCGGTGGGCGGTGGTGCCCAGGGTGAGCACGATGACCACCACCTCGAGGCCCTCGAGGAACACGCCCTTGAAGGCCACGGTGAAGGCGGTGGCGTCCCGGCCCGGGTCGGGCGGCGCCGCCTCGAGCTCCGCCACCTGCTCGGCGAAGATCGCGTCCTCGTCGTGCTTCGCCTTGAGCCCGGCCGCCCGCAGGACGGCCTTGCGCAGCCACTGCAGTCCGAAGACCAGGAGCAGGCCGCCCACCACCAGGCGCAGGCCGACAGCGGCACCCAGTGCACGAGCGGCGGGCCCGACCACGACGACCAGCGCGGCCAGCACGACCAGGGCGACGGCGACCCCCTCGAGGGCGGAGCGCCAGCCCGGGTCACGCCCGACCGCCAGCACGATGGTCAGCGCCTCGACCATCTCGACCGCGCTGGCCAGGAACACCGCCGTCACCAGCACCGCGCGCCCCGGTCGGGGCGGCGGCGGCCAGGAGGATCACGGTGCGCCCGGGTCAGGCGGCCTCGACGAGCTCGTCGAGCTCCTCGAGGGTGTGGACGTGGAACATCCTGTTGAAGATCATGAACTTGAGCACCCAGAAGATCCCGAACGAGAGCAGGTTGGCCGGCAGCACCAGGACCGTCTGCTCGGTGTGGCTGAGGTGGTGGACCTTGCTGATGTGCCGGGCCAGCGCGGCGCCGCCGCATGGAGACGGCGATGCCGATGGCCGACAGCGACCAGAACGGGATGATCTCCTTGGTCAGGTGGGACCGGCCGCCCTTGCCCCACACCCACTTCCGGTTCAGGTAGTAGGAGGGGAGGGTGGCCACGGCGTTGGCGAAGACCGTGCTGGCGATCTCCCCCACAGCTTGAGCACGCCGAACACCAGGAACAGGACCCCGAAGGACACGATCGTCGAGATGACCGACACCATCGTGTACTTGAACAGGTGCTTCGCCTCGGGGGTGTCCCGCTTCTCCCACAGGTGGACGAGCCGCTCGGCGCAGGGTCGGGCGCGCGGTGGTCGTCGGGCATCGGCCCACTCTAGCCGTCACGGATCCGTCACATGGGGGCGCCGTCCGCACCGCGGCGGCGCTCGGGCACCGTCGCCCGGGCTCAGACGGTCAGCCCGTTGGCCCTGGCCACGCCGCCGAACCAGGCGGCGCTGGGCTTGGGCCGGCGCTCGAAGGTCGTCCCGGTCGACGGCCACCAGGCCGAAGGTCGGGCCGTAGCCGAGGACCCACTCGAAGTTGTCCAGCAGGCTCCAGTAGAAGTAGCCGCGGACGTCGATGCCGTCGTCGAGGCAGCCCCGGACCCCGGCCAGCGCCCGGGTCACGTACTCGATGCGCAGCGGCGTCGTCGTCGGTGCCGATGCCGTTCTCGGTGACGTAGACCGGCAGCCCGCCGGTCACCTCGGTGGCCCGGCGGATGGTGGCCCCCAGCGCCTCGGGCCAGACCTCGTAGCCCATCTGGGTGGTGCCGCACGCCGTCCTCGGCGCCCGAGCGCGCCGTCGGGGCCGACCCGCATCGGGTGTAGGTCTGGACCCCGACGAAGTCGTCGCCGCCGGTGGCCTCCAGGAACACGTCCTCGTTGGGCCGGCGCAGGCGCTCGAGCCACTCCTCGCCGCCCGGCTGGAGCTGGAAGTCGGTCATCGACACGGTCATCCCGACCGGGAAGTCGCCCGGGCCCGGAGCGGATGGCCTCGACCGCCTTGCGGTGGGCCGAGACCATGGCGGCGTTGACCGCGTCGCGCCGGGTGCGGTCGCGCACCCGGGGCGGGAACAGGCCGAGCCGCCAGCCCATGGTCGCCACCACGTTGGGCTCGTTGAGGGTGCAGGCCATGCCGATCAGGTCGCCGAGGTGCGCGGTCACCTGCTCGCAGAAGCGGGCGAACCGGTCGGGGGCGTGCAGCGCCTCCCACGTGCCGGCCGCGGCCAGCCAGCGGGGATGGGTGAAGTGGTGGAACGTGACGACCGGCAGGATGCCGTGCTCGTGGCAGGTGGCGGCCATCCGGCGGTAGTGGTCGAGGGCCACCCGCGAGAACTCGCCCTCCTCCGGCTCGATCCGGCTCCACTCGAGCGAGAACCGGTAGGCGCCGAGCCCGAGGTCGGCGACGAGGGCGATGTCCTCGGGATAGCGGTTGAACGAGTCGCAGGCGTCGCCGCTGACGTCGACGCAGCCCGACGTCGGGTCGTGCTCCATGGCCCACCAGTCGTTGTTGACGTTGCCGCCCTCGATCTGGTGGGCGGCGGTGGCCGTGCCCCACAGGAACGGCTCGGGGAAGGTGATGCTCGGGCACGGCGCCCACCGTAGCGGCGGGTCCCGGCCGCGTCAGGCCCGGCGACCGGTCGCGGCCGCCGCTGCACGGCGCCGTCGACCTGACAGGATGAGGGCCGTGAGCGAAGCCCTCGAGTCCCTCGTCGAACTGCTCGACCTCGAGCCCATCGAGGTCAACATCTTCCGCGGGTCCAACCCCAACGAGGAGCGCCAGCGCATCTTCGGCGGCCAGGTGGCCGCCCAGGCCCTGATGGCCGCCGGGCGCACCGTCGAGGTCGGCCGGCCCCACTCGCTGCACGCCTACTTCCTGCGCCCGGGCGACCCGAACGTGCCCGTCCTCTACGAGGTCGACCGCATCCGCGACGGCCGCTCGTTCACCACCCGGCGGGTGGTGGCCATCCAGCACGGCCGGGCCATCTTCCACCTGTCGGCGTCGTTCCACGTGGACGAGCCGGGCCTCGACTTCCAGATCCCCATGCCCGAGGTCCCCGACCCCGAGTCGCTGCCGACCCTGCGCGAGCGGCTCGAGCCCTTCAAGGACAAGGTCGGCGACTGGTACGACCGCCCCCATCCCATCGACCAGCGCCACATCGGCGCCGCTGCCGTGGATGCACCGCACGGTGCAGCGAGCCCCGTCCAGCGGCTGTGGCTCCGGGCCGACGGCACGCTCCCCGACGACCCGCTGCTCCACACCTGCATCGCCACCTACGCGTCGGACATGTACCTGTTCGACACCATGCTCGCCCCCCACGACGTGGGCTGGGACGACCCCGAGTTCATGGGGGCCAGCCTCGACCACTGCATGTGGTTCCACCGGCCGTTGCGGGCCGACGAGTGGCTGCTCTACGACATGGACAGCCCCACCAGCCACGGCGGCCCGCGGCCTGGCCCGGGGCTTCATGTTCGCCCGGGACGGCGAGCTGGCCGTGTCGATGGTCCAGGAGGGCCTGATGCGCCTGGTCGACCGCGGCCGAGCCGGACGCCTGAGCGGGCACGGGTCCGGCCGACGCCGGGGCTCTAGCGCTCGCCGATGGGCAGGTAGTCGCGCTCGTCGGCGCCGATGTAGAGCTGGCGGGGCCGGGCGATCTTCGAGTCCTGGTTGAGCATCTCCTGCCAGTGGGCCAGCCAGCCGGCGGTGCGGGGGATGGCGAACAGCACCGGGAACATCTCGAGCGGGAACCCCATGGCCTGGTAGATGAGGCCGGAGTAGAAGTCGACGTTCGGGTAGAGCTTGCGCGAGATGAAGTACTCGTCGGAGAGGGCGATCTCCTCGAGCTTGAGGGCGATGTCGAGGAGCGGGTTCTTGCCCGGTGACCGCGAAGACCTCGTCGGCCGTCCGCTTGATGATCTTGGCCCGCGGGTCGTAGCTCTTGTAGACCCGGTGGCCGAAGCCCTGGAGCCGGCCGCCCGGCCGGCCTTGACCGACGTCGATGAACGGCTCGACGTTGTCGATCGAGCCGATCTCGGTCGAGCATCCGGATGACCGCCTCGTTGGCGCCGCCGTGGCGGGGGCCGTAGAGGGCGGCGGCGGCGGCGGCCGTGGCCGAGTACGGGTCGGCGTGGGACGAGCCGACCACCCGCATGGCGCGTCGTCGAGCAGTTCTGCTCGTGGTCGGCGTGGAGGATGAACAGGACGTCGAGCGCACGGGCGAGCACCGGGTCGGCCTCGAAGCGGGGCTCGGCGATCTTCCACATCATCGACAGGAAGTTCGAGGTGAACGGCGAGGGAGTTGTCCGGGTAGACGAACGGCATGCCCACGCTGAAGCGGTGGGCGGCGGCGGCCAGGGTCGGCATCTTGGCGATCAGCCGGATGATCTGCTTGTCGCGGGACTCGGGGTCGAAGATGTCCTTGGCGTCGAGGTAGAAGGTGGAGAGGGCGGCCACGCGCCGATACCAGCATGCCCATCGGGTGGGCGTCGTAGTGGAAGCCCTCCAGGAAGCGCTTGCGTACGTTCTCGTGGATGAAGGTGTGGAGGGTGATCTCGCGCTCCCACACCTCGAACTCGTCGGTGGTCGGGAGCTCGCCGTTGAGGAGCAGGTAGGCCACCTCGAGGAAGGTCGAGTCCTCGGCCAGCTGCTCGATCGGATACCCCCGGTAGCGGAGGATCCCGGCGTCGCCGTCGAGGTAGGTGACCGCGCTCTCACAGGCGGCGGTGGCGGTCAGGCCCGGGTCGTAGAACCAGACGCCGGGCAGCAGCTTCGAGAAGTCGGCCGCCGACACCCCGCCGTTCTCCAGCGGGATCTCGAGGGACTGGCCCGTGCGGTTGTCGGTGATCGTGATGCTCTCGGCCACTCGCCTCAAACCCTTCGCTCGGTTCGTATCCTCGTCGTCCGCCCGATCCTAGATGCTCACCCCGCGACCCCGACCAACCGGGCCCGCGGCGCGGTCAGGCGGTGACCTGGACGAGGAACTGCTGGGTCGAGCCCGGTCGGGTCGGCCTGGCCCGGAGGGAGCGACACCGCCACGGTCACCGTGTAGCGGTGGCCCGGACGCCACCGGCAGCGGGCGCCAGCGTCGGCGCCGCCGACGCCCCCGACGCGATCGACACCGTGGCCGGCTCCGGCCGCCCGCTCCGCCGGCCGGCGGCGCGGCGACGCCCGGCCGGGTCGGCCGGGGCGACGGTCACGGTCACCGTCACGCCGACCTCGGGCACGTTGCCGCAGTTGGTGACCGACACCAGGGCGCCGAGGGTGGTCGGTCGGCGGCACCACGGTCGGGCGCCGCGCCCGGCACGGTCGACGGCGGGTCGGTGCACGAGGTCGACACCGATGCCGACGCCGCCGGTCGGGCACGGCGGGCGGGTCGAGTCCGACGGCGGTGACCACCAGGTGGTGGAAGGGGACCAGCGCGGCCGACGAGGCCAGGGCCGGCGGCCGTGGCCCCCAGCGCGCGCCGACCGAGCGGGGCGGTGGCCACCGGTGCGGGCACCCACACCGAGGGCTGCAGCCGGAACGGCGCGGCCGTGCGGCGCCGCGGCCGCGCCCGGAGCGCCCGGAAGTCGGCGTCGGACTGCTCGAAGGCCCGTCCCTCGGCCGCCAGCTCGGCGGCGGCCTGGTCGGCGGAGATCAGCGTGGTCGGGGCGGCCGGCGCGGCCGTCGACGGGGCCCCGGCGACGGGCAGCGGCTGCATGCCGAGCAGCCGGTCGACCGTCGAGCGCAGCTGCTGCGGTGGTCGTCGCCCGCAGCCGCATCACCGCGGTGAACCGTGACGCCAGGTCGCCCGACGGGCGGCGGCGAGGCGATGGTGGCGGCCTGGGTCGCCTGGGTCGGCGGTGTCCAGCACGGCGGCGTCGAGCCCCTGCTGCAGCACGCCCCGGGCCGTGGCCGGGAACCGCTGGTCGGGCAGCGTGGGCGCCGCACCGCCATCAGCGCGCGACAGCTGGGCACCGGTGCGGGTCGAGGCCTGGCCGACCTGGTCGGCCAGGGCGACGTACCCGCGGGTCGTGGCGTCGCGGTAGCCCTGGGACTGGGTGTGGATGGCCAGCAGCGACCCGGCCACCAGCACCAGGGTGACGGTGGCGGCGATGCCGACAGGACCGACTGCCCGAGGCCGCGCCCGGGCGGGCGGCGGCGTCGGCGGCTGGCTCGGGGCATCCCGAGCACGATAGTGCCGACCCCGGGGCCGGGCCCCGCGACGACCCGGCGTCAGTCGGGGCCGAGCGACCGCGTGGCACGGCGGCCCGGTCGACGGCGCCGGCGTCGGGCCCGCGTCCTCCACGCCCACGAGCTCGGGGGCCTGCAGCGGCCGGGTCGACGGTGTCGACCGGCGACGGGCGGGCGGCTCGCGCTCCCCCGCGCCCACCACCCCCATCTCCACGAACCGCCGCGCCGTCACCAGCACCCGGCCCTCGAGCGAGCCGACCGCCCTGTTGTAGGCGGTGACCGCCCGGTCAGGCTGCGGCCCACCCCGGCCATGTGGTCGCCCAGCACCGAGATCCGCTCGTAGAGCTGCGCGCCCAGCACCTGGACCTGGCGGGCGTTCTCGGTGAGCGCCTCCTGCTGCCAGCCGTAGGCCACGGCCCGCAGCAGGGCGATCAGCGACGTCGGCGTGGCCAGCAGGACGTGGTTGGCCACGGCGTACTCCATCAGCCCGGGCTCGTGCTCGAGGGCGGCGGTCAGCAGCGGGTCACCCGGGATGAAGGCCACCACGAACTCGGGCGACGGGTCGACCCGCTTCCAGTACTCCTTCTTCGCCAGGGCGTCGACGTGGGCCTTCATCTGGCGGCCGTGGCTGGCCAGGTGGAGCCGGCGCTCGGACCTCGTCGTCCGCCTCGTTGGCGTCGAGGAAGGCCTGCATCGGCACCTTGGCGTCGACGGCGACGTTCTTGCCGCCCGGCAGGTGCACCACCAGGTCGGGCCGCAGCCGACCGGCGTCCGCCGTCCGAGGTGACCTGCTCGGAGAAGTCGCAGCGCTCGAGCATGCCGGCCATCTCCACCACCCGCCGGAGCTGGAGCTCGCCCCACCGGCCCCGGGTCTGCGGGCTGCGCAGGGCGGTCACCAGGCTGCGGGTCTCCTTCTGCAGCCGGTCGTGGGAGGCGGCCAGGTGCGCATCTGCTCGGTCAGCGCCGTGTAGGCCCGCACCCGCTCCACGCTCGAGCCGCTGCATCCCCTCGTCGTACCGGCCGAGCTGCTCGGCCGATGGGCGCCAGCAGGTGCTCGATCGCCTCCTGGCGACGGGCCAGGTCGCCCTCGGCCGCCTGGCGGGACTCCCCCAGCCGGGTGTCGGCCAGCTGCAGGAACTGGTCGGCGTTCCGCCGGAGCGCCTCGGCCGACAGCCGGGCGAACTCCCCGGCCATCTGGCGGCGCGGCCTCGTCGACGGCCGCGGCCCGCTCGTCGGCGCCGGCCGGGCCGGGTCAGCTCGGCGCTCGAGCCGGGCCCGCGCGGCCTGCGAGCGGGTCGACTGCCCGAGCGGACCAGCAGTCCGACGAGCAGGCCGAGGACCAGCCGACGGCCAGTCCGATCAGCAGTCCGGTGAGCATGGCGGTTCCTCTCCCGCGGCCGGTCGCGGCCCGCCCCGGGTGGCGCGGGACCGCCCGCCCGGGATGCGTACCGACGGGGCGACCGGCACGGTCGCGGGCAGCGTACCGACGGGGTGTGCACACCGACCGGGGAGCGGTGGCCGCCGGTCCGGGCGGTCGGGCCGCCGGCGCGCCTGTGCCAGCATGGGCGCGATGCACCGGGTCGTGGTCGTCGGGGCCGGGTTCGGCGGGCCTGTCCGCGGCCCGCGCCCTGATCGGCAAGCCGGTCGAGGTGACCATCGTCGACCAGCGCAACTTCCACACCTTCCAGCCCCTGCTCTACGAGGTGGCCACCGCCGGCCTCGAGTCCGGCGACGTGGCCTACCCGATCCGGGTCATCTTCGGGAAGGCCGACAACGTCTCGTTCCGGATGGCCGCGGTCACCGGCGTCGACTGGGACCGCCGCGAGGTCGCTCCTGGCCGACGGCGGCCCCGCTCCCCTTCGACTCGCTGATCGTGGCCAGCGGCGCCACGGCCAAGTTCTTCGGGATCCCCGGGGCCTCGGAGCACAGCTTCCCGCTCTACACGCTGACCGACGCCCGTCGGCTGCGCGACCACATCCTGCGCCGGCTGGAGGACGTCGACGCCCACCCCGACGGGGCCGCCGCCCGCGGGGCGCCTCACCTTCGTCGTCGTGGGCGGCGGCCCCACCGGCGTCGAGGTGGCCGGCGCCCTGGCCGAGCTGCTCGACGTGGCCGTCCGCCACGACGGCTTCCGCTTCGACCGCTCGGCCGGGCGGATCATCCTGGTCGACGCCCTCGACCGGCTGCTCACCCCGTTCCGCGAGTCGGCCGCCGACTACGCGGCGGGCACCCTGGACGGCGGGGCATCGAGCTCCGGCTCGGCCAGCCATGGTCCAGGCGGTGCGCGCCGACTGCGGTCGAGCTCGACGACGGCACCGTCATCCCCACCCGCACCGTGGTCTGGGCCGGCGGCGTCACCGTCGAGGACACCGTGGCCGGCGACACTCGGCGCTGCCGACGGGCCCGAACGGCCGCCTGGTGGTCGACCCGACCTCGCCGTGCCCGGGCCACGACGGCGTCTACGCCGTCGGCGACGCCGCCGCCGTGCTGTGGGGTCCGGGACCGGGCCGAGGCCGACACCGTCTGCCCGCAGGTCGCCCAGGTGGCCATCCAGTCCGGGCGCGCACGCCGCCCGCCAGATCCTGGCCCGGCTCGACGGCCGGCCCGCCGCGCCGTTCCCCTACAAGGACAAGGGGATCATGGCCACCATCGGCCGCCGGGCGGCCATCACCCAGTTCCGCAGCGGCCGGGTCGTGCGGGGCACCCTCGGCTGGCTGGCCTGGCTGGGCCTGCACCTCGTGTACCTGATCGGCTTCCGCAACAAGATCGTCGTCTTCATCAACTGGTCGTGGCGCTACCTGTCGTGGGGATCCGGGCCCCGGATCATCGTGAGCGAGGAGTCGGTCGCCCCGGCCGACGACGACGGGCGCCGACGGCCGACTGACGGCGCCGGCGAGCGGCCGGCACCGGGCCGCGGCCGACCGGGGCCGGACGCGGCACCGGCCGGCGGTACGGTGGACGGCGTGGAGTCGCCCCTCGAGCAGATCGACCGCAAGGTCCTGCAGCTGTTCGCCCTGGTCGGCGACTCGGTGTCCGGGGCCACCCACGCCCTGCTGGCCGGCGACCGCGAGGCGGCCAAGGCGCTGGCCGACCGGGACGAGGTGGTCGACTCGCTCTGCCACGACATCGAGGAGCTCACCCTGCAGCAGCTCACGGTGGCCGGCATCACCTCGCCCGAGCCAGCTCCGCTACCTGGTCACCGTCATCCGCATGCTGCCCGACCTCGAGCGCAACGGCGACCTGGCCGAGCACGTGGCCCGGCGGGCCGCCCGGGGCCTCGGCGCCGAGCTGTCGGCCCGCAGCCGGGGCCTGCTCGAGCGGATGGGCGAGGTGGCCGTCCACATGTGGCGGGCCACCACCGACGCCTACGCCGAGCGCGAGGCCGCCGGCTGGGCCCTGGTCGACGACCTCGACGACGAGATGGACGACCTGCACGTGAGCCTGACCGTCGAGGTGGTGGCCGGCACCATGCCGCTGCCGGTGGCCGTCGAGCTGGCCCTGCTGGCCCGCTTCTACGAGCGGTTCGGCGACCACGCCGTCAACCTGGCCAAGCGGGTGGCCGTGCTGTCGCGGACCGAACCGTCGCCACCGGGCGGCTGACCGGCCTGACCGGGCGGACGCGGCGTCAGGCCGACGATGCCGAGGCGCACCAGCGACTCGGCGATCTGCACGGCGTTGAGGGCGGCGCCCTTGCGCAGGTTGTCGCCGCTCACGAACAGGGCCAGCGCGTCGGCCCGCGCCGTCGGCGGCCCGGATCCGGCCCGACCAGCGACGGGTCGGTGCCCGCCGCCCGGCAGGGGCGTGGGCAGGTCGGACAGCTCGACGCCCGGGGCCGCCGTCCAGCAGCTCGGTGGCCTCGTCCGGGGCCAGCGGCCGGCGAACTCGGCCACGATGGCCAGCGAGTGCCCGGTGAAGACCGGCACCCGCACGCAGGTGCAGGTCACGGCCAGGTCCGGGATGCCGAGGATCTTGCGGCTCTCGTCGCGGAACTTCTGCTCCTCGTTGGTCTCGCCCGAGCCGTCGTCGACCAGCGATCCGGCGATCGGACAGCACGTTGTGGGCGATGGGGTCGGGGAAGACCGACGGCGTCGGGCCGGTCGACGGCGCCGCCGTCGAAGGTCAGGGCCGGCCGCCCCGTCCACCGTGGCCCGGAGCTGCTCGTCGAGCTCGGCCACGCCGGCGAGGCCCGGCGCCCGACACCGCCTGGTAGGTCGAGGCGACCAGCCGGGTGAGCCCGGCGGCGTCGTGCAGCGGCTTGAGCACCGGCATGGCCACCATGGTCGTGCAGTTGGGGTTGGCGACGATGCCCTTGCGGATGGCGGCCAGGGCCGCCTCGTTGACCTCGGGGACCACCAGCGGGACGTCGGGGTCCATGCGCCAGGCCGACGAGTTGTCGATCACGATCGCCCCGGCCGCGGCGAACCGCGGGGCCAGCGCCCGCGAGGCGGTGGCCCCGCTCGAGAACAGGGCGATGTCGATGCCCGACGAGGTCGGCGGTGGCCGCGTCCTCGACCACGCACGTCGGCGCCCCGGAAGGCCAGCGTGCGGCCGGCCGAGCGCGCCGAGGCGAAGAGCCGCAGCTCGTCGACGCGGGAAGCCGCGCTCCTCCAGGATCGCCTGCATGACCGTGCCGACCTGGCCGGTCGCTCCCACCACTCCGATGCGCATGGCGCCCAGTCTACGGGAGCGGCCCGGCCGGCCGATCGGCACCGGGTCGGCGGCCGTCGCCGGCGCGGTCAGGCCAGCTCGAAGGCGGCGTGCAGGGCGCGCACCGCGTCCTCGGCCTGCCCGGCGCCGGATCAGGCACGAGATCCGGATCGACGAGGTCGAGATCATCTCGATGTTGATGCCCGGCCGCGGCCAGCGTCTCGAAGGTGAGGGCGGTCACCCCGGGGTGGGTCTTCATGCCCACGCCGACCAGCGACACCCGGGCCACGTCGTCGTCGCTGATCACGCCGGTGGCGCCGAGCTCGGGCACCAGGCCCTCGCAGACCTCGGTGCTGACGGCCAGGTCGGCCTCGGGGATGGTGAAGGAGATGTCGGTGGTCCCGTGCAGCGAGATGTTCTGCACGATCATGTCCACGTTGATGTTGCCGGTCGGCCAGGCCGCGGAACAGCTTGGCGGCCAGGCCCGGCCTGTCGGGCACCCCGGTGACGGTGACCTTGGCCTCGGACAGGTCGTGGGTGACGGCGGTGACGACTGCCTGCTCCATGGACTGGCATCCTCCTTGTCGACCCACGTGCCCGGCTCCCAGGTGAAGCTGGAGCGCACGTGCAGCGGGACGTTGTGGTTGCGGGCGAACTCCACCGACCGCAGGGCGAGCACCCGGCCGCCGGTGGCGGCCATCTCCTGCATCTCCTCGTAGCTGACCCGGGCCAGCTTGCGGGCCTCGGGCACGATGCGCGGGTCGGTGGTGAACACGCCCGGAGACGTCGGTGTAGATCTCGCAGGCGTCGGCGCCGAGGGCGGCGGCCAGGGCCACGGCGGTGGTGTCCGAGCCGCCCCGGCCGAGGGTGGTGACCTCCCGGTCGACGGACACCCCCTGGAACCCGGCCACCACCGGCACCGCCGCCGGCGGCGAGCGTGGCTCGCGCAGCCGGTCGCCCCGGACCTCGAGGATCTTGGCCCGGGTGTGGGCGGTGTCGGTGATCATCCCGGCCTGGCTCCCGGTGAAGGAGACGGCGTCCACCCCGAGGTCGGCCAGGGCCATGCACAGCAGGGCCATGGTGATCCGCTCGCCCGAGCTGAGCAGCATGTCGATCTCCCGGTCGGGCTGCACCGAGCTCACGTCGCCGGCCAGGCGGACCAGGTCGTCGGTGGTCTTGCCCATGGCGCTGACCACCACGACGACGTCGTTGCCGGACCGCCGGGTGCGGGCCACGTGGTCGGCCACGGCACGGATGCGGTCGGCGTCGCCGACCGACGTGCCTCCGAACTTCTGCACCACGAGCGACATGGTCCGCAAGGCTACAGCCCGGCGCCCGGGGTCCCGGCCGGGCCCGGGCGGCCGCGCCGCGGGCGGCGCCCGGCGGCCGCTCCGGCGGCGCCGGTGCGGACCGGCTACCCTGCAGGACCGTGGGAACCGAGAAACGTGAACGTCAGAAGGCCGGCCGCCAGGCCCGCCGCGAGGCCGAGCAGAAGGCGGCCAAGCGCAAGCGGGGCATCCGCCGGGGCATCACCATCGCCATCGTGGCCGTGGTCGTCGTGGTCGGGCTGTCGCCTCTGATCACCAAGCCGTGGAGCCACAGTCGACCACCGGCCGCCGACCACCACGACGACGACGACCGCGCCGGCGTCGCGGCCCAGGCCAACGGCCGACGCCGCCTCCAAGGCGGCCGGCTGCCCGGCCAGCCCGTCGACGACCGCTGCCCAACCCGCAGTTCCCGGCGCCGCCGATGACCATCGACACGTCGAAGACCTACACGGCGACCATCAAGACCGACCTCGGGCACCATCGTGGCCACCCTCGACGCCAAGACGGCGCCGGTGGCCGTCAACAGCTTCGTCTTCCTGGCCGACAAGAAGTACTACAACTGCATCACCTTCCACCGGGTCATCCCGCAGTTCATGAACCAGACCGGCGACCCGACCGGCACCGGCACCGGCGGCCCGTCGGCTACACGGTCCAGGGCGAGGTGCCGGCCACGGCCACCCCCCAGTACCCGCTCGGCTCGCTGGCCATGGCCAAGACCTCCGCGGCGCCGGCCGGCACCACCAGCAACCAGTTCTTCATCGTGGCCGGCCCCGAGGGCGAGTCGCTGCCGCCCGACTACGCCCTGTTCGGCCAGGTGACCTCCGGGCAGAGCGTGGTCCAGGCCATCAACGCCGACGGCGACGCCAGCGACGACGGCACCCCGCCCAAGGTCACCCACCGCATGCTGTCGGTGACGATCACCGCGTCCTAGACGCCACCCGGACCGGCACCCGCCCACTCCGACTCCCGACCCACCGAGGAGTAGACCATGGCCCCCGAGGCCCCCGCAGCAGACGGCTCCAGCCCGAAGACCCAGCGCTTCGACGCCGCGCCGCCGATGATCATCGACCCGACCAAGACCTACACGGCCGAGATGCTCACCAACAAGGGCGCGCTGACCATCTCCCTCAACCCCATCGCCGCCCCCAAGACCGTCAACAACTTCGTCTTCCTGGCCCGGTGGCACTACTACGACGGGATCGTCTTCCACCGGATCATCCCCGGGTTCATGTGCCAGGGCGGCGACCCCGAGGGCTCGGGCCGCGGCGGCCCCGGCTACCGGTTCGAGGACGAGCTGCCCGGCGCCCGGCCGCTACGAGATCGGCTCGATCGCCATGGCCAACGCCGGGCCCGAACACCAACGGCAGCCAGTTCTTCATCGTGAGCGGCCCCGACGGCGTCGGCCTGCCGCCCAGCTACTCGCTGTTCGGCAAGGTCGTGAGGGGCCTCGACGTGGTCAAGGCCATCGAGTCGGTGGGCAGCCGGTCGGGCGCCCCGTCCGAGCCGGTGGTCATCGAGTCGGTCACCATCACCGAGGGCGACTGAGCCCCGGCCCCCGGGACGGCCGCCGGCCGGCCCGACGGCCGGCGTCAGCGCGGGCAGGGCGGCCGAGCCCGTCGGCGGCCGGCGCCCCGTCGAGGAACACGGCCACCGGCCGCGCCCCGGCCGAGCGCCACGAGCCGTCCGGGTCCCGGATCAGCGCCGTCCGCTCCGGGATCCCGACCACCGGCGTGCCCGCCGGGGCCAGCAGCACCGAGCGGTGCAGCTTCTGCGCCGTGCTCGTCCTCGTGCGGCGTCGCCGAAGTGGGGCACCACCGCCACCCCGTCGACCAGCCCGAGGCCGATGGTGAGCCCGCCGCCGCGGGCGTCGACCATCGGGTCGGTCAGGGCCATGGCCGCCCCCGACGAGCCGACCACCACCGCGCCGTCCCGCCAGGCCGCCACCAGCGCGTCCCACACGGCCGAGTTCTTCAGCACGCTGCGGACGTGCATGGGCGAGCTGCCGGCCAGGTAGACGAGGCGGGCCCGGCGCATGATGTCGGCGGCCCCGTCGTTCTCGGCGTCGGCCCGGGTCAGCACCATCAGGCCCTCGACCTGGCCCGCCCAGCGGCTCGAACCACTCGCCGGCCCGGGCCACCAGGCGCTCGGGGTGCTCGTAGGCGGCGGCCGTCGGGCAGCACCAGGACCTGGTCGCCGCCCGAGGCGGCCAGGAGGTCGGCGTCGAAGTGCAGCCCTCCTGCCATTCGCCTCCGCCGACGAGGGCCAGGATTCCGGGGGTCGCGTCCATGTCCGGAGTGTAGAGGCCGCCCGGCCGGTCGACGCCTCCGCCGGGCGGGTCGGCGCCCGGTCAGCCGTCGGCGGCGCGTGCAGCCCGGCGCATGAGCGCGCCCATGGCGTCGCACACCTCGGTGGCCAGGGCCAGGCAGTCGGGCACCACGCCCATGCCGAAGAACCCGTGGACCATGTCGTCGTAGCAGCGGTACTCGACGTCACCCCGGCGGCCGCCAGGCCCCGGCGTAGGCGGCGCCCTCGTCGCGCAGCGGGTCGAAGCCGGCGGTGACCACCAGGGCCGGGGCCACGCCCCGAGGTCCTCGGCCAGCACGCGGCGAGGCCCGGACGTCTCCCAGTCGGCCGGGTCGGGCAGGTAGTGGGCCCGGTAGGCCTCCATGCCCTCGCGGGTCAGGAAGAAGCCGTCGCCCATGACCCGTGAACGGACTCGGTGACGAACCGGGCGTCGAGGGCCGGGTAGACCAGGCCCTGGGCCACCGGCGGCGGCACGTCGCGCGGCCGACCGCCGGCCGGGCCGGTCTCCTGGGCCACCACGGCGGCCAGGTTGCCCCCGGCGCTGTCCCCCATCACCCCGACCACGCCGCGGCGCGGTGCCCAGCTCGCCGTGGTTGCGCTGCACCCAGGCGTAGGCGGCCAGGCAGTCCTCGACGGCGGCCGGGAACGGGTGCTCGGGCGCCAGCCGGTAGTCGACGGCCACCACCACGCACCCGGTCACCGCGGCCAGCAGCCGGCACGAGGCGTCGTGGGAGTCGAGGTTGCCGACCACCCAGCCGCCGCCGTGGAAGTAGGCGATGGCCGCCGGGCCGGCGGCCCGGCCGCCCGATGCCCGACGCCGAACCGCCGGTAGATCGCGCACCGGGAGGTCGGGGGCGCCCGTCGGGACCGGGGATGCGTCCGCCCCGTGACGTGGACGTCGGTGCGGACCGGCATGACCAGCCGGGTCGGTGGCGGTGAACCGGTCCCGGGTCGTCCACCGGGTCGGGCGTCGCCGCCGCCCCGGTCGGTCAGCCCGGTCGAGCGCCGACGGTCAGGCCGAGCAGGGCCTGGACGCCCCGGTTGAGCACCCGGCCGTCCCGCTCGACCGGCGCCGGTCGCCGACCGGCGGCCCGGAGCAGCAGCTCGGGCCGGGCCAGCACGGCGGCGAGCGCCCGGCCGGCCAGCGGACCACCGCTCGGCGCGGGCCGCGAGCCGGCGGTCGTAGAGCGCCCGTCGGCCCCGGCGGCCCGGCGGGCCGCCACGGGCCGCCGGCCGGGCGTCCACGGTCGCCGGGCGGCGGGACCTCCGTGGGCGTCGGTGGCGGTCGGTCGGGTCCGGTGGCGTCGGTCACCGCCCCATCGTGTCGGCGCGTCCGCCGGCGGCGGCAAGCGCCCGGCCTGTGCGGCCGGCACCGGTTCGGCGGCACCGTCGCCGGCCACCGCTAGCATCCCCTCCTATGTCAATCGCACGCGTGGGAATTGTCGGTTCGGGGATCATGGGGTCGGGCATCGCCGAGACGGCCGCCGTCAGCGGCTTCGAGGTGGTGCTGCGCTCACGCAGCCAGTCCACGGCCGACGCCACCCTGGCCGCCCTGGAGAAGTCGCTCAACCGCCAGGTGGAGAAGGGCAAGAAGACCGAGGAGGAGCGGGACGAGGCCCTCGGCCGGGTCACCGGCACCTCCGAGCTCGACGCCCTGGACGACTGCGACCTGGTCATCGAGTCGGTCGTCGAGGACCTGGCCGTCAAGAAGCAGCTCTTCAGCGACCTCGACCGCATCACCGACGACCACGCCATCCTGGCCACCAACACCTCGACGCTGCCGGTCATCGAGATGGCCATGAAGACCGGCCGTCCCGACAAGGTGTGCGGCATCCACTTCTTCAACCCGGCCCCGGTCATGTCGCTGGTCGAGGTGGTCCGGCCCCTGACCGCCTCCGACGAGACCATCGCCGCCGCCCGGGCCTTCGCCGAGGCCTGCGGCAAGACGCCGGTCGAGGTCAAGGACCAGGCCGGGTTCATCGTCAACGCCCTCCTCTTCCCCTACCTCAACAACGCCGTCCGGCTCTACGAGCAGGGCGTGGCCTCCGTCGACGACATCGACGCCGCCATGAAGGGCGGCTGCGGCTTCCCCATGGGCCCCTTCGCCCTGCTCGACCTGGTCGGCCTCGACACCTCGCTGGCCATCCTCGACGCCCTCTACGACGAGTTCCGGGACCCGAACTACGCCGCCGTGCCCCTGCTGCGCCGCATGGTCAGCCGCCGAGCAGCTCGGCCGCAAGTCCGGCAGGGCTTCCTCGACTACCGCAAGTAGCCGGGCCGCCGGCGCCGGCCGGCCTACCGCTCGGGCCCGGTTCGGGCCACAATGAGGGCATGAGCGACGTCGACAAGGCAGTGCAGGGCGACGGACGACCGGGACCGGCCCGACGCGCGACAAGCCGTGGGTGATGCGCACCTACTCGGGCCACTCGACGGCCAAGGCCTCCAACGAGCTCTACCGGACCAACCTGGCCAAGGGCCAGACCGGGCTGTCCATCGCCTTCGACCTCCCCACCCAGATCGGCTACGACCCCGACGACCCGGCGGCCGCCGGCGAGGTCGGCAAGGTCGGCGTGCCGGTGGCCCACCTCGGCCACATGGCCGAGCTGCTCGACCAGATCCCGGTCGAGTCGATGAACACGTCGATGACCATCAACGCCACCGCGGCGTGGCTGCTCGGCCTCTACATCGCCAACGCCGAGGACCGCGGGCGTCGACCCCCGGGTCCTGTCCGGGCACCACCCAGAACGACATCGTCAAGGAGTACCTGTCCCGGGGGACGTTCATCTTCCCGCCCGCTCCCCAGCCGGCGGCTCACCGTCGACACCATCGCCTACACGGTGCGCAACGTGCCCAAGTGGAACCCGATCAACGTCTGCAGCTACCACCTCCAGGAGGCCGGGGCCACGCCCGCACCAGGAGGTGGCCTACGCCCTGGCCACCGCCATCGGCGTGCTCGACGCCGTGCGCGACTCGGGCCAGATCCCCGGCCGACGAGTTCCCGGCGGTGGTCGGGCCGCATCTCGTTCTTCGTCAACGCCGGCGTCCGCTTCGTCGAGGAGACCTGCAAGATGCGGGCCTTCACCGAGCTGTGGGACCGGGTGTGCGCCGAGCGCTACGGCGTCGACCGACCCCAAGCTGCGCCGCATGCGCTACGGCGTGCAGGTCAACTCGCTCGGCCTGACCGAGGCGCAGCCCGAGAACAACATCCAGCGCATCGTGCTCGAGGCCCTCGGCGTCACCCTGTCCAAGAAGGCCCGGGCCCGGGCCCTGCAGCTGCCGGCCTGGAACGAGGCGCTCGGCCTGCCCCGGCCGTGGGACCAGCAGTGGTCGCTGCGCATCCAGCAGGTCCTGGCCTTCGAGTCCGACCTGCTCGAGTACGGCGACATCTTCGACGGCTCGGTGGTCATCGAGAAGAAGACCGCCGAGGTGGCCGAGGCGTCGTGGGCCGAGCTCGAGGACGTGCTGGCGCTGGGCGGCGCCTTCGAGGCCATCGACGAGCTGAAGTCCCGCCTGGTGGGCAGCCAGTCCGAGCGGGTCCGCCGCATCGAGACCGGCGAGCTCCAGGTGGTCGGGGTCAACTGCTTCACCGAGACGGCCGACTCGCCGCTGGCCTCGCGCCGGGGGCGAGGGCGGCTCGATCCTGCGGGTCGACCCGGCCGTCGAGTCCGCAGCTGCGGGCCGACGTGGAGGCGTGGCGGGCCGGCCGCGACGGCGCCGCCGTGCGGCGGGCCCTCGACGACCTGCGGCGGGCGGCCGAGGGCACCGACAACGTGATGCCGGCCACCATCGCCCTGGCCCACGCCGGCGGCACCACCGGCGAGTGGGCCGGCGCCCTGCGCGAGGTGTTCGGCGAGTACCGGGCCCCGACCGGGGTCGGCGGCGGCGTCGGCCACCGGGGCGCCGAGTTCCAGGGCGTGCTGGCCCGGTCCAAGGCGCTGGCCGAGCGGGCCGGGGGCCCGCCCCGGCTGCTGGTGGCCAAGCCCGGGCTCGACGGCCACTCCAACGGGGCCGAGCAGATCGCCGTGGCCGCCCGCGACGCCGGCTTCGAGGTCGTCTACCAGGGCATCCGGCTGTCGCCGGCCGAGATCGCCGCGGCCGCCCGCGACGAGGACGTCGACGTCGTCGGGCATCTCGATCCTGTCGGGCAGCCACCTCGAGCTGGTGCCCGAGGTGGTCGAGCGCCTGCGGGCCGCCGGGCGTCGACGCCCCGGTGGTGGTCGGGCGGGATCATCCCCCCCGAGGACGAGGCCGTCCTGCTGGGCAAGGGCGTGGCCCGGGTCTACACGCCCGAAGGACTTCGAGATCGGCCAGATGATGGACGACATGCTCGACCTGGTGGAGCAGCACCGGGCCGCCGCCGTCGGCTGAGTCGCCGCCGGTCCGCCGGACCGGCGCCTCCACCACCCGGCGCGCGGCCAGCCGGTAGGTTCCCGGCGTGCCCGCCCGCCCGGATCCCCCGACGCCGCCGCTCGTCGGGCATCCTGTCCGGTCCCATCGACGCCCCGCCCGAGGCCCGGCTGGCCACGGTCTACCCGCAGGTCCCGGCCACCGTCGGCATGGCCGCTGGTCCACCGGGCCAGCGGGTTCAGCGGGGACCCTGGTGCGCATCGAGGGCGGCGGCGTCGAGCTGCGGGGCCGCACCGGCCAGGAGCGGGTCTTCCGGCTGGCCCCGGGGCGTTCGCCGTCGACGGCCGGGCCGTGCAGCCTGGTGCCGGCCCGCCGGCCGCGCCGGCGCCGGCCGCCCGCCGGTCACCGCCTCGGGGTCGGTGGCCGTCGCCGGCGCGCCGGCCCGGGTGGCCCGGGCCGGCGCCGGATCTGGGTCGAGGGCGTCCACGACGCCGAACTGGTCGAGCGGGTGTGGGGCGACGACCTGCGGGTCGAGGGCGTGGTCGTCGAGCGCCTCGACGGGATCGACCACCTGGACCGGGCCGTCGCCGAGTTCCGGCCCGGGCCGGCCCGCCGGCTCGGGGTGCTGGTCGACCACCTGGTGCCCGGCAGCAAGGAGTCCCGCATCGCCGACGGGCTGCGCCAGCCCGACGTGCTGGTCACCGGCACCCCGTTCGTCGACGTCTGGCAGGCCGTGCGGCCCGTCGGTGCTCGGCATCGAGGCCTGGCCCGACATCCCGCGGGGGACCGAGTGGAAGGCCGGCGTGTGCGCCGCCCTCGGCCTCGGCGACCCGCGGGCCGCCTGGCGGCGGATCCTGGCGTCGGTGTCGCACCTACGCCGACCTCGAGCCGGCCCTGGTCGGCTGCGGTCGAGCGCCTCATCGACTTCGTCGACCTCGACCCGACCTGAGCCGCGCGTCGGGCCCGGACGCCGGACCCGGCACGCGGTCCGGCCGACCGGGACCATCGGCCGCCTGGACCGGGACTTTCGGCCCTAGGTGGACGACGTCGCTCATCCCTACGGTCGGCAGTGGATCGCCCCGACGATCGGGGGCGGACCGACCGAGGAGACGGACCATGAAGCGCAGGACATTCGATGCGCATTCTCACGCTCGTCGGGCTCGGGATCGACGGTCTTCTTCGATCGTCGCCGGGAGCCTCGGGCTGTGGGCGTACAGCTTCGCCAACTCCAACGTCCACAACCAGCTGGCCCAGCAGCAGATCACCTTCCCGCCGGCGGCGGCCTTCGCAGCACGCCAAGGTCGGGCACCGAGATCACGCCGAGCATGATCCCGGTGGTCTCGCAGTACGCCGGCCAGCAGCTGACTCACCGGCAAGCAGGCCGAGGCCTACGCCGACCACTTCATCGCCGTGCACCTCCAGGAGATCGGCGGCGGCAAGACCTACTCGCAGCTGTCGGCGGAGGCGATGGCCCTGCCCAAGGGCTCGGCGGAGTACACGGCGGCCGAGGCCAAGGTCGCAGACGGTCTTCCAGGGCACCACGCTGCGGGGCCTGCTGCTCGAGGCCTACGCCTTCTGGCAGATGGGCCAGATCGCCCTCTACGCGGCGATCGCCTGCTTCGTGCTGGCGGTGGTCATGCTGATCTTCACCATCCTCGGCTTCGTCCACTGGCGCCGCACGCCGGAGGAGGCCGAGATCTGACCGCGCCGGCGCGGCACGCGGACGTACGACCCCTGGACCGGTGGGCGGATTCAGCCCCCGGTCCAGGGGCGGTCGCGTCGGGTGGTCGCCGGGCGGGTCCACCACCGGCCGCTGAACCGCCAGGCCGGCGGGCCGGCGGGCTCCTCGGCCACGACCACGACCGGGCCGGGGCCAGGCCTGGTCCACGGCGGCGGCCAGCACGGCCAGCGACGGCCGGGTCGATCGGCTCCCGGCTCGCTCACAGCGGCATGTTCCCGTGCTTGCGCTTCGGGCAGGTCCTCCCGCTTGGACACCAGCAGGTCGAGGCTGCGGACCAGGACCCGCCGGGTCTCGGCCGGGTCGATGACGTCGTCGACGTAGCCCCGCTCGGCCGCCGCGTACGGGTTGGCGTAGCGCTCGGTGTACTCCTCGACCAGCTCCTTGCGCCGGCCCACCGGGTCGGCGGCCTCGGCCAGGTCGCGCCGGTAGACGATCTCGACGGCGCCCTCGGGGCCCATGACGGCCAGCTCGGCCGACGGCCAGGCGAAGGCCAGGTCGGCGCCGATCGACTTGGAGTTCATGACCACGTAGGCGCCGCCGTAGGCCTTGCGGGTGATGATCTGGACCCGGGGCACGGTCGACTCGCAGTAGGCGTAGAGCAGCTTGGCGCCGTGGCGGATGATGCCGCCGTACTCCTGGTCGGTGCCGGGCATGAAGCCGGGCACGTCGACGAAGGTGACGAGCGGGATGTTGAAGGCGTCGCAGGTGCGCACGAAGCGGGCGCCCTTCTCCGAGGCGTCGATGTTGAGCACGCCGGCCAGCATCTGGGGCTGGTTGCCGACGATGCCCACGGCCCGGCCGTCGATGCGGGCGAAGCCGCACACCAGGTTCATGGCCCAGTGGTGGTTGACCTCGAAGAACTCGCCGTCGTCGACGACCGCCTCGATGACCTTCTTCATGTCGTAGGGCTGGTTGGGCGACGTCCGGCATGAGGTCGGCCAGCTCCGGGCGTGAGCCGCTCGGGGTCGTCGCCCGAGTGCGACCAGCGGGCGCCTCCTCCAGGTTGTTGGAGGGCAGGAAGCTGAGCAGGTAGCGGACGTCGTCGAGGCAGGCCTTCTCGTCGGGGGCCACGAAGGCGGCCACGCCCGACTTGGTGGCGTGGCTCATGGCGCCGCCGAGCTCCTCGAGGGTCACGTCCTCGCCGGTCACCGTCTTCACCACGTCCGGGCCCGGTGATGAACATGTGGCTGGTCTCCTGGACCATGAAGATGAAGTCGGTCATGGCCGGGCTGTAGACGGCGCCGCCGGCGCAGGGCCCGAGGATCACGCTGATCTGGGGGATCACCCCGGAGGCCTGGGCGTTGCGGTGGAAGATGCCGCCGTAGGAGTGCAGCGAGACCACGCCCTCCTGGATGCGGGCGCCGGCCCCGTCGTTGAGGCCGATCATCGGGACGCCGATGGAGGAGGCCAGGTCCATGACCTTGTGGATCTTCTCGGCGAAGACCTCGCCCAGGGCGCCGCCGAAGACGGTGAAGTCCTGGCTGAACACGCAGACCCGGCGGCCGTCGATGGTGCCGAACCCGGTGATCACGCCGTCGGTGTAGGGCCGGTTCTCCTCGAGGCCCATGCCGTGGGCCCGGTGGCGGGCCAGCATGTCGAGCTCCTGGAACGAGCCGTCGTCGAGCAGGTAGTCGATCCGCTCGCGGGCCGTCATCTTGCCCTTGGCGTGGTGCTTCTCCACCGCCCGGGGCGAGCCCGGCGTTGCGGGCCTGCTCCCGGCGCTCGTCGAGGTCCTCGAGCCGTTGGGTCATCGTGTGATCCATGGACGGTGAGGCTACCGGAACCGCCGCAGGGGTTCGATCCGACGCCGGCGAGCCGGCCGGTGCCGGCTACTGGGCCGTGTTGACCCAGTGCGGCCCGCACCAGACGTAGGTCACCTGGCTGGCGGGCGGCCGGCGCCCAGGTAGGCGGCCACGCTGCGCCCGACGTAGCGCCGCCTCGAGCTCGGCGTCGGGCTGCCCCGACGAAGGACCAGCCGCTCGGCGGCGCCGGGACGGCGCGCCGGCGGCCGGCGACGGCTCCCACGCGTCGATCCGGTAGACGGCGTCGACCAGGTCGCCGGCCACCAGCGACCGCCCACCGGGGCGACCGCGGCGAGGCGGTGTCGACCCAGCGCCGGCCGATCCGCCAGCCGTGCCGGGCCGCGCTCGTAGGCGGTGTCGGCCCCGTGGGCGCCCGACCCGCAGCAGGACCGACCGGGTGGCTCGCGCTTGATCTTGGCCCGCTCTGGCCAGCGCGGCACCGAGCTCGACGGCCGGCGGCGCGTTGGCTGCCGAGGTCGGGTCGCCTGGCCGAGGCCCAGGGCGTCGTCGACGGCCGGCCACGACCAGGTCGGCCTCGTCGGCGGGTCAGCCCGTGGCGCAGGATCTCGATCCGGACCGGCGCCCGTCGGACTCGGCCTCGCGGATCCGGTCGAGCGCGGCGAACTTCCCGAGCGGTCCGTCGGCCGACCGCGCCGGCGCGGCCCGGCGGGCCGCCTCGACATGGCGGAAGCAGCGGTCGCCCCGCCCCCGGCCGACGTAGAACGGGCGGCCGGTCCGGGGGTCGACCAGCAGGTAGACGTAGCGGCCGAGCTTGGCCGGCCACCCCGGGCGGGAACGACGCCGGGCCGCCGACGCGGCCACGGCGGTCGGGCACCGGCCGGGGCCGGCGCGGCGCCGGCTCGACGGCGGCGTCGGCGAGCGACGGGCTCGCCGACGGTCGGGCACGGCCGGCCGGCACCACGGCGTCCGGCGCCGGGCACCGGCCGGACGGTCCGGCGCCGCCAGGCCGCCCACGGGTCGTCGCCGGCGGCGGCGGTGCGCCGGGCCCGGGCGGCGGTGTCCATGCGCCGGTCGACTACTCCTGGACGAGCTCGATCAGGGTGCCGAAGGCGCCCTTCGGATGGACGAAGGCGACCGTGGTGCCCCGGGACCCGGGCCGGGGCGCCTGGTCGATGACCTGGCCGCCGTGGTCCTTGACCGACTGGAGGGCGGCGGCGCAGTCGGCCACCCGGTAGCCGACGTGGTGGATGCCGGGCCCCTTCTTCTCCAGGTACTTGGCCACCGGCGAGGCGTCGCTGGTCGGGGTCAGCAGCTGGACGTAGCTGTCGGCCACCTTGAGCAGCGCCTCCTCGACGCCGTCGGAGTCGATCCGCTCGCGGTGGGCCACCGTGGCCCCGAAGGTCTCGGCGTAGTAGGCGACGGCCGCGTCGAGGTCGGGGACGGCGATGGCCACGTGGTCGATCTCGGTCAGCAGCATCTCGGTCATGCCCCGTGCCTCCTGAACAGGGTGATGCGGTCCTCGCCGACCCGGTCGCGCAGCTCGGGGTCGTCGATGCCCGAGGCCCTCCTCGGGGGCCAGGCACAGCACGCCGATCTTGCCCTCGTGGAGGTTCGTGTGGACCTGGTAGGCGGCCTCGCCCACGTTGTCGAGCGTGTGGACGGCCGACAGCGGCGGGAGGATCTTGCCCTCGCACACCAGCTGGTTGGCGTCCCACGCCTCGCGGTAGTTGGCGAAGTGGGAGCCCTTGATGGTCTTGAGCTTCATCCACAGGTGCCGGTTGTCGTACTCGATCATGTAGCCCGAGGTGGCCGCGCAGGTGACGATGGTGCCGCCCCGCTTGGCGGCGAACACCGAGGCGCCCATGGTCTGGCGGCCCGGGGTGCTCGAAGACGATGTCGACGTCGTCGCCGACCAGGGCCGCGGATGTCCTTGCCCAGCCGGCGCCACTCCGACTCGTCCTGGTGGAACTCGTCCTTCCAGAACCGGTAGCCGGCGGCCTTGCGGTCGATGACCGCCTCGACCCCGAGCTCGTGGAGCAGGTCGACCTTGGACTGCGAGGAGACCACGCCGACCGGGGTCGCCCCGCCGTTGAGGCAGTACTGCACGGCGTAGGCGCCGAGGCCGCCCGACGCCCCCCACACCAGGACCTTGTCGCCCTGGGTGATCGGGGCGCCGTTCTTCGACACCAGCATCCGGTAGGAGGTGGAGTTGCACAGGGCGTTGACCGCCGCCTCCTCCCAGGTCAGGTGGGCGGGCTTGGGCATCAGCTGGTTGGCCTTGACCACCGACAGGTCGGCCAGGCCGCCGAAGTTGGTCTCGAAGCCCCAGATCCGCTGGTTGTCGGCCAGCATCGAGTCGTCGTGGGCGGTCGGGCTCTGGTCGTCGACGTAGTTGCAGTGGACGGTGACCTTGTCGCCGGGCTTCCAGTTGCGCACGGCCGAGCCGACCCGGAGCACCACGCCGAGGCGTCGGACCCGACGACGTGGTAGTCGAGGGCGTGGCGCGCGCCCCAGCACGCCCTCCCGGCCGAGCCGGTCGAGGAAGCCGAAGGTGGGGAGGGGCTCGAAGATCGAGGTCCACACCGTGTTGAAGTTGATGGCGCTGGCCATCACGGCGATGTAGGCCTCGTCGGGGGCCAGCTCGGGCGTGGCGACCTCGCCCACGTGGAGCGACTTCCGGGGGTCCTTGTCCTCGGACTCCATGCCCTCGAACATGCCGATCTCGTCGCGCGTGACGAAGGCGGCCCGGTAGGACTCGGGGACCGGGAGGGCGGCGAGCTCCTCGCCGGGTGCGCCGGCCAGGATGGCGGAGAGGATTTCCTGCATGGGGGTGGAGGATAGCCCGCCGGCACGCCGGGCGCTCCCGGGCCGCGTCGGCGGACCGTCCCGGATGGCACAGACGGCGGCCGAGGCCGTATCATGGCTCCTGTCGTCGTGGCGTGGCCCATGGGGGGACCGCCGCCTGAATCGGCCACCAGGCCGCGGAGGTTGCCATGTCCGGATCCGTCATCGTCGCTGGAGCCCGCACCCCGATCGGCAAGCTGTCGGGCGCCCTCGGCAGCTTCGCCGCCACCGACCTGGGCGGCTTCGCCATCGCCGCCGCCCTCGAGCGGGCCGGCGTCGCCCCCGACCAGGTCGACTACGTCTTCATGGGCCAGGTCATCCAGGCCGGCGCCGGCCAGATCACCGCCCGCCAGGCCGCGGCCAAGGCCGGCATCCCGATGAGCGTCGCCGCCTCGACCATCAACAAGGTCTGCCTGTCCGGCCTCAACGCGATCTACCTGGCCGACCTCATGATCAACGCCGGCGAGGCCGACATCGTGGTGGCCGGCGGCATGGAGTCGATGACCCAGGCCCCCTACCTGCTGCCCGGCGCCCGCGGCGGCTACCGCATCGGCGACGGCACGCTCGTCGACTCGATGATGTACGACGGCCTGTTCTGCGCCTTCGACCAGTGCGCCATGGGCCTCGGCACCGAGCGCTACAACGGCGCCGACGGCGTGTCCCGCGAGCGCCAGGACGAGTTCAGCGCCCTGTCCCACGAGCGGGCCGCCGCCGCCATCAAGGACGGCAAGTTCGCCGAGGAGATCGTCCCGGTCGAGGTCCCCCAGCGCAAGGGCGACCCGATGGTCGTCGACACCGACGAGGGCGTCCGGGCCGAGACCACCGCCGAGTCGCTGGGCAAGCTGCGCCCGGCCTTCGACAAGGAGGGCACCATCACCGCCGGCAACGCCAGCCAGATCTCCGACGGCGGCGCCGCCGTCATCGTGATGTCCAGGGCCAAGGCCGAGCGAGCTGGGCGTGCAGCCCGCTCGGCGAGCTCGTCAGCTACGGCCAGGTGGCCGGGCCCGACCCGTCGCTGCTGCACCAGCCGGCCAACGCCATCCAGGCAGGCGCTCGAGCAGGGCCGGCCTCAGCGTCGGCGACATCGACCTCTTCGAGATCAACGAGGCCTTCGCCGCCGTCGGGCTGCGCCTCGGCCGACGACCTCGGCATCAGCGCCGACATCGTCAACGTGAACGGCGGGGCCATCGCCCTCGGCCACCCGGTCGGCATGTCCGGCACCCGCGCTGGCCCTCACCGTCGCTCCTCGAGCTCAAGCGCCGGGGCGGCGGCACCGCCGCCGTCAGCCTGTGCGGCGGCGGCGGCCAGGGCGACGCCGCCATCCTGCGCACCCTCTGACGCAGTCGACGCCACATCGCCGGCCGGGCCGCCGCCCGGCGCCGGCCGGCGTCGCCGGCCAGCCGGGCCGTTCAGTAGCGGCGGGGCGAACACGCCCGACCAGCGTGCCGACCCGGGCCGGCGTCCGCCCACGCGCCGACGCGCCAGGGCGACCACGGCCAGCGCGCAGGTGGGGAAGCCGTGCGCGCTCGAGCCGGCGTCCCGGTCCGGCGACCCGTCGGCGCCAGCAGGTCCGCAGGCCAGGTGGGACATGGTCGGGTTGTGGCCGACCACCAGCGACCGCGGCGGGCTCGCCGTCCACCTCGCGCACGTAGGCCAGCACCGTCGTCCGGGCTCGGCCGCGTAGAGGCTCGGTAGGCGTCGGTGCGGACCCGGTCGCCCAGTGCTCCGCACACCAGGCTCGGCCGTCTCGACGGTGCGGGCGGCCGCCGAGCACAGGGCCAGCTCGGGGGCGGCCAGGTCCGGCGTGCCCGAGCGGCGGGTCGTCGCCGGCCAGCCGGCGCCCGAGGGCGGCGGCGTCGCGCCGGCCCCGGGCGGTCAGCGGCCGGTCCCGGTCGCGTCCGCCCGCCGGTGGCTCGGGCGCCGCCTTGGCGTGGCGGAGGATCCAGAGCTGGCGGGTACCGGGTGGCCGGTGCGTCGTCCATCCCCCCATCGTGGCCCAGGAGCCGGCCGGCGCGGCTGCGGCCGCCGGGTCGCGGTCGGTCAGGCGTCGACCTCGCGCCGGCCCTCGAGTGCCCGGCCGAGGGTCAGCTCGTCGGCGTACTCGAGGTCGCCGCCGACCGGGCAGGCCGCTGGCGATGCGGGTCACGGTGAGGCCCAGGGGCTTGAGCAGGCGGGCCAGGTACATGGCGGTCGCCTCGCCCTCGAGGTTGGGGTTGGTGCAGAGGATGACCTCGGTGATGCCCTCCTCGTCGAGCCGGACCAGCAGCTCGCGGACCCGCAGCTGCTCGGGCCCGATCCCCTCGATCGGGTTCAGCGAGCCCTGCAGCACGTGGTAGCGGCCGGAGAACTCGCCGGTCTTCTCCACCGAGACGATGTCCCGGGGGTCCTCCACCACGCAGACCACGGTGGCGTCGCGCCGGTCGTCGAGGCAGATGGCGCACAGGCCGCCCTCGGCCACGTTGAAGCAGCGGGTGCACAGGGTGATCCGCTCCTTGACGGCGATGATGGCCTCGGCCAGCCGCAGGGCGTCCTCGGGGGCCACCTTCAGCAGGTGGAAGGTGATCCGCTGGGCCGACTTCGGCCCGATGCCCGGGCAGGCGGCCCATCTCGTCGATGAGGTTCTGCAGCGGACCGTTGAAGACGGCCACCTAGACCACCTCCTCGGCACCGGGGAAGGCCTGGAGGAGCCGGGCCTCGGCCGAGTTGTCGATCTCGGCCACCTCGAGGTCGTCGGCGTCGAAGACCGGCCAGGTCCTCGTCGTCGTCGGTCCGGGCCGGCGGCGCCGGCGGCCGGCGGACCGGGCGGGCGCCGGCGCCGGGCCCGTCGTCCCGGTCGCCGTCCGGGCCGGGGCCGGCGGCGGCGGCGGCGCCGTCGACCACCAGGACCAGCGGGACCGGGCGGCCGAACTGGTCGGCCAGGGCGGCCTCGACCTCGGGCCGCATCTCCTCGCACCGGTTGCGGTGGATCTCGTTGGGCAGGCCGAACTCGGCCCGGCCGCCGTCGGCCGCCGACGAACCGGCCGGCCTGGAACAGCGCCTTGGCCTTGGGCCGCAGCCGGCCGATCACGTGGTCGCCCCAGGCCTGGACCAGCTCGTCCCGGGTCGGGAAGGCACGGGGCGTCGGGGACCGACGGCGCCGACGACCTCGGACGGGTGGGCGACCGGCTCGGACGGGCGGCGGCGTCCGGCTCGACGGCGGTGCCGGCGTCGGGCTCGGCGGCGCCGGCTCGGCCGGCGCGGCCGGGGCGGTCGGTCCGCGGCGGGGCCGCGGCGGCCGACGGCGCCGCAGTGCGCCCAGCGTCGGCCGGGCCCCGGGTGGCGCGGCCGGCGGCGGCCGGGCTCGGCGGGCGGGCGGATCCGGCTCGGCGGCGGGGGTGCCGGGGCGGCCGGCGGCCGGGCGCCCGGTCGGGCACGGCGGCGGCCCGGGCGGCCAGGGCCGCGCCCGGTGCCGACGTCGCGGCCGGGGCGGGCGCCGGCGCCGGCGCGGTGCGCCGGCGGCGCCGGCGCGGGCGGCGCCGGGGCGCCCGACTGCTCCAGCCGCTCGATCCGGGCCAGCAGGGCGGCCGGGCGAGTCGTCGGCCTCGGGGTGGACCAGGCGGACCAGGGCCACCTCGAGGTTGACCCGGGGGTCGGGGGCGTCGCGCATGGCGACCTGGGCCCGACCGAGGTCCTCCATGGCCCGGACCAGGGCGGCCAGGCCGACCCGTCCGGCCTGGGCGGCCAGGGCGTCCCGCTCGGCGCCGGACACGGTCACCAGCTCGGGGGCCACCAGGGCCAGGAACCCCTGGCGGAGGTGGTCGACCAGGTCGACGGTCAGCTGCTGGGGGCTGAAGCCGGCGGCGGTCAGGTGGGCCACGGCCACCAGGGCCCGCTCGACGTCCCGCTCGGCCAGTGCCTCCACCACCTCGTCGAGCTCGGGCAGGTCGTCGTCGACGGTGTCGGAGGCCGCCACCTGGTCGAGGATCGACAGGGCGTCGCGGGCCGAGCCCCGGCCCCGCCGGACGGCCAGGTCGAGGGCCTCGTCCCCCACCTCGAGGTGGGCGTCGTCGCGGACCTGGGCCAGCAGCTCGGACAGGGTGTCGGGGCCGAGCAGGCGGAACTCGAAGTGCTGGGTGCGGCTGCGGATGGTGGGCAGCACCTTCTGCGGGATCGGTGGTGGCCAGCACGAAGACCACGTGGGCCGGCGGCTCCTCCAGGGTCTTGAGCAGGGCGTTGGACGCCGCCGTCGACAGCATGTGGACCTCGTCGACGATGTAGACCTTCTGGCGGCCGGGCGAGCCGAGGGCGGCCCGGGACGACCAGGTCGCGCATGGCGTCGACGCCGTTGTTGGAGGCGGCGTCGAGCTCGTGGACGTCGAGCGAGGTGCCCCGGGTGATCTCCACGCAGGAGGCGCACACGCCGCAGGGCTCGCCGTCGTGGAGGTCGGTGCAGTTGAGGGCCTTGGCCAGGATCCGGGCCGTCGAGGTCTTGCCCGTCCCCCGGGGCCCGCTGAACAGGTAGGCGTGGGCCACCCGGCCGTCCCGCACGGCGTTGCGCAGGGCCAGCACGACGTGGTCCTGGCCCCGGACCTCGGCGAAGTCGAGGGGCGGAACCGTCGGTAGAGCGACTGGTAGGGGACGTCCTCGGTCGCGTCGGCCACGGTCGGGAGCCTACCGGTCGGCTCGGACGCGATCCTCGGCCGGGCGACCGTCCGGAGCCGGGTCGGCCGGCGAGCGACGGCCCCGGTGGTCGGTGCGACGGCCAGGTTGACTGCGGCACACGGCCGTGACCCGCTGAGAGCTGCTGCCTTCCGACCCTGACTCGATTCACAGGAGGACGTTGCGCAGGACCCAGCCGTCGCACCCACCACCGGGGAGACCCGATCCTACCGCCACCGGGGCCGTCGGCCGCCGGCGGCGGTCCGGCGCGGTCGGGCGCCCGGAGTAGCCTGTCGGGGCCGTGGACGGCCCGGGCACCGGGTCGGCCGCGACACGGAGGCGTGCGAGAGCGGCCGAATCGGCACGATTGGAAATCGTGTGTGGGGAAACTCACCGTGGGTTCAAATCCCACCGCCTCTGCGCCCGGCGCCCGCGCAGCCCCGTCATCCATACTCCTCGCAGGTCCGCTCAGTGCCGGTCGCAGCGACCGGGCGACGCGAACGAACTTCGTCACCGGCCAGTCCAAGAGGCCACCGGCGATCTGCGGCACGCTGACCGTCGCCGATCCCGGCCTCCTCCCACCGGACCCCCGGTCACCAGATCTCGATCCGCTCCCCGGGCGGCGCAGCATCGGTGCGTCGTCGGGGAGTGCGAACGCCTCCCGGAACGCCGCGAGGTTGGAGAGCGGCCCCCGGTCACCCGGAGTGGGCGGGGGCTGTGGGGGTCGACCTGCGCCATCGTCCGCTGGTACTCCTCGCTCAGGTTCGCCCGCCACAGCGTGGCGTTGGCGATGAAGAACCGCTGGGCCGGCGTGAGCCCGTCGATCGGCGGCGCGTCGGCGCTGACACGGCGCGTGGGCCCGCTGGGCGAGCGACACCCCACCGAGGTCGGCGATGTTCTCGCCGAGGGTGAGGCGCCCGTTCACGTGGACGCCGTCGAGGACCGTGTACTCGTCGAACTGGGCGGCGAGCCGGTCGGCGAGTTCGGTGAAGTGCGCCTGGTCGTCCGGCGTCCACCAGTCGCGGAACGCTCCGTCGGCATCGAACCTCCGGCCCTGGTCGTCGAAGCCGTGGGTGATCTCGTGGGCGATCACGCGTGCCGATCCCACCGAAGTTCACCGCATCGTCCGCATCGGCGTCGAACATGGGCGGCTGCAGGATGCCCGGCCGGGAAGACGATCTCGTTGCGGGTCGGGTGGTAGTAGGCGTTCACCATGTGCGGCGCCATCTCCCACTCGCCCGGGTCCACGGGCTGGTCGAGTTTGGCCAGCAGCCGGGCGATCTCGAACTCGGTCGCCCGGAGGCGGTTGGCCGCATACGACACCCGGTCGACGTGGAGTCCCGACCAGTCCGCCAGCGGTCCGGGTAGCCGATCTTGACCCGGATGGCGTCGAGCTTGACGTGTCCCCGCGCCCTCGTCTCCTCGCTCATCCAGGTCCGCGAGTCGATCGACCGGCGCATCTCGTCGATGATCGCCTCCACCATGCGCTCCGCCCGCTCCTTCGCCGAGGGCGGGAAGGTGTCGGCGACGAACCGCTGGGCGAGTGCCTCGCCCATGTCGGCGCTCACGGCGTCGATCACCCGCTTGGTGCGCTCGTGCTGCTGCTGCTGGCCGCGGATACGGCGCCCGTAGAACGAGAACGCCTCGTCGTCCACGACCTTGGGCAGTGCATCGGCCAGCGTCATGACGACGTGGAAGGTGAGATAGGCGCGGATCATCCCGATCCCGGTGGCGTCGAGCACATCGGCGAGTCCGGCGAACAACGCCGGGTTCTGCACGTTGACCGTCGAGGCGGCGCCCGCACCGAGGGCACGCACGTAGCCGGGGAGGTCCAGGGCCGGGGCGAGCTGGGCGAGCTGCTCCATGTCGTGCCGGTTGAGGTTGAGGTCGGGATCGCGTCGCTGTTCGGCGGTCAGGTGGAGCTCGGCCAGGCGGGTCTCGAGCTCGAGCACGGCGGTGGCCAGGTCCCCGGGGTCGCCGTCGGCCGGCCCGCGTTGACCAGCTGGGCGGCGACGTGGTCGACGTAGGCGGCGCGCAGCTCCACGGCGGCGGCGGCGTCCGAGGTGTACGAGTCCCGGTCGGGCAGGCCGAGGCCGGCCTGGGCCAGCCAGAGCAGGTTCTTCGTGGCGTCGTCGTGGTCGAGCGTGACGTCCCACCCGAAGAAGCAGAAGAAGCCGCTCCGGTGGAGGAGCGGGAGGAGTCCCATCACCCCGTCGACCCCGTCGAGGGCGGCGACGGCGTCGAGGAACGGCCGGACGGCGTCGAGCCCGGCCGCCTCGATGGCGTCGAGGTCCATGCCGGACGCGTAGAAGTCGCCCAGCATGCGGTCGAGCTCGCCGTCGGGCGAGTCCGCCGCCCGCTCGAGGATGTCGGCGAGGACGCGCTCGTTTCGGGCCGAGACCTCCTCGAAGGACCCCCACGCCCCGTAGCCGGGAGGGATCGGATTGGCGTCCAGCCACCCGCCGTTGGCGAAGCGGTAGAAGTCCACGCCGGGGTCGACGTTCGGATCGCGGTCACTGGCGTTCAGGCTCATGGGCTCCGTCTCTCGGGTTCGGCCTCCCACGCGGCCGACGGACGGGCCTCGTGGCGACCGGATGGATGGGCCGTCCCTCCGGGAGCCGGTCCGGTCGCCAGATTAGGTGGTCCGATCCGTGGAGGCGGGCCTCGTCCCGGACGTACGGGCCCCTCCGTCCGGTTGGGACATTGGCCTACTGCACCCCCGGCCATTCAGGTGCACGCTCGTCCCACGGGTCACTTCCTGCCCCGGCGGGCGAAACGAACGGAGATCCCATGACCGTGACGACCGAACCTCCGCAGGGCGGCCCCGCCCGGGCCCCCCGCGGCACCGGGGGCACCGCTCTCCCCCCGCAACGAGGAGAAGGCCCACGCGCTCGGCCTGACCTCGGCCACCGGCCTGGTCATCGGCAGCATCGTCGGCACCGGCGTGTTCACCATGCCGGCCGTGATCGCCGGCGCCGGCACCATGGGCATCATCGTGCTCGGCGTCATCGCCGTCGGCGCCATGCTGCTCGCCGTCCTGTTCGGCCAGCTCACCAGGCGGGTCCCCAACAGCGACGGCGGGCTCTACGCCTACTCCCGCCACGAGTTCGGCGACTTCGCCGGCTACCTGGTGGGCTGGTGCTACTGGATCCAGTCCTGGGCCGGCAACGCGGCCATCGTCTCGTCCTGGGTCTTCTACGTCGACGCCCTGTTCGGCTGGACCCACCCCAGCGGGCATGGAGAACTGGGGCATCGCCATGGTCGGCCTGTGGGTGCCGGCCCTCGTCAACCTGGCCGGCGTCCGCCAGATGGCCTGGTTCCAGAACATCACCGTCGTCCTCAAGTTCCTGCCCCTGCTGTTCGTCGGCGTCGTCGGCTGGTTCTTCGTCCAGAGCGGCCAACTTCGGCCCGTTCAACGCCTCGGGCGGCAGCCTCTACAGCGGCATCGGCATCGCCGCCGGCGTGGCCCTGTTCTCCTTCATCGGGGTCGAGGCGGCCGCCATGACGGCCAAGCGGGTGCAAGAACCCGCGGGTCAACGTGAGCCGCGCCTCGGTGCTCGGCACCGCGCTCAGCGCGGTCCTCTACGTGCTGGTGACCGCGGTGGTGATGGGGCTGGTCGCCCACCACACCCTGGTCAACACCGGCTCGCCGTTCGTCAACGCCTTCGAGTCGATGTTCCCCCACAGCGCCTGGGCCGGGAAGTTCATCGCCGCCATCGCCGTCGTCTCCGGCATCGGCGCGCTCAACGGCTGGACCCTGATCGTCACCGAGACGTCGCGGGCCATCGCCCAGGACGACCTGTTCCCCCGGCCCTTCGCCTGGACGGACCGCAAGGGCACCGCCTGGTTCGGCATCCTGGTCGGCACCGCGCTGCCCGTCGCTGCTCATGCTGTGGCGCTACAACACCAGCTCGGGACTCACCGTCTTCACCTACCTGGTCGACCTGACCGTGGTCACCGTGGCCATCCCGTACTTCATGTCGGCCATCGCCCAGCTCACCTACCTGGTGTCCCGCCGCCGCAGGGTGCAGGGCTGGCAGCTGGCCCGTGACCTGTGCGTGGCCGGCGCCAGCGTGCTGTTCTCCATGTGGGTGACCTTCGCCTCGGGCTACCAGGTCGTCTACCAGGCCCTGGTGGTGATCCTGGCCGGCCTGGTCCTCTACGCCTTCCTGAACGCCCGGCGCCAGCGCCTCGGCGAGGCGGCCGAGCCGGTGGACCTCCCGCCGAGGTCAGCCGCGACGGTCGCGGCCGACCGGCGTCGGCCGAGCCGGTCGATCGCAACGCCGACCGCACGCAGTCGACCACCGCAGGAGGAAGCCGCCATGCCTTCCACGTCGATTCCGAGGTCGGCCAGCTCCGCCAGGCCATCGTCCACCGCCCGGGCCTCGAGCTGTCCCGGCTCACCCCGGACAACATCGGCGAGCTGCTCTTCGACGACGTCATGTGGGCGTCGAAGGCCAAGGAGGAGCACGACGCCTTCGCCGAGGCGCTCCGGGACAAGGGCGTCCTCGTCCACTACTACGGCCAGCTGCTGGCCGAGACCCTCGAGCTGCCCGACGGGCGGGCCTTCGTGCTCGACCGGGTGTGCACGCCCGAGATCCTCGGCCCGTCGCTGGTCGACCCGGTCCGCGCGCCTCCTCGAGGACCTCGACGGGCCGGACGCTCGCCGAGTTCCTGGTCGGCGGCATCCTGAAGGCCGACCTGCACCCGATGCGGGCCCACAGCCTGAAGTGGAACATGCTCCGGGCCGACGACTTCGTCCTGACGCCGCTGCCCAACCACCTGTTCCAGCGGGACAACTCGTGCTGGATCTACGGCGGGGTCACCATCAACCCGATGGCCATGCCGGCCCGCCGGCGCGAGTCGCTGCACACCCGGGCGATCTACCGCTCCACCCGCTGTTCGCCGGCGCCGACTTCGCCACCTACTACGGCGGCGACGACCACGACTACCAGCCGGCCACCATCGAGGGCGGCGACGTCCACGTCATCGGCCACGGCGCCGTGCTGATCGGCATGGGCGAGCGGACCACCCCGATGGCCGTCGAGGCGGTGGCCCGGGCCCTGTTCGCCGCCGGGCAGGCCACCACGGTGGTCGCCATCGAGCTGCCCCACAGCCATGCCTTCATGCACCTCGACACCGTGATGTCGATGGTCGACGCGGCCACCTTCGTGCTCTACCCCTACTTCGACCGCCACCTGCGGAGCTGGACGCTCACCGCCGGCGACGAGCCCGGCGGGCTCACCATCGCCCGGAACCACAGCCTGTGGGACACCCTCGCCGAGATCCTCGAGGTCGACGAGATCACCGTGCTCACCACCGACGAGGACATCCGGGCCGCCGAGCGCGAGCAGTGGGACGACGGGACCAACTACCTGGCCGTGGCCCCGGGGGTGGTCATGGGCTACGAGCGCAACGTCGCCACCAACACCATGCTGCGCAAGCACGGGATCGAGGTCGTCGACATCGGCGGCAGCGAGCTCGGCCGGGGCCGGGGCGGCCCGCGCTGCATGACGTGCCCGATCGAGCGGACGCACGTGCACCCCCGCGGTCGACCCTCACCGCCGGACGAGCCGCCGAACGCCGTCCGAGCTCGCCGTCGCCGCCGGGGACTGACGTGCGGCTGGTGGTCGCCGTGGGCGGCAACGCGCTGCTCGAGCGGGGCGAGGTCCCCGCTGCGCCCAGATCCAGGAGGGCCACGTCGCGTCGGCCGTCGAGGCGCTCGCCGCGCCTGGCCGCCGACCACGACCTGGTGATCACCCACGGGAACGGCCCCCAGGTGGGGCTCCTGGCCAACGAGAGCGCCGCTCGACCCCGACCTCCCCGGCCCTATCCCGTTGGACGTGCTCGGGGCGCAGTCCCAGGGGATGATCGGCTACTTCTTCCTGCAGGCGCTGGAGAACGCCCTCCCGGGCCGGGACGTGGTCAGCCTGATCTGCCAGACCGAGGTGGCCGCCGACGACCCGGCGTTCGGGGACCCGACCAAGTTCGTCGGCCCCGTCTACGACCGAGCGACCGGCCGAGGACCTGGCCGGCGCGGCGGGGCTGGCAGGTCCGCGCCGGACGGCGCCGGCTGGCGCCGGGTGGTGGCCTCGCCCGAGCCGCTCGACGTGGTCGAGCTCGCCATCGATCCGGACGCTGCTGGGCGCCGGCGCCGTCGTGGTCTGCGCCGGCGGCGGCGGGATCCCGGTCGTCCGGACGGACGACGGCCTGCTCCGCGGCGCCGAGGCGGTCATCGACAAGGACCTCGCGGCCGCCCTGCTGGCCCGGGAGCTCGACGCCGACGCCCTGGTGATCCTGACCGACGTCGACGGGGTCGAGGTCGGGTTCGGCACGCCGGAGCCCGCGCGATCCGCCGCACCACGCCGCCGAGCTGCGGGCCGTGTCGTTTCCCGCCGGGTCGATGGGCCCGAAGGTCGAGGCCGCCTGCCGCTTCGTGGAGGCCACCGGCGGACCGGCCATGATCGGTCGGCTCGAGGACGCCGCGGACCTGCTCCAGGGGACCCGGGGAACGATCGTCGGGCCGTGACCGCCACCGCACCGGGAACCGGTCCGACCGCGCCCGCGCTCGACCTGGCGTCGGCCGCGGCCTGCCGGCCGACGAGGTCGTCGCGCGGCTCGGGGGCGGCCCGGCGGGACTGACGGCGGCCGACGCGGCGGCCCGTCTGCGACCGCTTCGGGCCCAACGTCCTGGCCACCCGGCAGGTGCGTGCCGCCACCGTGCTGCTCCGCCAGCTCCGGAACCCGATCCTGATCCTGCTGCTCGGGCGCCGCGCTGGTGTCCGGGCTGACCGGCGGCGGCACCAACGCGGTGATCATCGCCGTGATCGTCGCCCTGAGCGTCGGGCTCGGCTTCGTCAACGAGTACCGGGCCGAGGCGGCCATGTCGTCGCTCCGGGCGCAAGATCCACCACGACGCCGAGGTCGTCCGCGACGGCGGACCTGCCACGTGCCGGTGGCGGACCTGGTGCCCGGGCGACATCGTCGCGCTCCGGATCGGCGTCATCGTCCCGGCCGACCTCCGCCTGCTCGAGGTCGACGAGCTCGAGTGCGACGAGGGCGTCCTGACCGGCGAGTCGCTGCCGGTGGCCAAGTCGGCCGACCGGTCGCCGGGCCGCGAGCGCTCGACCGAGCCGACGTGTGCGCGTTCATGGGCACGGTCGTCCACCAGGGCTCGGCCCGGGCGTCGTGGTCGCCACCGGCACCCGCACGGCGTTCGGGCGGATCGCCGCCGGGCTCGGCGAGAAGCAGGCCCAGACCGCGTTCGAGGTCGGCCTGTCGCGGTTCTCGCGGTTCCTGTTCGGCGTGGCCGCGCGTGCTCACCGCGTTCATCTTCGTCGTCAACGTGGCCCTGTCGCGGCCGCTCATCGAGGCCCTGCTCTTCTCGCTGGCCATCGCCGTGGGCATCGCCCCCGAGATGATGCCGGCCATCGTGACCGTCAGCCTCTCCGCCGGCTCCCGGGCGCTCGCGGCGAAGAAGGTCCTGGTCAAGCGCCTGGTCGCCATCGAGGACCTCGGGAACATCGAGATCCTCTTCACCGACAAGACCGGGACGCTGACCGACGGGAGGATCACCTTCGCCCGGTCGCTCGACGCCGACGGGCAGGCCGAGTCGGATCGGCCGCTGGAGCTGGGACTGGTGTGCAACGAGGCCACTCTCACGGACGAGGGTCCGGTCGGCGGCAACGCGCTCGACCAGGCCCTGTGGTCGGCGCCCGTCGCCGGGTCGGCGGGGTGGTCGCCTCGACGGTCGCCCGGCTACCGAGCGGCGGGGCGTCCTCCCCTTCGACCACGACCGGCAGCTGGTCTCGGTCCTGGTCGACGACCCCGACGGCGCGGCGCGCTCGTGGTCACAAGGGTGCCCCCGAAGTGGTCCTCGCGCGGTGCGCCGACGTGCCCGCCGGTGCCGCGCACGAGCGTCATGGAGGCGACTCTTCGCCGACGGGCGCCCGGGTGGTCGCCGTGGCGGTCCGCGCGCGCCGACGGGGCTGACGGCGCTCGACGGCCGCCGACGAGCCCGGCCTGACGCTGGTCGGGTTCCTCGACGTTCGCCGACCGTCCGAAGGCCGACGCCGGCTCGTCGATCGCCCGGCTCCAGCGGCTCGGTGTCGAGGTCAAGATCATCACCGGGGACAACGGCCTGGTGGCGGCCAAGCTCTGCGCCGACATCGGCGTCGACGTCCGCCGGCGTCCTCAGCGGCGCCGAGCTCGAGGCGCTCGACGACGACCAGCTCGAGGCGGCCATCGCCACCACGACGATCTTCGCCCGGATCGGGCCCGACCAGAAGTCCCGCATCATCAAGGTGGCCCGGCGCACCGGGCACGGACGTGGCGTTCCTCGGCGACGGGGTGAACGACGCCGTCGCCCTGCACCACGCCGACGTGGGCATCTCGGTCGACTCCGGCACCGACGTGGCCAAGGACGCCGCCGACGTGGTCCTGCTCGACAAGGACCTCGGCGTGCTCGCCGACGGCGTCATGGAGGGCCGGCGGATCTTCGCCAACACGATGAAGTACGTCCTGATGGCGACCTCGTCGAACTTCGGGAACATGTTCAGCGCCGCCGGCGCGTCGGTGTTCCTCACCTTCCTGCCCATGCTGCCCGTCCCAGATCCTCCTGAACAACCTGCTCTACAACACCGGGCAGCTGGCGATCCCCACGGACCGGGTCGACCCCGAGGCGCTTGCCCGACCGGCGCGCGTGGGACATGCGGTTCATCCGACGGTTCATGTCCGTGTTCGGCCCCATCAGCTCGATCTTCGACTTCCTCACGTTCTGGGTGATGCTGTCCCTCCTGCACGCCGGCCACGCCGAGTTCCGGACCGGCTGGTTCGTCGAGTCGATCGCCACGCAGACCCTGGTCATCTACGTCATCCGGACCCGCCGCGTGCCGTTCTTCACCAGTCGACCGAGCCTGCCGATGCTCCTCGTGCCGACCACGGCGGCCGCGGTCGGCGCTGTGCTGCCCTACACGGGACTTGCCACGCTGCTCGGGTTCACGCCCCTGCCGACGACGTTCTTCCTGCTCCTGTTCGCCATGGTCGCCGTGTACCTGTGCTCGTCGAGCTGGCGAAGACCAGGTTCTACCGTTCGCCCCACGCACACCGCACCGTTCCGTCCAGCTCGGCCGAGGCGAGGAGGATGCGCCACCTCCGCCGGCGGGCGTCCCGCTTCGTGCACGTCGTCCCGCCACCCACCGCCGCCGCGCGCACCACGGGCGTCGCCTCCGAGGCGAGCGGACCGCACCTGCACTGATCGGCCGCCCCGGCGGAGTCGGTCGGAGGGTCGGGCGGACCCCGCGGACCCTCCCCCGGACGGACCGTCCACCCGGGGGAGTGCCCGACGGGGGTTGATACCCCCCTGGGTACCTGTTACGCTGACCGGTATACCCCCACTGGTATCCGTTGAGTACCGCTCCCCGGACCGTGTGCCATCAGCAAAGGACCCCGCCATGACCGTCGCCCCTGAAATCGGAACGGACGCACCCCTGTCGGCGGCCGGGGCGGCCGGCGCCGATCTGGCCGCCGGCCAGGACGGCCACGACCACCCGGGAGCCTTCGCCCGCCTCGGCGCCTGGGCCGCCACCCACTTCCGCCGGGTGCTCGTCGCGTGGCTCCTGGTCCTCGTCGTCTTCGGGATCTTCGCCGTCCACGTCGAGAACGCACTGGCCGGCGCCGGTTGGCAGGCCTCGAACAGCCAGTCCGTCGCCGCCCGGGCCATCATCGAGAAGGACTTCGCCGGCCTCGGTGCCACCGGCCTCCAGGTGGTCATCGTCGACCACCACGGCCCGATCGCCTCGGACCCCGCTGGCGCAGGCCGCCGTGGCCAAGGCGACCGGCGTGCTCCGGGCGATCCGCGGTGTCTCCACCGTCGTCCCGCCCCAGGCGGGGGTCTCGATCTCGAGGGACGGCCGGACCGCCATCATCACCGCCGGCGCGGCGGCGGACTCCAACAAGATGGTGGAGGCCGCCGACGCCGTGCAGCCGAAGCTGGCCGCGCTGTCCACCTCCGGCGTCAGCGTCGACCCTGACCGGCGACAGCGCCCTGTGGGCCAACTTCAACACGGCCAACCGGTCCGCCATGCTCCAGCTCGGAGATGCTGTCGTGGCCGGTGACGATCATCATCCTGGTCATCGCCTTCGGCAGCCTGGTGGCCGCCGGGCTCCCGCTGCTGCTCGACCATGGCCGGCCTGCTGGTGGCGGCCGGCGCCCTGGTGATCACCACCAAGTTCACCCCGGTCTCCATCTGGGCGCTCAACTTCGCCCTCATGTTCGCCCTCGCCCTGGGCATCGACTACGCCCTGTTCCTGGTCATGCGCTTCCGCTCGGCGCTCGAAGCGCCGAGGGGCCGAACCCGGCGACCGCGAGGCGATCGTCGCGTCGGTGGCCGAGACGGTCGACACCGCCGGCAAGGCCGTCGCCTTCAGCGCCCTGACCGTCCTCGCCTCCCTGGCCGCCATCCTCATCGTGCCGAGCCCGGCCTTCCGGTCGATGGCCTTCGGCATCATGCTGTCGGTCGATCGCCGTGCTGGCGGCCACCCTGACGCTGCTGCCGGCCGTGCTCGGCAAGCTCGGGACCAACATCAACAAGGGCACCATCCGGCTCGGACGCGGCGGACCGAAGGTGGGCGAGGGTCCGCTCGACCGGCAGCTCCACCGCTGGGGCACGTTCCTCTGGAAGCACCCCTTCCCGGCCGGTGCGGCGGCGCTGGTCCTCCTGCTCCTGGCCGCCGCCCCGGTCATCGGGATGCGGACCAACATGCCGTCGATCACCATCGTGCCGCCCAGCGCCAACGCCCGGGTCGGCTACGACCAGGTGACCTCGCCTTCGGCGCCGGTGCGCCGGGCACGCTGCAGGTGGTCGTGCCCGCCGGCGAGCAGGCCACAGGCCATGGCCGTCCTCGCCCACGCCTCCGGGGTGGCCGGCGCCGTGCCCGGTCCGACCAACGCCGGGTGGACCCTCGACCAGGTCGTCCCGACCACCGGCCCCTCGACGACCACGACGGGCGCGACCATCGACCACCTCCGCCAGATCCTTCCCGCCGGGACCCTGATCGGCGGGGCGGCCGCCGAGAACCACGACCTCCAGCAGTCGCTGGCGTCCCACACCCCGATCGTGCTCGCCATCCTGGCCGTCCTCGGGTTCCTCCTGCTCCTCATCGCCCTCGGCGCACCCCTGATCGCCGCCATGGGGGTGCTGATCACCGCGCTGTCGGTGGCCGGCGCCTTCGGGATCGGACGGCTGATCTTCCAGAACGGGTTCCTGTCCGGGCCGCTGAACTTCCAGCCGCAGGGGTTCATCGACGCCTGGGCGCCGCTGTTCTTCGGGGCCATGGTCTTCGGCGTGGCCATGGACTACACGCTGTTCATGCTGTCGGCGGCCAAGGAGCGCTACGAGACCCACCCGGATCCCGAGCACGCCATGATCGGCTCGATGCGCACCTCGGGTCGGGTCGTGCTGTCGGCCGCCGCCGTCATGGTCGCCGTGTTCCTCACCTTCGCCCTGTCGGGGCCGCTCGCCCCGAAGGAGATGGGCGTGATCCTGGCCATCGCCGTGGCGCTCGACGCCCTGGTGGTGCGCCTGGTGGTGCTGCCGGTGGTGCTGCGCCTGGGCGGCCACAGCGCCTGGCACCAGCCGAAGTGGCTCGGCCGGATCCTGCCGACCGTGAAGTTCTCGCACTGACCAGGCTGCGACCCGGACACGATCGGCCACGACGATCAAGGAGGACCTGACCATGGAACTACCTGACGAGGTGGTCGACGACCTGCGCATGCGTCTGCGCCGAGCGGACGGCCAGGTCCACGCAGTCGAGAGGATGCTGGCCGAGGGTCGCGAGTGCCGGGACATCGTGACCCAGCTGAGTGCCGCCACCAAGGCCCTCGAACAGGTCGGGTTCCGCCTCATCGCCAGCGGCCTCACCTACTGCGTCCAGCACCCCGAGGAGGCCGAGGCGTCCGGCTATCCCCTCGACGAAGTCCAGCGCCTGTTCACCAAGCTGGCGTGAGCGCCAGGCGCAAGATCCGATCACGTCGACGACACCAAGGAGCAACGAACATGGGACTCCCGAAGTTCATGGCCTCGACGGCAGGCCGGGCCGTGCGGGTCATCGCCGGCATCGCCCTCATCGTGGTCGGCGGACTGCTGGGCGGCGGATGGTGGGCACTCGCCGTCGTCGGCCTGGTCCCGCTCGCGCCGGCGTCCTCGACGTCTGCCTGGTCAACGTGCTGTTCGGCCAGCCACTCAGCGGCAAAGTGGTCCGGGCCCGATGACAGGCATCGCGCGGTCGCGACCTGGCCGGACGTCGGGTCCGTCGCTCGCCGTCGGAGGCGACCCATGAGCGACGACGGCCCGTCATCGAGGTGTTCGCCGACATCTGGTGCCCCTTCGCCCATGTCGGGCTCCGGGCCATCGAGGAGCAGCGGGCCCACGCCGGCCGCACGGACGTGGCCATCCGCGTGCGGGCCTGGCCGCTCGAGCTGGTCAACGGCGCGCCGCTCGACCCGGCGGTGACCAAGGAGCACGCCGACGAACTGCGCGACCAGGTTGCCCCGGACCTGTTCCGCGGACCTCGACATCGACCGCTTCCCGACCTCGACCCTCGATGCCCTGGCCCTGGCCAACCGGGCCTACCGGACCGATCTCCGGCTGGGCGAGCGGGTCAGCTTCGCCCTGCGCGACGCCCTGTTCGAGGAGGGCCGGGACATCTCGGACCGGGCCGTGCTCGAGGACCTGGCCCGCGACCTCGGCGTCCCCATGCCCGACGCGTCCGACCGCGCGGCCGTGCTCGCCGACTGGCACGAAGGCCAGCGACGCGGCGTGCTCGGCTCGCCGCACTTCTTCTGCGGTGGGGCCGACGTGTTCTGCCCGTCGCTGGACATCACCAAGGATCCGGTCGACGGACTGTCCGTCGTCCGGGACGCCTCGCGGCTGGCCGCGTTCCTGGACGCTGCCTCGGCCCGACCCGACCGGCGTGACCCGCCGGACGCCGAGTACGACCCTTGATACCCCTAGGGGTATCTGGTACGACTGGCAGCAGCCCGAGCAGAGGGAGGTCTGACATGGCACGAGTCGTCGTCCTGGGCGGCGGGATCGCCGGCCACACGGCCGCGCTCCACCTCCCCCGGATGCTCGAAGCGCTCCGACGAGGTCGTCGTGGTGACCCCGAACTCGCAAGTGGAACTGGATCCCGTCGAACATCTGGGTCGGGGTCGGCAAGATGAAGACCGACCAGGTGACGTTCCCGCTCGGCCCGATCTACAAGCGCAAGGGCATCGACTTCCACCAGGCCCTGGCCATCGCCATCCACCCCGAGGGCGACGCCACGCACGACTCGCCCTACGTCGACGTGATCTACACCGACCCGGCCCGCGCCGGGCGAGCACGGTGAGCTGACCTACGACTACCTGATCAACGCCACCGGCCCGAAGCTCAACTTCGGCGCCACCCCGGGCCTCGGGCCCGACGGCCACTCCTGCTCGGTCTGCACCTCGGGCCACGCCGTGGAGGCGTCAGCGGCGCTCGCAGGCAGTCGATCGCCAGGATGAAGCAGGGCGAGCGCCAGACCCTGGTCATCGGCATGGGGCACGGGACCTGCACGTGCGAGGGCGCGGCGTTCGAGTACGCCTTCAACGTCGAGCACGAGCTGCGCCAGGCCGGCGTCCGCGACCTGGCCGACATCGTCTACCTGACCAACGAGTACGAGCTCGGCGACTTCGGCGTCGGCGGCCTGACCTTCACCCAGCAGGGGTTCGAGACCACCTCCAAGCTGTGGACCGAGTCGCTGTTCCGCGAGCGCGGCATCCGGGCCGATCACCGGGGCCCACGTCGACCGGGTCGAGGAGGGCGTCGTCCACTACGAGCAGCTCGACGGCACCGAGGAACACGCTCGACTTCGACTTCGCCATGCTGCTGCCCCCGTTCCGCGGGCGGACCTGAAGGCGTTCGACGCGGACGGCGACGGACATCACCGCCGAGCTGTTCGCCCCGAACGGGTTCATGAAGGTCGACGCCGACTACACGGCCAAGCCCTTCGAGGAGTGGCGGGCCGAGGACTGGCCGAGCACCTACCAGGTGCCCGCGCTACCCCAACGTCTTCGGCGTCGGCATCGCCTTCGCCCCGCCGCACCCGATCTCCCAGCCCGCGCAAGTCGCCCAACGGCACCGTCATCGCCCCGGCGCCGCCGCGCACCGGCATGCCGTCGGGGGTGATGGGCAAGCTGGCCGCCACCAACATCGCCGACATGATCCAGCAAGGGCGACGCGGCGCCGATCCGCACGGCCTCGATGGCCGACATGGGCGCGGCCTGCGTCGCCTCGGCCGGCGCCGGCTTGCGCCACGGGAGCGCCGCGTCGATGACGATGTACCCGGTCGTGCCCGACCTACAGAAGTACCCCGCACCGGCGCAGCCTGCAAGGACACCTCCGGCGAGATCGGCCTGGCCGGGCACTGGATCAAGCTCGCTGCTGCACTACCTGTTCATCTACAAGGCCAAGGCCCGACCCGGCTGGCACCTGATCCCCGAGTAGGAGAGGAGAGGACGATGGACCACACCGACGCCGACATCGCCAGCGCCCCGCTCCCGACGGCCAAGACCCTCCGGGCCCGGACGAGCCTGCTCATCCAGTTCGGCGCTTCCTCGCCATCAACCTCAAGATGGCGAAGATCATCCGCAAGGAACACCGCTGAGCGCTCCACCGCTCCGACCGACGAAAGGGACCGACGATGTGCACCGCGGTGACGTGCAGGACGTGCGGGAAGCCGACCTGGAAGGGGTGCGGGATGCACGTGGAGCAGGTGCTCGGCGACGTCCCGCCGGCTGAGCGCTGCCCGGGCCACCCCCGGGAGGCGTCGACCGGCCGGCGGTGGTTCAGCCGCCGCTGACCAACCGGTCAGTCGTCGAGGCGCCCCGTGGCCCGGAGCCAGGCCAGGGCGTCCCGGAAGGTCCCGACCGTGGGCCGCCAGGCCACCCCGAGCTCCGCGAGGGTGCCCGAGTCGTCACCCGGCCGCCCCGAGGCCATCACCACGGCCGCCTCCTCCGACAGCGGCGGCAGGCCCGTCGCGCCCGCGGCCCGCAGCTCGTCGAACCTGCGCCCGAGCGCCGACCATGTCCTCCACCGAGACCCGCGTGAACGGGCACGGTCCGCCCGGCCGCCTCGCTCAGCACCTCGGTCCACTGCTCCCACGTCAGGAAGGTGCCGCTCACGAGGTAGCGCCGGGGACCGCGTCCCGGCACCAGGCACCGGGACACCACGTCGGCCACGTCCCGCACGTCGACCACTCCCATCCCGCTGTCCGGGGCGACCATGCCGGCGGCCAGTGCACCGGTCAGGGCGGCGAACGACCCGTCGACGTGGGGGCTCACGGGGCCGTAGACCCCACCCAGCACCAGGGTGGCGACGGGGGCGCCCTCGGCCTGCAGACCGCGCACGTACTCCTCGACGGCCACCTTCTGGGCGCCGTAGTCCGAGAGCGGGGTGGCGAGCGGCGAGTCCACCGTCACCACCGCGTCCTCGGTGGGCAGGTGCACGGTCACGGAGGAGGTGTAGACGACCGGGTCGAGTCCGGCGTCCACGGCCGTCCCGATCACCGTCCGCGCACCGTCGAGGTTGGCGGAGACCGACCGGCTGCCGCCGCCGACCCCGATCTCCGCGGCGCAGTGGACCACCGCGTCGCATCCGGAGACGGCAGCGGCCACCGCGTCCGCATCGGTCATGTCGCCCGTGGGCCACATCGTCGGCGGACGTCCCGAGCGGGTCGAGCACCGTCGCCACACGTGCCGGGTGGCGGGCCAGCACCCGCACCGAGTGGCGGTCCCGTCGCAGGGCGGCCACCGTGTGCGAGCCGACGAACCCCGTCCCCCCGGTCACCAGGACCCGCACGCCCGACCTCCATCCGTCGACGATGGGCGCCCCGCGGAGGGGCACCCCCGGCAGAACGGTACACGGACGGCACCGTCGACGGGCTCCGACGCCCGGGTCCCTATGCTCACCCGGCATGGAGGGCGCCACCGGGACCGACGACGACTGGGGGCGCGCGGACGCCGTTCTCGACGACGACGGGGCCATGGCGCTGGCCCTCACCGAGGCGGCGGCCGCCGTGGCCCACGGCGACGTGCCGGTCGGCGCCGTGGCCCTGGTCGACGGCCGGGTGGTGGCCGCCCGACACAACGAGCGCGAGCGCACCGGCGACCCGACCGCCCATGCCGAGCTGCTGGCCCTGGCCGACGCCGCCGCCGCCCTCGGCACCTGGCGGCTGGGCCGGGTCACCCTGGTGGTCACCCTCGAACCGTGCCCGATGTGCGCCGGGGCCCTGGTGGCCGCCCGGCTGGGTCGGCTCGTCTTCGGTGCGGCCGACCCCAAGGCGGGGGCCTGCGGCTCGCTCTACAACCTGTGCGCCGACCCGCGCCTCAACCACGAGGTGCCGGTGACGGTCGGCGTCCGGGCCGGCGAGGCGTCGGCACAGCTGACCGAGTTCTTCGCCGGACGCCGGGACTGAGGCACCCGGCCACGGCCACCTGTCGTCGGCCCCCGGCCCCCGCCACCCGTCGTCGCTAGGCTCGGCGCAGCGTCGCGGCGACGGACCGGCACCCGACCGGGCCCGCCGTGCAGGGGGAGGAGGGCCGCCGTGCGGGCCGTGCAGGTGACCAGGAACGGACCCCCGGCCGAGGTGCTGGCCGTGCGGAGGTGGACCGGCCCGATGCCCGGGCCCGGGCCAGGTGCTGGTCGAGGTCGGCGCCGCCTCGCTCAACTTCAACGACATCGACCGCTGCCTGGGCAAGCTGGTGTCGGTCCCCACCCCGCCGCCGTACACCCTCGGCATGGACGTGTGCGGCGTGGTGGTCGAGGCCGGCGAGGGCGCCGAGCGTGGCTGGGCCGCCGGGTGGTCGCCATCACCACGACCGCGCTCGGTGGGATCGCCGAGTACGCGCTGGCCGACGCCGTCTCGGTGTTCGACGCGCCCGACGGGCTCGACGACGCCGAGGCCACCGCCTTCCTCCTGCCGTTCCAGACCTCCCACCTGGCCCTCTTCCGACGGGGCCGGCTGCACCGCCGGCGAGACCCTGGTGGTGCACTCGGCGGCCAGCGGGCTCGGCACGGCCGGGATCCAGCTGGGCAAGGCGGCCGGGGCCCGGGTGATCGCCGTGGCCGGCGGGCCGGACAAGGGCGCGCTCTGTGCCGTCGCTCGGCGCCGACCTGGTGATCGACCACACCGCCGAGGACTTCGTCGAGGCGGTGCTGGCCGCCACCGGCGACGCCGGGGCCGACGTCGTCTACGACCTGGCCGGCGGCGACTTCGTGGAGCGCGTCGTGGCGGTGCACGGCCCGTGGCGGGCGCTACCTGGCGGTCGGGTTCGCCGACGACGACGCCAACGGCATGACCGGCCGACCGCTGCGCATGGCCTGCATCGGCAACATCGACATCGTCGGGGTCATGGTGGCCTGGGTCGACGCGGTCGACCCCGGCATGCGCCGCTTCGGGTTCAACCCCTACGGACGCGACGTGGCCGACGAGATCCATGCCGACCTGCTCCGCCTGGTGGCCGAGGGCGCCGTCCGGCCCCACGTGGGTCGCCGGGTGACCATGGAGGAGGCCGGCCCCGCGCTCGAGGAGCACCGGGCCCGGCGGTCCGTCGGCAGGACGGTGGTGGTCGTCGGCGGGTGACCGCCCCTGGGGGACCGGCACCGGATCCCGGTCAGGAGGGCGGGATCACGTACGGGTAGTCACAGCGGTAGCCGTGGGACGGGCCGTCGGTGGGCGGGTCGTCGAGGCGCTGCCATTCCCCGTCGCGATCTGCCCGATGATGTAGCAGTTCCCCGGCATCTTGGCGGCCACGTTTTCGGCCCGATGATGTGCTCCCCGTCGAAGTGGTCGATCTTGCCGAGCTGGGTCAGGAGGGCGCCCCGGCTCGGGTCGCTGCCGGACCTGGCCAGGGCCTCGGCGAAGATCTGGGCCGACAGCCACCCGTGAGGGTGTAGTAGTCGGGCGTGAACCCCGGCGCGGCCACGCCGACCCAGTGCAGGAACGTCGCCGACCGCCGGGATGGCCGCCTGTCCTGGCCGAGGTAGAGCGACATCCCCTGCTCGAGGAAGTCACCGTCGACGGCCGACGGGCCGCCGGAGTCGGCGATGAGCTTGTCGGTGTAGGTGGCCGCGCCCAGCACCACGACGGGGTGGAAGTCCTGGGCCTGGAGCGCCTTCAACAGCGCGGAGGCGTAGGTCTCGGCCATCGAGTCGACGAAGAGGATCTTGACCCCGGCGTTCTTCATGGCCATCACGTTCTGGTCGAATTTGGTCTGGGTGGCGCCGTAGGTCTGGTCGTAGACGATCTTGTAGCCGACCTTCTGCATGACGTACTTCTCCCCCGACCAGGTGGCCTCGGCGGAGGGCAGGTCGGCCACCAGCGCCCCGGTGGCCGTCACGTCGCCCGGGAACCGGTGCTTGAAGTACTGGAGCGGTCCCTCCTGCCAGCCGCCCCGGAGCGGCGAGGGCGAGTAGACGTTGGGCAGCGTGTAGGTCGTCTGGTCGAGGACGTTGGAGATGTCGGGCATGCCGGGATCGGCCGCCAGCAGCGACCCGCCGTAGCTCTCCTCCAGCGAGAAGCTCCCGACGAGGGCGAAGTCGTTGGTGATGGCGTTCTGGGTCGCCTGCTTGTTGCCGGCCCCGGTGAAGCCGTCGTCGGCGCCCGCCACCTCGAGCTTGCGGCCGTCCACCCCACCCGTCGAGTTCACGTAGTCGAAGTAGGCCTGGATGCCGGTGGGGGCGCCCTTGAACAGGCCGCCGAGCGACAGGGTCGAGACGTTCCCGACCGTCACGGTCGACGCGGTGACCCCGGTGTGGTCGCTGAAGGCGCTCGACGGGATCGACGAGCCACCGCCGCCCGCCGTCGTCGTCGCGACGACGAGGCGGTGGAGCTGCAGGCGGTCACGACCACGGCGGCCAGCAGGGCCAGGCCCACTGCGGCCACACGGCCCCGGTCGGTGCGACGTGTCACGGCTCCCCCGTCCGCCCCCCGTGCCGGACATCCCCCGCCGGCACGGACGGTCGCACGTGACCCTACCGCCTCGCCGCCCGACCGGGCCGGTCTTCGGGACGCGGGTTCCGGACCACCCGCCAGCCTCCGTTACACTCGCCGGCGGAAAGGTGGCAGAGCGGACTAATGCGCACGCCTCGAAAGCGTGTGAGGTGCAAGCCTCCGGGGGTTCGAATCCCCCCCCTTCCGCCATTGTGTGATGTCGCGGGACATCGCGGACACAGCGAACCCTGTGAACCTCGTTCACCGGGGTGCCGCGGTTCACCGGGGTGACGCGTCCCCCGGCCCGGCGGACCGGTCCGTCGGTCGGGTGCCCACGCCGGCGCCTACCCGAGGGTCGTGAGCACGTTGCCGGTGATCTGCTCGACCTGCGCGTCCCGGGCGGCCAGGCCGTGGGCCCAGTCGGTCGAGCCCGACGTCACCACGGTCGCCCCGGCGTCGTTGGTGTAGGCACCCAGGACGGCGTGGCCGTGCCGGATGCGCTCCATCGCCTCGGGGTCGCGGGTCCCGAACACCCGCGACGCCAGGTACTCGAGCTCGCTCGGCTCCCCGGGCTTCGGCGGCCGGGGTGCGGTCTCGCGGGTGAAGTGCTGCGTCGGGCACGTGCCCAGGATCTCGAAGGTCGGCGGCGTGCCGTCCTCGCCGGTCGGGTACGGCAGGCCGTCGCGGTAGGTGAAGACGCACCCGTCGCACTCGTAGCCCACGACCGTGGCGCCGGCGCCGAGCACGTCGCCGTAGCCGAGGCCGGTCCCCTCGAAGAGCCAGTGGCCGGGGCGGTGCACCGTGTAGCCGCCCAGCCCCGAGGTCACGTTGCGACCGATGCGGTGGTAGCCGCCCCGGGTGAACGACACCCCGGTCATGTGGTTCTCGGGGCGGGCGAGGAGCACGTCGGACCAGAGCGTGGTCACCTCGGCCTCCCGGTCGGTCCCCAGCAGCGGGTCGTTCTTCAAGAAGCCCTTGTAGCCGACCATGACGTCCCGGTCGTCGCCCTCGATGCCGCACCTGCCACAGCGACGTGTTCCCCGAGAAGAACGCGGCGTTGCCGCCACCGGCCATGAACCCCTCCGACCGTGTCCCGCATCCCCGCCGACCAGTACTCGTCGTGGCCGACGGACAGGTAGAGGCGGGCGCCGTCCAGCACCTCGGGGTGCTCCTCGAGGTCGGCGTTGGTGCACACGCCGATCTCGAACCCCTCGCGCTCGGCCCACTCGAGGAAGGGCTGCTCCCAGTCGGGCCACCCGGCCGAGCCGGCCCAGTCCGACAGGTGGTTGAGGCTGCAGGTAGCCGACGTGGGCGGCGTTCTGGGGATCGGGTGCCCCCGTGCCCGTGACCCGGCGGCCCTTGCCCGGCGGCTTGTACAGGTAGCCCGGCGCCATCGGGCGCCGCATGGCGACCTGGGTGCCGCCGTTGTAGAGGTTCCGCCCACCGAAGTCGTTGTACGCGTGCCAGGTGTTGGTCGCCAGGGCCAGGACCACCCGGGTGCCCGACGGCGGTCGCACCACGAAGAACGCGCGGTCGCGCCGCACCTTGTCGCCGACGTCGATCTCCAGGACGACCTCGTAGTAGCCCGACCGCCACTCCGCGCCGACGTCCAACGTGAGCGCGGCGGGCCAGCCGCAGCCGGCGGCCGAGGCGTCGGCGGCATCGTCATGCTCACCGGCGGCCACGGCACCGGCGCGGGCCACGACCTCCCGACGGGCGCCGACCCGGGCCACCTCCACCCGCACCGGCCGTCCGCCCGACGACGACAGGTGCAGTCCGACGGATCCGCCGGGGACGACCGACTGGGGCCAGCAGTACCCGGTGACCACCTCGCGTGCCATCACCCGACCCTACCGACGCGGCGGGGGACCCGCCGGGGCGTGGGGAGAGGTGATGCTGGGTACCCTGAGGGCACGACCACGGACGGAGGAGCGGCATGCAGCACGTCACCCTGGGCACCCTCGAGGTCGGCCGCATCGGCCTCGGGCGCATGGGCATGTCCATCGCCTACACCGGGGCCGGGCAGCGACGACGCCGAGTCCGTCCGCGCCATCCACCGGGCCCTCGACCTCGGCGTCACCCTGATCGACACCGCCGAGATCTACGGGCCGTACATCAACGAGGAACTGGTCGGCCGGGCCATCAAGGACCGGCGCGACCAGGTGGTGCTGGCCACCAAGTTCGGCCTCGTCTCCCACGCGGGCGGCGGTCCGGGCACCTCGACAGCAGCCCGGCCAACGTCCGCACCGCCCTCGAGGGCTCGCTGCAGCGGCTCGGCACCGACCACATCGACCTGTACTACCAGCACCGGGTCGACCCGGACGACGCCCATCGAGGACACCGTCGGCGCCCTCGCCGAGCTGGTCGCCGAGGGCAAGGTCCGCCACATCGGCCTGTCCGAGGCCTGGGCCGGACACCATCCGCCGCGCCCATGCCGTCCACCCGATCACCGCGCTGCAGTCCGAGTACTCGCTGTGGACCCGGGACCCGGAGGCCGAGGACGTGCTGCCCGTCCTGCGGGAGCTGGGCATCGGCTTCGTGCCGTACTCGCCGCTCGGCACGGGCTTCCTGACCGGGACCATCCGGTCCACCGACGACTTCGCCGACGACGACTTCCGCAAGCACAACCCGCGCTTCACCGGCGAGAACTTCGAGCACAACCTGGCGCATCGTCGACGAGGTCGCAGGCCGTCGCCGCCGAGGTCGGCGCCACCCCGGCCCAGGTCGCCCTGGCCTGGCTGCTCGCCCAGGGTGACGACCTCGCGCCGATCCCCGGCACCAGGCACGTGCCCCGGGTCGAGGAGAACGTGGCCGCCGACGCCGTCGTGCTCGACGCCGACCAGCTCGCCCGTCTCGACGCGCTGCCCGCCCCGCCGCGGGGAGCACCACAGCCCTGGCCAGATGCGGATGCTGGAGCGCTGACCGGGAGGTTCAGCCCACGGGCACCGGCGCGGGCCCGGGGTCGGGCGGAGCCACGTCGACCTCCACGCCGAGGTGGGGCACGACCCGGTCGAGCCACCGCGGCATCCACCAGTTGGCCGGCGCCCAGCAGCTCCATGACCGAGGGGACCAGCACCATCCGCACCAGCGTGGCGTCGATCAGGATGGCCGGGCCAGCCCGAGTCCGAAGACCTTCAGCACGTGCAGCGGGTCGCCGAAGACGAACGAGCCGAACACGCAGATCATGATGGCCGCGGCCGCGGTGATGACCCGGGCCGTCTTGGCCAGCCCGTCGGCCACCGCCGTCGAGTTGTCGCCGGTGCGGCGCCACTCCTCGCGGATCCGCGACAGCAGGAACACCTCGTAGTCCATGGACAGCCCGAAGAGGATGGTGAACATCATGAGCGGGATCCACGGGTCGATCGGGCCCGTCGCCCCGATGCCGAAGAAGCCGCCGCAGCCAGCCCCACTGGAACACGGCCACGATGACGCCGTAGGCGGCGGCGACCGACAGCAGGTTCACCACCACCGCCTTGAGCGGGATGGCCAGCGACCGGAAGACGGCCATCAGCAGCAGGAACGACAGCAGGAGCACGGTGCCGATCACCCAGGGCAGCCGGTGGACAGGTAGGTGGCGGCGTCGACCGAGCCGGCCGTCTCGCCGCCGACGTAGGCCCGGACGCCGGTGCCCGCCGTGGCCGCGGGGATCACCTCGTTCGCGCAGCGTGTGGACGAGCGCCTCGGTCTGGGCCGCCTGGGGCGACGTGGTCGGGTAGGCCACGATGACCGCCGCGTGCCCGACGGTGTTGAACTGCGCCGGGCGTGGCGAACGCCACGCCGGCGTGGCCGCACCGCGGCGTCGAGCGCGCTCGACGGCGGCCGTCGGGCCGGCGGGCACGTGGCGACGATGACCAGCGGCCCGTTGAAGCCCGGGCCCGAACCCGGTGGCCAGGGCGTCGAAGGCCTGGCGGGTGGTGGTGGCGGCGGGTCGTTCCCGGCGTCGGTGAAGGCCAGCCGCATGGAGAACATCGGCAGGGCCAGCAGCACGAGCACGATGACCGCCACCACGCGGTGACAGCACGGGTGGCGCTGGACGGTCCGGCTCCACCGGTACCAGAAGCCCCGCTCGTCGGGCTCGGCCCCGCTCTGGAGCAGGCCGGGCGATGGCCAGCTTGTCGATGGCCCGGCCCGAGAAGCCGAGCATGGCCGGGAGCAGGGTGAGCGGCGGCCAGCATGACCAGCACCACGGCGGCGATGGCGCCGATGGCCAGGCCCCGCATGAAGGGAGCTGCAGGAGGAACAGGCCGAGCAGCGACAGGATGACCGTGGTCCCGGCGAACACCACGGCCCGGCCCGACGTGGCCAGCGACACGGCCACCGCGTCGCGCGGGTCCCGCCCTCGGCCAGGCCCTGCCGGTAGCGGGTGACGACGAAGAGGGCGTAGTCGATGCCGACACCGAGGCCGATCATGGCCATGATCTCGGGGGCGAACACCGGGGTGGTGACGCACGTGGGTCAGCAGGTCGAGCACGGCGAAGGCCACGGCGATCCCGAACAGGGCGGTGATGATGGGCAGGCCCATGGCCACCACCGAGCCGAAGGCCAGCAGCATGATGACGATGGCGGCCAGGATCCCGATCCCCTCGCTCGGCCCGGGCTTCGCCCCGGCCACCAGACCGATGGCCTCGCCCCCGAGGGCGACGTGGTAGCCGGGGCCGGCGAACGGACTGCGCGGTGTCGACCGACCTTCTGGATGGCGGCCGTCGGCAGGTTGCCGGCCGCCTCGTCGAAGTTCACCCGGATGTAGCCGATGTGGCCGTCGCGCGAGATCTGGCCGGCGCCCGCCGGCGCGAACGGGCTGGTGACCGCGGCCACGTGGGGCAGCGGGGCGAGGGCGGCGGCCAGCTGCTCGGTGCGGGCCCGGTTGGCCGGGTCGGTGAAGGGCGCCGTGGTGGTGATCACCACCTGGGCCGGGCTGCCGGACGAACGCCGGGAACTCGCGGTCGAGGATCTGCTGGGCCGACTGGGTGCCCGCCCGACAGGTTGTTGGAGAAGTTGCTCCCGCGGCCTGGGCGGCCACGTTGACCCCGACCAGGGCCACCACCAGACGACCAGCACCCACCAGCGGTGGTCGTGGCACCAGCCGGCCAGCCGGGCCAGGGCGCTCTCCTCGGCCGGTCGGGACTCCGTCGCCGTCCCGGCGTCGACGGCCGGTGCCGGGGGCTGCTGGGTGGTGGTCATCGGATCCTCCGGGCGGGTGGGCCGCGCCGGGTGGCGCGGTCGTGGCTGCCACGTTCTACCCGGCGCCCCCGGTGGGCCGAACGGGACGGGCGGCCGGAGGTGGGCCGGGCCGGATCAGGACGGGGGGTGGCGCCGCCGGGGTGCTCGGCGGCTCGGGGACGGCGGCGGGCGGCGGTGCGTGCGGGACACCGACAGCCCCCCGTCCGACGACCCGACCTCCGACGGTGGACCGCCGCCGCCGGGCTGGTGGGGCTTGAGCAGGCCGCCGACCACCGGGATCTCGGTCACCGCCTCGGCCCGGGCGATGGCCAGGCTGCTCCGGGCCAGCGGGAGGAAGGGTCCGGTCACCACGTAGCGGGGATTCCACATCGGGTCGTACTTCTGGTTGAAGTGCCACAGCGACTCGATCTGCATGGTCTCGCTGAAGTGGTGGAGGACGTTGCGTTCGAGCGACGTCCACGGGCCGTCGCCCGCCTCGCCGGCCACCACGGCCCGCATGGTGGCGAAGTTGAGGCCGAGCCCACGGAGCCCCGCTCGGCCATCCACTGCATCGTCTCGATGATCACGAAGTCGGTCAGCCCGTTGGGTGCGTCCGGGATCGCTCGTCCGGCGCATCAGGTCGAGGGAGAAACCGTCCACCTTGGACGACGGCACGTACTGGTTGAAGGCCAGCGGTCGGCCGTCGGGGCCGAAGCACACCGCCAGCAGCAGTCCCTTGTCGCGGGGGTCGAATATCCGGCTGAGGGTCATCGAGTAGCCGCGCTCGGCCTCGCCCTGCCGGGTCTCGGTCATGAGCTCGAGCAGCTGGTCCCTGCAGCTCGTCGCCCACCGCGTCCAGTCGACTGGTAGCACTCGACCCGGCAACCGGCCTTCTTCATCCGGTTGTAGGCGCCGCGCAGCGACTTCATCGACTTGCCCTTCAGATTGAACGTGGCGGCGTCAACGATGGCCTCGTCCCCGATGTAGTGGTCGACCAGTCCGGCGGCCCGGTAGATCCGCCAGCCACGACTGCGAGGCAGCCAGCACCGAGGGCTGCCAGTTGTTGGCCTGGGCCATGTCCATGACGTCCGACCACACCTCGGCCCGGTCCTCGCGGCGGGCCGATCGGGTCGGGCGAGACCAGCATCACGCCGTTGATGACCGAGTAGGCCACCAGCGACTCACCGGTGAAGAACCACGACTTGTCGTCGCGCAGGGCGAAGTAGTCCAGCGTGTCGCCGCCGTGGGTCTCGATGATGGCCCGGGCCCGGTCGAACGCCTCCTGGCGGGCGGTGCCGGTCCGCCGGGACTCGCGGCCGGGAGCGCGATCAGGAGCAGGGCGGCCGAGCACCACCACCACGACCAGCAGGAAGACCAGCGTCGACAGTGGTCGTGGTGGCCGGTACCCACGAGGTTGCCGATCCCGGCCGTGGCGCCGATGACGACCAGTCCGACGGCGGCCGCCCAGATGAACAGCGCGGCTCACCCCGGTGGGACGGACCCGGAAGTGCTGGTGCTCGACCAGCAGCCACAGGCAGAACACCAGGGCCAGGGTCGACCCTCGCGCGAGCGTGCCCTGTGAGCCAGCCGGTCGACGGTGGTGGCCACCAGCACCACGAGGGTGGCCACCCACACCGGACGCAGACCCGCGGCGCACCCCCCGGGCCAGACCGACAGGGCCAGGCCGCCGACCAGGGCCTCGGTCACCGACAGCGGGTGGACGCCGAAGGGCAGCCAGTGGTCGACCGGGCGGGTCCCGCGGATCCGCCACAGCGAGGGCGAAGACGACGTTCAGGACCCCGGTACGAACAGGACGACGGCGGCCACCCGGCGGACCCGGCGCCGGACGCACCCACCGCTCGAGTACCGGAGTCGTCGAGCGGCCACGTGGGTCCATTGGGAGCGCGGCCACCTGGGTGGTCGTGGACATGTCGACCGGCGTGCGGGCCTGGGCCAGCCGCTCCAGCAGCACCGGGCTAGCGGACGGGACCTCACGCAGCCACAGCCCGACCTCGAGCACCGAGCCGCCGATCATCTCCACGTAGGAGAAGCGGTCGACGGCGCACGAAGGGATGGGGCAGCCGGAAGCGGGACCGGCGTGCCTTCACCGAGGCGGTCCCGCTGCCCGTGTTGGCGTAGAAGCCGTTGCCCGACCACGGACAGCTCGGGCTCGTGGGTGTGGCCCGAGATCATCCCGGCGTACCCCTGGGTGACCAGGCGGGCGGCCTCGGCCCGGGCCGGAGCGTTGTGGCTGGCCGGGTCGGAACGGTCGCTGACCGATGACTCGCGCAGGGCCCGGTTGACCCGCAGCAGGGTGGCCGCCGCCGCCACCGCCGGCCACCACGCACGATGAAGGCCACCAGCAGCCCGAAGCCGAGCAGCCACCGCTCGGCGTGGTGGTGGAGGAGCGGTCGGACGCCGGGGAGGAAGGCCAGGAGCCGCAGCAGCAGGACGGCCACGAAGGGCACGGCGGCCAGCCACAGCTTCCCGACGATCTTCCGGTAGAAGAGCCGTGACCCGATGAAGTCGGCGGTGTCGCCGTCGAGCCACTGCACGCCCTCGAGGAGGGAGCCCGGTGACTGCCGGGACTCCAGCTCGGGCAGGAGGTCGCGGACGACGTGGTGCCCGAACGGGGTGTCCACCGGGCGACCAGGGGTCCTCGAAGGCGTTGTACGGATCGGCCTGGTTGCCGTGGACCACCCGCACCCGCTGCGGTCCGTGGCCGGTGGCCACCTACCAGGTCCAGGTCGAGGGCGAAGTAGTCGACCCCGAGCCGCTCCCGCAGGACGCGCGACCGCGGTCGCTGTCCCAGGCCAGCTGGCCGTCGTGGTTGCCCGACAGGACCACCACCTGGTGGTCGGCGCCGGCGGCGAAGGCGGCCACCGCCTCGGTGAACCGGGGGTGGGCGTCGAGGATCCGGCTCGACCTCGGGCGGACCGGCCAGCATCTCGAACCCGTCACCGGCGATGACGAACGTCGCCGGCCCGGCCATGCCGGCCAGCAAGGTCGGCCAGTTCCTCGGCCACGGCCGCTCGACGTCTCGGTGGCCACCGACCGGGAGGTGGAGGTCGCTGACCACGACGGTGCGGCCGCCGGCCGGCAGCTCGATCTCGATCGCCTCGGCGATCGTGGAGCTGGCCGGGCACGGTCCGTCCCCGGCCCCGGTCAGCGGGTCTGCGTCGGGCGGCCGGGTCCGCCGGGCGACCGGCCTCCGTCGACCACCGTCGGTCAACTCGGCGCCTCCGGGCGCAGCATGGGGAAGAGGATGACGTCCCGGATGGCCTCGACCTCGGCCAGCAGCATGACCAGGCGGTCCACCCCGATGCCGATGCCCGACGTCGGGGGGCAGCCCGTACTCGAGGGCCCGCACGAAGGCCAGGTCGGCCGGGTGGGCCTCGAGGTCGCCCCGGGCCACGGCCTCGGCCTCCCGCCCGGAAGCGCTCCTGCTGCTCCTCGGGGATGTTGAGCTCGCTGTAGCCGTTGGCGAACTCCTTGGCGTCGATGGCCAGCTCGAACCGGTCGGCGATGGTCGGGTCGTCCGGCGGTGCTGGCGGGCCAGGGGCGACACCTCCACCGGGAACCCGACCACGAACACCGGGTCGACCACGGTGGGCAGCAGGACGGTGTCGTACAGCTCGAAGATGAGCTTGCCCGATCCCCACTCGGGCAGGTAGTCGACGCTCGTGGGCGTCGGCACACCGCACGCACGTCCTCCACCGGATCGGTCGGGGTGGAGCGCGCCGGCCGACCACCTCCTCCAGCCAGTCGAGCAGGTCGGCGGCGCGGCCACGGCGGGGTCAGGTCGATCGCCCGGTCGCCGACGGTGAAGGTCAGCCGGCCGGTGGCCGGCTCGGGCGGCGTCGACGATGAGCCGCTCGGTCAGGTCCATGGCGTCGTTGACGTCGCCGAAGGCCCGGTAGGCCTCGAGGGCGGTGAACTCCGGGCTGTGCCGGGTGTCGATGCCCTCGTTGCGGAAGTTGCGGGCGATCTCGAAGACCCGCTCGTAGCCGCCCACCACCAGCCGCTTCAGGTAGAGCTCGGGGGCGATGCGCAGGCTGAGGTCGATGTCGAGTGCGTTGGCGTGGGTCAGGAACGGACGGGCCAGGGCCCCGCCGGCCTGGGGCTGGAGGATCGGGGTGTCGACCTCGACGAACTCCTCGCAGCCAGCAGCGCCTGCGCAGGGCGGCGATGGCCTTGAACCGGATGTCGAAGACCGCCGGCTGTTCGGCGTTGGCCAGCAGGTCGATCTCCCGCTGGCGGTAGCGGGTGTCGGTGGCCGTCAGCCCGTGCCACTTGTCGGGTAGCGGGCGCAGCGACTTGGACAGGAGGTACAGCTCGGTCACGTCGACCGAGAGCTCGCCCCGGCGGCTGGTGACGACCTCGCCCTCGGCACCGATCCAGTCGCCCAGGTCGGCGTTGGCCGAGCACGGCGGCGGCCTGCTCGGACAGAGCGTCGAGGCCTGCATGAGCAGCTGGATCGACCCGGACACGTCCTGGAGGGTGGCGAAGGACGAGCTTGCCGTGGCCGCGGATGCCGGTCACCCGGCCGGCCATCCGCACCACGTCTCGCCGGTACGGACGTCGGGTTCGAGCCCGTCGTGGCGCTCGTGCAGCTCGGCGGCGGTGGCCGTCCGGTCGAACCGGAACGGGTAGGGGTCGATCCCCTGGGCGGCCAGCACCTCCCGCTTCCTCCGGCGATCGGCGCTCAGCTGCGTCAGCCCGGCGGGCCTCGGTCCTCGTCCTCGCCGTGTCGACGCGGACTCCGTCGGTCAGCGCTGCGTTCGGCTCGCTTCCGGTCGTCACTCTCATCAGCCTCTCGATCTGCGGATCCCTCACGACCCGCAGGTGGGGTCCGCTGATTAGCTTAGGCACGCAATCCATGAACCCACCCCGCCGTTGAACCTCGACTCTGATCTCCGGATGGTTCCCGTTGACGTCGTCATCGTGGCCGTCGTCTCGGCCGTTCTCGCCGTCGGATGGCATGACGGCGCCTGGAAGCGCCAGCTGGTCATCGGCATCCCGGTCAGCTTCGTCCTCACCGTGCTGACCGGACTGGCCATCGAGGTCTTCAACCTGGTCCCCGACGACTTCCCGACGACTCGTTCTACCTGTGGGCGTGGCTGCTCTGGTTCTCGCTATCTGACCTCTCCTGGGCTGGTGCCGAGGCCCACTGGCTCCTCCGGATCTTCCGCGCGCTGGCCCTGGTCTTCTGCGTGCTCGCCGCATGACCGTGATCAACCAGACCTACGACTACTACCCCACCCTGGCCCGCCTGTTCGGCAAGGACGCCGCCCACTTCACCGACCTGCCCGCGCTCGGCGACCATCCGGGCCAGGTGCGCCGGACGCGGACAGCTCCCCGATCCACGGCAGACCATCGCCGTGCACCATCCCGCCGACCTCGTCCAGGTTCACGCACCGGGCCGGCCTTCGTCTACCTGCCCCCGCCTGGTTCCGCAAGCCCGACCCGCAGCTGCCGGTGATCGAGCTCATCGCCGGCGTGCCCGGCGAGCCCTCCGACTGGACCCGGGCCGGCTACGCCGACACGACGTCCACCGCGTTCGCCGCCAGCGCACGGCGGGACAGGCGCCCATCCTGGTGATCCCCGACAACAACGGGGCAAGTCCCAGGACAGCGAGTGCGCCAACTGGTCTCCGGGCAACGCCGAGACCTACCTGGTGAAGGACGTGCCCACCTTCATGGCCGACGCCAGTTCAACGCCGCCGTCGGCAAGGATTCGCTGGCCGTCGCCGGCCTGTCCGACGGCGGCACCTGCGCCATGCTGCTGTCGCTGCGGAACCCGCAGGTGTTCACGACCTTCGCCGCCTACTCGGGCTACGCCTACCCGACGTACCTGGACGACGACGCCGCCCAGACCATCGCCACCCTCTACGGCGGCTCGCGGGCCGACTACGAGGCCCACGACCCGGCCCACCTGCTGGCCACGGGGCGCTACCCGGCAATGGGCGGCTGGTTCGCCGCCGGCGCAGACGACCCCCAGCCGCTGGCCGACGCCAGCCAGCTCGCCCGCCTGGCCGGCGGCACCGGGATGCAGGTCTGCCTGACACGCCCCCGGGCGGCCACGACTTCACGTTCTGGGCGGCGGCGTTCAGGGCGTCGCTGCCCTGGCTGTCGTGGCGCCTCGGCCTCACGCCCGCCGCCCGGTCACGTGCCGCGCCACCTGCCGTCCTCCGGTCCCCTGAGCGGGTCCACCCAGCGCGCCCGTCGGCCGGTCCTATGCTGCCCCTGCGCCCCTAGCTCAACGGTAGAGCATCAGATTCTTAATCTGAAGGTTCCTGGGTTCGAGTCCGGGGGGGCGCACTGCGACCCGGGCAGGTCGCGGCGCCGGGCCGAGCCCGGACCGCCGCGCCCCGTCGGTCGGACCGGTCTGCCGGTCGGCGGTCACCTCCGCCACCCCGACCGGCACCGTCCGCGGGGAGCGCTTCGCGTGGGCCTCCATCGTCGGCGGCGCCCAGCGGGACGAGCAGCACCACGCCGGCGAACATCACCAGCAGGAACGCCACCTGGAGGGCGATGGCCCCCGGCGACGACCGCAGCTGCTCGCCGAAGAGCTCGACCCCCATGGCGATGCTGGCCAGCGGGTCCACGATGAGCAGGGTCGACTGCGAGGCGGACAGCGGTCCGGCGGCGAAGGCCGCCTCGAGCAGGCACGGTGCCGACCACGCCGCTCGACCACCACGGCGTAGACCGCCCAGTGCAGGAACATGCCCGCCCCACCCGTACGCGGGCCAGCGCCTCGGTGGCCGCCTTCACGAAGGCGGCGTCGATGGCCCAGACCATGCCGGCCGCGGCGCCGAGCAGCGCCGCCCGCCGGGCCGGTGAGCCCCAGCGGGACAGCACCACGGCCACCACGACGAGCAGGCCCCGGGTGGCCAGGGCGACGGCCCAGTCGGCGGCCGTCGGGCGATCCGTGGCCCTCCTGGGGATCGGGCCACGACCAGGAAGCCGAACAGGCCGGCGCACAGCACGGCCGGCCGCACCCCAGGTGCGGGTGGCGATGGGGTCGTGGAGCCACAGGGCGCGCAGGGCCAGGGTGAAGATGAGCTCGGTCACCAGGATGGGCTGCACCGTGGCCAGCTCGCCGAAGTAGAGGGCCAGCGCGGTGAAGACGAACGTCGCCCCCATCGACACCATGCCGAGCAGCCAGAGGGCTGGCACGACGAGGGCCCGGACGGTGGCCACCGGGCCCCTCGACCGGCGTCGTCCGTCCGAGGCGTTGGTCAGCCGGTGGAGCACCGACGCCAGGGCCTGGCTGAACGCGCCGAGCAGGGCGAAGGCCGACGGCGATCATCGCCGATCCCTCCCGGACCGGCGTCCGGCGCGGACGTCGCCGGCTCACGGCGACACGCACGTCGCCGGCTCGTGGGCCGGCTCGGCGGTCAGGCCGAGGCGCCACGAGAGCCACGGGAAGGCGTCGGCAGGGCCCGGCTCCACACGTCGAAGTCGTGGCCGCCGGGCACCACCGACAGGCAGGTGGCGATCCCGGCCCGCACGGCGGCCGGCTGCAGTACGTCGGCGGCGGCCCGCGGCGCCTCGTCGTCCTGGCCCCACCTCGAACCAGCCGGCCGATCCCGTCGAACCGGCCGCCGGCCAGCAGCTGCGCCGGGTCGTGGGCGTCGAAGGCGGCCTCGGAGCCGCCGAACAGGATGTCGGATGGTGTCGGCCCGGTCCGTCTCCTCGTACTGGGGCGACGTCGAACCCGCTGAAGCTGGCGAAGGTCGGGTAGACGTCGGGGTGACGCAGGGCCAGCATCACCGAGCACGTCCCGCCGGCCGACAGCCCGCCGACGGCCAGCGACCCGGGAGCCGTCGAGGCGTCCAGCTGGGAGCGGGCGAAGGCCGGCACATCGGTCACCAGATAGGTCTCGGCATTTCCGAAGCCGGAGTTGACGCACTCCGAGTCGACGGTGCTGCAGTCCGTTCGGGGTCGGGCATGACGATGATCGGGGCCAGCCGCCGTGGTGGGCGGCGGCGAAGGCGTCGGCGGTGGTGTCGGCGTCCCCGTCCTGCGGACCAGTCCGAGGCGCTCCCCGGCTCGCCGGGCAGGAGGACCAGGGTGGGCAGCCGCGGGTGTGGGCCGGGCGAACCAGGCCGGGCGGCAGGTAGACGTAGGCCGGACGGGTGGCGAAGTGGGAGACGGTCGGGCGGGATGGTGACCGGGAACACCACCCCCTGCGTCGGCAGCCGGCCGGTCCGGGCCACCTGCGGCCTGGAGGTCGCGGATCTCGGGCAGGTCCGACCAGGTGCTCGGGCGACGCCGTCACGAGGCGCCCGACGGTCGGGAACGTGCCGGTCCGGGCGTTGACCGAGCCGAGGGCGACCACCAGGGTCAGGACCACGCCGACGACCGACCACGCCCGGCGGCCCCGCCCGGCGCCCCGCCACCCGAGCACGGCCACCACCACGGCGAGGACGGCCGAGCGCCGCCCCAGACCAGCGGCCACCACGGCAGCCCGTCGACGACCCCGGTCGCCAGCCACAGCACCACGCCGGTCACCGCCGCCGCGACCGAGCGCCACCGGCACGCCGATCGCCGAGCTGGCGGCGCCACCCACCCGCCCGCCGGTCGAGGGCGGCGACGAGGGCGACCACGGCCAGGACCTCGACCACCGGGGGGCAGCCAGCCTGAGACGATCGAGATGTTCACCGTGGGCTCCCTCGCCGGGCAGCGATCGGCCCGGGCCACGTCGGCCCCGGCCGACACCGGTCAACCTATCCGCCGGCCGCGGCCCGGCATCCGGGTCTCCGCCGTGGCCACCGCGGGGTCCGCCCACGGACGCGTGCCATGGCCGATCATGGGGGACCGTGCGCCGCCCCGGCGTCGGCCCGCCGCAGCGAGGAGGCGCAGTGCCCGAGCGAGCCCCGCAGTCCACGGCGAGCCGCGCCGCGTCGGACGGCCTCAAGCGCGACGCCGGCTTCCTCGGGCTGCTGTTCACCTCCGAGGGCTCGATCATCGGCTCGGGCTGGCTGTTCGGCGCCCTGTTCGTCTCGCCACCATCGGCGGCCCGGCGGCCGTCATCGCCTGGCTGATCGGCTCGGTGGCCGTCATCCTCCTGGCCCTGGTCCACGCCGAGCTCGGCGGGCTGTTCCCGGTGACCGGCGGCACGGCCCGCTTCCCCCACTACGCCTTCGGCAACCTGGCCGGCGCCTCGTTCGGCTGGTTCTCGTGGCTGCAGGCGGCCGGCACCGCGCCCATCGAGGTCGAGGCCGCCACTCAGTACTCGTCCAACTACGGCACGGCCTGACCCACACGGTCAACGGGACGCGTGGTCCTCACCGGGCTGGGGCTACCTCGTGGCCGTGGTGCTCATGGGCGGCTTCATGGTGCTCAACCTGTTCGGCATCCGGCGGCTGACCCAGGCCAACAACGCCATCACCACCTGGAAGGTGCTCATCCCCACCCTGACCATCCTCGTGCTCTTCCCCCCGGCACTTCGACACGTCCAACTTCACCAGCCACGGCTTCGCCCCCTTCGGACTCCGCGGCGTGCTCCGGGCCGTCAGTCTGCGGCGGGGCGGTCTTCGCCCTGGTCGGCTTCGAGCAGGCCGTGCAGCTCGGCGGGGAGAGCCGAACCCGCAGCGCGACATCCCCCGGGCCGTCATCGGCTCCATCGCTCATCGGGGCCACCATCTACCTGCTGCTGCAGGTGGTCTTCATCGGCGCCCTGCCCCACACGGCACTGGCCCACGGCTGGGCCAACGTGACCTTCGCCGGGCATCTTCGGGCCCTTCGCCGGCCTGGCCAAGGGGCTCGGACTGGCCTGGCTGGCCTACATCCTCTACGCCGACGCCATCATCGCCCCGATCGGCACCGGGCTCGTCTACACCACCACCACCAGCCGCCTCACCTTCGGCATGAGCAAGAACGGCCAGGTGCCGGCCTTCTTCGAGACGGACGACGGCCAGGACCCAGGTCCCGTCTTCGGGCTGATCTTCGCCTTCCTCATGGGCCTGCATCCTGTTCCTCCCCTTCCCCGGCTGGCAGAGCCTGGTCGGATTCATCACCTCGGCCACCGTCCTCATGTACGCCGGCGCGCCCCTGGCCCTCGGCGCCCTGCGCCGCCAGAAGCCCGACCTGCCGCGGCCCTTCCGGCTGCCGTGGGCCCCGGTCCTCGCCCCGGCGTCGTTCATCGCCGCCAACCTGATCATCTACTGGAGCGGCTGGGAGGTCGACTGGAAGCTGTACGTGGCCGTGCATCGCTCGGCTACGTGCTGATGGGCATCTCCCGGCTCACCCACGCCAACCCGGTCCGACCGCCCATGGACTGGGCGGCGGCATCTGGCTGTGGCCCTACCTGGCCGGCATGGCCCTGCTCTCCTACCTCGGCCAGTTCGGCGGCGGCCGGGAGGTCATCCCCTTCTACTGGGACCTGCTGGTCGTGGCCGGCTGGAGTCTGGTCGTCTACTCCGCAGCCATGCGGCTGCGACTGCCCGCCGACCGGGTCGACGACTACGCCCGCGACGTCTACCCGGTGGAGGACTGAGCGCCGGACCCTCCCGGCGGGCGGTGACGGTCCTGCGACGGGTCAAGCGGCACGGACGAGCACCGTGACCGGGTCGCCGGTGGCCCGGATGCCGCCGACGTGCACGACGACGGCCCGGACGTCCCACCAGCCGGTCGACTCCGACGTGTCCCACGTGGCCGTCCAGCCGGCCGACGACGGCACCGTGGGCAGGGTGCGCGCCGGGCCGTGCCCGGCGGCCCCGGCCGGCGACACCGCGAAGTCGAGTCCGGCCACGCCGCTGCGCAGGTGGACCTCGGCCACCAGTGGCACCCGTCCCGAGACGGCGGCACCGCCGGCCGGCGCGGTCACGGTGGACTGGAGCCGGGCGAACACCCCGGCCCGGGCCAGGCTGCGGGCCAGTGGGGTGTCGAACAGGCTGAGCCGCTGCGTCCGGGCGAACCGGTCGAGCGGGCGGACCCAGGACGGTGCCCAGCCGCCGTCGGTGGCGTAGACCTGGGCGTCGTCCACCTCGTCCATGTGGACGGCCACGTCGGCCGCATCGAGCTGGTGGCGGCGGTCGTCGGCCGCGTAGCGCAGGCCCCGGGGGGTGCCGACCACCACCTGGACGGCCACGAGGGCGACCAGCAGCACGGCGACCGTGCCGACCACGCGGTCGGGCCGGGCCCGGCGCGCCGGCGGGTCGCCGGCCACGCCGTCGCCGGCGGTGAGAGCCGCGACGACCGAGCACGGCGAGGTAGCAGCCCACCCACACCAGGACCTCGAAGGTCAGGTAGCGCCCGGCCTGGAAGAACCCCTGCCAGGCCCGGGACGCGGTCACCACCGCGGTGAAGAGCAGGCCGTAGACCACGAGGGCGACACCCAGCGGCGACCCCGTGACCACGTCGCGCTCGGCGGAAGCGCACCACGACCCACACGGCGAGGGCCACCACGACCAGTCCGAGCACGTCGGACGTCAGACCCGACCCCGAGGGCGGCGCGGTGAGCACCCGGCCGAGCACGTTGTCGCCGAGGGAGAAGAGGAAGAAGCTGGCCGAGGCACCCGGGTGCGACGCCAGGTAGCCGGGCTGGCTCATCCCCGCCGCCGAGTCGTAGTGGACGAAGAAGAGCGCGGTGGTGGCCACACCGGCGGCCACCCAGGTCACCAGGACCCGTCCGGGACGGTCCCGCAGCCAGAGGAGGACGAGTCCGGCCGGCCAGATGAGCAGGCCCTGCGTGGCCGAGAAGCTCCCGATCACGGCCAGGGCGACCGCACCGGCGACGACCGGGGCGCCCAGTGCGGGACGGTCGAGCAGCCACAGCGCGCCGGCCAGGGCGGCCAGCACCACGTAGAGACCGAGGGTGAAGCCCCACAGGGTGTTGGTGCCCCCGTAGTACGGGTTGCCGCCCACGACGGTCAGGAGGAGCAGGACGACCGGGCAGTAGGCCAGCCACGGTGTGTCCGGCATCCGACGCCGGTGGGCCAGGATCAGGAGGGCGGCGGCGGCCACGGCCAGGACGGCCGAGAGGTAGGCCTCGGTCACGGTGTCGAGGTGGGTGGCGGCCCCGAGGGCCAGCACGACGAGATTCGGGACGAGGATGCGGTTCGAGGTGTGCTGGGCCCACAGCGTGGCCAGGCCGAGGGTGCCGTCGTGGGCGTGGCGGAGCAGGGCGACGTCGCTCCACTGGTCGCTCCACACGACGTCCAGGGCGTAGTGGTGGATGAATGCGACGTAGGCCACCACCGGCACCACCAGGCTGAGGACCCCGACCACCGTCAGCACGTCGCCCCCGGACACCGGTCGGGCCGCGCCCGTCCCCGGGGTCGGGCACGGCGACCGACCTGTCGACCCCGATCGGGTCGACCGGGTCGATCGGGTCCAGGACGTCCTCCCCCGGGGGCGTCGTCATCGGCGCGTCCCGGGCGTCAGCCGGCCGGGGCGTCCCCGTCCCCGGTGCCCCGTCCGGCCAGCCAGCGCTGGAGCCCGGCGGCGTTGGAGTGGACGCCGTTCATGACCTCGAGCTTCTCGCGGTGCTCCTCGGGCACCCCGTCGAGGTCGGAGGCGAAGGCTCGCCGACAGCGCGGCGGCGATGTCCCGCCCGTCCCGGTAGGCCGACTCGGCCACGTCGGCCCACGCGCCGCAGGGTCCCGTCGGCCTCGTCGAGCACGTCGAGCGGGTCGGCCAGCAGCCCGTAGTGGGCCAGGGCCAGTCCGGTCGGGCGGCGCTCGGCGAAGCGTCGCAGGGAGGTGAGGGCCTGGTCGAGGTCGAAGTCGGGCGGCGGCGTCGACGGGCCGCAGCACCCCGGCGTCGGGCAGCTTGCACCCCCACGGCGTCGCCGGCGAAGAGCGTCCCGCTCCAGCTGTCGTGGAGGGCCAGGTGGTGCTTGGCGTGGCCGGGCGAGTCGACGGCGGTCAGCGACCCGGTTGGCGCCGACCCGGATCTCCTCGCCGTCCTCCAGGACGTGGATCCGCTCGGCCGGCGTGGGGTCGAGCCGGCCGTAGAGCGAGTCGAGCAGCGGTCCGTAGACCCGGGCCGCCGAGTCCACCAGACGGGTCGGGTCGGCCAGGTGGCGGGCGCCCTTCGGGTGGACGTAGACGGTGGCCTTCGGGAAGGCCCGGGCCACGTCGCCCACCCCGCCGGCGTGGTCGAGGTGGATGTGGGTCACCACCACGCCGGCCAGGTCGTCGGGGCCGAGTCCGAGCCGGTCGAGCGTGGGCCAGCAGCGACGGGCACCGAGCTCTGGCTGCCCGTCTCCACCAGCACCGGGCGCGTCCCCCTCGATCAGGTAGCCGGCGGTGACCCGCTCCCACCCGCCGAGCAGGGTGTCGAGCTCGAGCACGCCCTCGGCGATGCGGGTGCCGGTCGGCGGCGCGCGGCCGTGCCGTCCTCGGCGCCGTGGTGGTGGCCGTCCGGGCCGTGGTGGTGGGCGCCGCTCATCGCCTCAGGTCGCCTCGTCCGGGCCGTCCTCGCCGTCGCCGTCGGACCGCTCCGTCGTGGCCGCGGCCTTCGTCGCCGGGCCTTCTTCGCCGCTGCCTTCCTCGGCGGTGCCTTCTTCGCCGGGGCCTTCTTCGCCGGTGCCTTCTTCGTGGCGGTGGCCTTCTTCGCCGGGGCCGTCTTCGCTCGGGGCCTTCTTCGCCGGTGGCCTTCTTCGCTGCGGCCTTCTTCGCGGTGGCCTTCGTCGCCGGTGGCCTTCGTCGTGGCCGCCGGCGTCTGCCCGACGGCCCGGTGACGTGGCCGACTCGCTTCGTGGCCACCCTGCGGGGCGCCCGTCCCGACGCCCGGCCGGCCGACGTGGTCCCGCCCACGGCTCGAGGTCGGGCGGGACCGCACGGTCCGGCTCCCGGCGTCGGCACAGCTCACGGAGCCATCGACCGGGCCGGCGCCGCCAGGTGGCCGCCCACCCCCGAGGCCGCGACCCGGTCAGGGCCTGGCGGGCCAGGCCGAGGAAGACGTGCTCGACGACCGGGCTTCTCGTGGCCGCCGATCTTGGACGCCGAGTTGACCAGCGACACGTGGGAGAACGCCTGGGGGAAGTTGCCCACCAGCCGGCCGGCCACCGGGTCGTACTCCTCGGACAGCAGGCCGAGGTCGTTGCGCAGGCCGAGCAGCCGGTCGAACAGCTGCGCGGGCGTCGTCGTGCCGCCCGAGCAGGGCCAGGCAGTCGGCCAGCCAGAACGTGCAGGCCAGGAAGGCCCCCTCGCCGGCCGGTCAGCCCGTCGACGTCGCCGGTGTCGGCGGTGCGGTAGCGCAGCACGAAGCCGCCGTCGACCAGCTCCCGCTCGATGGCCTCGATGGTGCCGCGCACCCGCGGGTCGGTGGCCGGCAGGAACCCGACCAGCGGGATCATCAGCAGGCTGGCGTCGAGCTGGTCGGAGCCGTAGTACTGGGTGAACGATGCCGCGTGTCGGCGTCGAAGCCCTGCTCGCACACCTCGTCGTGGATCTCCTGCGCGGATCGCCCGCCACCGGTCGACCGGGCCGTCGCAGGCCGTACTCCTCGGCGCGTGCGGATGGCCCGGTCGAAGGCCACCCAGGCCATCACCTTGGAGTGGGTGAAGTGCCGCCGCGGCGCCGCGGACCTCCCAGATGCCGTCGTCGGGCTCGCGCCAGCCCGTCTCCAGGAAGTCCATCAGCGCCAGCTGCAGCTCCCAGGCCGGCCGTCGGTCGTCCAGGCCGCCGCGCTGCGCCGACTCGTAGCAGGGCGGCCATGACCTCGCCGTAGACGTCGAGCTGGAACTGGCCGGGCGCGGCGTTGCCGATCCGCACCGGCGCGCGAGCCCTCGTAGCCCGGGCAGCCAGTCGACCTCCCACTCGTCGAGCCGGCGCTCGCCGGCGACCCCGTACATGATCTGCATCTGCGACGGGTCGCCGGCCACGGCCCGCAGCAGCCAGTCCCGCCAGGCCTGCGCCTCCTCGTAGAAGCCGCCGCGCATCAGCGACTGCAGGGTGAGGGTGGCGTCGCGCAGCCAGCAGTACCGGTAGTCCCAGTTGCGCCCGCCGCCGAGCGTCTCGGGCAGCGAGGTGGTGGGCGCGGCGACGATGCCGCCGGTCGGGCGCGTAGGTCAGCGCCTTCAGGGTGATCAGCGAGCGGACCACCGCCTCGCGGTACTCGCCCTCGTAGGTGCACTGGCGCACCCACTCCTCCCACCACTGCTCGGTGTCGCGCGATGGCGTAGCGGGCGTCGACCGGCCGGGGCGGCGCCTCGTTGGCCGGGTACCAGGTCAGCGAGAACGGCACGCGTCTGGCCCTCGGCCACCGTGAACTCGGCCACCGTCGACAGGTCCGCGCCGTGGGTCGGCACCGGCGTCCACAGCGACAGCGCGTCGGGGCCGGCGATCGGCGTCGAGCGTCGCCGTCGGTGCTGCCGCACCCAGGGGACGACCTGGCCGTACCCGAAGCGGATGGTCAGGTCGCATCTCCATGGTGACCGTGCCCCGGACCCCCTCGACCAGCCGGACCACCTCGGGGTGCTCGCTGCGCGGATGGGCATGCAGTCGATGATCCGCACCGTCCCCTCGTCGGTCACGAACTCGGACTCGAGCACCAGGGTGTCGCCCCGGTAGTGGCGGTGGGTGGCCCGCGCCGGCCCCTTCGGGCGCGATCCGCCAGCGAGCCGTGGTCCTCGGTCGCCGAGCAGCTTGGCGAAGCAGGCCGCCGGAGTCGAAGCGGGGCAGGCACAGCCAGTCGATCGACCCGTCCCGGCCGACCAGGGCCGACGGTGTGGCAGGTCGCCGATGATCCCGTAGTCCTCGATGGGGAGCGCCATGCCCCCTGTCTAGTCCGACCGCGCCGCGACGGCGTCGGCTCCGGAGCCACGCCGGCGCGGGCGCCTCAGGCCGGGGCGCAGGCCCCGGTGCCGACGGCCGTCGGACCTGCTCGCGCCCGGCGACCGGGGCAGCACGTCGGCCGAGGTCAGGGCGTACCCCACGCGGCGTCCACGGTGGACCGCGAGAACACGACCCCGACCACCTGGCCGTCGGGCAGGACCAGCGGGCCGCCCGAGTTGCCCGGCCGCACCGCGGCGTCGAGCTCGTAGACGTTGCGGACGGTCAGGCCCTGGCCGTAGATGTCCCGTCCCTCGGCCTCGAACTGCGCCATGACCCCGGCGGGGTCGGCGGTGAACGGCCCGCCCTCCGGGATAGCCGAGCACGGCGCGCCTGGGTGCCCCGGGCGACGGTCGCCGGGATCGAGGGTCAGCACCGGGGCGGTCAGACCGGACACCCGCAGCACGGCCAGGTCGAAGGACGGGTCGAAGGCGACCACCGTGGTGCGCCTGCAGCCGGGTGCCGACCTGGACCAGCGGCTGGCGCGATGCCGGCCACCACGTGGGCGTTGGTCACCACCAGCCCCGGGGCCGGCGACGAACCCCGAGCCCTCCTGGATCGACCCCGCAGCCGTAGCCCTCGACCTTGACGGTCGAGGCCCCGGCGGCCGAGACGGCCTGGCGCAGCTGGCGTCGCCGGGGCAGCGGCACCGGGCCGGGCCGACGCCGGGCGCCAGCGCGGCGAACACCGGCGGGAACCCCTCGGCGGACAGGAACCCCTGGGCCTGGCGAGAACACCGACGGCGGGGCGGGGAGGACGCGGTCGAGCGCGGCGATGACCCGGGACTGGAGGATGGCCGAGTCGAGGGCCACCGAGGAGCTGTTGACCAGGGTGCTGGCCAGCAGCCAGAAGGTCACCAGGGCGGCGACCACGGCCACCACCATGCCCAGCCACCGCGTCGACCGACCGGGCCGACGCCGGGATGGACCCGGCTGGCCAGCACGCCGCCGAGGATCCGGCCCGCCATGCCCAGGCTGAAGGCCACGCCGACCATGGTCGACAGGGCCACGGCGGTCCGGGCCGTCGGCGCGTGGGCCCAGCCGCACGGTGTCCGAGGCCAGCAGCGCGCCGAGGTAGAGGCCGCCGAAGAACCCGAGGATGGCGCAGACCTGCACCAGGCCACCCACCCGGGCCCCTGGACGGCGGCCAGCACCACGACCACCACGACCACGACGTCGACGACGTTCACCGGTCCGGCCGGCGACGTGGCCGGCGGGCGGTCGTCGTCGGGCGGCGTGACGGACCGGCACGACCGCCACGGTAGACGGCGGCACCGACGGCCCGACGTCATCACCGGTCGCACGGGCCGTCCGTGGCAGTATCTCGGGGTCGGGCCGCCCGGCCGCGTGGCCGGGCGCACGGCCACGGCACCGGCCGGAGAGGGATGGCGCAGTGCCAGGTCCACGAGCCAGCGACCGACCGCCGGTGGCGGCGCCGCCGCCCGGCCGCGTGCGCCGCTGCTGGCTGGCCGCACGGCGGCCGGCGTGCAGCTCGGCCCGCGGCCGGCCACGTCGCCGGCCGGCTCGCGCCGCCACGACCGTCCCGCCCCTCGCCGCCCTTGGCAGGGCACGCTCGGCCACCGCCGCCCTGCCGGCCGGGCGTCCAGTCGCTCCAGGCGGTGTCGTCTGCCACGTCGCCACACGGTGCTGGGCCGTCGGGTCCACCGTGGCCACCGGCGCACGGCGCCGTCGGGCCGCCGTCGTGACCACCACCGACGGCGGGGCCACGTGGACGGTCCAGACGCGTGCCGCCCGGCGTCGGCTACCTGCGCCGACGATCGCCTGCGCCACGACCCGGGCGTGCACCGCCGTCGGCCAGGTCGGCGCCGGCGGGCCGGGCCGGGCGCCATCCTGACCACCACCGACGGCGGCGCGACCTGGTCGCTCGCAGCCCGTGCCCGCCGGGACCACCGACGTGACCGCGGTGGCCTGCCCGCCGGCGGCGCCTGCACTGGCGCTCGGCGACCGTCGCCGGCCGGGTGACGGCGCTGACCCCGACCGGCGGCGGCGCGGCACTGGGTGGCGGGCGGCCAGCTTCCCCGCCACGGTCGTCGTCGGCCACCGGGCTGTCGTGCACCGACGCCGCGCACTGCTGGGCCACCGCGTCGGACACCGTCGACCGTCGGCCACGCCGGCCGGCTCGGATCGCGGCCACCGCCGACGGCGGGGCCACGTGGGCGCCGCAGACGGTGCCCTGCCGGACCGGGCCCTACCGGGATCGGCTGCACACGCCGTCGACCCCGCGCGACCGGCCACCACCTCACTCGGGCCGGTGCCGCGCGGGTCTACTGCACCGCGGTCGGGACCACCGCCACCGTGTCCGACGGCAGCCGCACCGGGCCAGGCGTCGTCCTGGTGCTCACCTCCGCCGGCGGGCACCTGGTCCGTCGGCACCGGTGACCGCCGCCGGTGCCGCGACCTGCTGGCCGTGTCGTGCGGTGCCGGCCCGTGCGTGGCCGTCGGCGCCACCGTGGCCACCGCCGACCGAGGCCGGCGTGGTCGTGCTCACCGGCTCGGCCGGCGCGCCGGCGCCGAGCTGGCGGGCTGCGGCCGTCGGTGCCGGTGGCACTGCCGCTCACCGGCGTGTCCTGCCGTGTCGCTGCCAGGCCTGCGTGGTGGTGGGCGAGTCGGTCAGCGCCCACCTCACCGCCGGCTGACCGGCCGGCCCGTCCCCGCCGCCGCGACCCGTCCCGGTCCCACCCGTCCATCCCCGGGCCGGCCGGGCGCGCCGGTAGCCTCCGGTCGATGGGAGCACGCCCCGCCACCGTCCCCCGCGGCCCGTCGGACCCGCCCGACGGGCCCGGCCGCCCGCCGGCGGCCCACCACCACGTCGGCCTTCGGCGTCGGGACGGCGGGAGGGCCACGACGCCTCGGGCTTCTACGCCCGCTTCACCCCGCCCCGCCTGTCCGACGACGACACCGTGGCCGCCACCGGCGGCCGTGGACACCGTCTGGGTGGGCGACGCCCGCGACATGGACGCCCACGGCGAGGTGGCCGACGGCTCGGTGGCCCTGGTGGTCACCTCGCCGCCCTACTTCGCCGGCAAGGAGTACGAGCAGGCGCTCGGGGTCGGGCACGTGCCGGCCGACTTCGCCGACTACCTCGGCATGCTCCACGACGTGTTCGCCCAGTGCTTCGCCAAGCTCGAGCCGGGCGGCCGGATCGCCGTCAACGTGGCCAACCTGGGCCGCAAGCCCTACCGCTCGCTGGCCCGCGACGTCATCGACCTGCTCGAGGGCCTCGGCTTCCTGCTGCGGGGCGAGATCGTCTGGCAGAAGAGCCACGCCGCGGGCGGGCTCGTGCGCCTGGGGCACCTACCAGCGGCCGGGCAACCCGGTGCTGCGCGACGTGTCCGAGCGGATCGTCGTGGCCTCCAAGGGCCGCTTCGACCGGGCCGTGCCCGCCCGAGGAGCGGGCCCGGGCCGGCCTGCCCCACGAGGGCACCATGACCATGGACGAGTTCGTCGACGCCACCACCGACGTCTGGGACCTGCCCGCCGAGTCGGCCACCCGGGTCGGCCACCCGGCGCCGTTCCCGGTGGAGCTGCCCCGGCGCCTCATCGAGCTCTACACCTACCGCGGCGACCTGGTCCTCGACCCGTTCATGGGCTCGGGTCGACCGCGGTCGCCGCCGTGCGCACCGAGCGCCACTACGTCGGCTTCGACACCGACCCGGCCTACGTGGCCCTGGCCGAGCGGCGGATCGCCGACGAGCGGGCCGCGCCCCGCCGGCACCCGGCGGGTCGACCGTCGCCCGGCCCGCGCCACGCGGGGACGACGCGGCGGCCGAGGAGCGACCCGGTCGCCCGGGGCGCAAGGCCCGGGACCTCGCCGAGCAGGCCCTGGCCGCCGCCGGGTTCACCGACGTCGAGCGCGGGTCGACGGTGGCCGACCTCGGGGTGACCGTCGACTACCGGGCCCGGGACGCCGGCGGCGGGACCTGGCTGTTCCTGCTGTCCGGCGCCTACTCGGCCACCCGGCCCGGCCTCCGGCGGCCCGACGTGCTGTGGCGGGCCCTGGGCACGGCCGCCGTGCTCCACGCAGGCCCGGCTCGCCGACCCGGGACGGGACGACCTCGGCCCGCTCGTGGTCCTGCTCCACCGACCTCCCGCCGGCCCGCAGTGCCGGGGGCCGGGCCCTGCGCGGCCGTCACCGCGCCCGACCGGCCCGGTCCGCGACGTCTGCGAGCTCCTCGACCCGGACGCGGCCGACCGGCTGGCCGGGCACGGGCCGGGGCCGCCGCTGACCGGTGAGCGACGGCCTCCCGCCCGGGACCGGCCGCCCGGGGCCACCGACTGGGACGGCGACGCCTACCAGCAGCGCTTCGACACACTGGCCGCCGTCCGGGGTCGACGTCCACGGCGAGGCCGACTTCGTGCGCCGCCTTCGCCCCGGCGACGCGTGCTCGACGCCGGATGCGGCACCGGCCGGGTGGCCGCCGAGCTGGCCCGCCGCGGGGTCGAGGTGGTCGGCGTCGACCGGGACCCGTCGATGATCGCCACCGCCCGTCGGCTCGCCCCCGGCGTCGAGTTCCACGTGGCCGACGTGGCCGACGCCGACCTCGGCGGCACGTTCGACCTGGTGGTCATGGCCGGCAACGTGCCGCTGTTCACCCCGGCCGGGCACCCAGGCCGCCCTGGTGGCCGGGTGCGCCCGCCACCTGGCGCCCGGCGGGCCGCCTGGTGGCCGGGTTCCAGCTCGGTCGGGGCTACCCGCTCGGCGCGTACGACGAGGACTGCCGGGCCGGCCGGCCTCGTCCCGAGGCCCGCTGGGCGACCTGGGACGGGGACCCGTTCGACCCCGGCGGACGACTACGCCGTGTCGGTCCACCGCCGGCCGGCCTGACGCCGGGCCGCCGGCGGTCGGGCGCCGGCCGCCGTGCCGGATGCGGTCGGCGACGTCCCGTCTGCGATCATGGGGCCGACCCGACCAGAACGGACCCCATGCGCAACCCGATGTTCGTCTACGACGAGACAGCTCACCGACCTCATCTTCGACTACTGCCGGTGGCGGCTGGCCCTCGACCCGGTCCCGCTCGACTTCGGCGGGGCCGTCAACGAGTCGCTGGCCGCCAGCCTCGACGGGCTCATGACCGCGGGCGGCGTCGACCCGGCCGCTGGTCATGGAGATTTCGACAAGACCCTGGCCACCGCCGTGGTGTCGTGCGACAGCCCGAAGTTCCTGGCCTTCATCCCCGCGGCCCCGACCAAGGCCGCCCTCCTCTTCGACATGGTGGTGGCGTGCTCGTCGCTCCACGGCACCTCGTGGATCGAGGCGGCCGGGCCGGTGGCCGCCGAGAACCAGGCGCTCCGGGTGCTGGCCGACCTGGCCGGACTGCCCGAGGGGGCGGGCGGCTGCTTCGTGGCCGGCGGCTCGGCCGGCAACCTGTCGGGCCTCATGGTGGCCCGCGACACCGCCGCCCACCGGATGGGCGACCGGCCGCCGGACCGCCCGGTGGTGGCCATCAGCGAGGAGGCCCACTCCTCGGTGGGCAAGGCCCTGCACGTGCTCGGCGTCGAGCCGCTGCTGGTGCCGTCGAGGACCACCGGCTGACCGGCGAGGCGCTGCGCGCGCGCCCTGGCCGCCCACCCCGGGGCCGACGACGTCATCGCCGTGGTGGCCACCGGCGGGCACCACCAACGCCGGCATCATCGACGACCTCGACGGCGTGGCCGACGTGGCCGAGGAGCGCCGGCTGTGGTTCCACGTCGACGGCGCCTACGGCGGCGCGGCGCTGTTCGCCCCGTCGGTCCGCGAGCCGCTTCGCCGGGATCGAGCGGGTCGACTCGTTCGTCGTCGACCCGCACAAGTGGCTGTTCGCCCCGTTCGACTGCGCCGCCCTCCTCTACCGGGAGCCCCGCCTGGCCAAGGCCGTCACTCCCAGGACGCCTCCTACCTCGAGGTCCTCCACACCGACGCGCCCGAGGAGTGGAACCCGAGCGACTACGCCTACCACCTGACCCGGCGGGCCCGGGGCATGCCGCTGTGGTTCTCGCTGGCCGTCAACGGCACCGACGCCTACCGCGACGCGGTGGAGACGGTGCTGGCCGTGACCCAGGAGGTGGCCGACCTGATCGAGGCCACACCCCACCTCGAGCTGGTCCGCCGGCCCGAGCTGTCGGTGGTCCTGTTCCGCCGGACCGGCTGGGGCAAGGCCGACTACGAGGCGTGGTCGGACCGGCTGCTGGCCGAGCAGATCGGCTTCGTCATGCACACCACGTGGGAGGGCGAGCCGGTCGGCCGCCTGGCCCTCCTCCACCCCGACACCACCATCGAGCTCATCGCCGAGATCCTGGCCACCACGGCCTGACGGGCGCCCGGCCGGACCGGGCCGGCTGACTCCGGCGTCAGGCCCGGACGGCCTCCGGCGGCGGCGGCCCAGTCGAACCCGAGCCGGCCGGCGGCGAAGCCCATGGCGATGCGGACGGCCGTCGGCGGGTCGATCGCCGGGTCGCCCAGGACGAGCTGGACGCTGAGCCCGTCGAGCAGCGCCGACAGCGCGGTGGCGAACTCGTCCGGGTCGACTCGGCGAACTCGCCGGCGCTGGCCCTCGACCACGACGTCGGCGATGACCTGCCGCCACCGGGCGTCGAACTCCTCGCGCACCCGGGCCACCTCGGCGTGCCGGAGGGACCGGGCCCACAGGTCGACCCACAGCGCCCCGAGGTCGGGGAAGCCCACCTCCGCCGGCGGGCGTGAAGTTGGTGGTGATCATCTCCTCGAGCCGGGCGGCCGCCCCGACGACCGCCGCCATCCGCCGGTAGCCGTAGTCGTACCAGAGGTCCTCGGCCAGGCGCACGGCCTCGGTCAGCAGGTTGTCCTTGGTCTGGAAGTAGTAGATGACCAGCGCCGGGCTGGTCCCGGCCCGCTCGGCCACGTCGGCGATCCGGGTGTCGGCGAACCCGCGGTCGGCGATGACGTCGAGGGCGGCGCGCAGCATCTCCTCGCGGCGGGTGTCGCCCTGGCCCTCGCCACCTCCGCACCACTGCCGTCGTCTGCCACGAACTCCGCTCCCTGTCCGTCCGGGGGCAGGACCGGGCGTCCCGCTACGCCCTGGACGGCCGTCCGGCCCGCGCACCTGCCGTTCACGGTACCAGCAGGGTCGCCACCGGGCCCAGGTCGGACGGCCGGTCCGGCACCAGGGGGGTCACGGCGCCCCGGAGCACCGGCCGACCCGCCCGGGTGCGCCGTGCCACACTGTGGCCGGTCCGACCCGACGACAGACAGGAGCGGCACATGGCATCGGAGGTCCGAGGAGTGGTGGCGATGGCCGTGGGCGAGCCGGTCCAGGTGGTGACGCATCGTGGTCCCCGACCCGGGCCCGGGCGAGGCCGTGGTGCGGGTCCAGGCCTGCGGGGTGTGCCACACCGACCTCCACTACCGGGAGGGCGGCATCAACGACGACTTCCCGTTCCTGCTCGGCCACGAGGCGGCCGGCGTCGTCGAGGCGGTCGGGCCCGGACGTCACCGACCGTGGCCCCCGGCGACTTCGTGGTCCTCAACTGGCGGGCCGTCTGCGGCGAGTGCCGGTCGTGCCGGCGGGGCCGGCCGTAGTACTGCTTCGCCACCCACAACGCCACCCAGAAGATGACCCTGGCCGACGGCACGCCGCTGTCGCCCGGCGCTCGGCATCGGCGCCTTCGCCGAGAAGACCCTGGTGGCCGCCGGCCAGTGCACCAAGGTCGACCCGGCGGCCCGGCCCGAGGCGGTCGGGCCTGCTCGGCTGCGGCGTCATGGCCGGCCTCGGGCGCGGCCATGCTCACCGGCGAGGTCGGCCCGGGCGACTCGGTGGCCGTGTTCGGCTGCGGCGGCGTGGGCTGCGCCGCGGTCGCCGGGGCGCGTGCTGGCCGGGGCCGCCGACGATCATCGCCGTCGACCTCGACCCCCGCAAGCTGGAGCTGGCCCGCGAGTTCGGCGCCACCCACACGGTCGACGCCTCGGCCGAGCGACCCGGTCGAGGCCGTCCGGGCGCTCACCGGCGGCAACGGCGCCGACGTGTGCATCGAGGCGGTCGGGCAACCCGAGCCGTGATGGAGCAGGCCTTCTACGCCCGCGACCTGGCCGGCACCGTGGTCCAGGTCGGCGTGCCCACCCCCGACATGCGCATCGACCTGCCCATGATCGAGTTCTTCGGCCGGGGCGGCGCGCTCAAGCCGTCGCTGGTACGGCGACTGCCTGCCCAGCCGGGACTTCCCGATGCTGGTCGACCTCTACCTGCAGGGCCGGCTCGACCTCGACCGGTTCGTCACCGAGACCATCGGCCTCGACGACGTCGAGGAGGCGTTCGACCGCATGGAGCGCGGCGAGGTGCTGCGCTCGGTCGTGGTGCTCGTGATGATCGAGCGGGTCGTCACCGTCGGGGATCTTCTCGCCTGGACGGCGAGGACTTCGAGGTCGACAACAACATCTGGCTGGTCGGCGACGACACCGAGGTGGTGGTGATCGACGCCGCCCACGACCACCGGCCGATCGTCGAGCGCCGTCGGCGGCCGTCGGGTGGTGGCCGTCGTGTCCACCCACGGCGCACAACGCGCCCGGCGCCGGGACCCACCGGTCAGATGTAGCCCGCGGCGATGTCCTCGATCCACCAGGCCGGGGCGGCGTTCATCAGGGTGGACAGGTCCCAGTAGTCCCACCAGCGGACGATCGACCCGCCCGGAGCTCCTGGACCGACACGAAGGGCAGGGTGACCTGCTCGCCGGTGTGCCAGTGCCACGTCTCGGCGTGCTCGGTCACCACGGTGTCGCCCTCGGCCACCATCAGGCGCAGCTCGTGCTCGTAGCCGGAGATCTTCTCGAGGCCGAGCCGGAGGCGGGCCACCACCTGGTCGGGACCCCGGGCGACGTCGTCGGCCGGCGAGGGCACGTCGGTGTACTCGCTGTCCGGCGGCGAAGAACGAGGCGATGGCCGTCCCAGTCCCGGGCGTACAGCGCGGCCCAGAACTCCTGGACCCGGGCCCTGTTGGCTCGGCGGCGTCGGTCGTGCGGCGGTGTCGGTCATGGGCGCATGCTCGCACGGCGGCCGGCCGGCGCCCGGTGACCCCGGAGCCGGCGGTCGGCCCTGCCGACCCCACCGGCTCCCCTACGATGGCCGTCGGCACTCAGCCGACACGATGGAGGCAGCAATGACCGACGGGATCAAGCTCGACGCCCACCACCGCAAGACGGTGGAGAAGCTCTTCACCCACCCGACCAGCCACAACATCCAGTGGCACGACGTGCTGTCGCTGCTCGAGGCGGTGGCCGAGTCGACGAGGCGAAGGAGGGGCGCTACAAGGTCACCCTCGGCCCCGAGACCGAGACCTTCGACGCCCCGCGGGCCACGACATCGACACCCAGATGGTCGTCGACCTGCGCCGGATGCTGAAGGGCGCCGGCATCGAGCCCGGCTGAGCCCCGCCGGCCGACGGCGCGGCGGGACGGCCCGCCTGCTGGGACGACCCCGCTCGATGATCCCGTCCCGCCGGGCCTCGAACGCCGCCGGGTCGAACCGCTCCCCCATCCACCGCCGCGACCAGCGGGCCTCGTCCCGGTAGGACTCCGTCGTCGCCCCGGTGGGCGAGCGCCGCGTACATCGCCCGCAGCTCGGCGATGGCGGCCGGGTCCGACTCGGCGATGGCGCCGGCCAGCTCGCAGGCCCGGGGCAGCAGCTCGTCGTGGGGGACGACCTCGTTGACCAGCCCCCAGGCGCACGCCGTGGCGGCGTCGACGAAGTCGCCGGTCAGCGACATCTGCCGGGCCCGGTTGACCCCGATCAGCTGGGGCAGGCGGATGGTCATGCCCCCGGCCGGCATCACCCCGACCCGGGCGTGGGTGTCGGCGAAGGTGGCCCGCTCCGAGGCGATGAGGAAGTCGCACCCCAGGGCCAGCTCCAGCCCGCCGGTGACCGCCGGGCCGTTGACGGCCCCGATCCGGGGCTTCGTGGTGTCCGGGGTCAGGCCGCGGCGGATCCGGGGGGCGTCCGCGCCGCCCCGGCGCGCGGGTGCCGCGGCCACGTCCCGATAGGTGCGGGCCAGGTCCTTCAGGTCGAGGCCGGCGCAGAACGCCGGGTCCCGGCCGGTCAGCACGACGGCGGCCACGCCCGGGTCGGCGTCGGCGTCGGCCAGGGCCTGGCCGAGGTCGGCGATCATGGCGCCGGTGAGGGCGTTGCGGGCCTCGGGGCGGTCGAGGACGACGAGGGCGACGGGGCCGTGGCGTTCGGTGGTGATCACGCCCCCCTTGCTACCACCGCCGGCCGGTGCCGCCCGGCGCCGCTGGCAAGATGAGACCGGCGCCATCCGGTCACCGCCGGCGAAGAAAACCACGTGACCTTCGACACCAAAAAAAGCCATAACGTAACGCCGCCATACGCCTACATCGACCCCGTCCGCCACGAGGCCGAGCGCCGGGCCGTCTTCGCCCGCGAGTGGATGGCCGTCGGCGACGCCGAGCAGCTGGCCGAGCCCGGCGCCTACGCTGGCCGTCGTCCGTGGCCGGCTACCCGTTCGTCGTCGTCAACGACGGCGGCGATGCTCCGCGGGTTCCACAACGTCTGCCGGCACCGGTCCGGTCCGCTGGTGTGACGACGGCTCGGGGTCCTGCCGGTCGCTTCGTCTGCCGCTACCACGGCTGGGCCTACGGGCTCGACGGCACGCTGCACGTCGGCCCGGGACTTCGGCGCCGACCTCGAGCCCACGGTGTCCTCGCTCTGATCGGCGTCGCCGTCGGCGTCTGGCGCGGGCCTGCTCTTCGTCAACCTCGACGGCACGGCCCCGACCGCTGGCCGACCTGGCTGGGTCCCGTCGTCGACCGCAGCGCCGCCTACCCCATGGAGGCCTTCGAGGTCACCCACCGCTCGCAGCCACGACCTCGGCCGCCAACTGGAAGGTCTACGCCGAGAACTACCAGGAGGGGTACCACATCCCCCTGGTCCACCCCGGGCTCCACCGCCAGGTCGACTCCTCGCGGTACGCGGTCGAGGTGGTCGGGCCGGTGGCCGTCCACTCGGCACCGACCCGCGACGGCGTCGGTCACCGACGGGGCCTGGCTGTGGCGGTTCCCGGGCTTCGCGCTCAACCTCTACCGCGTCGGGGATGTCGCCTCGAGACCTACTGGCCGACCGGGCCCACGCTCCACCCGCGTCGCGTACACCTTCTTCGCTACCGCGGACACCCCGGCGAGGAGGCCGCGGCCGCCGTCGCCAACTCGGTGCCCGTCCTCGACGAGGACCGGGTGATCTGCGAGGCCGTGCAGCGCAACCTCGGCCTCGGGCTGAGCGCGTCCCGGCCGTGCTCAGCCCCCGCCACGAGCGCGGCGTCGCCCTCGTCCACGAGCTGGTGGACCACCGCACTCGGCGGGGCCTGAGCGGCCGGCATGCTGATCCTCTGCACCTCGGTGGCCCACGCCTCGTTCGGCGCGGCTCTGGCCCGACCGGGCGTCGATGGCTGACCATGGAGGCCGACGGCACCCTCGACGGCCCCGCGGGGCGGTCGTGCCGTGGCCCGAGGCCCGACCCGAGGTGGCCTGGGGCACGTCCGACCTGTTCCGGGGCCGGCGCCCCGGTGGCGGCGTTCTTCCGCTTCCTCGTCGACTGCCCGTCGCTGCGGTGGTTCCAGTCACCGGCCGCCGGCTACGACAGCCGCGCCGTTCCACGCCCTGGCCGACCGCGGCGTGCGGGTGTGCAACGCCCACGTGAACAGCCTGCCCATCGCCGAGTTCGTGCTCCGGGCCGTGCTCGACGAGTTCCAGGGGGCGGCCGAGTGGCGCCGCCAGGCCGGCGCCGCCGAGTGGCGGATCCACGACTGGCGGGAGGTGGCCGGGCACCACCTGGCTGGTCGTCGGGCTGGGCCACATCGGCAGCGCCGTGGCGGTGCGGGCCCGGGCACTGGGGGCCACCGTGATCGGGTGCCGCCGCACGCCCGTGCCCGACGACCCGGTCGACCGCACGGTCACCCCCGACCGGCTGGACGAGGTGGTGGGCGAGGCCGACGTCGTCGTGCTCTCGCACCGGCCACCGCCGGGACCCGCCACCTGGTCGACGCCGCCTTCCTGGCCGCCATGCGGCCGGACAGCGTGCTGGTCAACGTGGGCGCGCGGCTCACTGGTCGACGAGGACGCGCTGCTGGCCGCACTCGACGCCGGCACACCGTCGGCCGCCGTCCTCGACGTCTTCGCGCACCGAGCCACTCCCTCCCGACCACCTGTTCTGGACCCATCCGACGCGTGCGGGTCACCCCCCACAACGCGGCCGGGCGGGTTCGGGCGCCTGCAGCGCCAGGCCGACCTCTTCGCCGCCAACCTCGACCGGTGGCTGGCCGGACAGCCGCTCGAGCACGACGTGACCGACGCCATCAAGGAGCACCACCCATGACCTACCGTCCCGCTGCCCGACGCGCCCGGCGTGGTTCGTGCGGTGCCCTGGCGGTCCCCCGGGGCGACCTGACCGTCGAGGTGGACGACTGCCCGATCCACGCCCTGACCTTCGGCACGCCCGGCACCCGGGGCCTGGTCTTCGTCCACGGCGGCGGGGCCCACGCCCACTGGTGGACCCACGTGGCCGCCAGCTTCGCCGACGAGTTCCGGGTGGTGTGCGTCGACCTGTCCGGCCACGGCGACAGCGGGCACCGTCCGGCCTACTCCCTCGAGCGGTGGACCGACGAGGTGATGGCGGCCGCCGCGGCCGGCGACATCGACGGGCCCCCGGTGGTGATCGGCCACTCGATGGGCGGGTTCGTCACCATCGGCACCGCCGCCCGCCACGGCGACGCCGTCAGCGGTGCCATCGTGTGCGACTCGCCGGTCACCGAACCCGACCCCGAGATCGCCTCCTACCGGCTGAAGGAGGCCTTCGGTCGGCCCCGGGTCTACCCGACGCCGGAGGACGCCTTCGCCCACTTCCGCACGGTGCCGGCCCAGGACCACTACCTCGACTACGTCATGGACCACGTCGCCCACCACTCGATCCGCCCCACGGCGGGCGGCTGCAGTGGAAGTTCGACCGGGACGTGTTCGCCCAGTTCGGCGGCGGGATGCGCGAGGTGGCCCTCCCCTACCTGTCCCAGGTGCGCTGCCGGTTCGCCCTGCTGCGCTCCGAGCACGGACTCGTCACCCCGGACATCGGCAGGTTCATGTACGACGAGCTGGGCCGGGTCACCCCGGTCATCGAGCTCCCCGAGGCCGGCCACCACGCCATGCTCGACCAGCCGCTCATCCTGCTGACCGCACTGCGCACCCTGCTGGCCGACTGGGACCACTCCGAGCCCCGCCGTCGGGGCTGAGCCCCCGGCCGGTCACCACCCCGACGGCGGCCACCACCGGGGCGTTGAGGTGGGCGCCGGCCATCGAGCCGTCGTTCGGCGCGTCCCCGTAGTTGTCGGCGGCGCCGCCGGCCGTGTCGACCCAGTAGCCGGCGCCGTCCGAGGTCGCCACGATGGCCGAGGCGGTGTCGCCGCCGAGCGAGCCGGCCGGGTCGCCGTGGAAGGCGGCGTCCCCGAAGGGCACGACCTTGCCGTCGGCGAACAGGACCCAGTAGCCACGGCCGTCGGGGGTGCGGACGGCCGAGGTGACGGCGGACCCCCGGGCGGCGGGCGCCCCGAAGTAGGGGGCGTCACCGAAGGCGTAGACGTTGCCGGTGCCCGTGACCAGCCAGTAGCCGTTTCCGGTGGCGTCGGGCATGACGGCCACCGCCGGCCCCGAGCAGCCGCCGATGCCCGGGCACGAGCCGGCGAAGCGGGCGTCACCGAAGGCGAACACCCCGCCGTCGGCGGCCACCATGAAGTACCCGCCGCCGTCCGAGGAGGGCACCATGCCCACGATGGGGGCGGCCAGTGCCGTCGGGCGCACCGGAGCCGGCCGGGGCGAAGCCGAGCCCGGGCAGCGAGCCGAAGTAGCCGGAGTCGCCGAAGGCGAAGATGCCACCGTCGGAGGCGACCAGCCAGTAGCCCTTGCGGTCGGCGGTGGGCGAGATGCCGACCACCGGGCGCTGGAGGGCGAGACTCCCGGTCGAGCCCTGGAACGTGGCCGAGCCGAAGGTGAAGATGCCGCCGTCGGCACCGACCAGCCAGTACCCGTGGCCGCTCCCGTTGCCGCCCGAGGTCACGGGGGTGGAGACGGTCACGTGGAAGGGGCCGACCGTCGCCGGCGACCCCACGCCGTCATCGGCCACCACCGAGTAGCTGAACGAGGTGGTGCCCTTCGGGGGGGTGCCGCTGACCGCCCCGGTGGGTCCGGCGACGGACAGCCACGCCGGGGCGCCCGAGAGCGAGAAGGTCGGATCGGGGTACCCGGTGGCGGCGAACGTGTAGCCGTAGACCTTGCCGACGGTGGCGGTCAGGGACGGCGAGGCCAGGAAGAAGACCGGGGCGGTGGGGGTGGTCAGGGGGGCGACGGTCACCGTGCGGACGGCCGACGCGCTGGCCCCCTCGGTGTCGGTCACGGTCAGGGAGACCGAGTACGTGCCGGCCGAGGTGTACACGTGGGTGGGGGTGACCCCGGTGACCGTCGCCGACCCGTCGCCGAAGGACCACGCCCACTGGACCAGGTGGTCCGTGGGCGACGGGTCGGTGGAGGCGGATGCGTCGAAGGCGACGGGGTCGGCCACGGTGGGCGTGGCCGTGGTGACGACGAACTCCGGGATGGGCACGCCGGCCGAGGCCACCGACGGGAGCGCCCCGACCAGCCCCACCGACGCCGTGGCCACCAGGAGCGCCACCCCCGCCAGACGGCCACGGGCCCGCCGTGCTCCGCGTGTGCCCCCGGGGTGCTTCGTCATGGCGTCTCCGTGTCCCGGTGCGGACCCCTGTCCGTACCTCTACCGCTGACACATCGGCAGACCGGCGGACGACCTTGAGCAGATCCGCACCGGGGGGTGCCGGACGACCCGGTGGGCCCCGGACGTGCAACACTGCCGCCCATGGGGGACGAGCCGCGTATCACCCGACGCGACCTGCTCCGGCGGGGGGCGGTGGGCGGCCTGGCCCTGGGCGCGGTGGGCGCGGCCGGTGGTGCGCTGCTGGCCGCCTGCGGGTCGTCCTCGTCCGTTTCGTCGACCACGACCTGGGCCAGTCCACCCACCACGGCGCCACCCGACACCGCCGGGACCCGCTGGTGGCTCGAGGGGAACTTCGGGCCGGTGGCGGTCGAGACCACCACCACCGACCTGGCCGTCACCGGCGCCCTGCCGCCCACGCTGACCGGCCTCTACGTCCGCAACGGCTCGAACCCGCTCCGGGGCGTGTCCCCCCACTGGTTCCTCGGCGACGGCATGGTCCACGGGGTGCGCCTCGAGGGCGGGCGGGCCACCTGGTACCGCAACCGCTACGTCCGCACCGGCCTCTACGACCACGGCGGCGGCCTCGGGGCCTCCGGGGCACCCGGGGGCACGTCGACGCTGGCCAACGTGTCGGTGGTGACCCACGGCGGCGTGCCCCTGGCCCTCGGCGAGGTCGGTGAGCCCTACGCACTCGACGCCGCCGACCTGTCGACCGTCGGACCCGTGGCCGCCTACGCCGGCACCAACGGCAACATGACGGCCCACCCGAAGACCGACCCGGTCACCGGCGACCTGCACTCGTTCGGCTACGGGTTCACGGAGCCGTTCCTCGAGTACCGGGTCCACGACCCGTCGGGCGCCCTGCGCACCAACGAGCCGGTCGCCCTGCCGCGGTCGGTGATGATGCACGACTTCGCCATCACCGACCGGGACGTGGTCTTCCTCGACCTGCCCGTCCTCTTCGACCTGGCCGGGGCCACCCGGATGGTCACCGACCCGGGCTCGGAGGCGGTGCCGTTCCGCTGGTCGCCCTCGGCCGGCGCCCGGCTCGGGGTCATGCCGCTCGGCGGACCGTCCACCGCCATCCGGTGGGTCGACATCGAGCCGTGCTACGTGTACCACACCATCAACGCCGTGCGGCGGGGTGCGGACATCGTCCTCGACGTGTGCCGGCTCGACAACACGTTCGCGCCGGCGTCCCTGCCGAGCGCCAGCACCCGGCACCGCTGGACGATCGACACCTCGGGCGCACAGCTCCGCTTCAGCGACCAGGTCGTCGACGTGCCGCCGGCCGACCTTCCCACCATCGACCCCCGTCACCGGGGCCGGGCCTGGCGCCACGCCTGGCTGGGCGAGGTGGTGTCCCACCCGGGCGCACTGGCCTTCACCGGCTGCCAGCACGTCGACATGGCGACCGGCCGGCTCGACCGGTGGGTGCCCGACGCCGGCCGCACCAGTGGCGAGTGGCTCTTCGTGCCCGACGGACCCGGCGAGGGTGAGGGCTGGGTGCTGGCCTTCGTCTACGACCGCGCCACCGACCGCTCGTCGCTCGTGGTGCTCGACGCCCAGCACGTGGCCGGCGGCCCGGTGGCCGAGGTGCCCCTGCCCGTGCGCGTCCCCTACGGGTTCCACGCCGCCTTCGTCACCGACTGACCGGGTGACCGCCAGCGGCCCCGGCCCCCGGCCGGGGAGGGGGTGGCCTCAGACCGGCGAGACGACCTTCCCGGGCAGCTGCCCGGTGAGCTTGCCGTCGAGGACGATGGGCACCCCGTTGACGATGGTGGCGTGGATCCCGTTCGGGTAGGCCTGGAAGCGGGCCGAGTCACCGGGCAGGTCGTGGACCAGCTCCTTGCGGCCCGGGCGGCGGATCTCCTCGGGATCGAAGATGACCAGGTCGGCCCAGTTGCCCGGCTGCACCAGGCCGCGGTCCCGGAAGCCGAGCAGGGCGGCCGGCACCGAGGTCAGCTGGCGGATGCCCCGCTCCAGGGTCCACTCGCCCAGGTCGAGCACCCACCGTCGCAGGAAGTAGGTCGAGTAGTCCGAGCCGTCGTCGCGTGACAGGTGGGCGCCGCCGTCGGAGGTGCCGGTGATCATGTTGGGGCTGTGCTGGGCCTCGCGGACGGCGTCCATCCACTCCTCGGTCTCGGTCACCCAGCGGAACTGCGTCGCCGAGGTCGTCGGCCAGCGCCAGGTCGAGCATGGCGTCGGCCGGGGCCTTCCCCTCCTCGGCGGCGATGTCGGCGATGGAGCGCCCCACGTAGCCGTCCAGGGCCGGGTCCTCGACGGAGCCGACGAACAGCACGTCCCAGTGGGGAGGCGGCAGCGTCGAGCCCCGGGCCGGGTCACGGTTGGGGTGTCTCGACCGCGTGGCGCATGGCGTCGCGGAGTGCGGGGTCCTCGAGCTTGGCCCGCCGGTCGTCCACGAACGGGGCCACCACCCGGTCCCAGGCCGGCACCCCCTCGTAGAGGGTGGTGCCGGTGCGCAGGTCGAAGGGCCGGTCGAAGGGCCGGGCCAGCAGGAGCGAGTAGACGGCCGAGCCGGCCGCCTCGGCCCGGGCCAGGAATTCCAGGGCCACGTCCCACCCGGCCCCGGGGGCGTCGACCTTGTTGCGGCCGCCGAGCCCCTGGATGATCACCGGGAGCCGGCTGACCCGGCCCAGCTCGATGAGCAGGTCCATGTCCTCGTCGTCGAGTCCGCCCACCGCGCTCCTGGGCAGGTAGGTGATGGTGCCCCGGTCGCCCCGACCGAGCTCGTCGGCCAGGGCCAGCAGCTCCTCGGGCTCGGCGAACCGGCTGGGGACCGGGTGGTTGTCTCCGTCGTTGTGGGTCGAGGCGTGGGTCGAGGAGAAGCCGGCGGCCCCGGCGTCCATGGCCGCCCGCAGCAGGGCCGCCCATCTCCAGGATCTCGTCGGGAGTGGCCGCCCGGGCCGAGCCCTCCGGGCCCATGACCCACCGACGCAGGTTGCAGTGGCCCGACGTAACAGGCGAAGTTGACCCCCAGGCGCCCCGCGCGGCTGGCCAGGAACTCGGGGAAGGTCTCGAAGCTCCCAGTCGATGCCGTCGAGCGCGGCCGGGACCATCCCCTCGACCTTGGCGAAGAGCCCGGCGAAGAACGCCCGGTCCTCGGGACGGGTGGGTGCCACCGAGAAGCCGCAGTTGCCGGCCAGCACCGTCGTCACCCCGTGGAAGCACGAGGCGGTGGCGTAGGGGTCCCAGGTGATCTGGGGGTCGTAGTGGGTGTGGGGGTCGATGATGCCGGGGGCGACGATCCGCCCCTCGGCGTCGAGCTCGACGTCGGCGGTGGCGTCCTCGAGCCGGCCGATGGCGGCGATCCGCCCGTCACGGGCGGCGACGTCGGCCCGCCGCCGGGGGTTGCCCGACCCGTCGATCAGGACGCCGTTGCGGATCGAGCAGCTGGTAGTGGTCCCCCACGGCCGCCGCCCTCAGGCCCCGGCCGGAGGGCAGGCGGTCGCGCAGCCCGAAGAGCTCGATGGCGTTGCCCCGCATGACCTTCTCCACCACGGCGGCGTCGAGGCCGAAGGTCATCTCCTTGGCCATCTTCTGGGTGTCGGGCCAGGTGCTAGTCGGCGTGCGGGTAGTCGCACTCGAACATGACGTTGTCCTCGCCGATGTCGGCCAGGTTCTCGAGGCCGAACCGGTCGGAGAAGAAGCAGCCGTAGACCTGGCGGGCGAAGTAGGTCGACGGCGGGTCGGGCAGCAGGTCGGCGACCCCGCCCCAGGCCCGGTTGGTCTCCCACACGTGGTCGGCCCGCTCCAGGATGTAGGGGATCCAGCCGATCTGGCCCTCGCTGTAGGCGAGCTTCAGGTCGGGGAACCGCTCGAGCACGCCCGCTGAACAGCCAGTCGCACATCGAGAGCATGCAGTTGGTGAAGGTGGCCGTCGACTGGACGGCGGGCGGGGCGTCGGGCGACGTGGACGGCATCCGCGAGCCCGAGCCGATGTGCATGCACACCACCGTGCCCGGTCTCCGCGCAGGCGGCGAAGAGCGGGTCCCAGTAGCGGTCCTCGTCGTGGATCGACGGCCAGCCGAGGTAGGCCGGGATCTCGCGAGAAGCGTGATGGCCCGCACGCCCCGTGCGGCGTTGCGCCGCACCTCGGCGGCGGCCAGCTGCCGGGTCCCAGAACGGGACGAGGATGATCGGCACCAGGCGGGGGTCGGCGCACCACTCCTCGACCATCCAGTCGTTGTAGGCCTGGATGCAGGCGAAGCCGAGCTCCTTGTCCTGGGCCTCGGAGAAGGCCTGGCCGGCGAAGCGGGGGAAGGTCGGGAAGTTGAGGGACGCCTCGATGCCGGCCTCGTCCATGTCGGCCAGGCGGGCCACGGGGTCGTAGCAGCCCGGTCGCATCTCCTCGAAGGTGACCGGGGACACCGTCACGTCCTCGCGGGGCAGGCCGGCGGCGGCCATGACCCGGGTCATCGGGTAGCGCAGGTCCTCGAACAGCCAGAAGTCGCACGGCGTGGCCGTCGGGGTCCTCCTCCCACGAGTAGACGCCGCCGACGCTGCCCATCGCGCGACACGCCGGAGCGGATCACCCTGGGCCCCTCGGCCCGGAAGCGCTCGGGGAGGTAGGTCTGCCACACGTGGGGCGGCTCGATCACGTGGTCGTCGACCGAGATGATCCGGGGGAAGTCGTCGTCCATCATGCGCCCTCCTCGGGTCCGCGAGCGGATCGCTCGTCGCGGTCTGGACGGTACGGACGGCGGAGCGGCGATGGCAGGGCCAAAGGTCCCTACCTGGAACATGTTCCTGTCCCCTGCACGCCCTCCGGCCTGGGACGGAGCCCGCGGGGTCCGAATCGTGCTCGTCTGGGTACTGGACGTTCAGCGGAACACGTTCTACTGTCACACCCGGAGCGCGGCCCCGGCGGCGCGCGCACGACCGGAGGGACGCGCACGATGCCGACACAGACCCGGCCCACGTGTGACATCGACGTCCTCGACCGCAGCTTCTACCTCGACCCGCACCCCGGCTACGCCCGCCTGCGGGCGGAGCGCGCCGTCTATCTGGGACGAGGCCCACCAGCTGTGGGTCGTGTCCCGCCACGCGGACGTCTCCTACGTCTCACTGCACGCCGACCTGTTCTGCTCGGGCCAGGGCGTCCGCCCCGACCCAGTCGGTCGACCTCTCGCTCATCGGTCTCGACGGCGAGCGCCACATCCGCCAGCGGCGCCTGCTCAACCAGGGCTTCTCCCCCCGGATGATCCGGGCCATGGAGGCACGGGTCCGCCAGGTGGTGACCGAGGTGCTCGACCGACATCGCCGCCGCCGGCTCGTGCGACTTCGTCGACCGACATCGCCGTGCCCGTCCCGCTGGTGGTCATCGCCGAGCTGATGGGCCTGCCCATCGAGGACCGGGTACAAGCTCGGCGACTGGTCCGACCGGATGATGGGCGGCGAGGGCCGGACCGACCCCGACGACCCGATGTCGATCGACGCCGGCGCGGCCTTCAACGAGTACGTGGCCTACGTGACCGACATGGTCGAGGACCGCCGGGCCGCCCGTCGCGAGGGCCGGCGAGACGCCCGACGACGTCATCAAGCATCCTGGTCGGGGCCGACGAGGACGGCGTCCTCGAGTCGAGCGACGAGCTGGCCGACGACGAGCTGACCATGTTCCTGGTCGTGCTCCTGGTGGCCGGCAACGAGACGACCCGCAACGCCATCGGCGGGGGCATGTGGGCCTTCAGCCAGTTCCCCGACCAGTGGGAGCGGCTGCGTCGACCCACCCGGAGCTCTTCGCCACCATGGCCGACGAGATCGCCCGCTACGTGAGCCCGGTCATCAGCTTCGTGCGCACCGCCACCGAGGACACCGAGCTGCACGGCCAGCGCATCGCCGAGGGCGAGCAGCCTCCTGCTCCTCTACCAGTCGGCCAACCGGGACGCGGCGGTCTTCGACGACCCGACGAGCTCGACGTCGACCGCAGCCCCAACCCGCACATCGCCTTCGGCGTCGGGCCCCACGTGTGCATGGGGATCAACCTGGCCCGCCTGGAGATCCGGGTGCTCTTCGAGGAGCTGATCCGGCGGTTCCCCGACATGCACGTGGCTCCCGGGTTCACGCCCGATCTACGTCGAGCACGCCCTGGTGCACGCCATCGACTCCCTGCCGGTGGAGTACACGCCCGAGCGGGCCTGACCGGCCCGACCCCGAGCGGGCCAGACCGGCCCGTCAGCGCACGGTCGGGCCGCCGGGCCCGTCAGCGCGGGATCGTGCGCCGATGGGAGTCCGCCGGCACCGGGAGCTCGCCGGCGGCCAGGGCCCGGTCGTCCGCCGCCACCTGGTCCAGGGTGGCCTCGTCGAGTTCGCCGCACAGGGCCTCCCGGGCGGACGACCACACGCGGTGGAGGGCGCACACGTCGTCCCAGTGACACGGGCCGCCACGCAGCGCGCACGCGGAGGTCCGGAGGGGGCCCTCCATGGCCTCGACGATCTGCAGCACGGTGATCTGGTCCGGCGGTCGGGCCAGGGCGAAACCACCGGCCGGCCCCGGGCGGGACGACACGATGCCCGCCACCTGGAGTTCGCGCAGCACCTGCTGCAGGAAGCCGGTGGGGATGTCCATGGCCTCGCCGACGTCACGGGCCTTGACCGGTGACTCCTCGGCGTTGGCGATGAACACCAGGGCGCGGATGGCGTAGTCCGTCCGCCGGGTGGGGACCAGCTTCACCGGACCATGATGACAGGCCCGGCGCCGTCCCGCCCCGCCGGCGCCGACTCAGCCCGCGGCGCCGCCGGCGCCGGCCACGGCCCGGGCCCGCGGGTAGTCGGGCTTGCCGCTCGGCGAGCGCTCGATCTCCTCCACGAAGACGAACTGGCGGGGCACCTTGTAGCCGGTCAGCGTCCGTGGGCGTGGGCCGACAGGCCGTCGGCGGCGGCGGGCCGGCCCGGCCGCAGCTGCACCAGGGCCACCACCCGTTCGCCGAACCGCTCGTCGGGGAGGCCCGACCACGATGGCGTCGGCCACGTCGGGGTGGCCCTTCAGCGCCGCCTCCACCTCGTCGGGGAAGACCTTCTCCCCTCCGGTGTTGATGCACAGCGAGCCACGGCCGAGCACGATGATGGTCCCGTCGGCCTCCACCGTGGCCTGGTCCCCGGGCAGCGCCCACCGCGACCCCGTGCCGCTCGACGAACGTCGTGGCCGTGGCCGCCGGGTCGCCCAGGTAGCCGAGCGGGACGTGTCCGCTGCGGGCCAGGCGGCCGATCGTGCCCGACCCGGCGACGACCGGCTCGAGGTCGTCGTCGAGCACGTCGGTCCGCTCGTCGACCCGCAGCCGGGGCGGCCCGTAGGGGTCGTCGGCCGGCGCCTCGCCCCCGACCTGCCCGGTCTCCGACGAGCCGAACCGGTCGGCCACGATCCGCCCGGGCAGCAGCTCGGCCAGCTGGGCCTTGGTCGAGGGCGACAGCACGGCCCCACCGGAGCCCACGGCCATGAGCGACGACAGGTCGTAGCGCCCGGGGTCAGCGGCCAGGACGTCGAGGAGCGGCCGGGCCATGGCGTCCCCCACCACCACCAGGGCGTTGACCCGCTCGGCCTCCACCAGGCGCCACACCTCGACCGGGTCGAAGGCGCCCCCCGGCGAGGGTCACCACCTTGCCGCCGCCGAAGAGCGTGGAGAAGGCCAGCCAGTGACCCGCGGCGTGCATGAACGGCGGGATGGCCAGGGCGGTCATCCCCGGGACGCAGCACCCGCCCGGCCAGCTCCTCGGGGCGGTGATGTGGTTGCCCGAGGCGAAGGGGTCGCCCCCGCCCATGGCGGCGAAGAAGATGTCGTCGTGGCGCCACAGCACGCCCTTGGGCATCCCGGTGGTGCCGCCGGTGTAGACGCAGTAGAGGTCGTCGGCCGACGCGGGCGGCGAACTCCGCCGCTCGTCGGACCGGCGGCCAGCGCGTCCTCGTACTCCTCGCCCAGCCCGCGGCGCGTCGCGACCCGTCGGCCACCTCGAGGACGACGCGCCGCTCGGCCAGGGCGCCGAGCGCGGCGGCCACCGCCGGGCGCGAACCGGCGGTGGAAGACCAGGCCGACCAGGCCGGCGTCGGCGTAGAGGTAGCTCGAGCTCGGCGGCCACGTAGCGGTAGTTGACGTTGACCGGCACGGCCCGGATCTTGAAGCAGGCCAGCATGACCTCGAGGTACTCGGTGCCGTTGGCCAGCTGCACCCCGACCCGGTCGCCCGGGCCGACGCCCGCGGCCTCCAGGTGGTGGGCCAGCCGGTTGGCCCGCGCGGTCGAGCTGCGCGTAGGTGAGCCGGCGGTCCGCCGACGACCATGGCCGTCTGCTCGGGCACCTGTCGGCGACGCACTCGAACAGATCGGCCAGGTTGAATCTCCATCGCCGCCCTCCCCGGGTCCGCAATGGGACTTCCGGCCCTGACCGGCCCGGACCCGGGCACTTAGTATTCCAGGTGGCAGGTGCCGCCGATCCGCCGGCGGGCCGCGACGGTGGGGGGAGGTGGCCATGGGCGAGACCGGAACCGGAGTCGGAGGTCCGCCGGGCGCCGACGGCCGGGCCGCCGACGGCGGGTCGCTCCGCCCTCGACGCAGCTGGCTGGCTCCGGCCGTCGCCGTGGCCGGGCTTCCTCAACCGCCGGGCGCTGGTCCGGGCCACCCGTGCCGTGCCCCGCACCCTCGCACTTCGTCGGCAACGCCCTGCTCGCGCGGCGAGGTGTCCGACGTCGCTGCCCGCCCCCCACCTGTCGGTCGGGCTCGCCGCCCAGGTGGCCATGGACGAGGCGCTGCTGGCCGTGGCCATGACGCCCCAACCGGTTCCCCCTGCCCGGGGACTACGGCCGGGTGGCCGACGAGCTGGCCGAGGCCGACGCGCTCTTCACCGGCCGGGGCTGGATCGACGACCCGACGCCTACCACCGGACGCCCCCGCCCCTGGCCGACGGCGACCTGGCCGTCACGCCGGGGGTGGGCGCTGGGCCATGCGCTACGAGCGCATCGACCTGGGACAGCGGGTTCGCGCCCCACGAGGGCGAGCCGGGCCGCGAGCGGTGGATGGCCTTCGGCCCAACCGCACCGGCCACGGCGGTCGCTGCTCCGCCACGACGACCCGACCCGGCCGTGGGTGATCGGCGTCCACGGCTTCTGCATGGGCTTCCCGTTCATGGACTTCCCCGGCCTCCACGCGCCCAAGCTCCACCACGACCTCGGCGTGAACGTGGCCCTGCCGGTCCTGCCCCTCCACGGCCCCCGCCGGGTCACCCTGATCAGCGGCGAGCCGTTCCTCTCCTTCGAGCTGATGAACGCCGTGCACGGCCTCACCCAGGCCGTGTGGGACATCCGGCGGCTGATCAGCTGGATCCGCGCCCAGGGCGGCGACCTCCATCAGCCTCTACGGCGTGTCGCTCGGCGGCTACACCGTGGCGCTGCTGGCCGGCATCGAGGCCGGCCTCGACGGGGTGGTGGCCGGGATCCCGGTGTCCGACTTCCCCGGCGCTCTTCCACGAGCACAGCCCCCGGCACATCCGGGCCCGGTCGATCGAGCACCGGATCATGGGCGGCACCGGCCGAGAACGGTCTACCGGGTGGTGTCGCCGCTCCGCGTTCGACCCCCTGGTGCCCCCGACCGCCGGTACATCTTCGCCGGCTACGGCGACCGGCTGGCCACCCCCGACCAGGCCCGGCGCCTGGCCGAGCACTGGGGCGAGCCCGAGGTCTCGTGGTACGCCGGCAACCACGTCGGCTACCTGTGGTCGGGCCAGGTCACCGACTTCCTGGAGGCGTCGCTGGCCGAGGCGGCCGGGATCACGCCCGCCCCCGACGACGCCGCGGCCTGACGGGCGAGGAGGACGTGACCGTGGAGACCATGACCGGCCTGGACGCCAAGTTCCTCTACTCGGAGACGCCGACCACCCACATGCACACCGTCAAGGTGGCGGTGTCCGACCGTCGGCGCTCGAGGGCGGGTTCTCCTTCGACACCCTGTCCGAGGTGCTGGGCCAGCTGCTCGTCCGGCTGCCCCCGTTCCGCCGCCGGGTCGTGCCGGTGCCGCTCGGGCTCGGCCACCCGGTCTGGGTCGAGGACCCGGACTTCGACCTCGCGCCGCCACCTGGGCCGGGTCGTGCTCGACCCCCCGGGCGACGACCGGGCCCTGGCCGCGGCCATCGCCGAGTTCGCCGGCACGCCGCTGCCCCGCGACCGGCCGCTGTGGGCCATCCGGGTGGTCGAGGGCCTGGCCGACGACCGGATCGCCGTGGTCGTCAAGCTCCACCACGCGGTGGCCGACGGGTCGGCGGCGGTGGCCCTGCTGCGCAACGTGGTCGAGGCGGCGACCGTCGCCCCCGACCCCGAACCGCCGCCCGACCCGTGGGTCCCCGAGCCGCTGCCGACCCGGCGCCAGCTCGTGCGGCCGGGCCCTCGCCGAGCAGGTCACCCGGCTCCGGGGTCTCCCCCACCTGGTGCGGAGCTCAGTGTCCGAGCACCCGGGCGTCGGAACGCGCGCCGGCACGCTTCGACGCCCATGCCGCCCGATCCCCCTGCACCACATCCCGAGGACCTCGTTCAACGTCTCCCTCGACGCCGACCGCACCTTCGCCATGACCCGACTGCCCCTCGACGTGCTCAAGGACGTCCGACGGGCCACGGGCACCACGCTCAACGACGTCTACCTGACCGTCTGCGCCGGCGCGCTGCGCGCCTACCTGGCCGACCGGGACGAGCTGCCCCGGCGCCCGCTGGTGGCCAGCGTCCCGGTGTCGACCGACCCGGACGCGGCACGGCTCTCGGGCAACCGGGTGGACAACATCTACGTGGCCATCGGCACCGACGTCGCCGACCCGGCGGCACGGCTGGCCGCCGTCCACGACGGCGTGCGGGCCGCCAAGGAGGTGCGCAGCCTGCTCGGCCACGACCTCCTGGAGCAGCGGGCCGACGTGGTGCCGCCCCAGCTCTACCAGCCGACGGTCCGGCTGTGGAGCCGCTCCCACGCCGCCAACGTGCTCCACCCGCCGCTCAACGTCATCCTGTCCAACGTGGCCGGGCCCACCGAGCCCATCCGCTTCGGTCCGGTCCCCTCGAGGCCCTCTACTCGGTCGGCCCCATCCTGGAGGGCATCGGGCTCAACATCACGGCCTGGAGCTACGGGGACGACCTCGGGGTGTCGGCTCATCGGCTGCCCGGCCAGCCTGCCCGACCCGTGGGACCTCATCGACCGCCTGCACGGCGCCCTCGCCGACCTGGAGCGGGCGGTGGACGGGCGGACCCGCCGGGGAGCGGGTGGGCGGAGGCACCGGTCCGGGGCTGGATAGCATCGGGGCCGCCGGGCGGCACCACCGCCCGGAGACGACGACACGGGAGCAGCCATGAGCCAGCCGGACCCCCGGGGACTGATCTTCATCGACCCCGCCCTCTACGCCGACCAGGACGCCTGGCACGCGGCGGCGGCCGAGCTGCGGGCCGACGCGCCCGTCCTGCGGGTCGAGGAGGAGGGGTACACGCCGTTCTGGGCCGTCACCCGCCACGAGGACGTCTTCCGCGTCGTCCCGGGACAACGAGCACTTCCTCAACACCCGGAACTCGATCCTCGGGCCCGACGCCCAGTTCGAGTACCTCAAGTCCATCGGCATCGAGGGCGAGACCCTCATCCACATGGACGGCGAGGAGCACGCCGGCCACCGCGGCCTGGCCAACGACTGGTTCCGGCCGCGTGCCGTGGCCAAGCGCCAGGAGGCCATCGACGCCATCGCCGACGAGTTCGTCGACAAGTTCCGCCAGCTCGGACGGCAACTGCGACTTCGCCCAGGACATCGCCGTGCCCTACACGCTGCGGGTGATCATGAGCATCTTCGGCGTGCCCGGTGGAGGACGAGCCGATGATGCTCAAGCTGACCCAGGGCATCTTCGGCGCCGCCGACCCCGAGTACCTCGGTGACCTGAGCGACCCGATGGCCCTGCTGACCGACACCATCGCCCAGTTCGACCAGTACTTCACCGAGCTGACCGAGGACGCGCCGGGCCCACCCGACCGACGACCTGGCCACCGTCATCGCCAACGGCGAGGTCGACGGCTGCCCGCTCGGCAACAACGCCCGGCTCTGGTACTACACGATCGTGGCCACGGCCGGCCACGACACCACCTCGTTCGCGCTGGCCGGCGGGCTCGAGGCCCTGCTGCGCCACCCGGACCAGGTGGCGGCTGCTCCAGGACCGTCCCGAGCTGGTCAACAACGCCGTGGACGAGATGATCCGGTGGACCTCGCCGGTGCGCGCACTTCCTCCGCTACCTGACCCGACCCGCCACCCTGTCCGGCGTGGAGATCCCCGAGGGCGACCGGCTGCTCCTGTCGTACCCGTCGGCCAACCGGGACGAGCGGATGTTCGACGACCCGATGGAGTTCGACGTGGCCCGGCCCAACGCCAACCGGATGATCGCCTTCGGCGGCGGCGAGCACTTCTGCCTCGGGTCGACCTTCGCCCGCCGGGAGCTGCGCACCATCCTGCCCGAGGCTGCTGGCCGCGGTCGACACCATCGAGCTGGCCGGCGAGCCGGAGTGGGCCCAGGCCAACTTCGTCGGCGGGGTCAAGCACCTCCCGGTGGCCGCCACCTTCCGGTAGACGTCGGACCCGGGCACCGGATGGCCACCGAGGCACGACTGGGCGTCCTACGACCGGGCGCGTCGTCGACCTGTCGCCGCCCGGGCGGCCGGCGCTCCGCATCGTCCCCGACGGCCCGGGGTCGACCGGCACGTGGCCGGAGGGGCTGGCCGCACCGGTCGTGGTGGTGACCGCCTGGAACCCGGACAGCGTCGTCCGCGCCGACGAGGAGAACCGGCGCGGCACCGCGGTCCTCGCCGCCGACCTGGCCGCCCGGGGGCTCACCGCGGTGGCCGGCCACCGGCCGGGACCCGTCGACGGACACCACGAGGAGGGCGTCGCCGTCCCGGGACTCGACGCGGACGGCGCACTGGCCCTCGGGCGGCGACACGGCCAGGCCGCCGTCTACGTGTGGACGCCCGAGGCCTGGCAGGTCGTGTCGTGCACCGACGACCGCCACCACGACCATCGGCTGGCGCCTCGAGGCCCGCGGACGGGCCGGGCTAGGAGGCCCGGACCGGACGCGCCACGGGCCGGGGCGGGATCCGCCCACGGCCCGTCCGTGTCCGTCCGTCAGCCACCGGCGGTGCGGCCGGCGGTGCCTATCAGAAGACGTGGTTGACCAGCTTGTCGATCGCGCCGGCAGCCGGGCGTCGATCTTGGCCGCCTGGGCCTGGGTCAGCTTGCCGGCCGTCACGGCCTGCGGCCACGGCGCATCGGCGGCGGTGGTCAGCGCCGCCTCGACGTGCCGTGGCGCTGGACACCGTGCTCCAGGCCACCTGGGCGATCGACTTGCCCGGACTTCAGCTCGGTCTAGAGGGCCTGCGGCGTATGCCGATGGTCGTGGCGCTGATGGTCAGGCCCTGGCGCGGATGGCCCTTGCGGTGGGCACTGAGCCACGGCGGGCCGGATGGGTGCCGGCGGCGTGGACGGCCGGGGTCGAGGTGGTGGCCGGGGTGGCCGCATCGGCGACGCCGCCGACGGCCAGCGATCCGAGCAGTGCGCCGCCGACGGCGACGGGGGCGATGAGCTTCTTCAGCATGGTGCTCCTTGTTGGGGGGTCGAGCGGCAGGGGGTGCGGTCGATCCGTCACCCTGCATCGTCGCCTGCGGCGGTGAGGGATCCGTGGGGCGAAGTGTGAGGGTTCGGTGAGCGATCCGTCCCGGCAGCGCCCGTGTGCGACCCTCCATGCTCGCGCCCCGGACACCCGGAGTGACGCCGGGCACCGCCGCCGGGCGCCGGGGGGTGCCACCCGTCCCGGCGGGGTGCGCCCCTACGATCTCGCCGTGCCGTCGTCCCGCGTCGCCGGGGCTGACCGCGCGCCCGCGTCGGGCCTGCCTGCTGGCGGCGGCCGTCTGGCCGGTGCCGCCGCCCTCGTGGCCGGCGGCGGCACCGGTGCGCCGGCGCCGCGCACCGCGACCGGGGGGCGTGCCCGTGGCCCCGTCGGTCACCCGCCGGCGGCGCCGCCGCGGGCTGCCCGACCCCGCCGATCAGCACGGCGTCCGTGCCCGTGGCTGGCCTCGGCCATGGCCGCCGGCGAGCCGCCCGGCCGCCCTGGCCGAGACTGGTGGTCGGCCGGATGACCCTGCCCGAGAAGCTGGGCGAGCTGGTGCTCGACACCTCGGGCTCCTACGAGAACGTGAACGCCGGGGTGGCCCGGCTGTGCATCCCCTCGCTGACCCTGTCGGACGGCCCGTGGGGCCTGGCCTTCGGCGACACCGGGGTCACCCTGCTGCCCGCCCCGCTGGCCATCGGCGCCACCTTCGACACCGTCGCTGGCCGAGCAGTACGGCGAGGTGATCGGCAGCGAGGCCCGCGGCCAGGGGATCGACGTCAGCCAGGGCCCGAACCTCAACATCGACCGGGTCCCCCAGTCGGGCCGGGCCGACGAGTCCTACGGGGAGGACCCGCTCCTCACCACCGACGCTCGGCGTGGCCGACATCGAGGGGACTCCAGGCCCAGGGGGTCATGGCCGACGCCAAGCACCTCGCTCGCCTACCAGCAGGAGACCAACCGGGGCGCCGCTCGACGACCAGGTGTCCACCCGGGCGCTGCAGGAGATCTACCTGCCCGCCGTTCAAGGCGGCCGTCACCCAGGGCGCACGTGGCCACCCTGATGTGCGCCTACCCCCGGCTGAACGGCGTCTTCCAGTGCCAGGACCCCGCCCTCGGCCTGATCCTCGACCAGTGGGGCTTCGCCGGGTTCGTGCGCTCCGACCTGGGCGCCGTCCACGCCACCGTCGCCGGCCCTCGCCTCGCGGCGTCGACCTGCTGAAGCCGTCGTCGGTCGACGAGCTGACCGACCTCATGGTCGGACCGGGGGCTGCTCACCCTGGCCACCGTCGACGCCGACGTCGAGCGGGTCCTGACCCAGATGTTCGCCTACGGCACTCGTCGGCCGGCCGGCCACCGGCGCGCCCGGGCACCCCGGTGGCCACCGCCGGCCACGCCGCCTTCGCCCTGACCGCCGCCGAGCGGTCGGCCGTGCTGCTGCAGAACACCGGGCACGCTCCTGCCCCTGACCCCGACCTCGCTCCGCTCGGTGGCCGTCATCGGCGCCGACGCCTCGACCCGCCCGGTGATCCAGGGCTTCGGCTCCTCCCACGTGGTCGCCCCCGTTCGTCTCCACCCCGCTGGACGCGCTCCGGACGCGGCTCGGCCCGGGTCGACCGTCGCGCTACGCCGAGGGCGGCGTCGACCACCCGGCACCTCCCCACCGTCCCGACCCGGACCTCACCCCGGCCTCGGGCAACGGACACGGCCTCACCCTCACCGTCGGCCCGGCGACGGGCGGCGGCGCCGGCCATCACCACCGTCGACCCGGTGCCGGCGGCCGCCATCGAGCCCGCCCCCGAGCTGCCATGCCACGGGACCACGACGAGGTCCGCTCCAACCCGCCGTCGGACCGGCCGCACCGGATCCCGCCGGACGACGCCGACGGCGGCCGGCTCCCCGACCTCGACCCCGACCGCGTCCGGGGCCACCAGCATCGAGCTGCCGGACCGGGCTGGGCCGGGTCCCGGGCGTCGTGGACGGGCACGCTCACCGCGCCCCGGTCGGGCCGGTACACGTTCTCGCTGGCCGGCACCGGCTCGGCGACGCTGACCCTCGACGGCCGCACCGCCGTGTCCGACCTGCTCCCCCACGACGCCGGCACCTGGTCGGGTTCGATCGTGCTGCGGCGCCGGCCACCACTACCGCGCTGGCCCTGCGACTGGACGCCGGTGGCCGACGCCACCAGCCTCGACATCCCGAGCATCCTCGACCTCGGCATGTCCTACGTCGGCGACGCCATCGCCCGGGCGGTGGCGGCGGCCCGGCCGTCGCAGGTGGCCGTGGTGTTCGCCGCCGACTACAGCTCCGAGACCTTCGACCGGCCCGAGCCTGTCGCTGCCCGGCGACCAGGACGCGCTCATCGCCGCCGTGGCCGCCGCCAACCCCCGCACGGTGGTGGTGCTCAACACCGGCGGGCCGGTGCTGATGCCGTGGCTCCACCAGGTGCAGGCCGTCCTCGAGGCGTGGTACCCGGGCGAGCAGGACGGGGCCGCGGCCGCCGCCCTGCTCACCGGCGACGTCGCCCCCTCCGGGCCACCTGCCGGTCACCTTCCCGACCTGCCCGCCACGCGCCGTGCCGTCGACGGCGCCCAGTGGCCGGGCACCGGGCTGACCTCCACCTACAGCGAGGGACTCGACGTCGGCTACCGCTACGACCACGCTACCGGCACCCGCCGCTCTTCCCCTTCGGCTTCGGGCTGCCTACACGACGTTCGCCTTCCGGCCGCCTCGGTCACCCCGGCCGGCCGACGGCTACGACGCTGTCGGTGCCGGTGGCCGACACCGGCCGACCGGGCCGGGCACCGACGTGGTGCAGGCCTACCTGACTTCCCGTGGGCGGCCGGCGAGCCGCCGGCCAGCTGGCCGCCTTCGCCCCGTGACCCTGGCCGCCGGGCGACCCGGACGGTCACCCTCCACGTGCCCGGCCAGCGGCCACCTACCAGCCCGTCGGGTGGACGACGTGCCCGGCACCTACCGGTCGGCGTGGGGGACAGCTCGGCGACGCAGCCCACCCACGCCACCCTGACCGTCGTCCACGCCTGAGCCCCCCCGGGGGCGGGAGCAGTCAGAAGCCGGTCGGCTCGGTCTCCAGCTCCGGCTCGGTCGGTCGGGGCTCGTGGTGGAGCGGGCGGAGCGCCGAGGTCTCCTCGAACCACAGCAGCGCGTCGTAGCGGGCACCCATCACGGTGGGCACGTAGTTCCCCTCCTCGCGGCGGGGGTCGTAGACGACGCCGATGGCCCGGTGGCCGAGCCGGGCCCCGAGCCACGGGCCCGCGCGGTCATCGGCGAAGTCGAGCACGGCCGGCTCGCCCAGCGCACGGTGGAGCAGGTCCTCGTGGCTCCCGGCGCCGGGCCACCGGGACCGGCGAGCACCGCCTCGGGCGCCCCCCAGGCGGCGCCGGCGACCACCGTCCCCCGGTGGCCGGCGCACCCGATCAGCGCGACGCCCTCGCGCGCCGTGCCGCTCACGGAGCAGCTGGCCCACGTTGACCATGCCCGCCCGCGGCCATGTCGGTGGCCCGGGCGTCGCCCACGTGGGTGTTGTGCTCCCAGACCAGGCCCTTCGAGCGACGGCCCGAGGTGGCGCGGCGATGCCGCTCGACGGTGTCGACCATGTGGTGGTCGCGGATGTTCCACGACTCCCGGTCGCCCCGGACCATGATCCGGTAGTACCGCTCGGCGCCGGCGGCGACCTCGGCGTTCTGCCAGGCGTCGAAGGCCTCCTCGTCGTCGCCCGGGCCCCGCCGGCCCGTCGGCGGACCTCGGCCAGCAGCGCCACCACGTCGGCCTCGCAGCGTCTCGGGGACGAGCCGGGTGCTCCAGGCGTAGCGCGTGGGGATCCTCGCGGAAGGGGACGAAGCACCGCCACGCCTCCATCGCCGCCGTCCACGGCTTCGGGAGCGTTCTCCTCGCAGCCAGCCGATGATCCGCGCAGCGAGTCCCACAGCGAGTAGACGTCGAGCCCGTAGAAGCCGACACGCGCTCCGTGTCGGGTCGCTCGAGGTTCCACTCCCGCAGCCAGGTCAGGAACTCCGCCACCTCCTCGTTCGCCCACATCCACGTCGGCCACCGCTCGAACCCGGCCAGGAGCCGCCCGGGCATCGAGGTCGCTGGTCGGCCGCGCCCCGCACCCAGCGGTTGATGCGCCAGCAGTCCGGCCAGTCGCCCTCGACGCCGATCCAGGTGAAGCCCGCGCTCCTCGATCAGCCGACGGCTCAGGCTCGGCCCGCCAGCGCGTAGTACTCGTGCGTCCCGTGCGACGCCTCGCCGATGCAGACGAACCGGTCGCCGACCGACCCGGTCGACCACGGCCGTCGAGGTCCGCCGGCGTGCGCAGCGGCCGGGCCAGCGAGCGGATCTCGTCGAGCGCGCCAGCCGCCGGCGGCCCGTCGGTGCGGCACGGTCATGGCGCCGCCGTCTCCGTCGGGCCCGGCGCCGTCGAGCAGGTAGCGGACGAACCAGTCCCGGGCCAGGATCGCCGCCTCGGCCAGGGTCCCCGGCTCCTCGAAGAGGTGGCCGGCGCCCTCGACCACGGCCAGCCGGCTCGGCGGCCCAGAGCCTGCTCAGCGCCTGCCGGTTGAGCCTCGAGCACGGCGACGTCCTCGCCTCCCACGATCAGCAGGGTCGGTGCCGTCGACCTCGCGCCAGGCGGTCGCCGGCCAGGTCGGGGCGGCCGCCCCGCGAGACCACGGCGTCGACCCACCCGGGTCGTCGGCCGCCGCCCACAGCGCCGCCCCGGCCCCGGTGCTGGCACCGAAGTAGCCCGACCGAGCCGCCGCGGCCTCCGGGCGGGCCCGCGAGCCAGGCGCGTGGCCGCGGCCAGGCGGTCGGCCAGCAGCTCGATGTCGAAGACGTTAGCCGCGGTCGCGCTCCTCGGCCGGGCGACAGCAGGTCGAGGAGGAGGGTGCCGATGCCGGCCTCGTAGAGCACGTCGGCGACGAACCGGTTGCGCGGGCTGTGCCGGCTGCTCCCGCTCCCGTGGGCGAACACCACCACGGCCAGGCGCCGGGCTCGGGCAGGTGGAGGTGGCCCTGCGAGCGACCCCGTCGACCACGGGATCTCCACGTCGACGTCGCAGTCCGGCGGCGCCGTCGACCCGGATCGCCGTCCGGGCGCGACGGGCGGCCCGGTCGAGCAGCGACGACCACCTCGTCGTCGCTGGTCGGCGAGAAGTCCACGTAGTGGTGGCCGACGGCGACGGAAGTCGCTCGGGCTCGGACACGGCGACGACCTCGTCGGCCTCGGCGAACTCGCGCAGGGTCTCGGCGGGCCCCACCGGCACGGCCAGCACCACCGTCGACGGCGCCGAGCTGGCGGGCGATCGCGGCACGCCACCCGGGCCGTCGACCCGGTGGCCACGCCGTCGTCCACCACGATGGCCGTCCGGCCGGTGCAGGTCGACCCGGTCGCGCCCTCGCCGGTAGCCGATCGAGCCGGCCGCCAGCTCCCGGCGCTCGCGCGCGCTCGACCTCGGCCACCTCCGTCGTCGGTCACCCCGGCCTGGGCGAGCATCCCGCTGGTCGAGGACGCGGATCGCCGTCCTCGCCGATGGCGCCCATGGCCACCTCCGGCTGGAACGGCACGCCGAGCTTGCGCACGACGATGACGTCGAGCGGGGCGTCGAGCGCGCTGGCCACCTGGTAGGCGACGGGCACCCCGCCCCGGGGCAGACCCAGCACCACCGGCTCGCCGCCCGCGGAAGCGCTCGAGCAGCTCGGCCAGCCGCCAGCCGGCGTCGGCCCGGTCGAGGAACGGCTCCACCGGGCGACGCCCCGAGGCCCCGGCCGGTCCGGGGCGGTCGCGCGCACCGCCGGGTTCGGCCACCGCCACCCGCCGGGCCACCTCGGCATCGGCGTCGTCCAGGTCGGCGCGTGGCACGAACCACCGGACCGTGTCGCCCACCACGTCCGGCCGCCGCCGTCCGTCCAGTCCACCGGGCCGCGCGCCCGCCGACCTCGGCGAACTGGAACACCTCGGTCCACTCCAGGCCCGGTGTCGGCGTCAGGCGCCACTCCACCTCGACCCGGTCGCCGATCTCCCGGGCCGTGGTCCGCCCCACCACGGCGACGGGCACGTCACCCGTGTCGCGGATCACCCACCTCCGGTCGGTCGATGGTCATGGCCCCATGGTGTCCGCTCCCGACGACCTGCGACCAGGGGCGAACGGCCCAACGGCGGCGATGCCGTGCCCCGGCCGGCGGCGAGGGTCGGGCGGTGCACCACCGGTGGCGGACCGCGGGGTGGCGGCCGCCCCGTCCGGCCCGGCACCGCCGGGGCCCGTCCGGGCCGGGTCGTACACTCGCCCCATGGAACGTGGTCGCACCGAACTGCTGCGGGCCATGGCCGCCTGGCGGGAGGCGGCGGCGACCCTGGCCGACCTGCTGGCGTCCAACACCGCGGCGGTCGACGAGGGGTGGGCACTGCTGGAGGGCGGAGCCACCGTGGCGACCGCCATCGGTGCCGTCACCACCGCCTCGCGCGACCTGGCCATGTCCGCAGCGCTGGAGGCTGTTCGACGAGGCCCGGTTCCGCCTCCGGAGCGCGCTGGTCGGCGCGGCGTTGGACGAGGGGCTGACGGCGGACGAGCTGGTCCGGACCCTGGCCGTGCCGGCGGGCCTGGCCGACCGTGTGCTGGAGGAGCTCAGGCACCCGGGGCTCCACCCGATCCCGTGACGGGTCCGCCGTGGACCCCGGTCTGGACGTCCCTGATCGCCGGGTCGGGCTGCCGCTCCAGGCCGAGCAGCTCCCGCTCGTCGAGCCGCTCCTCGGCGATCAACAGGGCGTCCAGTTTCGTCTGGACGGCCCGGCTCTCCCGGTTCTGCGTCGACTGGACGACCACGACCATCAGGAAGGTGACCACCGTCGTCAACGACGTGACGGCGCCCATCCAGCGGACGTGGAACACCGTCCCGAGCAGCCACACGACCACGATCCCCACGGACAGGGCGACGGCCGAGAGCGACCCGAACAGCTGGGTGGTGCCGGTCACGGCGTGACTGGCGTGATGATGCAGTCGGCGCCGGTCGGGACGGGTCAACGGCGCGGTCCTCCCGCCGGTCCGGTCCTCGCTCCCCGCCCGGCCCGCACGGACGGTCTCCGGCGGGCCGGGCGGACGGCGGCGTGCCCCCGGATGGCGGACCCGGGAGCCGGGGGACCGCCGGGGCACGGTCGCACGTGGGACGGGGGGTTCAGAGGTAGGTGTCGTCCCGCTGGACGACATTGCCACGTCCGTCGTCGACGACGGTGCGGTGCCGACGGGACCGGGTGCCGGTGGCGAGGAAGCCGATCGTCGACAGGAGCGCTCCGGCCGCCCCCACCGCCATGAGGATGACGCCCGACGGTCTGCAGGTCGAACCCGTGCTGGTCGCTGTTGGTCGTCAAGGCGAAGTCGAGCACGGCGCCGACCGCGAAGACGACGATGCTGGCGACGAGTCCTGCTGCCATGGGGACGCTCCTCCTGTGGTGACGCCCGCCGGGTGCGGGTGTCCCAGACCCTCCCTCCTACCCGCCTGACCGGCCCCGAAACCATGGACGGGCCGGAGTCGGGCATGGACCGTGGCTCGGCGGGCACACTGGAGCCGTGCCGCCACCACCGCCCGACCCGTTCCGTCGCCGACCCCGTTCCGTCGCACGTCGACGCCGACGCCTTCACCGACCGCACCGACTTCCCGTTGACGGTGGTCACGACCGTCGCCCCCGACGGCGAGCGGAGTGGCTGCCTGGCCGGCTTCACCACCCAGTGCAGCATCGACCCGTTGCGGTTCCTGGTCTGCGTGTCCCGGGTCAACCACACCTTCGCCGTCGTCGGAGCGTCCGAGGTCGCTGGCGCTGCACCTCCTCGGCGGGAGCAGACGGCGGCGCCACCCTCTTCGGCGAGCAGAGCGGTGACGCGGTCGACAAGTTCGCCTCCGTCGCCTGGCACGAGGGCCCCCGGGGCGTCCCGGTGCTCGACGGCGTGCGCCGCATGGCTGGCGCTCGAGATCCTCGACCGGGTCGACGTCGGTGACCATGTGGCATTGCTCACCTCGCCGGTCGGCGGCGGACCGGGGCCGGCCGGCGGACTGCTGACGATGGCCACCGCGCCTCCGCTCGACGCCGGTCACCCCGCCTGAGGCGCCCCGCACCCCTGTTTGGACGGGCGCCGGACGGGAAGGATCCCCTGACCACCGCCGTGCTCCGGTGCGGACCGGCGAGCCGTTCCCGGCCCCCGGCGCAGAGGAGGAGAGGAGCAGCCGTGGACGAGCAGTCACCGCAGCTCGTCCGCGGCATCCGTCCGGTCACCCACCGCGACGACTCCGATCAGGCCGGTCGGCCGACGGACGCTCCGGGGTGACCCGCCGGGGGTGCCGACGGTGGCGGCGCTCCGCATCGTCCTGGTCGACGACGACCCAGGGGACGCCGTCCTCGTGCGCGAGCTCCTCGAGCGGGCCGGGGGCGGGTACGAGCTCGTCTGGTGCCGGACGCCCGACGGAGGGCCTGGCCGACTCGACCGAGGGTGCCGACTGCGTGCTCATCGACCTCGGTGCGCCGGGCACCGCGACCCGCCCGCCGTGCTCCGCGCCGTGGTGGACCATCCCTCCGGGGCCGCGGTCGTCGTCCTGACCAGGTCGGCGGACCGGTCGGTGGGGTCCGACGCCGTGCTGCCACGGCGCCCAGGACCACCTCGTCAAGGGCCGGCTCGACCACGAGTCGCTGGCCCGCGCCATCCGCTACGCCATCGCCCGACGCCAGAGCCAGGAGTCGTCCCGCCAGGTCGGTCGAGGCGCTCCTCCTCTCGGCCGAGAGCGCCCGCATGGAACGGGGCCTGGTGGCCCGGCCCTTGATCGAGGACCCCCGGTTCCACTGGGCCGTCCGCTACCAGGCCGGCGGCCGGCGGGCCCTGCTCGGCGGGGACTTCTTCGACGCCATCGAACTGCCGGACGGGACGGTGCGGGTGGTGGTGGGGACGTGTGCGGCCACGGCGCCGACGAGGCCGCCCTCGGCGTCGCCCTCCGGGTCGGGTGGCGCGCCCTCGTCCTGTCGGGGGCCGACCCGGACCGGACCCTCCGGGCCGTGGAGCGCGTGCTGGTGCCGAGCGGGCGTCCGACGAGACCTTCGCCACCCTGTGCGACCTCGAGTTCGATGCGCCGGCCGTCGGGCGGTGCGGATGCGGCTGGCCGGACACCCGAGCCCGCTGGTTGTCGGACACGACGACGTCCTCGACATCCCCCCGGGCCAGCGGGGCCCCCTGCTCGGCGTGGTCGACGACCCGGTGTGGCCGGTCACCGACCTGCGACCTCGGCGACGAGTGGACGCTGGTCGTCTACACCGACGGCATCGTGGAGGGACACGATCCGCGACGGGACCGAGCGCTTCGGCACCGACCGCGCTGGCCCGGACGGCGCCGGCCCGGCGCCGGTCTGTCGCGCCCCGACGGCTGGCCGACGCACTGGTGGAGGCGGCCGAGGAGGCCAACGGCGAGCCCCTGGCCGACGACGTCGCCCTGGTGATCCTGTCGCACCGCACCTCGCCGACAGTCACCCGGCAGCGGCGGCCGGCTGACATCGGCCGGTCGCCCGGTCAGGGCGTGAACGACGTGCGCAGGCGGGCGATGCTGGCCGCCAGCAGCCGGGACACGTGCATCTGGCTCACCCCGATCCGCTCGGCGATCTGCGACTGGGTGAGGCCGTCGACGTACCGCAGGCGCAGGATGCCCTGCTCCCGCTCGGGCAGCTCGCCATGGCCGTCCACCAGTACCTGGTGGTCGTCGGCCCCCTCGTACCCGGCGTCGATCTGGCCGAGCCGCGAGCCGATCGTGCCCCTCCCGTCGGTCCGGCGCGTCGATCGACGTGGCCCGGTAGGCCTGACCGGCCTCGAGCGCCTCCAGCACCGCCTCCTCGGAGGCGCCGGTCCGCTCGGCCAGCTCGGCGACGGTCGGCGGGTGGCCGAGCTCCTGGGCGAGGGCCTCGGTGGCCGCGCCCAGCTCGAGGTAGAGCTCCTGGATCCGCGCGGGGCGCGCACCGCCCACCCCTTGTCCCGGAAGTGCCGCTTCAGCTCGCCGAGGATGGTCCGGGTGGCGAAGGTGCTGAACTCGAACCCCCGGTCGGGGTCGAACCGGTCGACGGCGTGGATCAGGGCCACGCGAGGCCACCTGGACGAGGTCCTCGTGGGTCTCCCCGCGGTTGGCGAACCGGCGCGCCAGCTGGTGGGCCAGTCCGAGATGGTCCTCGACCAGGCGGTCCCGGAGCTGCGGGTCACGGGTGACGGCGAATTCGGCGAAGCTCGGCGCGGTGGCGGCGGTCGGTGCGGGTCCGCGGCGACATCAGCCGCCGGCCGGCGCACGCGTCGCTTGCGCAGGTACGCCCCGTCCCGGCCGTCGCCGCCGACCGGTCCGTGCTCGTCGACCAGCGGCGTCGAGGATGCGGACCGACAGCTCGGCCGCCTCGTCGGTCCGGTCGGGATCCGACCGCCTCGGCGCCCTCGTAGCGGCACCAGACGTCGAGGCAGCCGGGCCCGGCGTCGAGGGTGAGGGCCAGGCGCCCGGTGCGCCGGCCCTCGCAGCACGAGCGAGGCAGAGCTCGTCGACGGCCAGCCGGAGGTCCTCGATCTCCTCGACGTCGAACCCGGCGCGGGACGCGACGGCGGACACCGTGAACCGGGCCAGCACGAGGAGGTCGTCCTCGACCGACAGCGCCAGCTCGACCCGGATCGGGCGCGGCGACGTCGTCGGCGCGGGCGGCGTCGGTCGGGCGTCGGCGGAGAAGTCCACGGCCATCTCAGGCACCCGCGCGCCGGCTCGAGGGACGGGTCGATGGTGAACAGGTCGGCCAGCCCGGTGATCTCGAACACCTTCAGGATGCGGGGCTCGGCCACCACCACCCGGAACCCGCCGCCCGGCGTCGAGGCAGCGCCGACGGGCCCCGATCAGCACCCCGAGTCCGGTCGAGTCGATGAAGGTCACACCCGGCAGGTCGACCACCACGTCGGCCGGTCCGCGGTCGAGCGCCTCGTCCACGGCCGCCCGCAGCGCCGGTGCGGTGGCCACGTCGACCTCGCCGCGCGCCGCCACCACCGTGGCGCCCCGTGGCGTTCCACGTCGATCTCGATCTCCTGCTCCATCACGGGTCCTTCCCTCCTCCGGGCATGCGCCACCGTCCGGATACTACCCCGGCCGGCCGCCGTCGAAACCTCGGGGTCCCGAGCACCGCCCGGCGTCCGGAGCGCTGGCGACGTCCTCCCTGGTCAGACGGTCGCACGCCCGGCGCCGGTTGGCGCCGGCCCGGACCGGGTAGGTCGGGGCCATGCCCATCATCGCGCTTCCGTCCCGCCCCCCGCCCCGGACCCCGGCGTCGCGGTGCCCGTCGCTCGACTGGACCTCACGCTGGTCCCCCACGGTCGCGCACTGCTCGTTGCGTGTGGCCGGGTCCCTCGACGCGTCCTCGTCGGTGGCCGTGGACACCCAGCACGACCAGCTCGTCCGGGCCGGCTTCCACGCACGTGGTGCTCGACGTCAGCGGCATCCGCCACGTCGACGAGTCGGGAGCCGTCGCCCTGGCCCAGCTGTGGGCCCGTCTGCGCTCGACCGGCGTGTCGTGCGAGGTCCGCGGGCTGCATCCCGGTCTTCGGCGGCAGCCCCCTCGAGCTGCTGCTCCACGTGCGGACACCGGACGGGGGTCGTCCGGGGGAACGCTCCGCGCAGCGACGCGTCCCCCCCCGGGTCGGCACACGGGTTTGACCCGGGCCCGGCCCGGGAAGGGTCGCAGGCCCCCCGCACTCACGGCCGCACCGGCCCCCGATCCGAACGGACGGGGGCCGGTGACGCGCCCGGGACCGGAACGGGCGGCCGGATCCCCCGGGGGCGGGAACGGGCGGCTCGTCACGGGGTGCGGGGCCCGGCCGGATCCGCTGGTCGTCAGCTGGCCAGGCCCGAGGCCGCCGCCACGTCGCGCAGCCAGACCGACAGTGCCGACGTGCGGTCCACCACGGTCCGCCCCGTCGGCACCCGGGCCCCGCCGGGGGCAGGCGGAGCGGGGCCACCTGCCCGACCTGGCGGAACCGCCGGCCGAGCTCGAGCCGCCGGCGCGCCACCGACCCGGGTGGCCAGGAGGGGCAGGACCTGGGCGTCCTCGCGCTCGAGGTGGGCGAGATGGTCGAGGACCAGCCGGGCGGCGGCCCGACGGAACTCCGGCGTACCCCACGTGCTGGCGGCCGAGGAGCACCAGCCGACGCTCGATGGCGGCCTGGTCCTCCAGTCGGGAGTCGGCGACCGCCGCGCCGCCGTGGAACGACAGCAGCACCGGGAAGACCACCAGTTCCTCGGCGATCTCGTGGCGGACGACCCGGTCGCTCCAGGCCAGGTAGGCCGAGCCGTCGTCGTCCGGCCCTCCCACCGGCACGGCCAGGGCCCGCAGGTCGGCGTGCTCCCCGGCCAGGACGTCCACGATGTCGCGGGACGATCGTCGCCGGCACGATGTCGGTCGCCGCCTTCCACGGCGCTGCTCGTGGATCATGCTCCCTACCCGGGGCACGGCTCACGGGAAACGGCTGCGGGGTTTGCCGGTGCCGGCCGGGGTAAAGCGGGCGGTGCCGCCGTGCCGGAGCGGCTGCGATCCGACCCGACCCGAGGAGGGCCATGCACGCTGCCGCACTCCCGACCGACGCCCGAGCGACGTCATTCCGCCGTTGGATCCCGAGCCCGCGCCCGGTGCCCCCGGAACCGTCCCCACCCCGCCGGGCCCTCACCGCTGCCGCCGCCCGTGCCCGAGCCGCCCCAGCCGGTCGCCCGAGCGGCCGGCACCACCGGGACCGGCCTGAGACCGCTGGGGCGGCGGGCGCCCCATGGGACGGCGGCCGACGCGGGGAGGTTCCCCCGGGCCGACCCCGGCCTCCACCGGGAGGACGTCCTCCTCGAGCCCGTGGCCGGCTCGGTGCGCCGCGCCCGCGCCCTGATCCGCGACACGCTGGCGGCCGTTCCGGTGGAGCAGGCCGAGCGCGCCGCGGTGTGCGGGTCGGAGCTGGTGGCCAACGCCATCCGCCATGCCGAGCCTCCCGTCGTGCTCTCGATCGTCGGGGTGGGCGACGAGGTCGTGGTCGCCGTCACCGACGGCAGTCGCGATCCTCCCCGGCCGAGGCCGGTGGCCGAGGACGAACCGGGTGGTCGGGGCACCCTCATCATCGACCGGTTGGCCGACCGTTGGGGCGTCGAGTTCCTGCCCGGCGGCAAGCAGGTGTGGTGCACGGTCGCCCTCGGCCCCGGCGGACGGACCGGCTCGGACTGAACGGCGCCGGAGCGCCCGATCCCCGGCTCAGCCGACTGCGGCGGCGGCGGACTCCAGGTAGGGCCAGGCGAGATCGGGTGGCAGGCCACCGACGAGGGGCTGCAGTGACAGCGGGCGCCCCGCCCCCACCAACGACCGGGCCTCGTCCGGGGTCAGCACCTGGTAGGCCCCACGCTCGGCCCGCAGCGTGGCGACGGTGTCCGCCGTCGAGATCGACGCCGTGCCCGGGCGGTCCCGGCTCCAGGCCCCGTACCCGACGGCGTCGGCCAGGAGGTAGGGCCCGAGCTCGGCCCAGGCCCGGTCGGGATCGTCGGCCACGAAGGCGGTCAGAGGTTCCCCCTCGACCGGGAGGAGGCAGCCGGGCGCGTCGACGCCGGCGGCGGCGGCCGCCTCCCGGTAGACGGCGGCGAGCCCGGGATCGGTCCGCTCGGCCACGAAGAGCATCCCGAGGCGCCCGGCGCGCCGGGCGGCGGCCGGGCTGCCGCCCCCGTAGGCCAGTGTCGGCCCCCCGGGGGTGAAGGGGGCGGGCGTGATGCGGGCCCGCCGGCCGTCGACGTCGACGGCACGTCCGGCGAAGAGCTCCCGCAGCACGCCGATTCGCGCCTCGACCAGTGCGCCCCGGGTCGAGCGGTCCACCCCGAACAGGTCGAACTCCTCCGGTCGGTAGCCCACTCCGACGACGTAGGAGACACGGCCCCGGCTGAGCAGGTCCACGACCACGAGGTCCTCGGCCAGCTTGACGGGCTCGTAGTGGGCCACCAGCAGGGCGGCCACCATGACCGGGAGCGACGTGGTGCGGGCCGCCACCGCCGCGGCCATCGGGACCGGGGAGGGCAGGTAGCCGTCGTCGACGGCATGGTGCTGGCTCAGGACGGCCAGGACCGCGCCCCGGGTCTCCGACCAGGCGCACATGTCGAGGGCGGCGGCGTAGAGGTCGGCCCGCTCGGCGGGCCCGGCCGCGGCCCGCATGGCGAAGCGGAGGATGAGCACCGGATCAGGTTGACACAGCGCAGCCCCGGGGGGCGTCGCGCTCGCCCCCGTCGTGCGTCACGACGGATGTGACCAAATGCCCTGCCCCGTCGACCCCCGGACTCCGACAATGACCCGAGGGCGCCGCGTCGGGTCGCCACCACCGGAAGCGACCGAGGAGGGGACATGGTCGACATCACCAGGGACGAGGACGACGGGCTCCTCCGGGCCGACCGCCTGGCCCGCCGCCTCTACACGGAGGCCGTGTACACGCTGGCGACATCACCCGACGACCTGCGCACCCGCATCCACGACGCCTACACGGGCCGGGCCATCCACGCCAACACGGTGGTGCGCCTCCTGCCCGGCCACATCGGCGAGCGGGTCCACCTGCTGGCCGGACGGCTCGGCACCCATCCCGACGCCGACGCCGACGACGCCACGCGGGCCGTCTGGCGGGCGCTGGTGGCCATGGACGACGAGCAGCTCCAGGACGTGGCCCGGGGCATCTGGTTCATCACCGACGACCTGGTCCGGTCCGACGGCGGCGGGAGACACCGGCGCCCCGGGAGGCGGCGCGGGCTGATCGACCAGGGCCCCGCCGGGCCGACGGCGTTCCGCCGGGTCGGACCGGGGTACCCCGCGCTCGCAATCCCTTCAGTTCGCCTCCCGGGGATCCGATACCAGGAGCGTGCAGGACGCCCCACCACCCCGGTCCTGGCGGACACCGGCCGACGCCCCGCATGCCGCGCGGCGTGGTCGCGGCCTACGCCGTGGCCGGGGCCCTGCTGGCCGGCGTACGCCGCCACCCTGCTGCTCCGCCACACGGGCCAGTTCTGGCCGCTCCTCGACAACTGGTTCGTCGACGCCTTCGAGGTCGGCGTGGCCCTGCTCTGCCTCGGCCGCGGCCCTCGTGCCCCGAGCCGGGCGGACGCGTGGCCCTGGCCCTCGGGCTCGGCCTGCTGGCCTGGGCCGTCGGCGACGTCCTCTTCACCATCGAGTCCCAGGGCGGCGCCTCGCCGCCCACCCCGTCGGCGGCCGACGTCGTGCTACCTGCTCGATGTACCCGCTCGCCTACCTGGGCATCATGCTGCTCATCCGCGACGAGGTCCGGTCGTTCCAGGCCAGCGTCTGGCTCGACGGCGCCGTCGCCGGCCTCGGCGCGGCCGCCATCGTGCGCGGCCTTCGTCTTCGACCCGATCCTGTCGTCGGCGACCGGGTCCGCCGCCTCGGTGGCCGTCAACCTGGCCTACCCGATCGGCGACCTGCTCCTGCTGGCCCTGGCCGTCGGCGCCCTGGTGATCGTGCCCGGCTGGCCGCTGCCGCCTCGTCCTGCTGGTCACCGGCTGCCTGGTCCTGGCCATCGGCGACACCGTCTACCTCTTCCAGTCCTCGGCGGGCAGCTACCAGTCCGGCACCCTCCTCGACGCCACCTGGATGACGGCCCTGTTCCTGCTGTCGCTGACCGTCTGGCAGCGGGTCGGGGCCCGCCGGCCCGGCGAGCCGAGGCCCGCCGCCGAGCTTCGTGCTGCCCGGCGGTGGCCGCCGTCGCCTCGTCGGTGATCATCATGTTCGTCGGCAACTGGGTCCACGTGAGCGGCGTGGCCCTGGGCCTGACCGTCGCCACCCTGGCCGCTGGTCGGCGGTGCGGACCGGCCTGTCCCGCCGGGAGCTGGCCGCGCTGACCCGGGCCAACCACCACCAGGCGGTCACCGACGAGCTGACCGGGCTGGGCAACCGGCGGCGGCTGATGGCCGAGCTCGAGCGCGGCCTTCGCCGACCCGGACGCGCGTCGGGGCCCGACGACGTCCGTGGCCCTCCTGATGATCGACCTCGACCACTTCAAGGAGATCAACGACTCCTTCGGCCACCCGACCGGCGACGGGCTGCTCCGGCTGATCGGCCCCCGGCTGGCCGAGCGTCACCCGGGCCGAGCGACCTCGTGGCCCGGCTCGGCGGCGACGAGTTCGCCATCCTGCTGACCGGCGCCGACGTCGAGTTCGCCACCGCCGTCGCCGAGCGCATCACCGACCGCGATCGCACCGCCCGTTCGAGGTCGAGCAGCGCCAGCCTCCACGTGGGGGCCAGCATCGGCATCGCCCTCGCCCCCGAGCACGCCGACGACGGCCACCGAGCTGATGCGCTGCGCCGACGTGGCCATGTACCGGGCCAAGGCGGCCCACTGCCGCCTTCGACATCTACGAGTCGGCCCTCGACGACGGCGCCGACCGGCTCAACCTCATGGAGGACCTGCGGGCCGCCCTCGACGGCGGCGGCCTGACCCTCTACTACCAGCCCCAGATCGACCTGCGCACCGGCGCCGATCTCCACCCTCGAGGCGCTGCTGCGCTGGCCCCACCCCGAGCACGGGCTCATCCCCCCGGACCAGTTCCTCCCCCTGGCCGAGGACAGCGGCCTGATGGGCCCGCTGACCGCCTTCGTCCTCGAGCAGGCCGTGGCCCAGTGCGCCGCGTGGCGCGCCGCGGGCCATCAGGTGGCCGTGGCCGTCAACCTCTCGACCACGAACCTGCTCGACACCGCCCTGCCCGACCAGGTCCCGGCCTGCTCGGCCCGCCACGGCCTGCCCACCTCCGCCCTGGTGCTCGAGATCACCGAGAGCACGGTCATGGCCGACCTGGCCCGGTCGAAGGAGATCATCCAGACGCCTGTCCGACGCCGGGCTGCTCGTGTCCATCGACGACTTCGGCACCGGGTTCTCGTCCCTGGCCTACCTGAGCGACCTGGCGGTCGGCGAGCTCAAGATCGACCGGATGTTCACCGCCCGCCTGAGCATCGACGGCGGCGACGGCCGGGACGAGGCCATCGTGCGCTCGTCGATCGAGCTCGGCCACTCGCTCGGCCTGCGGGTGGTGGCCGAGGGGGTCGAGCGCTCCGACCACTTCGGCTTCCTGGCCACGGCCGGCTGCGACGTGGCCCAGGGCTACGCCATCAGCTTCCCCCAGCCGCCCGAGGACCTCGACCTCGACGCCATCGACGACCGGGCCGCACCCGATGCTGCCGACCTCCGGCCTGCCCGGCCGGGGCCGCTGACCGGTCAGCCGCCGGCGGCCCAGGACGCGCTCTGGGCCCGGACGTCGGCCACCAGGTCGCCGAGGGCGATGTTGACGTCGACCAGGTGGAGACCCCAGGTCGGTCCGAGTGTCTGGCCCACCACCTTGCGGGGGTCGCCGGGCGTGAGGGGGGCCGTCACCTGCAGCCACGTCGCCCCGCCCTGCGACAGGCACTGCCCCGAGTAGAGCCGGGGCTCGGTCACCCACGGCGTGGCCAGGTCGGGAGCCGACGACCCGCCGGCCCCACCGAGGCCGGCGGTCAGCGACCGGGTCGGGAAGTAGGGCGTCAGCGGGGTCGGGGCGTTGCCGGACAGTGCGGCCGGATCGGTGCACAGGACCTGGAGGCCGGCCGTGGACGTGGCGCCCGACGCCGCCCCGGCCAGTTGGGACACCCCCTGGCCGGGCCGGCCGAACAGCGAGTCGGCCGGCGGTGGCTGCTCGAAGCTCGAGTAGGCGATCACGCAGCCCGTCTGGCGGTCGGACGTGCAGGCCGGTACGTGCTGGAACGTGCCCCCGACGGTGCCGCCCACCGGGACGGTGACGTTGCCGCCGAGCACGATGGCCGACACCAGCAGCCGGCGCGCCGAGGGCACGTCGTCGATCTGCCGTCGGATGAGTCCGATCAGCATGGCCGCACCCTGGGAGTGGCCGATGAGGACGACCCCCCGGCCGTGGTTGTCGTTGGCCAGGTAGTCGCGCCAGGCGGCCTGGACGTCGCCGTAGGCGGTGACGGCCGCGGCGGCCGCGCCGCCTCCCGCGGCGAGGCCCTTGACCGTGATCTGCCGGTACATCGGGGCCCACACCCGGCACACCTGGGAGAAGCGCGAGGCCTGGGACCGGGCCACGGCGGTCTCGGCCGGGTCGACGGTCAGGTCGGCGGCCACCCCCGACTGGGTGCTGACCGTCGGGTAGACGTAGAAGCAGTCCACCGCCGGGTCGGGCGCCGGGGCGGCGTGCTGGACCGTGGTGGGACCGGACGCCGGTACGACGTTGGCCGTCAGGTCGCTGACGCAGGGGTCGGGGGACTGCCCCGGGCGGCACAGCCACTCGACGCCAGCCGGGTCGGTGCGGGCGGCCGACGCCCCGTCGGCCACCGCCGCCCGCACGGCGGCATCGGGGACCGTCGTGGTGGTGGCCGGCGATCCCGAGCCGCAGGCGGCGGCCGTCGTCGCCACGGCGGTGGCCACCGCCAGGACGAGGAGTCCGGGTCGACGGGTCGGGCGGGACGCGGTGGGAGTCGGGTGGCGGCGGCGCGGCATGCTGCGAGCGTACGGCGCGCACCGTGCCCCGGGGCGGTCCTCCGATCGGCCGGCCGGCGGTGCGATGCTGACCCGGTGGGAAGCACACGGGGACGGCCGCGGTGAGGCTCGACGACACCGACCGGCTGGAGGCGTTCAGCGACGGTGTGCTGGCCGTGATCATCACCATCATGGCCTTCTCCATCCCGACCCCCGATGGGTCGTCGCCCGCCGCCCTCCGGACGCTCGTGCCCCACCTGCTCGTCTACGTGCTGAGCTTCGTGATGGTCGGCATCTACTGGGTCAACCACCACCACCTGCTGCGCTCGACCGAGCACAGCAGCGGATCGGTGATGTGGGCCAACCTCTTCCTGCTGTTCTGGCTCTCGCTCATGCCCATCGTGACGGCCTGGGTGGGGCGCTTCCCCCGCCAGTACCTCCCGGCGGTGATGTACGGCGTGGTGGCCTTCGGCGCCGCCATCGCGTACTCGGTCCTGGTGCGCGCCATCGTCCGCACCGACGGCCCGGACTCGGTCGTGGCCCGGGGGATCGGCTCCGACGTGAAGGGCATGGCCTCGCTCGGCCTCTACGTCGCCGGCGTCGTGCTCGGACTGGTCACCCGGGCGCCGTGGCTGTCGTACGTCGCCTACGCCGTGGTGGCCGTCATCTGGTTCATCCCCGACCGGCGGCTGACCCGGGCGGTGGCGCCGTCCGCCGACGGCACGTCGGACTGAACCCCGGGCGGGCGGTGGTGGCGCCCCGGCACCTCGCTAGCCTGGGCCTCCCGCGCCGGCCCTGTCCGCCGGCCCCGACGACAGGAGCGCCCGTGGCCATCGACACCTTCTTCGCCTACTCCGGCGTCTACGCGTCGTCGACGACGCCCTCGCCGACTACGACGCCGTGCACGAACTCCACACCGAGGCCGGCCTCATCGACGCCTACGACGCCGCCGTCGTGGAGCGCAAGGACGACGGCAAGGTCAAGATCGTCAAGAAGCACGAGACCCCGACCCGGGTCGGCGGCGTCCTGGGCGGCGGGGTCGGCCTGGCCACCGGCCTGGTCATCGCCCTCTTCCCGGCGGCGGCCATCGGCGGCGGCCTGCTGCTGGCCACCACCGGCGGCGGCGCGCTGCTCGGCTCGCTGGCCGGGCACGCCGCGGCCGGCATGAGCCGCAAGGACCTGAAGGAGCTGGGCGAGGCGCTCGACGCCGGCCAGGCCGGCCTGGTCGTCGTGGCCGTCTCCGACATGGAGTCGAAGATCGAGGCCGCCATGGCGCACGCCCAGAAGGTCGAGGCCAAGCAGCTCAAGGCCGACCAGGCACGCCATCGCCGCCGAGGCGCCGACGCAGGCCGACGACAAGGCGACGACAAGGCCTGACCGCCGCGCCGGCCCCGCCACGGGGCCGGTCCCTTCCACGACGCACCGAGGTCGGCCGCCATGGCCGGCAGGTCGTACTCATCACCGGCGCGTCGTCGGGCATCGGCCTGGCCTGCGCCGGCCACCTGGCGGCCGCGGCTTCGACGTGGTCGGGGCCAGCCGACGGACGACACCGACGGCGTCGTGGACCTCGCTCGTCATGGACGTCGACGACGACGCCTCGGTGGCGGCGGGCGTCGGCCCGGGTGGTGGCCGGACCACGGCGGCATCGACGCCGTGGTGACCTGTGCCGGGCTGGGGCCTGGCCGGCCCGGTCGAGACGACGCCGGTCGACGAGGCCCGGGCCCAGCTCGAGACCAACTTCTTCGGCACCGTCCGGGTGGTGGCCGCGGCCCTGCCCCACCTGCGGGCCCGCCGGGGCCGCATCGTCCTCATGAGCTCCATCGGCGGGGTCATCGGCCTGCCGTTCCAGGCCTACTACTCGGCCGTCCAAGTTCGCCCTCGAGGGGTGGGCCGAGGCCCTGGCCTGGGAGCTCAAGCCCCACGGCGTGCCGGTGACGCTCGTCGAGCCGGGCAACTTCGCCACCGGGTTCACCGGGGCCCGCCGCACCGTGCCGCACGGCACCGGACGACCCGTACGCGGAGGCCGCGGCCAAGGCGATCGGCACCATGGAGGCGGACGAGGCCGGCGGGGCCGACCCGGTCCGGGTGGCCGAGGTGGTGGAACGGGTGCTCACGGCGCGGCGCCCGCCGCGGCGACTCTCGGTCGGGCCCGGCCGGCGAGCGGATCGGCGTGCTGGCCAAACGCCTGCTGCCCAACCGCCTGTTCGAGGCGGCGTCGGCGTCGAGCCTCGGCGTCTGACCGGCCCGTGACGTCGTGTCCGGAGGCGCCCGGGGAGGGCGACGGCCCGCGCCGCTTCCCCCAGGGCCGGTTCCGGGCCCCGGAGGGGGCCTGCGAGCTGCTCCTGGTGCGCCACGGCCAGTCGGAGGACGCGGTGGAGGGCCAGGACTTCGCCCGGTTCGCAGGGCCACGCCGACCCGCCCCTGTCGGCGCTCGGCCGTGAGCAGGCCCGACCGCCTGGCCGCCCGGCTGGCGACCGAGCACCTCGACGCCGTCTACGTGACGTCACCCTGCGCCGCACGGCCGAGACGGCCGCGCCGCTGGCCGCGGCCACCGGCCACGTGCCGGTGGTCGAGCACGACCTCCGCGAGATCTACCTGGGCGAGTGGGAGGGCTGGGTCTTCGAGCAGAAGTTCGTCGACCGGGACCCGCTCGCCCTCCGGCTGGTCGAGGAGCAGCGGTGGGACCTCATCCCGGGCTGCGAGCCGGCCGACGAGTTCGCCGCCCGGGTCCGGGCGCCGCATCGAGCGGATCGCCGCCGCCCATCCCGACGAGCCGCGTCGCTGCTGGTCGTCCACGGGGGTGTCATCGGTGAGGTCCTGGCGCAGGCGTCCGGGTCGCAGGGCCTGGGCCTTCATCGGTGCCGACAACGCCTCGATCTCCCACGTGGTGGTGACCGACCGCCGGTGGGTGGTGCGCCGGTTCAACGACACCACCCACCTCGACGACCGCCTCACCGTGCGAGGCCGCGCCACTCATCTGAGCGACCGGCGGCCGGCCGAGTCGTCGGCACGTCGGGCGCCCGGTCGCCCGGCCCGGCGGGCCACCGATCCTCACGGTGCCGTCACGCCGGCGGGCAACGTCACGACCGTCGCCCCCGCGGGACGGCGAAAGCCGAGGCCGGCGGCGAGGCCGAGTAGCTGGTGAGCACGAAGCTGGTGCCGGAGCCGGACGAGCCGGACGACGTCTCGACCTTGGCCAGCACGCCCGGTCGACGTCACGCAGTAGGTCGCCGTGTCACCGCTGCGGTCCCAGTTGGCACACGTGGACGGCTGGCCGGCGATCGTCGTCGTTCGTGAAGGTGAGGGAGACGCCCGGGACACGTGCGACGATGGCCGACTTCCAGGCGTTGAAGACGGTCAGGGCCGCCGAACCGTTGTAGACGTTGACCAGGCCGGTGAGCGCCGCTCCGGCGAGTCTTGCCGCCGATGGACGTACAGGTCACGGCGGAGCCGCTGCCGCCGCCCGAGCACGAGTACGTGGTCGTACCGGTGTTGATCAGCGAGGTGGTCGAGCCCGACGAGTCGGTGGCGCTGAACAGCTGCCTGGGTGGTGACTGGGCGAGGGTGATCGTCGACGTGGAGCCGCCACTTGTCGAGGTGTAGACCGCCTTGAACGTCGACTTCTGCGCCGACTGCACGTCGCCGGCGAGCGCGTCCAGCTTGGCGGCGCCGTGCCCCCCGGTCGACGTGGTGGCCGTGCCCCCGCTGGTCGTCGTCGAGGACGACGACGAGCTGCCGCAGGCAGCGAGCACCGCCGCGGCCCCGAGCACCACCGCGCCGACGACGGACCTCCGACTCCATGCATCACTCCGACTGTGGCTGGCGCCCATACCGTGACTCCTCCTGCTCGTGCCGTTCGCGCCGACCGGCGGCTCCACGACGGGTCGGTCCGACGCTACCGCCGCGCCGACGCCTCTCCGTGGTTCTGCCACGCGCCGACCGCCCCCCGGGTGTGGACCGGTCGGGTCACCTCGTCGCCGGCCCGCCCCGCTGGATAGGGTCGTCCCATGTGCGACACCCTCGTCGCCGTCCGTCCGGGACGGGTCCTCTTCGCCAAGAACAGCGATCGGGACCCCAACGAGGCACAGGTCCTCGACTGGCAGCCCCGCCGCGACCACCCGGCGGGTACCCGGCTCTGGTGCACCCGGATCGTCATCGACCAGGTCCGGACGCACGCACGCCGTCCTCCTGTCCCGGCCCTTCTGGATGTGGGGAGCCGAGATGGGCGCCAACGAGCACGGCGTGGTGATCGGCAACGAGGCGGTGTTCACCGACCAGCCCTACGCCCCGACGGGCCTGCTCGGCATGGACCTCGTGCGGCTGGGCCTCGAGCGCGCCACGACGGCCGAAGGAGCCGTCGACGTCATCATCGACCTGCTCGGCCGGCACGGGCAGGGAGGCGGTTGCAGCCTGGTCGACCCGGGCTTCACGTACCACAACAGCTACCTCGTCGCCGACCCGACGGGTGCCTTCGTCGTCGAGACGGCCGGCGAGCTGTGGGCCGTCGAGCACGTCACCTCCGGGGTCCGCTCGATCAGCAACGGGCTGACGATCCCCGGTTTCGCCGATCACGGGGACCGTGTCAGGACGTGGTACGCCCAGGCCCGGAAGCGCACGCGCCCGGACAGGGGCGTGCCCGGCCGACTCGGTCGGCGACCTGATGTCGGTGCTCCGCACCCACGGCGCCCGCGGCCCGAACCCGCGCTTCGCACCGTTCATGGGAGCGAAGGGGGCGCCCTGCATGCACGCCGGCGGGGGGATCCGGGCCACGTCGCAGACCACCGGGTCCTGGGTGGCCGAGCTCGGCGCCGACGGAGGCCACCGCCACTGGGCGACAGGCACCGCGGCGCCCTGCACGGGGATCTTCCTGCCCGTCGCGGTGGACCGGCCCCTCGACCTCGGGCCCGAGCCGACCGACCGGTTCGACCCGGAGACCCGGTGGTGGCGCCACGAACTCCTGCATCGGGCCGTCCTGTCCGACCCGGAGCGGCTGCTGGCCACCTACGCCGCCGATCGCGACGGACTCGAGGCCCGGTGGATCCTCGACCGGCCCGACCCCGACTCGGCCATCGCCGAGGCCGACGCCCGGGCGCGACAGTGGCTCGACGCGGTGCGGTCGGCGGACGGGCCGGACCGTCGCCCCGGTCGGGCGCGACGGTTCTGGGCCGCGCTGGACGAGCAGGCCGGCATGCCCTTCGTCGACACCGCAGCCACCCCCGGGTGATCGCTCCGCGACCGGCTCCCCCTGCGCCGGCCCCGGGTTCCGCAGGACCAGGCGGTCAGGCGCCGACCCAGACCGACTTGAGGTTGCAGAACTCGCGGATGCCGTGGGCCGTCAGCTCGCGTCCGTAGCCCGAGCGTCTTGATCCCCCCGAACGGCAGCTCGTTGTACGAGGTGGTGTTGCCGTTGATGAAGACCATGCCGGCCTCGAGGTCGCGCGACGAACCGTGCCCGCTCGTCGGCGTCCTCCGTCCAGGCGTTGGCGCCGAGCCCGAACTCGGTGGCGTTGGCCAGCTCGACGGCCTCGTCGATGTCGGAGACCCGGTACAGCGTGGCCACCGGGCCCGAACGCCTCCTCGGTGTGGATGCGCATCTCGGGGGTGATGCCCGTGAGGACGGTCGGCGGGTAGAAGTAGCCCGGCCCCTCCGGCACGGCCCCGCCGCACAGGACCGTCGCCCCCTTGGCGACGGCGTCGGCCACCAGGTCGACCATGTCCTGCTGCTGCTGGGCGTTGGCCAGCGGGCCGATGGTCGGTCCCGTCGTCCATCGGGTCACCCACCACGAGGGCCGCCATCTCGGCCGACGAACAACCGCTCGAACTCGTCGGCGACGTCGGCGTGGGCGATGAACCGCTTGGCGGCGATGCACGACTGCCCGTTGTTGAGCGTGCGGGCGGTGGTGGCCACCACTGCGGCCCGGGCCAGGTCGGCCGAGGGCATCACCACGAACGGGTCACTGCCGCCGAGTTCGAGGACCGACTTCTTGATGGCATCGCCGGCGGCGGCGGCGACCGCCTGGCCGGCGGGACCGGACCCGGTGAGGGTGACCGCCACGACCCGGTCGTCACGGATGACGGCCTCCACCTCGACGCGACCGATCAGCAACGTCTGGAAGCAGCCCGCGGGGAAACCGGCCCGCTCGAAGAGCTCCTGCATGAACAGTGCGCACTGCGGCACGTTGGAGGCGTGCTTGAGCAGGCCGACGTTGCCGGCCATCAGCGCGGGGGCGGCGAAGCGCATGGCCTGCCACAGCGGGAAGTTCCAGGGCATCACGGCGAGCACCGGGCCGAGCGGCTGCCAGGCGGCATAGGCGTCGGCCGCTCCCACCGCCGAGGCGTCGGCCGGCTCGTCGACCAGGAAGGACTCGGCGTGCTCGGCGAAGTAGCGGCACGCCTTGGCGCACTTCAGCACCTCCGCCTTGGCGGCGGCCAGGGTCTTGCCCATCTCCGTGGTCATCATCGTGGCGATCCTGTCGACCTCGGTCTCCAGGATCTCGGCGGCCCCCACCATCCAGCCGCCCCGCTCGGCGAAGGTCGTGGTCCGGTACGTCCGGAAGGTAGACGCGGCCAGGGCCAGGATGCGCTCGACCTCCTCGTCGGCGATCTCCTCGAAGGTCTGCTCGACCTTGCCGGTGGCGGGGTTGGTGGTGGCGATGGGCATGGGTCACCTCAGCTGCTGGTACGTGTACGGGCCCACCAGCGTGGCACGCCCGGGGACACGTGCGCGCCCGAGGGGAGGGTCGGGCCTCCCGGGCCTGACGCAGCGGCCCGGTCCACCGGTGGCGGAGCCGTCAGGCCGGCGGTGTCCGCAATTTGAACTGCGCCCCCGTCGGGTCGGTCACCGTGGCCATACGGCCGTACGGGGTGTCCATCGGCCCGTCGACCAGGGCGCCGCCCAACTGCCCGGCCCGCGCCACGGTGGCGTCGACATCGTCGACGTCCCAGTAGATCGACCAGTGGTCGGGGACGCCCTCGGGCAGGAACGTGGAGGCGTCCATCACGCCGGCCAGCTGTCGTCCCGGGTCGTCGGGGTGGCGCAGCGTCGAGTAGCGGAACTCGTCGGAGTCCCCCTCGACCTCGGTCCGCCAGGCGAACGCCGAGCGGTAGAAGTCGAGCGCGGCTCCGTAGTTCCGGGTGAACAGCTCGAACCAGCTCGGCGCGCCGTGCTCCTCCGTCGTCGCGAACCCCGGGAACGTCCCCGGCTGCCACGCACCGAGTCGGGCACCGTTCGGATCGGCGAAGACCAGGTTCTGCCCGAGGTCCGCCACCGGCATCGGCGACGACAGCGCCTCCGCTCCGAGGGACGCCAGGGAGTCGTGCAACCCGACGATGTCGGAGGTCGACAGGTAGACCTTCCAGGAATTGTCCGCCGGCATTTCCGGCCCCATGTCGCCCATCCCCCCGGCGATGGGCGCGCCGTCCCGATGGAACATGAAGTAGCCGCCGAACTCCTCACTCGGCTCCTGGGCCTCCCAGCCGAACAACGCCGAATAGAAGGCGCGACTGCCCTCGACATCCGACGTCCAGAGGTCGGCCCAGCATGGGGCCCCGATGGGAAAGCGGTCGACAGCGGGCATGGTGCCCTCCTCAGGTCGTCTCCGGTGGTTCCCGTCCGATGCTACCGACGGATCGTCCGGCGTGCGCCGTGCGGGGGCGGGTGCCGTCCCCGCACGGCGACGCCCACCCCGGCTCTTCGGACAGTGGAACTGACACCTTCGGGAGGGGGCGTTAGCGTTGCCCCGGCGCTGACCTGCGCCGACCGCCCGGAGGGAGCACCCGTGACCGACACGCTGTCCGAGACCACCGACACCGATGACCTGCTCGACGAGCTGCGCGACTGGCTGCGTGACAACTGGGACGCCGATCTGACCGTGGCCGAGTGGTGGGAGCGACTCGGAACCTCTGGTTGGGCAGCACCGACCCTGCCCGCCGACTCCTTCGGCAAGGGAGTGGCCCGGAGTGTCGGCGTCCAGGTGACCAATGAGATCGCCGCGTTCGGCGCGGTCGGCGCACCCTACGGTCTCGGCCTGCTGCTCGCCGCACCGACCATTGCCGACCGCGGCACCCGGAGCAGATCGACACCCTGGTGCGCGACATCGTCACCGGGCAGGCGTCGTGGTGCCAGCTGTTCAGCGAGCCCGGCGCCGGCTCGGACCTCGCCGGCCTGACCACCCGTGCCGAACGCGACGGTGACGAGTGGATCGTGAACGGCCAGAAGGTGTGGACCTCGCTGGGCCAGACCGCCGACTACGGCATGCTCATCGCCCGGACGTCGATCGAGGCGCCCAAGCACCAGGGGATCTCCTACTTCGCCATCGACATGCACCAACCCGGTGTGGAGGTGCGCCCGCTGCGCGAGATGACCGGGCACGCCATGTTCAACGAGACGTTCCTGACCGATGCCCGGGTGCCGGACGACAACCTGATCGGCGGGCTGCAACCAGGGATGGGCCGTGGCCAACACCACGCTCGGCCACGAGCGGGCCGGCCTGGGCACGGGCGGCGGGAGCCGGGGCACGATCGTCATGCCGGGCACGGTGGCCGGCAACCTGGGCAGGCGGGTGGGGGACTTCGCCCCGACCGCCGGCGACCGGCCCGGGCCACGTGCCGGCTCCGGTGTCCGGCCGTCCCGTCGCGACGACCTCCTGACCGGACTGGCCCGGGGCAACGGCACGAACGCCGACCCGCTCATCCGCCAGGACCTCGTCCGGCTCTACACGCTGAACGAGCTGGGCCGTCTGAACGCCGAGCGCCTCAAGGCGACCCGGGCCGCCGGGCGGCGACATCCCGGGCATGGCCAACATCGCCAAGCTGTCGATGAGCGCGGTCATGCGCCTGACCCGGGACCTCGGACTTCGCATCGTCGGGGCCCAGGGCATGCTCCACGCCTACGACTCCGCCGACCAGGCCGCCCTCAACGAGGCGACCGGCAATCCGTTCCTTCCCGGCGTGACCGGCTCCGCGCTCTACGCCCAGGCGCCGTCCATCTACGGCGGCACCGATCAGATCCAGCGCAACATCATCGGCGAGCGCGTGCTCGGGCTCCCGAAGGAGCCGGGCAACGACAAGGACGTCCCGTTCGCCGCAGTTGCTGAAGAACGGCTGACCGGCCGGCGGCGCCGGTCAACCCGCGGTCGTGCGGCCTCGGCGTCGAACCGCTCGGCGCACCCCGCGCAACAGAACCAGTGGTCGACACCCTCGTGTACGCGATGGGCACCGGCGTGCGCCGGGACGGACCGTCATGCCGCACACCGGGTCGACGGCGGGGCTGACCGGAGGCGGCCGCCCCGGCCCGTCGGACTGCCGACGGTGTCCGCCGACAGGTACCGCTCGGGGTCGGCCTCGAAGCGCTCCCGGCAGCGGTCGGAGCAGAACCACATCGTCGTCCCTGCGTGGACCGGTACGCGCCGGGGCGTCGGCCGGTGCGCACCTGCATGCCGCACACGGGGTCGATGGCGTAGCCCACCCCACCGCCGAAGCGCTCGCGGTGCCGGGCGAGCCACCACACCACGGCGGCCACGACGAGGAATACCAGGTTCAGGAATGTCGTGTAGTCCCACGCGACGTGGGTCGGACGCATGCCGACCGCATGGTTGGCCGGAACCGCACCCGCAGCGCGGAAGATCCCCTCCGTGGCCAGTCCGGCCACCACCATCAGCACGTAGAAGAGGGCGACGATCCGGAGCGGTCAGGCGCCAGCCGTAGAACTTCCGGTAGACGAGGATCAGCGGCATGGCGATGAGGTCGGCGAAGATGAAGGCGATCACCCCGCCGAAGCTGATGCCACCGCCCCACAGCGCGGCGGCCAGCGGCACGTTGCCGATCGAGCACACCCAGCTGGCCACCGCGATCAACGGACCGACCATGGCGTTCTCGAGCGTCGTCCAGAAGCCGTGGCCCTGGAGGAACAGCGCGTTCCACAGGTGGTCGGGGACCAGGACGGCGAGCAGGCCCGCCACGGTGTACCCGATCAGCAGCTCCTTGCGCAGCATGGTGGCGTCGGCCACCGCGTAGCTCGAGGCGTCCGACCAGGCGGCCGGCGACCGCAGCTTGGTGCCCCACCGCTCGGCCTCGAGCTCCTCCTGTCGCTCCTCGGACACCACGGCTCCGGCCGCGTGGTCGTGGCCGCCACGGGTCCCACCGGCGAGCCGGGTGCGCGCCGCCGGCAGCAGCTCGGGGGTGAACACGAACCCGCCGGCCAGTGCCAGCAGTGCGATCATGATCGGCCCCCCGACGAACTCCGCCGCGGCGAACTGCCAGCCGAGCAGGACCAGCATCACCAGACCGAGCTCGACCACCAGGTTGGTCGAGGCGATCATGAACACCAGCGAGCTCCCGCGTGCGGGATCAAGGGTATGCCAGGATTTACCCGGGGAATATATTTAAGAATTTCGCGGGCCCGCTGTTGCAGCTGGCCTGCGGTAAGAAGGGTGCAGGCAAACCCGGTCTTTGAATTGATGGTGCCCGGCACGCGGAGGATCTCCGCGTATCGGCTGTGATCTTCTCATCGGAATTGATCCCTTCAGCCCGGACCCGCGAGATGAGATCTTCCTGACTTCCCGTGCCATGTCTTCGCGGGCGAACGGGTCCGGGTTGTCATACCGGTACAGGTCCCTGCACACAAGGTGGAACCCTTTGCTGCCGGAGAATGCGAGGTATTTTACCGGGAGGTGATGATCGCGGGAGAAATCCAGCAGCTTCAGCGTATCTCCACGCGCCTGCTCGAGAGAGACAGGCGAGAACGGCGACCGGTCGATATCGAACACGATATCGGAGGAGAGGAAGATGTTGTCCGAGACCGGTGTCCTCTCCCTTCGCCCGAGGTTCTCAGGTACAAGCCAGCAGCTGGTTGAATAATACACATCGGACGGCCGGTAACGGATAAGCCACTTCCGGAGAGTCGCTTCGTCGCGGATGCGGTCGCGGATCTTGAGGAACCTCCCCCTCGGGAGAAGGAAGCGGAAGTGACGGTGCGGGAGATCGGTGATGGCGGAGAGATCCGGGGGATGGTGCTGGTAAAAATGGCGGCAGGGATCGGTCATCGGGAATTATCTGAGGAGCTGCTCGTAGTTCTGGCTCTTGAGATAGGCGAGGAACCCGTTCCTTGTCTTCTCCGAAAGTCCCGAGCATGCCTCGGCAGTCATCTGCTCAAGTTCGGTTTTTTTCCGGAGCGGATCGGAGATCTGGCTGATCCGGCTGCCCTGGGTCCTTTTCACCCATGCCGTGATCTTTGCATAGCCGGGGTGCGGCAGACGGGCGCCGGCGCTGCCGGCGGAAGCCGAGCCGGTACCGTGGCTTTCTGGGATGAGGGGTCCTGTGCCTTTTTAATTTCGGCCGAGAGCTCGTGGCCCGTCCGGTTCATTTCCTGGCCGAGGTCCTTTACCTGTTTGTCCAGTTCGGCCTTGTTGATCTCATCCTCCACCTTTTTCATCGCCTTGCCCAGATCATCGAACAGTCCCATACTGCAAACGCCCCGTACATTCAGTACCAGAACGTTATCATCGCAGGTTAAATTTTTTGTTGTGCCGGGATTGCGCCACGACGATTTAATTACCCGGCAGTACCCAAGCATTGGTATTAGGGACTGCCTGCCATCTCCGGCAGCCATCACCGATATCATCCAGGAGTGCCTGAGCTGAAATGTCCGATACAATACCCTCCGATATGGATCCCGGGCAGCTCAAAAACCTGCTCCTCGTGCTGGAGCATGCCCGGGCAGATGCATGGCTCCGGAGAGACCGGCGGGCGCTTGATGCCCTGCTCTCTCCGGACTTCGTGGAGATCAACAGTTTCGGCCGGTTTGACAAAACCGGTCTGCTCGACCGGTTATTCCCGTCCCTTACCCTGCACGGGTTTACGATCGGCGAGCCCGCAATCCGGATCCCGGGGGATGGCACCGCGGTGATCAGCTACCCGTGCCACGAAGCACTCACCGCGAACGGAAAACGGATCGAGGGTGATTTTACCGTAACTGCCATGTATACACGGGAAGGGAAAAAGTACCGGCTTACGCTCTGGGAGATACACGCCGGGGACTGACCGCCGGTGCATATGCCGGGGACAACGGTGATCCCGGTCCCATCCCGGGATACGGTTTGATCAGGGCGGCAGGACACTTTTTTCCAGCAGCCCTGCCACCTCGAGATAGTATGCGGCAAACCCCTTCCATGCACCCCAGCGCTCTGCAAAGTCCCGTGCCTCTGCTGCCGTGATCTTCTTTCCGCCATAGTAATACTGCGAGATGAACCGGCGGACACCCACGTCATCAGCGGGAAACGCATCCGGGCGGTGCAGTCCCCGGAGGACGGTGAGCTCGGCAGTCCACCGGCCAATACCCCGGATTTTCACCATCTCACTGATGACCGATCCCGTGTCCGGCTCATCCCGGAATGCCTCCGGATCGAGATCCCCGGCAAGGATCTGCTCCGAGATCCCGCGGATGTACTCCCCCTTGCGGACCGTGAGGCCCAAGGTCCGGAACATGGCATCGGGAGTCGCCGCAAGGGCCTGTGCATCCGGGTAGCAATAGTACATCTCACCGTCTGCATGGACCTCCTTCCCCCGTGCGCGGATGAGCCGGTGTTCAATGCCCTGTGCAACGTGCAGGGAGATCTGCTGCTCGATAATGGAATCCACGAGGGCCTCAAAGACGGTGGGTGTCGAAGGGGCCCGCAGCCCGCAGAGCTGCCGGACCAGGCCTGCCATCACCGGGTCCGTTTCCATGGCGCGATAAAATGGCGACAGGTCATCGCCGGTACTGAATATGCGCGAGATCACGTCACCGGCCTCCTTTTTTATCCGGGCGGTTACGATATGGTCACCTTTGATTGCCACGGATAATGCCGGCAGCCCGGTCGTGCCCCCGGAACGTACCTCGACAAGCAGGGGAATGCCGCCGATATCCAGCGCCTGCCGGAAGACGCCGTCGCGGTAGAGCCGGATCCCGGGGTCGCCGCGGGAGAAAATTGCCGCAGTAAGGGAAAAATCGAACGGAGAGACGGGACGAAGAATGACCGGTTGCATGTTATCCCGGTATATGCTATCGCCGCCGTGACTGATCTTTTTATCGCATGTCTGATTACCCTTTGGGATAACCCATGCCCCGCAGCGTATCAGCAATCTCGTCGAGGATCGCCGGGTCGTCGATCGTTGCCGGCACGGTATAGGGGACCCCGTCTGCGATCTTCTTGATGGTGCCCCGCAGGATCTTTCCGGACCGTGTCTTGGGCAGGCGCCTGACGACCGCAGCTGCCTTGAAGGACGCGATCGGCCCGATCTTCTGCCGGACCAGCCCGATCAGTTCCGGTTCCAGCTGCTCCTGGGTCCTGGCAACGCCGGCTTTTACGACAACGAACCCCAGCGGCACCTCTCCTTTTACCGGGTCATGGACACCGGCCACTGCACATTCGGCCACATCGGGGTGTGTTGCCAGCACCTCTTCCATCGCGCCGGTGGAGAGGCGGTGGCCTGCGATATTGATGATGTCGTCGGTCCTTCCCATGATCCAGAGATACCCGTCGTCATCGATGAACCCGGCATCGGAGGTGAGGTAATATCCCCGGTAGGCAGTGAAGTAGGTCTTCACGAAATCTGCATCATTGTGGTAGAGCGTGACAAAACAGCCCGGGGGGAGGGGCAGTTTCACGACAACATTTCCGGTCTCCCCGCGGGGCACCTCCCTGCCCTCCGCATCCAGCACGTGGACATCGTATCCCGGTACCGGTTTCGTGCAGGAACCGGGTTTTACCGGCAACAGTTCGAGCCCTGCACAGTTCGCCCCGATCGACCACCCGGTCTCGGTCTGCCACCAGTGGTCGATGATCGGGACCCCGAGCCGGGACTGCGCCCAGAGGAGCGTGTCCGGGTCGCAGCGCTCTCCCGCAAGGAAGAGCATCCGGAAGCCTGAGAGATCGTATTTCCCGATCTGGCTCCCGTCCGGGTCTTCCTTGCGGATGGCGCGGAATGCGGTGGGGGCGCAGAACAGGACTGACACGCGATGCTGTGCAATGACCCGCCAGAAGGCCCCGGGTCCGGGGTGCCGACGGATTTTCCCTCGTAGAGGATGGTCGTGCAGCCATGGAAGAGCGGGCCGTAGACAATGTAGGAATGCCCGACCACCCAGCCGATATCGGAAGCTGCCCAGAAGACCTCGCCGGGCTGCATACCATAGATGTACTGCATGCTCCAGAGCAGGGCAACGAGGTGACCGCCATTATCCCGGAGCACCCCCTTGGGCTTTCCGGTAGTCCCCGATGTGTAGAGGAGGTAGAGCGGGTCCGTTGCTGCTACCGGAACGCACCCTGCCGGTGCAGCCTGCAGGAGGGTGTCCCATGCGATGTCCCGGCCGTCTTTCAGCGGCGAGGGCGACTGCGGGCGCTGGACGATCACGCACGCAGCCGGTTGATGGGTGCAGAGATCGACCGCCGTATCGAGCAGGGGCTTGTAGGGGATGATCCGTTTCACTTCGATCCCGCAGGAAGCTGAGATGATCACGCGGGGCTGCGCGTCCTCGATCCGGGTCGCAAGTTCCCTTGCGGCAAAACCGCCGAAGACCACGGAATGGACTGCACCGATCCGTGCACATGCGAGCATGGCGATCACTGCCTCCGGGATCATCGGCATATAGATGACCACCCGGTCCCCTTTTTCCACCCCGAGTTCCAGCAACCCGCCGGCACACCGCGAGACAAGGCCCAGGAGCGTGCCGTAACTGTATTTTTTCACGGTGGAGGTGACCGGGCTGTCGAAGATCAGGGCAATGTCGTCTTTTTTCCCGTTCTCCACATGGTAATCGAGCGCATGGTAACATGAGTTGAGGATCCCCCCTCAAACCAGCGGAAGAATGGCGGGTTGTCCCGGTTGAGGACCGTGTCGTATTTCCTGTACCAGTGGACCTTTTCCGCGGCCTTCCCCCAGAACCCCTCAGGATCTGTGGAAGCATCGCGGTATGCCCGCTCGTATTCCCCGCCCATGCACCACATCCGCCCGTCGCATATACAAGGAAAAGGGGGGGTGAAGCCTTATTTTTTTCCTTCATCTGCACCAGATATGATAAGTGTGGTGCAGGGCAGGCCGGAACCGCGTGGGACAGGGAATGTCGCGTCTCTGCAAAATGGCGTTAATCGTCCTGGGGTGTTGCGAAGAGGCGGGCGATCTCCGTAGCGGTCTGGTCGGTTGAAAAGATCAGGAGTGCATCCCCTCCGTGCAAACGGGTGCTGCTCTCAGGCATGCTCGTTGTCGCGTTGTCCCTGCGGAGGCCGATGTCGGCGATGCCATACCGGTTCCTGAGATCCAGTTCGGCAATGGTCTTCCCGTCCGCGAACGAACCCGGCCCTACGTTGAGCATGTGGATCCGCATCGAGAGCAGGACCGTGTCCATGCCGGGGATTGTCCGGCCGCTGTCACTGTTCTTGATGAACTTGGCATAGCCCCAGTTCTGGAGTTTTGTGACGATCTTCGCAATCTCCGGTTCCGGCAGCTGGTATTTTTTCAGTGCCCGGGTGAATATCTCCCTCGCTGCTTCGAACTCCTCCGAGACGACCTCATCCGCGCCGAGGTCCAGCAGGTACTGCGCGTGACGGATGTGCTGGGTGCGCGCGATGATATACAGGTCCTTTGACATACTCCGCGCCTTGTGGACGATACGGGGGACCGCTTCCTGGTCGGAGACCACGACCACAAGGGCCCGGGCATTGCGGATGCCGGCATATTCGAGCACTTCTTCCTGTGCGGCGTCCCCGAAGATAAAGAGCGGACGGCGGGCAGATTTCTCCCTCCGGATGATGTCGGGGTTCAGCTCTATGGCCATATAGGGAATGCCGGTGATCTCCGCGGCCCGTGCCACGCTCCTTCCGGTGATGCCATAGCCTGCGATGATGATATGATCCGTGAGTGCCTGCTGAGGTGCACCGCCTGCAGGGCTGCCGGGCGAATCCCTCCTGGTACGCCGGGGCATCACCCGGTAGAAGATCTCGATCGCCCGGGGGGCAGCGTTCATCGCGAAGGGGGTCAGGGCCATCGTGATGATGGCGGATGCAAGGAAGATCTGGTACACCTGGTCCGGGATAAAACCGGAGTCCAGGCCGGTTTTTGCGAGGACGAACGAGAACTCGCCGACCTGGCAGAGGGCAAACCCGGTAAAGATGCTGATCCGTGCGGGCATGCCGAGTGAAGCGGAAGCGAATGCGCCGGTCAGGCACTTGATCCCGATGATGAGGGTGACGATCAGCAGGATCAGGAAGATGAAGGCGGTATCACCAAGGATGCTCTGCGTGTTGAGCAGCATGCCGATGGAGAGGAAAAAGATGCTGGCAAAGACGTCCCGGAACGGGATGATGTGGCTCAGCGCATCGATGTTGTAATCGGATTCCCCGATGATCAGGCCGGCAACAAAAGCCCCGAGCGTGAACGAGAGCCCTGCCTGGTTCGTGAGCCACGCGACGATGATGCAGATGCCGGCAATGGTGATGAAGAAGAGCTCGCGGCTCTTCTGGAGAGTGACGCGGTAGAGGAGCCCCGGGATGACCCAGCGGGCGAGGACGATGATGACCAGCAGGATGGCGGCCACCTTCCCGACCTGGAGCGGAAGATCGTTCAGGTCAGGGCCGCCGGTGCCCATGAACAGAGGGGCGATGAGGATCATCGGGATGATGGCCAGGTCCTGGAAGAGCAGGATCCCGAGGAGTGTCCGCCCCTGCAGGGTGTCGACTTCCCGTCGCTCCTGGAGGATCTTCATCACGATCGCCGTACTGGACAGGGAAATGATGAAGCCGAAGAAGACCGCACCCCGGAAGGGCACATGGAGGGCATAGGCAACAAAGGTAATGGCTACGATCGTGGTGCAGAGCTGGGCAAGCCCCCCGATGATGACGATCCGCCATGACTTGAGGAGCTTGTCGAACGAGAACTCGAGCCCGATCGTGAAGAGCAGGAGGATGATCCCGATCCCTCCGAAGGTCTCGATCATCGTCTGGTTGGTGATGATCGCTAAACCATAGGGCCCGGCCAGCATGCCGATGACCAGAAAACTGACAATGCTCGGGAGCCTGAATATCTGGCCGACATAGAGGAGGAGGATCGAGATAACGGCAATGCTGACGAGAGCAAGCATGAAGTCCATTATACCATTGCCTCCTGCACGTTCGCCCCGGTACCCGCGATCATGAGCCGGAGAACCCGAAGGGAATCGTACCGATCATCGTTTGTGAAGGGTAATAATACATTTTTTGTAATCCTGACCGTGCTGCCCCGGTGATATGCCGGAATGTCAGGTTCAGGAAAACAAAACAGTGCCCCAGGCCTGATTTGAACAGGCGACAACCAGATCTTCAGTCTGGCGCTCTCCCGGGCTGAGCTACTAGGGCAGGAATACAAATGTTGTCACTTTTGACTAATAAATGATCTGTTCCCCCCGCGGTCCTGCTCTTCCTGACCGTTCTTTTTTATACGCCGGCATGACAGTATTAAACAATGCCGCTTGCGGATGCCAGCAGGGAAGACTCAGGGCTTGCAAATGCCGTAAAAAGCCGCACAGCACATGTCGTCCACCTGACCCACAACGATCTGGACGCCGTGGGGGCGGATGCCGTGCACAGGATGAAGTTTGGCAAAGACGGCGTATTCACCATCTGGAGTTCGGTGGGAAAATTTTCTTCCCTCTTCTCCCTTGTCGCCTCCCGCGAAGGCAGGGGGGACCTCCTCTCGATCTCGGACCTCGGGTACCACCAGGATGCAGAGTCCATAGCGGTAAAGGCCCGGAAGAACGGCTGGACGGTTGAGTGGCGGGACCACCACCGCTGGCGCGAAGAGGAGGTCAGGAGAATCGAAAAGGCAGTGTCGCTGCTCCGGATCGATACATCATCCTGCGGGACCGGCATCGTCGCCCGCGACCTCCTCCCGGAGGACCCGGTTGCCGGGGAAGTTGCACGGGTAGTGTGCGATTACGATCTCTGGAAACAGGCCGATCCCCGTTCCGCGGTTCTCGGGCAGGTGCTCCAGCGGAAGGCGAACCGGGACCATGTCCGGGACTGCCTTGTCCGTGGCGTGTTCAGCGATGAGGTGATCGAACGCGAGTACAGCGAGATCAGGTCCGAGATGGAGGCGATGATGCAGAAGAGCCTGAGACAGGCCACGTTCACCGGCACGAAATACCGGATCGCGTTCGCCCCTCTCTACGGGTACCCGAGCGAGACTGCCCATTTCATCCGTGACAGGCAGAAGACCGACATCGAAGTGATCATCGGGAGGGACGGGAAGTTCTCGATCCGCTCGGTCCCGCCCATCAGCCACCTCATCGCCCGCGTATTCGGCGGCGGGGGGCACCCGAACGCTGCGGGCGGCTCGTTCAATTTCTCGGTGGTCGAACGGTTCACGTGGTGGCTCCTCAGAAAGAGCCGGCATTTTAAGGAATTCGTCAGGATCGCTGAAGAGCAGTAATCCCCCCGCCAGTTGTCATACTACCCGCCCATATTATTTTTTTCCTCCGCAAAACTCCAAACCATGGAGAAGAATCCCGAAAAACGGATCAGCGCTCGTATACCGCAGCCGCAACAAGGTCTTTCCAGTACTCCCCGCAGTCCTTCACGCAATATCCTCCCGCACTGACCTGGTCCGGGTCGAGATGCGAGAGGGCGAGAAATACGGATCCCCGGTCGGGATCGATGAGGATGATCCGTGAAACGTCGTATTCGCCCCTCATCTCGAAGATCGTGGGGAGCTGCTCCCTGCTGATCGCGACATGCCGCTGCCGCTCAAGGAGGATCCTGAGGTCCTGCCGGGTAGGCGATGGCTGGAAGAAGAAGACATTTTTCCGGGCAAGGGCCTGCACTTCCCGCTCGTCCATTGCATCTGCAATCAGGACGTGTCCGGCAACACCGGTGTCCCGCATGGTACGCATGAGATCCTGATACAGGGAATGGATCGCGTCCCTGTGCTCGTCCTCGTCCTGGTAATAACGGTCGGTGAGGCCGAGCAGGTGGGGTGCGGGAACAGCACACCAGGCCCCTCTCTTCTGCACGACAATACCGGCGGCATCCTCCACAAACGGGGCGTGGTCGAAATGGAGGTCGTCCATGATCCGGCCATCATCGACCCCCCGGAGGCAGTCACGGATGCGCCGGGCGTAAAATTTCCCGCCGGCACAGGGGATCCCGATCCCTGCCGAGACCTGGGGGGCGAGCGACTGGTCGAGCAGGTACGTGACGATATCCGCGGCCCTGCCCCTTTGTTCCGTAACCCATTCCGCGAGCGCTGCCACATCCGGCTGCCCGGGCTCCGCCCCGAATCCCCGCGTTGGCAGTTTCAGCCGTTTCACCATATAGTAGAGATCTTATTACTCATAAGCATCTAAAAAGTACTGATGAACCCGCCACCGCTGCTCGTCACCTGCGGGCTGCCGTACACGAACGGCCCCTGCCATTTAGGTCACCTGCGAACGTACGTCCCCGCCGACGCGTACGTCCGCTACATGCGGCGGTCCGGCGAAGAGGTGGTCTTCGTCTGCGGTTCGGACAACCACGGGACGCCGATCGTGGTCTCAGCAGAGGAAGCCGGTATCTCGCCCCGGGCGCTCTCGGAACGCTATCACAAGCATTTCGACGAGACGTTCCGGCGGATGGGGGTCATGTTCGACCGGTTCGGGATGACCGACGACCCGGCCACCCACCACCGGACCCGGGCGATTGTCTCCGAGCTCGAGAAGAACGGCTACATCTACAAGCAGATCGTGCACCAGGCCTACTGCACGAAGTGCAGGCGGTTCCTGCCGGACCGGTACGTGGAAGGGGTCTGCCCCCACTGCGGCAAGCCGGCACGGGGAGACGAGTGCGACCAGGGTTGCGGCAAGCACCTCGAACCCGGTGAGATCAAAGACCCGGTCTGCAAGGTCTGCGGCACGAAGGCGGAGTTCCGCGACCAGGAACATTTCTTCTTCCGGCTCTCGGAGTTCCGGGACTTCCTCCTGCCGTTCCTCGACAATGTCCGGGGCACGATCAATGCGAAGAATTACGCGATCGGGTGGATCCGGGAAGAGCTCCATGACTGGTGCATCACCCGCACGCTCGAATGGGGCGTGAAGTTCCCGGGCCGCGACGACCTCGTGGTCTATGTCTGGGTCGATGCCCCGATCGGATACATCGCCTTCACCGAGGAATGGGCAGAGAAGAACGGGAAGGACTGGAAGCGCTACTGGTGCGGCGAGAACCGGGTCACGCATTTTATCGGCGGCGACATCATCTACCACCACTCGATCTTCTGGCCTGCGCTGCTCAAGGGAGCCGGCTATGGCGTCCCGCACGCGATCGTAGCGAGCGGGATGGTCAAGGTCGACGACCACAAGTTCTCCAAGTCCCGGGGCTACGTGGTCTGGACCAACGACGATTATCTCGACAAGGGACTGCCCGCCGACTACCTCCGGTATTACCTGCTCGCCTACACGAGCCATACCAAGGAACTGAACTTCTCGTGGAAAGTGTTCGGGGAGCGGATCAACAACGAGGTGGTCAACATCTTCGGCAACTTCGTGTACCGCACGCTCTACTTTGCCCAGAAGGAGTTCGAAGGCATCCCGCCCGGCCCGGTCGATCCCGCGATCATGGCCGAGATCGAAAAGAGCCTCGCGACGGTGGACCAGTTCATGCGGGACTACGAGTTCAAGGGTGCGGTCGACGCGATCATGGGGCTCGCCGCATTCGGGAACACCTATATCCAGACCAATGCCCCGTGGAAGCTGATCAGGACCGACCGTGCGGCAGCAGCGCAGGTGGTCAAGAACTGCGTCCAGATCGCAAAAGCCCTCGCCCTCCTCATCGAGCCGGTGATGCCGGATACCGCTGAACGGTGCTGGAAGCAGCTCGGGTACTACGACACCGTGGCACAACACCCGGTCAGCGATGCCACGTACCCGGTGCCCGAGGCCTGCATCAAGCCCCCGGTCCCGCTCTTTGTGAAGATGGAGGATGCCCAGCTTGCGGAGCTCGATGCCCTGCTCCGGAAACGCGTTTCAGAGGCGAACAAAAAGATGGAAAAGACACCGACCGTATCATTCGAGGAATTCCAGAAACTGGAGATCAGGACCGGCAGGGTCCTCTCTGCCGAACCGGTACCGAAGTCGAGCAAGCTCCTGAAACTCCAGGTGGACCTTGGGAGCGAGAAGCGCCAGATCGTTGCCGGCATGCAGCAGTTCTACACGCCGGAAGAGATGGTGGGAAAGGACGTGGTGGTGGTGGTCAACCTTGCCCCGGCAACGATCTTCGGCGTCGAGAGCAACGGGATGATCCTCGCTGCGGGCGATGCGGCCTCGCTCCTCACGCCGCTGAAGCCGGTGGAGCCGGGGACGAAGATCCGGTAAACGCCGGTGCATTCGCAAAATCCGGTTTTGCCGTCTTTTCCGGGGAAGAAGCGAGATCATGCCGGGCAGTATCCCGGCATGACGGGTGAGGATGAGGTGAACTTCCGGTTCCCGTGTGCGGGGGACCGGCGTTTTAGAAGGATGAGGGTGCCGTGGCCCGGTCGCGGTGGCGCCGGACGACCGTGGTCGCGCGCCAGTTCTCGCTCATTCCAATATCCCGGATCCATCCCCCTGCCCGGCATCCTGTACGGACCGGCACGTGTGCCGGGGTTCCGGGCAGGATGAGAGTTTTGTCCTGGTGCATGGTCGTTGTTCGTGGTCATCGCATGGTCTCCCGGCCGCTGCCTTTGAAGGCACCCCAGGGGTGCCATCATTGCAGCGGTCCGAATGTCTCCTGGCTATCCGTCACCGGCAATGACGCCGGCCGGTGAGGATCCCCCGGGGAAAGTGAGCCGGTGAATACCTCACGGGGCCGTATGCGGGTATAGACGGATAAGAGTGTCTTTCGCATCCCTTCGTGAGGGACGCACACTCTGATCAGAGAGTCGGGTTCCGCTGCACTTAAATTCGTACAATATGCCGGGTGCCATGGTCGCACCACGAGGTTCAACCATGGAACGGGCATGACCGGAAAGATTATTAAGAATGCGGGCTTTTCCTGCTCTGACCGGGTCCGGGATCCCCGGTTATTTCAGCCCTGCCATCTGCTTTGCCGTCAGGAGCCAGTGCAGTTCCCCGGTCGGTCGCCCCTCACACGAGAAATTACGGATCTTCGCCATCGCACCTTTTGACATGGCAACGCAGGCATTCGTATCCCCGGCAATGATATAGCTGATGAGTGATGAGAGCAATGGTTCGTGTCCTACCAGCAGGATTGCGGAAACAGCCGTATGCCGGCCGATCTCCCGGCAGACCGTATCGGGATCCCCGCCCGGCAGCAGGACCTTCCAGTTCACCAGCTTCTCCCGGGCCCGGAGTAGATCCGCGACAACCGCTGCCGTCTCCTGCGCCCGGGCAAGCGGGCTTGCCGCTATCAGGTCAAACTGAATTTCCTGTGCCGCGATCCCGTGTGCGACTGCGAGGATCTCATCGCGCCCTTTTTTTGTCAGCCGGCGGCCTGCATCGCCCGTGCCCGGCCGGGCATCTTCGGCCTTCCCGTGCCGCAGGATGAAAATGTCCACACAAGGACTGACGCATGGAGGGGGGATAAAGATTGTGAAAAAAAGACTCAGTTGAAATCCTCAGAATAACAAGCAGTCGCTCTCGGGGGCGACGAACCTTGCGGCATGCAAGGTGAGGCGGGAGAAGAACCGGTAGGTTCTTCGACTTAACGCTCAGTCGAAGAATTCCGATGAAATTCAGATATGGTCGAAGGTCGGCTGATGCCTCCCTTCTCCTCTTCGTGGTTCTCATGAACCACTCATAGGGTCAAGGGGATACCCCCCTTGGGCTGCCTCCCCCTCCGGGGAGATTGCTGTTCCCGTAGGGAAGAGCAGGCTGGAGAAGAACCGGCAGGTTCTTCGACATTAGAGAGGGGGTCACCCTCATTATATGCAGCAGATTCCGACAGCATGAGAATGAAAAAGGGGTTTCAACAGAGCTAAAAAAAAGTATTATTCGAAGAGCCGGTAGTTGGGCGCTTCGTCCGTGATCATGATGTTGTGGGGGTGGCTCTCGGTCATGCCGGCATTGGTGATCCGGACGAACCGGGCCTTCACGTGCATCTCCGGGATCGTCTTCGAGCCCGTGTATCCCATCGCCGACTTGAGCCCGCCCACCAGCTGGTAGATGACCTCCCCCACATGGCCCACGTACGGGGTGACCCCCTCGACACCTTCGGGCACGAACTTCGTGCTGCCGATATCCCACTTCTGGAAGTACCGGTCGCTGGACTGCCCGGTGCTCATGACGCCCAGCGATCCCATGCCGCGGTACTGCTTGTACCGCCGGCCTTTCATCGTGATCACCTTGCCCGGGGATTCATCCGTGCCGGCAAACATGCTGCCCATCATGACCGTGTCGGCCCCGGCAGCGATCGCCTTTGCCACGTCGCCGCTGAACCGGACGCCGCCGTCGGAGACGATCGGGACGTCGGCATCCCGTGCCACGTCCGCGACCTGCGAGACTGCCGTGATCTGCGGTACGCCGGTCCCGGCGACGATGCGGGTCGTGCAGATCGAACCCGGCCCGATGCCGACCTTGATCCCGTCGACTCCGGCACCCAGCAGCGCCACGGCCGCTTCTTTTGTCGCGATGTTCCCGGCCACCACATCGGCCCTGACGCTCCCCTTGATCTCCGTCACCGCTGCCACGACCTTCATGTTGTGGCCGTGGGCGCAGTCAACGACCAGTGCATCCACTCCATTCTGGTCGAGGAGTTCTGCTCGCGCAAAATCGAACGGGCCGACCGCTGCCGCTACGCGGAGGTTGCCCTTTGCATCCCGGGACGCGAGCGGGTACTGGCGTTTTTCCAGGATATCCTGCATCGTGATGATGCCTACCAGTTTCCTTTTCCCGTTCACTACGGGAAGGCGTTCGACCTTGTTCGTATACATGATCTCGAGTGCTTTTTCCGCGGTGATGTCCTCGTTTGCCACGATCGGCTTTTTCGTCATGATCGTCGTGATCTTCTCATCGCCGCGCTTCTGGACAATCGCCCGTACGTCACGCCGGTCTGACAATACCGATGATCTTCCCATTGTCAACGACCGGTACCCCGCCGATGCTGTATTTGTGCATCAGCTGCTCCGCATCCGAGACCGTAGCGGTATCTTCGACGAACAGGACGTCGCGCTCGATCAGTTCTTCGGCCTGTTTGACGGCAATGACTTCCTGCAGCTCGCGCTCGGCTGTCATGTTCCGGTGGATAACCCCGATCCCTCCCTCGCGGGCGAGGGCGACCGCCATGTTTGCTTCGGTCACCGTATCCATGGCCGCCGATACCAGCGGGATATTTACCCTGATATTTTTCGTAAACCTCGAGCGCGTGTCGGTCTCGGCCGGCTCGAGCCACGACGCCTGGGGTTCGAGCAGGACGTCATCAAAGGTCAACGAGAGTGGTACATCCAGTTTTTCGACAAACATACATCACCTGATCATCGCAAGTGCGGTCTTGATCAAATCTTCCCTGACGGTTGCATTCCGGTCACCGCCGCAGACCATTCCCCGTACGCCGATGATATCCGGGTTGATCCGCTTGAGCGCATCGATGTCCTCGAACCTGAAGGCGCCGGCAAGTGCAGTCCCGAGGCCGAGTTCCCTGTTCCCGTCCGTGAAGGATCGGAGTGTCTTCTCGTCCATGAAGGCAAAGGTGCTCTGCCGGTCCTTGATACCGGTATCGACCATCGCAAGGTCGGCCCCGCACTCCGCGGCGATCGGGGCCATCTCGAAGGGCGATATCGAATGCATGCGGGCATAGTCCGAGTACGCGGCGATCACGACATACTTTTTCGGGAACTCTTCTTTTACTGCCCGTACAACTGCGGAGATGAGATCGCGTGCATGGTCGCTCCCTTCAAATGCGAGCCCGATCTTCACGTAGTCAGCCCCTGCGCAGGCTGCCCCGTACGCAGCCAGAGCGACCCTCCCGGTTTGTAATCGAAGTCACCGATCGCCGCGCTCACCGGCTTTTGTGCAAACTCCTTGATCTCGCGGATCACCCAGGGGAAGTTTGCGCCGAGCGAACCTTCGGACGGTTTCTTGACGTCGATGATGTCAGCGGCAGCGGAGTGCCTTGCCTCTTCGATGGAGCTTGGGCTGACCAACAATTGCATAAAGTTTAATGATCTTTTATCCTAATAGTGATTGCGTTCGCCTATGGAACTGGTTCTGGCAATGGATTTGCGGCATAATCTGGTTGTTCACGGTAAATCCGGGCAGCGTGCGAGCTATAAACCGCTCGACTGGGGATGTTCCCCGACGGCAGAACCGGTGGGTTTTGTCAGAGCGATCCGGCCGCGTTCCATCTATATCGCTGACCTCGACCGCATCGAAGGCACCGGGGCGCACGACACGATCATCCGGCGGTGCGCATCGCTTGCGAGCCGCTGTTATGTTGACCGGGGGTGCAGGGCGCCGGACGATATGCTCGACGGTTACCATATCGTGAATGTCGTTGGTACCGAGACGGGGGGGACGAGCTCTCGCGGTACGGCGGTGGTTTTTTGAGCCTTGACATCAGAGACGGATCGGTCATACCCTCCGGCCTTGACCCCGTGAAGGTACTCCGGCAGGCAAACGGGTGGAAGTTCGACGGCTGCATCGTCCTCAACCTCGGTGCCGTGGGAACGGAGACCGGTATTGACAGGGAGATGCTGGAAAACATGCGGGCTGCATACCACCGGAAGCTCCTGTATGGCGGAGGTGTAGCCTCTGTTAACGATCTGCGGGTACTCAGCGAAGCAGGATTCGACGGGGCGATCATCGCCACCGCGCTGCACCACGGCACCGTTCCGCTCGACTGGATACGGAGGGGAAGCTGTTGCTGGTAACGCTTGAGGGAATCGACGGGAGCGGGAAGAGTACGCTCCATGCCGCATTGCAGGACCTGCTTGCAGACCTCGGGCCGGTCTTCACCCGGGAGCCCGGGGCGACCTGGGTCGGGGATGTCGTGCGCCGGGCGGTGGCCGAGCAGATCGACCCGGTGACGGAAGCGACCCTTTTTGTCGCCGACCATGCCGCACATCTCGCTACGGTTGTCCGCCCTGCGCTTGCCGAGGGAAAACTGGTTATCTCGGACCGGTACAGCGACAGCCGGTATGCCTACCAGTCCGTGACACTGCAGGGCATTATCCCGGAGCCGGAGCGGTGGCTGCGGGCCATGCACAACGGCTGGTCGATCGTGCCGGACCGGACGTTCCTCTGCGTGCTCCCGATCGATGAGGCGATCAAACGGCTGAAGCCGGACACCGAGCGGGAGCACTTCGAGAAGCGCGGGACCCTGGAGAAGGTGCAGAACAATTATCTCGCATATGCCCGGAACGAGCCGTCCCGCTTCGTGATCGTGGATGCGATGCTCCCCCCGGACACGGTCGCGCAGTTCGTTGCGGATGCGATCCGGCTGGAGCTGAAATCCAAAAAGAAGAAGCGGAAAAAATAATTTTTTTCCCTGTTCTTGTGAGATTTACGCCGGAATTTTTCACCCGTCACGGGCCAGAAGCCGCGCAGCCGTTGGCTACGGGCGCGTCTTCCTCCACCACTTGCCGATGATCCAGACAAAGAACGGCACGAGGAGATAGACGAATGCACTCCCGGGGATACTGAGAAGGGCGAGGGCGATCCCCGCGACGGAAAGGACCGGGAATACGAGTGTTTTTGCCTGGTTTTCCGCGAGATTCTTTTGATCTATATGTTCGGCTACAAGCTGCGGATTGTGGATCATGTATCTCCATTGCAGGACAGACAGGATTCCGATGATGAAGAGGTTGAGTTCGAAAATAATTGCCGCATGGAAGTTGAGCGGCAAGAACCCGGCGAGGTGGGTCGTGAAGGGAATCAGTGCTACGAAACTGAGGGTGAGGACATTTATGATTATGAGGGTCTTGTCCGTAGAGCGAAGGTAGTGGAACCGGACATGGTTGATCCACCAGAACGTAGCGAGCAGGATAAACGCGATGAAGTAATTGATGAAATCCGGGAGGAGGTGGAGCAGGACTGCGTCGACCGTGAACGAACGGGTAAGGTTTGTCGCGCTGGGGATCTCGAGCGTCGTGACCAGCAGGGTCATGGCAAACGCGTAGATCGCGTCGATTAAGTTTTCGATCCGGTTCTTGCTGAACAGATTGAACCGGTCATCCTGGCTGTCCGGTCCATCCGATCCGTCCTTCGTCATCTTTCCAGTCACCTGTTCCTCCTGAGATTCAACCGGGTGAATAGATATACCCTTATTCCCCGATATGTTCCCAACCTATATATCTGCACACACCCGGTGGTTTTTTAATCAGTCCTGTTCCTCATCGTTAAACTCGGTGAAGATCCCGCATGGATGTGAGGCTATCCCGGTTCCTTCTGGGGAAGTCATACTTCTTCGATCTCACGATGACTTAACAGAACCATAATGATAATGAACATCTAAATGCCAATCACCGATTTTTTTGGATCCGGAACAGAGGAGGAATTAACCTTGATCTCTACCGAAATGTCACATGTCGAGCGCTCAATTCTCGTGATAGCGCTCATATTCATCATCATTATCGCAGCGAAGACGACTGCATATATCATCTCACTTTTTCTGATGGCGATCATCATCACCATGCTGGCAACGCCGGGATTGTTCTGGCTGAAGAAAAAGGGGCTCTCCGATCTCTCTGCAACCCTGGTCATCAGCCTTGTCGCATGCCTCATTATCCTTGGGTTCATCGGACTGACAGCCCTGTCCGTCCATACCTTGATGACTGACCTCCCGCAATACCAGCAGGATTTCAATACACGGATGAGCGATTTCACAACTATGCTCGCACCCTTCGGCCTGTCATCCATTGCCAGTAAACCGCCAGCTCTGGATATAGGACAGATCTACACCATCGGGACAGGAGGAGTTATGAGCCTTGCGGAGGCTGTCGCGTTCCTCTTCTTCGTAGGTTTGCTGACATTCTTCATGCTTCTCCAGCTACCCCGCATGGTCGCACATCTTGAAGATCACTTTGGCAAAGAATCGCACGCCCTATACAATCTCAAACGTATGACCGGATATGTCATTGACTTTCTCGTTGTCAGGACGGAGACGAATTTCGTCCACGGCGTGTTATTCGGCAGTTTCCTTGGCATCATCGGGGTTCACGGGGCGGTCCTCTGGGGCGTTTCTACGTTCCTGCTCGGGTACATTCCGTATTTCGGGCTCATTATCGCCGCTGTGCCGGCCATCTTCTTTGCATGGCTCCAGTTTGGTGTTCCCGGCGCAGTTGCTGTCATTGCAGCAGTCTGTTTCCTCAACTTTATTGTTGAGCACCCGGTCCTGTCCTACCTGACGGCACGAAAATTCGAAATACCGGCGCTGCTCGTCCTTGTCTCGGTGATCTTCTGGGGATGGCTGCTGGGGCTGGTCGGGATTCTCTTTGCGGTCCCGTTCACTCTCATGGGACTTCTCCTCATCGAGGCAACCGGCGAATTACGCTGGGTGAATGTTGCGCTTGGCGTAGATCACCTGTTCGGTATACCCGAGGAAACACCAGCGGTGAAGCAGGACGTTAAAAATTAATATTTTATCTCGTTAAAATTTCCCCATCAACTGCCGATGCATCAGCATTTCGCGAAAGACCTCACCCGGTCACGTGACTGCAAAGGTGATCGCTTTCTCGGTAGTCCTGCTCATGGGACAGGTACCTGGTAATGCTGACCAGGCAGGCACCCCACAGGTACAGCAGAACCGAAAATACGCGCTCTCTACGACGGGCACCCGTGCGCGAAGGTCAGATCGATCCATGCACAGATCGCGTCCCTGACCTTTCGGTAACCGTCAAGGATCTCCTCATCAGTGCCCGGGGTGAGATGGGGATCGGGGAACCCGTGGTGGATCGTTTTTTTCGCGGCCGGTACTACCGGGCAGACGGTGTTGGCGTTGTCACAGAGCGTGACGGCGCAATCGAACGGAGCCCCTTTAAAAGTATCGAGCGGCTTTGACCATTGACCGGATATGTCAATTCCGATTTCCTGCATAACAACAATTGCGCGGGGAGCTACCCGACCAGACGGGCGGGTGCCGGCCGAGAACACTTCATAGTTGTCGCCGTACTTTGCCCGGAGGTAACCCTCCGCCATCTGCGAACGGGCGGCATTTGCTGTGCAGATAAAGAGGATGCGTTTCTTACCGGTCATACTGCACATTGATGTGGGACTGCAGCTTTTATACATTTCTTTCCGGAGGTCCTGACCCGTTGAGAAAATCAGGGGAAAATTGAATTCTCATGATAAGACAATTTGTAGCGCGGAAAAAATAATTTGTGCAAATATTTTCATGCGCATCCAGCAAAATAAATCCCTTTGAGTTGGAAATTTTTTTAATTTTTTTACAGAAAAAATTCCCGGAAAATTATTTGAGTTTTTCTTTTCAAAAAAAAATTTCAGAAATAATTTTCAGGAAAAAAATTCCGGCCCGGATTAAAAAAAATCCGGTTCCCGTCACCGGGTCCCAACGTCGGAAACCGCCCCTCAAAGCCTCCTTCCGGGCTCCTCGTTTTCAGGATAGACAACCTTCCCAATCCGGGCCTTCTACGGGCTCCGTTTCCCCAGAATTCCGGAACAGGGCTCAAATCGGGCTCCGTTTGGGATCCGACACCCCCCTGTTCGGGGCAAAACTCCTGGTGGATTCGCATGAACACAGGGTCCGGCAGATCATCACGATTCTTCATCAGCCGGGGGCATGCAATCCAGGGACACCTGAGATCTCGAAGAACTCTTACGAGTTCAGTCGAAGACCTAAAGGTCTTCTCTTGCTTCGGGTCTGATGACCCTCAGCATTCTCCTCTTGGTGGTTCTGATGAACCAATCAGACCCAGAAAACCCCGCAAAATCCCCGGTTTGTCGAACCGGGCATTTTTGGAAAACCGCGTAAAACGCCCGGATTCCATCGGGGGATAATCATTGCCCGGAATGCCGAAAAGGAGCAGATATGGCGTTTTTAAGAGCAGGGTGAGTTTTCGTGAAAAACCCTTTGTCAGACTAAAGGGCGCCTGAGCAAAAAAGATGCCCTAAAAATGGCCTTCATGAGGCTCCGGAGGGCATTATATGCGGTTCAATTTGAGCCCCTTTTGGGGAACGGAGCGTAATATGGGCGGATTCTCACGTCGGAACGACCCTTCGCCGTCGGAGAGCAAGGAGGCGGGTGAAATGGGGTCCTGGCCGGGGGGATCACGATACGATCCTGAGGCACGGGCGAAAAATTTCTGGAAAGATCCCGGGAAAATTTTTCCCGGAATTTTTAAAAAAAAACAGCATTGAAAATTTTTTAGATTTACTTCTTTGCTATCGTCACGATCACATCGCCGACCGTGATCACGTCTACCTTCGCACCCTCTTCCATGTAGGAATATTTGGGCGTGAAAGCATTCTCGGGGACGGCCACCTCGGCACCGTCAAGGACAATCGTCTTCGGCGGGTTCGCCAGCTGCTCCGGCGACAGCGCCCGGACCGCGGCCATGAACGCACCGGCCTGCTTCCGGAACACAGGCCCGACCACGCTCCGGTTGAACTCGATGTCGGAGATCACCCGGTCGAGTTTTGCCGTGTCCATGCGCCAGTGGACATCGGCGTTGAGCGTACGCCCGGTATCGCCTTCATCATTGACCGTGTGCGGGGCATAAATGGTCACTTTCCCCAGCGGGGCATTGAGCGCGAGGCCGGCATCGTGCTTGTACTTTCGGACTTCTGCCACGACCTTCACGAGAAGATCGCCCTCTCTGCGTGCCGCCTCGTCCTCGAACGTGAACGAGACCCATGGCTGCGCATGCACGCTCTCGCCTTTGAGATAGGAGTAGCACTCCTCGGCAAAGTAGGGGGTGAACGGTGCGAGCATCCGGCACAGGGCGTCGAATGCGGTGTGGAGCACGAGACACGCGCTCGCCCGGGAGGCGTCCTGCTGGTAGAGACGTCCCTTGGCGAGTTCGATGTAATTGTCCGCGAGCACGTCCCAGGCAAACTCGCGGATCGCCTTGAGCGCAGCATCGAACTGGTAGGCCTCCATCGCCGCGCTCACCTGCTGGACGGTGTCCGAGAGCCGGACGAGCAGCCAGCGGTCGGCGAGGGCAGTGACCGGCGCGTCCGTGTCGAATGTCCCCTTCTCCAGCTGGAGCAGGGCGAACTTGGCGATGTTCCACATCTTGGTCTGGAACCGGGACGCGGCGACGACGTCGTTCCAGTTGAACATGATATCGGAGCCCGTCGCAGCGCCCATGGCACCCCACTGCCGGAGGGCGTCGGCACCATATTTTTCCAGAATTTCTTCCGGGACGATGATGTTGCCCCGGCTCTTGCTCATCTTGAACCCATCCTCGCCCAGCACCATGCCGTTGACCAGGATCTCTTCCCATGGTTTTGAACCGGTGAGGGCGACGGACCTCAGGATCGTGTAGAACGCCCAGGTCCGGATGATGTCGTGGCCCTGCGGCCGGATCTGGGCGGGGAAGATCTTCGGTTTGCCGCTGCCGTCCCAGCCGGTCACGTTCAGGACCGAGATCGAGGAGTCCATCCAGGTGTCCAGCACGTCTACTTCACCGGTAAAGGAGGTGCCGCCGCATTTTTTGCAGGGATGCCCGGGCTGGACGAGCGTGGGATCGACCGGTAGATCCTTTTCATCCGGTACGACCATCCCGCCGCACTTCGTGCAGAACCAGACCGGGATGGGCGTGGCAAAGATCCGCTGCCGCGAGATGCACCAGTCCCATTCCATCTGGTCCACCCAGTTCTCCATCCGCCGGAGCATATGTTCGGGGTACCACGTGATCTGGTGGGCTGCTTTCTGGATCTCATCGGGCTTGATCTTCACGAACCACTGCCGCTCGGAGAGGATCTCGATCGGCGTCTTGCAGCGCCAGCAGGTACCCACGCGCTGGGCGAGTTTCTCCTGCTTCTTCAGGATGTTCTTCTCCTTCATGTCGGCAAGGATTGCAGCCTGGCAGTCGGTTGTATTCATGCCCTCATATTTACCGGCAATCGCGGTCATCTTTCCCTGCCGGTCGATCGCCTTCCTGAGCTCGAGGTTGTGCTGCTTCCACCAGTGGACGTCCTGCTTGTCGCCAAAGGTACAGATCATGACTGCGCCCGAACCGAATGCAGGATCAACGGCCTCGTCCTGCACGACCGGGACTGCGTGGCCGAAGAGCGGCACCTTCATGGATGTTCCCTTGAGTTTGTGGTAGCGTTCGTCACCGGGGTGCACGGCGACCGCAACGCAGGCCGCGAGGAGCTCGGGGCGCGTGGTCGCGATCTCCACGCCATCGAAATCGAAATAGTTGAGCTGGGTCTCGCGGTCATCGTAGGAGACTTCAGCGAAGGCAATGGCCGTCTCGCACCGGGTACAGTAGTTCACCGGGTGCTCGCTCTGGTAGATGTACCCGGAAGCCAGCATGCGCAAAAACGAGAGCTGCGTCTTGCTGTAATACTCCGGCATCATCGTGATGTACTCGTTCGACCAGTCCGTGGAGAAGGCCATCTTCCGGAGGGTAATGCGCATCGCCGCGATGTTCTTCTCGGTCAGCTCCCGGCACATCCGCCGGAATTCTTCCCGGGACACGTCGTTCTTCGTGATGTGGTTGAGTTCCTCCACCTTCACTTCCGTAGGGAGCCCGTGGCAGTCCCAGCCCTGGGGGAACATCACGTTGTAGCCTTTCATGCGCTTGTAGCGGGCGAAAAAGTCGATGTAGCACCAGTTGAGCGCATTGCCGATATGGAAATTCCCCGTGGGGTACGGCGGGGGCGTATCGATGACGAACTGCGGTTTTTTCGAGTTCCGGTCAAAATAATGATCCTCGTCGCGCCAGGTCCTCCGCCAGCGCTCCTCCACTTCAGCGAAGTCATAGTTTTTCGGCAGTTGGTCAGATGGCACCATTTGTGGAGAAGGTTGATCGTGGAATAAAATATAGTGATCGTATCGCCCGTCCGGGGTACAATAAAACTCTTTGTGCTTGAAAACAAATGACTGACCAATGCAGCGACAACGAGGCCTCGGGTATGCGGCGGCACTGGTCGGGGGTGCCACCCTCGTCGGGCCCTACCTGAGACCTGCATGGCTGATGGGCCTTGTCGTCATCCTCTATGCCCTGATCCTCTGGAGGTTTTTCGATACAAAATACCTCACCTATACCATGTGCCTGCTTGCCGGGCTCTATGGTATCGGGCTCCTCCCCTTTTTTGTCTTTGCCACGACCCTTGCGATGCTCGTCCTCGGGGAGCTGGTATTCCAGACCGGCGCTGACGACCTGAACACGTACCTGTATTACATCATCTCGACCGCATGGGCCGGTGTGCTTGTCATGGCCTATCTCCACGAGAGCGCGATCCTCACGATCATCTTCGGGATCATTGCTGCGGTCCTCCTCAAGGTGATCCTCCTGAAGTACGAGGATTCGCTGGTCATCGAAGGGATCGGCACGGCGATGACGATGCTGCTGATCCAGGAACTCAACTACCAGGCGGACCTCCAGATGGTAGTGGCGGCAGTTATCGTAGGGTTCACCTTTGCGTATTTTGCCTACCGCTCGAAGACTGCGGATCTCTCGGGGCTCTTCTCATCGGCACTGGTCGGTATTGTCCTGCTCGTCTTTGCCGGCCCAAAGTGGTTCCTGATCATGCTCGTCTTTTTTATCCTCGGGTCGGCGGCCACCAAGTACAAGTTCGAGTACAAGAAGCGGATCGGGGTCGAACAGGGCCGGGGCGGGGCGCGGGGGTACCGCAATGTCTTTGCAAACGGTATTGCGGCCACCGCGGCGGCAGTCCTCTTCGGTGTCTTCCAGCAGCCGGTCTTCATTGTCATGTATGTAGGCTGTGTGGCAACGGCCGCGGCGGATACCCTTGCGAGCGAGATCGGCGTGACCGGGGGAATCCCCTACATGATCACGACCCTGAAAAAAGTCCCGATCGGTACCAATGGCGGCGTGACGCTTGTCGGTGAGACGGTTGCACTGCTCGGCGGCCTTGCGGTCTCGGGCGCGGCCTTTCTCCTCGGTGTCATCACGCTTCCGGTGGTCCTTGTCTGCACGCTTGCCGGCTTCGCCGGTACCAACATCGACAGCCTTGTCGGCGCTACGCTGGAGAACCGGGGCTTCCTCGGCAACGCGGGCACGAACCTGCTGGCGACAATCGGTGGCGGTGTTGTGGCGGTTGCTCTCTTTTTATTCATGAAATGAGAGAAAAATATCCGGATATCCGGTCCGGCGGCTGCCGGGGTTTCCGGTATTAATATTTGTACCAGCGCCCCTTGCTGTCATACTCCCCTGCCACCTGCTGGATGACGACCGTCCTGCCGGCGAGTTTCCTGAAGAAGCACGCCTTGTAACTGAAGAGGACCGGGACGAGCACGAGCCCGGCGATGAACAGTATTCCTGCAGTAACCCATATCCCGCCCGTGCCGATCATCGCCACGAGCTGGTCCGGGGTGAATGCCTGGATCTGTTCCTCTGAATAACGAGTGAGGGGCTCCAGCTGGGAATACAGGCATGCTTCCCACGCGACCATCAGGCCGAAGATAATACCGAAACCGACTACTGCGCAGGTAACGAGGAACGTGATCACCTGCGACAGGTTCACGCTCACGAGCTCGATGCTCCTCTGGATAGAGCCAAACACCTTCCGGTCCTCAAAAACTGCTGCCGTATCGGTGAAGAACGTGAGGATGATGCACGGTATCATGATGCCGATCGAGAGGAATACGACCAGGGATGCGTCGGGAGGTGTCCCGGCCAGGGCGAAGGTCAGTATTGCGAGGACGAAGACAAGCAATATCATGAATATGACAACAAGCAGGGGGAGGAGCACGCGGAAATAATAGCGGCTGCCGTCCCGTACCATCGCCCGGATGTCCCCGCCGTCGTTCCTGATCATGCAGAGCATGCCCGTGATGAAGAAGAGCAGCACAAGACCGCAGATCACCAGGATCCGGCCGGCAAAGAACGTCCCGGAAAAACTGAATGTCAGCCAGATGACAGCAGCGAAAATGCCTGCCGCCACGCCCGGCAGCCAGAGGAGGGGCATCCGTGCAAGGAGCCTCAATGCCTCCCTCAGTTCCGCGATCGCCATTATCAGCGGGCCCTCGGCATCGCAACGATCTCGCGTACCTGGAGATCAAAGAAATCCGCAGTGTTGGCCGGGCGGATCACGCAGACCGTGTCCGATCCGCTGGCAGTTCCCCCGACAGCGATCACCTCATCGGCGATCCCGATCGCTCCCTGGTCGGCAGCGATCAGCACGCATTCCACGGCCACCTTGAGGCCCACGGCAACAACGCGCCGGAGCGCTTCCGCAATGGCCTCGGTACGGGAGCCGCCGCCGACTTTCGGCGACCGGGAAAGTGCCCGCTCCAGCCCCGAGAGCGCGTGGGTACCGGTGACAATCTTCACACCGTCCTTCTGCAACCTCTCCGCAACCTCACGGGAGAACTCCCATTCCCCGGGTTTTGCGAACCCCATAACGTGGGTAACGACGACAAGCCGGAGTCCGGTCCCCTGCATGGCATCAAAAAAGAGCTGCGCGGTTTTTCCGGACGAGCTTGCCACGACAATGGTTTCAAGGTTCAGTTCTTTTGCCCGTTCTATGGAAAACCGCGCGGCATCCCCCGTATTTGACGGTCCCGGCTTTTCAAAATAGTAGCACTTCTTCTGAACAAACGTCATAAGTACCTTTTAATAAGCCACAGGGAAAAACTTTGTCAGATTCTGTCCGGACAAACCTTTTCCGTGAATCTGAACCATGAGGAACAGGACCATGCTCACGCTTGCACTTGCAGGAAAACCCAATTGCGGGAAATCCACCTTTTTCAGGGCTGCCACCATGGCGCATGCCGAGATCGCCAACTACCCGTTCACTACCATCAACCCGAACTTCGGTGTCGGTTACGTGCGTACGAAATGCGCGTGCATGGACCTGAAGACCCGGTGCGGCCACTGCACAGACGGCAGCCGGTTCGTTGGCGTGAACCTGATCGATGTCGCCGGGCTCGTCCCCGATGCCCACAAGGGCAAGGGCCTTGGCAACCAGTTTCTCGATCACCTCCGGCAGGCAGATGCGATCCTCCATATCATCGACGCCAGCGGCGGGACTGACAGCGAAGGGAACCCCGTGGGTGCCGGCAACCATGACCCGGCCGAGGACGTGAAATTTCTCGGTTTCGAGATGACGATGTGGGTCTATGGCATACTCGAAAAGCACTGGACACGGATAAGCCGCCAGTCGCAGGGAAAAGGTGCCGCGATCCAGCTGGGTATTGCCGAAACCTTCACCGGCCTTGGGATCACCACCGAAGACGTACGCGACGTGGAACTGAAACTCAAAATCGATCTCGTGCATGCGTCCATGGAAGATCTCGTGCCCCTGTGTGCGGAGATCGTGAAGATCTCAAAACCGATGCTGGTCATTGGCAACAAGTTCGACGAGACACCGGAAGCGCTCCGTGCAAGACTGGCAGGGGAGAAGGTCTTCTTCGCGAGTGCAGCCTCGGAGCTGGCACTGCGCAACGCCGCGGCAGCAAACGTGATCCGGTACCTGCCCGGTGACGAGGAGTTCAGGGTTGTGAACGGGGACACGCTCTCTCCTGCCCAGAAGGCCGGCCTTGCAAAGATCGCGGACGTGATGAAGCAGTGCAGGGGGACCGGTGTCCAGCAGGCGATCAACAAGGCGGTCTTCGAGCTCCTCGACATGATCGTCGTGTACCCGGTCGAGGACGAGAACCACTACTGCAACAAGCAGGGGGATGTGCTGCCCGATGCGTTCCTGATGAAGAAAGGCTCGACCCCCCACGAGCTGGCGTTCCAGGTCCATACCGATATCGGGAAGGGGTTCCTGTACGCCATCGATGCCCGCACAAAGATGCGGATCAAGGAGAACCACCTGCTCAAGAACGGGGATATCATCAAGATCGTAAGCGCTGCGAAGTGAGTGCGGGGGCTCCGGCGGTGTATGACGATTGTCATGCAATTGTCAGACATTCCTGCCGCTCTTTGCCTCCAATCTCTTCGTATCATCGTTTTTTCTGGCGCAAAATCACCGGTTTATCCGGAAAGTTTTTAAAGAGAAGATGTGAACAGTCCATTTACCGAATAAAGGCAGGAGGTGGAGAATATCGGAGGAGAGATCTATCAGGCCCAGGTGATCAGGAACTTCTTTGACTGTATCACCGGCACTGACCGGAACCTGACGCGGATCTACATGTGTGTCATGAGCCTTGCCAAACTCCGCATGGAATCACCCGAGAAGATGTCGGCACTGGTCGACCAGTTGCGCAAGAGCAAGATCCAGAAGGAGCTCTCGGTCGATATCCTGGATTATGTCTGCGATGCTGCAAACCAGCTCGAACTTACCAGCGTGCAGACTGCATTCGGTGTGAAGGATATCCGGGAAGTCGCGCAGGACTTTACCGGTATCAGCATGGACAGCCTGTAAACAGGCCGGCCCCATTTTTTTATGAGATGTGTATGAGTGTTACGTGCTTTTGCACGTGACGGCAAAACAATTACGAAAAACCGTACAAATTGGTAGAATTATTTTTAATAAATATCGGCTCTGTTGAAACCTCTTTTTCTTTGTCATGCTGTTGGAATCTGCTGCATATAATGAGGGTGACCCCCTCTCTCATGTCGAAGAACCTGCCGGTTCTTCTCCCGCCTCACCTTGCATGCCGCAAGGTTCGTCGCCCCCAAGAGCGACTGCTTGTTATTCTGAGGATTTCAACAGAGCCTGAATATCCGAAATAAAAGATTCACCGAAACGATTGCACTTATTCGATGCCCATCGCTTTCTTGTAATCCGTCAGGAGACGGACGATTGTCCTGCGGTGTTCGTCCAGTGCTTCCTCATCGTCCGGTGAAGTGATGAGAGCGACAACGTATACGAGGATCAGTGCGTTATCAAGCTCGAGCGTGCCCGGTTCCTCAATTTTTTCCGGAGGAAGGTTGATCGCGGTATAGGCAAGCTCTTCCGGGGAGAATGCCACGGAGAGGTCGGCCGCGACCTGTGAATTGTTCCGGTCTTCTGCATTTGCACGGACAATGGCAAGGGCTTTTTTCAGCGCTGCATCGGGGGCGCTTTCCGGGATGAGCGAGATGGCGTGCGTGCATTCGCGGACCGCGTTCTCATACAGGCCGAACCTGAAGGCAAGGAAGGCGGATGCGATCTCATGGGCGGTTCCCGGCGGAAAACGGGGGTAGTACGTTCTCATGCGTCCGATGTAGGCATCAAGATATTTTTCCATAGCGGCAGTGCTCCCTCTCGTGGTTTACGGTGAGACCGTGTCCTTCCGGGGTTGCTGGTGGTATCACCGTGCGGGAATCCCACGGTTCCCGAGGTTTGATCTCTGAATAATTATGTGAACCATTGTCTCATGAACATATCCCTGTGGATAAGGAGAACCCCGGATATCAATGGTTTATAAGAGAAAGGAACACCAATATTCCACCCAGCGGTATGGGTGCAGTAATTTTTTCCGATGTGCACGCTGATGCAGCAGCTCTCGGAGCTCTTGCGTCCTGCATACGGTCGCCGGCATTCGGTGAGGCTTTCGGCCCTGTCGATGTGCTCGTCAATATGGGGGACCTCCTCCACCGGGGAAGCCGGCCGCAGGAAACCCTCGAGAAGATCCATACCCTGTCCCGGGAATTCCGGCTGGTATCGGTGCTGGGGAATCACGACCACGCATTCCTTCACGGCATCCTTGTGAGCGGAAGCGATGCAGCTAGCACGTACCGGCACGAACAGCTCCGGGACTCCCCGCTCCTCTCCATTTTCGAGTCAATGCCCATGGAATGGGTGGACCGGGGGATGCTGTTTGTCCATGGCGGCCCGCTGGATCTGGGCAACGAGACGCTCCGGCTCAAGTGCTGGCAGCGGCTCTCCCACCAGAGCGGGGATTTTTTCACCGGTTACCATTACACGGCACCGATGGCATTTGACGCACTTGCAAAGCGCGGGCTGACCCACATGTGCTGCGGCCACCAGCACGAACATATCTGTTGCCGGAAGACCATGGACGGCATCATCGAACAGCGGCTCGACTTCTCCGCCCTGAACATAAACAACGGGCGGGCAGAAACCCGCATGGAGGTCGCCCGCGTCCCCCTTGACTGCCCAACGCTCTTCCGCGTCGGCGGCTGTCACGGGTACGCGCCGGAGTTCGCGTACACGGATTTTTCAGCATTCTCATTTATCCGGCTGCTGCCGGGCGCCTGAGTTATATCCTTTGCGGGTTCGCTTTTCTGTCGTGAGAAAGGTTTGATCTCGGTAAATTTCGTCTCCTTTGTCCACTGTATATAAAGTCAGACGCGTATTTTCTCATTTATTGCGAAATATTTATATTGCGTGACCACAAAGTGGTAATTATGCCTCGTGCAGGCGACGGACGTTCGATACGTATCGATCCTGAGGTGTATGAGGCGCTTCTCACGCTGAAACGTGGGAACATGACGTTCTCGGACGTCATAGCGAGAATGCTCCACGACTGTTACGGCTGGTCGGACGATTATCCTGCCAACCAGAAGGAACTGGAGGATTTCATCGAGATACCGTCCCGGTGAACCAACGGGTGGTTCCATGAATATGCCAGAAACCGAAGATATCAGCAGGGAAAAGCTCAACTGGCTTATCGGGCATGTTGATGAGATGTTTCTGGATTTTGAGGAACCTGAGGATGAAACCTGATCAAAAAACCAACCCGCCCTCCTGCTACCCTCAGGAAGGCGTGTGGCCAGTCATCTGAAATTGCACGTTATCCCCACTCATATCCGCAATTTTTTTCCGGAGTTCTTCCACCAGCTCGGGTATATGTCTCTCGGTTTTTGATCGCCATTCTTCCAGTTCCTGTAACCTGAGGTTCTCCTTGGCGAGCATGGATTTGAGCTGGGCTTTTTCCCGTTCAAGGGAATTTTTTTTCACGAGAAGAGGATGGAAGGAAAGGGCATTTTCGGCCTGCCGGAACGATTCCTCATGGTCACGGAGCGCGAGGCAGGCGGAGGATATGTCCGAACGGAACCGGTCCGGGTCGGAAAAAATGGTGCGCTCTTCCTTGTTTTTGAGGAGGATCTCACCTCCTGCAATCATCCGTTCTGCAACAGGACAGGCCGCGGCAAGGACTTCGTTCAGGCTATCCTTATCGGGAAGTTCATGATCCGAGAGGATCTCCATGGCCGGCCGCAGGAGGGCAATGTCGGCAGGGTGGTGCTGCCGCGTGGCAATCTTCTCCGCTTTGCGAAAGACGTGGGAAGCAGTCATGGAAAGCGTTGAATAGGCACGGGCAGCCTCATCGCGTTTCCGGGAGAGGATCAGGAGTGCTGCCTTCTGCTCATCGATCTCCTCCATACGGGGGTCATGGGAGATCGCGTCCTGCTCTTTCTCAATCGCGGCAGCACGTTCCGTGATCTCAGTTATCCGGGCATGGATACGCCCGGCTTTTTCATCCGATCGGGCATAATCGATCCTGATATCGCCTATGGCATCATAGAGTGCCCGCGCTGCGGCAACATCTGCCATCTCTTTCCGGTATGCGGAAAACAGGGGGTTGATCGTATTGATCCCGTGCCCGATCGCATCGATGCCCTGGCGGACCTCCTTCATCTCTTCAGGGAATATGGTCTGGAGGTACCGGCCCTGGCCGCGTGAAGTGTTGATGCAGTTTTTCACGCATTCGGCAGCGGCAGCATAAAATTCCTCAGTGTCCTCAGGAAGTTCCTTGGCAAGCGAGGCGTTCATGGCCCTGACGAACAGCGGCAGGGAATTTTTTGCGATCGCCTTCAGTTTCGGGTGGATGAGCGGGTCATGTTCTGCCCCTGCGATATCATTGACAAGGATCCGGAGTTGCGCAGCCGCATTCCTGATCATCTGCATCGGCTCCCCGGTGCCGGAATCGAGGGTTGCTTTCGCTCTCCTCTCCCGTTCCGCGAGCCACCCGGGCACGGCTTCGAGGGCCATGATCTCTGCTGCCGGCCCGCTCCCCCCAAAGATTTTTTTTATGAAGTTACGCATGTGCATCCCCGGTATGTGACACGAGGGAAGGAGAATTCATGTCCCTAATGCCTGCTAATCGTCCTGGGCAATCTGGCGCAGTCGCCCGGTGCCATCGATCTCACCCATCACCTGTACAACAGCGCGGGGGACGAGTTTCTTCCACGGCTCACCATGCAGGATCCTCCTGCGGATCTCCGTACCGCTGAGGATCTCCCGCTCGTACATTGCGGGTGACTGGACCCTGACCCCGGCCTCGCGGAAGAGCCGGACAACGAGCGGGTTTGAGGAATAGCAGATATCGAACGGAGGGGCCATGGACCGGACATGGGCCACCCAGAGGGCATTGCGCTGGATGTCCTCGATGGGGATGACATAATACGGGCACCCGAGCGAGGTGAGTGCGCGGGTAATCATGAGTACCCGTTCGCCCGCAGTGAACGGGTTGTCCACCTGGTGCGATAACTGCGCGCTCCCGATGCCGATGATGATCTCGTCGACCCTGGTGGCAATATGTTCAAGTACGGTCTGGTGCCCGTTGTGATAGGGCTGGAATCTGCCGATATAAAATCCGCGTTTCATGTGCGTGCTCCGATATTGGCAACCCGTGCGGCAAAGGCGCCGCCCGTAAAGCCCGCATCGATATTGACGACAGCGATGACCGAGCAGGACTGGAGCATGCTTGCCAGCGCAGCCCTCCCCTCTCCCATGTACCCGTATCCCACGCTGACGGGAATGCCGATGACCGGTCTGTCGACGAGCCCTGCGACCACTGAGGGGAGCGTCCCTTCGCGCCCGGCGCAGACGACGAATACGTGGGCCCCGAGGAGGGGCTTGAGCGCAGGAAAGAGGCGGTGGATGCCGGCGGCACCGACATCGTACGCAGTCCGGACCTCGCACCCCATCTCCTCGGCGGTGATCCGGGCCTCCTCTGCTACCCGTATATCCGATGTTCCTGCGGTGATGATGGCGACAATTCCCCCGGTACGTTCCGGTGCCGGGGCGTTGCCGGCAACCAGGACGCGCCCCTGTTCCCGGTATTCGACCGCCAGACCGGCTTCATGGGCGCGATCCCGGATCCGGGCTGCCTGGTCAGGATCTACCCGCGTTACGAGGCACCGCCCTGCTTTTTCAGCATGGCGGACCGTGATCTCGGCCAGATGGGCGGGGTCTTTACCGTCGGCAAGCACGACCTCGGGCATGCCGCAGCGGATCATCCGCCCGAGATCGATGCAGGCGAAATCCCCGATACGGTCGAGACGCAGCCCTTCGATCGCTTCAGCGGCAGCATCGAGCGAGATCCGGCCGTCCCTGGTACCTGTTCGAGAAGCTCCTGTACCCTGGGGTTTGCCGGCATGATTGTAATAATACAGATATGGATCGGCGTATAATAAGTTAGTTCATTGCCATGTCGTACCTTGTTTATGTAGCCGTTTTCGGGGCCGCGGCCGCGATCTTCCTCTGGCTGCGCGATGCGAGGATCTTTTTCAGGACCGGCCTTGCGGGATACCGGAAGGCTGCATACTGGGGTGTTGCCTATGGCGCGCTTGCCTCGCTGGGCCTTCAGCTTGCATGGTTCGTGCCGGATTACGAGATCCTGGGCCTGGGGCTCATACTGGGCGCTCTCTACCTCCAGGTCAACCGGGAGAAGGAGAAGGTCTGGAAAAACGAGGGTACCCTGGAACGGTTCCTTGGCAGCGTGCCCTTAAACAGGGCGAACAAGAAATAATGTGATACGAAGAGTACTCAGTAGGGATTTTTCACATGCTCCAGAAACCACGGGGAACAAGGGATTTTTTACCGGACGAGATGGAGGGCCGGCGTGCGGTCGAATGGCGCCTGAGGGAGGTTGCACGGCGCTGGGGCTACCGGGAGGTCTGCACCCCGGAATTTGAGGATCTCGAACTCTTCACCATGCGCTCCGGTGAAGGGATCGTTGAGGAGATGTATATCTTTGAGGACAAGGGGGGAGGAAGCTTGCCCTGCGTCCCGAGATCACCGCCTCGGTGATCCGGATGTACATCAATGAGGCCAGGGTCGCCCCCAAGCCCCTCCGGTGGTGTTACTTTGCCGACTGCTTCCGGTACGAGCGGCCGCAGAAGGGACGGTACCGCCAGTTCTGGCAGTTCGGGGTCGAACTCATCGGTGCTGACACGGCGATCGCCGATGCGGAAGTGATCCTGCTCGCCTCGGGGATGCTGGATGCAACGGGGGTGAAGTACGAGCTGAAGGTAGGACACCTCTCGTTCGTCAAAAACCTCCTGCAGGATCTGGAACCGGTATCCCGGCGCAGGATCATGGCACACCTCGACAAGAGAGACTACGAGGGCCTGAACGCGACCCTTGAAGGCATGGACAGACCCGGGCTCGCGGAGACCCTCACGTCCCTCGTCGCGTGCCAGGATCTTCAGGAGGCCTTCGAAATTGCCGGTGCGATCCCGGAGCGGGAACGGATCGAGCAGACAATGGGATATCTCGATGCAGCAGCTGTCCGTTACTCCCTGAACCTCGGCATTGCCCGCGGGCTCGATTACTATACCGGCATCGTGTTCGAAGGGTTCGCAGAAAACCTCGGGGCCGAGAACCAGATCCTTGGCGGCGGGGCGTACCGGCTCGCCCACCTCTTTGGCGGGGACGACGTAGCATCCTCCGGGTTTGCGATCGGGTTCGACCGGGTAATGGTCTCGCTCGGGGAAAGAGAACGGAAAAAAGAGACGGTTGCTGCGATCGCATGTACGAACGAAGGGAGGAACCGGGCGCTTGAAGTGGCCCGCGCGTTCCGGGAAGCGGGTATCCGCACCGAGATGGACCTCATGGGCCGGGGGCTCGGTGCGCAACTGGCACACGCCTCTAAGTCAGCCGACTTTGCCGTGATTATCGGGCTGCGCGAAGTCGGTTCAGGAGAGGTAACGCTCAAGAACCTGAAGAGCGGGGAACAGAAAACGGTCGGGCTTGCAGCAGCGGTAGCCGAGGTGGGTGCGTTTGGTTCTCGCGGATGAGCTCGCCAAACAGCAGCGCAGTATCAGTGTTGCAGAGTTTTTTGAGAAGAACAAACACCTGCTCGGTTTCGACTCCCCCACGCGAGGCGTGATCACCACCATCAAGGAAGCCGTAGACAACTCCCTCGATGCATGCGAGGAGGCGCAGGTACTGCCGGATATTTTTATCAGCATCAAAAAGACCGGCAACGACCTCTTCCGCATCGTTGTCGAGGACAACGGGCCCGGGATCGTTCCCGCCCAGGTCCCGTTCGTCTTCGGGAAACTGCTCTACGGTTCCCGGTTCCACCAGATCCGGCAGACCCGCGGCCAGCAGGGTATCGGGATCTCCGCGGCGGTGCTGTATGCCCAGCTCACGAGCGGCCTGCCGACGATTGTTATATCCCGGACCGGCGCAAAAGAACCGGCCCACCGGTTCGAGATCCAGATCAGGATCGAGACCAACGAACCGGACATCATCTCCGAGCAGCCCTTCGAGTGGGACCGGATCCACGGCACCCGGGTGCAGATCGAGTTCAAAAGCACGATGGCGGCAAAGAAGAAGCTGCTCGAGTACCTCCGGTACACCTCCGTTGTCAATCCCCATGCACGGTTCCGGGTGGAACTCGACGACGAGACATTCACCTTCGAGCGCGTGAGCCAGGAAGTGATCGCCTGCCCGGTCGCGATCCAGCCCCACCCGCACGGGATAGAACTGGGACAGCTCAAGCGCATGGTGGCTGCAAGCGACCAGAACCTGATCGATTTCCTCGTGGAGAACTTCAGCCGGGTCGGGAAGAAGACCGCGCAGGAGATGTGCGACCGGGCCGGGCTGAAGAGCATAAAAAAGGCCCGGGGGCTTTCGTCCGATGAGCAGAAATTATTGCTCGCGGCAATGCAGGAGGTCGTGGTTCCTGCGCCCCCGACCACCCAGTGCCTCTCACCCATTGGCGAGGAGCTGATCCGGCGCGGGCTTGACAAGGAGTTCCAGATGGACTTTGTTGCCGCCCGCACGCGCCCGAGTTCCGTCTTCTCCGGCCACCCCTTCATGGTCGAGGCAGCGATCGGGTACGGGGGGAAGCTGCCGGTGGAAGGGAATGCCGTCCTCCTCCGGTTCGCCAACCGCGTCCCGCTGATGTACCAGCAGGGCGCCTGCGCCATCACGGAATGCGTGATGAACGTCAACTGGAAGGGCTACAACCTCTCCCAGCAGGGGCTGCCCATGGGGCCCGTGCTCATCCTCGTGCACGTGGCCTCGACCAATGTCCCCTTCACCAGCGAGAGCAAGGATGCGGTAGCAGGCATCCCGGAGATCGAGAAGGAGATCGTCCTCGCCCTGCAGGACCTCGGCCGCGAGCTCAAGAACTTCGTCTCGCGAAGGGACAGGAACAAACTTGCCGAGGACCGGGCACGGGCAGTCTGCGCGATCATCCCGGAGATTGCGGCGAAAGTGAGCGAGATTGTCGAAAAACCGCTGATAGACACATCTCCCATCGAAGGAAAACTCATGCGAAAACTGATTGCCAAGAAGTGGACCCGGAACGGGAAGGTCACAATCGAGCTTGCCAACTACAGCGGGTACGAGGGGAGATCTCCGTGTACGACATCTCTGCCGATGATGCAGCGGACGCGGTGCCGAAAACAGATTTCGTGAGCGAACTGGACGGGCAGTTCACCAAAGTCTGGAAGGCGGCTATCCCTTCAAAAACCTCCTGGCAGGTTTCTTACTCCGGGAAAGGCGGGGGAATCCTTGAGGTCCGGGGGATAGACGACAACAAGAAGATGGTGGTGGACCTCGATGTCTAGGGAGGATCTGGAGAAGAAAGCGATGGTCGCCCTCCTCAGCATCGCGAGCGCGTGGTACGACCAGATGAAGTCCGGCGAGATCCCCTCGATCTCCCTGCCGACGAGGACCAAGTACAACATCGAGTTCGACGATGCGAGCGAGGTCTGGAAGTACGGGGACAAGGAGAGCATGCGGACTGCCGCATCGGCGAAGAGTGCCACGCACCTGCTGAAAATGGCCTACGTGATCGGGTTCGTCCGGCAGCAATTGCTCGAAAACCGGTCATCAACGCTGAGAGAGATGTACTACATCTCCGAGGGGTGGAAGCGTGCGAAGTTTGCCGCACAGGACGAGAGCAACTTCCTGATCGAAGATCTCGAGATCCTCTCCGAAGTCCCCCGCGAGGGTTTCCACCTGCACCCCGAAGAGAACGGCGCCTCGATCTACGGTCCTATGCGGATCCGGGAAGCGACCCGGCGCGGGATGAAGACCATCCACTGCCAGGACGATGTCGGGCAGGCAGGTTACACGATCCCCAATAATGTCGAGAACATCGAGTTCGTAGACCATGATGCAAAATTTGTCATCGCGATCGAGACCGGTGGTATGTACGACCGGCTGATCGAGAACGGGTTTGACGAAGAGCACAACGCGATCCTCGTCCACCTCAAAGGCCAGCCTGCGCGTTCGACCCGGCGCATGCTCAACAAGATCAGCGCAACATGGGACCTGCCGGTCCTTGTCTTCACGGACGGCGACCCGTGGTCCTACCGCATCTATGCCTCGGTTGCCTACGGTGCAATCAAGAGCGCCCACATGTCTGAACTGCTCGCTACCCCCAGATCCCAGTTCCTTGGCCTGCGCCCGAGCGATATCCGGGACTACAACCTGCCCTCCGACAAGCTGACGGAGAAGGATATCGAGGCGCTCAGGTCAGAACTTACGGACCCGCGGTTTGCGACCGACTACTGGAGAAAGGAGATCAACCTGCAGCTCGAGATGAACCTCAAATCAGAACAACAGGCGTTTGCCGCGCGGGGCCTGGATTTCGTAACGAAAAAATATCTCCCTTCACGACTCACTGAAATGGGAATAATTTAGAAAGACCGGCCATTATGGGATGGATCATGAAGATCAGAGACATGTACCTGGATGGAGAATACGTGAAACATAATCCCACGTGGGATGTGGAAGACGCTCCGTGGAAGGCAGGGCTGATCTTTCAGATGATAGAAAAACACCATCTGCGTCCGCATACCATCTGCGAAGTGGGTTGTGGTTCCGGGAGATCCTCTCCCAGCTCGAAACGATGATGCCGGATACCGTGGATTTTTCCGGATACGAAATCTCTCCGGCAGCGTTGGAACTCTGCCGGAAGAGGGAGACCGATCGTATCCATTTTACCCTCGGGAATTTTACTGAAAACACGGAACATCCCTGCGATCTCATTCTTCTCGTCGATCTTATCGAGCACCTTGAGGACTGTTTCCAGTTCCTGCGTGCAATAAAACCGCGCAGTACCTATAAAATGCTGCATGTCCCCCTGGAGATGTTTGTCTTGTCCGTGCTTCACCAGCGGTTTCTCCTGGGGCAGTGGAAAAAGGTAGGGCATCTCCATTTTTTTTCAAAAGACCTCCTGCTCCGGCTGCTGAACGATACCGGCTATGAAATTGTTGACTATACCTACACTGCCGGGTACGCCCTTCCCCGGGAATATGGGATCGGGGATAAACTCCTCAAAATCCCCCGGAAACTGTTTTTCCCCCTGGGGCAGGATCTTACCGTAAAGGTGTTTGGCGGATATTCGCTGCTTGTCCTGGTGAAATAACATGACAACGGATGTGCAGTTCGATCCGGAATGCGCTGTCAGGAGCACTGCAGGAGATACGGATGCCTGACTATACGCTCGGCCTTTTTGCCAATATGTACCCGGCCTATGACGGGGATTACCGTGGCATCTTCATACAGCAGATGGTGCGGGACCTGGAATCCCGCGGCGTCACGGTCAGGAAAGCGGTGAAGAGATCATCGTCCGTTCTCGGATATGTCCCGTTCCTGTACCGTTCGCTCCTTCTTTCCCGCGCCCGCGATCTCGACCTGATGCAGGCCGAATATATCCCCCACAGCAGCCTTGTCCCGGCATATTTCAGACGGAGGGATCTCCCCCTGGTGCTCAAATTTCATGGCGATGATGCAAGGATTTACCCGTTTGAAAACAGGTTCAACCTGATGGTGACGAGAAGCATGCTCAGACGGGCTGCGCATATCATCACCGGGAGTGAAGAGATGAAAAGGATCCTCATCTCCCTTGGTGAGAAACCTGAGAGGATCTCAGCGATTCATACCGGGGTTGATACGGTTTTTTTCTCCCCCCTCGATCGCAATGAATGCCGCAGGAATCTCGGACTTCCGGCCGGTGCGCCGGTCTTCCTCTTTGTCGGAAGGCTCCACCCCTGGAAAGGGATACGCGAGCTTATCGAAGTTGCCCGTGCCTGCCCGGAGTTTACGTTTGTTTTTCTTGGCCCCGGTACCGTTCCGGTCCATCCACCGAATTGCCGGTTCACCGGCGCCCAGCATCCCGACAGGGTAAAGATATGGCTGAATGCTGCCGATTGCCTCGTCCTTCCCACGTATACCGAATCCGTTCCCACGGCCGTCATGGAAGCATTTGCCTGTGGAACCCCTGCAATAACGACCGATGTCGGGGGATGCCCCGAGATCGTTGAACAGGGAAAGACCGGGCTGCTCATACCGGCGAGGGATGTACAAAAACTGAAGGAAGCCGTGGTCTGGATGGAACGTCATCCCGGGGAGCGCACCGGGATGGGGCGGGAAGCACGGATGACTGCGGTACACCGGTATGACCACAACCTTCTGACGGACAGACTCGTTGCAGTCCATACCCGTTGTCTCCGCTGATACCTGCTCTTCCTGATGAGCATACCGGTGCTGTCCCGGAGGGTTTACTGAATCCACTGGATCTTTATTATCTTGAAGAAATCCTCGCGGATCTGGGAGTTGGCGGCAAAAAGGACCGCAAGATAAACGCCGGCGCCAAGAACTACCATGGCACCGGTGGTCAGGGAGCTCTGTTTTACCGGCAATAGATCTGCGAGCACGAGGACGACCGTCATAACCACCGATGCGATCAGGATGTCCCTGATGACGTTCAGCTCGACATGAACCGGGATGATCCTTGCGAGATAATACCGGCAGATGATGGTACTGATAAAAACGTTCACAAGGGATGCGATGGCTGCCCCCGGCAGTCCAATCAGCGGTACAAGGATGCAGGCAAGGATGATATTCACCACGATTCCGGTAATCAGGGCGAAGAACTGGTGTTTCACATGATCCGTTGCCATTAAAAAATTTGAATAGAGCTGGAATACCGATTGCACCACCCGGGCCCCGATTATAATTACCAGTGCAGTGGCCCCGATGGCAAACGACGAGCCATAGAGATAATACAACAGGCGTTTTCCCAGAATGGCGCCTCCGATCAGCATGGGTATGGCAAGGATAAGCGCATAGGATGTTGCCCGGGAGAGCGAGATTGTTATGGCATTCCAATCTCCGGCAGCCTTCCACCTGCTCACTTTCACAAATAACGTGTTACAGAGGGCCGTACTAATAAAAAGGGCGAAGAATGAGAACGTCCAGCAGATGCCAAAGATTCCTACATCTGAAATAGTCAGGAAATAGGAGATAATAAGGAGGTTGGCGTTGTCGAACAGCGTTGTACAGGTAGAGCTTAAAAATGCCCAGCTGGAAAAGGAGAATATTTTCTTGACGTGTGACCAATCGAATCTTCTCAGGTGATAACCTAGGTATTTCAGGTCAATCATCAATTCCGCGAGCAGACCGGCCACCAGTCCCCCAATCAGGTCATACACCTTGAAACCCAAGAAAACAGCGATGACCTGGATGACAATCCGGGTAATGTTGTCTATCAGACTGACCGATGCTGCAAGGCCCAATCGGTTGCTGGCGCCGATGGCAGTACTAAGAGTCGAGACCAGTGTCGCAATGAAAAGCACAGCAATGAAGACCCCAAGCAAGCCCGTTTGATTCAGAGGTCCGAAAAGATTACTGAACAGCAGCATACATCCTGCAACGATCAGCCAGATTAATAATCGGAGTGCCAGACTGGTAGTAAAATATTCATTGGGGACCTCTCCCTCGCATATACGGTAGGTCGCTGAATATACGATACCAAAATCGGTGATCAGGCATGCAATGGCAAAATATGAAAGAAATAAGAAATATTGTCCCAGCACGTCGGCACCGACCCAGTGGGCATAAAAAATGGTTGCCAGAAACCCGAGAAGGGTGATCCCTGCCGATGATGCCAGGAGCATGACGCTGTGGCGCTGGACTTCACGTTCCAATTCAGACATGGTGCAACCTTTTCTTTTACGGGCAGTTGTTCGTGAGAAATGCAGTCACCGGGACACCATCAAGATCTTCAAGGAACCACGGGATTACGGTTAATGCATATCTGTCCTCCGGGTTTGCTGAGGAAAGATCGGCATCTTCCAGCAGACAGACCGGGGCCTTACCGCACAAGAATGCACGGTGACTTTCCTGCCCTTCCTGCCGGTGTGATGGCGATGAGATCGATATCGTATCGATCCCCAGCACGCGAAGGCGGGGGCATTTCCTGCGGAGGAGTTCAGCAACGCCGGCATGGACCCACGGGTGTTCTGCAGTATATGCACGGGGATCTGTGGTTCGCAGTCGCCATGACCCGGTCCTGACGAGGAGGGCTTCGGCATCCTCCCTGCCGGCCAGGTCGCCTTCCAGATCCTCCGGCCGGATACATGCGTCTCCGGTAACGGCCAGATCGAGGCAGTATGCCGGTGCGTACGTATTCAGCCGCTGAAAAATATCCCTGACGGAACTTCCCTCCCGGCAGAAATGCCGCGGGACGTCCACATGCGTCCCGGCATGGCTGGAGAGTGAGATTACGCTGGTATTTGCTGAGTCCCCGCCATCCATGGATTTATCCGGACCTATTTTCATCGCCAGCGTGCCGGGATACAATGGCGATTTGATGGCGAGAGGATAAGAAACCGGAACGATCATGGTGCCCTCTGAAGATAAGCGGCAAGATCGTATAAATCCATGATAACTGTCTCCACACCCGTACTGCTCCTGAAAATATTCTCCTCCCCCTCACCAACCCTTCCGATAAATTTCACTCCCGATGACTGCGCTGCAGCCAGATCGTTGAGAGCATCTCCCACAAAGAGGGCGTCAGATGCGGAAATGCCGGATTTTCTGAGGATTTCACCGATACATTCTGCTTTTTTCCGTGGTGCCCCGTACACGTCCCGGAAGCATGACGTGAGGTTCCGTTCCTGAATAATCTCTTTGAGTTCCTGTTCTGGGGTGGCAGAAACGACATACAGGGAAATGGCAGAGCGATATTTTTTCAGGAATTCTTCTGCACCCGGGACGAACGGGACGTTGATCACTGCCTGGAAAACGAGGGCTGAGAATTTTTCTGAAAGCATATCGAACGTGACCTGATCCAGTTTTTTTTTCAGGATATTCTTATAGATATAGTGAAATTTATCAAACCGCGACATGCCACCGTTTTTTAGGTGGAATGCAACGATCTCATCCACATGGTCCGGCTCCGTTGAGAAGAGCGTCCGGAACGCTTCTGTCTTCACGGAAACGGATTCGAGAATGACTCCGTCAAAATCGAGAATTACCAGCCTGAACATGGAGTGAGTTACCATAGGTTTTTTTAGTACATTATCTTTCTGAACCTATTTGCTGATCGATTACGATTCGTGATCCAAAAACAGCCCGGCAGGTTTTTTTTAATTCCGGATAAAAGAAATTTTCACGGTTTTTTACCGGGAATATTCAAAACAGAAACGTACCCGTATGGTCCTATAATGTATTCATGTGAAACACTCAATCCAGATCTCCGGTAAATCCGCCTGAAATCATTTTTTGTCCTCATATACCCATGAAATTTACCCCGATAGGAACCTGTTAATGCATTTTTGAGATCTCCCAGGAACGCTCTGGGAACGCTGACAGGCGGGATGATTGCGGATGACAGATCGATTATCTCACAGACGCCGGCTTCTCTTAATTGTGTTAAAAGTGAGATATATTCGGTATCGTCCATGACATACGATGAGTTGAGGAAATAGGCGAAATCAAAATGAGCATTCAATCTTTTTGAGAGCTGTTCTATTGTATCTGAATAGAAATCGAACTTTTCTGAAATTATTTCCGGAAAGAATTTTTTTGCATTTCCGATGTGGAAATTATTAAAATCCGTTGCAATGATTGTTGTTTTTTTCAGAAATGCATGTGATAACAAATATTCTATTGAACAGTTACCGAACCCCAAAGACAGAATTGTAGAGTAGTTTTTTTGTTGGATCTGTCGGATCAAAAAATCAAGGGCAATCAACTTGGGGGAATCTCTGGAAAATAAATCATGTAAAATCGCATTTTTTGATATATATATCCCTTGTAATTCATTCTGAATGACCTGTGTGGATTCTGCCGATGTAAACCGAGTGCTGCAATCTATCAAATCCTGATCTGCATGTTTCAATGTAAATATTTTAAATTTCATAAGTGATCAACTCGCATTGAAAACATTAATTGTTTTTTTTAATAAGGCAGCATAAATAGAATTTTTTGAAACATCCGCAGAACGTATCCCTTTCAATGAAGTGTTCCCAAAAGAAATATGTTATTCTCTCTTGTATCCCACCATAATCATCCAATACGGTAGCAACTCTTCCAGACTTTAAAGTGAATGGTGTGTGGGTTAGAATTTTATCAAAATCCTCCGGATTGAACTCAAATATATGTTGCTGGTGGGGGGGTATATCCGGATTGTAGAAATATCCATGAACATTTGTTTTTGAAACGTATGGGATTGAAAGAATAAGTTCACCTTTGCAAACCCGGGCGATTTCCTGGAGCAGCATAATGGGATTTGGAACATGCTCCAGCGTCTGGAATAAAAACACCGTTTCGAGACTATTGGTTTTAAATGGCAGATACTGTATATCGGCTTTTATGATATCAAGTCCTTTATCATGCAAAGCCTTAACAGTGGGATCACTGATATTGACGCTGACGCCATTTTTCCCCATCATTCTTAAGAAGATTCCATTCGAATCTCCCAAATCCGCTATACGGTTATCAAACGGAAGTGAAATGTTTTCTAGGATAAACTGTATGCGGTCAATAGTCTCGCTTTGAACCAGGTAATGCAATGCTTTTTCTTCAAGTACATAATCGGCATAATGTGATGCATCATCCTCATGATCCAATAATGTCCGCTGGCTTGATGTAAGAATTGACAGTTTATAGTCAAGATTTCGTTTTGCATTTCTCTCAAGAATTGCTTGCAAAAATTTCTGTGGATGTATCCATCTTATCTTTTCAATAAATTTTTGAATCCCCATTTTCACGCCCGTTGATTCTCTTGTTGTCATTTTTCAGTTATAGTCTTGCAAAGAATATCAATCGCCACCGGTAATACCATACACCTGTCCGGTAATATAATCCCCGCATTCCGATGCAAGGAACAGGCATAATCTCGCGACATCCCGTGTGCTTCCAGCCCGCTGCAGAGGAATCTTTTTCACCCGTTCATCAAGCGATGCCCGGCCGATTTTTTTATGGAACGATGTATCTATGACTCCCGGCTGGATCGAATTCACGAGAATGTTGTACGGGGCTCCGGCTTTTGAAAAGCTCCGGGTTATCGCGTCAAGACCAGCTTTCGCGGCGCCATAATGGGTAGTCCTGTCCGATCCACCGTATTTTGATGCAATCGAACTGATATTGATAATCTTACCGCCGCCATGATCCTTCATGTAAAGAAAAGCTTTTTGTGAAAGAAAGAAGGGGGCAGTCAGGTCCAGATCGATGGTCTTTTTCCAGGAACTGCTGTCCATCTCGAGAAAATGGGAGTTTCCGAATACGGCGCCGGCATTGTTTACGAGAACATCAATCCCCCCGGCCCGATCAATAAATACGGGAACCATTTCATCGCGGTCGTTCTCATCGAGAAGATCCCCCTGTATGGTGAATGCGACTCCTCCGGAATTGTTGATTTTTTGCGCAATGCGTTCGGCATTTTTCTCGCTCGTATTATAATGAACCCCGACGATTGCGCCATACGAGCCCATAATTTCCGCGATACATGCTCCCATGCCGGATCCGCTACCGGTAATGAGAATTTTTTTCCCACAAATCCCTTCAAACATTGAAAATGTTACTCCGTAAAACCATGTTTTTTCAACCAGAATTCGACCTGCGGCATCTGCCATTCATAGTCCACGTCAAGGCCCCCCCATTGTTTCAGGGGAAAAATTTTTTGTCCCATCCATTTCTGGGGAAGGAGCCCCTCATCAAGATGTTCGAGGTTATGCGGCCGCACAATGGATACTCCCATATCAGCAAACCACACATCTCCCTGTGAGTCCCTGTCACAATTGAGGGTGTCGGGATCACCGAAGGTGGCAAACGGGACAAACGGGTGCAGGAGATTGTCATCGCCGATTTTCCTCGCACGCAGCGGACTCCACATGTTATAGCACGAAACACTCACTGCCGAATCGAATGCGGGATTATTTCTGAGTTCATTGATGCCTTTATCTATGAGATCTGAGGTGACGGTCGGGGCATTGCACATGAGTAAAACAATCTGTTCTATCTGTTCACGGAAATTTGCCTTGATATGGTTATATGCATGGACATACACATGCTCTCCGAGTGCGGCAGATGAACAGAGTTCTTCAGGACGATCGATTATATGGGCTCCATAGCGCTTGCCGATCTCTTTGATCCGGGGAGAATCAGTGGTGATAAAAATTTCATCAATACATTTCGATCCTTTCGCTGCCAGAAGAGGATATTCCATAAGGGCACGACCCAGGACCGGGTAAATATTTTTTCCCGGGAAACCGGAGCTGCCCTCCCGCCCCATCAGGATCGCGGCTATCATGGATGATCAAACTCCTTTCAGCTTTCTGATCTCGTTTTCGCGAAGGGGACACCGGTCGCAGGCCGCGATTTCATGTGCTCTTCCCTCTTTATGCAGGGACCGGAACTGCCGCTCCCTGAGATTATTCCAGGATTCTTTCAGGGTATTTTCCGGAATTGAACCAAGCTTCATCCAGTCATAAATATCGTGCACGCAGGGAAGGATGGTGCCCTCCCACGTGACAGTCAGTCTCTGGAAGAGTTGCGGGCATGCCCAGTCATAAACGATACCGGTGTGATCGGGATTGTTTTCCTCATCTTTCATGTCAAGGTATGCCACTTCATCGGAATTTGTTTTCCAGAACTCTGAGTATTGCTTTTCTTTTCCTCGTAATTCCGGAATTAAAACCGTCTGTATACGGACAAGAGGCTTTGTTGCACCAACCTCCTCTTTGATCTTCTTTAATAATGCAATGTTCGAGACAACATTTTCAAACTGCGCACCTACACGATATTTCTCATAGGTTTTTTTCTCGTACCCCTCAAAGGAAATAGAAATCCTGTCAAGGCCCGCATCAATTAACTGACGTATAGTGGGATCATCGAGCCTGACGGCATTGGTATTAAAATATACATCCATAATCCCTGCATTTTTTGCATATCGCACCATTTCAGGAAGATCAGGATGAAGGAGCGGTTCACCGCGATAGGTGAATTTCAGAGAATACAGATTATTCTCCCCGCCTTCATCAAGAATTTTTTTCCAGATATGCTCCTTCATGAATCCTTTTTTATATTTGTTGTGCGTGGTTGCACAGAACGGGCAACGGAGATTGCAGGTATTTGTCGGTTCAACGTCGAGATGCAGGGGGAAGTCACCAACGGAATAATGTTTTGGCCACTCGTCCCATTTCGTACGGTATTCCCGATATCTGGCATCTTCCCGGTCAACAACGCTCCTGCCGGCAAGAGTGTGGAAATTTGAATTAACGTTTATCATATTTCTGCCCTGGTGTTTCTGTCTCATCTGATTTCAGTTCTTTTTTTACCTCATTCAGGCAATCAAGGATCCCTTCGCTGATATCGATATAATCCGACAGGTTGATACGTATCGGGACATCCCTGTCGACGGAGTACGGCGTCCTGATATAATGGCGGTGGTCATCGGACGAAGCATAATGAATGCTGATCTCTTTTCCAAGAATTTCCTGGATCATGTCGAAGAATTCACTCATTCTGAGGCGCTGGTGGCCGGTAATGAGGATCGATTTGTTGATAAAATCATCGTTAAGGGCGATCCTTACCGTTTCGCGTGCAGCATCGTTTATATGAATATATTCTCTGACCGCATCCGGTGAGCTGCTGTAGGAGAATTCACCGGTCATCAACAGGTCTCTACATACCCCGTAAATGAAATTCCAGTGATTTGCCTCTCTTCCGTAGAGGCTCCCGTATCGCAATATGGTATACGGTAACCCGAATTCTTCTGCATAGGTTTTACACAGTGATTCCCCTGCCTGTTTTGACACACGGTAGAATGATCCCCGGTTCCCTGAAGCATAGACAGAACTTGCATACACAAAGCGGCGTACGTCTGCCCTGCGGGCCGACTCCAGGCATTTTGCCGTGCCGACAACATTGATCTCCATGGTCTCCACAGGTTTCAGACGTGTATCGTTGATATCTGCAATCGCAGCGGTATGAAATACGAGATCCTGTCCTTCAAGCGTGGATTCCAGAAGATCAAGATCGAGAATGTCCCCGCGAATATACCGGACCTGTGCATCCTTTCCAAATATTTGCGAACTATCTTCTTCGGGAACAATATCGTATACTGTGGTCGTTATTTCCTGCTTATTCAGCTCCTTTACGATGTGGCGTCCAAGAAATCCTGCCCCGCCAATTACGACAGCCTGCATACCGTCAATCCCCCGCTACCGGTAACAGATTTGTGAATGCTTCTCTCTCCATGATTCTCCGCGATTCAATGGTGTTGGATGCGACATGAGGGGTCACAATTACCTGGGAAAAGGACAACAATGGTCCTTTGTACGGTTCGGTGCTGAAAACATCAAGACCTGCTGAAGATACCGTTCCGTTTTCAAGAGCCAGAACAAGGGCTCTTTCGTCAATTAATGTTCCACGTGCAGTATTAATAATTATCACTCCTTTCTTGCATTTTGAAAATTCGTCAGCATTAAAAAGCGGTTTATTATCCATCTGGGATACTGCGTGTAAGGTAATGATATCAGACTGTCTCACCAGCTCTTCAAGGGTTTTTGAGCGTACCCAGTCTTCATGCGGGTCCATGGTAGTGAAAGGATCGTAAAAAACAATCCTGCAGCCGAGGGCATCCAGAATCTCCGCAACACGATATCCAATCCTGCCCAATCCGACTATGCCGACTGTTTTTTTATCAAGGAGAAGCCCCGGGGTGAGAGAAACCCGATCTCCTCTCATCGATTGGTTGTAAAGGGGGATACGTTTGATAGCGCTGAACAGCAAAGCGATGGTGTGTTCAGCAACAGCCTGGACCGGTGCCGGGGTGTTGTAAAAATCTGTATATTCCGTTGCTGAGCAGATGCGATATCGATGGAATCGATGCCTACGCCAACACGGGAGATCGCTCTCAGGTTTTTTGTTGAGCTGATCACCTTTTCACTGAACTCCTCCGTGCCTGCAATTACCCCTTCGGCATCCTTCAATGCGAGAATAAGCTGATCTTCAGACAATCGTTCGCCGGTTTTGTTACGGTATATGATATCAAATTTCTCTGAATAGGTGTTGAGCGCGGTGTCATCGAGAGTCAGTGATCGTATGGTAATCGCGATTTTCATCCTGTTCATTGTGTCCACGTGAGTTGTAACTAAAGTTCTCGTCTCTGAATGATAATAAGTTTGTAGTCCCCGGGAAATACATTTAAAAACCCGTCACCAGAACCGGTCTTTGTATTCCTGTGCAAGTTTTTCAAACATGGCATTGCCCTGATCGGTAAAGTGTTCGGCTATTTCAATGTCTGCGAACCGATCCAGCGGCATCTTCACGTATAAGGGGAATGTCCGTAACAGCCCCTGGATCTCCTGGCGCGAGAGCTGCGGCATGTCAAGGGTAGAGTCGACGAGGGATTGGATCATATCTGTTTCCTTCAGGTAGCCCTGCTGAATTGCCACATCCCGGAGGTATGTTCCGTGATAGGGTGTGAATGCAAAACAGTTCGTGCTGTCGATCTCAATCTCCCTGTTGAGCATAATGGTATCGAATACAAGTTCCCGGGTCTCACCCGGGAACCCCATCATGTTATTCACCGTGACAGGGATGGGATATTTTTTCAGGATTTTGAAGGCATCGGTTACCTGACGGTTGGTAAAATTTTTCCTGAGCACGTCCTTGCGGAATTTTTCATTCCCATGTTCTATGCCGATAGAAATCCGGTCACAGGACATTTTTTCAAGATACCCGATTTTGAAATCGCTGATGGTCTCGATGCGGGACTGGCACCAGAACGGCAGGTGAATTTTCCGGATATACTCTTCAGCAAATATCCTGAATTTTTCATCGTTCATGGCCAGGAACGTCTCTGAATTGAAATAGACATATTCAATGTGGTACTTCTGTACCTGATGCCCGAGTTCGTCAATAATCCGTTTTGTGCTTTTCAACCGGTAGTAATTCCCCGATGTCTCTTGTTTATAGATTGATTTGAGTGAAGGGGCTGCGCAATACGTGCAATGATACGGGCAGCCACGGTCGATTTCGATCGGCATCATCCGGAAAATCTTACCCTGCATAGGCCTGAAAAAACGCTTTTCTTCAAATAATGAAAAATCATTATACGGTATTTCATCGAGATTTACCAGGGGTCTCATCGGATTTTTGATGATCCTGCCCTCTTTTTTCAGCCAGATATTGTGAATTGCGTCGATCGGGCGTTTTTCCTGGAGATTTTTACACAGTTCCGGGAGGGCTTTCTCTCCCTCGCCATAACAGATCATGTCGATCTCATCATGCGACATGACAAGATCCGGGGCCAGGATAACATGGACACCTCCGGCAATCACCGGAACACGCAAATCCCTGACTGTCCGCATCAGGTTCAGTGCTAGCGGAAAGGTATCTTCGACAATGGTCACGGCAATTAAATCCGGTTGATACGATTCAACCTTGCTCCGGAAATCAGTGAATACATCACTTTTCTTATATTCAATTCCGTATCTGGAATAGTCAAAAGGCCGTAACTGAAGAAAATCGACCCGTTTTTCATCAATACTTCTCTCTTCGATCCGGTAAAACGTGGTATCGAATAAATCCACACAGAACCCCGCTTCCTTCAAGCAGGCTGACAGAATGGAAATGTTACTGGGGAGAAGATTAATCATCTGCAGGTTTGGATAAACGAGCAGGACCTTGAAATCATTCATCACCGTTCTCCAGGTTCTTATTAAAATTGTTTTTTAGTTATGTCAATCTTTGGAATCCCCGTTTCGGAATAACGGTATCAAAAAAAATTTCACCGGGAGGAGGAGAACCCCGGGATAAACGACAGGAACTGCGACAGCGTATCCTCATTCACCGGTTCAAAGAATTCGTCCCGTATCGCAATGCCTGCTTTTTTAAATTCATTTCTCTCGCTTTCGGACAGGTTACGATATCCGGTGATTGCCTGTATGGCCTCGTCCTGTGAGTAGCAGAAGCGGATCAACGGGGTGTCCACACCCGACAAGGGATTCAGGTTCAGGCTGCACTGGCTCCCTATAAAAACGATCGGGATGCCTTTGGCTGCTAATTCTACAATGGAACTCGTATTTTTTGCAATTACGAGTGAAGCAACGGAGGCCATTTCATGCAGATCTCCCCGGAACATCTCAAAATTTTCCGACCAGACCTGCGTCCCGAGACAGGTTTCCACTTTTTTCTGATCAATTACCGGATGCATTTTTACGGAGATTTTCTCTTTCATCCCCGTCCGGCACCTGATCCCATAAACGTCCATTAATATCTCAATGGTCTCATCAAAATCAAATGAAGTAAGAACAAAAATACTACGATGGTTTTCCCGCGGTCCTGCAGAATTTTCACCCTCGTTATATACCTGCGAGTATCTCAGCGCAGCAACAGGTATACAGGGTATTTTATCGGTGAATGCGTGAACGAAACGGCATTGCGATCGACCTGTCACCAGTAGGACATCCGGAATAATGTTTTTGTGAAATTCTGAGTCTGAAGGCGATAAACTCAGATAATTGGAATAGTGCAGAAACAGTTGTGCTCCAATAAGTGTTGTTTTTGGGGAGTTCTCCCGGAAACCTGCAACACACGCCTTGTTGATTACCTGGTTTTCATACCAGTCGATGAGTACATCCGGTGTAATGCCCTCTGTTGCCAGATTCCGGATAAAATGGTAGCGAAGCTGGGCATTCAGCGTATCGGAAATATTCGGGTTGAAGATTTCATCACGGAGTATTTCCGAATAATCGATCCCCTGAAACGGGATGCTGTGGATAGTCCTGAAGAGCATCCGGATCGGGTAGAAAAACGCCGAAAAATAATCTGTTAATCTCAGATAATCGTATTCTATAAGAAACCGTGTCCGGCTTGTTCGCATCCTTTTAAAAACAGAGTAATTGTTCAGCTCTGATTCAAATAACATCGGTAAGACCGTAACCGAAACATTGTGGTTATTGAGATAGTCATACAGAAACGGGAAATATCTGTCCCTGAAGGTACCGTCAGCGGATAAACCTGTGCTGTAAATATATGTGCTGATAAAAACCCGGATTTTCTCCGTCTTTTCAGTCTTCTGTTTTTGAACCGTACCAAATTCCCGTGTAAGGAATGCACAGATAATGCGAAAAAAAACAGACCCTGTCCATGCACCCCATTTAATTCCAAAAATAAGGCGTTTCTTTAGCGATTTACTGAAAATGCGATCCGGATTGCTGATATGGACGTCAATACCTTTTTGTAAAGCCCAGTTCCGGATAATCTTCGCCAACGACGGCGAATCCACGACAATCAATCGGGGTTTCGGTTTTTCGTTATTCCATAAAAATAACAGCGTCTCAACAGAACAACAATACTGGAACAGATGCGAACCATAAATATTTCGTGAAGAAATATTCTCAAACCACCAGCCTAATGACGATCCGTTGCGGTCATTCAATCGATCAATCCACATAACATGCGATTGCCTGATCCGCTCTGCAATCTCATCCATGGTCTTTCCGTACGATACGACAGGGAAACCATCCCCCAGTTCCTTTTCATATTTCAAACGATCCCGATAATTTTGGCCAAAATAAAGCCATGGGACCGGGGTTTCAGAACCCGAAAAAAGATGGACCGGAACTTTCCCGGGACTGATTACTATCACGAGCTGTGGTTTTTCCATCACACGCACTTCTTGCTACTTGGTTATGCCTTTTATCCATCAAATAACTGATGACAGTCCGGGTATAGTGAATTTTCATGTGGCAGCCGAATAGTGTTTTTAATGTCTTACATCAAACAATAGGATAATGAAGGGCCTGATTTTATCCGGGGGCCACGGCGTCCGCCTGAGGCCCCTGACCTATTCGCAACAGAAACAGCTCATCCCGGTTGCCAACAAACCCATCCTGTTCTATTGCATTGAAGACCTGATCAGCGCAGGGATCCACGATATCGGCATCATTGTCGGCCCGAACAAGGAGCAGGTGATGGAGACCGTCGGGAAAGTCGGATGGGATGCCCGGATCGAATTCATTTTCCAGGATGCACCCCGGGGGCTTGCCCACGCGGTCAAAATCTCGCAGGACTTTGTCGGATCGGACAACTTCATCATGTACCTGGGAGACAACCTCCTCAAAGGCGGCAGCGTCGACTTTGTCAGGGATTTTACCGAGGCGAAGGTCGATGCCAGCCTCCTGCTGACCGAAGTCGGGGACCCGACCCAGTACGGTGTCGCGCTCGTCGATGAACAGAAAAAGGTCATCGTGAAGCTGGTGGAAAAACCGAAAAATCCCCCGAGCAATCTTTCGATTGTAGGAATATACGGCCTGACCCCGCTCATTTTTACGGCGATCGACCATATCAGCCCGTCGTGGCGGGGCGAGCTCGAGATAACCGATGCCCTTCACTGGCTGATCGAGAACGGTTACAAAGTCCGGTATGACATGGTCCGGGGCTGGTGGAAAGATACCGGGAAGACTGAAGATATCCTCGAGGCAAACCGCCTCATTCTCGATACTATCGGAAGCAGCAACCGCGGGACCATCGAATCCGGTACCGTCAGCGGGCAGGTAAGCATAGGAAAAAATACCGTGATACGCGGGAATACCGTCATCGAAGGACCGGCAATCATCGGTGACGATTGCACCATTTCCGCCAGCCGCATCGGACCCTATACCAGCATCGGCAACGGCTCCACCCTCGTGTCAGTGGAGATCGGGAACTCCATTGTCCTTGACGGCGCAACTCTCGAGAATGTCGATCGCGTTTCGGAAAGCCTTATCGGCAAGAACGTCGCAATCCGGAGGAACGATGCCGTCCCCGGAGGAAAAAAATTCGTACTCGGCGACAGTTCCCAGGTGATGCTATGATCCGGGGGGTAAACGTCAAGAACCTCAGAACCATTGCCGACGAACGGGGGCGTCTCATGGAGATCCTGCGGTGTGACGAGCCGTTGTTTGAAAAATTCGGGCAGGTCTACCTCACGACAAACTATCCCGGGGTTGTCAAGGCCTGGCACTTCCACAAAAAACAGACGGATTTCATCTGCTGCCTCAAAGGGTCAGTCAAGGTCGTGCTCTATGACGGGAGGACCGACTCACCGACGTATAAGGAGCTCATGGAATTATTTATCGGGGATTTCAACCCGGTGCTGATCGCAATTCCTCCGGGCGTTTACCACGGGTGGAAATGCGTATCTCCTGAAGAATCGCTCATTGTCAGTATTCCCACGGAACCCTACGACTACGGGCATCCCGACGAATACCGGTTGCCTCCCGACACGGATGAGATCCCGTATGACTGGATCCTGACACCGGGCAAGAAACACGGGTGACGATCATGAGATTCCTTGTTACCGGGGGAGCAGGCTTCATCGGCTCCGCGTTTGTCCGCCTCCTGATAACAAAATATCCCCGCGATGAGCTCGTAGTCCTCGATAAGCTGACCTATGCCGGGCGGCTGGAAAACCTCGCCGATATACGGGAAAGGATCACGTTCATCCACGGTGATATCTGCAGGGCTGAGGATATCGCACAGGGCGGGCCATACGACGTGATCTTCAATTTTGCAGCCGAGACGCATGTGGACCGCTCCGTCACCGATCCCGAATCTTTTGTCAAAACCGATGTTGTCGGCACCTGCACGCTCCTGAATTATGCCCTGAATCATGACGTCGATCGCTTTATCCAGATCAGCACCGATGAAGTCTATGGCAGTACTGCGGACGGGTCGTTCCGGGAAAGCGATATCCTGGATCCTTCATCCCCCTATTCGGCGAGCAAGGCTGCGGCCGAACATCTCGTGCAATCCTTCCATAAGACCTACGGACTGCCTGTCCTCACCACACGGAGCTCCAATAATTTCGGGCCGTACCAGTACCCGGAAAAGCTGATCCCGGTCCTTATCGTAAAGGCGGTCTCGGACCAGCCCCTGCCGATATACGGGACCGGACGGCATGTCCGCGACTGGTTGTACGTCGATGACAACTGCACGGGCATTGATACCGTCTATTGCCATGGGAAACCCGGTGAAGTGTACAATATCGGTGCGGGGAATGAAAAGACCAATCTCGAGATTGCCAGGACCGTGCTTTCCCTCCTTGATAAAAGCGAGGAGCTGATCACTTTTGTCCAGGACCGGCCCGGCCATGATTTCCGCTACTCCATAGCCACGGAAAAGATCCGGAGCCTGGGATGGACACCAGCCTATAGCTTTGAAGAAGCTATGAGGAAGACCATTGACTGGTATCTTGCACATGCCGGCTGGTGGAAACCTCTCCTTTAAACGATCGGGCCCGTGACCGGATGGGCCCTTACCTGTTTTTTATCATTATCTTCAGTTTCATAAACCGGAGTCTGAGCCAGAAAAGCGCATAATGAAAGATATGTTTTCTGAAGAACCACGGGTCCCGGGATTTCCAGGATTGAAGTATCAGGGACGACTCGCAGATGATCCGATCGAATTTTTTCCTGGTGCCGCTCTCACCGTGCTCCCGGTACAACAGCAACGGTGCATCGATATAATCGACCCGGGCATTCCTGACCGCCTTTAAAAGAAAATCATAATCCTCAGCAAGGGAATAGCCGGGATCAAATCCTCCGATCCCGGTGAATAATTCTCTCGTGAGCATGACTGAAGAGATAGGGATAAAAACTTCGAAGATCAGGCGTTCGAAGACATACCCCCGGTTCCTTTTTTCATTGAATCTGAATACGTTCTGCCTGATTACCGACCCCTTGTCATCAATAATCGATTCATTGGTAAAAGAGATCCCGAGGGCAGTATCGGAGCGGAACTGTTCCAGCTGGAGCTGCAGTTTCTGAGGTGACCAGAGATCGTCCTGGTCGAGAAAGGCGATATACGTCCCCCGGGCTTCGGACACGCCACGGTTTCTTGCCCTGCTTACCCCGCCGTTCTGCACGGAAATGACCCGGATGCGGCCGGGATTCCGTGCTGCACATGCTTCGAGCAGCGCCTGGCTGCGATCCGTGGACCCGTCGTTGACGGCAACGATCTCCCAGTCCTTCTCCGTCTGGGCGATAACCGACCCGATGGTCCCGGAGAGGTATCTCTCCCCGTTGTATACCGGAATGATTACGCTCACCAGCGGTTTTTGACCGGGATCTGCGGTTGTCATGGGTTCAGGGATGAGGTACACCGGACCTGACGGCTGCGATCACGCGTTCGACCTGCTCATCGGTAATATCCGGAAACAGCGGGAGCGTCAGGATCTCCCCGTAAATCTGTTCGGTGACCGGAAGGTGGCACCGGGCATTCTTGTAGAACGTGAAGAGGTGACTGGGGATATAGTGGATGCCGCTCCCGACCCCGTTACGGGCGAGGTGGTCCATCAGTTCATTTCTCCCGTGCCGGATCTTCAGGATGTACACAAACAGGCCGATGTCCTGATAGTCGTCTGTTTTCAGGAGCGTGATACCGCCGATGTCCCGGAATGCCTCATCATAGTTCCGTGCAACCGCAATTTTTCTTGCATTCATGGCCTGGAATTTTTTGAGCTGGTCCAGGCCGATGGCAGCATTGATATTGCTCATGTGGTACCGGTAGCCCTGGGTCACCACATCGTAGAACCAGCTCCGTTCATTCCGGTACCGGCTCCAGGTATCCTTGTCAATCCCCAGGATTCTCTTCTGCTGGAAAACCTCAAGCAGGGCATCGTCCTGAAACACGACAGCCCCGCCCTCCCCGCAGCTGATGTTTTTTATCGGATCGAAGCTGAAACAGGCAATTTCCCCAAAGGAACCGATCTTTTTCTTTTTGTAGGACGATCCGAACGCATGGGCGGCATCTTCAACCACGTGCAGCTCATGGTTTTGTGCAAGCGCATGGATCTCGTCCATGTCACAGGGGATGCCCCGGTAATGGACCGGGAGGATGACTTTTGTCTTTTTGGTTATCCGTTTCCTGACGTCCTTCACATCCATGTTGAGATCATCTGCGTGGATGTCGCAGAAGACCGGCTTCGCACCGGTCGCGGTAATTGCCTGGATCGTGGCCACGAAGGTAAATGAGGGGACTATCACCTCGTCGCCTTTACGGATGCCGAGCGCATCGAGGGCAAGGTGAAGGGCGGTCGTACCAGTATTTGTACAGACTACATGGTTCGCTCCGAGAAACTTCTGGAGCGCCTGTTCGAATCCAAGCACCTGCGCACCGAGTCCCAGCCAGCCGGAGTCAAAGACTGTTTTCACGGAAGCGAGTTCTTCCGCTCCAAGCGATGGACGGGAAACCGGGATTAAATCCATACTACTTATTTGTCTTTTGTTAAATTAGATATGGTAGCGATGCGGTCTAAAAAACGGTAAAAATACCCAACGATCCAGTCAGATGAAGAGTTCTCACGATCTGATTCTCACGATCTGTCTGATTCTCACGATCTGAGTTATAAAACACGAGCGATGTATTCCCTACGCACAGTGCTCATTAAGTACACTCATTACTCTCTCCGCCACCCGGCCATCGTTACAGGATATACCAAATTCTTCAAGGAACTCGGTATTATTAACATCCGGGTGCTGTTTCATCGGAAGACCGCTGATATACCGTTCCATCATATCCAGCAACTCGCCAGGGTCATCTGAACAATATGCACGTTTCATGAGCAGATTTCGTGCATTTCCCGAAATGGACAAATATTTCAGCAGGACGAAAACAACTTTTTTTGATGAAATTGCCTGCAGTAATGTTGTGCTGGGGAAATCAACCAGAATAATCTCTGAATGATGTACCAATACCTGAGAAAGAACATTCATTTTTTATAAGTGAAATATTCGAATATTTTTTATCCTCAATATACGAGTAAATGTGCCCTTTCTGGTGGTCACCCGGATGTAATTTTAACGCGGTTTTTTCCTGAACGGATCCCATGCGGTCGATGATCCTTTTCTGGGTAAGCCAGAATGTGTTATCCTGAAGCTTATGAGCAAAACCAAAATAAAGAAGATTATGATAATAATTGGTAGTGGCGTAGGCTATTTTATAAATATTTTCTTGATTTTTTGACTGGTATTGTTTTTGAAGAGAAAAAGAGCCGACCGGCACAATGCTGCAGTTTACTTCCGGGAACTCTTTTTCTATCTGTTTTTTTACTCCGGAGCCCCATACCAGATGGATCGTGCTGCCATCCAGTTCGGTATATTTCTGAAGCGGGTAATGAAAAAAGCCCGCCGCGCCGTGCTGCCAGGATAGTACCGGGATTCCTTTTTTCCGGGCGATACGAGCTGCAATGTGATCGGCAGAATTAATTTTTGTACCGCATAAAACAGCACAGGGCTTGTATTTTTTCATTTGTTTTTCAACAGATGATGGATATTCACCGGAAATTTTTATGGCTTTTTCAAGCATCGGAAGTAACCGTGCAAGAAAGATTCCGGAAAAATCGACATTACCTTGAGAACAGAAATTCTTCAGGAAATCCTTCTCGAATGTAAGATTCTCCGATACAAAGGAGCCCGGTTCATAGTCCGTGAATATCACGCGAAACCCATGTTGCGCGAGGTCATTAAATATCGTGGTCCAGTCATATCCGAATCCTGAAACGCACACGGTTTTTTTGCTCTTCAACAGATTTTTCAGGTATGCAGATAATAACCTGAGTGCCTCTTTCCCGCCGGAGATGTGGTAAACGTAAATAACAGAATATACGGCAGGAAACCTGTGTTTTATTGTTTTAATAACCTGTGAGGACTTCCTGATACGGGGTTTATTTCCGGCCTCCTGTGCGGGGGATGGCGTTTCTTGTATTGACAGGTGCCTGCATGGCCAGCCGTTCTGGCTCAATAGCAGATCGAAAATATTTTCCTTATTGCTGAAAGGAAGATCCTCGGGAAGATCAGATTCAGTATCATGGGAAAAAGTAATTATTGCTGAAGGGCGCTCTTTTTTGATAATATTGTCAATCATGCTGATTTTAATGGTCAGGACATCGTACAGGACCTTGATATACTGGTAATTGTCATGCGCCGGTTTAATTGAATATTTCTCCAGAGCCGCACGATCTTTATGAAGACCGGTATCAATGATCTCACACATGTTGTCGACGGTATCGAAATTGCCCATCCCGATCAGGGACATTTCATCGATTCCAAGAAACTCATCTGCAGAAACGTAGTGCTCGTTGTGTTTATCGAGAAGAAAACAGACTTCCGGAGTTGTTGCAATACAGATCAGACAGGCAGTTTGTTCCTGATCTTTAAGTGAAAGAAAGGATTCAACGTCAGCGGGATTTTCCAGGATCACGACTTTTTTTTCATGGGTATCTGCAGGAGTGCCGGGCACGACAGTTTTGTCAAGTAGGGGAGCGTGTTGCAGCGTCATCCGGTTTTTCCTGTGAATGCTCGTTCCTTCCGGGATATAGTACCTGATACACTGACTGCGTTTTTAGAGAATGACTGAGTTTTTTCTGTGGTCATTTTATTCAACAACGTAATGCCAGTTTCATCGCACAGTTAAATATCTCTTACCTTTCGCACATTCAGAAGTCCCGGGTCCCTATCCAATACTAGTATAATATCCCGTGTTGTCCAGAACGGCCCTTTTTTTTGCAGCAGGCGTTTTGCCAGTTCCCGGACAAAGACCAGGTCTTCGAAAAAATCAACGTCCAGCCGGTAGCCCGGCCTGTGGAATTCCGGTGGGGCATACTGGAGTCTGCAGGTATAATCACGGTTATTGTGGAGGTAGGTGACCACGTGCTCACGGTACCGCATATCCTTTGCCTCCTTATCCAGGCGCAGCAGTGCCTCCGCACTTACCATCTCAACGCCGACCCCATCGGGATACCCGGAGACCGGGCCGAGGTTTGACGCATAATCGCACGGCTGGTTCTCCCAGAAAAAGGTGATGAGGCGATCGATCATCTCCGGATCCAATAATGGATTGTCCGCTGCAGCCCGGACAATGGCATCGGATGGGTATGACTTGTATGCCTGGACAAACCGCCCAAGCACATCATCCTCGCTTCCGCGGATGATTTCGACCCCGCACCGTTCGGCAATGGGAATGAGCTGGTCATCAATTTTTCTGGTCGAGGTCGCAAGAATAATTTTTTCCGGTATCGTGGATTTTGTTATCCTCGTGAGAACCAGTTCAAGGAGCGAAAGCTCTTTCCATACCGGCATCAGGCTTTTTCCCGGGAGCCGGTGCGATCCCATCCTGGCCTGAATGATGATATTCGTCTCTTTCATTCATAAAAAATGAGACCGGGAACCATATAATGTTACCAGCAGGTCCTCCCGCCATCGATGACGAGGGTGGCACCGGTCATGTACGACGATGCATCGGAAACGAGGAAGATGATTGCAGGTTTGTATTCATCGGCATCGGCCATCCGGCCCATCGGGATGAGATTGGTCAGTTTCGTGACAAACGTATCCGGCTGGCCGTTATAGACGCCACCGGGACAGAGAGCGTTGACCCGGACCCCTCTGTCCGCCCAGTAGGTTGCCAGATATTTCGTCAGGCCGATGAGGCCGTGTTTTGCAACGGAATAGGTGACCGGTTTCACCGGTTGCATATCGTCGGGAATTCCATCGTTCCGGTATATCCGCTGGTCCGGGCCGATCATGCCAAGGTCCGAGGCAATATTCAGGATCACCCCGTGCTTTCTGCCGGCCATCTCTTTGCCGAAAATCTGGCTGCAGAGAAATGCCCCGGTCAGTCCGACGGAAAGGTCCTTGCTCCAGATCTCCTCAGGAAAGACCTCAAACCTCGACCAGGGTACCGAATCCGTTTTTTCCTGTCTGACTTTGGGATCATTTGCAGCATTGTTGATGAGGATATCCACGGTACTGCCGTGCTCGATACACCGGCCGTAGAGATCGTTCACACTGTCAGGTGTGGTGATATCCGCAAAGATCCCGAGGACCTCCCGGTCATATCTGTCTGAGAGATCGGAGGCCCGCTGCCGTGCGGCGCGCTCGTTGATATCCGCGAGGATGGGAGTACCTCCCGCATCAAGAATCGCCTCTGCATGTTTCACTCCCAGGAACCCCGCTCCTCCGGTAATAACCGCAACTTTCCCGTCAATCCTGAACCGATCAAGCGCCGATGTCATAGTCCATCCCTGCAGTCACGCATCAGATCCCCCGCGTCTGCCCGCCATCAATGATGAAATTCGCTCCGGTTACAAAAGAGGCATCATCCGATGCGAGATAACAGGCAAGACGGGCAATGTCTTCAGGCGAACCAAACCGTTGCAAGGGCACCCTGTCCCGGATATATTCCCGGACACGATCAGGGTTTTCATCAAGTTTTTTGCTCCATGTCCCCCCGTCGAACAGGATGTTTCCCGGCGATATCGCATTGATCCGGATCCCTTCACGGGCAACCAGCCCTGCCGTATATTTCATATAGGATAACAACGCGGATTTCGCTGCTGCATATGGTACAGGCGCATCAATGACTTCACAACCTGCGATGGACGAGATAAAAATGATCGTGCCCGTGCGGTCCGGAACCATGCACCTCAGGCATTCCCGGGTAAGTTTTACCGAAGCGAAAAAATTTTTTTCCATACACTCCCGCCAGGAGAGATCTTCAATATCCCAGCCGGGTTTTGATCGGCCGGAACCGATGTTGGCCACGGCGATATCGAGACGGCCGTCCTGCCCGGTTATGGTACTGATAAGATCCTGAATATTTTTTGTCCGGGTCAGATCACCACGATAGGATCGGATCGTGTCCGGGTAATCGTTCCTGAACCCTTCAACCACTGCATCGAGGCGTTTCCGATCGCGGCCTGTGACATACACAATTGCATCCTGATCGAGAAACCTGCGGGCGATGGACTGCCCTATGCCCCGGCTGGAACCGCTGATGAGCGCGACCTTACCTGACAACTGACCCATAGTATTACCTTTCCTGTATTCCTGCGGAACATGTCAATGGATATACCGCTCGTATAAACCTGATCTTATGGCACTATTACTATTGACATTATCGTATTAATGGAAAACTCTTCTTTCCCCTTTTATGACAGGCAGGATTCAACAAACGTCCTGTTACGGATTGCAAGTGCTGTTTCGGATTGTGAAGGGTCCCGCGCTGCCTGCAGAATGTAAGGCCGCTGAAAGTGCATGGATTTGAACATGCTGAAACAATACGGAAAATCCGCAGCACCCGACCCGAGCGGGACCGTACCGCCACCTGATAACCGGTCCTTCACATGGACGCTGCCAATCCACCCTTTCAGGAGCGGTAACTCGTCCCGCGGATCGTGACCGAGCGAGGCGCTGTTCCCGATATCATAGTTCGACCGTATGAGTTCATGGTCCAGGGCCCTGAGAATATCCGCAAGTACCGGGGGCTGCAAATCCGTTTCGAGATGGATCTCTACATCATTTTTTTCTATGGCCGGAATGATCGAACCCAGCAGCGCCATGAGCCCCCGGATCCGGTCCGGGTTCTCAGGGAGGACGAATCAACGAAAGGAAGGATGATATACTGGCAATCGAGAAGAGACGCACGTCCGATCAGCCATTCAAGATGTTTTTTTACCGGATCGACAGGCACACCCGAAGGATCGATGAGATGCGAGACCATGTAGTAATCTGCACAGACTGACCTGACGACAACCGACCATTCTTTCTCCAGTCTACGGATCGCACGGATCCCCTCATCAGTCCGCAGGGGATTGACGTGATCCGTTCCCGTCTCATAAATCCATTCGATGCAACAGAGTCCGGCATCACGGGCCCGGGGAAATTCGTCCTTCCAGGTAGTGACAGGAAACGACTGGATCGTTGTTCCCGTCTGGGGTGAGAGCCTCCCCTGCATTATGCCGATTTTGTGGCCGGACGTCATTTTTTCTGCTTGAAGGCGTAGGGGGACGGTGCGTTCGCCGCACCGGGTTTCTTCGATAAGCCGAATTTCTTGATCTGGGCGATGATATCAACACCGACGTTCTGCCCCCAGCCGTCGAGGAGTCTTTGTGTGAACGGCCCCATTTTTCCCGAACCGATCTGCATGCTGTTGATGCCTGTCACCGGGAGGATACAGAACGGCGTTCCGGTGAAAAACGCCTCATCGGCAGTGACTACATCGTACAATTCGATATTCTTTTCACTGCAGGGCAGGCCGAGCTGGGGCGCAAGCTCCTCAATCACATATTTACGGCTGACACCACGGAGGATGTTGCGGGGCTCCGGAGTAATGATCGTGCCATCCTTGACCATGAAGAAATTGTCCCCGGTCCCCTCTGCAATAAAACCGTCCGGATCGAGAAGAAGTGCCCAGTTATTCTCTCCGGCGTAGTTGGATACTTCGATGTTTGCCATCAGGTAATGCATCCGGCTCCGGTTTTTTACTTTGGGTTCGAGAAGTGATGCCGGGATCGCCCTCTGGGAAGGAATTACTGCGTTTATGCCAGTGTCGTACAGCGGTCCCATGGATGCCACCGTCCAGCGCAGGGGAAAATCCGCAATGATGATGTTCGGCCCTTTTTCCACGCCGACGACGTCCTGATAGAGTGAAAGGAGCCCCCGGGAGACATTGACCATGACACGGTGTTCATCGTCCTTTTCAAAGAGCGGATCATTTCTGTCGATCGTCTCGTAGATATGGTCCTCCATCTCTCTCATCGACATGTCAACCGGAATGTGGACGTATTTAATGGAAGCGTACAGACGCTCGAGATGGTCCCGGAGTTTGAACTGTTCCTTGTTAAACGACCGCGTCATCTCGAAGACCATATCCCCGAACATCAGCGCCGAATCGTAAATAGAGACCTTTGCTTCGTGTTCGGGAACAAATGTTCCGTTTATGAAAACCTGGCGTTCCTGCATAGTTTTTCTCCTCTTCGTCATTCAAGAAAAATCATTCAAAATATCTCAGTTTTTTCGCTATCCCTTTCTCTTTTTCCGAGACGGTCTTCATGCCATTGCCGAGAATTCCGGGGATCGCCCGGATCTGCTGCATCATCAGCCGGAGTTCGGGCTCGTCAAGGGATGCAGCCTGGTCGCTCCCGTACATCTTCTTGTCGAGCGTGATATGCCGCTCAATGGCCATTGCGCCCAGTGCGACTGCCAGTACTGTCGGGAGGATGCCCCTTTCATGCCCGCTGTATCCCACATCGCACTTGTACCGCTCCCCGAGTTCTTTCATGACGAGAAGGTTGCATTCATTGTCCTCGCTCGGGTACGCAGATACGCAGTGCAGCAGTGTAAACGGGCACGAATTTTTCCTGAAAATTTCCACGGCACGGTCAATTTCGGCAAACGAGCTCATCCCTGTCGAGATGAACGTGTGCTTTTTTTCCTTTGCAATAACCTCGAGAATGGGAAGGTGGGTCAGCATCGCCGAAGCGACTTTATTGTATTTCGCATGGTACTGCTGGAGGAACTTCTGGCTTTCCACATCCCATGCAGATGCAAACCACTCAATTTTTTTCTCCTTACAGTACGCGTCGATGATATCATACCCGGGTTTCCCGAACTCGAGGCCGGCCTTCTGGTCGCGCTGGGTCTTGCCCCACGGGCTGTCCCGGGGAGAATCGAGGAGTTCCTTCGTGTACACGATATCGAGTGTTCTCTTCTGGAACTTCACGGCATCGCAACCCGCATTCTTTGCAATGTCGATGAGCTTTTTTGCGATTGAGATATCCCCATTATGGTTGATCCCTATCTCTGCAATGACGAATGGTTTCATAATGACGCCTTCTCATTATGTTGTATTGCTCCCGTTTAAAATAATATCAATGAATTCCCGGATCGCTCCCCGGCCGCCGTTTTTCTTTGTTATATAGTCTGCCGCTGCCAGTACTCTTGGATCAGAATCAGCAACCGCAACACCAACACCTGCAAAGGTGATGCATTCCAGGTCGTTGATATCATTACCCATGTAGGCGGCCTGTTCAGGGTCCAGATCTGCCTCTGCGATCATCTTTTTGAACGTGGTGAGCTTGTCGTCAATCCCGGTCCGGCAGGCAATCTTCAGCTTGGCACACCGTGCTTTGACAACGTTACTCGTCTCTTTCGAGATCACGACGACCGCTATATCCGGCCGTTTTTCCTTCAGCATCTTGAGGCCAAGGCTGTCGCTCCGGTCGCACAGGACCGCTTCCTTACCATCTTCGTCGATGAATACCCGGTTATCGGTGAAAACACCGTCAAAGTCCAGGGCAAAGAGTCTGATCTTCCGGATCTTCCGCGTTGTCTCATTCATGGAAGAGCTCACGCTCCACGAAGGTACAGACCATATGGGCAATCATGATGTGTGCCTCCTGGATATGCGGTGTGCTTTTTGAAGGGACGTTGATGACATAATCGGTCACCCCGGGAATTTCTTTGACGTTCTCTCCGGTAAAAAAAAGTGTGATGGCATTCCTCTCCTTTGCCGCCCTGAGCCCGCGTACCACGGATTCCGATGTCCCGCTCGTGCTGATCCCAAGGACAACGTCCTGTTCCATGACAAGCCCTTCAACCTGCCGCTTGAAAATGTTGGCGAACTCATCGTCATTTCCGACAGCAGTCAGAATGGAGGTGTCGGTTGTCAGCGCGATCGCGGGGAGGCTCTGCCGCGGAAAATTGATCTTGTTGATAAATTCTGCGGCTATATGCTGGGCATCGGCAGCCGATCCGCCGCACCCGAAGATATACAGGCGTTTGTTGTTCCTGTACGCGTGCACCAGGAGATCGGTAATCTTCAGGATCTTGTTTTTCACGATTTCATCCTGGGAAATGTTCCGGATTACCTCGTGGTGCTGCCCGATATACCGGTTGATATCGTGAATCATCACAATCCTGTTCCCTCTTTTTTTGCCAGCAGCGTCCAGTCGTCAGAGAATTTCTTCAGCCCGGTATCAGTCAGGTTGTGCCGGAACATCAGGGCAAGCACCTTGGGAGGGATGGTAATGACATGGGATCCGGCTTTTGCAGCAGAGATGACATGCAGCGGGTGACGGACGCTTGCCGTGATCAACCGGGTCGTGAAATCATGCTGCCGGTAGATTGCCATCGTATCCCTGACTACCTCCATCCCGTCATGGCCGATGTCGTCGAGCCGCCCGACAAAGATGCTTGCATAGCTCGCCCCGGCTTTCGCTGCGAGATATGCCTGGTTTGCCGAGAAGATGAGGGTCACATTGGTTGGTATTCCCGAGGCGCTGAGTATTTTTGTTGCCTGGAGCCCCGCCTCGTTCATGGGGATCTTGATCACTACGTTCGGCGAGATCGTTGCAAGTTCTTCTGCTTCCCGGACGATCTCCGGTGCAGTCTGGCTCATCGCTTCAACGCTGATGGGGCCGTTGACTATCCGGGCGATCTCAGCGATATGTTCCCTGATATGGTACCCGGTCTTTTCCTGGGCCATCAGGGTCGGGTTCGTCGTAACTCCGTCAATGACAAATGCATACTGCGAAATTTCCTTGATGTTTGCCGTATCCAGAAATATTTTCATTGTTCACCTCAGTTTCATCACTTCATGGACCGCCGTCATGATATGCCCGGGTGTCAGCCCCAGTTCGCGGTACAGTTCATCGACCTGTCCCGAACCGCCGAACCTGTCGTTGACCCCGATGATCCTCATCGGCACGGGCCTGTGCTGGATAAGGATTTCTGCAACAGCGCTCCCAAGGCCCCCGATCACATTATGCTCCTCCACGGTGACGATGGCACCGGCCTTCCTGGCTTCATCGATGACCACCGTTTTCGCCAAGGGTTTTATCGTGTGGAGGTCGATCACCTTTACGGAGATACCCTCCTCCCTTAACGCATAACAGGCCTTGAGCGATTCCCGGATCATACAGCCGTTTGTGAATATGGTGACATCGGACCCGTCTTCGATCACCGGGTACTGCGACGGGTCGAACCGGTATTCTCCCCGTTTGAAAATATCCAGCGTTCTCCGCCGTGACAACCTGATGTATTTCGGGCCTTTGGTTTCGGCTGCGTACCTGATGACTTCTTCGGTCTCCACGGAGTCCGCGGGTACGATGACCTGCATATTGGGAATGACCCGCATGATCGCGATATCCTCAAGGCTCTGGTGCGTTGCGCCGTCGCCTCCGAGGCTGAGTCCCGCGTGGGTCATGACGAGGTTTACGGTAAGGTTGTCCAGGGCAAGCGTGTTCCTTATCTGTTCCCATGCCCTCCCGGACCCGAAGATTGCAAATGTGCTGACAAAGGGGATCTTCCCCGAAAGAGAGAGCCCGGCTGCAATGTCGATGAGGTTCTGCTCTGCAATACCGATGTCGATAAAGCGCCCCGGAAATTTTTTCGCAAATTTTGCGGTCTTCGTGGAGCCGGAAAGATCCGAGTCGAGCACAACGAGCCGTGGTTCTGTCTCTCCCAGTGCGGCGAGAGCATTCCCGTACGCGTCCCGGGCGTGGCTGCATTTTGTAAAATCGTACATGTTCCGGGTCCTCACTTGACACAATCGAGAGCTTTTTTCAGTTCTTCCTCATTCAGCGGTGCAGTGTGGTAATTCAGGTCATTTTCGATAAAGGGAACCCCGCATCCTTTGACCGTATCGGCGATAAGGGCAACGGGTCTGTTTGTGACGGTTTTTATCCTTTTAAAGCCCGCGATCAGGTCCGGGATATTATGGCCTTTCACGGTAAAAACGGCCCAGCCGAATGCCTCCCATTTTGCCTTCAGGTCGCCAAGGGACATGACATTTTCCGTAGGTCCGCTGATCTGGAGGTTGTTCTTGTCGATAATCGCGATCAGGTTGTCCAGCTTAAAATGTGCGGCCGCCATTGCGGCTTCCCAGACAAGGCCCTCCTGGCACTCACCATCTCCCAGCAGGACGAATACCCGGTAGTCTCTCTTGTCCATTTTACCTGCCAGTGCCATTCCAACTGCGGTGGAGATCCCCTGGCCAAGGGAGCCGGACGAAGTATCGAGTCCCGGTAACCGGTGCATGATCGGATGGCCCTGAAGCCGTGACCCGCATTTCCGTAATGTTTTGAGTTCATCAACCGGGAAATATCCGGTCTCTGCCATGATCGCATATAACGCGGGTGCTGCATGGCCTTTTGAGAGGACGAACCTGTCCCTGTCAGGATTATCCGGATGACGGGCGTCGAAATGGAGTTCCGTCAAAAAAAGTGACACCAGTATTTCGACACACGAAAATGAACTCATATAGTGCCCGCCGCCAGCTCCGGCAGTCATGAGGAGGATTTCCCTACGGACTTTTCTGGCAATAGTATTCAGATTATTGACTTCTTCAGACTTCAATAGCATCCACCCTTATTTTTTTTGCAATCGCATAGATCGTATCACAGAGAAATCTCTCTTTCAGGTTTTTTTCGTATTCATCGAGAAGGAAAGGTGAAAACACGGCATTGAACCGGCCCTGGCCCCCGGGTTTTCCCGTCATCATCCAGCACATATGATTTGACAGGTCATATCGTTGCAGGGGAAAAATCTGGTACTGATATCCCGCCCTCTCCAATACTCTACCTAATGTAGTTTTTGAGAAATAATAATTATGTGCGATCTCCCAGTAAAAATCGAGATGCGGTCTGATTTTGTACATTGAAACCAGTATATCCTCTACATTCGGCACCTCGATGACGAGCGTTCCGTTCCGCGACAATTTTTTCTTTACTTCCGTGAGATATTTTACCGGATCATCGATGTGTTCCAGGACGTGAAACATGAATATCAGCTCGCAGGAGTTGTCCGGTATTTCGTCAAGCGATTCCCGTACGTCCAGCCCCCTGCCTTTCGCATAGTCCACGTATTCCTTTGTCAGCTCGATGCCCGTGGCGGTTTTGACCTGGTGCTGCACCTCGGAGAGGAAAAAACCGGAGGCACACCCTATCTCGAGGAGCCGGGTATCCCGGGTATAAAGGTCCCTGAACCTCAGTACCCGTTTTTTTGCTTCCGGCAGGCTCTCGTCCCACAGTTCCTCTGCAGTCTGCGAATCGTAATGAAAACGATAGGTCTTCTCGTAGAATTCCTTCGCTTCCTCCGGTGACATGCGGGGGTGGAGGAAGACGAAACCGCACTGGTCGCAGCGAAAAGGACGGGGAGAGAAGTCGTACCGGATCGAATCATGGATCCTGCTGCACGAGATACTTCCGCACAGGTAACAGGATGGTGGTTTCTCCCGGGATGCCATGAAAACTCCTTGTTAGTATTTCCCCAGATAATATGTTGTAAGGTCTTTACATATTTTCTGTGGATAGCGCCAGAATTCCTTCTCGATGATGAACCTGCCGTTCTGACATACCATCATGGCTCATATGCCCTCCTGCAGTGAGGTGGGCCGTATGTGCCGGCCATGAGGACCGCTGGACGGTGCATGGATCCGCGGGACATCCGGCTCCGCAATAGTTTCAAGTCTTACCGGTGATATATCAGGTACAGCCAAGAACCGGACGGATCATCAACCGGACCGGAAGAGAATACCGATGAAAAAGACTGTCATTATCCTCATGCTCATTGTCGCGGCGGCATTGTGTGCAGGGTGCACTACGGCCGGGACTGCCGGCCAGGAGACGGCACGCGACACGATCAGGGCCCACTACGACTATGCCGAGGGCTGGTCGTTCGGACTGGGGTGCTACGGGAAAGTTTCCGGGTATGCCTACAATGCGGGAAACTCAACGGTGGATGACGTGGCGCTGAACTTCAACCTTGTCGATACCCGGACCGGGACGATACGCGATTCGCGATCCGTCTTCATCGGCACGATGGGGGCCGGACAATCGGACACGTTCGAGACGGTGCTCGATGGTGAATGCACGCAGGCGTACCGGGTCGACGGGGCCATAATAAAATAATTGTTTTGTATTTCTTCGTTTTTCTGCTACGGGTCCCGGTCCCGGATATTGCCCAATACCCGTGAAACGCGGGAACCGGGATATGGCCTGCACGGTACCATCACCACACATATATATTCCGGCAGACAACCGCTTGCCCATCGGATGGCCATCATCGAATGGATGGTTCCGGGAGGAATGAAGAAATGGATGCATTCACCCTCATGATTATTGGAATACTTCTGGTCGTGGCCGTTGCGATCCTCGCGATGGCGATACGGATTGCCAACCAGTGGGAGCGGGCGGTGGTCCTGTTCCTCGGAAGATTCGTTGGCATCCGGGGCCCCGGGCTGTTTATTATTGTCCCGTTCCTGAACAATGTCCCGTACGTGATCGACCTCCGGGTGATCACCACCTCGTTCACGGCCGAGCAGACCCTGACGAAGGACACGGTCCCGGTCAACGTCGACGCCGTTCTGTTCTGGCAGGTGGTCGATGTGGAGAAAGCTGCGCTCGAAGTCAAGGATTACAAGGACTCGATCTCCCTGGCATCCCAGACCGCCCTCCGGGATGTGATCGGCAAGACCATTCTTGCGGATATGCTGACCGGGAGGGAAGCGATTGACGAGGAACTCCAGCGGCTGATCGGGAGCCGGGTAAGCGGGTGGGGCATCAAGATCCTGTCCGTTGAGATCCGCGACGTGGTGATCCCCGGTGCGCTCCAGGACGCGATGTCCATGCAGGCACAGGCAGAGCGCGAGCGGCAGGCACGGGTCATCCTCGGGGATTCTGAACGGCAGATCGCCGAGAAGTTCGAGCAGGCCGCGAAGAGCTATGAGAACAATCCTACCGCCCTCCACCTCCGGGCTATGAACATGTTGTACGAAGGGCTGAAGACCGGCCAGTCGACCATCGTGATCGTCCCTTCATCCGCCCTTCAGACCATGGCGCTCGGGGAGATGACCGGCACCGTCGCGCTCGCAAAAACGGTACGGGATGAGAAGAAAGTTCAGAAGGATTCCGGACAGCAGGAGCAGCAGTAGGCAATGGTTCTGGCTGATATATTCCCGGCAAAACTCCCCCCATCATTATTCTGCAGGGAACTTTCGGAAACGATCATTGTTTCGATGAAAAATTTTCGATCGCGGTGATCACCGGAGGGCTCCGGATAAAACTGCGCTGAGTTCTCCTCGCTGTCTTCCGCATCAGTTGGCAGAGGTCTGCTGGTTTTCGGATATTGGTGCATCATTGATTCTGATTACTATTGAGGAATTTTAGCAGAATCAAAAAATTTTACGGAAGCCTTTCCCTGAGTTTTTCGTCAACTTTCTGCTGAACAATTTCATCAAAATTTTTTTCACTGTCATACATGGTCACAAAGCGGGTGTCTTTCAACCGCATACTCGGGAGCACGTTATATTTCCTGTTCAGGCCGTACCCGATCAGGCCGATGAGAAGTCCGACAGGATAATACCAGAAATCTGTTTTGTCGGCATACTGGACAAACTGCAGGACGACCCCTCCGAACAGGATTGCGATGATCCCGGTCAAGGCTTCTATATTGTAATCCTTGAAACGGACCACAAAAAAGAATCCCATCCACATGACAACAAAGCCGGTACAGAATACCCCGACCGGTTCAAGGATCGTAGGATCAAAAATCGCCATACTGAATCATACAGGACATTTATATATAATACTTATCCCGGATCTTGAGAAAAAACAAGCCTCAGCCGCGGTGGATTGTTTATGTTCAAACCCTATTTGTGTTCATGCAGACATTTGGGTTTTAAATTGAGAAATACAAATTTATAATATATATAAAATCCGACTATAAATAATCCGATTATCACGATAATCTCCACTATCATAATTTATCACTCTTCCCGCATCGTATTAAATATTTGATTTTTAACATTGGCAAGCGTGACAAACCCGTTTTCTGCGCTTTTTTTTGGATGTGCCACTTCTCAGCCCGATCCTGCAAAAATCCGGATGACAAAATATGCCTTAATTTTACTTTAACGAAACAGGGCAAAATTAATGGTATTTCTCCAGGTCTCAGCCCTGGTTGACCCTGAATCTTCAAAATCTTACGAAAAAGCGGTGCTCGTTCTTTTTGTTGCACATGGTTAGCAGTGTTTTTTGAAAAAATAATTAAGATTTAAGGTAAACCCAGATTTGGACAGGGTCACTAATAGTTTCCTTCGCGTTTGAAGGAGCGCCGGTGAGTTGTATCTGCATCTCGGGACCAACGACTTCGAACGTGTGAATATTAGCATCAATGGGAACATTGTAAAGTGCCAGTGCAGTCTGGCCGGTTACCTGACCGATATACAGATTAGCTTTTTTTGCTTTAGTCCCGGAGATGAAAATGCTGATCTTCCTGAACTTGGTGAGATCGAGCACATTTTTTGCAGCGGGGTCGAGTGGTGCATAGGCTGAACCCGACTGGTCATACTGGAATACCGCAGAAGCACTGCGAAGATATACAAACTTTTCATTCGGTATGTCAACCATATTTTTTCCTCCTCTCCCTAGAATGGTTCACTGTTTCTACAGTAGAGAACCACTTCATGTTCACCTCAGTGAACACTTTTGTTATATCAAATGTTATATATAAAACTTTGTGGTTTTTTTTCATTGTTCCACCGAAAATTGTTCTGAATGCAGCAAATTTTGTTCCAATAAATGTTCATTCTCGGTTAAAAATACCAGGCGATCCATGAGACGAAGAACCGGTAAAATTTTTTCCCGTCGAATTTTTTTCCAGAAAATTTTTACAAAAGTTTGCCGGAGATAATCCTGTCTCCCCAAAAAATTCCGGAGATTCCATCAGCCCCCAGAAAATTTCAAAGACCCTCATAACCATGGCGTGAACATTTTTTCACCGTCTCTCCTTCTGTCACGCCAGAGTATTTTTCCCGGACCCCCTACCCGGCGCCAGATCCCCGGATCCTGGGATCGGCCCTCCTTCCAGGACCCTGACCATACCCTGCAAAAGACCCTCCGATCGAAGGAATAAGCTCCTGTTAGCGCAGTTTCCGGTTCAGGCGTGAAAACCCTGGATTTCGGTACCGTAAAGTCACCTTTTTCCGCGAATTCGGCCGGGTTTCGGTATGCCGAAAAGGGTGAGCCCGGAGAAAAACGTCCAGAATGACCTTTGTTTAACAAAAGGAGGCAGATCCGGGAACCTGGCCTTCCTGGCAGATATTCACCTCCCTGAAGGTGTGTTCCCCGACGTCTGACTGGTCATCAGACCAGGAGGAAAAGGTGAAACCTTACGTTTTCTCCGACGGAGAATCCGGAGGGGGATCCAGACGGGGTCAGGTCTGCACCGATCCACTGGAGGGGGTGTCCCTGGCCGGAGGAGCTGCTCCGGGCGATATCCCCGCGGGGGAGACCGGATCCGGCGATGCTGCGGAAGCCGGAGAAGCCAGAGAACCCGGCCCGGGAGAATCCGCTACCGGAGATATTGCAACGGAGGATTCCCGTTCCGGTAATTCCGGAGAACCTGCTGAGCCCGGAGATCCCGGGGCATCGGGAGTGTAGTCCCGGCCTGCGCCTGCGTGCGGGCCCGGTCTTCGGGGAATCTGCGGGGAGGGGCTGGCCGTCCGGCGAAAGTTCGATGAGGCCGGTGTCCGTGACCCGGAAGTATCGCCGGAAATATTGCGGGGAGGAGATCCAGAGCTCGCGGGAGATCTGCTGCGATGACGGGTACATCTTCAGGGCGGCGATATCTCCGCTCGCCTCACGCTCCAGCCATTCCGGTGTGCTGCGGAGGTGTCGCATGGGTTTGATCCTGACCTCCGCGAGCCCGTAAGGGGTGACGATGGAGAAATCGCAGAGCCGGCCCGGTGTTCGTGCGTAATACCGGACCAGCCCCCGCTTCTCCGCGATATCCTTTGCATTATCGATCGCCCGGATCGGGTGGCGGCCGCGGGTCATGGCCGGGCTCCGGATATTTGCGCCGGGTTTTTCCTCGTGAAATTTTTTTCCGGCAAGCTGAGGTTGGCGCTAGCTGTTATTCCCGGGCGGGAGTTCGGTGCGTAATTGTTGTGCATCTCCTTCATTTGCAGAGGAACATCTCCATCGATTATTTTTCGGCAGAGACCGGAAATCTTTGAATGTTTCTCACAATATTTTTGTTGAAGTATATACATTCATAGGATGGAGAAGGTAAGATGACTCTCGGTAAACCCGCTTTAATGGAAGGAGAAACCTGCCATCAGAATATGAACCTCCGTAATTTATTATTCTGAATATCCGTGGAGACAGCAAAATTAAAAAAAATGAGATTTATTGATTACACTTTAGGTGGTTCGGGAGGATGTTTAGGTGCATGAGGTTTCCCGAACGTTATTCCACCCTTGCCTTTATACGCGGCATAGATGCCAAAACAGAACATGCCGGCCACGAGACCGATTGGGTAAACCCAGAAAATCCATTTGTCATCAGTGGTTAAATAGGTACTAAATACGCTGACGACTGCCCCACCGAAAATTGCTGTCATAAATGCAGCGAATTCTGCTCCACTAAATTTATCGTCGCGGTTAAAGAAATAGAAGGCGATCCACGCGACGAAGAATCCCATGAATAAAGATCCAACCACTTCGACACTCGTTACCAAATCTACCATAATCCTCACCATTCCGGCAGTCCAATGCAAACTGCTCTAATGAGGGATTCATTGCTCCTCTTATTTATAGATTATTTCGTTATAAAACAAAATTTATGACCGTGGTTTTCTCATTTCTTTCATAAATTCGAGACATGCCGGATATGAAAAAAAATGGCAAGCCTCGGCTACGGTTGATTAATTTTGGTTACTTTTACAAAATAGAGCAAAGTTAAAAGTATTTCTCCAAGCCTCAGCCGTGATTTGAACACGGGACCTGCTGATTACAAGTCAGCCGCTCTGCCAACTAAGCCACTGAGGCGCCATAGTATTTTGACGCTGGATAGTAAAAAAGATGGTGCCGCACCCTGGAAAATTACGGGGCAGGGGCATCCGGGCTCCCGGCAGGCACAGCAACCGGTTCGCCATGGTCGTACACCTGCGTCATGTACCGGGCCTGGAACGTCACGAGCGGGGGCGCGATGATGAGGATGACGACTAGGAAAACGCCGATGGCGGCAAGGATGTGGCCCATGGCAACTCCGGCAAGGATGATGAGCAGGGCAAGGATGCAGACCGGGATGGCGATGACGAGGGTGATGACGATCACCGCGAGGATGTAACTGAGCCAGCCGATCTTCCCGATGGTAGAAAGAATTTCACCGAAGTTGAACGCCTCGGCGAAGGAACCGGTCCGGGCAAACCGGATCGCGGCAACGGGCATGAAGAGGGCGAGGAAGATATCGTACACGAGCTGGATCACGAGGAGTAGGCCAAACAGCGCGAACCCCCGCCCGATCTCCGCGCCGCTGCCCTGCATCATGGTGCCGCCGCCGGACAGGCCGGGGAAGAGGATGAAGCGGATGACGGTGAGGATGATGATCGGGATCGCATAGATCAGGCCGATGATCAGGAGCTTGAACCCGTCGATGCAGAGCGTTCCCCAGCGGTCCACCTCGGGCGCCGGCCGCTCGCCGCGGTAGATCCTCAGGATCCAGCCGTTCAGCGGGATCCCAATCAGTATCGTCGCGAGGATCAGTTTCAGCCACCGGTCGGCCCGGTGGAGCACGCCGTTTTTCGCGTACCCGGACGCGTCTTCGAGAAATTTTCCGTACTCCATGGTATCTCTCATTGTATGTATTACGGAGGTACTATATAACCAGGTCCTGCGGGGAACGGACGGTATGCCCATGGGCCGGCATGGGAATGCCTTTCGCCGGGTCGGGGGAGGCTGCGGGGTGCATGGGACCAGGAAATCAAATCCCTTATACGCCACGGCGCCAATCTCTCAAGTACCAATGGCCCAACTGACCGTGGATATCGGGGGCAGCCCGGGTGTCGGCTGCCGCGGTTTCTGCGAATACTGTTATTTCAGGAAAGTCCGGGGAGTCCAGCCGCTCGGGTGCCGGTACTGCCTGCCGTTCAAGAAGGGCTGCGACTACTGCACCCGGGGCGTGAAGGAGGAGTACGCCGGGTTCAAGGACCTCCGGACCATCGCGGACGAGACGCTCGCGGGCCTCCAGTCAAGGCAGGGGGATATAGAGCGGATCACGATCAGCGGCGGGGGCGATCCCAGCTGTTACCCGCAGTTTGCGGAACTGATCGAACTCCTCGGCAGCACGGAAGCCCCGCTGCATATCGGGTACACGAGCGGGAAGGGGTGGGACGATGTATCGATCGCCGACCTCCTCATCGATAACGGGCTTTCAGAGCTCTCCTTCACGGTCTTTGCCACCGACCCGGAACTCCGGAAGAAGTACATGCACGACCCGACCCCGGAGGCCTCGCTCGCGATCCTCGAACGGCTCTGCGGTGCGGTGGACGTGTACGCGGCAACGGTCGTCCTCCCGGGGGTGAACGACGGCGAAGTGCTGGAGGAGACGTGCCGGTGGCTCCAGGACCGGGGGGCAAAGGGCCTGATCCTGATGAGGTTTGCCAACAATACCGATCAGGGGCTCATCCTCGGGAACGGCCCGGTGATGGGTAAGCAGGAGGTGCAGAGCGTGGAATCGTTCCGGGACATGATCACGGACCTTTCCAAAAAGTTCACCATGAAGATATCCGGCACGCCGCTCTGGGACCCGGAGATCGGCTCGCCGTTCGCGATCCGCCACGAACCGGAGCTGCTCGCAAAACTCCCGCGGGTCACAAGAAGGGCGAGCGTGATCAGCGGGAGCATCGCCACGCCGTTCATCGATGCGATCCTCTCCGCCTGCGGTTCGGCAGTGCCGGTCGTCCCGGTAAAAAAGAGATCGCCTGCCTGATCACCGCCGATGACATCAGGCAGCTCGATCTCGCCTCGCTCGAACCGGTCGTGATCATCCCCGGCCGTGCGTTCGTCCACGACGCGGAGGTGCAGGAGATCCTCTCGCGGGACGGGACCGGGCGCACGGTGGTCCGGGGCCGGAGCAGCTGACTGCCGATGCCGAGACCAGCATGGGGATGACCCGCGACCAGGTGCTCGCCATGGAAATGGAAGGGTTTGCTGAGTTGATCTGGACGATCAACCGGGAAGGGGTATAATCTCCCACCATCATATCTCTGCAAAATCAGAACGGTCCTCAATAACCAGAATGAGGGTTCCCCGCCTCAGGGCCTCTCGCGAGGATTGAGTGGTTCATCAGAACCAGGAAATCGAGAAGAACCATCAGGTTCTTTGAGGCACGGCGGGGCAGGAAGTTTTTTTTTAGAAAAATCAGATTTTATGACTTTTTTGATGCTGGGAAAATACGAAAGTGACAACACCCGAACAGGTAATTCCCGCAGCATCCCTCTGTGGGGGATGCCCACACGGCGGGGTCCGAGTGGTTCATCAGAACCAAGAGGACGAGAAGAACTCGAAAGAGTTCTTCGAAGCATGCTCGATAGGTCGAAGGACCCTTCGGATTCTTCTCCTGTCTCATCTCTGATGAGATTCGAAGCCCCCAAGAGCGTCAGACTTTCATCCAAAAATGTAAAAAATACATTCCGAAAATCAGGAAGAGATCGGAACAATGCTGCGGGAGGGTTACGATCCCCCGATCTCCAGATCTCTCGAAGCCGCGAAGATTAATTCAACAACCCTATGAGTCTGGCGCCCTAACCAGCTAGGCCACCGCAGCACAAAAGTGCATAGTAAAAACGCCGTAAAAACTATTAAAGGTTCGGGTAACCCGGCGTCACTCCTTTTTCTGCCGGAGGTACATGTTGACCGCTGCCGTGATCGCCGCGACTTTCTTTCCCTGGTCGAAGGAACCTGCAAGGGTCTGCATGCGGGCCTCTTCGTCCCGCTTGTACCGGTCGAGAGTGCTCAGTATGTGCTCTTCCTGCAGGAAGTGCGTGTGGGTATTGCCCTCGATGAACTGCTGGTTGTTCATGATCGCATAGTGGAGCGGCAGGGTCGTCCTGATGCCGAGGATGATGTATTCGGAGATCGCCCGCCGCATCCTTTTTATCGCCTCGATGCGGGTGCTGTCCCATGCACAGAGTTTCGCGATCATCGAATCGTAATTCGGGGGGATCGTGTACCCCATGTGGATGCCACTGTCCATCCGTATGCCAGGACCGCCCGGCGAGCGGTAGCGGATGATCTTGCCAGGGTCGGCCGCGAAGTTGTTGAGCGGGTCTTCGGCATTGATCCGGCACTCGATCGCATGCCCGCGGATCGAGAGGTCCTTCTGCTCGAACGGGAGCGACTCCCCGGCAGCAATCGCGATCTGCTGCTTGACCAGGTCGATGCCCGTGATGATCTCCGTGATGGTGTGTTCGACCTGGAGGCGGGTGTTCATCTCCATGAAATAGTAATCCCCCTGGCTGTACAGGAATTCGACGGACCCGGCATTGGAGTAATCCGATACTTCGGCAACTCTGAGCGCGGACGCTGACATCCTCTCCCGCAGCTCTGCGGTCATGATCGGTGACGGCGCCTCCTCGATCAGTTTCTGGTGCCGGCGCTGGATGGAGCACTCGCGGTCGTACAGGTGGACGGCATTCCCGTGTTCGTCAGCAAGCACCTGGAACTCGATATGCCGTGGCTTGACGAGATATTTCTCGATGAAGACCGTTGGGTCCCCGAACGCGGACCGGGCGATGCGCATGCTAGCGGTGATCGCCTCCTCCAGGGACTGCTCGTCCTCGACGATCTGCATGCCGATCCCGCCGCCCCCGGCACTTGCCTTGACGATGACCGGGTACCCGATCTCGTAGGCCACTTTTTTTGCCTCATCGGTATCCGTGATGCCGCTGTCGGTGCCCGGGACGACCGGGACCCCCGCCTCCTTCATCATCTGCTTGCTCCCGATCTTGGAGCCCATCGCCCTGATGGTCTTCCACCGCGGGCCGACAAAGATCACGCCCTCGTCAAGGCAGAGCCGGGCAAAACGGTAATTCTCGGCAAGGAACCCGTACCCGGGATGGATCGCTTCCGCCCCGCTCTTCTTGGCGATGTCGATGATCCGCTCCATGTTCAGATAACTCTTCGAAGGGTGGGCCTCGCCGACATGGAATGCCTCGTCGGCGTATTTCACGTGGAGGGCGTTCCTGTCCGCGTCGGAATAGATCGCTACCGTCTCGATATCGAGCTCGCGGCACGCCCGCATCACCCGGATGGCAATTTCGCCGCGGTTGGCGATCAGGAGCTTCTCAAAAATTTTCATTGCACCACCAGCAGGACATCGCCGTTCTGGACGACATCGCCGGTATCGACAAAGATCTCGGTGACCTTCCCGTCTGCCGGGCTGTGGATGGGGTTCTCCATCTTCATCGCCTCGAGGACAATAAGGGTATCGCCTTTCTTTACGACCGTTCCCCGGCTGACCAGTACCTGGAGGACCATGCCCTGCATATTGCTCTTGATGCCGCCGGCGAATTCCCCGCGCGGGATCTTCTGGGATGCAACGCTTGCCACCTCGACCCTGCTCCCCCCTACGGAAACGATCTTGACCGAGAAGATCTCGCCGTCGACTTCGACCTCCATCTGGCCGGGCATCTCGCCGGAAGGTTTCGGGGCCGGCTGTTTTTTCGGGATCTCTTCCATCGAGCGCTCTCCCTTGAGGAACGAGGGTGCGATGGCGGGATAGAGGATGTAGGTCAGGATGTCCTCCTCTTTTTTTACGAGCCCGGCCTTCTTCGCCTCTTTTTTCATGCTCTCGTAGGCAGGTTCGAGCAGGTCGGCAGGCCTGACCGTGATCACCTCTTCGTCCCCGATGATGAGGGTGCGGATCTCGTCGCTCACCGGCGCCGGGGATTTGCCGTAGAGGCCCCGGACATAATCCTTGACCTCCTTGGTCACGTTCCGGTACCGCTGGCCGTTGACCAGCACATTGAGCACGGCCTGCGTGCCGACAATCTGGCTGGTGGGTGTTACCAGGGGCGGGTAGCCGAGGTCCTTCCGGACCCTCGGTATCTCCGCAAGCACTTCGTCCCAGCGGTTGAGTGCGTCCTGCTCCTGGAGCTGCGAGACGATATTGGAGATCATCCCGCCGGGCAGCTGGTAGATGAGGACATCGCTGTCCACCCGTTCCGATATCGGGTTGAGGAGTCCCCCGTATTTTTCCCGGATCTGCAGGCACTGGTTGCGGACGGTCCGGAGTCTGATCAGGTCGATGCCGGTATCGCGGGGGGTGCCGATCAGGGACGCGACGACACTTTCTGTCGGTGGCTGGGATGTCCCCATGGAGAAAGGCGACATCGCCGTATCGAGGATATCCGCACCGGCTTCGATGGCAGCCTGGTAGCTCATGGGCGCGATGCCGCTCGTCGAATGGCTGTGGAGGCAGACCTTCACATCGACTGCCTTCTTTATGCCGGTGATCAGCTCCCGGGCCGCATCCGGCATGATCAGGCCGGCCATATCCTTGATGCAGATGGAATCGGAATCGAGGGCGTAGAGCTCTTTGGCCATCTCGATGAACGACCGGGTACTATGGACGGGGCTCGTGGTATAGGAGATGGTGCCCTGCAGGTGGGCCCCCGCAGCCTTGACCCGCTGCATCGACCTCTTCATGTTCCTGATATCGTTCAGGGCATCGAACACGCGGAAGATATCCACCCCGTTTTTATGCGAGGCATCGACAAACTTGTCGACAACGTCATCCGGGTAATGCCGGTATCCCACGAGGTTCTGCCCCCTCAGGAGCATCTGGATGGGGGTATGTGTGAGTTCTCTCTTGAGCGCCTTCAGCCGGTCCCACGGGTCGTCGTTCAAAAAGCGGATGCAGGTATCGAAGGTCGCACCCCCCCATGCCTCAACGGAAAAAAAACCGCAGTGATCGATCTCCCGGGCGAGAGGAAGCATGTCCTCGGTGCGGAGCCGTGTCGCAATGAGTGACTGGTGGGCGTCACGGAGGGTGGTATCGGTGATCAGGACTTTTTTTGTGGACGCGGCGTGCATGAAGGAGACCTCTGCCGGGCAGCAGGATGAATATTCAGCCTCTCAAAAATTCATCGGTATAGTATAAAAAATTCACTAACTGGACTTTAGAGCGATGATTAGTACGCATAATGCCGCCAGGCTGGAAAGGATGTCCTTTCCCGTTGTCACGAACTCCGGGCAGAACGTCCCTCCGCCCCGGTAGCCCCGGACTGCCATGAGTTCTGCCGTGGTCTCCGCCCGGGAGAGCGCACCGTTCACGAGGACGAGACCGGCGGGCACCAGGGCCTTCCATCCCGCCCGGATACCTTTCAGGTTTTCTGCCACGAGGATCCGGTCGAAATCCCGGGCCAGCAGGTCCAGGGCCTGCCTCCCCATATCGGCGAGCATGCCGAGTTCGAACCCCGCACGGTCTCCCAGGAGCCAGACACCGAGCCGGAGGAACTCACCGCTCTTCAGTTCAGCGAACATCCAGAACCCGATGAGGATGATCGCCATCATCCGGATAAAGTAGGAGATCCCGTCGCCCCCGGTCAGCGCAAGCACGGTACTGAAAAACGCGATCATGGCTGCAACGGGAACAACCGTGCGGATTTTCATTCCTGAGAACCGCCCGGTACATGCGATCCACCAGAGAAATGCCGCCGCCGCTCCCGGGACACTGATGAAGGCCGAGATGCAGAGGAGGACTGCCGATACGGTGCGCAGCCTTACGTCCTGCATGCGGCCTCCAAAAGATCGGCTGGCGTGATGTTGCGGGGCATTCTCTTCAGGGCAAGGAGGCGCTGTATCAGCGCCGGTGCATGTTCCCACCTGGCGAGTGCCTCCGGAACGCTGCCCCGGCAGTGGAGTATGCCGCCCGCGATCTCCCAGATATAATCCACGTGCGGGAATATTGCCTGCTCGTGCGTGAAGATGATCGTAATCCCCGTTGAGCGCCGGGAGATCTCACAACAAAAACGTTCTTTTTCCCGGCAGTCGAGGGAACTGAACGGTTCATCGAGGATCAGGAGCTCGTACTTCCCGGCCATGACACAGGCGAGGTGAAGGCGCTTGAGCTCGCCCCTGCTTAACCGTAACGGCGAGAGTTCCTCTTTCCCGGACAGGTTCGCGGCTTTGATCGTTGCCGGGGGATCAACACCCCACGTGATACACTCGTCCCTGACGGTGCGACCCGTGACATGGTATTCCGGGAACTGGAACGAGACCATCAGGGAAGATACCTGTTCGCGGGACACGGAACCGGATACAGGTTCCAGCAGGCCGGCAAGCACGAGGGCGAGCGTTGTCTTCCCGCTGCCGGTATCTCCGCTGACCAGGTGGATGCCCTCCGTGAATATGCCATGGGCAGACAAAGACCATGGTTCCCGGGTGATGCAGGTGGAATCGAGGACGACTCTCATATCCTGCACCTCAGGGAGATGGGGTAGAACGGTGTCCCGGAAAGTGCGGCAAAAACCTCCTGCGGGGGACCGCGGTACCTGGCCCTGCCGTCTTCGAGATACAATAGGCAATCCCCCCGCAGGGCAGTTTCCATCTGCTGGGTGCACCGGATCACGTAGGGAATGCCGCTCATCCCGACCAGGCGATCGATCTCCAGGGCCCGGTTTTCATCGAGGTGCGAGTCGCACTCATCGAGCACAAGCAGCTGCGGGCGGTGGACCAGTGCTGCGGCGAGGGCCACGAGGATCTTCTCGCCCCCGGAAAGTTCGCGTACCGGCCTGTCGCGGAGGGGCAGAATTCCCATAAACGCCAGATGGCTGTCGACACGGTCAGAAATCTCACGGCACGGGATGTGGCGGAAGCGCAGGGAGGAGGCGATCTCATCGAAGACGGTATCGAACAGGATGTTGCGGTCGGGGAACTCGTTCACCCAACCGGCCTCCGTTGCGCGCGGGGGCAGGCCGTCAACCAGCACCGCACCTTCGTCCGGTTCCGTGATCCCCGCGCAGAGCTTGAGCAGGGTCGTCTTTCCGCTGCCGTTCGGGCCGATGATCGAAGTAACCCCGGGCATCATGTCCAGTGCACCGATCTCCAGCCCCCGGTGCCGGAGGCGGCGGATCGCGATCATGGGAGTTGTTCCGCTATTGCAAAGGCGGCACCCGCCTTGATCACGTCGCCGATAATGAATGGCAGGACACCGGCGACAAGGGCGGGGACCGGTCCCATCCCGAGGGAGTACATCAGCCATGCCACACCGGAGAGCCAGATGAGCAGGGTACCGGCAACAAGCCCCCCGATATGCAGGTACCGGGACCTTCCCTCGTACGCCATGCCGACAACCAGGGCGGCGAATACAAACCCGATGAGATAACCTCCGGTAGGGCCCAGGAGCACACCCGGACCTGCCATGCCATTGTGGAAGACCGGAAGACCGAGAACCCCGAGGACAATACCTGCTGCAACCGGGACCCATCCCCGGCGCTTCATCACTGCCCCGGCAAGTAACACGAAGAGGGTCTGGAGCGTGAACGGTACCGGGACGGAGGGGATGGATATCCAGCTCCCGAGGGCAATAAGACCGATAAAGGCGGCAGAGTACGCGATGAGTCTTGATCGCTGCAGATCCCCGAACATCGTCAACCACTAAAAAAAAGATGGTTGACGATAAAAACGTATGCCCCGATCACGTCACTGGTGATAACAATCGCCGGCAATGACGCGTTCGAGTTTCCCGTTGTCCTTCCTGATGATCAGGGCACCGAACTCGTCGATGTCTACGGCCTCCCCTTCGAAACTGTTCTTGAGCGTCCGGATCTGGACCCGGTTCTCAAGCGTGCAGGAGATGCTCTTCCATTCCCGGACGATCGAGTCGTACTCCCCGCCTTCGATCAGGAGATACCGGCTCTCGAATTCCTTGAGCAGCCGTGCAAGGAACGAGGCCCGGTCTACCTCGTGGCCGACTTCCGCGCTGATGGAGGTGATCTGGTCCTGAAGGGCCGGCGAGAACGTGGTGAGGGGAACATTCACGTCAATGCCGATACTCAGGAGACAGTGGTGTACGACATCGGATTCTGCTGAGAGCTCGAGGAGAAGCCCTGCCACCTTCTTGTTGCCGATAAAAATATCGTTCGGCCACTTGATCAGGGCACCGAGGTCGAACTGCTTCCGGATCGCCCGGGCAACAGCGATCGAGCCGGCCATCGTGATCATGAAGATATGATCAATCGGGACATGGGGTTTGAGCACGATGGTGATCCAGATCCCCCCGCTGGGCGAGACCCATGCCCTCCCCATCCTGCCGATCCCCCCGGTCTGCTCTTCAGCGATGATGACCATGCCGTGCATCTTCTCCACATCGCCTTCGGAACACAGCTGCTTACCAACCCAGATCGTGGAGGGAGTGTTTTCGATATACCGTATCTTCTTGCCGATGAACCGGGTCTGCAGTTTCTTGTGGATCTCGTACGGCAACAGTTTGTTGCTGGTATGGGTGAGCCTGTACCCCGCTTTCTGCGAAGAGGAGATATCGTAACCCATCATCCGGAGTTCGTTGATGTGTTTCCAGACTGCGGAGCGGGTAATTCCCAGTTCATTGCTGATCGTCTCCCCGGAGAGGGGGCCCTGTGCACGTTCGAGGATCTCAAGTACTTTAAAAGCGGAGTCCGGCACGGTATCACTTCCTGGAACTGATCTGTTCCGATTCGAGGGGGCAGGGATCCTTGCCGCACACCTGCTTGAGGATGGCGGACTGGTGTTCCATGAGCGTGGCGAGATCGAATATGCCCGTGATGTCGACAACTCCGATCGCCCCGATCGCATTCCCGTCCTTATCCCGGATTGGTGTGACGGTAACCGGCACACCTTTATATGCGCCGCTGGCAGGAGTCGTCTTGATCAGCTCGTTTTTTGCTATGGCTTGGAGCAGGACCGGGCCATTGTAGTGGCGGTCGATGATCCGGCCGTCCTCCACCCGGATGCCGTCCCGGTCCCGGGATTTCGCCGTTACCGGAAGGCGGTGGATCAGTTCATGGACTGCGAGGACAATGGGTTCGAGATCGTGTGCCTCTGCACTGCAGGATAACGTATACCGATCCATGGGATTACCTCAATACTCTGGTCATTCTTTATCTAGAAGAAGATTACGTTCGGATCAGTTTGAAAAGAGCTTCAGTAAAGGGGGTCCATGTGACAGGTTTATGGCACCCGACAAGGAAAAAAACCGACCCTAATAAACAGGCATGAATCTCTGATGTTCATACCTAGGCCATGAAAATTTATGTGAGGGCTCCCCGCCTCAGGGCCCCTACGGGGCACGGCGGGGCATTAAAGTGTTATCACTTATGCGTCAGGTTACCGATCTGTTGTGGGGGGATTTCTTTTCCATCGCTATTGCACCTGTGGAACAATAGTTCCCGGGAAGGTAATACCAGCATCATCGCAATGCGCAGGGGCGGTCCGGGGGGACAGGCACTGTCCCCTCCGTCAGAGAATGTTTTGTTTCTAGTTTATGGATACTATTTTCTCCAGACCCAAAAACTCAAAACGTCACCCGTTCTCCTTCGCAGCAGAATTTTTTGAGGAAGTTCCGTGACGGGAACTCATGGACACTCGTCACGACAATTTTTCCCTTCCCGCAGGCATGCTCGATGATGATATCCGATGATGCATCCGCACCGACACAGATCCCTTCGTGCGTCGGGAACGAGCCGTCGCACTCGATCTTCCCGGCATCATACTCCTCGACAATCGTGGTGGCAACGGATCCTCCTGAAAAGGCAATGCTCCGGGGATGGCATTCGTGCCGGTAGGTGACCCGGAAGGGGAGCCAGTCATAGGCATCGGCCCGGTTGTCCGCGGCCCCGAAGACGAGGAGGTTCCCCCCCTGTTCCACGAATTTTTCTATTCTCGGTGAAGAAGCCCGGAGTGCGGGGAGCAGGTTCGAATAGCGGGGGTTGCCAAACCCGGTCGGGACGATCAGGCAGTTGAACGAACCCCGGAAAAACGGGGCCGCAAGCATGTGGGGGGTGACAATTTCACAGCTGATCCCGCAGTCTTCGATCAGCCGGCTGAAGTGCTGGGGGGAGTCCCAGACAAAGCCTGCACGGCAACTCATCCCTTGATCACCCCGACCGGGGCGAGCCGGGCCACGAGGCGCGAGATGCCGACATCGTGCACTACCCCGACCACCTCGTCGCTGGGTTTGTACACCTCCGGCGCTTCGTCGGCGATCGCGTTATCGTGGGGTGCCCTGACGATGATCCCCTCTCTCAGCAGGTGTTCCGTGACTTCCTTCCCGCTCAGCCTCTTCTTTGCCTGGGAGCGGCTCATGATCCGTCCTGCCCCGTGGCAGGTGCTGCCGAATGTCTTCTCCATGGCGATCCCGGTCCCCCGGAGCACATAGGACGAGGTTCCCATGCTGCCGGGGATAATGACCGGCTGGCCAATGGAAGAGAGCTCGCTGGGGATGTCTGCGGAGCCCGGCCCGAATGCACGGGTGGCACCTTTGCGGTGGACACAGACTATCAGGTGTTTTCCGTCTACCACGTGGTCTTCGATCTTTGCGACATTGTGGGCGACATCGTAGACCAGCGGCATCTCCTCGTATGCGATCCTGAACATCCTTGACAGGATCTGGCGGGTCGTATGCGTGATCATCTGGCGGTTTGCCCATGCGTAATTTGCTGCAGCTGCCATGGCGCTGAAATAGGCTTTCCCCTCAGGGGACGTGAGCGGTGCGCAGGCGAGCTGGCGATCGGGGAGCGCGATCTGGTATTTCTTTGTCGCGGCTTCGAGGAGTTTCAGGTGATCGGTACATACCTGGTGCCCGAGCCCGCGCGAACCGCAGTGGATCATGCAGCATACCTGGCCCTCCCGGATCCCGAATGCGTCCGCTGCAATGGGATCGAAGATCTCCCGGACAACCTGCACTTCGAGAAAGTGGTTCCCGGATCCCAGGGTCCCTCCCTGGGGTATGCCCCGCTGCCGTGCTTTTGCCGATACGGTCCCGGTATCCGCACCCTTCATGCACCCGCTCTCCTCGCAGCGGACGAGATCCCGTGCGATTCCGTACCCGTTTTCAACAGCCCACCGGGCGCCCAGGAGCATCATGTCGTCCAGGGAACGCGATGAAACCTTGTGAGGACTTTTTGCGCCAACACCGGTCGGTACCGCGTTGAACAACAGGTCGATCAGATCCCGCCTGCCGCTGACATCCGCGAAGGAGAGCGGGGTCGTAAGCAGCCTCACGCCGCAGTTGATATCAAAACCCACACCCCCGGGCGAGATGACCCCGTCGTCCAGCGAGAAGGCAGCGACTCCCCCGATCGGAAACCCGTACCCCCAGTGGATATCCGGCATGGCGAGTGCATTTTTCAGTATTCCCGGCATGGTTGCGACATTGGCAAGCTGCTGCAATGCCCCGGGTTCAAGGCTCCGGCCGAGCGATTCTGAAAGAAAAAACCTTCCCGGGACCCTCATGCCGGGAACAAATCCCACAGGGACTTCCCACTCGTTGGTATCGATCCGCGTGACCCCGGCAATCATCCTTTCACCAGTTTCTGTTATACATCAAATATGATATCCAGCATATATCCGTTCGTACCGTGCGTTATGGATAATCCCGAATACGAGATCCCTTTTACTTCAGTTCCGCCCGAATGCCGTGCCGGGTCGAATGGCTCGCCTTCAAGAACTGCATGAAGGTTTCCCTCTTTGATCGTGATACCGGCACGGGAAAAGACGAGTGTATCGACTTCCGACAGGAACAGGACTTCGGAAAGGAAATCTGCAAGGAGTGCTTCGGTATCCGGGGCATTGATCCGGATCTCCCGCGAAATACCGCTTTTGCGGTCTTTCCCGTACATCACCAGCATCAGTGCGTTGCACGCCTCGGAAAAAAGGGCTTCAAGGGTGGGGGCACAGGCCCGGATCTTCACGTCCGCCGTGTGCGGCAGTTCTTCGAAACTCATTCGTATTCGTTTCCGGTACTGTCGCCCGTATCAAAAAACGGGATCATGTCCAAATGAATACTATTGAGAAACCGGGCCTGGTGAATCGAAACATAGATGGTATGGTCGCCGGCTTTCAGGAGGAGGTCACTCTTTTTCGGGGGTTTGATGCGGACAGGCAACAATATCGGGCCGCCGCAGGAAGTACAGATCCTGAAGTCACAGTCCCGTTTATCGATGTAGGCAATAACTTCCGGGACGATAGTGACGTCACTCAGGGCTGGACTGTCATGAGAATGGGTATGCATGATGCTAGAATCATAGGATGGCGAAGTAAAAACCGTTATGGATCAGGAAAAGGGGGGATGTTTCAGGCAATCCCGACGATCCCGATCACGATATCGTAATACTTTTCCTTGAGCTCGTAATTGTTCACTCCGTCGGCATTCCTGATGGCATGGAGGATGCCGATGCGCGAGGCAATGATACCGACCATGGAGGCGATCGCGTGGAAGGTGACAGTAAACTGTTTTTGCAGTTCGGCCACCAGTTCAGCGATGGTGATCGATTTTGTCTTGACAAAGAGCCTGAGAACTTCGCGCCGGATTCCGGTCCTGTCGCGGGACAGGTAGGATCGTAACCGGCCCTCGATGACCCTCTTGATCTCTGAAGGAGATCTCATACGTTTAGTGTCAAAGGTCTCTGTATATATATTTTTTGATTTTGTGCGTTTTTAAATCCCCGATAAGGGATTCGGCCATTTAAAAAAGGAACATAAATTTTCTGCGCAATCCGGAAAATACCCTCCCGCGCGCATCCCTTTACGTCAGCGCCGATCACTTCCCAACGGTATTCATCTCTGATAACTATTTAATCGTACATTAACAGATGAGTATGTTATGGGATTGATCAACTATAATATCGAAAAATACTCGCCAAAACAGTTGGTAGTAATCCCGCTCGTGCTTCTTGCAATATCCCTTATTCTGCTCGCCCTTAATATGGCGACAACGGGGATGCCGGTCACTCCCGGCCTGGATTTTTCCGGAGGCACGGCGGTAACGATCAGGACGTCTGACAGTCATGAACAGCTCCAGGCCACGTTTGCCGGCTATCCGCTGGAAGCGATCAGCGATATGGCTGATGCGAAATTTTTGACCTTCGATGCAATGGATGATGCCAGATTCCGTTCCCTGTCATCCCTTGTCAACCAGAAATATCCGGATGCGAGCATCAGCCAGATCAGCGAGACATTCGGAAAATCGCTGCAATACCAGGCAGTCGTGGCCCTGATCATCTCCTTTATCGGCATGGCGATCGTGATTTTTTTATCGTTCCGCACCTTTGTCCCCTCCGTTGCAGTCGTATTGTCTGCATTTGCCGATATGGTCATGACCGCAGCGGTGATGAATATTATCGGTATTACCCTCACCCTGGGAACCGTCGCGGCCCTCCTCATGCTGATCGGGTATTCTGTTGACAGCGATATCCTGCTCACCAACCGTGTACTGAAACGCCAGGGCAAGCTGCACGACAAGCTTGCCGGTGCGTTCCATACCGGCATCATCATGACCTCGACCACATTTGCCGCGGCTACCGCGATGTTCATTGTGTCGTGGTTCGGGTCGATCCAGATGCTTATGGATATCTCCGCGGTACTCCTCATCGGGCTCGTGGCCGATGTCCTCAATACCTGGCTGACGAACGCGGCAATCCTTAAATGGTATGTCCAGAAGGGGGGCGGGAAATGAACGAAAAGGAACTCAAGGCCCTCCTGACCGACTGGAGAATTGCCACCCTGATCATTCTCATCGTCCTCTCCGTGATCGCGATCTATCCCCATTTCGACCAGGACGGCCACCTTGCATCCAACCTGCAGTACGGTCTCGACCTCCAGCAGGGCTCGTGGATCCAGCTCGAACTCAAAGGCGAAGTGGTGGGTTTTACCACGGACCGGCCGGTGGCTGATTTCGTCACAAACCTCTCGCAGAACCTCGATACGGAAGTTGTACCGGTAGATGCAACGCACCTTGAAATCCGCAAGGAGTACACCCAGCAGGAGCTTGAATCTCAGTTCAGCAATGCCGGCGGGACGCTGACCAGTTACCAGCAGGGTGTCTCCAAGGCGACCGCTGACGACGCCAGGATGATCCTGGAGAACAAGATCAACTCTCTCGGCACCAAGGACGCAACCGTCAATACGCTGACCGGGCTCAACAACGTGGCCCGCTACATCCGGATCGAGATGGCCGGTGTAGACATGAGCGAGGCCCAGGAACTCGTCGGAAAGCAGGGGAAGTTTGAGATCCGTGTCCAGACCACCGGCAATGATACCGAGCACGTGTTGTTCGGCAATGACATCACCAGCGTCCAGACTCCCGCGCAGACCCCGGCAGGAAGCAATATCTGGGGTGTTCAGTTCACGCTGAGCGAGGCGGGGGCTGCGGCATTCCAGCAGGCGGCGATCCAGTCCGGGGCAACGGACGACCCCACCCACCATTACCTGACAATGCTCCTCGACAACCAGACCGTCTATTCCGCACCGCTCAATGACCGCCTTGCCACCGAGCTCAAGACCGAGCCGACCAGCCAGCTGGTGGCAACGACCGGATCGGGTACCACGGGGTCGAAGGAAGCGACAAACCTGGAGATCCATCTCCGGGCCGGTGCCCTTCCTGTCGATGTGAGTATCGCCGGGTCGGGCGGCACTTCAGCGCCGCTCGGTGAACATTACAAGGAAATGGCGCTTCTTGCGGGAATCTTTGCGCTTATCACCGTCGGTTTTGTGATCTACTACCGGTACCGCGAACCCAGCATCGTCCTCCCGATGGTATTGATCAACGCCTCGGAGATCCTGATCCTGCTCGGGTTTATCGCCCTCATCCGGTTCCAGATGGACCTGCCGACCATTGCCGGCCTGATCGCGGTGATGGGGACGGGCCTCGACCAGCTGGTGATTATTTCCGATGAGATCCTGCACGAGGGAAAGGTACCTTCGCCAAACCTCTATCTCAAGAGACTGGACCGGGCCCTCGGCATCATCGTGGTCGCCGCAGCGACCGTGATCATCGCGATGGTCCCCCTTGCACTCATGGATCTCTCCACGCTCAAGGGGTTCGCCCTCATCACCATCCTCGGCGTGCTGGTCGGTGTTGTCGTGACCCGGCCTGCCTACGGGAAGATCATCATGGAGATCCTCTCCAAGTAACAATACCATAGGTTTATCTTTTTTTTCATCGACAACTCTACCGGGTACATTCGAATGAGCAAACCGGTTTTGTTTGATTTTTTTGCCACCTGGTGCGGTCCCTGCAAGATGCAGACCCCCATTCTCGATGAACTGGCAAAAAAAATGGGAGATTCCCTGGAGATCAGGAAAGTGGATGTAGACCAGCATATGGACCTTGCGGAGAAGTACGGGATCCGCGTGGTCCCAACCCTGATCATCGAGAAAGACGGGAAGGTCGTCCAGTCTCTGGAAGGAGTTACGGATGCAGCCACGCTTGAAAAACTCTTAACCCCCCTGGTGGGATAGACCTATGAAGATCGGCATTGTCGGCGGGACCGGTGATATTGGCGAAGGCATGGCAATGCGCCTGTCGCCGCTGTTCGATGTGGTGGTGGGATCCCGGGAACAGGATAAGGCCGAAGCGAGCTGCACCATGAGCCGCGAACTGCTGAAAAAGCGGGGCAGGGAATGCTCGCTCGTGGGTGTCGGCAACCAGGCAGCCATCGATGCAGCGGAGGTCGTGATCCTCGCCATTCCCTATAAGCACCTTGCCGGCACGCTCGAGACCCTTCATGGTTTTGAAGACAAAATTGTTGTCAGCCCGGTCAACCCGATGGAGAAGCGGGACTACTTTGCCTTCGTGCCTCCTGCCGAAGGGTCGGCAGCGCTCATGATCAGACGGATGCTGCCAAAAGAAGCCCGGATCTGCTCGGCCTTCAACACGATCGCCGCGAACAAGTGGAAAGCGCTCGACGAGGAGCTCGATTACTCCGTGCCGGTCTGCGGGGATGATGACGGGGCAAAAAAGGAGGTCATGGCGATCGTCAACAGGGTATCCCGGCTCCAGGCATTCGATGCCGGACCACTCGCCGTCTCCTGCATGGTTGAATCGCTTACCCCGCTCCTGCTCAACATCGCGCGGTACAACAAGATGAAGGATGTCGGCATCCAGTTCCGTTAAGCTCCGGAAGATTGTCCGGGCCCTTAAAAAGAAATACGGGAAGATCCCGTGGTGGCCCGGGACTTGCGAGGAGGTGATGATCGGCGCGATCCTTACGCAGCAGACCCGGTGGGAGAATGTCGAACGGGCTCTTCTGGAACTCCGCAGGCAGGGGATCTGCACCATGGCGGCGATCCGGCAGGCGGATGCACGGAAGATTGAAGGGGCGATCCGGCGTACCGGTTTTTACCGGATCAAGGCAGGGAGACTGAAAGCCCTTGCGGATTTTGTGGAATCCCGCGGGGGTATCGGGCTTATGGGAGATATTCCTACCGGTGTGCTCCGCGAGGGGCTGCTGGGAGTGCATGGGATCGGCGAGGAGACTGCCGACAGCATCCTCTGTTACGGTTTTTCCCGCCCGTGTTTTGTCATCGACGCCTACACCGAGAGGATGGTCCGATGTGTTGGCGTGCAGGAACCCCGCAACCGGTTGAAACGCCTGTTCGAGTCCGTGCTCCCGGAGGATAATGAGGCCTGCCGCCAGACCCATGCACATATCGTGGAATATGCCAAAGAGTTCTGTGGAAAGAAGAGGTGCGATGCATGTATGCTCATGAATTCGAACGGGTAGGAAAACGATTGTTTGCCGAACATCTCGTGGGAGGCAACTTCGGCAACATGAGTCTCCGGAAAGAGGACGAGGGTTTTTCCGTCACGCTGGCCGGGCAATGTCTCGATGTCCGGTCAGAACCGGTCTTCGTGCCACTCGACGGCCCTGTTCCGGAACATGCCTCGAGCGAGTTCCGTGTCCACCGGGAGATTTACCGGAACACCCCGTACAGGGCAGTTGTCCATGCCCATCCGCCCGCCGCGATCGCAGCCTCGCTCGTCATGGACACCATCGTACCGGAGGACAGCGAGGGGCTGATGTTCTGCCCGGTCATCCCGGTTGTTCCGGGTGCCCCGGGTTCCCAGGAGATCGCTGATAATGTGGCCCGTGCACTCTCGTCTTCAAACCTGGTCATCGTGCGGGGCCACGGTACCTTTGCTGCCGGCAGGACCCTTGATGAAGCATATGTATATACGTCGCTTGCAGAGCATTCCTGCCGGGTGCTTGCCATGAAACAGAATTTCGTTACACGACAGGGTCGTTCCGGCAGGATGTGGCGTGGATGAAGGAAGTCAGGCCCCACCTCGCACCGAAGTCCGCGGTCGTCATGAAGGTCGCCGAGGTCTACCACGTGAAGCCCGGCGCCGATGCCGGGAAGAAGACACTCTGAACATAAAAGATTCAAAAACATGAGGAATTCGCTCTCGGGGGCTGTCGCCCCCGCCGCTCGGGCACCCCCCCTTTGTGATAGTGCTGTATTACCTGTTCTGGTGCTATCACAATGTGCCCCGTCCCCCCTCGGGGGACTGGTGGCGCAAGAGGGGGGCAACAAGGACACTCAAAAATGTTTTTCTACAGATTTAAAAAATACATTTTTCATCACATTGAGGGCGGATGTTTTACCATTACCAAGATCTTATTCCTGCGGGTGGATGATAACTTTCAGGCTCCCGTCCCGGTGCCGGGCAGTCAGGAGAAAACCTTCAGCCGTTTCTTTTAAGGGAAACACATGGGTTATCATATCGGCCACATTGATCCTGTCATACTGGATCCATTTCAGGGCCGTTGTCAGGTTATGGAAATCGGCAGCATAGGAATGGGTGATCGTAACCTCCTTCTGCCACAGGTTCCAGAGATTGATCTCGGACTGGATCTCAGGATTTGTGGGGGCAAAAAATAAGATCGTACCCCCGGGTCCGACTGCGTCAAGGGACTGTTTCACGCAGACGGGAACCGGTGCGGTCATGATGACGGTGTCTGCGCCCCGGCCGCCATTCAATTCCTTGAACCTTCCGGGAACATCTTCCGTAGCGGAAATGGTTGCATCGGCACCGAATTTCCGGGCGGCCTTTAACCGATCGGGACTAGGGTTGGAAACAGCAATAAATCCCGCACCGTTCAGCCGGGCCGCCTGGACATGCAGCAGTCCGGTGATCCCGGCGCCGATGATCAGGACCGACCGGCCATCCGAGGTCGGGGCCAGTTGCTGCCCGCGCACCACACATCCCATGGGTTCAACAAAGGTTCCCGCATCAAAAGAGACCGATTCAGGAAGGTGTAACATACCCCGGTCCACGTTGATTGCGGGCAGCACCACATATTCCGCAAACGCCCCGTACGCATTCTTGAATTTGGTTTTTTGCAGCGTGTCACATGCGGTCGTATGCCCGCGTATACAGGCATTACACGTATTGCATGGTACATGGTGGGTGACCACGACCCGGTTTCCCACCTTCCATTTCGGATCCACGTCGGGACCGGTTTCTGCAATGATTCCCGTGCATTCATGCCCGAAGGCCCCAATCCCGCCGGGCCTTCCCGCACGCTTGATCCGGTACCATTCCATGACATCCGACCCGCACACCCCGCACGCCATTATCTTGACCTTGATCTCTCCTGGTCCTACGGTTGGATCTTCAACATCCTCGGTGCGGATGTCACTGTTCTTATAATAAACCGCTGCTTTCATACCTGTTCACGAATGGAGAGTAACTGTATACGGGATAAAAAAAATCAGTCGAGCTTGCGTGCACCGGGTAAGCACGCATTGTAGATATCCAGGGCTTCCTTTACGGTATGATTTCCATGGACAATTGAACCAATGGCTTTGATCATGCCGACAGGGTTGTCGTCCTGGAAAATATTTCGTCCGAAATCAACTCCTGCGGCACCGGCCTGGACCGAGTCGTAGGCCATCTGGAGAGCGTCAGGAGGACTTGAATACTTCCCTCCCGCAACCACGACAGCAGTCGGGGAAACCCAGTCAACCAGTTTGGAAAATTCCTCACAATAATAGGTCTTGATGATCCGGGCCCCGGCATCCTGGCAGATACGGGATGCAAGCGCCAGGTAGCGCAGATCCCGGGCCATGTTCTTCCCCACGGCGGTTACTGCCAGAACGGGAATTCCGTATTCGCCGGCCTGGTTGATCATATCGGTGAGGTTGAGAATCGTCTGTTGCTGGTTGGCAGAGCCGATATACACGCTGACCGCGACACCGGCCGCATCCATCCGGATGGCTTCTTTCATCGTAACCGTTAGCTTTTCATCACTTAACTCTTCATTCAGGACGCTGTTTCCGCCGGTAACCCGTAACATGATGGGTTTTAACCCTGCATTTTCGGGCGCAATATTGCTCCGCACTGCCCCGCGTGTCGTCATCAGGCAATCGCAATAGGGAATGAGTGTCGTTATGGTGTTACTCATGTTGCGCAGGCCCGTTGTCGGTCCCTGGAAATAGGGATGGTCTATCGCAAGCATCACTACCCGGTTATCTTTCGGATTGATTATCCGGTTCATCCGGCTCTGAATTCCAATATCAAGATATGCATTTACCATGGAGATACTTCCCGAGAATAAGTGACACACGCTTGTATAAAAAACTGGGGTTATTTGTGCTCCGGTCTGACGACGAGGTACCCCTTCCCTGTCAGCCAGTGGTGAAATTCATGGGTGCTGTGGAGACAATTGGAAGCACAAATCGCCCGGATTTCTTCATATTTATGAGATTTTTCCACTTCGTTATTCAGGAGCAATTGTATCGGGCATTTCACGTCATTACAATATTCCCGACGCGTATACCCGGTGTACCCATCTATCGATTGCATACGTAATTCTTGAGGAAATACACAAAAAAGGTTTTCGGAAAAAATCCCCATCCGGAAATTGTTCTTTCCTCTCTTCTGTGAACGACCACATCGAATCCCCTCGCTTTATCCCGCATTGCTCACCTGAACCGGCGCTCTCCGGTATGCATAAGAGCCATGCAGGAATGATGCAGCCGGTGAATTTTTTCACCTCTGTTGCTTTTTATATTCTTGATTCCCGCCCACTCCCTACGAGACAGGCGGCTTAGAGCCCGGCCTTACCTTCATTCCGGTTATTTCTCAATGTATTTACCGTCAGCAGTGTGTTATTAAAAAAAATTTTCAGGACATTAACAGAAAAGATTATTTCGGCGGCTTCGGCGGCTGCAGGAGCTGGATTTCCCGGATGATCTCCCGGTGGAAGACCAGCAGCATGTCACTGATCATCCCGAACATGAATATCTCGATTCCCACGACAATGAGGAGCACGGTGAGGATGGTCAGCGGGATATGCTCTACATGGTGGAGCCATTCAAGGAGCACATAGACACCCGTGAGCAACCCCAGTATGGAGGTAAAAATGCCCATCATGCCGAAATAAAACATCGGGTTGTTGACCCGGGCGAGCCGGTAGATGGTACTGACGATCTTGATGCCGTCGTGGAACGGAGACAATTTGGTTGCTGTCCCCGGCCTTCGGGAATACCGGATGGGGACGACCATGATCCGCTGGCCGTTACGCACCGATTCAACGGAGATCTCTGTCTCGATCTCGAAACCCTTTTCTTTCAGGTGCATCTGCTGGACGGCAAGTTTGGTGAACGCCCGGTACCCTGACAGGATGTCATGCAGGTCGCGGCTGTGCGCGATCTTGAAGAGGAGGTTGAGCATATGGTTGCCGAAGAGGTTCATCCGGGAGAAGGACCCCTCCTCCGCATTGATGAGCCGGTCCCCGATCACCTGATCGAACCCGAGGAAGAGGGGCGTCAGCACCTTCTCCGCATCTTTTGCCGAATAGGTGCCGTCCCCGTCGAGCATCAGGATATACGGCTGCTCGATCACCTCGAATGCCTCGATGATCGCATTCCCTTTTCCTTTCCCGGACTGGGTCCGGACATTGGCACCGGCCTCACGGGCATTCTTGACGGTATTATCTGTACTCTTTCCGTCGACAACGAGGATATGGTTGTAGCCGAGGGCCCTGAATTCCTTGATAACGTTGCCGATCGTCGGTCCTTCATTGAGGGTAGGGATTAAGATGCAGACCTCATCCTTGTTGAATTTCATTGGTATAGTATTTTTAATCGGGTATCATAAGTGCTTCTATGCATCTGCCCAAAAAAGGGCTTCGGGCGTTCGGCATTGCAGAAAGTTATACCGGCAGGACGCAGTCGACCCTTGCCGGGATCGTGATGAGAAAGGATCTCCGCATCGACGGTTTCTCGTTCGGGACGGTGACGGTCGGCGGAATGGATGGGACGGAGACGGTTCTGCGGATGATACGCGATCTGCAGCGCAGGGATCTGAACGTCATCCTCCTCTCCGGTTGCGTGATTGCCTGGTTCAACGTGATCGATCCCTCCCGGGTTGAGAAGGAATCCTGCATTCCGGTCATCTGCGTCACGTACGAGGAGTCCGACGGGCTCGAGACGGATATCCGCTACCATTTCCCGGATGATCCTGCCCGCATTGCCGCGTACCGGCTCCTGGGTGATCGTACTCCCGTCCGGTTGCATACCGGCCAGACGGTATATATCAGGGCCTGGGGGCTTTCCCGCGATGATGCGGCGCGCTTCTGCGATGATTTTACTCTTGAGGGCAAGATTCCCGAACCCCTCCGGGTGGCCCGGCTCTGCGCCCGGAATATGTCCGGTCTGACTCATCCATCAGACGGCACATAAGGCAGGGCCGGTGCATTGCCCGGAGGGATGATTTCATATAAGGGCAGAAAAAAACCTGCTATTATAAACCGGATTTACGGAGTTGTTTTTTGCTATGCCTCAGGCCGTTAAACTTGCACGATGGGTATGCCTCGAATGCCACTATATCTATGATCCCGCAAAAGGAGACCCGAAGAATGGTATCCCTCCGGGCACTGCGTTCGAGGACATTCCGGATACCTGGCCCTGCCCCGAATGCAGGATCCTCAAATGCAAGAAGGGTGTCTTCAGGCGCCTTGATGATTGAAATACAATCTCATCCATTTATCAGTATTTTCGTCACTGTGCGGCCAGGTGTCGCGTGAGATGATCTGGCGGGTTGTGTTGTCGTATACCTCGAACTGCACGATGTCCTCCGGGTGGAATGTTCCCTGTGCGTAATCGATGCTGATCGTGGCTTCAGGGTACCACAGGAAATCGTGGGATCCAAATCCTCCCAGCGTCTGGATTCCGTAATGGTGTGTCGGGAGAAAATCATTTCCGTTCATAGTAGGAATATCGCAGGGCAGGAGGGCCCCGTTCCGGTATGTTTTGGCATATAAGTTCCTGTTATCGTACGCGATCTTTCCACTGTTTTTCACCACCATATAACTGTCGTAATCCAGCACGCCGCTGGGATTGGTGTGTCTGATCTTCGTGATCTCGAACACGGTCGGGACCGTGGGGTCATAGTACAGGCTTGGCAGCTGGAGTGCCAGGAGCAGCACGAGCGATGCGAGAATGATGGTGATCGCGAGGACCAGCATCACTCCGGCCGTGTGTGCGTTAGCGCTATCCGGTGAATGGGGGGACAATACAGCAAGCTTATTTTTAATATATATAATATTAGTTGTTTTATTCCCATAGCAGAAATACACACGGTCTTTATATCTTTCGGTAATTTTTTATAATCTTCCGGCAGGCTTTTTCTCCGATTGTGCCAAATCCGTTAACATAAATATCACGCGCACTAAGCACTGGTAAGAGTCATCGTCTTATAACCGGGATTGCATCCAATGGCCTTAGCTTCGGACATGCCAGAAAGGACAAATTCCCATCAGAAGGGCCGGGAGTTCTATCTTGAAGGTCTTTCACTCGGACGGGAAGGCAGGCACCAGGACGCCCTGACCTCGTTTTCTCTTGCCCTGGCGGTGGACCCGAACCTCGCTCTCGCCTGGGTGGGCAGGGGCTTTGCCCTGGGAAAACAGGGCAGGTACGAGGAAGAGATCGAATGCTGCGACAAGGCAATCCAGATCGATCCCTATTGCGTAGATGCCTGGAATAACAAGGCATTTGCCTTTGGCATGCTCGACCGGTTCGAGGACAAGGTGGTCTGTTGTGAACGGGCACTGGAGATCGATCCGGAGAATGCAACGGCCTGGAACAACAAGGGCGTTGCCCTGGGGATGCTCGGCAGGTTCGAATCCGAGATCCGCTGCTGTGACCGTGCCATCGATATCCGGCCCCGATACCTCTCGGCGTGGGTGAACAAGGGGTTCGCGTGCGGGAAACTGAAGCGGTACGAGGAGGAGATCGCGTGCTATGACCGTGCCCTCAGGATTTACCCGTTTTACCTGTCTGCCCTGATCAAGGAAGGGACAGCCCTGATCAACCTCAAAGACTATCATCAGGCAATCGATGTGCTGGACCGTGCACTGGCCATTGAGCATGAAAATGCGAAAGCGCTCTACCGGAAAGGGCTTGCTCTCTCCATGCTCGGACGACATCCCGAAGCGATCCGCTGTCTTGAGAAGGCCCTCCAGAACGATCCCTCTATCGCGGACGCGTGGGTGGTGATGAGCAATTCCTGCTTCATGATCGGTAAGCTGGAAGAGTCCGCCCGGGCGTTCGACCAGGCATATTACATCGATGTGAAAGATGTCCGCATGGGCGTTGTCAAAGGCATGTCCCTCCTGAAAATCGGTAAGTTTGACGATGCGCTCCGCTGTTTCTCCGATGTATTCGGCGTCCTGCTCAGGTAAGACCCGTCCGGGGTCCGGCAGTGCTGATGCTCCGCTTTTTTATGCCTGCTTCACGTACAGGAAACCATGGATGTTGAGGAGTACGCCCGCAGGAGAATCGCAGAGGGAACCGATGAGTTAACCCTGCAGAAAAACCTGGCCGATCAGATAGTACGGATAAAAAACAGCAGCCCCTCCTATGCATCCGCGTTCGCCCATGCAGTGATAGAAGAAGTGAAGAACACGCAAGGGCTGTCCGGTGACTTTTTTACGTTCGTCCCGGCCGGTGTCCGGATGGGTGAGTTCGGTGTCGGTTCCCGGGGGAAAGGGGATTTTTTTGCCCACCGCCAGATCGCCCGGATCATCGGGAAGACGTCTGCCGCCGTCGGTGTCGACGAGATGGACGATGCCGGCGCCGTCGCTGCCGGGGGAAAGTACATCATCTGTACTGTCGACGGGATGCACTCCCGGCTCTCCGATTATCCGTTTCTTGCCGGGTTCCACGTCACCCGGGCGACGCTCCGCGACGTGTATGTGATGGGTGCAAAACCCGTCATGCTCTTTTCGGACATCCATGTTGCCGATGACGGGGATGTCGCGAAGATCTTCGATTATACCGCCGGGATCACGACCGTGGGCGAAGCGATGGACGTGCCCCTCGTCACCGGATCGACGCTGCGGATCGGCGGCGATATGGTGCTTGGCAGCCGGCTCACCGGATGTGTCGGTGCCGTGGGCGTTGCCGAACACCTGACCGCCCGGAAATCCACGCAGCCCGGGGACGTCCTGCTGATGACCGAGGGAGCCGGGGGCGGCACGATCGCAACTGCCGCGATCTATTCGGGGTTTCCGGAAGTTGTTGAACAGACGATCAACCTGAATTTCCTCACCGCGTGCGAGACCCTGATGAAGAGCGGGGTGTTCCCGCAGATCCATGCCATGACCGATGTGACGAACGGAGGGCTGCGGGGCGATGCATTCGAGATGGCCGAGACCGCGAACTGCCGCATCGTCATCGACGAGTCCGATATCGGCAGCCTGGTCCAGCCGCAGGTGAAGGCGATGCTCGAGGCACTGGAGATCGATTACCTCGGGGTTTCTCTCGACTCCCTGCTCGTGGTCGCGCCTACCGGAGCGGCCGACGAAATCTGCCGCGTGATCCGGTCGGCCGGCGTCACGATGAAGCAGGTCGGGCACGTGGAAGCGGGGAAGCCGGAAGCGGTGCTCCGCATCGGCGGGAAAGACCATGACTTCTCTCCCCGGTTCCGCGAATCGGCGTATACTCCGGTGAAGAAGGTGGCGGACACCGAGCACCGCGACTTCGAGGAGATGAAGGCCGGGGTACTGCGGGCTTCGGAAGCGGCGATCCAGAAAAAGCGGAGGGTGCTGGAGCGGCTGAAGGGGAAGAGCTGATTTGAAAAAATAGGATGAAGGGGCCGTGGTGGGGGGGGTATCCGGCAGACCCCCCCTTCGATTTATTTTTAATTTGTGGAGACCCCCCACCCGCATGGGGGGGAGGTATCCGGCATACCCCTCCCCCCTTTGGCCGGATCAGACCCCTCATGATCAATATTGAGTAGCCTCCGGGAATGGCAGTTTCGTCGGAAGCCTAATACTACGGACTGGCCCGGGACCCGTGCAATATTGCACAGTTCTCAAAACTGGGGGGGTATCCGGCATACCCCCCACCATACCGGAACGCAGAGGGGGGGTTACCCCCCCACCCCCTCAGCGAAAATAATTTGTGAGGCCCCTACCCCCCTCACGCGAATTTCTGCGTGACCCCCCCATTCCAGATATCACGATCGTCGTAAACCCTTTATTTCAATAGCCTGGCCCTGCCGGAAATATTTTGATGAGGGGATGATCCCTCACGAAAATAATTTGGTGACCCCCCTACCCCCTCAGCAAAAATAACGTGCGACCCCCCCAGCCCCTCAGCAAAAATAATTTGTGTTGGCCCGAACCCCTCAGGAAAATTTATAAAAAGATTGACGGGGGCTGATGCCCCCATACCCCCGGTTGCGATGAACCGCCACCGCCCCCGGCGGGGCGCCCCCGCGGCGGATCAGTGACTAAAAGATGAATTAAAAAAAACGCACTGCCCCGCCATGATCGAAGTTCATGCGAACTTCTCGACCCCCTTCGGCAGTCCTCGAAGAATCTGACGGTTCTTCTCAATCTCGTGGTTCTTATGAACCAGTCGGCTCTCGGAGAGGCCCTGATGTAGGAAGGTCTCACAAATTTTGAGAGATCTTACAATTTTTTCCAAAAGGTCTCATTGATTTACTCGGGTAATTCGGCGCAATCGCAATGCGGGGGATGCCCACGCGGCGGGGGCGGAGCTTTTGGCGAAGCCCCCAAGAGCGTCAAACCCCTACATGATTTTATTTAAAAAATGCACTCACTCCGGCTTCCGGGCGCTTACGAAGATATTATAGGCCAGCTGCGGCACACGTTTCTCCACAAACGGCTCGATCTTACTCGCGAGGTTGAAAAGCGGATCGATCATATCAATATGGGCAAACGAGCACCAGGTTATATTTATATCGGTGAACCCGGCCTGGCTGAAAAGGCTGAGCATCTCCTCCTCGTTGTAATAGTATTCCCCGAAATCCTTCATGACCACGTGCTTTACCTTCATCTTCTCGCCGATCTGGTACAATGCCGGGATACCCCGCGTCAGGAGTTTCTTCCCCAGGGTGCAGATTGCAATCGCCCCGCCGGGCCTCAGCACCCGGTACGTTTCCGAGAGCATCGTCTCCGGCTTCTTGACATAACTGAACACCAGGAGACTGGATACGGAATCGAACGAGTTGTCGCAAAAAGGGAGGCTCTCCCCGTTCCCTACGGTAAATTCGCAGCCGGGACACCGGTGGCGTGCCCGTTCTACCATCTTCCGGCTGATATCGAGACCGGCGGCTTTTCCCCCGTGCCTGATATACTTCTCGACAAAGAGGCCGGTCCCACAACCGATGTCCAGGAGTTCTCCCTGTTCCGGAAGGGCCCTGATGAGATAATTGCTGATATGGGTATGGTAGTTCCTGCCACGGTGGTGATCATAATGGTGATCGTAGGTATCTGCAACCGTATCGTAATGGAGGCGGATCTTCTCCTGTTTCGTGGTATTCATGTAAATATCTCCTGTATCCCTGCGGCAAGTGCCCCGATCTGGAGGTACTCGTTATTCGCATGCTGCATGCGGAATTCTGCATCGGCAATGGCAATGGCGAGTGCCGGATGATTGTACTCGCGCTGGAGGATCGTCCGGATCTCGGACAGGACCTCGCTGCCGGAAAGACCGTAATCGATCATCAGCGATTCGAAGCGACGGGTGGCACCCCGTACATCCCCTTCCTTGAGTGCAGCAATGGCAGACAAGGCAATGGTGGAGGTTTCCGATTGCGCGATACCCAGCAGGTCCTGGCATCTTCCAGTAACGAGTGCAACCTGCAGCAGCAGGATTGCACGCCTCATGTCACCCGCCGCGGTCTGCACGATCAGGTCCAGGTCGTCATCGCTGCACGACGTGCTCTCCGGCGTTTCCTGCTCCCGGATCATCCGAAGGTATGCGAGCATGACCTCCTGTTCGACCGGTGCAAAGAACAACGGGAGGCAGCGCGAGGTGATCGCCGGGATGATGGCACTCTGGTTGGTTGTAGAAAAAATGAAACGGCAGGTGCCGCTGGTCTGTTCCATGATCCGCCGCAGCGCCTGCTGGGCCTCCCGGGTAAGGGCATGCGCATCCTCAAAAACCAGGAGCTTGAACTCTGCATCGAGAGGGCGCAGTGAAGCATACCATTTGATGATATACTTGAAATTCGCGATGAGCGACTGGCTTTTCTGGTACAGGTGGGTATACCGCTCGTCCTGCTCGAGCATGGCTTTGCCCTGGAGGAAGATATCGGCGGCCGGGAAGACCGTGACATTCTGCTCCCATTTTTCCCGGTACAGATCCTTTGCAAAACATTCTATTGCAACACTTTTTCCCGTGCCATGCGGACCGGTGAAGATCAGGTGCGGTACGGTCCCGGTCCCGGCAAATGAGGTGAGGTGACGGATAACCGGGCCCTGTCCCGCAATATCCTGTAATGAACACGGCCGGTATTTCTCAATCCAGAGCATGGGAGAGCCTCGTCGTCATTTCACGTATTGCCTCTGATAAAAGATAATGATTGTCAACTGTTGCGAGAAGCCGTTTCTGGTCGGCTGATGACAGCTCCCGGCAGGCACGGGTAATTTCCGGAAGAGCGCGGGTGAGTTCGTCGACAACTGTAAGTGTGGCCCGTTGTGCCGTGCGGGAGAGCGGATTGAGGTCGATTGCGATCACCTTCTTTCCCAGGGAAACCAGTGCCTCGCAGCGGTCCCCGTCTTCGAGGGGGACAAGGACGACATCGGCAGAAAACATTCCCTCCCGGCGGCACCAGGCACGGTCGTGGGAAAGGGGGAGGAGTTGCTCGGCGTCACCGGAATATACCCGGGCGCCGGCATTCCTGAGAAGATCCTCGATAAGGGCAACGCGTTTTTCTGTCCTGTGGAAGAGGTTGACTTCTACGAGTGCACCGCAGGCTTCCTGCAGGGCCGTAATTTCATGCGCAGCAAGCGCTGCCGTGTTGCCGTTCACAGAGATCACCGGGTGGCGGGCCGACAGCAGCATCGCAGCTGCCGTCTGTTCGGCAAGGAGGGCGCTTACCGTCGTCCGTTCGCCGATAAGGTAATCAAAGGCCTCGCCCCGCCCGTGTGCGGTAAGACCCTCCATGGCAACGAGCCCTTCTTTTGCACACCTGGCGAGATGCTCCCGGGTGATAAGGGAGCGGTACCGGGGATGATCTGGCGGTATCACCTCGTTTCACCGGTTATCCGGGCGCCGCTTCGCGCCATCGAGAATTCATATACCTCACCATATTCTTCCAGCAGTGCACGAGCATCCCCGCCATAGGCAAATACGCCGTTTCCCAGCATGGTCATGCTCGCGGGGACATGGTTTTCGGCCAGGAGCTGCAATACCTGCCGGACTTCCGGTGTGACAAGGCCGCTGGCATGGGCAAACTGTTGTGAGAGCCGGAAAAAATCCTCCGCATTTTTCGGGAATGAACGGGGAAATGCAGAGGACACACGCTCCATCTGGTACTGTGACCCGAGGACGGATGGTGTGTGGATGGGCCCGAAACTGACAGCGTACAACGGGCCGGTCAGATCATACCGCCTCTCTATCGCCGCATCGACTCCCGGGCCCTTGCGCACGACGCGGCCCCCTCCCTGGCAGGCGGCGACATCACCGAGGCCCGTGCGGTGCAGAACCTCTGTCTCATGAGCGTACAGGGCAATATCGTGTGCTGCCATATCCAGGCAGTACAACCGGTTCAGGGCGGTCAGTGTTGCAAGGAGTGCGGCTGCCGAAAGACCGAACCCGGCCCCGATGGGGAGGGAGCATTCCGTGACTACCGATGCGGTGATACCGAGACGGCCCATGACGGTCGATAGTGGCGGCGAATCGTGATGCTGTTCCCGTATTTTCCCGCAGGCGTCCACGCGGTGAATGGAGACCGATGTCCTGTCTGCCCTGGTTACAGTAGCAGTGACACCTTCGTTGATGACGATACCCGCCCCGACACTCCCGGTGCCTGCGCTGGTCACGCCATTGACACGCCGGAAATAGCCGGATATATGACCCGGGCAGAACGCAGTGATCGTACCAGGTTTCATGGATCCCCCATTGTGCAATAACAGTTGGGTGTTCCTGTTTTTAAGGAATCCTGATAAAATCAGGGGTTTCACCAGGGGATTTCCCGTAAAATGAGTCTTATGCCTGCCCGCCGTTCTGCTGGAGATCCCGAAGTATCCTGCGGATGTGCCCGATATTGATGGTGCGGGTGGTGAGCAGGCAGAGGTGGTAATCATGGTAGGGTGCGATGATGACATTGCCTTCAGGGATCTGGAGGGTCATGTGGACAAAGGATCCCCAGTCAAGGAAGGGGGTAATCTTGTGGGTTGTCGCGAGCAGGCGCCGTGCGATTTTCAGCAGGGGTTCAATCTCCACATCTCCCATCAGGATGATATTCTGTTCCTCGTCAAAAGCGGATATTGCAACGATCCCGTTCAGTTTTTTGATCTGCCCGATAATTTTGATATCTTTTTCATCAGGCATCATGTGCGACGGGACATCGGGTGCCTTTTCAGCATATCCGGTGGTTTTTGGTCCGGCAATGATCGGTTCGGCTGTGCGTCCCGTATCCGGTTCTTCTGCAACCTGAACCGGTGCGGACACCGGGGCAACGGGAGTATCTTCCGTTTCCGACAGCCCCGGTTCGGCAATACTCTCCGAAGCCTGATCCTCAACGTTACAGATTTTCCTCGCCTGGGCAAATTCTTCCGGCGTGTACCTGCACAGGTTGAACTCAATGGTCGGGTGCGAGTTGAAATAATCGAGCGCTGCATGCCCCCTGAGTTCTATCCGGCCGTGCTTGAAATAATAGGCAAGGGGTTTTCCCTTCTTTATCAGGATGAATCCTTCCCCATCCTGAATCACCACACGAACCACACCGATAAACCGTACCGTATGGGTAAATATCCACCGCGGGGGCGCCTGCATCCAGCCGATACTTTTTCCTTCGGGTATGAGTTCAATCATAGGAGTGAGACGATCGCATCCTGGTTCTTCTTCATCTCGTACGTGATCTGTCCGATGTTCGCGCTGTTTTTCGCTATGATGACCAGGAAGAATTCTTCCGCTAGGGGTCCGAGGATGAGGAAGGTGTCGGAATATTCAACAAATACCATGGAGAGTGCGGCGTTACCAAAATGCGCAGCCGTTGTCATGGAATCGAGCATTACCGTGGAAATGACGCCGGCAAGGGTTGTATCAATGACGATCCCGGATTTGATACTCTCGATGATCTCCCCATTCTCCTGTATGACAACTGCCGCCTGGACGCCGTTGATGATAAGGAATTTATTCAGGATCTCTTTGAGCATCCGCAACCCCCGGGATTATCCGGTTCCGGGATCTTGTCCCCGCATACGATTCTGCTTTCCCTCTGGTGCTTTGTGCACCCGTGTCATTACTGGTTATCGGCGCTCTCTCAAGATAATGAGCTGCACCGGACGATTCTTCCAGATCTGCAGGGCTATTCATTATCTTCTTTTGCCAGAGTGTCAAGGATCTTGTAGGTGTTGATCATCCGGTTGAACGCTGTCTGGAGCTCCCCGATCTCATCGTTGCCGAGCAGTTCGATCTCAGGGTTCTTGAGTTCCCCGGTGCTCATGCTGGTCGCGATCTTGGAGAGCTTGACGATGGGATTGGTAATACTGCTGGCGAGGAAGAAACTCCACATGACGACAACGGACAGGGTGATCAGCGTGATGATGAAGATACTGTTCGCAAGACCGATGTTGGCAATAACGCTCGTCGTCCCTCCCATTGAGACGATACCAAGGAGGATCATCGGTATCGTGGCAACAAAGAGCATACTCACCATCAGCTTGTAGAAAATGGGTATCTGGAAAGAAAAACCACCCTGCGGGGCCTTTTCTTCCGTTCTCTTCATGGTTGACATAGATCAGTATTTACAAATACACCATATAAAAATTTCCAAAAGATTCCGGGGATTCCGTACTGGTGGATATCTGAAATCTCGATAAAAAAGGTGAGATGGGACTCATCTCACCAAAATAGATGCGCTCAGAAAAAATTCAGGACCCGGGCTCAACCGAGGCCGCTATCTCTTTCCAGATCTTTTCGGCAATTTCTTCTTTGGTCCCCGCAATCCGGAGAGAACCTCCCGAGCGGAGCAGTTCATACTCACCATGGCGACCCCCCATGGTTTCCGGGTAATTCATCAGGACCATCGAAGCGCCCTTACGGATCATGGATCGCGCTTGTGCTTCCGGCCTCCTGCCGATTTTAAATGCAACCGTGAAGGGTGCATAGGTGCTCATCACATCGTCCAGCAGTTTGGGGAGCGGTACCAGTCCAAGGCTTGTGGGTTTCCCGCTGGAAATCTTACCCTCAGTCTTACTAGGGGCAAAGTCCGAGATCGCGGCCGCGCTCATATATACGTCAGTGCCCCCGTCCTTTGCAAGCTGGTTGAGGACCGCAGTTCTCATTTCGTCAGCCGTGTCAACAGGAAGGTTGTCCACGCAGGGGAATATATCCCGGTGAACAACCGTGACTGCCGCACCGAGCCGGAATGCCTGCAGGGCGAGTTCTCTTCCCATCTGCCCGCTGGACCGGGTCGTCAGGACCCGCACATCGTCAACCGGTTCTCGGCAGGGCCCGCTGGTGATGAGAACGCGTTTCCCCGCGAGCGGCCTGCCCATCACTGCCCGCTCGGACCGGAGAAGAACCTCATCGGTATCCGCGATTTTCGCTTTGCCTTCCTCGATGCGGGGGGCCAGGATCTCTATCCCCCATCCCCGGAGCTTGGCGATATTTTCTGCCAGTGCGGGGTGCCGGAACATGCTGTGGTGCATTGCAGGCACGATGAGCACGGGGATACCGCTCCCGAGCGCGGTGGTGGCAAATGTCGTCACCGTGGTATCGTCAATACCGCAGGCAATCTTGCTCAGGGTATTTGCCGTGCAGGGCGCAACCAGCAGGAGGTCGGCACTTCCGCCATCCCCGCAATACGTGACATGCTCCACCATGCCGGAGATGCGGGTGATGGCCTGCCTGCCGCTGGCATAGGTAAGGGCATCGGGAGTGACGATGCCTGCCGCCGCAACGCTCATCACGACCTGCACTTCGGCCCCCCGCCGCCGCAACGCATGGATGAGTTTCACTGCTTCAACCGCGGCGATACTTCCCGTTACTGCAACTACCACCTGTTTTCCGGCAAGGGTCTGAACCGGTGTCATCCGATGGTCACGTCCTGCACCACATGCCAGGCATGCGGCCGGTATTTCTTCACTTTATGTACCCGGATGGTAGCAGAAAAACCTGCGCCTTCAGCGAGTTTGCGGATCTGATCCTCCACCGGGCCGATACTGTGGAGGTGGATGATGCTACCGGCATGCACGTGACGGAGAGCCTCCGGGACCGCCGTGACCGCTTCAAAATGCCCCATCATAATACGATCGTAGGTGCCTGTCAGCATGGTATGGCAGTCCCCCAGTATTCCCATGACCCGATCGGCGAGCCGGTTGATGCTGATATTCTGCTGCAGGTACCCGAATGCCACGGGACTGATCTCAATCGCATGGACATGGGCGCCGGCACCCGCCATGGGTATGGTGAAGTAACCGATCCCGGCAAACATGTCCGCCACACGCTCGTTGCCGGTACCGTTACGGATCATGCCGGCAATACGCGTCTTCTCGTTCCGGTTGCCCATCGAGAACATGACCTTCTGCGGATCCAGGAGATATGTATACCCGTTTTCCTTATGTCTCACCTCACCGGCCGAACCCCAGAGGATCTCTGTCTGCGGAGTGCGGGTCATCTCCCGTAATGATTCAATCCAGACCACGCCGCGCGGGTGGCGGAAGCTGATGATCTCTCCGAGCTCGTCATCCGAGGGCTTCTGACCGTGGATGACAGCAACATCACCGGCCATGTAATAGCCCCTGCCCGCGTATCCCGGGCGTTTTCGGATCTCTGCATCAAACGGTTCATGCGGTTGTACCGGGACCCATGCGGTGTCCCCGTCGACATACGGGCTCCGCGAACGGTCGACCCATTCCGCGCTGCTGATCTCCCCGAGTTCCTTCTTCGCTATCTTTCTTGCCCGCATCGGTTACCTGACAATGATGAGCTGGTCGTCGTCCCGCAGGATATTGACGTGTTCGCCTGCCCGGATCTCCATCCATGCAGGTTTTGCGGATTCTGTCGTTTTGCCGGAGACCGGATCGAGAATCCCGATCCCCGTGGGGTCGGAAAAGGCGATGAGGGCGGGCTCGGCATTCCGGGAATTCCCGATGATGCGCCCGATATCATCGTCCCGCAACGACTTCGATATGCCATCCCTGAGATCCAGGACGCGCACGTGGTGGGATTCCACGCGTTCCACTTCATAATAGCGGTTCCTGACAACGACCACATCGTGTTTCTGGAAACGGGGAAGTCGCACCGAGTAGGTGATCCGGAACAGTTGCCGGCCGTTCTTCTCACCCACCAGTTTCGGGTGTGTTGTATACCGTCCCCCGAGCTGGGCGACGATTCCCTGCGATATAAGCAGCCCGATATGCTGGGAACCGATGATTATATCAAGACCGTCCCGGATCTCGTTCATGTCCGATATGAACGAGAGGCGTTCCCCCCCGGCCTGCAGGGTGTCCTCGATCTGCTGTGCGATCGATGCCGACATCTGGACTTCGTAGGTGCTGGGGATCCTGCCTTCTGCCCGGACCTGCACAATTCCCTCGTAATAACTCCCGCTGATCCGGTTGCACCGGTCGCACTGCTCCTTGTGCCAGATGAGCTCGACAGTGCAGGTCCCCCGGACTGGTGTCTTGTACAGGGTCCCGTGGATGACCAGGGAAGCACGGGACCGGTTCACGGTCAGGTCCTCCACCACGACCTCGATCATTGGCTTTTTGACATCCGGGTGGAAATGCACGGCCGATTTTGCAAGTTCCGGTCCCAGTTCGTCGCGGCCGCGTGTGCTGTCGGTCCAGGTGTTGACCTGTTTTGTTGCACCGCAGCTGGGACACTGCACATTTTTAATGCGGTTGTCGCAGGTGAACCAGGGGGTACTCCCGATCCTGCACTGCCTGCACAGCCCCTCGGTCTCTGAGGGCTTCCCGCATTTCGGACAGAAGGAATCACGGATGCTCATAGCTGGTAAATCTGTGCGTGCGGAATTGTTCCAATCATGATGCAGCCGGACCGCGTGACAAGCCCCATTTCGATGGCGAGGCTGACGCAGCGCTCTCCCATCAGGTTGATATTGCCGGCATTTTTCAGCGCTTCCCGGACTTCCGTCTCCGTTGCAGGGGAGCTGCCATAGAACGCTTCGGTAATGGTGACCGTGATCCTGTCATGCCTGACCGTAGTATTGATCAGTTCGCGATCACACACTGCCACGACATCCCCCGTGCCCGGGTAGCGGTGAACCTTAAGAAACATTGATCACTCATTGGCGGTCGGGAATAAAAAAAGGTGAGTTGAGTACCAGCAGGGAATTTTAGGGAAGGGTGATCGTCACGCCATAGACGTTATGGATGGTCTCTGCGTGGATCCGGAAGCAGTCGTCTTCGGTAATTTGGCCGGAAGAGACGAGCTGGCCGGTGTAACGGGGCACCGATTTCGGGCCGAGCACCGCACCCGGCCGGGCATTTTCATCCATAAAATCACTCTCCATGGTGAAGGGTCTTCCCCTGCGTACCAGGTCCGGGATTGCTTCGTTCTTTGCAATCAGTGACGGGTGCAGCGGCGTATCCGGCGAACCGTAGTGCTTGACTACCCGTCCGGCCGGCATTCCGGCATGACCGGCCATCTCCACGATGTCGCTGCAGGGCCCGGTCTCGGCATGCACCTGGAGGGCGCACCCGCAGTCGGCGGCACATGTAAGGGCGTGCATGAGCACGTCGTTCGATGCAGCCAGCAGTGCCGGGCTGACGTCATAATGCGGGCGCCCGCTTTTCAGGGCAACGGCTTTTCCCTCCTGTACATACCGGGCGGCACAGTCGATGCCTGCTTTCATGATTGCCACGGCCTCGGAAAGGGGCATGCGTTCCGTAAGGCGGGTAATCTCGGCAGGATGGACGCCAAGTACGGGAAAGGCGACAACACCCGTTTCCGCGACCAGCGCTGCGATGCGGATGGTCTCGTCGAATACCCGGGAATAGTCTGCACCGGATGAAGGGTTGACGGATAATGACCACGAGGGCTTTGATACCAGGAAGAGATGCGTGCCCCCGGCCCGGAAAAAGTCCCTGACCGCTTCGATACCGCGGCCGTTGACCGGATCGATATGGATATGATCGTCAGTTACGGGATAGGTTCTGGATCTCATGGCATTCCACAATCTTCATCAGGGGATAATCCTGTTCCGGTACAAGGCGGGCCCGGCAGTAGGCGAACCCGACCCGGGTCACTATCTCCACATCGAACATCATGCCGGACAGCTCGCTGTACCCGAACCTGTTTTCCGTCATCAGGCTGCGGTCAAGCCTGACCGTGATCTCTTCAACAAAAGGCTGGAGGATGACCGCACGTTCGATTGCCGTCTCTACGCTCCCTGCGGATGCCCGGGAGACGGGAGTCCCAACCCACTGGTGGTAAAGGGCCCCGAGTTTTATCCCAGCTTCGAACACAGCCTGTTCCCGATCGCTTGTCGTCATCCCGCACCTAGATCAACTGGATGATCCCCGATTTCGGTTCCATTGCTTCGCCATGGCGGAGGAGCATATCGATCCCCTCTTTCACCTTGTCCCGCGGGAACCCTTTTGCGCTGACTGCATCGAGTACCTGGTCGATGCCCGCCCGGCGCCCTTCCCCGCCAATGTCCCGGATCGCATCCTTGATGACCCGCACGATGTCGCGTTTCTCCTTGGATATTCCGGTAACAACTTTGTCGATATCGAACGTGCCGGTCCGTGCGTCATAGGCGATCTGCCGCAGGCAGGCATCGACAATGTGGATGACCCGTTCTGCATCGCTCTGCCCGATCGTATCCGAGAGGCGGATCCGGGCACTTGCCTCTGCAAGCCTTACCAGCGCTTCGAGTTGCCGGGCAGTAACCGGTACCGGCTTGTTGGGCTCCGCGATACCCCTGAGTTTCAGGTAGTATGCCACAAGAGCATCCCGGGCTTCAGTAGAGAGCATGGGGAAACAGGAACGTTTTGAGTAAGCCACGTATTTCCGGAAGAGCCCGGGCTCGATATCCGGCATGACCGGTGCGAGCTGCTCCAGGATATACTCGTCTGTGACGCCGGGTATGGGGGTCTTCTTGTGCTGCGCGATCAGTTCTCCCGTGCTGTGCGCCTTGAGGATGTGCTCCGCGATCGCCTGGTCCCTCTTCTGGTCCGGCTGGTCGGTCATGATGAAGATCAGGTCGAACCGGGAGAGCAGCGAGGGCGGCATATTGATCTGGTCCGAGATATCCCCGAACATGTCGAACCGCCCATATTTCGGGTTCGCAGCGCCGAGCAGGGCGCACCTCGATTTGAGGGTCGCCGTGATTCCCGCCTTTGCGACACTGATCGACTGCTGTTCCATTGCTTCGTGCAGGGCGGACCGGTCCCCCTTCTCCATCTTGTCCATCTCATCGACCGCTGCTACGCCCATATCGGCAAGGACAAGTGCACCGGCTTCGAGAGTCCACCGCCCTTCCCCGAACTCGTCCTTGACCGCGGTAGCGGTCAGCCCGGCAGCGGTCGAGGACTGGCCGCTCGTGTAGATCGCACGGGGAGAGAGTTTCACGACATACCTGAGCAACTGGCTTTTCGCAATACCCGGGTCCCCTATGAGCAGGACGTGTATATCTCCCCGGAGGTGGGTGCCGTCAGGCATCTCTTTTGCAATCCCGCCGAACAGCTGCAATGCGATTGCCTGTTTCACATCCTCGCTGCCGTAAATGGTGGGGGCGATCGAATGGGTGATCATCCGGTAGATCATCGGGTCCGTGCTCAGTTCCGGATCTCGTCCTCGGCCTTCTCGTCGATCTCGACCTCCTCGAATTCCTTCTCGGCAATTTCAATGGAATTGCATTCAAGGAAAATGTCGAAGACGGTGCTCTTCTCCCCTTTGACGATCCGCTGCATCGAACGCAGGATGCCGTTGATGATGACACGGTCACCGGGCGCGACCTTTCCGGAGAGATCGTCCGTCACATCGATATCGAGCGTCTGCGGTTGCTCGCCCCCCCTCAGGCCTTCCGGTGATTCCTGTATCCTCAGTTTCTGCGAATCCACGAACCGTGATCGCTTGGGCATGAGCTCGAGCTTCTTGAACGTGCAGCCATCCGTGGCACACCCGTCGGGTTCGATGAATTTCCCGTACTTCTGCTGCTTTGAGGTAAAATGGCCTGCCGGGCACCGGAAGACCGCTTCAACGATCCGCGGCCTGACTTCCGTTGTCTTACGGAGGATACCTTCAACGGACACGAAGTGGTTGATATCATCGGAGCGGATATTGCGGATACCGGTCTTTTTCGGGAGATTGGTGAGCCGGATATTGATGCCTTTGGGATCTTTCCCGTCTTTTGTCCGCACCAGCTGGCTGTTTTTTATCGCGTCCCAGACATCCTCGAGCACTTTCCCGGGGTTTTCCAGCAGCTCGTCGGCAAGTGCGATACCGGCCTTGCCAAACCGCTCAACATCCCGGTAATCGATGTAGAGCGAACGCTTGTGGGGATATTCACGGGAAAGCTCCCCCAGTTCCTTTTTATACTTGCTTTTGAGCAGCCGGCCCCAGTCCCCGGTCTTATCGCCCTCGTGAAGATCAGCTTCCTTCTCCATGCTCCTCCCGTTAATGGCCATGCTGCGATGAGAGCACAAACCGCGCGATCAGTGCCTCCATCTGGATATCGCTGTTCGCCCCTTCTGAAAGCCGGAAATCCGCTTCCCCGAGATGATCGATCAACTGCACCTTGAGACCTCGTTCCATATCCCGCTTCACGAGGGCACGGTAACACTGGTTGATCAGCTCGTTGGGAGCGATTCCCCGCTCGTGGAGGAGGTGCGCAAGGAGAGATTCGGCCCCGTCAAAATCTCCTTTGAGCGACAGTGCGAGCAGTTCATTGATCTCGTCAGGTCGTGCCGTGGAGGTGATCGAATAGATCCGCTTCTCATCGATGGCGGGGCTGATGATGGCAGCACCCTGCACTGCGTTGATTGCCTTGCGCATGTCGCCCTGTGCGATGTAGACAATCGCTTCCATGGCCTCTCCCGTGATCGTAAGACATTCCCGGTGCGCGATGCGGCGGATCTCCTCCCTGACCGCTTCCGGCCCGAGGGGCTTGAACCGGTATATCGCACACCTGCTCTGGATGGGGTCAATAATCTTTGAGGAGTAATTGCAGGACAGGATGAACCGGCAGGTCTGTGCATAGCTCTCCATGGTACGCCGGAGGGCGGCCTGTGCATCGGTGGTGAGGGCATCTGCTTCATCGAGGAAGAGGATCTTGAACGCAGCCCCCCCGTCAGGCTTGGTCCGGGCGAACTCCTTGATCTGGTTGCGCACGACATCGATGCCCCTCTCATCGGAAGCGTTCATTTCCCGGAAGTTCCTCTGCCAGTTATCCCTGAAAAATTCCCGGGCAAGGGTTACCGCGGCCGTGGTCTTGCCTACGCCGGCACTGCCCGTAAAAAGGAGATGGGGGAGATTGCCGCTTCTGACATAGGATGACAACCGTTCGACAATCTCATCCTGCCCGACGATATCAGCAAGTTTTTGCGGCCGGTATTTCTCGATCCAGATCATGTGGGTCTCATCCATGCGATATCATCCCGGTAATACGAGGGAATTTTTATTCCTGTGTGAAGAGTACCGGTCTCCAGTACCATGAGAACTCTTGTATGCACAGCCAGAATTACCCGCTATGTCTAATGAATGTCATAACGTTTATCATAAGGGTTTTGAAATTACTTTTCATGCAAGGAAAATATATTTTGTCAGCGTTTGTCCTAATGCTTCTGGTCTGTTCACCTGTGATGGCCGTAACAAACAAGATCGCCGGGGGTTCGCCCGTTTTTATCGGTGAGAGCGATATCGATATTACTCCTGCAATAAAGGACTGTCACATCATTGCCTGGTGGCCGGATGACTCCAACATGTCCGGACCAGCGGTCGAGAACATCACGGTCAAAAATCTCAATGAGGCAAATGGCCTGATCAACCACTTCATCGTCAGTCCCCAGGTCTTTGACACGTATACCGGGAACTGGTATTGTGAGGATGTAAAGCCACCATTTGTCGTACTGACTGTTCTTGAGCCCCAGCTTTCCATACGGGCGTGGGACACCGATAGCAATACCGATGTTACCGGACAGTCTGTGCCGTTTTCGGCGAATATTACGTACCGGGTCGACACGAACCTGTACCAGGCACTGGGCTATAATAACCGGACGGGCCTGACACCGGCAGATGGTTTTTTCGCTATCCAGCTAACGGATCCATCAGGCAGAGGGATTCCCAATATTTATACCGGGAGTCTCGGTGCGGCGAGTACGCAGATCCTCCCCTTCGACAGCAACCCATTCATCACCACGTCATCCTACTTTGGAAAAAATATGGGCAAATGGAACCATCTTTCCCGTAGTCCAACCGGTGATCTGATCTATCCTGCAGGAACGTATACCTTTACGGTAACCCAGGACCTCAACCACATGCAGGAATCGTATGCCTCTGCCGGTGCCGGCGGTGGATCCGGGAAGACCACGGCATCTGCGAGTGTCACGTTCCTGCCGCAGGCACCATTGAGCCCGACGCCAGTACCCGGGCAGGCAAACCTCCCTCTCTCAGCGGGAACGTCACAGCCTTCAGTGGCCGGACTGCCATCTGCCGCCCCGACAACTGCGCCCGTTGCCAGTAAAACAACATACTCCCCGCTGCCGGAATGGATCGTGATCGCCGGTATTGGTGGCGCCGGGCTCCTTTTTACCGGGAAACGACAATAATCCTTTCATCCCATAACTCCAACATTTTTTATCCACGTTATTATACGATGAAAGTCAGATAATTGTACCCGGAGGTTTACGATGCGTATCAGATCAATAGTACTAACCCTTACGGTCACCCTTATGCTGGTTTTACCGGTGTTTGCAGCGGATGATACCAACCAGACAAATAATGGCTGGTACTGGTATGATAAGGCAGTCGACCTTGCCAATGCCGGGCAGTTTTCCGAGGCCCTCCAGGCAAATGAGAAGGCACTTGCCATTAACCAGAATTTTCCGCTTGCCTGGGCAAACGAAGCCGGTATCCTTGTACAACTGGGAAGATATAACGATGCAATAAATGATTCTGATATCGTCATCACTGCCAACAGTACGGAATTGCAAAATGCCACGGCTGCCGCGTACTACAACAAGGGCGATGCGCTCAGGGCGCTTGGGAGAATCAGCGAAGCTGAAAACTGCTTATGATAATGCCCACTCACGAGACAATACCCTCATCCCCCCGGACATGAGCGGGGATATCCCTGTCTCACAAACAACGAAGTCCCCGCTTTCCATCCTGCCGGTGCTTGCAGCGCTGGGAACGGTCATCTGTCTCCTTGCCGGTGTCAGGAAAAAATAGAGGGTAAACTTTTTCACGGGTCTTATCTTTTATCAAGGACCGTCCTGCCGGTTCCTGCGCCTGGCAGACTCCGCACAACGTCTGCAAGACCGGCTGATGAAACCCCTGTTTGTTTCTGACTATATCTTGAATAACTCCGCTCAACAATGGTATAAAGGATCATGGAAGGCGCAGCCAGGGTATTTGCCGGGGAATTTGGCCAGTCGACGCTCCTGGTCGCTGCAGAAGAACCCGGTACTCCGGGTTGGGTGGTCACCCCCGGCGGAGCCTGGTGCCGGCAGATGTATCTTGCAGGCGCGCTGACTGAGACTACGGAGGAGGGGGGGATGCTCCGCTGCCGTATCGCTGATCCCACCGGTGCGTTCGATGTTGTGGCTGGTGGCAGGAATACCGCTCTTGTACAGACATTCCGGAAAATCCCTGTCCCGTCATTTGTGGGAATGAACGGCTCCGCCCAGATGTACCAAAAAAACGGAAGCACGATGCTCACCGTACGCCCGGAACAGGTGCAGGTCGTGGATCGGGCGGTTCGCGATCAGATAATCCTCGTCACTGCTGAATACACCCTCCGCCGGCTTGAGCAGGTCCGCCTTGCCCTTGAGGGAACATGCACGGACGAACGGATCCTCCTTGCAACGCGTCATTATTCGATGACCGGGCCGCGGCTTCTTGAACTGGCCCGCATGGTTGAAAGTGCAGTGCGGGGTATCCGTCCGCAGGAACTACCGCACCCGGCAGAACAACCCGAGCTGCGTTCAATCGTCATGGAGCTGGTGCGGAATGCAAGCGGGCCCCGGGGGATAGCGCTGGAAGAAATTATTGAACTGCTGGCACTCAGGAGTATCCGGAAAGAGGACGTGCTCTCGGCACTGGAATCGCTCATCCTGGAAGATGAGTGCTACCAGCCCCAGAAAGGATATGTCAAATCGTTATGAACCTAGAATTTATCCATGATGGCCCGGCGCTTGTGATCGAAGGTGAGCAACGCCTTCTTGTCGTTGCCGACCTCCATTTTGGAATCGAGGCAGACCTTGCTGCCCACGGGCTGCATTTCAGGAGCCGGAGTGCGGAACGACTTGAACGGCTGATGAAAGTTATCGACGGTGCCGACCCGGATGCGCTTATCCTCCTCGGGGATATCAAACACAGTATCCCGTCGCTCACCCGGCAGGAGTATTACGAGATGCCCGGTATCCTTGAAACCCTGCGGTCACGGATCCCCCTCATCGTTTTCCCCGGCAACCATGATATCGGCATCGAACGTTTTGTCCGCGATACCGAGCTCCGGTCCAGGGACGGTGCGATCATTGACGGTACAGGGTACCTCCACGGGCACATGTATCCTGCACCTCACCTTTACGGCAATCTCATCGTGATCGGGCACCACCACCCCCTCCTTTCCCTCCGGGATGAGGTCGGCTGCGCCCTGCAGGCACCTGCCTACCTCCGGGCCGGGCTCGACACCGGGGCACGGGGAATGCAGGACTCGCCTCCACTGTCAGGATCCACCCGCGTACTGTTCATGCCGGCGTTCAACGAGCTGGCCGGTTATGATATTTTCCAGATCGTCAAAAACCCCTTTTCACCCCTCTCGCGGTGCATGAAAAAAGAAGATGCAGAGATCATCCTTGCCGACGGGACGTACATCGGCCCTATGAGTACCCTCGATCAGGATGAAGACGCTTGAACTCCTCGATCCCCGGGTCAGGGCATGCATCAGGAAACGCGGGTTTACCGTGTTGTCCGATGCCCAGCAGCAGGCGATCCCCCTCATCCTTGGAGGGAACAACCTCATCCTCATCGCACCGACAGGCACCGGTAAGACCGAGAGCGCGATGTTCCCGGTCTTCAATCGCCTGCTCTCACTTCCTGCCGGGGGCGGCTTCAAGGCAATCTACATCACGCCACTCCGATCGCTGAACCGTGACATCCTCTCCCGCATGCAATGGTGGTGCGCGGAACTCGGACTATCGGTCGGCGTCCGTCACGGCGACACGCCGGCGTCGGAACGGCGCAAACAGGCCCTGTCCCCACCGGATCTGCTGATCACGACGCCGGAGACCTTCCAGGCACTGTTCATGGGAAAACGGCTCCGGAAGCACCTTGCCCATGTGCAGTACGTGGTGGTCGACGAGATCCACGAGCTTGCCGGCAGCAAGCGCGGCGCCCAGCTTGCGGTCGCGCTGGAACGGCTCCATGTCCATGCCGGCGGTTTCCAGAGAATCGGTCTCTCTGCTACTGTGGGGAACCCGGAAGATATTGCCACGTACCTGTGCGGCCCCCGGCCCTGTACAATTGTTCAGGTCCCGGTGGCCAAACAACTGGATTTGTCAGTCCGGTACCTCGGTGACGACTTCCGGCACCAGATCGATGTCCTCTCGAAACTCCTTAAACGGGAAGGATCAACTCTTATTTTTGTCAATACCCGGGTAACTGCGGAAGCGCTGGGCCATGCCCTCTTCGCTCACGGGGATGTTGAGGTGCACCACGGGTCGTTATCGAAAGAAGTCAGGATCGATGCGGAAGAGCGTTTCAAGCGCGGGGAGATCCGGACTCTGATCTGCACCTCGTCCATGGAACTGGGTATTGATATCGGCCGCGTTGATCATGTCATCCAGTTCGGTTCCCCACGCGAGGTCGCACGCCTCGTCCAGCGGGTGGGCCGCGCCGGGCACCAGCTGAATACGATCTCCCGGGGCACCATACTCGCTACCGGTTTCGATGACCTCCTTGAATCGCTTGTCATCGCAAAAAAAGCACGCGCAAACGAGCTCGAACGCGTAGTCCCTCACCGGTGTGCAGCAGATGTGCTTGCAAACCAGGTGGCGGCCATTGCCGTCGAATATGGTGAAGTTGAGCGGACCGAGATACGTGAAATCTGTGAACGCACATCCTTGTTTCCCGGATGTGGGGAGCTCCTTGACGATGTCTGCAACCAGATGGTGGACCACCGTCTTATACGGATCGACGGGAGCCGGATCATCACGACCGCCCGCGCACGCCGTTACCTGGCAGGTGACCTCTCGATGATCCACGATGAACGCAAGGTGCCAATCTTTGACATGGTATCCCGGCGCACCGTGGGGACGCTCGATGAATCCTTCGTCGTCGGCTGGGTGCACATCGGCGTTGTCTTCATCACCAAGGGGCAGCTCTGGCGTGTCCTGGAAATTGCTGACGGACGGCTCACCGTTGAGCCGGCGAAGAAGGCAATCGGGGAACTCCCCTCATGGGAAGGGGAGCAGATCCCGGTACCGTTTTCCGTTGCCCGGGAGGTTGGTGCAATACGCAGGACACGTGCCGTCGCCGATTACACTCAGGAAAAGGCCGGCATCGCGTACGCCGAAACATTTCTCCGCGAGATGGACAAGAACCGCTCACTCGTACCCACCGATGAGCTCGTCACGCTCGAAAATACAGAAGACGGAGTTGTCTGCAACATCTGTGCGGGCCACAAGGCGAACGAAGCACTCGGGCGTGTCCTCTCGATCCTCATCTCCGCCCGCTACGGTACAACGGTCGGGATCGAACTGGATGCCTACCGCATGCTCCTGCGCCTGCCGTCATCCATACGTGCTGCGGATGTCATGGAGATCCTCCTTTCGCTCGACCCTTTCCATATGCCCGGCATTCTCCGGCTTGCCCTTAAACGGACGGTGCTCTTTAAGTGGAAACTGGTCCAGATCGCCAAAAAGTTCGGAGCGATTGATCCGGATGCCGATTACGAGAGGATCAGTATCCAGCGCCTGCTCGAGTTCTTTGATAATACTGTTGTCCAGCGGGAGGCGTACCGGGAACTGCTCTCGGAATATATGGACATCGATACTGCCGCGGCAATCGTCAGTTCCATCCGGAAGGGCAGCATCCGTGTAGCGCTTGGCCCCCATTCTCTGATCGGGGCAGGGGGGCTTCTCTCTTCCCGGGACCAGATCCCGCCCCCGACAGCGGACGGGGCGGTGCTTGCAACGCTGAAACGCCGGCTCAGCAATGATGACGTACTGCTGGCCTGCATGAACTGCCGTGACTGGAAGAGCCGGACCGTAGTTTCGCGGGTCGCTGATCACCCGCAGTGCCCGAAATGCGGTGCACGCCTGATCGCAGCGCTGAAGCCGTATGAAGAGGAGCAATATATGCTCATGAAAAAATCCAAGAAGAGCGCCGAGGAGAAGGTGCTCGAGCAGCGACTCCTGCGCAATGCCAACATCGTCCTCTCGAGCGGGAAGAAGGCCGTCATCGCACTCTCGGCCCGGGGGGTGGGGCCGGATACCGCCTCCCGTATCCTCGCTACCCTGACGGAGGGGGATGCGTTCTACCGGGAGATCCTCAAGGCCGAGAGGACGTTCGTGCAGACGCACAGGTACTGGCAGTGAGATGATGGTAAAAAAGTGGATTATTTGTTCTTTGGAGTCTCACGATAAAATTAAACCAGCATCCCTGCTTTCGGAGGGAAATGATTTAAGAACATGCTCAACAGAATAGAAAAAAAGTATCTGAAAAATTACATTATGCTCTCGAGCTTCTGCTCGAGGAAGTCGAGTCCTTTCTTGATATCCTCTAGGTTCTTGCCGCCCGTGAGGATGATCTTTCCTGAAGAGAAGAGGAGCGCCACGATCTTCGGGTCTTTAATACGGTAGACGAGCCCGGGGAACTGTTCAGGCTCGTACTCGATATTTTCAAGGTTCAGGGTAATGACCACTTTATTGAGATTGATGTATTTGCCGATATCGTACGAACAGACAATGTTGGTGATTGCCACCTTTGGCTCCTTGAAGGTGTCCACACCGGCCGCCTTGAGTGACTTGATGATGATGCCAAGGCCGTCCGTCAGCGCCTTCTTGTCACGGATGCCTGTCAGCACTACCTTGCCCGATGAAAAAATCAGGGACGCGATCTTCGGGTTCTCGATGCGATAGACTGCCCCCGGGAACCGTTTTGTGTTGAGTTCGCAGCTCTTTATCTTGCTGGATACATCAGCAAGGTTGATAGAATCGGCGATGACGCCGGAAGCTACGATGTTCTCAATTTTTAATGAAGCGTACTTTTTATCAGCCATCCACTATACTATGCTGTGCCCTGAATCATAATACTAATGGAGAACCTTTATGTCCCCCCGCACTTGTTCATGTGCCGACGAACTATCCATCATATGGCCCATCTCTTCCTTAAATATCTCCGGACGGAATTACTTGATGTGATAACTCCCGGAAGTTCATGTCAGATTGAACGGAAAAGGCCGGGCAAAAAGCACAGATTGAAAAAGGACCGGATGAAACACTGTTCTCGATTCTATGAAAAAGGCCGGGCACGGGACAGAGAGTTATGAGAAGATGTGCGAACGTTTTTCCATCGAGATCCCGGAATATTACAACTTCGGGATTGATGTGGTCGACGCCTGGGCAAGGAAAGACCGGAACAAGCTCGCGTTGATTTGGGTAAACCAGCAGGGTGAAGAGAAAAAATTCAGTTTCCTCGATCTTGCCAACCTCTCCAACAAAGCGGCAAACATCCTCCTGAAATACGGGATCAACAAGGGAGACCGGGTCCTCGTCATGCTTCCCCGGATTCCGGAGTGGTGGATCTTCGCCATTGCATTGATCAAACTCGGGGCGGTATTCGCACCCTGCCCGACCATGCTGACCCCCCGTGATATCAGGTACCGCGTCAACAAGGGAAAGTTCCGGATGGTCATCACGGACCTGGAAAACTCTTCCAAAGTGGAGGAGATCTGTAATGAATGCCCGACACTCGCCTCGCGTTTCCTGGCTGACGGCGAACTGGCAGGGTGGGCAAGCTTCCCGTACGAGCTGCTCTATCCGGCACCGGTCTCACACCGTTCGGTGAGCATTCCGGATGACCTGAAGACAAAAAGCACCGATCCGATGTTGATCTATTTTACCTCCGGTACCACCGGCGAGCCGAAGATGGTACTGCACAACCACGGTTACCCGCTGGGTCATATCGTGACTGCCCGACTCTGGCAGGACATCCGGCACAATGACCTGCACTTCACGGTTGCCGATACCGGCTGGGCAAAGTGCGCGTGGGGCAAGATCTTCGGCCAGTGGATCGAAGGGGCCTGCATCTTTGTCTATCATTTCACCGGGAAATTCCAGGCCACCGAAGTCCTCCCCCTGCTGGAGAAATATCAGGTGACAACGTTCTGCTGCCCCCCGACCATCTACCGGATGCTGATATTGGCGGATCTGGAAAAGTTTGATCTCTCATCGCTTCGGCACTGCACGAGTGCCGGTGAACCTCTCAACCCGGAAGTGATCCGGGTCTGGAAAGAAGGCACCGGTCTCACCATCTGCGAAGGGTACGGGCAGACCGAGACTGCCTGCTGCGTTGCCGCATTCCCGAATATCGAACCCAGGCCCGGCTCGATGGGAAAACCTTCGCCGGGATGGAAAATTGATGTGCACGATGATGAAGGTAAACCGGTGAGCTCCCATGAGGAAGGCCGGCTCGCCATCAGCTGCAGACCCCGTCCTCCCGGCCTGTTTGTTGAATACCTCGACAACCCTGAGGAGAACAGGAAATCGTTCGTGAACGGCTGGTACTATACGGGGGACAAGGTGAATTACGATGACGACGGGTATTTCTGGTTTGTCGGGCGTGATGACGACGTCATCAAGAGTTCAGGTTACCGGATCGGACCGTTTGAAGTCGAGAGTGCCCTTCTGGAGCATCCTGCGGTCCAGGAAGCGGCAGTAGTGGGGTCTCCCGACCGTATCCGCGGTATGATCGTCAAGGCCTTTGTTGTCCTGAACAACGGTTTTGATCCCTCGGAACCGCTCGTCCGGGAGATCAAGACATATGTCAAGCGGACCACTGCCCCGTACAAATACCCCCGTGAAATTGAATTTGTCAAAGAGCTGCCCAAGACAATCTCCGGCAAGATCAAACGGAGCGATCTCCGCGCTGCTGAATTGAAAAAATACCTCAACCGTACATGACGAAACCTTATCCTTTTTTTATCAGACTTACGAACCCGGTGCACAGAATATATTCCCCACTTTAAACGACTTGGTTTTTCCACAGGCTCCCTTTGATGTGGTGCATCAGAAATCGAAAAATGTAATAGGTGCACCACTAAATGGAGCTATATGGTGCGCTATTCCGTTACAATGGATGGATCTCTGGCAGAAACGATCGATAAATCGGCCTCAAAGAAAAACATGTCCCGGTCAGAATGGATCAGTGAGGCCTGTGCGGCCAGGCTCTCCCCCTCTCCTCACACGGGCACGGTCAGCACGACTACCCTCCCATCAGCCGGTCCGTTTCTCGGGCCGGATCATCATAATATCGAAGACTACGATGAGGTATACCGTAATTTCCATGTCGATGTCCCCGAGTATTTCAATTTCGGGTTCGATGTAATCGATGCATGGGCACATAAGGACCGGAACAAACTTGCCATGATCTGGCTGAACCAGGAAGGTGTTGAGAAAAAATTCACCTTCTGGGATCTGATGCGTCTCTCCAACCAGATCGTGAACATGCTGATCAAGTATGGTGTCAACAAGGGAGACCACGTGCTGATCATGCTCCCCCGCGTTCCCGAGTGGTGGACGTTCACGATTGCCCTGATCAAGCGTGGTGCAGTCTATTGCCCTGCCCCCACCATGCTCACGGAAAAAGACCTGAAATACCGGATCAACATTGCCGACATCAAGATGGTCATCACCAGCACTGAATTCGCTGACAAAATTGATGCAATAGCAAAGGAATGTCCCTCTCTGACCTGCAGGATGCTTGTCGATGGCAAGCGTAACGGGTGGATCAGTTACCCGGTTGAGCTGGACTACCCGGCACCGGTTTCGGCAAAACTCGTCACCATGCCGGGAACAAAAAAGACAAAGAGCACCGACCCCCTCGTGATCTTCTTCACCTCCGGCACAACGGGAGAACCGAAAATGGTGCTCCATGAGCACAGCTATCCGCTGGGTCATATTGTCACCGTGCGATTCTGGCATGATGTGCGGACGAGCGATCTCCACTTCACGCTCTCAGACACCGGCTGGGCGAAGAGTGCGTGGGGGAAGTTCTATGGCCAGTGGATCGAAGGCGCTGCAATCTTTGTGTATGATATCAGGAGCAGGTTCAATGCCACCGAGATCCTGCCGCTCATTGAGAGATACGGGATCAACACGTTCTGTGTCCCCCCGACCATCTACCGGATGCTCATCCTGGCGGATCTCGACAAGTTTGATTTCTCAGAACTGAGGCACTGCGTGAGCGCCGGTGAGCCACTCAACCCTGAAGTGATCAAGGCCTGGAAGGAGGCAACCGGGATGACCATTTACGAAGGGTACGGGCAGACCGAAACTGTGCTCTGTGTCGGGACATTTCCCGGCATGGAACCAAAATATGGCTCCATGGGGAAACCATCGCCCGGCTGGCATATTGAACTGCACGACGATAATGGTAAAGAAGTCCCGGTTCACGAAGAAGGTAAGATTGCGATCAGAATCAACCCGCGCCCGGTCGGCATGTTCCGTGAATATCTTAACAACCCGGAGGAGAATAAAAAATCTTTTGTCGGCGATTGGTATTATACCGGTGACAAGGCGTACCGGGATGAAGACGGATATCTCTGGTTCATAGGCAGGGATGATGATGTGATCAAGTCGTCGGGGTACCGGATAGGGCCGTTCGAAGTGGAAAGCGCACTGATTGAGCACCCGGCGGTGCAGGAAGCCGCGGTAGTCGGTTCACCGGATGATATACGGGGCCTCATCGTCAAGGCATTTATTATCCTCAAGCCGGGTATCCAACCCTCGGAGACACTTGTGCGCGAGATCCAGAACCATGCGAAGAAGGTCACGGCCCCGTACAAGTACCCGCGTGCAATCGAGTTCGTGGAAACCCTTCCCAAAACCATCTCCGGCAAGATCCGGCGCAACGAGCTGCGCGACCGGGAGCTGAAAAAATTCCGGAATGAGACGGATAGCGGAAAGAAGGTGTGAGCCGTTCTTTTACCTTACCTTTATTTAATCGGGCGGGGTAATCTATAAAGGCGCGAGGATCGCCGAGCCAGGTCAAAGGCGATAGGTTCAGGGCCTTCGACAGGGAATTGGCAGTAGAACCGTGCAGCAATCAAAAAGAAAGAGCGAGGATCGCCGAGCCAGGTCAAAGGCGTCAGGTTCAGGGCCTGATCCCGTAGGGGTTCGCCGGTTCGAATCCGGCTCCTCGCATCGCTGTTTTCCGTCGGATAAATTAAATACCTCCCGTTAGTGTCCCGAAGGTGGGAAGTAACATCCCAGCCCCGTGACAAACTGTCCCAAAGAGGGCTTTAAAACTTTTAAAGGGGTTGACGAGAGTCTGTCAACCCCTCCTAAGGTCAGGCCCATGGCAGGTCAGGGTAGCACTCCGGGCTATTCCCCGCTTTTTATGGCACTCAGTAATTCGGCATTTTTATGAGATCTCTCGTCGATAACCCGCACGGAGATACTGAGTTGCCCGACGTGGCGCCCCCGGTCAAACAGGAGTGGCGTGAAACTGTATTTGAAAAAAGTTACATGGAAGTGACGGTCACGGTCCACGGCCCCGAAGCGGTCACGTCGAGGTAATAGGTACCGGGGCCGAGCCGCTCTGATTTCTTACCGGTGTACGAACCGATCTCGTTTGCCAGGAGATCGAGTTTGTTACCCTGGCTGTCTTCTAACCAGATGGCAAAATTTTTCTCCCCCGAATACGACATGGCGAAGATCCTTATCCCATCTCCGGATGTGGTGAAAGATCGTACATCATCGCTGTTCCCTTGTATGGTGAGTGGTGTTGAAGTGGCAGTGGTAGGTACGGCTGTCGGGATTGCTGTAGGGGGCGCCACAGCAACCTGCCCCGGTGAGAGTGTGACGAGGACCGTGACGTAGACGATCTCCGGGGTCGGGGTCACCTCCGGTGCCGATGGTGTACCTGTGCATCCGGCTAACAGCACCAGGCTCACGATAAAAACAATTAAAACAACAACATAATTTAATTTCATATATCCACACTTTAATCTTGAGGGGATAATGTTTTTCCTTCACTTTTCATCGATCATTACATACGTCCCGTTCTCGATCATCCGGTCGATCATGGCCGGCGGGAACAGTGCCTTGAGATACGTGAGATCCGCAGGTGTTACCGGGCATGCTGCAGGAGGATCGGCCTTAAATGGGTTCTTTGATTTTTCCACCATGGATACAAATTGTCGATCGGGTATTGAAAACTTTTCAAAGGGCTGACATTTTTCATGGCATTGATTTCAAGAGCAGGCCTTCGCAACTAAATACAAAATAAAGCATGTAATAACATATTTATACAACCGATGGCAATATACAGCATGGTGACAAACACCATGAGAGACGAAACTACAAAAGAAAGTGGCGCCCCACTCACCAGGCCTGGAAGCGATGGGGTCGAGAGCGCCAGTATCATGTCGGACTGCGAGACAAAAACCTTTTCCCGGATCCGGATGGTCGAGCCGGAACTGGTGGAGGATGTGCAGGCCCTCCAGCGGAAAGTCAGGGCCCTGGAGCCGGGGTTTGATCCGGCGGCATGGCTCGAGGCTCACGTGCCGGTCACCCCCCTGCAGGGTACCTGTTTCCTGTGTGGAGGAGATTTCGTGCCGAACGAGCGGCCATACCGGGGCTGTCATATCGCCTGCTGGAATGAGGGGCATGATTGAAATGGCAGCCAAATTTATCAGTTCCCCGTTTGTCCGGTGTGGCTCGATCATGATGGAGAACCAAGCACTCCGGATCAACTACGAGAGTTTCGGGACCAGTCACGTGGCGTATATCGGCATGGTGGACCTGCAGCGGCTGGTCCGTGACAGGTTTGCCCCTGCGGCCCCGGTCAAGCAGGTCCGCCCGGGCCTCGATGGCGAGGAGATCTCCGAGAAGATCGGGTATGCATGCCGTAGCCTCAGCGGCAAGGCCCTCAAGATCTCAACCACGACATCCGGCAGTGATCTGGTCGTGCCATGGACGGCATTTCTCCAGGTCGTGAATCGCAAGCTCGCCCGGGCAGCGATCTCCCGGGTGACAATTCCCGAGGTGCCACCCCGCCCGGTCCCCGTGTCAAACATCAATGACGGACTCACGAGGGGGTTTTGAAATGATCGATATCGACATCACCGTTCGAGGAGGAGCGGAATTGTGGAAAACCAACCCCAAGAAGTACGATAAACTCTTAGAAAGGGTATCGTCAATGTTTTTGGACTTCCCCGGGGTTGGCTGCTGCTGTATCGGGCCGACATTTGAAACCGATGCAGACAGGAAAAAAAGGGAGGACCAGGAGAAGATATCCGAGGCGCGGCAGCGGGAAGAGTTGAAAACAGCTTTAATCGGAGCCTTCAAGGAGCCGGCGGTCCGGGCGAAGATCGACAGCGTCCAGGCCGAGGCCCCGGCTGAGGAGGTCTCGACAGCATGAAGGCAATTTCCGGCAAGAAACCGCAACCAGTATCAACCGGCAGCACTACAGATCTGGTAATGGTCGATCCGGTGCACACGATCGAGGAGGTCGTGGATGCTCTCAAAGTGAGGAGCAAAGACCCGCAGCGAACGGTGATACGATGGATTAAGGACGGGAAGCTCCGGGGATTCAAGGCCGGCAAGGAATGGCGGGTCACTGAGTCGGCCCTTGAGGAGTTCATGAACAAAGGTGGTGGCGGATGACTTCTGAAGAAAAAAAAGGTATGCTGCGGGCTCCCAAGGCCTTACTCCTGAAGAAGATCGGGAAATTCCACCGGGAGCACCTGCTCGCCGTGACTGTTGTCCTGATCGTAATGGTGGCGGCCCTTGCCGTTGTCGTGGTACAGGATCGCGGCACAATGGCGAAGACCGTGGATATCCGAGATTTACCCGCCTGTAAATACCAGATGACGATAAACTACCCGGTCGGGGTAGTTGGTGAGTGGGTGGACACGAAAAACCGGTGCACCATCGCGCTCCCAGATCAGAAATCTGTCAACCAAACAAATTATTGATTTTTTTTATTATGCCGGCGTGACGATCCATCTCCCGTTCTGATCCGGTGTTGCCGTGACATTCTGCCCGACCGATAACGCTTTTGCGTTGGCGGTGTATCCGGTCTGGATATAGGACTGCCCACTGCCGAGATCCGTGGTGTTAAACGTCACGGTCCCGTTCACGGCGGTTACGGTACCGGTATTACCGTTGCTCAGGGCCGAGGCCTTCGCACAGTAACCGGAGTAAGAGGTTCCGCTGATCGTGAAGGTCACGGTCGTGCCGACGATCCCCGTGATGGTTGCCGTGGCTCCGAGGGTGAACGGAGGAGCGGCTCCGAGGGCCGCCATGGTGACGACGTAATTGAACACGCTGTTTTTGATGAACGTGATCACCGGCTGCCATGAGCTGATAGAGGTCAGCACACCGGCGATGGGGGTAGTGCTCTGTCCGAGGATATTCTTCGCGATATTTGTTACCTCTTGCACCGGGTTAATGAAGATGTGCATCGTGCCGTAGTATGCCTGGAACACAGAATCAAGGATCACCGTCACCGTCACCTCATTTTTGATCTTTGAACCCTGAGCGCTCATGTTGTACTGGATATCGATGATCCGGTAGGTGCCATCCGGGATCCTGCTGCCGTACCCGGAGAAGATGAGTCTCTGGTACATCACGAGATCCGATCGCTGTCGGAATGTGCATTGCCAGGTGGCTATCTGCTGGTTGTAGTAGTTCGAAAGTGCAGTGGCCCGGTTATAGGCATCTGTCGGGTTGTTGATGTTCTTGTTCTCCTCGTAGTACTGGACTTTTATAATGGTCCCTGACGGATTGAACGTCAGATCGTAAACGCCGGCGTTCCACGTCTGCTGCTGGAACCACGCACCTGAGGGGTACTGGCCCCTCACTTGGAAGAAGTTCGAGGCGTTCTCCCCCTGCTGCAGGAGTTTCACATCAGAGATCAGGTATCCATTGCCATCTGCCGGGCTGCCGGTTGTTGTGGCGCCGGAAGTCACATTCACCGCCGCGGGCAGGTTCAGGCCACCACCCCCTACACCAGATGCGTCGATATTGGCATAATTAATAAAGCGGTATATCGGGTTCCATACATGAACACTGGTGAGGTTGATGAGGTCCCAGTGATCATACGAGAGGGCTGAGCAGTACCCGCAGAGCGTATCGATCGCTGCCTGTTTTGTGGTCTTCGTTGTAAAGGCAAACGGGACTGCCGTCAGGCCCGCTCCCCATCCTGTTATGGACTCGACGCCGTACGAAGACAGTCCTGTCATATACGGCAGCCACGAACCGGTAGGACTCCACACCCCCCCTGCGAGGGCGAGTGCATAGTCGATACACCCGTGCACGAATGTGTCCGGGGCCATCTGGTTACCGGTCTGCCATGGCATGTTTACGAGATTGGGGTCGAGGAATTGCTTGGAGAGGTACCAGCCGTAAGAGTATGCAGTTAGAGTCTCATCTCCCCCGGCGGCCTTGTAATCCGAGGTAGAGGACGGTGCAATCCCTAAAAAGACCAGGTTGTACGTGCCGGTGTAGTCCGGGATCCAGGCCATGATCTGGTTCCAGTAAATATTACTTATCTGTCCCGCGACAGTGTTCTGGTCGAACCCCAGGGTGGCGGAATACATCTTGTCCGTCAGGGATCGCTTGACCTGGATTGAGGTGAGGAACCGGGTATAATTCGCATGTGAGACCGTGGGCGTCGAGATCAGGCCCGGGAGTTGCGGGGGGATACTGGAGAGCTGCCAAGCTGACAATATAGGCGGTATTTGCACCAGCGCAGGAAGCGTCAAAGTATTGGCTGGCCGTCCATGAGCCGTAAATAACTTGCATAGTGAGGGTACCGGCCGCGTTCCCGCCGGCCCATGTGCCACTTGTAGTGTTGACGGCAATCACGAGAGCACTCAGGGTATGCGAAGATTCCCAGATGATATCGCCCGGGTAGAGCTGGTGGCCGCCATTATTGCCGCCGCCGGTGTTGAATGTAAGGGTATAGAAGGTCGTCATGTTTTTTATCTCCTTAATTATATCCAGGGATCTCCCGATCCGGGGGGAGGGGTTCGATCGTCTTGGTCGCCGTCAATTCCAGTAGCCGCCCGGAGAGGTCTGCACCTTTCTGGAGCGCGGTTGTGGTTGAGGTTATAGCCTCCCGACAGAGAGCAACCTCCAGTCTGGTGATCTCGTTCGACTTCTCAATCAGGCCGACCACCAGGTCGACCTGTCGCTCCAGCCCGGCGCACTTCTTTTCAAGTTTCCGGATTTTCTTACCCATTCCCATGATCAGGTTCACCCCATCAAATTCAGGTGAGGACCAACTGTGCCGTCGATCTGATACCACGGTGGCACTTCGGGCATTCTTCACTTCCCCGGAAAGCTGCGGTGCCGATAAACGGCCCGAGCGGGTCCCGAGGGTTGGGGAAAACAATTTTCGATGATGATGCCCCGAACTTCTCCCCTTCCGGCGCCGCATCGTATTCCCTGGCGAGCACGATCAGTGCCTCGGTGATTTGCGATAACGGCGACCTGCAGTGGGGGCAGGTAACTGGCAGGTCCGTCTCGACAGTCTTTATACCCTCGATGTGCAGGACCAGTCGGCCGTCGGCAATCATCTCACCCACCAGGTTCCGGATCCGGACCTCACGCTCGGCCTCGCGCTTGGCCCGGTCGGCTTCCCCCGCCTCCCTCGCCTTTTTGCGGACCTCCTCCTGTGCCCGTTGCGCCTTTATCTCTTTGATTTGGTCATCGGTCAGGTACATCTTGTGTTCTGACCTGATCCGTTCGTTTTCCTCCAGCTCAGCGATACGGGCCAGCAGGTCGCCTTTCTCTTTGACCTGGACAGCCGGGCCCCCTTCCGGGGGGTTGAATACATCAAGAAATCCCATTTTGCCGCCTCAATAATCCGGCAGAACGATGTCGCCGGCATTGGTTTTCTCGATAGCTTGCGTCTGTACCAAATCGCCCTGGCGGGTCAATTTATCCACCGTCGGGGGCGTCGGGTACCCGCCGGACCTCTTGTTGAGGACCACCAGTGAGATCGTGGGTGCCTCGCTCTGCCGCTTTGTCTGGTCGGAGGCCGCGGGAAGGTCGCCCTGGTCGACGGGGGTCCCGGAAGGGGGATTCATATCGATATCGGCGATCATCGCGTCGATCTTCGCCCGCAGTGCGAGAAGCTTGGCCTTCTGGTCATCCGGGCCGGGCTGCTGTGTAGCAGGATTCGATTGTTCCGGGGGCGATCCCACGGCCGGGAGGAGCCCGAGCTCTCGGACGATGTTCTCCGGCTGGTTCGGGATCTTGAATTTCACTCCTGTTCCCTGGTCTACAATTACATCGTAGGTTTTCGTCATGGTTTTCATTCAACTCCTTTTTCTGGTTTGGTTAGTGTAACATGGCAAGAGGGTTCACCGGGGCGGAACTCGACGAAGAGGCTGCAGCGACCCCCGCGTTCCTCCTAAGTTCCCACGGATCATCACCCTGGTTGTTCAAGACCCTGGCCTCCGGCTCGAGCAAAACTTCTTATGAATGGCAAGCGCGTCCGAGTCGGCACACTTCACGCGGCAATACGGGCAGTGCATAGCCGTTTCCTCTCTCCTTTTAGCTGGGGCTCTGTTGATCCGGTGATGGGTATGAGTATCAGGATCCGGCTCTGTGTTCATAATGTCGTGCACCGTAGGATCTCCGCTGCGGTCTCCTGTGCCTGCCGGATGGCTCCCCGCTTGATCCGCTGGTCCTGGCTCTGCCGGGCCTCTGCGATGGCCGCTGTGAGGTCGTTCGATAGTACCTGCAGGACCTCTAGGGTTTGTTCTGTATCAAGCGCCCGGTGCACGTGCCCGGCGTTCTTGTGCCGCTGCAGGGCATGAGATGATATCTTAAAACCGTCCGCGATCGCCCGGATTGATGATTTTTCCCCAGCTAGTGCGAGGTCAATCTCCTGTCGCCGCGGATGCTCGCAGATGGTACAGGGCCGGCCGGACATCAGATCGCTCCCGCGCGTACCGCTATTGATCGATGTTTGGATGGTGCCGGTCTTCTTGGTCCACACAGGCCCCTTTTTATGGCGTCAGAAAAGTCGGGGTACTTTCCATGGTTTCCGTGCTCCGCTTCGTGATTCTGGCTCGTATCACTCTCCAATAATTCGGGATTTTCACCGGAATAATTCGGGGTATTCCTTGTCACGTTATCCTGGCACGGAATGTACTCAGTTGGCGCGGTATGGCGCGTTATCCGGGTTGTCGGGTTCCGCGCTATTCCGCGATTCCCTCGTCTGTGATTTAATGTCACGGCCCTTGCCACCCCAGCCCCTGCTGTCATCGTGGCATCTCCATCACTTTTGCCGTCCATTCCTTGATCTGCCGGAACACTCCGAAGTCGGTCTCCTCATACTGTCCCTCAGCTCGTACGGCCTTTCGGATATCCTCCCATTCCGCCTGCTCGGCCTTGGTGAAGTTCCACCGGACGATCGCGGTGAGCCACTCTTCCGCTTGTTTATCAGATACCGCGACCGGCACAACCTTTACCGGTCCGGCCTTGTGATTTTGACAGAGTCCGGAGCGGCAATCTGTGAGGGGGGGATATATCCGGCCATTGCGAGGATCTGATCGTCGCGCTTGAGCTTGTCGATGGGTGGTGCATCCGGGGGTAACTGTGGCGGCGGGGTGTAGTCTGCCATGATTTCCTTATGAGTTACGGAGAGCGGTGGCTGCGGTGGGGCGTCGGTGACCGGCAGGGTTCCCGGCTGAGCGCAGTGTTGGCCGTGATTCGGATCGCCCTTTTCCGGGCGGGTCATGGGTTTTTTCCTCTCCTGTTCGTACCCCTTTGTGAGCTGCCCCCGGACTTCTCGCTCGGCCCGATCAATGATGCTCTTGATCTCGCGTTCTGTGAGTTGGTCTTTTTTCTTCCCCCGGTTTCTTCCGCGAGTGCCGACTCTGCCTTCTGGATCGCACGGATCCTGACCGGCTCGTCTTTTACCCGTATGAGTGCGATGATCGCCCTGGTTGAGCAGTCCGATAAATCGGAATGTTCAGCGCAGAACTTCGCCGCTTGTTTTACATCTGATACAACCGATTTTCCAAGGCCGCACTCCAAGGCAACCTTGTCAATATGTTCCCTGCAATACTGAGTACGTGTCATTCGTCATCATCTTCCACAAGCACCGATTCTACCTTCCCGCTCCCGACATCCCTCTGTTCGTAGTGATAGCCGGGTTTCGCTCCTGCGAGGGTCTTATTCGCCCGCCCGGCCTGCATTCTCTGTATGGTCATGAGCTCTTCGATCTCCGCTTCCAGGGTCTTGATGGCGTCTTCCTTGATGGCGATCAGAGCTGACGAGCGGGTCGGGAGGCACAGGGACTCCCTTATCGGCGAGTTCCTGAAAAAGTGCGGTCAGCCCCCGGGAATAGAGGTCTGAATGGGTGATCGAGGGGCTCCGGGCTTTCATAAGTTCCACCTGGGAATAAAGCCGCTCGTCGATATTTACTGACGTGATTTTAATGCCGTGCTGGTACTTCTTTTTCACGGCATACCACCCGACATTATACTAATATTAGTACTTCTCCCGGCTTCCAAAATCGGGAAAATCATTATATTATATTTATTATAGTACGATTCTTCGCGAGCTGAGAGAGAGAGGGGTACTAATATTAGTACGATTCATGGCAGACTACCCTCAGCAGGTGCATTACCTGAGAAAAGGAACTTCGCGAGCCAGGGCTCCATGTTCTGGGAGAGCTCATCGCGTAGTTGGGCAGCCTGTTTTTTAGAGAGCTGGGTAATCAGGAAACGAATTTTTAAAAGTTTGGCACGCTTCCGGAACCGGCCGAAAGATATCTGATCCCGGACTCGGTCCATGAGATCAGAAGAGGGGTCCGGCAATTCCCCGGTTGCGGCGAGTTCTGCAACGGTCCGCGGGTCATCAAGCCGGTATAGTCTGCGTATGGCAGCAACCTGATCCGGGTTCAGCGACTCAGCATAGCCTCGGACCGCAGCGATCACGGCCAGGGCCTCGTCCCGGGTCTCAGGAACGCGCCGGCTGTGCATGACTGACCTCGCGACCCTCAACTCTGACGCCCGGACTTGGAAGCCCGTTTGCATCACTCAAAACAACCCTGCCAGTCTCCACAAGGAACCTGGACACATCCGGCAGCCCGCTCTGGTTCTCGAAGGCTTCGAGTGCGGCCCGTGTGACTGTTGGCCGAACTTGAGCGGAACTCATGGGCCACTCCCGCCCGCAGAATCTCCTACACTATCGAGGAGTCTGTTCACCACATCCTCATAGGACTCTTTGAATCTTCCGTACTCACTCAGGCGCTGGACGGTCGTCCTATGAAGTGCTATCGTTGTTGTGTCGCGCTCCATACAAGTTATAAAGACTGAAAAGTATATATGAGAATATCAAACAAAGTATTACTAGTAAAAACATAGTAAGGTGGAAACATAGTATGGACTTGAGTAAGACAGACATCAGGGTTTTGGGAAAAGTTGCCGCGTCTCCTGTTCCGTTATGTGCTTTTGAGATCTCGAAAGACTTCGGAGGTAGAAGCGGGTCACACATCCAAAAGTCATGTAAACATTTGGTCGAATGCGGTTTATTTGATGCAGACAATCAAAAAAATGAGAAAAACGCCCCAAAAAAGGTTTTTCGGCTCTCACTACTGGGGTTCTGTTACTACATAGCAAGGTCGGGGGAGTTCTCTGGATTTTACGAATTTCCCTCAATACAAACGAAAAATCAGAAAGTATGCCAAGTTGTAGAGAGATGGGCACATCTTGATGAGAGCATCGGTTGTTTTTACTCCCTTTTCTTAAAGACTCAAATGTCGAGTCTGGTGATTGCTCTTGGTGAGGCGTGCACCAAAACGATCCAAACTATTGAAATAATGGGTGATAAAAAAGAATCAAAAATTGTTCAAATCTTTTTCCGTGAATACCTCATTGAAAATTTGTTATCTGTACCCGAAGATTCCGGAGATATCAATTTCCATGACATTGTTGAAGTTTTTTTAGACAAGGCTTGCGTCGACAATTTAAAAACTCACATGGAGATAAAAATAAGTGAGGGGAAGGCCGTCGCTCTCGCATATAAACATTATTTCTGATTTTTTTTCCACTCAGCATAGGCGATCAGATCGTCCGGATTGCTCATGAGACTCCGGACCACGTTCACCGCTGCCAGCCCCTCTTCATTGAGCGTCATACTGCAGCGATCGCAGAACATCGCATCGGGGGCGTTCGCCTTTTTACAACGCGGGCAGGTGACGGGGGTCATGGGATCCGGGCCGGCTCCTCATCCTTTTTGATACCGTCCACTGTCAGGATCTTGTTGTCGATATCGCGGGAGCTCAGGTGTACGTAGACCGCGGCCATGCTGGATCTCGAGGACCACCCGGCATACTGCCGGAGCTCGGACTCGGTCAGCTGCCGGCCGCGCTGAGTGAGCCGGCCGTGCCGGAACGCGTGCGGGTTGGTCTTCTTACCGCAGCCGGTGTAGGACCCGAGCCTCTTGAAGAGATTGTCAACGGTGCGCTCATTAATCCGCTGGAGGGCCGCGGTACCCCTTTTCCGGGAGGTTACGAAGAGCGGGGCGTTCGGATCCGTTTTTCGCGGGTGGATGTTTACCCAGGCCTGCAGGTCCGGCACTGATGAGACGAGCCGGATATTCCGGCGCCCGGTCTTCCCATTCACGGAGATCACCGCTCCGTACTGATCGAACTGCACGTGCCCGATATCGCAGTTCAGGATCTCATTCAGCCGGGCGGCCGAATCCCAGTACACCGCGACCAGGGCACGGTCCCGCTGCGACTCGCAGACCGCAAGGATCTCCTTGACGGCCTCAGCGTTCAGGACCTTCTCGGGCGGGATATCCGGCCGGGGCCGCTGCGGTCGAAAGGTGACGACCTCCCGGTCCGGCTGCAGCCACTTGAAGAAGACCCGGAGCTCCTGCAGGTCCCCGAACGCGGTGGCCGGGCTCCGGGTGCTCTTGCGATGGAGATAAAAGTCTTCGATGTCTTCCGGGTGGGCCGTGCGGGGATCCCGGAAGTCCGACCAGATCAGGAAGGCGTAGATCTTGAAAAGTTTCGTAACGATCGTGCGTTCCCCGATGTTGTGGATCTGCAGGTGCCGGAGGTAATCCTGGAAGATCTTTTTATTGACCGGGTCCAGCCGCTTATATTTCCTCAGGACATCCATGATCCTGAGTGGCACCGGTGCAGTATATAGTCATTGTTTTACGATAGGTTCAGGGCCTATTCCCGTAGGGGTTCGCCGGTTCGAATCCGGCTCCTCGCATACTGTTTTCCGGCTTATATTTCAGCCGGTTTTGCATCCGATCAGTTCTGAAATCATTATGCTGAAAAAGATCATCAGATATTCGATGACATGCGACAGGATATGTGAGAGGCCACGGGTCTCGAACACGAGAAAAAGATCGTCAGATCTTTTTCGAAACGTCGCCTTTCATCACGTACTTCACGGCGAGAAAGATCACGAGTGCAATAATCACGAAATCGATGATTGCACCAACGTAATCCCCAATAGCAAACTTCAGGGGGCCGATCTCAAGTACCGCCGTCTGCCAGCTGCCGGATGGGGTAACGACAGCCACGATGGGCATAATAATATCCGTCACCGTGGAATTCACCAGTTTTGTGGCGGCCGTGCCTATCACGAACGCAACAGCGAGGCCGATTACCTGGTATTTCTGGAGGAATTCCATGAATTCCTCGTTGAATCCCCGGGCGCCCTTGCCAATCACCAAAACCCCGCCTTCCAGAACTTTTTCCGCATTACCGATTTTCTTGTCAACCATCGGAAATCACCTTAACAGAACCCGGAACGGAGAAAATCCGTCACCCGATATGAACGATGGATGTTCGCAATGATTATTGTTTGGGCGGGGATGGCAGACAAAGAACCGCCCGGGAAAACACGGATGAACAAGAGAAAGGATCTATCCGAATTCAGACGAGCGGGCCGGGCTGCTGATCTCCGAGAGATGGCAGTTTTGTGGGTTTTACCAGGATCTGTTCGGTCGTCTGCCGCATCTTTTCGATGATGAGTTCTTTTCCTGTTTTTGTGATGGCAAAGATCGGGATGGTGATACCGGCCTGCACAAGAGCTTTATTGCCAGCTGCTTCACGGATCGTTTTTGATGCACAGGAGGTTACGAGATCGGATACTGCCACAAGTCTTTCCGCCTCTTCCTTCGTAAGCCCGGTGACATGGACGCCGAAAACGAGTGTACCGGGATGGATCCTGCGGATCGACTCAGCGGTCTCTGGCCGTGCGACAGTGACTGCGATCTTATGGTAGCCTTTCTCAACGGCAAGAGCTACTCCGGCCAGCTGGTCGATCGTTGCGTGTTCCCTGTCAAGGACATGCCCTCCCCCTTTCTCGATCCTGTCTATTACCTGCGGATAGGGGCAGGTTGAGAAGAGACCGGACATCCTGCCGCCGATACCCTGTGCCATTGCGGGCCGTGTCACCACAACGGTCCCGGCCCCGTCACAAGCGAGCACTGCAGCGTCAATAAGGCCGGCATGGAGGCCGAAACTTAACAGCTCCGAAGCACCAAATCCGACGAATTCCCGGTTGTCGAGGACTTCCCTCTCGGGAGTGCACATGCCGAATGCCTTGATCCGGTGCTCGATATTTGCCTTCACTGATTCTGTCCTGATATCCGGGATCGGATATGCGAACCGTTTGGCAAGGGGACAGTCCTTTATCTGCGCCTCGCCGACTTCGTCGACTTTTCCATTGCGGATCACGATCCGGCACCTGCCGATTGCTTCAATGATATGTTCGTCCCTGTCATCCGCCATTATTAATTCCTTCTCAGGAGTTTGTTTCCGGATATTAAGGAATATTGTAATCAGGCAAAACCCGGGCAGCGGGAGGGATAACACATATGACCAAACAACGACGATGATTCTGCATGGGTCCGGTATCGCGGTTTACAGAGATCGATATCTGCCGCGGGATCGCGATCCTCATGATGGTGCTGTTCCATACCCTCTTTGACATCAGTTTTTTCGGAATAGCGCCGGTCAATGTGGAGTCCGGCGTATGGAGGTATTTTGCCTATGCCACTGCAACACTTTTTCTGCTCATCGTAGGAGTGTCGCTGGTTGTCAGCCATGCCCGGGCTGCCACAATGATCTCCGGTTTTTCCCTTGCAAAAAAATTCCTCCTTCGCGGTGCGGGTATTTTTTTCCTCGGGCTTCTTGTCACAGTTGCCACATGGCTCTATCTGCGCGAGGGGTTCATTCTCTTTGGTATCCTGCACCTCATCGGGATTTCGGTGATGCTATCACCGCTATTTTTCCGTTTTAAAAAATATAACGTTATACTTGGAATTGCGTGCATACTGATCGGTTTGTTTCTGATCAGCCACATGGGCCTGAATGACACGCCCGTTATTTCAGGGAATCCAGTCGGCATAATCTTCCCGTTCCTCCTTCTCCCTTTCGGGATACATTCCGCGGCGTACTGGGCTGTTGACTACACACCGCTCTTCCCCTGGTTCGGCGTCGTGCTGGTTGGCATGGGTATCGGGGAATTCCTGTACGGGGCGGGGGTACGCCGTTTCTCGACCCCGCAGTTTCCGGAGCTCCTTGTCAGGCCGCTCTCATTCCTTGGCCGGCACTCGCTCGTTATCTATCTTGTCCATCAGCCGGTTATCATCCTCCTGCTTGCAGCAGTTACCGGTGCGAAGGTTTTGTGAGATGCGTCCAGGCGTCTTCCTCTGGAAATGCACATCCTTGTGACACCCATAGCCCCTCATCCTCCAGTCCTGAAAGACGCTGAAAATGATAATGATGCCAAAAATCGTTCACAAGATATTTACCTGATGGAACTGACTTTTTCTGGTATTCAACTTCCGGTTTCCTGGAAATAGTGTTAAACGGTGACCTCCGTGACCCTTCTCCGTACCATCGGCATCCTGCTCATCCTCGCCTTCACTATCGTGATCACTGCCGGCTGCTCATCCATCCTGAACGAGAAGAACAACGTCACCAACACTTCGCAGACTTCCGGCCAGCCGCATGCATCCTGGCAGGTCACCATACACCAGCCGAATGCGCAGTCCGATTACATAAAGACGGACACCGACATTTACAACATCGGTGAGGTTATTGAATTCACGGTCACCAATGACGGGGCTGACTCACTCAACTGTGCAGGGAATCCCCCTTCCTTCTCGGTGAAATTCCAGGCGGTCAATAGTATCTGGGCAACGCGGATGGGAACGGAGAAACCGAATGAAACTGTGAAATCCACGCTGGGACCGGGTACTTCTACGCAGGTATATCGCTTTGTCACAACGGGTTGGGACCCCGGCCGTTACCGGATCGTTTCCGATTGCGGGGTAGTCAGGGAGTTTATCCTCAGGCCCGTCCCGGCACTGGTGTCGATGCCGGAAGATTTTTCGACCGCGACACCGGCCGGGACGGGTACCGGTGCAGCGAACTCATCAGCTGGCAACCCACCGGCTGCGTCCCCCCACGATACATCTGCAGCACCCCGACAGCCTGTAATTGCTCCAATCCCCACCACGATGTCCCGTACCTGATCACCCGCCGCCCGATCAGTCCCGGTGATAATACCTTTAGCAAATCGTGGCCCCGTATCTCCGGATTTTGCTGTGCCCGGTTACTTCATGAAGGATGCCGGCCGGCTCGATGAGTATTACCACAAGGATAGGACGGAGATCTCCTGCGGCGCATATCGGGTGCAGCTTTTACCGTACTCGGAGTTGTCCTTATCCTCCACTTTCCATAATCCTGTGGGCACCCGGCAATTCGCGCATATTTCATCACTGGTCGATGAACAACGGCACGTCCCGGAACGCCTCACCATCGAAGACCCCCCGGTCGGTGACGCGCAGGGCCGGGATCACGGTCAGTGCCAGAAACGAGAGGTACATGAAGGAATTCCTGATTCCCCCCATTATTTGCATGATGTGATGCAGAGCTTTCAAACGGAGGACAACCTCCGGATAGGGCAGGGTCGACATAAGCCCGGCACAACCAAGGGGCAGGACGATTGCTTCTGTACCGGAAACTGCTGCCATGGCGCCATTTGCTCTGATCACTTCGCGAATGGCCCGGAGGATCGCGTCATCGCTTGTGCCGACCGCAATGATGTTGTGGGCATCGTGCGAGATGCTGCCCGCGATGGCACCTTCGCGGAACGCAAAGCCATGGACAAGGCCGACACCGCAGGGGGCATCCCGGTACCGGTTGCAGACCACAACTTTCAGGATATCCCGGTCAAGATCCGGTATGTCCACTGCAGAACTGTCATAATGGAGGGATTCTGTTATGATCTGGCCGGGGATAAGCCCGATTACCCGGGCAGTCCCGCTGCCGGATATCCTGATAGCTTCCGGTAACGGGACCGTGCAATGAACGGATGGGGGGAACGCGACCTGTGGCAGAGGAGATGATACGTCTGACTGAGCCCCGCTGCGGAAGACCTGCCGGACAACGAACTTCTCCGGGTCTTCGACAATACATAAGTCAGCCCGCCGTCCCGGGGCGAGTGCCCCTCTGTCCGCAAGGCCGAACCGTTCGGCGGGGGAGAGGGTGGCCATGCGGATAGCAAGCTCCGGTGAAAGCCCGCATGCAACAGCCCTCCGGATGCACCGGTCGATATGTCCCTCGTCCATCAGCAGATCCGCATGACAGTCGTCGGTGGCAAAACAGCAGCGGGATACCGTTGCGGGCGTGACAAGCGGGATAAGCTCCCCAATATTCTGTTCTGTCGAGCCCTCGCGGATGAAAATGTACATCCCCTTCTTCAGTTTCTCCTCTGCTTCTGCAAATGTTGTGCACTCATGATCGCTCTGGAGGCCGGCGAGGAGATAGGCGTTGAGATCGTTCCCGGCAAGACCGGGGGCATGCCCGTCGCGGACTGGGGAGAGTGCGATCTTCCGTCCTATCGCGGCGTCAGCGGCCAGTACCCCGGGACATCCATCATCTCGCCGAGGCCAAGCACACCATCCTTTCCGATGTACTGGCGAAGGTCATCGGCCCCCAGAATGGCCCCGCCGATGTCTGCCGGGGTCGCAGGTACACAGGAGGGGAGCATATACAGGATATCGATTGCGGCCCTGCCGCGTGCGTCGAGCATATATGACAATCCGGTAGTGCCGGCAACATTGGCAATCTCATGGGGGTCGGCGATGACCGTTGTCGTCCCGTGAATTGCCACCAGGCGGGCATATTCGCTGGGCGTGAGCAGCGAACTCTCTACGTGGACGTGGGCATCGATCAGGCCCGGCACTATATATCTGCCGGCACATCTCCGCACCTGTTTTCCGGTATATTCCCCGATACCGAGGATGAGGCCGTCTTTGACCGCGAGAGTCCCGTTGTCCCATGAACAGGTGAACGGGTTGAAGATGGAAGCATCCTCAAAGACCACGTCCGCCGGTTCCAGACCCCGGGCTGCATTCATCATCGCTTGTGAGAAGCGGTCCATAAAGATCACACGGTGATATCCCGGATAACCGCGGTCTTACGGTCACCGTTGCTGAGCACATAGACATACAATTTGTAGCTGCCGGGTCCGAGCTGGACCGGAACAGTGACGGTATTTTCCCCGTTCGCGAGCCTTGCCGGGGTATCGACAATGGTATACATTTCCTGCCTCAGGTCTGCTACCCGGTATACCGTCACCTGGACATAGACATCAGCTGGATCACCGGTGTGACTGATATGCATCATGATGGAATGGTTGCTGTACCACGTATCCTCAATACCCGTTGACAGGCATCCGGCGCAGAGCGGGAAGAGTACAAGCACCAGCATACAGGTTAGGACGGGATACGCAGTCTGGGACATTAACCAGATCTAAAACCGTATAACCATAAAATCCTGTTGGGGAATCTTCCCGGTATAAATCTGACTGACAAATCTCTGTAGATAAAAAAATTCCGGTTGCAATCCAACTTTTTATTGGACCGCATCCCATTAAATCCGTGATGATTTGCAAAAATCCGGGCTCTTGGAAAAAAAGAAGAATAATCCAGACAAATTATTCCAAAAACCCAATAACGCAATCCTAAAAACAAAACATACCTTATTATACCAGTGTTTATTAAATTCTCCTTCGGGTGATAATATACCGGTCATTACTTTTTCCCACCATAAAGGGGGTACCGGAAAAACAACCTCCTGTCTCAATATTGCCGGATTTCTGACACTGGCCGGGAAAAAAGTCCTTGTTGTCGATTGCGATCCACAGGCAAATGCAACGGTCGGCCTCGGTCACCGTTCACAGAGCGCCGGCAGGAACATGTATGACGTGTTTCTCAGCAGGGCCGGAGGATTTCCGGAAACAAAACTGAAGGATATCATCCGGAGTACACCATCGGGAATCGATCTGGCCCCGTCACACCTCGACCTTGTCGGTGCCGATCCGTACCTGTACAGGATCGACGGGTGGGCAGGGATTCTTCGTGAAGCGCTTGCCGAAATAAAAGATCGCTATGATTTTGTTCTCGTGGATACGCCCCCGAGCATGGGGCAGCTGGTGATCAATGGTCTCTTTGCCGCAGATCATATCATTGTCACCCTTGATTCCGGGACGTTCGCCCTTGAGGGTATTTCTACCCTCTTAACAATTTTCGGGGACATGAAAGAAGATCTGGGCAGGGAGATCCAGCCCGATATGGCGGTTGTCACCCGCTGGGGTGAAGGCCCAACACTTCCCTGTCCCCGTGGAGATCCCGGGGAAAAGACTGATCTCTTCACCCGGATTCGGAACCTCATTTACAAAAAACCCGGACCAACCCCTGCTGAGATCGAGGCTCTGGAAGAACAGAAAACCGAACACGAACGGCTGCTCTCAATGCTTGGCGAGTTCCGGCGGCTGTTCCGTACCGTTTATACCGTACCGTACTCCCCCCTCATTTATGAATCGCAGAGACGGGGACTCCCCATATCCCATTTCGCACCGGACAGCAGTGCAGGTATGGCATACAAGACAATTGCGGATGTGATCGTAACATGGAGATAAAGGATATTGAAACCGTATTCAGAAAAGCCGGTGAAGGGGATTTCACCGCAAGGATCGATGAGGGCAACGCGGGACCGGAGTTAAAGCAGTTCGCAGCAGCTGCAAACCGTGTCCTTGAAAAGCTCAACAAGACTGCTGAGATGAAAAGCCGTGCGGACATCATGATGAAATACAACCCGCTGGCCATCACGATCCTGAACAAGAGCCATAACCGGATCTATATCAACAAAAAATTCGAGACACTCTGGCGTGGCACGCACGATGAACTGATAAAAGGGAAACTGACCGATTACGATCTCACCATCCTCTCCGGTGAACACTATCTCGCCTGTTTCGAGACAAAGAAACCGACAACAACCCAGGTAATGGTGAAGTTTAAGGACGGGATAATAAAATACCTGACCCTCTATGCGATCCCGCTCCTTGACAAAAAGGGGGAAGTCGAGAGTGCATTTTTCATATTCACTGACGACACCGATCTCCGTGAAAAAATGGACTCCATCAAAAAGATCGAACAACGCGTAGATCGCATCCTGCAGGAAAACCCCTACCCCCTCTTTACGATCGATCCCGAGCTCAGGCTCCTGATGTCAAACCAGGCCTTCCAGAAACTGACCGGGTATTCAAAAGACCGTCTTGCCACTATCTCGATGAAGGAGTTTAAATACAAAAAGAATAAGGGTGAGAGCGTTGAAGGGGCGATCAAGTCAAAACGGCGCAGCCAGGGAGAATCGATCATCGAGTTCCCGACCGGCACGTTTACCCTCGAATGGTACTATATCCCTCTCCTCGATGCTGAAGGAAATGTCGACAGCCTGCTCGTCGTGTTCAACGATATCACCGAAAACCGCAAGAAGGAGCTGGAAGTCAAGCAACTGATGGAAGATGCCAGGACCAAGGCAGAGGCCCTGTCCGGCAGTGCCGCCGTGCTTGAAAACGGCCTGGCGCTCATTGCAAAAGGGGATCTCAGTTTCCAGGCTCCGATTGTTGAAGGCGACCCGCTTATCAAGCTGAAACAGGACTATAACGCAGCGGGAGTCTCGATCCGTAACCTTATCCTCGAGCTTGAGAAAGCCGTCAAGCAACTCCACGATACCGCTGCGGATACCAGCAGGAGCACGCAGGAGATTTCAAAGTCAACCGAGCAGGTTGCTATCCAGACGCAGAAATCTGCTGATGGTGCCAAGAAACAGATGGACGAGATCGAGGGGGTGAGCAAGGAAGTATCCGATCTCTCTGCCTCCATCGAGGAGATTGCAAGTACCTCCCACACCCTGATGGAACACGCCGGCAAAGCGGCTACAGAAGGCAACAGTGCCGCGGAACTCGGCAAGGTTGCAACAGGAAAGATGCAGGTAGTCGAGAAAATTGCCCGTGAAAGCGTCACTGAGATCACTGCATTGAACGAGCGGATGAAGGAGATCTCCGCCATCGTCAAGATGATCGCCGATATCTCCAGCCAGACCAACCTGCTCGCCCTGAACGCCGCTATTGAAGCTGCACGTGCCGGGGAACACGGGCGAGGATTCGCCGTTGTTGCCGGGGAGGTTCGCAACCTTGCCGGGGAATCAAAGACAGCAACGGGTAATATTGAAGAGCTGATCAACTCCATCCAGACAAGCAGCCACAAGACCGCAGCGGCGATCAACAGCTCGTATAAGGAGATCCAGGCCGGGATCGAGAGCGTGAATAAGACGGTTGAGGCCTTAAACCGCATTACGTCGGAATCCAATGTCGTGGCGCAGGGCGTCACGGAGATCACCAGGGCGACCGAGGACCAGGCGGAAGCTACCACCCGGGTCATGCAGGGCATGGAACAGACAAAGGCCATCACCCGCGATAACCAGGAACGGATGGAAGACATGGCAGCGCTGGCAGAAGAGACCAGTGCATCTACCGAAGAGATCGCAAGTGCATCGACAGAACTTACCACAATGGCCGACCACCTGAAAACCAGAATGGACGCCTTCAAACTGAGGTGAAGACATGGCCACAACAATCGATATTGTGGAATTCGAGCTGGGTGGCGAACGGTATGCACTCGATATCCAGTTGGCACGGGAGATCGTGGAGATGATACCCATCACTCCCATTCCCCGTGCACCTCCGTATATCTCCGGTGTCATCAATCTTCGCGGTGAGATCACCAATATCATGAACCTCAACACATTGCTTGACCTCCCCGACCAGAAGATCCGCAGCAACCAGAAGATCATTGTCCTTGTCCCGGAAGCGGCCGGAGGGAGCAATGTGGGCATCATCGTTGATGACGTGAGCAGCGTGATACAGGTGGCAGAATCCGATGTAGACAAGATCGGTCAGGGATTCGCGTCGGATTTCTCATCGTTTGTGAAAGGGATCATCAAGATGAAAAGTGAGGATCAGGCAGAAACGAAAAAGAACCTGATCATCTGGATCGATATGGAGAAAGTCATTAAGGACCTCGTGGAAAAATAAGGCAGGATGAGAAGCGTGTTGTTACCGATGGTTTTTACAGGCAGATGTGAGGAGGAATGGATGTGACCGAACGACAGGGAAGAAAAGCGTTATTCAGTGGTGCCGGCGGCCCTATCGGCCCTTCAGCCGGATCATCCGAAGAGATTGCAGCCCATGTCCGCCAGCTGAACGAGGACATTGCCGCATCATTATCATCAGCCATGGCCGGGAGATCGGTAAGTCCGCTGGATGCAATGAAATTTGGAGCAGAATATACCACGCTCATCGGGGCAGTGAACGCTGCACTTCCAAAATTGAAATCCGAAAGACTTTCCCCGGTGCCAGCCGCGCTATCAGCAGGTACCGGTGAGGAAGCCTCACGCTATGAAGAGATCATCAGTGACCTCAGGAACCGCCTCGAAATGATGGTTGATCGGAACCCGGTCCCGATGCTTGTCACAACTCCTGCATTTGCCATTACCGATGCCAACGATGCCTATGTCCAGATGAGCGGCCTGAGGCAGGACGAGTTGAAAAATACAAGCCTTTCGGGATTTAAGCTCATTTCCCAGAAAGGCGAAGGAGCAAAAGTTGCACTGCAGGAAAAGCGGCGCTCGTTCGGCGAAGTGACCATAGAACTGCCGTCAGGCCGGCACATCCTGGAGCAGTATTGTATACCGGTCATGGGGGGCGATGGGGCAATAACATCCCTGCTCTTTGTCTATAACGACATCACTGCCCAGAGGAAAAAGAATGAGGAGATCGAGCAGCTCAAGCACCGGTCGGAGACAATTGTCCAGCAGAACCCGATGCCCATCATCCTTGTCGATAAGACCTTCCACATACGGGTCACAAACGAAGCCTATATCACCCTGAGCGGGATCAGCCGGAACGATCTCCTGAGGATGACCCTGCGCGACTTCAGGCTGCTGGAACAGACCGGGGATGGGCTGAAGAAGGTGATCAGCGACCGGCACCGCTCAAAAGGAGAGGTGCTGGTGGAATTCCCATCCGGTATCCGGCGGCTCCAGCAGTATGGCATACCGATTGAGGATGCCGGCGGGAACGTGTCCAGTATCCTCATTGTTTATAATGATATTACGGAAGAACGCAAGAAACTCGATGAGATCAATGCACTCTTGGCAAGTCAGCAGAAGAGCCAGCAGGACCTCCAGAAGAAGATGGAGGAAGTTGCTACCCTGAAACAGCGTTCCGATATCATTGTCAAGCAGAACCCGATGCCCATCATGCTGATGGATACCGGGTTCAAGATCCTCATGGTGAATGAAGCGTATATCACTCTTACCGGCCTTTCCAAGGACCGCCTCCTCGGCATGAGCGCCAGGGATTTCAAGATCAGCAGCCAGAAGGGTGAAGGCCTGAAAAAGGTGGTCGCCGAAAAGAAACGGAGTTTCGGGGAAGTCATCATTGAGTTTCCATCCGGCCTGCGCATCCTCGAACAATACGGCATCCCGATACTCGACGTGAAGGGAAACCTCCAGACACTTCTGTGCGTATACAATGATGTTACCCTGCAGCGCGAACAGGAGAAGAGGATCAAGCAGATGATGGACGAGGCGAAAGCCAATGCCGAGCTTCTCACGGTCAGCGCGGCAGAACTCCAGACGGCCCTTGCGAAGGTCGCATCCGGCGACCTTACCTATCGCGTGAGTATCGACGACGCCGATCCACTTGTCCGCCTGAAAATGGATTACAATGCTGCGGCAGAATCCATTCACATGGTCCTGGGAAGTCTTACTGATGCGGTCGTCCGCCTCGATGCCACGATCAAGGACACGATAAAGAGCACGGAGGAGATCGCAAAGGCGACCGAACAGGTTGCCATCTCGAGCCAGAAATCGACCGACAACGCAAAAATGCAGATCGTTGGTATCCAGAAGATCTCCAATGATATCTCAGAGATATCGGCATCCATTGAAGAGATTGCGAGCACTTCCAGCAATGTTATGACGCATGCTGAGAAGGCGTCCAAGGAAGGGGCGGAGGCCGCGGGGATAGGAAAGATAGCAACGGGCAAGATGGAGATTGTGGAGAAGATCTCCAAGCAGAGCGTGGATGAGATCACAGCGCTCAATGATCAGATGCGTCAGATCTCAAAGATTGTCAACCTCATCACGGATATCGCCAACCAGACCAACCTGCTCGCCCTCAACGCGGCCATCGAGGCTGCCCGGGCCGGAGAACACGGGCGGGGCTTTGCAGTTGTTGCGGGTGAGGTGAAGAACCTGGCAGGTGAGTCCAAGAAGGCCAGCAGCCAGATTGAATCGCTCATACGGTCGATCCAGGCAAAGAGCGAGCAGACGTCGTCTTCCATGCGGGAATCGTTCGAAGAGATCAAGGGTGGCATCGACAGTGTAAACAGGACTGTTGAATCGCTCAACAGGATCATCTCTGAAGCCACCATCGTTTCAGCCGGCATGAGCGAGATTGTCAAGGCCACCGAGGACGAGGCAAAGGCTACCAACGAGCTGATGTCCGGGATTGAGTCCTTCAGTTCCCTGACGAATGAGAACCAGCAAAGCATGGAAGACATGGCAGCACTTGCCGAGGAGACCAGCGCCTCAACTGAAGAGATAGCAAGCGCATCCGCGGAACTCGCGGATATGGCGGATCGATGCCGGAAGGAGATGCAACAGTTCCGGTTCAACTGACAGGACTTTATCAAGCCGTCTCTGGGAACAAGCGGGGAAATTGTCACTTCCGGGAGATCTGTACATCTCGCTCTGCGTTGTACCGATACAGGTATATGGCGAAGGAGAACCTGATGGATGATTTTGGGGTGTTGAAGCGGTATATCGAACAGACACTGAAGATGCGGTGCAGCAACTACAAGGAAGAGTACATCAAACGGCGTTTCCTGTCGAGAATGCGGTCGACAAATACGGCGAGCTATGATGAATATCTCAAATACGTCAAAGGAAACCCGACCGAGCTTGATGTGCTCCGGAAAGCGCTTACGATCAATGTCACGGAATTTTTCCGGGATAATGATGTGTACGAGATCCTGAAAAAAGAGGTTTTTCCCACGCTCTTCTCAAAGCGCAAACGTCTCCGTATCTGGTGTGCCGGCTGCTCCACCGGTGAAGAACCCTATTCCATTGCAATGATTCTCCATGATTTTATGCTCCAGAACAAAGAACTTACCGGCCAGATCTATGCAACCGACATTGACAAGATCGTGCTCGCCAAAGCCCAGGAAGGCATCTACGCCCCAAAAGCAATGGTCAAGCTCTCCGAATTGCAGATCCATCGCCATTTCACCAAACTCTCCGACGGGAATTACCAGGTCAGGCAGCACTTAAAGGATCTCATTCGTTTCCGGCCTCACGATCTGATGGGTGGGGCACCTATCACCCGGTGGCTGGATCTTATAACCTGCCGCAACGTTACGATTTACTTTACGGAAAAACAGAAAGATGACCTTGTACGGCTGTTCCACGGAGCACTGGTCAGTGACGGCTTCTACATCATGGGCAAGACCGAGTATCTCGGGAGGCAGGTCGAGAACCTGTTCGTACCCAAAAATTCAGTGCAGAAAATATTCATTAAAAGGGAATAAGCTTCTTCCGGGCATCAGTCTGTTTTTTCCTCATCGTCGGGCCCGCCCCGCTGGAAATCCTTGGTAAGGTCCCTCTGGAACTCTTTCCGGGCAGCATGTGCTTTTACCTGGTTCAGTACGGTCATAAAATTTACCCCCACGATAATGATGACGAGCAGGAGGCTCACCCAGAGCATGACACCCTCAGCGGAAAGGAACGCTGCCCAGAGAAGGACGACAAAAGAGATGAGGTAAAAAAAAATCCACGTCCGAATCCCGGGCAATTCCATACTCAACCATTTTCATCAAACCCATAAGAATATATCCGGATACCCGTGGGGAATTACCGGGAGGACGGGAAGCAATTCACAACCAACTTCCTCCGGTATAGGCAGATATGTGAAAATCGTCATGTTTTTTTAGAAGGTGTCCGAGTACTACATGTGGAAAGAGGAGACCTTCTCACTCTGGTGGGAGGGGTTGTCATTGTGCTGGTCATTGCCATCGTCGCGAACCCTCATTACCTGGCAGGATTTACCACATCCCCGGTAACCCCGGCCCCGACAATAACCGAGCTACCACCTCCGGAACCCGTCACTACTCCCGTTATCCCCGTTACACCCTTGCTGACAGTGACTCCTACACCTGAACCGACTATTGCCCCGCCTTACCGGATCTTTTACAGCAGCGATCCGTTCTCGTATCCGAAGTTCAAGATGCCGGACAATATGGAAACATTCGGTGCGGGTGATCTGCCACTCCAGGGAAGGGAGATGGTGCCCTTTGCTTACGTCAGTGAGACACGGGGCGGCCTGACCCAGAAGTTCCGTGTCCCGTACCCGGTCTGGGAGCTCAACACGACTGTTACTGCAAACCGCACCCCGCAATACGGGAATTTCCAGATGGCCCTCTGCTACGCAAACAACGGGACCGTTATCAACGGAGAAGAGATCCTGAACCGTGGGTCGACAATCCGTGTCATTGAAACCTCCGGAACCGATATGTACATGATCATAACGACCGCATATATCGACAGTTTCCGGATCGAGCTTGAAACGCCCCGTGACTATTACGACGCCTACAGGTTATCGTAATTCCTTTTTCCTATTCAGCAGGCGGGGTGATTATTTCGGAATAATGCCTGCGATTACAATTTTTCAATGGTTACCCGAACGCGATCGCCGGCTTTCAGGTCATGCCCTTTCGGGATATCGATATTAAACCAGAGCGCCTCCGGGTGATCCTGCGTGGGATCCTGCGACATCAGGCAGTCCTTGTGGTCGTTGATGTTTGCAACAAATTCAATTTCGGATTCAAATTCCAGAACCTTTGTCATGGGTAAAAGAAGAAATGATATCGGAATATTCAGATGGCACGTGGGGTGACCATCCATGTTGTGCTGTTCGAATAGCTCCACCGGATAATATCCAGTTCCTTACAGATCTCGGCGAGGATTGCCATGTTTGTTCCCACCTCTTTGGGAGAGAGACCAAGGTCTTTGGCGATGTATTTGGATTTGAAATAGTGCTTGCCCTTGGTAATGCCGGAGTTGAGATACAAAACGATCTTGTGCTGGGTCTCGTTATAGGTCTCACGTAATTTTTTTGTTGTTGACATGTTGTGCCTCAGCATTAAAAACTCATATAGATCAACTGCTATATATAAATATCGAATAATCCCGCGGAAAATCCAGTCTTTTTTTTTCACCCGGTCGATATTTCGACCAGAAAGATTATATCTCGCCCACCGGGTTCGTAGTTTTTCATATACTCATTTAACTGGTGTTCCGGGCGGTTCCGGGCTGAATTCATTGGAATTCAGAAAATATTCTGGTTTAAATTTGTTGCTGGACCTGTGCATCGGCGATCTTTTTGATGAGGGCTTCAAGCACCACATCGCGCATGCCTTCCACGAATTTTATGCTGCCAACAACAAGGTGTCCGCCACCACTGATCCCGCCACCCGGGATCTCGACCCGGAGTTCCCGTACCATCCGCGGGATGTTCATGAGCACCCCCCGTGACCTCAAGACGGCAAAGTCCGGGCCAAATCCGATGGTGACCACCGGCTTTCCTGCATGCTGGCGGCAGAGGCGGTCATGCACTTCACCGCTCGTCTTGCCGGGCGGCGGGAACGTGAACTTATGGGCATGGATCTCGACATCGATGAGGAAGAGGTGTGCATCGTTGGCAAGCACGCGGGGAACTACATGCGGCATGCAGGCACTCATCTGGTCCTCGATCATCGTGTTGGCGCCATCGACCAGCAGCGCCACCAGTTTTTTATGGCGATCAGGTTTGCCGGTCAGGTTCAGAATGTCCTTGATGATCTCGCGCCCGTCATTGAACCGGAGCCAGAACTGTTCGTAGTCGAGAGCAAGGGCAATGTCCTTGCAGGCTTCTTCCGGGAACTGGTCCCGGACAAGGGACAGGAAGAGAGCACGTTCCGGCGCCTCGCTCCGGTCTCCGACACCGGCAACGGCCGGCAGATGCCGGATCAGAGGTTCCACCTTGGGATTGATCAACCGGGCTACTTCGGTACCGAGCATTCCGGCAGTGATCCCGAAATCGCCGCCGACGTGGTAAGGGTTGACATGGGCAAGCAGGTATTTGTCGATGGTTGCATCAGGGTGGTGGTGGTCGATGACGATAAAGGGGATCTGGTACACGCTCGCGATCTTGTATGAGGGTTCGTCCTCCTCGGTAGAACCATTGTCGGTGAGGACGACGAGGGGCATTTTCTGCCCGTACCGGATATGGTCCTTGAGGGAAAAATCGAGGTCGCGGGTGATATCCTCGATCTCGTAGAAGGGGGCTTTCGAGGGGGCACGCTTGAAGAGGAAATAATCCGCATCGAAATCCCCTCCAGATTCCCGGATCAGGGTCACAACGGCCTGTTCTATGGCGACAGCGGAGCAGATGCCATCGGCATCTGCATGATGGCGGAGGATAATGGGCTGGGAGGTGAATACGGCCTTCCTGATGATCTTCGCGACTTTCTTCATCTCGGGACGGAGTTTCTCCATGACTTCGCTTCTTACGAGAAGGGGGATATCCTCCGGATCGGAACGAAGATCGAGAGCTTTCTCGATCCTGACTTTCACTGCAACCGAATCCTCACCGGTCAGGATCGTCATCGCATCGACTTCGATCTGGAGCTGGTTGTTGCGCATCATCACTTCGCCAATGAGCTTGACGATGTTTTCCAGCTCGACTTCCGGGTACGCCCGGACGCCGGCCTCAACGAACGCGGCAGCGTTCTGGGTACCTGTCTCATCGACAATCGTGAAGATGGTGGGTCCGCTGGTCTGCTTGATCTGTGCGATTTCCCCTTCAACTGCTACGGTCTTGCCGACTTTTGTGCCCAGATCTGCGATCCGTACCGTTGTTGATTTACGCTCGATATTCTGTACCTGGTATACCTGTATCTGGATCTCTTCGAGATCGATGTTGCCATTCGGACGGATCTGCCGGACCCGGACAAGAATCGAGTCGCGCTCCTTGTGATCGGCCTTGATGTTACTCTTGTGCACCAGGCCCTTGATCCGGTCATTCAGCTGGACGAACATCCCGAAATTGGCAAAACCCTGAACTTTTCCCTGGTATACGTTCCCTTCCTCGACGTCGGCAAGGTCACACCCTGCGCCAAGCCGGTAGACGAGGACATCATCTGCACTGCTATTCTGCATATTTCTCTCTCACCACACACACAGCGTACGGGCATATTGTTGCGATATGGTATCTGGTATCGTCAACGCTCCGCGGAAATAGGATACTCTGTATGATCATCAATGGGCGCCTGAATGTTTAATTTACTTGTTATCTGCAAAAAATCGAAGCACCGGAATCCCTTCAGGGACATCAGTCACGGAATGCCACTTCGACCATGTCCAGGTCATTCGGTATGAGGATCCGGCCGGAAAATTTTTTTTGGGCATCGCCGATGTGCGCCTGGATATCTGTGTACCGGGAGCTGGTATGAACCAGTACCAGGGTCCGGGCATTGAGATCTGTTGCAGCTTCTCCTGCCTGTGCTGCTGTTGCGTGGTAAAATTCGGCAGCGCGGGCAGCCTCGGATTCATCGTACGTTGCATCGTGGATCAAAAGGTCGGGATCGCGGGCGATGTCCATGATTGTTGCATGTATGGAACGGGTATCGCCGGTATAGACAATCTTCCGACCCGGACGTGGGGATCCCAAAACCTGTTCCGGCCTGACGGTAATTCCCGCGTCGCCGGTTCCGAGCGTCACGACTTCGCCATGCTGGAGCCTGCCGAACAGCGGGCCGGGGGGGACGCCGAGAGCTACCGCCTTTTCGCGGTTGAACCTGCCCGGGCGGGGGTCCTCTTCGAGAATAAATCCGAGTGAAGGGAGGCCATGTTTTGCGTCAAATGCCGTTATAGTGTACCCATCGAACCGCACCCATGATCCGTGGTTGAGTTCCGCGGATTCCAAAGGAAATTTCAGGTTGAAACGTGCAACGTGCCGGAGCGTCCTGACAAACTCGTGAACCCACTCGGGACCATAGATCGTGAGGGGTTCTGTCCGGCCATTGAATGACATGGTCTGGACAAGACCGAATATACCCAGGAAATGATCGGCATGCCAGTGGGAGACGAAGATGGCGTTGATGGTGAAACCGCACCGTGCCCGCATCATCTGCTGTTGGGCACCTTCACCGCAGTCGAACAAGAGTGTGTCTGAACCACGCCGTACCATGATGCAGGGCGGGTTACGCGTTGGTGTGGGAAGGGCCCCGGCAGTCCCGAGGAAATATACCTGTAATGTCTCGCCGCTCACGGAAAATCACCCCATGATTTTCCTATAACTCCTCGCTGATGCTCGTCGTTCACGGCAAATCCCTCCGGGAATTTCCTGTAACGGTTCGCTGTCAGCTCCCCGTTCACGTAAAACCCATCCCGGGTTTTTGGCATGACGGTTGGCTTTCGCTTACAGTTCATAAGAACTCTCTCCTGAAAACGGCGAGACTCCGTTTTGCTTCTTCCACCGAACGTCCCTCAATTACGATCCGTCCTCCGGTATACCGGGAAGCAACCGCCCTTCCTACCGTGTCCCACGGGATCGTACCTTCTCCGAGCGGGAGGTGTTCATCCAAAACGCCATGGTTATCGTGGATATGGATATGGTCAGCCTTATCGACATACCTGAGAAACTCGCTGACCTTGCCGATGGTATTCGCGTGCCCGAAATCAAACGTCATCCCGATCCCCTCGATGCCTTCGGTCATGCCGATCAGCTCTTCCGGAAGCCTGCAGAGAAATTCTTTGAAGCTGATCATATTCTCGAGACAGGCAAGGACGCCGTGCTCGGATGCGGACCTGCCAATCTGCCGGAGCGCCTCTTTCTGGAGCTCCCAGACTTTCTGGGTCATCATCTTGCCGATCGGCGAGATGTAGCCCGGGTGGATGGTGACCCGGTCGGTAAGCGGTGCGGCGTGTTCGATGCAGGTGCAGAGCTGGCGGATCGATTCCCTCCAGATGGGGTCGTTGAGCGTGGCGATGTTCAGGTCGCCGTACGGTGCATGCACGGATGCACCGAGGCGGGTAGTCGCCAGCACCTCCTCAACCTTCCTGAAACACTCCGGGTTTTCCAGCCGGTAATTCCCGTCGCTTACGATCTCCCATCCGTCATATCCGGCCTCCTCGATCCCGTACACCCATGCGATGTCGTCCCACACCTTTGCCGATGAGGAGAAATAGGGAGAGATGCTCACGGCTCACCCCGCAGCTGTTCCAGGAGGTGCTTGACGGCATCGGAAAAATCCTCGAGCGTCCCCGCGTTTTCCAGGTGGATGTCCGCATCCAGCAAGGCATTGCCGAGTCCCCAGCCAAGTTCCCGCTCATCCCGTATCCGGAGTTCTGCAGCAGTGGTGAAATCATCAGGCCGCGCCCGTGCAGATATCCGTTCAAGGCGTCTCTCAAACGGGGATTCGATACTGATCAACGTAAAACCCGGGAAATTTCGCCGGAAGAGGGCAACTTCCGTCTCTCCCCGTATCCCATCCACAAGAACCAGGGGGGCGGACAGGCGCCTGATCTCGGGGACGCAGAGCTGGGCAATAGCATCCATGCCCTTCTCAGCCCTGAGCCGGTTTGCCGCGGCCCCGAAATTCGTATCGCTCGGTTCAAGGCCCTCTTCCCGGACAACTTTGCGTATCATGTCACCCATGACAATGACCGGAATGCCCATACCCTGTGCGATACGGGAGAATTCACCTTTTCCGCTTGCGGGCATCCCGACGACGCCAATCACTTTCATATGCTATCTCTCCAATCTCCCGCGTCCGTATCCGCACGGTCCTTCCCAGCTCGTCTGCGATCTTTTTCAGTTCTTCCAGTGTCAGGGGCGGATGGTTCTCCTGGAGTATTCGTCGTTTAGAGATATATTCCCCATTGGTCATATCGGGCGTTGTTTCTCGCATGCGCACAATTTTGTGCTCACCCTGCTGGAGCACAAGGGGGGTATTCCCGATCTCTCCGGAAATCTTCCGGATATAGTCTTCATTCTCGTAAAAAACGGTGATGACAATCTCGAATTCTGCAAGGATGTTTTCCCGGTATGCCATCCTGCAGATACCGATTGATCTTTGCAGATTTTTCTTATAATTATCGGTCTGGACCGAACTGTACCCTCCGGGCTGCCCGGAAAAGCCCTCCCACCGTGTTTTGTAATCAATCGAGATTTTATCTACCAGGTTTTGCGAGATTAATGTATCCAGAGTTGCCGGAAAAAGACCGTTTGTCTGGATCCCAACCATCAGCCCCAGTGTTCTGGCATATCTGGCAAGTTCCGTCACCGCGTCCTTCTGCAGTGTGGGTTCACCGCCGGAAATGACGACCCCGCTGATAAACGGCGAGGAGGCTTTTATCATTTCCGTGATCTCACCAAGCTCCCGGTAATCCTCGCCGGACTGGATACCCTCATTCTGGCAGTAGGAGCACCGCATCGGACACCCCCGCAGAAACACCGTGCAGACGGCCCTCCCCCGCCAGTCGATCGTAGAGATCGGGACAAAGCCACCGAAATTCAGCCTGATAGGATCACCGTGCCGGATTATTTTATCCCCGTGGTTATTTGATTGTATTGAGTGAAGGATCAGGAACCGGCGGGATCACTGCCGGCAGCGGATGATCTCCGCATCCGTGACGATCATATCCATGCCGATATCATTGATCTCTGCAGGGATCTCATCCACCTCAAGACACGAGAATGCCAGTCCGATCTTTACGAGGTGAGAATGCGCTGATAAAAACCGGTCGTAATATCCCGCGCCATAACCGAGCCGGTGTCCGCGGCGATCGAATGCCAGCATGGGAACGATAACTGCCTTCACGTCACTTGGATGAACGGGTTGTTCACTGCCTACTGGCTCCGGGACCCGGAATGTGCTTTCGATCAGGTCGGAGGTCCTGTCGAGGTAGGACAGTCGCAGGGTTTTTGTCTCGCGCTCAATGATCGGGACGATCACACGTTTCTTGCGGGAAAGGAGCATCTCAATACAACGGAACGTGTCCACCTCGGATGGCTTGGAAACATAGACCATGACCGGATCTATCCCGTCGATGACCCGGAGCAGGCTCGTGCAGATCGCGGCACTTTTTTCGGCAATTTCCTCCGGTGTGAGGGAGGCTCGTCTATACCGTGCCTCATCTCTCATGTCTGCTTTGTAGAGGGGGATAACACGTCCCGGCATAGTATCGTATGGAATAGTATGGTTTGCCTATCCCATAATTCTTGAGATGGGTTCCGGAAAACAGGTTGTAAAAAAGAATGTACTGGATCAGAATTTGAAATGGCGGTTGACAATCTTGATCGCGCAATAATCGCCGCACATGGTGCACCCGTCGGTATCGGCCGGCATGCGCTCTTTCCTTATTGCGCGTGCCCGCACCGGGTTCATCGCTACTGCAAACTGGCGTTCCCAGTCAAGGTCGCGGCGGGCATGTCCCATCTCAAGGTCCAGGTCACGGGTCTTTTTGAGCTTGATCATGTCGCCGACATGGGCGGCAATCCGGGAACTGATCACGCCTTCGTACACCTCTTCCGGAGTCGGCAGGGCAAGGTGCTCGGCCGGGGTGACGTAACAGATGAAGTCCGCGCCGAGAGAAGAGGAGATGGCGGCACCGATGGCGGCAACGCGGTCATCGTAGCCCGGGGCGATGTCGGTGACAATGGGGCCGAGCATGTAGAACGGCTTATTGTTGGTAACCCGCTTCATGAGCTGGACATTGGTCGCGATCTCATCGATCGGAACATGGCCCGGACCTTCAACGATCACTTGTACATCCTGGGCGTGTGCCTTATCCGCAAGTTCCGCGTTGATGAGCAGTTCCTGGATACCTGCCCGGTCAGTAGCATCATGAATCGCGCCTGCCCGCATACCGTTTCCCATCGAGAGCGTGACCTCGTGCTCCTTCATGATCTCAAGCAGGTAATCGAACTCCGAGTAGAGCGGGTTCTCCCTCTCGTTGTGGAGCATCCACGCGGTCATGAATGCCCCGCCCCGGGAGACGAGCCCTGCGTGCCGGCCCTGGTTTTTCAGGCGCTTGACTGTCTCGAAGTTGATGCCGGTATGGATGGCCATGAAGTTGGTGCCGAGTTTTGCCTGTTCGGCCGTGATCCGGAAGAGGTCGTCCTCTTTCATGTTGACCACGGCCCCATCCTTTATCGCCGCTTCGATAAACGCCTGGTACAGGGGGACACATCCGACACTGAGTGTGGTATTCGCGATGACCTGTCGCCGGATCTCCATGAAGTCTCCGCCGGTCGAGAGCTCCATGAGCGTGTCTGCCCCCGCGAGCTCGGCCTGCTTTGCCTTCTCGATCTCCATGCCGATATCCACGATGTCCGTGGACGTGCCGATGGAGGCATTCACCTTGGTGCGGAGCCCTTCCCCGATACCGCAGATCTTTACTTTACGGTACGGTGAGACCGGGATGACGATATGCCCGCCGGAAACCCCGCGCCGGACGAAGTCTTCGGTCACCCCTTCCTGTGCGGCGACAGCTTTCATCTCTTCAGTTACGATGCCCCGCTTGGCATCTGCGACAATACTCATGTCATACACGTTGCTGTAAAGACAAGATAAAGGCTCGGTTTTTCGATTCTGGACTAAATCTGGCTTGTTAAGTTAACAAGTAAAGTTGAATTGGAATAACGAAGATTTTTTTGCGTTGGAAATTTCCCGGCGAAGTCACGGTATGCCGATCCTCCCCCGTGATGTAAGGGGCGGACGGTAGTTTTTCTACACAATGTTTATATATAATGTAGCACTAACTAATGGTAAACCTTGAACCAGCGGGGTGTTTTACGATGACAGAAAAGGATTACACAGAAGTAACCGTCAAAGAAGCTGCTCACGACGACGCAGGCCGTGGCATTGCACGCCTCAGCATCGAGGTGATGAAGAAACTCGGCCTGGTCTCCGGCGATGTGATTGAGATCCAGGGCAAGAAGAAGGCCGCTGCGATAGTCTGGCCGGGGTTTGCTCAGGACACCGGGTCCGCCACGCTCCGGATTGACGGGAACATCCGTGGGAATGCGGGTACTGGTATCGACGAAAAGATCAGGATCCGGAAATCCGAGGCCGAGTACGCCAAGAAGATCGTTGTACAGCCCACCCAGCCGATACGACTCGTGGGGGGCGAACAGTACCTTTCCCGCGTACTGCGCGGGCGGCCCGTTATCGAAGGACAGTCCGTCCGCGTAGATGTGATAGGCAACTCCATCACGCTCGTCATTACGAAGGTGGCCCCCAAGGGCATGGTCATCGTCACCGACGACACAGAGATCGAGCTGAAGGAGGAGGCCTACAAACCCGAAGAGGGCAAATCCGAAATGTCCGATATCCATTACGAGGATATCGGGGGCCTTGGCCGCGAACTGCAACTCGTGCGAGAGATGATCGAGCTCCCGCTCCGGCACCCGGAGATCTTCGAGCGCCTCGGGATCCAGCCGCCCAAGGGTGTACTGCTCTACGGCCCGCCGGGCACCGGCAAAACCCTGATCGCGAAGGCGGTGGCAAACGAGGTCGACGCCCATTTCATCTCGCTCTCCGGCCCGGAGATCATGAGCAAGTATTACGGCGAGAGCGAGAAAGGGCTCCGCGAGAAGTTCGAGGAAGCGGAGCAGAATGCGCCTGCCATCATCTTTATCGACGAGATCGATTCCATAGCGCCGAAGCGGGCGGAAGTGCAGGGCGAGGTCGAGCGGCGTGTAGTCGCCCAGCTGCTCTCACTCATGGACGGCCTTAAGGGCCGCGGCCAGGTCATCGTGATCGCGGCGACCAACCTGCCGGACTCGATCGACCCCGCACTCCGGCGCGGGGGGCGCTTCGACCGGGAGATCGAGATCGGGATCCCGGACAAAAAAGGCCGTCTGGAGATCTTCCAGGTCCACTCGAGGGGAGTACCCCTTGCGGACGATGTGAAGATCGATGAGTTCGCCAACACCACCCATGGTTTTGTCGGGGCTGACATCGCCCTCCTTGTGAAAGAGGCGGCAATGCATGCGCTCCGCAAGGTGATCCCGCAGATCAAGATCGACGAGGAGATCCCGGCGGAAGTGCTCGACAAGCTCAGGGTGACAAACGAGGACTTCGCCGAGGCCCGCAAGCACGTCGAACCGTCCGCGATGCGCGAGGTGCTCGTCGAGGTGCCTGATATCACCTGGAAGCAGGTTGGCGGCCTTGAAGACGTGAAACAGGAACTGAAGGAGGCCGTGGAATGGCCGCTCCGATACCCGGATGTGTTCGAACGGCTCCAGACCAAACCCCCCAAAGGCATCCTGCTCTTCGGCCCGCCCGGCACCGGCAAGACCCTGCTCGCAAAGGCCGTGGCAAACGAGAGCGAGTGCAATTTCATCGCGGTAAAGGGACCGGAGCTGCTCTCGAAATGGGTAGGAGAATCGGAGAAGGGCGTCCGGGAGATCTTCCGTAAGGCCAGGCAGGCCTCCCCCTCGATCATCTTCTTCGACGAGATCGATGCGCTGGTGCCCAAACGGGGCACGTTCCAGGGGTCATCCCATGTCACGGAAAGTGTAGTGTCCCAGATCCTCACCGAGCTGGACGGGATGGAAGAGCTCAGGAACGTCACCATCCTCGCCGCCACCAACAGGCCGGATATGCTGGATGATGCCCTGCTCCGCCCGGGCCGCCTCGAACGCCATATATACGTCCCTGCGCCCGACAAGGAGAGCAGGAAGAAGATCTTTGAGGTCTATCTCGGGGGCGAGACCGGCAACATCCTTTCAAAGGATGTCGGGGCCGATGCGCTGGTGGAACAGACCGAAGGTTACGTCGGAGCCGACATCGAGGCACTCGTCCGCGAGGCCAAGATGGCGGCAATGCGGGACTTCATCATCCAGATGGAGGGCAGGACCGATCAGGAGCGCAAAGACGCGATCAAGAACGTGATGCTGACCAGGGCCCACTTCGATGCAGCCCTGCTCAGGGTGAAGGGATCGCTGGACCAGGAGGCAATCGAGAAGTCCGAGCGCCAGGCATGGGAGATGCTGTACAACCAGGAGCAGCGCACGATCCTTGACAGGGCTTCCCTGCTGATCGCCCGCGCCGGTATGGCCAACAGGAAGGATGATGGATTGACCACGGATCTCCGCTCGGTTGTCTATGCACGGAAGAAGGAATTCGCAAAGATCAAAAAGCTGACGGACTCCCTGGAAAAGAAACTGGAGAACGAATAATGCCCGGAAGGCGATGATTATGACCGAAGACCCTATGGATATGTTTGAGCGGATGGACGAGATGTTTGCCCGGCTCTTCTCCCGGATGGACCGGGAATTTGCTGCCGGTGCCCCGCAGGCCTGCGGGTACCGGATCGTTTTCCGCAATGGTGGGGCCCCTCCCGCGATGGAGGAAGTCCCGGCTCCCCTGCCACGGGCAGCCCGGGAACACGCAGCCGAAGTCCACCGGATCGGGGATGAGACAAAAGTGATTACCGAACTCCCCGGGGCAACGGACGACATGATCCGGCTGGATATGAAAGGGAGCCAACTCGTCATCGATGCAGGGGATGCGGAACACCACTACCACACGACCGCGGACCTGCCCCCTGTCGATGCAGCATCAATGCAGAGATCATTCAAAAACGGCGTACTGGAAGTTACCTTCAGGAACCACCAGGATACTCAGGACATGACGGACACCGGCAAGAATTAAAATTTTCTATTTTTCAGATTGCTCTGGATACGTGGATACCGTCAATTTCGACCGACATGGAGTCCGGTGAATCCTGCAAAAATGTTGATCGCGATCACGGGGTCTCAGTTACCCATCCGTAACAGGGATAATAATCCTCGGAGAGGATGTATGCCAGACACAACGGGTTTTCTCTACCGGCGGGATTCTTCTCAGCGGATCGCGTACCGCACATTCCGTTTCCCGTGCGGCTCTGAAAGCAGGCAAACCGGTACAGTATAATAATCCTGATAAGCATCGCCATCTAACGACTACACAATCAGGGAGTCCGGCGGGGTATCCTGCAGCTGCAAGCTCTCTGTAGCAGGGGATGGCGGTAAGACATGAAACTCAAGGATTTCCTTGTCAGTGCTGGAACGGAGAAGAACCTGGCGGCGTTGATTCTCTTCCTGAGCGAACAGGCCCATGGTGTCAGGAAGGGATTTCTCAGCACTTGCATAAAAGCCCCGGTTGATGAGAAGACGCGGAACGTATATGGCGAAGAGCAGATGCCCCTTGACAAGTTCGCCGACGGGGTGTTCATCGAAGGATTAAAAAAATCACGGCTCGCCCGTTATATCGCGACCGAAGAACAGGAACAGGTCATCGAAGTTGAAAACCCAAAGAACGATTTCGGGGTCGTCATCGACCCGCTCGACGGCTCATCGCTCATCGATGTAAACCTCTGCACGGGATCCATTATCGGTATCTATCCCGGGCACGTACTCGGGAAGGGGGCAACGATGGTCGCTGCCATGTATATGCTCTACGGGCCCCTCACCAGCCTGACCTTTACCACCGGCAAGGGGGTCCATGAGTTCGTCATGGACGAGTCAGGTGAATTTGTCCTGAGGCACCGGGACATCAGGATCCCGGAAGGAAAGATATTCGCCCCCGGCGCCCTCCGGAAGCATTACCTCCCGGCCCATGCCCGGTGGATCGGGTATCTCGAGCAGGAGGGATACAAGCTCCGGTTCAGCGGCTGTTTCGTTGCCGATGTCCACCAGATCCTGCACAAGGGGGGCGTGTTCGCATATCCCGGATACAAAGGCAGGGAACAGGGAAAGCTGCGCCTCCTCTATGAAGCAAATCCCATGGGAAAGATCCTCCATGAAGCCGGCGGGGCGATCAGCAATGGGAAGACGGATATTCTCGGCATCACCCCCCGGGCGATCGACGAGGTTACCCCCATCTACGCCGGCGGCAAAAAAGAAGTAGCGCTGATTGAAAAATTTATGCGAGAAGGGTGAATACACAGGAGTGATGCAGTATGGAGAAGAACGGTTTTGGTCCCATCCCGGGCTCGACAATTCTGAAAGCGGTCACCGGCCACAAGGCGATTGTCATGGCGGCGAACATCCGGATCGCCTCGGTTGCACAGGGTATATTCAGGGCAGCGAAAGATACGGACTCGGCAGTGTTCATGGAAATTGCGCGGTCGGAGAGCGACCTCAAAGGGGGATATACGGGGCTTACCCCTCAGGATTTCTCCCGAAGGATGAATGAGGCCGCACAAGCGGTCGGGTTTGATGCCTGGGCCCTGCACGCGGATCATATTACGATAAAGAAGGGTGATGCTCCCGAGATCGAAGGAACAAAGGAGTTGATCGATGCCCAGATCAAAGCCGGTTATACCTCGTTTGCCATCGATGCCTCCCACCTCTTCAATTTTGAAGGAAAGAATGTCCGGGAAGAGCTCGACCCGAATATCCGGATCACCTCGGATCTCGCCCACTATATCAGAAGCAGGATGAAGGGAAAGGAGTACGGGCTCGAAGTTGAAGTGGGGGAGATCGGCAGGAAGGACGGGAGCGGGCTTGTCCTGACAAAGCCCGAAGAAGCCGTTGAGTTCATCAGGGCCCTCAACGAGGACGACGTACATCCCCACGTGCTCGCCATTGCCAACGGCAGCACCCACGGGCACACGTACGATGCGCAGGGGAACGTTGTCGAACAGCTCTCCATCGACATCCCCCAGACGAAGGCGATTGCAAAGGCCCTGAGGGACAATCATCTGGACGTCGGCATTGCCCAGCACGGCATCACCGGTACTCCCCGCGAACTGATCAACCTCCATTTCCCGAAAGGGGATATCATCAAGGGGAATGTTGGCACATTCTGGCAGGACGTGGTGTTCTCCACCCTGAAGGTGTACGAACCCTCGTTATACCGGAATATCCAGGACTGGACGCTGGAGAAATACCGGCCCGCAAACCCCGGGAAATCGGACCGCCAGATATTCGATGGCAACTGCAAGATGGCGATAAAGGAATTCTTCAAAGACCTCTATTCTCTGGACGAAGGGACCGAGCACGCGATCCGGTCCATGGCCTATGCCGAAAGCCTCGTCTTCTTCCGGGCATTCGGTGCATACGGGTCTGCCTCTCTCGTGAGAAAATCCCTGAAATAACTTCCACCGCAATATTTTAGTATCCCGGAGAGATTTCATACTGTGAAGTCTCATGCCGAAAACCACGATTTCCGTGATCAAGGCGGATGTGGGGAGTTATCCGGGACACTCCCGCATCCACCCGAAACTTCTGGAGAAGGCACAGAATCTTCTTAAGGAACAGGAAGGCAAACTCCTGATTGACTCCGTTGTCACGCACTGCGGCGACGATCTCGAACTGATCATGACGCATACCCATGGCGTGGACAACCCGAAGATCCACAAGCTTGCCTGGGATGTCTTCATGGAGTGCACAAAGATTGCCAAGGCCCTGAAGCTCTATGGCGCAGGGCAGGACATGCTCGCCGACTCGTTTTCGGGAAACGTCAAGGGGATGGGGCCGGGGGTGGCCGAGATGGAATTTGAGGAGCGGGGGTCCGACCCGGTCCTTGTTTTCATGGCGGACAAGACCGAGCCGGGAGCCTGGAATTTCTTCCTGTACAAGATCTTTGCCGACCCGTTCAACACGGCAGGACTGGTCATCGACCCCTCGATGCACAAGGGATTCGTCTTCGAGGTGCACGACCTTGTCGAGAAGCGCAGGATTATGTTCAACTGCCCCGAGGAGATCTACGACATGCTCGCATACATCGGCGCCCCGTCACGGTACGTGATCAAGCACGTCTTCAGGCGGGACCGGGAGATTGCCGCCTCGACGAGCACCCAGCGGCTGAGCCTCATCGCAGGGAAATATATCGGCAAGGACGACCCCGTGATGATCGTCCGGTCGCAGAGCGGTTTTCCCGCTGTTGGCGAGGTGATCGAGCCGTTCTGTACACCGGTGCTGGTTGCCGGCTGGATGCGTGGCTCCCACCACGGCCCGCTCCTGCCGGTCGGCCTCTGCGAGGCGAACTGCACCCGGTTCGACGGGCCCCCCCGGGTCCTGTGCTTCGGGTTCCAGCTCTGCAACGGGGAACTCATCGGCCCCGCGGACATGTTCGATGACCCGGCATTCGACCGGGTCCGCGACCGGTGCAACGAGCTCGCTGACACGATCCGGGCACAGGGCCCGTTTGAGCCCCACCGGCTCTCGCTCGGTGAGATGGAATATACCACCCTGCCGGGTGTTGAAAAAGAACTGAAAAAGCGCTGGGAACCCCTGCCCCCATAACTCTTTTCGCGCTGAAAGGAGGCGGGAGCCGAGCTTCAGGCTTGGAGAGGGCTGGTATCAGCCCCGGCAATGAGAAGGTTGGCCGGCGCCAACCTTCGAAACTGATGACCCTCCGCAAGTCGAAGAACGCTGATGCGTTCTTCGAAGACCTTCGGTCTTCTCTTATCTCAAGTCTGACGACTTTCAATATTCTCCTTCCTCGGGTTCGGAGAGGTCGCAGACCTCGACGAGCTTAAGGGAGGCGAAGCCGACCTTCAGCAAGTCGAAGAATCCTTCGGATTCTTCTCCTGCTTCAGGTTTGATAACCTTCAGCATGGGCAAACTTTAATTATCTTACATCCCAAATTAGGGCAGATGGTTAACGGAATTGTTTTGCCGATAAAAAAAGTATTTGCCCTGGTGGATTCGAAAATTTCCGTAGAGATCAAAGATGAAGGCCGGAAACTGCAGGGGCGCCTCGTTGCTGTGGATGAATACCTGAACATCCACATGGAAGAGACTATCGAATTTGTCGACAACCAGCGGGGAAGAAGCCTCGGGACCGTTGTAATCCGGGGCAATAATATCCTCACCATTGCACCGGAAATCTGAATGGGGTAAAGGGTGGACACTGTGGGAGATCCTGCTGATGAAGGACTGAAACTGATTCAGTCGAAACCGGAGGGCGTGCTCCAGAGCGAGCTCTGGAAGGAGCTGGGCGTTGACAGCCGGAAGTGCTCGCGGATCGTCAAGAAGCTGGAGGAGAGCGGGCTCATCGAACGGGTGGAGTTCAGAAAAGACGGGATCAAGACCTATCTCCTGCGGGCAAAACAGATGCCGGTCAACCCGTGCGACCTGCTTGCCGGTGACGAGCTGATCCCCTGTATCGGGTGCGATCTCGAATGTATTGTCGAGGAATGCCACCCCCTGATGGACTGGATGTACCAGCTTGCGATCGTCTCCCATACGGAAGGCTGATCCTGTCTCTCTCTCCCGACCCCGGTATTTTTTCCCGGAATTTTTTTTAAGTTTTGCTTTCACCGGGTCTGGCATGCAGATTCCGGAATGGTCTTTTAAAAAACGGGCATGAGTTTTACCCCGGTGCTCTGGAAAATTTCCGGTTTTTCAACAACTATTTATCGCTCAACCATCCACCGGATACTGGTTGATTCCACGCGGTTTTACCGGACGATGCACGATGATCTCTGTTTTATTTATCGATGACAATACCGATCTTTTTGCCCAGATCCGGACGTTCCTCGAGAAGACCGGGGAGATCAGGGTAGAACAGGCCCGTTCCATAAAACAGGCGGTAGAAAAACTCCGTGGCAGGAGCTTTGACGTCATCGTTTCCTACGAGCAGATGCCCGATGTGAACGGTATCGAGTTCGTACCGGACATGAACGGTATAGATTTCCTCAGATACCTCAAGTCCCAGGGAAACACGACGCCGGTCATTCTCCTCTGCCGGAGAGGCCCGAACAGGCTCGCCCTCGAGGAAGTGAACAACGGGACGGAGATCACCATCCCGAAGTCCGGGGACTTCCGCCCGCAGCTCCCGGAGATGGTCAACCTGATCAAGCAGACAATGCTCCGGAAAAAAGCCGAACGCGAGCTCAAGGTCCAGAACGAGCAGCTGGCAGCCATCCTCTCGGCAACCCCCCTCGGGGTATTCCAGATGCGCAGTGGCATTCTCGAATGGGTGAACCGGCCCTTTGTTTCCCTGCTCGGCCGCGATGAGCAGTCACTGGTTGGCCGGGAATTGCGCACGCTGCTCGGGACTCCCGAGGAGTTCGAACAGATCTGCCGCGAATTCCTGATCCGGAAGGACGCATCGGGGCTCGGGCATGGAGACTGCCGGCTCATGAAAAAAGACGGGTCGTCCGTTCCCTGCCACATCCAGGTACAGCCGCTGGACCCCATGGATATCCTGAAGGGCGGGACGTTTGTCGTCACCGACAACTCGGAAAAGCAGAAGATCGCCGATGCACTCAGGGAGAGCGAGGCAAAATACCGCGAGCTGATGCAGAACACCCAGAGCATCGTCATCCGGATGGACACGCAGGGGAACATCACGTTCTTCAACCATTATGCCCTGACCTTCTTCGATTACACGCAGGAAGAAGTGATCGGGAAGAATGTCGTGGGAACGATCGTCCCCGAAAAATCCCGCGTCCAGCACGGCCTCTCGATGATGGCAAACGACATCGGGTTCAATGCCGAAGGGTATGCCGTCAATATCAGCGAGAACGTCCGGCGCAACGGCGACCGGGTCTGGATCGCCTGGATCGACAAGGCGATCCGGGACGCTCAGGGGAGGATCGTCGAGATCCTCTGTATCGGCAACGATATCACGGACCGCAAACGTGGGGGGGAAGTGAGGATCAGCACCGATACCTGGAAAGACATGGTGGTCTCGGACACGGATGTGAAGGAGGAGGTGTTCGACGCGGTCTTCCATATCTGTACCGAGATCTCGATCGAGGGAAGGGAAGGCAAACCGGTAGGTACCACGTTCCTGATAGGCGACACGAAAAACGTGCTGGAAAAGTCCCGGCAGATCATCCTGAACCCGTTCGAAGGCCACCGTCCGGAATCGCGCATTGTCACGAACCCTGATCTCAAGGAGAACATCAAGGCCCTTGCCCAGCTTGACGGTGCATTCGTCATCACCGGCGACGGGTTCGTTGAAGCGGTCGGGCGTTACATCACGGTGGATACGGGCAGCGTCTCCCTCCCCCCCGGCATGGGGACCCGCCACAACTCGGTTGCCGCCATCACGCAGGTCACCCGGGCGGTGGGTATTGTCGTGTCGCAGAGCGGCGGGGGGATCACGGTCTTCCGGGAAGGCCGGATCCTGAAGAAGATCACGCTGTGAGCGTGAAGACGGATTGAATCTGATCAGAGTGAACCCGACGCGGCGGCAGGTGCCACCTCAGGGCCCCTCCGGGGAATGAGTGGTTTGCAAAACCACGAGTTCGAGAAGTTCGAATGAACTTCGAGACACGGCGGGTCGAATTACCTGTTCAGGGATTGGTACGGTAATTGAGGCCGCCGCGGGGGGCGAGTCGAAAATTCTTCCTGAGAATTTTCTCCAGTCAGCCCTGACCATCCGGTCACGGCTGACTCCCTGTCGGGGACAGCCAATAGCTGTGGAGAAGATTTTCATATGAAAATCTTCGACTGCGGCGGCGTGCATCGCGATGAGATATCCGGAAATATAATCATAATTGCCACTGAAAAACTCGTGGTTCGGCGCGGGTTGCCGAAAATTTTCTACTCGTGCCGGCATTCCGGCAGGCCGGAGCTGCACTTGTGCCGGCAGATATTTCCTACTGCCCGGAAGGCATCCTCCAGGTCCGGGAAGTTGGGGATCTGGGAATCGCGCAGGATGCGCAGCGGCGTCTTCATGCTGTCGCCGCCAATCATGCATCCAACGATCATCTTGTGGGTGTTCCGGGAAAAGCGGACGATCTCGTTGGATACCCGGATGGGGTCGGAGATAGCGGATGGCACCGCGATCACGAACGCGATGTCCCAGAGGTCCTGGTGCCGGATCATGATATCGAACGTGCGGGCGAAACGGTCGGCACTGGAGTCCCCCACCATATCGATAGGGTTCTCGCGGCTCCAGTCTGCCGGGAGCGCCGCGTCCAGTTCTGCAATGAGTGCGGGTGAGAATTCCACCATCTCAATGCCGAACCGCTCTGCATAGTCCGATGAGAGGACGGCAAACCCCCCGGCATTGGTGATCACAACCGCCCGGGTCCCTTTCGGGTACCCCTCGGAAGAGAGCAGTTCGGCTGCCTGGAAGGCTTCCCGTATGGAGCTGACCGGGATCACCCCTGCCTGGTGGAATGCGGCCATGTACACCTCGAAGCTTCCGGCAAGGGAACCCGTATGGGACGAAGCGGCCTTCCGGCCGATCCGTGACGAACCCGACTTGATGGCAACGACCGGTTTTGTCGGGGAGACATGGCGGACGATATCCATGAAACGGGGACCGGACCGGATCTGCTCGATATACAGGATAATTGCCCGCGTGTCAGGATCGTCCCCGGCAAAACGGATGAAGTCCTCGATGGTGAGGTCGGACTGGTTGCCGACGCTGATAACCGCGGAAAAACCGATCTCTTCCGGCAGGCTCCAGTCCACGATGGTCGTGATGATCGCCCCGCTCTGGGAGATGAAGGCGATCCTGCCCGGTTTTGGCGAGACCGGATCGAAGGTCGTATTGATCCCCTTGTGCGGGAGCATGATCCCGAGACAATTGGGGCCCATGATCCGCATGCCGTACCGTTGTGCGGCCGACAGGATCTCCTCTTCAAGACTGCCGCCCGCAGCCCCGCTTTCCCGGAAGCCCGATGAGATGATGATGGACAGGGGCACCCCTTTCCGTCCCGCCTCTTCGATCACCCCGGGACACCGGGTGCCGGGATCGCGATCACGGCAAGGTCCACTTTTTCGGGGACCGAGGCGAGGTCCGGGTAGGCAGTGCGACCGAGGATCGCGGGGCTCTTCGGGTTGACCGGGTAGAGGGACCCGGGAAAGGCAAGCAGGTTCCGGCAGATCGCGTACCCGACCTTGTTCGGGTCCTGCGATGCCCCGACCACTGCTATGGAATGGATATCGAGAAGGCTGCCGGGCATCTCCCGGGCCGCGGCACCGCTGGCTGGCGGCAGGATATCGTCCCGGTAGAACCGTGCATCGACGGCGCAACCTCCTGTTTCATACAGGATCAGGGGGTTGACATCGAATTCACTGATGCGGGGATCGGAAAGGAACAGGTCAGCCACTGCACCGACGATCGCCACGAGAGCGGTCTCGTCCCGCGCCGGCTCGTCACGGTAGCCCCCGATCAGCCGGTACCCCTTCAGTTCCCGTACCATGGCGTCGATCCCGGCCCGGTCGACCGGCAGCACCCGGATGGAGACGTCCCTCAGCAGCTCGACCAGTTTCCCGCCAAACCCGATGGTGATCACCTTCCCGAATGCCGAATCGGTCCTGCCGCCGATGATCAGTTCCAGCCCCGGTGCCAGCTGCTCTTCCACCATGATGCCGGCGACCTGTGCCCCCGGGTGATGGGATTTCACGTTCAGGGTAATCCGGTCGAACGCAGACCGTGCCTCCTCCGCGGAGCGGATGCCCGTGATAACGCCCCCGGCATCGCTCTTGTGGACAATATCCGGGGAGATCACCTTCATGACCACCGGGTATCCCGTGGTGTCGGCAGCCCGGGCGGCATCGTCCCGGGTACTGGCTGCATGATACTTCGGTACAGGAATACTGGCGGATGCCAGCAGTGCATAGCCTTCTGCTTCGGAGAGTAATGTCCTCGTCATCGCAACCGGTCCTGACATAAGGTGGTATGGAACCGTTCTTAAGGCTGATCGTTGGATACCCGGACGGGTTTTTGCCGGTATGCCGGCGGTCACAGCCCGTACGGGCGGTTCGTTGCAAGGCACCGTGCCATGTCGGAGAGGACCGGGGTGATTCCTTCGCCGCGGGAGATGCGGCCGGCCATCCGTTCTGCAAGACTCCCGTGGAGAATTCTCTCTCTGATGACGGGCAGGTAGCAGCGTTCCTCAGCGGTCGCACGCTGCCACGCAGCATCGTACAGCTGCCCGAGTTCCTGTCCCAGTCTTCCGGTCCCGTTCCGGATCGCCTCGTCCGTGAGTGCCAGCAATGCCTCCCGGTCCGTTTCCACCGGCAGGGAGCGGCAGCGCAGGAGGGACCGGACAAAGGCACAGACGGCCATGTCGGACCGGATCGATTCCTGCTCATCGAACGCCTTGATCTCAAGGCAGCTGCGCGAGAAGCGGATGATGACGCCGCTGGAATTGACCCATTCCTCGCAGAGGATCCCGGCCCCGCGGGATACGAGCTCTGAATAAATCTCCTCCTGTGCAATGTTATAATCCGCGACCGACCGGATCTTCTCCGGCACGATCCGGTTGCAGATACCGGGGATCTCCTTCTGGTTCTCCCGGTAGTAGACGAGGCGGTTGTCGCAGCTCCCGGTCAGTGTACCTTCGACCATGGGCGACGATGCCGTCACGGCGATAAGGTAGGGGAGCAGGGTGCGGATCTTGTTGTACAGGACAACGAGTTCCCTGCTGCTCCGGTACGAGAGGTTGATCTGGAGGGCCTGTATGTTCAGCCAGCCGTGCTGGCGGATGTTGAAGAGCCGGTCGTACACCTCGTAGTACTCGCCTTCGTCGTGGTCCCAGACCGGAATTTCCTCCGGCCGGGCCGTGGGGTGCATGCCAAGGCCGAGGAGAGAGTACCGGCCGGAAAAGATATGGTTGAATTTTGCAACCCCTTTTACCAGCTGCGCTTCCAGTACCGCGAGGTCTTCCGCAGGAGAGCGCGGGATCATCTCGAGCACGGTCTTCTGGAGTTCCTTTCCCAGTTTTGTGTCCCCGAACAGGATCTCGCTCTCGTACCTCCCGCAGATCTCCCGGAGGATCGTGTCGGAGACCGGCAGGGGATGGAACTGCCGGTCATTGATGGAGAACTCGTGTTCAGTGCCGATGGTCATGGGAAGGGGGTGCGTGGGCCGGTACAGCAGCGCCCGGAGCAGCGCAGGCATCCAGCCCAGGTACGACCCAAGTACTGTGTCACGGTATCACATCGAAAAGATATGGTCAACGATCTGCTCGAAGACGCGGGGGTAACAGCCGTCCTCCCCGCTCTCGATGGAGGGGTTGTCGTTCACTTCGATCACATAGGCATCCCCGTTGGTATTCTTTATGTCAACACCGTACAACCCGTTCCCGATCGCCTTCGCCGCATCGATGCCGAGCCGGACAACATGGGGCGGGACATCCCGTTCCGGCACGCTCTCGACACCGCAATAGACAATATGCCCGTTCACGGAGGCCTGGATCTTGAACGTGACCGAGGGGATGGTATATTTACAGACATACAGGAGTTTCCCGTTAAGGACGCCGACTCTCCAGTCGTATCTGCTCGCGATGTACTGCTGGACCACGATCCAGTCCGAGAGCCGGACGAACCTCCGGGCAACCCGGAAGAAACCAGCGATATCACTCACTTTCTCGACGCGGAGCGAGAACGAGGTCGAGGGTTCCTTGAGGATAAGGGGGGCACCGAGCTCGTCGAAAAGGCGGGTGACGCATTCGACGTTTAAGTCCTTCCGGGACAGGAAGATGGTTTTCGGGAGCGGGACCCGGTTCCTGATCAGGTGCGAGTACATGTTGATCTTGTCCGAGCAGATCTGGATGGACTGCGGGTCATCGATCACCGGTATACCGTGGAAACTCGCAATCCGTGCAGCCACGTACGTGACATTCATCGGATCGGTACGGGCCCGGATGAAGAGGGCGTCAACCTTCGTGATCGTACTGATATCCACCGGGAATATGAAGTCCACCCCGTGTCCCTTCTTCTCGGCCACGTCCCGGCACCGGATCAGGGCATTGAGCTGCTCCGAGTTCGAAAGGGTCTTCCGGTCAACAAAGATGCCGAGCCGGCTCATAGGAACTCCTGGTTCGAGAGATATGCGGAGAGGAGCGTGCGCTCTTCCTCGGAGAGCTGGGAATATTTTGTCGGCGAGAGGGAGGAGAGGAGGACGCGGTCGCCGTATTTCACGTACGTGATGGTGACGAGAGGGATGGCAAAAAGATCATAAACCCGCTGTGCAAGATCCGAAGAAAGGTGACGGATCCCCGCCGTTCTGCCGAAGATGGCCCTGCAGGACCCGATCTCTGCGCCGTCGTCCAGTTTCTGGTAGCAGAAGGGGTATTTTCCCTTGTTGGTGATATGCTTGATCGTCTCCTTGGCTTTTTCGTTGTCATCGATGACCGAGTAATCCGATGTCGTGGCAAAATAGTTCAGCCCGTAGACAATCGAAGGGAGCGGGGCATAGCCCTGGGATATCCCCCATTCGCACACGGGGATGCCGGCAAGGTGCGCCCGCTCGAGGCAGACCGGGACTACATAGGCATCGAGTACGGAAGCGCTTGAAGGGCGCACCGGCCTGCCTTCCAGCTCGTGCCGGAGGATTGAATAGTACGGTTCGGTCTTGTAGAAATAGTTCTCGCAGACAATGTGGAAGGCGTTATCGCGCCAGACGGTGAAGAGCGCGTCGCGGGTAATGGCGGTCTCTTTGTGTGTAATACCCCGGTGGTTCGGTTTTTTTGGCGCAGGCTGGCCCGGTAACGGGTGTCCGGATGGCACATCAACGGCATGCCGGGCAAGCGGGACACAGGAAGGGAGATCCCCTGATCCATTGATGCTCAGATCAGCCGGGGGTTCACCCCATCGATCGTTCATGGGGCGCTCAGCCCGCAGCTGTGCCTGTGCCGGAAGGACAGGCGGTTGATCCCAACGGTGGTAGGGGAAGTGGCCCGGCCGTCCGCGTCCGGATGTATGGGCGGTCGCGCACGGGACCGGGGGATGCACCCCGGTGCTGCAAAAAGGGAAGAGAACGCCCGGTGGTTCTCTCCATCATCGTAGCTGTCTGATGACCCGGTCATGGAGAACACTAATCCAATATCATACCCATTGGATTGTCGTTACCAGCTCTATACGATCAGAGCTTTAAAAGAATTTTGCCCGCAAATCAACGGGTGACGAAACGGTCAGAAAATAACCGGTGTTCATAAAAAAGGCTGCACCCGTGAACACGTCCGCTCTCACCGGTTAATGGCGTTCGCAGGCGGGAGACAGCGTACTTGTGCCCGGGGATAAGGTTCATAACGTACTATCACCATCAGTAATTAATCATGCACCTACCGACACCGGAGGAACTCCGCACGCGCCGCGAAACACTCGGCCTGAAGCAGACCGAGCTGGCCAGGCGCGCCGGGATCAGCCAGTCGATGGTGGCAAGGATCGAGGCGGGGAACGTGGACCCGCGAGTCAGCACGCTCAACAAGATCATTGTCGTACTCAACAGCGCGGAACCGCGGAAGATCCGGTCGGCGCAGATCATGCATACCCCCGTCCTGTCAGTGCAGCCCCAGGATGCGATCAGCCGTGCCGTGGAGATCTTCGAGAAGAACAATATCTCGCAGCTGCCCGTGATCGAACGGGGCGTCCCGGTCGGGTGCATATCCGAGTCCGTCATCGTCAAGGCAATCGAGCAGCAGCGGCTGCACAAGACCCACCTCTTCGTTGTCAGGGATTTCATGGAACCGGGTTTTCCCACGGTTCCGCCGGATATGGACGTCGAGACCGTGGTCAATATCCTGCAGCAGAACCACGCAGTGCTCGTAGTCGAGGGGAGGATCGTCCGGGGCGTCATCACCAAGCATGACCTGATATCCCTCATTGTGTAGGTTTACCGGCACCTGCTTCCGGTCCCCGGCGACAGAACCCCGTCGTCTTCGCGGACAGGATACCTTTATATAGTATATGATTGAGGTTCTGTTCAGGCTGAGCGGCGGTAGGCCGCGGTCTGGTGTTTTCACATGGCGGAAGAAGAGACAACGGAAATCAGCAGCATGACTGTTATCGGGATCGGAGTAGTCGTATTCGTCGTTATCGTGGGGGTATGGTACCTGTTCCTCAGATAACCGCTGCCATCACCTTTCTTTGTGTTTTCCTGAAAGTTTCAGAGTTTTGAGACGAGGTCGCGGAGTACCGCGTCCGGCTCTTTTGATTTCACCACGCTCGAGGCAAGGAGAACGCCGTCCGTGCCCAGGTCCACGGCAATCCTGACGCATTCCCCGGACTGGATGCCGGCACCGGTCAGCACCTTCACCTTCGGGCTGACGGCATGGACTGCAGCCACCGAGCGGCGGATGATCTCGGGGTTTGCCTTCGAGACGGAGACCCCGCTCCCGATCAGTTCCGGGGGTTCGATCGCCACGTAATCCGGTGAGAGTGCGGCAGCCGCCGCACTGGTAACCTCGTTGTTTGAGCAGACAACGGAGATGAGCTTGTGGAGCTGCAGGCCCCGTACCGAGGCCTCGATCTCCGCAAGGGTCAGGCGGCGCTCCGAATGGTTTACCAGCGATCCCGCAGCGCCGGCTGCCTTGATCGCATCGACCGTGACATGCCCCGTACTCGCCCCGGGTTCACAGCCGTCGGCGTGCTGGGCATAGACCGGGATGGAAAAATGGTGGCAGAGGGGGTGGAGGTCGATATAGCCGGGAGCGATGCCGATCGTGACGCCGCTCTCGTGTGCAACGAGCTGGGCCGCCTGCGCAATCATGTGTGCCCGGTTGCCGGTGCCTTCCCGGTACGTCTTCAGGTTTACGAGAATCAGTGGTGCTGTCATGCCATGCTCTCCGCGAGTCCGATACTACTCAATTCCGGTTCCGGTATGATGAATATTTGGTAACGCGCCCTCGCCCGGCCCGGTATCCGACTGGTGGGGGAAGCGGGAGGATAGTTTGATTAAACCGGGATGCAAAACTGGTACCGGATATCTGAAACATCCCTGTTCTTTAATACGATTCGTCGATGAGGTGAACTGATGCGTACGTCACTCTGGTGCATGATTGTTGTCAGCCTCCTGTTCATGATCTGCGGGGCATCGGCAGCCGTTTCCGGTGAAAAATGGATCCAGGCCACGGCATCTGCGGGTTTTCCTGACCGGGCCGGCGATGCCGGTCTGGTATACAATAACACGATGTGGATCATGGGCGGATCCACCAACAGCGGGCTCTCTGCCCTCAACGATACCTGGTACTCGAAGGACGGCGTCCACTGGATCGAGGCAACACCGGCAGCGGCATTCCCGGGCCGGTATGACTTTTCAGCGCTGGTATTTGACGGGAAGATGTGGGTGATCGGAGGGTACAACGGCCTTGCCGCGCTGAACGATGTCTGGTATTCCACGGACGGTGTCCACTGGACCGAGGCCACGGCATCCACGGGGTTTACCGGGCGTTTTGCAGCGGGCAGCGTTGTCTATGACAACCGGATGTGGCTGATCGGCGGGTTCGACGGTCATTTTCCCTGGGACGATGTCTGGAGTTCCGCGGACGGGGTCCACTGGAAGCAGGTGAACGAGAGCGCTGCCTTCGGCGACCGGTCCGGCCTTTCTGCTGCGGTGTACGATAACCGGATGTGGGTGATCGGGGGGAGCAAGGGGCATACCACGCTCAACGATGTCTGGTATTCCACGGACGGCGCCAACTGGACCGAGGCCACGGCATCGGCGGAATTCGCACCCCGGGCAGGTCAGGACAGTCCCGTATATGATGGCAGACTCTGGGTGATCGCGGGTACTGACCCGAATAAGGCGATGAACGATACCTGGTATTCCACGGACGGCGCCCACTGGACCGAGGATTCGGCATCCGCGGCGTTCCCCGCCCGGTTTGATTTCCCGGGACTCGTGTACGACAACCGGATGTGGGTGATCGGAGGGGCATCATCGGCAACGACCACGGTGGGCAACGATACCTGGTACTCTTCTGCACCCGGGAGTGCATCGGTTCCGGTGACGCCGGCCGACCAGTCCTCCGGGCCCGGGATGTGGATCCTGGCGGCTGTTGGCATCGTGGTGGTGATCGCCGTGTTCTTCATCCTGCAGAAACGAAAGAATGTGCCGGATGAAAGACCGGCCGGCAAAAAATCCGGCAAAAAAGACCGGAAAAAGAAGAAATAAACGTTTTTTCCTGTGCAGGGTGCGTTTTAATCTCTGAGGCCGCGCAGGAAATGACCGGCCGTGATGCCGCCGGTGGCGATCTCCCCGGCTTCCGCTTTTAATTTTTTCAGGTCTGCCCCACGGGATGCCCCCGTACCGTTACCGGTCAATTCAATTGCCTGACGGTACAGTCCCACCATCCTTCCCGCGTACAGGGGGGGCCGGTGACGTGCGTCGATAACAATGTCCGTTATGCCGGCGTCCCTGATGGCAGGGAGGTGATCGATGAGACAGAGCTCAGATGCATTGCCGATCCGGGTGCGGCAGTTTCCGTCAGATACTACGGGAAAGATCCGCCCGGTCCCGTCCCGCAACCCGAGGAATTCCGGTGAAGGTTTCCCCCTGTTTCCGGTCCCGTCCTTCCCGCAGGGCAGTGCAAGGCGGGGGATACAGTCTTCCGTGATCATCGCCTCGCTGGTCCCCTGCACGATGAGGGAAAAGACCGGGGCATGGCCACGGATCGCGGCAAGCCCGGTCAGTTCGCGGATCTCCCCGCCGGAGAGTTCCGGGGAGACGGTGAGCAGCCCGAACGGGATCCCGGCACGCGTAGCGGCCATGTGGTTGAAGACATTGAGCCCGATCGATCCATACAATGCAAGGGAAGGGACTGCGGCGATGAGGGCATGGGCGATGCCCGGGTTCTCCACCATGCAGCCGGCCAGCCCGTTCCGGTGCAGGAAGATGACTTCGGGTATGAGTGCATCGAGCTCGCAGTCGTGGGCTATGCGGGGAAATTTCCAGACCAGCCGGGCTCCGGCCTCCCGGCAGGTGTCCAGCGCGGTGAGGATCTGCGTGCGGAGCGGCGGTTCCGGTCCGCCTCCGGTGCAGAGGTGACGTTCGGAGGGGATGCGTGGTTCAAAACAGCACGTGTCGGCGCCGGCCCCGGCGGCTTCCCGCACCCCCTCCGGTGAATCGGCATACACGGAAAGGCGGAGCGGTGCGGGGGCCGTACCGATGACGCGCCGGTGGGGCGACCGGCAGGGCCAGCTGCAGGGCATGCAGCCGCTGCCGGACCTGCACCACCTCCTCCGGCCGGGGGCGTGAGGCGACCTCCAGCCGTTCCCCGGCCAGCCGGAAGAATTCACGGCGCACCTCGTTCAGGACGGCGACCGGCGCAAACATCGTGCCATCATAGCGGAGATCGGTATGAGTAATGGTGAACGGGGTCCCCCCGGTCTTTTTCAGCTGCTGTTCCAGCTGTTCCCGGCCGAGCGGGTGCGTGCGTGCAGGTTCCATGCGCTGGCGTGAATGGAAGGAGACCGGGACGGGAACTCCGTACCGCGGCAGGACCGACCCCTCAATCCGGAATGAACCGTCGGGTTGTACGGTGATCTCCACCGAGATGGGGAGGGGCCGGAGAAGGTCCGGGCCGGGTTTTGCGATGATCCGTCGTGCCCGTGCATCAAGATCCCGCGAGGACGTGATGTATACCGGGGCCCCCGCAGCAACGGGGCCGGGCAGGGGGAGGGTGAAGCCGGTGCGGGTCTTCCTTATCGGGGAATTGAGCGCAAAACCCCGGTCGTTCTCCGGTCTTTCCCGGTCCCTGACGAGCAGGCCGTCACCGGTGACCGGCAGAACCGGGATGACCGACCGGACGCTTGCAGATGACGTGGTCCGGTCATAGCCTTCGACCCTGCCGACCAGCAGGCCCCGGTTGTCCGGCGCGTCCCTGCCCATCAGGGTCTCGTACCGGTCCCCGGACAGGTACCCGCCGGTAAACCCCCGGTTGAACGCGAGCAGGAGGTCGCGGACTGCCTCCGGCGATTCCTCCCAGGTACCCGCCGCAATCGCGTCGAGCGCCCGGCGGTAGATGGAGACCACGATGGCGACGTATGCCGGGGATCGCATCCTCCCCTCGATCTTCAGGGAAGCAACCGGGGAACGGGCAAGTTCCGGCAGCCGGTGGTAGGTGCAGAGATCCCGGGGGGAGAGCAGGTACTGTTCCCCCAGCGGGACATCAGAGAGCCGGACCGGCCTGCCGAAGCCGTCTGTCTCCCCGCGGGCGAGGGTGTAGGGTTTCCGGCAGGGCTGGGCGCACATGCCCCGGTTCCCGCTCCTGCCGCCGATCATGGACGAGAGGAGGCATTGACCGGAGTAACTGTAGCAGAGAGCCCCGTGGACGAAGACCTCGAGGCCGACACCGGTGTCGCCCGTATCCCGTGCCATGCGGCAGACCTCGCCGAGCGAGAGCTCGCGTGCGAGCACGACCCGGGAGAACCCCTGCGCGTGCGCCCAGCGCACTCCCCCCGTATTGTGGATGGTGAGCTGGGTCGAGGCATGGAGCGTGAGCCCGGGAACGTATTCCCGTGCGAGCGCAGCGATGCCGGTGTCCTGCACAAGGACGGCATCGACACCGAGGGAGTACAGCCAGGCGAGATACTCCGTCACGCCGGAGAGTTCCCGGTCATGGACGAGGGTGTTCACCGTGACATAGACGCGGATGCCAAATGAATGCGCCAGGAGGACGGCCTGTTCCAGCTCTTCATCGGAAAAGTTGGCAGCGTACTTCCGCGCCCCGAACCGTTTCCCGCCCAGGTAGATCGCGTCCGCTCCCGCGGCCATGGCAGCGCGGAAGGCCTCCGGCGACCCTGCCGGCGCGAGGAGTTCCGGCAGGCGCGGGAGGGTCGGGTTCCGGAGCGCTGCGGTCACGGGTGCACCAGTCCCGGGAAATACATCCCCAGAAGGCCGATCGTGGCAAGGATCGTGAGGACGAGGGAGGGGATATAACCGGCCATGGTGAACGCGAGGGACCGGTACCGGGGCCAGCCCAGCACCCATGAGACCGGGGCGTTGGCATAGACCCCGATGATGATCTCGCAGGGGATCAGGCCGATGATCCCGTACCGTTCGGCTACGGAAGAGGTGCGGACATACCGCCGGGTCTTCCCGAGGAAATGTGCGACCGGGGGCCAGGTGTGCCCGATCGAGTCGAAGATATCGAAGAGCCCGAGGAAGATCCCGCACTCCGTACAGACCAGCACCCAGAAGACGAAGAGCGGGGGGAGGCCGAGGGCGATGCCCACCGGGGCAGCGCCGTACTCGAGCAGCAGCCCGCTTCCGATGAGTGCGAGCGCGGGCATGAGGGGGAACCCGAGCAGGACGACGGGGATGAGCGGCAGTACCAGGGCGATGAATATGCCGCGTGCCAGCGCCGCCGCGATATGCTTCAGGAAGAGATACCGGTCCCAGAACTCCATAGCGTGATATAATGTTGGCATACCCGTGAATAAACCATATCTCCCGCGTACAGGGCACCAGCGGGAGATCGGGATCTCCCTTCCGGGATCCGGTTATTTTTCCCTGCCTTTGCGTATCTTTTTGTGAACCAACGGCATACCTCCTGTCATGAAGATCGTTGCCACACTCACCGATCCCGCGCATGCAGCCGGGGCCGCACGCCAGGGCGCCGATCTCGTGGAACTCCGGGTGGACCTGTACGAAGGTGACCTCGTGCAGCTGGTGAGGAGTGCCAAGGCAGTATCTTCCCTCCCGGTCATCGTTACGCTCCGCTCCGCGCAGGAAGGCGGCCGGTTCTTCGGCACCGCGGACGGGTGGATGAAGAACGTGGAGCCGCTTCTCCCGTTTGCAGATTATATCGATATCGAGCAGTCCTTTGCGCAGCACGCCCCTGCGATCCGGCAGGCAGGAAAGAAGGTCATCGCATCGTACCATACCGGGGGGATGCCCCCGCTCCCCGAGCTCTTCCTGATGGAACGCGAGCTCCGGGTATACGGCGACATCCCCAAGATCGTCGTGACCCCGCGGGACGACGCGGATCTCGTGGAACTGCTCGCGTTCACGCAGGCCGCAAGCAAGCCTGTCATCACGGGCGTGATGGGATCAAGGTTCCGGCACGGCAGGGCGGTTCTGCCATTATTCGGGTCGGAGTTCGTGTACTGCCATACCGGTACCCCGACCGCCGAGGGGCAGTACTCGGTGGGGGAATTTATTCAGTTGAGGAAACTGCTATTCGGGTAATCCTCCCTCCATAAAACCCGTGCACCGGAAATGGAAGATACCATCGCGGGCCGGCGTTCAGCCTCGACCGGGATCCCGGCATGACAGGATGAAGAGGGATCTTTTTTGTGGCCCCGGAGTGAAAAAAAGGAGGGGGATCCTGCAATAACAAACCAGAAATAGGTAAAAACATCAACTATGTTCGCATGAAACCCGTCTTTATCCCGATAACGGCCCTCATTGTCCTGCTCTTTTTGCTCATCGCCGGCTGCACGACAAACACCGGTACGCCTCCTGCCGCCCCGCCGGTACCTGCCACGGTATCCACTCCGGTTCCCGCTCCGCAGACCATCACCGCGACCGCATCGCCGCTCGTTACGAACGAGGAGCCGGTCCGCGCCCTGCCTCCTGCACAGGAGGTGAATTTCGATCTCACGAAAGACCGCCCGACATCAGAGATACATCTGCTCTACCAGGGCGGCCCGGGCGATGTGTTCACCCAGAAGATCCTGATGGATGTGTATACCTCGAACACCAGCTACCAGGAATTCGTGATGAGCAATGGCAACAAACCCATACCCGGTGATGAGATTGTCGCCCCCGGGACCCGGGGCGGCGACCGGTGCGTGGTTTTTGTTGACTCGGGCGGTACCCGCTACAAGGTGATCGACGAGCAGGTCTTTGCCGCCCGGATATAACCGGGTTTTGTCCATCCACCGGCCAGATTACGGGCGGTACTTCGCCTGCTCCAGCCAGCAGTCGATCAGCACCAGCGCGAGCATTGCTTCCGCGACCGGGATAATACGGGGCACGATGCACGGATCGTGCCGGCCCCTGACGCTGATCCCCGCATCGTGGCCGTGGATGTCAACCGTCCGCTGCGGTTTCGCGATGGACGGGGTCGGTTTCACCGCGATGCGGACTACGATGTCCTGCCCGGAGGAGATCCCCCCGAGGATGCCGCCCGCGTGGTTGCTGAGGAACCCGTTCTTCGTCAGAGGGTCGTTGTTCCCGCTCCCGAACCTGCCGGCAACGGCGAAGCCGGCGCCGATCTCCACGCCTTTCACCGCGCCGATGCCCATCATCGCGCCGGCGATCATGGCGTCGAGCTTGCCAAAGACCGGGTCCCCGAGCCCTGCCGGGCAGCCGGTTGCAACGATTTCGGCAATGCCGCCCACGGAATCGCCGGCATCCCGCGCAGCGAGGATCTCGGCCTCGATCTCTGCAGCTGCAGTCTTCCCGTGCACTTCGACGATGCGCCCGGTAACCGTAATCCCCTGTGCGGCGAGGAATCTGGCGGCGACCGCACCGGCCGCCACGCGCCCGACCGTCTCGCGCCCGGAACTTCTTCCCCCGCCGCGGTAGTCCCGTATGCCGTACTTCTTCTGGTACGTAAAATCTGCATGGCCCGGCCGGAAGAGCGTCCGGAGATCGTCGTATTCTTCCGGGTGCGCTTCCTCATTTCTCACGAGCAGCGCGATCGGCGTGCCGGTGGTCCTGCCTTCAAAGACCCCGGAGAGGATCTCCACCCGGTCCAACTCCTGCCGGGGCGAGACGAGCGGGGAGGTGCCCGGCCGCCGGCGGTCGAGGAACGCCTGGATGTCGCTTTCGACCAGCGCCATGCCGGGCGGGCAGCCGTCGACCACTGCGCCGACTGCGGGACCGTGGCTCTCGCCGAACGTTGTTACGCGGAAATTCGTGCCAAAGGTGTTCATGGGATATACTTCCTGAGTGTCTCCGGCGGGAGGTCGATCCCGAACCAGAGGTAAAACTGCTCTTTTGCCTGTTCGACAAACATTTCCGTGCCGGTGATCGTACGGCACCCTTTTCCCTGCGCCCGCTCGATCAGGGGGGTGATCGGGGGCGTGTACACGAGGTCGAAGACGGTCAGCTCCGGGTAGAGCTGTTCTTCCGCAAGCGGGCTCCTCGTATCCGGTTCCATGCCGAGCGGCGTGGCATTCACGACAAGCTCCGGCCGGATGCTGTCGAAGGCATCCCATGCCGCCCACCGGCACCCGGCACGCCGGGCCAGCTCCTTTGCATTCTCCGGCGTCCGGTTCAGGACGGTGACGTCCATGTCGAGGTCTACGAGGGCGTAGGCTGCAGCCGATGCGACCCCGCCGGCCCCGAGGAGCACTGCCTTTGCCCCTTTCATGGATACCAGCGGCTTCCTGACCCCCAGCCAGTCCGTATTGTACCCGATCGCGGAACCGCAGGCGAAGACCACGGTGTTGACGGCCCCGATCTGCTGCGCCGCGTGCTCGTCCACCTCGTCGAGGTATTCCATCACGTCCTGTTTGAAGGGGATCGTCACCGAGAGCCCTTTTGCATCGAGCTCCCGCGCGAGCTTCATGATCCTGCCGATCTCCGGGTCTTCGAAGAACGTGTAGAAGTTGTTGAGACCGAACCCGGTAAACAGCGCATTGAAGAGGTGCGGGCCCTTGCTGTGGGCGCAGGGATACCCTGCAACGCCAAGTATCCGGGTCAGCGGGTCGGCAGGGGGGCTCGCCAGGAGCTGTTCGAGGCGCTGCAGGGAAGGTGCCGGGATCCTCCCTCCCCGGAAGAAGGCGAGACCTTCCGCCCGTGCTGCGGCAGCGGGGACCCCGGTCTTCAGCAGGCCGGTAATTTTTTCAGCGGCCGTTGCCGGGGTTGTCTCGCTCGTATCGATGCAGAGATCCGAGGCCGCGTGGTAGTACTGCCTTCGCCGGTCCATCATCTCCGCGATCTCCTCCCGGAGGGGCAGGTTCGTCAGGGGGGGACGGGGCGATGCTGCGATCCGCTGCTCGATCGTGTCGATATCGGCATGGAGGAGGACGAGGGTGCTCTCTCTCCTCAGGTGCTCCATGTTAGCCGGGTCTGCGACCGCCCCGCCCCCGGTACTCACGACCGCGTCGGCTGCCGGGAGCGAGGCTACCACCTCCCGCTCGATATTCCGGAACCGTTCCTCCCCGTCCTCATGGAAGATATCCGGGATGGAACGGCCGGTCCTCTGCTCGATGAGGGTGTCCGTGTCAAGGAACGCCGCGTTGTGCTGCGCTGCAAGGAGCTTCCCGATCTCGGTCTTCCCGGTCCCGCGGAACCCGGTGAGTACCATCCTCCTCATGGCATGACCCCCCCGAGGTTGTCCCAGAACCCCGGGAAAGACTTGTTCACGCATCCGGCATCCGCGATAGTAATCCCCCCGATCCCCAGGCCCAGCACGGCAAAGCTCATCGCGGTGCGGTGGTCGTTTTCCGGGTCGATCGTGCCGCCATGCAGGGGGGCGGGACGGATGGTGATCCAATCGTCGCCGACGGTCACGTCCCCGCCCAGTGCCCTGAGGCGCTCTGCTGTTCCATGGATACGGTCGCTCTCCTTGAACTTTAAATGACTGATTCCGGTGATGGTCGTGGGGGTCCTGCCCATCGCTGCCACCATGCAGAGCGTCTGGACGGTGTCGGGCGAGGCCGACATGTCCACGGTGATGCCGTCGAGCTCCCCGGTCCGCTCTACGGTAACAGAGTTGCTGGAAAACGTCACCCCGCATCCCATGGCACGGAGCGTCTCGGGGAATCGCCGGTCGCCCTGCACGCTGCCGGGCACGAGGTTGTCCACCGTGACCCGGCCGCCGCAGATCGCTGCGATGGCGAAGAAATAGGAGGCGGAGGAATAATCCCCTTCTACCAAGTACCTCCGTCCCCGGTACCGGTGGCGGTTGCTGACGGCGAACCGTTCGTATGCTGTTCGGTCCACCCGGGCCCCGAACTTCTCCATGATATCGAGCGTGATGTCGAGGTACGAGGCCGAGGCGGGAGGTGCGGGGAGGCTCACCTCCACTTCGCGGTCAGCATAGGGCGCTGCGATCAGGACCGATGAGATGAACTGGCTGCTGATCGAACCGTCCATGGTGACCTTCCCTCCGCGGAGGTGCCCGCTCACTTCGAGCGGGGGATATCCGTCCTTCCCGGGGAACCTGACCGATCCCCCGATGGAGGGGAGCGCCCGGGCAAGCGGCCCGATCGGCCGTTCCTGCATGCGGGCGCTGCCGGTGAGGACCACCGGGTACCGGGAGAGGAGGGAAACGGACGTGAGGAGCCGGAGGCTCGTGCCGGAGTTGCCGAGGTCCAGTGTCGTTTCCTGCCGGGCCGGGAGGAGACCGTCGCACCCTTCGATCGTGATACGGCCATCCCCCTGCTCTGCCTGCACCCCGAGGGCGCGGAGGGCTGCGAGCGTGAGGCGGGTGTCGTCGGCATCGAGCGGGTTGAGGGCCGTGGTCCGGCCGGCACCGAGCGCCCCGGTGATGAGGGCGCGGTGCGTGTAACTCTTGGACGGCGGTGCGGTTGCCTTCAGGTCGACGCTGCCCGTATGCGGGACTATCACGTTCATTCCGGTACCCGATCTTCCGGTAACAGCCGAGTTCCCTGACCGTCGTGATCGTCTTCAGCTCGGCGAGTGCCCCGGCAGTCTTTGCCGAATAAGAGAGATCGAGGAAGAAGACATAGTTCCCGATCCCCCTCTTCGAAGGCCGCGACTCGATCCTTGATAAGTTGATGCCGCGGCAGGCGAATGCCCCGAGCAGCTCGTAGAGCAGCCCGGCCCGGTCCGTGCTCGGGTCGATCAGGATGCTGCATTTCTCCGGCCGCCGTTGCGTGGAAGCCGTGTGGGAGATCCGGACAAACCTCGTGGTGTTGGATGCACTGTTCTCCGTGTTCCGGACAATGACGGGCATCCGGTAGAGCGCTGCGGCCGTGTCCGAGAGGATCGCGCCGGCATTGGGCGTCTTCTTCGCCTCGAGGGCACTGGAGGAGTTGCTGCTCGTGTGGATGACCGGGACTCCCCACCGTTCGATGGAATCGCTGCACTGCTCGTGCGTCTGGGGATGGGCATAGATCACCCGGATCTTCTCCAGCGGTACGAGCGAGGCGAGGTTGTGGTGGATGGGCATGTACATCTCGGCCGTGATGGAGAGGGGGAACCGGGAGAGGCCGTCGAGGGTCTCCCCGACGCTGCCGGCCTCGGAGTTCTCCATCGGCACGATCCCGTCGCCCTCCCCGCGTGCCACGGCGGACATGATGCTGTGGATGGTGGGGAGGAGGACGATTTGTTTTGTCTTCTTCCCGAGCAGCTTCAGGGCGAGCTCGTGGGAGAAGGTCCCTTCGGGCCCGAGCGTGATGAGCTTCATCGGTCCACCATGCACTCGATCAGGGCGTCGGTCATCTTCTGTCCCTCGTCGCAGGAAGACCCGAGGTGCCGGCTGTTCCGCTCGAAGAATGCACGGAACAGCTCCGGGTCCTGCGAACCGATGATCTCCGCGAGGTCCCCGGCCGATGAACGGCAGGCCCCGAGCACCTCCGGCACATAGGGGTTCAGCTGGAGGATGTCCGCGTAGAGGCCGGGGTCCTGCGAGAGGAGCCGGCCGACAAGGGAGAGCTCGATCTGGTACACGGGGCTCGTGAACTCCCGGGTTGCTGCAATATCGAGGCCCAGCCTCCGGATGCTGTCGGCCATGCAGAGCGTGACATAGTGGGTGAGGCCCTGCACCACCGCCATCATCCTGTCATGCTCCTCCGGGGTCGCGATGGTGCAGTGCGTCCCCTCGTTCCGGAAGACCGCGACCAGCCGGTCCAGCAGGTGCTCCTCCACCCGGGCCGGGCAGACGATGACGGTCTGGCCCCGGAGCGAGCTGACCGTGGGCCCGAACATCGGGTGGAGGCCGACAACGTTGGCTTTCGAGGAAAGCATCGCCTCCACGGGCCTGACCTTGAGCGAGGTGAGGTCGCAGAGGAGCTGGTTCCGTGCAAGGAGCGGGGCGATCTCCCCGATGAGCTTCACGGTGTCGCGGATGGGGACCGAGACGATGACGAGATCGCAGGACTGCGCAATGTCCCGTGCGGTCGTGGCGGTCGATCTTCCTGATACGATCACGTCATACCCTGCCCGCTCAAAGACCGGGACAAAGAGCCTGCCCATCCTCCCGGTGCCGCCGATGATGCCTGCCTTCATGGTCATCTCTCGCGGATCGTCTCTTTCACGGCCATCCCGAAGTGCCGGCCGCCTTCAAGGATGCTGCCGAGTATCTTATCGCCGGTCTTCAGGTGGACGACCGAGATCGCCTTGCCGTCCTCCCCCACAAGCCGGATGGTCTCGGCATTCTGGAGGATCAGACTCACCTTGTCCTTTCCGGCCGCTGCCTCGACAAGGAGGAGAGGCCGGCGCTCGATCTTGGTCCGGCCGATGATGGCGGAATGCGCCGTACCGTCAGCGCCGGAGACCAGCACCTGGCCGCCGATTGCGAGGTCGGAGAGGTACGCGGTCTTCCCGTCAGGGAGGAGGATGTAGGCATGGACTGCGCCGGCGTTCACCCGGAACGGGCGCGGGGCCACGTAGGGGTTCTCCAGCGTCTCGGCATGGACGAGAAGCATCGCCGACGAGGTGTTGCCCATCAGCATACCTTCCCCGTCCGAGAGGATCGAGCAGGTGTCCACGCATACCCGGTCGCCCATCCCCACCGGGTGGATCTTCGTTACCGTGAAGGGCACGAGGCCGACCTTCCCGGTGGAGGCCTTCACGAGCGATACCACCGACCTGACAACGGCCGGGTCGCCGGTCTTCAGCAGGATGCCGTACACGCCTTTCTCCAGCACGTGCAGGGCGAGCTCGGCCTCCTTTTTGTCTTTTACCCGTGCGACAATCTTGTCGGACTGGGCTACGAGGTTCTCGAGCGGGATGATCGTCCAGTCGCTCGTGGTGACGATGACCGGTTTGTTCTTCCCGGCCTGCGCAGCGGCATTCTCGCTCGCCTTGTCGGTGATCGTGCACTCGGCGATGTCCGTACCGGGTCTGATGTCCCCGTCCGGCGCGATGGTCGTGATCCTGCCTGAGCCTCCGGACGTCCTCCGCCCGGTCGACCACGAGGGCGTCCGCCCCGCTCTCGATCGCGGTGGTGGCGATCTCCTTGTTCCAGGGGCGGATCTCGACCCAGAACTGTTTCATGGCCGCATCCCCGTTTTCTGTTGTTTCAGCTCTGTAGAAATCCTTTCAGAAATGCTCAGTGGAATTTGTGAGGGGGACCTCCCTTGACCCCCATCTTCGAATTTTTTTTCCGATGGGTCCCGTCTGCGGCCATGCTCCACGGGGCGAGCCCCGACGAGGCGGCGAGCACCCGTGGCCTCATCGCAATCCAACCTCATGGTTTTTTTGGGTTGTCTACAGACCCATTTTCTCGTCTTCATGATTGTACTGATACCGTGCATTATTCCACCGATTATCTCTTCTTCCCCAGCGCCTTCTCCGGCTCGACCTCGTCGTGGACGACTGCGCAGAGCGCCTTGACGAAGGCCGTGGTGTCCTCGCGCTGGAAGGAGTTCCTCCCCACGCAAACGCCGGCCCCCCGGCCTTCACGGAGTCGCGGATGATCTTCAGGGACTCGAGGTCGCCGGTCTTTTCTCCTCCCGCGATGAAGACGGGGACGGAGCAGGCCTTCGCGATCTTCCGGAACGCCTCGGGGTCGCCGGGGTAGTTGGTCTTGATCATGTCCGCGCCGAGCTCCTCGGCTACCCTCACGGCATGGCCCACCGACTGGGGCGAGAAGGAGTCGATCCCCTTGCCCCGCGGGTAGCACATGGTGAGGAGCGGCATGCCCCAGCGCATGCAGTCCTTCGCGACATTTGCGCCGATCTCCAGCATCTTCGACTCGTTGGGCGAGCCGAGGTTGATGTGGATCGAAACCGCGTCGGCGCCGAGCGCGATGGCCTCCTCCACGGTGCAGACCTGCACCTTGTCGTTCGGGTCCGGGTTGAGCGAGGTGCTGCCCGAGAGGTGGATGATCAGGCCGATGTCCCGGCCGTGCTTCCGGTGCCCGCGCTTTACGAGGCCCTTGTGGAGGACGATCGCGTTCGCCCCCCCGTCGCTCACGTCCGATATGACCTTCGTCATGTCCAGCAGTCCGTCAATCTGTCCCATCGAGAACCCGTGGTCCATCGGCACGATGACCGACCTGCCCGTGTTCCGGTTCATGATCCTCTCGATCCTGATCTCCTTGCCAATCATCTTTTACACCTTCAGAATTTCCAGCGCTTCTTCAACGCTCTTGTTCTTATGCACGATACAGGCCGCTGCCCGGACGAACTTTGCCGGGTGTTTGTGCTGGAAGGCGTTCCTGCCGATCGAGATACCTGCAGCGCCCCCGGCCATCGCACCCTCGATTAATTCTAACGTTGTGCGGTCATCGGTCTTTGAACCTCCGGCCACCACCACCGGCACCGGGCAGCCCCGCGTCACTTCGCGGAAGGACTCCGGGTCCCCCGTATAAACCGTCTTCACGATGTCGGCCCCGAGCTCGGCTGCCACCCGTGCGGCGAGCTTCACCTGCTCGAGGTCGTTGTCCGATTTGATGTTCTTGCCCCGGGGGTACATCATCGCGAGGAGCGGCATCCCCCACTCCATGCACTCCACCGCCACGTTCCCGAGGTCCTGGAGCATCCGGGCCTCGGACTCCGCGCCGATGTTCACGTGCATCGAGACCGCGTCCGCCCCCATCTTCAGGGCGTTCGTCACTGAGTTCACCAGCACCTTCTCGTTCGGGTCCGGCCCCAGCATCGTGCTCGCGGACAGGTGCAGGATCAGCCCCACGTCCCGCCCGCCCTGCCGGTGACCGTGGAGCGCGAGGCCCACGTGGCCGATCACCGCGTTCGCCCCGCCTTCCGCCACCAGGTTCACGGCCTGGGCCATGTCGATGAGGCCGGGGATCGGCCCGTTCGAGACCCCGTGGTCCATCGGGATTATCACGGTCTTCTTCGTATTGCGGTTCATGATCCTTTCCAGACGAATTTCCTTTCCTCTCATAACAACAACAACCTCCCCCTGCATTCACACGGGAATCCCGGCGCAAACCAGAGGGCCTGATCAATACCAGTAATAAAACCGGTAATAAAAGCCAAAGAAGCTAAAAAAGCCAGCAACGCGGGCCCATGCGGTACCAGCGTTCGAAAGCTGTTCAGAAACGATCTCACTGATGCAGCGGGCGGGTGAACTAACGGAGATAAAGACATTCACGGGCAAAAAAACCCTCATGAATGCGGTGGCACTCGTCCTGCATACTTACTGGTTGGAGCTCGCGGTATATAATTGTGTGTGCTAATGGTTAGCACGGTTTGAATAGATGGGAAAAAAAGAAAATGTGGATTACCTTAACAATGAAATTAATGACAAACATATTGATAATGGGATAAGAATGTGTGAGTAAAATGAATCAAAATAAACTTCAAATTCAAAGATTTTAGTTCATTTTCTTTTATATAGTTCAATTATCCTTTTTTCCGAATATTTAATTTACCGAAAAATCAATTTCAAATCTTATGAACGATGTGAAATCCGAAAATATTGTCGATTGGACGATTCGACGTGTTAATGTTGAGATTAAAGATTTAAACCATTTTTGGAACGATTTATCCGATTGGGAGCAGGAAGATTCAATTCTATCGGCATTACAACTTTTAAAAATATCGACAGTGAATAAGAGGTCTCCTGATCAAGAGAAAAAGATCGATGATCTCAAACAAAAAGCAAAAAAAATTCAAATGTCGATAAAGAAACCAGCCTTTTTCGAGAAACTATTTCGCAAGGATTTGGAGCAAAACAAATCGAAGCCAAATATGGCCGAATGCCTTCATATTATTATTCGATTAAGCGAGAAAGAACACATTGAACTGGCGAAGTATCTCGGATTCGAAAATATCGATGAGATTAGAAAGAACTTTGAGAATTTTCCTGATTTTTTTTGTAAGGTATCAAATAAGTCACTCGCCAGCTTTTATGCGATGCGTAACTATCTTGGAAAACATTACAAACTTACTCTTTAATATCCGATTTTTATCTAATAACCGCGAGAGTTCGCCCATCTCAACAATCCCGGGCGACGCCTTCAGGACTCAGGGTAAGAGCGAAGAGGCCCGGGTGGTGGCGAGTATGGTGCGCAAGCCGGCACTTCTCGCCCCATAACGAGCACCAGCTGCAGGTTTCCCTTGTGCAGGCTTTGCACGAATTCCGGATTGTGACCGCATTTTTCAGCGTCCCGGGGACAATCCTTCGCTGGAATGATCTGGTTATTTCTCTCTCTATGACAAGATCCAATCACAGAATCTCATCTAATGCTGATTCTGGAAAAAACAGTATATTTATTGGGTGATTTAACTTAGATACGGTTATGTCAGCAATAGTACTCCCGGACTATTTGCTTTTAATTCTGATTGGAATTGCTTTTGCTGCTGGATATGTTGTAAATAATCTCTCAAAAAAACGACCTCTGCACGCTCGATCAAATTTTCAGAAATCTTTTCGCTTTTCCAATCGTAAATGGATGAGCTGGGGAGTGATTGGTATCTTATGGATAGTCATTATTTTTTTCGTACTCCCGGTTTTTGAGTCATCATTTCCATCACTTTTTCGAAGTATTGGATTTATTTTTATAATCGTTTCAATCGTTTTCGGTTTTTTCTTTGCGTACACGGCTGTTATGTGGATTGAAAAACAGCTACCTCGAAATGAATTTGGTTTATGGTTACATCGGATTGTTGCAACGATAATGTGTCTTGGGGGTGCTCTTTTTGCATTTGCTTTCGCATCTTCCGCGGCTATGGTTTATGCTTTGTCATCGACTCAGACTGGATCGCCGATCTATTCATTAGGCTCCTTTTCAGCCCTTGCTGTGGCTTTTTTTATTGGAATTGCATTTTTTGCTGGATATATGGAATTCTTATTCGAAAGGAAAGCAGGAATTCTTGTATTCACAGGAAATCAAAGATTTTGATAATTTTTAATTCTTGTTGATAGTCGTTAACCGAAAGGTTATCGCATCCTTGGTCGCAACACCTACTCTTGAGGCACCACTCTCCCTCCCCACCTAACACGGAAGGCTGCGAGTCCCTCTCTAAGCTCCCGTGCGACGTCCCACCGGACTAAGGCAAAAGTGAGGCGGTTCACAGATTCGGATCTGGTTTTTGAAAGATAATTCAATAAAAAAATGTTATTTGCGTCGGAGTAATTCATTAAATTTTTTGAGATGGACTGCTGCGATTTGAATGGAGCCCGATCCTTCGATCATTAGTCGCGTACTTCCCTCAACATCTCCAGAGTTATACTTATCCACTGCTTGAACTGCAAGATCAGCTGAGGTTCGAGTCTCTTTCAGGTAAGCAATATATTCCATTACTGCGGCTCTAGCAAGAGTGGTACTTCCGGTGAGACTTTCCATGATGGGTATGTTTTGATCGAGATAGGTTCGCATGAGAGCTGCGTGGTGTCCCAGTTTCGGGCGTTCTCCTGACGTCGCAGAATCTCCAATTGCTGTAGCTATTGGCTCCATCCATATATTCATCTCCTGAATTTTGGCTAGAGCATATTGATCGCCCTTTGAAGGAATTGTTGGTATCGTCATTTCTTCATTCTTAGCTGAATGGGTTCGCCATTGAGCATCTGAATTAATTTCGTCCCTGGAATATCTTTCGAGGTCAGTGATCAGATGCCTTAACATATCATATTCTTTTAATTTCGTTTTACGATTTCCAAAATCTTTTCGTATAGTTAGAAGTAATCGTGCGAGTAACTTTACATTCATCATTTTAGCTTGTTCTTCAGGCATTTTTTTGTCGCCGGTGTAAAGGTGTTGCATAAAATCTCCCCACGCTCGTACAACATCATCAGAACCGATCAGAGCTAGATCAACCGTCGATATGCGATAATTTACGTCATCAATTAACCGAAATAATTCATCATCTTTGGACTGTTTCTTAAATAAATAAATTAAAGGTTTTAAGACGTCAAGATAAATTCTCCGTCGTTCGGATCTCAATTTTTCTTCAAGATTTTGAAGTTTTTGGAGTTGATATTGGATAATTATAAAAATAATTGAACCCGAGCCTAGAATTGCTACTACAATTTGAACAATTTCTGAGGATTCCATATTTCTTGATAGTAATCCTCACATATAATCTATCGGGCCACATGGTGCGAAAGTGTCGGATTCCTAACCGCGCAAACGGACAAACGTCCTTAGTGCGTACGCGAGTGATAGCCAAATTCATATTAATACTTTTAATAAAATGACATGAGAATTTTACTAAATGACATATGACGCAATCGAAAGTTTGAGGATATTCATTTATTCATCGATCGATTTTTTATATTCCTTTTTTAGCCTAACTATTATAACTCTTCAAATAATCCTGGTCATCTCGGTGATATGCCTCATTATTTACTTCCTCGTCAAAAAGTGGAAAAGTTTTCATCCCGCAAAAAAAGTAAAGATTGTTGCCGAAATTCAATCGATAATAATATTTTTTGAACTCGTAGTAGCAGGAATTCTTTTACTGTCAATCTTTAATGAAAAATTACCACTAATAAAACCTATTTTCCGGATGACCTACATTCAAAATTTAACGACGTTCGTTTTCTCATCATCAACTGCCAACGGTTCAACAATCTCACTTGAAAATTTGTCTGGCATCTTGGGAATTGCCTCTGTTGTTATCGTTTATTTTTATTTCTTCTATGTTTTCAGTAGAACAGGATATTTTACTGAACGAACCGAAATTCAAGAAAAATATGCTGCAATTTTTTGGTCCCCGATTGTCCTGTTATTATTTGGGGGACTTGTCATTTTACCAATGGATAACATAATTTTTCCTTCGGCAAATCCACCTGTCGATTCACTTTTTTTCCTAATTGCGATCTTCACCGTTTTTATATCAATACCATTGCCGTTGTTATTGCGACGATATTTCTACAATCGTGGTACAAACATAGACTCAAGAGAACCTACAAATTGGATTTTTCAATACGACTTTATAGACACTTTTAGGAAAATACCAACTTCAGCAACCGAGGACTTATTGTCAAGTTTTATTTCTGATTTTATTTTAGCATTAACAATTCTTCTCGCACTGATGGGGTATCTACTAAATTGCAACTTATTTATGCTCTTGATTGTCGAATCCTGTTTATTAATAGCCCTATTCTGGATAAGTCAATTATCACTAATTCCAAAAAGAAAAATGACTGTTGAATTAAAGGAATGTGATGCCTCTGGGAGGCATGTCCAAATTGCCAATATCTTTATAATTACCGATTCGCAAAATGGATACTTTATTGTTCTAGATGAAAAAAATACACTTTCACAAATTATGAAAGACAGTATTCAACAATTAATTTATCAAAATGAGTAAATAATGAAACGTATGTGTGCCCCTTCTCAACAATCCGTGCGATGCCTCACTGGACTCAAATCAATGTCGAGGCAGTTGGGGTAGAATCCGTATCTTAAAAATATCTGAATGAGAAATTGAGCACTTGGACTCTTACCTGCCGTACAGGTTTATGGCCCTTTTGTTCCTTTCCAGGGTAAGTGATATACGCAATTTGTCTATATCATTCACTATCTTATAGTTTCAATCCTAATTTTACCAATCTTGACTCAATTGCTCCCGCCTTTCTTTGAAAAATCGTTGCCAATTCTTCATTATTTTTTCCAGAGTGGTAAAGATCCTGGAGTTTTTTATCATCTTCCGGATTCCATTTTGCGTAGGCATTAGGATAGTTTACATGAATTTCATCGAATGTATAGGCAACAGTTTTTTTAGGAGATACTTTTTTTCTTTTCTCTATTGATTTCTGGGTGGATATTTCCGTATTTAAAACGGAGAAATCCTTGGATATTGTCGCATTTTCCACGAGCGTCCATTGGTAACAACCGGCCAATGGAATTTGTTTAGTTTGTCGCCATTTTTTATCATGTTCATAACTATTGGAATACTGTCCGTTGAAAGTCGGGTAACCATATGCATTTCCATAAGGCCATTTTCCGATCTCAATTTTTTCAACAACCGCATATTTATTGTCGGACCAGCGATAATTTCGTACAGCAAATGGGACTGTCTCTCCGATCTCATTCCATATCTCAAAAATATTTTGAGCTTTTTTTCGTGTCAGCGACTTGTCCCAGTTATCTAGGGTTATTTCTTTCATCGTTATTCATCCACTTTGAGGATGGATTTTCTTATACGTTTCGTAGGCTACATTTCAGCATCCTGAAGGTAAGTATGCTGATTTTGAGAATTCATTCATCAGTTACTCTGGCAGGATCACTTTCACTCCATATCCCAAAGGGATATGATTAATATAACATGAAATATTCTCCATCAGAAAAAATAAGGCGAGTTCTCGTGTTATACGCAGAAAATTCCGATAAACAATTAATAATGGCAGAGAAAGGCAGTCGTTGTATCTGTCCTGATTGCAGAGAACAGGTGGTATCCCGGTGTGGCGCGATAAACGATCCCCATTTTGCACACCGCCCCTTCTCGAAATGTAGAGATGAATATTATGATAGAAAAAGCCCGTGGCACCGTGAATGGCAGCGCACTATCGAGAATCCGGAAGGGGGCGTAAATATTGAGGTGGATATTAGGGATCAAGAATATAAAAAACGTGCCGATTTACTGACGAAAAATGGTATTATTGTAGAATTTCAAAAATCTCGTTTGCCACTTGAAGAACGGTTCAGAAGAGAAAACCATTATAAAAATATGGTATGGATCGCTCATACCGACTTGATAAAAAGCAAAACGTGGTGGATTAATCCTAACTCAAATATACCGATTCTTTTTGATAACGAAGGAACGCTATTTGCTCATGGACGAGAAAGAAAAAAAGATTGCAGTATATGTACAAAAGAATGGTTCGTAATTAAATTCATCAATGGGGATCTTGAATTAAAAACACTCTGTGATTTTATTACTGATATTGTTGGTTCGGCAGAAAGGCTAGAACGAGCGTATTTTTTGAGGAAAGTCCAGGAACAGCAAGAAAGGGAAATGGCTTATCGTAAACAGTTAGAAGAAGACCGGCAAAAACAAGACAAAGAACGCAGACATCGCGCCGAAGAGGAAATCCGTATTATAAATGCACAGAAAGCACGTTTAGAACATCAAAGACAAATACAAGAGCAAAAATTTTTTGCCGATCCAGAGTCTTTACAACTCATCTTTCGTCTTATCGCCTCTGCTGAAGATGAACAATTCATGCAGGAAAAATCAAGACAATTACTTCAAACAGAACGATCACTTGCAGAAAACATCCGCTTACGGAAAATAAACGAAGGACGTAATAATTTCAGACGGGATTTGCTCTCTAAAGGATATACGGAATTAAATGAAAACCCATATTGAAAGGCCAATAATTGTGAATTCCTAATCAAGGAAAATCCGAACATAGCGATAAAGGCCTCTTTAAGTTATGACAATACTGTTTTTTTAGGCGAAATGGTAAGGAGAATACATGGACCTATCCGAAAACGAGCGGCTGATGCTCCGAGTCACTCGGCCGCGGGGCGCCCTTCGGGACGGCAACCGTTCATCGCTCAGCTAAAGTTCTTGAATGACACGCGTCTCCACCTGCTTCTTTTTTATTCATAAAGAGGATAGAATTCAGTGAGTTGAGTAAGATGGAGAATGAAACATCTGAGCAAGAAACGAAGAACTGGTGCGGGTTTGGGAATAAAATGAAGAAGTGTATGCCTTGTCACGGATCAGGAGGCGCACTGTACGGACTGGGCTTCCTCGGTGCCCTGGTGTATTATCTCACCACTGCGACAAGCCTCCTGGGCGGGCTCCTGGGAGTCATTAAAGCGATTCTCTGGCCTGCATTTCTGGTGTACGGGTTGCTGAAATTCCTCGGTATGTAAAAACGATAGTCCCTTTGCACCGCTGACGATACCGCTCATGAGGACCGGGCGCACCCGCACGAAGCAGAGCGCATTGCCGCGTTCAGGAAAAATTTTTCGACAACGAATCTTCCCGGATCCACCCGGGCCCCGCCCCCTCCCTCACCAAAACAAACCGCTGAGGGGGGTTACCCATCTTGAAAAAGATTAAAGAGCCGGGCTCCGCTTCGCGATCTCGTCCCAACCCATCATCCATCGCAATCGCCCGGCCCGTCCCAGAGAGGGGGTACCCACCCCACCCTCAGTGGCAGGTACCCCTCCCCCCTACCCCTCTCAGCATGGGAGGGGTACCCACCCCCCTCTGGTTCCATGAATCCGTCCGCCATCCCCCATGGAGTATCGTCGGAGGTTGCAGGATCCGGCTGGTGCCGGAGAGGGGGGGTAGTCCCCCCTCCCTCAGCAGCAGGGGGTGGGTACCCCACCCCCAAAGGATCATTGCAGGGGGGGTCCCCCATACCCCCCCACTCAGTACGGGAGGGGTGACCCCCCTCCCCCCTGCTCCAGGAAACCGGCCGGCATTTCCCGTGGAGTACCGGCGGAAGGCCCGGGTTTCGGCCAGTGAAAGTCATGGGGGGGGTAGCTGCCCTCTCTCAGTAGCAGGGGGGGTACCCCTCCCCCCCAATGATCATGGGAGGGGGGGTATCCGGCAGACCCCCCCCTTGATCAATGTATTTTCCAGAGATCCGAGATTGCGGCGCTCCGATCTCTGGTTTCCGTCAGGTTACCTCTTTACTCTGCTTCTGAAGGATTGAAAACAAAACCCGCCCTGATCATTTTTCAGAATCCGGTCAGAGCGTTATCTTTATCTTAACGTGATTACAATACTGTAAGTGCTTACAAAACTTAAATGAATGTAACTAATGCTATGTAATGTTACCGCACTATACTTTGCATCCTGAACGCTATCTTACTTTACCGAAGTGAAATTATTGACTGAAGTTGCAAATAAGAGAATCCCCGTAACTGAAGAGATCTGGGAATCCCTCGCGGACCTGAAAAAACACGGTCAGACGTACGATCAACTCCTTGCGGAAATGATCGCACTCAAACAGGAACGTGATTTTCTGACCCACATCGAGGAGATCGAAAAGCACGGCGAGTTTGTCAGCCTGAAGGATGCTGCAAAAATGCTCAACATCCCTGAATCAGGCTGAAAGAACAGCCTGGCGAAAATTTGCCCCCGTGTTAAAGAGTGGCAAATGAACGAGCAGGGTTGCAGGAGTATAGACGTGGATTTCCAGATCGAAAGAAGTGTCATCAGGACGCTCGAAAAGTATCCGGAGAAGATCCGGGAACATATCTTCAACCACCTCCGCAAACTTGAAGATCCGTACAGCGCACCCGATGTAGAATGTCTGTATCCCAAAGTGCAGGTATATCGTATGCATATCGGGCGGACCTATACCGTAATTTTCAAAATTTACAAAGAGCTGAATTGCGTGATGGTCCTTGATCTGATGACCATTGAGCAGGCACATAAGAGATATGGTCGCTACTCCTGAAGGAGAATCGAAGAAAAACAAAAAAACGGAGTTGAATGATTATGGAGATAGTACCGGGAATTCACCAGGTCGATGGGGTAAATGGTAATTGTTTTATTATTGTTCGGGACGAGCTGACACTTATCGATACGGGAATGCCCAAAAACAGCGCAAAAATAGTAACATATATTCAGGATATTCTTAAACACAAACCAACGGATATCAAAACCATCGTCCTGACACACTTTCATGTCGATCATGTGGGTGACACGTTCGATCTCAAAAAACTGAGCGGCGCAAAGGTGGCCATTCATGAAGCGGATGCGGACTACGTTTCCGGTAGAAAGACCCCGCCTGTACCGGGAGGTGGTATGGGAATGATCATGAAAGTCCTCATTCCCCTGTTTTTCAGATCAAAGCCTGTTGAACCGGATATAAAGCTCAGCGACCGTGACACCATCGTTGGTCTCACCACCATTCATACACCAGGACATACACCGGGAAGTATCTGTCTTTTTGATCCGGCATCAAAAATTCTGTTTGCAGGGGATCTGTTGAGGTTTGACGGCATTAACATCAAAATGGGACCATTGCCATTAGACATAAGTGAGGTACGGCAATCGATCAATAAAATCGCAGCAATGGATTTCGATATCATGCTGCCGGGACATGGAATACCTCTCAGGCCCGGTGCATCGGTAAAGGTCCGGGAGTTCGCAAAGTCATTACCCTGAGTTCGAAAAGAGGTAATCTGGAAATTTCATGAAATTTTATTTTTCACAGTCAGTTGGATCCTGTCAGGTCTTCGGCAGGTTGTCACTTTTCTTTGGAATGTCAGAGTTCATTTCTTCGCCTTCCGTTTTTTCTGCCGTTCCAGAAGATCGGTCTTCACGTCATCAAGGTTATCCGGCAACCATTCATGCCGCTCTTTGGTATAATCGCCGGAACCGGTCTCGAAGCTCTGGATAAACCGGGCCATATCTACCGGACCCAGGGTCTTCGTGAGCGCCTGAATGCCTTCTTTCCTGACTTCACTGATTGTTTTCATCGGCAGACACCTCCATAAGCCAGCGTACCGGGTTTTCAACTCTGATAGTTATTGCAGGGATCTTACCTGACAGAATAATAATTCTATTGTCTGTGGTAAGAAAAATAGTTTCTCCGCTCTGTGCGCATGCGAGATGAAGTGCATCGAATAATTTGATACCGGATCTCTGGTACATCAACGCACGGTTGAAGATTGTTTCATCCAGTTCGATATACTCCCTGACCAGTTCGAGCTTCTGTTCCACCTTCTGTCGTTTATCGGGATCTGCCATCCGGGAGATCTCGCTGTCAAGGACAACGCTGCCAACCAGTTCCCAGTCACTGCTGCACCGGCCGAGGATTGAAAGGATTGCCTCTGCCTCAAGCCGGATTTTTCGGTTCCGGTGATCGTCGAACGGCCTGCATAGGCAACAGACATCCATATAGATTTTCATTGGGCATTTCCTGATACGGTTGTAAATTTTATTCCGGATGTTCTGACTTTTATATTATTGTTGGATGGAGTGAAAATGAGTGAGTCTCTTGACGGATAAAAAAACGAGTCCTCCCCTTACTACTTCAAATCCCCTGCCCCCGTCGCGATCCTCACTTCGCTTCGTCGGCCACGCAAATCTCCCGGTGCCGTGCCCCTCTGCAATCGCCGGCCCGGACAACAGCCCCCGCCGCGTATTCCAATAGCGATTGCTCACACCCCTTGCGGGATCGTCCGGCCGCCATGCCGGGCAGATAAAACTCTATCCTAATCCTTATCTTTGCTCCCGCGGTATGATTCATCATGTCAGTCCGTCAACGGGAAGTTCTTCTGATGGCTCTCGTTGTAACATTTTTTATCAACAGTAGTATCCTGCCGGTCGGGGCTTCCCCTGCACCGGGTGCCAGCGTCCAGATAAACTCGACACCCTCCGGAGCGGTCGCGGATGTTGACGGCTATCTCGTTGGGTTAACTCCGGTGCATCTCGGGTACCTGTCCTATGGAACGTACATAATTTCTCTCACCAGGGAGGGGTACCAGAAATATGAACAGTCGATCGATGTCCCCGTTAACGGACAAGCTGTTACTGTTGACGTAAATCTTGTACCTGATACGGTACCGGAAGGGAGTATCCAGGTCGACACAACTCTCATACACTCCCCGGAAGCCTGCATCGACGGCGGTGATTGCAAACAGGTACCTGCAAAATTCGATAATCTCTCCGGGAACAGGTATCACGTACTCACCATCAAGCGGAGCGGTATAGTGCTCTGGCACGACAATGTCCTGGTCCTGCCCGGTGCAACCACCGAAGTGCATGAAGATATCCAGCCGTACCAGCCTGCGACCGCACGCATTAAGTTCAACGCCACTCCGGCGGGCGGGTTGTTCTGCATGGATGCGGATCATTGCTGGTTTGGTCAGGGAACCTGGGGTAATCCCGAATTCAGCGTCCAGGTGAATCAGTACCATACCGTTACCATTGAATACGAAGGTTACCGGCCGTTCAGTACGGAGATCTACGCAGAACCAAATCCGTCAGATCAGGTTGAGGAAGTGAGAGTAGATCTTCAGCCAGTCACCATTCCCGTTGGAACTATCCAGGTCAACACGGCACCGGCCGGAGGAACCGTCTGCCTCGATGGAATCCGGTGTGATGCAAATGTCGCGACAATCGATGGCATGGGGCGTGCCCTTTTTGCCGATGTTTCTGCGAACACCCTCCATTCCATCTCCGTTAATCTGACCGGCTACCAGCCATATACCTCGCAGGTTTCCGTGGAGGTAAACAAGACCGTGGTAATGGACGTGCCACTCCGGCCGGTTGAATCCGGACCGACAAAGGCTACGTTGTCTGAGATGCTGGCATTTGCAGCCATCGGAATCTGTTGTGCAATCACCTGCATGAGGAAAAAGCACTAGGAACGTTCTCTCCCCGCTGACATAAAATCCGGCATAATGGAAATGGGAAGCCCCGGTCCTTCCTCGTCACGCCGGACTCGCTGGTCGAGATCGACCGCGAGGGGAAACGGCTTGAGTCGGGACAGACGATTGGGTGAGTCGACTGAGAAATTTTTTTTAATAGCACACTGTTGACTGTGTTCAGGTTAAAAGGAGATTTTGATCTTTCCTGTGATGTATTCTCTATGTACTCAATTAATGTCGTAACCATCAGGACGGGAATAAATAACCAAGTCTTTAAAATTAGCAGGTACATGGTAGTCTGGAGTTCGCATGACGCAAAAGCGGTATAACTTACCCCTGATGGTAGTCGGCCTTTCCCTTCTGGAGGGACTGGTGATATACCTCAATATGGTGGTGCATCCTGACAGTCAGCCCGCCCTCACCATCGTTATCGTCATTCTTTTTGCCATCGCGAGCGGACTCGGGGTATGGTACAGAACCAGAGTTCTGGGCATGGAAATCTCCTGACGAATGCAAGGATCAAATAAAACGATTTTTTTTAATTTTTTCATTGCGGATTTTTTGTAAAATTTTTGCCGGAGATTTTTGCCGGAGGATTGCATGCGGCCCGGAATTTTTCCGGCAACCGGCCTGACCACAACGAGCTCGAATTTTTTCGGATTGTGCAGGCTTTTACCTAACCCAGGAGACCTGGAGACTTGAACCTCCATATCGTACCCGGGCAGGGATCCCCTGTCGGATGAAACGGTTATCCCCGTCGAAGAGTCCTGCGGACTCTTCTCCAGCTCCAGGTCTGATGACCTGTCGCATCCAGAAAACCCCCCGGGGAATTCTGGTACAGCGGAGCCCGCAGCAGGTCCGGTTGTACCTTTTTTCCCTCAACTTCCTGATTGCAGAGGTCATAATTCGGAAAAACGTGGAATCCGGGCCGGAATAATTCAGGAGTCTCCGGCGGGAATGGGGGAGGTCATATTTAGCGATGTTACCGGGGCCGAAAGCAGGAGGGAACGTGGTTTTGGACGTGGGCTGGCCTGGCAGGGGGGTCTGATCATTCCGACATACTACGGAGTGGGTTCCGCCCTCGCGATCTTCACTTCGCATCGTCGGCCTCCCCCTCCCCGGCTGCCGTGCCCCACGCGATCACCGGCCCGGCCACAGCCCCGGCGCCGCTCTTACTGGCGATGTACCCCCTTCTTCACCGGGAGTTGCCTGGCAGGCTCAGAGTGAATCAGATGAGAAACGCAATGACAGTCTCCAGCCCGCATAAAAAAATCCTGCAACGGTCTCAACCTTTTTTACCCCAAGCCCCCAACGGACAGTGATGAAACTTCTCGCTTTCAACGGGAGCCCCCGGAAAAAATGGAACACTGCACAACTCCTTGAGCATGCGCTGGAAGGAGCGGAGTCGGAAGGGGCAAAGACAAAACTCTACCACCTGTACGAGCTTGACTTCACCGGCTGCATCAGCTGTTTTGCCTGCAAGCGGGCCGGCGGGAAGAGCTACGGGCACTGCGCAGTGAAAGACGATCTTCAGCCAATCCTTGAAAAGATCGAAAAAGCCGATGCAGTCCTGATTGGCTCGCCAATCTATCTCGGTATGACGACCGGTGTCACCCGCTGCTTCCTGGAACGGCTCGTCTACCCGTACCTGGTCTACGACATGGAGCGGTCCACGCTGTTTGAGAAAAAGATCCGGACTGCCTTCATCTACACAGCAGGGGCAACGGACGAGATGGTCCGGGAGATGGGCATAGAACGGAACGTCAAAGGAACTGAGATGGTCATGGAGCGGATCTTCGGGTCGTGCGAGTCCTTCTTTGTCACCGACACGCTGCAGTTTGATGATTATTCGAAGTTTGTGGCCACCCGGTTCGATCCGGAGGCCAAGAAGAAACGGCACGAGGAGCAGTTCCCGCTCGACTGTGAGAAGGCGTACGAACTCGGGGCACGGCTGGTCCGGGAAGATTCATAACCCACACCCGTCCGGCCCTTTGGTTCCGCCTCGGGAAATTGGCCGGTACCCGGTTCCTCCTTTTTTACGCACGGGCGAGTGACTGACGGTACTCTTCAGTCACTCCTCCGGCGGCTCCCGTTCCCATTCGTCGAACCCGAGTCTCAGGTGCTCGATGATAATCTCGTAACTGCCGGCGTCGGGATTCGGGAATGCTTTGTACTCTGTTACCCAGCAGCGGGAGAGGTGGTATGCATACAGAAGCTTCCCGTTTTCATCATAGCCCTCGATGGTGAGGGGATGCTTGTATTCCGGGAGCAGGGAGCCTTTGCCCGTTGCCGGCCCGTAACACCGCACCATGCTGACCCACTGTTCGAACCCGAGATCGAAGGCGATCCCCCGTTCGAGGTTGATGAAAAAAGGGGTCCCCTGGCCTTCCGGCCCTATGGCAGGAGGAGGGTAACCGCTCTTCCGGTGACCGGCACGTTTCATTTTTACCGGGAGGGGGGAGACCTCCGGGAAGCCGGCAACATACCGGCCGTTCCATTTCACCCGGAACCGGAAGTTCGTGAGCGCGTAGTCCGATTGGGACATAAAAAGTTCCTCACCCGTTCCTTGGCACACGAGACGATGAGTGTTTGGATCGATGCAATTTCGGGCATTGCCATGTGATGAGATCAGGCCAACGCACTAATCCCGGGAAAAACCCGGATGTTTTTATTATTTGAGGCCTTGCGAAAAACGCCAGTACGCCGCACACCCGCTGTCCTCACCTGCGCAGGCTTTCGACACAAAATCCGGGCATCCGCTCCCGCAGGGGGATTCGGCTTTTACCGGCGCTTTCGGTTGTTTTCTGGATTCGGTTGCCATGATCAGTCTCCGGTTTATGTACTTCCCGCCACTATTTCAGGCTATAGGTATCCTGCTTTTCACCCCCTGATCAGGGATGGAAGGCCTGGCTCCGGATCCCGTTTGAACCTCCCGGGGTTTGACATTCGCCTGATGTCACCGGTTTATTCTCTCTTTAATAAACATCATCGGAGCGAGGTACTCAACCAAAAAACCCGAGAACCCGGGTCCCCGTATCGAACATTTAATCATCGGCCGCATGGAATAGAAAATCTATCAGCTGTCGTGGAAGACCCGCCATGAAACCAGAATTTCTCCTCACCTCTGCGGGGTGGATGCCGGATAAGACCCTTCCCGTTGCGGGAGACAACGGCCTGTCCGCTCTTCACCTCCCTGAAATGCCGGAGAACGCCGGATGAAGAAGCAGCTCCGGAGCTTCCTGGTTCTGGGTATTGTCATCGCTGCCATCGTTGCTGCGGGCATGCTGGCAGCACAGATCCTGCAGGCCCCGGCAGCCACGGCGCCGGCCACTCTGCCTGAAGCGTCCGGCGAAAGCGCCATAAACACTACCCCGCTTCTTTTCCTGGGCAACCAGAACCTGGCCCCGATCGTGTACCTGGACGGGACGACTCCCTCGGGAGTCGACGTAGACCTAGTGCATGCGCTCGCACAGCACATGCCGCAACCGGTTGAGATCCGTGCCATGAACTGGACAGAGGCGCAGGCGCTTGTTGCCCGGGGGGGTGCAGATGCCCTGATCCAGTTCAACCCTACGGAAGAACGCGAAAAAATATATGATTTTTCCGATCCATTGCTTGAATCGCATTTCTCCATTTTTACCCGGACCGACGAGGTGGGCATATCCGGGCTTTCCAGTCTCCGTGGTTTACGGGTGGGCGTGGAATCGGCAAGTCTGCCCCAGCAGATTCTGGAAAACGATCCCCGGAATGTCGTGGTAATCATCCCCAATTTTACCGAAGCATTCCAGCAGCTGAACGAAGGGTCCCTCGATGCCGTCGTGGTGGACTACCGGGTCGGGTCGTATGTTCTTGCTGAAAATAATATACCAAAAATCAAGGCAACCGGTGAGCCGATCAACTCTTCCTACGCGGCATTCGGCGTGAAAAAAGGAAACACCCGGCTGCTGAACGAGATCAACCATGCACTGCAGATCATAAAATCAGACGGCACCTACCAGAAAATTATCGACAAATGGCAACCTACTGAAGTCTGTTTTCGAGACCCAGCAGCAGATCACCGACAGGAATTACCGCATCGCGATATCCATTCTGCTCCTGCTGTGTCTGATCGCCGTCATCTGGATCGCGACCATAAAAAAAGATCTGACCCGGAGAAAGCTGCTGAAGAGAAGATGAGGGAACAGTTCTCGACATTGCGTGGCATCATCGACAGCGCCCACGCACTCATCTTCTCGGTGGACCGCAACTATCGTTACACCAGTTTTAACCAGGGCCATGCCGCAGCAATGAACGCGCTCTATGGCGCGGGGATCGAGCTGGGCCACAGCCTGCTGGAGTACATGACCGTGGAAGCGGACCGGGAAACCGCCCGGGGCAACATCGACCGGGCATTGGCCGGAGAGCAGCTCGTGGAAGAGGCCTATTCCGGGGAAGGACTCCCGGCACGAAAATATTTCCAGGTATCGCACAGCCCGATCAGGAGCCAGGACGAGATCATCGGCGTTGCGGTACTTGCCCAGGATATTACCGACCGGAAACGGGTGGAAGAAGATCTCAGGAGACTGTATGCCGAACTCGAACAGCGCGTTGCCGAACGGACTTCGGATCTCAGGCTGGCGCAGGAAGAACTGAAGAAGACCAACGATACCCTCCGGGCAAATGAACTCCAGTTGGTGCGTAAAAATGAAGATCTCAAGGCATTAAATGAGGAGATCACGGCAACCCGGGATGAACTCCGCAGCAATGTCGCGAAACTCCGTGAGCGCGAACAGGAACTCACGGTTGCACTTACGGAAAAAGAGACCCTCCTCTCCGAGATTCACCACCGCGTCAAGAACAATCTTTCGGCCTTTATCTCGCTTTTGAGCCTTGAAGGCAGTCACGGGGAGACCGAGGCCGGGCTCGTCCTTCGTAAGGATCTCCAGAACCGGGCCCGGAGCATGGCCCTGATTCATGAGACCCTTTACCAGACCGGTAAATTCTCCACCGTGGACATGCAGATCTACCTCTCCACTCTCGTGAGCCAGATTGCAAGCTCCTATTCAGACAGCGCCAGGATCAGGACACTGGTCGATGCGGAGGGGATCGTTTTCCCTCTCGGCCGGGCCACAACAGCCGGCCTGATCATCAACGAGCTCGTTACCAATTCGATCAAGTATGCATTCCCGCCGGAGTTCAGTTGTACGGAGATCCGCGGGGAACCCTGTACCATCAGGATTTCCGTTACCCGGAACAACGCTGCCTGTGTGATCGCCGTGGCGGACAATGGCCGGGGGATGCCGGCCGGATTCGATCCTCTGGCATCGAAATCCCTTGGCCTCAAACTGGTGACCTTCCTTGCCCGCCACCAGCTCCGGGCGGTGGTCAGCGTGCTCACGGAAAAAGGCACGGAATTTATCTTCCGCCTGGAAAATGAGGACGGCACCTGATGTCAGGTAAGGCCGTCCCCGTGGCGGGGGATGACGGCCTGATCGCGCTGCATCCCGCCGGGATGCCGGAAAAATGTTCACGTATTGCCATTGAATCCCGGCATCCCGACCCATCCCGGCCTGGCCAGAATTCTGGTACCATCCCAGGCGATAAATCCCGGAACCCGCAGGAAATGGTATGGACGGAGTTGCCGTGCTGGTGGATTCCCGGGGCGGGAACACGAAGAAGATCGCCCGTGCCATTGCAGAGGAGCTGGGCGCCGTGCCTGGCGACATCAAAACTCCGGTGCCGGAGGATACGCAGCTCCTCTTCCTCGGCAGCGGGACCTACAGCAACCATACGCCGGGGGACGCAATCATGCGCTTCATCCGGAACGGGAGCTTTGCGGGACGCCGCGTAGCCCTGTTCGGGACCGCGGGATATGAGAAGGACGGGCAGAGGATGATCGGCATCATGGCCGATGCCCTGGAAGCGAAAGGGGCAACAATCATCGCTGTCAACGGCAGCCGGGGCAGGCTTTTCATCATCAGCCTCGGGAGGCCGCATCAGGAGGACTTCGATGGAGCGAAGGCGTTCGCCCGTGAGATAGTCGGAAACAGCTGAATTGGCCGGATCCAACAAAATGTTCCGGAGAATTAATTACTTTTCCCGATCGCGATCACGATCGCGATCATTTTTTTCGGACGCGATCACCGGGTCGATTGATATTGCAATATTTTTGTGATCACTATTTTTTATCCTTCATCCACATGACCCAGGGAAAGCCGGGGCCCTTCTTCCCGGTTCCCAGATCAAATAATGCCAGTCGTATTTTTCTCGTTAAAGAATCAGGCTTCGTGCCGGCAAGGATCGCTTCCCGCGATCCGGGGCCTGGTGGCGGGACAAGTGCCGGAGTCATGGATAACAATCGGGATCTCCAGAAGATAAAATTTCGTGCAGCGATATTTTGATCCATCCCGGAAAAAGCATCAGCTGTTCCTGAACACCAGCTTCCCGTCCTTCTCGTCCACCACGATCTCGTGCTCTTTCTTTACGTCTCCTTCCAGGATCATCTTGGACAGTTCGTTCAGCAGGCTCTTCTGGATCACCCTTTTTATCGGCCGTGCGCCGAACTGCGGGTCGAAGCCCTGCGTGGCGATGAACTGGACCGCTTTCTTCGTTGCCCTGAGCCGGATATCGTTCTTCGAAAGCATCTGCTGTACATTCCCCAGCTGGAGCCCGACGACCTCCTGGATCTCCTCCTTGTTCAGCGGCCGGAACATGATGACCTCGTCGATCCGGTTCAGGAACTCGGGGCGGAGGGTCTTCTTGAGCAGCTCGAAGATCTGGTCCCGGGTGCGGTCGTACACCTCGTCCCGGTTTTTGTCAGTCACATGCTCCAGGTTCTCCTGGATGAGGTGCGACCCGATGTTCGAGGTCATGATGATGATCGTATTCTTGAAGTCCACCGTCCGGCCCTTGTTGTCGGTCAGGCGGCCGTCGTCGAGGACCTGCAGCAGGATGTTGAACACATCCGGGTGGGCCTTCTCGATCTCGTCCAGGAGGACAACCGAGTAGGGCTTCCGCCGGACCGCCTCGGTCAGCTGCCCGCTCTCCTCGTATCCCACGTAGCCCGGGGGCGCCCCGACCAGCCGCGAGACGGTATGCCGTTCCTGGTATTCCGACATATCGATCCGCACCATGCTGTTCTCGTTGTTGAACAGGAATTCCGCGAGCGCCTTTGCGAGCTCGGTCTTCCCCACGCCCGTAGTCCCCAGGAAGATGAAGGAGCCGATCGGGCGTTTTGTGTCCTGCAGCCCGGCACGGCTCCTGCGGATCGCGTCGGCCACCGCCCCGATCGCCTCGTCCTGCCCCACCACCCGCTTGTGGAGCTCGGTCTCCAGGCTGAGCAGTTTCTGCCGCTCGCTCTGCAGCATCCTCGAGACGGGAATGCCGGTCCAGCGCGAGACCACCTCGGCAATCTCCTCGGCCCCGACCTCCTCGTTCACCATCGCGGAGTCCTTCTGCAGCACGGTCAGTTTTCCTTTCAGCCCCTCCATCGCCTTCTCGAGCTCCGGGATACGGCCGTACCGGATCTCCGCCACCCTGCCGAGGTCGCCTTTTCGTTCGGCACTTTCCGCCTCGAACTTCAGGTTCTCGATCTCGGTCTTCCGCGCCTGGATCTGGTCGACCAGTTCCTTCTCCGCCTGCCACTTTGCCTGCAGCCGGTCCCGCTCCTCGGCCAGGTTCGCGATCTCCTGGATCAGCCCCTTGAGTTTTCCCTGGTCCTTCTCCCGTTTGATCGCCTCCCTCTCGATCTCCAGCTGCCGGATCTTCCGCTCGATGATCTCCAGTTCCTCCGGTTTCGAGTTGATCTCGAGCCGGAGTTTCGATGCCGCCTCGTCGATCAGGTCGATCGCCTTGTCGGGAAGGAAACGGTCCGAGATATAGCGCTGCGAGAGTTCGACCGCGGCGATGATCGCCTCGTCCCGGATCCGTACCTGGTGGTGGGTCTCGTATTTCTCCTTGATCCCCCGGAGGATGGAGATCGCATCGGGCGTATCGGGTTCGTTGACCATCACCGGCTGGAAGCGCCGCTCGAGCGCCTTGTCCTTCTCGAAATATTTCTGGAATTCTTTTAAGGTCGTGGCGCCGATGACGTGCAGTTCTCCCCGGGAAAGCGCGGGCTTGAGGATATTGGCAGCATCCATGGCACCCTCGCTTGCGCCGGCCCCGACCAGGGTATGGATCTCGTCGATGAACAGGATGATGTCCCCCTGGGCGGCAATCACTTCCCTGACCACGCTCTTTAACCGTTCCTCGAACTCCCCCTTGAACTTCGCTCCGGCGATCAGTGCCCCCATGTCGAGGGAGAAGATCTGCTTGCTCTTCAGGTTCTCCGGCACGTCTCCGTCAATGATCCGGTGGGCAAGCCCTTCGGCAATGGCGGTCTTCCCCACGCCGGGCTCCCCGATCAGGATCGGGTTGTTCTTCGTCCTCCGGGACAGGATCTGCAGCACCCTCCGGATCTCCTCGTCCCGGCCGATGACCGGGTCGAGTTTCCCGCTCCGGGCAAGGTCGTTTAAGTTCCTGGCATATTTTTCCAGGGCATTGTAGCTGTCTTCTGCGTTCTGGTTGTTCACGGTAGCACCTTTCCTGAGCTGGCTGATGGCGGTCTTCAGGTCTTTTTCGGAAACCCCGTTCTCCTTCAGGAGCCTTGAAGTCTTGTCGTTCACCGAAAGTATTCCGAGAAGCAGGTGCTCCAGGGAGACAAACTCGTCCCGGGATTCCTGGGAGAGTGCGGTGGCTTTCTGCAGGGCTTTCGTGGCATCGTTCGAGAGGAACTGCTCCCCGCCGCTCACTTTGGGACCGGCATCGATGATCCGGTCGAGCGCAGGGGTGAACACATCGAGGTTCACGTTCACTTTCTTCAGGAGGTACGGGATCACGTTCTCGTCAACCAGGAGCATCCCCTTCAGGAGATGCGAGGTCTCGATCGCCTGGTTCTGGTTCGCTGCTGCAATCTCCGTTGCTTTCTGTACGGCTTCCTGTGACTTGATGGTATAATTGTTGAAATTCATGGTGGCAGCTGCCCCTTCGTTGTTGTTCTTATCTCCTTTCCGCTATTCGTAATAGCTCTTCTTTTTATCAAATAGTTTGCTGATCCGACAATTCATCAGAATTGGAGGAGGAGAAGAAACCATCAGGTTTCTTCGACTTCCGACAGGCCATCAGAAGTCGAAGACTTCGTCTTCTTCTCGTCGGGGTTTTGATAAACCCCTCCGACTTCTGACAGGCCATCCGGAACCCGCGCCGGGATCTCCGATCGTACCATTTTTTGTACTATCCAAAATTTTTTTATCCATGAGATGGAGTATCATCAATCTGACGCGGTTTACTGTACGCAGAAGACCGGGACAGGAGGAAGAATGGCAGAAGAGCTACCGATACAGGTGGAACTGATACAGGACCTGCTGGGCCGTCTCTCGGGAAAAGGGAAGAAGGGCCGGGAGGCAGCGATAGAAGCCCTGGCAGTGAGCACGGAAGACGAAGACTGGAGGCCGGACGAGCTGATACGGCAGGGCGGGGTTGAGATCATCAGGAACCTGCTCGGGGAAAAGAACCCGCACATTGTTCTTTCTGCCCTGACGATCATCATTGCCATTGCAGCATCGGGCGGGGAAGAAGCGCTGATCAGCGACGGGATGATCGCGTGCCTTGATACCATGCAGGACAATAAGAACCCCGCGATCCGGAAGAAGATACGGGAGGCACTGTCCCTCCTCCAGCCCGAGGTGGATGAGGTGATCACTTCAAAACCCCAGGATGATTATTAAACCGTGCACGGTGCCGGGCAGATGGTGCGTACAATTTTTCCTGCTCCTCATAACCCGGGTTCCGGCACTCCCCTTTCATGCCGTCCTGTCGGTCATCCTCCCCCACTGCCCGACCTCCCCGGACACCGGCCGGGACACAGCCCCTCCGGTTCCCGGCTGCCTTATCGGCCGGCTCGATTATGCAGCTCTCCGGCGCCGGGATTTTTCCGGTCATTGGATCGCCACGGGGCGCCTTGCCGGCATATCGTCGGCCGTCCCATCCATCCGGCCCGTTCTGGAGGGCTACTCCTCAATTTAACATGTCAGCGAGCCCAGTAAGGTTCTGTAAGCGCAGTCCGGGTCAGGGATCACCATTCCTCTGGAACGGGCTCGACCACCAGGAGAAACTGATTAGCATTATGGAAATTTCAGGAACCGGTGTATCGGAAGACCGGATCGCAGCACTTGAAAGGAAGGTACGGGATATGGAAGCGCTGGTCAGGGGCCTGATCGAAGAGCTGCTCGACCTAAAGGCCGTGGCCTCGACGATAGACTGGCGGACCGGCGAACGCAGCGGCAACGGGCTGGGGACGGTCGTGCAGGCCGCCCCATTCCCGGCGCCGGCCGGGTCACCCGAATCCCGGTCCGATGGCAGCGCCGTGGCCCTGCCCCGGCGCGAACCCCGGCAGGATGTCCCGTCGGAGCCTGCAATGGCCAGGATCATGCAGTCCGACGGCACGATGAAGATGGAGCCCCGGTACGGGGAGAAAAGCCCTATCGACTCGTCGAGGGGATACGGGCGTAACGGGAAGGACACATCTGCCAGGAGCAGACAGAACCCCCTGATCTACGCAGCCGAAGACGACAAGCCGGACCGTGCGAAAGTGTAAGGGCTTCAGGGAGTATGGATGTCCTGACGCCCGATGTCCTGAAAAAAACAAAAATTTTTGGTAAAGATCGAGCAGTTTAAGGCGTAGAGTTGCCTTCGGTCATGCTCGCAGCCGGGGTCGCAGTAACGTTTGCAGCGATAGCAGCGGTCATGCTCGCAGCCGGGGTCGCAGTCATGTTTGCGGCGATAGCAGCGGTCATGTTCGCAGCCGGGGCCGCAGTCATGTTTGCGGCGATAGTAGCGGTCATGTTCGCAGCCGGGGCCGCTGTCATATTTGCGGCGATAGTTGCAGTCATGCTCGCAGCCGGGGCCGCTGTCACATTCGCAGCCGGAGCGCTTACCGCTGTTGTTGCCTCGCTCACCGGGGCTGCGGTGGTACTGGTCTCTGCTACTGTTGCAGCTACGGTTGTTGCGGATGGCGATGGACTGGTACACCCCGCTGCCAGAACCAGGCTGATGATGAAGACAGCGATCGCCAGTGCGATACCGAAGTTTCGTTTCAGGCTGGAAACCTTCTTTGATGATCGGGAAATTTCACTCATTCTTGCACACCTGTGGTCCAAAATAACCGTATCTATAGTCTCTATAGAATCGCTGGATTTAAGGGCCGTTAAAGTATAGTTTATTTAACGTTATTATTGCTTTCCAATTTGATCTCTTCCGGTGACTCAATGCGGACAGGTTTCACCACCGCGATCCGCCTGCCTGGCTGGCAGTCATCAGGTGGGACGCCCGTAAGGGACCTGCCGGACGGGCCCGTACTGCCGATGCCCATGGTACCCGGTATCTGTCGGAGGAAAAAAGAGATCAGTAGAGGATATTGACTGCCTGTACAGCGGGAGGTATGGTCCTGGTAATCGTGAACGCTGCGCCGACAGCAGGTCTCACTTCAACGGTAATCTGGCTGTTCCGGGGGATGCCGCCGATATTGCAGCTGATGGTGAACTGCTCGTTTGACGAAAGGAGCAGGGTGGGGTTGGACTGGGGCGCATTCTGGATCTGGGTAATTGCCCAGCCACCGACTACCGGTTCCTGTGTTGCCGGGTTTACGTTTGTCTGGTTTTTCAGGGTCATCAGACTGGTCGAGTTGCTGTACACGATCACCAGCTTCTCGAAATCAATCGGCGTTCCGCCGGGGGCCAGTCCCAGGCTGAAGTTGATAAACTGGATCGTATCAGAAGGTGAGCCTGTCGCTCCCGGCGCTGTTCCATACACATTCCCTACGATATCCAGGGTCGAACTTGCCTGCTGGACACTGGTGTGAACAGTCTCCTGTGCCTTCTGGGTGGTGAAGAACCCGGCACCCAGCACAACGTATGAGAATACTGCCGCTACGACAACGAATGCGATCAGCACAATCGCTGCCTCGAGGCCGGTGAACCCCTTGTCATTGGACGTCTTTGAATTCATCTATACACCTTGGTACGATAGTGGACACTTACCTAAACCAGCATCCCTAAGCGGGAAAGGAGTTTGTCGCATATATATATATCCCTTACGTAATCCGCCGGGATTCCCGTCACCGGTGAATTCAACCGGCAGGGCATCGTTATTTCCTGGCTTTCCTGATGACCGTCAGGTCGCCGAGCGTGGGGGCGAGCGTGCCGGGCACTTTCTTCTCCGCTTCCGGCGCCGGGGTATCGATCAGCCGGATGCCGAGGACCTTCTCCAGTTTCCTCCGGACATTCTCCTCGGGGATCAGGTCATGGTTCTCGATCTTCTGGATGAGGTGCTCCTTCTCCTTCATCTGCATGGCGAGTTCTTTCTGGGAGAGCCCCTTCTCCATCCGTGCGTGCCGGATCCGCTCGTTGTAGTCATCGACAATATCGCCTTCGATAAAATCAAACAGGTCCCTCTTCCGGTATGCAGCCGGGACTGCAACCGGGGCCTTCGGTGCGCCCTGCCGGGGAGCGGCCGGGCGGGCGATGTCCGTGCGCCGCACCTGCTGGACCTCGGTGCCGAACTTCTCGCACTTGCTGCAGACCTGCAGCTCGGCCCCCTCGACCCGCACGAGCTTGGGCGTTCCGCGAATGGTTTCTCCGCACATTTCACACTGCATAATCTCACAAGAAGGTCGTTCCCGGACTATAAATGCCCACTCCAGAGCGGCGCTTCCGGCCCGGTCTGACGGTTGCCTCCTCACAAACACTTTATATGCAGTTTCCCTATATCACTAATTGAGGCACGAGATGGCCGATACCCTCCATCAGTCCACGGAACCTCAGACGCCCGAAGAGCTGTACCGGTTGTACCGGTACGCTGTCCGAACAGCTCCGCGAGCAGCTGGGCCAGATCGAGAATGACAAGCACGATCTCGAAGTCCAGATGATGGAACGCGTAGGCAACCTCGAATCCCGCAACCTCGAGCTCCGCGAACAGCTCCGGCAGGTCGAGGCGGACAAGCGGTACATCGAGACCCAGAAGATCCGGTACGAGCGGGAAGTGCGCAAGCTCAAGAGCGAGAGCGAACAGCTCCGGAGCCCGCCCCTGATCATCGGTACGATCACGGACGTAGTCGATGCTTCGCGGGTGATCGTGCGGAGCAGCGCGGGACCACGGTTCCTCGTGCGGAGCTCCCCGTCCATCACCCCGGAGGACCTCAAGCCCGGGACCCGGTGCACGCTGAACCAGCAGTCGCTGGCCATCGTCGAACTGCTCCCAAGCTCGTTCGATGCACAGGTCTACGGCATGGAACTGGTGGACTCCCCGCAGGAGAACTACGCGGACATCGGGGGGCTTGACAAGCAGATCAACGAGATCAAGGAGGCCGTGGAACTGCCGCTGAAACGGCCCGAGCTCTTCCTCAGGATCGGGATCGATCCCCCGAAGGGCGTCCTGCTCCACGGCCCGCCGGGCACGGGAAAGACCCTGCTGGCAAAGGCCGTGGCCCACGAGACGAACGCCCACTTCATGAGGGTCGTGGGCTCGGAGCTGGTCCAGAAATATATCGGCGAAGGGGCACGGCTCGTCCGGGAGCTCTTCGACTTAGCGAAGAAGAAGGCCCCGACCATCATCTTCATCGACGAGATCGATGCGGTGGGGGCGAGCCGCACCGAGGCGAACACCTCCGGTGACCGCGAAGTCCAGCGCACGCTCATGCAGCTCCTTGCCGGCATGGACGGTTTCGAGAACCGGGGCGACGTGAAGATCATCGGCGCTACCAACCGGATCGACATCCTGGACAAGGCGCTCCTGCGCCCGGGACGGTTCGACCGCATCATCGAGATCCCCCTCCCGGACGAGAACGGCCGGCTCTCCATCCTCAAGGTGCACTGCCGTGCGCTCACGGTTGACGACGATGTCAACCTCAAGGAAGTGGCCAAGCTGACCGAGGGGAAGAACGGGGCGGACCTCAGGGCGGTCTGCATGGAAGCCGGCATGTTTGCGATCCGGAAGGAGCGGCCGGCGATCACGCACGCGGACTTCGTGGCCGCCATCGACAAAGTCGCCCTTGATTTCAACCGCGGCCCGGTAGATACCGAAGGCGCGATGTTCGCGTAAATCCCCCTTTTTATTCCGGACACCGGGAAGACCGGATCTTTTTTTCCGGTAACCTGCAGGTTCAATGCACCCCCCTGCCGGTAGCACAAACCACCTCCCGCCATTTGACCAATATATATCGTGTCTGCGAAATACTGCTGTGTACGACAGGAACGGTGACACGGCAGATGACCAATGTAGGCGACGTGATCCGGCAGATCGAGACAACACTCTGCGACAAGCAGCATCCCCCCACGACAGACCAGCGGGAAACGATCAGCAGGGTCCTCCATGCCGTGTATTCCGGGTACTGTGGAATTCAAAGGGAGCAGGTAAGATGAACGGAATGAAAATGTCGGATAACTGCCGGGTTTTCCTGCGGGCCTGCGAAGGGCTGCCGGTCCTGGTGCTGGTCATCGTGTGCCTGGCCGTCGGCTGGTACCTCGGGAAAGAGCCCCTATACTGACCATGGGGAAACAATCTCTCTTTTTTTCCGTTGTCACTGTCATCAGGAGTGGGATGGTTATCGCTTCAGAGCAGGATTGTCACCGGCAGTCCGGACCGGTTACCTGGCCGGCCCGGGTGACGAATTCACATCAGCGTCCTCAGGTCCTGCCACCAGCTCGCCCTCTTCCACATCGTCCTCCGTGCACCAGATCTCGATCGTCCTGTCGGCACCGATGTATTCCTGGTGGTATTCCCCGACCGTGGAACCGGGCGACATGGGGACCGTGCTCACCAGTTTCCCGTCGCGGAAGCCGTAGAGTTTACGGTACGGCCACCCCGGTCCGAGCACTGCCGTCCGCTCATAGTAGACGTCCTGTGCCAGCTGGTGGGTGAAGTAGATCCCTTTCTCCCACCCGAACAGAGGTTCGCGCACGTACCGCCGGATATACCAGCGGAGTTCCGCTACAAGGGAGAGTGCGCTGCTGAGCGATGCGCAGGAAATGTACACCCCGCAGGGCATCTTCTTCGGGTGGTAAAACCGCAGCACCATCCTGCTGGTCTCTGAGGAAAAGAGGGTGTGGTGGAGATCGGTCCCTTCGCGCTGGATCAGGAGGACATTCATCCCTGTCTCCGGACAGTATCGGGCGGGTATCGCATGGTTCAGGGTTCAGGTATACATGCGGGTATCGGCAACGGTCTCGTTCTTCACCTTGCGTACTGCCTCGGTAAAGTCGGTCATCTCGACATGCGCAGCATCGCGGCGCACAGCCATCATCCCGGCCTCGCGGCAGACCGCTTCGAGCTCTGCGCCGGTGGCCTTCTCGGTCGCGAGCGCGATCTCATCCATGTCCACGCTGCCCAGTTTCATCTTACGGGAGTGGATCTTCAGGATCTGGAGCCGTGCGTCGCGGTCGGGGAGCGGTATCTCTATCAGGCGGTCGAACCGGCCCGGGCGCAGGAGCGCCGGGTCGAGCATGTCCGCACGGTTGGTGGCAGCCATGATCCGTACGTCGCCCCGGTTGTCGAACCCGTCCATCTCGGCGAGGAGCTGCATCAGGGTCCGCTGGACCTCCGCGCTCCCGCTCGTCCCGTCGTTCGTCCGCATGCTGCCCACGGCATCGATCTCGTCGATGAAGACAATGGCAGGGGCACGTTCGCGGGCCAGCTGGAAGAGTTCCCGGACGAGCCCGGCCCCCTCGCCGATGAACTTGTGGACCAGCTCGCTTCCCGACATCCGGATGAACGTTGCTTTTGCCTCGTGGGCAACGGCTTTGGCGATCAGGGTCTTCCCGGTCCCCGGGGCACCGTACAGCAGGATCCCCTTGGGGGGCTCCACGCCGATGCGGCGGAATATCTCGGGGCGGGTCAGGGGGTACTCCACGGCTTCGCGCACTTCCTTGATCTGGTCGGCAAGCCCGCCGACCTGCGCATACGAGATCTCAGGCGACTCCTCCAGCTCCATGATGCGGACGCGGGAGTCGTAGATGTTGCCTATCACTTTCACGATCGAGAGCGCGTTGTTGACTGCGACCTTCGCCCCGGGCTTCAGGAGAGGCCGGAGTTCTTCGGGGGCGTTCGTGAGGTACTCCTGGTTGTTCCCCTGCTGGCGGAGGTAGATCTCTCCGTTTTCCAGGATATCGACGACCACGGCAACGAAGAGCGGCATGCGCTTGAGCTGGTTGTTCTCGCGTTTCAGCTGGCCGTTCTCCTTCTGGAGCTCGTCGGTTTTTACCTTGAAGTCGAGCAGCGCAGCCTCGAGTTCGTTGAGCTGGATCTGGTACTTGAGTTCACCGGAAGATGCAGAATGATTGACGGCAGTCTCTTCCATATCACTCTTATATCTTCATCTTCAACCATTTATGTGGTGTGATTTTGCATATCAGCGGAAGAGGGATATCGCGGGGACGGGGAAGAGGCCGGCTGCTGGTCAGCCCGGCCCCGATCTCGTTCCTCTCCGGCGTTGACCCGGAGACGGGGATTATCGTGGAGAAAGGCCACCCCCTGAAAGGTACCGGCATTGCGGGAAGGGTCCTTGCTTTCCCCTACGGGAAAGGGTCAACGGTCGGCTCCTACGTGCTGTACGCTCTGAGCCAGAACGGCCATGCCCCCGCGGCGATCATCAATGCCGAGGCAGAAGCGATCATCGCCACCGGTGCGATCATCGGCCGGATACCCATGATCGACCGGATCAGTGTCCCCCTTGCACGGCTGAAAGACTCCGTCACGGTAACGGTTGACGGGGACAGCGGCGGGATGGAGTACGAAGGGGAACTTGAGGAAGCCTGATCCGGTTCCCCGGTGAGGGATGGGAGCGCAATGATAAAGTAAGCCCGGGTCTCATGTTCTGGTATGCAGCATTCTATCACAATTCCGGTGATTGCCCTCCTCTGTGCAGTGATCATTCTGGCCGGATGTACCGGTACCCAGAGCCCATCGGGTACCGCCACCTCCGCGTCAGGTTCCTATGCCGGTTCTGCATCAGCAGCAAATAATCTCGTTCCCTCGCCTACCGACGCGATGCCCGATAATAATTATGTCAGTGTCACTGTCCAGGAAAAAGTCTACGACGGGACGATCCCGGTCGTTTTTGATGGCGGTAAGGGTCAGGACCTGGTATCATCCATTGACGTCACACTCTACCGTTCTGACGGACAGGTTATGACCGCAAAAATAGGCAAGAACAAGGGCGATGACGTCACTCTCCAGGGAACCAAGGATCCCGATAAGCCCGACCGGGTTGTTGTTTATGCATCGGAGATGAACGGCCAGACGTACAAAGTCGCCGATGTCCTCAGCCCGTACCGGCAGCATTAGCCGGACAGGATTCCCAAGGACACTCCTTTTTTAAAACCATTACGTTCAATAACTCGTTCACCATGCAGGTCAACTGGCGGCTGATCCATGCGGCACGGAACTCCTTTGCTGTACTCCATGCCGCCTGTGAAACGGAAGGCGTTGTCCTTACCCCGGCAGAGGGCCCGGCCGATGACGTGACCTGTTACAGCCTCACGTCGGTCAGCGCAGCCCGGTACCGCGACGAGATCGCCGGCGCAGGCTGTCTCACCATTGCCGGGGGGCCGCACGCGACAGCCTGCCCCCGCGAGGTGGCGGGATATGCAGATTATGTCATCGTCGGCGAGGGGGAGTATACCCTCCCCCGCCTCCTCAAAGACCTCCGGGATGGCGGGGAAGGGAGGATACCCGGCGTGATGACCGGTGATTATTACCGGCCGGCAGATACCGGGGTACGGCTGGATGCGTACCCGGCATTCTCGGAGTACAAAGGGTATATCGAGATCTCGCGGGGATGCCCGTTCTCCTGCGGCTACTGCCAGACCCCGCAGATCTTCGGGCACTGCATGAGGCACCGTTCGATCGACGAGGTTGCGAAGTATGCGGACCGCCACCGGCAGTCGCGTTTTGTCACCCCCAATGCCTTTGCCTACGGTTCTGACGGTATCCGCCCCCGCTTCGACAAGATCGAACATCTCTTCCGGCGGTGCCGGCACGAGATCTTCTTCGGGACGTTCCCGAGCGAGGTGCGCCCGGAGTTTGTCTGCGAGGAATCCCTCACGCTCGTCAACCGCTATTGCGCGAACAAAAGACTCCACTTCGGCGCCCAGTCCGGCAGCGACGATGTGCTCAGGCAGCTCTGCCGCGGGCACACGACCGCCGATGTGATCCGTGCCGTAGAACTGTGCCGGGACTTCGCACTCACGCCTGTCGTGGACTTCATTGTCGGGCTCCCGTTCGAGACGGACGATGACCAGCGTGCCACCCTCGACCTGATCCACTGGGTCGCACGCTCCGGGAACGTCCACGTCCACCGGTTCATCCCGCTCCCCGGGACCCCCCTTGCCGGGACAGCCGCGCGACCTCTCCTGACAGAAACGGAAAAACTCTGCGGAAACCTGGCCTTGACGGGGAGACTGACCGGTTCGTGGACCGATCCTGAGATAAGGTTTTTTAGACGCCCTTCAAATGATATACCATGAAAGATGTGCTATTGATAGCAGATCTCCATGGTCAATTCGGTAAAATTGATTCATTTCTGGAGCTCTCTCCAGAAGCGGTATTTATTGCAGGCGATATCACCAATATGGGTCCCGTTGACGCGGTCGATGACGTGCTCTCACGTATCGACGTGCCGTGTTTTGCAGTGCCCGGCAACTGCGACCCGCGTGAGATCCTCGAGACGCTCGAACACTCCGACACCGTGAGCATGCACGGGGCCCAGATCAACCTTGGCAGGATGACCATCGTTGGCGTGGGCGGGTCGAACCCGACCCCCTTCGGCACACCGTTCGAGCTGACCGACAAGCAGATCGATGACGTGCTGCACAGCGCGATGAACAAGATGGAGAAGACGGTCCACAACGTGCTCCTCTGCCATGCCCCGCCCTACGAGACCCTCGACAAGGCCAACGGGGAGCACGTGGGCAGCCAGTCGATCCGGAGACACATGAAGTCCTTCGACCTGGTCTGCTGTGCCCACATCCACGAACAGCGTGGCGTGATGGATCTGGACGGGGTGAAAATCGTCAACCCCGGCCCGGCGATGGACGGGCACTGTGCCATGCTCCACTTCGGGAACGATGCACGGGATATCAGGATTGAACTGCTGACGGTATAGGGCAACCGTAGTCCGAAGCAGTTTGCGAACAGGTCAGCCAATCGTAAAATTTTTTTTCTTATTAAAATTTCACAAGATGTTCTGTTGAAATCATTTGTTTTCTCTAAAACGCTCTTGGGGGTGTCGAATCTCATCAGAGATGGGACAGGAGAAGAACCCGAATGGTTCTTCGACCTATGGACATGCTTCGAAGAATTCTTGCGAGTTCTTCTCATTCTCGTGCTTCTGATGAACCGCTCGAACCCCGCCGGTGAGGCACCCCCGATTGCGATGGTGCCGTATTACCTGTTCTGGCGACATCGCAATGCGCCCCGTCCCCCTCGGGGGATGTCGAATCTCATCAGAGATGAGACACGAGAAGAATCAGAATAATTCTTCGAGTCTGGTTATATTCGAAGAACCCTGATGGGTTCTTCTCATCCTCATGGTTATGATGAACCATTCGGAGGCGCAAAAGGGGGGCGATTATATTTGTTAAAATTGATTTTATGATTCAAAAGATCCAAATTATTTTTCCGATCGTTTGGCCAGCAGCAGTTCCAGGTACGATTCAAGAATTGGCTCCCCTTCCACCCCAATCTCTTTTGCAATCCTCCCGATCTGTTCCGTGGGGTTCTCGTTCTCGTCCTTAGCGATTACTTCAATCTCGGCAAAGGTCCCCAGCTCATCGACCGTGTCGAGAGCGACCGATGCTGCGCCGAGCGTGTAGTTCTCCCGCCACTTGTTCACTTCGGTCGTTTTCTCAAAGCCGAGCCGGAGGAGCATGGTCTCGAAGGCCGTGCCGGATTCCACGCCAAAATTCAGTTCCTCGCGGGCCTTGAGGCCGAATTTTTTTATCTTGGGGCCCTTGTAGGTCACGACGGCATGGTCGTCGGAGTACCGGACCCTCACTGCCTCATCCGTCAGGGCAAAATCCCGGTGGGGGGCATTATAATAGATATCATGCTCGTGCACCCTGCCCCGGAACCGGGCGTTCTTCCAATTGAGCTGCTCACGGACCGGGTCGAGCGACGGTATCCTGACTTTCAGTTCGACTTCGAGCATGGTTGTGCCACACCTTTTATCTGTATTGATTACGACTTAATATAGTCAGGTGAACCATGGCTATAAAAGAAGGAGATTTTATCAGGCTCAGCTACACCGGCAGCGTCGGAGGAAAGGTTTTTGATACCACCGATGAGGCCGAAGCGAAGGCTGCAGGTATCCACAGCGAGAACGCGGTGTATGGCCCGGTCACGGTCTGTGTCGGCCAGAAACACGTTATCGCCGGTCTCGACGAGGAACTTGTCGGCAGGAAGGCGGGAGCGGAAGGGACGGTCAGCGTCGAGCCCGGGAAGGCCTTCGGCGAGCGCGACCCGAAGAAGATCCAGTCCTACCCGAAGAACAAGTTTGACAAGAAGCCGGTCCGCGGCATGCCGGTGAAGATCGATGAACAGGGAGAGGGGACGGTCGTCGATGTGATCGGGTCCCGGGTCATCGTCGACTTCAATGCGCCCCTCGCCGGCCAGACCCTCACCTATCACTACAAGATCGAGGAGAAGGTGACCGATCCGGTCGAACAGCTGAAAGGCCTCGTCCGTCTGTATGCAGGCAGGGAGATGGAGGTTGCACTGGATGACGGGAAGGCGACCGTGACCCTCCCGCCGGGTATCAGCTATGACCGCCGCTGGCTCCTCTGGCGCGGACGGATCATCCACGAGGGCTTTGAGCTGATCAGGGGCATTGCCGAAATTGTCCTGGTCGAGAGCTATAAGAAACCCGAAAAGAAACCTGAAACAAAAGAAGAATAATTTTTTTTAATCTCGTGTTCAGCAGCGTTCATGCCCGGCAACGAGAGTATCACCGTTCCGTCCTTCCGTGGGCCTGCTGACGAAAGTCCTGTTCGCGACATGGGCCCTGTCCCGGTGACCCGGCAACCCGTTTCCGGGAATGACCGGGCACACATCATTCGTTCTTCGGCACTGAGCACCGATTTTTAATAATAAACAGGAGAACATAGCACTATGGACAAGTCATCACTACTATTCCTGGGACTGCTGGTACTCCTCGTCACCTGCACCTGCATTGCAGGATGTTCAGATTCATCGTCTTCGACCGCCACCTCCGGACAAGCGGAGGTTACGACAACTACTGCCTCTTCATCTGCGCTCTACGTTGCCGGCGATATCCTTAAAAACCCGAAATCCACGGGTGCAGCCATACTGATCATCAGCTACGATCCCGCAACCGACGAATACGTCCGGGCCTATATCTACCCCAACAGCGACGGGAGCTGGGGCCACCGTATCGACTCCAGTTCAGCAGGAGTAAGCCGGTCGATCATTGAACAGGTCTATACCGAGAAAGTCGGCAATGTTGCGGTGTCAGCAGTGCCCACCGGAACTCCGACCGCGGCTGCAACACAGGTCGTCGTCTCGACCACGCAAACCCCGTCCGTGACCACCACAGCAGCACCAACGGTCCTGCCACCGCCACGGGTTACAGGTATCAGTCCTCTCACCGGGCATGCAGGGACAACGGTATCGATAACAGAACTGGATGGCCAGAGTTTCCAGTCCGGGGCAACGGTGGCGCTGGTAAAAACCGGGGAATCGTCCATTCCTGCGACGTCTGTAAGTGTCACATCGCCCATCCTTATCACCTGCACATTTGTCATCCCTTCAGGTACATCACCCGGGGTTTGGGATATTCTCGTTACCAACCCTGATGGACAGTATTACCAGTACAAGACCTCATTTACTATCCTCGAGGGCAGCACCACCGCGACAACGACTACGACGGGTACGACGACTGCCGCAAGTACTGTGACAATAATTGGTATCTCTCCCTCGCCCCTTACGACAGCGGGCCTGGAGACCTATCAGAAGTTTACGATGACCGGGACGAACCTGTCAGCCCCTTCGTCTATTACCCTTACAAAGAGCGGCAGTAGTACAATTACATCATCGAATTATCTAGCAGACAATTCAATGTCGGCCTCTGTATGGTTTACATTACCCGCAGGATCTACGGGTGTATGGACAGTGTCAGCAGTGGATTCGAGCGGGACTGTTCTGGGATCGCTCGCAAATGGATTAACAATCCAGTAATTGACCGATCGATATTCTTTTTTTTTAAGGATAGACAATCACACGAAATAATCGGTTATTGGTAATCCTCAATACCTCATGAGAAAATGCGGACAAAAGTTGCAATGAAACGACCGGCCGACGTGGCGGATATTAAAAAAACCGGAAAAACCTGCGCAATAGGAAGATCATATTTTATATCATGAAACTTCCTGAATGTTCTCCTGCGGCTTCGGCTGTTTTAAAAAGTACTCCGCAAATTTGATAACATCCATTCGTCATACTCACATCAGGAGAAGAGCCTTCACCATGCAGCTCGGGATCCCGGGGAGACGACTCCCGGATATTGAATACCTGAAGAAGCAGGGGAATGTTCCGGCACTCATCCGCCTGCTCGGACATGCGGATCTGCATGTCCGCGAACAGGCAGCCCGGGTACTTGGCGAATCAGGCAGTGCTGCGGTTCCCGCCCTCGTGGCAGCCCTGCATTCGAACAAGGTCCCGGTGCGGTTGGGTGCCGTTGAAGTGCTCGGGTCTGCACGTGACCCCCGTGCAGTCCAACCCCTTTCCGGTGTTCTGAAAAAGGACCCGCTCACCGAAGTACGGTGGGCTGCCGCCATAGCGCTCGGTGGGAGTGGATTGGCCGGGGCCATCCCCCCCCTTGTCGAAGGTCTGCGCGACAAGAACCGGTATATCCGGTACAGCGCCGCGATTGCCCTCCGGCAGCTCGGCTGGACACCGGGGACGGATGCGGATACCGTGTACAATCTTATCGCACTACAGGACTGGGACGGTATCCGGAGGCTCGGAGTTGCCGCGGCAGCCCCGCTGACGGACATGTACCGGGCCGACGATCCTGCAACCCGGAACGCGGTCTCGGCCCTGCTCGGGCAGGCGGGAGTTTCGCATTCCCTGGACGTATTCCAGCCTGCCCTCACGGACCGTACCCCCGGTGTCCGGTGGAATGCGGTGCTGGCTGCCATGGACAGCGGGATAGAAGCCCATCATCTTCCCGGTGTCCTCGTGAAACGCGAACGGACCGGGCCCGATCCTGCGGCAGCCGCGATCCTCAATTTCCTGTTCCTTGGGATCGGGTACAATTATCTGGGGAAATGGTGGGGTTTTCCGGTCTTCATGAGTTATATGTCGGTCATTGTGCTTGCCCAGCTGGAGATGGGGCCGTTCCTTCCCTATCTCATTGCATACCCAATCACGGCAGTCATTGCCCTGCATACGTATTATACGGCCCGTTTGGCCGCCGAACGACAGTGAGGTAACCCCATGGTCCCTGATCGAATCCTGCAGAAAAAACCCGATATCCGGCGCATGATCAGTGACCGGGATTGTGCAGGCCTTATCCGTCTCCTTGGATCGCGGGACCAGGCACTCGTAACCGATGCGGTTCATGCGCTGGGCACTATCGGTCCGGAAGCGACCGGGCCCCTGGTAGCGGCTCTCAGTAAAAAGAACCGTGACGTACGACTGGGGGTCATCAGTGCCCTTGCGGAGATCCGCGATCCCCGTGCCGTCTCGTCGCTGGTCCGTATGCTGAAAGATACGAGCAGCGAGGTCCGCTGGCAGGCCGCGATCGCCATCGGCGAGACCGGGGACTCATCAGCCAACGGCGCCCTGCTCGAATCGCTGAAGGACCGCGATAAGTACGTGCGGTACGGATCAGCGCTCTCCCTCATCAAAAACGGGTACAAGCCCGGCGGGGACGAGGCATGGGCCTGGTATTATGCGGGCATGCAGGACTGGACGGGACTGAAGGATCTGGGGCATGCGTCCCTTCCTGCACTCACCAACCTGCTCGGGGACCAGGACAGCGAAGTCCGGATTCAGGCGGTCCGTGTGCTCGGGGAGATCGGCGACCGGGATGCCGGCACGGTCCTCCTGCGGGCCCTCGGCGATGAAGACCGGCAGGTCCGTTGGGAGGCCGCCCGTGCCTCCCAGAAATGCGGAGTGCCCCCGTCAGCCATGCCCCGGGCCCTCCTGCTGCGTCCCCGCGCCAGCAAGAGCCCGCTGATCGCCGGTTTCCTGAATTTCATGCTGCCGGGTCTTGGGTACGGGTATCTGGGCAAGTGGTGGGGGATCATGATCTTCCAGATCGATATCACGGTCACGGTCTGGCTGTTCAAGATCGGCGGTGCTTCCGTCACGTACGCCCTGCTCCTTTCCGTGTACATCCTCCTTGCCGTCCATGCGTGGTACATAACAAAGATCCTGCCGGAAGACCCCCCGTGAATCTCACCCCGCCGTCTTATACCTGAGTAATGCCGCGATCCCGCCGAGCGCCACAAGGCGCTCACCGGGTTCAAACGATGAGGAGAGGACGACGACCGAGGCCCTCATCGCCTCGGCCTTCTCGACAAGGGCCATGACTTCCCGGTCACGCAGGAGCGTATCGGAAATCAAGACCTGTTCTGCAGCACCAAAACCTATCGCCTCCCCGACTTCACTGCGGCCGTATGCGACGGCACCGCCCTTTGAGATCCTGAGCAGCACCTCCTCCATCACCTTCACTTCCCGGGAGAGCTGGAGGTCGCCGATCAGCTTGTCGAGCGCCCCCCTGCCGATCACTTCCTGGACCGCTCCCCGACCGATCCGCCGTGTCTCTACGATGATCGCACGGCCTGCCTGCGGACTGTCCCGGCTCCTTGCATATCCGGCAAAGTCGTCCTTGATAAAACCGGGGCCGGCAATGATGAGGGGACCGGATAATTCTGTAATTGCCGCAAGGATCTGGTCAAAAAACCCCCTGCGGGATTCGGTCTCCGCGCCTTTGCCGCTGCCTGAGGTGATGGTGATCACGCTCTCCGGCCCGTACTGGCGGAGCCGGAAGAGTTCCGCTTCCCCTTCTTCTATTGTCAGGATGTGGATAACGCCGAAGACCGATGCCTTCACCGCCCGTTCGATCCGCTCGAGATCCACCTGCCGCCATTGTTTTATGACGGAGATCTCGTACCCGGTCTCCACGTTGATCGTGTGGAAGGCCCCCTCGTCCACGCCGTGTTCGATCGTCCCGGTGAGCCGGAGCCTGATGCCATGCCCGGAGAATTCCAGGCGGTCAACCCGGATCCCGAGACGGACCGGCCGCTTCTCCACTTTCTCCGGGCGTATCTTGTCGCTTGCGGCGTCGACGCTCCGGAATGTCGTGGCAAAGACCAGGTCTTTTGGGCCGATGATATGCCGGAGGTGCCACAGGTCATCGATGCTCTCCGGCAGGAGGCGTATCTCACCGGTATTGTTCCTCATCTCGCAGTACTCAGCCTTCATGGTGCCCCACGATATCCGACCCGCCGGGAGGGGTGAATGCAGCCACCTGCTCGGTGTTCAGGACCCCTTTGAGTGCCCTGACATCATCGTCGGAAAGTTTTCCTTTGAGGATGCGCAGGACTTTCTTTGCTGCATCATTTGGTTCGAACTGCCCGGGCCTGAGCTCGACATATGCGGTTGTCTTTTCCCTGACAGCCGCCGGGGGGCCGCCGATCACTGCGGCATGGGATTCGAGCATGAGACCGATACCCACGGCGAGGGGGACGTTCCGGTAATAGGTGCGCTCTCCCCGGACAATGAACGAACCCCGGGATACGTATTCCCCGGTTTCGGGAGTCTTGCTGACCTGTGCCGGGAGCGCACTGTACACGTCGGCAGAGAAGTGCCCGCTCCGCCATGCTCCGGAGTAGGAAGCGGCGAACTGGGCGACCTCGTCCATCCGCTCCGTCTTCCCTTTGACGAGGACCACGCTCGCCCCGTGGACATCCGCGTGGACGAACAGGTCCCCCCCGGCCATGTATTTCTTGACCAGTTCCTCGTTCTGCGTGGCATCGCGCCCGCCAAGCACGACGACCCCGTCGCTCGTGACAAACCACCGGAAACGGTGGTACCAGAGTTTCTTCATGGGAATGAATTCCCGTTTCCGGGTCTGTTTCCGGACGGCTACGGTCTTCATCGCTACCAGGGCACCGGCCTTTTTTCTCCGGAATTTTTTTATCACGTCATGGTACCGGCCGGCATTCTGTTCCACGCCTTCGTGCACGTAAATTTTCACCCGTTTCCCGATATCGACCTCAACGGCGGCTTCGCCCGGGTAGAACGCCACGATCTTTTTTGCGTCAGCGGAGGGGGTATCCTTGATGTGTTTTTCCATCTCCTGCCAGGAAAGTCTCCTGCTCGCCGTATCAAGCGCGGTGATGAGCCGGGCGATGAACTGGTAGTTCTCGTAGATGGCGTTCGCGATCTCCTCTGCCTGTGCAATGCTCCGGTCGAATTTTTTTATGGCTGCTTCCTGGTGGAGGCGGATGCGGTCCTCCTTGGGGATTTTCGGCCGGGCCGCTGTTTTTTTCTCGGCCTTCGTCATCGGGAAAAACGTTTCGAGGGCTTCCGAAAACGTGGAAAATGCCGTTGTCCCGTTCCCGTCCCACAGGTCAACAGGCTCGCAGTGCTTTGCTGCTATCACCGGTGAACGGGCATGCCCGACACGGTCAAGCAATTCCTGCACGGCATGAAAGACCGCCCCGGGATCAGCGGAGGGTGCGGGAAGGGTTTTGTCAAGACCCGCCTCCCTGCAGATATATTCTGCATACATCCCCCCGAGCATGCAGCCTATCGCAAGCGACCTGACAAGGTCCCGGTCATCGGTTGCGAGAAAGGCAGCAAGGTTCTCCGGGGTAGCCGTGGGATCGGTGCTGCAGAGGTGGTATTCAACGCCCGGTATGACCTCGCGGTCCCTGAACCGGTGGTGCCGGAGGGGTTTGATGATCGTGTACCGTTCATCCGAGAGGATGACATTACCCTCATCGAACAGCTCGATGATGAGGTGATAGACCCGGTCCCCTTTCCCGATATCGAAGATGAGGATGCGTTCGAGCCCGTGCTGGCGGATGGCTAGTACTTTTCCACCGGAGAGGTATTTCCGGAGGAGCATGGCAAACTGGGGAGGGTTTTTCGGGGGCTCGGGCAGGGCCCGGACAAGGTGCGCCCTCCTCCCGGCTTCGATGATCAGGGTATATTTTGTCTTATTCTCACCATTGAGCCGGATGGCGAGCGTCCGCGTATCGAACTGGTAGACCTTGTCGATCCAGAGCGGCAGCTTTCCGGATAACTCAGATGCCATCGCCCTGACATCGATGCCGCTCATCCCCTGTTCGGACGCCATAGGATATATCCGGACAGATATTAGCTGCCGGAACCTAAATAAACGTATAATCGATACGGAAACGGGAACGGGAACAGGCAAACCAAATTAGATATGGCTTGGAGAACATAGTTGTAAGACAACTGGTGTTGCGGATGAGCGAAGACAGTACGGAAGGGAAACCTGTCCAGGGAAAAAAGCCAAAAACCAAGGCGGATAAACAGGCGGAACATATCAATCGCATCAAGCGGACTCTCTCGGCGTCCCTCCTGGGTATCCTTGCCGGGCTGCTCTCCTATTATTTCGGCAGCGTCCCGGATACCACCGGCTTGCAGAACGACGGGTTTCTCGGGTTCATGTTCATGCTGGCATGTGTTGTACTCCAGAAACACCTCTTCGTCCTCATGGGCATGGACAGCTCGGGACTCGGGATGAAGGACTGGTTTTACCAGGGGTTCATGACCTTTGCATTCTGGTTTATGACCTGGACGATCCTGCTGACCTGTTTTGTCGGCACCGTCCCCATCTACACCGCCAGCGTCACCTCAGGTACTGCCCCCCTCACCGTCCAGTTCAACGACACCTCAGTGAATCCCCTGACTTCCTGGAACTGGTCGTTCACCGACGTGACAGGTAACAACACTCCTGTCTCCTGGAGTACGGCACAAAATGCCACGCACGTGTTCGGAACGGGTAACTTCTCTATTGCATTGAACGCCAGCAGCGGCGCAGGGTATACCACTGCCAGGCAGGTCACGTTTATCAACGTCAGCGCTCCTGCGGTAACAACAATCGGCAGGTAACATCCCCTGTTCTGGTCCCTATGAGAATTGCAATTGTCCACAAGGATCGCTGTCATGCAAGGAAATGCGGCAGCGAGTGCATCCTCTACTGCCCCCGCGTCAGGACCGGTGACGAGACGGTGATCCTCGGGGAGGATGGCAAGGCGCAGATCTCAGAGGAACTCTGTGTCGGGTGCGGCATCTGCATCAAGAAATGCCCGTTCGATGCGATCGATATCGTCAGCCTCCCGGAAGAACTCGAGCACCCTACCCACCGGTACGGCAGGAACGGTTTTGCACTTTACGGTCTCCCCATCCCTGTCGAAGGGAAGGTCACCGGCATTCTCGGGGCCAACGGTATCGGGAAGAGCACCGCGATCAAGATCCTGTCAGGACAGCTCCGCCCCAACCTTGGCAACTTCGACAGCGAGGCCCCCTGGGAACAGATCCTCAAGCTGTATGCAGGCACGGAACTCTTCGACTATCTCCAGACCGTCTCAAAAAAGACGTTGAAGATCGCGTCGAAGCCCCAGTACATCGATTATATCCCCCGGGTATTCTCCGGTACGGTCCGGGACCTCCTGAAGACAACGGATGAACGGAACCGGCTTGCTGAAATTCTCCCGGTCCTGAAGCTGGATCCGATTCTCGACCAGGAGATCAGCACCATCAGCGGCGGGGAACTCCAGCGGGTCGCCATCGCGGCCTGTCTTGCGCGCGATGCCGACCTCTATTTCCTCGACGAGATCACCCCGTTCCTCGATATCTACCAGCGGATTGCGGCAGCGAAACTGATCCGCGACCTTGCCACGGAACGGCCCGTTGTCATTGTGGAGCACGATCTCGCCATTCTCGATATGCTTGCCGATACGGTCCACGTGGGCTACGGCAAACCGGCGGTGTTTGGTATCATCACCCGCCCCAAGGGTGTCCGGGTGGGTATCAACCAGTACCTCGAAGGCTACCTTGCCGAAGAGAACGTGAGGTTCCGGGACACCCAGGTGGTGTTCGAGAAACGGGCGCACGACAAGGGGTCGGAGCGCGAGGATCTGTTTGTCATACCTGCAATGACCAAGAAGTTCGACACATTCCAGCTTACCGTCGGGGGAGGTACGGTAAAGGCCGGTGAAGTGCTGGGGATCGTCGGGGCAAACGGTATGGGAAAGAGCACCTTTGCAAAACTCCTCGCCGGTGTCGAAACCCCCACGTCGGGAGCGGTGGAAACAACCCTGCGCATATCCTACAAACCGCAGTACATCAAGGCGGCTACTTCTGACAGCGTGGAGCAGTTCCTGCGGGGTTGTACAACAAAATTTGATTCCTCGCTGTACCAGCATGAGATCGTCGAGGGGCTCACCCTCGTTCCCATTCTCCAGTCACCGGTGGACTCCCTGAGCGGGGGGGAACTGCAGCGCGTGGCGATTGCCGCCTGCCTCTCCCGCGATGCAGACCTGTACATCCTTGATGAACCCAGCGCGCACCTCGATGTCGAGCAGCGTGTGAAAGTGACCCGCATGATCAAGCACCATGCGGAAGGCAGGGAAGTGGGGATCATGGTGATCGACCACGACATCTATCTCATCGATATGATCAGCGAACGGATCCTTGTCTTCGAAGGCGAGCCCGGGGTTGTGGGGAACGCCTCAGGGCCGTTCCGGATGCGGGACGGGATGAACCGGTTCCTCCGGGAACTGGACGTCACGTTCCGCAGGGACCAGAGCGGGCGCCCGCGGATCAACAAACCGGATTCGTTCCTTGACCGGGAACAAAAATCCATGGGTGAATTCTATTATTATGCGCAGGATGAAGACTGAATTTCTCTATATCTTTTAATATTATAACATGCAATTCTCACTACATGCGGGGAGAGAAGCTTTCGGATGCGATTCTGTACGATAAGCTGCACCTCTTGAAAAAAGATTTTTCCGGCTATATCGAGCGAAACACCGTAAAAGTGGATGCAAACCTCCCCGTTTTTTATGGATATGTCATCTCCGCCCTCGAGAACTCGTTTCCCGACATTCCCGATATGACCTATGATGAATTCATCGACAGCATTACCTTCAAGGTCCTTGATACCAGCACCAATATCGGTGACTTTGAGTACGTGAAACGGGTGATGGCGAACGCCATCCGTTTCAAGAAGAAGAAAAATGCCGAGATGGGCATCAATATTGTCATCGGCCTCAGACTGGTGAAGTCCGGGGACCATGTCCATGCACTGGATTTCCTGAAACGCTATGCCACCCTTGACTCAAAACTCGGCACTGCCGTGGCGTACTGTTATTATGTGCTCTCGCTCCGCGAGTTCAAGAAAGATGACGAATCGGCCAAGAACCACCGTCCGGGTGAGATGGAGCTCCTGGCCCGGGAACTGATGCTCAATCTTGCACGGAAGCAGCCTCCGGTGAACGAACTGAAACAACTGGAGCTCGACGACTCCTCGTTCCTTGAAAAGATATTCTGGCAGATGATCTTTATCGGTCTCGAATGGTTCCCGAGCGAGAAATGGTTCGTTGAGGTAGGGCTGAAAAATGCGGCCTTCGCCCATGACGGGGAGATGCGAAAACGTCTTCTTGATATCGGGTCCGAGCGTTTTTACACGGACAGCCATTTCCTTCGCGAGATATACTCCTACAAACTGGAAAACCGCGATGCCGCCGGTGCGGCGGGTGTTGTCAACCAGCTGATCAAACAATATCCGGATGATCTCGAACCGATTTATCTCGGGCTCAAACTCTCCCTCCTCACTACCAAAAAGATCACCTATCACAGTTTTCGCAAACTGGCGATGACGAAGGGAATGCCGGGACATATCATCGAACTCTTCGACTTTGCTTTTGACCTCCTGAACCGTGAGCACAAGGAAGCCCTGACCCGGATTGCTGATTTTGAAAAGGAATTCCCGCAGCTCCAGTATTACGCGACTGCCCTCCGTTATATTGCCCACGATTTTGTTGCCAGCGACGAAATACGGGTTAAGAAGGCCAGAAAGACGCTTCTCGATACGATTGAACAGTATTGCGCCGTGGAACTGAAGAAGAAACAGAGATAATATCCTCCTCATCAGGACGGGACGCCCACCGGTTTTTTGTCCCCCGGGACCATAACCCGGCCCGGCCCGGACCGGAGAGTTGCGCCACGCATTCCTCATTTCAGGCCGAGGCCCGATAAAAGGTTTTTCACTGCGCGGACGAGTGGGTCGATGATGCCGGCAATGCCCACGGGTTCCGGTGCAGATGAACCGGCCGGGGTTGCTCCCGGGGTAATAGTACCGGATGCCGGGGTTGTTTCCGGGGTCAGGCCTCCCTCACCCGGGGTCCCGGGGGTTGCGGGGGTGACTGTCTCGATAGGCACCGGATTTGAAGGTCCCGAACGGTCCAGGTAATACCCGACATTGACCTGCGTGGAAAACCAGACCCGGTTCTCTGCATCGATGTTGACGGTCCGGACAACGGAGGACGTGCCGATGCCCTCAAACCTGTCGAGGTGCCGGAAGACTTCCCCGTTATTCCAGAGATATATCCCGCGATCCGTTGCCAGGTACAAGGTTCCATCCGGTGCTGCTGCGAGATCATTGATCGCAGGGTTTGAGACAGAGAGATCCTGGCTGGTGAGGACCGGGGTAAAGTTCACTCCCGGGGAATAATGCACAACCATCGAATCATTGAAGAAATATACCCCCCCTTCAGGATCGCGTTTTACCCGATCCAGCAGGCCATAGCCTGAATCCCGGGCAGCGATGCATTCAAAGCGGATGGGGTCGTCTTGGGATCTCACGATCCACAGGCCTTCCGAATCCGTTGCGATCAGGGATGCATTTGCAGCATAATCCAGTGCCATCTCCGAGACCTCGTAGAACCCGGGCCCGCCTTGGGCATCCGGCTGGAACCAGGTCCAGGTCCCGTCGCGGTAACGGTGGATGCCGGAATGCCCGGTGGCAACCCACATGTCATCATTCCAGCGCTGGAGGTCTTTTATCCGGGTATCCTTCAGCAGCTGCTGGTCGCGGATGGTCCGGTAATACCGGCCGTCATAGATCTGTATGCCGTCGGGATACCCTATCCAGAGATTGCCGTCCCGGTCGTACTCGACTGCGGTGATATAATCATCCAGCAGGCCTTCCGATATGTTGCCGAGGGTCATGTGCCGTGTAGACCATGTCCCGTTATAGGTCGACAACCCGAAGGATGTCGCGATAACCACATCCCCCCGGGGTCGCTGACCAGGTCCGTGACCTGGTTGGAGTGGATCTGCGTTGACTCGGGAATAAAGAGGGCAATGGTGTAGGGGGCCGGCCCGGTGGTTGGGGATGCATTGGGAGAGACACGGGTTACATTCGTGAGATCCGCTGATACCGGGACCATGAACGCCAGGACGAGAAAAAGGATGAGTATCCTAGAGTTCGCCGGTCGTGCCATCTGCTCTCCGGATCGAAACCATTCCCCCGTTCCCGGGAAGGAACGTGACCGATCGACCGACTTTTCCGCCAATATCCTCTTTCACCAGCGGTATATTGTATTCCTTCAGGAGAGCCTTTACTTTCTCAGCATTCCGTTCCCCGATATTGAGATTCGTGCCGAAATATTCGAACATACATGCGCCGCCGGGAATTTTTGCAACAACGGACCTGTTCCTGCTGCCGAGAGCATTGAGTTCCTTCAGGAGCATCGGGACTGCGGTATCCGCATATTTTCCCGGGCGGTCCTTCCGCCCGGAACTCTCCGGCAGCATGATGTGGACCATCGCCCCGACTTTCAGTGAATCGTCGTACAAGGTAAGACCGATACAGGAACCAAGGCCTATCGTCATCATGGGAAAGGATCCGACCCGGTATTCACCAATGCCGATCATCGCCGTCTGTCCATCCGGTGAACCGGGGTCGGATAATGCGTTCATGGGGCTCTCATCAAATACCTTTCATCATGTTCTCCATCAGTTCGACAATTTTTGCAAGCGTGGTACTTTCCGGAAGCATGATGATGTCGCTGTCGATCTTGTGTTCTTCGCAGACAAGTTCGGTGGAGAAGAGCAGGACCTCGTCTACCTCCTCCCCCATCTGCGCTACGAGCGAGGACATCGCCGCATGCGCCATATCAAGGCTGAGTGCCGGCGGCGACGGGAGCATGATGAAGCCGAGGAGTTCAGCGGTTGCATCCAGGAATGCCGAGACCATGATGTTGCCGACTTCGAGCAATGCGCTCTCGTCCATCTCGTTCATGGTACGGTTTATCTCGGTCAGTCCGAGCATGGTATTGGTCAGCCGGATTGCGGATTCACGGGAGATGTAAAAGACTATGTATCCTCCATGGGGAATATCGCCCTGGAGCTCGAACGCCACCATCGCGGCAGATTCTTCGCCCATGTAGGTTCCCAGATCTGCAATATCGATTGCCTTGATGGCAGGCACACTCATCTCTACGGTACTCCCCAGCATCTGGGACAAGGTGGTCGCTGCATGTGCAGCACCTATGTTTCCGAGCTCCTGGATTGCATCGGACTGAACAGTCGATAACTTCATGATCTTCTCCTACACCATCGTATTTACATCGAGCACGGGTACGACCTCGCCGTCGCCAAGGATCGTAACGCCGCTGACCCCCCGCGTATTGCCGATGAAGCGGCTCAAGGGCTTTACGACAACTTCCTGTTTTCCCTCGACGATGTCGACAGGAACACAACATTTTCTCTTCTGGTACTGGACGACAATAAGTACCTCACAGGCATCGGAGGGGCCTACCATATCGTTCAGCCAGAATATCTGGAGGACTTCATCGCGCAGCAGTATAGCCTCTCCTTTTCCGATGTGGTGGGTGGAACCCCGTTTGAAATTGGCCACTTCGACAATGCTGCTGATCGGTATGGCGAGACGCTTGCCATTAATCCGGACGATCATGACATCGACGATAGCCATGGTAGGCGGAAGCAGGAGTTCGAAGCGGCTCCCCTGCCCAGGGTTTGTCTCGACCCGGATGGTCCCTTTCAGGGCTTCGACGGATCTCCTCACCACGTCGAGTCCCACTCCCCTGCCGCTGATATCCGTGATCGTATCGGCAGTGGAGAAACCGGGCTGGAACAGGAGATCGACCGCCTGGTCGGTGGTCAGGATTCCGGCATCCTCCGGAGCGATGAGTCCCTTCTCGAGCGCTTTCTGTTTGACCTTCTCGAGGTTGATCCCCGCGCCGTCGTCGATAAGTTCGATGATGACATTGTCCCGGTCCCGGTGTGCTGCCAGTTTGACATAACCTTTCCGCGGTTTGCCGGCAGCTGCCCGGGCTTCAGGCAGTTCGATACCATGGTTGACGGCATTCCTGATCAGGTGCAGGAGGGGATCATTGAGACCGTCCATGACGCTCCGGTCGAGTTCGGTCTCCCCGCCCTCCATGACGAACTCGACTTCCTTGTTGTCATGCTGGGCGACATCGCGGACAACGCGTGGCAACCGGTTGAATATGTGGTTCAGCGGGATCATCCGGATATTCATCATCAGGTTCTGGAGGTCCGAAACCGACCGGTCGACCATGCCGATCGCCTCGTCCATCTCCTTGATCCGGTGCTGTTCGGCAATCTGCTTGAGCCGGCCACGGTTTATCACGAGGTCCTCAACGAGGTTCATGATGTGGTCCAGCTGATGGATGTCGACCCTGAGGTTCTTGATCTCGCGGCTCTTGTCGGAAGCGGCCGCCTGTTTTTTATCCCCTTCAGCCTGCTTTTTACCGTCAGGCACGTCGTCGGGTTCTTTTCTCTCCCGTTTTACTGCCGGTGTGATCACGACCCCGGCAATCTCTGTTCCCAGGGCGGCAGTCCTGAGGGCTTCCTCGCCGGCATCGCTCGCAATGCGGAGTTCAAAGGACCCGTCAAATTTCCCCTCGTCGATCGCCTCCCTGGGGGGGTTAAAAGAGGTGATAATGCCGAGTGCTTCCAGGTTGCCGATGGCAATCATTGCCCGGACGTCTCTCATCACACATTCGGTGGCAACCGTGACGCGGACGTCAAACTCCGGCATTCCGCCGGTATCGGGGATAACGTCCGACACATCGTCAGCCGCAGGTGCAGGAGATGGCGCTGCCGGGAGGTTCTGCCGGGATTTCCCGCCAAGCTCTTCGAGCCACTTTTTGAGGGCACGCACCTGTTCATCGGGATTCAGGGAGGAAGTATCCCCTCCCCCTTCCACATCGTCAATCATCCGTTCAAGGACATCGGAACAGCCAAGGAGCAGGTTCCCGAGCTCCCGGGTCATCCCTGCAGTTCCGCTCCGGATGAGCTGGAACACGTCTTCCATGGCATGGCAGAGCCGTTCCATATCGGCAAAGCCCATGGAGGCCGATGCCCCTTTCAGGGTATGGACCGAACGGAAGATCTCGTCAATCGCATTCTGGTCGGAACCCTTCTCGAGGATGAGAAGATTCTTTATCATGTTTTCATGGTTTTCCCGGGACTCCGCGACAAAGAGCCCGCGATAGGCCTCGAATTCAGACATGGGCGTCCTCCATCTGGAGCACCATCCGTTCGATCCCCTTTGCCAGTTTGCTGAGCGGCAGGACCTTATCGACCGCATTTTTCTGGATTGCGGACCTGGCCATACCGTATACCAGGCAGTCCTTCTCATCACAGATCAGGCTCACGCCGCCAGCCTGCCTGACTGCGCAGGCCCCTTCGCCGGCATCGTTTCCCATCCCGCTCAGGATTACCGAGACGGTATTTTTACCATATACGTGAGCCGCGGATTCGAATGTCCTGTCGACTGCCGGTCGTACCCCGTGGAGGGGGGGCGCATTGGAGTGGACGATGCGCCCGATCCGGTGATTGTCCGGGTCCATGTCGCCGCTGATGATCGTATGGACTCCTGCTTTCGAGAGAAGGATCTTACCGGTCTCCACAACATCCCCGTTCTCCGTCTCCTTCACCGGCATGGATGCAATGCGGTTGAACCGCTCGGCAAGCGCGGCGGTGAACCCGATCGGCATATGCTGGGTCACCATGATGCCGGCAGGAAGATCCGGGGGGATCGCTGCCAGCAGGGTATCGAGCATGGGCGGTCCCCCGGCAGAGGAACCGATGAGGACAACCCGTTCGGCTGATTCGTAATGAACAGGAGCCGGAGGGTGCAACGGGATGGATGGCAGGGACGGCAGCGTGACCAGGTGCTTGATCTTCGAGATCAGTTCATCGCCGATCTCCCGTGCATGGAGAATATTTTGGGGTTTCAGCATGAAATCGTCGGCCCCGAGGCGGATGGCCTGGTGGGTCATTTCCGCATCCTTTGACGTGAGTGCGCTCACGATCAGGATTTTCGGGCGATATTGCTGTTTCCGGAGTTCCTCGAGAACCTGGAGGCCGTTCATCTTTGGCATCTCTATATCGAGGGTCACCAGATCGGGTTCGAGAGTCTGGATCTTTTCAAGGGCATCTTCCCCGTTGGATGCCGCTCCCACTACATCAATGGCCGGGTCCTTTGTCACCATATCCCGGATGACCGTCCGCATGAACACGGAATCATCGACGATAAGTATTTTGACCATAACGTCAGGAGGATGCCAGGACGTTCTTGACTTCTTCGAGCACTTTCGGGGCCTGGAACGGTTTCACGATATACCCCTTGGCACCGGATTTGATGGCAAGCTTTACCATCTGCTCCTGGCCGACTGCAGTACACATAACCACCCGTGCTGCCGGATCAAATGCCTTGATCCCTTTCAATGCTTCGATACCGTTCATCTTGGGCATGACGACGTCCATGGTAACGAGATCCGGTTTCAGTTCCTTGTACTTTGCTATCGCATCTTCTCCGTCCCCTGCCTCGCCGGCGATGGTGTGTCCTCCGGAGAACAGGATATTTTTGAGAAGAGTTCTCATAAAGAGCGTATCATCCACGATCAGAATCTTTCCCATTGACGATCAGATAACTGTTTGGGAGATCATTGGATAAAACCATATGGTAGTTACCGAGGGAAGAGAAATCAGTTTGTCTGCGATTTTGTAGCATCGGAAATGTAACGTACGCCTTTTGTCGTGAGCTGTACTTCGCGACGGATCGTGACGAGTTCGGCAATACCAAGACCCAGAATCTTGTCATATATTGCATCGAGCTGCTTATGGGGAATATTGAGCATGTTCTCAATGGCATGGGAGTCCATACCGGAATAGATGAGCATGGCGACCTGCTGGTCGATGCCGTCCAGTTCGGTGCCTTTCATATCCATCCCTTTCGTTGTCTCTTTCAGGAAATTGTACAACACCTGGAGTGTCGAGAGCGGGCAGAGCACAAGGCTCGAGCTTACTTCGCCGGAATCGAGGTGATCGATCCGTACGATATCGGTCGGTTTTCCCTGGACTTCGCGTTTGGTCAGTTCAATCGCAGCGACTTCCGTCACCGGGACGCAGATCTGCTTGGCGGGGCTCACGAACCAGATACCGGAATGGACAACGACAACGCTGCCTTTCTCCCACTGGGCATCCGTGACCATGACACCGCCGCGGATTGCCGGCGACATAAAATAGGCCATGAGGCGGTATGCGTTACAGGTGCCCAGAATCAGTTTTTTCAGCACCTGGAGAACTTTTTCCACGGAGAGGATCTTATAGACCCCCTCCGTATCAGTTTTCACCGTTACAATGAGGATATTTTTCTTCTCGGCTAGATCGACGACTGTCTTGAACAGGATCTCCTTGTTCACCGGATCGGGCAGGACGATACGGTCCTCAGCAACGCCGATCTTGACAACTACCCACGTATGATTGTGTTCAATTTTTGCCGGTACTTCTTTCATGGGACATCAGGTATGTTCTGGTTTAACGTGTAATCAACTGTACTTTTTCTGTTGTTCCGGGGTTTATTTTATTCCCCCGGCAGGAGACGGGTTTTTGTCTTTGGTTTTCGGGGCCAGACCAATCTTCTGGTACGCGTCCTGGAGCTCCTGTTCAATTTCTGAGGCAGGGGCTTTGAAATCCTTGAGTTCCCGTAACAGGCTCACGTCCTTTTCCTTTTTTACCGTCCTGACATCGGATGCAATGGAGCTGAGAAGATCCTCATCCGTTCCCGCAGCACCCCCGGCGAAGGATGCCATGTCGGACTGCACGCCGGACTGATCTTCGGGCTGGTCTGCCCCCTTCGGGGCATCCGAAGGGATCCAGGCGGTCTTGATTGCGGAGGATCCGGGCTGAGGCACTTCCGGAGGCGCCGGGGGCTCTGCAACGGGGGTTTTGGGAGCTGGGGCCGCCGGTGCGGTGGTTTCGTATCCAGCCTCATCGAGCTCGACATCATCCAGACTCATGTTGTCCAGATCGCCGAAATCAGCGTCCATGGGATCGCCCCCCTCAAGACCACCGAATGCGTCAGGCCCGGATGCAGGGTCAGCGGGAATGCCAGGGGACTCTCCCATACTGTCGAGAGAGGGCATTGATAACTCCGGCTCGAGGAAATCCTCCAGCATTGCCGGTTCACCGCCCGGCTCCGGAGCAGCCGATGATCCGGGCTGGACCGGGCCTTCATCAAGCCCGTCAAGGAGCCCGGCATCGAACTCGTCACTCGAAAGGGACAGGAACGGATCCGTGTTGTCGTTAAATCCGGCCCCGCCGGGAGCCGGAAGGGAAGGTCTCTCCCCGCCGTCTCCTCTGGTAGCGGCGGGAGCGGGACTTCGGGTCACTTTCTCGCTGACGGTCTTGTCGAGCATCCTGTTGATATCTTCGACTTTCTTCTCCCTCTTGCTCCGCTCCCTGAAGATCGTACCTATGGAACTGAAGGACGATACCATTGATTTCACGTGAGTGCCAAGACTTCCTGAGGTGTCTGCTGTTTTCGGGGCCCCTGCCTTCACCGTCTTTTGCCGGGCTTTGTCAGGTTTTGTTGCGGACTGCTGCTCCCGCGGGGACGGGGTCTTTTCGAAAAATTTCATCTCATTCAGGCGTTTGAGGATGCCGGTCTGGTTCCTGTTCCTGATCGCTGTCCGCACTTCCGCAACGGTGGCAATGCCGAGCAGGAACGGGAGCACGATGACAACGACCACCATGATGAGGAACAGCTGGACGAGGGTCACGTCAAAGAAGATAACGATCAGGCCAACGGCAAGTATGGTGCAGAGCATTACGATCCTTCGGGTGCTGGCGTTCATGTCAGACTCCTCCGGCCGCCGCACTGGCCCCCGACGAAGCCATTTGCTGGAGCCCCTCGGGGCTGAAGAACAGGTTCACGCCAATCGGAGTAACCAGCAGCACAAGACCGGTCAATGTACAGAATAAGGCGGCATAGAAATAAAACATATACCGATCACCTCCTCCGACAACACGTGCAGCGATAATGTTGGAAGCGGTGATGATGGTCAGGATGACGACCACAAAGAAACCCATCTCCTTCTCGGGAAAATTCGAGAACATGTTGAGGCCGCCCCCGAGAACCGAACCCGCAGACACCCCTCCCCCGCTCGAAGCAGCACCTTGAGCGGCGGATTCATTCGCGAACTTTGACATCATTGACGAGACCGATCCGGTCAGGACCACCATGATACGATAGAGCGAAACAAATATCCCGGCCATGGCGACATGCATCGGAACGAGCAGCACAATAAAACTCCGGGCGTGCATGTCTTTTTTCTCCCTCAGCAGGGTCTGTTCCAGCATGGAGGATCCGACTACGGTCCCGATGGGTTCCGGCGGGCCCCCAAGGGTAACCGTATCAAGGTAAATATTGAGGTACTTGTAAATGAGATTGCTCCCTGATTCCCCGATGAATTTATCCCAGATCTGCTTGTCGTCGAGACCAAGGTTCATTTTGGAATAGACCGAGTTCACCAGCGGCTCAAGCGCGGTCAGGGATTTGCGGTCGATGGTGCCCAGGGCATAGACGGCCGTGGTGCTCTGCCCGCCCATCACCGCACCGAAACTCCTGATGAATGTCGAGAAGTCATTATCCCGCAGCGTGATATTGGAATCATCGATAAACCCGATAATGCCAAGGGGCGCCATCAGGATCCCGACAAGCATATAGATCATGCCGGCACTGACACCGATAAGCGAGAGGACGATCACTGCAACGATTGTGAGCGGAACGATGATCCTCTCCATGGCATGGATCGTCAGCTGCTCCTTTGAGGCGCGATCGGTCAGGCCATGGGATTTCGGATCATCAGGCACCGACTGGTACATGAGCACGTTACCGAAAAAACAGATGATCAGGATAATGCCATACGCCATATCCAGGGTCGATTCCATGCCCGTGGGGGAGTAGATGGCGATGGAGATCATGATCGTCACTGCGATGACGGTTCCCGACAGGAGCATGGCAACATAGGCATCCCCCCATTTCTTGAGCAGCTCAAGTCCCTGTTCGATCTGGCTCCGGTAGACGCTTCTCACCGTGGACAGTTCGTTTTTGAGGAAGTCGTCGTCCGGGACTCCCGATTCGATGGCGTTTGCATACCGGTTCAGCATGCTCCGGAGGATTGGATTTCCCGTGCGTTCGGCAACAATGCCCAGGGCTTCAGAATAACTGTAGCTCCATTTCTTGACGAACATGTCCACTTTGGCAATGTACTTGGACGATATATACTCGCTCCGGTTGGCTGCATAGGAAAAGATCTCCGGCCGGGAGGCATTCGCGAGCGCAAGGGAAGCCATATACGTATTCATAAAGAGCAGGTCCGCGCCCATCTTCTTGTTTTCTGTGACCTGCGCGATCGTCCCCCTGATATCTTCAATCGTCGATGCAAAGGGAAGGTCCCGGCCCGCCTTTGGTTGTGCCTCGTCAGGGCCGGGTTCAGCCATATCAGGCACCGATCGTCAGGAGCCCCTGTTTCTTGATCTTGGTCATCATGTGAAACAGGTCCCAGAACTTGGTATACCCGGCCTTGTGAAGCCGTTCTAGGATCTTCGCCCTTTTTTCCACTTCAAGGTAAATTTCCGATTTCCGGCTGTCGGGAATGCCCAGCATTGTGGCGATCTTGTTTTCAAGTAAATACGAGCTGCCCTTCCCCGTCCAGACAAAGGTATCCGATACGGGCTCCCAGGTAAACATCTGCACGAACGTGAACCCCTGGGTCTCCGCGTTGTAGCCGACCAGTTCATTGCAGCTGATCATCCGCCGCACGAGCTGGCCGTCAGGACGTTTTACCGCACTCTGGATCACGACGAGGTTGAGGTTATCGACATAGGTCTTGGGAATATTGATGGGATCCCCGCAGAGGCGCTGGATCAGTTTTTCAACGGAAGCCGCATGGAAGGTGCTCATCACCGGGTGGCCCGTCTGCATGGCACCGAAAGCAACGGATCCTTCAACTCCCCGGATCTCCCCCACCAGGATCTGGTTGGGGCGCTGGCGAAGTGCCGCTTTCAGGAGATCGAACATCGATACTTCACCGCTGGCTCCGCCCCCTTCTCCTTTGCCCTTGGCAAGAGCAACTTCGCGGATCCAGTTGCGGTGGGGGACGTTCAGTTCGGGGGTATCCTCGATCGTGACGATCTTGTTCTCCGGCGGGATGAAGGTCGTGATGGCGTTCAGGAGCGTGGTCTTCCCGCTTGCGGTCTCACCGGAAACGAAGAGGGACATCCCGTACTCGACGCAGATCCAGAGGTAGGCAGCCGACATGTAATCAAGCCCGTTACTCTCGATAATGTTGAGGATGCTCAAGGGGACCTCGTTCACTTTACGGATGGTGAAGTTGCTCCCGTGCCGGGAGATGGCAGTTCCGTACACGATATTGATACGGGAGCCGTCGAGGAGGGTTGCGTCGACGACCGGGTTGCGGTACGTGATGGGGCGTTTGATCCGTTCCGCCATCTTGACAACGAACTCGTCCAGCTCGCTGGACACCTTGAATTCAATGACGGATTTCAGGCCCTTGAAGATCTTGTGTTCAATGAAGATCGGACCGATGCCATCACAGGAAATGTCCTCGATATACGGGTCGGAGAGGAACGGTTTGAGGACGCCCATGTCGATCTTGTCGCGGATCAGCAGGTATTCGATTGCCCGGTATTCCTGATCCGTCAGGATCACCTTCCCGTCAGGAGTGAGGGGAACCTGATGTTTTTTCTTTACCTGTTTCATCTTGTCCTTTGCGGTAAAGTCCGTGTTGAGGAATGTCGTAATCTTCGATTTGATATCCTGCTGACCGGGTCCCCCGCCGGTGAGCTGCGATATGTCCATATTTTTCGGCTTGATCACGGCAACGTTCATCAGCATCTTCTTGATGACTTCTGCACGCTCCTTGTCGCTGATAGGGTCTTCCTCAAGCCCGTCGATGAGATCGATGAGTTTCGTCTCGATGACCGGTAACATCTGGTTCACGCTGTGGAGGAACGAGGGTTCGATCGGGATATAGAAATTCCTGACATCATCCGGATCGGGAAGGATGTGGATAAAGGTGGTATCATTGACCGGGTAGATCAGGTTGGGACTTTTCATCAGCCGGAGGTCTTTTTTCAGTTCCGATAGGAAGAGCGGGATGCCATAGGTGTTGACCGGGAACACATGGAGGTATTCGAGGAGATGCGGGCTCGCTTTTACATACTCCTTGGCATTGGCCGGGAGCATCTTGTACAGTGCGCTGGACTCGATATCATTGTAAAAATCGATGGTGGTATCCACTGTTTCCGGCTTGAACGGGAGATTCGTTGCAACAGATAATGTGCCCATGTCAGACTCTCGCAAAACTCATCGGGATGACTTTCATACCATATCCCGGATGGACTTCGAAACTTACCAGGTTTCCGGTCGTCTTTCGTGCACCCCGGACCTTGACGACTTCCATGACCATCACGTACTTATCGCCGACAAGGGCTTTTTTCATGTTCAGGTGGGCATCACAGATAGAACGGATACGTACGAGCGTGTCCTCCTCAAAGGCATAGGTGTGGAGGGTGACAAGGATGGTCTTGCCATGATCGACAAGAGACTTGCAGTTGGTGAAGAACGTGAGGATGGTATCCGTCTGGGCATATTCCGTAAACAGGGTGAGGGAGTCTACCACGATCACCTGGGATTTGCTCTTCTGGATATGGGAGATGAGGTGGGCAAGGATACCTTCCATCTCCTCTTTTTTCCATTCGAACCCGACCACGTGGAGGGGAAAGATCTTCAGATATCCCCAGGCAAAATATTCCGAGATGTCAAGGCTCATCGATTCCATCTGTTTCACGAAACTCTTACTGGTGTTCTCGGTGGTGAAGAGATCCACCGACAGGCCCTGTTTCATGGCCCCCCAGATGATCTGCTGGGTCAGCACGCTTTTCCCGGTATCGTTCTCACCCTCAATGAGGGTCAGGGACTCCAGCGGGAGGCCGTCAGCGATCTTTTTGTCGAGTTCGCTGTTGCCGGTAGAGATGATCTGCCGGTCCTCGCCCCCCATCAGGTCAGAAATGGATGCCATGTGAATTATTTCTCCTTACTAAATGCCTGATACAGCAGAAACCCCATTGTTTGTGGTAACCTGGACGCTGATCGGTGTTGCCCCTGCCGGAAGGTTGGCCTTGATCCACAGCTTCACGCCCGGGTCCAGTTCTTTTGCATGGATGTAATCGTGTTCAAACCGGATAACCGACCAGGTTTCGGGAATGCCGGAATCAGTGCTGACATACGAATAATGTGTATATCCGTTCGCTGTATCATATGAAAAGACATCCATATGGGGCAAATCGGTGATAATCTCATTCCCGGTATTCGTTACGCTGAGGTTCAGGGTGTTGCCCTGTAAATCTTTGTCCGTTATTGCGATGCTGGTTCCCAGCCGGGCCTCATTCAGGAGGGTGAGATCTTTCTGTGCCGTTGCCACCGTCTCCGCGGCCGAGAGCGTCCCTCCCACGAGCAGGTATGCTACAACAACGAGGAGAAGTACTCCGATTGCTGCCCCGATAATCTCAGCAACTGCCATCTTTGTATCAGCTCGCGGTGAATTCAGTTGATCGCCAGATCCCGTCCGGCAGGACAAACTGGAAATAGACCATGCTTCCCGAGGAAGAAATTTTCGAAGTGTACGCGGTGATTTTTATCGTCTCTCCGGGGTCCCAGTAATTGTTCCCGTTTGTGTCGTACTGGGGAGCAGAAAAATCCGCGGTCCACGTCCCGTCACTCCCCCCGGTGGCAGAATACGTGAGCCGGTCAAAGTCTCCGACAGCCCCGCAGAAAACATCGGATCGACCCGCGATATCATTGAAAGGTATCTGGGAGCTGCCGATATTCTTCAGCCATAGTTGCGCGGTACCGGGAGAACCGGCTCTCGCAAACATGGTGACGATCTTGAAATCGGTACGGAGACGCTGGTCGGACTCATGGGTTGCGGAAGAAAATGTACTGGCCATATTGTAAACCACGGGAAAAACAGCATTGATCAGCACCCCCCCTGCTATAACGGCAGTGATCAGGAACATTGCGGTAGTAAATGTCTCGGCAGACATCGGTTATATCCTGTCCGGAAGATTCATCCATTCTTCATCGTTTTCTTTGTTCTTGGAAGATGTTTTTTTCTCGTTTACGGCAATACCGGACAGGTCGACCCGTTCTTCCGGTTTCCGTCCTTTTATCACCGGTTTCTGCTGGCGCTGTTCCATCATCACTTCGATCATGTCGCGGTCAAGGGAGGTATCATTGGGGGTGAGTATCCGGTTGAGGGCATAGAGTTCGGACACGAATTCATCCGGGCCGACTTCATGCTCCTCGCCAAGGTTTGCGGGCATCAGCCGGGAAATCTCACGGATCTCATCCGAAGACTCCTTTGAAACATATCCCATGACCCGGTAGGATTCCAGCATGATCTCAAGCCGGTCATGGCCGAACATCTTCACCGCCTGGTGAGTCCATTTGAAGAGCTTGTATACCTTCTGGAGCCGGAGTTTCTCGTTTGCTGTCGGCTGGGCCGGCGATGAAGGCTTTGGGGGCATTCCCATCTGTGACCGTACTGCCGAAAGCATCTGGTCATCGAGGATTTTCCTCTCCTCATACCCTGCCGCGGGGACAGGTTCGGTTCTGGTGCGGACCGGTTCCTTCCTGCCTGCTGTTTCTATTGTTGCCTTGGTCGCATCGAGTTGCGATTCGCGGGCATCAAGCGCTGCCTCGCGTGCCTCGAGAGCGGATTTTTTTGCATCCTCAACATCGGAATCAATATCCTGCTTTGCCACCGGTGGACTGACCACTCCTCCGCCGGCAGCTGCAGCAATGGTGAAGGGGTTCTCCAGCTCGTTCATCCGTTCCCGGATATCCATGAGGAGTCGCTTGATGGAGGTTTTTATCAGGTCGACCTCACGCTCGAGGTTCTGGAGCTTGACTTCCGGATCGTCTTCGGAAGCAGCAGTGATGATATGATCTACCTGGGACTGGTTAACCGCCATAGCGTATCCATTCGTTATATCACATTCGTGATTAATAAACATTCTCACCGCAAAGGAACACGGAATGCGATACGTTATAATTTATCGGAAAAATACGGGGCTTTTTCCCGATTCTTCGGCCGGCTCCGGATTACTACCTTGGAATGTTGTATTTCAGAGACAGCGTGCATGCACACCGGAGTCAATCCGGTCTAAACTCCTGAAAAAAGATTAGTAGAGGATGTTGACCTGGTTTACGGCCGCCGGAATGGTCCTTGCGATACTGAATGCTGCGCCAATAGCAGGTCTGACTTCAATGGTAAACTGGCTGTTCCGCGGAATGCCACCGACGTCGCAACTGATGGTGAACTGCTCGTTTGGCTGGAGAAGCATGGTGGGGCTGGCCTGCGGTGCATTCTGGATCTGCGTAATGGCCCAGCCACCGGCTGCCGGTTCCTGTATTGCCGGGTTTGTGACGGTCTGGTTTGTCAATGTCATTAATGTCGATGTATTACTGTATACCAGAACCACCTTCTCGAAGTCAATCGGTGTTCCGCCGGGAGCCAGTGCCATGCTGAAGTTGACAAACTGAACCGTGTCAGTGGGCGATCCTGTCGCACCTGGTGCTGTTCCATAGACATTCCCCACGATCTCCAGGGTCGAGCTTGACTGCTGAACACTGGTGTGCACGGTCTCCTGTGCCTTCTGGGTCGTGAAGAACCCGGCACCCAGTACTGACGTACGAGAACACTGCCGCTACGACAACGAATGCGATCAGCACAATCGCTGCCTCGAGGCCGGTGAACCCCTTGTCATTTGATTCGAACGATTTCATAAATTCACCTTCATTTCAGAGTGGACACTGGTGTAGACCAGCATCCCTGTTTGATAAAAGGATTTTATTGTATAAATAGTTATCCCAATTCCCGGATAGGCGTTTTCCCATTTTATGATATTTTTACAGCCAATGGGGTGTAGATCCCCACTTCTTTCCAGAATGGCAGAAGAAAATCCGGTGATGCCCGACTTAATTCTTGTGATAGTACCCCCTGGTCTCTCCCTTGCCGGTATTTTTGTAATCTCCGGAACTTATTTACCGTCCAGTTATGCAATAGCTTATGATATATTTCAATTGCAGAATCGTGCCATCATGAGAGCAGGAATAACAGGGCACTACGCGGGTTTCGATGGATAAAACGGACGTGATGTATATGGCGGCGGCACTCGGACTACTGCTCGTCATCGCCCTGGTGATAAAACCCATGGTCACCGGACACCCGGTTAACCCGGGCATACCGGTTCCCACGACCCCTGAAACGGTGGTTGTTATGCCGGTACGGACCACCGGTGAATCCAGTCAGTCGCTCGTAACAACAACACTGGCCACACTCCCAAGCACACCTCCCACGACACCTCCTGCCACGCCTGCTACTCCCGTCCCGACATGGAACCGTTCCCAGACGCAGACTGTTGCATTCGTGGATCCTTCAAAATACGGTGTTTCCTTCAACCAGTCGTTACCCGGCGGGACCCGGATTGACAATATCCCCTTTGACACCAACATGACTACCTTTGCCACCATTGCATCGAATAATGGCAGCAGCGGTACCACAACTATCATGTATATCCCGTTTCCCTACTGGGAGATCTGGTATACCGTAGAGCCTGCCGGTCCCATGGGAGGCAAGGGACAGGCGCTCGGTTCTTCGACAGTCACGGGACCAAAAACCAGCGGCGCCCCGGGCAGCGGGAGTTCCCAGACGTTTATCCAGGGTTCCTTTGCCGTATCAAATCCCCAGTTCACTCTCGCCGTAATGGATGGGGATGATCCCAACCGTATCGTCAGAACCATCACACCGCCCGGAGGATTGGATTCCTCACTCTGGGTGGCAAAAACCGATGAAAACGGGAATGTCCTCTCCACGGATCCCAGACCCTGGATAGAGAAATTTTTTGAGGGACAGAAAAATTACTTTTTCATTATCACAGCCCATGCTCTCAAATCCTATTCAATCCAGATCCGGGTTCCTTCCCGGTACATAGGAAAATATTGATAGTGCAGGGGTTTTTTGCAGGGGGATCACGTGGCAGATCCCGGATCCGGTGCAGGTGACCTGCAGAGTCTTGCAGAACCGGATGAAACAGAACCCGGGGTGAAAAACGAGCGATTGGTTGGAAATATACAAAAAATGTTCAATCGAATTTCTTCTTGCCCATCGATTCGATGTACATGTACTCTTTTCCCACTTCGATGGTGCCTTTCTTGTCATCGGGGATGGGAATTTCAAAGTTGGTGAAATCCTTCATGTCCATGAGCTGCGCAGAGCTCCCGGTGATGGACAGCACCTGCCCGCTCTTGCGCTCAACGACCGGGATATAGGTTTTTGCCGATACCGGCTGGACGATGGATCGCTTGACACCGTCAAAAATACCTACGGCATCGATGCGGGCCTTTGCCGCGCCGTGTTTTCCCGGCTTTGACGTGGCAATACCGACCACCCTGCACGGCTCGTCCTCGATAACGATATACCTGCCTTCCTTTATCTTTCCGATTTCCGTCTGTTCTTTCATTTTCACACCTGAAACAATGTAGTTGGGTAAACGCGTTAGTAATTTATCTCTCTTGCATTACATAAATACAACGTTGAGAACGAGGGTTTCCGGAAGATCATGAACAAGGACTTTCTCTCCGCATGCGACGAGATGGCACGACAGGTGGAAGAGAGTATCCGCGATCTGGTTGGGACAGCGGAAGGAGGCAGGACGGTCCGGATGGGTGCCGACCTGACGCCGACAAAATTGATCGACAAGGTTGCGGAAGACTGTATTATCGGGTATCTTACCGATACACCCCTGTGTTCGCTCCTTGTCAGCGAAGAAGCGGGCAAAGTTGCATTTGACGGGGACGAAGGAACGATATTCCTCGATCCGGTAGACGGGACATTCAATGCAGTGGCGGGGATTCCTTTCTTTGCCCTCTCCCTTGCCTATGCCACGGACGGAATCGTCCGGAAAGCCTATGTCCGGAACCTTTCAAGCGGGGAGACATTCACGGCGGAAAAAGGGAACCATGCGCGGTGCAACGGCGTCCCCATCCATGTCTCGGATGTATCCAGTCTCGATGAATGTGCGATGAGTGTGTACGGGAGGAAGTTCGATCCCAGCCGGGTGATGCAGCTTGGCCAGAAAATCCGGCGGTGGCGTCTCCTCGGGGCTTCCGCCCTCGAACTGTGTTATGTGGGGTGCGGGCGGATCGATGGGTTTATCGACCTGAGGGGGACATTACGGGTAACCGATGCAGCCGCCGGCATGCTGGTCTGCACGGAATCCGGTGGCAAGGTCTCCGACCTGAACGGAAATGAGATATGTTTTCCGAACGAAGTGACCATTGGCCGGTGCATCATTGCCACAAACCGTGTCCTCCACCACAAGGTGGTTGAATACCTGAGGTGACCGTGAATGAAAGCAGTGATCGTCTCACGCATCGATATCCAGGACGCGCTGGCATTTGCCGTCAAGCTCCGGGACGTAATGCAGTATGAGGGTTGTACTGCAGAGTTTGAGCATGATACCGCTTCTGCCCTGGGAAAAGCAGGGGTATCCCTCGTAGATACGGACGCAGATGTGGTTATTATCGTCGGCGGGGATGGGACGATCCTGCGCACGATCCAGGAGATGAACAGACCCGTTCCTGTCCTCGGTGTCAACTGGGGGGAGGTCGGTTTCCTGGCGGATCTCGAACCCTCTGAAGCCCTTGAATTTGTGCGCACGCTCTCCCGGGGTTTCCCTGTTGAGGAACGGATGCGGATATCGCTTGTCAAGGACGGGTGCGAGCTCGGAGTGGCATTGAATGAAGCGCTGATCGTCACCGCCCGGCCCGCAAAGATGCTGCGGTTTTCGATCGTAGTTGACGGGAATACCGCAGACCAGTTCCGGGCCGACGGCCTGTTGATCAGCACTCCTACGGGCTCCACGGCGTACGCCATGAGTGCCGGAGGCCCGATCGTTGATCCCCGCGTCCGGGGATTCCTCCTTGTGCCTCTCGCTCCCTATATGCTGTCATCGCGGCCCCATCTCATCAGTGAAAACCGCCGTCTTGAAGTTCGGCTGGAGAGTGCCAAACCGGCAACACTGGTCATTGACGGGCAGCTGACGATTGACCTGGGTACTTCCAGCACGATTCGCGTGAACCGGTCGACAAGCCCTGCACTGTTTGTCGATGTGAAACGGAACTTCTTTGAAAAAGTGGACAAAAAACTCCGCAACCTCTGAAGTCTGCGGACGATATCCCTATCCATCCGGATACCTGTTCCCGTACATCCGCCCCCTTTGTCACTGTACATGGCGGTATATACCGAATAAAGAACGGCGACGGCTTCCCGCAATAATCAAAATAAAAGGCTTATCTTGGAAGGCGATCCACTACTTGTCAGGTGGTTGTGTGCAGGTCTCCATGAAACTCGAGATGAAGGATTCACCCGGCCAGCTGGTCGCTGCCCTGAAGCCTATCTCGGACGTAGGCGGGAATATCATTGCGGTCATTCACCAGCGGGAACCCGTGCCGGACAATGATATGTTAAATGTCCAGATTGTTCTCGAGTTGCCGGAAGGGCGTCTGGACAGGCTTGTGATCCTCCTGAAGGAACAGGGGGTGCATATACAGCGGGTCAATGAGGAACGCCTCGTGTATAAACGCACGGTCATCGTGATCGGACACCTGATGCATACTGACCTCTCCGATACCGTCGACCAGATCGATTCTACCGGTTTTGCCGAAGTCTGCGAGATCTCCATGAGCATGCCGGCAGTCAACGAACGATCGTCCTCGCGGATCACGATCAAGGCCGCGAGCAAGAATGATATGGAGTCCGCCCTCACTATCCTCCGCCGGGTCTCGCGGCAGAAATCCCTCCTTCTTATCGAGCCGCTGGAGGAGATCGCATGAGGGTCGCATTGATTGGTCTCGGTTCTGTCGGAAAAGGCATTGCCGCGATGCTTGCCAAAAAGGATCTTGGCCTCAACATCACCGGTATAGCAGATTCGAAGAGCGGCCTCATCGATGACAAGGGGATCGATATCGCAGATGTCCTCGAGAACAAGAAAAGGACCGGGATGTGCGGGGACTCCCGTCTCACCGCTGCGGATGTGATAAAAAAGGCTGACTACGATGCCCTGATCGAAGTGACACCGACAAATGCACTTTCCGGGGAGCCTGCTACCGGGTATATCAGGGCCGCCCTGAACCGGAAAAAACATGTCGTTACTTCGAATAAGGGTCCTGTTGCGCTCTCCTACAAGGAACTCCGGGCACTGGCGCAGAAAAAAGGCGTGGCCTTCCGTTACGAGGCAACGGTTGCCGGCGCAATTCCGATCATGCACACGCTGGAGTACGGGCTTTCCGGCAACGAGATCCTTGCCCTGTACGGAGTCCTGAACGGCACCTGCAATTTCATCCTCACCCGGATGGCTGACGAGGGGCTTACCTACGAGCAGGCCCTCATGGAGGCCCGGGAGATGGGATATGCAGAAGCCGACCCGAGCTATGATGTGCAGGGAATCGATGCTGCAATCAAGCTGGTGATCCTTGCCAATACGATCTGGGGTAATGGGGTAAAACTCTCCGATGTCGACCGGACGGGAATCGATCTGCTGACTGCGGACGCACTCCGTCTTGCAGAAGAGGAAGGCTGCACGATCCGCCTGATCGCGGAAGCGATCCCCCGGAAGAAACTGATCCGGGTCTCACCGCGGATTATTGAGAAGACCCACCCTCTTGTTGTCGAAGGCACCCTGAACGCACTCACCCTTGAAACCGATATGGCCAAGGAGATCACCCTGATCGGCAGGGGCGCCGGATCCATCGAGACGGCAAGTGCCATCATCGGGGACCTGCTGTTCATCAGGGATCGCTATGTCCAGCGTCCTTGAACACCGCCGGGATTACCTGCGCCTGATGCGCCAGTTCACGCTCGATCACGGGCATTTCACGGTCAGCGACATCCAGAAATCTGCCGGCATTCCGCGGAGCACGGCACAGGACTGGGTGAACCGGCTGGTCAGCGAAGGGTGCGTCCTCCTCCGGAACGAAAAGCGGGGGAGAAACCCTGCCCATTACGCGGCCATCAGTGCGATGCCATCGAGCACGTGCCGTCGGATCTTTACCACGGTCGACGGGGATTATGTGGAGATCTATCATGACTGCGTGAGCGGGGCATGTGCAGCGTTCTGCGGGTACCACCACACCCTTGCCGGAGGCATGCTCTCCCGTATCGAACGGGATGGGACGCTCCTGCGGGAATCGGCGAAGACCGGGTCCTGTGAGATCACGGTGGGGCTTTCCCCGCACTCTGCCGTGGGCGTTTGCGGCATTGAGTGCAGGGATGACGTTGTTGTCCAGCATATCCAGTGCATCGGCGGGCCTGCCTATTCCCTGTCCGATATGATGTCCCGGGCAGAGGGGGTTGTCCGCGTCGAATCGCGGCGCCGGGACCACCTCGTTGAGGGAAAGGTCTGGACAAAGGCCCTGATGCAGGTGACCATCGGGATCGACGATACGGATTCCCGCGATGGCGGGGCGACCTTCGCCCTTGCCCTTGCCCTCCTCAACCACGTCAGCCGGGTAAAAGGGGTCATCCCCATCAGCCACCATGTGGTCATGCTGAACCCGGATGTTTTTGCAAAGACCGCGGGGAATTCGGCGAGTTACATCGAAGTCGCAGTCCTGCCGGATCGGTACACTGCGCTGGTGGAGAAGACGCGGAGGTTCATTGCGGATGAATCGCTGTCGGGAGAGTGGGGGATCGCGATCCGGAAAGGTCTCTGCATGCCGGAAGGTCTTCGCGAATATGGCAGGATGGTCCGCGAGCAGGTCATCTCCCGGCCCGTGGCCGATGCGACCGCGGAACGGTTCGGGATTATGCTCTGCGGGGGCAATGGCGTGATCGGTGCTCTCGGTGCGGTAGCACTGACGGACCTGCCCCACGACGTACTGCTGGACCCGGCCCGAAATGATTTTTAGGCATTAACTTCTTTTCAGTTTTGATATTTTCCGGAATGAAGGTACTCCGGTTTGTTTTCCCTTCATCACTGCCGGTAAAAGGAAATTTGAAAGTCCCCATGATGGGATCATCCGGAACGTAACGGGAATTTCTCATCAAACCTCCTGGAATCATAAAAAAATTTTCGGGTTACCGGAATTAAATACCGGGGCATCGGACATCCTCCTCATGGATATGCTACATCCTGCTAAAGAGGGAACATTACCCTCTCGCGGTTAAAAATAAACCCGTATCGGGCTCCGTTTTCCGATTCCGGTTCCCGATGGACATCCCGGACAGGAGCCGGTGTCCACCGCACAGAAAACAGAATGGATTACCGGGGTGAAGATTCTCTTTCAGGACCGGAAATTGTTCTCCTTTTAGCGGTGTTCCAGGAGGCCTGTTTTGGACCCCCTCTTTTACCCTGTGAAACGGAAAAACCGCCAGCAGAATCCATCGGTGACAGGATCTCTGGGGATATTGTGGCAAAAAATCGATGAATAACAGTGGGTTCGCGTTTTAGCAGAGAGAAGATCCCTATGGCCTTCGTTTTAATCCGACAGAACCCCCCATTTCCCGGAGCGCGTGAGAACTCCGTAAAAATTATCGGCGCGGAATTTTTTTAAAAATTTTTCAACGGGCGATAAAATATTCTGCAGCCAGCCGGCAAAGCCTGTTGCTCTCCGCAAGGTAACGGGGGGTGTCGCGGGCGATCTTCGCTTTCTGGTATATCCGGAGATCTTTCGACCAGTCCCGGATAATCTCGCCGGTCAGCTCCAGGTGGAACTGCAGGCCAAGGGCATTACGGCACGAGAATGCCTGGTTGCGGACTGTACTCCCGGACGCAAGCAACCGGCCGCCACAGGGAATTTCGAATGTCTCGCCGTGGAGCTGGAAGGCGTGGAACTGATCCGGGAATGCGGAGAATAATCCTTCAGCGTTTTTCATACGGTTGAGCCGGCACCATCCTGTCTCGTTGACAAACCGGTATACTTTGGATCCATAAGCCGATGCGATGAGCTGGGCCCCAAGGCATATGCCGATAACTTTCCGGCCGGCTTTGACCGATCTGCGGATGAGCTCCTTCTCCTGTTTAAGCCACGGGTATTCGTTTTCGTCATTGACGCTCATCGGCCCGCCAAGAAAGATGAGGTGTGTGGCGCGGATCGTACCGGGTATTTCATGGGCTTCGTAGAGATTGACATATTCGTACGGGATTTTTCGTTCGATCAGGAAGGTTTCGAAAAAACCAAGGGGCTCGTTCCGGGCATGGCGGAATGCGAGTACTCGGGGTTCCATAACAGTTTTTTGTCCTGTTGGATAATAAGTGATCCCAAAAAAGAATCAATCCGATATCCACGGTTTCAGCACCGGGAGTGATCCGCGACCCGGAATAAACAAAGTATTTCAGACTACCCGGAGGTCTGTACGGGAGGACCCCTACAAATTTTTATTACCTTCATCGAAAGGAACGTTATTTTTTTGTCGCATTCTGAGATTATTCAAAATAATATACAGGGTGGTCATCAGGATGCCGAACTTTATTGTATAAAACAAAAAGGGAAGTGTCGGCAATGAATTTTCAAGGATGGTGTAGGTACTGAGCGGTCTGTATACAACGGTGAAGAGGACCGGGTGCTCGATAAAAAAAATGAGCTGGACACAAAAATAGAGAATAATCTCCCGGAGCGAATCTGATAACAAGACTGCAAGAAACGGGGTGATCCAGACGATGTACTGGGGACTGAGCGCATTGTTGAAAAGGACAAATACGAAAATGCTCAGGAAAACAACCGTAAATAACGTGAACAGATCTTTTGCACCATACCGATAATACCAGAGCAGGAGAAGGATCTCTGCTCCTATCATCGCGATGACCGATACCTTCTCAAAAAAAGCCTGGTGAAATATCGTCCTGTTGAAGGCATCAACGTAATAGACAAAACTATGCGCCTCTGCAAACCTTGTTGCCTGTGATGTATACGGGGCGAAAAAATTCGACGGGTTCAACACCATGAACGGAATGGTAACCAGTGCAACAAGTGCCGCAGTCACCATCAGGTTTCTGGAAATATCCCTTGGGTTGTGGTTGTTTTTTATCTGACAGAGCGTGAAGAACGGCACGAGAACGGCGGGGTACCATTTTGACAGTGCACCGATTGCGGCCGACAGGTATGCCCGGGTCTCATTCCGGTAGATAAAAAAAGAACAGGAAAGGATTGTCAGGAAAGCAGGGAAGATATCGTAATCGGTAAACGTATAGTATGCGGCTGCAAACCCCGTTACGTACAGGATCCCGCAGAGATATGCCCTGTTTTGATCCAGTAATTTTTTGGCAATGAAATAAAGGCAGGCAACGGTTCCGATTTCACAGACCATCATCAGGGAAACAAACGAACTGTAAAAGACCCAATAATTCTGCACAACCAGTGTCGGGACGAGAGCGATCGCTACCGGAATGAAGAAGAACTGGGGGTATTCTATCCAGTAATCAAGATACGGAACTTTTCCGGATAATGCCGTGAGGCCATATGTATAATAAAGATTGGTGTCGTAGTGTTGCGTATTGATATAAATAGAAAGTGTTGGAAGCCATACCAGCTCAAGGACAACGAGTGCCAGAAAAAACAGGGTTATCAGGTTTATCCAGTCACTATTATTGAGTATCTGGGCGATGGATGACCAACCCGGCTTTCCGGTTGCCGGAGAGCCGGGATTGCATGGATTCAGGCTGGAGATCCCGTTCCGGAAATTTCCTTTGTAAATTAAAATTCCTATCACAACTATCACCGGAAGACCGACGGGGATCAAAAAACCGGCCGGTCCTGTGAGGTACCACCCGTACTGGAGGATATCCGAACATCCGCAGAGTACTGCCCCAAGTATCGTGCAGGCGCCTGCAATCCGGACATTCCGATCTGAGTACCGCGTCTGGATGACAATCAACAGTATCAGGGCAAGGACCATGAGACAGAATGCAAGAAATCCTGCAAAAAACGAGTACGCACTCCTGCCCTGAATCGTGCCAGTAATGATGTACAGGGGGTCTTTTGTTACCGGTATCAGGCTGTATCCCATATCGGTAACCTGGTATCTCACCGCAATCCATTGGATACCGGTGCCAATCCATGCATTGATGATATAGATATTTACGGGAATAAAAAAGACAAGGCACTGGAGGATCAGGAGCAATCGCCGGCTGAGCATGGTATCATCTTCTATTGGAAACAGGAATATTTATTTTGATAATACTGGCACATCGGATTATACAAACCATGACGTATATTCCCTCGTATCCGTCGGAGAACTGCTCTTTGAAGATCTGGAAAAAATATCTGGTATTTTCCTGATTAAGTCATAACCAACTGGATATTTGGTTATCATGCATTTCTATTCAACGATATTTTTATGCAAAAGTTTATATGTATCAATGTGAAATAGGGTAATCATACATTGTCATGTCCTCGCTTTGGGCATTTATAGGTGTAAGAAATCATGGTGTTTACGAAAAATGATGAAGCAGTATCACCGGTCATTGGTGTGATCCTGATGGTCGCAATCACGGTGATCCTCGCGGCAGTTATCGCCGCGTTCGTGTTCGGTATGGCAGGGAATATCTCCAAGACCAAGGTTGTTGCGGCAACTGCGCAGAAGCCTGACGCAAATCACATCACCGTTACCTACCAGGGCGGCCAGGATGCAGGCACGATGCAGACTGCCTGTATTTCTATCAACGACAACCCGGCATTCATGATGGGTCCGACAGGAGGTGCGGCAACGCTTCAGGTAGGATGCAGTACCACCATTGTAGCTGCCTCAAACGGAGGATTTGCCGGTAAGACGCATGTCGTCGTGACCGGAACATTCAGTGACGGTAGTTCGCAGGTCATCCTGGATAACTCAATCTGATTTCCTTCATTTTAATGTTTTTAATCAGGAAGGAGTCTGTAGCATGACATTTACGAAAAATGATGAAGCAGTATCACCGGTCATTGGTGTGATCCTGATGGTCGCAATCACGGTGATACTCGCGGCAGTCATCGCTGCGTTCGTGTTCGGGATGGCCGGGAGCATCTCCAAGACCAAAGTCGTAGCAGCTACTGCGCAGAAGCCTGACGCAAGTCACATCGTAGTTACTTACCAGGGCGGCCAGGACGCGGGCACCATGCAGTATGCCTGTATATCTGTCGCTGACCACCCGACGTTCATGATGGGTCCGACAGGAACTTCAACAACCCTTCAGGTAGGATGCAGTACAACCATTGTAGGCGCAGCCGGTCAGTTTTCCGGTAAAACCCATGTTGTCATTACCGGTGTATTCTCTGATGGCAGTTCACAGGTCATCCTGGACAACTCAATCTAATCTTTTTTACGGAACCAGGTAATATTCACGTCTGGTGTTTTTCTATCAGTTTGTCTGTTGAATTTGAGCTTTTGAAAAATTTCCCAACCACAATCCGGATAAATAATTCAGCAATCGATCGTGACAGGTCCTGATCACAGGTTTTTCTCCAGGCCGACCCAGTGGTCTTGTTATCGTCAAGAATAATCCAAATACTCAATACCCTTAGAAATACAATGCTTATTATGAATATGGACAGGTTCAAATCCTCGTTGATTTTCCAGTGCCTGCTTTTCATCATCCCGATCAATATTTACGTTATTGGTGATTGGATTGGTACAGGTGTACAATGGGTTCTTTTCCGCTATCAGGCGACCTACCTGGGAACAAATTTTATTGTGATCTTCAAAGAACTGATATTTGTCCAGAATGGAAATATCCATGGCAAAACGGTCTTGTCCATCGGATTGTGGTTTCTCGCAGCCTGCTTGATGATCCTTGCAACCATTTTTGCATACTACGCCTATGAGACCGAAGATCGGAACCAGTTCAGGATTGTCGCCATTCTCGATGGATTAACAGGAATTTTGTTACTGGTCTCAATGTTCAACCAGTATGGCATATCTCTTCAGGGTCCGGCAGGTTTTGTGATACCGATAGGGATTCCACTTCTATTCATCGTCGTGTACTGGATGTACCGGAATTCACAAACCGATGCTGTGGAAAAGAACCCCGGATTCAGTCATGATATATAATTTTACCATTTCACACTCCGTTTTTTAAAAATGCATCATTATGAAAATATCTCTGATTCCTTTCTCATTTTAAGATTTGATGCAATATTATCAAAAAACGCACAAAATTATTATTAATAACTCAATCAATTATCTGATATACAATTTGAATTCCGTTCGTAATATAACAGTGAAAACTATGTCAGAATCCCTTAATGAACCCGGCGTTTCCGAGATCATGGGAGTTATCCTTATTCTTGCATTAGTGGTGATTTTGGCTGCCATCGTTGCCGCAGACATGCTGGGTATGCTCAATGGCCTATTTCCATTCCATACTGTTGCGGTAACCGCCGATCAGACGGACAGCACCCATATCCTCGTGACGTATCGCGGAGGAGCAGATCAGGGGAGTCTGGCAAACCTGACCATTACCTGGCCATCGGGCGTGTCCCAGAGAATCGATTTCCCGAAAGTCGGGGACGTATATACGGCCACCAATTTCGCAGCCCCCTTTAACGTGACGTCCGGCAAGGATCATATCGTGGTTTCTGCTGCCTTTGCAAATAATATTAACCAGGTCGTGCTGGATACCTTCGTATAAACGAATACCCCTTTTTCAGGCACTGCGTTTCAGTCATCCGATATCCCGGATATTGTCTGTACAACCAATCGCGTAAGGGCCACACACTTATATGAGCCATTATCTCCCAAGTATCGTGTGTGACATCGCATGTCCGACACAAAGAATGAATCTCTCTCAGGCCAGGTACTCACTCCTTCAGATCTCATCGCGTACCAGGAAGGATCGGTCGTAAGCCGCATGATCGTTTACAAAAAGACCGGTACGATCACGCTCTTTGCCTTCGATGCCGGTGAAGGTCTGTCAGAGCACACTGCTCCCTTCGATGCGATTGCGTCAATAATCGACGGGGAAGCGGAGGTTACCATTGATAAAAAAGAATATGTTCTCCACCAGGGCCAGATGATCATCATGCCCGCGAATGTCCCCCATGCGCTCAAAGCGGGGAAACGGTTCAAGATGTGCCTGACCATGATCCACGAATAACCATGCGTGGAGCAGGATTCGAACCTGCGAACGCCTGCGCGACGGGACCCTAAATCCCGCTCCTTTGGCCGGTCTCGGATATCCACGCCCACTATTACCGGGACACCGATACCATATTTTCTTTATGCGGATATAAAGCAGGTGCGATGCGGACTGCCTTCTCCTCTCACGGGATGGCTCTCTCACCGTGGCGGGGAACGACGAACCGGCCGCGCGATCAGGGTTTCAAGGATTACATGTCCACACGGGTTACCACGCCGTGGATCTTGTCCGAGGGGAGCTTGTAGAACTGAACCACGGATGGCGACAACCGCTTGAGCGCGGCAAAAACCCGCCAGATGAAACGGTTGGTAACGATATCCTCCATGCCGTAGAAGATTGTTTTCTCTTCGATCCCGGCCTCTTTTAAGATACTCCCGATATCGGCAATTTCCATGTAGCCCAGGTAGATCTCGAAGATGGAGAGTCCCTGGGTGATCTCCCGTGTCACGCCCCACGTCACCCCGAAGGGCTGTTCGGTCCTGATGATGGAGATGATAATGTTGTCTTCGTACACGATATTGTTCGTGAACATGATCCGGGGGATATACTGGGGGAGTTTCCTGAAATCCCGGGCAAAGAACAGGGCACTGCCCGAGATGCGGTTGACTGAAGTGTACACCGTGTTGAATTTCGGCAGGAAATCTTCGAGCGGGACCGGGGTCAGCGCATTTGAGAGTTTCTTCTGGCCGTTGACATAGATGAGGATGATACAGAGGGGGATGAATGCGATGAGGAGCGAGACGTACCCCCCGTACGGGATTTTGTTCAGGTTCGAGACGAGGAAGAGACCGGTAACCACCAGCACCGCAAGGGAGATTAAACTCTTGACAATCTCACCGCGGAGGAGAAGGATCCAGAGGATCATGACACCGGTAATGGTCATGGTGCCGCATACGGCAAGACCGTAGGCATGGGTGAGGTTATTGGAAGACCGGAAGATGATGATCACCAGCAGGACGGCACAGAGGAGCATCCAGTTGACGATATCGATATAGATCTGCGAACGGAGCTGGGGAGAGGTGTACTCGATCCGCAGGAGCGGCATGATCCTTGTGGTGATGCCCTGGTACACGATAGAGAAGATCCCCGAGATCATTGCCTGGGAGGCAATGATCGTGGCTGCGATGCTCAGGAGGAGGAACGGGATGTAGAGGAGCCTGAACTCCGAGAAGACCATCTCGAAAAGGACGTTCCGGGTACCGGGGTGCGTCATGATGAACGCCCCCTGGCCGAGATAGTTGATGGCAAGGGCGACAAAGACGATATACCAGGCCCGGACGATCGGTTCCCGGCCGAGATGTCCCATATCGGCATAGAGGGCTTCTCCCCCCGTGGCACACAGGAGAACGGAGGAAAGGATAAGGAACCCCGCAAGGCCGTTGTGCAGCAGGTAGTTCATCCCGTACACCGGGTTTACGGAGAGAAGGACTTCCGGCGCCCCGAGCAGGGCGATGAACCCGGAAGCGGCAAGGGAGATGAACCAGATGACCATCACCGGTCCGAATGCAAATGCCACGCGTTCCGATCCCCGTGCCTGGAGGGTGAAGAGACCAACAGCAATCAATGCAGCGATGACCATCAGGACAAGCTGCGGGGTGCTTTCATAGCCGGGAATGAGAAGGATACCTTCGACCGCTGAAAGGAGACTGATCGCCGGAGTGATCACGCCGTCCCCGATAAATAAGGAGATGCCGATGATGGCCAGCAGGGAAACAAACGCGACCTGGTTCCCGGATTTCAGGAGGGGCAGGAGGATCTCCTTGAGCACGATGGTGCCCCCTTCGCCCTTTTTGCCGAGGTGCATGGCGAGATAGGTATACTGCACGGTTACGAGGATGGTAAGTGTCCAGATGATCAGGGAGAGGATGCCCAGGATATTCCCGGGTGTGGGGGGGATCAGGAGGAAAATTGCCGTAAGGGTATAGATCGGGCTGGTGCCTATATCCCCAAATACCAGGCCCATCGATTTGACGATACCGGGTATGGCAAAATAGTCCCTGAGCATTTCTCACTAGCTCTCATCAGAAACAGGGATAATGGTTTCTCTTTTCTCCCTGAACTGTGAACGTGCAGGGCTTTACTGGATATTTTTCACCGGTGTTCCCGGAGGTAACGGTTTTTCTTCACGGTAAATCCGGTAGCAGGTGATAAGGAGGACCAGCAGCACCGGGCCGAGGACAAACCCGGCAAACCCCATCGTGATAATCCCCCCGATAAATCCTACAAACATGACAGCCGGATGGACGTGGACGCGTCTCCCCATCAGCACCGGCCGGATAAAAATTTCAGGAAGTGCCGCGACACCGATATATCCCAGGAAAAAGAGGATAAAAATACCCCGGATATCTCCAAGGGCAAGAGCGTATGCCCCGATGATAATGAAAGCGACCGTGGCTCCGAACATTGGTATCAGTTCACAGAATGCCGCAAGAAAGGAGTACAACAGGATATTCCCATATCCCAGGAGGTAAAAAACGGGTATCGAGATGAAAAATGTCAGCACGGCGATGGCAAACTGTGCGACATAGATCACGCGGAGGGTATCAAAAGTCACGGATGAAAGCCGGACATTGTGCTTTTTAACGGATAAAAACGGTATGTTCGTAAACACGTATTCTTTGAGTTTTTCCCCGTAGAGGAGCAGAACGAATACTGAGAGGAAAAAAATACACGACAGGGTGAGAATCCAGCTCCCGTTGAGAAGGATGGTAGGTTCAAAATCAATAAAAAACGCCTTTGCCACGCCAAACCAGTGCACAAACTGCGAATGGACATAGGATGCTGCGGACGGGGAAAACTTCTGGTCGATGATCGTCAGGAGGTTTGTCGACGGGTTCACAAGCCATGACCCGATGGTATCGATCAGGTCCGTAAGTGCCGCCGTATTTTTTGAAAATATAAAGAACGTGACAGAAACAATAATCAGAACGATGCCGCATACCATCGCGGTGAGCAGTGCAGCGGAAAGCCATGGTTTCGTGCGCTGGGAAAGGGCATGATGTTTCGGGAGGAGAACAACCGCAACCGATGCGCCGACGACGATCATGCTTGCTACCGGCCAGAAAAGAATGACAATCGCAAGTGCCAGGAGAGCTGCGAGGATACACAAAATCTGAAGGGCCGAGGGGTGTTTCATGAACCAGTACCTATTATGCCGGGTCTGAAATTAATAGGTGCGTTTGCATTTTTGTCATTTCAGCAGGTTTTTTGAACGATTCGCATAAGAACAAAGCAAGAGTTGCCCGATGAAATGGATTGCGCACCTTGCCAGGATCGCGCATGACAGGGACTCATCGTTGAGTTCCCCGGCACCGCATCGTTCCCGCCGTTTCCTCTCCTGGCGGTGTCCGGGGGATGGGATCTCATCCTGCCCATGGTGACGATCCCGGCGGCATTTATTGTCAGGGAACGATATCGCGTTGGATCTGATACCGGGAATGCAGAAAGAATCAGAGTACCTGGTACGTAGATCAGGGCTCCTTTCTTCTGCGGTACACGGTTCTCCCTGCATAACCGGTGACACAGATGATAATTACCCCGGCAATGAGAAGGCTGTTCTTCACGGCATTGTCAGCGACCCACAGGATCATCCCCAGGAAAATCGATACTGCCGTCGTGGGGGGTTGTACGGGAGACTGGATGGTCATCACCGCTAAGGGGGTATTTATTGCTGCCGGAGCGGCGGGTTGTGCGATCGCTTTTGAGAAGAGGGCAAAGCAGCAGAAATGGCTTACCTCGGCAGTGACAGTGCCGGTTTTGGGATCGAAACTGCTGGGGAGGTCCTGCCATCTGGCGGAGGCGCGATCAAACGTCCTGATGGTATATTCCCTGTCCCACTGGGCCTGCGGGACCGTAAACGAGAGTGTTACTGACGGTGAGAATGTGGCCCCGTTGGGGCCGAGTTCGTAGGCCCTGCCGGCAAAGGATGATGCCTCCCCCCGGCCAGTGACGGTATATTTGCCTGCGGGATCGAGGCGATGCTGATCGAAGAGACCGGGTTGCCGGTCGTGTCCTTTGCAAGGATACCCTGCCCGATCGTAAGCGAGGCAAGGTTGTCGTTTGACTTCAGGTCTGTCTCCTGTGTTATCACGCCGTTTGCATTGGTATAGAGCGAGGCAGTTTTGCCGGGGTCGGGTGCTTCCGGTTGCGCGTTCAGTTCGGGGTTGGCGGGGTTGACCGCTGCCGGCGCAGGGGCACCTTTGGCGCTGCCGGAGCCCGGGCCGTTGTCCATCGCACTGCTCACGGGAGTGTAAGGTGCCTCGGGAGTGGGGGGACTGATGTAGCTGGCGATCGTGAGGGTGATCAGCTGGAACGGGTTGCCGGAACCGCCGAGTTTTGCGAGGGCGAATTTATTCATGTAGGCATACCCGGGCGGGATATCCGCAAGGAAATACTCGATGTGGCTGACGGTATCGTTCCGGACATAGGTGGCGTTGATGACCGTGCCGGTCTTGTTGCCTCTGCCATCGTAACCTTCCGCGATCACAAACGTCTTATTCCGTTCCGTTGCAATGTCGCCCGTCCCGGTCTCCCATGCAGAGCTGACGCTCAGGTTCACCCGTGCAACGGCCGGCGTCCCGATCCCGGTGCGGATCAGGGTCATCGTGTACGCGACATTTTTGGTACTGAAACGGGCGTTCTGGATGATGGCACGGAAATCCGGCTCATCCGAACGCGATTCGCCCTGCCAGGCCTCTGTCGTCAGGATCCCGCCATTGTTCCAGCTTCCCTGCTGGAACTGGTAATTCATCAGGAGGTTGGCCCCGACCGTGCCGGTAAACATGGTGGGTCTGATGTCGGATGTCTGGAACAGGATGTTTCTGGTTGTTCCATTGACAGCTCCCGCGGAAGTTGTGAATCCGGACGGATCTCTTGACAGGAACGTGATGTTCTGCCAGCCGTATGCTGACGGGGGTTGCGAGACAAGGATCTTGTTGTCGGGACTCAGAACATATGACGGGACAAGGGCCGTTTCAAAACCCAGCTGGCCCCCGCTTATCGCGATCCCCGGAATGTTCAACCGGGACGTCGCCTGCAGCCCGTTGAGCACGTTGATATAACCGGTCCGGTTTGCAACCCCGCTGCCGACCCCGTTCGTGGCGGAAAGGTTGACATCGTACGTACCAGCCGTGGCATAGGTATAGACCGGGTTTTGGGAAGATGAGGTTCCTCCGTCCCCGAATGTCCACGACCACGTCAGGGGGGGGTTGGTCCCGGTGCCGGTGAATGCAACGGGCAGCGGGAAAAGTCCCTCGGTCGTATTCGCGGAGCTACTCACGCTGGGTATCCCGACCGATATGGATGTGACCTGCGATTCCGGTGTCGTGTTGCGGCAGTATGGCGTTGAAGCGGTCAGGTGCACCCGGTAAACGCCGTTTGTTGTGTAGGTGTGGGATACGGAACTCCCTGACGATGTGTTTCCGTCCCCGAAGTCCCAGTACCAGAGCGTCGGCGAGTTGAGGGAGGTATCGGTTAACTGGACGGTGAGGGGATTACCCCCCTGGGTCTTGTCAGTAGTGAACTGCACGACCGGGCAGGTTGTGACCGGGCCGAGGGTGAACATGTAGATGTCCGGATTGGTATTACGGTCATCCACCCACAGGATGCGGGAGTCCGAAGTGATGAGTACCCGTGCAAAATTCTCATCGGGATCAACAACTGCAGCTGGACCGGTAATGGTCTTCGTGGTTCCGCTGGCAGTATCATTTAAGATAATATTGTATGATGCTCCCGGAGCCTCTTTCCAAACTGCAAATGTTGAACAAACTGCCGGGCTCAGTTTGGAAGACCCGTCACTGTTGAGTGTTGTTATTGATGATGTTATGAGATCAGAAAGGATGACATCGCTTGTCCAATCGTCATACCAGACAACCGAGTTCTGATTAGCATAAGGATGTTTATAGGAATCTCCACCGCTCGAAATTGAATGAAGCGACCAGTCCGCGGTATCATTATAATAGATATCATAGATAGTGACATCACCGCTAGCCTGGTTATCCATCCAGAATACACGCCCCCCGGCGATTGACGGATAAATCTGATCAGAATCGATCCCCGGTGACAGGTTGTATAGTCGTGAAGTAGCGATATTATAGAGCCTGGCGGTATTATTTGCCGTGGAGGAAGGTTTCTCCTGCCATGTAATCAGATTGCCATCAACACCGGGGTTGTCCTTTATTGATGCAGGTACATTCAACCGGTGTGCACCCGAGGATATGGCATTCAGATCGAAATAATAGATATCCCTCATACCTCCGGACAGTGTTTCAGACCAGACAACACGATTTCCCCGGATTTTTGGGGTATTTGCATGAAGTGTGGCATTGGGGAGTGTCAGCTGAACTGCTGTATTATAATTATAGGCTTTGATAGTGCTCTGGCCCGTGCAGCTTTCTTCCCAGACAATCCAGCCATTGTCACTGGATGGCCAGATATTCGAACAACCGCTATCGGAAGAAAAAGAGATTCTGGTCTCTGTTCCTGGAGTGAGTGCCGTTGACGGTAGTATCAGAAACACAGTACATAGTAGCAAAATAAGAAGGAGAAAAATTTTATCGTGATTCCGGAAGGAATGCATGTATACGTTCCAGATTAGTTTTTTTTTTCAGCGCACCCAACAAAATCCTGTAAAGATCTGGTCAAATGTCGTCGAATTTAGTGCAAAGATGCCATCTGCCTGACTGCCAAAAGTTAAATTCGGAACATCGGTGAGGTTCCATGGTCCCGTACCCATCGAGGGTTTCAGAGTACCTGAGTGCTGCGTTATTGGGATCAATCTGGTTCCCCCACGGGTTGCGGAGTACGATATATTTTGAGTTGGCATTATCAATGTAGGCTCCAAGTATTGAGTACGTATGATTGGAGACGATTGCCGGGTTTTTATATAACTTCACGCAATTTGTCGGAATGGATCCGGAATCATACGTCCATGCAACCATTGCATTTTTCGTTGTCCCATTGTTTGGATATCCCGCGTCCCAAGAGATATTGTATTTTGTAAGGACATCGTAACTTGATGTTCCCCACTTGGGATCGATGCATGCCGGATTATAGTTTGTGGGAGGAAGGCCGTTCACGGAACTGATGTAGGAGGATTTACCGGTAACATGAGACAAGGAACTTACAGCGAGAAATGCAGGAAATGATCCGATTTCCGGATCTCCCGCCACTGCATACTTCAACGCCGAATCAAGCAGCGGGAAAAATTTTGCATACGCCTTCTCGTAAAGTGCAGACCATAATTCACTTTGGGGAGTCTGTTGCGCAAATACCATGTTTCCATTTGCATCCAGCGGGAATGTAGTTTTGACCGGAATTTGTGTCGGATTGTTGGGATCCCCTCCAAGCGGATAAAAAGGAACCGAATAAGCCCCGCTAGTCAATTTCAGAACAATGGGAATCGAGGAAGGATATGTCCATGCTGCCGAACTCAGGGAAGCCATGAAGTAACAGTTAAGACAGGCACCCTGGATGACATCGTTATAATAGGCACTTCTTGTTCTACCCTTCAGTTGGATTGTCGCCGTGTTCGCATTCCCATATGATAAAGCAGTAGATGTATTATTCGGATCTTTAGCACCCTGATCCATTGGAGTTAACTTGAGATCGTCAGTAGCATATATTTGGATATACCTGGTGAGATTTTGTGGTTTGAAGATTGGAGATTTGGCCGGATCAAAGATATCCCCGAATGTTTTGACTCCGCTCCCTTGGAGGGTCTTCATTGCACTTATAAGCTGCTGAGGAGTTATCTCAGAATCCTTAACAAATGGTTCAATGGGTTTCTTGGAATGGTTGAGAACAATTCGAGCAAGTATGTACGGATTCATTACGCCTGTCATGCCCCACGAAGCCGTATTGCAAAGGCCTGTTGATTTTTTACTTTTGCCCTCGCCCACCTTGGCGGCCCGGGAAGCCGCTTCAGTCTTTGCCACACTCTTCTTCTCGATCTTCTTCCGGGAGATTTTATCTGCCATCGATCATCACATCCCTTATGGTGAATACTCATACCGTCATATCATAAATGTTATTAATTTAAGGTAAATTCTATATTCAGAATATTAACGTATCGTAATGTGATTTATCCGGAAAACCGACATTCCGGCCAAATTAAATATAAATCTGAGCTATCTATAAAAAAGAAATTTTATTTAACGTATTCCAGAGGGCAGACAAAAGTCAACTGAGTTAGTATAGATTACCCTAGAGAATATTGACAGGGAAAAGCAAGAGTCATCAGTAAATCTCTCATTTATTTTTAACTTCATGATCTCATTTGGCAGATCCGGATTGCGGTTTCGCTCCTCAATCCGAATAATCTCTCAAAAAACAAAGGGCCCGGGCACAGTCCCCCCACCCTTAATGACCCTGAAGCACCAATACTGGGGGAGCAACGGTGATCAATGGCAGAGATAAAAATAATCGGTACCGCACACGTCTCACAGTCAAGCGTGGACGAGGTCAGGGCCGCAATCGATGAATATGCACCGGATATCGTAGCAATTGAACTCGACCCCTCGCGGTTTGCAGCACTGAAGAGACAGGCACGCGACCCGACCGTCGACGATGTACTGGAGATCAAGAACTTCAACTCCCTTCTCGTCCAGTGGCTGCTTGCCTACCTCCAGCGCAGGATTGGGTTTGACGTGGGGGTGGAACCCGGGGCGGAGATGAAGGCGGCAATAACAGAAGCCGAGATGCGGGGCATACCGATCGGCCTTGTCGACCGCGACATCCGGGTGACGCTCCTGCGTTTCTGGAACTCCCTTGGTCTTCTTGAGAAGATCAGGATGTTCTGGGTGCTGATCGTCTCCATCGTGGAGATCGACCGCGGCGAGGAGATCGATATCGAGGCTCTCAAGGACCAGGACGTGATTGACATTGTCATGGAGGAGTTCCGCAGGTTCTCGCCCAACGGGGCGCGGGCGCTTATCGATGAACGGGACGCGTTCATTGCGCACCAGCTTATCCTCCTGAAGGCACAGCGCCCTCAGGGAAAGATCCTTGCGGTCATCGGTGCCGGGCACCGGAAAGGGATCTCGGCATACCTCGAGAACCCTGCAACTCTCCCGCCGTTCGACGCCCTCACCCGGGAGCCAAAACCCTATCCCTGGGCAAAGGTGTTCGGCTTCACCGTGACGTTCCTCTTCCTCTTCCTGCTCTCTGCAATCGCGTTCTCGGGGGTCGGCTGGACGGTCCTCCTCTATGCGTTCCTCTTCTGGGTGATCATCCACGGGGTGCTTTCCGCCCTCTTCGTCCTGCTTGCCGGCGGCCACCCATACTCGGCAGCGACCTGCTTCAGTGTCGCTTGGATGACCTCGCTCAACCCGATGCTCCATGCCGGGTGGATCGGTGCTTACGTCGAGGCGCGGGTGCGCAAGCCCCCGATCTCGGACTTCAGGAAGATCTACGAGACGGAGTCCCTGTCCGATATGGCGAAGATCCCCCTCTTCAGGGTCGTGCTCGTCGCAGCGCTCGGGAACCTCGGGAGCATCCTGGGGACCATCCTGTATTTCATCTTCGTCTTCCCGTTCCTCGGGATCGACCCGGTCGTTGTCATATCCACCGGTGTGCACAACATGGCGGCATGGGTAACGGGGATCATCTGATCACCCGTTCCCGCCCGGGCGATCAGGGTCGATGCCTCATGCCGGCAATTTCCTTGTCGATCCAGTCCTGGACAACGAGTTTCATCTGGTCCCTGGACATGCCTTCAAAGTACCCGGAAACGGATCTCCCCTTCGAGCATATCGAGGAGGGGCGTAACAATGGTAAAATAGGATGCGGTGCAGGTGAACCCGCCGGATTTCCCGATGTGGAGCATGACCAGTTCGTTCAGGTGCTCAAGCTCGCCAGTCAGGCTGATGATGCTCTCAAGCGTCATGCCGACCGGGACTTCTGAGCTGAACGCATCGCCGGCCTCGAACGGTGTATCCGCCTGCCGACATCCTTTTTCCGGAGAATCTCCGGTACGCTGGTCAGTCATGGGAACCTGCCGGGTGAAGGTCCGGGCGTTTTTCCCGTCCCTCCGCGGTGAGTGGATAAGGAGAATCATCCGTCCCGGAATTTATGGTTTGTGCGTCCGGCCAGAAAGGTTAATCAGTACCGGCGCATTCTCCTCTTTTAAGAAGTCCATCCGTCTCTTCCGTGGTACCATGTCAGGCACAGCGCTTCTTGTCATCGAAGGCCTCTGGTGGACGCCGGAACAGAAACCGAAACGCCCCTCCGTCCTCCAGTTCCTCGAAGGCCTCGAGAGTTTCCGGGGCGATTTCAATATCTATTATGCGAATTTTTATGAGAAGACCGGGTTCCGCAGGGCCCTCGAGGACGACCTGACCAACACGCGGGAAGACCGCCTCTTCCTGTACGTTGCCGCCCACGGCACCGGGAAACGGATCGGGGGGTTAAAAGCGAAGACCGGCATGAAACTGCCGGCCATGTTCAAGGCAGTGAAAAGTGCGGCGAACTACTCCAATATCGAAGGGGTGCTGATCGGTTCCTGCAGCGTGGGTAACAACATCGACGATTTCATCTCGACCACGAAAAATTCCCATATCGCCTGGATCTTCGGCTATACCTGCGAGATCGGCTGGATGGCGAGCACGCTCATCGACGTCTCGATCCTTGAGCACCTGATGAAACTCAAAAAAAGCGATCTCAGGAGCAGGAAGAAGGTCCTTGATGCGTTCGTCAGGGCCTTAAAAAGGTTCAACGGCGATTATGTCCTCTGCAAGGAAAAAGGGAAAAATATCCCCCTGAAAAGTGCGATAACCCTCGTCGTCCAGCCACGCAGCCCCGGGGCAAAAGCCGAGGACGAGACCAGGTACCTGCTGGATAAACTGGGATGGGACAGGTAATTTTTTTATCCGTCACTCAGACCGGCTTCACTGTCACTTCCGGCTTGGGCAGGTAGGGGATGATGCAGGCCGCGAGTTTTGCGATGTCCATCGACTGGAGAACGACATTTCCCGGGCCGGTGAGGGTGGTAACAAAGAGGCCTTCGCCCCCGAAGAGGGCGGTGGTGATTCCCCCGGCAAGGGCGATATCGTAGCTCACCGTGTGGTCGAACCCGACAACGAGCCCGGTCTGCACTTTCACGACATCCCCGGGTCCCAGTGCCATCTGGATGATATCCCCGCAGCAGTGGAGAAAGGCAGTTCCCTGCCCGGCCATGCGCTGGAGGATGAACCCTTCGCCACCGAAGAGCCCTGCCCGGATCTTGTCCGTAAAGGCGATATCCAGTTCCACGCCCTCGTCGCAGCAGAGGAACGAGTCCTTGCGGGCAACGAACTCGCGGTCCTGCCCGACCGTCACCGGAAAGATCTTGCCGGGCATGGTGCCGGCAAAGGAGACGAACCCGGCGGCATCGCCCGGGGTGAACCGGGTCAGGAAGACGCTCTCGCCCATTACCGCGCGTTTCAGGCCGGAGATGATGCCCCCTTTCAGCTGGCTCTCCATCGTGAATGAGCCGGTCATGTTCACCATCGAACCGGCTTCCGCGAAGATCCCTTCCCCTGGCTGGAGCTCGATCTTTACCATCTGCAGGTTATCGCCAATGATCTCGTGCTTCATAAGGTTCCTGCATTAGGTTCAGGCGGGGGAGGAGAAATGTATTGCGGGATGGCGGCCGGGCACTTACTGATAAGATATGAGCTGGATAATATCCATGGTACCGCAGGGACATATCTTGCTGTTCTGCCCGGCGGCGAACAGCCTCCGGCGCTCTGTACTGCCGCGTTTGAGAGGCAGCTGGTAATTTTACCGGCGTCCTGTACTATTACAGCAACCGTGCTGGATTAAGTACCATAAAAATCGCGATAAAAATTTTTCAATCGCGATCCGGATCGCGTCCGGGATTTTTTTGGCCGGGCCTGACTGATTTTCGTGATGGTGCAGTCTGGTCTGATAAGCTGGATGCACCCTGACTGCAAACAGATATCAAACGAGTAATTCATGCCAACTTGCACCCATGTGACGGTTCTCAGAAAAAATCATACGGCAATAGTGCCGTGTTCATCCGATATTTTATACATCCAGTTCTCGTCATTCATTTTCCTGATAGTAATTTCAATAAAATTCTTTACAAATTTGTCGACGACAGGATGGTCACTGGTACCGTTTATCATATACTTACCAAAAACGGTACAGAACGATTCGTCCCTGCCTTTTGTATCAAAGGGTAATATTCCGGTAGAATAGAGTGCCTCAAGTTTCTGGTGTATCTCGGGTGTACTGTATCCCATCAAAAAATGGCAGTATTCATCAAAAACAGCGGTCAGAATATCTTTTTTGTCTGCGCGTATATACCGGGAATTCAGCATGATGACGATGTGCCCTGAAATTCTGGTTCTCTCAGGATTAATCCGGGCCATCACATGGAGGGGAAGCGGAGAAAGAAAGCTGAAAAACGAGACCGGGAGACCATCGTTCAGTGCCAGAGACCGGACCTCCTTTTCGATCATATCGTTAATATTCTGTTTTTTTGCATTGGAGGTTATGCATGAATGAAATATCGATTTTATATTCCTCATAAAAATTTCCATGGTATCGCTGAACGAAATCCGGCCCTGATCCATTAATGTATAAAAAGACCGATACTATTAACAGTTTTTCTCTCCATTAAAACAAGCCTTAATACCTTAACGCAACCAAACTTGTGCAGATGAACGGGATAAAACCTGCCGGCGGTCCGACACAGGACGAGGTCATGGCAGTCTCCCTCTTCAAACTGGGACTGGTCAGTACCGATGCAGTCCTTGAGATCGGCTGCGGTACCGGCAAGGTCTCGGTCGCGATGGCAAAGGCGGCAGGAAAAGTGTACTCGCTCGACAGGAAGCCGGACGCGGTCTCCTTTGCAGCAGAAGCCGCACGGATTGCGGGGGTAAAGAACATCGAATTTTTCTGTACCGATGCGGTGGATTTTCTTCAGGGCGACCAGGTTTTTGACTGCGCATTCCTTGGTGGTACCCAGAACCTTGCAGAGATCCTTCCGGTGCTGGCAAAGAAGGTGAAGCGTACGATCGTGATCAACGCGGTGATGGTGGGAACGCTCGAACATGCGGTGACAATGCTGAAGGGACTCGGGATCTTCACCGAGGTCGTCCAGGTACAGATCTCGCGGTCGCATAATATTGCCGGCAGTATCATGTTCAGGCCTGTCGATCCGGTATACGTGATTGTTGCGCGGGGCAGTGCATGCTCGTAGGCCTCGGGCTCGGGCCGGGCAATCCGGAACTGCTCACCATACGGGCAGTCCGGCTCCTGAAGGAAGCGGACGAGGTCTTTGTCCCGGGCCGGATCGCCCGCGATCTCGTTGCCCCGTACCGGGAACCCGTCATGCTCGACTTTCCGATGACAGACGACGAGGCAAAGATACGGGAGTGCCTCGAACAGAATGCAAAAAAAATCGCTCCTGTGGCCGAGAAAGGCCTCGCTGTCTTCGGGATCCTTGGCGACCCGAACTTCTTCTCCACCTTCTCGCGCCTCTGCGCAGTGCTCGCGGAAGACCACCCGGCGATCGGGTTCAGGACGGAACCGGGGATCAGCTCCATCACGGCCTTTGCCGCTGCTGCGGGCATCCCGGTCAACGAGGGATTCAGCGTCTCTGACGGCACAGACTCGGATACGAAGATCCTGCTCAAGGTGCGCAGGCCGCGGCAGAAAGCGGCTTCACTGCAGGCCCGGGGCTACCGTGAGTTCGTCCTGGTAGAGCGGATGTTCTTTGATGACATGAAAGTCTACCGGAACGAAGCACTCCCGGAGAAGAGCGATTACATGAGCGTGATGTATGCCCGGAAATAATCCTGAACAGGTAATCTGGTTCGTCGGCGCCGGTCCCGGTGACCCGGAGCTGATCACCGTCCGCGGGAAACAACTGCTGGAGACCGCAGAGGTCCTGGTGTACGCCGGGTCCCTCGTCAACCCGGTACTTGTCGCCGAATCGCCTGCACCCGAGAAAGTGGACAGCTGGGGCATGAAACTCGCCGATATCGTCGCCCTCATGGCCGGCCGCTTCCGCACCGGAAAGCGCGTGGTCCGGCTCCACTCCGGGGACCCTGCCCTGTACGGCTCGATCATCGAACAGATCGCGGAACTGGAAAAGGCCGGTATTGCCGTTAAGATAGTACCCGGCGTCTCCTCTGTTTTTGCTGCCGCAGCTGCCCTTGGGACAGAATTCACGCCGAAAGGGGTCTCCGATACCCTGATCATTACCCGGCCTGCCGGAGAGACACTTGACCGGGATTCCATTGCGGAACTTTCACAGGCACCGGCAACGATCGCATTTTTTCTCGGGAGCGGGCACTTTGCCGAGATCACCGAAAAACTCACCTGTCCCCGCGACACTCCTGCGGTGGTTATTTACCATGCCTCGTGGCCCGACCAGGAGATCATCCGGGGGACCGTCGCTGACATTGCAGAGAAAGCCCGCCGTGCCGGTATTACGAGATCAGCCCTGCTTATCGTCGGGAATGCAGTGCTGGGAACCGCATCGGACTATGCACGATCGCACCTCTACTCATGACAGACACGATTGTTATTGCCCTTCCGTTTTTTTTCCGGGACGCCGAACGTATCGCCGCATTTCTTGGTGCTGAAGCAGAGGAATATACGGGGGAAGTTTTTTCCCGGGCCGTGAAGGACAGGCAGCGCATCGTTGCCATCATGTCGATAGGCATCGTGGTCCGGAAGATCGCCCCGCTCCTGACCGGCAAATGGACCGATCCGGCAATCGTTGTCGTCAGTCCCGATATGCGATACGCGATCCCCCTGATAGGGGGCCACCATGGCGCGAACCGGCTCGCGAAGGAGCTGGAAGGACTGGGCCTGATCCCTGTCATCACGACCGCGACCGAGTCGCTGGGCCGTGATTCCGTTGAAATGATCGCGGAACGGAGCGGCAGCGACATCCTCAACCGGGAATCGACCCGCATCGTGAATTCTGCAATGCTCGGCGCGGATGTGCCGGTCCACGCGGTGCAGGGACCGGCCCTTGTCATCGCGGGACCGGATGTCTCGATACTGGTAAAAAAAGGGGAGTATTCCGTTGGCATCGGGTGCCGGAAAGGTGTTGCAGCCGAAGAGGTATCCGGCGCGATTGACCGTGCGCTGGAAGAAGCAGGCATTGCCGGAGAAGACGTGCTGGTGTATGCGACAACGGTAAAAAAATTGCACGAAGCAGGGCTTGCCGGTGCCGTATCTGCACGTTCCGGGAATTTAATATTCCTTGATGATAATACCATAAACGCACATGCGGGGCTCTCGCCGTCACGGGCGTCCCGGATCGGCCTTCTCGGTGTTGCGGAGCCATCTGCCCTTGCCGTTTCGAAGAGAAAAGAACTTGTTGCAAAAAAGAAAGTGTACGGGAGAGTAACCATTGCCATCGCACGCTGAACCCGGAACAGGAAGTCTGGCCATCGTCGGCCTCGGGCCGGGGCTGCTGGAGTACATGACCCCCCGTGCACTGAGGGTGATTGCCACCGCAGAGTATGTGATCGGCAATGCCTCGTATCTCGACCCGCTGGAACCATTGCTCGGGGGTAAGAAGGTTATCCGGAGCGCCATGGGCAGGGAAGTGGAACGGGCGCAGAAGGCGATCGATCTTGCCCGGACGCACCACGTTGCGATCGTTTCCGGCGGGGATGCCGGTGTCTATGGCATGGCTGGCATCGTGCTCGAGGTGCTGGAACATGACGGTACCGATATCCCTGTCGAGGTCATACCAGGTGTGACAGCGGCCAATGCCGCTGCTTCCCGGGTTGGCTCTCCCCTCTCCGGGGATTTTGCCGTCATCAGCCTGTCCGATCTTCTCACTCCGCTGGAAGTGATCGAGGCGCGTCTCGATGCCGTCTTCTCGCTCGGGATACCGGTCGTGCTCTACAACCCCAGGAGCCGCGGGAGGCCGCACAATTTCCTGATGGCGGTCGAGCATGCCCGGCAGCACCTCTCTCCCGGAACGCCCATCGCAATCGTCAGGAATGCGCTGAGGGAGAAGGAGGAGATTACCGTCACGACGCTTGCTGAAGCAGAGGACGTCGAAGACGCCGTTGACATGCACACGACCGTGATCATCGGCGGCAGGGAGAGCAGGATCTGGAGGATGGGAGACGATGTCAAGGGAATCATCACGCCGCGCGGGTACCACCGGAAATACGTATATTGATCCGGGCGCCGACACGAAGGAAGGATACGCCATCTCGAAAGCGTCCCGGGCGCTCGCGCGCAAGACGCTCGCCAACGGGACGCCTGAGGACCGCGTGAAGCAGCGGTGCTCCATTGCGGTCGGCGATTTTGCCATGGCGGACCTGATGCGGTTCCGGAACGATCCGGTTACTGCAGTCAGGGAAGCCCTGAAACGGGGCGCGCCGATCATCACGGACATCCGGATGGTCCAGGTCGGCATCCAGAAGAAAGGGCATGCGAGCGAGGTGGTATGCGCCCTTGACTTCGGTGCCGATATCGTCCGCGAGAAGGGAATAACGAGGAGCTCTGCAGGTTTCCTTGCCCTCAGGGAGCGACTGCCGGGGTCTGTTGTTGTTATCGGCAATGCGCCGTCCGCCCTTCTCTCCCTCTGCACGATGGTCCGGGAAGGGATACGCCCTGCCGCGATCATCGGCGCACCGGTTGGTTTTGTCAATGCGGCCGAGTCCAAGGAAATCTTACGGACGCTGGATATCCCGTCCATCTCGTCGGAAGGGACCCGTGGCGGCACACCGGTCTCGGTTGCGGCGATCAACGAATGCATCACCATGTACATCGAGGATTCGGGCCATGCAGGATCCGGTCACCGGCTTTGAATACCCGGACGCATGGGTGAAGCGGTGCGAGGACAAGGAAAAGCTGCGGCTCGCGGAGGCTGGCCTTGCGGTTCTGACTTCAACGGGAACCGTTCTCGTACGGGGATTTACTACGGGCACGACTGCCGCTGCTGCCTGCACGGCAGCAGTACTCTCGCTTGGAGGGTCCACGGTCACATCCGTGACGATTGAGATCCCCTGCGGGCTTACGGTCAACGTCGCCGTCCGGGGGTCGGCCGGGAGGGCCACTGCGCAGAAGTTTGCCGGGGATTATCCCGGTGATGTTACTGCCGGGATCACGTTTGCCGCCCGGGCACTTCCCCGTAACGATGGCATCCAAATTTCCTTCGGTGAAGGTATCGGGAAGTTCTCCCGGGACACCCCGCGGTTCAAGGCCGGCACTTCCGCTGTCAGCCCTCCTGCGATGGCCTGCATCCAGGTCTCAATCCAAAGCGCGCTTGGCTGTACCGGACTTCCCGGGGTCGAAGTACTGCTCGGGATCCCGGAGGGCAGGGAGGTTGCGGAAAAGACCCTGAATCCCCGTATGGGTGTCATGGGCGGGCTGTCGGTTCTCGGCACAACAGGTCTTGTCGAACCATGGGACGATCACCTTACGGAGTCCACCCTCGGGCGGATCGCTGGAGCGGAACGTCCAGTCCTCACGACCGGGCGTACCGGCCTCCGGTTTGCCCGGCTCCTGTTCCCCGACAGGGACGTGATCCTGATCGGCGGGAAGATAGGAAAATCCCTTGATGCGGTACGGGGCGAGGCGATCCTTTTTGGCCTCCCCGCCCTCATCCTCCGGCATATCAACCCGCGGATCCTTGAGGGGTCCGGGTCTGAAACTGTCGAGGAGCTGGCGGTATCCGCGGCATTTCCCGCTATCGTAAAGAGAAACCTTACCGCGTTCAGGCAGCAGTATCCTGCAATCCGCGTCGTGCTGGTCGACCGGGACGGGCATATCATCGGTGAGAGTGCATGAAGATTATCGGAGTCGGATGCGGCCCGGGGCTGCTCACGGAACAGGCAATACGGGAACTCAGGGTATCCCGGAATGTCTATGGATCGGAGCGGGCGATCGAGCTGGCGCGGCCCTATCTCCCCGCGTCCTGCCGGGTCAGATCCATCGACGATTTCAAGAACCTCAGCCGGCTTCCGCAGGACTCCGTGATCCTGTCGACCGGCGACCCCATGCTAGCCGGACTCGGGTATCTTTCCGGCGAGGTGATCCCGGGAATATCCTCGCTCCAGCTCGCGACAGCCCGCCTCCATATACCCCTGTCAAGAGTTTCTGTTGTTGTCGCCCACGGGCGGGGGCATGAGAGAGGCATGGCGGAAACAATCGAGGAAGTGAAACGGCGAAAGATCGTCTTCCTCCTTGCGGACCCGAAATTCAATGTTGAAACATTGTATGCGCAGCTCCAGCTCCTGTCCATCCCCCTCCAGATCGCGGTCTGCGAGAACCTCGGGTATCCGGAGGAGAAGATCACGGTCGGACCGGTCGGGGCGCCTCCCACGGCATCCGCAGGCCTCTATTCGCTGGTCATAGGGAATTTCTGAAGTACCGTGCCCGAGTCCGGGCACGGGTATGACTCAAGACGACAAACCTTTTTTCTTACCATGGTTGAAAGTACTGGTAGGAAGGTAGTGTTTTCATGGACAAGGCAACAAAAACGCAAATCAGTATCGTGTCATTCGTTATCGGCCTGATCATGCTGTTTATTCCCTATCTGAAAAATTTTGATTCCGTTGTTCCGGGAATTTCCCAGTATTTCAGTCTCATGTTCTACCTTGGACTGTTACTTGCAATTGTCGGGTATTACCTCAAATAACGCCGGTTGCAGCCCCTGGCGGGTGAACCTCGACTCTTCTTTTTTGCCCCGGCAACCAGATCGTCCGCTTCCTCAATCTTGACCTCGCACTGGCGATCACCGGTGCACATGGTCCTCACAAAACGGGCGGAATACTTTTTGTTGAGAAGAGGGACTGCCGTCAGGGTAAATGCCATGCACCTCCGGAATACCGGGCTGCCTGTACTGCCGGGGAGAGTGCCGTGCTCCAGAAGAGGGCACCGTTTTACGAGGATTACCGACCTGGCCGGGGAGACTTCGAGGGCTTCATTCTTGAACCCGGGACCGAACAGGATCACCATCACGACCCGCATCGTCTCTGCAAGATCCTGGGCAGTCCCCACCGGAAGGGAAAGGTCCCGCGCGATGGCAAATGCGGTGCCCGAAAGTTTCATCCAGACCTCCTGCTCGATCTCGTCATACCTCTCCCCGACAACCGGGCGAAACGCAGATTCGTACAGAACGGGCAGGTGTGCTGCAAATTCTGCGGCGAGCCGCCACCTGGTCTCATCAGGAATATCCCTGAGGTCCGTCATGGGTTCCACACCTATTCCTGATCGTTGTATGGCAAACCCTATCTTATCAAATATTGGGTGGATACAACGGGAGCTGCAACCATCATACCATGGATCGCCACCCCTCACCGATCTCAGGATTCGAGCGCAAGTGATCTTCCGGTCTTCCGGATAAACCCCTCCTCCTCAAGCCCGGCAAGGATCTTCCGGACCCGGACCCGGTCATCCCCCAGTTCCCGGATGAGCGACGCCGGGGTCATCTTTTCCCTGAGTACCAGCATTTTCAGTACCTGCCCGCGGATCTGCCGGTCAGAGCCTTCGAATGCGGACTGCCTGGTATAGTGCACGCTCCTCCGGTTCGGGTTCGGGATGCTTTTTTTAAGGGATGCACCAAGATCCATAAGCGCCCAGTACCAGACCCGCGGGTTCTCGCGACAGAGAGCACGTCCTGCAAGCGGGAGGATCTCGTCATCCCCCACGGAATCCGTACCAGGGAAAAAATAGTGGATGAAGACCCTCCGGATATTTGTCTCTATGAAGACGACCGGCAGGTTGAAGGCAAACGCGGCAATAGATGAGGCGGTGGCATGGCCGATGCCCGGGAAGGTGGCGAGCGTTTCCACGTCCCTGGGGAGGATACCGCTGAATTCACCGGAAACCCTGATTGCGCATTTCTGTAATGCGATCGCCCTCCGGTTATACCCCATCCCCTGCCAGAGCCGGAGTATGTCCGCGAGCGGTGCACGGGCAAGGGTGGTAAAATCCGGAAAAGCGGCAATGAACTCCGGGTATTTTACCGCTACCCTTCCGACCTGCGTCTGCTGGAGCATAATCTCCGAGACGAGGATGCAGTACGGGTCGGTGGTAGTGCGCCAGGCCATCTCCCGGCCATGCCGGTAATAGTATGACAGCACCAGCTGCCGGAACTCGGGAATACTTCGCCGCGTCACCTCTGCCGGGGCATGCCGTCCGTCGGCCGGGACGAGTGTCTCCTGTACTGTATCTGACACGGGTCTTTGCTTATGGCCGGGCATTTTTCGTACTCACGCGTAGTAAGGGAAACGGTATTAACCCATCAGTGAGGGCAAACAGTGCCAATGAACATTGCGGAACAATATTCAGTAGTGCACCAGGACTGCTTAAACATCCGGAGGAGTTTATAATGGGCCATCGGGAACCGTTTAAACATCCGGAGGAGTTTATAGCGATCCGTCAGGATTGCTTAAACATCCGGAGGAGTTTATAACGGGCCATCAGGACCGTTTAAACATGCTGTCAAGCTCGGCCTTTGAATACCGGATCATGGTCGGTCGGCCGTGCGGGCAGGTGAAGGGGTTTTTTGTGAGCCGGAGCTGGTCGGCTACGCGCTGGCACTGTTCCTGCGTGCAGACCGTCCCGGCCTTGATCGCCCCCCGGCACGCGATGATGCGGGTGATGCGTTCACGGGTGTCGACGCGTTGTCCCCGGTCTGCACTCGTCACGTCGCTGATGAGGTCCTCAAGCAGCGAAGTGTCCTCCAGTTTCCCGAGGACTACCGGTATGGCGCGGACGAGGAATGTGTCCCTGCCAAACTCCTCGATGTGAAAACCTTCTTCTGCCAGCACCGGCAGGAGTTCAGAGAGGATCGCGCTCTCGCGGGGTGTCCGGTGGAGGATCACGGGAGCGATCAGTTCCTGGACACGCTTCTCCGTCTCATCCTGTCTGCCGGCGAGCTCATACAGGATCCGCTCGTGGGCTGCATGCTGGTCGATGATAAGGAGTTCCCCGGACTCCGTTGTCGCCAGGATATACATTCCGCCGAACTCCCCGATCGCCCGGAGGGGCGGGACACGATTGGCCGGGATGGTCCCGGGTTCCAGTTCAGTCTGGCGCAGCTGGCGGTCGGTGGTGACCGTGCCTGCATGCGTGGGTTCGCTGACGCCCCCGGGCTGCATGGCAGAATGCAGGTAGGGCCGGGAGTGTCCCGTTTCGGAGAAGGTAGCGGCAGTGATTGCCTGAACTGGTCCCGGTGGCCGTATGTCAGGAACGAGATCATGGCCGGACAGGGCGCTGTGCACGGCATCGCGGACGGCCCGGGTGATCTCCGGCTCCCGGGAGATCCGGACCAGTTTTTTTGTCGGGTGGACGTTGACATCGACAAGACCGGTATCGATCTCGAGGGAGAGGAACGCGACCGGGAACCGGTCCTTCGGGAGCAGTGTCCCGACCCCCTCTTTTATGGCATTGGTGATTGCGGGAGAGGAGATATACCTCCGGTTGATCGCAACGAATACCCGGTCATGGCCCTTGCGGGAGAGCGAAGGGCGGGAGATGTGCCCGGTGATCGTCAGGAGCGGCCCCCGCGCCGTTACCGGGACCAGTTCCCGGGCCACGCCCGAACCGTAGATCCGGGCGATCGTGTCGAGTGCCGACGTGCTGCGGTCCGTGACCATCAGTTCCGAGCCATTGGAGGTGAGGCGGAACGCGATGTGCGGGTTTGCAAGGAAGATCCCTTCCAGCATGTCGTGGATATACGCAAGTTCCGTGTTCCTGCTCTTCTGGAATTTTTTGCGTGCCGGGGTATTGTAAAAAAGGTCTTCAACAAGGATGCTCGTCCCTCCGGGCGCACCGACCGGTACATTTTCCGCAACCTCGCCACCCGTAATGATGATCTTTGTACCGGGGGCGAGGTCGTCGTTCCTGGGGCGGGTGATGAGTGTGACGCGGGAGACTGCGGCAATACTGGACAGCGCCTCGCCGCGGAACCCCAGAGTCCTGACCGTGCCGAGATCCGCGATACCGGCGATCTTGCTCGTGGCATGGGGCGTGAAGGCAAGCAGTGCATCCCCGGGAGACATGCCGGTACCGTCATCAGTGACCCGGACAGAGGAAATAAAGGTTCCGGACGAAAGGATCTCGATCCTGATCGCCCCAGCGCCGGCATCGATCGCGTTTTCCACCAGCTCCTTGACCACCGAGGCTGGTCGCTCCACCACTTCACCGGCAGCGATCTTGTTGACCGTTGCCTGGTCGAGGACATGGATGACCCGGGGAGCGCTGCCCGATCTCATCTTTTATCCTCCTTTTCCTCAAGTTTCTGTTTCAGTTCGGTAATCTTGGAGAGTGCCTGCAGGGGTGTCATCGCTTCCGGGTTCATCTTTCCCAGTTCTTCCAGCACCGGGTGGACCGTGCGCGCCGGGGCACCGGGATGTTCGTCGACCAGAAGGATCTGGGTATAACGCTGGGGTCGGGTGCCCGCATCGACCGGCCGGTTCATGCTCTCTTCGAGGAGTGCTTCGGCACGCCCGGTCACTTTTCTGGGGATACCGGCAAGCCGTGCGACATGGATACCGTAACTCTTGTCCGTTGCGCCCGGTATGAGCCTGCGGAGGAATACTACCTCTTCCCTGGTATCCTTCACCGCGAAGTGATAATTCCTGACCCGGGCGAGATGCTCTTCCATGGCTATGAGCTCGTGGAAATGCGTGGCGAAGAGGGTCTTTGGACCGGTGCCGGATTTCCCGTGCAGGTATTCGAGCACGGCGCGGGCGATCGACGACCCGTCCGCGGTGCTCGTCCCCCGGCCGATCTCGTCAAGGATGATAAGGCTCCGGGGGGTGACGTTGTTGAGGATATTTGCCAGTTCCAGCATCTCGACAAAAAAGGTGCTCTGGCCACTTGCCAGGTCATCGAATGCACCGACCCTCGTGAAGATCCGGTCGATGATGCCGATACGCGCATGCCGGGCCGGGACAAAGCTGCCTGCCTGTGCCATGATGCAGATGAGTGCCGCAGCCCGCATGTACGTGGACTTCCCGGCCATGTTGGCACCGGTGATGATCATGATCTGGGTGCCGCTGCCGGAGAGTTCAGTATCGTTCGGTACAAATCCTCCCGAAACCCCCAGCTCGACCACCGGGTGCCGACCGTCACGGATGACAAGAGCGTCGCCCCCGTCAAGCTGCGGGCGTACGTAGTTCCTCACCTGTGCCGCTTCCGCAAGTGCGGCGGCCACGTCAAGAGTGGCAATCCCGTTCGCAATGGACTGGAATGCCGGAATTTCCTGCCGCAGGGTGGCGAGGAGTTGTGTATACAGTTCCCGTTCGAGCGCAAGCACCCGTTCATCGGCATTCGTGATGAGTGCCTCTTTCTCCCGCAGCTCGGGGATGGTGTACCGTTCCCCGGTAGCCGTCGTCTGCCTGCGCTCGTACCGGGGCGGGACGAGCGGGACATTGGGTTTCGATATATCGATGTAATACCCGAAGATGCGGTTGTACCCGATCTTGAGGGACCTGATACCGGTCGCTTCCCTCTCCCGTGTCTGGAGCTCGGCAATCCAGCCCTTTCCCGAGTGCAGGACCCCGCGGATCTCGTCAAGTCCGGGATGAAAGCCGGTACGGATGACCCCTCCGTTCCGGGCCACGGCAGGAGGATCGTCGGTAATGGCCCTTCGGATGAGATCGACGGTCTCCGGCAGATCCCTTATCGCTGCCAGGGCTTCCGCTGCCAGTGGAGGCAGAGTGCTGCTGCCGGTTTCCGTTATGCATTGCTTCAGCCCCGGGAGAGCAGAGAGTGTTTCCGCAAGCGCAGCCAGATCGCGGGGACCGGCGTTCCCGTACGCGATCCGGGCAGCGATCCGTTCGATATCAGCGCTGGATTTGAGCCGGTCCCTGAGGGAAAGCCGAGCAGCGGTCTTCCCGGCAAGGAATTCAACCGCATCCAGCCTGCGCTCGATCTCTCCGATATCCGTGAGCGGGCGCACGAGGCTGCTGTTTAAGAGCCTGCTCCCCATCGGGGTTCGCGTCAGGTCAAGCGTAGAGAAGAGGGTTGCCCCTTTTGTACCGGTCCGGATGCCTTCCCGGACTTCGAGATTGCGCAGGGTGACAGCGTCCAGCTGCATGGACCGGGCGGAACTGCGCACCGAGAGGCCGCTGATATGGGGGAGCGTAGCATGCTGCGTTTCCTGCGCATAGGCGAGCGCAGCACCGGCAGCGCTGACCGCTGAGGGGGCATCATCAAACCCGAACCCTCCCAGCGATGCTACGCGGAAATGCCCGCAGAGGAGATGCCGTGCCCGGTCTTCCCCGAATATTTCATCCCGGCAGGCGGTCAGAACAACGCCGGAGTCACGGATACGCTGCCGGATGGATTCCGGTACCGAGGATGGCACAATGCACTCGGCAGGACGGTACCGCGCAATCTCCGACCGGAGTCCCTCAGACCCGGGATCCTGCGCGATGGTGGCGGCAAAGAATTCCCCGGTGGATATGTCGAGGAGTGCAATACCCCATTCCTTCTGCCGTGCATCCGGGAATACCGCCATCAGGTACGAGGCCGCAACGGACGGGACGAGCGCTGAATCTATGACCGTGCCCGGGGTGATGACCCGCACAATCTCGCGTTTCACGATCCCTTTGGTGTTCTTTAGATCCCCGACCTGGTCGCAGACAGCCACCTTGTAACCTTTGCTGACCAGTTTTGCGATGTACCCTTCCGCCGCGTGATACGGTACACCGGCAAGGGGAATCCGGTTGTCCCCGCTCCGGGACCGCGAGGTCAGGACGATCTCCAGTTCCCGGGATACCAGTTCTGCGTCCGCGTCGAAGGTCTCGTAAAAATCACCGATGCGGAAGAAGAGGACGGTGTCCGGGTGCTGCGCCTTCATCTCCCGGTACTGCCGCATGACCGGCGTTGAGCGGGCGCTGTCTCCGTCATCCGTCCTGTCATCCGGTCCGGTCTCGCGCACCATGGGTGCAGATAGGTATCCCTCCGGATTAATTAATACCGATCTGATCGATCCTTACGGTGCCTGCGGCTTGAAGATCCAGGCATACCAGACCAGCGGGGGAAGCGATACCACCAGCGCGATCAGGCCGAACGTGAGGCCCAGAGCAAAACCCATGCCGATGACAGTAGTGATCTCCTCGAGGATGCTGACTGCCCAGGGTACTGCACTCAGGAAGACAAGAAGTCCGGACACGGTGATCAGGGCAATCCCGATGGCCGCATTCCGGAAGTCCTGTGCGCTGGGGGCAACCGAGAGTACGAGGCTGAGCGTGAGGTAGAGGTAGAGCAGGAACCAGGGATGGAAGCTGGTCACGAGGTTCTCCGTGAAGAGTTCAGCGGTACTCATGCCAAGGTTCTGCAGGGTGCCTGCGGAACCGAGGGATACCGGGAAGGCCGGGAAGGTGCAGCCAAGAAATGCAGAAAAGCACCACGTCAACCCGGTGAGGACGAGCGGTATGCAGAACAGCGGTGCTGAACTGATGATGACATTGCCAACTAACGGGATCTTCGGTCGCGCGTACGTGACCGAACCCCCCTCTTTTGAGAAGAATACCACGTTCGTTATGGCCGCGCCGGTCAGGAGGCAGCCGAGGACATGAGAGCACTCATGGACAACCACACCGGGCATCCGCAGGAGATAATACATAAACCGCATGGGCAGTACCCGTGCCCAGAGGCGATCCAGCATCACTGAGATGAGCATCACGCAGATGCCGGTTGCGATGACGATAAGGAATGACAGGGCCTCCATACGGATCAGGAATCACGTATGGATATTTTCGGCAGGATGCACTTAAGGACAGCGACGGGATGCCCAGGAGGTGCCGGGTGCCGGACCGCGGATCAACGGTCTTTCCCGTGCCCCGTGTGAAAGGCTGATATGGTCACAGGGTTCATGTGCGGGTATGGAACGGGAAAGCGTGCAGGAACCGGGAACCGGTGAGCCGGCTGTCCGTTCTTCCAACCGACTGGTCCATGAAAAAAGTCCCTACCTGCTCCAGCATGCCCATAACCCGGTCGACTGGTATCCCTGGGGGGAAGAGGCCTTTGCCCGTGCAGTGCACGAGGATAAACCGGTCTTCCTCTCCATCGGATATGCCACCTGCCACTGGTGTCACGTGATGGCGCATGAATCGTTCGAGGATCCCGAAATTGCTGAAGTGCTCAACCGGGATTTCATCTGCATCAAAGTGGACCGCGAGGAGCGTCCCGACATCGACCGTATCTACATGGGCGTCTGCCAGATGGTCACCGGGCAGGGCGGCTGGCCGCTCACCATTGTCATGACCCCGGATAAGAGACCGTTCTTTGCCGCCACATACCTCCCGAAAGAACGGCGTTTTTCCGTTTACGGTCTCCTTGAGATCCTCCCCCGGATCATACTGGCATGGCGTCACCAGCGGGCCGGACTTATCCAGTCCTCAGAAAAGATCACCGCTGCGCTCCAGGATCCGCGGCCCGATCTTCCCGGTCAGGACCCGGATGCCACGCTCCTCGATGACGGATACGAAGAGCTCGTCCTGCGGTTCGATCCGGAGTACGGGGGCTTTGGTGATGCACCGAAATTTCCTACGCCCCATGCGCTGATCTTCCTTCTCCGTTACGGGAAACGGACCGGGAAGGAACGGGCCCTTGCGATGGCGGCAAAGACCCTGGATGCGCTGCGGAATGGCGGGATCTGCGATCAGATCGGCGGGGGATTTCACCGCTACTCCACGGATGCACAGTGGCGGGTGCCGCATTTCGAGAAGATGCTGTACGACCAGGCCCTTCTCCTGCTGGCATATACCGAGGCGTTCCAGGCTGCGGGCGATGACCACTACCGCCAGACGGCAGAGGAGATTATCTCCTACGTCCTGCGCGATCTCAAGTCACCTGAAGGGGCATTCTTTTCGGCAGAGGACGCAGACAGCCCCGGCGGGGAAGGTGCATTTTATCGCTGGACAGTGGCAGAACTGGTGTCGGTGCTCGGGGCGGAAGACAGTGCCCTTGCTGCCCGTATCTTCAATGTAAGGTCCTTCGGAAATGCCAACGGCACCGTCGACCGGGACCCCGGGAACATCCTGTACCGGTCCCTGCCGCTGAACAGCATCGCCAGCTCCCTGGGGATTCCGGAACCGGAGCTTACGGAACGGCTGGCATCATTGCGCGACCGGCTCTCCGCCGCACGGGAGAAACGGCCGCGCCCGTCCCGTGATGACAAGGTACTCGCGGACTGGAACGGGCTCTTTATTGCAGCGCTTGCCTATGCTTCACGGGTATTTCTGAATGCAGAGTATCAGGCCGCAGCCGGGCGTGCCATGGCCTTTCTGCTTACCGGCATGCGCACCGGGACGGGAGGACTCCTGCACCGGTACCGCGATGGCGAAGCAGCGATCCCGGCCTTTGCCGACGATTACGCCTTCGTCATCCTTGCGCTCCTTGAATTGTACGAGGCCAGCTTTGATCCGCATTACCTGTCTGAAGCACTCGCTCTGAACGCGTTCTTCCGGGATCATTTTCTCGATAAGGAACGGGGGGGGTATTTCCCGGTATCCGATGAAGCCGAGGTACTTCTTGCCCGGAAGAAAGAGATATATGACGGCGCTGTGCCCTCGGCAAATTCGGTGGCCTGCGAAAACCTCATACGGCTGTCGCGGCTGACCGGGGACGCGGTATATGAAGAGCATGCGGCAGTCCTGGCACGTCATTTCGGGAACCGGGTACGGGATAACCCTGCAGCCCATTGCTGGTTCCTCTGTGCCATCGATCGGGCAACCGGGAATTCTCAGGAGATTGTCATTGCCGGGGATGCCGGTGCACCGGACACGGATCGCATGATCGCCGCCGTGCGTGCCCGGTACCTGCCCGGGAGCACCCTCCTGTTCCGATCCACCTCAGAACCGGAGACGGCGCTTGTTACCCTTGCACCTTTCACGAAAGACCTGGTCAAACGCGATGGAAAAGCGACCGCATATCTCTGCTCCGGCCACGCGTGTTCCATGCCTGTCACCGATCCGGATGCACTTGAAGATGCCATCGGGCATAAAAAAGGGGAGACGTGATCAGAGGTTCTTCAGGGACACGATGTCTTTTACGCCGGCGAGTTTCCAGACAATGGAACGGTCCTCTTCGGCAATGGCTACCGGCGCATCGAGGGGAGAATGGCCGAGCGCGGCAAGGATATTACAGGACAGGTTGCGCTCGACAATGAGGTCGACAAATTTGTCGCGGATGATCTTCTTCTCAATCGAGTCGTGCACCTCTTCCAGATATCCCTGGAGCGTGACGAACGTGTACGATGAGAGATCCTTGGTAAACTTCTCGATCTCAACGGATGCGTAGGGACTTTTCCGGAAATATTCGATCTTCTTTCCATATTTTGTTGAGAGGAAATAGAGGAACGAACCGTCGAAGACATAGAGAAACGGGGCGATGTACGGGTATTTCTCTCCCTGGAACGCGATCCGGCAGATATACCCTTTCTCGATCAGTTTATCGTATTCAACTTTGTCCATTCTCGGGATCTTGATGATGTCCATAGGCCCTCAAACCTGATTCCCAACGGGAGACTATAAACCTTTTCAATTGGTGCCCTGAAAAAAGGGAGGCTACCGCTCGATCCTGAACCCTGCCTGTTTCCATGCGGTCATCCCGCCAAGGACATTTGTGACCGTGCGGTACTTGTTGCGGACAAGGAGGCTTGCGGCAAGGCCTCCTTTGTACCCGGCGTCGCAGTAGACCACAATGGGCTCATCCTTCGGGATCTCCGCCAGGTGCTGGAGGAGTTCGCCGACATAAACTTGGTGTGCACCGCGGATGTGGCCGACCATGTGCCAGTTCCTGATGTCCCGTACATCGAGGAGGAACAGGGACTCCCTTTCAAGACGATCCTTCAGCTGCTGGACGGAGCAGGTCGGGATGGTCGCTATCTCCTGCGCCGCTTTGGTCCACGCGGGAAATCCACCGGCAAGGACACCGGCAAGGTTGTCGTACCCGAGCCGGGTAAAATGCCCGGCAACCCGGTCGAGCTCAAGATTGAAGTCATCAACGAGAATGATGGGACTCTCATAATCGAGGAACCAGCCCAGGAACGAGGCAAGCCCCTCGCGCCAGATGGAGATGCTTCCCGGGATACAGCCGGCACCAAAACTGGTCGGGGACCGGATATCGACAATCTGACAGCCGGCGTTCCGGTATGCGTTCACCCCGGCAACCGTAAGATACTTCGGGAACGGGTTGCTGGAGAGCAGGGGCGCCCCTACCAGGTTATACCGTTCCATCGTGCGGAAGTACGGGGGGAGGTACGGGGACTCGGTTGCCCGCTGTGAGACAAATGCTTCGCGGCCCATTCTGAGCAGGGGGTTGGTCTGCCTCTCGTACCCGGTGGTCGTGAACGGGTGGTCTGCGATATCGCCGCCGCAGATCGATCCTGCGCCATGGGCCGGGCAGACGATCACTCCGTCGCCAAGCGGCAGGATCTTTCCGGTGATGGAATCGAATATTTTTTCGGCCATCTCCTGCCTGCGTTCCCGCCCGTAAAAGTCCGTGCGGGCGATATCACCGGCAAAGAGCGTATCGCCGGAGAAGACCATATAGGGGGTATCGGAAACCTCCCGGTCCTTCACCACGAGCGAGATGCTCTCTTCCGTATGCCCCGGGGTCTCAATCACCCCGATTTCGAGGGATCCAAGGGTAAACCGGTCACCGTCTTTCACAGGTTTCCCGTACGAGAACGGCATCGCTGCCCCGTGCCAGATCTCTGCCCCGCTCCGTTCCTGGAGTTCCCGCGAACCCACGACATAATCCTCGTTCCGGTGCGTCTCAAAGATATGCCTGATGACAAGATTGTTCCGGCGCGCACTTTCGAGATAGACCCCGCAGTCACGGCGCGGGTCGATGACTGCCGCCTCGCCCCCGGAGCCGATGAGATATGACAGATGGGCAAGCCCTTCTGAAACGATCCGTTCAAACAGCATCGGATGTTCACCTGTACGGTGGTTGTCTACTGCATATTGTAAATACATTGTGACGGAGACTACGGGATGGCCGGCGCTCATTCCGGATAGGGATAGTTGAGGAGAACCGGTTGTGTGTTCCCGGCAGCCATGCGGCACTCAATCAGGGACCAGGTATCCTTCAGGCTGACCGGTACATACCCCGCCACTTCTGCACTGACATTGATCCTGCGGTGTTCGAAGTCGATGAACGGGTAATGCCGGAGATCGTTGTTATGGTGGTGGCCGTGAATTACCCAGCCGCCAAAGGACGGGGGGGCCTCCGCCGGGTCATGGACGAGGAGGAAACGTGTTCCCGCATATTCGATAATGGCTGAAGGGAGGGATCCCGGCACCGGTTCGTCGTGATTTCCGGTAATAAATCCAGGAGTTCCGTTGAGTTGTTCCCGGTACTTTCCGGCGGGAGGCGCTCTCCTGCCGTAACGGAGATCCCCGATATGGTAGATACGGGTATCCGGTGAAACCATGGCGTTCCAGTTAGCGATCAGCACCCGGTCCATCTCCCCCGGATCGCTGAAGAAGAAGGGGCGCGAACAGTAGCGGATGATATTTGCGTGGCCGAGATGGAGATCGGCGATCAGGAGGATGTCACCGGATCCGGACGGGCATGGTCCCTCATGCTCGAAGCCCGCCAGTTTCCGGAAACGTGCGAGGGTTGCCTGCCACGATCTGCTGTCATGCAGGTGATCATCGTATATCCAGCGTTTTTCCAGCAGGTCATATTCGGCAAGGATCTGTTCCCCGTGCATCACCGTGATTCTGAGCCCGTCCTCGTCAAGCAGCAATGGGCGTATACGGCAGGTTTTTTCCCGGAAGACGAAGGTGCGGAGCCAGTCAAGGACCCGGCCGGGAAATCCCCGTGGTTGTTCCGGAGGGTAGACCGGACTGTCGGGAACCGGGAGAGCCGAGAATACTGAAGATGCCTTCGTGGGATCGAGACGGTTGGCGATGGTTACGTGGAACCATTTCTGTTCCGGCCTGGCGTCCCACGCATTATGGCTGCGGGTTATGGGGAGTAATGCCTCAGCAATCTTCACTGTCAGCAGTTCCAGGCTTCCGGAAGGCCGGACGGAAAAGGCAATGACACTTCCGTGCATGCCTTCGCGTCTCTCAAAACCGTCGATGATGAACGGTATGGGACCATGCCGTACCGCAATGGCGGCGATCGCATCGAGGACCTGCTGCTGGCTGATACCCTCTTTCAGCTCCATCGGCCCAAAGAGCGTAACGTGCGGGTGCAGTTCCATGGATGATTCAATCCCGAACTGCACGGCAAGGGAGAGGATCGCCTGTCTGACCGTCCATTTGGTCCTGCCGAGCCGGATCTCTACGAGGTACACATCATCCATAGGGCAAAATCCGCACAATTACCTGTTTCATTGGCGGTCTTTATGGTTATCATGTAATCCGGGCGATCGTGAAAAAAGGCACGGGAAAAAGAACGATCCCGCATGTTATTTTTTTCCCTGTGCCAGGCCGAACAGCATGATTATCCCGACAAGTACTGTTGCGACCCCGCCTATGCCGAGAACGATTCCCACGCCGGGTACCAGTGAGGAGGCGGATGTCACGCCGAGAGCGATCAGGAGTGCCCCGATCAGGATTGTCACTACAGGCCCCATCACCGGTTCGGCTATACGTATTCCTCCAATGTGTATCTGATACGTAATTCCCTGTTCATATTTACGCGTTATCATTTTACGGTCAGATGAGGCCGAATACGGTGCTGTCCCAATCCATACTCTCATAGATGTTGCACGCCCATAATCCGGTACTCATGAGTGTACCTCCAGACCCGGTCTCCACGCTCCTCTTTGATATGGACAACACCCTCTTCGACCTTGTCGGTGCACAGATCGCGTCCTGCCACGAGATCGTGCAGTTCCTCGGGCATAGCGATGCTGAAGAGCTGTTCTCGTATTTCCTCCGTCCGGTACACGGGTTCGAGTCCCATGTGCATATCCGGCAGTACATGGAAGACCGGAATATCCCCGTTGACGGTACCTTTGAAAAAGCCTGCAGGATCTATGAATCAGCGAAGCTCCGGCACATCTCCCCTTATCTTGGTGTGAGGGAGACGCTGCAGCTCCTGAATGAACGGGGATACCGGATCTGCATCGTGACCGACGCACATTCACGGGATGCCACCCTTCGTCTTGAAAAGATCGGCCTGTTGCCCTTCTTTTCCGGGATGATCGCATACGATATGGCAGGGGCGAAGAAACCGGCCCCGGAACCTTTCCTTGCCGCCCTTGAGATGATGCGGGCTCCTGCCGGTGACGCACTGTTCATCGGCGACAGCATCCGGCGTGATATCGAACCCTGCACGCGGCTGGGCATCCGGACCGTGTATGCCCGGTACGGCGACCGGTTCGCTGCCGGCCGCGAGGATCCCGGTGCGGATTTTATTATCGACGGTATGGATGAACTCCCGGCAATTCTCGATATGCTCGGCCGGTCCTGAACCTGTTCTCATTTTCAGCTTAAAACCGGCGATGGTAATGGGCGCGATGAGAAGATCTGTTGAGAAAAAGACGAGAATCCCCGTTTTTCGGCCCGTTTATGTCCCATTATGACGAAAAATTAAAAATGCGCCCGGTATAATAAGAGATATGTATGTCCCGAAAGAGATCTTTTTCACCAAAGGAGTAGGTGTCCATAAAGATCGTCTGGCCTCTTTTGAGCTTGCATTGCGGAAGGCCGGTATCGAGAAATGTAACCTGGTATATGTCTCAAGCATCTTCCCGCCAAAATGCCGGCAGATTACCCGCTCTGCGGGACTTAATAAGCTGGCCCCGGGGGCGATGACGTTCTGCGTCATGGCACGGAACGAGACCAACGAGCCGAACCGTCTCGTCTCATCGGCCATCGGGCTTGCCCTCCCCAGCGATTCGGAAGAATACGGGTACCTGTCGGAACACCACGCATTTGGGGAGACCGAGAAGAAGACCGGAGAATATGCCGAAGATCTCGCGGCAACCATGCTCGCCACAACCCTTGGCATTGAGTTCGATGTCAATGCTGCATGGTCGGAACGGGAACAGACCTACAAGGCGAGCGGCAAGATCATCAAGACCAAGAACATCTGCCAGTCGGCCGAAGGGGACAAGAACGGTCTCTGGACCACCACCATCGCAGCGGCGGTGTTCATCTGATTTTACCTTCTTGGATTGTAAAAAAAATTCAGTGAATTGTTTAAATTTAGATTTTTAACATTTTCGGCAGAGTGAAATAATCCCCCCCTTGTGCCACTGTAAAGTCGAAGAGCCTGAAGGCTCTTCTCCAGTCTCCGCTTCCCTTCGGGGAACTGGAGTCTCCCCCAAAGGGGGGCGGGGCACAATTGTGATGGTGATAAATAGGTAATAAAAGACCTTTTTTGCTAAGGTAATACTGCACAATCATAATGGGGGGATGCCTCGCAGCGGGGGCAGCCGAAGGCTGTAGAGAAGATTTTGGTTAGAAAATCTTGGACTGCGTAGCATTTTTGCGAAGCCCCCAAGAGCGTCAGGAATATCTCATCTTTTCAACAACACGAAAAGATAATTTTGTCACACGGTATTCGTCTGTGCTATCTTCCGGATTTTCTCCGCAAGTGCCTGGACAGCAATACGGGCAGGGCTTCCCTCCGGGATTAATGAGACGGGAGTTGCAACAAGATCCGCAGTTTCAACGGCCGGATCTTCCGGGATAACCGCAATCGGTGACTCGTTGCCGATATCCACCGGCGCTGCACCGGTCTTGTACTGGTTGAACACGACATGGATCTTCTCCTTCTCCAAGCCGAGCTGGGTTGCAATTTCGCGGATGCGTGCAACCGTCCTCAGCCCCGGGCCCCGGGATCGCTGACAATGAGGAGCATGTCGGGCCTGCCGATCGTGCCCCTGCTGATATGCTCCATGCCGGCTTCGGCGTCAATGACGATATAATGGTAATCGCGTTCCAGCCGGAGCATGCATTCCGAGAGGAGGTCGTTGGCGAAGCAGTAGCACCCGCTCCCCTCCGGCCGGCCCATTGCCACGAGATCAAACCCTTCCGCCTCGACCAGCGCCTGGCGGAAACGGAGCCGCACATACTCGTGCCGGTTCATGCCCGGGGGGATGGTGCGGGAGAACGCCTCTTCCCGCATGCTGCCAAGGGTCTCGCGGACATCGACACCCAGCGCCTCGTGAAGGTTTGCGTTCGGGTCTGCATCGACAGCAAGGACCGGTGCCTCCCCGAGAGCGATGAGCGAGCGTATGAGAAGGGAACTGATGGTGGTCTTGCCCGGTCCCACCCTTACCGGAAACTGCGATGGTGAACGGGTGTCCTGGCATGATTGTCACATCCTTTACCTAACGAGAACCGCCAGGATTTCCCGCCCGGATACGCCGGGAGATCTCTGCAGCCGCCCCCATGATGGCAAGCGATCCGTCACGGTCGGCGAACCGGATGCCGCAGCTGGGCGTAATGACCGACTGCGCATCGAAGAGGCTCTCCGGGATCCGTGCGCAGAGCTGGGAGCGTATCGTGAGGTATCTGCTGAAGAGTGAGTCCACCGATTCCGTTGCGAAGATCCCGTACTCGGCAGGCACGATCCCCCACGCGACAACCCCTCCACCCTCCATGTAGGAGATGATGGAATCCGCATAGAGGAGGAACTCCTTTGCCGTCGCATAGGCATCCAGGGAGATGACTGACGGGGAAAGGCCGATGACGAACTCCCAGTCCGTGTTGGAACAGCAGTGGATGCCAAGACCGCCTTCGACGAGCGATGCGATATCCTCCCAGCCTGCCCTGACGGTCTCGCGGTCTACCGGAACCACCGATGATCCCAGCGAGGCAAGGTATGGCTCATTCAGCACGACCAGCGTTTCCGTAACCCCGGTATGTTCCCGCATGGCCTGTTCGCACCAGCAGGCCTTGAGGGCGATCATTTTCGAGAGGACATCCGCGAGCTGTGCATCGTAATAGATAGGGCGCTTGTCCGCATCCACCACCTGCATGCCGAAGGTCACCGGGCCGGTTACCTGGCACTTCAGGATGCTGGTGACGGGGATCTTCCGCGACATCATCTCGATGAATGCCGAAGCATATTCCCGGTGAAGGCCATAGTCCCCGTAATTCCCTTCCACGAAATCCAGGTAGACCTTCTCCATCGCGGCAGTCTGGTCCCGCGAGCTGTCGAAGAGGAGCCGGTCGTCCCGTATAACGCGGCCCGGGAGCTGTTCCGAATCGTTGAAGACGATACTCTCGAGCTGGCCCCGGTCCGGGAGGGTCGGGATGTAGGGGAAGCCCGGGAAGAGGGAGAGGACGTCGTCGCAGGCCTGCTTCGGGTCGGTGTGGGGCAGTGCACCGACCCCGGTGGCGAGAGAGTGGGGAGACGGGATCCTTCTGGCCATGCTGCTCACCCCCGGTGGATCTTGCAGGATTCCAGCAGCTTCTGGACCATCGGGAAGAGCGAGAGGTCGGTATGCGGGAGGAAGGTGCTGCCGGTGTACTCCTCCATAAAGGAACTTTCGGCATTCAGTTCGATATACGCAATTTTGTACGCAATGTCATCGAGGGTCTTGCGCGCCCTCCGGTTGATGAGCGCGATGTTTGCGCCGGCAACGGCGCCGTTCCCGATGTTCCGGATCTGGTCGAACCCGATCTCCGGGATCAACCCGATGATCGTCGCGTTCTTCTTGTCGAGGTAATTGCCAAAAGCTCCTGCGAAATAGATCGTGGCGATCTCGTGGCGGGTCACCCCCGCCTCCTTCATGAGGGTCACGCAGGCCGCATGCACCGAGGCCTTGCTCATGATCAGGTTCTTGATGTCATTTTCCGTGATGACGATATCCTTGCCGATATCGGTCTCCTGTGCCCACGCGATGACATACTCCGGGAAGTGGGCGGTCTTGTGGATCCGCGGGCTGCTGATATCCGTATTGATCCTCCCGGTCCGGTCGATCACGCAGGCAGAGAGGAGTTCGGCGAGCAGGTCGATCAGCCCGGAACCGGTAATCCCCCGCGGCCGGATCCCGTTGATGGTGGAGTACTTCGGGTCCAGCGTGACCGGGTCGATGGCGATCTTCTCGATGGCACCGGGGTTTGCCCGCATGCCGAAGAGGACCTCCCCTCCCTCCAGCGCAGGACCGGCAGCGCCGGCGCAGGAGAACATCCACTCCTTGTTGCCGAGCACCACTTCGAAGTTCGTGCCGATATCGACAAGAAGCGAGATCTCCTCCCGCTCTCCCATGCCGCAGGCAAGGATGTCGGCAATGATGTCGCCGCCAATGAAATCGCTGACAGCCGGGAAGATGAACAGGCCGCTGTTCGGGTTGCAGGTGATGCCGATCCGTCCCGCTGCAACGGAAAGCGCCCGGCGGACCACCGGGACATAGGGCTCGGCGATCATGTACGCGGGGTCGATGCCAAGGAGCATGTGCGACATCACGGTATTGCCCGCCACCACGACTTCGTAGATGTCCTCGCGGTCGATTCCTGCGGTATTGGACGCGGAAGTGAGGGCCTGGTTGATACTTTCGGCAGCAAGGGACTGGAGTTTTGTAAGGCCGTTCTTACGGGCAAAGTTCACCCGTGCAAGGATGTCCTCGCCGCAACTGATCTGCTTGTTGTAATTCGAGGCCACGCTGACGACCTTGCCGGTGACCAGATTCCAGAGATAGACGACAACGGTTGTCGACCCGAGATCGACTGCGGCACCGTACACGCGCTGCGAGGTGTCGTTCTCCTGGAGATCGATCAGGCGGTACCCCCGGGCACGAGGCCGATGGTCCCGGTCACCTTCCATTTGCTGTGGCGCAGGATGGACGGGATCTCGCGGAGTACTTCGAGCGGGGCGTACATCTTTTCCGCAACGGGCCCCCCGCTTTTCTGGATCCCCCACAGCAGTCGCGAGAGATCCGGGGAGGGGTCGCTCAGGCTGGGCGGCTGGAGCTCGACATAGTACTTCCTGACGGATGGCCGGAAATCGATCTCCTGTTCCTGCCCTTCAACAAGGATCTTCTGCTCCTGGATGAGGGTGCTCTCCGGGATCACGACGTGGAGGTCGCCCTGCACGGTGGATTCACAGGCAAGGCATGCCCCTTTCTGCAGCTCGGCATCGGTAAAGAACCGGCCGTACTTCTGCTGGTCGAAATCTGCTCTCCCGGACTGGATGAAGACAACGCATTTTCCGCATTTTCCCTGGCCTCCGCAGACTACGTTCATGTTCAGCCCGGCGCGCTGGGCGGCATCGAGGATGGTCGTCCCGAGATCGACATCGATTTTGCGGTAACTGGGGAGGAAGGTAACGGTCCTCATTTATTTTCTCCATTCTTCGTGCAGGAATTCCCCGATCTCGGCTGCGTCCCGGGGTCCTACGAGGACTTTCCAGCCGGTTGCTTCCTCGATCCTCCCGGATAACGGGGACGCATACCCGGGAATGATCAGCTTCCGGTGCGATACTTCATTCTCAACCCCGAATTTCCTGATCGCGTCGCGGACGAGCGTCTCGTTCAGCTTACCGGCAGCGACCGCGGTAAGGACGGATAACCCCTCGGTATCCACGATGAGCATGAAGCAGGGGATGCGGGTGGATTCGAGATAGCCTTCGAGCGTGAAGAAGGTGAGCGAGAAATTGACGGTCATCAATACCGGTGCGTCCTTATCCGGTGTGCCGATACGGTACAGGCCGGGGTTCATCTGGATGGGTTTCTGGGGGTCCGTGTAGATGTTCTGCCGGAGTGTCAGCGAGGCTTTTGTTGCCCCGGCGCCGAGCGGAGCCGTGACGATGATCGAGGCATATTTCAGGATGCCCAGTGCGATCGCTGCGTCCTGCTGACCGGTTGCCGTGGCATCAAGGTACACCGGGTACCCGAGGTCCGGCACCGCTCTTGAGATCGCGAGTTGCCGGATCTCCGTTGAGCGCCGGATAAAATCCCCGAGCGATGCCGGTGCGGGGTCCAGGACAAGGTCAGGGACACCTTCCCGGTTGCAGTCCCTTGCCAGCTGCGCGAGCCCGTCGAGGCTGTCGGACCGGATCACGAGCGGGCACCCGTGCTGCTTTGCAAGGGCGCACATCTCCCGGTAATTCTCACCCGATGCTGCGTGGAGGAGCGGCCGGTAGGAGCCGCAGTGGACGAGGGCCGACCTGAACGCCGCAGGATCCTCGACAATGAGCACCGGGGGCAGGTGCGCCTGCTCCTGCTCGACTGCCGCAACCGCCCGGGCAAAGGTTTCTGCCGACCCGCTGGTATTCCCGATAGCAATGCCGCTGAAGCGGAGATCGGCACCTACGCGGGTGAAGGTCTCGTCCCGCACCCGGCGGGTGACTGCCGCGATCTCCTGAGCCGTCTGCGTATCGCTGACCCGGAAGACGATCCCTGGCGGGTGGTAAAAAGTTTTCTCGTGCCGGTACAGGACTGTCTCTTCCCCGACCTTGAAGAACCGCTCGCCGACCCCGACCCTCACGAGCCGGATGGGGGGCCGCGTGCTCGCCCCGAGAATCGATTTTGCCTCGTCGCTCAGGTGCGGGCAGAGCTCGACATCGGCTTTCCCGCCGGCAAGTTTCATGGCAAACGTGAGGCAGGTCGGGTCGCCGCACTCCTTGCAGTTCTTCTTGGGGAGCAGCTTGTAGATGTCCAGCGCCTTGAGCGCCATCTTACCGCACCTCCGCAGAGCTTGCGGGTTTTTTCATGTCGGCAAATGCCTTCCTGAGGAGAGGGATCGTGCCCGGGTGGCGGACACAGACGATCTCCGCGCCGGCTGCTGCTGCGGCGATATTGGTATAGAACTCCCACTGGATCGCCATCTCGTCCAGCACCGCAGGTTCGGCTTCCCGCACTTCTTTGATGGTGAGCGAATCGATCGCGGAGCAGCACATCGGCATGGCCAGATCGGTATCCCCCTTGAGGGCAGCGAACCGGATCCGCTCCATTGCCGAATAGGAATATTCGAAGCCGTAGCCGAGGGCCCCGGTATACGGGTCGATGACGATGTGGTCCCGCCGGACCCCGATCTCCCTGAGGAGAATGTTGAGCTGTTTTGCGAGATTGATATCGATGGGCGACTGTGCGATGATGGAGTGGTTGTAGGCAAGGGCAGCAGCGGCGATGCTGCGGTACCTCCCCGCCTCGGCAGTGCCGAGGAGGAGCCGCTCTCCCTGTCCTGCTTCCCCGCATATCTGGAACACCTCGCTGTCGATCTTCGGCTCGTTGCTCCCTTCGATGATCAGCGGGAGGCTGGAGGCCGAAAGCACGTCTCTGACAACGTCTCCCAGGGAAGGGATATCCGAGAAATTCCTCTGGCGCGTGCTGGTCAGGTACAGGCGGATCACATCGGCACCATAGGCAGCATCGGCGGCTTTTGCCCACTCGGCGGCGGCGTTGACCATGTCGCCGCAGTAGTTTTTCACAATCGGCGACCAGAATGCAGGGTGATCGCAGATCTCAAGGGCGATGAGGGGTGAAGGAGAGTCCGCCCGGCTCTCAAGGAACGGGAGCGTTGTCCCGCCGCCAATGCGGTATGACGTCCTCCTCGTACCTCCGTCCGCTTTTACTGCCCCGAGCACGACTTCCCCGATGGTCCCGGTCCACCCGAAATTGACTGTGGGTACCATAGTGCACTCACACCAGCGGTTTCATGCCGAGCGCAGGATGGCCGGCGCGCCCGAGGAACGTGATAAGATCTTCGATGGTCGGTGCTGTTGTCTCATCCGCAATCTTCGCAAAAAAACCGGCAAGCCCCCGTTCCTCCAGTTTCTTCTCCAGCCGGTCTCTCAGTTCCTCCTTGAGCGCTGCCGGCATCCAGACCAGGCGTTCAATCCCGCCCTCGCCCTGCAGGAACCGGTCCGAAAGGATGTAGTTTTTGGATATGCCGGCAAACCCGGGGGTCTGTGCCCCGCCGCCAATCGTTCCGGCAAGCGTTGAGAAGCTCATGCCGGAGGGTGTCATCCCCTTGTATTCGCGGTTGACCACCATGATCCCGTTCACTTCCGGCAGCATCAGGGCGATCGCCTCGAAACAGCCGCAGCAGGTCATCGGGTATTCCATGACGCTGTAGAGGGAGCACCGCTCGATCTCGCCGTGGCTTGCTTTTTTCACGAACCGGTTGACCCCTTCGAACTCGCCGTTCTGGGCATTGAGGACTGCGCCTTTCTCCACCGGCTGGTTGGCGCCGGAGGGGGAGATCTCATAGGCAATCCTGCCGTCGAGCCAGCTGATCGCCCCGCAGAGGGCGAGGCGTTCGGGCGTGATGATGCAGACATGGTTGGGGGCAAAGGTCTGGCAGAGCGTGCAGGAATAATAGGTGTTCACTTCGCTGTCGCGCATCCCCTTGATGCGGGCATCCCGCTCGTCGTAGACGCGCTCCGCCCCGGCCTTGGCCTCAAGGACTTTTGCGCTGTCCGTTATGAGGGTGACTGCGACTGCGTCGAGGAGCTGGGGGAAGTCCATGCGGAACTTGCTCGCCAGGAGCTTCCCGATATGCTCGATCCGGACCCCTTTTGCAACCGCTTCCTTCGAGATCCTCACCCAGATGAGGTCGCGCTGCGCAACATGCCAGGAACCCTCGCCGTAATTGACAAAGTTGTGGATCCGCCGCTCGAGCACCGGCTCGTAGTCCTTCTTCATCGTCTTCCCGGCAACTTCGATGACGATCCCCAGCGGGTTTGCCGACCCCTCTTTCATCGATTCGATCTCCGGGCCGATGACCGTGATCCTGCCGTCTTCGATCTCGGAAGGCTGCCGCATCCTGAGCAGCTCGAAGGCCGGTGACCGGCCACCGCCGAATTCCACGTACATCTCTTCCTTGCGTATGCTCTTCCCCTCAAACGCCGGGGAACATCCCATGGGAATGGGGATGGCGGTGACATTGACCCGGATGCCCTTCAGTCTCCATTCCCTGCCGGACCACGTCTTCGGGAGTGGCAGGTATCCATGTCCCCCCTTCATATCCCCCCAGGGAAAGGATGGGGAAGCCCAGTACCCTCATGCCGTCCACGAGGGCAATCTCCTCATCGGTCAGGCCGGGAAAAACAATCACGACGGCCTTGGCACGCTCTGCAGCATAGGCAAGCAGGCGGCCGGCATCCCCGGGCGTGACACCGCCGAACATCATGGCTACGCGGGCGATGATATCCACGAAATGGATCCCGTGGAACGGTGAAGAGCCAAGGGGGATCAGGCGGTATTCGAGGCCCAGCCGGACACCGGAGGCGGATAAGGAGGGGATGACAGGGCCCGCAAGAAAGGTGAGCATGTACTTCTCCTGGAGCTCCCGGCAGATCGCGGCGGCACCTCCCTCGCCTTTCGGCGTTCCCACAACAAGGGCAAGGCCAAGGATACTGCCGTCGACAAGGGAATACCCGAGCTTGCGGATGACCGTATCGCTGATAAAACCGGTATACGGTGCCGGCTCTTTGCCGGAAACTGCAGTCTGCTCTGCAAGAAGGCACTCGGATGCCACAATCGGGTTGTTTGCGGTCTTTGCAAATACATCGGCAGCCGATGTCCGGTCATGGACAGGAGTGCCGGTCAGGGCATAGGATATCGGAAGGTGATACGCGGTATCTTCGTATGAAAACGGTTTTTGTATCGCCATGACTCTCGTTTTTAACAGCACTTCGCCATTTTTTTTGGCCAACTCAACGTCGGTCATCGTCCATTTTCCTCGCATCAAGCGTTACCCGGTAATATAGATATAGTTTCGTTATAGGGTAAGCAGGAATCCCGATAAAATGGCGTTTCCTGTAAAATTCTGACCATAAAGAACATATATACTCTTTCAGTGATATTCTTCATTACAGGAAGTATAACATGGGTATGATACAGCTCAGCAGAAACATCTCTCTCCTGGTCCTGGTTGTCGCAGCGGCTTTCTGCCTGCAGCCGGTTCTTGCGTTAAACAGCACGGTCTCCATCACCTATCGCGGTTCCGGTGGAAGTTATATTGGTGATATGGTGATCTTCGACGGGCATAACCTGGCGGGAAATATTACCGTCCTCAGGCTTACCGGGCCGGGACTGCCTGCGGGGGGGGTCCCGGTATATGATCTCAACGGGAAGGAAGGCACAGGAAATCCTGTTGATGTAAACAGTGACGGCTCGTGGCGCTTTATCTGGTATACTTCGAATATCGTGGGCATCGAGAAGATGCAGACCGCACGGTATTACATCACGGCTCTCGACCTTGGCGACCCGACACAGAGTTCGTCGACCTCCATCATGATGAAGAAACCGGATTTCTATGTTGTCGTAAGTCCGAACAGGCTGGAGACCGGCGACTATGTCCAGCTGCTGGGGACTGCCGAACGGGGAAACCCGGCCATCCGGATCCAGATCACTGACAATACCGGGCGGGTCTTCCATACGTATGATACCTCTGCAGGTGCAACGGGATATTTCAATTACGGCTTCCATGTCGATATGCCGCCCGGCGATTATACGGTTACCATCAGCAGCCCGTCCGTGATAAGCCCGTACAGGTACAACGCTCTCGGTCATTCCCCCCCCGACGCCTGCCTCTTCCCTTACGGCTAATCAATCCGGCACGACACCGGCATCGACTGGTCAGGAGGCCCCGGTCACCACAGTTCCGGTAACGTCAACGCCTCCCATCATCAGAATGCCGGCTTCCCTTCCGCTCTCCCCCGTCACGACCCTGTCCGGTCTCATCATCGCCGGCATCCTTGTCTGCGTCCTGTCTGCCGGACGGAAAAACGCATAATTTTTTGTCGTATCTCCTCCGGCAAACGTTTGTCATACCATAACCTATATCGACATCCGGGGACAAAATATACCCGCAACCGGTGGATCATGGGAAGATATTCTTTTATTGCTCATATGCCGGATGAACCCGGTTCGCTTCACCGGGCTGCCGAGATCATCAAGAAATATGATGGCAATATCAACCGTATCCAGTTCGACCGCCGCATCGATCCCGGGACGGTCTTTTACGAAGTGACCGCATCGGAAGCATCCTACCGGCAGATCACCGGTGATCTTGCGAGGATCGGTTACCTGCAGACCTCGCTGAAAACCCTCGACTTTTTGAAATTCTGCGTCTACCTGCCCCACCGGCCCGGGGCACTGTACGAATTCCTCGGGTATATCACCTCTGCCGGGGCAAACATCGCGCTGATCGATTTTGATGACAGGGGAAGGCATCCGGATCGCCTGACCGTCAGCCTCAACCTCGAACAGAGCAGGGAGATCGACCGCCTCCTCGACCAGCTGAAATCCCGGTACCGTCTCGAGATTATCGAATATGATACAACCGGAAAACACCTCGACGATACGGTTTTTTATGTCCGGTACGCCCAGGAAGTCCGCGAACTCATCGGCGAATCCGAAGATGCGTTCCTGTTGTCGTTTCTTGCCGATACCAACCATATTGTCCAGGAACTCATGGACCGGGGCTGCAACCCCCGGCAGGTGTTCGACAGCGTGCTTGCTACCGGCCGGACGATGAAAGCCACATCCGGCAATAATTTTTATGCTGCCGTGCAGCAGTTTGCCATCACCTCCGGTACCACGCTGTACCGCTTCCAGCCCCCCTGCGGGGGGAGCGTATTCCTCATCAGGACCCCGGACGAACTGGTGATGATCGATACCGGCTATGGCATCTATCATCCCGACATCCTTGCGATGTTCTCCCGGTACGGGGCGGGCGATCTCAGGAAACTCTCCCGGATCATCGTCACGCACGCGGACGCGGACCACTGCGGTGCATCCGGCCTCTTTGCCGTGCCCGTGTACCTGCACCGGGACACCCTTGAGATCCTCCGGACCAACAACCGTGCCTATGGTTCGCGGAGCCAGGAATCGGTGCTCGAGGAGTTCTATACCAAGATGATCAACCTGTTCTCGCGGTTTGCAATTCCCGCAGATACCCGCTGTTTTCCGGGCCGCCGGTCCCACGCACGGGATCTTTCCCGTCATCGGGACCGTCAGGGTTGGCGTGCTGGAACTGGACGTGCTGGACGGGCTCGGGGGGCATACCTGCGGGCAGGTCTTCCTGTATTCCCGGGCGCATGGCCTGCTGTTTGCCGCCGACAGCATCATCAATTTTGCGAGCCTGACCAGGGAGCGGGCAGACTACAGTTCGCTTGCTGCGTTCCTCGTCACTTCGGTGAATGTCGACAGCGGGCGGGCGAAACGGGAGCGTACCGCACTGATGGCCCTTGCCGAAGAAACGGACCGTGCGCTTGCATCTTCCGGCAGGCGCTGCCTTATCTGCGGGGGGCACGGGGCGGTCTCAGTGCTGGAGAACGGGAAGCTCGTGCCGTATGGCGGGATCGAACGGTACGAAGCCAAGAACGAGTAATTTCTTTTTAAAAAAACTTGTGAATAAAATGAGGTGCTGTCAAGTTTTGGGCAGTCTGAGAAAAAACCACTCCAAAGAAGATGGAGCAGCTGCTGAAGACCTGACAGAACCGAATTTGGGGTTATGCTTTTATTAGCGGGTATCTGGCCTGAAGGTCCAACCGCACGCTCATAAGATCTGTTTAACTTTTTACAGCCAGACCCTGCCTGAAAATTTTTTGAACAAGGGTCGATTGAAAATTTTCGATTGCGAAAACGATCGCGTTTGAAAAATTTTGATCGCAAAAATGATCGTGATACAAAAAATTCGATCGCGATCAACCCGGAAATCCGGAAGGCCTTCACGTCTGACAGACCTCTGTTTCTCATGGAGATTGTTCACGCTCGCAACCGCGATCGTGATCGCGATGAAAAATTTTTGATCGCGATCACTGAGTCGATTGAAAATTTTTGATTGCGATCGTGATCGCGATCGTAAAAAGTTAACTATGTTTGAACCGGAAAAAGTTAAACGAATGTTCTATTACTTTTTTTTTAAAAAGGATGATGGCAGGTCCGCGTCATCCGTACCACAATCCCCTTGCGGGCCATTGAGACTGTTGTACGGGGATCCCTGCCGCTCTTTTCCGTTATAACGACACCGCAGGGCTTTCCGTCTTCCGGGAGGGCCGGAGCTCCCGGATGATCAGGTAGAGCACGTCGACGAGATACCCGAACATGGGCAGGATTGCAAGGATGACCCAGACCGGTGCAAGCATCCTCTGTTCCTTCGCATCCCGGTAGATGAGAAATGCGATGAGCAGCTGGACTAACCAGAAGGCGATCATAAGGATGAACCCAGGGAACGGGTGCGCATGAGACAGGTAAGGTGACATATAAGGTGACATTGTACGTTATACGTTACATCATCTTATATGCTTTTACGTGCTGACAATAAATCCGCACCGGGAATCAGTTGTGCGGGTAATTTGTAACGATAATTTCCGGTATGCCGCTCCTGCGCTCGCCATTGCAGTTGATGAAGCGTTTTGCTTCCACCGTCTCGATCCGGAATCCCTCGTACAGCTCCTCGATCGCCGGGATCTTGGAATTGCTCAGCATGAGGTAAATGCCTTTTTTCGAAAGTCTCCGGAACAGCCGTGCAAGCCGCTGCTGGTCTTCAAACCGGAAACCCCGGGAATTGTAGTCCGTGAAACTGGCGGTTTTTGACAGGGGGTGGTAGGGCGGATCGAAATAGATGAAATCGCCTTTCCGTGCAGTTTTTACGGCAACTTCGAAATCTGCATTCAGTACCTTCACCTTCCCGAGCAGGGAAGAAAACTTCATGATGCTCGTCTCCGGGGGGATGGACCGTTTCTTATGGCTCCCGAACGGCACATTGAATTTCCCCCTGCTGTTCACCCGCCAGAGCCCGTTGAACCCGTGCTTGTTGAGGTAAATGAGCAGCGCTGCCCGTTCGGTTTCCTGTGCCGGGTCCCCGCACAGGGTGTTGAATTTTTCTTTCAGGATCCGGTAGGATGCCTCGTCGTTCCGGAATGCTTCATCGGATAATGCGGCGATCAATGCCCCGGGATTGTTCTGTACCACCCGGTACAGGTTGACCAGTTCGCTGTTCAGGTCGGAGATTACCGCACGGGTGATCCGGTGGTGGTTATCCAGGCTGGCAAGAAGCGCACCGCCGCCGACAAACGGTTCGTAGTACGTGTTCCACTCAGGGGGAAGGCGCCTGCCAAGTTCTGCCAGCAACTGTCGTTTTCCGCCAGCCCATTTGATAAACGGCGAACATTGTACCAGCGGCGTAGTCACAGTGTAACTTTTTATGAACATTACATAAAGATCTATCCATCTCCCTGGCCGGCAACAAGGAAAAACCGGCACTGGTTCTCAGAAATTCTCATCTACTTTGTGAATGCATCTCTTGTGCGAGAAGCATGGACAGCCACAGGGTACAGGAAATGATGCTGCTGATGGCATCGAAGATCCGGGGGATTGCCAATACCATATCCGACGAGGACGTGGAAAAATTCATTGCCGAACTGCTGAAAGCGAAACGGGTCTATGTCATCGGCGCCGGGCGCTCAGGACTCGTTGCCAAGGCCTTTGCCATGCGGCTGATGCACCTTGGCCTGCAGGCGTTTGTCGTCGGGGAGACGATCACGCCGGCTCTGAACCCCGGTGATGCCATGGTGGTCTTCTCCGGTTCCGGGAGGACGAAGACCGTCGCGGATATCGCGGAGACGGCAAAGGACGTCGGGGCCCATATCTGCCTCATCACGTCCAACGCGGACTCGCGGATCGGAAGGATCGCGGACTGCATTGTCATCATCGAGCACCACCGTGACGAGGTCGAGGACGATGCCGTGGAGTTCGAGATCCGGCAGATGATGGGGGACCACAAGTCGTTCGCCCCGCTCGGCACGCTCTTCGAGACCGCCTCGATGATCTTCGGCGACGCGGTCATCTCCCGTCTCATGGAGATCACCAAGACCGATGAGAACGCGCTCAAGGACCGGCATACGAATATTGAATAATACAAGAGAATATCCTTATGGCACCAGAGTTTTCCAGCCGGGTCCTGGGCATCGAGATTTCGGGGATCCGGAAGATCTTCGAATCCGCCGGCCCGGACTCGATCAACCTCGGGCTCGGGCAGCCCGACTTCGACACCCCGCAGCACATCAAGGACGCCGCGATACAGGCAATCCGTGACGGAAAGACGGGATACACCCAGAACAACGGTATCCCGGAACTCCGCTCCGCGATCTGCAGAAAATTTGCATCGGAGAACGGGCTTTCCTATACGCCGGACCAGCTCATCGTCACCGCCGGGGCGAGCGAAGCGCTCCACATACTCATGCAGGCGCTGGTGAACGTCGGCGACCGGGTGCTCTGTCCCGACCCGGGGTTCGTCTCCTATGCATCGCTTGCTGCCCTTGCCGGCGGCCGCCCGGTCAGTGTCCCCCTGACACCGGGCCTCCACCTCGATATCGAGGAGGCGAAGGCACTGATGGACGGTGCGAAGATGATCGTCATCAACTCCCCGGGCAACCCGACCGGCGCGGTCGAGGACAAGGACTCGATCCGGGCGATCGTCGAGTATGCCGATGACAGAGGCGTGGTCGTGGTCTCCGACGAGGTGTACGAGCACTTTATTTACGGCAAGAAACACTGGAGCGCCGCCCTGTTCGGGGAGAACGTGGTCACGGTGAATGCCACGAGCAAGAGCTACGCGATGACCGGGTGGCGGCTGGGGTATCTCGCCGCATCACCGGATATTGTCGGCCAGTGCCTCAAGGTGCACCAGTACTGCCAGGCATGCGCCACCTCCATCTCCCAGTACGCGGCAGTTGCCGCGTACGAAGGCGACCAGTCACTGGTCGGTGTCATGCGCGACGAGTACCGGGCCCGCCGCGACCTCCTCTGGAAGGGGCTCTCCGGCCTCGGCCTCGGGTTTGCACTGCCCGAAGGCGCATTTTATGCATTCGTCCCCATGAAGCCCGCCCTTGCACAGAGGATCATCGAGGCCGGCGTGGTCATCGTCCCCGGTTCCGCGTTCGGCGTGAACGCCCCGGACTATGCCCGGTTGAGTTATGCAACCTCCCGGGAGAACCTGAACCGGGCCCTTGACAGGATACGAACAATAATGAATGGATGACAAACGAGAGTGATTGCAATGGTCAAAGAACTGTTACGGAAATTATCCAATGCCCACGGTGTCTCGGGCAGCGAAGGCAGCGTTTTTGCGGTGATAAAAAAGGAACTCAGGGGCCACGTGGACGAGATCCGGGAGGACCCGATGGGCAACCTGATCGCAGTCAAGCGCGGGAACCGGTTCAGGGTGATGCTCGCCGCCCACATGGACGAGATCGGCCTGATGGTCAAGTATATCGATGAGAAGGGGTTTGTCCGGTTCGTTGCGATCGGGGGATGGTACGGCCCCACGCTCTACAACCAGCGGGTGGTCCTGCACTCGACAAAAGGGCCGGTCTTCGGCGTCATCGGCGGCAAGCCCCCGCACATGATGGACGAGGAGGAGCGCAAGAAAGGTGTCAAGGTCGATGACATGTTCATCGACATCGGGGCCACGAACCGGCAGGAAGCCGAGGTCATGGGCGTCGATGTGGGGACTCCCGTCACCGTGGACCGGGAATTTGCCGAACTGGCGAACGGCCGCGTGACCGGCAAGGCATTCGACAACCGGGCCGGGGTTGCGATGCTGATCAGGACCCTGCAGGAAGTGGACTCCCCGCTGACGATCTTTGGCGTTTTTACCGTGCAGGAGGAAGTGGGGCTCAAGGGAGCGCGGACGAGCGCTTATGCGCTGGACCCGGACTGTGCGATCGCCACCGATGTGACGATCCCGGGCGACCACCCGGGCATCGAGATGAAGGATGCTCCCGTGGAGATGGGGAAAGGCCCGGTCATCACTATTGTCGACAGCAGCGGGCGCGGGCTGATCGCGAGCAGGAAAGTGGTGAGCTGGCTCAAGGAAGCGGCAGATGCGGACAATATCCCCGTGCAGCTCGAAGTCGGCAGCGGCGGCACGACCGATGCGACGGCAATCCACCTCACGAAGGGTGGCATTCCGAGCACGACCCTCAGTATCGCATCCCGGTATATTCACTCGCCGGTAGAGGTCCTTGACCTGAAGGATATCGAAGCAGGTGTCGAACTGCTGGTCACTGCCCTGAAGAAGAAGCCGGCTCTCTGATTTTTTTACGCAGGGCAAGGGGATATTCTGATGGCGTGATGTATCCTGAACGGTCGGGTTCCGGCCCCCTTCATACGTGTTTTCCGACAGCCTCCTGACAAACACCGTATCCCCGGGGTGAACAGGGTATTCTTAAGAAAATTTCCTATAGGCGGAACCACCTATAATTATCCGGTCGGATGAAAAAGAAGAATCTCGCTGCCATGGTCATATCTACCTGGCTTGTCATCATCAGTTGCCTCATGCTCCTTGCCTGGCGTTTCGATATCGAAGTTTTTTTTGTCCTCTGGCTTATCGGGATTCTAATCATCGTTGAACTGATGGACACCCGTTTTTCCCTCCCCTCGTATCTCCGGTATATCAAATACCTGATCGCCGCAGGCATCGTGCTGTTCGGGGGGATCGTAACGCAGAAAGTACTGGAGATCCTGGCAAAATGAGAACCGGTGTCCGGTATGCCGCCATCGCGATCCTGGGGCTCTGCGTTGTCGCCCTCCTGGCAGTCTCCTTTTCCGGGCCGCTCATCTATTCCCTGGAGCAGGATGTCTTCCCCTCGCAGTTCCATGAGAACACGGATGCCCTGAAAGTCCAGGAGATCCACAGCACCACGGACGTGCTCCCCCTGATGCAGGACCTGATCGATTATACCGGTCCGATTATCATCAATGTACGGATCCAGGATATCGATCAGGCCCGCAAAGACCTTCTTTTCTATGCCCGGGATCGGAAGTTGATCGACAACCTTATTGTCCGGCTTGATATGAACGGGAGCGAACTCGATGAATTTTCCAAGAGCAGCGCCAACCAGGAAAAGATACTGAAAGACCTGGTAAATTTTTCCGTATCGTGGGATCAGCTCAAGAGCCTCGAGATCCAGTACCGCGATGCAGATAACCCGGCCATGACGACGTCCATACAGCTGCAGGGGGAAACGCTTCGAAAAAAAATTCATTCCCTCTACGAACAATACCAACAGGAGTCGCAGACAATTATTGCCATTGGTAATAAAACAGGTCTCGACACGACACATGAGATACAGAGCGTGCAGGAATTCAACCAGTACGTAAACGAGATCGATCCGGGACAACAGCAGCAGCAGATCGATATCCCGATCCGGAGTACCGCCCAGATGTCCCTGCTCATCGAACCGGACACCGGCAGGTATGGCGACACGATCAGCTGTTTCGGGTATTATTTCTCCCTCTACGGGTACCATGTATCCAGCATTCCCGGAAAAAAGGTCACGCTCTATCTCGACAATGCAGCTGTCAGCACGGTAACAACGGATGATGTCGGAAGTTATACGTTCACTATCCCTGTCGACAAGGTCACGTCCGGTATGCACATCGTCCACACGGAGTCCGGGCTCACCCAGTCCGATGAGCGCAGTTTCGCAATACTTCCCGTGGATTCCGTCACGGCTCTCAACGCGACCCTGTCCGGCAGGGCGGGGGAAGTGATCTGCACCGGTGCCGTGACTGCGAACCAGCCGGTACAAAACGCCCCTGTCGAGCTGGTCTGGGACAGGACGCATGTGAGCCGGACCCTGACCGACGCACAGGGGGAGTACAGCACGCGTCTCAGCCTCCCTGCCGGAAGACATACCATCCAGGCGCGTTTCACGGGCGACGGGTATCCCGTCAATGCCTCGCAGAGTGAAGTCCGGGAAATTGTGGTACCGGCTTCCCTGTTACCTTTCGATTACAGCGTTTTTCTGTATATCGGGGTGTTCTGCCTGTTCTCCCTGTTCATCGCAGGCGCGGTCTACTACCTGCAACGGGTGCCGGGACGGGCCTTGTTTGCCGGCCTGTGGGCTTCCCGTACCGGCCTGCCCGGCGGTCACCGGATACGGGCCCGGCGATGCCAGTGACGGGAGTGCGGGTGCGGACCGTCCACCCGGCACCCCCCCGGCACAGGCCACCGCACCGGACGTCACGCTGTTCCAGGAATATACCTCCCTCCTCCAGTCTGCCGGGCTGGGCGAAGCGTCTTATGCAGTCTATTCTGCCCTTGCCGGCCGTATTGCGCACGAGCTCGGGATCTCCCGGCACCGGGTGCTGACACCGCGGGAGATGTCCCGGTCCTGCCGGGAGCGCCCGTACTGCGGTGCATTCTCCCGGCTGGTCTCTGTCTATGAACGGATCCGGTACGGGGGATACCGTTCCGTGCCTGTCCAGGAAGAATTCGAGACCACGATGCAGGCTGCCGACGCACAACTGGAAGGTGGGCACCATTAGGGCCGCATTCTGGGTGGCGGGGGCGGTCCTGCTCGCGGCGGTCCTTGTCCTGACCGTCCACCTCTCCTCGAACAGCCTTGAATTTTCCCGGTACAATACCGGCTGGAACGGGACCTCGGCCTTCTTTTCCGACCTCGATCGCCACCAGGTCGTGATGGTCACGGACCCCGCCCAGCTCGCACCGTACCGGAACAACACGATCCTGCTGGTGATCGCACCCGACCGGCAGCCGAAAGTTTCCGAGATCTCTGCGTACCGGGCATTCGTGGAACGGGGAAACACCCTCTTCCTTGCCGATGATTTCGGGACCGGCAGCAGCATCCTGAGCGGCCTCGGCAGCCGGATCACCATCTTAGAGGGAAACCTTTCCAGTGTCGACCGGGAGTATGCAGACCCGTATTCCGTAGTCGTGTACCGGATGGCCAACGGGAGCATCCCTACCCGCGCGACGAGGCTCGTGCTGAACCGCCCGGCCGCCCTCGACGGCGGGGATACCCTTTTCATGACCTCGCTGCTGAGCTGGATTGATCTGAACGGGGACAAGCGGATCAGTGCCGGTGATATCATGGGGCAGTTTCCCGTCATGTCTGAAGAGCAGATAGGGAAGGGGAGGCTCGTGGTCTTCTCCGATCCCAGCATCTTCATCAATTCGATGCTGGAACCCGATCAGCCCGGGGACAACCTCCGTTTTGTCCGGGATCTCGTCACTACGAACGGGACCGTGCTGATCGACCAGATGAACTCCCGGACACGGGATGCAGAGGGAATCAGCGAAATTCTTCATGTGATACGAACAACAATACCTATTGAGCTCCTCTTCCTTGCCCTGCTGGTACTGGCTGCCGTGTGGGCGTGGAGAAGGAGGATGGTGTAGGTGCCTGATGGAAGCTGATGCAACAGCACGCGAGATCGCCGAGATCTCAGAGACATACCTTGCGATCAACCGGAAACTGGCAGAGTTCGTGGTGGGCAACGGGCTGCTGATCGAACTGATCACGGTTGCCATGCTGGCCGAGGGGCACATCCTGATCGAAGGCGTGCCCGGCACGGCAAAGACCACGATCGCAAAGTCCATGGCCGTGATCACCGGGTGCAGCTTCAACCGTATCCAGGGCGCCATCGATCTCCAGCCTGCCGACATGATCGGGGTGCGCATCTACAACCAGGAAAAACGGGAGTTTGTCCTGAACAAGGGACCGGTCTTCACCAACATCCTCCTCGCCGATGAGATCAACCGCGTGAACCCCAAGTCGCAGAGCGCGTTCATCGAAGCGATGAGCGAACGGCAGGCAACCATAGACGGGAACACGATGCCCCTGCCCTCCCCGTTCTTTGTGATCGCCACCCAGAACCCGTTTGAATTCGAAGGGACATTCCCCCTCATCGAGGCGCAGCGGGACCGGTTCATGTTCAATATCAGCTCCAGCTACATGACCGCCGAGGACGAACTGGATATCATCCGGCGGGTGAACAACGGCCACCTCGACTGGGACCAGTATGCCGCGACGCTGACACCGCTGCTGTCGCCGGACCTGATACGGCACCACGTGGCAGCCGTCAGCCGGGTCACGGTAGAGGAACCTGTGCTCCAATACATACGGAACATCGTCCTCGCTACCCGTACCCATCCCGATATCCAGCTCGGTGCCTCCACGCGGGCATCGATTGCCCTTGTCCGCGGGGGGAAGGGGATGGCCGCGCTCCAGAACCGCACCTATGTCATCCCGGACGATATCAAAAAGATTGCCAGGGCAGTCCTCGGCCACCGGGTGATCCTCACCCGGGAGGCGGAAGTAGAAGGACTGAATCCCGTGGCGGTACTGGACGACATCCTGGCAAAAACTGAGGTGCCGTGAGCCGTGAGGCTGAGACGGTGCGCACGGGGGCTTGTCCTGATCGCGCTCCTGCTGGGCGCGTGTGCGTTTATCCTGGACGATATGGCGATCCTGCTTGCAGCCGCATTGCTCGTCTGCGGACTTGCCGGCGGGTACATACGGTTCGACCGGAAGTTCCGGGCACTCGTTGCATCGGTTGAAGTCCGGCGGTCCCTGGACCGGTCCCAGGTGCGGAAAGGCGCGACCCTGCAGGTCACGACTGCCGTCACGGTCGCCGTTCCCCCCGGGATGGAGGCGGGGATCCGGGAGGAGCTTTCGCCTGCCCTCATGGTGCAGGACGGCGTCACCTCGCTCGCTGCCGGGCCTGCCCCGTCCCCGGTGATGCAGAAGATGCAGTACCGCATCACCCCCGCGGTGCATGGCGAATTTCCGTTCCGGGGGCTCTCGCTCTCGGCCCGTGACCGCTTTTTCGAGAACGAGATCCTCCTTTCTGCCGGGCGCTTCTCCGGCCCGACCCTGGTTGTCCAGCCCACCGGGCTCTTCGAACCCCCGTCCCGGCGGCTCACCGCGGAGTCCCGTGAGATTGAGAAGATGAGCGTGCTCACCGGCTTTGGGATCCGGTCACTGCGGGAGTACTTTGCCGGTGACGACATGCGGAGGATCGACTGGAAACAGTCAGCCAAGCACGACAAGATCTTTGTCCGCGAGTACATGGGCGTGATGAACCTCCCTCCCCTGATCATTGTCGACCTCCCCTGGCGTGGCGATGCCTTTTCCCGGAAGGATTTTGACCGCATGGTGGGAGCAGTGGCAGGTTTTGCGGAATATTCCGTCAGGACGTACCGGTACGTGTCCGTGCTCCTCATTTCGGGGCCGAACATCCTCCATTTCATCGGCGAAGAGAAAGACCTGGAACGCTGCATGACCACGCTCCGCAGGTGGATGCACCCGGTAGAGCGGGTACACCACCTGTACCGGATGCCGGACCGGTCCGAGCTCCGTTCGGAGATCCGGAAAACAGAGAGACTGCTTGCCAGCGAACGGGACCCGGCCGAAGCACGGTTCCTCACGCTCCTGCGCAGGTGCTACCAGACGGGATTGCAGGAACAGCGGGTGCTTACCTTCACCGGCCAGGTGATCCGGACGATCGGCCCGCTTGCGATCGACGAGATCTTCCTGTTCACCATGGCAAGCGGGGACCTCAGCCATATCCGGCAGATCGTGCGCCAGGCCCGGACCCTGAAGCTGCGGATGCATATCCGGCTGCCGGAGCGAAAGGATCCTGCACGGTACGGGTCCGCACGGGAAGACCTTGGTGCGGACACCCTGGAGGCATTTGCATGAGGTCCCTCTCCCCCGATTCATGGATCACCATTGCAATGGCTGCCGTGATCGTCCTGGCTGCGGCGGTCTACCCGACGCCCTCGTGGTACCTGGCAATCCTTTTCCTCGGCCTCTTTGTCACGGTATACCGGCTGACCGGGAACTGGCATGACCGGGTCTTTTACCTCGTCTGCTCCGGAGTACTGCTGGTGGTTGCATGCGGGACGACAAATATCTGGGAAGGGCTCATCATAGCATGGATGCTCTGCGGTATCATCGCCGCATCCACCGGGATGAGGTTATCCCGGGACGATCTCCCGGCAATACTCATCTTCGGGGCCTGCACCCTTGCCGTTGCACTCATGGTCCAGCTCGCAAACCACGTGCTCCTGCCCCTTCTCGTACTCTCTGCCGTGGTCGCCGGTATCGCTGCGGTCATGGCGATCCGTGACTACCAGTTCAGGAAAGAGTGTTCCGGAGCCCGCGTATGAAGATCCCCGCCCTGCGTATCCCGTCCCTGAACCCGTACTACCGGGCATCCCTTGTCCTTGTCTCCGCTGCAATCCTCCTGGTCCTGATCGCGGTCCTGACCGACCGGCGGGACCTGACCAGCGCGGCGCTCGTGATTGCAGGACTGGCCTGCCTCATCACCGGGATATTCCTCGCCACCCTCTCCGGCGCCGAACCCCTTGACACGAGGTATGTCAGCCTGCTCCCCGTCCAGGGCTGCATCAACCTCTGCCGCGTATGTGCCGATCTCGGCATTGCCGGCAATGCGGTCTTTTTCCCGGTATCCGGGAATGGTCAGGACCGGGTCATGCAGTTCATCCCCACATCCGCATACCATGGCTCTCCCATCCGGGGTGACTCCTTTGTTACCGATCCGGGATCTGCAGGACTTATCGTGGTGCCTGCTGCCGGTCCCCTGCTCGCGGAGATTGCGGGACGATACCAGCTGGCGGTCCCTCCCGATGCATCAGCGCTTCCGGACCTGATCTGCGAAGTGGGCGTGGACCTGCTCGAGATCGCCGACCGGGTCACCACCGGGACCGGTGCTGCCACAACGACGGTCACCCTGGAGGGCTACCGGCTGATCGGCGGGTGCATGGCTGTGCAGAAAGAATCCCCGCGGTGCTGCCTTGTCAGCCCCTGCCCGGTCTGCAGCCTTGTCGCGTGCCTCCTCGTCGAAGGGACCGGGAGCGTCATCCAGCTCGAACGGTGCAGCCCGGATGAAAAACTGCCTTCCGTGACCATGGTCTTTTCAACGGTACCTTCACCGTGAATGGATGGTCAGCCAGAGGTGCAGGTCGCGGTAGCTCCGGTTGATCCGGTCCATCCCTCTGACACTCGCGCCTGGGACGGTCTGGTTGAAGAGCAGGAACTCGATGCGGTTGTACGTGGTCGTATTTACGGAAAATGTATACGGTGTAAGGACGGTCTGGTTATCGGCGACCGGTACTTTGAAACTGTCGAGGAGGTCCATTGCCCGCAGCGACGAGGTATTGGTCTTCGGATCGAAGGTCATGGTGACCAGGTACGTCTCGACGGTATACGTGATGTTGCGGTACTCGTGGTTGCCGATGCCTATCGAGAGCCTGCCGGGTTCTCCCACCGCCAGGAGCGTGGGGTAATCCGCTGCCATACCCTTCTCCCCGAGAATAAAGAATTCGGTAAACTTCTCCCCTTCTTTCGGCACTACGATCACAAAAACCGTAGTGGCTACTGCTGCGATGATCGCTACGATGAGGAGGAGCGAGAGGGCACGGTCGCGATGGGTCGTATGCTCCGGGAAAAATTCCGCTGCCATCGCATTCCTCAGAGCGGCAACCGGGACAACGAAGCGGTCACCGGGCGGGAGGAGTCCCCTGCGGGTACTGGGCGGCGATGCAGAGGCAGAGGGTAAGGAGGGTAAGACTCACGACGATCGGATCGAGCCGGATGCCCCAGGGTGTATAGTTCAGCGCAAGCCCGATAAGCGGCACGATGGCTACCGAGAGACCGAACGAGAGTGCGACACGTTCGATCCCATCGATATCCTTTGCCCCCGGGAACAGTGCGGCGATGAGGGCATATCCCGGGATGAAGAGGACGACCGGCACTCCGAGCAGCACCCTCAGGAACGTCTGGTTGATCCCGGGGATATAGATCGCGCCGAGCGTGCAGGCAAGCCAGAGAGAGCAGGCAAGAAGGTCCGGCGAGAGGGAAGAGGGGGCAAATGCCCCGATGAGGGAATCATACGGGTGCCGTGGCTGCTCCATGATGGTTAAGCTTTTTGCCGTTTCACTATTTGTGCGTAACGTATTTCCGGAGAGATAAAAATCTCACGCGAACCACGAGATTCTTTGCATACTTCCATCGGTGGTGATGGAATGGCAGACTCACGCTGGATTTGTAAAAAATACATACGCCACCCTGGTTTTCCGGTGTTTCACGTTCAATAACCTGCGAAGGACTTTTTTTATAAACCGGACTCTTTTCCCGGGGTTTTTCATTTTTTCATTCCTGAAACAAGGTCAACCGAAAATCGCATTGTTTATTATGGTAAAAGATATACTATCCTGCGTATATCTATTCACTACAAGGTGTTGGTAATGACGAATACGTGGAAGAGAAAAAATTTATTGGTCTTGATCCTCCTCCTGGTGATACTCGTTGCCTTCGTAACTCCGGTTGCAGCAACTACTATCACCATCGATCTGGGCAAAACCTACCAATTCAAGGCAACGAATTTATCGCATATTAAAACACTGGACCTCTGGGATCCCTCGGCATCCAAGGTCGAGATCCAGACAGCCACCGGTGACAACTCGGATGTTCGGGTTCTCCAACAGCCACAGATTAACACCATAACCCGGATTTTCACCAGCGATACCGGTACATTCAACGGTAATACGATCCATATTGTCGGCCCCCTTACCTCAACAATTGATGACCGGTCGCGTCCGGTGAACCGTTATTACATTGCGCCGAGCGTGCCAAATTTCAAAGTTACCGTTCCCGGTGCTACCGGAAACCCGTTCGTGATAAAATACAACGAGAGCTGGGCAAAGAAGAATAGTGCATCCATTCTCGATGCAACTGACGCAATGTACCTTTATAATGGGATCGGGATCGCGAACACGCATCTCGACTCATTAGGAAATGAAGTCCGCACCTCATTGTATTGGACAGCTCCACTCGATCAGAATGATTTAAATTTTACCCTGATTAACAACCGTGTCAGTCTCAGTCCATACCCGGGAAATGCCTCTGCTGCCTCAGACATGGAATCGATTTTCCCCAATGATGTTGCAGGTCCCGGAAAATATTTTGCCGGGGCACTGATTCACGATGAAGGACAAGCAGCACAAAATACCACAACAATTGAGGCACTTACTCCACTCGTTGTCTTAAATCAGGAGACCCCGATCTCCTGGACCGATGATTACGGGACCCACCAGCTCCCCATGACCTATGTGAAGGGCCAGATGGGCAACGTGACTTTACAATTCTCAAACTATGATCCCACGGACCCTCCCACCAAGATCGGCTACGTGTTTGTGAATTCCACGGCACAATACACCATGCAGGTCACGGTCGACCCGGCCCTGCTTGCCGATAATGCCAACAGTGACTGGAATAACCTGGCTGCTCCGGACCACATCATTCAGATATTATACCAGGGCCTCCTCAATGATTTCGGCTCGCCCTTCACCTATAATCTGACAGCCGTCGGCCAGGCAAACGCCCCCGATGCCACACAATATTCACAGATAGCGATCACCCGCGGCTACGGGATTTCCGGAAAATTGAAAGTTTCCGGAACTGCGATGGAACGCAACATTACTATCCCGGCAGGAAACTTCAGTTCCCTCAATGACGGAATTTATTATCTCTACCTGATGGGAACAAACGACAAGAACGATACCGTTGCCCTCTCCCAGAGCACAGTATACATCAAAAGCGGATTGGTATCCGAAGCCCCGATACCAACACTTTCAGCTCCCACTCCGGCAACAGGAACCCGTAACACCACCATCGTCTTCACCGTGAACGGTAATAACTTCCCCGCCAGCTTCGGGCCAAGTGGTGTAAATGTGACCCTGACAAAAACCAACCAGCCTACCATGGTTCTTAATGTCACTCAAGTCACCAGCACCAAGATTACCGGTACCCTCCAGACCAACACCTCCTCGAATGGCCAATGGAATATTGTCTTGTATACCAGCGATACCGGGACAACAATCTCTACCGGTGCTTTTTCCATCGTGGATTCACCCGCTCCGACGATAAGTAGCATCGTTAACCCAGCAAGTGGGATCGGATATCAGAACAGCTCGGTCAACTTCACCCTCAGGGGCGCCTTCGAACCCGAGTCCGTTTTGGGTCAACAGCTGACCTTCGTGAACATGACGGATAAATACCACCCAACAGACGTAACGAACATAACAACGACCATGCTGTTTGTCAACGAAACCACGATCATCGGGTACATGGGCATTTCCAATCTTACAAATAAGACAACGACGGGTACGAAACCTGTGACCTGGCAGTTCAATGTTTCAACGGTAGACAGTAAAGTGCTCGCAACAAAGGTTTTCACGATAAATTCGAATTCTCCACCGGCAATCAAGTTAATCAACATTCCTTCACCCGCGATCTTTTACCTGAACACCACGCCTAACTTTACCCTCACCGGTCAAAACTTCCAGGCGAATTCCGCAGATGGTAAGATGATGACGTTCGTGAACTTAACGAACAAAACCCTCTATAACATAAATACAACAATACTGTCTGTCAACAGCACAACAATCATCGGGTATGTAAATATTTCCAGCAGTTTGACAACGAGTGCTACGGGAAATCCATGGGTATTTAATATTACAACCATGGATGGCGGTCTGAACACAGTGACAACGACTGCCAACACAGTCACCATAAGCCAGAGGCCTGTACCCACACTCTCAACAAAGAACCCCCTTAGTGTAACGTCCAGCAACCGGAATGTGACCCTTGTCCTCCAGCTGACGGGAACGAATTTCTATCCCCCGAGCAATCAGGGAAGCGGTTTTACCAATGTCAGTTTCATAAACAGCTTCAATGGCAATGCGCTGTATCTCAACATATCTTCAATCAGCGCCAATGCTAATACAATCATTGGGACGCTTAACATCACCAAGGATGCAACCCCCGGTACCTACGATGTCGTTGTAACAACGGTAGATGGTGGAACTGCCATTGGCGAAAGTGCCTTCACTGTCAATTACCTACCGTTACCCACATTCTCAACGTCAACAACATCCCCGCCGCTCAGCCCAACAACGGGTTACAAGAACAGTATTATTCCCTTTATTGTCAATGGGGGGAATTTCCAGCCCAACAATGGTACCGTCGTCACCTTCCAGAATGTGTATGCCGGTGTAACGCTGAATACCAACCTTAGCTCTGTAACACCAACCCAGATCACGGGTAACCTGACGATTCCCGCAGATGTAACTGCCGGGAGCTTTGACCTCGTAGTGATGACGATTGACGGGGGGACTTCCGTTAAGGCAGGTGCCTTCAGCATTAATTACCTCCCCGTACCAACCATGAATAGCCCCCCCCTCAACATAACGGCATCCGCCTCCTCCCCCGCCTACAAAAACAGTACCGTCGCTTTTCTCCTCTCGGGTAAATATTTCGAGCCTGGCGGTACGTACGTGAGACTGTACCTCAATTCCACGGTCGATCCCGTTAATGCTGTCCTGACCTCAGTGAGCGGCATCACGATCAACGGCAACTTTACGATTCCCTCCAATCAGCCATCCGGCACATACCGCCTCGATCTGCTCACCGCTGACGGAGGTTCTGTAAGCAAGACCAATTATTTCACGATCAGCCCGGCACTAAGGCCGACAACCCCGATTCCCAACCCGGCATCCACCTACCAGAACACCACCTTCATTATGACCGTGACCGGGGATAATTTCCAGACTGGCAGTGATATGACGAACGTCTCCCTGAGCTATTCGACCAAACAATACTACATGTCTATCATAAGTCTATCCAAGAAACAAATCATCGGTACGTTTACGATCCCCTATGATGCTCCCTATGCGAAGGGATATAAATTGAATGTCACTACTTTCGATGGCGGAGGAGCACTCACTCCCTCTGCTTTTGAAGTCAAGCAGAATCTCCCCGCAACCGTCAGTTCAATATCCACGACAACGGGCTACCAGAACACAACGGTAGCCTTCACGGTTACAGGAACAAATTTCCAGACTCAGCAAGGGGGAACGAATGTGACGTTCTGGAACAAGACCCTGACGCAACCCCTCAATGCGACCGTGTTCAGCATCTCTACCACGCAGATTGTCGGTAGTGTATTCATCCCGGCTTCTGCACCGACCGGTACCTGGTCTGTCAATGCCTCCTCTGTGAACGGAGGATCAACCATCAGTACCCCTACGAAATTCACGGTCTCACCCATGCCGAAACCGGCCTTTGGATCAATCACTCCAAACACGGGCCAGGCAGGCACTGACGTTCCGTTCACGCTGGTAGGCAATTACTTCCTGCCACGCGGAGGGACAAGTGTCACCTTCCTGAATGGGACCACGACCCTGACGCCAACTATTAATACTATTTACCAGACACGGATGATTGGTACCCTGACAATCCCCACTGGCGCATTATACACGGGTAAAACATGGGATGTCAATATAATTACCGCCGATGCAGGATCGAATACCACGCGCTTTAAATTCACTTCGACAGCTTAAGAAAAGGACAACCTATTTTTTTCAGTACCCTGCTCAATGCAGTATTTTTCACGCTTTGCCGGTATATCTCTTCAGAGATATTCAATATGGTCGCAGTGGCTGATAAACAGATAATTTTATGCGGTTCGGAAACAGGAGAACCCGTGAATTCCCAGGGGAATGCAAACGGAGTGACCTTCTTGCACAATCTGTAACCAACAATTCCCTTATTTTAAGTTTATTCTCTTCATGTCGGGAATTGACCGTAATTTTTGAAAAATTTTAAATCTGATATTCAATGTTCAAATGTCGGCAGAGCCTGTCACTGTCCTCTCTTTACCAGGGCGTGATCCTTACAGTAAGCCTATATGGTTTTCCCGCAAACGATCACATCAGGTGCACACCGTATGAAACGATCATTATTCGGCTCAGTTTTTCTGGTTCTCGCAATTCTCGCGATCCTGATACCCGCGGTTTCGGCAGTTTCGATTACCGAGAGCCCCGATGTCGTGCAGCCGGGCCAGCAGATCGCCCTCACTATCTCGGGCCTGCCTGACGGGGCATCGTTCTCCCTCAACATTGGCGGCAAGTTCGCGGTCACACCGGGCCAGCGTTTCTCGTTCGAGACGCGCCAGTTCAACATGCCTTTTTCCCTCACTCAGGGTACTGTCTCAGCCACTACCCAGGGCACTAGGACCACTGCCTTTTCAGTTGCCAAAGGGGATGAGACGGTCCAGGTAGGAAATGCTGCCGACTCAAATGGCTACTTTACGATATCAAAGCCCTATGAAATTTCCAGCGGAGTGTATGATTACCTGACCCTGAGCGGAATTGCCCGTCAGGGTACTTCCGTAATCAATTCGAACATGAACCTGTATGGAATAAAAAGCGGTCCAACGGATTCGGCTATCACGTTCACGGTCAATGGCATAGATAATGGCGAGGTCTATGTCACTGCCCTCGTCAACGGCCAGCAGGTGCTCTACAAGGACGTGATTGTCGGCAACGGGGTTGCCGTCTCGACACCCACGCCCGCGCCCACGACCGAAGTAACAACGGCCGGACCCACGGATACGACCGCCACGGAGGAGACGGTGACTGTAACCGGTACAGCGACGCCAACCGGGACGTCGACGACACCTGTGTCCGTTATTGTTCCTATAACGTCAACTACCGCCACCGGTACCGCGACCACGGAACCATCGGCAACAGCGGCCCCTTCGGTCTTCTCGTCCGCCGACCAAAAAGTGACACTCACGACCGGGGGGATCGATTATGCCGCACTCCTGATGGTCAGCAACGTGAATCCACCGGCGAACTGGCTCATGATCGGCAATGCCTACAGTATTGCCCCGGATTCGCTCGTCTTCTCAACCCCCGCGACCCTCTCCTTTGCGGTCCCCCCGGCATCCGGGGACTATGCCTATTTTATCGCACAGCAGCAGAACGGCGCGTGGGCCGTTCTCCCCAGCTCAGCCGGGACTGATACCATCGCTGCGCAGGTTAATAATGTCGGCACCTACGCCCTCATGGCATACAAGCCCGAGAGCACCATCCCCCAGACTACCGGCGTGGCTGAAACCGGGCAAACCGCGGCAGAGACTACGGTCACCGTGCAAGGGACGCCCAAGGTGGCATCGATCGCACAGGTCCAGACACCTGCGCCCGCAATGACAAAATCCCCGCTCGATGCCATGACAATCTTCGGCGCACTTGCGGTCAGCTCCGCGGCCATCCTCGTGTTCAGGAAAAAGGAATAACCTTTTTGTCCGGCAGGATATGGACCCTGTCTCCTGATGGTTGCCGGGAACTTCAAGGGAATATTTTTTTATTTCATCCCGGCAGCTGTCCCGCAGTCGGGACTGAATGCGCCCCGATGGTTACCGTCAGTCCTGCCATTTCTCCGTTATGCCGGTACCAGCCTGGTCGCCATAGGCAGGGCGTTTTACATACCATGCAACCCGGGTTCACTGCATACAATACCGGAATCCTGCCGGTTCCGGGACAACGCCGATCCCGAATCATTATAGAACGCTTTATATTTCAAAAACCATCATATTCTGGTATACGGTACCGCTCAAGGTACCATGAAACCCGCCTGTCCCGCTGAAAGCCGGACCGGAATTGCATAAACGATCAATATTTTGTCTGTACTCTCCAGGAGAAAAACCATGAAACTCAGGAATATCCGGATGGGAATCTGCTTGTTTGTTGTCGTGATTGCATTTTTATTGAGTGCCGGGTGCATATTCCAACCTTCAGGGAATACCGCTCCTGTGCAGCAACCTGTTGCCACGCAATCCCCGGCAGCAACGATGTCCACTACTGCGAACGCCGTTCCGCCGACAACTGTTGCTGTGAACGGGACACCTGATCCCTGGGCCAACTTCGTGTCTCCCACGGAGACTCCTACTACCAATGTCACTGAAACGGCGATATCGGAAACCCCGACGCCGGGATCCACGACTATGCCGACATTGTCTTCAGTAACCGAACAGGCGACGCAAACGGGCGGGACTATCCCCGAGCTGATTGCCCCCACACCGGTCCCGACGATACCTTTTGTCAACGACACCTGCTCCAATATTGGCGGGAATGACTGCCTTGGAACTGAGACGTGCTCGGGGGCATATATCAGGACGAGGGATGTGCCGAAGTGTTGTGCCGGCGTATGCCAGTGAGGATGAGAAACACCGCAGGCACAACCTGATTTTTTTCATGAAACCTGGTTTTTTCAGGCTACCCGGAAGGTTTTTTAAAAAGGGCTGGGAAGCCAATCCTTTCGGGGTTTTAAAAACAGACTTACCCCTGTCGTAATTACTTTAAAAAAATTACAGATACTGGAATGAACCTGTATATGCAAACGATTTGACCATATGCTGGAAATCATTGTAATATTTCTCGAACTGGTTTTCTTCGCCGGTCTTCGGGAAATTGGCACGATAGGTGATGATATACACCTGATCGCCGAATAACCCGAATATTTTTGTTACATATACCTGGTCCAGTCCATACCCGGCATTATATTCCAGGCTGTAGGCTTTGGTGTTGTTCAGGGTCATCACGGGGCTTGAACGTCGCATACCTATGGAATTGTCCAGGGTCATTGCCAGCGTCCGGTTCACGAAATATTCATCGAACGTCATATTCGGGGGTAAACCGGTAACATCGACACTCACTTTGGTCCGGATCAATACGCAACTACCCGCATTCGAATCATCGCACCGGGTGATCGAAGGGGAGTAAAATTCCACTACCCGTATACCCGTCTCGCTCCGCAGGCGGGTCGCGTTCACGGTCCTCAGGAGAGCCGGGGTCATCTCCGCCATCGTCCAGTTCGCCGGGTAATCGATGGAGAACGTGTAACTGGCGTTGGCATAGTTCAGGTACCGGGTCGCATTCGAAGGTGCCGATACATTGGTCTTTGGCGATGCCGCAGAAGCAGCCGCCGATGCGTTCGCTGTCGTTTTGGCGGGTGCTGCCGTGGGTGTGGCTGTCGGGGTCGCGGGAACCTTGGTAACGGAAGCATTGACGGCCTGGTCTTTCAGGAGCGCTGCACTGGTATTCTGGGCAGGGGCCGATGACTGGCCGTTCATGCCCGGGCTGGTGACAAAAGAATAGAGTACCGTGGTATTGATGATCAGCAACAATACAATGGCACCGATAACCAGCGACTGGTGTTCCTGATCCATGTGTATTAGGCTGTATGTCGTAGTATTATTTGGTTTTTCTCAAGCCGGCCTCTTTACCCTGAGAGGATTGAATGGCGTGGGAGAGATATTACCGATGAAAAATACGGAAATGGTTGTTATTATTGATGGAAAGTCGATATCCAGTTTCCATCATGCTCCGAATTCAACACCATCATGAATTCTTATTATACCCGGATAAAGCATTTCGATACTTTTTAATAAACTGCTTAAATATATTGTAAGCACCCAACAGGAATCTCCGAGACGTAATCATGAATGACGAACCCGGTCTGTCATCGTCAGATCCATACTATTGTGCCATAAAAAAACCCTACGACATAATCCTGGTCATACCCGCAAACAATGACGCCCTGACTATTGGTAGTATAATTCTCAAGGCACGCCCCCATGTTCTAAAAATTATTGTCGTTGACGATGGCTCCAAGGACAGGACTCCCGATGTTGCTGAGCTTTCCGGGGCAGAACTTATACGTTTCCAGCAGAGTGCGGGAAAAGGTGCTGCCTGTATCGAAGGCTTAAAACGTGCATATCGGCTTGGAGCCGGTATTGCAATCCTTATCGATGGTGACGGGCGGTACAAAACACGGGAGATCCCGTGGCTGATCTCACCGATCCTGAGCGGGAATGCCGATGTCGTCATCGGATCCCGGTACCTTGAAGCGAACGGGGATGTTGCCACCAGACAATTAATCGCACAAAAAATTATTCAGGTCCCGGACGATTCCGGAAATCTTATTAAAATTACCGATCCGCTCTCCGGATTCATTGCCCTGAACGGAAGGGCGCTCGAAGACCTCAATTTCTCCATGGCACATTACGATTTCAAGGAACGGTTCCTTGAGCACCTTATCAACCGAAAGCTCCTGATCCATGAGATCGCGGTTACTGAACGCCCGAATATCCCGAAAAAGATCGGTTGGGACGAGTGTATCAAGACAGTTGTTGCTCTCCCTGCATTCAATGAGGAAAAGTATATCGCAAAAATCATTGAAGGTGCCCGGAATTATGCCGATGCTGTCCTTGTTGTGGATGACGGATCCTCAGATGCAACTGCATCGATAGCGCGGCAGATGGGTGCGATCGTCATCAGCCACCCCTCCAACCGGGGATACGGGGCTGCGCTCCAGACAATGTTCTCGACCGCACGGGAGATGAACCTGGAAGCCCTTGTTATCATGGATTCTGATGGCCAGCATGACCCGGCCGATATCAAAAATGTCCTTGCCCCGCTTCTTTCGGGAGCGGATGTTGTAATAGGTTCCCGTTTTCTCGATGATACAAAAAACAATATTCCACATTACCGCAAGGTTGGCATGAAGGTGCTCGATACGGCAACAGCGGTTGCCGGTGTAAAGAAGGTGACAGATACCCAGTGCGGGTTCCGTGCGTACGGGAAGAAGGCAATTGACTTGATCGATATCTCCGGGGAAGGGATGTCCGGAGGATCTGAGATCCTTATCCAGATCAGCGATCATAATCTGAATGTCGTTGAAGTCCCTATTAAAGTGAGATATGATATCGAAAAAACTTCGACGTTTAATCCGGTTTCTCACGGGGTTACCGTTCTGGGAAAGATCATCGCACTGATTAGTTACCGAAGGCCTTTACCGGCATTTGGAATACCGGGTTTGATTATTTTCATTTTAGGGATGATTGCCGCTTATTATGCATTTGCCGATTACCATGCAACGTCGCAATTCCCGTTTGCCATCTCGATGGCGAGTGCAATGCTTATTATCCTGGGTCTGTTGATGGGTATTTCAGGGCTGATTTTGAACGCAATGATTATCATCGTGAAAGAAAATAAATGAAAGGTTGTCAATTCATAGATTTTTTCTATAAAAAAGATGTCGATTTATGAAAAAATTATTAATTTTCACGGGATATTATCTGCCACGAGTAGGCGGTTCTATCAATCACATACATCAAATAACGAGACGACTTGCAAATCAAGGATATGATATTGATATTGTCACATTGAATTCTGATAATTTGATTGAATATGAAGTTATCGATACCGTAGCCATTTACCGTTTGCCCTCTTTACACCTACTTGAAAATTATGAATTGTTAGCTTTGAATCATAAATCTCTTACAATACTGAAAAAGATTTTTAACAAAAAATATGATATTGTTTTGAATTACACACGGTTTCATCTGACTTCTTTGCTTGCATTAACATATTGCAAAATAAAACATGTTCCTTACATTCACACGGAACTGGGATCGTCACATAGTATTCTTGCCAATAAACTGATGGAATTAATTAGTCACATTTACGATCACACCCTTGGATATTTAGTAGTTACTAACGCCGATCAACTGATTGTTAACTGTTTTGCAGGAGGTGAATTTCTGCAGCACATCGGGGGTAACCACGATAAAATAAATGTTATCTTTAGTGGGATTAATAAAGAAATTTTTCTTCAACCGGCAAATTGCAAAAATAGATTAAAAGATGATGATCGAAAAAGGATTATTACAATAATCAGTCGTTTAATCTATGCAAAAGGGATACAGGATGCAATACTTGCTTTTGGTAAAATTCAAAAAAAATACCCTGATAACCAATTATTGATCATTGGAGATGGGTCCTATCAAAATCAATTAAAAACTCTAATTATTGAAAATCAAATAAACAATGTCTATTTTTTAGGTTTTCTAGAGCAAAGAAAAATTGCACAAATTCTTTCGATTACAGATTTAATAATCAATCCGTCGTATTCTGAATCATTGATCTCCTCTTCGGTTTTAGAAGGCGGAATCATGAGAATTCCCAGTATTTCAACTGATGTTGGAGGAACCTGCGAAGTAATTAAAGATGGGATTAATGGTTTATTGTTCAAACCAAGTGATATTGATCATCTCAGTGGACAGATCGAATTATTGCTCAATGATGATATTTTGTATGGGATTTTAGCTGAAAATATTAAAAAATTTATGGTTGATTATGGGGATTGGGACTTAGTTACAAAAAAACATATTGAACTGATTAATAAGATTGCTGGGAGTTTAAAATGAAAGATTCAATTAATAGAGATAAGAATATTTGTATAATTGTTTTTCCATTTAAAAGTCCTTCATTCGAATGCGGTCAAAGATATCTAACAATACATATTGAAATTTTAAGTCAGGTTGTTGAAAATATAACTGTTATTGCGGGTAATTATTTCCCAAAAACAATTCCACAAAATGTCCAGATAATTAATGTAAAAACACCTATTATTGCTGATCAGAATGAATCAATAATTTCCCGTTTTTTTCGCTTGTTTTTTGGCCAGCTTTTTCTCACTCGCGAATTGATATTAAACCGGCGCAAATTTGACATTGTACATTTGTATATGTGGACTGGTGCAATATTCCTCCCGTCATTAATTACACATTTTTTTTTAAGAAAGAAATTGTTCTTGATGATAACAGGTTCTCCATCAAAATCATCAAAATCGATATTTATTTCATTTTCAAAATTGTTTTCAGTTTTTATTCTGTTCATAGAAGAGACTAACTATTTACTCGCGGAAAAAATTTTCATTGGAGGTTCAGAAAATATGATATCCGATTTAAATCTCGAAAGATATCGAAATAAAATTGTAACAAATACCCCGGATTCGTTTATCGATACAAATAAATTTTATATCACCAAAAAGTTAGATGAAAGAAAAAATATAGTAGGGTATGTAGGTCGTTTGTCATATGAGAAAGGAATACTTGAATTAATTGAATCTATTCCAATAATACTCAAGAAAAAACCAGAAATTATTTTTTATATCATTGGTGATGGCCCGGCAATGGAATTTTGTAAATTATACATAAAAGAAAAACAATGTGAGGATAATGTAATATTTTTTGGATGGATTGATCATTCTCAGTTAAATGATTATTTTAATCGTATGAAACTTCATATTTTACCATCAAACACCGAGGCACTTGGAGGTACAAGTTTGGAAGCGATGGCATCAGGAGTTATCTCACTTGTTTCTCCAGCAGGTGGATTAAAAGACACAATTATTGATGGATATAATGGTTTTATACTGGATAACAATCATCCCAGTACTATAGCAAAAAAAGTTCTTGAAATAATGGAGATGGATAATTTGGAAAAAATTCAGATTACATCAAGAGAATACGTTGTATCGAATTTTTCTTATGACAACATTATCAGGAAATTTAAAAATGCATATGGTGTTTAAATTATGAATGTATCTATCCCGCTTTTTAATATTTATTGGGACGATTCTGATGTAAAATCTGTTATAGAAGTCATTAAATCCGGAAAAAACTGGGCTAATGGTCCTCAAATTGAGGAATTTGAAGAAAAAATCTGTTCCTATATGGATTCTAAATATGCTGTATCATTTAATAATGGAACTTCAGCACTTCATGCATTGCTTCTTTCTTCAGGAATAAACCCTGGCGATGAAGTTATTGTTCCATCATTTACTTTTATTTCAACCGCCAATGCGTGTTTATTTGTCGGTGCTAAACCTGTTTTTGCAGATATTGAACCAAAATTTATGGGATTAGATCCTGAAGATGTTATTAATAAAATCACTAAAAAGACCAAAGCAATCATACCGATTCATTTTGGAGGTTGTCCCTGCAGGATTAACGAATTAAAGGAAATTGCGAATGATAACAACCTTTTATTGATTGAGGACAACGCTGAATCAATGGGAGCTACAATTGATAATAAAAAAGTGGGTACGTTCGGGGATCATGCAATTTTAAGTTTCTGTCAGAATAAAATAATCACCACAGGTGAAGGTGGTGCAGTCATCACGGATTCACGGGAAATTTTACATAAATTACGTTTGATCAGGTCCCATGGAAGGCTTGAGAAATCAGATTATTTCTCTTCTTATGAGCCTTTTGACTATATCTCTTTAGGGTATAATTTCCGGATTCCTACCATGAATGCTGCACTGGGAATTTCTCAGCTCGGAAAGATTGAAGAGATAATTAAATTGAGGAAGAAAAATGCCGGGATATATTCAAAGAAATTAAAAACGATTCCTGGAGTGAAAATTCCAACAATTCCAAAAAATATTTCGCATGTATACCAGATGTATTCAATTTTTTTAAATTCTGAAAAAAGGAATTCAATGATGGCTTATTTATCAGGTAAAGGAATAGCGTCCAAAGTCTATTTTGACCCGGTCCATCTATCGAAATTCTATCAGAAACTCTTTAAATATAAAAAAGATATGTTGCCAGTTACTGAGGAAATATCGAATTCGATTTTGTCTTTGCCTATGTATCCGACATTAAAAGAAGAAGAAATTAGGTATATCTGTGATGTAATTTGTTCGTTTATGGAGGAATCAAATTGAATGAAATCTTTGAGAATAAAACGATTTTAGTAACCGGGGGTACTGGATCTATTGGTGGTCAAATAGTTAGGGCCCTGTTAAAAAAACCGGTAAAGAATGTAATTGTTTTCAGTCGTGATGAGATCAAACATTTTTTAATGCAAAACCAGATAAACGATAAAAAACTGGTGACGTTCATAGGAGATATTCGGGATCAAAAAAGTATTGAGAGAGTTTTTTACGATTATCAAATCGATTTCATTTTTCATGCTGCCGCAATGAAACACGTTGTTATTGCAGAAAAATTTCCCTGTGAATGTGCGGAAACAAATATCATCGGTACTCAAAATATCGTTGATATTGCCCTTAAATACAGAGTTCCCAAGTTGATTACAATAAGTACTGATAAATCAACATCTCCAACAAATGTTATGGGCGCATCAAAATTAATTGCAGAAAAGATCACCACCAATGCAAATTATTCCTGTGTTCGGTTTGGCAATGTGGCAAATTCGAGAGGATCAGTTATCCCCGTATTGTTAGAGAATCTGAAAAATAAAAGATGTATTTCAGTTACCGATCCAGATGTTACGCGTTTTATCCTTCGTATTCCTGATGCCGTTGAACTTGTAATCCAAGCGGCTCAATATGCAAAAGGGGGTGAAATTTTCATTCTAAAAATGGATGCATTTCGGCTAGGCGATTTAATTGATGTCATGATTGATGAGGTTGCACCATTTTTGAATATAAATTCTAATGATATAAATATTGATTATATCGGATTGACCTGCGGCGAAAAAATGCATGAGGACCTGATAAATCCGACTGAACAAATTCAACTATTCGAACTGGATAATTTATATGTTGTATTGAAACGCGAGCAATTGGGATCTCAAAATCCTGAATATAAAAAGATAAATCTTCCATCATATTCTTCGAATTCTGTGAATATGATTTCGAAAGAAGAAATCAAGGATCTGTTTTTTGATTACTTGCATTCAGGCATCCAGAGTTAGGCGATGAATATCAGTTTAGAATTGTCAATTGGTTCATCTCAAGCAAATCCTTACTTCTTTCGTTTGTGATATGATATAAATTTAAATTTTAAGTAACAATGCTGTTGAGCTTTTTCAAATACGTTTAATAAAACTCCAATTTCATAATCTATTCAAATACCACTAAAAAAATAACAATTAGGTGACATATGAAAAAAATTGTAATCGTCGGCGCCGGGGGGTTTGGCAGAGAGGTACTGGAAATTTATAAGGAACAAAATAAAATCCAGAGAGAATGGGATATTCTTGGGTTTCTTGATGAAAAAAATGCAATGTGGGAGAAGTCGATAAATAATTATCCCGTGCTGGGAGGATTTGATTGGTTTGACAATAAAAAAGATGTTGGTTGCGTAATCGCCATTGGTGATCCAAAGACTAGAATGCGAATCGCACAATTGTTAGAAAAAAAGGGCGTGCAATTTTATAATGCCATTCACCCCTCTGTAATCATCTCCGATTTTGTAAGTATGGGAATGGATGTCATTATTTGTGCAGGGTCAATAATATCTGTGAATAGTGTGATTAAAAACCACGTCATTATCAATCTGAATTGCACGATAGGTCACGACGTGGTTCTGGAAAATTTTTGCAGTATAATGCCCGGTGTTTCAATAAGTGGTGAAGACCATCTCGGCGAAGGCGTGTATGTAGGAACCGGCGCAAAGTTCATTCAACAGATCAATGTTGGGGAATGGACATTGATTGGAGCCGGTGCAACCGTATTGAATGACGTACCAAAAAATGTCACTGCTTTTGGAATGCCGGCAAAAATAATGAAAAAAAATTAGTTAAAAATTTATGAATTAATTCGGATATTTGATAAAATGTCATAATATGTTTTTATCGAATCGATGGGGAGATTTAACCATAATACAGAGAAAAGACTTGGTTTTTATTCACCGACCAAATTTATTACTATCAATAATCTATTTATTTATAGATTAAATCGGGAGAAAATAAAGGCGGTTTTTATGCAAGATATTGGTATCGGCACGGATCTAGAAGAAATCCAGCGGTTTGAAAATTTTCGTGATCCTGTATTTACCGCATTTCTCAAAAAGAATTTCACCGAGGCCGAACTGAATTATTGTTTCTCAAAGGATGCCCCAGACCCCTCACCTTGCCGCACGGTATGCTGCCAAGGAATCTGTGGTAAAAGCTCTTTCCAGTCTTAATATCACTCATATATTTTACCCTTCTATTGAGATTTTAAACAACGAGCGGGGTGTCCCCTACGTCAAGATTAATACCGAATACAACGAAAAAATATACATAAAACTCAGTTTATCGCATAATTCTGGAATGGCATTAGCATTTTGTGTGATTTTTCAGGAGATATGATATGGAACAGTTTGATGCCGATAAAATAAAAAAAATTTTTTGTGAAGTTCTTGGAATACCAACAGTCGAAGTAACCGATATGCTCGCCTATAATTCATGCGTGCAGTGGGATTCCTTAAAACATCTCCAGTTGGTTGCGATGCTGGAAGAGACCTTTGGAATTGAGATCGATATGGACGATATTATTGCAATGGAAAATTATGGAAAAGTTAAGGAAATTCTTCATAAATATCTCAAATAAACGATTATGAATTTCATCGACTATCTCTTCGAACAAACACGTGATCTCTCAAAAGAATGTATTTTATCCCGAGACGGCGCCCTTACATACCAGGATCTGATGTCCAAGGTCGACGAGCTCGCGGCATATATTATAGCATCTATTGGGTGGGGAAAAGAATGTCTCCTAATCTCGGAAAATACTCTCTTTTTCGTAATCGCCTATCTCGCGATCATAAAGAGCGGGAATACCGCCCTGCTCGTAGAGACACGGATATCAGATGAACAAATGGCCGCCATTGTCCGCGGGTGCCATATCCAGTTATCATTTGTTCAGAAAAAATACCAGTCAAGGATCACCAGCACCGGAAATGTATTTACTGAGGATCTCCTTCTGAAACTTCCCCATTCAGAACAAATTGTGTTTCCACATGTGAACGATCAAGATATCGCGGTTGTAATCTTTACCTCCGGGAGCACCGGTGCAAAGAAAGGCGTCATGCTGTCACACCTGAACTTACGCGCCAACACGGAATCGATCGTGGAGTACCTTGATCTGACGTTTGAAGACCGCATCTGTGCTGCTCTCCCGTTCTTTTACTGCTATGGGGCCTCTCTGTTGCATATCCATCTCAGAACAGGTGGCAGTGTTATGCTCTCCAATAATATTTTTCTTGGGGGGGTCATCCGGGATATCAATACTTTTTCGTGTACCGGATTTGCTGGTGTCCCTAGTACTTACCAGATCCTAATAAACAAGACCCCGTTTCTCAAAGAAAAACTCCCTACTCTCCGTTATATGTTGCAAGCCGGTGGGCAGCTGCCAAACAAGTACATCCGACTAATCGCAGAAGCGTTCCCAGAAAAAAAGTTTTTTGTGATGTACGGTGCAACGGAAGCTACTGCCCGTCTCTCGTATCTTCCCCCTGAACTAGTACTTACCAAAATAGGTTCTATCGGAAAGGGCATTCCGGGAGTTACCCTCGAAGTAATTGACGAGAACGGAAAACCGGTACAACCTGGGGAGACTGGTGAGATCACCGCATATGGCGATAATATCATGAAGGGATACTACGGGGATTCCCATGAAACGCAAAGTGTTATAAAAAATGGACGGCTTTATACCGGGGATCTTGCCACGGTAGATAATGAGGGGTATATCTATATTATTGGGCGGGCAAAGAACATTATTAAATCCGGAGGGTATCGCATCTCCCCGAATGAGATTGAGGAATTTATCTGTTCCGTCAACGGTGTTGCGGCTTGCGTGGTACTCGGGCTTCCTGACGAGATTATGAGTGAGGCGGTGGTTGCCGTTGTCCAGCCGGATAACGCTCCGGAAACGGCACTCAAAGAAGAGATCCTCATACGATGCAAGCAACACCTGCCATCCTACAAGATCCCGACCGCTGTATATTTTGTCCATGAGTTCCCGCTCAACGCCTCCAATAAAATTGACAGGCAGGCAATTGCTGCCTCCATTGTTGCAGAGAAGAAGAAAAAAGACGGAGAATTATAATCATGCCGGATATCAATCTTATCAAGACGCGAAAGGCTACAACCCGACCCGAACTCCTTGTCCAGGCTCCGTACTCCTCGACAGACCGACAAAAAAATGAAGTTCTTCTAGCAATCATAAGGCAACAACTGGAAACAGCCCGAAACAATAACCGGCAGATTGATAATTTTTTTACCAAGCAGGGAATTGAGATCGATGCCATGCACAAACTGGAAGATGTACCGTTTATCCCGGTACAAATGTTCAAGCTCTTCGACCTCAGGACCTGCCCGGGGCAAGAGATCGTAAAAGTTCTCCAGTCCAGCGGTACGACCGGCGGCACACCCAGCAGGATCCCGCTTGACAAAACTACCACGTTAAACCAGATCAAAGCCCTCAAATCTATCCTGTCTGAATACCTGGGGAAAAACCGGAAAATATTTCTTGTTATCGACCATGAAGGCATCAACAGCCCGAAACTGGCATTTTCCGCACGGACTGCCGGTGTCCGGGGCCTGAGTATCTATGCAAAAAAAACCTTTTACCTGCTCAGGGAAGAAAAGGGAAAACTCGTCCTGAATATGCCGGTCATTCAGGATATTGTCAAAAATTATTCACACGAGGAAGTATACGCGTTTGGGTTCACGTATATTATCTGGACCGTCTTTTACGAACAGCTTAAAAAAGAGGGGATCCGGTTCTCCCTTAATAACTTCACGCTATTTCATGGGGGCGGTCTGGAAGAAGATGCAGGATCTTGCGGTTTCAAAAGAGACATTTTCAGACACCATTGCTGAAGCATTTGGTACGTCCTCAAAACGGATTCTGGATTTTTACGGGATGGCTGAGCAAACCGGCGTCATCTTCATTGACTGTGAGAATGGCAACAAGCACGTACCCTGCTTTTCCCAGATTATCATCCGCGATCCATTTACTCTTGAACCCTGCGACATCGGCAAAACCGGGTTCATTGAAGTAATGAGTATCCTTGCCGATAGTTATTATGACCAGGCGGTTCTGACCGAGGATCTTGGCGTACAAGTCGGCGTGGATGACTGTCCGTGCGGGCGCAAAGGCCTGTATTTCCGGTTTGTCTCGCGGGTGGAGAAAGCCGAGCTACGCGGGTGCGGAGATACGTTCCGGGAGCTGGGCCGATGATCACCTGTTATCTTATGGGAGGGAAATTTGAGAATCGATCGTATCAGGATTTTGAGGAGATTTCCCGAAGTATCAATGCCTGCAGGGAAGATCTTGCTGCGATGCCACTTGATGCCATCATAAAAATCCTCGATGCACTGGGAAAAAATGTACTCAAAAACCCGGAGATTAACACGCTCCCGGGAGTCAGTTATATCTCGCTGTGGCTGCGCCGTGAGAATCTTGACCGGATTTGCCAGGTCAATTATGCCGATAAACGGTTCCTCGACGGGTTTTGTAAAAACAAGACAAATATCCTGATGATGGCACAACCCAGAGGGATCGTGTGCCACTGGATCGCAGCGAATATGCCGACCCTGGGATTCTTTTCAATTGTCCAAGCAGTTCTTTCAAAGAACGGCAGCATCGTCAAGATGCCTGAAGAGTACGTCCCGCTGATCCTATCCATCTTTCGCGAATTGCCGGCAATTTCCGTAGAATATGAGGGCATAACATATTCGGGGAGGACCGTTCTTGCAGCGATCGCTGTGGTCACCTTTGAAGGGAGATCCACAAACTTCAGTGAGAAATTTTCCCTCACTGCGGATTGCCGTGTTATCTTTGGGGGAAGCGAAGCAGTACGCGCTATCTCACGCCTTCCCTGCCGGGATCACTGTGAGACGATCATCTTTGGCCCGAAATATTCGTTCGCCGTATTTGACCGGGCATATATTGAATCGAACGGTTTTAGAAAAGTGCTGGACCAGTTCGTAAGAGATGTAGCGGTTTTCAACCAGATGGCATGTTCTTCGCCACATGTTTTGTTTTTGGAAAAAAGCCGGTACCCAATGGAGACGATAGTATCCTGGCTGCGCGACGCCTTTGAGCGGTTGCCAACTGCACTCCGCAATCAGGAGATATCATCGGGCTTGTCGGCAAAGATTATCAATGCCCGGGCACTGTACCTGCTGTCAGATGGGAAAAACTGTCTGGCGCCCCATGATCTGGGATGGACGATCCTTATCGATCAGGACATCTGCCTGGAAGAGCCAATCCAGGGAAAATGCATTTTTACAAAAGAGATCGATACCGTGGATGAAGTAATCCCTCTGGTGAACCATAAGATCCAGAACCGTCTCGATCGGGATCCCAGATCCTGTAAAACGGGAAGCATTTGCCAGGCAGGTTACCTCGAGGGGTGTGGATCGTATCGTCATCCCCGGTACCATGCACGACTTTATCCTGCCTTGGGACGGGATCATGACATTAAACCGGCTGGTCCGGTGGGTTATCTTAAGAAATAATTAAACGTGGTGAAGAGTATGCTCAACGGAAAAGTGATATTGATAACGGGCGCGAGCAGGGGAATCGGAAGAGCTACAGCGCTCCTTGCTGCGATAAACCATGCACAGGTCATTGTAAACTACCAGAAAAATGCAGAACAAGCAGATAAACTGATTGCAGAGATCACTGACAAGGGGTTTGCTGCATATGCGATCCGCTCAGATGTTACTCGGGAAGATGATGTCCGGGAGATGTTCAAAGTCATCCGTGAAAAATATGGGCGACTGGATATCCTGGTCAATAATGCCGGCATTATGAAGAATAATCTCCTGATGATGACAAAACTCCAGGAATTCCAGGATGTCATGGATGTCAATTGCAAGGGAACATTTCTCTGTACACAGTACGCAGCAAAAATGATGATGCGACAAAAATCCGGAAAGATCATCAACCTTTCTTCTATTGTCGGCGTCTATGGGAACCGGGGACAAACCGCATATGCATCCAGCAAATCATTTGTGATAGGTTTTACAAAATCCACTGCAAAAGAACTTGGTGCGTTTAATATCACAGTCAATGCAGTTGCGCCCGGGTTTATTGATACGGATCTGACTGCAGATACCAAACCGGAAATAAAAAATGAGATACTCAAAAATATTGCCCTTGGAAAGATTGGGAAACCCGATGATGTTGCAAAGGTTATCCTATTTCTTGGATCGGATCTTGCAGATTATGTAAGCGGGCAGGTAATTGGCGTCGATGGTTGCGAGATTATATGAAATTTATCGATGTTACCCGATCATTATGATCTAATATTTTTACCAATAAAGGCGCATATCAAATATTGATTCAACATGATGATCCTTTTAGTTTTTCATAAATAAAACCTGTGAAAGTAATTCTCATTGATAATTTTTAAGGAGGGGTTCAGAAATGACCGGAAAAAATATCGCAATAATTACTCAACCCTTACCAAATGTAAAGGGAGGAAATAGTTTATTGGAAAAATTTATCCGTATGCTTGAACCCAATACGAACCAAATTTTTGTTCTGACTTCATCTTATCCGCAAAGGAGAGAAATTCATGGAAAAGTAAAAATAATAAACCATTCTTACAGAGAAAATTCAAAATTTAATTTTACTAATGTCATTGAATTTCTCGTTTATCAACTGAAATTATCAGTTTCATTGTTAAAAAATTCTCCTGACTATGAAGTTGTATTTTTTCATTTGGGTGCGATGGCCTTAATTCTGCCACTCTTCACTTCAAAATTACTGGGAAAAAGAGTTATTATAGTGATGACCGGCTCACCGACTGAAAGTATTAAAATAATTTATCGTTCAAAAATGGGTAGAATTCCCTTTTACTGTATCTATTATTTATTTGATATTTCTGCAAAAATAAATTTCCGTTTAGCGAATCTGTTGATTGTATACACCAAATCGGTCATTACAGAATGGAATCTGTCTCGTTATTCGTCAAAAATTCAAATTGCTGACGATCATTTCATCGACTTTGAACGTTTTCGCGTCATCAATGAATTTAAGAAACGGGAGAAATTTATTGGATTTGTCGGGAGATTAAGTGCGGAAAAGGGGATATTGAACTTAATAGAAGCGATTCCCCCAATACTTAAGCAACACAATGATTGGGTTTTTTTAATCATTGGAACCGGTGAGTTAGAAAATAAAATAAAAGAAGATATTCACAATAAAGGATTGAATAATAATGTTAAATTCATTGACTGGGTATCCCAAGAACAAATTCCCGGCTATTATAATCAACTGAGAATTTTGGTTTTACCTTCTTATACAGAAGGCCTTCCGAATGTAATTATTGAGGGAATGGCATGCGGAACAATGATTCTTGCAAACCGGGTTGGCAGTATACCCGATATAATTGCAGATGGGGAAACGGGTTTTATCATGAATGATAATTCACCAGAAACAATTGTAAATGCTATTGATCGGGTGATATCTTTTTCAGATCCAGAACGCATTGTTAAAAATGCAGATAAATTTGTCAAAAATGCTTTTACCTTTGAAGAGGTAGTAAATAATTTCGAAAAGATCCTGTCGTAAAGAGTACAAATATACATAATAAAATAGTTCAATATGTGTGAAAGATGACTGCTAAAAAAATTTATCCGAAAATATCCATTATTACTCCATCTTTTAATCAAGGAAAATATATTGAAAAAACAATACTCTCAATTACCAGTCAGAATTATCCAAACTTAGAATATATAATAATGGATGGGGGATCTTCCGATAATACCCTGGAAATAATCAATAAATACCGGGAATATATCACCTATTGGGAAAGCAAACCGGATAACGGCCAATCTGATGCAATTAAGAGAGGATTTGAAATTTCAACCGGCGACATTCTGGCATATATCAACTCCGATGATTTTTATTTACCGGGAGCCTTCCTGAAAATTGCTGATGCTTTCGAAAACAATCCCTCTGTAAAATGGATTACCGGTAATGGGATATACGTAAATGAAAATGAAGTTACAATCCGAAAAAATAATTATTTCCCTCCATTGATCTGTCCGAAAACGATGTTATATGGAGGAAATTGCTTTTTCCAGCCAGCAACATTCTGGAAAAGAGAGTTGTATTTTTCCGTTGGTGGCATCGATCAAAAAATTAACTACTCTTTTGATTTTGATCTTTTTCTGAAATTTCTTTTAATTGAAAAGCCATTAAAATTAAATTATGAAGTTGCTGCATTCAGAATGCATCCAACAAGTAAGACATCGACAATTTCTCATATTGGACAAAACGAACATCAAGACATCAGGCAAAAATATCTAGCACGAAATCCGCCCAATATCATCTCTCATTTGTTTTATTCATTTATTGGATATATCTATAATAAAATCGTATTTCTTTTTTATTAATTATCGTTTTGCGTTGATTAACATTATTTCAGTATCCCCATTTGAATAATATTTATCAATGGACCCATCATTTTCAAGCCTGCGAAAATCCTCCGGTTGCCAGCGGTACCTGGCTACTTTCGGGAAGACATCGGTATAAAGTAGTTCATCCAGTTTTACACGGATATAATATGTATCTTCTGTAAATGAGTTACCCAGTAATGGAGTTTTATCATAGCCAAAGTGGTAAGGAGGATATTTCAGTACAAATCCTGCCCGGCTTACTGTCTCGCCAAGCCCGATGTTGACTACATTTTTTCCATCTGATTTGGCACCCAACCACTCAAGTCCCATCTGTTCATTCAGCGTAAACTGGTCATTACCTGTGAGTACATAAGGAGACGGGTAGAATGACAGTAACCCCATAATACATAATCCGATAACCAAGGATATGATCAACAACCTGGAGGAAAAATGAAAATTTTTAAAAGTAAACTTCCAGTCCCGTATAAAATAAAAGACCAGGACCATCAATAAACTTGAAAAAATAACCGCAACACCCAACATCCTGTCAGGACCAAATCCAGCATTTGTCGTATAAAGCACAGCCGTACAGAGAATAAATACGAGTGAAAGGATGAATGTTAATACGATTCTCTTTTTTGTTGTTTGATTTTCCTTAAGAATAATATAGAGAGCAAACATTGAAATAAACAGGATAATTGCTGTTCTTCCGTATACTTTGCAGAACATTTCGACCCAACTATATCCGTAGGATGACGCATAACTGATGGATTGCTGTAAAATTGCCATTTGAGATTTATCATGTTGAGTAAAAAGAATATCACGCATTTGTGTCAGGGTCCCTCGGAAAAGGACAAATTGTGAAATCCATGTGAAAAATAATATGATTAAAACGAAGAAAGGCCCAATTGGAATATTATTTTGAATTTTTGTCGTATATTCCTCATATTTAAAAAATATAAAAATTACCATCATTATGACGGCGCTGTTGATTACTGCGTTAGGATGTCCAAGCACAATTGCAATAATCAGGATGGTTAGCACAATGAAAAAGGGGATGCGTGAGCTATCTTTGTGCTGCGTGAGTATCACAAATACGTATATAGTTAATAAAAAGAGATACGAGGGAATTGTCCCGGCAAAAAAATATGGACTTGCAATAGATCCCGTAAGAGTAAAAATGAGAAATAATATCGCAGTCTTTTCCCCAAGAAACCCCCTGGCGAACAAATAGCTGAAAAGGATGAAGGGAACGGCCAGGAGCAGCGTATAACCACTCATAATTACCGAACTATCCAGATGGGTAACCAGCCCGATAATCACTATATAGGTATGAGAGAGTGGATAGATTAATTCATCAGGAATGTGTCCTGTAAGCCCTATCTCCTGTATCACTAAGAGATGAGTGAAAGGATCGCCTCTTCCCCACTGATAATATCCCCGAATGATAGGAATCGATGAGAAAATGATTCCCGAAATAAGAAGGAGTAGCACCCCTGCTAGAAATTGATAATCTGCAATCAAATCCCGGAATACATTTTGAGTTAAAGCTTTTTGAAGAGTAATAAAAATTCCAAAAAATAATGGGAGTAATAAGAAAAACCATGCAACCATGGGGACTGCAGCATAAATGGAAACCTCATATCCGTTCGGGCGGGTGATATAGATGATACTGGCAGATATACTTAAAAAAATGAAGCAGATAATAAAAACTATTGGAATACCCGATCGGTTAAAATTAAACTCCACACAATCAATGTGCTTTTTTTTTAATTATTTATTTCGACGATTGCCTGCACAACCCGGGAAGCTGCGGTTACCGATGACCCGGTGCCCCCGCAATCTGTGGCGATCAGTGAGGAGCAGCAGATGGCGACTGCGTGTGGCGGGGCACTGTTGTCAGACGCTTGGATTGTGTTCCTGTTTTCGGGTGCTATGTCCGGGGCTGTATCAAGTTTGTCCAGGATAGGCGGCGGCGGTACTGGCGATTGGAGATATCAGGTTTTCGTGAATGTTTCCGCTCGCTCAATTTTGATTCACCTGCTCAGCCGAAATTTCATAGCAATTGATATTTCGGTGAAGTATCGATCTGGTTCGGAAATCCGGGATATTTTGTATGATCTTGTTCCCATCCGTCCATCCCCGTCATAACTTATACATAATTACTTGTCGTATATGTGAAAGTGAAAAAATGAAAATTCTGGGAGTTCATTTTGGGCATGACAGCGGGGCGTCCCTTATCATTGACGGGAAAATTATTGCCGATGTCGCAGAAGAACGATTTGTTCGTATCAAACATTTTTCCGGACTTCCGGTTCGCTCGATTGAATATTGTCTGAAGGAAGGAAAAATATCTATTGATGATATCGATCAGATTGCAATCCCATCACTCCAATCGAATTATTCATTGAGATTTTTATTTGAAAATATGACATTTCCTGACAATTATAGTTTTAAAATTAAAAAAATAATTAAGAATGAACTTGAAAAGCACCATATCCTTCCATCCATCAAACCCCCGCTCTATATTAAAAAATTTTCGCTGAATACGAGGACAAAAGTTACCAATATTGAACATCACCTTGCGCATGCAGCATCTGCATATTATACGTGTGGATCTCAGGAAAAACAGTTAGTCGTCACCATTGACGGGGCGGGAGATGGATACTCGATATGTATCTGGCTTGGAGAGAATGGGCAAATCACGCCGTTAAAAAAATTTGGATGTGATGGATCGATCGGTTGGTTCTATAGTAATGTTACAGAAGCATTAGGATGGTGGCATGGAGACGGTGAAGGTAAAACCATGGGGCTGGCACCATATGGAAAGTCGGAACATGTCAAAGGTCTGTTAGATCCGTTCTATCCAAAATTCAAAGACGGGGAATTAATTGAACCACATGATTTTGGCCGGGCATTCTCATTTAATGAGAATGGCGGGATCCAGTGGCATTTTGATGAAGCGTACGAGATCAAGAAATTGATTGATAAATATGGTGCTGAAGACATCGCTGCTGAAGCCCAAAGAGTCCTGGAAGAACAGGTCATGAATATTGTCTTCCCCTGGCTGGAGAAGGCGAATACGAAAAACCTCTGTTGCGCCGGCGGAGTATTTCTTAATGTTAAACTGAACCAGCGCATCTGGTATTCCGGCAAAGTTGCCAACCATCATATCTTTCCCAATCCCGGGGATGGAGGGCTGTCATTGGGTGCAGCGCTGTATGTTAGTAATCAATTATCCGGATCATACCAGAACCAGGAGATTGTCGATTTATACTGGGGGCCCCAATTTGAAAATGACGAGATTGAACTCATTCTCAAAAACCGAAACCTGAAATTCAAAGTCATGGATAATATTTCCTTAACCTGTGCTCAACTCCTTGCTGAAGGAAAAATTATCGGGTGGTTCCAGGGAAGGATGGAAGCCGGTCCACGGGCTCTTGGGAGCAGATCAATTGTGATGAGCCCGATGTCAGCAAAAAATAAAGATATTATCAATGCACGGGTAAAATTCCGGGAAGGTTTCAGGCCGTTTTGTCCATCGATGACACAGGAAGCGAAAGATGACTTTCTGGATAATGCACGACTTGAAGAATTTATGATCACCTCTTTTGATGCAAACCCTGCAAAAGCGGATAAAATCCCGGCTGTTGTTCATGTTGATGGCACGGTGCGACCCCAGTTGGTAAAGCAGGATGTGAATCCAAAATACTATGATTTAATAAAACTTTTTGGCAATATTACCGGGGTCCCGGTGATTTTGAATTCGTCATTCAACGTGAGAGGCGAACCAATAGTCTGTACTCCCAGTGATGCAATAAAATGTTTTTATGATACCGGACTAGATTATCTTGCAATGGGAGATTTTCTGGTAATGAAAAATTAAAATTTAAAGCTGTTAGAAAAAAATTGTTAAAATGGTGATGAATTGAAGATTGCGTTTATTACTCATGCAATCGGGGTAGGCGGGGGCTCTTTAAGTTCTTCCACTACGATCCGATATTTAATAGATAACGGATATCTCAAAGCGGAAGATTGTGTAATAATTCATACGAAAACACGCGAACCAACGAATGAAAAAAATGATGTATATTTCAGTTTAAGAAAACAAGTTAAATTTTACGAGTTTAAATTGCCATTTAGTTTTGTCTTTAAAGGATCCTCTTTAAAATTTTATAATCGGTCTTATAGTATTTACAACGAATTCATGTCGATTTTTTACTTTATTTTTTTTTATAATAAAATTCTCAAACGGGAGAAAATTACCATTGTCCATTTAAATTCATTGGTTTTATGGCCACTGTTATTGGTTTTACCAAAATCGATGAAAAAGATAATTCATATTCGGGAAGTTCTGAATGATTCATTAGAAGCCCATATTGCACTTTTGGTCATTAAGCGTTATGCCACCAAAATAATTTCGATAGATCCGATATCGGATGAAGCTTTCTCTAAATATGGAAAATCTGTCGTGATTTTAAATCCGTTCAATATGAAAAGAGCTCGACAACTCCGTGAAAAAAAGGACGAAATTAAACTCAAATATAAAATTCAAGCTGACACATTTGTTATATCGCTCATCGGTAGAATTGAAGAAGCAAAAGGACAGGATTTATTACCGTCAATAGCAAAAAAATTAATCGATAAGAATGTTATTTTTCTGATTGTAGGTTTACCAAGTGGTAACTATGGCAAATCATGCCTTGATGAATTTTCAAAATATTCAAATATTAAATATCTCGGTCAGATTAATGATATGGATCCAATTTATGCGATTACCGATATTTTATTAAGAACGGATACCATCAAATATTTTCCATTGGGACGAACCGTTTGGGAGACAATTTTTTCAGGAGGATTGGCAGTTTTACCGGTAAAAAGAGAATATAATTTAGCTCATCTAAAGGATATTATCAGTAAGTATATATTCACTTATAGTTATAGGGATGAAGACAGTGCTACTGAAATAATCACATCCATACTTCAAAATAATCCAAATTCTCTTATAAATTCAGGCTTTCAAACAAGTGATAATTCTGAACAATCTGCAACAGAATTTTATAATATTTTACAAGAAATTTGCAATCATCCAGATAAGGAACGAGAAGCACAAATAAATTAATGGACTCTCAAACGCACAATTCTCTCTATCGGTTCATACATAACCGTAGTGGCCATGACGACGGAGATCTCAACCAATTGTACGAAAGAATCAAGAATTAGGGGATTGGTAAAACAATTGCAATAACATAAAGCATTTTATGAAATTGGATTTTTTTCATCCGAGTTCCTCGGTACTGTGACAATCACTCCCTCTTACAAAATTTATTTGATAATATTTTGCTAGTTTGATCCATGAATTTGAGGGGGCATTATATTTTTTATTCAGTTCGATAAGGATCTCATTTTCGATTAGCATCTTAAATATACAAGATAATTTCTCTTCGGATAGTTCTATTCCTGATTTTTTAAGAAATATTCCCGGATGCGCCCAGGTATTTATGTAAGTATTTTTCAAAACATCAGATAATGCGTTAAAATAATTATTTAAGTCACTGGGAAACGAATGGAATGCAAATATGGGATAATCCACGTTCTTTAATATACTATCTTCAACATCCAAGGATCCATCCGGAAGAACCTTCGCTTCACATCCAGAGAGGATGATCAAATCGTACTTTTCCCGTGCCCTGTCAATATCTTCGATATATGCATTAAAGTCGTAACTTAAATCCTTCCTTACGTGCTCAGTAAATGCGATCAGAGGGATACCCAACTCTACCGCTCTCTTGCAATATTCATCTACCGAGTTCTCGCCGTCAGTATAGTTCGTATGGATATGCCATTCTCCAGAAAGTAAATATTGAGAATACTTTTTCCAGATTTTTGTCATAATAACGCTATAGTATTTCCGTTCTGTATACCCATACCCCCCCAATAACGGAGGATCTTTGTTCCCCACGCAATGTTAAAATCAGGTATATTTTCGTTCAATACGTGTTTAACAGCCGCATAGATTATATTGGCTCCAGCAAACGTCGAAAGAACCATAGTACCTTGAACCCTTGGATTGGATTCCAACAATTTAGGTATATTTTGATTATCCATTTTAAACTGAAATCCGAAGCAATACGTCAACCCGATAGCGGCACTAAGTTTCTGTGTATAGGTTATAAGTTCTTCATTATATTCCACAGTGCCATGGAAGGTGATGCCCGATTGAATGACATCCCGTTTCCTTGGGATAATCGTATACTTGTGAGTCTTCAAAACATCAACAGTATATTCCGCATTAGGCAGATATTCCATAACCAAAAGTGGTAGGAAACTTGATCCTATTAATTCATGGAAATTTTTCATCTTCATGAATAATGAAGTTGGTTTTTCTAAGTAAAACATCTGTTTAAGATCAATCGATTCATCAATAATACGTACTCCTCTCATTCCATTGGAAAGGGGAGGTTTGACAACAACAGGATTATTTGGCCATCCTAACTGTTTTGCCGATTCGGTCAGATCATCAAAATTATCCACAAGATAATACTCAGGAGTCGGGATACCAATCTGTTCGGCTAATTTCATAATTTTATATTTATCATTTGCAATATCAATTGCAGAACTATCTGAAACGACGATAGTAGTTCCAATATCAAGAAATAAAGATTTGTTTTCAGCCAACACAGATAATTCAAGAGTGTTTTGAGGCAAGATTACATCGATATCCTCATGCTCACAGATTGAGAGCAATTGTCCTAGGTATTTATTTTCGGAGGGTTTCGAAATTTGGTAGAAATTATCGCACAGATATGTTCCAATAACCTCTTTTTTAATGTCGGTTCCAATTATTCGAATGGGACGGTGATCAAAGTTTTCCTTCAACGAAAAAAGGGTTCCCTTTATACCTGGTGCTCCAGCACCAGTGACAAGGACTCTTATAGCATCCACCGTACAACCTCAAAAGCCTCAGCGTACTCTGAGCTGCACTGAATTCCTCGTGTCTTCGCCAACCCATATATGTATTCTTTCGAAAAATAGGGTTTCTCTTTGATAAACTGCGACTGATAATTTTTCAGAATCAAATATTTTCTTTCAATATGATTTGGATTTAATTTGATGAAACATTGAGTATTAAAAGATATATGGTTCCAGGGCAATTCATAACAGATAATACTTGACGTGATCTTGAATGCCCGGATCATCTCATAAGAAACGATCTGATGATCCTGATGCAGATCGTTAAGAGACGGACCTATCACAATATCAGGATGATATTGGTTCCGGGTTCTAATCAGATTCTCCAGGATCTCCTGTCGATATTGATGCAGATTCCGTACTTTGAAATCAAAAACCTTACAATTTTCTTCTGTAAGGGCGAGATCCTTGATTACATTGAAATATTCCTCTTTTAAGGTATTTCTGGGAAGGCCCTCTGGTAAAGAATCTTCAGCAGTTGAAAATACAATCCAGAAGATCTCATGTCCATCCTCTAAAAATTTGACAATCGATCCACCGCATCCCAATTCTGCATCATCGGTATGTGGTGATATAACCAAAATCTTCATAATCTACCCATTATCGAATTTACCAAATTATTCCCCTTCCCAATGAATATTAATGGCAATACAATAATTTTTCTAAATATCCCATTATTCATGAGGGATTTATCTGAATAATCTGGGTAGGTCTTTTTTGGTAAATTCATTATCCTCTCAAATTCCCCTTCCGAAATTCCAAATTTTTTAATGACATATTCTTTATCCTGTTGCTGCAACTCTGAAGGATATGGGACATTTTTCAATTCTTCTATCGCTTCAGATCGTGTAATTTCTCCGGAACAGATTAAGCTTGACAAGTGCATTCTTCGTTTATCATATCCAAATTTTATTGGCAGGATATATCCCTGATAAAACCGCGTATAAATTGATTCATAATGTTTCCCCCCGTAATATTTCCAGCCCAGCTCATTTTCAAGTATTTTCATAGCCTCTTTCTTGGAATATTCAAGATAATTCAGGATGTTGATAGTTGTCTGGGTTGCCATATACCAATGAAGGGTGACATAATCCGTATGAGGGAATGTGGTGAGCGGGAGATGTCCAAATTTCTTTTGGATATTTTCAATATATTTCCAGTCCAGATGCCCTTGGGACCATGCCTTGGGCAGATGCGATTCTGTCCTGATATTACAGCCATAAATAATATATTTAACCCTTTTTTCTTGTGCAATCTCATGTAAAATTGCATTGATTGCATGATCGCTCGGGATTTCAGAATCCGGTGTTGAAGCATAGAGAAATGCCAATTGCAGATCCTTAAATTCCTCCCAGTCGATCACATGTGTATAGAGGTCGATATCCAGTTTTCTCAGGAATAATTCAATATTTTTTACGGCAAGTTCTGAATCCCATCCATTATCGAGATGAACTGCCAGAGGACGCAAGCCTAATTCTTTTACCTTATATGCAACGAATGAGCTGTCAACGCCCCCGCTCACTCCAATAATGCAATCGTATTCTTTTCCCTTACCGGATTTTTTAATTTCATCAACTATTTGCCGTAATTTTTCTTTTCCCTCTTCGCCATCGAATACAAATCTCTTTACTAATTTATCATATTGCCGGCAATGATTGCAGATCCCTTTTTCATCAAACCGGATATCGGGATCGGTTGTATCCATCACGCAACGGTTGCAAATCTGATATTTTCCGGTCATACTGTATCTATTTGTAAGTATACATTCATTTTAAACCCGCCGACTTAAATTCGTCATCCTCGGGAAAATTGATTAAAACAGCCCGATGTTTTCCATAATACACAAACATACTCCCCGCTGCAACAGCAGATGCTCCGCCATCCTGGACTGCTCTGCCAAAATCTTCCACGGTTCCGGCTCCCCCGCAAGCAACTACGGGAATTGATACGGACGCAGACACGGATTTAATGAGAGGAATATCATAGCCTTTCATCATACCATCCCGATCAATGGAGTTTAAAAAAATTTCTCCTGCACCCAACCTTTCTGCTTCCTTTGCCCAGGTTACTGGATCCCAACGGGTTTTTGTCTTACCGCTGTGCGTATAAGTCTGGTAATTACCCAAAAAATTCTTTTTTACATCGATGGAAACAACAATGCTCTGATTTCCAAAAAGCTCAGCAAGTTCATGGATTAATGATGGGTTTTCGACGGCACATGAATTTATGATAACTTTCTCAACACCCCGGTTAAAAATATCCTCTGCCTGTTTCACCGTTCTTATTCCTCCGCCATATCCAAGGGGCATGAAGCATTCACTTGCAATGTCGGCGATATAGTCCAGCCGGGGGATCTCTTTTCTGTTGATGCAGTAATGTCAAGAAAAACAAGTTCGTGGACTTCTTTGTCATTGAAAATTTTCACTGCGTTTATGGGATCCCCGATATATTTCGGATTAGTAAAATTGACCGTTTTTACTAATCCCTGCCCTTTTAACAATAAGCAGGGAATTACCCGTGTACGAATCAAATTGAAATCCTCTTGAAGCACTATGATTTGTGGTTACAGAAATTCTCCAATAGTTTCATGCCATATTTATGACTTTTTTCCGGGTGGAACTGCACTCCGATGACATTATCTTTTGCGAGCGAAGATACAAAATCATATCCATAATGAGATGTGGACAAAACATCCTCGCTGCGGTTGCATACAATATGGTATGAATGCACAAAATAATACATGGCGTTACTTCCCGTATCCTGCATCAGGAAATGCGATTTTCTGATATTCAGTGTGTCCCAACCCATGTGGGGTATTTTGAACGAAGAGTCTGTGTCCAAATTGAATTTGACCGTGTTCGCATCTACCCAGACCCAATCCCGGCTGTACTCCTTCCTCACTTGTTCTTGTGAACATCTGCATGCCAAGGCAAATGCCCAGGATGGGGGTTTTTTCTCTTACCACCTTTTTATTAAGAATATCTATTAAATTAAGTTCCTGTAACTTTTTCATTCCATGATCGAAAGAACCGACGCCGGGAAGAATCAGTTTTTCAGCGAGTTCAATCTCTCCAACATCTGATGATATTTTTGCTGGGAACCTGGTTTTTTTTAGCATATTGGCTAACGAGCCAAGATTTCCCATTCCATAGTCGACAATAACAATCATATTCTATTAAAACTCTTTCAATATAGTACAACTTAAGTCTTTATAAAAAACATACGCAATTTTAAAAATATAACAATAACAAAAATAGAAAAAGAGGAAACCTATGGTAAAACCAAGAATGGGTGTAATCAATTTTTTTTTAGTTCCATTTATAAAAGTTATATCCCCCCTTTTTTTTGATAAAAAATATTTAAAAGGCAGACATTTTGAAAATAATTTTATAGGATGGCATTGGGTTGCTAGATCGATAATATGGCAAAAAATATTTGGATTTAATAGATATATACCGTGGCCTGTTTCTCCTTTCATAGTAATATCAAATGCAAATAATATTGTTTTTGACGTGGATAATATCGATAATTTTCAGCAATTCGGGAATTATTTTCAAAATTTTTATGGAAAAATTTTCATTGGAAAGGGAACGTATATTGCACCGAATGTCGGTATAATTACCGTAAATCACGACTTAAGAAATTTAGATGAATATCTTGAACCAAAGGATGTTATTATTGGTAAAAATTGTTGGATTGGAATGAATTCGGTTATTTTGCCGGGTGCAGTTTTAGGGGATAAAACCATCGTTGGTGCCGGTTCAATAGTTACAAAATCTTTTCCTGAAGGCAATTGTATTATTGCCGGAAATCCTGCGAATATTTTAAAAAAATTTGAGAAAAATTAGAATTTGTTCGAAAACAAACGGTGATTGTTAACAGATGACGATTAATTTGAAAAAAAAACAAAAATCTTCATTTTTATCAAATATTTCCACCCTTGTAATCGGTACAACATTTGCCCAAGTTCTGGGGATTTTGGTCTCCCCCATCCTTACAAGATTATATGGACCTGAATCATTTGGTATATTTGCAATTTTCCTTTCAATATCGACGATCATTACCGTAATTATCTGCCTACGTTATGAATGTGCTATTATCTTACCGGAGTCAGATAATGAAGCGGCAAATATTCTGGCATTATGCTCTTTATTCATTATACTGATTACTGTATTTTCAACTTTCATACTGATGTTCGGAAAGACTTTTATCATCCATTTTTTGAATGTGCCGGATTTAGGTGTTTTTTTTTATTTATTACCAGTTACAATTTTTTTTAGTGGTTTTTTAGTGGCATTCAATTATTGGTATACCCGTAAAAAAAATTTTGCGAGGCTGACAACAAATCGAGTGGTCAATTCAGTCACGGTTTCAGGAACTCAACTTGGTTTAGGCTTTTCTGGAAATAATACGGTAGGAGGATTAATCTATGCAAATGTTATCGGGCAATCGGTATCGTCGTTATATCTTGGGATTATGATTTGGCGGGAAAATCAGAAATTATTCATACACAGCATTAACCGGAAAGCAATTTTTGATAGTTTAAAGCGTTATAAAGATTTTCCACTTTATGATTCCTGGGCTGAATTATTGAATGCAATATCCTGGCAATTGCCGGTTTTTTTCCTGGCAGCTTTTTTTTCACCGATCATTGTTGGATTCTATAGCCTGGGATACAGGATCATACAATTTCCTATGAGTTTTATAGGAAATTCCATTGCACAGGTCTTTTACCCTCAGGCTGTCGAAGCAAAATTTGACGGGACTCTCAAATATTTGGTTGAAAATTTTTTTAATGTACTCGTGATTATTGGTATGTTCCCCATTTTGGTTCTGACAATAATCGGTTCAGATCTCTTTGTTGTAGTATTTGGTGAACAATGGCGGGAAGCTGGTTTATTCGCTCAGATTTTAAGTATCTGGGCGTTTTTCTGGTTTATCTCATCGCCATTGAGCTCAATATATTATGTCTTCGAAAAACAAAAAGAATTTTTATATTTAACGATAACAAATTTAATCACCCGGTTTCTCTCGCTTTTTATTGGGTGTATGTTGGGTAGTGTTTACATCGCCCTAGGTCTATTCGCGGTTTCCGGAATTATTGTTTATGGTTATTTATGCTTTATCGTTATGAAATATTCAGGGATATCATGGACAAGAATAACCAAAATATTACTTCCGAATTTTATAATATTTATCCCATTCGGCATATTTTTAGGTTTATTAAAGATATTCAATACACCTTCGCTCTTACTCGTTGGCATTAGTTCATTGATAATAATCGGATATTACATCTACCTGATCAAAAAGAATGATCAGATCAAAAGTATTCTTCGTCAGATTGAGATCATCAATAAATTTATTTGAAAAACAGATTATTGCATTCCCTTTTTAGGAGGATCGGGCAAACTCATGAAGAGATGAATTAAAAAATTGTAAGAACATTCCGGGGGCGGTTTTTTTAAAAAACAAAACTAATTTGTTTTTATGAACTATCTCTCCCTCTTTTCTTAAATCTGAATAATTTCATTTTTTTACGTCGAATTGATTTTTTATGTACCACGCAATAGTCCGTTTCAGGCCTTCATCGAAGGGAACTGTTGCCTCGAAGCCGAACTCTTCTTTTGCCCGGGAAACTGCAAGGCACCTGCGGGGCTGGCCATCCGGTTTGCTGGTATCCCAGTGGATCTCTCCCTCGAACCGGGTATGTTTCCGGATAATTTCCACCAGGCTCCGGATGGATATCTCATTGCCTGCGCCAAGGTTTACCGGGTCCGGTTTGTTGTATCTTTCCGTTGCGAGAATAATTCCCCGTGCTGCATCATCGACATACAGGAACTCACGCGAAGCAGTCCCGGTACCCCAGACCTCAACAATTTTTTCCTTTTCTCTGACAGCATCGACAAATTTTTTGATCAGGGCGGGAATGACATGCGAACTCTCCGGGTTGAAGTTGTCCCGGGGACCATAGAGATTGACCGGCAGGAGATAAATCCCGTTAAATCCGTACTGTTTGCGGTACGCCTGTGTCTGGACAAGCAGCATCTTCTTCGCAAGTCCGTACGGAGCATTCGTCTCTTCCGGATATCCATTCCAGAGATCCTCTTCCTTAAACGGGACCGGTGTAAATTTCGGATAAGCACACACAGTGCCTATGACCACGCATTTCTCGACACCTTCGCGGCGGGCGGCTTCAATCACCTGTATGCCGATGATCGCATTGTCATAGAAGAGTTCCCCGGGGTTATTCTGGTTGAAACCAATCCCGCCAACCTTCGCAGCCAGGTGGATCACGATATCCTTGCCTTTCACTGCCGTGACGCAGTTCTCCCATTTCCGAAGATCGAGATCCTTGCTGCGGGGGATGAAGATCTGATCGTCTCGGACGCCCCGTTCACGGAGTTGTTCAGCAATACTCGATCCGAGAAAGCCTGCCCCACCGGTGAGAAGGATCTGTCTGTCCTGCCAGAATGTCATTGTATAATCCTCTGAATTACTGTGAGAATAGTATAAATTCCGTCATCCTTGTATATAGGATCAATCTTATCAAAATTCTGTCTGAATGCTTCAATACCTGATCGATTGTCAAGGCAATACCGGATTCCCTCATCAACGCCACTCACTCTTCTCCCGATTCCAAGATTTTCTATCCTGGTGGCAATTGCATCATCTTCGATAAAACCTTCCCGTTTCCATACGAGCAGCGGGATAGTGGCACGCACGGCTTCCGAGACCGTGCTGTACCCGCATTTTGCTAGAATACAGTCGCACATGCCGATCCAGTTCTGCGATTCAGTCTCTTCCATGGGAATGACAAGAGCATACGGACATAAAATTCCTGAAGGAACGAGAAACAGGATACCCGGATGGTTATCAGTAAAAAGGAACCGGGGGTAGTTACTGGCGGGAGCCTTCCCTACGAATATCAGGAAATCCTTTTCCGGGATGCCAAGGCGCCGCCGCATCTCTGATCGCGATACTGTGATATTCCGGGAAACAAGTCCGACATGTTCTTTTATGGCAAATCGCTCCATCGAAGTATCAAATGGAAGGACACATGCGTAAGTTGCCTTCAGGTAGGCATCCCGTAACCGGTTGACATCATCGGTACCGGGAAACAAGTGGTCGTAGATCGTGTCCTAGGAAAAATTTGAGATGGCAATACTAGGTATTCCCAGGTGATCCGCAACAACAAACGGCTGGGGGGATATATCTGAAATGATCATATCGACATTATTTTTTTCACAAAAAACTGATTCACTGGAAATGTATTCATCCCATGTATCCATCCATTCAAGGAACAATCTGCGGGTCTTTTGCTTGTCGACGACCGGCGGGTTTCCTTTTCAGCTGGACCCCGATATCGTTCCGGCAGCGAATGGCCGATACACGGGGATGGTGCAGGGATTTTTTTGTAAACTTATAGGGGCCGGAGGTCTTTACGATCACATTGACGTCATCACAGGAATCTACGATCTCTCTGATTAATGCAATTGAACGGGTAGCATGACCATAGCCATAATCACTGATGTAAAAACAGATGGTCTTCATGATAAAAAGAGGATAAAATTAATCCTTCTTCCACCATTTCTTCGGAAATACCTTTTTCAGGATCCTGTCTCCTTCTCCAATCGGTTTTAGCCCAATCGCCCGCATGTCCGAATCCACCATGATCCTGACAAGATCGTCGAACCTGATTCTGGGATTCCAACCCAGGTTCTTTCGGGCCTTCTCCGGATCCGAGATTAGCACTTCCACCTCAGTCGGCCGGAAGTATATCGGATCAATTTTCACGTGTTTTTCGACATCGAGGCCAGCATAGGAAAATGCCGCATCCAGGAACTCTTTCACGGAATGCGTCTCGCCGATACCGATAACATAATCGTCAGGTTTTTTCAGCTGGAGGATCTGCCACATGCATTCAACATACTCAGGAGCGAATCCCCAGTCACGTCGTGCATCAAGATTTCCGAGATACAGGTATTTTTCCTTTTTCGCTAAGATCCTGGCAATGCCCCGTGTGATCTTTCTCGTGACGAAGGTCTCTCCCCGACGGGGGGACTCGTGGTTGAAAAGGATCCCGTTTGCCGCAAACATCCCGTACCCTTCACGGTAATTCCGGGTCATCCAGTAGGAATAAAGTTTGGAACAGGCATAAGGGCTGCGGGGATGGAAGGGAGTCTCCTCATTTTGCGGCGGAGTTGCAGAACCGAACAGCTCGCTGGACGAGGCCTGATAAAACTTCGCTCCGTGATTGCTTCTGCGCACCGCCTCAAGAAGCCGGGTTGCGCCAAGTCCGGTTACATTGCCGGTATATTCCGGCATTTCAAAACTTACCTGGACGTGGCTCTGGGATCCGAGATGATAAACTTCATCCGGCTGATAATTGTACATGATATTGGCGATCCGTTCCGAATCAGAAAGATCCCCGTAATGAAGAAACAGTCTGGCATGAGGAGTGTGCGGGTCCACATATATGTGGTCTATCCGGCTAGTATTGAAGGACGATGTTCGCCTGATAAGGCCATGGACTTCATACCCTTTGGAGAGTAATAGCTCGGCAAGATATGATCCGTCCTGTCCGGTAATTCCGGTAATAAAGGCTTTTTTTACCATATTTCCGTCATAAATTGTTAACAGGCATCGAATACAAATATTTTCCTTAAACAGATAATGAGAAATTCTTCTTATTGTTATTTACTTTTAATAACTGTAATTGGTGTTGTGAACACATGGGGATAAATATTTCAAATAAAAAACATTGAAAAATTAGATTGACATGGACTAATTGATGGCATAAAAAAAAGAGATTATATGATACAAAACACTCGGATATTTTCTCCTTACAATTTCCGGTAGTACACACCGTTCTTATTAACAATCCTCGGGTCTACCATTCCTCTCACATCAATAATTACCGGGTGACTGTTTAACAGGTCGAGGAAATTATTCAGGTTCATCTCCTTAAATTGTTTATGTGCCACAGCAATAATCAGCGCATCCATCTTCTTGTTAAGTTTCGGTAGCGGTATCGCACCAAAATGCTTAATCATGGCATCGGAAAGCAGGGGATCGTGCCCGTACACGTTCACGTCATAGTCCTTCAGCTCTTTGATCATGTTCTCGACCGGGGATTCCCGGATATCCGCGACATCCTCCTTGTAGGTCAGGCCCATGATCAGGACATTCGAACCCTTGATGGTCTTCCCGACTTTGTTCAGCCCCTTCACCGCCATCTCGGCGACATATTTCGGCATCGAGTCGTTGATGGAGCGGCCGGCAAGGATCACCTGAGGGTGGTACCCAAGTTCCTTGGCTTTCTGGACCAGGTAATAGGGATCGACGGGAATGCAGTGGCCCCCGACCACGCCCGGGCGGTAGATATTGAAGTTCCATTTGGTGCTGGCCGCTTTCAGGACTTCATCGGTATCGAGGCCCAGCCTGGCAAAGATCATCGAGAGTTCGTTCATCAGTGCGATATTGAGGTCCCGCTGGATATTCTCGATCACTTTTGCCGCTTCAGCGGTCTTGATCGTGGGTGCCCGGTATACCTTCGTCACGAGGCCGTACAGTTCGCTTAAATCATCAAGGGTCTGTTCGTCCATGCCGGAGACAACCTTGTATATTTTGGAGAGCGTATGTTCTTCGTCGCCGGGATTGATGCGTTCGGGAGAGTAGCCGACCTTGAAATCCCTCCCGCATTTCATGCCGGACTCCCGCTCGAGGATCGGGACCATGACCTCCTCGGTAACGCCGGGATAGACCGTGGATTCCATCACCACGATTGCGCCTTTCTTCAGGTTCTTCCCGACAATCTTTGAAGCTGAAATGATCGGTTCCAGATCCGGGTCTTTTGCCTTCGTAATGGGTGTAGGGACCGCGATGATGACAAAATCCGCCTGCCGGATCATGGCGGGATCCGTTGTTGCCTCGATCCTGTTGCCGGGTATTTTGTTCAGTTCGTCGACTTTCTTCCGGTCCCGCCGGTACCCGATCGTCCGGAGGTGCCCTGAAAAAGCCTGGGCAAGGGGAAGGCCGACATACCCGAGACCGATGACACAGACCGTCTTTTTCAGAAAATTTTTTGACGTCACGACTAGTTACTCCAAAAAAATTATCATTCTTATTCGATAAGGAAATGTAAAAACATATCGAAATAAGGAAAATTATCGGCTGTTCAAATAATTATATCACTATTTTTCGGATTGTAAACGTATTTTACAGAATTTGACAGAAGAATCATCTATTTTAATTTAAATGATTTTTATGATATGCTTCTGTTAACAACTGATGATAATAAATAGTCCATCCAATATTATTTGAAAAAATTTAATACCTCAAACAGTAAAGTAAGGTTTCCCCAGAATGGATGGAAGTACCGTTCCATCAATATGTTGTATCCGGGAGAATGCGAGGATGTGATGAAAAATGCCGACCGCAAGACCAGGTTTCGATTGTACATTCTCTCCGCAGTATTTCATCATCAACAAATCCGAACCGCAGTTTGACCGCATCAAAACGCAGCTGCTGGATCCTTCCCGGCCGTCCATAGGATCCTCGTATTATTTTATCCGGGCCGTCCGGAAAAGAGCTGTATCTGCAGGATCAATGCCGTCAACGATACCGTCCTGTTCTATGAAATTGTCAATCACCTCCAGGAAGGGATATCCGATGAGGATGTCGCGGAGGTCGTGCGCTCCCCGTCGAATTCATCCCCGGTGCCGGGATATTTTTACATCACGCCGGCAATAGAAGGGAAACTGCGGGCCTTCCTTACGCCGGATCATACATACTGCGGGAAAGAGTGCGAGAGCCATAGTCTGGCATGAAAAGCCGGGCAGGGATGATCATCAGATATGCAGGAACTGCTGCGACCGGGTATTAATTTTCAATTAACAGAATGGTCCCCGAAGGCTATCAGCACCGGCACCGTTGCTGAGAATAAAACAGGGGTACCGTTGATCACCATAAGGATCTGTCCCAAGCCGTCCTGTGAATACGTTGTCTGTTTTTGTAAGGGATATCAAAGCTCCAGACACAACACATTGTTCCGGAATAAACCCGGATATATTTAGATAATCCGTTCATTTAAATAAACCAATGATCTACCTATTATTATGGGGACCATGACGATCAGCGTTGATGACAACGTGGAAAAAAAATTCCGCGCCAAGGCAAAGAAGGTCCACGGCGAACAGAAGGGTGCACTTGGTCGGGCGGTCACCGAAGCGATGGATCTCTGGGTTGCAGAAAATGACCAGCAGGAGATTGCGCAGTCTGCACTTGCACTCATGGAAACAGGACATGCTCTGGGGACCAGGAAGATACCGTACACGGGATGACCTCCATGTCCGGTAAGCCGGCACTCATTGATACGAATATCTTCGCATATGTTTTTGATGCCGGGGAGTCAGACAAGCAGACGATTGCAAAGGACCTGCTTTCCCGCTGCTGGAGGGGTGAGACGCAGTATGCAGTATCCGTCCAGAACCTCGCCGAATTTGCCGTCATTGTCACAGAAAAAGTTGCCCGCCCCCTGCCGTACACAACGGTGCAGGAATTTATCAGGGATATCAGCGCATTCGACGGGTGGAAAAAAATCGGGTATTCCGGCGATACTGTCATGCATGCACTGAAAATCCGGTCCGACCATGGAATTCATTTCTGGGATGCACTGATCATTGCCACCATGCTCGGGCATGGTATCACCACCGTGTATTCCGAAGACCGGCAGCTGGCAAAAGTGCCGCTTGTCACGGTCATTAACCCGTTTAAAGATGTGAAATAACTCGTACCAGGCCTGCTCCGGGTTCACTCTTTTCAGCGGAGTCAGGCAGAATTGTTTCCCGAGGGAAAAATTTTCCGGAACACTTTTTCAAAACTCTGATCCGGATTTTTTTATGGCCATGAAATTTTTCGTAACGCAAAAAAGTATTTCCGGCATTTCCTTACCGGTAAAAAAAATTTTCACACGGGAAAAATTTTTCCGGAATTTTTCCGGCACTAAATAATACTGACTCTGAACAAGCCTCTGTCGTAAAATCTCCCAAAAATGCCCCCTGGCATGTCGGAAAAATCCCCTGGATGTTTTGTGTAAACAGGGGGTCCGGCAGATCAAGAAACATAATGCAAGATTCTATCTGATTTTTGTATTACGATACGGTGTCAGACCCTTCTGGCGTTTCCCGATCCGGGCGGACAGCCCGACAAATCCGGTTTTGACCGCCCTGCCAGTGATAAAACAGGCAGAAAAACATATCCCGCTCCCCGGATACCTTCCGGCACGGGACCGGAAGCACCGGTGAGCGGATCTCCCCGTTTTCCGGTAAAAAAAGGGTCATTTTTCCCCCTCTGGAAATCCCCGTTATTTTTCGCCCGTATTGCCTCTCCGGGCCGCCTCAGGTTCCGGGACAAAGTGCAGATCGTCCGGTTTTTGCGCTTTTTCTGCGCCTTCCAAAGGGCACGGTTTTTTCCTGCTTAAAACGGGTATTCTGAAGAAACAGCGATTTATACAAGGAATTTTGCCGGGCGTTGGCACCGTTTCCACTGCCGAAAAATTCCGGTATTCCGGCCATACAATTCTCCGTCGGAGAATGATCACGGGAGACTTACCGTCCGGTATGATCCCCCCTTTATACAGGGGGGCTGATCCGGACCGGTATCACCTCACCGGGCGTGGGGGTTCGTATAACCATCAGGTCCCCACCACCCGATCTCGCCGACCGCGAGGTCATAGACGAGGAGCCGCCGCCAGGTCCGCTCGTGCTGGGTGCGGAGCCAGATCTCGCGGAGCAGCCATGCCGGGAAGGGCAGGGCCCGTACTTCGCGGAGATCGTCCGGCAGGAGGTCCTCGTACATCGTGTCCGGGTCGATGCGGTACCTGGTCTGCCGGATCTTTATGATTCGTGCAGATTTTGGTTTGAAGATGAACAGATCGTACGCGAGCGCCGGGTTCGTGTTCTCCTGCCACCAGTATCCCATCCGCTCCGCGAATTTCTTTGCTTCCGCGATCGCGGCATCCGGTTTTTTCCCGCGGGTCATTATTTTTATATTTATTGAAGGATGAATGAAAGTTTTGTGGTCAGGACGGGCCGGGCGTGAGCCTGCGGAATGTAATTTTTCCGCGGAATTTTCCGGTAGAAAGGAAAATATTTTTCAGGCATTTCGGGATTTTTTTTATATTTTTTTATCCAGGCTGGAAAAAAATTACCGGTGCCGGTACCAGGCGATCGTCTCCTCAAGCCCGCTCCTCACGGTATATTCCGGGGAGTACCCGAACGCCTCCTGCGCCCGGGAAATATCGGCAAGCGAGTCCCTGACATCCCCGGCACGGGGAGGATCGAAAACCAGGGGCACGGTAATGCCGGTCAGCTCCATGATCAGGGCGGCCAGTTCCTTCAGGTCGATACGCGTGCAGTATGCCACGTTGAAGACGCCCTGCGCACCGCTCTCCATGGCCCGGATATTGGCCTGCACGACATCCTTCACATAGCTGAAATCCCGGGTCTGCTCCCCGTTGCCATAGATTACCGGCGACTTATGGTCCAGGATCCGCGTGATAAAGTTCGGGATCACGGCGGCATACTGGGACAAGGGATCCTGCCGGGGACCAAAGACATTGAAGTACCGGAGCGATACGGTCTCCAGGCCATAGACTTCGGAAAAGACCCGGAGGTACTGCTCGCCGGCCAGTTTCGATACGGCATACGGTGAGAGGGGGCGGGGGGTCATCTCCTCGTGCTTCGGGAGGACCGGGGTGTCGCCATAGACGGACGATGAGGAAGCGAACAGCACCTTCCGCACCCCGCAGTCCCGCGCGGCGATGAGGACGTTCAGGGTCCCGGTCACGTTCGCCTCGTTGGTGGCAGCCGGGTCCGCTATGGAGCGGGGGACGGAAGCGATCGCGCCCTCGTGGAAGACCCCGTCCGCTCCGGCAAAGATCGTTTCCAGGAGCGGGAGGTCCGTGATGCTGCCCTGCAAAAACCTGACATTGTCTTTGGCGAGGAACGGTGAGATATTCTCCCTTTTTCCCGAGAAGAGGTTGTCGACGATCACCACATCGTGACCCGTCCGGGCAAGTTCTTCGACAATATGGGAGCCGATGAAACCTGCGCCCCCCGTGACAATATATCTCATGGCCCTCCACAAATCCGGACTATAAACCAGGCAGAATAGTACTTGGTCATGGGATTATTAATGGATGCTGACGCGGTGCTGATCCGAGGGACCGGATTTTGCGGCAACCTCAACAAACCTGGCCGGAGTACAAAATACCATCCGAACAATGATGAGGGGAATGATACGAATATTTTTTCCGGATTCTTCCGGAAGTGGTATTTCCCTCTTCCTTTTTACCGCAGATAACAAACCGTAGTACAGGCATGTATTTTTTCTTCCACCTGTTCACGGGAATTGTGCTGGGCCTGCTGATCGCAGACCTCCTGAACGATCGCCGCTGGGTGATCCCCTGTGCTTTCGGGGCCGTCCTGCCGGACCTGATCGACAAGCCCCTCGGGCAGGTGATCTTTGCCACCAGCATCGGCTATGGGCGCATCTGGGCCCATACCCTGCTCTTCTTCCTCCTGGTCCTGGTGTTGGGAATTGTCGTCTGGAAATTCTGGAGGAACCCGGCGGTCTGCAGTGTCGCCGTGGGCATCCTCTCCCACGAGGTACTGGACCAGATGTGGCTTGAGCAGGCGAACTGGTTCTATCCTTTACTGGGTCCGTTCCAGGGCCATCTCTCCCCGGATTACATCAATGTCCTGATCCTGGGCGAAATCAATACCCCCTCAGAAACGGTCCTCGCCATACTTCTCGGGATCTCTGCCCTGATCTACCTGAACTACCGCCAGAAGATCCCGGACAATACCGGTATCCGGGCAATCGTGAAAAACGGTTTCCTGCTCCTCGCGCTGGCTCTCCTCGTCCTTGGGGGGATTGTTATCGGCAGGAGCATGGCCGGACAGGCCCTGCCCTTCACCGGCTGGAGCGAGCCGATCGAATATTTCATGGGCGGTATTGTCATCGTGATGGCAGCGTACGTGGCCTGGCGGCTGTACCGGAAGATGGAACAGGGTTTCATGTAAGGAACAGCCTCCTCAGCTCCCCTGATCTCATCTCCTGAAACCATTGCAGAATGCGTCCGGGGCAGCACATCATGGCATGTCAGGACGGTGGGCCTCCCCAATGGTGGGTATCAGGAAGACGCAGGAGATCTCCTGCCCATGGTATAAAACCGGTCAGGGCACCCGTGCCCCCGCGAAAAGCTGGGAAACCGCGCTCAAAAAAATCCGGCCGGTCTTTCCAGTATCCTGTCGTATTGCGGAGAATACGCCGGATGAAAAAAGATGCACCGGTCCCCCCGGGAGAGGAGGCCGGTCTGCGATCCGTTACGAGACGGTGTGACTGATCCCCGGGATCGCGATCTGGTCGTAGGTCCTGCGCCACGTACCCGTCGGGGAAGTCAACGGTGGTTACTTCGGGAGAGAAGTCCACGTTGATGAGCGGGGCAAACCAGTAGTGGTTCAGGACGTTCTGTGCAGACTCGAACGAGAGTGCGGGGGTATTCAGGGTGACACTGCCGTCCGTCACGGTCTGCTGTGCAAAACCATGGACAAGGACCTGGGCCTGGTTGCCGGTCGCGCTGATCACGTCAACGTTTTTCCCGTAATTGCTCTCAAGGGCATTCTTCAGTTCCGTGTTCGGGTCTGCGATATGCGCAAAAACAGCCACGTTCTCGTACCAGCTCAGGGCGTAACTGAAGGTGATGATCGCATCGCCATTGGACTGCACATTGATATCAAGGGTCTTCGCAGTGAATGCCTGTGCCGGGCATACACATGAGAACAGGATGCCGATCCCGATGATCAGATATAGAAGTGTACGTGCCATTACCGGTCACTCTCCATCTCCGTACTGTTGCCCGCCGATGGATAAAAGGTTTGTTCCCCCGGGCGTTGATACCCTGATCGCTCTCCGGGGCCGGTCGATTCGCATAGTCCCGGTCCGGGGAGGCCCTGCCGTGATTGATACTACGCAACATTACGCTGAGATTAAAATAAAAACCTTTTTTTATCAAGTAAATAAATTCACCCATTAGTGATGTATCTGGCTTGATCGGGAGTAATTTTTACAATGTCAAATCATGTGCAGATACAGCGAAGGGTATTGTGCGCATCTTTTTTTCTTCTGGCCCTGCTTTCGTTCACCATCATTCCGCCGGCTGAAGGTGCGCCGGTTGCCAATTTTACCGGCACACCCACCTCGGGAACTCTCCCGTTCACGGTCACATTCACCGATTCCTCAACCGGCGGCCCCACCGGCTGGGCCTGGTTCTTCGGCGACGAGAATTACACCGCGCCGTGGACGCTGGTGAATGCGGGCGCCGGGTGGTCCATAAGGGCCTACCAGACGATTGTGGCAATGCCGGACGGCAGTATCGTCCTGATGGGGGGGAAAGCCGCCGTCGGAGGAAGGCAGAACGACGTGTGGCGGTCAACGGATAATGGCGCGACCTGGACGAAGGTAAACGCGACTCCCGGATGGCTGGCAAGGGCTTATCAGAGCAGCGTGGCATTGCAGGACGGCAGCCTCGTCCTGATGGGGGGCGGTGATACTACACCTATCTTCAGGAATGACACGTGGCGGTCGACGGATGACGGCACTACGTGGACGAATATAACCTCAGGCGGGGGATGGTCGGCACGATACGGTCAAAGCAGCGTGGCGATGCCGGACGGCAGCATTGTCCTGACGGGCGGTCTGGACAGCAGCGGTCCGAAGAATGACGTATGGCGGTCGATAAATGACGGTGCCAGCTGGACACCGGTGAACGCGAGTGCCGCATGGCCCGCACGATACGAGCATAGCAGCGTGGCAATGCCGGACGGCAGTATCGTTCTCATGGGCGGTGAGGACTATATCAGCAGTTACAATGATACGTGGCGGTCAACGGATGAGGGAGTAACATGGACGAAGATAAACGGGAGCTCCGGCTGGGCGGCAAGATTCTATCACAGCAGCGTGGCGATGCCGGATGGCAGCATCCTCCTGACGGGCGGTTATACCGGCGTCATCCAAAAGAATGATACGTGGCGGTCGACGGACAACGGTGCACACTGGACGCTGGTGAACCCAAGTCCCGGTTGGCCCATAAGGGAAGGCCACAGCTGCGTGGTGATGCCAAATGGCAGCATCCTCCTGATGGGCGGTCTGGGGCCTCGTTGCTGGTTCCTATTATAATGACGTCTGGCAGTTTATGCCTGCCGGTTCAACGGCACAGAGTCCGTTGCACACGTACACTGCTGCCGGGATTTATAACATAACGCTTCAGGTATTCAATGCCACCAGCTACAACAGCACCCAGAAGACCGGGTATATCACCGTAACAGGATCGGCACCAGTCGCCGGCTTCACCGCCAATGTCACCTCCGGTACCGCTCCGTTTTCCGTGCAGTTTAATGATACATCGACCAACGCCCCAATGGCATGGAACTGGTCGTTTGGGGATGGTAACTACTCGGTGGTTCAGAATGCAACCCACACGTATACCTTCAATGATACGTTTTCTGTTTCCCTGAACGCCACGAATGCCGATGGATCGAATGTCTCAACCCGTACGAATTACATTATTGTCACCGCTCCCAAACCCATCCCTGACTTCTCCGCCAATGTTACCAGCGGTACTGCCCCATTGCCGGTCTCCTTTACCGATCATTCCACCGGTAACCCCAACGGCTGGACATGGTTCTTCGGCGATGAAAATTACAACCAGTCGTGGACGGAAATGAACGCAAGTGCAGGATGGACGGCAAGATACGACCATAGTAGCGTGGTGATGCCGGATGGCAGTATCGTGCTTATGGGTGGTTGGGACGGGAGCTTAAAAAATGACGTCTGGCGGTCAACGGACAACGGTACCACATGGGCTAAGATAAACGCAAGTGCAGGATGGACGGCAAGATACAGTCACAGCAGCGTGGTAATGCCGGACGGGAGCATCGTCCTCATGGGCGGTAATGACGGCAACTCTAAAAATGACACGTGGCGGTCGAGAGATGACGGCGCTACCTGGATAGAGATGAATGCGAGCTCCGGCTGGGCGGCAAGATACTATCACAGCAGCGTGGCGATGCCGGATGGCAGCATCGTCCTCATGGGCGGTAATGACGGGAGCAACCGTAAGAATGATACATGGCGATCTACGGATAACGGTGCTCACTGGACGCAGGTGAACGCGAGTGCCGGGTGGTCAGCGAGAGACACTCATAGCAGCGTGGCGATGGCGGACGGCAGTATTGTCCTCATGGGTGGTGGTACAATAAGTGGTGATGTGAATGATGTGTGGCTGTCGAAGGATGAAGGCGCAACGTGGACGGAGGTGAATGCGAGTGCCGGGTGGTTGCCACGAAACCTTCACAGCAGCGTAGCGATGGCGGATGGCAGTATCGTCCTCATGGGAGGTAGTTATGGTGGTTCCGACACGCGTGATGTCTGGCGGTCGACGGATGATGGCGCAACATGGACAGAGGTGAACGCGAGTGCCGGGTGGACGAATCGAGATTCTTTCAGCAGTGTGACACTGCCGGATGGTAGTATCGTGCTCATGGGCGGGACAAATATCGCTTATTACCATGACGTATGGCGATTTGTACCTACGGGATCATCGGTTCAGAGCCCGTCCCACATCTATACCGCTGCAGGGAACTACATGGTGGCCCTTCAGGCATACAATGCCGGCGGGTTCAACAGCACGCGGAAGGCCGGATATATTAACGTCACGGGATCATCGGCGCCGGGGGCTGACTTCAACGCCACTGTCACCTCCGGCACCGCCCCGCTTGCAGTGCAGTTCTACGATAACTCCTCGGGCTCCCCGACCAGCTGGAACTGGTCGTTCGGTGACGGGAACTTCTCAGCGCTCCAGAACCCGTCACATACATACGCATTTAATGGGACGTTTACGGTTGCCCTGAACGCGACCAGTGGCGGCGGGTCGAATGTCTCAACACGGACGAATTATATCGTCGTCAATGTTCCCAAGCCAATACCTGGTTTCTCAGCCAATGTTACATCGGGCACTGCCCCGTTGCCGGTCTCGTTTACCGATCTCTCGCTGGACAACCCCACCGGCTGGACATGGTTCTTTGGCGATGAGAATTACTCTGCGGCATGGACACAAGTAACCCCTCACGCTGCATGGATAGCACGGGACAGCCATAGCAGTGTTGCGATGCCTGATGGCAGCATCGTCCTCATGGGTGGTTTAGACAACTCCTATAACTATAGAAATGACTCCTGGCAGTCAACGGATGACGGCGTTACATGGACACAGTTGAACGCGAGTTCCGGATGGTCAGCACGGGGGGATTTCAGCAGTGTTGCGATGCCCGACGGCAGCATCGTCCTGATGGGCGGGTATAATGGCATTGCCCTGAATGATACCTGGCGGTCAAAGGACCACGGTATAACATGGACGCTGATGAGCGCGAGTGCAGAGTGGTCGGCAAGGTCGCAACATACCAGCGTATCGTTACCTGATGGCAGTATTATCCTGATGGGCGGCCTGGATGGCAGTACCCGCTGGAATGATGTATGGCGGTCAACGGATGACGGTGCAACCTGGACTGAGATCAATGGGAGTGCCGGGTGGACGGCCCGAAGAGGTTTTAGCAGCGTTGCGTTACCGGATGGCAGCATTGTCCTCACCGGTGGTGATGACGGGGCTGACCGGAATGATACGTGGCGGTCGACGGACAACGGTATAACATGGACGCTGATGAACGCCAGTTCCGGGTGGAGCCCAAGAGACACTCACACGAGCGTGGCACTGCCGGACGACAGCATTGTACTGACAGGGGGCTGGGCCGGCAGCGGCGCGGTGAATGATGTCTGGCGTTCAACGGATGATGGCGCAACCTGGGCACAGGTGAACGCCAGTGCAGGGTTGACAGGGAGGTATGGCCACACGAGCGTGGCACTGCCGGACGGCAGCGTCGTTGTTATGGGCGGATGGGTCAGCGGCCTTGGCATCCAGAACGACACTTGGCAGTTCCAGCCATCGGGTTCATCGTTCCAGAACCCCTCGCATACTTATACTGCAGCCGGAAACTACTCTGTCGCGTTGCAGGCCTACAATACCGGCGGGTACAACAGCACCCGGAAGACCGGGTACATCAACGTAACGGGATTACCAGCGCCGGTTGCTGGTTTCACTTCAAATGTCACCTCCGGCACGGTCCCACTTGCCGTCCAGTTCTCCGACAACTCCACGGGTTCCCCGACAAGTTGGAACTGGTCCTTTGGCGACGGGAACTTCTCATCAGTTCAGAACCCGGCGCATACGTATGCATTCAGCGGGTCGTTCACGGTTGCACTGAACGCGACAAATGCCGGGGGATCGAATCTCTCAACCCGGACGAATTACATTATTATTACGGCTCCCAAGCCCATTCCTGATTTCTCGGCCAATATTACCAATGGCACGGCACCCTTGCCGGTCTCATTTACTGATGCTTCGCTGAACAGCCCCACCGGCTGGGCCTGGTTCTTTGGCGATGAAAATTATACGCAGTTGTGGACAGAGATGAATGCAAGCGCTGGATGGGCAGGCCGATTCGGTCAGAGCAGCGTGGGGATGCCGGACGGTAGCATCGTGCTGATGGGCGGTTATGACGGCAGCATCCTTCATAATGACACGTGGCGGTCGATGGATGATGGTGCTACATGGACTGAGGTTAATATAAGTCCCGGGTGGTCGGCACGAGTATCTCCCGGCACCGTGGTGTTGCCTGATGGCAGCATCGTGCTGATGGGCGGTTATGACGCGACTAACTATCGTAATGACGTGTGGCGGTCAACCGATAACGGCGTTACATGGACGGAGATAAACGCGAGTGCCGGGTGGTCTGCAAGAGAGATTTTCAGCAGTGTGGCAATGCCAGATGGCAGCATCGTGCTTACGGGTGGCTTGAGCGGCGGCTCCCATAAGAATGACGTCTGGAGGTCAACGGATGACGGCGCTTCATGGACCGAAGTGAACGCAAGTGCCGGGTGGTCTGCACGATATGCTCACAGCACCGTGGTGTTGCCTGATGGCAGCATCGTGCTATTGGGAGGTCAGGACATCGGCAACTACAAGAATGACGTGTGGCGGTCGACAGATAATGGTGTTACATGGACGGAAGTAAACGCGAACGCCGGGTGGACTATAAGAGAGGGTCTCAGCAGTGTGGTAATGCCAGATGGTAGTATCGTGCTTATGGGGGGTATGGGCAGCGGTAATACTAATTATAATGACACCTGGCGGTCGGATGATAAAGGTGTTACATGGACTGAGGTAAACCCGAATGACGGGTGGGTGCCCCGAACCCATCACAGCAGCGTTGCGATGCCAGATGGCAGCATCGTCGTGATGGGTGGTTGGGACAGCATTACCAGTTATAATGACACCTGGCGGTTCAATCCCACCGGCTCATCGGCACAGAACCCGTCGCATACCTATACCGTGGCGGGGAACTACACGGTCGCGCTTCAGGCATATAACGCCGGCGCATTCAACAGCACGCGGAAGATCAGGTATATCAACGTGACAGGATTACCTGCTCCCTTCGCCAATTTCACCGTGACCCTCACTTCCGGTACCGCCCCACTGGCCGTGCAGTTCTATGACAACTCGACCGGCTCCCCAACATCGTGGAACTGGTCCTTCGGTGACGGTAACTTCTCGACACTCCAGAACCCGGTGCATACCTACGCATTCAACGGGATGTTTACTGTTGCCCTGAATGCGACGAATGCCGGTGGATCGAATGTCTCCGTCCAGACAAATTACATCACCGTTACGGTTCCAAAACCCATCCCTGATTTCTCGGCTAATATCACGAGCGGTACAGCCCCGTTCCCGGTCTCATTTGCCGATGCTTCGCTGAACAGCCCCACCGGCTGGGCCTGGTATTTCGGCGACGAGAACTACACCGCGCCGTGGACTGAGGTGAATGCGAGCGCCGGGTGGTCAGCCCGAGATGGTCACAGCACTGTTGCGATGCCGGATGGCAGCATCGTACTGACGGGCGGTTATGACGGCAGCGTGGGCCTGGATGACGTATGGCGGTCTGGGGATAACGGCGTTCATTGGACACTCATGAATGCAAGTGCCGGATGGCCGGTAAGGTGGGCTCACAGCAGCGTGGCAATGCCGGACGGCAGTATCGTTCTGATGGGCGGTTATGATGGCAGCACCTATAAAAATGACGTGTGGCGATCGATGGATGACGGCACTACCTGGACCCTGATGAACGCGAGTGCCGGTTGGTCCGCAAGATTCTATCTCACAAGCGTGGCGATGCCGGATGGCAGTATCGTACTGATGGGCGGTGGGTTCGGCGGTGTCGGTCATAATGACGTGTGGCGATCGATGGATGACGGGGCTACCTGGACAGAGGTGAACGCAAGTGCCGGGTGGTCTGCAAGAAGCGGTCACTCCGGCGCCGCGATGCCGGATGGCAGCATTGTGCTGATGGGTGGAAACGATGGCACTTATAAGAATGACACATGGAGATCGACCGATGAGGGTGTTACCTGGACTGAGGTGAACGCAAGTGCCGGATGGGAGTCAAGACAGGGACATACCTGCGTAGTCCTGCCCGATGGCAGCCTCGTGCTGATGGGAGGTCGTAAAACCGGCGGCTTCCTGAATGATGCATGGCGATCCGCAGATAGCGGGGCCACATGGACCGAGGTAAATGCAAGTGCCGGGTGGTCGGGGCGAATCTATCCCGACAGCCTGGCAATGCCGGACGGCAGCATTGTACTGATGGGCGGTCAGGACAGCGGCGGCAACAGGAATGATGTCTGGCGGTTCATGCCCGCCGGGTCATCGGCACAGAGCCCGTCGCACACTTACGCAACGGCGGGGATCTACCAGGTAGCATTGCAGGCATTCAATGCCGGCGGATACAACAGCACGCGGAGGGCCGGGTATGTCAATGTAACAGGATCGCCGGCACCTCTCGCCATCTTCAGCGCCAGCGTCACCACCGGTACCGCGCCGCTTGCAGTCCAGTTCAACGATACTTCCGCCAACGCCCCGACCGGATGGAACTGGTCGTTCCGGAATGTGACGGGCAACAACACCCTGGTCTGGTGGAGTACGGTACGGAATGCCTCGCTGACGTTCGGGACCGGTAACTTCTCGATCGAACTGAATGCCAGCAACAGCGGAGGGTATAACCTCTCGACACAGGTCACGTTCATCAACGTCACCACCGGTGTTGTGGCCCCGATTGCCGGTTTCGCCGCCAATGTCACCTCAGGTATTCCCCCGCTCGCCGTGCAGTTCAACGATACTTCCACCAACACTCCGACAAAATGGAACTGGTCGTTCAGGAACGTAACGGGGAACAATACCCAGGTCTGGTGGAGTACCCTGCAGAACGCCACGCGGACATTCGGTGCCGGGAACTACTCGATCAGGGTAAATGCCAGCAACAGTGCCGGGTATAACGTCTCGACGCAGGCCACGTTCATCAATGTCTCCATACCAGCTGTGCCCCATCCGGTCGCCAGCTTCACGGCCTCCCCGTTGTCAGGATCTGCGCCGCTGGGCGTGCAATTCACCGATACATCCACCAACACTCCGACAAAATGGAACTGGTCGTTCCGGAACGTGACGGGCAACAACACCCAGGTCTGGTGGAGTACCCTGCAGAACGCCACACGGACATTTGGAGCAGGGAACTACTCGATCAGGGTAAATGCCAGCAACAGCGGCGGGTATAACGTCTCGACGCAGGTCACGTTCGTCAACGTCACTGCAGCTGGCACAGCCCCGGTTGCCAGCTTTACTGCATCTCCTCTGGCAGGCAATGCATTCCTTACCGTCCAGTTCACCGACACTTCAACCAGAACCCCGACCGCGTGGGACTGGTCGTTCAGGGACGTCACGGGCAACGATACTCAGGTCTCATGGAGCACAGCAGAAAACCCTTCGCTGAGGCTGGACGCGGGGAACTACTCAATTGCACTGAACGCCGGCAACAGCGGCGGGTATAACCTCTCGACGCAGGTCACGTTCATCAACGTCTCGCCCGCCGCCCTGGCCCCGCCGCTCCCCGGTTTCATCGCAACTCCTTCGTCGGGTTCTGCACCCCTGACCGTCCAGTTCACCGATACATCATCGAATATTCCCACGTCATGGAACTGGAGTTTCGGGGACGGCAACTTCTCGGTGGTGCAGGACCCGGTCCATCTCTTCTCCTCCATCGGTCTGTATAACGTCACCCTGAACGCCACCAATACCTATGGATCGGACGCTGCCGTGCAATCAGTCCCTGTCTCCGATATCCATGCAGCTTTCACATGGTTGTGCGACCCCACGGGTACAGTACAAGGTAAATTTCCGGAACACCTCGACCACGAGTTTCCCGCCAACCGGATCGCTGTACTGGGATTTCGGCGACGGGACCACCAACGCGCTGGATCCTGCCCCGGGTCACGTCTACTCCGATGATACTCCCTTTAACGTATCGCTTACCGCATGGGATGCCATCGATGTTCCCGGTTCCGTATCCCAGATCGTCACGCCCTGCGGGGGACATGCAGCGATCTCCCCGTTCGTAGTCCCCCCGCCATTTATTGTACCCCCTATTGAACCTAATGACGTTGGCCCGGCGTCGGCAGCAGTGGCGCAGCCCGCAGCGGCTGCCCTGCCCGTTGCCCAGCAACCGGCAGTCCAGCCGGTGGTCCCGGTAGTCCAGCCTGCAGAATTGCCGGCAAACAACCCGGGTGTCGCTGCACCACTGGCATCCGGGAGCTTTCCGGTGGGCTTCCAGGGCCTGAGTTACAATGCGAACGGGCAGAACGCGCTCAGCATTGACATCAGCGATGCACAGGCAGCCGGTGCAACCGTGACAACGTTCTTTGACCGCGTTGAGGTGTACCAGCACCACTCGCCGGGCGTGCTCCTCACGTTCTGGGGGGACAATTTCAGGATCGACAACGGGAGCATCACGGGCCCGGTCTCGCGGGCAGAGTTCGTGACCGACCCGCTAAACGCCACACTGGGGGGGTTCGGCAATGTCTCCGGTTCTGTCCATGCCGCCCTGCCCGCCCTCACCCGACGGGTCTCGATCGAGCTTACGATTCCGGGGAACGTAAGTGCGGTAACCCTGAACCAGATCCAGGACATCCTCGGCAGTAAGGATCTCCGGCTCAACACGGTAGCCTACACCTTCAACGTGCACAAGGTTGACCTTACCACCGGCCCGGCAAACGTCACCTTCACCATCCCGGCTGCCTGGGTGGACCAGCACGGCGGGAAAGACGCGGTGAGGATCACCCGTATCAGCGAGACCGGAGAGCAGGAACTGCTCGTCACGGTATACCGGGGCCTTGACGCCCGCGGAAATATGATCTTCCGCGGGGACTCGCCGAACGGCACCTCGCTCTTCGGGCTGGTCACTACCGAGGCAACTATCGCCGAGCAGAAGGAGCACCCGAATACGACCTATGTCGGGGTTTCGAAATCTGCCATGGTCACGAGCGTGGGTATGTACGGCTGGCTTATCGACAGCGTCCTGCACAACCCGGTACTCCTCGTCGGGGTAGCGGGACTGCTCGCGGCGATCGCATATTTCGGATGGTGGAAGAGACGGTTATGATGCCATGACACGGAGTGAACGGGGATGGTGAATATCGAGGCTCTGAAAAAATCCCGCGACATCCGGGGACTCATCCGGTTACTTGACCACCGGAGCTCCGATGTCCAGTGGCGGGCAGCTGATGCGCTGGGAACCATCGGGGAACCTGCCTGCGATCCGCTCCTCAGGATCCTCGATTTTCCGAAGGTGCATGTCCGTCTGGGCGCCATCGATGCGCTGGGCGAGATAAAAAGTCCGCGATCGGTGGATCCCCTGGTACGGAAACTCAAAGACGACCGTGACGACGAAGTCCGGTGGGCCGCTGCGCTTGCGCTGGGCCAGGTCGGCGATCCGCGCGCTGTGCCGGCCCTCGAAGAGGCCCTCAGGGATGAAGACCGGTATGTGAGGTATGGGGCAGCAAGATCCCTGGAAACACTCCACCGGGATCCTGCGGACGAGACCGGCAGGGCATATATCCTTATCGCATTACAGGACTGGCCGTCACTGCGTAAACTGCGGTCAGCGGCAGTGCACCCCCTGATCGATATCTGCAAAGACCCGAATCCCGTAACACGGACAAAAATTGTTGAACTGCTCGGGGAGATCGGCGGCCCGGATGCGAGGAAAGCCTGCGAGAAGGCGCTCATGGACGGGGACCCGGGGTCCGGGAGAGAGCGGTATTTGCCTGCAAACGGTGCGGTGTTGAGACCGATCGCCTCCCCCTGATCATAGCGGAGCGCCCGAGGACACTCCCAGCGCGTCCGGGGCGGCAATCCTGAACCTCTTCTTCTTCGGCTCAGGGTATAGTTACATCGGCAAATGGTGGGGCATCCTGGTCTTCCTGTGCTACATGGGCATCATCGTCTCTATCCAGCTGAACTGGGATGTGCTCTTTCCCTACATGTACACCTACCCCGTGACCGCAGTGTTTGCTATCCAGACATACTACATGGTAAAACGCATGCCGGATGCGTGAGGTGATCCCAGGTGCCAGTCTCTGACTTTTTCCCGTCAAAAAAACCGGATATTGACGCCATGGTGAAGGAAAAAGATATTCCCGGGCTGATCAGGGCACTCCGGTTGCACGATACCGAGATCCAGACCCGGGCTGCACAATCCCTGGGAACGCTCGGTCCGGATGCAGTCGACAAATTGGTCAGTGCCCTGAAGATAAAGGACAAGACCGTAAAACTTGGCATCATCTGGGCATTGTCCGAGATCGGAAGTCCGCGTTCGCTCCAGCCCCTCATCGATACCCTCCAGGACGAGAACAGTGAAGTGCGGTGGCAGGCTGCAATCGCGCTGGGAGAGATCGGCGATGAAGGGGCAACCGGTCCACTCTGCGAAGCGCTCATCGATCAGGACAAATACGTACGGTTCGGGGCATCGATCTCCCTTACCAAACTGGGCTGGAAACCCAAGGATCCAACGGAACGTGCCCTATATTTTGCCGGGATGCAGGAATGGCAGGCGGTCAGGAATATCGGGAAACCCGCGATACCCGCTCTGACGTTGCTTCTCCGCGATCGCGACAGTGCTGTCCGTATGCGGGTGATCGAACTTTTCGGATCCATCGGCGATAAGGACGCCATACCTGCACTGATGCAGTCCCTTGGGGACGAGAACCGGGAAGTCCGGTGGAGCACCGTTCTTGCATCGCCGAAGTGCGGGATTTCCCTCCCCTACCTGCCCCGCGGGCTTTCAAAGCGGCCGCAGAAGATGAAAAACCCGTGGATCGCGGGATTTCTCAACTTCCTCCTGCCGGGAACGGGCTATGCATATCTCGGTTTCTGGTGGGGGACCCTGATATTCTCGATGGATGAGCTCGCAACGGTCTGGCTTTTCAAAATGGAAGGAGATGCGAACTCGTATGCCGTGCTCCTGCCGGTGTACATCTTACTGGCTCTCCATGCATGGTATATCACTACGAAAATGCCGAAAGATCCTCCGTAGATCCTCAGGAAATTGCAGGGTGTCCTTATTCTACCGGATCCCCGCGGTATCCGTTTGCCGCAAGAATTGTTATTACTGAGGACACCCAGTCCTCATCATCCCCGTGCCCCAGATCATGGATATGGGCATGGATATGGCTGTCGTGCCCGTGACCGGCCGGGCACCGGACGCATGAGTGTCTTCCGCCAGACCCCGATGGCCGTTGAACGGGTGGGGGAGGTGGGCGATCTTCTCGTTCCAGACAGCGGCCAGGATCTCGTCGTGGGTCCTGAGCTCGTTGATCCCGATCACCTTCCCCCGCGGCTCGCCGCTCAGCAGGTGGTGGATCAGCATCCGGTAGCACTTGAACTCCCGGCAGATACTCGGCCGGGTCGGGTAGATCGCGCAGGCAAACCCCTTCCCTTCGGGGTTCTTCCGCGTGAAGACGCATCCCTTGCGGGCAGCACCGGTTCCTTTGGGATCGGATTCTGTGAATTCTTCCCCGATTTCATCGACAAATCCGGGCTGCACGTGGACAGAAAAGATCTCGTTGGTGATACCGTAACGGCAGTAGTAATCCCGTTCCGTCAGCTGCCGCTCAATTTTTATAAACTCGCCAAAACTTGCACAGCACTTCCCGCACCAGTCGCAATCGAACTTTGTCATAACTTATAGACCTCCGCCGTGAAATGAAACCGAACTCCTGATCCAATCCCGCGTGATGTACTGCTGCAGAACCGGGGGATTCCTGCAGCAACCCGTTGCAGGCACGGGGCCGTCCAGGGATTTCAGGGAGTGAATAAATGGGAAGCAACGACAGCGAATCAGTTTTTTTCGGTTGTTGAGGTTTTTGACTGGAACTGTTAAAAACCTATCCAAACGGGATTCGCACGGTACAACGAGGGGGATCTCCCCGCTGTTGCCATCTTTTTTGCAAAAGGCCGGGGGAAAATGCGGGTTATCTGCCAGTAACTCCCGGTGGGTATGGTATACATCCCGCCCCGGCAGGTCTGAGGTAGCCCCGCTGTCCGAACCTGATCAGGTAAGCTCCGAGCGCAGATCATCTGTTATCACGCAGCAGATACCGGGCATCACCTTCCCTTCCGGCACTGCGGATTTTCATTAATCCTGCAAAAAATTCCTCCGCAGGATTCAGGACATCCGTTGTTTTTAAAGAAAAATAACCGGCAAAACAGGGGTCGCTCTGGTCGAACCGACTGGATTGTCACCGGTTCCCGCTGCCTGCCGTTATTATCGGAAATGACCGTCACTCAATGCTATATTTTTTCTGGAGAGAGTCTGAACCTGAAAAGGAAACGCCTCGGCCGGGACTTGAACCCGGGTCAAAAGCTCCGGAGGCTTCTAGGATGTCCACTACCCTACCGAGGCACGGGTTGACCATGTCCATATGCGTCCGGTGCCGGTATCATCGTTTTTGCGCATATCGCCCGGTATGGTACCACGGGCAATACCGACGGCAAAGACAGCACGTGCGCTGAAGGATTCACGGTTCCATAATAACAATACCTCCCGGAGTATTAAGCTCTCCAAGGCTGGCAGGAGAAGGAGATTATCACCCGGGAGGGGTGCACACCGGCCGGTACCTGCCGCATCCGGGATGTATCATGCCGGTCTCCTTAAAAATGCCGGTCGAACGATATCACACAACGGTTCGTCAGACGGGGCCTGCTGCGCCGAGCCGTAACGGGATATCAGGGAAACACTTCCGGGACCTTCGATCAACACGGGTGCCGGAAACCTCCCGGGCGAAACTAATATCGTCCTGCCGGAATAACAGTAGCCTGATGACAACAGAAGAAGCGAAGGATTACCGCTACCGGCGGCATGGAAGGCACTCCCTGATCCCGGCCGGGGTGCTGATCGGACTGGGTGTCGGCCTGCTCACCGGGTATCCCGGGCCGGGCGTGCTGATCGGACTGGGTCTTGGCTTCCTCGGGTCCGCGTTCATGAACCCTGCAGGAAGTGCGAAGACGGATGCCGCCGTGCCGGCACCGGCCTGGCAGCCGCGCTGGATCATTGCCCTCCTGGGTATCTTTTTTATCGTCATCGGTATCGGCATCGTCTGGGCACCGGTGAACTACTGGCCCTATATCATTGCCATCCTCCTCATCCTGCTCGGGTGCTGGTTCCTTGTCCGGGGCGTGGTAAGGCAGTCCTGATGCGCCTGCGGCCGGCAACCAGTTTTTTTTCAGTAAAAAATTCCCTGCCCATGGTCAACAGATGAGGAATCGGTGAAAAAAGAGGGTCAGTGCATCCTGTTTTTTCAGGAGTTTTCCGGCATTGTGAATAGTTTTCCCGGTCGCTTCAATATACCGTGAATGCCTTCTCCCTGCTCACCAGTCCTCCATCCATGGTGGAGATATTGACGTACCAGGATCGGTTTGCGTGCGGAGGGAGAGTGACGCTTCCGAGAACATGCGTGGAATTCACGCCGATGATGGATGGTACCAGTACGGTATTACCGGTCCTGTTCGGACCCTGCCGGCAGTTTCGTCCTGGACAGATGATGCGCTCATTCTTTCACCCTAGTACCCGGCTTTTAGTGAGTTTCTGCTGTCATGATAGAAATGACTGGTGAAATGGTCCTGACATACCGGCTACCGAAAACCCGTTTTTTGCCACGATACCCGTTCCCCTGCCGGCTGCCGCCATATCCGGTGCTTCCTCCCCCACAGGCAAAGGACAGGCAGGACTATGATAAAAGGATCAGGGTTTTTTCATATGGTACTGGTGCCAGATCCGGCAGGCCCCCTCGTGGCTCACCATGCACGGGCCGACCGGGGTCCTCGGGGTGCAGGCCCTGCTGAAGAGTCTGCAGTCTGAAGGCTGCGCCAGGCCGCGCAGGACGCGGTCGCAGATGCAGGCCGAGTGTTTGCTGATATGCCTGAACACGATCCCGAACTTCTTCTGGGCATCGTACTGCCCGAACTCCTCTTTCAGCCGGAGCCCGGAGCCGGGGATAACCGGGAACCCGCGCCATTCGACATCGGACGGCTCGAAGACTTCGTACAGGATCTTTTTTGCTTTCAGGTTTCCCTCGCGGCTGACGGCGCGGGGATAGGCATTGTCCACCCGGTGCGTGCCCTCCTTTACCTGGCGCACGAGCATGATGAGTCCCAGCAGGATGTCCTCGGCCTCGAACCCGGCGACAACCTGCGGCACGGGAAAAACCTCGTACTCCTCGTATCCCATCACCGTGCAGACATGCCCGGGGAGCATGAAGCCGTTCAGTTTCGCCTCCCCCTGCTCGAGCAGCCATTTCATCGCAGGCGGGACGATGCGGTGGCAGGAAAGGATGGAGAAATTTTCCGGGGCCGGGAGAGGATGCTTGCGGCGACCGTCGGTGCCGTGGTCTCGAAACCTACGGATATGAACACGACCTCCCTGTCCGTCTTCTCCGCAATCTCGACTGCCTTATGGACGCCCTGCACGATGCGGACATCTCCCCCGCTGGACTCGAGGGACCCTTTTGAGCCCGGGACCCTGATCAGGTCACCATAGGTGGCGATGATGCAGTCCTTCTCCACGAGATCGAGGGCGGCATCGATCTCTCCCTGCGGCGTGATGCAGACCGGGCAGCCCGGGCCCATGACAATCCTGAGTCTGTCCGGGAAGCAGGCTGCGCAGGCCGGTCCTGGCGATTGCAGCTTCGTGGGTACCGCAGATGTGCATGAAGGTCATGTCCCGGTCTACCAGTTCCTGCAAGATGTCTGCCATCTCTTTTGCCGTCGCCATAAAAATCTCAAAAGTATTTACCGCGGAATCACATAAGAGTACGTATATGGATGACAATCTGCTGTTTGCAATTGCCACAATTATCGTCGGGGTGCTCCTTGCCGGCCTGGCGCGGGGAATTGTCCGCTGGCTGAAAAAATTTGCCGAGACCACCGAGACGCAGTGGGACGACATCATTATCGCGGCCATCGGCACACCGGTCCAGGTCGGCATTATCGTTGTCTCGGTGTACATTGCCCTGAAATATTTCGGTATCGTCCCCGCCCAGTACGCGTGGATCATCTCCGATAAGATCCTCAACTCGATCTGCATCCTGATCGGGACCTGGATCATCGCCACCCTTGTCCACGATATCATCACTATCTACGGTCACGCCCTTGCAGAAAAATCTGAAGGGGACTGGGATGACCGCCTTGTCGAGTTCCTCGAGCTCGCCGCCCGGTACGTCATCTGGTTTGCCGGGATCATGTTAATCCTCGTCAACCTGGAGATCAATATCACCCCCTTCCTCGCCGGCGCGGGTATCGCCGGTCTGGCGTTTGCCCTCGCCGCACAGGACATTATCTCCAACTTTTTCGGCGGGGCCATCATCACCATGGACAAGCCGTTCCGGGTCGGCGACCGGGTCAAAATCGACAATTTTTTGGGCGATGTGATCAATATCGGCCCGCGGAGCACCCGCCTGAAGACGCCCGATTATCAGGTAGTGACGATCCCCAACAACAAGGTCACGTCCAGTTATATCGTCAACTATTCCGAGCCGGACATCAAGCTCAAGTTCACGATCCCTGTCAGTGTTGCGTACGGCACCCCCCCGGGAAAAGTGAAAGCGATCCTTCTTGAGATCGCCCGTGACGTCACTCAGCACACGGATTACCTTCTCGAAGATCCGGCACCCTCGGTCTTTTTCATGGAGTTTGCCGATTCGGGCCTGAAATTCATCCTTTATGTCTGGGCGCGGAAATATAACCTTCCGGACGAGGTAAAGGATGCCATCAATACACGGATCGCCGAGCGGTTCGCGGCAGAAGGGATCGATATCCCGTTCCCGCAGCTGGAAGTACGGCTCAAAAAATAAGGGATACCTCTTTTCTCCCTGCTCCGGCATCCCGTGGACATGTTTAAGGCTGCAGAACGCGACCACTCATCATGTTCGGGGTATCCACGTTCTGCCTTCACCGCCTCCCCCTGCCGGATGCACTGGAAAAAATTTCAGCGCTCACGGACCGAATCGAGATCATGGACGAGGGGCTCCATCACCTTGAAGATGCCGGGCTGCTCCGGTCCTATAATCACCATTTTTCCATCCATGCCCCCTGCCGCGGGACCAATATCGCGAGCCTCCTGGAACCGATCCGCAGGGCCAGCATCGAAGTCATGGCGCAGTCCATGGCGATTGCTGCGGAAGCAGGGGCAGCGGTCGTTATCCATCCGGGATACTTTGCCTGGGCAGAAGAACGCGGGAAGGCCGAACAGCAGCTCGCACGGTCCATCCGGGAACTGACCGATCTCTCGGACGAATATTCAGTCCGGTTTTTTATCGAGAACATGGGGAACTGGGAATACTTTCTCCTCAAAACCCCCGAAGAACTCCCCCTAATCGGGAGCGCCGGGTTTGCGCTCGACGTGGGTCATGCACACCAGATGCACTGCCTCGACGCGTTCCTTTCCTGCCCGGCAGCCCATTACCATCTCCACGACAATACCGGAAAAGAGGATTCGCACTGGGCCGTAGGCGACGGGACGATCGACTTTTCCGCGGTCATGAGGACCGTCAGGAAATCCGGTATCGAGCCGGTCATCGAAGTAGCCACGTTCGACGGGGTACGCAAAAGTATCGAACTGCTGAATGCACTCTGACCGCATCGTTTTTCGTACCTTTCCAGTCACGGTGAATACCATCAGGCTGTCTTGGGAGCTTCCCCTGCCACTCCGCAATGTTTTATAGGGATTACTCACAACGTAGTTAAGCAACCTGCTCCGGAATACGTTCGTCGGGTGCATTCCTGCCTGTGTGGCTCAGCCGGTAGAGTACTTCCTTGGTAAGGAAGAGGTCGCGAGTTCGAATCTCGCCACAGGCTCTCTCTTCCTGATTTTCAGATACCCGATCTTCCGGGATTTATTTACTTCCGTGAAAATGCATTCGCTCTTATCACAGGAATTATAGCGCCCGGGTCAGGACCCGGTGAAACGATCCGACGATACCGGTGCACTTCCGATTTTTTACCTGCAAAAAACGCATCACCGCACGAACATTATCAGATCTCCTTCTGCGGTAAGGTTGTACTTCTGCAGCAATGCATCATCCCGCAGCACGCAGTCCCTGCCAAAGACTTCCCGGAATTTTGCCCTGATGCTGTCAAGCCGCCGGTCATCCTTGTCTGCCGTGCACCGGACCTGTTCCATAGTGCTGATCATACCAGTGAAAAGAACGACCGGTGATAATAATACGAGGCAGACGGGGGGTGAAAGTGACAACGATCAGCCGGCGGCCCTGCCGCCCCGGGTATGATAACGATACCCTGCGAGGGGATCAGTTTATGCACGTTCTTCAACAATTCTTCAGGGACAGGTCAGGTGAATTCATGAATCAGCAGGCACCGTTACCGGCCGGGACGAAGGAGCCCGGCCGCCCTCAGTACAGGTTTGCATCGCGGATGGCCGGAACACCGAGATCATTCATCCGTGAAATTCTCAAAGTCACGGAAGATCCGGAGATCATTTCCTTTGCAGGCGGCCTTCCCAGTCCGGAGCTCATCGATGTCGAAGGTATCGCCCGGGCCGCGGCAGATGTCCTGGCCCGTGACGGCAGGGTCGCCCTCCAGTATGCGACAACCGAAGGATATCTCCCCCTCCGCCGGTTCATTGCAGACCGGTATAAAAAACGCCTCGGGCTGACGATATCTCCCGAGGAGATCCTCATTACCAACGGTTCCCAGCAGGGTCTCGATCTCATCGGCAAAGTCTTTATCTCCCCGGGGGATCCTATCGCCATCGAACGCCCCGGATATCTTGGTGCCATCCAGGCGTTCTCGCTGTACGAACCGCAGTTCCATCCTGTCCTCCTTCACGATGAGGGGCCGGACATGGCACAGTTCGCACGCGAACTGGAGCGGTATCCCCTGCGGTTGTTCTACGGGATCCCCAACTCCCAGAACCCTACGGGAATAACGTACACCGGAGAGAGAAGGGAGGAGATCGGGACATTGCTTCAGGGGAAGGGGACGATCTTTATCGAAGACGATGCCTATGGCGAGCTGAACTTCGACGGGGCGTCGCTGCCTTCGTTACGGGACTACCTGCCGGAGCAGACGATCATCACCGGGTCATTCTCGAAGATCCTTGCGCCGGGGATGCGGATGGGATGGGTGGTCGCCCCGCCGGCAATCATGGACCAGCTCATTATCGCAAAGCAGGCATCCGACCTCCACTCGAATTACCTCTCCCAGAGGATCGCCTGCGAGTACCTCCGGCAGAATGACATCGATGAGAAGATTAGCCCGATCCGCTCGCAGTACAAAAAACAATGCGAGCTCATGCTCCGCCAGGTCGGGGAACTGATGCCGGCATCGGTTACGTGTACAAAACCCCGGGGCGGAATGTTTGCCTGGGTCACCCTGCCGGAAGGGATCTCGTCTATGGACGTATTCGGGCACGCCCTCCGCAAACAGGTCGCTGTCCTGCCCGGTACCCCGTTCTATACCGATGGCGGCGGCTGCGATACCCTGCGGCTCAATTTTTCCAACTCGACTCCGGAAAAAATAATAACGGGCATGGAGCGGCTGGCCGGTGTCATCCGTCAGCTGGATAACCCCTGATACCCTTAACCAACCGCGCTTAATACGGATCGGGTATAAAAATAGTATTCATAGCTTGGTATAACACATGTAAGTACCGGAAAGGGTATATGCGGCCTTTATGAAACCTGTATACCTGAGGACATAAGAGAAATACCGGCAGCAGGAAAGAATGCGGAAAAAATCAACGGTATATACGGAATTTCTCAAAAAGGGGTTATTTCATTCATGAACAAGAGTGATGCGGAAGCATTGTTGCGACAGGGCATTGAACTCTATGATCTTGGCAGGTTCCAGGAAGCCATCGTCATGTTCGACCGGGGCCTTGCGCTCTACCCCAAGCTGGCAAAAGCCCATTACTTCAAAGGAATCGCTCTCTACGATCTTGGGAAATTTGAAGACGCCATTGCTGCCTACGACAACGCAGTTGCCATCGAACCAGCCGATCCCAATGCCTGGTACAACAAGGCAGCTACCCTTGCACAGCTGGGCAGGAACGAGGAAGCGCTCGAGGCATGCGAGCGCCTCCTCTCCCTGAAATACGATAATGCAGAGGCCTGGATCCTCAAGGGAATCGCACTGTACGAGCTGGGCAGGTTCAAGGAAGCGATCACTGCCTATGACCACGCCCTCATGGTGGATCCCCGTCACGCGAAAGTGTACTATAACAAGGGAATTGCCCTCGCGGACCTCGGGCGGCACCAGGAAGCAATTTTCTCCTACAACAAGGCGATCGAGATCGTGCCGGGATACTCGCGGGCATATTACAACAAGGGCATATCCCTGTACGATATCGGAAAATACGACGATGCCCTGGCAGCATTCGACAAGGCATTCGATCTTGACCCGGAGGATTTCTGGGTCTGGTACTACCGGAGTTTCATTTTTTCCAAGCAGGAACGGAACGAGGATGCGATCCTTTCTGCAGACAATTTCCTGCACCATGAATCGGGTCATGCCGATATCTGGGCCATATTGGGGATCTCCCAGTTCAAGCTCGGAAAGCATGAGGATGCCGTCTACGCCCTTCACCAGGCAACGGAGCTGAACCCCGGACTCGCTGATGCCTGGTACTACCTCGGCCTTGCCGAAGTGCAGATCAACCGGTTCGAGGAAGCGGTGGAGTCGTTCACCAGGACCATTGAAGTCAGTCCCGAAAATTCTGATGCAGCATTCCAGCGCGGGCTTGCCCATTTCCGGTTGAAACATTACCGGGAATCCGTCCTTGATCTCGACCGGACCCTGGGCCTCGAACCGGATAATACCGAAGCCTGGTTCCGGCGCGGCGTGGCCTGTATCAACCTGAGCCGGTACGAAGAAGCGCTCGATTCCTTTACCCGGAGGCTGGCGCTCCGGAAGGATCATGCCGGATCGTATTATTTCCGCGGGATCGCATTAACAAGGCTCGGCAGGCATAAGGATGCGATCGAGTCTTTTGAAGAGGCCCTCCGTCTCGATGGCGGGTGTACATCTGCTGCCTTCCAGGAAGGGATCTCCTATGCCAGCCTTGGCAGGTTCAGCGAAGCCGTGGAAGCCTATGACCGTGCCCTGCGGATCAACCCGGGCTTTTCCGATGCACTCTACCAGAAGGGGTTCGCGCTCTCCAAGCTCGGGAGGAATGAGGATGCAATCCAGGAATTCGACCGTACCGTTGCATTCGATCCGAAGAACGCGCAGGCATTCCACCAGAAAGGGCTCCAGCTGGCGAAAATAGGACGGTTTGAGGATGCGCTTGAATCGTTCGACCGCGGTCTGGAACTCAGGCCCTCGTATTCCCAGGCATTGTACGACAAGGGGACGGTTCTCGTCAGGCTCGGGCGGTACGAACAGGCACTCGATGCGTTCGCGAAGACCGTTGCCATCAACCCGAACTATATCAATGCGCATTATCAGAGCGGCCTCGTACTGGTCCAGCTGGGCAGGTACGAGGACGCGATCTCTGCATTCGGGCAGGCATCGGAGATCGATCCAACCCATACCCTTGCGCTCTACCACCGCGGCCTGACCCTTGCCCGTCTCGGCCGGTTCACCGATGCCGTGACAGCCTTCGATTCCGTCCTGGCCATATCCCCGCAAAATACCAATGCACGGTATGAAAAAGGCCTCGCCCTTTTCAACCTGCTGCGGTACCAGGAAGCCGTCACAGCGTTCGATGAAGCACTTGAACAGAACCCGGCGCTGACCGAAGGATGGCTTCATAAGGGAATTGCGCTTGCGCATCTCGGGCAGCTCGAGGGCGCGATGGCTGCCTTCGACAAATGCCTCGGGCTCAACCCGAAGCATACGGAAGCCGCGGTCCGGAAAGGCATTGCCCTGCACACCCTCGGCAGGTATGACGAGGCAATCGCTATTTTCAACAAGGCACTCGACGAGGATCCCCGCGATGTGTATGCCCTGTGTTACAAGGGACTGGCCCTCTCTGCACTGGGACGTTACGACGAGGCGGTCCGCTCGTTTGACAGGACCCTTGAGATCAACCGTAAATGCGCCCGGGCACTCTTTGAGAAAGGGAACGCACTCTCGCGACTGGGCAAACCTCTCGAAGCGGTCGTGTCCTATGACCAGGCCCTGGAACTCTCACCGGACGATCCCCGGATACTGTACAGCAAGGGGGTTGCCCTTGCCCAGAGAGAACGGTACGATGATGCAATAACGGCGTTCGAGTCTGCACTTGCCCTCGAACCGGAGAATGCTTCCGGTTTCTATTACCTGGGTATCGCGTACGCCGGGCGGGAACGGTTCGACGATGCGATAAAAGCGTTTGAAAGTTCCATCTCACTGGACCCGGCCAGCGCACTGGCATACCATTTCAAAGGGATCGCCCTGATCCAGAGGGAACGGTATGACGAGGCTGTGAAGGCATTTTCAAGCGCCCTGGCACTCGATCCGGACAATGCGAACTCGTATTATTATATGGGACTTGCCTATCTCCAGTCCAAACAGTATGACAACGCGGTCTCGACACTCTCGCAGGCAACGCGGCTCGACCCGTTACTGACTGACGGGTATATGTACCAGGGGATTGCCCTTTCCGCATTGTCGCGGCATGAGGAGGCACTGCCGCTGCTCGACCGGAGCCTTGCGGCAAACCCCTCGCTGATCGAAGCGATGATATGCAAGGCGAATTCCCTCTTTGTGCTCGGCCGTTACCCCGAGGTCATCGAAACGGATGACCGCATCCTCTCGCTCAATCCGACACTCGTTGAAACCTGGATGCAGAAAGGAGATGCCCTTTCCAGCCAGTCCCAGAAAGCGGAATCCATCAATGCCTATACCAAGGCGCTGGAGATCAATGCCAATCTCGCTGAAGGGTGGGTAAGGAAAGGGAATGCCCTGTTCGATCTCGGCAGGATCCAGGACGCCATCGGTGCCTACACACGTGCCCTCGACATAAATCCCGCGCTCTGTACGATCTGGATGCGCAAGGGTGATGCGCTGTACCGGATCGGCAGGACGGACGAAGCGATCCTTGCCTATGCCACGTCACTGAAAATCGAACCCGAAAACGAGGCCGGCTGGATCCGGAACGGCAGGGCACTGTATGACATGGGCCGGTACCAGGATGCGATCGATGCCTTTGACAGCGCGATCTCGCTCAACCAGCGGAGCATCGAAGCATTCTACTACAAGGGACTGGCACTCGAAAAAGTGGATCGTGTCGAAAGTGCGATCCATGTCTTTGAGATCCTGCTCGAGATCGACCCGAAAAACGGGGAGGCCCAGTACCATAAAGGTCTGGCCCTGGCAAAACTCGGGGATCACCGGGACGCAATCGTCAACTTCGAGAAGACCATTGCAATCCTGCCCGAGTACGCCCCGGCATGGTATTACAAGGGTAAATCCCTGATCGAGATCGGCAGGTACCCGGATGCCATCACATCACTGAACCGGGCGATCGAGATCGAGCCTTCCTACACGGAGGCCTTTTATTCCCTCGGTCTTGCGCTCCTGAAGACGGGGAGATATTCCGATGCGCTCGATGCATTCAACAGGAACCTGGCGAAAGACACCAGCAATGCACCCGGTCACTTCAACCGCGGTATTGCCCTGGAAAAATCCGGGAGGTTCGAAGAAGCGCTCGAAGCCTTTGACAGGGCGCTCATCTATGACCCCGAGAATGCCCTGGCATTCTATCACAAGGGCAAATCCTACGCCGACCTGAAACGGTACAGCGATGCGGTCTTCGCCTTTGACCAGACCCTCCGGTTAAAACCGAAATATGCCGATGCCCGGCTCCGCAAGGGTATCGCACTGTATTACCTGGAAAAATACCGTGACGCAATCCATGATTTTGACAAGACCCTCGCGGAAAATGCACACAACTTCCAGGCCCATTATTACCGGGCGCGGGCGCTTTCAGGCCTCTCCCAGCACAGGGAAGCGATCGAGGAATATTCTCTGGCAATCCGGCTGGATCCGGATTCTGCCGAAGCTCATTACCGCAAGGGGCTCGCATTCCTGGATCTTTCACAGTATGAAGAGTCCCTTCCCGAATTCGAGCTGGCCGAACATCTCGATCCCTCCGATGCGATGGTATGGTATAACCACGGCCTTGCCCTGATCCGGCTGGAACAGCAGAACAATGCGATCCCGGTGCTGGACCGGTGCCTCTCCCTCGTGCCCGGGTATGCCCCGGCTCATTACCAGAGGGGACTTGCTCTCTATACCCTCGGCCGCTACCAGGACTCCCTTGATGCATTCGACCATGCGCTCGAATCCGATCCGAACCTTGATAAGGCTGCGCTCTACAAGGCGTTTGCCCTGCACGATCTCGGCAGGCATGAAGAGGCGTTATCAGCAGCTGAGACCGCTGTCTCTGTCAGTCCGGAGTCTCCGGAAGCATGGCACAGCAAAGGCATGGTCCTTGCGGATCTTGAACGGTTCGACGATGCGGTCGCAGCGTTCGACCGCTCGATCGAGATCGACCCGTCGATTGCGAAGACCCATTATGACCGCGGGCTTTCCCTCACCCGCCTTGGCCGGTTCCTCGAATCCGTGGAATCGTTCGACCGGGTCCTTGTCCTGATCCCCGACTATGCCCCGGCATTTTACCATAAAGGGATCGCCCTTGCCGATCTCGGGATGCTGGATGAGGCGGTCCTTTCCTTCAACATCGCCCTGGAAATCAACCCGGATGACGGCTCGGTCCTGTATGAGAAGGGCCTGGCACTGGTCCGGCTCGAGAATTTCGAGGCTGCAATCGCCGCGTTCGATGCAGCATTCACTATCGATCTCCTGAAATCCGAACCCCTGTACCAGAAAGGCCTTGCACTTACGGCACTAGGGCGACAGGAAGATGCGCAGAATGCATTTTCCCAGGCCCTTGAAGTCGACCCCGGCAACCGGGATGCCCTGTACCACAAGGGGCTGGCCCTTGCCGAACTCGGGAAATTCAGCGACGCGATCGAGATCCTGACAAAGACGCTTGAGGCAAACCCGAAAATAGCAAACGCCTGGCTGATCAGGGGGTTCTGCCTGTTTGCCGTGGAGCGTTTCCAGGAAGCAGTCCTTTCCTACAACAATGCGCTTGAGATCGAGACGGATAACCCGCATACCTGGTTTTACAAGGGCCGGGCACACATCAGCCTTGGGAATGATGACGAGGCGATCGCGGCACTTGACCGGGCCCTCCTGCTGGATCCCGGTTTCGGGGAGGCGCTCTACCACAAGGGTATCGCCCTCTTCCGCCAGAAGAGACTGCCCGAGGCCGCGGCAGCGTTCGACGAGGCAAACCGGCTCATGCCGGACTTTACCGATGCCTTCCTCGAGAACGGGAGGACCCTTTCTGCCCTCGGACGTTACCAGGAGGCGGTAACAGCCTTCGAGCGGGTATTGTCCATGCATCCCCGTGACCTCACTGCCGTCTATGGTCTCGCCCGGGCACGGGATCATCTCGGGTCGTACAAGGAGGCGATCGCGGCCTACGCGAAAGTCAACCGCATCTCTCCCGATTGCGAACGGGCATTCCTGTACAAGGGTTTTGCACAGATACTCAGTCACCAGTATGAAGAAGCAGTACTCGCATTTGCCCGCGCCCTCGAGATCAATCCGTCAAACCCCGAAGCCTGGCAGGAAAAAGGCAGGGTGCTGGTCATCCTTGAAAAATACGAACAGGCGATTGAGTCTTTTGACGGATTCCTTTCCATCAGGCCGGACACTGCGGAGATTCTGTTCGAAAAGGGCCTTGCCCTGACCCGTCTGGACAAGACCGAGGCGGCTCTTGAGGCATTCGACCGCTGTATTGCGCTCGGGATGAATACTGCAGACGTCCATACCGAACAGGGAATCTGCCTGTCCGGGCTGGGCCGGTTTGAGGCAGCCGTCGCATCCGCGGACCGGGCGCTCGCCCTCGATCCACGCAATGCCCGCTCGGAGCTCGTGAAAGGGGAGTCGCTGACAAACCTCGACCGGTTCCAGGACGCCATTTCCGCATTTGACCGGGTGCTCGCGCTGGACCCGGAAAACGAGCGGGCACATAAAGGCCGGGGCAGGGTTCTGGTAAAACTTGCCCGGTACGAGGACGCTGTCATTGAACTTGACCGGGCGCTGGAGAGCGATACGGCGAACCCGGAACTTCTGGCCTGCAAAGGGTATTCCCTGTACCGCCTTTCCCGGTACAAGGAAGCAGTGGAATCCCTGGGCAAATCGCTGAAACGCAAATCCCATAACCCCTTCGCCCTCCTCTTCCGGGGGAAGGCATATCTCCGTATCAGCCGTTGGGAGGATGCCCACGCCATGTTCGAGAAACTGATCAACCTCGACCAGGGAAATGCTTCCGCATGGTACTACAAGGGAATCGGCCTTTCGGCGATGAATCTCCACAAGGACGCGCTCTCTGCATTCGAGATGGCGGTGGGTATAGATGATGCCTGCGCAGTTGCATGGTATAACAGGGCACGCGAACTGGGTTCGCTCAAAAGATATGACGAAGCGATCCCAGCACTCGAACGTGCGCTGGAATTGCAGCCTGCCCTGCTGGAAGCGTATTACCATAAGGGGCTCATGCTCTCTGTCCTCAACCGCAATGATGAAGCAGTAGCAGCATTCGACCTCGCTGTTACCCGGGGGATGAACACGGGCGAGCTCCATTATTACCGGGGCAATTCCCTCATGCAGGCTGGCAGGTGGCAGGATGCACTGGAATCATTCAACAGGACCATTGATCTCTCACCACTCGATGCGGCTGCATGGAACGACAAGGGGCTGGCCCTTTCCCGGCTCGGGGATTATTCCCAGGCAACCGGCGCGTTTGACAAAGCGCTTGAACTCGATCCGAAATATGCGCAGGCCGCATTCGGCAAGGGCCTGGCACTGTCCGAGCTGGGGAACGATGAAGAGGCAGTACGATCCTTCAGCCATGCCCTGGAACTTGATTCCACGTTCTATGAAGCAGCGCAGTACCGGGGCCTGGCCCTTGCACGGATCGGTAAATATCCCGATGCCATCAGGTCATTTGACTATGTACTCGAATACGCACCGGAATATGCCCGGGCCCATTATCATAAGGGTCTGGCACTGCAGGCTCTCGGCAGGTACGAGAAAGCCATACGCTCCTATAAGCAGGCACTTACGCATGATGCATCGCTCTCCGATGCAGTATACCAGACAGGCATATCCTATGCCGGGATGGGGAAATACGATAATGCTCTCAGGGCGTATGACAAAATGCTGGAACTCAGTCCCCATAATGCCTCCGTACTCTACCAAAAAGGGCGGTCCCTTGTCCGGCTGTCACGGTTCGAGGATGCACTCCGGTCGATTGAAGACGCACTGAGTTATGAGAACAATGATGCCGGTGTCTGGACGCTGAAAGGAAGCATACTCCACGATCTGGGCAGGTTTGACGAATCCCTGGCATCCTTTGACCGGGCTGTCGCCCTTACGCCCGATAGTGCGACCCCGTGGTATCTGAAGGGGAGGTCACTTATCGAGCTGACCAGGTACCGGGAAGCGATCTCCTGTTTTGACCATGTACTCATCTCCGACGATGCCTGCGCCGGGGCATGGCTCAGAAAAGGAAGTTCCCTCCTCTCGCTCGGGCAGTTCGAACAGTCGGTCGCTGCCTTGTCCCGTGCCGTAGAGCTGGAACCCCAGAATGCAAATGGCTGGTATGACCGGGGTATTGCATTATCCGAACTTGGCAGGTACGAAGACGCGGTCGCATCCTACGAAAGCGCGATTGCCATCAACCGGAAATATGCCAATGCATGGTATGATAAGGGTCTTGCACTGACGCACCTCGGTCGTGACCGTGATGCGATCCAGGCCTTCGAGAACACCACCGCGATCGATCCGCACTTCACCACGGCATTTTACCAGAAAGGGCTTGCCCTGGAGCGGCTCTCCCAGTACAAGGACGCGCTCATGGCCTTCGACGCCGCCCTTTCCGTCAAATCATCGGACATACCTGCACTCTACCATAAGGGACTGGCACTGTATCACCTGGGACGGTTCGAGGATGCAGCTTCTGCGCTGGGCACGGCCCTCGACCTCGACCCCGCGCTCTTTGATGCATGGTATCAGCAAAGCCTCTGCTTTGTACGTCTCGGGAATTTTGATGAAGCGATAACCGCCCTCGACCGGGCAATCTCCATCGATTCCCGGTCCTATGATGCCCACTTTGAAAAAGGAATCGTCCTTTCCAGGATTGGAGATTATCCTGCCGCAGTGTCCGAATTCGGAGAGGCCCTGGATCTCGATGACCAGAGAAAAGAATCCCATTTTGCACTGGGCCTTGCCCTGTCAGAACTCGGACGCCATGAAGATGCGCTGACCTGCTTTACCCGGGCAGTCGCCCTTGACCCGGAATTTTCTGAGGGTTATTTCAACCGGGGGCTGTCCCTTGAGCATCTGGGACGGTACACTGAGGCGATCAGCGCATTTGACAGCGCTCTTTCGCGGATGCCCGGTCATTCCGGGGCATGGTACCGCCGGGGCACCGCATCCGAACACCTCGGCAATGATGCAGAGGCCGTGGAGGCCTTTGAAAAGGCACGGAAGATCGATACCGGTAATACAGAAATCCTGCTCTCGGAAGGAAAAGCCCTCTCCCGGCTCGGGCAGTTCGATAAAGCGATCAGGATCTTTGACACTGCCCTCGGTATCGAACCTTCTGGCGGGGAGCTGCTGCTGGAGAAGGGTATCGCCCTTGCCCATCTCGATCGCCACGACGAAGCTGAAAAAGTGTTCGGAGAATCGGCTGCAAGGATGCCCGACCGTTTCGAACCGGCATTCCTGCGCGGACTCTCGCTTATGCTTCTCGACAGGAACGCAGATGCCGTTACGGCGTTCGATGCAGCGATCGCCCTCAACCGGGCGGACCCGGATATCTGGTACCATAAGGGGATCGTGCTTGCGAGGATGGGGAAGGCGGACGAAGCCATACCGGCATTTGACCAGGTGCTGGACCTGCGCCCGGATGATGCGGATGCATTGATCGGAAGGGGACATGCATTCTACGCGCTTGGTTCGTATGACAGCGCAATCCGGTCTTTTGACAGGGTCATCGAGAGTTCCCCGCAGCATACCGCAGCATGGTACGAGAAAGGGAGGACCCTGTATGACATGACCCGGTATGAGGAGGCCATCGGTGCCTTTGACAAGGCCCTCCTGTCGGATCCGGAAAACAACAATGCATGGTATTACCGTGCCGCTTCGTATGCCGCCCTTGGCAGGTATGCGGAAGCCGTAGAGTCGTTCCAGCACCTGCTCACCCTGAATCCGGATGATGCGAGGGCCTGGCACGAACAGGGAGAGGCCCTTGCCCGCCTGGGCCGCCACGAGGATGCCATCCTTGCCTTCAACCAGGCAATCCGTATCAGACCGGATTATTTCGATGCACTGTTCCTGAGAGCCCGCTCTTTTGACAGCCTTGGCAGTCCGAAAGATTCGATAGACGCGTACAACCAGGCACTCGCCATCCAGCCGCTGCATGTGCCTTCCCTCCATTTGAAGGGCGCTGCGTTTGAGAAACTGGGAAAACATGAGGACGCCATCAAGGTATTTGACCGTGCACTGGAGATCGATCCCTCCTATACCGAAGCATTGAACGACAAGGGCCGGACCCTTTCAGCACTCGGCATGTACCGGGAAGCCGTCAAGACATTCGACAAAGTGCTCAAGCTGGACAGGAACTATGCGAGTGTCTATTACGAGAAGGGCCTGGCCCTTGCCAGCCTCGGCCGTCACGATGAGGCAATTATCGCGTTCAGTAAAAATATCGATCTTGATTCCGGTAACTGGCATGCCTATTTCCAGAAAGGACGTTCGCTTTATGAGACCGGAAAGTTTCAGGATGCGCTCGAAGCGTTTGACCGGGTCATCCAGTACTCCCCGGGATCCATTGAAGCATGGCTTCACCGTGGCAGGACGCTTGTGGAGCTGGGCAGGCACAACGACGCCGTTGAAGCCTATGTCAGTGCGCTCGGGATCGATCCGGCCAATGCCGATGCCTGGTACCTCAAGGGAAGTGCCCTGTACGCTGTCTCCGGGTACGGGGAGGCGATCGAGGCATTCAACCGGGCTCTTGAACTACGGCCGGAGCAGGTATCTGCCTGGTACGACAAGGGCAGGACTCTTTATCAGATGGGGATGTTCCCCGATGCGGTGGTTGCATTCGATAAGGCATTGTCCATCCAGCCAAAATCCGTTGACGCACTGTACCAAAAGGGTATTGCCCTCACACGACTCTCGCAGTTCGATGACGCAGTCCGGGCATTTGACCAGGGCCTGAAGATCCGTCCCAACCTGGCCCGGCTGTGGACCGGAAAGGGCATTGCCCTCTCATCGCTCGGCAGGGACCAGGATGCGATCACTTTCTTCTTAAAAGCTCTCGGTATCGACCCGAAAGACGCAAGCGCGGGTTATTACCTGGGAGTCTCATTCCTCCGGCTCGGGAAATATCACGAAGCCATTAAAAACCTTGAATCGGCACTGGTGCAACGCCCGGACTGCGCCAGTGCGCTGTACCAGAAAGGCCGTGCTCTCGCCATGCTCTCCATGAATAACGAAGCGGTGGTGGCGTATGATCGGGCACTTTCCCTGAAGGAGAATTATCCCGAAGCCTGGCTCTACCGTGGTATTTCCCGGGCAGGTCTCGGCCAGTACGATCTGGCAATCCAGGATTACGATCGCGCCCTCTCCATCAATCCTTCCTATCCCGCGGCATATCTCTTCCGGGGCACCGCCCTGATCCGCGTGAACCGGCATGAGGAGGCGATCGGGGCGTTCGAGCAGGCGCTCTCGATCCAGCCGGATTATCCTGAAGCCTGGTATTACAAGGGCTTAGCCCTTCTCGAGCGGAAAGACTACGAGAAAGCGATTCCGGCATTCGATCGCGCTCTCGCAAACAACAGCCGGTATGCCGAGGCATATTATCACAAGGGTGTTGCCCTTGCCTCCATCGGGCGTTTCGATGACGCAGTGACTGCGTTCAATGCCGCACTCCGGATCCAGCCGGAGTATGCGGAAGCGATCTATGAACGCGGGAGATCCCTGATGCATCTCGGAAAGTTCAAGGATGCCATCGCATCCTTCGACCAGGCACTCGCACTCAGCCCCGGGAATGCCAGCGCCATTTATGAGAAAGGCCGGGCACTCGTATCACTCGGGAACCCGACTGCGGCAACGACTGCTTTCGACCGTGCCATCGATATCAATCCTTCCTGCTGGCAGTCCTTGTTCTGGAAAGGCCGGGCACTCTCCGAACAGGGCAACTTTGACGCCGCGATCACCGCCTTTGACCATGCACTGGAGATCGTGCCCCGGGTATCGACTCTCCATGACCAGAAAGGGATGGCGTATGCAGCACTCGAACAATATCGCGAGGCAATACAGTCGTACGACCGTGCACTGGAGATCGACCACCGTCCCGAGGTATTTGCCCACAAGGGAAACTCCCTGTCCGAGCTCGGGATGTACCGGGATGCGATCGAGGCATTCGACAAGGCACTCGACCAGGACCCGAACCTTGCCGAAGCATGGATGGGCAAAGGGAACGCGTTCTACGATCTTGGGAAATATCCCGATGCGGAAGCCGCCTATGATCGCGGGCTCCAGCTGGACCCGGAAAACGCAGTAGCATGGACCCGGCATGGGATGGTCCTGTCATCGCAGCAGAAATATGAGGCTGCCATCGATTCCTATGACCATGCACTGCTGACAGATCCCACGTTCTCCATCACGTACTTTACCAAGGGAAGTGCGCTGATTGCCCTGGGACGGAATGCCGAGGCCGTGGAATCGTTCAATGCTATGATCACTATCCAGCCCGAATTCGTCGATGCCTGGATCCACAAGGGAAGGGCGCTCCAGGAGATGGGGATGTACCAGGATGCACTCAGCTCCTACAAACGTGCGCTGGAGATCGATCCCGGACGCAAGGAGATCTGGAACGATATCGGGGATATCCTTGACAAAATCGGGAAACACGACGAAGCAAAGATCTGTTATGACAAGGCGCGATAGGATCGATTGTCCCCTTTTTTATGCTGTTTCATTAGGATCTGCAGGGAGACTGAAAATAATTTCTGCAGAAAACCTGATCCATGAGGAATAGTCGCCCCCCCCTTGCGCCTCCGAATGGTTCATCAGAACCAAGAGGATGAGAAGAACTCATCGAGTTCTTCGAAGGTCGGCTGATGCCTACCTTCTCATCGTCAAGGTTTTGAGAAACCTCTCCGACTTCGAAATCCGACTTGTTCATCAGAACCAGGAGGATGAGAAGAATTTCCTGAATTCTTCGAGTGAAGTCTGAATGGTTCATCAGAACCGTGATTGAAGAGAAGAACTCATCTGAGTTCTTCGAAGCCCCTGGAGCGTCAGGTAATTTTTGATGATTTCTCCAGAGCAGAAAAACTTCAAAAAAAATTCTGACAGGAACGTATTACTCTTCTTTTTCCCGGAGAAATACGAACCATACTGCAATGCCGATGAGGATGACGGCAACGCCGGCGATTACCGGGGCGTATTTCACATAATCCGGTGTCGCCCGGTCTTTGAGTTGCTGTGCGATCTGCTTATTCTGGGCAATTTTCGGGTAACTTGGATCGAGTTCCTGGACTTTGTCAAACGCCGCTATTGCCTCGTCATACCTCTTCAGGCCGGCAAGGGCATAGCCTTTGTTGAACCAGGCGTCTGCATTATTGGGATCGAGTTCAATCGCCTTGTCGAACGCAAGGAGCTGCCGGTTATAGTATTCATTCGCCGTGGCAAGGTCGTTCTTCTGGTCTTCATAGACATAACCGATATTATAGAGAATCTGCCCCTGGTTGATCCAGCCATGGGCATAGCCGGGATTGATATCCAGTGCCTGGGTGGATGCAGCCAGTGCATCAGAGAATCTGCCCTCCCGGTTGAGTGCATCCGCCTTGGCATCCCATGCCTCAAAATAGGATGGTTCAATAGCGACAGCATGATCAAAGGCGGTAATTGCTCCGGAATAATTTCCCGCCGTGAGCAGCGCATTCCCCTGTCCGTACCACCCGGTCGCATCGCTGGAATAGGCAAGCGCCGGGGCGCAGAGCGCAGACAGGGCGATCATTGCGAATACCGCAGGGTGAACTGAAAAACGCATCTTCATATCAAGCTGATTATGTATTCTGAATGGAGAAAAAGAATTCTTTTTTTTTAAGCACCCGATCTTATTCAGGCCGTCAGAACCAGTACCTGGCGGGTAAGGCTTTTATGAACACGCTGGCTATGCAGTTGCAGCACCGTCATGTACTGTGCGGCAATGCCGGAGATGTCCCGGTGGGTGACGACAACGGCACGCCGGTGGGGGCGTAATATACGCCGGATCTCGCCAAGGGCGTCGCCGTACAGCTGGTCCATGGTGTCGGTCTTCCTGATGCAGACCGACTGGCCGTACGGAAAATCCGTCACTACGCTGTCCACGCTCCGGTCCCTGATGGGGAGCGATGCCGCATCTCCCAGGAAAACCTCGGTTTTTTGGGTATTCACACGGCTTCCCGCGATCATGAAGGGATCGAAATCACTTCCGAGAGTCTGCATGCCGAGCAGTTCTGCTTCGATCAGGAGCCCCCCGGTCCCGCAGAACGGGTCCAGGACGATATCGCCCGGCTGTACGTTCGCGATATTGACCAGAGTCCGTGCCATCCGTGGCATCATGACCCCCGGGTGGAAGAAGTCGCGTTTCCCGGGGTTCCGGACATCGTACGCAGCCCGGTCGATCGGGAACAGCACCCTGCCAAAATAGCAGCGGTCTTCCGAGAGTATTGCCCGGTATTCCGTTTCCGGGGAAGTAAGGGAGACCGGTCCTGAACCATGGTTCCGATAAGTCGTTCGAATTCCCGCTGCGACCGGGGGTTGCGTTCATAGCAGCCCCCGTGGACTTTCTTTACCCTCCCGGCAAAGGTCCGCGTTGTTTCCAGTGCCAGTTCCCTGAGCAGTTCCCGGAATGAGGCGGGATCCGGTTCGCACTCCCCGAGGTACTCGAGCACGATCCGCGTCATGGCAAGGCGCAGTGCTGCTCCCGGGTCAGGACATTCGGCAACCGCGACCTGCAGGCGCTGATCGATTACCGTTCCAACGCATCCGATCTCGGCAAAAGGGAGAGTGGGATTCTCTCCGGAAAGCTCAAAGAGCAGCTTCATCCTGATCACCTTTTACCCGGGCACTCAAATAGGTGTGCCAGGAAAGGGAGTAAAAGGGTATTTTTGTCTATTTTTTGGGCTTCTTTTTTCCCATGATACCCGAGAAGAAACTGCTCCCGCCGCCGCTCTTCCCCTCCAGTTCCGCCAGTTTCTGGTACAGTTCCTTCTGCTCGCTGCTGATCGATTTCGGGGTTACAATCCTGACCCGGACAAGAAGGTCGCCGGGTTTTCCCCGCCGTTTGACCCCTTCCCCGGCAATCTTGAGAGCCGTGTTGAACTGAACCCCGGCGGGAACTTTGAGATCGATGTGACGCTTGTCGATGGTCTCGATCCCGATCTCTGTCCCGAGAACCGCTTGTGACGGACTGATATCGATCGATGTCTCCAGGTTGTCGCCGGAACGGATGAAACGATCGTGGGGCTGGACATACACTTCCAGGAACAGGTCGCCGTTCGCTGCCCCATAGTCCCCGGCCTCCCCGTACCCTTCCATCCGCAGCCGCATCCCGTTATCAATGCCCGCGGGTACGTGCACCGACACTTTCCTCTTGACACGGTTGTGGCCCGAACCATGGCATTCCCTGCATACTTTCTCGGGGATCTTTCCCCTGCCGCCGCACTGGGAACAGGTTGACATCCTCACAAACTGCCCGAACGGTGAACTGGTCGCTTGGCGCATCTGGCCGCTCCCGCCGCACCGCGGACAGACATTCAGCCGTTTGGTCTCACTGCCGGAACCGCTGCAGGCGGCGCAGGGCTCCGAGTGCATCACCTCGATCTCCCGGTCGGTGCCGGTTACCGCATCCTCGAGCCGGATCTGGATGCGCATCAGCAGGTCGGCGCCGGGCTGGGGACCCGATCTCCGCTGGCCTCCCCCGCCGAAGAAATCAAAGATGTCACCGAAACCGGAGAAATCGGTATGGAACCCTCCGTTGCCAAATCCGCCTCCTCCGGTATAGGAGCCCTTCGAGGCATTGGTGAATGTCTCGTGGCCCATGTTGTCATACTGGGCTTTCTTCTGCTCGTCGGAAAGGACGCTGTAGGCCTCGTTGATCTTCTTGAACTTCTCTTCCGCACCGGGGTCCTTGCAGACATCCGGGTGGTATTTCCGTGCGAGACTGCGGTAGGCTTTCTTGATCTCCTTGTCGTCGGCATTCCGGGGAATACCTAAGGTATCGTAATAATCTCCCGCACTCATCGAACAGCTCACTCTTCTTTTACCTTATAATCGGCATTGACAACATTGTCGTCGGTATTCTTCTCCTCTTCGGGTGCAGGACCGGCACCCGGCTGTTGCTGGGCTGCCTGTTCTGCCTGCATCTTCTGGTAGATCTTGGTAGTCGCCGCATAAACAGCTTCGGTGAGGGATTCCATCGATTTCCTGATCTCGTCGAGGTTCTCACCGGGCAGGGCACTCTTGACCGCCGCAATGCCCTCTTCCACCTTGGTCTTGTCAGCAGCTTCGACTTTGTCTCCGCTTTCCTTGAGCATCTTCTCCGCTGTGAAGACTGCCGTATCTGCCTGGTTGCGCAGCTCGATCTCCTCGCGCTTCTTCTTGTCGTCCGCCTCGAACTGCTTGGCGGCGTCCATCATCTTCCTGATATCCTCTTCGGAGAGTTTCCTGTCACCCTTGATGGAGATCGCCTGCTGGTTGCCGGACCCCATGTCCTTTGCGGATACGTGGATGATGCCGTTTGAATCGATGTCGAACGTGACTTCGATCTGCGGTATGCCCCGGGGGGCAGGGGGAATGCCGGTCAGCTGGAACCTGCCGAGCGTGAAGTTATCCTTGGCAAGGGCACGCTCACCCTGGACGACATGGATCTCGACACTGGTCTGCCCGTCGGCAGCGGTGGAGAAGATCTGGCTCTTCCGGGTCGGGATGGTCGTGTTCCGCTCGATGAGCTTGGTCGCAATGCCCCCGAGGGTCTCGATGCCAAGGGTAAGCGGTGTGACGTCAAGCAGCACGATATCCTTCGTCTCACCGGTCAGGACGACTCCCTGGATGCCTGCGCCGAGTGCCACGCATTCATCCGGGTTGATCCCCTTGTCCGGCTCTTTTCCAAGAAGTTTCCGGACAGTATCCTGGACGAGCGGGACACGGGTTGAACCCCCGACAAGCAGGACATGGTCGATGTCCTTGGGTTCCAGTTTTGCATCACTCAGGGCTTGTTTGACCGGGCCGACCGTCGATTCGACGAGGTCCCCGATCAGCTGCTCGAGCTTTGCCTTGGTCAGGTCGGTGTTCAGGAACTTGGGGCCGCTGGAATCCGTAGTGATGTACGGGAGGTTGATGTTCGTACTCTGCCGCTGGGACAACTCGATCTTTGCGTTCTCCGATGCATCCCTCAGGCGCTGCATGGCGTACGGGTCATTGCGCAGGTCGAGGCCTTCCTTTTTCCTGAACTCTTCGATCAGATAATCCTGGACACGTTTGTCAAAATCATCGCCGCCAAGATGGTTATTTCCGGCCGTGGATTTGACTTCAAATACGCCGTCACCCAGGGTCAGGATTGATACATCGAATGTCCCGCCCCCGAGATCGTAGACAAGGACGGTCACGTCATGTTCCTTGTCGATACCGTACGCAAGTGCGCTTGCTGTCGGCTCGTTGATGATCCTCAGCACCTCAAGGCCGGCAATCTGGCCGGCTTCCTTGGTTGCCTGTCGCTGGGCATCGTTGAAATACGCGGGGACCGTGACGACGGCCTTGGAGATCTTCTCGCCAAGATAGGCCTCGGCATCGATCTTGAGTTTCTGCAGGATCATTGCAGAGATTTCCTGCGGGGTATAATTCTTGCCGTCAATAGCGATCTTCTCACCGGTCCCCATCTTCCTCTTGATTGACTGGATGGTTCGCTGGGGATTGGTCACTGCCTGCCGCTTGGCAAGGCTGCCTACCAGCCGTTCTCCTTCCTTGGTAAATGCGACAATGGATGCGGTCGTCCGACCTCCTTCCGAGTTCGGGATGACGATGGGCTTCCCGGCCTCCATGATCGACATACAGGAAAAGGTTGTTCCCAGATCGATTCCCAGAACCTTCTCTCTTGCCATGCTTTATGCCTCCTGATCTTTCTGGTTTCCTTTGGATACTGCTACCTTTGCGTACCTGATTACTTTGTCGTGCATACGATACCCGCGTGCTACTTCATCGATCACGGTACCGGCAGTTTCATCCGACAGTACATGGGCAACCGCCTCGTGTTCTGCAGGGTTGAATGTTTTTCTGAGTGAATCTATGGGATGAACGCCATGGCGCTGCAACTGGGACTGGAGGAGCTGGTGAACATGTCCAATCCCTTCCCGGAGATGTGCATCATCGGTCCTGAGTGCCCGGTCCAGGTTGTCAATGACCTCGAGGAGGTCGACAGCGAACCGTTCATTTGCCAGGGAAACGAGCGATTCACGCTCCCTCTCGCTGCGTTTCCTGAAATTTTCAAAATCCGCAGCCAGCCGGAGGAAACGATCGTTCAGCTCGGTGTATGCTTTCTTCTGCAAATCCGTTTCTTCCCGTTCGGCCGATGGCTCCGCTGGAGATTTTCCGGTAATATCCGGCCCGGTCCTGTCAGGCTGTTCAGGCCTGTTTTCTGCCTCGTTCATAGTACATCCCATTCGATGTTCCAATATCTATTGCATTGTAGTTCTATATAAGAACTTGCATCGTCCACATCAAAGAACCCCCAGATTGCGGTTGTTTTCCAGAACAGGGCGCAATTGGTTTAGTGAATAGGTATTCAGCAATAATTTATCGTTTGTTTGGAAGATATATCCGGTCTATCCAGACAATTCTGATAAGCTCGATGAAGACCCGATGGCTGCGAGGACTGACGGTATTTTGCGATCTGCATACCTTTTTCTCTCCTGTTCATCATACATAAGACCATGAAGTGGGCACTGCTTTCGGTCTGGGACAAGACCGGTATCATTGAACTTGCACAGCAGCTTACGGCACACCAATATACTATCCTGAGTTCCGGAGGGACAGGTAAGGCACTTGCAGGCGCTCATATCAAATATACCGAAGTATCGAGCTATACCGGGTTCCCGGAGATGATGGATGGCCGGGTCAAGACCCTGCATCCCAAAGTCCACGGCGGTCTTCTCGGGAGGCGGCAGATCGATGATGCGGTCATGGCAAAACACGGGATCAACCACATCGACCTTCTCGTGGTAAACCTGTACCCGTTCGAAGCAATGTCCCGGGAGGAGATGGATCTCGATAAACTGGTCGAATTTATTGATATCGGCGGACCAGCAATGATCCGTGCCGCAGCAAAAAATTACCGGAATGTGGCCGTAGTTATCGATCCTGAAAATTATCCTGGCATTATCTCCTCAATAAAAACCGGAGATATCCCGGAGAGCCAGCGCCTGGAACTGGCAAAAAAAGCATTTGCCCGCACTGCTGCATACGACGCGGCAATCAGCAATTATCTCTACCGGCTCACCTCGCCGTTCCCGTCAACATTGTCCCTGCAGTTCAGACACGGGAGATCCCTGCGTTATGGTGAGAACCCGCATCAGCTGGCTGCCGTGTACGGAACACACGGCATCGCCGGCACCGAACCTATCCAGGGAAAACAGATGTCATACAATAATTATCTCGATGTCAATGCGGGTGTGGCACTCCTCCGCGAGTTTGATGACACCGCCGCTGTCATCGTCAAGCACAATAACCCCTGCGGGGTAGCGGTAGGTTCCCACATCCTTGATGCATATGTAACCGCCCGCGATGTCGATCCGGTCTCTGCCTACGGATCGGTTGTCTCGGTAAACCGCGAGGTGAAAAAGACACTTGCAGAGGAGATCTGCAAAACCTATGTGGAAGTGATCGTTGCTCCCCGTTTTTCTCCGGAAGCCCTTGAGGTCATGAAAAAGAAAGATACGATGCGGGTTCTTGCACTTCCTCCGCAATGTGACGGTGATGAACTCAGGACAATCGACGGGGGCATTCTTGTCCAGCGGACACCAACCTATCAGGAGCACTGGCAGGTGATCACCGATCGTGATCCTTCGTCCGATGAAATGAAAGCACTCCAGCTCGCATGGAAAGTCTGCAAACACACCAAAAGCAATACGATTATTTTCGCCGATCAGCGGCGGACCCTTGGTATCGGAGCCGGCCAGACGAGCAGGGTTGATTCAGCAAAGATTGCAATCCAGAAGGCATGCGCCTCCCTGAAGGGATCGGTAGTAGCTTCGGATGCATTCCTGCCGTTCCCGGACACCCTTGAGGTTGCCGCTGAAGCAGGTGCCACGGCCCTTGTACAGCCCGGTGGTTCGATACGGGACAAGGAAGTTATCGATGCAGCCAACCGCCTTCACATGGCAATGGTCTTTACGGGTGTCCGTTATTTCAGGCACTGATATACATCCCGCTTTTTGAATTCTACCCTCCAAAATTCGATAAATTTATATTCTGCGAAGTTGTCATAGCTTATTTAAATCGTTTGTGGCTTCTATGTCATGGATGGTTCGGAATTACTGAGGCGAATCAAATGGATTATGGAAACATGTTGAATGAATCATTCAATTATACCAAAGAAGGTGTAATTGAAAAAACGAACCGTTGGCTGCTGCTTGCCATTGCCACCCTCATTCTCTGTATCCCGCTTTCGGGGTATATCATGCAGATCTACCGGGGGGTAAAACCGGCACCTGAGGTTGATAACTGGGGAAAATTGTTTATCGACGGGATAATGTTATTTATCGTATCCATCATCTACTCGATTCCGTTGTTCATCCTCCAGTTCCTTGTGGCGGGTGCATTTGTTGCCTCTGCCATGAGCGGGGACATCAGTGGAGCGATGGCAGGCGCCGGAATTGTATTCGCCATCGTGTACATTATCGTGGCTATTATCATCGGACTCATCCTGCCCTTTGCACTGATCCGGTTTGCGCGAAGCGGTACATTTGGTGAAGCATTCAATTTTAGTGCAATACTGGCACAGATCGGAAAAATCGGCTGGGTCAATTATATCATTGCACTGATCATCGTTGCCATCGTTATCGGGATTCCTGTCGCAATCATCTATTTCATCCTTCTTATGCTGATATTTGCACTTTCAGTGATCGGACTGCTTATTGCAGCAATCGTATTCCTGATCATCATACCGCCCATTGCAGTGTTCGAAGCCCGCTATCTGACACAGATCTACGATTCTGTGACAGCATAATTTACCTTATTTTTTTCTGTTGAACGGGACATCGCAACGATGTCGGCCCGTATTTCATATCAACCGAATAATCAATTCTTTTGAATATATTTCGGGAATTCTTCTCAGTACAGATGCTTGAACGATCCTGCAAGGCTGTCATTGCCCGAAAAGTTCACGAAAAATTATTTTTGGTAAAAAAGACTGTCCGAGAGATTATTTCTGCACTGCGCCCAGGTTTGCCTGTTCAACGGTCTTCGCATACCGTGCAAGCACACCGGACAACTCCTTATGAGGCGCGGTCCAGATCTTCTTCCTTTGTTCCAGTATGCCGGCTTCCACCTTGAGATCAATTCTTTTTTCAAACAGGTCAATCGCTATGAGATCGTTGTCCAGTACAAGCGCGAGCGGTCCTCCGACTGCCGCTTCAGGAGCCACATGACCGATACACGGGCCACGCGTGCCTCCGGAAAACCTGCCATCCGTTATAAGGACAACCCGGTTGTATCCAAAGCCCATCAGGGCCGATGTCGGGGATAACATTTCCGGCATGCCCGGGGCGCCCCGGGGACCTTCGTAGCGGAGGACGATGACATCACCTTCCCGGATCTCACGGGACAGGATTGCTTTCATCGCTTCCTGCTCGCCGTTATAAACCCGGGCCGGTCCTGTATGTTTCCACATATCCCGCGGGACTGCAGCGCATTTGACGACGGCACCATCGGGCGCAAGGGATCCGAAGAGAATTTTAAGCCCGCCGGTCAGCTCACCGGGTCTTCGACTCCCTGTATGATGGCCGGATCTTTTACCCGCGCCTGGTGCGCTATTTCGCGGATATCTTTTCCTGATATCGTGGGTGATGATTCGAGATACTTCTCCAGCCGCTTGAGGACCGCGGGAATTCCGCCGGCCCGGTAGAGGGTCTGCATGGAATGGGGACCGGAAGGCTGCATGTTGCATATATGGGGAATTGCATCCGCAAGAGTATTAAAATCCTGAAGGCTGAGAGGAATTTCCGCTTCTGCTGCTACCGCCATGAGGTGAAGGACCGTGTTCGTAGATCCCCCAGGGCCATGTCGACCCGTATCGCATTGTGCAGGCTTTTCCTGTTGATGATTCCGCGGGGAAGGGTATTGTTCCTGACCAGCTCGAGAACGGCCATGCCGGTCTCTTTGGCGATACGCAATTTTCCTGCATCAACTGCAGGTATCGCCGCACAGCCCGGGAGCGACATCCCCAGCGCTTCGGTCATGCAGGCCATGGTGTTGGCCGTATACAGTCCCTGGCAGCTCCCGCAGCCGGGCATGGCGCATCCTTCCAGCTCGCAGAGCTCAGGTTCACTCATCTGACCGGCGGCAACTCTCCCGACTCCTTCAAAAATATCGATAAGGGAGCGGTCTTTACCTTCCTGGTAACCGGAGAGCATCGCACCGCCCGTAAGTATGGCGGTCGGGATGTTGCATCGCACCGCGGCCATCAGCATGCCCGGAACGATCTTGTCGCAGGTACCGATGCAGACAAGCCCGTCGAAACGGTGGGCCTGGACCATCAGTTCGATCGAATCGGCGATATTCTCTCTCGAGGGCAGGGAATACCGCATGCCTTCATGTCCCATCGCGATACCGTCGCAGATACCGATCACGCCGAATTCGAAGGGGACACCTCCGGCAGCTGCAATCCCTTCATGGACCTTTTCCGCCAGTTGCCGCAGATGAACATGGCCGGGAACAATGGTATTGTATGCATTGGCGATTCCGATAAACGGGAGTCCCATGTCATGATCCGTAACACCAAGAGACCGGAGGAGGGCCCGGTTGGGTGCCCGCTGGTAACCTGTCTTCACATCATCGCTGCGCATATATTTCGTACCTGCCTTTTTGCTGATAGATTCGCTGTCTTATAATTTTATCTCTTGTATAGGCAAATTGAAAAAAAATTATGTCCGGGAAAAGGAGACTGCAGCTTCCACAAAATCCCGGGAAAATTCCGGAGAGAAATAGGAGTGAGTGTACAGTCCCATGGTATTCGATGCAACCAGACCGTCTTTCCCGGCATCGATACCCGTTCCCCGCGAAAGGTTGAGAATATACCGTGCATCGTTATCAGGGATCACCCGCGAGTAATGGAATTCATGGCCGGCAAGGACCTGCCCCGGAGTCAGGAACAACCCATTATCACCGACCGTTCCTTTCACGTATCCCAGTGCCTGCACCCGGTCGGTCATTTCCGCAATGGCCGGCAGAATACCGGCCATACGATAGGTCTTTCCTGCCGAAATTTCCCGGGTCAGGTACATGAGGCCGCCACATTCCGCATAGACCGGCAATCCGTCACCGGCAGCTTTCCGGATTTGCTGCATACAGGGTGCAGATTCCAGCTGGGGAAGGAACAGCTCCGGATATCCTCCTCCAAGGTACACTGCATCGACCGGCGGCAGGTTGTCCTGGATCGGACTGAACAGGATGAGGTCGGCACCACTCCTCCTGAGGGAGTCCAGATTATCCCGGTAATAGAAACAAAAGGCATTGTCGCTGGCAATGCCGATCCGCGCCCGGACGGTAAGCTGACCATCCGTCTCACGACCGGTAAAAAGAGGGGGTGCCCGTTGAGCAGCGGAAATTATTGCATCGAGATCGCAGTGTTCTTCGATAAGGGATCCCAGATCTTCCAGGGAACCGGATTCATGCGCCATAACAAGACCGAGATGCCGGCTTTTCATTGCAATCTCATCGCTGCGGGGGATCCACCCCAATGAAGGGAGAGAAAGCGCAGGTTCCATCATGTTCCGGTGGCGCATGCTTCCGGTCCGGTTGATGATTACTCCGGCTATTGTGATCGAAGGATCATATTCGATAAAGCCTTTGATGAGGGCATGGATGCTCCTGGACATCCCCTTCGCATCCACAACGAGGATGACCGGCGCATGCAGGATTCGGGCGACATGGGCAGTACTTGACAGGTCTGTCCCGTCGATTCCGTCATACATACCCATAACTCCTTCAATTACCGCAATGTCCGCTCCTTCAGAAGCGTGCCCAAAGCTGGCGATGCACCCCTCATCGCCCATCATGAAGGGATCGATATTGCGTGATATCCTGCCGCAGATCCGCGTATGATACGAAGGATCGATAAAATCCGGACCAACCTTGAAAGGCTGCACGGAAAATCCCTGTTTTCTCAGAGCGCCCATAATCCCGCTGGCAATGGTAGTCTTTCCACACCCGCTGTGAGTACCGGCGATGATGATACGCGGGATGCTCATACGGAACTACCTTCAGGAGATATAAGGTCATTCATGATACGATTGCCATTATGAGATGCAGCAGCCTGCGGATAATTTGTACGTTCCCATCATACTTAAGGGATGATCGGGCCGGAAGATATCCTCGGCCTTACGGGAAGAGGGCTCCCGGGCCGGAACAGATGCTGTTCAAGGCAGGAACCTCCCCGCGATATGCATACCCTCTCCATCTGAACTTTTTTAAAAATTACCGGATTTGCCATCACATTAATAATACAGCTGTTTAGCCGTCGGTATTAATAAATTCTGACTCTGGTTATGGAACATAGAATGCCCGATAATCCACGCTGGCTGCCGTGTTTCAAAAAAAGGATCTGAATGACCTGAGGGATCAACTGTTATCAGCCGGCGTGTTCCGGCTGTTTTCTCTTTTCCAGCCATTCATTGAATTGTCCGATAACCGAAAGGATCGCCGGGATGATGAAGATGGCTCCCATGAGCGAAAAGCCGACCGCGATCAATGTTGTGATGCCAAAATTACTGATGATGGGAAAACTTGCAAGGCAGAGAGCGGAAAAACCAAAGAAGGTCGCCAGTCCGGATACGGTTATGGCAGTCCCGATCCTTCTGACACTTTCCTGAATCGCTGCGAGAGAATCGTGAAGGCGTTCTTCTTCCTCTGCATAGCGCTCCATCACAAGAATCGTATACTCCGCGGCAACACCGATCGTCATCGATCCGAGTGTTGCCGTGAGCGGGTTGTATGCAATGCCGAGCGCATACATTGCAACTGCATTCCAACCGACGATAAAAATAATCGGGACCAGGGGAGATACTGCATGGAGGTGCCGGTATACCAGAAGCAGGTAGAGAAAGATGAGCATGAATCCAAGGTAGGTCATGGAATCCTTCGAAGAGCCCATATCGTGCATCAGGGTCGTGAACAGGTCGAACCTGCCCGTTGGCGTAACCGTAATACCGATCGGGGGTTCGAGAAACGCGATATCATTGATCATCTGTTCTTTCAGAGATTCCTGGGGCTTCGACTCAAGTTTGATGGTCCCGAATTCGATCACCCCGTTCATCGAACCGCTCAGGTAGGGTTTCTTTACGGATTCCGGAATCCTGCTCATCACTTCGTTGAGCTGGCTCTGGGTCCCGGGCATGCTCCCGTCATTATAAGCGAGGATATAGGTAACGATACTGTTCGCACTCGTCAGTTCTGAATGATGCGCGAGCTCATAATCCTGGAATTGTCTCATCCATTTGATCGTGTCAAGATCCGTGACGCTCTGTCCCTCGACATAGATGGTTGCAGTGTCCGTAGATCCGATGACCCTTGCCACAGTATCCATCGAAATCTTGGCAGGCATGTCACTGGGAACGAAACTGTTTTCATTGGATTCAATCGGGATGACTGCATCAAGCTGAAAACCAATAATTGCAATAAGTCCTACAACGAGGAGGAGAGGGATCGGATTCCTGGCAATTTTTACTGATGTCTCCGTGAGAAACTCTCCATAGGACCATGGATGTTTTATGGATCCGGTGGATTTACCCGGCGGTATTTCTTCCGGCAGGTAATCGCAGGCACCTTCCCCGACCGCATAGCATACTTCGGGCTGTTGTGCCTTCGGTTTGTAGTTGAGCAATACTGCGAGCGTCGGCATACCGATAAGCGATACGGAGTAACAGGTCATCACACCGATGATGGATACCAGGCCAAATGAGCGGATCATCGGTACTGGCGATATAAACATCGCGAGGAACCCGATGGATGTCGCAAGCATTGCATATAACACGGCCGGCCCGGTCCGGGTAACGGTCATGAATACCGCGTTGTCCAGAGAACCTTTCCGGGACTCCTCGTCAAACCGGGCATGGAACTGGATCGCATAGTCAATCCCAAGACCGATCAGGACCGGGAACGCACCCACGACTGCCATATTCAGCTGAACACCTGCAATGCCCATCAGACCCAGTGATGTGATCAGGCCGACACCGACCAGGAGGACTGGCATGAACCGGTAGCGCACATAGGCGAAGAGGATCCCCATGACAATGATCATCAGGATCATGGCAGCGCCGATGAGTGTGCCCATGTCCTTCATAAGGGAACTCGACATCTCAGCGGAAAAAGCAGGGCTGCCCGTGACCGTCACCGTTACCCCGGGCAGCGGGCTTGAAGAAGCAACTACAGACTTGACATCATTCAGGGTGTCCGTTTTTGTGTTATCTGATAATCCCTGGTCCAGCTGTATCTCCACAAGAGACATCACGTTGGAAGGCACTGCTGTTGCCCGGGTCTCCGGGGGAATCTTTGCCACAATCGCATCTACCTCAGCACGGGTCTGGGGGAGTTTTCCCCCATTTGCAGATTTTAACAGATCAACAATACTGACAACGGATTTGATATTCTGCTGCTGTCGTATATTGTTCTCCAGCCGATCGATATAGGTGAGTACATCCGGGTTCAACGGGTCGCTCGTATCAACGATCAGGATCAGTGTGTCGGACTGGAATGTATCGATATATTTGTTGTAGAGGATACCCTTGGCCGAATCCTGGTTCATATACGTGGCAGCACCCGTCTGCATGGTGATCTGGGTCATGCCATAGAGAGCGATTAAAAAAACAAGTGCAACAAGACCGGCAATGGTTTTTGGATGGCGGTTTATGGCATCCGCGATAAAAGTAAAAATTTTGTTTATCACGTATTTTCACCGTTTCGTTCTTTAGGGAACCTGATACATTTTTTTCAAATGACTGCCGGTATACTTATTTCAGATTTAATCAAGGGAAAGACCGTAAAAAAATCCTGTTAAAGGGAAATTATTTTTTCCTGCGGTAGTGGTAAATGAGATATATACATCCAATAATTGCTGCCATGACTATTGCCAGATAAATAGGATTGGATACTATGGTGGTGATACCGGTCGGGGAGACAACATTCACCTTGACTTTCATCGTGTCCGAGATATAAGTATTATCGAGAGCGTCCTGGTAGCGGATCTCAGAATCGAGCCCGTATTGTTTGATAGTCGCGGTCCGATCAACGCTCATGACATAGGATACCACTTTGGATTCACCGGGATTTAGATCCCCGAGGTATGCGATATCGTCATTGCTAGTGAACGGATCGACTGCACTGATCCTTGCCTGGGCACTGTACACCGTCGTGTCGCCGGTATTTTTATATTGGACAGTTATTACCTTTTTATTTCCCGGATTCATTTCTGCCGGATCGGATACAATGGCGAAGTCTGCCTTTCCCCCGACCGGTACACCTATCGTATCACTGCGTGATGTTACAAAATCTCCTTCATTGTTCTGGTACACCACAACGACATCGACAGGGTAGGTCTGTTTCTCTGCATCGCTCGATACTGATACTTTGTACCGGCAGTCAATGGTGCTTCCCGACGGGAATGCCCCAATGTATACACTGCTGTCCGTTGGAATAATCGGACTGTTTCCATTCCTCAAAATTTTTACCACAGATTTAATCCCATCTTCCGAACCGGTGTTCCGGATTCTCATATTAAGGTAGCCTTCAGTACCCACGTTCAGGTGTTCGGGTTCAGCTGAAAGCACGTTGATCGAAACATCCGACTTGATCTTAAGAGGGATATAAAGGGTAATGTTCTGCGTTTTGTAGGTATACTCAATAGTGTCTACACCGTACTGGTCTGCAGTATAAAGGTACGTATAATTCAATACCAGGGGAAGGAGATACGTGCCGGCGGGCGCATCAGCGTTCACTTTCGTGGTGAATACGGCATTTACACTGGTTGAACCTTTCAGATCTCCCAGCATCTGTGGATCGGATTTGATGACAATAGGTGCATCACCGTTGAGAAGGGTTACGGTAAGAAATTTTGCGGTATTGGGCAGATCGTCCCGGCTGACAATCCCCGAGTCAACCAGTTTGACGTTATTCAATCCGGTGTTCTCAATCACGATGGGTAACTGGACATCTGTTCCCGCACTGAATTCATTGGTTCCTGATATATACGCCGAGAGTTCAGGACTCCCCGCCAAGTATTTTTCTCCCGCTAATGCCGGGGCAATCAGGAGCCCACAAAAAATCAGTACTACGAATGCTATTCTTCCGGTGGGTACCATCAGTTATTTCTCCCATTATCACTTGTCATGAAAGTTTATTCATGTATGCAATATGCTGTTTGCGAATGTGTTCGAAACGAGTGGAACCTTATCCGTTCTCATAACTAATGATAAGTAATTATATAAATTATTGTAACTGCGTCTTTGAACCTAAACTCGATGTTTGCACCTAAAGTCTAAAACCTGCACCTAAATTTTTGTTAGGTAATTTTTATGAGTTCGTGGTTGATCAACTGTATGAACAGTTAGTGATGAGCGGAGATTGGTAGAAGCGTGCGATTCTGATCAAATGGTAAAACTAACTGCAATATCAAGTGTTATCGTGCTCTTATTGAAAAAAAGAAATTATTGATAATATGATTGTGTTGCCTCTCCTAGTTTCCGTTGAGGAACACTATCTATTATATCCATTTTCTCGATAGTATAAAGATCTAAAGAAAGTGTAAAAATTTTTACAGATTTAATCAATAAAAACGATGAACGAGAGAATTGGCGGGTTTTGTACTTGAAAAAATTTACGACACAAATGTGGCGAGAACGATGAACGAAGAATCCGGAATATGTACAAATGCAGATCCAAGTGCTATGAACTGGCAGATCTTAAAAATTCGGGAGTCATTACAGAAGAAGAATTTAACACGAAAAAACTGAGATGTTAAAACGGTTATAGCACATCGATACTCATTATTTTTATAATAGTTCCTCCAAAAACGAATGATGAAAAGAGTTGCTTTATTTACTATTTGCCTAATACTTTTAGCGCTTATTTTAGCAACTGGATGTTCTAATAGTCAATATACTCAATCACAGAATACGAACCCTAATTCCCGATATTCAACATCTAATACAACATATGCAAATTACGGTTTCTCGTTTGAATATCCGGATAATTTTGTCCCGGTTGAATTGGGATTTGCTGGCGATGCAAATGCGAACATGAATAACGGTCTGGTTCAGTTGAAAGGTACCGAAGATAATATAACAATTAGTTGGCTGAAAACGTTCCATCGCCCGCCTAATATTCCAGTTATTTATAATACATTATATACAACTCTAAAACAGGATCCACAGTTCTCGAATGTAAACGTCTATATTTTGAATACATATTCATCTACCCTTTGTGGTAATGCAGCATTTATCGGTCGCGTTAGTTATTACGACAATGTGGCCCACATTCAAACAAATGAGGGAATCATTATGTGGCATCACCCTTCACAGGACCGATTTTATATGATCGATATTGGCTCACCTGAAGATTATTATTCTTCTATTCTAGGAAATCTGGCGAGGTTCCAGCGATCATTCAAATGTGATAGCTGAAATATTTCTGGTCATTCTTTTTGTATCTGCATCGTGGGGAGAGTCAATCTTTCTGCATCTACTCGCAAGACGGGCACGCCGGCATATTTAGTCTCCAAAAATGTAAATATGGATTGAAAATATGACAGCGCTTCCCGACATAACTAACTCAGAACGATTTTTTCTCTATAAATATACGGATTATACAAACTCCCAATTTTAATTTACAAGGAAAAATTTTATCAAGATATCCAGAAGAAATAATGGTTTTTTACACTATTTTGCCGATATTATTAAATATATCGCCCAATCCTCGAAACAAGCGATTCTTCGAAATAAACAACAAGCGTCTCAAGTTCCAACAGGGTTTTGCACCCAAACCCCATTTTGCATCTAAACTCGATTCTGCACCTAATATCGTTGCCGAAATGGCACTTTAGGTGCAAAGCTGATGATTGTCGTTGATAATTTATTTTTAATTTAGGATTGATCCAATAAGGGTTTTATTAAATAATCTCATTTAAGAAAATGGGGAGCTTCTTATCCCTATCGATAGCCCAAAAATTGAAACCGGATATCGAAGATAAAGTAATTAGAGGAATTATTTGTATTGACTTTCAGATGCAGTACCGAGATCGATTAAAGGATTTTATTGAAATAATTAATTACCATGTATTACTGTACAGTGATTGATGAAAGGAAAAAAAGGATATTTGATCTATGCAGTAGCGATCATAGCCATGATTATCGTGTCCGGTTGCGTTGCCCCCCCAAATGAGTCGTCGTCGTCATCAAGTCCAACCTATACCTATAATCCGGCGGCGACAACCCCGGCAACAAATCAGAGTTCTTCGTACGTTACCCAGGTGCCTCTTTATGTCAATACCCAGAATAGTGCCATCTGCCAGACACAGACCTTGGGATACAGTGTTTTTACTACTTCGACACCGGTTCCTGAAGATAAAAGTTGCCGGATAAATACAACAACCCAGACATTTATGTATAACGGATCCGCATTCGAGTTCAATCTTAAAAATCCCCCGATGTACATCAACTACACTGTTACCCCTACCAACATCACGGTAAATAAAGCAGGAACTACCCAGTATCTGACAAAACAGGATGTAGTCTACCAGTATTCCACATACGACCCTCAGTCGTATTTTGAGATCACGGTCCGCAACAAAACATCCGGGAAGATCTATCTTCAGGACGGTTTCGGTACGCAATATACTACGTATCTGAACAATACCCTTAAAGTATTAAATGCCGATGACATGCTCATCGAGATGAGAGGCAACAAGATTACTGCAACCGCCAGTTTCTGGGTAAAGCCCTCAGGTAATTTTGATGATCCTGATAACATGACATTTGATGCCTGCACATACTGGGAAGGAACCCCTCGCAGCAACACGGCAGTCGCTTTTATAACAGGAACAGCCACGCCCACGTGGGCGGGCTCAGTTGTCTCCGAATAACTCTTTTTTTATCCAAAAATACCATATTTTTTACGGTGAGATATTTAAACGATGAGAGCGATTTTAGTAAGGCAGGCAACACCCGCGTCCCGGTGGGGTAGTGGACATCCTAGAAGCCTGCGGAGCTTTTGACCCGGGTTCAAGTCCCGGCCGGGGCGTTTCCTTTTCATGTATTTCATCCGTGCATTTTATGAAACATTTTTTGCACAGCAAAAATCACAGCGTATATAATCCGTGCAGAATATGCGCACCCGGCCACTGCCATCAGAAGTAACACACGGTAAGTCACGCCCGTGGAACACCAGCTCGCGAAGTCTGGTCCGCTTGACCATAAAGCTCAGGGTAGGCACAAGACCGGAATCAATTGCACCGGTGGTGACCGAAAGACTTCCTCCGACAAGGGGTATGCCGGCAGGCATAAGGTACCCGGGCATGACCCCTCCCGGCATCGTAAGGATGTTCCGAGGATCAGGCTCATGATCAGAGGAAGCCGGACCGGGTATTCAATAATTACCAGGATTGCACCGGATCATGGTGAAGCCTGAACGGTTCCGACCACTAACTTCATTGCCTTCACAATCCCTCACACGTACAGGCAGATGACCGGATGACCTCTACCTCAGGGAACGAGAACCTCTACAAGGAATCGCTTGCCATTCATGCAAAGCACCGGGGAAAACTCGGCATCCGGTCGAAAGTCCCCCTGAAGACAAAACACGATCTCTCTCTTGCGTATACCCCGGGCGTTGCTGAGGTCTGCAGGGAAATAATCAGGGACAGGGACCAGGCATACGAATATACGCTGAAAGCAAACACCATTGCCATCGTTACCGATGGTTCTGCCGTGCTCGGGCTCGGCAATATCGGTGGTTATGCAGCAATACCGGTGATGGAAGGAAAGGCAATCCTTTTCAAGGAATTTGCCGGCGTTGATGCATTCCCTATCTGCTTTGAGAGTTATGAAACGGATTTCGTTGACAAGGTACGTAACATTGCGCCGGTCTTCGGGGGAATCAATCTCGAAGATATTGCTGCCCCGAAATGTTTTGAAGTGGAAGATGCCCTGCAGGACATCGGGATCCCGGTCATGCACGATGACCAGCACGGTACAGCAGTCGTCGTGCTTGCAGCCCTGCTCAATGCGTGCAAGGTCACGGGGAAGAAATACCGGGATCTGAATATTGTCATCTGCGGGGCAGGTGCGGCAGGTTTTGCTATCACCAGGCTGCTGAAATGTATCGGCTACAACCCGGATGTCTGTACCATGGTCAACGAGATTATTGTCTGTGATACCCAGGGGACGATCTTCCGGGGCAGGGAGGGACTGTACAGGAACAAGTACAAGTTCATCATCGCGGAAGAGACCAACAAGCCTGCACTGAGCGGGACTCTTTCGGATGCCATGCACGGTGCGGATGTCTTTATCGGTGTGTCCGCACCTGACGTTGTATCCGAGGCGATGGTGCGATCGATGAACCATGATGCGATTGTGTTCGCCATGGCGAACCCAGTACCGGAGATCTGGCCGGACGCAGCGAAGCATGCCGGCGCTGCAGTTGTCGGAACGGGAAGGAGCGATTTTCCGAACCAAATCAACAATGTACTCGCATTTCCCGGCATATTCCGGGGGGCGCTCGATGCACGCGCCACGCGGATCACCGATGAGATGAAGATCGCAGCCGCACATGCAATCGCCGGCTGCATTCCGAAACCCCACCGCGAGCGGATCCTCCCCAATATCCTCGACAAGAGTGTAACGAAAAACGTTGCTGCGGCAGTGGCAAAAGCAGCGGTTGACTGCGGGTGCAGCAGGCCCCGCTGATAAATGCAAAAAAAATTCCCCGTTCCGCTCCCGGGAATAACTCTTATAATCAGGTGCCGGAGAAAAACGATCCTGTGGTTGGTTCAGAAGGGTTCCCGGTCAACCGTATCCGGTGATCTCATAATCGATAAGGGTTGAATTTTTTATGCATTGCTCCCCGTGGATGAGAACTTCATCCACCATCTTTTTCAGGAGGGTTGGGTATACCGCTCCCACCATCTCCGAGACGGGCTTCCCGTTGCAGAAAAATTTGAACGTGGGAGTGCTCTTCACGCCATATCGCTCGGGGGTCCACTGGTTGGCCATCACATTCAGCCGGGCAAAGACCACCGAATCCCGGTATTCGCGCGCATAATTCCGGAAATACGGTTCGATCTGGTGGCAGAATACACAGGTAGGGGAATAAAACATGACGGCTACCGGTTTCCCTGATTTTTCTACGGACCGTTCCCACGTGGTGTCGTCAGTCTCAATGAGGGGATCCTGACCCGGATCTGATGGAGGTTGTTCCGGCGGGGACGCAGGAGCTGCTGCTGCCGGTCGGATGACGGGTGTTGACGAACCGGAGGGGGATGGTTCTGCTGTCTTTCCGGCATCTTTTTTTTCCTCTGCCATACTATCTCCTCTTAAGCAGAGATGAGAGCGCACAGCCATATAATTTACTATAAGGGAAGGTTATAAGGGAAGGAATTTTGTAAGCGGTAGCCGAATAGTAAACCGGGATTAAACATCAACGATTACCCTGCGCTCCTGACCCATTCGGCGGGAGCATACGACGGAATGATGTGATAATGGGAGGTAAAAAATGCTGATGAGGATCGGGGGCACCGATAGTGCATCAACGGATGAGACCTGGATTGATGTGATAAACCCTGCGACTGGCGAAAAGATCGATCGGGTCCCTTCCGGATCCGCTGACGATGTTGCGAGGGCCGTAGATGCAGCCGTGGATGCATCTGCCGGCTGGAAGAAAAAGACCGCGCGTGATCGGGGGATCGTCCTGTTTCACACAGCGGAGAACGTGCGGGAGCAGCATAAGGAACTCGCACGGCTCCTGACGATGGAGCAGGGAAAACCCCTCCGGGAATCTGTCGACGAGGTAAGGGGGTATGCAAACATACTGGAATTTTATGCCGGGATATCGGCCAGCCAGCAGGGTGAGCTGGTCCGCCTCGGTGGTGCCGGTGACGCTCTCGTAGTCCGCGAGCCTGTCGGCATCTGCGGGGCGATCATCCCGTGGAATATGCCCGTGATCATCATGGGATGGAAAGTGGGGCCCGCACTGCTCGCAGGGAACACACTGGTCCTCAAACCGGCCTCGACGGCCCCCCTGACAAATCTCCGGCTTGCACAGATCCTCGAGGCATCAGGGCTTCCCGCAGGGGTGCTCAATATGGTGACAGGACCCGGTGATATCGTCGGAGAAGCAATGGTAAGGCATCCGATGATCCGCAAAATCTCCTTTACCGGAAACTGCGCTACCGGGCAGAGGATACGGGAACTGGCAGCGGGCCACATCAAGGAACTCACCCTTGAACTTGGCGGCTCGGATCCGATGATCGTGATGGATGATGCGGATATCGGCAAGGCGGTCGAGGGAGCGATCCGGGGCAGGTTCTATAATGCGGGACAGACGTGTACTGCGGTAAAACGGTTATTTGTCCACGAGGCCATAGAGAAGACGTTCATCAGGAACCTGAAGCACCGGATCGAAGAACTGAAGATCGGGAACGGTCTCGATGCCGGGGTGGATCTGGGGCCCCTGAACAACCCCTCCCAGCGGGACCGCATCTCGCAGGCAGTCGAAGCGGCAAGAGATGCGGAGGAGGGAGTTATCCTCACCGGCGGGAGCGCCCCGGAAAATACGCCCTATGACCGGGGACTGTTCTACCTGCCGACACTTGTTGCCAATGTCGTTCCGGAGAGCGGGCTCATGAATGACGAAATCTTCGGCCCGGTCCTGCCGGTGATGCCGGTCCCGGACCTCGATACGGCGATACGCGAGGCAAATCGTACCCGGTACGGGCTCGGGGCATCGGTCTGGACGAATGACCTGCATACGGTAAAAAGGGTATTTGACGAAGTCAGAGCCGGCATCGTCTGGATAAACCGCCACCTCACTGTCCCGCCGGAAGTCCCCTTCGGGGGGATGGGCGAGAGCGGCCTCGGCAGGGAGAACGGGCTCCATGCCCTCGACAGTTATACCCGGACCAAGACCCTCTTCCTCGGCTGGTAGGATCAGGTTATTCTCCTTTTCAGTTGCAGGACAGCAGCCGCAGCGAGCACCGCTCCTGTACCGATCCAGAGCGGAAACACTGATTTTTTTGTTGTGGGTACCGCGGTTGGCGAAACAGGTGTTGTCGGTATCGTTGAAGGCAGGGTTACTGACGGTATGGTTTCCTGTTCGGTTGGGATCTGCGTTGTTGGTGGCAGCGATGCAACGATGTTGAATGTTGCAGATCCTTTCACATCCTGGGTAATGCCCGAAACCTCCACAATATATTGGTCAGGCCTGAAACCGGTTGCATCGACAGGAAATGACCACATGTTATAACCATTGCTGCCCGGCATTACCTGGACCATGCCGCTTGCTCCTGAAAAGGTGTCCGCCTGGTTTTTTGAAGTCGGCACGAACGAAGAGGAAAATACGTCGACCTGCAGGTTGTCACCCACTGCAAGGTTCGTTGAACCGGATATGGTGAAGTTCTCCCCGACAGCATGATCTCCGACCGGGTGGATGAATGCATCCGGCGGGCTTACATAAAACGAGGCGGTAGCAAACGTATCGTCGACATTCTGGCTGTTTATCGCCCTCATAAGTGCTGACGAGGCGTCCGGGCTCTGGAGGCTGCCGGCACGGGTCAGCTGGAATATGGCTGTCCCTTCCCCGAGCTGGCGGTTGATCACCTGTCCGGTGGAAGAATCATAGACAATATCGAACTGACCGTTCATCATCGGGTGCTGGACGATAACAAGATACTGGCCTGGGGCGAGGTTCTGCGTATCCGCCGATTTCAGCTCATAGGAGTAGGTGTTGTCCGAATTGACGGCAACAGTGCTGATTTTCACCGTGTTGTAACCGATGAGCCAGACCTGGAGACCGTTCTGCGGGTGACCGGTGGCAATACCGGTGATGTAAACGGGGTCCCCATTCGAGATGGTGGCGGACGACGATGAGGACGAACCGGGCGTCAGAGTGACAGCGGAAACGGGTAACGCCAGCCCGGCAATGCAAAGGATGATGATAAGGCACCCTCGCATGTTCTTCCCGAAAAAAGTCTGATGATCCATGATTTCCTCCCTTTACACGTACTCTGGGGATTCCGATTTAATAGCTTGCTGCATCAGGAACTTTTTTCAGAGACTTTTTGGAGATTTTACGAACCGGCTAAGGTACCTCGCAGGTTACCGTACCTGAAGGATCTTCATATGAAAGGTAACCTGACGGGAGTAAAAGTGAGTGGGAGGAGTAAGCCTCCTTCTGTTTTAGCGGCATTCAGCTCTGCGTCATACCCGGACGGATACCGAGCGCTCCATGGTCCTGTTCTGACTTGCACCCGCAGGGGTTCGCCGTTTCACCGTATCCTGCCTGTGGACGCTCAGCGGGTTACTCGCACGGATGACCGTGCTTCTCGCCAGGTGGGCTCAACCGCTTCATCACTGATGGCAGGCCGTGTCGTTTCTGTGCCATTGCCGTGACTCTCGCCACCCGTACTTGCGTACGGCTGCGTGCCCGGTGGGTGGGGGGACTTTCCTCAGCGACACTGAAGTCACCGTCGGCCGCTCTCTCCCTCTCCGATATCTATGGGACTGGGGAGGAGATAAGCGCAGCGCCGGCACCCTCCATCGCCTGTTTTCCTGCCCCTCATCGGTATAGTCCTCCCGATTCGATAGATTGTTATCCAAGATGCACTATAGACAGTCACAGGAACAGGGAACGGCCATGGAATTGCTCACACCAGATGAGGGTCACATGGCGATCCGCTCCGCACGCGGCGCCATCGAATATGTCTGCGCAAAAAAACCGAAACCCGCGCTGAAACTCACTCCCGTTTTTAACGAGAAGCGTGGCGTCTTTGTCACGCTCAGCAGGAACGGCGAGCTCCGGGGGTGCATCGGACTCCCGTATCCGGTAATGCCGCTCGGGGATGCAATCGAACATGCTGCCACCGCAGCTGCGCTTGAGGACCCCCGCTTCCCCCCGGTCAGGAAAGATGAACTGGGGGAGATCACCGTCGAGGTCACGATACTCACCGTACCGGTAGTGCTGGAAGGGGAGCCTGCAGACCGTCCGGGAAAAGTCCGGATAGGAAAACACGGGCTCATTGTCCGGGGAATGGGGACGAGCGGGCTGCTCCTCCCGCAGGTAGCGACCGAATACAACTGGGATGCAAAGACCTTTCTTGACCATACCTGCATGAAGGCCGGTCTTCCCAACCGGTGCTGGACCTACAACACGACCGAGATTCTCACGTTTGAGGGCCAGATCTTTTCGGAAAAAGAGTAAGGGCAACCGTTTAACCTGAAGAGAGCAAATAAAAAGGACACCGGGGTGCGGAATGTCTATTGCATTTGAAAGTCTGTACAGCGACTGCTCAGGGCGTTGCGGTAAGCTGACAGTCGGGAAAAAGACGTTGAAAACGCCTGCCCTGTTACCGGTCATCAACCCGCACCTCCAGCTCGTCACGCCACACGAGATGCAGGAGATGGGAGTGGAGGCACTCATCACCAATGCCTACATCATTTCCCAGAGCAGGCAGTTCCGCGCGCGCGCACTCGAAGACGGACTGCACAAAGTCCTGGATTTCGATGGCGTTATCATGACCGACTCCGGTTCCTTCCAGCTCTCGGTGTACGGTCAGGTCTCCATCACCAACACGGAGACACTCTCGTTCCAGCGCGATATCGGGAGCGACATCTGGGTGCCACTCGACATTCCCACGTCTCCCGCCGCTGATCCCGAGACCGCCGGACGCGAACTCGCCATCACGCTCCAGAGACTCACCGAGGCAAGGGAGGTCTTCGGCAGCGATGCGCCGATTGCCGGGCCGGTTCAGGGAGGGATCTTCGAAGAGCTGCGCGAACATTCTGGAAGGAGGGTAACCGAACTCGGGTTTTCATTCTGTCCTATTGGGGCTGTCGTCCCGCTCATGGAGTCCTACCGCTACCGCGAGCTTGTCAGGGTCGTGATGGCGTCAAAACGGGGGCTCTCCCCGTCTGCCTGCATACACCTGTTCGGCGCCGGCCATCCCTCCATGTTCGCCCTCGCAACGGCCATGGGCTGCGACCTGTTCGATTCGGCTGCCTATGCGCTGTATGCAAAGGACGGCCGGTATCTCACTGCCCATGGAAGCTACCGGATCGGGGAACTCGCGGATCTCCCCTGCTCCTGCAGGATCTGCAGGTCGCACACGCCCGATGAACTGAGGTCTGCACCGGACCGGGAACGCCTCCTCGCGCTCCACAACCTGTACGTGACACTCGCCGAGATCGCACGCGTCCGCCAGGCAATAGTGGATGGGACCCTCTGGGAACTGGTGGACGAACGGTGCCGGGCCCACCCGCAGCTTCTCTCCGGCTACCGGGCGCTTCTCGGTTATGTACCTGTACTCTCCGGGCACGACCGGGTCTCGAAACGCCGCTTTTTTTACCGTGGTGACGAGAGCTGCTGCCGCACCGAAGTCCTGCGGTACCACCAGATGCTCGCCCGGCTCCGTCTTGGGAAAAATGTCCTCGTCATTATCGATGGCGGGACGAGAGAAGGATATGAAGACACGCTCTTTTTCAAGCCCCCGTTCGGGCCATTCCCGGCAGAGCTGAAGGAGACATTCCCCATCGGTTCCTGCGAGCTCCCGGAATGGGATCCTGCCATGGTCCGGACCGGGTGTCTCGGTATACGGGCCCTTGCCGACAGCCACCCGGAGAGCAGGGTCGTTCTCTCGTGCAGCCCGGTATGGGCCGGAGTCATCCGGCAGGAACTTGAAGGGATGGAGATGACGGATGACACGGTTTGATATACGGAAACGGGACGGTCTTGCACGTACCGGGATACTTGATACCGGGACGGCGACCGTAAAGCTTCCTGCAGCCGCCGATACTGAGCTCCTGTTCCCCTCCCTTTCAAACCCCCCTTCCATGAATATTCCCCTGTCAGCACCCGTATTGCTGGTACAGGATTACCCGCCGGTAATACCGGAGGGGCCGGTCATCATCCACCCGCAGAGGGAGAATACGGCAGAAAGCGGCGATTGTGTCATGGCTGCGAACTGGCACACCGCGTTTGCGAATCCCCGGAACTACGTGGAATGGCTCGTCAGGCTTAAGGAGAGGACACCCCCCGATACCGCATGGTATGCCCCTGCGTCAGCCCTTCCTTCAACGGCCGCTATCCTGTGCTACTCGGGGTTCGACCTCTTTGATTATGCTGCGGTGGACCTCAAATCAGCGCAGGGATGGTTCTGCACCCCGGAAGGGGATTTCCCCTCGGAGGTTATGGAAACCGGCATATGCACCTGCCCCGGGTGCGATGCCGGGGATCTGCGGGAACATAACCGCCAGGCGCTCCGGCACGAGATTGCCCTTGTCACCCGGTTCATCCACCAGTCTCAGATCCGGGAACTGGTTGAGTCCCGCTGCCGCATGGATGCGCGGCAGGTAGCGATCCTGCGGCACCTCGACCACAACTGCGCGTTCATGGAAGAACGCCAGCCCGTGGCCCGGAACGGGATCATGCGGGCAAACTCCGGCGAGTCCATGCAGCGTGCGGAGGTTCAGCGGTTCGCCGAACGCGTCCTGACGCGGTACGTCCCCCCCCGTTGCGATGTTGCCGTGCTCCTGCCCTGTTCGGCACGGAAACCCTATTCACTCTCCCAGAGCCACCGCCGGTTCCAGCAGGCCGTGGGAGGGCGTGCCCACGAGTTGATCGTCACCTCACCGCTCGGCCTTGTCCCGCGCGAACTCGAATGCGTTTATCCCGCTGCCCATTACGATGTCCCGGTGACAGGCTACTGGGATGCGGAGGAGTGTGCGGTTATCTCCGGTATTCTTGCACGGTACTTCTCCCGCCACCGTTACCGGAGGATCATTGCACACCTTGAAGGCGGGGCCCTTACGGTTGCCCGGCAGGCAGCAGAACGTTGCGGCATCACCCTCGAGTATTCCTGTACGGAACATCCGGCCGGTCCGGTGGCACTCAATGCACTGGACGCGAGCCTTTCGGGTGAGCGGAGGATCAGGGATGACCGGCTGCACGGGATGCTGTCCTATCAGTTCGGTGCCGATATAGCGACGAAGGGCATAACCCCGCGGGGCCGTTTCCCCGAACTGTTTTACAGCAGGGGCAATGTCCAGCTCTTCTCGCTCGATACCGGCACCGGTCTCGTCCGTCCCACGTTCGAAGGCTGGGAGATGATCCCCCCGTGTTACCGCGTCACCATCGATGACTTCATCCCGGAAGGCGACGTGCTCGTCCCCGGCGTGACCGGAGCAGATCCCGCGATCCGGGACGGCGACGAGGTCCTTGTCACCGGCATGCGTGCGATTGCGACCGGCCGGGCAGCGCTCCCGGGGGAGGAAATGGTACGTTCCCACCGCGGTGTGGCGGTACGTGTGCGTAAAATAAAAAGGGTGTAGGTTCAACTGGTACGATACATTGCAGATCATCCATGGAGTGAAAAGCTTGTTCCGTAGCGAAAAAACCGGACAGAGGTGGGATTTGTGAGCAACCCCTCCACGGTTCAGGAAATAACGGGTACACACCCGGCCGGTCCGAAGAGCGCAACAGGTACGCCGGTCGTGGTCGCCGTTCCCAAGGAACTGGCCCCCGGTGAACTGCGCGTGGCGACCGTGCCGGAGGTAGTCCGGAATCTCACGAAGTCGGGGTACGAGGTCAGGATCGAACATGAAGCGGGTGTGGGCTCGTACTATCCGGACGATCTCTTCACTGCCGCAGGTGCGAAGATCGCGTTCGGCCGGGCCGAGCTGCTGGACGGCGCCCGGATCGTGCTGCGTGTCCAGCCGCCGGCCGTTGCCGAGATCGATCAGCTGGCCGAGGGCACGATCGTCATCGGGTTTATGAATTCGACAACCAACCTCGACGCTGTCGCCCGGATGCGCGACCGGAGGATCACCGCCTTTGCTCTCGAACTCGTCCCGCGGATCACCCGCGCCCAGAGCATGGATGCGCTCAGTTCCCAGGCAACGGCTGCAGGGTACGCGGCAGCCGTCCTCGGCGCCGATAACTGCCCGAAGTTCCTCCCTATGCTGACTACGGCTGCTGGCACGATACGACCGGCGACGGTACTCATCCTTGGCGCAGGAGTTGCCGGCCTTATGGCGATCGCCACGGCAAAGCGGCTTGGCGCCATTGTCGAGGCTTACGATGTCCGGCGCGCCGCTGGCGAGCAGGTCCGGAGTCTCGGCGCAAAGTTCCTCGAGCTCGAGATCAACGCCGAAGCCCAGGGCGGCTACGCCCGCGAGCTCACACCCGAAGAGAAGGAAAAGGAGCAGCAGATGGTCTCCGCCGCGGTCGCGCGGGCCGACATCGTCATTACTACGGCCGCAATCCCCGGCCGGAGGGCTCCCCTCCTCATCACCAGAGAGACCGTTGCGAGAATGCGGCCTGGCGCTGTCATCGTAGACCTTGCAGCCGAATCGGGCGGAAACTGCGAGCTGACGGAGTCCGGTAAGACCATACGGGAAAACGGCGTCACGATCATCGGCCCGCAGAACCTGCCGGCCCGGGTGCCGTTTCACGCGAGCCAGATGTACGCAAGGAATCTTCAGTCGTTTCTGGCCCTCCTCGTAGACAATGACGGTGCGCTCGTCGCGGAATTCACCGACGAGATCCTGGTCGCAAGCCTCCTTGTCCATGCGGGTACCGTGCGCCACGGGCCGACCCGCGATCTCCTGGCCGGGGGGAGACCATGACCGACATGACTACGCTATGGACCGGAGTCTACATCGCGATGCTGGCCGCGTTCACCGGCTACGTCGTCATCAGCCGGGTCCCCGTCATCCTCCACACACCCCTGATGAGCGGCTCGAACTTTATCCACGGGATCGTGCTCGTCGGCGCCATGGTCGCGCTCGGCCTCGCAACAACCCCACTGGAGCAGGCCATCGGGTTTATCGCAGTTGTCCTCGGCGCGGCGAATGTAACCGGAGGTTACGTAGTCACCGAGCGGATCCTCCAGATGTTCGACCGGAGCGGGAAGAAGCCCGGACAGGGGGACTGAGATGATCGATCTCTCCTGGGCGATAGACCCGGTTTATATCGCTACGATCTTCTTCTTCATTGTCGGTCTGCAGCGGATGAGTCACCCGCTCACTGCCCGGAGCGGGATCGTCTGGGCCGGCATCGCGATGCTCATCGCCACGCTGGTCACGTTCCTCACCCCGGAGCTCACCAACTTCGCCCTGATAGCGATCGCAATCGTTATCGGCGGAGGTTTCGGCTTCATCGCAGCAAAGCGCGTAGCGATGACCGACATGCCCCAGATGATCGCACTCTATAACGGTATGGGTGGCGGCGCGGCTGCCGGGATCTCGGCTGTCGCGCTCCTCGGCACAACAAACGCCGCCACCGCGTCCCTTGCAGTCGTTGGCGGCCTCATAGGAGCGGTTTCGTTCGCGGGGAGCATCATCGCGTTCCTGAAGCTCCAGGGATGGATGCGGCCGAGGCCGATCACCTTCAAGGGCCAGCAGCCCGTCAACATGGCGGTCATGGCCATCGCTATAATATCCGGCGTGCTCATTATCCTGCAGCCGTCATGGGTTCCGTTCACCGTTGCCATATACCTCCCGCTGTTTTTCGTCTTCTCGCTCGGCTTCGGGCTCCTCATGACGCTCCCTATCGGAGGGGCTGACATGCCCGTTGTGATCTCGATGTACAATGCCTTCACCGGGCTCGCCGTTGCCCTTGACGGGTTCTCATTCGCGACTCCGAACTATGCCATGGTCATCGCGGGCATTATCGTCGGCGCCGCAGGTTCGCTGCTCACGCTCAGCATGGCGAGGGCAATGAACCGCCCGATTCAGAATGTCTTCTTCGGCGCGTTCGGGGCGACAGAGGAGAAAGGGAGAGAGATCCAGGGCAGCATGAAGTCGATCGAGGCCGACGATGTCGCGGTCATGCTCGCCTATGCGGACAAAGTGATCATTGCTCCCGGCTACGGCATGGCGGTCGCCCAGGCCCAGCAGAAGGTCAAGGAGTTGACCGACGTGCTCGAAAGCAGGAATGTCCGGGTAAAATTTGCGATCCACCCGGTGGCCGGGCGGATGCCCGGGCACATGAACGTCCTGCTTGCCGAGGCCGGGGTCGATTACGACCACCTGTTCGACCGGGACGAGGTGAACCCGGAGTTCCCGGGCACTGATGTCGTCCTCGTGATCGGGGCCAATGACGTCGTCAACCCGGCGGCGCACCGCAGGGGAAGCCCGCTCTTCGGCATGCCGATCCTCGACGTCGAGAAGGCGAAGAACGTCATCGTCCTCAAGCGCGGACAGGGAAAGGGCTTTGCCGGGATCGAGAACGACCTGTTTTACCGGGACAATACACATCTGCTCTACGGCGATGCGCAGGAGACGGTCGGGAAGATCGTACAGGCCCTCAAGAAGTTCTGAAGCTCACGGGAAATTTCCAATTTTTTTGGCGTTTTACCGGATATTCTCCAGGGACTGTCGTATCATAAACGTGGCATCGGTGCATTGGGGTATCGTGGGCCGGACCTCCTCCGAAGACCCGCCAACGAACCCGGGGATTTCCCAAAAACTGTGTTCCCCGGCTAACGGTGACCTTATATGGTTATCTGCCAGATTCAATGATAAGAGAGGGGGTTATACGATAGGAGATACCGTCCCGATTCCCGATGGGCAGGTTGTCCGCAAGAAACTGCATTTTTTCTGGATCGCCGATTGCTCTGATTCCATGCGGGGAAAAAAGATTGCTACCCTGAACCAGGCAATCCGCGAAGCCGTGCCGGAAGTACAGAAAGCGGTGGCGGCGTATCCCCAGGTGGAGATCTTTATGCGGGCGATCAGGTTCTCCGATGACGCAGCATGGCATGTCGGCCCCGACCCGGTCCCGCTTGCAGACTTTACCTGGCCGGAACTCGGGACCTCGGGCCTGACGGCAACGGCAAAGGCGCTCCGGCTGCTGGCCACCGAACTCTCGATCGAACGCATGCCACGCCGCGGACTCCCTCCGGTCTGCATCCTTGTTTCCGACGGCTTCTGCACCGACCCCCGTGAAGAATACGATACCGCCATTGCCGAACTGGCAAAGATCCCGTGGGGTGTCAAGGCCGTCCGGCTTGCAATCGCGATTGGCGACGAGTCGGACTACAATGAGCCGGAACTCCTGAAATTTGTCAACCAGGACCAGATCGGCCTTCTCAAGGCGCACTCTCCCGAAGAACTGGTCTCCTACATCCGCTGGGCCTCGGTCTCCGCATCGGTAGCCTCCTCCCGCGGCCGCAGCCGGGGGACCGGAAGCATGGACGATGCCTCGAATGTCTCCATGGATTCCCCGCCGCCGATGATTACCTCCAACACGGAATTGTTTTAGATTAGTGAACATGCACCCGTCCCGCCAGTTCCTCTGCACATCCGACCCCGCCCTCGGGTGGGCCTTCGGCTGCAGCAGGACCGGCTCGTCCCATATCCGGTCGTCCCGCCCCTGCGAGGACGCTTTTGCCCTCTGGAGCGGGTCATCCGGTGCCATCCCCTGCATTGCCATTGCCATTGCCGACGGGCACGGCGACCCGCGCCATGATCAGAGCCGGACCGGATCAGCACTTGCCGTGCAGGCTGCGGTCGGTGAACTGAATGATTTTCACCGGATGCACCTGCATACCGTCCCCCAGCACATCGTGCGATCGGAGTTCAGGGCGGACTTTCCCCGGCGGGTGACGCGGCGCTGGCGGGACTCTGTCCGGAACGACGCCGGGCAGCGTGGGATTTCCCTTTCACCTTCCGGCGGCCCGGGGCCCGCCGAATATATGAGATACGGCTCCACTCTGATCGCGGCACTCGTTGTTACCGACTCGATCCTGATCGGACAGATTGGCGACGGCGACATAGTCCTCGTCCGGCCCGATGGCACGGTCGAGTGCCCGATTCCCTGCGATACCCTGCCAATGGGAAACGAGACCCGGTCACTTTCATCCCGGGACGCCCACCTGCTCTGGCGCACGGCAACGCTCGACCGGGCAGGCGGGGGCGTCCTCATCGCAGCAACCGACGGGGTGTCCGATTCCTTTGACGGTACTGAAGGCGAGGAGTTCCTGAAGTTTGTCAAAAGCCTGGTGGCCCGGGTGAATGAGTTCGGGATCGAGAATGTCGCCGGGTCCATGGGCACCTGGCTCGACCGTTACTCGGATCTGGCAAGCGGGGACGACATGACCCTTGTCTTCACCATCGTCAATCCTGTCGAACAAACAGATGCGCTTCAGCCGCCGGAACATCATGAAACCCCGGGGATTACCATGCCTGATACGGAGTACTGGTAATGCCCCTTGCGATTGGCCGGCAGGTAACAGCAGCGCTCTCCGGCGCGAAACTTCACGTCATCAAAAAACTCGGTGAAGGAACGCAGGGCGAAGTCTATCTGGTCAGCGGACCGCAGGGATACCAGGCGGTCAAGTGGTACAAGTCCGAGCAGGCCACACCGGAACAGCGGGCGGCGATCCTGTATCTCGTCCACACCGGCCCCCCCTACGGTGCCGCCGGCCGACGGTTTGTCTGGCCGCTTGACCTCGTGACCCTGGAGAATTCAGGCCAGTTCGGGTACCTGATGACCCGGATTGATACCAACCGGTTTGCCGAGCTCGGAGAGGTCTGGGCACATCTCAAACCCGTGCCGAACTTTTCGGCCCTCTGCGAGATCTCCTACCAGCTGGCGAACAGCTACCGCGCCCTCCACCTCTCCGGCCACTGCTACCGGGACATCTCTGCCGGCAACCTGATGTTTGACCCGGTTACCGGCGATATCCTGATCTGCGACAATGACAATGTCGGGGTGAACCGCCAGTCCCGCTGCCAGGTCTGGGGGACGATGGAGTACATGGCGCCCGAGATCATCCAGTGCGGGGCCGACCCGTCCACCCAGACCGACCTGCACTCGCTTGCTGTCCTCCTCTTCTATCTCTGGGTATGGCACCACCCCTTCCACGGCGAGATAGAGTACCGCTTCCATTGCTGGGATATCCCGGCAAAGAAGAAAGTATACGGGGAATCTCCGGTTTTTGTCTTCGATCCGGATAACCCGGCAAACCGCCTCCCTCCTGACCCCGATTATGCTACCGCACGGGAACGCTGGGAACACTGCCCGCAGGACCTCCGGGATACGTTCGTGCGGGCTTTCACGGAAGGCCTGCGCGACCCCGACCGCAGGGTGACCGAAGGTGAATGGCAGAACCTCTTCTCGGGCATCAAGGATCGCATTGTCATCTGCTCACGCTGCAGGGCCGAGAACTTTTCCGGTCCGGACAATGAGACACTTCCCTGCTGGCACTGCCGGGCGCAGATCGCCCCGCCCCCCGTCCTTCGGATACAGCGCCCTGCCGGCGACCTGACCCTTGCTCTCTCCACAGGAACCACAATCCGGAGAAGGCATATCTCACCGACTCCTGCCAACGATGACGGATCCGCAATTGTCGGCACGGTCGTCCCGCACCCGTCAATTCCCGGTGCAGCAGGGATCCGTAACCAGTCCCCGGCCCGGTGGCATGCAGTCTTCCCGGGAGGGAACGAGGCCGAGGTCCCGCCCGGCCGGGCTGTCCCGTTAAATCCCGGGACTACGATTACTATTGATGGGGTCGTGCTGACGATCACAGCGCCATGACCTCCGGTGTAACCATGAACGAGCAGGCATCAGGCATCCTCAAATCGCTTGTCGCACGGTACGGCACATCCGTTGCGCTCGACCCGCTCCGGTGCGAAGGGCTGCTCCGGGACACCTGCCCGCGGTGCAGCCGGGAGATATTTGTCCTCGTCAACGCCGTGCGACAGCAGGTCCCGGCAGACCTGCTCTCCCCACGCCATTCCCTTCCCCTGCCCCTGTTCCGGGGATTCCTCGTGAAGCGCCTGCAGGACGAGCTTGCGTTCTCCGGTGAAGCGGCGCACTGGGCGGTCGACACCTGGGCTGCGGCACTCGGCCTGAACAACAGTGCAGGAGAGCAGGAACCGGAAACGGATTTCCGTGAAGAAATGAACGGGGTATCGACGCACGTTCCGGACTCCGTATATACCGGTACCGGCCCGGAGCAGCGGGCAGCATGGGCAAGGGAACTTGAATCCGGAGGAGTTGAGACAAGACTCAACGCGATCCGGCAGCTGGCACAGCCCGGAGATAACGAGAATATCCGGCTCCTCATCACCAGCCTCGAGAACACCTCGTGGAGGGCGCGGCAGGAAGCCTTCGATGCGCTCGTCGCACTGGGCGGAACGGCAGTGCCGTTTCTTATTGAGGCGCTTTCCGATTCCCACGAGCATATCGTAACGTCTTCTGTCATCGCGCTCGGCACGATCCGGGCACGTGACGCAGTCGATCCTCTCCTTGCCCTTCTTGATTCCGATGGCGAACATGTCATGCTCGCGGTCTGGGCACTCGGGGAGATCGGGGACGACCGGGCTGTCACGCCGTTGACAAAATTCCTGAACAGCAGTGATGCGCGGTTCCGCTCCGAATCTGAACAGGCCCTCAGGAAGTTTGGGTGAGTCAATCATCGCATCAGCGATGATTGGCTGGAGAAGATTTTCGATATGAAAATCTTCGACTGGTAGAGTGGTTCATCAGAACCACGAGATCGAGAAGAACCATCAGGTTCTTCGAGTTTCGGAGTAAGTCAATCGTCGCATCAGCGGGGATTGGCTGAGAAGAACCATCAGGTTCTCCCGAGTTTCCGGAGTGAACTAAATAGGCGCATCAACCTTTTCAGGCCATCCGCGAATCGATCATCTCAAAGACCAGCGTCCTGCCAAACGCCTTCTCGAATGCTTTTTTCTCGCTCTCGATACCCCACATCTCCAGCTGGCAGTCACCCCGGGTGATAATCTCGAGACGGGCCTCGTCCTCGCTGGCGGAAGAGAAACGGACGTGCAGGACGAGAGCGGCGTGGCTCCGGTCGAGGCTCTCGCCCAGCCGGATAAAACTCGACAGCAGTTGCAGGGCCTTCCGTTCCCTCATATCGAGATCCGTGATCACGAGATCCTTTTTCTTGGGGCTCTTCTTGCGGTGGAACCGGGCGAGCGTTGCCATGAAGCTCACTTCCTTCTCGTTAAAACCGAGGAGCTCGGAGTTCCGGATGATGTAATACGAGTGGGCCTCGTGGTTGGTGTACGAGATGAAGGACCCGATATCGTGGAGGAACGTGGCATACTCGAGGAGCTCCCGCTCGGCATCGGAAAAGTCGTGGAGTTTCTGCGCTTTTGCCGAGTCGAACATCTCGAGCACGAGGCTCGTGACCGTCCGTGCATGCACCTCGTTGATGCCGCAGGACCTGCCCAGCTGCAGCACGCTCCTCTGGCGGGGCGTCAGCTCGCCGAGCAGGGGGAAGTTGTCCATCCGTGAAAGGTAATCGACGAGGAGGCCGTCCTGCAGGCCCCGCCCGGTTATCGTGATCTCGTCGAGGCCCAGCTCTTTCATAAATACATCGAGGATTGCCGCCCCGGCAATAATGATATCGGCGCGTTCTGAGTTCATGCCGGGTACTTTCCTCCGCTGTTCCAGCGGGAGCGGGCAGATCAGCTCGATCACTCGCTTCAAATCCTTATATGTCAGGATCCCGCTGGAAGGCCCCGCAGACGGTTGGAGGGCTTTCTCCGCGATCTCGGCAAGGTTCATGACCGTGCCGGAACTCCCGATCGCGCAGTCGGGCCTGAACTTCCGGATCTTCGGTATTGCATGAATGATGGCATCCTTCACATGCTGCTGGATCTTTTTGTATTGTTCCGGAGAGACCGGCCCCTTGTCATCGGGGTTACCGTACAGGTTCGAGAGCCGGATTGCCCCCAGGCGGAAACTGTCGAGGTAATGATAGTCCCGTGCATCGCCGACCGCAATCTCGGTGCTGCCGCCGCCGATATCGATGAAAAAAACCTTCCTGTTCCCGATGTGCGTGCCGCTGACAATACCGAGGTAGATCAGGCGGGCCTCCTCGCGGCCGGAGATGACGCGGACGTCCAGCCGCGCCTCCTGGCGGATCCGGTGCAGAAGTTCGTTCTGGTTCGATGCCTCCCGCGTGGCGGACGTTGCAACGGCAACAAATTCCTCGGAATGAAAAGTCCGTGCCAGTTCCGTGAATTTTTTTGCCACCATGACCGCACGCTCCATGGCTGGCAGTGTGATCTCCTCTTCTTCGAATTCCCCCTCCCCCAGCCTGACCTGCTGTTTCTGCCGGGTGAGTATCGTGTAGGAATGGTTCGGGTTGAGCCGCACGACCAGTACCCGGATCGAGTTTGTCCCCATATCGATGAATGTGACTACGCGCCCGTCCGGGCCGGGACTTTTTGCCTTCACCGGATCACCAGTCCCCGCTCAAAAAGACGTACAAAGAGTCCGGATTTGGATCCTGCCCGCTCCTTCTCCCGCGATACATCCACCGGGGATATAACATCGCAGGTGATCTCATGGTCCCCGGTGATGCAGTGGATCTCCTGCACGGATCCCGTGTGAAGGAAGTCCAGGCCGTCCGCGATGCGGAGGATCGCGGCAAGCAGGAGGATCTTTTTCCGGAACCCGGGGGCGAGCAGCAGGAAAAGGGGGTGGGACTCGACCCGTACCTGCCCGCGGTGGGCGAGGGCGATGAGGCCGACTGCGCTGCGGTCGGCAATGTCGAGGGGGAGGGACCCGTCGGAGAAGACCCGCTGGGCGGAACGGGTATTGTGACGCTTTTCACCATCTATCCATCCGATATCGTGGAGCATGCCGGCGCATCCGAGCAGGAAACGATCGTGCCGGGACAACTGGTGCAGTGGCTTCAGGCAGTCGAAAAACATCAGCGCGAGCCTTGTCGCCGTCCGGTGGTGCTCAAGACCGTCAGGGTAAGTGGCGGCAAGGGATTCACAAACCGTGCGGGCTTCCTGTTCCCGGAAGGCCAGGGCCGGAATGAACCGCTTCCTTCTCCCGCTGACGATGGTCTGCCGGAGGTCGTCCCATATCTTCATCCGGATGAGGGACTGCCAGTACCGCATGAAGTGGCGGTGCAGCAGGACCCGTTCCCGTTCCCGGTCCTGCAGGAAGAGCCGGAGGCTTGCGAGTGTCGCGGTATCCGGACGTTTTTCTTCGTTCCGGGACCTCATGCGGCCCCGTTCCCGGAGCAGCAGGCGTGTGACGCTGTCAATCCAGACATCACAGTCATGGAGGTCCCCGAGGATCTCCTGTACTTTTTTTACCCGGGCATGGGGTTTTTTCAGGCCGAGGCGGTATACCGGCCCGTACACCTCCATGGTATACCGGAGTTTCTTTGCCGCAATCCGCATTGCATGATGTTCTGCCACGGCGTCGGCCTGGGTTACCCAGGGCTCGAAGGACCGCATAGCCACCAGGCGGGACTCGATACGGAGTGCCGCGACGGTCGGCACCCCGTACGAGAGAGAAGCGGCCGGGACCCGGCGGCTGGCAGCGATCCGCGAAGCAAACATGGTGCGCATCTCTCCGGTGACCCCGCTCTTTTCGAGAGCATCAAGGGCAGAGAGGACACGCACCTGGAGCCGCTGCCGTCTCCTCTGGAGATCCAGCAGGAGATACGCCATCGCCGGTTCCAGCGGGTTCGGGGTACCGGTCGCCGCATCCCTGCGGGCGTTCCAGGCAGCGGCACTCTTCTTCCGGTACCGGGTAAGGAACGCGATCTGGACATCCGTATCGCGGGCCTCCCCGAGCGCCCGGGTGATGGCGGCGATCTCCTTCATCCAGTGTGCGTATTGTTTCTGCGGGAAACACATCCGGAAGAGGGGCAGGGCGGCCCGGAGGCGGCGGGACGCGACCCGCATGCGGTGGATATACTCGATGTCTTTTGCGGCCCTCACCCCGTCAATCTCTTTTTCGAAAGCCTCAAGGAGCGGGGAGAGCCTCCGCATCCCGAACCAGCAGAGGCCGGTGTCCGGGGAGATACGTTCAGCTGTGCCGGTCATACCAGATGCCACGGTGTTCAACCAGCCATGACTGCGCGTTCAGGGACTCTTCCGATGGGTCGGGGGTGAGACGGGCATAGGTCCCGTCAGCTTGCATCAGGCGGGACTTGACGTTATCGCCAAGCTGCACCGGGAGAATTGTTTCGATAACTGCCTTCCGCAGCGCCGGGTTCAGGACCGGGTAGACGACTTCGACACGCCGGTCAAGGTTCCGCGGCATGAGATCGGCGCTCCCGAGAAAAATCTCCTCGTCCCCGCCGTTGCGGAAGTAATAGATCCTTGCGTGTTCGAGGAACCGGCCGACGATAGCGGTGACCCGGATGTTCTCACTGATGCCGGGAATACCTGGCCTGAGACAGCAGATGCCCCGGACCTGCAGCTCGATCTTCACCCCGGCCTGTGAGGCCGTATAGAGCGCCGCGATGCAGGCAGGGTCGACGAGGGCGTTCATCTTGAAGATGAGGTGCCCGTCACCCTGCTCCTTCTGGCGGGCGATCTCCCGGTCGATCTTCTCCAGCAGGATCTTCCGCAGGGTTACCGGAGCAACGAGCAGTTTGTTGTACTTCTCGATCCGGGCATAACCGGTCAGGAAATTGAAGAGGTTTGCCACATCCTCGCCGATCTCCCGGTCGCAGGTCAGGAGTCCGAAATCGGTATAGATGCGGCTCGTGGTCGCGTTGTAGTTCCCGGTACCCAGGTGCATGTAGCGCCGGATCCCGTCCTTCTCGCGACGCACCACCATGCTGAGCTTCGCATGCACCTTGAGACCGACGACGCCGTACACGACATGGACGCCTTCGTGCTCCAGCGCCCGGGCCCACCCGATATTGTTCTCCTCGTCGAACCGGGCCTTGAGCTCGATCAGGGCAGCCACGGCCTTGCCGTTCTCGCGGGCCTCCATGAGCGCATTGACGATCGGGGAATTGGAACCGACCCGGTAGAGGGTAATCTTGATCGCGAGCACGTCCGGGTCATGGGCGGCCTGCCGGATAAAGTTGACGACAGGTGTGAAGCTGTCGTAGGGCTGGTAGAGCAGGATGTCGTGGTGCCGGATCGCGGCAAAGACATCGCGGTCATCGGCAAGATCTGCCGGGATCGAAGGAGCGAACGGGATATCCTTGAGATCGGGGCGGTCCAGGGACATGAGCTGCATCAGGTCTGCCATACCCACCGGGTGGCCGACAAGGTAGAGCATCGACTCCGTTACACCCAGCTTGGACTCGAGCATATGGCAGATGCCGTCATGCATAGTACAGTCGACCTCGATACGCACGGGTTTCCCCCGGGCCCGCTGCTCCATGATCTCCTCGACTGTCGTAAGCAGGTCTGAGGCTTCGTCGACCTCGATCTCGAGGTCGGCGTCCCTCGTGATCCGGAAGGGGAACGATGCTACGGTCTCAAGCCCGGGGAAGAGCATGTCGAGGTGGGCTGCAATGATCTCCTCGAGGTACACGAGATGGACGACGCGGTCGTCGTTGCGCGGACTGCCGTCGGGATCGGGGATACGGATGAGCCGCGAGAAGAGGTTGGTCGGGACCTTGACGCGGGCAAAGAATTCCTTCCGGTTATGGTCCCTGACAATGATTGCGAGGTTGAGGGAGAGGTTGGAGATGAAGGGGAACGGGTGGGAACTGTCGAATGCAAGGGGCGTGAGGACCGGGAAGACCTCATCGACAAAGAAGCGGTGCATCGCCGCTTTCTGCGGATCGGTCAGATCCTGGTATTTGTGGAGAACGATCCCTGCATCCGCGAGCCGGGGCAGCAGCTCCTGGTGCCAGCAGCCGTCCTGGGCCTGCAGCTCAGGGAGGAGCTGCTGCCGGATCGCGTCGAGCTGCCGGGACGGGGTCATGCCATCGGGAGGAGCTTTCAGCACGCCCTTGGACAACTGGCGCTGGAGACCGGAAACACGGATCATGAAAAATTCGTCAAGGTTGTTTGCAAAGATGGCAAGGAACTTCACCCGTTCGAGAAGGGGATGGGTCGGGTCAAGGGCCTCGTCCAGCACGTGACGGTTGAACCGGATCCAGCTCAGTTCGCGGTTTATATAAAGCGACGGGTCGTCGGCAAACAGTTGTGGTGTGTCCATGGTTCAATGCCCCGCGGGTGCTCCGGGAACTCCGGGAAATGGTTTTGGGTCTTTAGTAGAGATAGGTGTCCGATAAAATATATTCTTCCCATTTACGTGACGTTAAATACCGTAAATACCGTTATTCCCGCGTTGTTTTAAAAAAAAATATAGATTCTCAATAGTTCAGGGATCAGCCGTTGAAGTTGTGGAACCGGTGGCAGTGTTCGATGAATTCCTGCTTCCGGCGTTCGCTCGGGTCGGTCGGGGGCTGGAGATAACCGATCTCCGGTGTCTGGCGGGCCGGGCAGAACGGGCAGAGGGCTGCATCCACGTCTCCCGCCTTCTCCCGGACCGGGCAATAATAGGTCCCATCCGAGAATCCGACCGTATCCCCGCCCGGGAACGGGGTGCCGACCGGGTGGCCGGGCTCGTCAAGCACGAGCATGCAGTATCCGGCAAGGAGGTATTTCAGGAACCGGATTTTCGGGATATCGCTTCCTTCGTCCTCCCGGCACTGACCGGCAACCATATCCCAGTATTCCTTTTGTCTTTCCGCGATCGGTTCATCCATGGTCCGGAACATACCCTGCTGCCAGGCAAGGCGTATCCGCTGGTATGTCCCGAGCAGGTGCCCGGCGATCTTCCGGGTCAGCCGGTCGCGGTATTCCGGTGCAAGGTCCTGGACTTTCGTTGCGAAGTTCCGTTTCATCCGCTGGATGTCAGCCGGTGTATAGGTAAGCACGATACCGGCGATCTCTTCCCCGAGCTGCCCCCGGGTATCTGCCTCTTTCAGATCACGACACTGCTGCGCAATCGCGTCGCAGGAGCGGAGGATGGGGGTAACCTCAGGTTTTTTAAAAAACAACATATGCGTGTCCGGTAGGTTCACCGGAATAGTAGGTGCCGGAAAAATATAGCCTCTCCGTTCAGGACACGTCCGGGAACGGGAATTAAGAAAATGCCCGAATCTATTTATATTCTCCATTCCCACGGTTATTCATGGTGATTAGCCATGAGTGAGTGTTTTATTTGTTGAAAACCTGCGCTTTTTAGATACCACATTACGGGACGGGGAACAGACACCGGGTGTCTCGTTAAACCCTGACCAGAAATTTGAGATTGCAACCAGGCTCTCGGATATCGGTGTCGATGTCATTGAGGCCGGTTCTGCGGCAGCATCCGATGGCGAGCGTGAAGCAATCCGGCGGATCGCGGATGCCGGCCTTGCGGCCGAAGTCTGCACGTTTGTCCGGGCCCTCCACGCCGACATCGATTATGCCGCCGACTGTGGTGCGGACTCGATCCACCTTGTCGTCCCGGTCAGCGACCTGCACATCGCCAAGAAGATGCGCAAGACGAGGGATGAAGTAGTTGCCATGGCGATGGACGCCGTGGAGTACGCGAAGAGCCGGGGGCTCATCGTCGAGCTCTCGGGAGAGGACGCGTCCCGGGCCGACCAGGCATTCCTCCGCTCGATCTTTTCGGCGGGAGTGGAACATGGCGCCGACCGGCTCTGCTTCTGCGATACTGTCGGACTGCTGACACCGGAGAAAGCAGCGGAGTTCATCCCGCCATTGTCGCGGATTGCCCCGCTATCGATCCACTGCCACGATGACCTCGGGTTTGCGGTTACCAACACGATGGCCGCCTTAAAGGCCGGCGCCTCCTGTGCCCACGTAACCGTCAACGGTCTCGGTGAGCGGGCAGGCAATACCCCGTTTGAGGAAGTAGTGATGGCGCTCGAGGTGCTGTACGGGTACAGGACACGGATCAGAAAGGAACAGCTCTACCCGCTCTCGAGCCTCGTCTCCCGGCACACGGGCGTCCCGCTCGCGGTCAACAAGTCCATTGTGGGCGAGATGGCCTTCACGCACGAGAGCGGTATCCATGCGCACGGAGTGATCCGCGAGCCGTCCACCTACGAGTCCGTAAAACCCGAGCAGGTGGGCCGGAAGCGCCGGATCGTGCTCGGCAAGCATTCCGGTACCGCGTCTGTCGAGGCCGCCCTGCACGAAATGAACTACACCGCGGACGAGGCCCAGGTGAAAGAGATCGTCAAGCGGATCAAGCAGCTCGGGGATAACGGGAAGCGTGTCACCGATGCCGATTTGATGGCCGTTGCAGATGCCGTGCTTGCCATCGAATGCAACCCCTTCATCAGGATGCGGCAGTTCACCGCGGTTTCGGGAAGCAACATGATCCCCACGGCCTCGGTCACGCTGGTCGTGGACGGTCAGGAGATGACGGGGGCAGCAACGGGCGACGGGCCCGTGGATGCGGCGATGGAAGTGCTGCGCAAGTGCGTGGGGGATGTCGCGAATATCCGGCTCGAAGAATACCATGTCGATGCGATCCGCGGCGGTACCGACGCCCTTGTCGAAGTGACAGTAAGATTAAGTAAAGACGGGAAGATAATTACTTCACGCGGCGCCCGCACCGACATCATCATGGCAAGTGTCGAGGCGATGATCGCCGGCATGAACAGACTATTGAGGGAGAGAACATGAAAACCGGGGCAAAAATCCTCGTTGAATCACTCCTGCGCGAGGGTGTCGAGACGATCTTCGGCTACCCTGGCGGAGTGGTGCTGCCGATCTATGATGAACTCTACGATTCACCATTGCAGCACATCCTTGTACGGCACGAACAGGCTGCAGCGCATGCCGCGGACGGGTATGCGAGGGCAAGCGGTCGTGTAGGCGTATGCCTCGCCACGTCAGGGCCCGGTGCATGTAACCTCGTTACCGGCATCGCCACGGCTTACATGGACTCGGTCCCCATTGTCGCGCTGACCGGGCAGGTGCCGACAAACCTGCTGGGCAACGACGCCTTCCAGGAATCGGACATCACCGGCATCACGATGCCGATCACGAAACACAATTACCTTGTGAAAAATGCCGGCGATCTCAGCAGGGTGATCCAGGAAGCGTTCTATATCGCGGGTACCGGCAGGCAGGGACCGGTCCTGATCGATATCCCCAAGGACGTGAGTACCGGTCTGTCCGCAGATGTGAAGTTGCCGGAAAAAGTCACCCTCCGCGGCTACAATCCCACTTATAAGGGCCACAAGCGCCAGATCGAAAAAGCGCTCGATCTGCTCGGCCACTCCGAGCGCCCGCTCATCTATGCCGGCGGGGGCATCATCTCATCGAATGCCTCGCCCGAACTGATGGAATTTGCAACGCTTGCATCCATCCCGGTCACGACTACGCTGATGGGGATCGGGTGCATCCCCTGCCATCACCCGCTCAACCTCGGCATGCTGGGGATGCACGGGACGGAATACGCAAATTTCGCGGTGACGGAATGTGACCTTATGATCGCGATCGGGGCGCGGTTCGACGACCGGGTGACCGGAAAGATCGAGACTTTCGCCCCCCATGCAAAGATCATCCATATAGATATCGACCCGGCCGAGATAGGGAAGAACAAGCGCATTGATGTCCCCATTGTCGGGGACGTCAGGGCGGTGCTGCAGGACCTGCTCTCGCTCATGAAGAAGCGTGACGCCCATGAGATATGGTTAAAGAAGATCAGGCACTGGAAACAGCACCACCCGCTCAAATGCCCGGATGACGGCCGGCTCCACCCGCAGTATATTATCAGGACTCTGAGCGATCTTGTGAAAGACAAGGCCGTGATCGTCTCTGAGGTCGGTCAGAACCAGATGTGGACTGCGCAGCACTTCTGTTTCTACAACCCGCGCACCTGGATCACCTCCGGTGGTCTTGGCACGATGGGGTACGGGCTCCCCGCCGCGATGGGGGCGCATTTTGCCCGCCCGGATGTGCCGGTCTTCGATATTGCCGGCGATGGCAGTATCCAGATGAATATCCAGGAGTTTGGCACCATCGCCTCCAACCGGATCCCGGTGAAAGTCGCCATCCTGAACAACATGTACCTCGGCATGGTCCGGCAGTGGCAGGAGCTCTTCTATGACCATCGGTATTCGTTCACCGAGCTCCCGCCGGTCGACTTCGTGAAGATCGCGAATGCCTATGGTATCGAAGGGGTGCGGGTCGAATCTCCCGACGAGGTGCTCCCGGCACTGCAGGCATCCCTTGACTGCGACGGGCCGTTCGTGATGGACTTCCGGATCGAGCGCGAAGAGAACGTCTTTCCGATGGTCCCGGCCGGTGCCGCGATCAACGAGATGATAGGAGGGCATCCACGGGTATGAAGCCGCACACGTTATCCATCCTTGTCGAGAACAAGGCCGGTGTACTCTCGCGGGTGACCGGTCTCTTCTCCCGCCGCGGGTTCAACATCGAGAGCCTGGCGGTCGGGCCGTGCGAGGAGCCGGACATGAGCCGGATCACCATCGTTGTCATCGGCGACGACGGGAAGATCGAGCAGGTGATGAAGCAGCTCAACAAGCTCATCGACGTGATCAAGGTATCTGACCTGACGGACAGTGAGCGGGTGGAGCGGGAGCTTGCCCTGATCAAGGTGACGGCCGAGCTGGGGACCTCCCGTGCAGAGATCATGCAGATCGCTTCCATCTTCCGGGCATCGATTGTCGATGTCGGCGCAAAGACCCTGATCCTGCAGGTCATCGGCGATACGGACAAGATCGATGCCCTGGAGAAACTCCTGCGCCAGTACGGGATCAAGGAGTTCGTCCGGACCGGGACTGTCGGGATCCTCCGCGGGTCAAAGACGGTGTCAAGCGCGAAGTAACAGGTACGAACATCCTTCTCTTTTTCCCTGAGTCTTTTTTCCCTGAGAAATAGACATGAACCAGTAACTCCGGATCAATGAAAAACTGTGAGCCGCCCCCATCATTGAGCCTCCCCGGGGTCTGAACGGGCTGGTTACGATATGACCGGTACTCAGGCATGAGTTCCCCGTTCGCAATCTTAATACCCTGATCGGATAATATCCCTCGCGGGATCTGCCATGAAACGGAAGATCATCAGTATCGACGAGAAGAAATGCACGGGCTGCGGGCAGTGCATCCCGGACTGCCCGGAAGGTGCACTCCAGCTGATCGAAGGGAAGGCGCGCCTCACGAGCGACTTCTCCTGCGACGGCCTTGGCGCCTGTATCGGCACCTGTCCCGAAGGGGCAATATCAGTAATCGAGCGCGAGGCTGTACCGTATGACGAGAGGACCGTGATGGAGAATATCGCAAAGCAGGGGGATCCCGTCATCAGGGCACACCTTGAACACCTTGCGGCCCATGGCCAGACTGCGTTCTACAACCAGGCGATCGAGTACCTGATCGAGAACGATATCCCCATCCCGGACCATGCGCCACCGGAACCGGCAGACCGCCTGAGACCCGGAGCTCCGGGTAAAGTGCATCCCATGGCCGGCAGGACCGGGGAAGGTGTCTGCCATCCGGAACCGCATGCCGCGCATCCGCTCGAAGCGTGTCCCGGCTCAGCCGCCCGGAGTATACCACGTGACGTCGCCCGTGCCGGCCCGGGCAACCGGTCGGCGGGACGACCGCATCCGGGCTCCGTCAGTGGCCGGTCCAGCTTGCGCTCCTGAACCCTGCCGCCCCGTACTTCGATAATGCGGATCTCCTCATCTCCGCGGACTGCGTCCCTTTTGCCTATCCCGGGTTCCATGAAGAGTTCCTGCGGGGGAGGATCCTGATCATCTTCTGCCCGAAACTCGATTCGGACATTACGGGTTATATCGATAAACTCGCGGAGATCGTTACCCGGCACACAATCAAATCCATCACCGTCCTCCACATGGAGGTACCCTGCTGCGGCGGCGTCAGGAACATCGTGGACCAGGCCCTCGCGAAAGCCGGTGCCACCATTCCGGTTGGTGAGAAGACGGTGACAATTGAGGGGAAGCTGGAGTGACCGGGAGGGGGGCGATGGTTCGCTCCTGCAATCCCGTTCCCATTCGGACTTTGCGCCGGCATGTGCCTGATAGCAACCGGACGGGCGCCTCGCTGGAGAGAAGCGGACCTGCCCTGTACCTGCTGCCCCACCCGGGCATTTTATTATCGCATGAACCAACAATCATTCATCCGAGACGATCGAGATGGGTATTTTCCGGTATGAGAACAGGTATGCGGCCCCGTCAAAGGAGCAGCGCGAGCGGTACATGACGGGGAAGAGTACGGAGCACCGCTTCGGTCCCGAAGGGCAGGTCATGCTCATCGAATACCGCGACGCCGCGTACCTCAAGGACGACATCGACGGTATCCGGATCCTTTTTACCGGGTTCAAGGAAAAGCAGAAGGCCCGCGAGGAAGTGAAACGGCTTGCGGACCGTCACGGGTTGGCATCGCAGCATACCACTTTGCCCGCGGAGGGACGGAAGTCCGGCGCCGATCCGAAGCCCTCAGACAAAAAAACCTGATACCTGTCGGATCCCGTAAATTTTTCCAAAAAATTCTCATAAAAGATCCGAGCTCTCATTCATGCATTTAACCGATCAGAACAACCCGCTGGTTCCGAACAGTTTGTTGTAATTGCCGGTATCAAGCGTACCGATCTGGGACATCAGGCTCGACATCACGAGCGCGATGATGATCAGAACTGCGACAATGATCACGATCGCGGCAAACACGATGAACAGGACCATGTGCAGCGTCCTCGTCTCGCGGTACCCGATCTCTCCGGTATTCATTTTCGCTGCAACGGAATACGCGTTGTACAGTGCATAGAGCCAGACGATGAGGCCGGGGATCAGGAATATGAACAGTCCTGCAAGGGTAAGAAGAAAGAGGACGAACCCTTTTGCGGTCTCGCCGTTGTATACCTGCCCGAGGCCCGGAAGAAAGGAAGAGCAGAACCCGGCGACAGTCGTGCTCTTCTGCGGCCGCATCGGGGCAGCATATCCCGGGAACCCAGCCGGGATGGTCCCGTCCATCCGGGCCCCGCACCCGCTGCAGAACCGCGGGGACTCCTCGTCCGATTCCTTGCCGCAATGCGGACAGATCATGGTCATGGAGGCACTGAGAACCGGTTGGATTGTCCTGATAAAAAGGCTTGTCGGGTTCCGGTAATTTCCCTGTTGCGGGGGGGATCGTAATCCCCGGGGATATCCGGCCGGCACCACCCCCAGCCTGCACAATACCTCGATAATGGCATACAACCGGCGGCAGTTTTTAACCGATAGTTCTCCCGGAATAAACCGATATTCTTTTCTGGTCAACTATCGACAGTTAATTTGTCATGCTATATCATAGCATAGGGGATTAGAAATGAAATACACGATTCTCTTCATCGCGATCCTGCTTGTCATTGCCGCACTCATCAGCCGGTTGTTCCCAGCCGGCGTCGTCTCCGCAGCAGCAGACAACGTCAGCACCACAGAACATAATCAAGGTCGGTGTCATCGCATCCCTGACCGGCCCGGCGTCCAATGTCGGCACCAGCATGTGGCAGTCGGCACAGGTCGCTGCCGACAAGATCAACGCCGACGGGGGCGTAACCCTGAAAGACGGGACGAAGGCCCAGCTCAAGCTGATCGTCGGCGACGACGAGTCTTCCCAGACGGGGGGACAGACGGCAGCGACGAAGCTGATCACCGATGACCAGGTGGATATCCTTGTCGGCGGGTACTCGAGCGCGGTCACTTCCGCATACGAGCAGACCATCGCGGAGTACAAGGTGCCGTACATCGTCACCGGTGCATCGAGTCCCATCATCACCCACCGGACCGACATCGATACCAGCTATATCTTCCACAACTGCCCGACGACCGACACCTACGGCCAGTACACCACGAGCTTCATCGACCAGGTGATCCGGCCTGCGATCAACAAGAAATATAATTTTGCCGCGAACCGCCCGCTCCGGCTCGCCCTCCTGTACCAGGACACCGCGTTCGGCAAAGGCGTGCAGACTGCGGTGAACAACACCATCACGCAGAACAATCTCAATATCCAGCTCGTCTCCCAGCAGAGCTACAAGATGGGCGAGAGCGACTTCCGGACCCAGCTGACCGCGATCAAGGCGGCCAACCCCGACGCAGTCTATCTCGCGGCGTTCCCGAACGAGGGCGCCCCGATCATCACGCAGGCACGCAGGGACATCGGACTGAACACGATCTTCCTCAATGTCGAGAACAATGACAACGCCCAGTTCTACAAGGACCTCGGGCAGTACGGCGAAGGGGCCATTATCGAGAGCAGGTTCTCGCCCTACACTGCACCGGCCGGTGCGGTCGCCGATGCACAGAGTTCCTTCAAGCAGGCGTACTTCACCAAGTTCGGCACCTACCCGGACATGATGGGCGCTTCGACTTCCGATGGCGTCTTCATCGCCGCCCAGGCGATCGGGAACGCGGGGACCACGGACAAGACGGCGGTCAGGCAGGCGCTCGCCGGCCTGAAGATGCCCGAAGTCGTAGAGCCGATGACGAACCAGACCATCTCGTTCTCGCCGGATTACCGGGAGGCAGGCTTCGACCTCTGGATGGAGCAGCTCGTGTTCAACCAGACCCTCGGTGAAACACGGCCGTTCATCGTCTGGCCGGACAACCTCAAGACAACGGACTTTGTCCTGCCGTCCTGGTACACCGCAGGCAGCGCCTGAACCCGTTCCATCTCTTTTTTATCGCAGGCGGTCAGATTTTACAGCATATACGAGAGGCGGCAGGCAGCGATGGACAACTTCGGGATATTTCTGCAGATCATGTTCTGGGGGCTGTACGCCGGCTGTATCTATATCCTGCTCGCAACCGGCCTGAACCTGATCTTCGGCGTCATGAAGATCGTCAACTTCGCGCACGGGGAGTTCCTGATGATAGGCGCGTATATCACCGCTACCGTCTTTCTCCTGACCGGCATCAATCCTTACCTGATCATCCTGTTATCCATGCTCGCCCTGATCGGGATCGGGGCAGTTGTCGAACGGCTCTGTTTCCGGCCGATCCTCGGCACCGGCAAACTCAACGAGATCTTCCTCTCCATCGGGCTCATCTATATCTTCCAGAACGGGGCCGCGATGATCTGGGGCGATGCCTGGCAGAGCGTCAAGAGCCCTTATGACGGTATCACGGTCCCCGTAGGTTCGCTCTCCGTCCCGGTCGACTACATCATCATCATGGTCTTCACCGCCGCGATCCTGATCGCCCTCTACTTCTTCCTCCGGAAGACCAGGATCGGCATGGAGATGCGGGCCACGAGCCAGAACCGGAAAGGGGCGATGCTCGTAGGGATCGATGTCGAGCGGATCGATGTGATCAGTTTCGGGATCGGGTGCGCACTCGCGGCAGCGGCGGGGACGCTCTGGGTGGTGAGCGGGCAGGTCTTCAACCCGTACATGGGATCGATCCCGGCGGTGAAGGCCTTTGCGATCATCATCCTCGGCGGGCTCGGCAGTATCCCGGGTGCGATCGTCGGGGGCCTCCTGATGGGCATCGCCGAGAACAGTGCGGCGTTTCTTCTCGGCGGGATCTGGAAGGACGCGGTATCGTTCATCATCCTGATCGTCGTGCTCATCGTGCGGCCGACCGGGCTGTTCGGGGAGAAGGGGGAGTGATGGTCATGGACTTCAGACGGGATGACCTGACACGATACGGGACTGTTGCAGCACTCGCCATTGCCGCAGCCCTGCCGTTCCTCTCGTCCAGCATGTTCCTCTTAAACCTCCTCGTCCTGATGCTCATCTCCATTATCTTTGCATCGGCGTGGAACCTGCTCGCGTTCTCCGGGCAGGGGTCGCTTGGCCATGCCGCGTTCTTCGGCATCGGCGCGTATGCCTCGACCCTGATCGCGGTCCATTACGGGATCTCCCCGTTTGTCACCATCTTTCTCGGGGCCGGCGTCGCGGCATTTATCGGGATCCTGATCGGCCTCACCTGCGTCCGTCTCAAGGAGTGGTTCCTCGCGATGGTCACCTTCGGGTTTGCCATCATCGTCCAGACGCTGACCGTCAGCGTGCTCGCACCGGTCACCGGCGGCTGGGACGGCATCGCCTCGCCCCGGCTCGTCAGCCCGTCCATCCCCGGCTACCAGCTGATCGAGTACTACGCGGTCCTCATCATCGCGGTACTGTCCGTAGTGGCGATCTGGTATATCATGAAGTCCCGGATCGGCCTCGCGTTCCTCGCGATCCGGGAGAACGAACGGGAAGCCCGGGCCGCCGGGGTCGATCCCGTCAGGTACCGGCTCCTCGCATTTGCGATGAGCGCCTACCTCGCTGGCGTTGCCGGTGCGCTGGAGATCCACCACATCGGTTACCTGACCCCGGAACTCTATGGCGTCGAGAACTCGTTCTGGCCGATCACCTACGTGATCCTCGGCGGCCTCGGCACCCTCGGCGGCCCGGTCATCGGGACGGTCGTGCTCACGGTCATCTGGGAGGGGCTGAAGACCACGGGGCTCACGTTCGGGAGGTACGTCATCGTCGGGTTCATCCTCATCCTCACGATCATCTTCCTGCCCCGGGGGCTCGTGAGCCTGCCGGAGAGGATCCGGGCATGGCGGGAACGGCGGAAAGGTGCGGCTGCGGGCGTGGATAAAGGCTGAGATTTTTTCGCCGGCGGTTTTTTTATCATTTTTTGTGCAGGGAGAAATGCTGGTTTTTTAATATCCCGGACGATCTGCCAAAGGAACTCTATTATTGAAGCCATGCGGATAGTCCGTGATCATTAATCAACATCAACGAAGGTTCGAGTCCGGCCGGCGCACTCCGCCTTGATGTTCGAGGCGCTACACGTATTTTGTTCATTCTTTAATGTGATATGATGAATCAGTTTTGGGTTATAAACTGACTTTTACATTATATAAAAAAAATAAATTATAAATTACATGAGAAATAATTAAAATCTAATCTGCCGGGAATAGCTGGCAGATCAGGATTGTGATGTCTATGGACGCATGGCAACTGTGGCTGGTTGGTATTGGATCTTTATTAATGGGATTTATTGTAATGTGGATTGGACTTTATTTCATTGCAAGAGAAGGAACTTTTACTGCTACGGAATATGCAGCTTTTCTCACAGCATTCTTTGGCGGTGCGGTTATTTCAGTGTTCACTACAATGACAGATAACGATACAAAAATTCTGTTTTGGGTGTACCCGATTGGTCTCTTTGCAGCCTTTTTGCTTTATTACCTGCTACCCGGAAAAAGGGCATTACCGAAGATGGTTTTGGCTGAAAAAAAAGGTGTCCTATCTTGGAAACAATAAAAAATTTTTAAAGAGCAAAAAATGCGTATAGACATGCTTATAGAATTTTGTAATGATTCTTTTCAATATCTCATGTCGGCTGAGGATTGAATTAAAGCAGGATCTGGTTGTAAAAAGTTAAAGAGATCCTGTGAGTACGTGCGGTTTGGACTCCGAGGCCAGGCCCCCGACTGATTGGGGCTTAACCCTCAGGCTCCTGTCTGTTGCCTGATCGACTGGGGGGTCCTGAAAATATTTTGCTGAGGGGTGGAGGGGCTCATCAAAAAATTTTCGTGAGGGGGTATGGGGGTCACGAAAAAAATTTGGTGAGGGGTACCCCCCCTCGTCATTTTTTTTCCGGCAGGGTCCGGCTCATAGCCATGACGAAAAGCAGCGGTTGGAATGAGGAAAAATGGTGAGGGGGTGGGGGGCCCACAAAAATATTTTGCTGAGGGGTAGGGGGGGTCATGAAATATTTTTGATGAGGGGATCCCCCTTCCCGAATTTTTTTTAGTTTGAAAGAGTTCGATTTTTGTAGGAATTTCTTTGAGAAAAATTTTTCAAAATTTTTCCTCAATGCAAAATTTTTCCCGAAAATTTTCTTAAAATATTTTCCGAAAATTTTTTTCCTGGCACGGATAAAAAAAATCTCCGCTCCCAATCCCATGCATATCAGTCCTGAAACCATCCCCCAAAAGCACCTTTTTTCTAAGATTAACGATCCCCAATCCGGGCACGATACGGCCTCCGTTTTCCGGAAAATCCCAAACGGAGCCTGAATTGAACCCCGTTTGGGATCCGACACACCTCTGTTTGATGTGATCCTCCTAGTGGTTTTTCATAAACAGGGGGTCCGGCAGATTATCACGGATCTCCATCGGAAAAAAGCGATTCCGGCAGGTTCCTCTCTCCGACGTCCGACAGGTTATCAAACCTGGAGGAGGAGAAGAAATCTTCAGATTTCTTCGACGTTGAATACCCCCTCTCCGATGTGAGCCTTCCTTCCAAAACAGGGGTTCTTTTCGTTTTGACCCACTATTGGTCGATCCGGACCGTGATCGCCCGCTGGAACACCGCTAAATACGACCTCCCTTTCTCCGACGTAAATTTGAGCAAAAACGGTGGAATTAATGCCTCATTTTTGCGAATTATGACCTCCCACGGGCCTGTATTTCCGATCCTGGAAGAAAGTCTCCGACGGAGAATGATGAAGTGGGGAATGTATGTCCTTCAGGGCCCCGGATCTGGAGGGGGATTTGGCAGGGGTAGTGATAAAGTTAAAGATCTTGAAGAGATCTTTCCAAAAGGAATTTCAGAAAATTTTCTGGAAAAATTTTTGAAAAAATTTCATGGAGATTTTTTTTAAAAAAACTCCGGCCATGTCCCGGAAGAAATGACCGATAAAAAAATCTTACAAAGCCTGAACAGTTCCCGTGATTCCGCCCCGTTTCAGAACCCGAGGTACGCCTTCTGGATGTGGGGGTCGCGCATGAGCTCTTTTGCCTTCCCCTCTTTGACGATCCTCCCGTTCTCGAGGACATAGCCGCGGTCGCACATATCGAGCGCGTGCCGGACATTCTGCTCGAGCAGGAGGACGGTCATCCCTTCCCTGCCCAGCTGCTCGAGCGACCGGAAGACCTGCCCGACCAGGATGGGCGAGAGCCCGGTCGAGGGTTCGTCGAGGACAAGGAGCCGGGGCCTCGACATCAGCGCCCGGCCTATTGCGAGCATCTGCTGCTCCCCGCCACTCAGGGTCCCGGCCTGCTGGTGTTCGCGCTCCCTCAGGATCGGGAAGAGCTGGTGGACATGCGCAAGGGTGTCTCCGGCCCCGTCCAGGCCGACACCCCCGAGGAGGAGGTTCTCGCAGACCGGCATCTTCGGGAAGATCTCTCGTTTTTCCGGGACGAGCGCCAGCCCTTTCCTGAAGAGATCGTAGGGGTGCCGGCCGAGGATCTCCTCTCCTTCGAAGAGGATCGAGCCCGTGGCGTGCCGGTTGAGCCCGATGATCGTCTCGACCGTCGTCGTCTTCCCGGCACCGTTCGGCCCGATCAGGGTCACCAGTTCGCCCTTCTCCACACGGAAGTCCAGGTCCCAGACTACCTGCAGGTTCCCGTGAAAGACGTTCAGGCCGGTGACCGCGAGCATATTTTTTCCCCCACCTAAAATGCGTTGAAGTCCCCGAGGTAGGTATCGATAACCTGCCGGTTGTTCACGACCTCGTACGGCCGGCCGTCGGCAATCTTTTCGCCGTGGTCGAGCACGACGATGCGGTCGGAGACCCCCATGATGACGCTCATCACGTGCTCGATGATGAGGATGGAGGTTCCCCGGTCCCGGATCTTCCGGATCAGCTCCACGGCCTCACTGCTCTCCTTCGGGTTGAGACCGGTGGTGAGTTCGTCAAGCAGCAGGAGCTTCGGGTGCGACGCGAGCGCCCGGGCGAGCTGCAGGCGCTTGAGCTCTACGACATTGAGGTTCCGGTTGAGGGTCTCGGCCTTCTCGGGCGGGAAGTTGACCTTTGAGAGTATCGAAAGCGCCCTTAACCGGGCCTCTTTCATGCCCGGTGCTGCATCATTCCCGAAGAGGACCCCGATCATCACGCACTCCTTTGCGGTCAGGTCCGGGAAGGACTCGGCAATCTGGAACGTTTTTGCGATCCCCTTCCGGCAGATCCGGTCCGGTTTCATGCCGGTGATGTCCTCGCCGCAGAACCGCACCGTCCCGGCAGTCGGGGTAAGCATGCCGGAGATGATATTCAGGAGCGTGGTCTTCCCGGCGCCGTTCGGCCCCACAAGGCCGACAATCTGGCCTTCTCCTATCTCCAGATCCACCTTGTTCACTGCGGTGAGGCCGCCGATCTGTTTGGTCACTGCCGAGAGACTGAGCGTGGTTATATACCCTCCGGAAAATCCGTTTTTTATGCGCTGTGTTCTAAGTTCGCACGGCGGAGTATTAAACATATTTCGGGAACAGGCTGGCAGCCTTTGTTTTCTCCCTCCATCGGGCACCCGCCCCCTCCCGTCGGGCTCCGTCATTTCCCGTGGGAGGCCTTCCATCCGGATGATCCCTGTTGACGCAGGAAACGCGATCCGGATCATCTTCACAGTCGCGGGCGGACCGCAGGGCCGGATTGAAAAAGAGAGAGATCAGAAGATGAGCATCAGGACCAGCATCACGCCGGTCAGGAGCGTCAGCACGATCGCGACCGGTGCGACCTTGCGGACCACTTCCCCTTCAATACCCAGCTTGTCCACGACCGCGGCCGCGTTGATGATCTTCGCAACTGCCACTCCCGAAGCGATACCGCCGGCAACCGCGTGCGCGGCATAGATCTGCATGAAGTTCAGGTTCAGGACATCCGTGGATTTCTTGAGGATCCCGTAGAACATGACGTTCGAGGACGACTCGCTGCCGGAGACGAAGGCCCCGAAAAGCCCCAGCATCGGGCTGAACAGCGGGAATGCCACGCCGAAGAAGAGGGCGAGCGACAGCCCGATCACCACGTTCATGTTGAAGGCATTTGCCCCGGGGGCAAAGGTCACGACACCGTTGATCACCGACTGGCCGGACCAGTCCATGACATAGGCGATCGCAAAGAAGACCATCGCGGCAAGGGTCGGGCTCCAGGCCCGTTTCACCCAGAGGGAAAGGATATGTTTTGCCTCTGCACTGCTCCGGATCAACAGCGGTGCGGCTATGATAGTGCTGATCAGTACCCAGAAATAGGCCTGGTTCAGGAGCTTCAGGTCCACGAATTTATTGGCCACGACAGGGATCTTCTGGATCGGCCCGAGGAAGGCGTAGAGGCCGGACTGGATGACGGGGATGCTGATGACGATGGCAAACGTGACGAGCAGGATCCAGGGAAAGGCCGCCTTCCAGAGCGGCATGCCGGTATCCTCTGTGGATGTCTTCGCAGGAGCATCGGTATGGATCGGTTTCCCCCGGATGGCCCGCAGGAGGAAGAGGACCACGATCGTTACGAGGCCGGAGAAGACACCGACAAGCCCGATGGCAGAGGCCGGAAGGAGGTTTACAAAGACGATCGCGGAGATGCCGAGTGTCAGGCCTGCGACCAGTGCCGTGGAGAACCCTTTCTTTACCCCCTCGAACCCGTCGGCAACCCAGAGCATGCCCAGCGCGATACCGGTCGAGATGACCGGCAGGAAGAGGGCGACTGTGGTCCCGAGGAGTTTGGCGTCAAAGTTGAAGACCGACGCGGGGATCGTGATCGGGACTGCCAGGAGCGAGAAGGAGGTGAGCGGGTCGTAGCCCAGACAGGGCAGGGCGACTGCAGCGAGGGGGGAGAAACCGAGCGCCAGCATGATGGGCGGCAGCATCGTGACCGGCGTTGCGCCGATCGATACCAGGAACGACCCGAACCCTACGTTCAGGATCATGATCTGTTCGTACCGCTCGGCTGCAATGGACCTGATGTACGCGGTGATCCGGGCAATGGCACCGGTCACGTCCATCATCGTCACCTGCAGGATGGTGAACAGCACCATCAGCGATATGCCAAACGACGAGAGTACACCGCTCCAGGATGCATACAGCGCGATAGCGGGCGGTGTTTCGAAGAACAGGATCGCCAGGATGACGGTGAGCAGCCAGCCGACAACACCCATCAGTGTCCCTGACTGCTTCAGGAAGACGAGCCCGATAAAGATCAGGAGAATGGGCAGGATTGCAAGAATAAACTGAACAATGAGATCCACTTTGATCTACCCTCCCGGGTATCTGGAAAAGTCAGCCATGCCATTGCATAATGGTATCGTTTTGATCTCATTATCCATGGAGGATTTATAGAGGGGGACAGATACCTGACCGGGTCTGCATACCCTATCCCGGCGGCGCTTTTGCGCTTAAGTAATTTAAACCCTGAAGGCGCACGTATGTGCAGTGACGACAGCAATTCTTGGCGGCGGCCTTGCCGGCCTGACGCTCGCCCGGCTCCTGCACGAGCAGGGAAAGGAAGTAATAATCCTTGAAGCGGAGCCGGAGTACGGCGGTCTCTGTCGTTCGAAAACAACGCAGGGGTTCACGTTCGATACCGGCGGCTCCCACATCATCTTTTCGCGGGATGCCGAAGTCCTCGCGTTCATGCGGACGATGATCGAGGCAAACGAGCAGCGCAACAACCGGAACACGAAGATCTTCTACAAGGGCCGGCACGTCAAGTACCCGTTCGAGAACGGCCTGTACGATCTCCCCCACGAAGACCGGTTTGCCTGCATCCACGGGTTTGTGAAAACCTTAATCGATGTGGAAAAAGGGGACATACCCCCGCCGGAAAATTTCCGGGAATGGATCTATTTTACCTTCGGTCCGGGCATTGCCGAATGCTACCTGGTGCCCTACAACGAGAAGATCTGGAAATATCCCACGGAGAAGATGTCGCACCACTGGGTGGACGGCCGTATCCCGCGCCCACCGGTCGAGGACATCATCAGATCCGCGATCGGGATCGGGACCGAGGGCTATACGCACCAGGCGGTCTTCTCCTACCCGCTCGAAGGCGGGATCGAGGCGCTCGTCCGGGCCATTGCCCGGCCGGTGGAAACATGCATCCGCACAGGGTTCCGGGTCAGCTCAGTGAAAAAAGACGGCAGCACGTGGCTCATCAGCAACGGCACCGAGACCGTCCGGGCCGACCGTGTGATCTGTACGATACCCGTCCAGCACCTGCTCCCCTGCCTTGAGGGCGTCCCTGCGCCGGTCCGCGAAGCCTGCGGGGCGCTCACCTACAACTCCCTCATCTGCGTCAACATCGGCGTCCGGGGGCCCATCCCGGCACTATCCTGGATGTACATCCCTGACAAGACGCTCGGCAGGACCAACCGGGTATCGTTCCCTTCCAACTTCAGCGATCGTGCGGCCCCGGAAGGCTGCAGCTCCATCCTCGCCGAGATCACCCACCAGCCGGGGGATGAAGTCGCCGGTCTCTCTGACGAAGAACTCGTCCGCGAAGTAACATGCATGCTCGCGTCGATGGGTGTCTGCACCCCGGATAAGGTCGTCTTCACCTCCGTGGAACGCCAGCCATTCGCGTACGTTGTATATGATCTGGCATACCTGCGGAATATCGCAATGATCCGGGACTACTGCACCGGTATCGGTATCCCGCTTGTCGGCCGGTTCGCCCGGTTCGAGTACCCTGAACATGGACGGAGTGATCAGGTCCGTCTTCGATTTTGTCGCACAGGACAAAAATTCCTGAAACGGTTTTTGTGCATCACGCTTATTATCAGACAAGCCCAAAAATGAGAGAGGAGTCTGGTACCCAGATGATATCCGTGATCATCCCGACCTTTAACGAGGAAGAGAATATCGCCCAGTGCCTGGTCTCGCTCTGCCACCAGACCGTTCCGCGGAACGAATACGAGATCATCGTGGTCGACGGCGGATCGAAGGACGCGACCTGCGAGATTGCAAAAAAATATGCGGACAAGGTCTTCACCCAGACCAGCAAAAAAGTAGGTGGTGCCCGGAACGATGGCGTGAGAGAGGCAAAAGGGGAGATCATCGCGACAACGGACGCGGACTGTATCCTTCCGCCCTCCTGGATCCGGCGGATTGGCAGGGACTTTGCCGACCCCGCGGTAGTCCAGGTCTACGGCCCCGTGTACCCGATCGAAGAAGGGCTGAAAAACCGGTTCTCGCTCTTCCTCGCCAATACCTTCTCCCGGATCGGCTACTACAGCCAGACTTTTTTTTACACGCTCGGGTGCAATACCGCGTTCCGGAAGGAGGCATTCATCCGGGCCGGCATGTACCACTGCATCGATGCCGGTGACGACCTCGAGATTGCGCTGCGGATGAGAGATATCGGCACGGTCAGGTTCGATGGTAAGCTGAAGGTCGGGTTCTCGATGCGACGCTACAAGCAGTTCGGCACCATGAAGTCCCTGTACGAGTGGATGTATATCGTTGCCGATGGCGGCGAGACGGACAGGTACTCCTATACCCAGAAAAGATACAAATGATGCCGCGACGGTCCCGTCCGGCCTTTTCCCTATGACCCAGGAAACCTCCCCACTCCCGGCAGACAAAACGGTCGAGACACGCATCCGGATATTCAACGAGAGCGGGTTTGCCCGGCTCCTCGGCATCGTGATCGCGGAGGCACGGGACGGCTATGCCCGCGTCACCATGGACTGCGCCGGGAAGGAGAACCCGTCCGGCGTTGCCCACGGGGGGGCAATCTTCACCCTTGCCGACCAGGCCTTCGGGATTGCCGCAAACTGCGCCGGGATCCACCGGGTTGCAGTCTCGGTCAGTATCCTGTACATCGCACCGGCAAAGGGCAACCTTGTCGCCATCGCCGAACGGGTTGAGGACATCGGCAGCTGCGACACGTACCGCGTGATGGTCCATGAAGGCGATCGCCCCGTGGCGGAATTTACCGGTGTTGCATTCCGGGTGTGATTTTAAATATTGATAGTACCACACTGTTTTCAGATAGTTATGATGAACACCGCCGCCCCCGGCGGGGCGCAGTCGAAGGTTAATACCTTCTCCAGTCAGTCCTCTCTGAAGCGATGACTGCCTCCCCGCGGCGGATCAATTACCGGTAATATTAAAACCGGTAATCTGTTCAGCCGCGACCCGACGAGTACCAGTCGTCGCATCAGCGAGGAATGCCTGGAGAATGTCGAAAGCCTTCAGACTTGAGACAAGAGAAGACCGCAGGTCTTCGACCGAATCTATCTGAATTCTTTGACTTCTGAGTGGTTCATCAGAACTACGAAGATGAGAAGGTTGCAAACCTTCAACTGCGCCCCACTGGGATAACTGCAGGCTGTGGAGAAGATTTTCATCAGGAAATCTTGGACTGTGGTGGCATGCATCGTAAATATCAGAAAGAAGTAAGGAAAAATCATAAATTTTTTAAAAGTTCCTCAAAAATTTCCGGAACCGTCACCTTTTATTCCCCCGGTCCTCACATATTCCCGTATGACACCGGAACAGAATCCCGTGATGACCGTTGCCGGCCTGATGGCTCTCGCGGCACGGACCGCGCCCAAGGGAAAGGGCGTGGACACGATCGAGATCCGGGTGCTTGCGAAGAAGGAACTGAAGGCACTTGCCGCACACCTGGATGCCCTGGGAACCGAGCGTAAGATCGGTTTTTTTATCCGCGATGCAAAGAACATTGCCGCCGCTGACGCCTGCATCATCATCGGTTCGCGCGGAGATACGGTCGCAGGGATCAACTGCGGAGGCTGCGGGTATCCGGCCTGTGCCGGTCTGGAAAAGGCCCGGAAAAAGAGGAGGGCACGGGATACCCCGTTCGACGGCCCGAACTGCGTGATACGGATGGCAGATCTCGGGATTGCACTCGGTTCCGCGGTCAAGACCGCGCAGATCCACAATGTTGACAACCGGATCATGTATTCCGGCGGTGTTGCGGCCCGGGACCTTGGGCTGGTACCGGGAGAGTGCACCGTGGTATATGCGATCCCGCTCGCTGCAACAGGGAAAAACATATTCTTCGACCGCTCCTAACAGGAAGTGTTACCTATGGCAATCATGAAGATACGCGGAGGCGACCTGGACCTCGTGGAGTACGAATTCAGGACGTTTGCCCCGGGGAAAAACCTCAAGACCCTGGGGCTTGAGAAGAAGAAGTACCATCTCAAGCCGGTCAAAGGCTCAGTCCATGTAAAAGCTCCCGCACGGATCCACCTGACCGTGCTCGACATGAACCGGTTTGCCCCGGATCACCCGGGCGGCGGGGGTATCGGTTTTGCGATCCAGTGCTATTGTTCCGCCGAAGTCCGGTGTACCGCAAAAGAGATCTCGATCGATTATAACCGGGCGCCGATCGTCCGGAACTTTATCGAGGTGTTCAGGAAAGTCACGGGATACCGGGGGGGATTCTCGGTACGGGTTGTCGACCATGAGCACAAGCATGTGGGTCTCGGGTCCACCAGCACCGTAATGATAGCGGTCGCCACGGCGCTGAACGAGGCTGTCGGTGCACCGCTCACGAATACCCAGCTCCGTCACCTGATCGGGCACAACTACGTCGAGGAGACGGCTGACGGGAACATCGCGTTCGGCTTCGAGACCGGTGTCGGGCCTGCTGTCAGCATCCACGGGGGCATGGCAATCATGGGAGACGAGCTCTCGCTCGTGTACCACCACCCGTTTGCAGAGGGCAGGAATGTCTACATCATCATCCCTCCCACGGATATCTCCTCGGCAGGCACGCAGGAGTTCGATCTCCTGATGAACAAGGCCCGGACTCTCGATTACCGCGACCGGGAACTCAAGGCGTACCTCTTCCTCATGGATCTCGTCCCTGCTCTCGAACGCGATGATCTCAAAAAAGCCGGGGACGTGATCTGGGAGATCGAGTTCCGGGGATCGAAGCGTGCGGAAGTGGAGCACCACAGCTACGGGATCTACCATTACATGAACCTGCTGCGGGAGAGGAAACTGGAGTTCGTGGGTATGAGCTCGGTCGGCCCTTCGATCGCCGTGGTCACCCCGCTGGATAAAACGGCGATGAAAAAACTGCTCGATCCGATCGGGCTGACCATCGCCATTGTCACAAAAGCTGACAACCGGGGGCTTGTCATCACCCGGTTGCCCTGACTTTTTTTAGCATTACGGTATTCCTTTGCAAGGATCCTGCCCGGGCAGGCAATCGTCGTCGGCAAGGGTAGCCCCGATGCGGGAAATTCCCCTCATCCCGATCCCTCCTGCCGATCCTGCCGCTTTACTCAGGACCCGGGCACCGGAATGTGACGGGCCGGTAATGCTCCTTCAGGAGACGGGTGGAGAGGTATTTTTGTGTATTTTGGCTCTGTTGAAACCCCTTTTTTTTGTCATGCTGTCGGACTCTGTTGCATATAATGAGGGTGACCCCCACTCTCCCCCAGAGGGGGAGGCAGCCCAAGGGGAGCAACCCCTTGACCCCCATTTGTTCAAATATTTGCCTCAACCTGCTGAGGGGCTATCGCATTTGGGGGATGCCCCAGCGGCGGGGGCGGAAGCACAATGTGCTGGAGCCCCCAAGAGCGACTGCTTGTTATTGTGAGGATTTCAACAGAGCCAGTATTTTAAAAAATATAACGTGAACGGGGAGGGGGGGAGGAGAAGAAAGGTTATTCCTCTCCTTTCTTATCATCAGGTTTTTGGATGCATGCGAAGGCCACGTTTGCTGCTATAAAAAGGACTGTGCCTGCCGTCACAGCAATGACCGCAAGGAGGAGGAGGTTCATGTTGTCTTTTATTATCGCAAACGATCCCAGGTAATACCCTCCCAGCACGATGGCAAGTCCCCACGCGGTCCCGCCGAGTACATTATAGAAGAGGAAGCGGCGGTACTGCATCGACCCGACACCGGCGAGGAAGGGTGCGAAGGTTCGTACAACCGGGACGAAACGTGCCACGAAGATCGTCGTCCCCCCGTATCTTTCAAAAAACCCGTACGTCCGGTCGATGTACTCCTTCCTGACGAGGTTCGGGAACCGTTCGAGAAAGATGTGGATCCCGATATAATTGCCAATCCAGTAATTGACCGTATCCCCAAGCACCGCGCCGGCGAGGATCGCAATCAGCAGCCACTCGAGGCTGATGACCCCGCTCGCTGCCGCAGCCCCGGCAACGAAGAGGAGGGAGTCCCCGGGAAGGAACGGCATGATGACAAGACCGGTCTCAAGGAAAATGATCAGAAAGAGGATGAGATATGTCCACATCCCGTATTCATTGACCACCAGCGACATGTTCTGGTCGAGGTGGAGGAGAAGCGGGACGACCGATTCTATCATACCTTCCAGATATGCACCCCTGCCCTATATTAAAGTGCGGCGTTTTTACGCTTGGTCCGGAAGGGACGCAAATACTTAACGCGTGTCCGGTCAAATCCTAGTGAACCCGGAACCAGTTCTGTCAGGCCCGGTCTGCCGGGCATGTACCTGGTAGTACCACACAAAAAGGACAACTGTCATGACCGATATAAAACCCTCTTTCTTTCGCTGCACGCTCCTGGTATTCTGTGCCGCTTTGCTGCTCACGGCCCCGGTGTACGCATTCACTGCAGACTCCCTGAATATCACCATTCTGAAGAACGGGGATGCCACTGCCGTATTCGGTTTTACCCTCGAAGGCCTCCTGGAAAACGCCATCCCCCAGTCCGTGCTCGAGGATCAGCTGAAAAACGGCCTTCCCGGCAGCACCGGGTCCACGGAACTTATCTCGATGGACCGCTCGAGCGCCACGCTGCTCATGAAACAATTTGCCTCGACGGAGGATGTTGCACAGGGAACGGAATACCAGACGGGGTCCATGGACTTCAAGAAGGCAGAGATCGCACTGAAAAATTCAGCGGTGAGCAGTGTCATTACCGCTGATTTCTCCCCGGCCATAGTCACCGTGACATTCCCGGACGGGTATGCCCGGTCCTTCAGCGATGTTGACTCGCTCCCTTCCCTGACGCATACCGTTATTGACCCGGCAAAGGCGGCAGCCGCGGCCACTACCGGGGCGATCAATGTCTCGGCTTCGCCAACGGGAGCAGAGGTGTATATTGACGGGACGTACGCGGGCAACGCCCCCTCGACGTTTTCCGATCTGACGGCCGGGACGTATACCCTCCTGTTCCAGAAAGACGGTTACGAACCGGTTACGAAAACCATCAATGTGACCGCGGGCAGCACGGTCCATGTATCCGTATTCCTTGCCTATGTTGCCCCCACCACCACGCCTCCCGGAAACCATCCCCTGCCCGGGTTCGGGTGCCTGGCCGCAGGTATCGCGCTGGCCGGTTGTGCTCTCCTGCGGTCATCGCGCAGGGTATAATATCCGGCCCTCTTTTTTCCGCCCGGTTTCCCCCCTTCGATCTTCCCGGTACCGATCGAAATCCACTATTGAACGCCTGCCGATGGCGGCAGGAGCAGGTCCGACGGGCGGCAAAAGACTCCATGACAAGGCATGACCGGTCTTCTCATCATCAGCCTCGTGCCGGGCATGAAGGTAACGGTAGGAATGCTACGGGGATGGAGCGTGCTTCCGGAATTGTGCGGAGATCTCGGATCGCCGGTATTCCTTCCCCCGGACCCTCATCGCCCATTCATCATGACGCAGGGACAGGGGGACAAGCCCCGGAAAAAGGTCCCTGACTTCCGTTTCCGTAAAATAATGCGTCAGGATCGCATTCCCCCGTAAAAAAGTCCCGGGTTCGGTCTCCCTGCCGCTGCCGAACCGGAAATCACGGGTGGAAAAATCGCAAAACCAGAGTTGCCCCCCGGGTTTTATCACCCGGAATATTTCCCGGGCGATCCTTGTGCGAAATCCGGTATCCCCGTGCCCCAGTATATGGCAGGCGACGACCGCATCGAACGACCGGTCGCGGAACGGGGTCTTTCGGGCATCGGCAACGGCGACATCAGCCCCGGTCCCCTGCCGGGCATGGGTCCGGGCTAGGTGCGCTGCCCGGGGTGAGAGATCGCATGCAGTCACCACCCAGTCGCGGTTCACCATCGCTGAGAGCGACTTGCCGTTCCCGCACCCGAGTTCCAGCACCCGGGCACCTGCAGAAAGCCGGGGCAACGGGTGTGGTGCACCCCCGAAGAGGACCCCTTTTCTCGCATAATCCGCATCCCAGGGATCGCGGGTGTCGTCAGCACTCATCCTTCCTCAAGCCTGAAGGATCATTCGCTGTTCCTGCCACATAAAGGTTCCAGAAACGCGTACCGGATATGCAGGTGACTAGGATACGCAGGGTATATAGTCAGGAGATATACCAAAGCGCTCTTATAACTGCATATTAAAACATATAGTAAGATTAAAAAAAGGGATTGTTCCGGGATATTCTTGTTGCGGATTTTTTTACCCGCAATGCCCGTCCACGAGGGGAAGACATGATTGAAGTGGTCTACCATGAATACCAGAAGGTTGACAGGAACCACATAGACCATTCGTACCTCGTGGATGTCGGTGACGAGATCGAGATCCAGCAGGTCATGGAATACAAGTGGAAAGTCTTCGACAGCGTCATCCTGAAACCGCCCCATCCCAAGACACGCTTTTTCGAACTGGTTGTCAAGGAATACCGTGACGGCGAGACTTCCCTGATCGATGATCTTCACATCTTCCCGGTCATCGCGGACCGGTCGCCTGACATGAAGATACTCGGGCTCACGCTCTGGCGCGGGGACTGGAGTATTTCCGAGCGGATCTATAAGAAGGCCAATACCACGGAGATCCAGTGGATCTATACGGATGATTTTCACCTGTTCGCCATCACCCATGCACAGGACCAGCTGGACGTGATGGTGGACGCGATCGTTGCGAAGATCGACGAGATCGCGACCTCGATCAAGACCGGGTACCGGGTATATTCGCACATGGAAAACCAGCGGATGCGCAGGGAAGCGTTCGATGCGGTCATCGAGAGCCAGAGCGGTATCACGATCAACAAGACCGCGGTCCTGAAACATCCCGAATTCCAGCTCATCGCGGAACTGGGAGAAGGGGACCGCAAGAAGATGCAGGAGGAGATCCTCCGCGACCTCGTGGCTCTCGGTGCAACGCTGGATACCTTTGGCGGGTCGAACAAGATCGTGGCCAAGATCGAGATCCCGGAGAAGACCGATATCACCAGCCAGATCTCCCATATCGAGGAACTGCAGGACCTCGGCTGGCTCTTCGAATAGATCAGTGCTGAGGAAAATACTCGGGTCGGCCGGGTATGTAGACAGCGGCCGCATATTCTTCAATGAAATCGGCGTCTACCAGCAGGTCGATGTACACCATTTTTTTTGCGATCCCGGATGCTTCCTGCCGTTTCTCCCGCGACATCAGGGCTGCGCATGCCCCCGACAGGGAACCGTTCCCGATCATATGGAATTCTGCCCGGTAAAAGTCCGGGATGATCCCGAACGCTACAATGTTTTTCGTATCCGCATATGCCCCGAACGCACCGGCCAGGAACACATGGCGGATCTCTGCAACCCCCAGACGATATTTTTTCAGGAGGACGCCAATCGATCCGCAGGTGGCGGCCTTCGAATCCATCAGGTAGGCCATATCGTCGTGGGTGATGACAATGTCCCGGCCGGTGGCGGTTTTATTCCGGGGGACAAGCACGAATTCCAGCCCGCCGGTCCCCTCCCGTACCCCGGGCATGCCTCCAACAATCCTGCCGGTGAAGTCGAGGATGCCGGCAGCGACCATCGCCGCGGCAGCATCGATAATGCCGGACCCGCAGATTCCCCTGGGCTGGCCGCCGCCGATCGTGGTCCATGACACCCCGCAGCCCGCCGGGTCGATTGCCACGTGATCGATCGCCCCCTTCATCGCCCGCATACCGGAAGAGATGCCGCCCCCTTCAAATGCCGGCCCGGAAGCACAGGATACCGAGGCCAGCCAGTCGGAATTGCCCAGAATGACCTCCCCGTTCGTGCCGAGATCGATGGCGAGAGAGAGCTCCATGGAGGCATCCATGCCGGCAGTAACGATATCCCCGACTGCGTCGCCCCCGACAAACCGGCTCACGTTCGGCAGGCAGAAAACGCGGGCGAGGGGGTACACGGCGATACCGAGATCCCGGGCCTTTGCCACCATGGGGGTACGGGGAATATCTGCGTTGGCTACCTCGAGGACGGCCGGGTCATGTGCGAGGAGAAGATACGCCATGACCGTATTTCCTGCAACGCAGACGTCATGGATATCGTGAGGTTCCACACCGGCAGCAATGCAGAGCTGACCAATCACCGCGTTGATGCTTTCTGCTGCTGCTGCCTGGAGTTTCTCCCTCCCGCCGGGTTTCTTGGCCACGGCAATCCTCGTCAGCAGTTCCTCACCATAGGTGATCTGCCGGTTCAGGCTGGACGCCTCCGCACGGACCTTCCCGCTGCAGAGGTCGATGAGGACGCCGACAACCGTGGTGGTGCCAAGGTCAAGCGCGACACCAAAATTCTGCGCCCTCGTGTCACCTTCCTCGATCTTCATCACCTCCGGATGGCCGTCAGACCTGGTGATGGTCACCGTCGTGGGTTCTCCGGCCGTGGCCAGCCGGTGGAGCTGGTCCCGGGTCATATGGGGTCGCCTGCCGGTGTAGCCATCCAGTTTGAGCGAACGGTGACCGGCAGAATAAGGGGACGGGGCGCCCTTCACGAGAAGATGTTTGGTAACGGATGGTGCACACACGGGGATATCCTCATGATGATTCTTGAGGATCTTCGGCGAGTCGATACGGCTCTCGACCGGTACGGTAAACTCGCAGTCCCCGGAAACGTGCGTCTGGCAGGCCCGGCAGTACTTCCGCGAGATCTCCTCTTCGGTCAGTCCCCGGATCGCACCGGGCGTGCCGGCATCGCAGTCCCCCTGGACATGGATCACCCTGCACTTACCGCACTCCCCTTTCCCGCCGCAGATGCTCTCAGTCTGTATTCCCGCCGACTGTAGTGCGGCAAGGACCGTTGACCCCGGCACGGCAGACACCTCTTTTTCCATGGGATGAAAAATAACCCTGCACATATCTGCCATAGTACCGCTTCCCCGGAATTGCCGGACAGCTTCCTGCCGGCATCCCGGCTATCATTGCCCTGCAGAAGAGGTGGCAGCCGGAACTATTTAAATCAGGTTTCCGGCGGCCAGCGTTCCCTGAGGAACTGGGAGATACCGGACGAGTCCTTGGGCCCGACGAGGATCCTCCAGCCGGTGACTTCCTCTGCCTCCCCGCTCAGCCGGGCCGCGAGTCCCGGGAGGATCAGCGTTGTATGGTGTACGAGACTGCTGACGGCGTTGGACTTCAGGGCAGCGGCAATGGCATCGGCAGTAAAATACCGCCCGGCAACAGCACTCTCCACACTCAGGCCACCGGTATCGACAACGATGAGGTAACAGTCGAGATTGGCGGCCTTGATATCGGACTCGACCGTGAAATAGGTGAGGGCATAATTGGTAGTCATCAGGACCGGGGACCGGGGATCCGGCCTCCCGAATGTCCTGACACCTGCTTCAACCGATACCGGTTTGCGGGGATCGGTGTAGAGGTTGAACCGCCAGATCAGCTGCGGCAGGAGCACCCAGCCGTCGAGGCTGTGCATGAGGAGGAGATCCGCGTACCGGGAGAGGAGCATGGAGGCAGTGACCGCCTCCCGCCACTTGAGCACGTCCTCGGAGAGTTCCTCTCCGCACCAGACGGTCAGCGGGACACCGAGGAGCGGGAAACCGGACAGTTCGTCGAACTGCTTTGTGGCAGCAGCCCGGATTGCCGTGAAATTTGCGATCGTGTCGGAAAGTCCCTCATCGGCAAACGTCCCGGGGTCGAGGACAAGATCGTGGATGCCCCAGGCAACAAGAGTCTTGGTAAGCGATCGCAGCAGCGCGAGATCACCCGGGGCAAAGACCGCAAGCGGGGCATCGTAGGCAAGTGCAAGCTCTGCCATCTCCTTCCAGTTCGATTCTGTTGCCGCATAGATGAGCGGGCGGTGCTCTTTTGCCTCGGCAAGACCTGCGGCCATGACTGCCGGGTCCAGCGCACACAGGATGAGGGGAAGGCGGCTTGAGCTGGAAATTGTCCTGACAGCATTCCCGAATGCCGAGGGATCACCGGAGACCGAACGGACGGCAATCGCGTTCAGCGTGAGGGTCCGGCCAATGTAATTGTAGGAGAACTGTTCGATCTGCCGGATCCGGTCGAGGAGTTCGGCTGCCTGCATGAGATCATGGACATCGATGGCAATGGGGGTCGGGTTATGGTACGTAAAATCATGGCGCTGCAGCACGTATTTTCCGCCGATATGTATGGCACGGTCGCCATCACCAATCGTCACCGTGCGCACGGGAGGATCCATGAGGCGGGCAAGCTCGTTGCAGGGTACCTGGTACTCGATAGTATGCAGCGGGGGGCAGTCCGCAAGCATCAGTTCGCCGTTGACGAGCCGGGTGGCAAAAGCCATGCAGTTGGCCTCGTGGCACTCCCCGCAGTTGCTTTTGGGCAGGAGCTTATACACATCGATCGGGCTGATCTCCTTGATGCTCTTCCTCTTCTTTTCCGTATCGGGCCGGCCATCCCGGTTCACAGGCGCACCCCCACCCAGTCGGCGATCTGCTCCGGACGGGCCGTTTGGCTCTTCCCGAGCAGGGGGATGATCTCCCTGAGGGTCAGCACCGCGGCCGGGTGCATCATCATGAAGAGGTCTACGCCCGCGAGGAGGAGCGTTAAGGCATTGATCGTCTCCCAGACCGGGCCGCGGAGCTCCCTTGTCCCGTATTCAGGCGCCATCTTCATCCAGGCCTCCCGGGCAGCCCACGCGTTCGTGGCAGCGGAGATCGTCGGGTGGGCGAGCTCGGTATCGCCCATCAGTGCCGCGTACCGTGCCCGCTCGTGGATGGTAAAGGAATACTCAAGCCCGTACCCGAGTGCGACGGTCGTTAAGTCCATCACGATCTGTTCGGGGGGGATATATTCGTACAGCCGGCGGTTGAGTTCCTTCGCATTGTTCAGGTCGAGGCCGGTGAACGCCAGCAGGACGTGCCCGTGGTCCCGTGCAGTGGTTGCCACGCGTTCGAGGGTCCGGGATTCCGCCATGTCGAGGGTGACCGAGTTGATCAGGAGACGTTCCCCGCCGGCCATCTCTGCAACGGCAGAGAAGACCTCGGCATCCTTCTTCGGGTCGCCGCAGCCGCCGATGATCAGCGGCACGTCCACTGCCTGGAGCACGTCCTCGACCGTCTTCACCGCTGTTGTTGCCGGTGCATCGCGGAGCAGGGGGTCCGTGCTCATCAGGTGCAGGGTGATCACGTCGGCACCGAACTTTTTCACATTCATCCGCGCCCATTCGGCAGGGTCGTCCATCACCCCGGCAACATTCTCGCGCAACACTTTGGGCAGGGTGATCGGCATATCGAAGACATCGAGCGATATGACCGGCGCGTGGACGGGCGGGTGCCGGGGATCAGAATATGCGGGGGCGGTCGCACCGCCGATGGTGAAGGATCCTGACCTGCTCCCTCCTTCAGCTCGCGTTGCTCCCAGCCGGACCTCGCGGATCGTTCCGGGAAACGTAAAATCCGGCGGCGTATAGGACTCCCGGATCAGGGCATGGGGTTTTGCCGGAACCTGCATGCCGGATCCAGCCTGACGCGCGACAACCGGTGCGGCACCGGATGCAGGGATGAAAAGTTCCAGGTCGCCGATCTCCATGGAGAACTGTTCGAGCTCGATCTGGTGGACCCCGCTGAGCAGTTCGCGGAGCTGGGGGGCGAGGGCGAAGAGCTCGCCGATATCGAGCCCCCGGCCGTTTTCAGGGTTTTTGCGTGCCACGGCGATCACCTCCCGGTTTCACCGGTTGTATGATCACTTTCTCGGCAGTAATACGTGCATTCTTGAGAATGATCCGGAACCCGCCTGCGCGGAAGGGGATGTCCCCGCCGGAAAAGACCGGTATCCGGCTGCCTTCTTCTGTTTCTGCCCCGGATCCCGGGGTAACGGCAGCCTCCCACCGGTCCAGGACCGGGTGATGGTGTGCGGTCAGGAAGGTTTTCAGTTCCGGAATTGTTTTCACGTCCTTCTCGGAGGCGATCGCACTGTACACGGATTCCGGGATGAACTCTTTCAGGCGCTCCTTGGTATCCTGCGGCATCCAGACGATGCGTTGGTAACCGCCATCGGCGTCCATGAACTTCCTCGACCGCATGTACTCGAGGGATATGCCATGGAACCCGTCGATCTGGCGGCCGCCGGCAGTCGAGTCGGCCATCGTGGAGAAGGGGAGGCCGTTGACGGTCACGTCACGGAACCCGCGGAGTACGACACCGAAGCCCTCGACCTCCGGTATGTAAAAAGCGATTCCCTCGAAACAGCCACAGGAGGTGTGGGGATACCCGAACGCAGAGTACAGGTATACCCGGCTCACCTCGCCCATGGACCTCTTCCGGGCGCTCTCGTTCACGCCGGCATATTCGCCCTTTTCCGGATCGAGACATTCGCCTTTCTCGATCGCATAGATCGGGCCCTTGGGATCGATGCCTGCCGCGGCCCTGCCGTCAAACCAGCTGATGGCCCCGCAGTTCGCGTACCGCTGAGGCGTGATGACGCAGACATGCGTGGGTGCAAACGACTGGCATAATGCGCAGCCATAGAAGGTGTCCACGTCCTCGTCCGATAGCCCGCGGGCCCGTGCATCGCGTGCTTCATAGGTGCGGAGCGCTTCTGCATAGAGCGGCGCGATCTCCCCGGGGTCCGTGATGAACGTGATCTGGACCTTTTCGATGATGGGGAGCTCGTTTTTGAAGAGCTCGTGCATCACCTCCCCGACGATCCGTAACGAAGTGAGCCCTTTCCTGAAGGCCTTTTTCGAGAGCCGGATCCAGATATCGTACCGCTGGTTGAGGTGCATGAAACCCTCGATATAGTTGGAGTACTCATGGATCCGCCGCTCGACCACGCCTTCGAGATCCGGTTCTACCTTTGCCCCGGCGATCTCAACAACGATCCCGATCGGATAGTGCTTCCCCTCCTCCATCTCGCTGAGGTCGGGACCGGTGATACGGATCGCACCGTCCTCGATCTGGTCGGCCGGCCTGACCCTGACGATCTCGAACTTTTCCTTAACGTTCGGGCCGCCAAGCTCCACCTGCATATCGTTTTTCCGGACACGCTCCCCTTCATGGGTAAGGCCGACTTCAACCGGGATCTTCTCAAACATGGTATGTTCCGTTTTTTTTAGTCTTCAAGATTCTCGACAATGCCCTTGAGGTTGGAGGCCCAGTCTTTTATGGTACTGTTCGGGAACGACCAGCTCGCATTGGGCTGGTACACGCAGTCAAGGGTCATGGTCTTGACGCCGGGAGCAAAATGCTTGAGCCCGGAGAGGATCGTCCATTCCATGGAATACGGCAAGCCGACAAAAATGGCAAGGTCATAGGACTCTCTGCCGTCAAGCCCCTTCCATTCCGGATCGGTCAGCCGGTTGCTGATGTCGACTGCCGACATGATGGCGGCTGGCTTGAATTCACGGGCAAGGAACTCCTTGTTTGTGCTTGCGGAGACAACGACCGGAATCTTTGCCTTCATCGCGAGAGAGATGAGGCAGTCGATCAGCTGCTTGCCTTCCACTTCGTATTCGACAATCCCATGGCCCACGATCATGATCGGCCGTTTTGCACGCATGAGGATGGCATCCGCAATATCCGGCTTGATGATGAGGGAAGCCTTCTTCGGCCCGGGGATCTCGGCGGTCTGCCAGGACTCGTTCATCGGCATGGTTTTAGTCCACCTTCTTCCGATGGACCATGCGGGACAGGAGGGTCGGGTCCGGGATTGCCGATTCCTTCCAGTCATATTCGGACAGGTGATCCAGAATCTCATCTTTCATGGTGAGGGGGATATCTGCCTGTACCCGCACGAGCCGGTAGACATCCGTGGGAATACCGCCGACCAGCCGCTTGTGGAGGTCGATGTAGTTGGCCAGCTTGTTGGCCCGGCCCTTGCTCGTGTCGTTCGGGCGCATGGTCAGTTTCGCCACCATGACCATCGCCTCTTCCTTTGTCTCCGCGGCGAAGAAGAGGTGTTCAGGCACCGGCCCTCCATACACTTTGTCGCCGGAACGGGCGTCGTATACAAGCCAGTCATTATCCTTGTCGGCGCGCCCGAGCAGCATGCGGCGGTATTTCGTGCCATGGGGACCGACCACGACCGGTATGCCGAGACGCCAGAACCCGGCAGCGATGGAAGCCGCCTTCTGCGACATGGCCCCCCACGCAACGCCAACGGCGCCGACCCGGTTGTATACATAATCGGCAATCTCTTCGTAATTGCCCCGGAGGGGGCGCTTTGCAAAGATGCTCGCGATCTTGATTGCAGCCCCGGAAATATGGGCATTTGATACACACGAGCCGACATTTACGATGCCGCCGGCTTCGAACGCACCGGAATAGCGCTCGTAGGCAGTCTTGCCTTCCTCATCGCGGTACATGCCCGCGGACATTGCTGCGCATCCGGAAGTGCACACGATATACCGCCGCCGTGCAAATTCCATGCACATCTCCGCCACTTCCCGTGATCCTTTCGGGTAGTTGGCGCAGCCGACAAACGCGACGACCCCGGGGATCTCCCCGAGCACGATGGGACCGCCGACCTTGCGGATCTCGATGTCCTGGATCGCGCCCCGCCCGCTCCGCAGGCAGAAAGTCTCCTCCCGCGTCTTCTTGTCGGCAGCAGCGATAATGAGGCTGTGCACCGGGATCTTCTGCTTGCACGCAGACTCGCACCTCCCGCACCCGAGGCAGTCATCGTAGAGCTCGTCGAGACCCGAGAGGTTCCCTGATGCCGCCAGTTTGATCGCCTGGGCAATAGGGAGGTCATTGGGGCAGGCACGCCGGCAGAGCATGCACTGGGTACATTTTTTTGCCCACTCGGCAAGCTGGTGCTTTGTCGGCAGGGCACTATGCTTCTTCCGCTTCGGGGCAACAGCCCGGGCAACCCTGACCGCAACCTCCCCCACTTTCTCCGGATCGAGGATCAATGCTCCCGGGACGTTCCCGCTGACAAAGCCCGCAACGATCTCGTCCACCGGGTCGTTTGTCATGTCGGGCAGGCCGAGACAGTTCTTCTCACTGGTTGCAATGAGGGGTGCATGGATCCGGGCTGCTTCGGCAAGAGTGTCAGTACGGACACACTGCTCATCGATGACGATGACATCGGGCACCCCGCTCCGAATGAAGCGGAGCTGCCATGAGATGGGGCCGACGATCTTCGCCCGCGGCGAATACCGGGTGACATCGAGTGCCGTGCAGCAGATGCCGGCCACTTCGATCTCTGAGAAGAGGCCGTTCTCCTTCAGGTAATCAACGATGGCTGTTGCAGGAGGGACATTATGGCCGATGACGAGGATGACCGGTTTTGTCGTGTCAACGGTACCGAGGCCGAGACTGGCAAGGGCCGATTCCGGATCCGCCTTGGGAAAGCCGAGGGCGGATACCTGGGCGATATCGGCCACTTCCATGCCGACATGGTCGATCATGCCGGCATGGAAGACCTTGGATTCGAAGTCAAGGTTATTGCCCTCCTGGCCGGTATGGGTGACCGCGAGGAGCTGAGTCACCTGGTTCTCGCAATAGTCCAGGTACCCGGCTCGAGATCTCCCAGCGTCTCGGGCTTGAGACCGCAGACAAGCCGGGTAACCGGTGCTTCAACTTCGATACCGGTACCGCCGACATTGATGGGACAGTCTCTTCCGAAGGTCCCGATCATGTGGGTGAGGAGTTCCCGTGCGTGGCTGGTGTGGGTCGCAGCCCCGATACAGGCAGCGAGGAGAACCGTGCGGGACTGCTGGGCGGGCATCGTGATGCCGCAGGCTCCCCGTTTCGTGCCGGTGAGGTCACATTTCCCGTACGTGCAGAAACAGCAGAGGTCACAGAACGGCAGGTAAAACGGTTTGTAACGGCTCAGGAGACGCTGGTCCCACGAGCGGAGGGTGGTGAGCGAAGGAAAAGGCGTGGGGCCCATCGGCTCTTCCCACTTCTCCCGCGTGATCGCGCCGATGGTGATGTTGAGATCCCGGAACTGTGCGATATCAGAATTGATCTCCTTTATGCTGAAGTTCACGCTCTTCCTGCTCACCGCGGCTCAACCCCAAAGGTTCAGTTGTACATTGCGGGATGGGTAAAATAAGGCTTGCGAAGAAGGCACTGGTGAGCCAGTGGCTCCTTCTCCTCGTTCGGCATCTCAAGAGGACTACGTCCTCTTTCGAGCCTCACGATATCGAAGAAACACGGGAACGCCCGTGTTCTCTTCTCCTCATTCGGGTCTGATGACCCTCATGATATCGAAGACTGCGTCTTCTCCACGTTCGGCCCTGCGGGCCTCAACGTAATCGAAGAAAGTAAAAATAAACCCATGCGACCTTCTCCACGTTCGGCCCTGCGGGCCTCAACGTAATCGAAGAAAGTAAAAATAAACCCATGCGACCTTCTCCGCGTTCGGCCCCGCGGGGATGAAACTTTTATGGAGGGGCTGGGAGGTCATGGAAATTATTTGATGAGGGGTACTGCCCCTCATTGTTTTTTTGAAGTGGCCGGGCCCGGGAAGATCGTCTCCCTGCTCTTCAACTCTCATTGGGTTTACCTGGTGTTCGGCTCCCGATTAAAAAAATGTCCCTTCGGGAAATCCTTTTCGTCTCTTGGAGAAGGGATATATTACAAAATTCTAATCCCCGCCCAGAACATTCTCCAGAATCCCCGCCACCGAACGGTACGCCGGCGAATCCGGTGAAATATCCAGCAGGGATTTTCCTGAAAGCACCATCCGGGCCACATCATCGTCCTGGGCAATTCTCCCGAGATAGGGCAGGCCGGTCGCGGAAAGGGTGCCGGGATCCGGATCTGCGGCAAACCCGTAGCCCCCGATGATATAAAACCGGCTGAACTGTATACCTACCTCCCGGATGACGCGGTGGGCCCTCCGGACATGGGCAAAGGATTTGCTTGACGGTCCCATGATATCAAAAATGGTATCTACATCGCTTGCGATCTTCCGGTTGAGGTGTTCGAGCCCACCGGGCGAGTCGATGAGGATATAGCGGTACTGCCGGGTTATCGCAGTGAGTGCATTTTTCAGGGCGGCATCCGGCAGGCAGTAGCACCCTTCCACCCACTTGGTACCTACCGAGAGGAGGTCGAACCGGTCCCCTTCGAAGAGACCTTCCTCCCAGATGCGGTTCTCGATCCTGCGGGAAGGCGGGATGCCTACGGTCGTACCGCCCTGTGCGATGAACGTCTCCGACAGCAGCTCCGCGATCGTCTTCTTTCCGGCAGCCTCGAGGTCAACGCCGACCATCTCCGCGAGGTTCTGATCCGGGTCCGCATCCACGAGGAGCAGGGGGGTCATTCCCGTATCGATGAGGTATTTCGCCATCAGCGCAACAAACGTGGTCTTGCCGGTGCCTCCCCGTCCCATGGTTACCAGCGTTTTCATAGGAAGAGCAGCCCCACGGCCGAAGATATACCTCTGCTATCCTGCATGTGCTTCCTCCAGATATTCCGCAATCTTTCTGATGGCGCGCAGAGCTTCAGATGCGGATGCATCTAACGCGTCACCGGTCATGCCGGCATCCGCAACCTGCTGGTCAAAGGGGACCATGCCGAGTACAGCGAGGTCATTTGCTGCTGCGAATGCACGGAACACCTGTTCCTGTTGTTTCCCCGTTATCCGGTTGGCGATGAGGCCGATGGTACGGATATCCGACTTCTGTGCGAGCCGGCAGATGGTGGATGCAATCTCCAGCGATTTCAGGTTTGCATCTGCAACGGCCAGGAGGATATCGACATGCTCCGCAGTCCCCCTGCCGAGATGCTCGATCCCTGCCTCCATGTCAAGGATGACGATCTCGTCCCGCTCAACTACCAGGTGGCGCATCAGGGCCCGGATTACCGAATGGGCAGGGCAGGAACAGCCCCCGCCCATGGATTTTACGGTCCCCATCACGAGCAGGTTTGCACCCGAAGGTGTCGGTACTGCATACCTGCTGATGATATCGTCAACGGTGAACGAGAGCCGGAATACACCGGAAAAATCCGTGCCGGTCTTCATGCGGATCAGTTCGGCATTATCGGCAACAGGAACAATCCGGGAGGCCTCCCCGGGAGACAGGCCAAGGTTCAGTGCCAGATTGGGAGATGTGTCCGCATCGATCGCAATAACCGCGTGGCCGGATGAGGCGAAATGCCCGGCCAGGCATCCGGCAATAAACGTCTTGCCGACCCCGCCTTTCCCGCAGACTGCGATCTTCATTACCGTTTCCCTTTTTTAAAGGAGTACCGTTTTTCGTACAGATAGAGTATTGCTTCGCGCAGACCTGCGGGGGTGTGAAAGCGTGTTATCCCTGACATCAGCGTGGTCCCGTCCCACGGATCCGGAGTTTCCTTGCAGATCTCCGGAGGAATAGCGGGAATTTTAATTGTTTGGCGTACTACCCTACTGTGCTGACCGCAACCGTGAGCAGGGAAAAGAGGGGATTATGAAACTGCCGGGTCCAAAGAAGAAGAAGACCGTCTCGTGCCCGAGGTGCCACAGTCCGGTGCCCCCGGACACTGCATTCTGCGAGTCCTGTGGCGCGCGTATCGGGTCGCCCCCGTCGTGTTCTCTCTGCGGGACCCTGCTTACCCCGGGTGCACGGTTCTGTTCGTCCTGCGGGACGATGGTGGGGAACTCGAAGGACAACCCGGCCGGACAACCGGAAGCCCCTGGGGAAAATCCCGCCCCGGCTCGGAAACCGGGGACATCGCGGGCAAAAAAACCGAAACCTGCGGAAGTTGCCGGGCAGGAGAAAAAACCAGACCCCCTGATGATGGTTCCGGAACCGGACGATTCCGATACAGCAGATGAGACCGGGGTTCCGGAAAAGACCGTATCTGAAAAAAGCCGTGTACCGGGTCCCCGGATTACGCTCCCGCCAGAGGAGAAAAACCGGCCCATTCCGGTCTTGTCCGGAGGGAAAATGCTCCCCGTCATTGCGGTTGTCGTGGTCCTGGTGGCCGCTGCTGCCCTCATTTCAGCCGGGGTCCTTCACATCCCGGTTTTCCCGGAATCTTCCGGAGGAAACAACCCCTTGCCAACCGTGCCTGCAGATACAACGACCCCGGTCCCTGCGGAAACGACGCCGGTTCCCGTCACGGAGCTGACAGAAATTCCCGTCACAACCAACGGGGTCGTATCCCTCGTCCCGGGTCCGACGCAGGTGCCTCCGGATAATCTTCTTGTCTATTTCCAGGCTGAGCGGGATCCGCTCACTAAGATTGTCTCTGTCCTGTACATGGGAGGCAAGGGGCAGCACGGAGTTCAGGATGTCTTTGTCCGGCTCACCCGTTCCGACGGGCAGGTCCTCACCGGGACATTCAAGCCGGAACAAGTTGGCAGCGGGGTGGAACTCCAGGGAACGGAAAAAGCAGACCGTGTTGAGGTGATCGTGCACTACTACACCGGCGATGAATATACGGTCATCGATCAGGTGTTCGAGTACCAAAAACTGTTTTGAAGGATCCTTCCCCTCGCGATCACTTTTCTCCGGACCGACAGGGCCCTCCGGATCATCGCTGGAGGGCCATGGGCTTTTCCTGCCGTGACACCGTCCATTGTGGCGAACAAAAAACATCTGCCGTGAGATTACCCTGAGATACGATAGGGAATCCGGGCACGAATTTCCGCCGGACGGACGGAGAAACAGGCCGGTTCCGGGGGAAGGGGAAGGCGATAAATGATGGGGAAACCTATGTACTGGTAGTCAGAAGCAAACGTGGAGAATCAGGAATGCTTGACATCAGATTCGTACGGGCAAGCCCGGATGTGGTGAAGGCAGATCTCAGGAAACGCAATGATCCGGAAAAGATCGCATGGGTCGATGAGCTGCTTCTCAGGGATGCCCGGTCCCGCGAACTGAAAGTGGAGACCGACCGGCTCCGCCAGCGCCGCAACACCATTGCCCGCGACATCAATGCCGCGAAAAAAGCAGGGCAGGATGCCCGGTCCCTGATGGCAGAAGCCGGCGACCTCCCCCGGAAAATCAGGGAGTGCGACGCCGAACAGGAAGAGATACGGAATTCGGTCAGGTCTACCCTGATGCGCCTGCCGAACATCCTGCACGACAGCGTACCGGTCGGCAACGATGACTCCGGGAACGTGGAGATCAGGAAGGTCGGGATCCCGAAGACCTTTGCCTTCGAGGTTAAAAACCACGGGCAGCTCGCTACCGACCGGGGCTGGGCGGATTTCGAGCGGGCGGTGAAGATGTCCGGCGCCGGCTTCTATTTCCTCAAGGGAAACCTCGTCCTTCTCGACATGGCGCTCCAGCGCTACGCGATCGACCTGCTCATGGCAAAAGGCTACCTACCGGTCATCCCCCCGTACATGATCAACCGCTCTTCCTACGAGGGCGTGACGGATCTTGGGGATTTCGAGAAGGTCATGTATAAGATCGATGGCGACGACGCATACCTGATTGCAACGAGCGAGCACCCGATCGGCGCGATGTACCAGGACGAGATCTTCGAGGAGAACGATCTCCCGCTCAGGCTCGCCGGCATTTCACCCTGTTTCCGCCGCGAGATCGGGGCCCACGGCCTTGATACCAAGGGCCTCTTCCGGGTCCACCAGTTCACCAAGGTGGAGCAGTTTGTGTACTGTAAACCCGAAGATTCGTGGGAGATCCACGAGGAACTCCTCCGTAATGCCGAGGAAGTCTTCCAGGGCCTGGGCCTGCCCTACCGCGTAGTAAACATTTGTACGGGAGATATCGGGACGGTGGCTGCAAAAAAATACGACATCGAAGCATGGATGCCACGCGAGAAGGCGTACAAGGAGGTAGTTTCCTGCTCGAACTGCACAGCGTACCAGGCAGTCCGGCTCAATATCAAGGTGCGCAACAGAAGCGACTTCGAATCCAAACGGCATGTGCACACGCTCAACTCGACGGCGATCGCGACATCCAGGGTCCTGCGTGCAATACTCGAATATTACCAGCAGGAGGACGGTTCGGTCATCGTACCTGACGCGATCCGCCCCTACATGAACGGTCGCGAATATCTCTAGTCCGGCACGCGAAAAGAAGTATGCCGACAAACACTTATTTTATACAGAGGACGTAGATATATTCAGGAACGTGGTTGCATGGCATATCCTGATCTTTACAGTGACGAGACAGTCGTCCTCAACGCACAGAATATCAAGGTCAAATCGGTTTCGTTCGAAGTGGTGCTCACGACCCGGCGTCTTATCCTCGTCGACAGCAAGAAACACCTCATCGCCCCCCAGGAGATCCTTCTCGCAACGCTCCGGGATATCGAAACGGGTGAGAACGCCATCCGCGACCCCACGCTGACCCTCTCCATCATCACCAATACCGGAGCCACCCGCCAGATGATCCTCACGTTCTCCAAGGCCGGCAGCGGCGGCGAGCGGAAACGGGAGTGCGATGAATGGGCAAAGATCCTCCGGCAGCATATTTCGTCGGCAGTCCAGCATCCCATCATGCCCGATGTACGTGTCCCCCCGGAACAATACGGCGTCCCGCCGCAGGCCGGACCCGCTCCCGCGAGGATGGAAGTATCAAATATCCCGGTGGTCCCTGCCCCGAAAAAGAAGATCGAGATTGCCCGCCCGGGTCCGATAAAGAAGATTGTGGAAACAGTTCCGTCCATGCCAAAACCCGTCGAGACCTCCACCCTGCCTACCGGATCATTCTGCAACCGCTGCGGGAGCCGCGTGCCTCCCGATTCGGCGTTCTGCAATAAATGCGGGACACCGGTGGTCAGGGAAACGGATATGGGGGCGCGCGTTGTGCCACCGGCAGAATCCCCGGTCAGTCTGTCCCCCAGGTTCAGGTGACCCCGCCACCGCTCTTCAATGCCGGAACTGACAGGAAGGAGCGACCGATCGAAGAGGTGATCCATTCGATCGAACCGCTCATCGAAGACTCCGTTCCCCGCACAGAACCGGCACCTCTCATCCCGAAGCAGCATGCCCAGCCGGTACCGGATGAACCGGCTGCACCTTCACCCCGGGAACCTGTTCCGCCAATCCCTGAAGTAAAGTGGCCGGTGATCACTCCCGGAGCCTCGCCGGCACCCGGCGAGACTGCAGCTGCAGAACCCATGTCACCGCCACCCCACTACCCGGTACCGCCCGCGGTCTCGCGGAAGCCGAAATTACTCATCATTGGTGTCCTTGCCATCGTCGTCATTGCGATCGTAGCGGCAGTAGTTATCTTTGCACATCCGCTGGGAGGGGGAGTGGTAACGCCAGCGCCAACCCCGACGCCAACGTTAACTCCCGAGATGACAACCGAGGCAACGGTTGCACCGACAACAGCCCAGACCGAGGCCCCGGTCACGACAGCCGTCCCAGCAACGATCCCTGCCCCGGTTGCCCCGCAGCAGATCCCCGTCCCGGCCACGGGCGTCTGGGTGCATGTGCTGTATGCCAACCAGTATACCGGGTCCGCGGGCACACCGGGAGTTGAATCTGACGTCAGCGGCAGCGGCGAGAAGTACATCCAGGTCGCGACGAGCGAAGGCATCGTAGTTGCGTCGATTCAGAAAGCCGACGGATCGTCCGATAAACTGACCGTGGAGGTGTACAAGAACGGCGAGCTGGTCGCGGAGAAATCAACAGTAACGCCCCGGGGAGTTGTTGAGATACAGGCAGACCTGAAACCGGCCCCGACGCCCACCCCGTCGCCTACCCCGACAAAAATACCGATCCCTGCGGAAAACGCAACCCTGTCATCGAACGCGACAGCCAACGCGACTGCGACAACAACACCCTGAACCTATTTTTTTAAGGAGGAGGGGAATTCCCTCCCGGTTATAATTCTGTTTCATTCCTGTACGAAGGGTTTCCCCGGAATATTCAGTACATGAAATCCCGGCCGATCGGAAGATCCCGGTATTGTTAAAAAATGCCGGGACGGCACCGGAAAAAGAGAATGCTGTTATTGGGAATTCAGCAGTTCTGGAAAAATAAGTATGAGAGTATCAATCAGTGGCGTAATGAACCAGAATATATTCTGCACGTGGGGGGAAATGCTTTTTAGACTGGGATTTATAGAGCATAATATAGTGAGGAAATCATGGCAAAAAAATCTAAGTCACCGGTCAAACTGGAATCTCATGCATCAGGAGAAGAAGAGACCATGCCAGTAGGAACAACAGAACTGAATATACCAGTACCCAAGGGTGGCATCATTGATTTTTACTATTTATTCAACGGAATAGGAATCCTGTTGTCCATCATAATGATCATCGATATTCTGTTCAAATATCTATAATATCACGGATGCATGAGTGAGGTATCCTCATTTTCCCCACCTCTTGACTGCCTGCAGTCCGGACACCAGAATCCGATTGTTTACACTATTAGAATTCACCGTTTAGAGAATAGAACTGTCAGTGCCAAAGTGCTGCTATGGGGATTCCGTACAGTGAGTCCAATTCTGAATTGGACAATTTTTGGCCAATTTTGACCTTCTTGGGATTCATTAATTTTTATTTGTTGGATAGGCAATATTGTTTATGATCCGACGGTTCAGAGATCGGGGGTTGGCCGATTTCCGAAGCCAGTCTTTCCCCGGAAAAATCCTGGAATTTCTATGACGTAAATCTATAGAAGAAATCTGTAAGAGTAGATTGCTTTTAATTCCTATTAAAGGAAAACGCAAATTCGAAAATTTCAGAGGATATTCCCCACCCCCGTTAACGCAACAGCACCACAAAGCCAAAAATGTTTAAACTTGAAAACGGATATAGAAATCTATTATAAAAAACGAGTGGGACGGAATACATGACGATTGTTGACTCAATACTCGGAAGAACAACTTTTGACGGTATGAAAGTAAAAGATTTGGAATTAGAGAAAATCCGGTTAAAAACACGGACTAGTACCATCATTAAAAAAATTAAAACTCTTGAAAGAGAGAAATCAAAATTGTTCAACACGGCTGTCGGGTCCAGCCCGTTAATGATAAAAGTCCATGCTCATGAGATCAAACGACTGAGTCTTGAAGTTGAACAGCAATACAACTTTTTTATGAGATATACAAAGATGAGTGTCGCAATCACTAACCTTATTTTATTAAAAAAATATGAAAAAGAACTCAAACAGAGCAACTTATGGACAAAACTTTCGCATATGGATTCAGAATCACTTATCGAGACAATGGGAAAAATCAATCTTGTCGGTAAGAATTTTGAAGGTATTGTCGATCTGGTGAATGACACTCTCGAAAGCGGACTGGATGAATATCAGGCCAGTGAAGAAGATGATTCGGTACAGCAGATTGTCGATGCGATTACGAGTGTCCAGAAGGGAGTACTCCCTATAGAGGAGGCCCAGAAAGCAATTTCCTTTGATCAGAAGCTTGAGGAAAAAGAGGCTTAATCAAATGATTCTTCGACGTATCAAATATTTTTTCACAAAAAATCCACTTGATTTGATTGATCCTATCGCTATTAAAGACGAAAAAATCAGATTAGAAAGTGAGATCGAGTCTCTTCGCAGAACCATTCTGGCACTGGAAAAAGATATTGATGAGTACTGGAACAAAGCGAAGGAGACAAAATCCGCTGGGGATGAGCAGGCACTTGCCCAGCGGATCAATACCCTTTCAATACGAAAAAATGCCACTCTGAAAAAAATATCCAGTAAAGAATCACGTCTTCATACGGTCGAAGAATTTGATAATAAAATAGAGGAGAAAAAACAGAAGAGTTCGCTTGCTCCGCTTACAAAAGGTTCCGAACTGGAACTACAGGAATTTTTAAACCAGATTTCCGAATTTGATGAAGGAAGAATACAAACAGACAAAATATTATCGGGAATTACCGAGTCCAATAATGAGGAACTGGATGAGGGTGTTACCGATATTTTACAGGCAATAAGAGCAACAAAAACAACTGACACGATTAAGATTACATCTGATAAAGAACAAGCTGCTCCTAAACAAAAGAGCCCCGAGTTTGAGAACTGATCGTTCCTTTCCCGGGATTTTAATCAATATTCCAACAATCATGTGAAGTTATCGGGAGGGGATGCGGATGTCAATAAATATCGATCTGACAATACCATTAAAACGTGAATTAGAGAAAGCGCATAAGCAATTTGATGATGCAAAAGCAAGAGGCGAATCTGAAGAAGCGAAAAAAATGGCTCTGGTCTGTTGTAATATCCTTATCCAGCTCGCAAAATCCGATCCCAACAAAAAAGCCGAATATATTGAAGCGGCAAAAAGTTTTAAAAATTATGCAGATTCCGGTGCAAAAACAGTTTCATCGACGTCTCCTCCAAGTAGTTTTGAGCAGATCCGGGACGACCAGAAAGATCTTGCAGGATATGCAGAGAGTCTCATCGCAAAATCCAACGTCACCTGGAAAGATATCGGGGGTCTCGATTCCGTAAAAGTAAGAATCATGGAAACCATCGTAATTGCAGGGTTAAAGAAACCGGTAGCGATTAAATCGGATAAAGGAATTCTTCTTTTTGGTCCGCCGGGTACGGGAAAAACCCTTCTTGCAGCGGCTGCTGCAGGGAGTCTTAACGCCACATTTTTTAATGTCAAGGTCAGTAATGTGCTCTCAAAATATTTCGGGGAATCCTCAAAATTAATCACATCACTGTATGAAACGGCACGAAAAAAGCAGCCCTCGATCATTTTTATTGATGAATTTGATTCCATTACCTTGTCCAGAGATGAGGAAGCTGGTGATGCATCACGAAAAGTGTTATCAACCTTACTTTCAGAACTTGACGGGTTTCAAGATAAAAAGAGTGACGAATTACTTCTTACACTTGCTGCAACGAACTCTCCCTGGGACCTTGATGAAGCGATTCTGTCACGGTTCCCTCTGCGGATTTATATCCCCCTGCCGGATGCCAAATCCGTTGAGGAGATCATAAAAATCCAGTTGAAAGGACTGGACATTGCTTCGTTAAATCTGGACAAAATCACTGAAATGTGTATAAAGAAAAATTACTCCGGGAGGGATATCCAGTTCCTCTGCCAGGAAGCTCTCCGGAGTATGATCAGAGTCCATAATTCTGATCTCTATAAGAAATCAGAACTTCCCTTTGAAGAGTTGAAAAAACAGACATTATCTGTCGGACCCATCATAATGGAATATTTCCAGAATGCCTTTGAACGGGTAAAATCTCCTATGACGCATGATAATATTGAGAGGTTTAAAAAATGGAATGATGAGTTTGGAATATAACTTCTCTTCATCAAATCCAGTAATAAACATCCGTGACTTCCATGAAGATCGATATCACATCAACTCTTATACAGGCCGCTGAAGGGTTTTCAATGGGTTACAAGGCTGCACTCGCAAAAGGAGACCTTGATACTGCCATGATGAATGCACAAAAATGTCTTTTCATATTCAAAAAACTGGCAGATCATTACCCCAGTAACCCGCAATCCTTCCCATTAAAAGTGAAAGAATGGAAAAAAATCGAGACGTCACTGAAAGAGCAGATGGGTAATAACCCTCCCCCTTTTCATCCCGTAACGATAGAAAAAGAAAAAAAAATTCAGCCGGATACTACTGAAATCAATGAACAATTCTGGCAACCCATTATTCCTGAGAATTCAGATATCCAGATATCCGTACTGGATTCAGTTTTTCACATCGCTCTGGAAATAGCCCGGGAAGGTAGAGAGGGAAGGCATGTGGGTACTGCTTTCCTCATCGGAGACGCTGATGCCGTCCTTGGACATTCCAAGCAACTGATTCTCAACCCTTTTTTTGGCCATACGGAGGAAGATCGCACGATAACAAATCCCGAGATGAATGAGTGTATCAAAGAACTTGCACAACTCGATGGGGCATTTATTGTCCGGGGAGATGGAGTTGTTGAAGCTGCAGCCCGGTATATCACTATTGATACCAGTAAAGTAAATATCCCTCAGGGACATGGGACCCGCCACTCCTCGATTGCAGCGATTACCCAAGAAACCAGATCAATAGGAATCATTGTATCACAAAGTGGCGGAAAGATATCTGTTGTTAAAGAAGGAAAAATATTCAAAACCATCCATCCATAACAATTGTTTATCATATTGACGATTTTTATGACCGATCAGGAAAACTGGGATTGCCTTAATCAGGTATTGAAGTCAGCTACACAGGTACTTAATCCCGCGTTCCTTTTCCATCCTGAATCCCGTGAACGTATTGATGAATTATTTAAAAAAATTCAGAACGATTACAAAAAATTTACCGAAGGTCAATGTGGTTCCTATAAGGTACATGTCGAGCAGGAAATGCATGCCCAGTTCCAGATGGCGTTACTGATATTATCCTCTTGTGCGAAAAAAGATAAGCAGGTATTGCAGTCGGCCACATTCTCTTTTTCTGATACAGAACTTGGAGTATATGATCTGCTGAAAAAATTTTACATGCTTGAGAATTACACCCCCCTTGAACTTCACCAGAAATTACTTTCAGGAGATCGGTCCGTGGAATCTTTTTTTACCGGGTATGCCGGATTACAACAATCGATCAATCAACTAGTAAGCCATGATGAGATCAGACCTGCGATCCGGCATTATTTGAAAAAACAGGGAGATCATTATAATGAAAAGTTTAATGCAGCATTTCCTAGATCTAGGGGTGGGCACTTTATCATATCAACGTCTTCTGCCCAACAAAGGGAATTTGATTTTATTAACAGAATTGAACATAACCTGAAATCCAATAAAAACTGTATCAGATTTTCAGGCAAGTGTTTTAAGGTTGATGAGATTACAAAAGGAGATACCTTCAGTAATGGCTCACCACCGTCTGATTCAGTGAATGACAAAAGATTCAAACGAACGAATACTGTTCCGACGAATCAATACATTAAGGCAGTATTCACTGAAAAAAGCATAACGTGGAGGAAAAAATCCTTAATTTTTTATGCGGTGTTTGTATCACATATTGAGCACTATCTGGAAAACGGATTCGACAGTAAACCCATTGAACTCAAGGAAATTCCTGCATATCTGGATCCTGATATTAAAGAGTCTTGTAAGAATTTCCATCACATTTTGTTTTGTATTGCTTCACCAACCGGATTCGAAAATATTGAGGATTCCACATCGGATAAAAAAATGATGAGTAGTTTTATCTCTTCTAATGTGACGTTATGTTTTTTGGATTTATATAAAAATAAAAAATTTTTTAATGAGTTTGATAATAAATCTATCGAATTATCGAAAATATGTGACTTAGAAACAAAAGGAGAAAAACTCCTGAAATTAAAGAAGATTCTCTATCCTGAGATGGATCAAAAACTTCTTGTCAGCCAGTCTGTTTCATTAAAGCACTGTATTGAATTTTCAAAAACCAATGAATGCCTGGATTCGGAACTTGTTGAAAAAATATTTTCTCACTATGCGAAGGAAAAACATCTATTAATTAAGGATATACCTCCGATGGGACCGGTAATAGTACTATAAACGTAAATCCGAATCAGAAAATCCATGCAATTTTCACATGATTTGTCAAAATTTGCAGTTTCCCGACAGTCCATAAAAAATGTTGACAACAGTTACTGACATTTTATTACCTGATGAGAGTCTTTGTGAAGAGTAACTTATAGTAATAAACAATAATCTCTTAATGAAACAGGTTCATTGAAGGACATTCGTATGGATATTCATTTTTTGATCAGTCTTTTGATCATATTTGGCTTATCGATCATTGTCCTTTTTGTGTGTTTATATCTTCGTATTCCCACCATTGTTGGTTTTCTTTTTACCGGTGTTCTGGCAGGACCTTTTGGTCTGGCATTCATCACTGATGTGAATCAGGTAAATACTTTTGCCGAAATCGGCGTGGCATTATTACTTTTCACCATAGGCTTGGAATTCTCTTTTAAAAGTCTGATCAAGGTAAAAAAAGCCGTAATCATCGGGGGTTTGGTCCAAGTTTTAACAACTATTGCTGCCGTTTTCCTTGTCCTGACTTTTTTTGGACGCAGTTTCGGAGAGGCGGTTTTTATTGGTTTTCTTATCTCGCTCTCCAGTACTGCAATCGTAATAAAACTGCTTCAGCAACGGGGTGAAATCGACAGCCCCTATGGGAAAAATATTCTGGCCATCATGATTTTCCAGGATCTTGTAACGATTCCGATGATGTTATTGATCCCGGTATTATCGGGAAGCAATAGCGGAACGGGGAGTTCTCTCCCGATTCTCCTGTTACAAGGGTGCCTGATCATCGTCGTTGTCTATATTTCTGCACGATGGATTGTTCCCAGAATTCTTTATGAAGCAGCAAAATTCCGGAGTAAAGAGTTATTTTTATTCTGTATTCTGGGAATATGTGTCGCAATCGCCTATTTAACGTCGAATGCTGGCCTTTCATTGGCACTCGGGGCATTTTTTGCCGGATTGATCATCTCTGAATCAGAATTCAACCTGGAAGCACTTTCAGATATTATTCCGTTCAGGGATGTGTTCACCAGTTTTTTCTTCATTTCCGTTGGCATGCTCCTGAATATTCATTTTTTTATGATCAATGTACTCGTCATTATTGTCCTCGTGCTAGGGGTAATCTTAATAAAATTTTTTACGGGAAGTCTCTCCGCCCTGATTCTGGGGTTACCAGTCAGAACGGTTTTTTTGATCGGGGTTGCGATTGCCCAGATCGGTGAATTCTCTTTTGTCCTTTCACAAACCGGACTTCAGTATAATCTTATTTCAAATGAGACATACCAGTTGTTCTTGAGTGTTTCTTTAATCACTATGGCATGCGCGCCATTTATGATAAGTTCTGCACCCCGTATTTTTGATACACTCTCTGAAAAAAAAGTCCTGAAACGGCAATTCTCCCTGACGAACGTGGAAGAAAAACCGGATCTATCGTCCCCGCTTTCAGATCACATTATCATTGTAGGGTATGGATTGAATGGCCAGAATGTTGCCAGGACTGCAAAATTGTCCGCTATTCCTTATACCATCATTGAGATGAATGCCGAAACGGTAAAAACAGAGAAAGAGAATGGAGAGCCGATATTTTTCGGCGATGCAACCGAAGAAGATGTGCTCAAACATGCAAATATCCATTCTGCCCGGATTATTCTGATTGTTATTTCTGACCCGGTTGCAATCAGACCGTATTGTAAAAAATGCTCGGTTTATGAATCCCGGTATCTATGTTATTGCCAGAACCCGGTACCTTCAAGATGTAAATGACCTGTATAAAGCAGGTGCTGATGAGGTTGTCTCTGAACAATTCGAAACGTCAATTGAACTGTTCACGAGAATTTTATCCAAATACCTTATCCCGAAAAAGGAAATTGATAATTTCGTGGGAGAGATCCGGAAAAATGCCTATGTCATGCTCAGGGATTTTCCCATTCCGGACCTGTCGTATAAAGAGATGAAGATAAACAACCCGGAATTAAATATTGCATCAATCAGGCTGTCTGTTCAATCACGATTTATCGGGAAAACAATCTCTGAATCCGCTATCCGCCAGAATTACCGGGTTACTATTCTCGCAATAAGGCGTAAAAATTCCGTTATCACCAATCCTGCAGGAGATGAAAAGTTTGAAGAAAATGATCTTATTGTCGTTCATGGAAATTCTCAGGATATTAACCGGTTTATCGAACAGGTCACAAATTTTTATAAGAATCAAAAAGAATAACCTATCCTGTAAAACGGATACCGGATATTCTGAAATATATTTATATATTGGTGGTTTCTGTGAGAGTCAATGAACAAAAGCAAAAAATCTACTTTAAATTGTCAATACTATGCAGCCTGGTTCTCTCAATCTTTTTCTCTCTGATAAGTGTTCAGATAATTAACGGGGGCCTGAATACAAACCTACCGGGTATGATTTTTTACCCAGTCATTTCGGTATTACTGGGTTTCCTGTTGATCTGTTCCATCGGGCTCTATTATGAAGAGAGCACGAAGATATGGGGAATATTTTTCTTTTTCTTTTTGGTACCTCTTATTGTCTCATATACTGTCATACAAAATGTTCTGTATCTTGATCTCTTTGTCTATGGTCTTTTTATTGGAAGCATTATCACGGTATACTATTTAATCAATCATCATCATGAGATTTTTGCAAAATATCTACAATATTCGTTAAAATTTTTCATTGTTCTGATGGCATTTATCATACTCTACAATTTTTTGATGCTCATATTCACTGACGGGTTTGTCAATGGTTACGCAAATAACCGATTGGGTTTTATCTCGTATATCCTGAATATCATCATTCTCACGGGCATATATCTCCTCGGAGTGGATAAAATCAAAGGGGTAAACGGATCCAAAGTCTTCGTGTTTGGCCCCAGGAGATCCGGAAAAACATACTTCATGCTCGGGATGTTTAAACAATTTGTAGGCTTTTTTGAGGGGCATTCCAAAGAAGTAATCTTCTGTGGTAACCCGGACGAAGAGAAGCTTTTCAGCTCAGGGTATTATCTTGGCCAGATAGAAAAAAATGAGCCACTCCGTGCAAACGTTACTGATATGGTGGGTATTTATACTCTGATGGGGAAAAAATGGGAACTCAAATCCGTTGAGCTTACATTGGTGGATTATGCCGGCGAATGGGTTCACGATCTGACCTCGAGAATTGATCCGGTCAACTATGCTGCCATTATAGAAAAATTGAGCAAGAGTCTAAATATCGATCAAAATATCCTGTCAGAAAATATTGAGTATATAAAATTTCTTAAATCGATTAAGGATAGCCACCGGGAAATCATTCCTAACATCATTGATGAGGTTGTCTTGTCTTTTATCTACAAACGACTCACTAGTTCAGGAAAAATCATCCTATTGATTGATGGGGATGTTGTAGCAAAAGATGATGGTCCTTCCAGAGACGAACTGACTCGGTTGTTTACATATTATGCAAAAATTATGGATTATATCGGAGAAGAAAAACAATACGCGCTTGTTGTTACAAAAACGGACAAAATCAAGCCGATAGAATCCATCAGTGAAAACTCCCCACAGGCCGAAGAAATTGAGAGAGACATTTTTAATTATTTACATACCATCACAACATTCCAGGCGATTGAAAATAAGGCGGGATCCATCCCCATTTTCTTCTTTACGGTAAGTGTTAATTCCATGAGTAAGAACGATCAACAAAATGTAATCACGCAGATCTTCCCTTGGAGGTTTGGTGAAGTTGCCAAATTCGGGTTCTAATTTCTCAGTATATTCGACAAACGGAGAACAGTTAAGCGGAGATTTGTCCGGATACAATGAATTTGCGCACCAGTTAGATAAAAAAAGAAGTGTGTTTTATTTTGAGGCTTCAGATAAGACATTCTTACTCGGTACCAAATTAATGGTTCAGATCATCGGTGGCCGGGAAGAACGTGCGATTTTTATTAAAAAATATGCTGCATCTGAATTTTCAATGAGCGGAGATTTTATCAACCGTTTCTATGATGATGCCAGGACCCATGTAGAAAATCTGCAGCAGATTAAATACCGGGTATTCGGCCTTCTGAACGAAAGTGATTTACCAGTACGGGAGCGAAGCATCAGAATATCCACACTTCCAGCAATTATTGGAAAAATATTGATTCGTGTGCCGGTTAAGATCAAAATCGAGGATCTGTCCTTGTCCTTTGGGATGTTAATTAAAATTGTTGAATCGTGCAATCAAAAAAATATTCCCAACTATAAAATTACAATTGCCCAGTATCCCTTTGATGAAGATGTCCTCATTTCCCCGAATAGTACCGGAATGGATATTGAAATTCTTAATAATGGGCAAGAGAAGGTCCAGCCGGCTTTTGAAAAAGACCTGCTTCTCTTTCAAGCTATTTCAGAGATCTATGATAAACAACGTAATTCATTAAAAAATACTGATTTTCAGGATAAAAACAAATTTTCGCAGCTCCTGAAAAGATATCTGATTGCTTCTGATATATTGAATGAGATCATCAAAAAAAATCCACGGGAAACCCAGAATATCCTAGAGTTATACCAGGATGACTCTGCGTTGCTTTATGAGGTCGCACGAATAATTTTCGTGTACAACAAAACACTGTATGGAATTGATAAGAAATTTATTACCCTCGTTGTTGATCATATTATAAAATCTGTTAAAAATCCAGATTCTGACGATATAGAAATTTTAAAAACCAGCTATATCGATGGAAATGAAGATTTAAAAAATAACATCCAAAAATATCTAATCTCCCAAGGGATATTTGAAGAATATTTCTTAAAAGATCTGGTTAATACCAGTATCAAAACCTGTGACCTTCACTTGTTAGATGCTATAATCACAAATCCGGCATTCAACGAACAAAAACTTCAGATTTTAAACAATAGTATACATTTACACAATTTTGAACAGACCGAGGTTCTTGATTTCGTAGAGAGTATGTTCAAATCCAATTTTGAACAGGAACGGAAAGGTCATTCGATATATCAGGTTGTTATACAACAATATCAAAACCAGCAATTCAATACAAAAAAATTGAACCAGTTACAGGATCAGTACAAACGGGCTCTTATTCCATTACCCCAACCAACATTGATCAACACCATTTTTGCCAGTACTAATAAAAAATTATTGATTATTCTGTTAGTTTTATCAATTGCAATAATCGGGATTTTCCTTATTACTTTCATCGGTCTGCCCGGGTTGAGTGGTGAAAAGACGACAAATCAGATCGTAAACCAGACGATACCTCTGCCAGAAAACCAAACAGAAAATCGGATAATACCTCAAACATTAAATCAAACAGTAAATCAGACAATACCTCCGTCAGCAAACCAAACAGAAAATCAGGTAATACCTCAAACATTAAATCAAACAGTAAATCAGACGATACCTCTACCCATACTTCCTACTGAAAATCAGACAATACATCCACATATAATCCAGAATCCTCCCGGTAATCCGATTTGATGTAAAAATATCAGATGATGATCGTTCAAGAGGATTCAATGATATGTTTTTTGAGATGTTTTTTGAAAATTTTCTCAATTTCCGGTAATCGTTCCTCCAAAGACACCTGATGGGATTTGTAAAATTTTATTCCTTCGATCTCTTTATCAAGCATTGTTCTGATTTGTTCATCAAGAGAGAAATTTTGAATCTCTGTCAGATTGAAAATAACATCATCGTATCTGTTTTTCCGGCAATAGATCCGTATGAGCTCAATATGTGCCTTTAGTTTAACATAGAGTGAATCTGATGTGGTTGTCTGCGTAGTAAAATCTTCCAGCAATATCCTCTCAATGTCCTGAATGAGATCATCAGCTGAATTATACCGGTTGTTTTTCTCTTTTTGTAAACAATTCAAAAGAATAATATCAACCCGTTTAAGATTGGGATTGATTGTAGATGGGAGATCGAGGGGGTCATCAGAAATGATCTTTTTGTATGTGAGTTTCGGATCTCCTTCATCAAAGGGATGTTTCCCCGTAATTAATTCATATAAAACAACACCTATCTGCCAGATATCGGTCTGGACATCAGTTGTTTCATACCGCAACTGTTCCGGGGCTGCATATAATGGCGTGTAGGTGGTCTGCGAAGCGAGATTTGATTGGGATAATCCCGAAAGTCGTCCCAGCCCCCAATCGGCTAGCTTTGGTTCATTGTCTTTTGACAGCAGGATATTGGCAGGTTTGATATCATTATGAACCCGCCCCTTCTTGTGGGCGTAAGAAAGGGCATCGGTGATATTAATTATCATCTTTAAAGCTTCATTTGTCGGCATTGGCTTTTCAATTTGAGTTAAAGAGTGGGGGAAGAATTCCATCTCAATGTATGCCGGATATGCTGAATAATTAAAAATTTTAACGATATTCTTATGCTCCAAATCCCTCCAAGTCGCGATCTCATCGATGAATCTTTTTGATTTCTTCCGATCAAATTCTTTTGGAATCTTCACTGCAACGATCAGACCATCTTTTTTTCGTTGACATTTATACACACGGGCTGTACCGCCTTCGTTAATATATTTATGATGCGTATATTCCAGCACCAGCTCATCTGGAAAGAAGGGATCATATCCCCCATCTCGGGAAATATCCTGCCTGGTGGGGGGTAAAATTTCTTTAATAATTCCCTTTATAATCGGCCACATTTTTGTTTCGTCGATATGGGATTTTGCCATTTCAAAATCATCTTTTACATAAGAGATATTTTGATGGTATTTTTTGTAAAAGTCAAATAATGTGTCAAATCTTCCCTTGATATAATTCGTTTTGCCAAAACCGCAATGAAATGATTCTTTGAATGAACTGATCCCATCACCCTTTTTAAGAATGGAAGTAGTGATGCCCAGATTCAGATAGGCGTCAATATTTTTTTTATTTGAATTTTTTGCATTGGCAAAGCACATTTTTGCTTCGTTAAGTTTTCCTAATTTAATAAAATCCAAACCCATTTTCAAGTATTTTACTGTGGTCTGATCAACAAAATCTGGAATCAAGGGGTCGTCGATCGGATCCATAGATGTCGTCATTATATTTGATGACTATTGAATTTTTCGTATTACTACCCGGACACGACGGGAAAACTTATTTTTTACCTGAAATTCTGAACCGGTATAATTCAAAACAACCAAAACACAGTCCAACAATCAGCACACTGATCCATAGTGCATAATCACGCTTTTCAAAATTCCATTGGGGTTGAGTGGGTGTGGGGGTGGGTATGAAGGTAGGAGTAAGTGTCGAAGGTGTTGGTATCGGGGTGATTGTCTCGGTGATATCATTGGTGGGGGGATTCGTAATCATCTGTACAATGTTCTGCTTGGTAACCACGAATGCAAGATTATTCCCTCTAGACTCATATCCAACAGTTGCATCATATTTATACCATGACCCCAACCTGGTTGCGAATATTCCCGGGTCCACATAAAAGTTATACCATCCGTGACGGTTGTTCGGTAGGTTAATGATATAAGTTGGGGCTGAATCATACATATCATAACCATCCCAATACGCCAACTGATCGTATGGGGGTTCTACACCCGATATATCAATGGTATCATTTACCTGAACCTTTTGCCCCTGTTGGATATGCGTAATGCTAATATCCGTCGCGCTTACTTCAGGGAAGATCATTAATACGGTTATTAATAACCCCAGAGTGAGGACCATCAAGCACCGGATCATTTGGTAGTTTTTCACTTCTGATCTCTCACCGAGTAATTTTCTTTAAATAATATATGAATATAATCATAACACCTTAGGATTTTTTTTATGTTTCTATCTTTTTTTTTAAATAACACATAGTTGACTGTGAATGATTCAAAAAATTACTAATAAATTTTTTATTATTATGTCTAATAATATCCACATCCGTCAAAATGCTATAACGCATACGATGATCCCAATAAAATGAAACGTCCACTTATATGGGCCAAGATTTTTTCATTTTGTTTTATCATCTCAAAATAAGGGTACCATTCAGCAATGAAAATCGGAACATTAAACTCGTGATAATATTATTATTAAACGATGGCATGACGCAAAAAGAATTCGAAAATTCAAAAGCCGTATCTACAATTGTTATAATAGGTTTACTATTGTGTTTGGTTATCGTTGTAGTCGTAATAGGCCTGAATATTGCTAAAACACAAGAAGCATATACTGAAACTGAATGTAAAGATGTACAAGTTCCATACACAGCTAGTGATTGTAAGGATGTACAAGTACCGTATTCTGCTCAAAATTGCCAGGCAAAAACCTTCGTTTACAACGTTGTTACCACATCATGCACCCAATATGTTCGAGGCATTTTCACTCCAGATCCGGCTAAAGTTGTTTGTACATTAAATAATTTGGAACAAAAACCCGGTGCTTTCGTTATGACCTATGGGTTTCTTATCGCTGGGCAACCGGTTGTAAACACAGCTTCCTTGAATATGTATGCTATGGGAACTAATACCCAAACTTATACGTATAATGGACAAATTGATAGCTGTATTTGTTCAGCAACTGCACCTACATATCAGGATTGTTCACAAACAATTGAGTATCGAACAGAATCTCAATGCAGTGATGTGACGAAATATCGAACAGAATCTCAATGCAGTGATGTGACGAAATATAAAACCATATCAGTTTGGCAAAGTTTTCTCGGATAAAAACCCCGTCATCGGGTATAGGCGATTTATTTTTTTTTAATAATACACTGTTGACTATGAAAATTGTAAAGAATTAGGAAATTGAATAACTTATAGAATAAGTATGACCACATTCTCCATCCAATGTCGCTTGAAAACTTTGAGATGCACCAGGCATTAAGCTACCCAGTGAGATAGTTTTACTATCTCGGATAGAGCCACTCGAATCTATCAAATTTAATGTTGCAACAGCATTATTTGACTGTGCATTACCAGCATTATATGCTGTACCGCTTGCCACCCAATAACATCCTAAACCGAAAGACCATTTTGCTTGAGTCTGCCCCATATTCAAATGTAAGTCTGCATGTGGAAGAACTTGTGGTGAGTAACTAGCCTGTTGACTTGAGCATCCGGCAAAGGCAGTCATGAGAATAATTAGAATGAGGATGAACGATAAAATACTAAATTTTACAATTTTCATAATATTCCTTAGGTATATTCATAAGGATTAATTTACGTCTCAATAAATGTTTTTGAATCAGTTTTTTGTTAGCCATGTGACTTATTCTGTCCTGATAAGTTAGCGGTTGATAATCGATTTTTCATCTCTGTAAAATACCCCATCTACCTCCAACATATCAGAACATCCCCCAACAGGAAATAATGGTGTTTCATCGGTTCCACGCATCAAGGGGCAGCTGCCCGAAACCCGCGCATGAGCCCATAACCTCCTTTTTCAGTACAGTGATATCAGAAACGATGGGGGGTAAAATACGAGATAATTACAACCCTGCATCGGCTATTTTAAGAAGTTTCCCTCTTCTTCTGATATTAAGAAGTTATTTTTTCTGTTTGTATCGTCCTGTAATTTGTCCTTTGTTGTAATTTTTCGAACTTCTTTCAGCAATGTGCATGTCAGTATGTGTTTTCGGGTTGTTGATTCTTTTTGTTGCCATAAGTGAACATATATTTTCTATAAGATAATATTATCCTTCTCAAGACCCATCAATTATTTTGTAATGTTATCCAGGCATCATTTCGAAATAAGTCTATTTAGTAATTTTATCCTATTCGATTGGCTAATTTTTCAAAATATCATTGGTTTTGTTGCGATTACATGTGGGGTTTTTATTGGATGTTTATTACCAGATACAGATTTACTAAAATCAAAAATTGACTATATGAAAGGGATCACAGGTTTTTTTGGAATGATATCAAAAAATATTTTAAATCCTCTTATTGCCGCAATATTTGAATCCTATATAAAAAAATCGATTGATCGGGGTCATAGAGGAATCACTCACACGCTTTATGGAATCTTCATGTATTGTGTATTAATCGAAGGAATTAGTCTGCCGATATTGTTCTTTTTTGGATTTGGAACCTCAATAATAATATATTCCCTCTTTGTATTTGGGTTATTTTTGGGAGGGATATTCCATTTAATGGAAGATTCTTGTACCATAAAGGGAATATTACCCTTTTACCCATTAAATTCAATAAAAAAATATTCAGGCAAAATTTCTACGTATAATATGGCAGATATACGCCCAAAGTACTTTTCGCATTCTCTTTTATTTATCGCTGTATGTTTATTAATAATTCAGGTTTATCTAAAAAGTAATATTCTCGCCAATATTCTTTCGTCAATTGGTATTTTTCTTCTATCTTGGATTGTAATTATTTTAATTTCCAAAATCTAATAATTTTCAAATGAAATTAGAGAATTGGCACTTCAAGTAAAAAAATTTCAAGAATCAAAACCCGCGCCACAAATGGGTCGTCTGCTTTTGGTTTATGCTGCTATGGGGATTTGAACCCCAGTCGCGGGCGTGAAAGGCCCGCATGATTGGCCGGTCTACACTATAGCAGCACGCTGCCCTATTTACTTTCACGGTACGTCATAAATAGATTATGGAGAGGGGATAATCGGACCCCCCGGAACGATATGATGTGGATATATCCGCGGATACTCAATGTCCGGGAAATATTTTCAATAAATCAATAATCCGAACTGAAATCCCCAAAAAAATCCCGGAGTGAATTTTCTTATACTCACACGGGTTTGGCAACCCATAAATACTATCGGGGAAGAATGATAATCCCGCGAGATAAATAGGCTTCATTAAATATACCGGAAATCCGTGAGCCGCAGGATATTTAAACAGACATTGCTGTAGTCTTATTCGGACACAACAGGATCACTGGAGGGAACTAAATAATGAGCACAGGATTACCGGATGTGCAACCCATCTCCCTCCTCTGTGTCGACGATGATCCCCTGTTACTGGATGTACTGAAGAAATTCTTTGAACGCGAACCGGATTTCTCCCTCTTTACCTGCACGAGCGGACCTGACGCCCTCCATCTGATCAGCCAGTACCAGTTCGATGCAATTATTGCTGACTATTCCATGCCGGAGATGGACGGGATCACGCTCCTGAAGGAGATACGGTCCCAGAATGACCCGGTATTGTTCATTATGTTCACCGGCCGGCACCTTGCACAGATCGCCATCGAGACGCTGAACAACGGGGGGAACTATTATGCCCAGAAAGGCGTGGACATCCTCCAGGAACTCCCCCGGGTCAGGAACTTTATCCGCTCCTCAGTAACCTCCCGCCGCCGCGAGCCCCCTCATGCAACCCCCCAGCAGGGGACCGAACCCGATACCCGGTACCGCTCGCTCATTGAAAAACAGCCGGATCTTCTCTGCTGTTTTACGCCGGATGGGACAGTCACGCTCGCCAACGAGGCATATACCCTGTTTGCGGAGAGGGAAAACAGGGAGATCCCGGCAACGAATTTCCTCGAAACGATCCCGGTCGAGGAACGAGGGGAGATTAAAAAGCACCTCGAGTCCCTGACACCCGAGAACTCCGGTGCATATATCGAACACCAGGTGCTGGACCGTGAGGGCAGATCGCACGTATACCAATGGGGATACCGTGCATTCTTCGATGAAAAGGGGGATATTACCGAATATCTTGCACAGGGCAGGGACCTCTCGTTCGTCGTACGGATCAGCGGTATCCTTCCCAAGGGATCGATCGGCGCGGAGTGCGGTTCCGTGGAAACATCGGTGAGTACCGCAACGACTTCCGGCATCATTACTCCTGCAGACATGTGCAACCTCGGGGATTCCATCGAGATGGTCCAGTATCCCATATTTGCCATTGACCTCTCGGGGAAAGTGATCGCATGGAACCATGCGATGACCGAACTGACCGGAGTGGCGGCGAAGACCATGCTCGGCGAGGGTAACCATGCATACGCCCTTGCCATCTATGGAGAGGCGCGGCCGATGCTGATCGATTACATCCTCAACCCCACGGGTGTCGATACCACGGCATTTCCTGCTCTCATTCACGAGGGGGACACGGTCAGCGGAGATATGGAAAACGTCACGATCCACGGCAGGCCCACGAAGATCTGGAGTAAGGGGACCGTCATCCATGACGCCACCGGGACCACCATTGCCGCCATCCAGTCGCTCATTGTCAGCGAGCAGCCTTCGGAACCGGAAGGCAGCGAAGAGACTGAACATTATATCGGAGGTATCTCCAGTATCATTCTCAAAGTGGCCGGGGAAGGCTTTTCCGGGAGCCTCTCCGGGGCAATCGGGACTGCGACCGGCGGGTATGGAGTCTATGCCACTGACCGGCGCCTGATCGTGGTGCATAACCCGCATCTCGATGCCTCCCGGTCCGAAGAGATGCAGTTCGGGGAATTCCTTATGAACGAGCTCTTCGGCACCAGCGTTGACATGCACCCGCGGTCTATCCAGATGCTGGAAGAGAACAAGGTGTTCGAAGTCTGGAGACAGGATATCGCGACCATCGAAATGAAAAACCCCCGGTTGTTCTCGGGGTTCTTAATCATCAGGACAAAATCCGGAGGTTCGTTCCGTATCTACATCGATCACGCGAAGGCATTCGGTCATCTCGAGCAGCTCCTGAAACTCTATTATCCGGACCTCTTCCATACCGGAACGGCAGAGATCGACACCGCAGACCTCGAATGGCTGGATGAAGTCCGCACCCTTGAACTCGTGGGGAAGCTGCAGATCGACGATCCTCTGCAGGGCATATCCCGGACAATCAACAACAATCTTCCCAAGCTCCCCCCGCTGCCGGCAACCCCCTCCCTTTTCCCGTCCCTGAAAAGCGTTGCCGGCAAATGGAACGAACTCTCCGACTCCATAAAGAATGTCCCCTACCCGATCTTTGCTATCGATATTTCCGGCAAAGTCATCGCATGGAACGATGCCATCAGCAATCTTACCGGTATCGGCGCCAGGGAAATGCTGGGCAAAGGCAATTACGAGTACGCGATCCCCTTCTATGGTGTACGCAAACCCATGCTTATCGACTACATTATCATGCCGCCGGACTCCCCCATCCCCCAGGAACTCCCGGCAATCACCCGGGAAGGCGACACGTTCATCGGCAGTCTCGAAAACGTGACCATCCACGACAAGCCTACGCTTATGTGGGGGAAATGCACCGGTATTTACGATACCAAGGGGGTGGTCATAGGGTCGGTCCAGTCCATCCTTGTCAGCGAACAGCCAAGCGTCAAGACCATCATGGGGATCTACGAGGAAGAGGCATACATCGGGGGGATCTCGAGCATCACCGTAAAAATTCCCGGGAAAGGAGTTGCCGGTGCTATTGCCGGAGCAATAGGATCAACCACCGGGGGATTCGGGATGTACGCAACCGACCAGCGGATATTTATCATCCACAACAAGGACCTTGACGCAACGCGATCGGACGGCGTCCAGTTCAGCGCTTTTGTCATGGACGAGCTCTTTGGGACAACCGTTGATACCAGCCCGCGATCCATAGAGGAACTCACCAAAGAGAAAGTGTTCGAGATCTGGAGAAAGGATATCGTTACTATCGAGATGAAGAAACCGCTGCTCTTTGCCGGGTATATCAGTTTCAGGACACGGAGCGGTGAGGCGTTCAGGATCTATATCGATCACAAGAAAGCGTTCATTCATGTCGATCAGCTGCTCAGGATGTTCTATCCCGAGATCCTGCGGGTCGAATGAAGCGGTAAAACTTGTGGTGGTGCTGCCGTTCCTTGCCGGGATTATTGTGGACGGGGCCGGGTTTTTTGCTGCGTTCTGTTGTGTTGCGGTGGCGGCAGTGACGGTTGTGGTGATGCTGAGGAAGTAATGCGGCCTCATTCGGGCTGCATGATTTTTTTTATGCATCAGCCATGGTTGACTTTTTTGTTCCAATCCTTTCGTTTTACTGAAAGGACCGGATATAAAAATGAAATGATTATTTCATTCTGATCCGGCGCGGTGTCGTATTTTTCCTGACCTGTGCTGCCTGACCTGTGCTGCTTTTGTTTATCGTCAGAGGGAATATGTACCGGAACCGATCACGTATTGGTAAAATGTTTTTCCGGGGGTAATACCAGGAGGTTGAAGGATGACAATCCCTGCGTAATCAACCCTCAACTGTTTCCATACAAATACCACCAGGCACTCCCAAATCCGCCAAAAGACGCCGAAACGATCAGGTTCTTATCGGACGCCGTTTTGGGAACCTGGTAAATGATGTACCCGTCCCAGGCATTTGATTTCCCAAACCGGAGATATGAATTATCTTCACAATCATATCCATTCGTCGGATTTGTTATACTCGCAACCCGGGTATATCCATAATCCGAGACCCTTATATCCCCGTTTTGTGTCCAGGTATTTTCCATTTCCTTGATCGGTTCGCACTTCACATGGTTTGAGTCTTCTGAAATCAGGGATCCGTTGTATTGCAGAGAAAACAGCGATGAATCAAAACCCCACATCCTCGCATCATTATTCTCGTCCGTCCCGGGCATCTCCATTCTTACAAATATAAACAGAAATTTCTTGCCAGGGTCCGGGATATGGGGAATGTAAACATCCGTGCCCGATGAAGCATCCCCGCTTTCGTTGAAGGCATCGAGGAACCGGTACTGGTAAACGGACACATTGACCTTCAGGTCCTTATATCCGCTCACGTCCTGCCGGTCAATGCTAAAACTCTGGCCAAGATACTTACCTCCTGTGCGGTGCATATATTCATCCTTCGTTTCCGGCGTAGTCGGGATTGTCGTTGGGGTTACGGGAGGCGGTGAGACATTTGCGATCACCGATGGTACTGGTGTAACTGCTGTCTGGCAGATTACATTTGCCATCTGTTGCGCTGAAACACCGGTCATCTCAGGGTTTGTATCAAGCATTGACTGGATATTTGACGGGATTCCGTGAGAAGATATATAGAAAAAAGCTCCTGCGGCTGATAACAGGATAAGAATGAGAATAATCCCTCCTCCGTAAAGAGCTACCCGGGACAGACGGTAGTTTCTCTCAATTGTTTTATTCTCAGTTTTCCTGTCGTTTTTATCGACATCCTCCGTTAAATTCTCATTTAAACTTGAACTCTCGTCTGCCGTTGAATTTTCATATAAACTTGAATTCTCGTCAGTCTTTGTTGTCTCATTTGCATTTGATTTCTCATTCTTATCGACAAAAAACGACCTGATTTCCGCCCCGCATTCCGGACAAAATTTTACCTTATTCGAAATTCTTTCGCCACAATTCGGACAAAATTTTGGCATTATTTTTTAATTATTCTTTTTGAGGATATTATTTTCCATTTGATCTTTGCCATTCCCTCCCACTAATTATTTATCCGGAGGGGGAACCGCCCTCCCGGTTTTTTTGGTTCGATCAGAACCCCCTCCTTTTTTGGGCCGGGATGCTGGTGGACGACGGAGTTCGTGCATTGAGCAGGTAGCGGTGGGTCATCAATTACAGACGTATCAGAACCGTTGTTCCTTATACATTCGGCTCCTTCATCTAGATCTTGGGGGACATACACCCCCCACTTCATCATTCTCCGACGTTCGACAGGTCATCGGAAGTCGAAGGTCAGCTTCGCCGCCCTTCTTCTCGTCGGGGTTTTATCAAACCCCTCCGACCTGGAGAAGAAGAAGAAATCTTCAGATTTCTTCGAAGGAGACACCCCTCATTTTGGGGCTATGCCCATCCCAGCTCATTTCAGCCTCCGATTGCCTTAGCCGGTGCCATTTTTCGGTCGATTTCACAAAAATATCGGTCTCATGTTTTTTGAGGAGCGCAAAATACGCCCCGATTGGCGGGAATCGGGCCTATACGCGTGGCGAAAATATGCCGCTTTAGATCAATTACAGGCGCAAAAGTCGACGCTGAACGTACTTCAGCCCGCTCTCTGAAGGAACCCCCCAATTTTCACGATATGGTTCACGTCGTAGAGGTGGAATTCTCCGTCGAAGAAATCTGAAGATTTCTTCTCCTCCTCCAGGTCGGAGGGGTTTGATAAAACCCCGACGAGAAGAAGGGCGGCGAAGCTGACCTTCGACTTCTGATGACCTGTCGGACGTCGGAGAAAAGGCGTGTTCCCGTGTACCACTCCGTTGGAGAGAGGAACCTGCCGGAATCGCTTTTTTCCGATAAAGATCCGTGATAATCTGCCGGACCCCCTGTAATGTAAAAATATCCAGGAGTTTCGTATCAAACAGGGGGGTATCGGATCAGAATCAGGGCTCAATTTAGGCCCGGTTCCGGAATCTTGGGACAACGGAGGCCGTAGCGTGCTCGGATTCGGATAATTACAAACACCAAAAAAGGTGGTTTTCAGGATTAGTTTCAGGACGGAGATACGCATTGTTGGGAGCGGGATTTTTTTATCCGGGCCAAGAAAAAATCTCCTGGAAAAAAAACTTTTGAAAATAAAAAAAAATCCGGCATGAAAAAAAATTTCTGGAAAATATTTTAAGAAAATTTTACGGTCCCGATCTTATCTTGCAATTATGCAAAATCTGTTTAACTTTTTGCAGCCAGACCCTGCTTGAAAATTTTTGAGCAAGGGTCGGTTAAAAAATTTTAAACGCGATCACAGGGTCGATTGAAAAATTTTGATCGCGAAAATGATCGCGATGAAAAAATTTTGATCACGATCATTCCATAAATCCGGAAGGTGCTCACGTCTGGCAGACCTTTATTTCTCGTGGAGATTTTTCACGCTCGCAAACACGATCATGATCGCGATGAAAAAAATTTGATCGCGATCGTGATCGCGATCATAAAAAGTTAAACATGTTTGAATAGAAAAAAGTTAAACCAATTCGGAAATCACGGTATGTCTTTTTCCGGAATTCGATTTTAAGATTATGGATGATCAGGACCTCATTATGGTTTGACAGCAGGGCACGAACGATCAGGAAAATAGTTCAGGAAAATTCTCAAAAAAAATTGCGGGTTGCAAAAAAAATTATTTCTTATTGATCGGGTAGCCCTCTTTTTCCGTTATTACCTTGAATGCGGCCATCAGCTGCCGGGTGACGGGCCCGGGTTTCCCGGTACCAATCGTCCGCCCGTCAACCCAGGTGATCGGGGCAACTTCCGCTGCCGTCCCGGTGCAGATCATCTCATCGGCCGTGTAGAGGTCAAAGTACCCGATATTCTGCTCTTTTACGGTGATGCCGAGTGATTTTGCTATCTCGAGCACGACCATCCGGGTGATGCCCCGGAGGTTGTTGAGCGTGGGCGGCGTGATGATCTCGCCATTCTTGACGATATAGAGGTTGTCCCCGGATCCTTCCGAGATATACCCGTTCGTGTCGAAGAAGATCGCCTCGTCCCCGCCCTTGTAGTTCGCCTCGATCTTGGCGAGGATATTGTTGAGGTAGTTGAGGCTCTTCACATTGGGGGGCATGGATTCCGCGGGATTGCGGCGGATAGAGACCGTGACGCCCCTGAGGCCTTTCTCGTACAGGTCGCCATACATCGCGCCCCAGGTCACGGCAATGATGATGACCGAGGGTTTCGGGCATTTCCGCGGGTCGAGGCCGAGATCCCCTACGCCCCGGGTGATGATCGGGCGGATATAGGCATCCTTCAGCTTGTTCCTGCGAAGGGTCTCGCAGATCGCTTCCGTCATCTCTTCTTTGGAGATGGGCGGGAGGAGATCGATCGTCTTTGCCGAGTCATAGATCCGGTCAAGGTGTTCCTTGAGCCGGAAAATTTTCCCGTTGTAGGCGCGGATGCCCTCGAATACCCCGTCGCCATACAGGAGCCCGTGGTCGAAGACCGAAACCCGTGCCTGATCATCCGGCAGGTATTTTCCATCAAGGTAAATGATCATGAAAGGTGTATGGGGGGCTCTAGGTTTTGAAGTTTTTTCTTTTGTCCGGGAGTGGTGCAGGGGATCCGGGCCCGGAAAGAGACTGTTTTTGGGTGGACGGTACCGTTTTATTCCGGCTGCCCCCGTTTCCTGCACGTATCGACAAAATGCCGGAACATCCCGGCACTTGCCACCGGGTGCAGGTGCGTATAGCTCCCGAGCGTATTGCCCGCCACAGCCCCGTCGAGGTTGTGACGGATGCCGATGCCGCGGGAGAGGGTATAGGAAAACCGGGTATCCTTGTCGAGCACAACTTCGGAGTAATGGAACTCGTGCCCGCGGAACCGTGCAGCTCCCATGGGGGAATCTGCGGTGCCCGTACCTTCCACATAGCTGACTACCCTCCGTGCCGGCATCCGCGTCTCCCCGGCAAACACGCCGCACATTTCGGACGTCTGCTCCTCCCCGCGTCCCTGCCAGCCTTTCGTTAATTTCATGCAATCGGTAAGGTACATCAGCCCGCCGCATTCGGCATATATGGGTATGCCGTTCCGGGATTGTTCCCGGATTGCATCCCGCATCCGGTCATTGGCTTCGAGCTCCCGGGTGAAGAGCTCCGGGTACCCGCCTCCGATGATATAGCCGTCCGCTTCCGGAAGACGGTCGTGAACGGGGCTGAACGGGATGGTCTCGGCCCCGCAGGTTTTGATAATATCGAACAGATCAGCATAATAGAAATTGAACGCTTCGTCGATTGCGATGCCAATTTTCAGATCCTGTGGCGCGATATGGTCAAAGAGCGTGGGGGTATTCTCTTCAAACATTACCTCTTTCATCAGGGATCTGAACCGGTCGAGATCAACGTACTGCCCGATCATCTCGGTAATTTTCTCTATGCGGGCATCGAAATCGCTGCTGCCGGAACCCTCGCGATACGGTACCAGTCCGAGATGCCGCATGGCAAGCTGCATCTCCTCCATGCGGGGAATGGCCCCGATGACGGGGACGTTGCAGTAATGCTCGATGGCTGCAAGTGCCTTGGCCTTGTGTGAACCACCCTTGATATTGTTGAGGATGACACCGACAATCCGGACAGACGGATCAAATGCCTGAAAACCCTTGACAATCGCTGCTGCGCTTCTTGTGATGCTCTGAGCCGAGACCACGAGTACCGACGGGAAGGTCGAGTTCCTTGGCAATCGCCGCGGTACTGCCGGTATCGCTGAGCGCGTCCGCCCCTTCGTAGAGCCCCCGCACCCCTTCGACAAGAGCGATATCGGCACCCCGGCAGCCAAACCGGAAGATGTCATGGATCTGGCCCCGGGAAAGGGTAAAGTTGTCGAGGTTCCGGCAGGGCCTGTGCGATACCGCGGCCAGGTAGGACGGATCGATATAGTCCATGCCGACCTTGAAGGTCTGGACCGTGTGCTTTTTCGAGAGGAGGGAGGCGAGAGCAAGGGTGATGCTGGTCTTGCCGCTGCCGGAACGATCGCCGGTGATCAGGATCGCCTTCATGCAAGGCTCCGCAGTACTGCCCCGAACTCGCTCTCGACAATCTCCCGTACTCCAAGGGTTTTCGGGTGCAGGTCGATCTCGACCATGACATGTTTATGCCCGATCTCGCGAAGCGGTGCGACCTGGCGCGGGCCGTTCGTTATGGAGAAACATTCAATGCCGTCCGTGTACTCGGGCGGGATGGCATGGGGGACGCCGGCGATCAGCGCAAACGAGGGCGCAATCTCCCGGATTCGTCTGCCGAGCTCATCGCCGTTTGCACCGTATTCGTCCAGGGCCCCGATCAGCTCTGCCTTCACGCCACGGTCCGCAAGCTGGGTTGCGATCCGCTCTGCATCCGCCCGGGTCTTGGGAAGTCCCCGCTGTTCGAGGTTTGCGATATACCGGATATCCGCATCCGGGCAGACGTCGTGGAGAGCGATGAGCTCGTCGGCAAACATGTATGCCGTCTCTTTCTTCGCGTTCAGGATTGCAACGCCTTTTTCACCGTTTCGTGCCCGCCGGATGAGTTCCTGTGCAGCCTCATGCTTGAGATCCCCGCGGGAGGCTTCAATATACGGCCTGGATGCGGCACCGCGAAGCCGCTCGACCTCGTTTGCTTTCTGCATCATGTACCGCTGCCGGGCCATTTCTCCTGCCGTTATCCATCCCGCCAGCTCGGCAGCCTCGAGCGTTGCGATCACACCGGCAACATTCTCCACATAACCGGCGTGGATATCGACCGCAATCGTCGGGGTAGTTACGCCGGCCCCCTCAATTGCGGACTGGAGGTCTTCCCCGATGATCATCGCGACACAGGTGCCCACGACCGCCATACGTCGGGGATGGAACCGGTCCTCTGCATACTTCAGCACGTCCTCGAGGGTTTTCTGGCCGCCGAAGATGAACTCGTTGTCGGCAAGGGATGTGGTAAGGACCCTCATCCCGTCTTCCTCCAGCAGACGGGCATGCTTGAACGAGCAGCCTGAAGGGCCGTGCAGGATTGAGACATCGACATTGAGATCGCGCGCCGTATACAGGGCAGCGACAATCGAACTCGGGCGGGGATGCATGTATTTCATAACGACCAGTTATCTCCAGGTTTTGACGGCAAGGACGATCGATCCCCGATCCGTCTTCTGCCTTGCAATGGCATATCCTGCTTCAAGCGTTGGTACATGGGCGGTTACCATTGGTCCCAGGCGCCGGTATTCCTCCGTGCCCGGGTCAGGGAACCTGCCGACCCAGATGAGGTGGACCGGATGGATGGTCTCGACCGCCGCCAGGATCTGGTCATAGGCAAACCCTTCGCAGACCGCCCCGTCACCTTCCTGCTGGCCAATGACCAGGGTAATCTCCTGTCTCTCTGTCGTGCTCCGGGCGTATCGCGAAGCGTCAACCGTGGTAACAAAGTTCGTACCGCTGTTCGCATTGTCGACCACGAACACGTCTTTCTCGTAACCCACCGACATCCGGCCGGTGAGTGCGGCAAACGATGTGAGGGGAGACGGGTCAAACCCCAGCATCAGGGCAGCGGTTGCCGCCAGCATCATGGAATCATGGTATGCCGGAAGTGCGAGGAGCGGGTTCGTGATCCTGCAGGACCTTCCATTCAGGATAATCGTGCACTCCGTTCCTTCGCAGGATGCAACTTCTTCTATATGCACGGCCCCGTCACTGTAATCCGCCTGGATATGTTCTGCCAGGAGCAGGTGCCGGCAGTGTTTTGCGGAGGCTACTTTCGCCTTGATGGCGCACTTCTTCCCGGCTGCAAAGAGATAATCTTCATCAGAGGTGATAATAGCGAGCGTTCCGGCCCCCGAGACACCGAGGGATTCCTCGACGATCAGCCATCCGTGGATCTCCCGGGCAAGTTTTACTGCCATGAGGACGGAGCCGGGCGTGATACTGGAACGCGAGATCCAGTTCTTTTCCGGGAACCGGAACGTGCCGGTGGAGGTATGAAGGATCCCTTTGCCGGGCATGAGAGAGGCAAGGGCGTGCGCAGTGGTCGTCTTGCCCCGCGAACCCGTGATCTCGATCATCGGTTCCGGGAGATCGTTTCCGAGCAGCAGCCGTACCGCCTCGTGGTGGGTGATCACCGGTGCCCGCGCGTGTTTCAGGAGGGGATGATCCGGATCAAGATGAACCGGCGCAACGATCACATCATAATTGCGTGAGAGAGCGGTCGGGACGTCGATGGCACTTTCCCCGCGGTACACGTCCACAAGATCTACCTGATCGCCGAGGGACGAAAACGCTTCACTGATCGTTTTCCCCCCATGGATGGTATCCAGCACGAGGACATGCATACAAAAGTCAGAGCGTGGAGAGCGCCTTTGCTGCGTTCTTGACCATGAGATCCGCAAGCAGTGGATCACTGCCGATTGGCTCAGCATAGAGGAGCGGTATCGTCTTGCCGTTGAGCACGAAGTTCCCTTTCTTTGTGCCTTCAGGCAGCCCGATCTCGCCGGGAATGTCTTTTTCGATGTGGACTCCTTTGGCAAGGAACAGCGGAACAACAACAAGCGCATCGATCGGCTCGTTCCGGAACTCACTCATCGATTCCTTTATCGTCGGCTTATTCATATTCATAAAACCGCATTTGACAATAAAATCGGTATTGTTTGCCCGGATGAGGGCTGCAGTCTTCTCCACGAGTTCCTGGTTGTAGGGCATCGTGCTCCCGTGCCCTACGAGTAACATTCCCTTCTTACTCATATAACAAATAGTATTACTGGGCAGGTTAAAAATTCTTACCAAATGGTTTTTTTCTGATGGCATCGCATCAGTAAAAGATGAGTGATTTTGAGCGGGAGATTGTCCACTGCCTAAACCGTTTTTTTATAGCGCATCATATCCAGGGGTTTGCCTACCGGCTCAAGCAGCATAAATTCACGAACCAGTACGTGGACGTGCTGGTAGACTCCCTCAACCCCACGTATTACCTTTCGATCGAGTGCAAATCGATCATCGACAAGAAACTCTATTTCTCCCAGCATTTTCATGCAGACAAGAAGAATGTACACCAGGTCGACGCGATATCGGATTTTCTTGCGAAGACAGGAAGGATCGGTTTTCTTGCAGTAGAATTCCGGCAGGGCCCGGGGAAGGCGAGCACGGCATTTCTCATACCATGGGCAACGGTTGTGGAGCATTTCCGGGCGAACAAGGGAATTACCATCGATGACGCACGCGCCGGTATTGCTCTCTCCCGTTCGAAGGACGGGTATTTTCTCGAGAGACTGTAGGAGTCCGGATATGCGCTCATCTCCGCGAAAGGCAATGCCCCATGCTCGACCCGGCATTTGAAATTATCTGCACATCGAAGACCATGCGCTCCCGCGTCTGGTCTTCTCCAGTCCCGGCTCATGCTACTCCCCAATACAATCCCTGCGAACTCCGTTCGCTACGGCATGCATCCGGTATCTGCATGTCGAAGACCCTTCGCTCCCGCGTCTGGTCTTCTCCAGTTCCGGTACATGCGACTCCCCAATGCAATCCCGCGCTCACTCCGTTCGCTGCGGGATTGAATCGCGTGCATATACCGGAACAGACCCAAAGTAATTTGTTCCGGCATTGTCAACGTATATGAATCTATGATGGATGCATTCGAGCGCTTCGGGCTGCTCATCAACGACCGCGTAGTCCGGACACCGGTCGCAATAGCCTCCATGGCCGGCATTGTCGATGCTGACTATGTGCTCGGGCGGGCGGATCACATCGGCCTTGCGTTTATCGGTGGATATGCCATCGACAAGCCGACCATGGATGCCGCCCGGTCCATCGTTTCTTCCGGTAACCGCAGGGAATTCATCTGCGATAATCCGGTGACGGCGCTGCAGGAACAGATCGCAAAGATGGGGAGAAGCGACGTTATCCCGGGAGTCAATCTCCGCGGCAGTTCACCTGAATCATTCCGTGCCATTGCCCAGGCGCTCGGGAGTGCCGTTGTCTACGAGATCGATGCCCATTGTCGCCAGCCGGAGATGACAACCGCGGGTTGCGGTGAATATTATCTTAAGAATATCGGGAAGCTCGTCTCTGTTGTTCAGGCACTTAAAGCGGAAGGCGTCACAGTTTCGGTGAAGTTCCGGGCCGGGGTAGCCGGAGACGACAGGCTGCTGGCAAAAAAACTCTGGGAGGCCGGTGCTGATATCCTCCATGTAGACCTCATGGACTCCGGCACGGTAAAACTCCGGCAGATCCGCAACAGCTGCCCGCTGATGCTGATCGCCAACAATTCCATCAATACGTTCGATCGGATGAAAGATATGCTCTCCCATGGGGCCGACATCGTCTCGCTCGCCCGTCAGTCGGATGTGAGAACCCTTGCCGGGCTCGATGCCGCGATCACCCGGTATGCCGATGAGGAGGGGTGGTACAATGCCCCCAAACAACTCTGCCGCGGCGGTGATATCCGATCGCTCACGTTCTGCTGCATGCCGGTAAAAGAATGCCCGCTCATTCCGACACTGGCCCGGATCAACATGCCCCGCGAGGATTACATCAGGATGAAGATGGAGGGTGTGAACGGGACGCAGCTCGATGACGGGAAGCAGACCTGTTTTGGCAGTCTTGCCTGGTGCTGCAAGACATCCTCGCCCTGCATGTTCCGTGATATGACGCTCAAACATGTAGGCCTTTCCAAGAAAGAATATATGCGCCTGAAACGCGATCTCTCTGATACAATAATGGGCCGTGTATTCCATGACGTGTCTCCGGATAAACGCAGCTGAACGGGCGCAGCTCGCCATGATGCTTGAGGTCTGTGCCTTTCCCAAGCCGGGAAATGTGGACCGTTGCCACGACTACCCGGAGACAAAGCTGGAGCATTTCCTTGCCTCCACCATCTTTGCCCGCTCCGCACTGGAAGAGGCGGAACGGGGACAAGGGCGGATCGGCGAGATCATCAGTCACGCCGTACGCGACTCCAATTGCCATAAAGGGGGCAACACGCACTTCGGTGCATTCATCCTGCTCGTCCCGCTCGTGTACGGGAACGATATTTCAGGTGCCATGGCAGCGATCGCAAAGACGGACGTATCGGATGCCGTTGCGTTTTACAAGGCATTCTCCATGACGTCCGTGAAGATCAATGCAACGGATGAGCTCGATGTCCATGATCCTCACACCCTGACGCTCATCAGAGAGCGCGACATGACCCTGCTGGACATCATGCAGCACTCCGCGGCAAACGATATGGTTGCCCGTGAATGGGTGACCGGGTTCCCGCTGACCCGGAGAGGGGCCGATCTTCTCAGGCAGATCGGCCCGGGAAGGGAGTCAATTGTACAGACATTCTTAACGCTCCTCGCTACGGAACCGGACACATTTGTCATAAAAAAACACGGGCTTGCGACCGCCCGGGAGACGATGACAGCTGCCCGGGATGTTCTGGACGGGAAGAGATCGATCGAGGACCTCGATGCCGAGTGCATCCGGAGAGATATAAATCCCGGATCCATCGCAGACATCGTTATTGCTTCGATTTATACAGCCCTCGGGGAAGGATGGTCATGGGACTCCTGAAAGGCGGGATCAACGAAGTGATTGCAACCACGGCCTTCAATGCTGCCCCCATGGGTATCCACCTGAGGGACGGGAAAGCGACCATGGTCCTGTTTTCCGGGAGCCATACCGCTGAGAACATCCGGAGAGACGGGTGGCTCGTGGCAAACTTCATTCATGACCCCGTTATTTATGTGAAGACTGCTTTTGAGGATCTCCCGAAGGAAATGTTCGTGGACGAGCCTGTCGGTGACATGACAGTACAGCGCCTGGCCGGTACCGATGCATGGGCTGTTTTCACTGCCACCATCGACCGTACAACAACCGAAACGGCCATCGTCAGGCTCACGCTCCGGAAAGAAATTATCGAAGAGATCGTCATCCATCCGCTCAACCGGGGATTCAGCAGTATTATTGATGCCACCGTTCATGCCACACGATACCGGAGGAACCGCGACCCGAAACTCAAAGAGCTGATCGATTACCATGCAGGGATTATACGGAAGTGCGGTGGCAAACGCGAAATGACAGCGCTGGACATGTTGATGGGATTTATTGCATGAAAAACTGAAAAATCTCATTTCCGGCGTGTACAAACCGGAAAATAACTATATATTATCAGGGATCACCACTGAATAACGTCCATTATCTCCGGACGGATTTTTGCGGGAAGAAATCATGACCATGCGGCCATTTACCCGGAAAAGACAGTTTCTCTTCGATATCTGCAGTATCGCAAGCATCCTTGCCGCAGCAGTTATCACCTATTTCAGCATAACCCGGGGAATTTACGATGTCTTCCCGTATTTTTACCTCATCCCCATCATCCTGATCGCGTTCTCCCGCCCGAACCTGAGTATCTACGGGACCGTGGGTGTCGGATGGTTCTACCTTGCGCTCGTCTTCGGCATCGGGTTGCCGAATGTTCATTTATATATTCTTGCCACCGTCTGGTTCTATATCTTTGTCTCGCTGGGGGTTCTCATCTCCACGTATTCACAGATGTACCGCAAAGAAGGGGAAAAGAGCTGCGGGGCATACTATAACTCTCAGGCCGGTGTCTTCAGTTACGACCGTACCACGCTCAAGATACGGGATGCGAATAAGAAATTTGCCCGTATGATCCGGTATGAGTGTGACGAACTGATGAAAAAATCCCTTCCCGATCTCATCCCCAACCGTGAGGAGCGGGAGAGTTTCATCAATAAAGTCCGCGACCTCAGGAGAGTAGGGGATATCGAAGTCAGGTTCCGGGCATGGGACGGGAGTATGCGATGGGCACTTGTCTCGGCAGCGGAGACTGGTTCACCGGGTGTCATCTGCACGGTTGTTGATATCACGGACAACAAGTTATCCCAGGAAGCACTGACGCAGGCCAATAAAAAGCTGAACCTGCTCAACAATGTCACACGCCATGATATACTCAACCAGCTGACCGCGCTTCTTGGCTACATCGAGATCTCAAAACAGGACACTACCGATCCGGGCCTGCTCAGTTTCTTTATCAAAGAGGAACGGGCAGCAAATGTAATCCGGAACCAGATCCTCTTTACCCGGGATTACCAGAATATTGGAGTTCATTCCCCCCAGTGGCATAATATTGCGGAGACGGTATCGCTCGCCACTGCGAGCATCGATTTTCATTCAATATTTATCCGTGCAAATATACCCCCCATTGAGATCTATGCCGACCCGCTGCTCGAGAAAGTTTTCTATAACCTGATCGAGAATTCCATCCGCCATGGTGAAAATGTCACGGAGATCTCCATAAGGACGGTGGAAAGAGCCGATAGCCTCGATATCATTATCGAAGATAACGGAGCGGGAATCCCGGATCAGGAAAAGGAGCGGATTTTCCGGCGGGAATATTTCAAGAATACCGGCTTTGGTCTTTTCCTTTCGCGGGAGATTCTGGCGATAACGAATCTCACCATCAGGGAAACGGGAACATTCGGCAAAGGAGCGCGGTTTGTTGTGCGTGTACCCCGGGAACATTTCCGTTCTCTTTCCGATCCTATGGCAGAAGAACCCGTACCATCATAATACCTAAAATTTCAGCTTTTGATCCACACCCATGCAAGTCCCATGCATTCTTCGGAAGCGGATCAGCACACCCGGGGAACCGGGTCACCCATCGGCGGTTCAATGAAGCGTTCCCCGCCGATAGTCGTCTCCATGATCACGTGGGCCCCGTGTAAGACGGTGCCGACGATGGTCGCATCCCTGCCATACTTATGCGACCTGAGGGCCGCGAGGATCTCTTCTGCATCAGATGACGGGACCCCCATGACGACCTTGCCCTCGTTTGCAACCTCAAGCGGATCAATGCCGAGCATTGCGGCTGCACTTTTCACGCTTTTCCGCACCGGGACCTGTTCTTCCCGGATACGCACGCAGACACCGCTTTTTCTTGCCATCTCATTGATTGCGCTCGCGAACCCGCCACGCGTCGGGTCTTTCATCGCATGAATAGTACCAGCGTCAAGGACCTTTTCCATCATCTGCGAGAGCGGGGCAACATCCGATAGGATCTGTTCCCCGAGATCGAAGCCTTCCCGGTGAGCCATGATCGCAAGACCATGATCGCCCAGTGTTCCCGACACGATGATCACATCGCCGGGGACAAGTCCGTTGTCCCGGACCACTTTCCTGGCAATGCCGATGCCGGAGGTATTGATTGCGATCCCGTCGAGTGCGCCCCGTTCCATGACTTTGGTATCGCCCGTGACAAGGTTCGCCCCTGCCTCGCCAAGCGCCTCGTCCATGGATAAAACGATTTTCGCAAGATCGTCTATCTCAAATCCCTCCTCGATGATCATCCCGCAGGAGAGTGCAACCGGCCGGCCCCCCATCATGGCAAGGTCGTTCACCGTCCCGCAGACGGAGATCCGGCCGATGTCCCCGCCCGGGAAGAAGATCGGGCGGACTACATGGGAATCGGTGGTGAAGACAAGATTTTCCCCGCAAAACGGGATGACGGCGCCGTCATCCATGGCTTCAAGCCCGATCCCCCCGGCATTGTTGTGCCGGAATTTCGTAAGCGTCTGAAGCAGTTCGCCCATCACTTCCCCACCGGCACCGTGCATCATGTTGACTTTCATGGTTGGTCTTCCACCTCGATCTCGACATTCGTTACGACAATTTCCCTGCCTTTCACCAGTTCCGGCAGTGCACCGCACTTCGGGCATATGTATATCTCATCGCCTGAATACCCGCACGGGCAGACTGTCTCGGGTGAAACTTCATGGCATTCCAGAACGGCCTGCCGGAAAAGGGGATCCTCTTCCTTGATCGTGTCGAAGAGGAACACGACCTGTTCCGGGTTTACCATCGCCATCTTCCCGACCTCGACACTGATCTTTTTTACTTTCGTCGCCTTGTGTTCGTTCGCAGCAGTACGTGCCGTTGCATACAGGTCATACGCGATGGAGTACTCGTGCATCAGTTCTCCAGCGCCGCATAGACCTGCCTGAAAATCTCGCGGGTCTCAAGTCCCTCTTCGCGGGAAAGCCGCTGGATTGCAAACCCGACGTGGACGAGCACAAACTCGCCGACCTTGACATCCACGAGGTCGAGCCTAACCTCCTGTCTGAGTTCGCCATAATCAACGAGACCGATATTCCCCTCTTTTATTTCAATGACTTCCGCAGGAACTGCAACACACATCGATGATCCTCTGGGTTCTCTAACCTGTACTGTGAGTGGTTCAACCACATAAAAACACTCATATGACGCATGGACGCGACCGTTGTTCCGGATTATTTGTCCCGGAGCAATGATAAGCTTTGCACGGGGAGATCCGGATTACAGTCTATTATCCGGCGACTCATCGGGTTGGAGGAGAAACAGGAAAACGATAAAACGCCGGGGAAGAGATTTGAACTCTTGAGGTGCAGGGCACCAGTAGCTTTCAAGGCTACCGCCTTCCCGGACTAGACTACCCCGGCAGTGCTGCATATGTTGGTTTTGAGAGATAAAAAATGCTTCTTATACCGAAAAGTACGGTAATATGACGTTAAGAGAGGCTGCTGTCGGAAAAAGACAAACGCGTTATTCCTTTTTTTTGCGCAGCACAAGGGCAGTTCCCAGAGCAATAACCCCCAGTACCGGAACGACCGGGGATTGCTCCGTTGTCGCGACCTGTGGCTCAGTTGCTGTAAAAGGGGCTGGCACGGTCGGGCTTATCTCGATCGATCTGACATTCTCGCCATAAAGAAATACGTCGCTGGTCACAGAATACTTATAGGGATAAATTTTGACATACACAATTTTTCCATTCCCCTGAAATTCTGCTGTCTCCGGGTTCATCTGACCCTGGTCATTCTCCATGTGAAGAACTCCCTTATCGTCAGTGTATTCAATCACCCAGTCGGGGGATTTCGAAGTATACAGGGTGACAGGGCCGGTGCCGGTCTTCACGATAAAATATGCCGGGTTATCCCGGGACGATGGTGCATGAGCGGATACTACGATCGGGTTTGCAGTCACGGTCCCAACCGGAGTAACCGGAGGGAAGACCGTTGCCGGACTCAGAGACGTGATGGTTCGTGAACCGATGTATCCATTTACATCGGTAAAACTGATCTCATACACCCCGGGTACCGTGATCGGTATTTCAGCAGCAAAATTTGCTGCATTATCGGTATTCACGTACTGAGGCCCGAATACCACAAGACCGTCGGGATCGACCACTTCAATCTGTACACCGGAATTTTCATCACCTTTGATCCGGCCTGACAGAGAGATCCTGCCGCTGAAACTCTGGTTATGCGGGGAGGAGAGGTAGATATCTCCGGAACGGTCGTACAGTGTGACAAGCCGCATGGTGACTGAATCACCAAAGCCGTTTGCGGGAACCTCAACCTTGTATGTCCCGGGTTTCAGGCCGGTCGTATCAAAGACGGTCTTGAAGGATTTGTCCGGCTGGATGTATGCGATCTTCCGCTGGATCTCGGTTGTCGTTGTCAGCTGGTAATACAGTACGACGTCAACAGGAGTCCCGATACCGAATGTCGTTGTGCCGGTCACGAAAAGAGGTTTACCGACAGCGAGTGAATCAGGCGCGTCAATAGTGACCTGATACGCCGACACCCACCATGAGAGAAAGAGAAGTCCTATCAGCAGCAGGACGATCTTTTTCATCTATATCAGATCAACTAATAGGATGTTAATGATTTCTGAAATAACCGAAAAACCGCTTGCAAGCTGGCGGGGAAAAGAGCGTTATGGCAACGAATTGCTCGATTGTCTGACCGTTATTTTCAAGAGTGGGGGCTGCAGCTGGTCAAAGTGCCGGATGTGCAGTTACCGGCACGAGCGGTATGGCGGAAAGAGTTGTGAAGAACTGCTGGTCCACCTCAGGGCCCAGCTCGCTTGGGTTGTCCGGGAGCATACACAGGAAGAATATCGGATGGTGAAAATTTTTACTTCGGGAAGTTTCTTCGATTCTGCCGAAGTGCCACCAGCCTTCCTTTCAGATGTTGCGTCTGCGTTCCGGGGAAAGCTGGTGGTTGCGGAGACCCGTCCGGAGTTTGTGCAGGAAGATGTGTTCAGGACATTCATCGAAGGTATCGATGACGGGAGCTGGAAGACCCCCCTGTTCTGTGCCATCGGTCTTGAGACCAGCAGTGATGCGATAAGAGACAAATGCATCAACAAGGGGTTCAGTTTTTCTGATTTCACGCATGCGGCAAAAGCCGCTCATGCTGCGGGAGCCGGCGTCAAGGCATACCTTCTCTTCAAGCCGCTTTTCCTGACGGAAGGCGAAGCGGTTGCCGATATGAAGACAACCTTCCAGGACGTGGTTCCCTTTGCCGAGATGGTCTCCATGAACCCCTGCACGGTCCAGCGGAACACGGAACTGGAATATTACTGGAAACGGGGTGCATACCGGCCTCCGTATCTCTGGAGCGTCCTTAAGCTCCTGAACGAGGCCCCTGTCCATGTCACCTGCGATCCGCTCGGCGGCGGCCAGAAACGGGGGCCGCATAACTGCGGGAGTTGCGACTACGAGATCGTCAGGGGTATCCGCGACTATTCGCTCAACGGGGACCGCGATCTTATCGGGGCATTGCTGGAAACGGAATGCAGCTGCAAGGGAGAATGGGAATATGTTCTTGCCCGGGAAAAACCCTATTCCATGCCGCTTACGCGATAAACAGAAAAGCACTCCGCTCAATTCCGTTTAAAGCAAGAGGACTCCCCCTCTTGCGCCACAAGTCCCCCACCAGGGGGACGGGGCGCAGTGCGATAGTGCTGGAATAGAATTTTCAGGCACAGAAAATACTGTCTTTTGCCGGACAGGTCATGCGGCGTCATCGCATTGGGGGGTGCCGTAGCGGCGGGGGCAGAGGCAATTGTTGCCGGAGCCCTCAAGAGCGTTGAGAATAAAAAAAAGTCTCTGCAGAGCAAAAATTATTTTTTCGCATGACCGCTCTGGATTTCGAGCTGCCGTGCGAGAAGGGGGAGGAATGTCCCGGCATCGGAGACAATGCCGATTGCCTGGGTAGTCCCCCGGTCCATCAGTTTCGTTAAATGGGCGGGGTTGATATCAACGCATACGGTCTTGACATTGGAGGGGAGGCAGTTGCCGACGGCAATGGAGTGGAGGAGCGTTGCAATCATCAGGACCATGCTGCACCCTTCGATATGCTTCCGCATCTCGTCCTGAGCAACCATCACATCGGTAATTACATCGGGAAGCGGTCCGTCGTCCCGGATGGATCCTGCCAGGACAAACGGGATATGCTTCTTCACGCATTCGTACATGATTCCGCTCCTGATCACCCCGCTGTCTACGGCCTTTCCGATGGAGCCGGCACGCATGATCTCGCTGATTGCATAGAGATGGTGCTTATGCCCCCCCATCACCGGGTTTCCGGTCGAAATATCCATGCCGAGTGATGTCCCGTAGAGGTTGTATTCGATATCGTGGGTCGCAAGGGCGTTTCCTGCAAACAGTACATTTATGTACCCGTCACGGATCATACCGGCCAGTGCCTTGTCGGCACCGGTATGGATGATCGCAGGGCCGCCCACGACCGCAATCCTGCCCCCTTTTTTCCTGATGTCGAGGATCTCTTTTGCAATCTTTGCGATAAGGGTTTCGCTGGGCCGTTCGGAGGAGACCGTCCCGTGCATAAATTCAAAGGTACTCTGCTCCCGGGGGCGTTCGGGATATTGCACACTCACGCCCTGCTCCCCGACAACCACGAGCTCTCCTTTCCGGATTTTCCCGAGAGCCACCGATGCGGCACTCTTCTTTTTTGGATCCACTACGATGAGAAAATCCATCTCAATGGATTCAACGGGGATCCATTCACCGCAGTACTTCACGCTGGTCGGGTGGTTGCTCGTGGTATAGAATCCCTTGGGGACAACGCGATCGGCATCTGCAGCCACGAGATGGACATCCTTCACCTCCAGCGGGCGGGCGCCGAGACGGTGGAGTTCGGACAATATGGATCGGAGTTTATCCTTGCTGGATGCAGCGATGCGGAGCCGGGCGTAACTCGGGTCGGTCTTCTCCTTGCCGATGTCAAAGGCAAGGATCTCGAAGTTGCCGCCCATATCCATGACCCTGTCGAAGAGCTGAGTCATGATGCCGGAATCGATGATATGACCCTGCAGCTCGATCTCCTGCGACTCCACCATAGTGTATAGATCTTGGGCGATAATCATTAATATGCATTCCTGAAAAATATGGCAGGATTATTCGTATTTTGAGGTGATTGTCACGAATTGAGAAGAATCAAGCTTGTGTGCTACCCGGATCCGGGGGATGTGCCGAACTCCCGTGCCGTAAAAACGATTCCGCTTCTGCAAGGTCTGCCCGGGTATTTACATTGATCGCGAGCCCGGGTTCATTCAGGATGAGTGAGTATTCATCCTGGGCTTCGTCAATACGATCTCCGCGGAGGATATTTATGCCGGCAGGGCAGGCCTCAATACCACCAATCCGTTCGCGGTACGGCATGCCACTGCTGCATGATTTTACAAGACATGCGGGGACCCATGCAGACAAAGCATCTCTTTTACACAATTCATAAGAATCAGAAATGGATCCGATAATGTCGGCAGTGATGCACGGGATATCGGAAACACAGATGTAAAGAGAATGTTCCTCCTCAAGAAAACGGACTGCCTGTACCATATCTTCCACAAAACCCTTCCCATCTGCCCTGATAGACGCGATTCCCCGGGCCCGGCACCAGTTCAGGGTCATCGGGGTCTGTGGTGATACGATGACAACCGGATCGCACCCGGCTTTCTGAAAGGCCCCGATAACATATGCGATCATCGGCTGCCCGCAGATCGGGATAAGCGGCTTTTCTCCAAGATTGATCCGGCTTCCTGCCCCGCCGGCCATGATCAGCGCACGCATGCAGTCAGTGCCTCGATGAGGGTCATGTTCTCTTCCTGGGTCTTGACCGCCACGCGGATACACGAGGGTAAGCCAAAAGAGGTGCAGTCACGGACAAGAATACCGTTCAGGGCAAGCGTTTCGCAGAGAGCAGATACATTCCTGCCACAATCCGCGAGGAGGTAATTTGCCCGCGACGGGTAACAGTGTATACCAAGGGCCTGGATTTCCGAAAAAAGCCACCTGCGTTCCTTTTTAATGGCAGATCGCGATGCCGCAAGCTCGTCCATATGCAGGAGGGCTTCCATGGCATATGCCTCTGCATAGGCATTCACGCTCCAGGGGGAACGGGCGGTCTCAATTTTTTCTACGAGCGCCGGGTCGCCAAAACCGTAACCAAACCTGATCCCCGGAACAGCGAAACACTTGGTAAGTGAACGCAATACAAAAAGGCCGGGATCGCAGACATCCGTTACACTTTCGTCCGGATCAGATAACTCAATAAATGCCTCATCGCAAAAGAGAACCGCCCCATGCTCTCTGGCCGCATGAAGCCGTTTGAGGACGTCCGCTTTCCGGGTCAGGCTGCCGGTCGGATTATTGGGGTTGCAGAGGAAGGATACGGCTGCGCCGGACGGGTTGTCCGTGCAACCTGCCCCGGCAAGGGCGGCGGATAATGCATATTCGCCAAACGTCGGGGATTCCTGATAGAACCTTCTGTTGCCGGAGGAGTCCCGGAATACTACTGAACAGAAAACCCGGATCAGTTCAATCGATCCATTCCCCACGCAGATCTCTTCAGGTGAACGGTGGAAGACGGAGGCTATACGTTCCTTGAGCCCGGTATACGTGTCGTCCGGGTAATATCCAAGACGATCGAAATCCATCTCCCATGCGAATTGGGGAGGGTAGGGATTGACACTCGCGCTGAAATCCAGCACTTTTTTGTGCGTTTTTTCCTGCTGCCGCTTTCCGGTTCCCCCATGAACGACCCGTCCCGGAAAGTCAACAACCATAAAAATCCGCTCTTTTTCTAAAATAATTGGCTAATCTGTCATAAATGCATTGTGAAGCCGTTGCCGGCCTCAAAGAAGAAAGTTTATATATCTATGTGTTTTACTTTGATTCATCTGGTTAAGTCAGACACAAGGATTCTCTTTGTCTGACATATGAATGACAAAGGCCAGACATATGTCAGAAATGTGAGATACATGATGCAAAGGATCACGCTCCGGTTGCCTGAACAGCAGATCAACCTGCTCCAGCAGATGGTCGATTCGGGGGAGTACCCCAACGTATCAGAAGCAGTGAGGGCAGCGGTCCGTGAACTTGTTGAAAAACGTGCCAGCCGTGTCCTGAAGGAAAGTGACCAGGTTTCATTCAAGGTTTGAGAGGGTAGATATGCAGAGTATTATTAACGACGCATTAAAAAATGCCGAACTTGAAAAAGAGATGAACAAGCCCGGCAGCGCCAGCACACCAGATGACGACTTCGTCGGGCAACCGAGAATCGTCATCATCGGATGCGGTGGCGCGGGAAACAACACCGTAAACCGTATCCACCACATGGGCGTTTCCGGTGCAGAGACAATTGCGATCAACACGGATAAGCAGCACCTGGACATGATCCAGGCGGACAAGCGCGTCCTCATTGGCAAGTCCCTGACCAAAGGCCTCGGTGCCGGCGGTTACCCGGATGTCGGTAAACGTGCAGCGGAGATGGCCCGCCCGACACTCGAAGCGATCCTCGAGTCGGCTGATCTCGTCTTCATCACGGCAGGTATGGGAGGAGGTACCGGTACCGGTTCCGCGCCCGTAGTAGCCCAGATTGCCAAGGAACAGGGAGCCATTGTCGTAGGAATGGTCAGCTACCCGTTCCAGGTAGAAAAGGCACGCCTTATCCGTGCAGAAGAAGGCCTAGAGGCACTTGCATCAGCAGCAGATTCCGTCATCGTTCTCGACAACAACCGGTTGAAGAACTTCGTCCCGAACCTCCCGCTCGGCCAGGCATTCTCTGTCATGGACCAGCTCATCGGCGAGACGGTCAAGGGCATCTCAGAAACCATCACTGAACCGTCGCTCATCAACATCGACTACGCAGATGTCCGCGCAATCATGTCCAAGGGCGGCGTCGCGGTCATGCTTGTCGGCGAGAGCAAACAGCAGAACAAGGCAGAGAGCGTTGTCCGCGAATGCCTGTCCAACCCGATGCTCGACATCGACTACCGCGGCGCAACCGGCAGCCTGATCCACATCACGGGCGGCACTGACCTTACCCTGCAGGACGCCGAAGAAGTCGCGACCTCGCTCACGTACGAACTCGACCCCCACGCAGATGTTATCTGGGGCGCCCGCGTCCGCAGCGACATGGAAGGCAAGATCCGTGTGCTCGCCATCATGACCGGCGTCAAGAGCGCGCAGATCCTCGGGACCCGTCAGTCCTACAAGACGATGATCTCGGACATCGAGAACAAGCGTTCCAACCCCAAGGCAGTCGAGATGCCCGTGGCAAAGCGCACCGGCGGCAGGGACCAGCCAAGTGGCGGCGGCGTCCTCGAATGGGTCGGTTAATCAACCACGCACACAAAAACCTGAAAATCCAAAAATTCCAGCCAGTAATTCAGGAACTGTTGGTTCATCCCAACGACCAACCTCCTTTTTGTACCTGTTTCCCTGAAGATTGTGCCTCCTGCGATCCATACCGGTTTCCTGCCGGTAACCGGCGAAACGCTTAATAATCCTCCCCTCCTTTAAAATATAGTACATTCGAATTAATCCTTCGCTGGGAGGATGGGGGTGAGATCCTGTGGACGATCCCGCCCCGGTATCGGGAGTTGAACATCATGAACAGAGTGTTGAACAAAGACTTCGATCCGGGGTCTTACCTGAATTCTGCGCTGAGTATCTTTTCTGATGTTTTTCATCCTGCATCCTGTATGCAGAGTTGTGACATGGGTGAATCAGAAAGCCGGCACATTGCGGCTCTCGTGATCACGGAAACCTCGTACGAAAGAGTGTGCGCCTCCCGTGAACGGAGAATCTGATGAGGAGTTGGTAACGCATGTTGAATGACCTGATGGAAAAAAGAAAAAAGATCCTTGCCGAGTCTGAAGAACACAAAAACCGCCGCAATGAGCTTAATGCAAACGCGAGCAAGTTTGCCCGTGAGCGCAATACCTTAAACAACCAGACCCGCGAGTTTGTCGAAGAGGCGCAGAAGAACAAAGATCTCCGGGACAAATATAACCAGGAAGTCCTCGATATCAAGGCCCAGCGCAATGAACTGAACGACAAGGCAAACGTCCTTTTTGAAGACATTGAATCGTTCAAGAAAGAGCATGGCACGTTAAAGAACCGCGGGATCAAGGAACTCCAGAAACAGATCGAATACATGGAGTACCGTCAGCAGACGGAAGTCTTCACAACGGACAAGGAACGCGAGCTGATCGAGAAGATCAAGCAGATGAAGGGCCAGGTTCGCGAACAGGAAGCCGAACTCGAACAGAACAAGGAGATGCGCACCAAAGTCAGCGAGGCCCGCGAATTTCGGAAGCAGGCGTCGGATCTCCACGCGAAAGTGACCGAGGTTGCCGAACTGGCACAGAAGCACCACGATCTTATGGTCGATTCCTACCGGAAGGCTGACAAGTCCCGCGAGGCAGCGGATGCTGCGCACAAGAGTTTTGTGGAAGCACAGGAAGCAGCGGATGCAGAACACAAATTCTTCATCGCCTGCCAGAAAGAACTCCGCGATTATGACAAGGTAATCTCGGGACTGCGCAAGAAGACCAAAAAGGTCAAAGTCTCCAAAGAACAGAAAGCGGTCAGAAAAGAGGCGGAAAGCCTCTTTAAGAATTTCCGGGCCGGCGAAAAACTTACCACCGACGATATCCTGCTCCTCCAGCGCTCAAAACTCATCTGATCTTTTATTTTTCACTTTTTGTCCCGGGTCAGTGACCGTTAACAGATATGTCACACGGTATATCCTGATAATTTCCTGCGATTTGCCTGGTTCTGAATAACTATGCCATCAGATTTTCTTATGGTTCACGATCGTCTCTTCCGCCATCCGAAATACCCGATCGCAGCGAGAAGTGCAATGACCCCGATGAGCGGCACCGGGTTGCGCATGGCGATGCCGGTGAGCCAGCCCGGCATGCCGGCAATCGCGGCCAGGGCAGATTCCGAAACCCGGAGATAGCCCGCATCCGGCTGTTCCTTCTGGCCGGCTGCCGGAGTACCGGCCGCAAGCAGCCCGAAGAGCGATGTGCCGTTAGGCGATTTCCCACAGAAGATCATATTACCCCCGGCATCGAGGCCCCGGTATGACGTGTCGATCAGTTCCTGCGTACCGGTCTCGTCGCTGATGCGTACGATCCTCACCGCGTCCTTCCCGCCGTTCTGGTTGACCCAGGATGCCGGGACGGTGAACGTAATGTTCGCCGGACCGGTGGTGAGGTTGACCTTTTGCATATCCAGGGTGAAGGCAGCACGGTTCAGCTGGAGACCGTTACTGCCGAGAATATTCTGGAACTGGTCCAGGGTATCCGTGCTCACGTTCTCCGAAATGGTAATGTTGAGATAGACACGCTGGTCCAGTCTGGGCAGGGCGGCGTGCACTGAGCCGGAGACATTGCCGAATGCCAGGGTGGCATTCAGCGGGTCGGTGACGAATTCCGCCCGCGAGACCTGGCCCGTGACCCTCCCGTTCTCGATCCCGAGATGGTTCCCCCAGAAGGTGAGGAGTACCCCGGGTGAGTGGTGCTGGTAAATATCAATGTGATCCGGGTACATGGTTACCCTTGCACCGGCGGCTTCTGCAGCACTCAGGTCGATGCTGAGCATGTCCTGCCCGTTGGCATTATAGCTCAAACCCTCGAAACCCATCGGATAACTCTGGGATACCTGGACGTTCTGACCGGTGGCTTGCCCGGGAAGACCGGCCTGTTGCTCCTGTTCGAAAGGACCGGCCTGCTGAAATGATCCGGGTCCTGTGAACGAATTGCTTCCGCCACCACCACCTCCCCCGCTGCTAATCCGGGAGATGGATACCGGTGCGGGGATGGGTGTTGGTGCGGAGGATGGTACAGGCGTGGGAGATGGCGTGGGTGGAGTGGTCGGCGGTGTCGGCGGGGGCACATTTGCCAGCGTGTAGGAAATATTGAACCGGAGGGATGCACCCTGTGCCTCGTTCTGTGGTCTTCCTGTCTCCCGGAACTCCCAGGTCCAGTTGAGTCTTATGGTTTCCCCGGCATGGAACGGGGAGACAACAATGTAATTTGCAAGCATGGGTGCGGTGGGGAAAGAGTAGACTTTCGCGGGAAGCGGGATCGATGCCGTGAGTCTGGGGTGAGAGACGTTCAGATACATATAATTCCCGAGAGCGGTTCCGCTGCCATGCGGATCGATCTCGCTGACGTTGTCTAACCAGATGAACAGGGTCCCGTCAAGAGTTCCGTTATTGTGCAGCTCGATGAATGTCGAATTCGATGACCCCGGCAGGATACCGGATTCAGACCAGGGAAACAGACCGGTCATTCCCGTGTTGATGTCAACGGGACCCAGGGCAGAAACCTGTACTGGAACGGCTGCCAGAAGTAGGACAAGAAGGAGCCCGTATGCCCTCATCTGCAGGATTGCCGTTCCCTTATTCTGCATGGCGCTCAGAATCCATTGACCTGCTCCATATTTCAGGGTGCTTCCAGGAACCCTTCATCCATCCCTATGCGTAACACAGGCTCACGTCGTTCAGGACAGGTGTTTGCGTGACGTCCTTGGTCGTTAATATGGCCTGCCACTGGAAATACTGTCCCGAAGGGAGCCCGGTAATTACCGGTGAGGACGAGCTGGCCGGGATCCAGGCAGGCGCCGCGGCATTCGGGAGAAAACTCGTATCGCTCGCCCTTACCTGAAAGACAATATTGGTCACGCCGGGGTTGATCGTCCCGCTCCAGATAAGGTTATACCATTTTGTACCGGCTTTACCCGAATTATTGACAACCGAAGAGAGATTGCCGGCATTTGTGTAGAAGGAGGAATTCGGCACATAGGCAAGACTCCCCCCGGCAGCGATGTTCGCCAGGGCATTTGCCATGGGAGACCACGAGTTGCCGGAAATACTGTATCTCCAGAAACTGGAGGTGGTACCGTTAAAGGCATAAATGTAGTTCCCGTTGTCATACGCGAGGGCACTGCCGGCATTCACGCTGCCGGGAATATTTGCCATCGCCGACCACGAGTTGCCGGGGATACTGTATCTCCAGAACGTGGGAGTGGTACCATTGAGTGCGTAAATAAAGTTCCCGTTATCGTACACAAGGGCGCCCCCGGCTCCCACGTTCCCGGGCACGACGGCAAATGCCGACCAGGTCGAGTTGGTGCTGATATTGTACTGCCAGAACGTGGTCGTGGCTCCGCCGGCGAGTGCAGAGACGTTGCCTCCACTGCTGTAGGTCAGTCCTCCTCCCGTATTCACATTTCCCGGGGTCGGCCGTTTTGTTGCCCACAGGTTGCTGGAAATATTATAGATCCAGAAACCCGTAGGGTTGACAAACGCAGCACTGAAAGCGGATATATTGCCGCCCCCGATATAACCCAGCGTTGTCCCGCCCCGGTTTACATTGGACAGGGCATTGGCGCGCGCCAGCCAGCTGTTTCCGGTGATATTATACTGCCAGAACGTGGGATTATTTCCACCCCTGAGTGCAGAGATATTGCCGCTTACGGTGTATGTTGCCCCGCCCCCCGCACCAACCGCTGCGAGGGTAACTGCACGCGGTACCCAGGTATTGTTCGATACGTTATACAGCGAAAACGTGGTTGCTCCACCGGTTGTTGCATAAATCGACGGCCACGTTGTCTGGTTGCCCAGGATGACACTGTTCGGCGTTGCCGTTGTGCTCACATTGACGCCGATGTCTGACTGGAAGTCTGCCTGGGTCGTCTGCTGCCAGAGAGTGCATTGCCAGGTGGATATGGTATTATTGGTGGTATTTTGCTTGGCGAATTCCCGGGAGAAGGTGAACGGCGAGTCGGTTCCCGTTGTATAGAGGATGCATGTCCCAAGGACAAATCCTGCGAGGATTAACCCGATGATACCGATATTGCCGCTCGTCATAGTCCCGCGATAATCATTCGTCAATCCAGGGATTTCCAGAGATTTATCAGCTCGCCCACCAGGAGAAGTGCTGCGGGGATGATCAGGCAGACCAGAAGACCCAGCGGGGTCCTGATAAATGCGATGAGATACCCTGCATAGGGAATATCAAGCGCTACCATACCGCCGACCTGGACCGGTAAAACCGGGTTCGGATCCGGGTCCCTGTTTGCATCTCCCTTGGTGATGAATTTCAGTCCGTTATCGGATTCGATTTTTACGACACGGTGCGTGGTCAGGCCCGGACCGTAGAGGAACGAATAGATAATTACATCGCCTACCTGGATGGATTCGGGAGCAACGGGGCGGGTAATCACGACACTCCCGGTCGGGATGGACGGTTCCATGCTGCCGGAGAGAACGATCTCCGTTTTCCAGCCAAAAAACGGGGCAGTAAAGAAAAATACCGCGCTCAAGACAAGAAAAAGGAGGATAACAACGCCGGTGGTTTTTATGATCCGGGCCAGCGTTGATGTTCCTGAATATCCCTTTTGAGCCTTCATCGTATCAATCTCTCCCCTTTGATGATATTGAAAAGATGTGCAGGAAAAAGAGGGAATGGCCTGCACGGTTCAGATTATGGATGTCCGTGACCCGGCATCTGAGGCGATGGATAGGCGCTCGAGGGAACGCCGGTCTGTAATGCATAGAAATTGACCGCGAAGGTCATGTTGGTCAGCTGGGCCCAGTTGGTGGTGTTCGCGTCAAGCGTGAAACTCTGGTTGACAAACCATGAGTTACCGCTTGGAAGAGATCCAACATAGGTCCAGTTATTCCGGGTGATATTGGATATCATGTAGCCAGATATCGATGTTGTTCCGTTAAACTGGTGAGATCCATTACTTATGGTAAATATTGGGTCAGATCCTGAGGGTAAAATCTTTGACATCGATCCACCCGAGTTCGACCAGAGACCGTAGGTAATGGTTCCGTTGATGGCAGTAGATGCGGGTTCAAGCGATTTTGCGGTATCTGTTCCGGGTACCGGTACCATAATCATTGCTCAGCTCCACCCAGACATCGGCTGGTGTGGTCCCGGTATTCTGGAGCGTCACGTTACCCCATGCCGTCTGGTTGGGCGCTATGTTGTACAGCGTGGCATTGAAGTTGGATGTCCACGGATCCTGGCCATTGACCGAGAAGCTCAGACTCCCGGTAGTGAACGTGTTGTTAGTCGTGCTCTGAGATGCACTGAAGAACGCATAGGTGCCCACCCCGACGAGGGCTGCCGTTATGGTCACCATGATAACACTTAACAGAATGATCTTTTTCACACTTAGTTCGACTTTGTCCTGCATTTTGCACCGTACCATGAATTTATACAATATAAAATGCTAAACAAATATATAAACACTTCTTTTTTCTGCGGAACGTTTTTTTAAAAAAGAAAGGAAATTAGAAGGTGCTCCGACAGGTCTTCATACGTTCTGAAGGGGGGTTGGAGGGGGATGGTTTTATTATCATATAATAGAATGTAAAATTATTCAAAGATCGGGCATGGTTACGCAATATGGAAAATGACGCTCAAACTGCAGGTACCCCATTCAGGGAATTATTCGAACCTCTGATCGCGGGGCTGGACTACTGGAAGTATTATGCTTTTATTTTTGTATATTTCACGGTACTGCTGTTCCTGGCACAACTGTATCTTTATTTTATTTATCTGCAGGTCAACACGTCCATATTCAATTTTATTTCCCTGAACAGTAGGGATATAAGTGTATATACGGTTTATCTGAACAATTTTTTCAGTATAAATTTATCAAAGACATTTATCCAGAACGTGATCGCCTCGGTCACCAACCTGGTCCTGATGTGGTTTGGATTGCTCCTCTTCTTCCTGACCAACAGGGAAAAAAAACACCTCTTTTTCATCCATATTTTTCTGGTTATTTTTTTTATTGCCCCGCTGCTCATCTCCCTGGTAAACATTGAACTGATAAAGGGCCTCTCGATCGACATCGTGACGGGATTTTCCGGTGTGGCCTGTACCGTGGTTGGTTATGGCGTATACTCCCTGTTGAAATTCCTGAACGAGCAGCGATGCGATGCCGATACCCCGGCAGAATTAAGAAAATTCCTGTCAGCCTCGATGTGGGTATTTCCGATCGCCTGCCTGATCCTGATTACCGTTATCATGAATTTTTCTTCGGTACAGCTGCTGATCACCTATGGTCCGGTCCAGGGAGTCATCGAGACGCTGACGACAACGGATACCCTTGCCCATGTTGCGGGTTTTTTCATAGGACTCTCGTTCCCGTATGCATTGAATCCCCTTATCCCGGTCTTCCTGCCGGAGTGATGATTGTCTTGGTTTTTCCATGAAATCAGTTTCCGTCACTACATTTAAAAAGAAAGTGAACTAATCTTTTCCCAATCACCGAGTGCATCTTCCCATTACGCGCGCTCGGGAAAAGAACTGATTAAAACAGGAATTGCATGATAACCACGCAGCCGGCAGGGAGTTAATACCATAGAATGACGCAGGGGCGGACACTGGTCCTGAGTGTTGACCGTGACGATGACATAGGCTGGAAGGCAAACATTGAGAGCCCGTGCATCGGACGTGCGGCATGCCTGAAAGCGGCAAATACGCTGGCACTTGCCGATCCGGAGGATTCCGATGTCAATGCGATCTTTTCGGCGGTCAAGATCTACGATGAACTGACTGCAAACGGTGAAGAGACCGCTGTCGCGGTCGTTGCCGGCAACCACCTGCACATGATCGAGGGGGACCGGCGGATAGCCACCTCGCTCGAGAAAGTAGTCGGGGAGACAAAGGTAACGAACTGTATCCTTGTCACGGACGGGGCAGAGGACGAGTATGTCATCCCGATCATACAGTCAAAAATTCCGGTCTCCAGCATCCGGCGGGTCGTTGTCAACCAGATGCCCAACCTCGAGGGTACCTATTACATACTGAAGAAATTGTTTGATGACCCGAAGATCTCCCGCATGGTGTTCATCCCGATCGGTCTTGCCATGCTGCTGTACGCAAGTGCATACCTGCTGGGTGCCCCGGGTGCCGCGACCATCGTAGTTGTCGGTGTGATAGGGTGCTACCTGCTCTACAAGGGATTCGGGTTTGACGAACTTGTCCACGGGATTACGGATGCCCTCAGGCTGTCCCTCTCCCGCGGGCGTTTCTCGTTTGTCACGTATACGACTACCATCCTCCTGATCATCGTCGGATTCACGGTCGGCTTCATCAACATCCTGAAATATTATTCCCCGGACAGCGACCTGGGTGTCATCACCTACCTGATGACGTTCATCTATGGTGCCTTCGAGTGGCTCATCTTTGCCGGCCTTGTCCTTTCCGTGGGCGTCATCATCGATGTCTATCAGAACGAGAAAGAGAATCTGGGCAAGGTCATCGTATTCCCGTTTTTTGTTACGGCAATCGGACTCCTGCTCTATGCGGCAAGTATCTACATCATCTCGTTCCAGGGAGTGCAGGATTTCCCCCTGTCGTCCGATACCGTTTCGAAATATATTCTCTGGTCAACGATCTCAGGTATCCTATCCGCGGTTGCCGGCGTCCTGATCCAGTATTTCGTGAACAAGAAGCTTGCCGAGCAACAGAAACAGGAGATCATTGAGGTCATGTGACCTCTGTTTTCCCGCCCGGCTGATGATCTTCTTCATCTTCCCTGTTTTCGTGGAGCAACGAAAAAGGGCATAACTTCCTGCAAAATTCCCTAGTATCAAAGTCATGTACAGCGGCGGCCATGAAGGAGAAACCGTGCAGAATTTTCAAAGGAGCCGGACAAAATCAGAAAAGAACGGTGCTGATCCGTTTGCAGCGGGTGACCGGAATTCCCCCCTTCAGAATGCTCCAGGCAACCGCAAACGAGATCGGCACCGGAAAGCAATACATTCATCAGCGATGAGGAGGAAATTTCGTCATGAGAATATGCGGTCACAAACTCTGATTCTGGTCCTTCTTGCCCTGTTCCTGTTCATCCCCGCGATCGTCTGTGCCGAAGATGCTTCCGAATGGACTATCCGGGGGCAGGCGGCCATCGACGCGGGAAAATATTCCGATGCCCTCGGCTATTTCAATAATGCCCTGGCAGTCGACAAGAATTATGCTTCCGCGCTGTCAGGGAAGGCAGTAGCACTCAATGCCCTCGGGGACTACAGCGATGCCCTGGACGCGGCAAACCAGTCCCTTGCGCTCCGGTCCCAGGACAATAACGGCCTCAACGCAAAGGCCCTTGCGCTCTTTAATCTCCAGAGATACGATGAAGCGGTCGTGGCCTACGACAATCTGTTTGTCGTCCAGATCAACAACATCGACGCGTACTGCAACCAGGGCTACGCGTACCAGATGATAAACAATTCAGCCCGTGCGGTGGACTCGTATAAACAGTGTCTTGTCCTTGATCCAAGCAATTTTGAGACCTGGAACAACCTTGGTCTTATCTATATGGCGACGGGGGATTATACTGACGCCTTGTCGGCATTCAATGAAGCGACCGGCATAAAGGTCGGTAATGCCACCCTCTGGAACAACAAGGGAAAGGCACTCGTGGCGCTGGGAAGACCCGCCGATGCGCTGCAATGCTTCGACAAGGCGATCGGGATCGATCCCAATTTCACCGATGCCCTGAATAACCGGGACAGCATGACGGGGCAGCTCCAGATGTTCAATATCACCGGTACTATCACGCCGGTACCTACGATCAGCCGGATCGGGACCTTTTATACCACACCGACCCCCGTCCCGTCGCCGGCGGCGAACGAAAGTGCTGCCCCGGCCGGTGGAATAACCCCGGAAGGGCCCACCACTACCGCCCCGGTTGCCATGAAGACAACCTATTCACCCCTCTCCCCGCTCACTGCGCTCTGCGCACTGGCAGTTTCTGCCGGTGTGGCAGCCATGGTGAGAAAAATACGGAAATAAATTTTTAAAAACAGCGGATATCTTCACAGCGGCAGGCAAATATTTTTCTGATGGTGACGGCCTGATGGATGTCCTTCCTGATGAGAATTTTTTCACGGCCAGTGATCAGACATTCCGGTGTATCATCAGGAGAACAATCGGGGGAAGAAGAGCAGTACAAGGTACCACAGCGAGATTACCAGCATGAATATTCCCGAGACGACCCGGATTGCCCGACGGTTGCTGTGCAGGAAACCGATGACCTGGCGGTTCCTTGCCTGCGAAATGCCGGCGATGATGACAAGGGGGAGGATAATACCGGTACCGAAACAGAGGAACGATCCGATCCCTTCAAAAAACCCTGATGCGGTTGCGGCAAGGGCGAGAAGGACGGCGATGGAGGCGGCATTACAGGGCAGAATGATGATCCCGAATGTCATGCCGAAGAGGAATGCGGCAGGCAGGGATTTTCCGGGCCGGGGAACGGGGATTGTTTTTGCATACCGCTCATAACCGGTGTCAAAGATCAGGAACAGGGAGAATGCAAGAAGGATAACGAACAGGGCAGCAGTGATAATACTGCGTGCCCCTCCGCCGATACTATGGAGAATCCCGGTGAACAGGAGACCACCGACAAGCATGGAAACGATGACGCCGGCAGCAATTGCGATACCAACAGGTAAGAGGTTGAACCCGCTGCGGTTGGCCCCGGGTCTGCCGGCAAGGAAGGAGAGGTAGCCCGGGAACAGAACGAGAACGCAGGGCGAACCCACCGGGGCGTACATCCCTGCAAGGAACGAGAGCCAGAACAGGGTGAGGGTATCCATGGCTTTAGCACTCCTGTGCCAGGGTGGCATTCAGCACTTCTGCGGTCTTGACGCCAGCCGGCAGGAGGTGGTCATGGCCATCCGGGCAGACGAGGATCACAGGGACCGCAGCGGGATCTACGGCAAACGGGCCAAACGTGTGGAAAAGGTCAAGCGTCAGATCATCCGGTGAGTACGCGGATACCCGGTGAAATTGAACCGGTCGCGATAGGGTGTGATAAACCCTGCATCACCCGCGGGGTCGAGGTCAAGGGAAACAACAATGATCGTTCCCTCCCGTACTTCCGGCAGCCGGGCGATCTCTTCCATTTGCCGGATCAGCTGGATGGTACAGGACGGGCAGGCTCCTGATTGTACCGTCACCAGTACCGGTTTTCCGGCAAATTGGTGCACGCTGAAATTTCCCGTTCCCTGCACATCGGGTAAGGAGTACTCCTTCCAGCTCATGTTGTCCCGGGAACCTGCAGCAGGTAAGACGGGAACTGAACCCGGTGGGGGGAGTGGCGTCCCGGTACAACCTGCGGACAGGATTATCATAAAAAAGAATACTGCTGAGATGGGGAGGAATAGCTGCACATGCCAGCGCGAGCTGTTCATACATACACTGTATCGGGACCGGATTTAATAGCTTACAGAACCGGGCAAAGAGAGGGGTTCTGTCGACATGGCTTGGATGAGAATAGTGTCTTTTTACCCTTCAGGAACAATGGTCAGGATAAGTGATTGGATCGTTAAACTGATTTTTTGAACCAGTCATTTTTATCCCTCACAAGGTAACAGAACAAAAAAAGCGATGCCGGCCCGGCATCCCCCGTCATCAGGAAACCCTCCCGTGAAAAGGGTCAGTCCTCCCGGTCTTTCCCGGCATAGCTCTGCATCACGCCCAGGTAGACGAGCGCTGCCTTTTCCAGCGCCTCAACCCGGACATACTCGTTCACCGCGTGCAGTCTCGTGATCTCGCCGGGGCCGTACTCGATCACCCTGAACCCGCACTTCCTGAGGTGGCGGGCATCGCTCGCCGCCCACTGGACCACGGGAAATACCGTACCGCCATACGCCCGCTCCACTTCCCTGCAGGTAACGGCAACCAGCGGGGAGGACGGGTCGGTGATCGAGGGGCTGTGGGACTCGTGCACGGTCATGGTTGCATTTTTTGCCTGGGAGGAGATACCGGCAAGGACTTCGGCGATCGGGCATCCCCACGGGATCCTCATCTCGAGTTCGAGATCGCAGTGCTGGGCTACGACATTTGACTTCTCCCCGCCCTGGATCACGCCCGGATTGAAGGTCAGTTTTTTCAGTACTTCGCTTACCCTTTCAATGTTGAACTCCCGGCCCAGGACATCCGATGACTGCGCGATGATCTCCTGCAGGTGCGCATCCACGGGGTAGTCCCGGTCGTGCAGGCGGCTCATGTAGGCGAGGAGCGACATCGCCTCCATGATGGCACTCACCCCCACCGCGGGGTAGAGCGAACCGTGGGCAGGGACTCCCGCGAACTGCAGGGAGATCCGGCAGAGCCCTTTCTGCCCGATGTTGGGGTGCCGGGCTGGTGTCGGTTCGGCGATGATGCAGTCGCACGGCCGGATCCTTTTTCTGGCCAGCAGGGAGCGGATCCCGTGCTCCCCGCCGGTCTCTTCATCACAGACAAAGACGAGCGCTGCCGGGATCTCCCCGTTGCCGTCCGCGAATGTTTCGCAGGCAGAGAGGATCGACGCACACCCGCCCTTCATGTCCGTGGATCCCCTCCCCCAGACATACCCGTCGTCGATCGCCCCGGAGAACGGGGGCCGGTCCCAGCCACCGGCAAGCGCGGGCACGACATCGACGTGGCCGCAGAGCATCAGGCGGGCGCCCTCCGGCTGCGCGACAAGGTTCGCCATGCCCTGCCCGTTCCCGCAGACCGAAGAACGTATGCCGATGCCGGAAAGGAAGTCGCGGATGTACTCGATCGCCTCGTCCGTCCTGCCCGGGGGGTTCTCGCTCTTTATTTTAACAAGATCCGAACAGATCCGGCTGACATGCATAGTAATCAGTGTTGGGCACAGTAGGAAGTGAAGAGGGTGCCGAGGGAGGCGTCCTCATAGATGCTTTTTAAGAATTCCGGCTCGAAGAACTCGTCGATGACGACGAAGAAGAAGTCCGCCGGGATCGGCTTCTTGCTGTCCGGGTCCACGACGATCCGGAAGCTCCGGTAGCTGGCCGGGTCTTCCGTATCGTATATCATCTGCCAGAGCGAGGGGAGCACCCGGAATTTCTCCGCCGGTTCTCGCGGAGCCAGTTGATGAATCCGGGGAATTTTGCCCGGTCTCCCTTCTTCTCCTCGTCGACACGCCAGCGCATGTACTCGGCCCCGATGATATTTTTCGGCGACCCGTAATTATAGGCATAGATCCCTGCCGTGTAATCGATATGGGCGAGGGAATCGATGAGGTAGAAATAGAGGACCCTGTTAAATCCTGACGTGTCCTGGAGCATCAGGGACTTGCCATAGAGGTAATCGAGGACCGTGAGGAATTCATTTTCATCCTGCATGTGCACCGGTTCGTGCAGGCATGGTAAATAAATTCCCGTCTGGGAAGTTCCTGGAACGGTATGCCGGACACCGGCACAAAAACCTGTTATTACCGGTAAAACGGCTCGCGTTCCGCAACTGCCTTCCGGAACAGGTCTTCAAGCTCCTTTCCGCGCTTCCCCCGGATATCGATATGGTTGTCGGCCCGCATGAGGCAGGGCTTGAGTTTGCCGTCGGACGTGACCCGCAGCCGGTTACAGAATGCACAGAACTCGGTGTTGTGGACCGGGCGGACCACCTCCACCTCGGCCCCGTCAAGGCAGTATTTCTTCCGGTGGTGCATCCTCCGGGTCACGATCTGTTTTGACCGCGTGGCGAGCATGCGTTCCAGCGCGTTCAGGTCCCCGTGGTACTCGCAGTTGTTGAAGTCCATCAGCTCGATCAGCTGGAGCACGAGGTTCCGGTCCCCCCGGACATAGCCGAGGAAATCGTCGATCTCGTGGTCGTTGATCCCCTCGAGCACGACCATGTTGATCTTCACCGGTGTCAGCCCGGCCTCCAGCGCAGCGGTTATCCCGTCCAGGACTTCGGCCAGCATATCGATCCCGGTAATTTTCTTGTACGTCTGCGGGTCCAGGCTGTCCAGGCTGACGTTGACGCGGTTGAGACCGGCTTTTTTCAGATCCCGGGCAAGGACGGAAAGGAGCGTCCCGTTGGTTGTCAGCGAGGACTCCATGCCGGCCGGCACGGACCGGATGATCTCCAGCAGGTCCGGGCGGAGGAGCGGCTCGCCCCCGGTAAACTTGACGCTCCGGATACCGAAACCGGCAGCTACCCGGAGGATCTCCGCGATATCGGCAGCAGGGAGCCGGTCCTCCGAGGATCTCTCACCCTCGCGGTGGCAGTAGATACAGGAGAGGTTGCACTGTTTCGCGAGGCTGATGCGGATATTGGTCACCGGGCGGTTGAAGGAGTCCTTGAGAACCATGGGGCTGTGATCATCCCGTGAAATTTTTTGCAACGACATAGAGTTCCGTGCTGCCCCTGCGGGTGGATCGGGTGATGCAGGTCTTCACGGCATAAAAATGCTCCTTTGTCAGGGCATAGAGCTCGGGAAAGTCCGTGCCCTGGAAGGATTTTACGGCAAAGTTGCCCCCCTGCTTCAGCACCTTGCAGGCAAACGACAGTGCCTGTTCGTTCAGCTCGATGATCCTGGCCTGGTCGTAACTCCTGTGTCCGGACAATTTCGGGGCCGCATCGCAGAGCACGACGTTGACCACGGGGACCATGGACCGGACCTTCGCGAGGACCTCGGGGTCGTTGAGGTCGCCTTCGATCGTCTCCACGCCTTCGAGTCCTGCAATCGGGTTCAGGTCGATGCCCACCACGCGGGCTTCCGTGAGGGCCCGCTCCACCTGGAGCCAGCTCCCCGGCGCCGCCCCGAGGTCCACGATGTTGTCGTCGGGCCGGATGATCGCGAACTTGTTCTGGATCTCGAGGAGCTTGTAGGCTGCCCGGGAGCGGTATCCCTCCTGCTTTGCGCGCAGGGAGGTCCTGTCGTTACCCCATTGTGAACCCATGGTCCGTATCGTTCCCCTGAAAAAAAACTGTCCGAGTTAAACCCAAAACGCTATAATTAAAGTATGACGATATACTGTATTAGAGTTTGTCAAGGGGTAACCGATGTTAAAAGCAACCATTGATGCAGACATGTTCAGGGAAGCGATCGAAGCAGTCTCGGCCCTCATCCCTGAGTGCCGCCTGCATACGGACGAGAGCGGGGTCTCCACGCGTGCCGTTGATACGGCGAACGTGGCGATGATCTCCCTCACGCTCAGGAAGGAAGCGTTCGATTCGTATAAGGCAACGAAGAGCCAGATGGGTATCGACCTCGTGAAGATGAAGAACATCTTCGGCATGGCCGGAAAGGGCGACCTGATCAGCATCGAGATGGCCGACAATGCCCAGAAGATGTCCGTCTCGGTCCATGGCTACCACTATTCGATCACGCTCCTCGATACGAACACGATACGGAAGGACCCGAACCCGCCTACCATCAACCTCCCGGGGAAGATCGTGATCAAAGGCGATGACCTCAACAATGCGATGAAGGCCGCGGCAGTGATCTCGGACAAGATCGCGCTTGGGATCAATCCCAAGGACCAGACCTTCTACCTCGTGGCCGAAGGCGACACCGATCATATCCGCCGCGAATTCTCAAAAGACGAGCTCATATCGCTCACCCCTGCCGAGGCCCGCTCGCTCTTCTCCCTCGACTATCTCAAGGACATGGGCAAGGTCATGAGCCATGCCGCGGAAGTCGAGATCTTCCTCGGCATCGACCACCCGGTCCGGTTCTCGTTCGATATCTCGGGTGGCAACGGGCATGTCGAGTACCTCCTCGCGCCCCGGATCGAGGCTGACTGAATGGAGTATTCCCCATCGGCAAAGGAACTTTCCCATTTTCCCTTTTTAAAAAAAGCCCAGGACCATATCAAACAAAAATTCCCTCCCCTCGAACAATTGTTAAAGGAAGAGAAGGGAGCGTTTCTCACCGACCTGGCAGTAAAGCGGATCAACCACGCCCTGTCTTCAAAGAAGACCATTGCTGCACATTTCAGGAACCGCGATGACGACGAGATCGCCGGTTATGTCCTGTCGAGGATCATTGTGTCCTGTATCGGGGACAAACAGACTCTTCGACCGCCTGTCCCGGTACGAAGCCGAGCGCGCTTATTATTTTCTCCATTCCGAGACCGGGTCCGAACGCGAGAAGGGCTGGAACGAGAACGTGATCATCGATGAGGAGAACAACAGCCCGATCGCAAAATACCTTGCCGCAGAATTCAGGATCGATCTCTCGAAAGAGCAGATGCCGCTCACCGATTTCGTGGAGATCGTAGCGGTGCTGCACGAGCCGAGGTTCAAGCTGGTGAACCGCCGAATCACGAAAGGATTCGTGGAGATACAGAAGAACGAACTCCTTGAGCTGCTCCGGGAACGTATCCGCGTCGTGCTCCGGCGGGACCTCCCGTACCATGTGCCGAAAGGGATCTGCGAACAACTGATACCGGTAGCAAACCTGATCAAAAAAGAGTACCAGGAGCAGATGCTCCAGCAGTTCGGTTCGATCGAGGAGAGTGCCTTCCCGCCGTGCATGCAGGCGCTCGTCACGGCCCTGACCTCAGGCACGAACCTGAGCCATGCAGGCCGGTTCTCGCTCACTACCTTCCTCCATACGATCGGCATGAGTGTCACCGGCATTGCGGAACTCTATGCCCGTTCGCCGGATTTCGATCCCGAGAAGACGATGTACCAGGTGGAGCATATCACCGGCCGGGGGGGTCCGGGACCGAATATACGGCACCTGCCTGCGCCGCCATGCGGACTACCGGGCTCTGTGTCCGCCGGGACTCCCTCTGCGAGAAAGTCGGGCACCCGCTGAGTTACTATAAGGTGAAAAAAAAGGACAGGACGGGGAAGGGCCCGAAGAAGACGGACGATAAGAAAGATGAAAAAACTCCGGTAGCGCCTATATAATCTCTCCGTGGTATTCCCGGGAAAACATTCAGAAATAATTGATGGTGGTTGAGACTCCCATACCCCCATTCGCGATAGACACCGCCGCCCCCAACGGGGCGCAGTCGAAGAATCCTGATGGATTCCTCTCTAATCAGTCATCGCTGTGTGACGCAGGAACACGAGAAGAGAGCCATCAGCTCTCTTCGCTGATGCGAAGACTGATTCCCTGCGCCGGTTCAGGGACTGAAAGAAAAACCAACTCCCTCACTGCCCCGCCGTGCCCCGCGAGGGGCCCTGATGCGGGGAACCCTCCCATAGTTACATTATTTTTTTTATGTGCCAGATCGAAGCGTACCGTTCGTGAACCCGTTTTCGTTGAGAGAATTCAGAGAAATAGTCGCTGCAATTCCGGATAATCAAAAGAAGATTGCTGGAAATTATCCCAACCGGAAAAATGAATGCAACCGGATTACGTGATCTTCTCGTTCACGAGGTAGCCCGCACCGGACAGGAAGAGGATGAAGAGGACGATTGCCGCGAGGTAGGCAAATGCCGCCGGGATCGCCATCGGCAGCAGGGCGATCAGTACGATCAGGACAATAAAGGCAATCACGCCGATGACCACATCAAGGAGCCGCGCGTTCATTCGTACTCTTTTCGACAGGGAAGGATATAGCATTATCCCGGCCTCCGGTAAGGCATCTTAATATTGCCCTCCTGCAACTGGTACTGTAATGGATCCGGTTCAGGAACGCAGCGAGGTCCTGGGGCGCCTGGAAGCAGCAGTTGCCCTGCTCGTCCGGTCGATGAGCCCCCGGCTCGTCCCCCCGGAGGGGTGCAGATCGCCTTTGCCCTGCGGGGGGCCCGGGAGAAGTCCGGCATTGCGGCTGTCGAAGGGGGGCTGGCGGAGCAGGACGGGGAGCTGCACGCCGGCGGCCCCTGTTCGTTCGGCTGCGATGAACCGGCTGCCCGGGTGCTCGTCACGGTGATGAAATTCGATCCCCTCCGGCGGAGCGCCGCGCTCCTCCGGTGCTCCGACCGCGCCCTCCGGGTGCTGGACGAGGACCTCTTCCTTGACTGCGTCTCCTTCGATGCGGCGCACGCCCCGCAGGGCATCAGCACCATGGACTGGGGGATTGCCTCCTGCTGCAGGGAGGAAGTCCCCGACGTGATGTACTCCCGCGGGAGCAGGGGCGCAGGCGCTGTCCTCGTCCTGCTCGGCGAGGACCCGGTCGACGTTGCAAACAATATTATTATCTGCTCAAACCGCCTTTAAGGTACAGCATTCTTGAGGAATATCACATGGGAATCAAGCCGTCATATATCAAGTCAATGGGAACCGAACTCCTTGCAAAGCAGCGGGAGAACTTCTCGGGCAGTTTCGATGAGAACAAGCAGCAGCTCGGCGTCTCCGCGGTAATCGGGAGCAAGCGTGTCCGGAACCGCATCGCCGGATACATTACTAGAAAAATAAATACCAAAAGACGCCCATAATCCTATTCATGTTCGAAGGTGTCCTTCCGGCAATCATTACCCCTTTTAAAAGGAACCCCGCGATGGGCCTGGATGTTCCGGGCCTCGAACGCAACATCGGTTTCCTTACATCCCGCGGCATCCACGGGATTGTGCCCTGCGGCTCGACCGGCGAATCTGCGACCCTCACGTTCGAGGAACACGAGAAGGTCATCGCGGTCACGGTCGATAAGATCAATGGCAGGATACCCGTACTTGCCGGTACGGGATCCAACAACACTGCCGAGGCAGTGCGCCTGACGAAGGCTGCGAAGGACATCGGTGCGGACGGCGTGCTCGTCATCAGCCCGTACTACAACAAACCGAACCGCTCGGGCCTCGTCAAGCACTACACGAAACTGGCGGACCTCGATATCCCGGTCGTTATGTACAATGTCCCGGGACGGACGGGCCAGAACCTGGAGCCCGACCTCGTGGCGGAACTCGCGCAGCACCCGGGTATCGTCGGCATCAAGGAAGCGAGCGGCAATATCGGCCAGATGTCCCGGATCCTCGAGGAGACGCAGGACGAGGACTTTGTCGTCATCTCCGGTGACGACAACATCACGCTCCCCATCCTCGCGCTGGGCGGGTCCGGCGTCATCTCCGTTGCGGCGAACGTGGACCCCGCTAGGATGGTCGCGATGTACGAGGCGATGAAGTGCGGCGACTACCAGAAGGCGCTGGTGCTCCACTATGCGCTGTCCCCGCTCTTCCGCTCGATGTTCATCGACACCAACCCGATCCCCGTGAAAAAAGCCGTGGAACTCATCGGCCTGGCCGGGGGCCCGGTACGGCTCCCCCTCGACGAGCTGGATGCAAAAAAGACCGGGCAGCTGAAAACGGTCCTCTCAACGATCCCTCCGGAAGGTGCACCAAAAGCAAAACCGGCAGCAAAGAGACCGGTGAAGAGAGCAGCGCCAAAAGCAAGACCCGTAAAGAGACGCACCCGGTGAGCGGCGTATGGTAAAAGTCGTCGTGTGCGGTGCATCCGGCAGGATGGGCCAGACCATCGGCCGTATGGTCAACGAGTCAAAAGATCTCGACCTGGCGGGGGGGATCGACCTCAAGCCCGGTTCTTTTTTCGGAGTCGACATCGTAGAGACCGGAAATGCCGAGGCGCTCCTGAAGAAGACGAAAGCCGATGTGCTGATCGACTTCACAGTCGCCAGCGCTGCTGTCGGGAACGTCCGGATGGCAGCGGGAAATAACTGTGCCCTCGTTGTCGGCACCACCGGCATCTCCCCCGAACAGCGGGCGGAGATGGAGAAAGCGATAAAGGGACACGTCCCGGCGGTCATATCCACCAACTTTTCGATCGGCATGAGCATCTTCCAGCAGCTCGTGAGGGAATCGGCACGACTCCTCAAAGAATATGATATCGAAGTGATCGAAGCGCACCACCGGAACAAGAAGGATGCACCCAGCGGCACGGCCAAGACCCTCATCCAGATCATCGAAGAAGAGGCCGGCCCGCGGAAGAAGCAGTACGGGCGGGAAGGGATGACCGAGCGGCAGAACGAGATCGGCGTGCACGTGATCCGCGGCGGCGATATCGTCGGGGACCACACGGTCATGTTCTCGAAGAACTTCGAGACGATCGAACTCTCGCACCGGGCCTACGACCGGTCGGTCTTTGCCAGCGGAGCCCTCCAGTCAGCCCGCTGGGTCGTGGGAAAGAAGCCCGGCATCTATGGCATGAACGACGTGCTCGGCCTGAAAAAGTAACTTTTTTTGCTCTGTAGAAAACCTTTTTCATAAAGTATAATCGTCCCCTTGCGCCAGCCCTGTCACGAAGAATCCTACGGATTCTTCTCGTGTCTCATCCCTGATGGGATTCGACAAGAGGGATTTTTCAAATCCCTCTGCTTCATTCCTTCGGAATGAAGCACCCCCATTGGGGGTGATGAGGGTCATAAGACCCGAAGCAGGAGAAGACCATCAGGTCTTCGACACGGGGGCGCATGTGATGCCTCGGCATTACCTGTGCAAAAATTCGCTATATTTTTGTGTACAGGTAATACGGCACTATCGCAACCGGGGCGCCCCAGCGGCGGGGAAAGAATCCTCGCATCAGCGAAGATTCTTTCGAGAAGAATCCTTGGGATTCTTCGAGTGAAGCCCCTGGAGCGTCAGGCAATTTTAAATGATTTCTACAAAGCAATTTTTTCCCTTTTCAGATACTGCGGTGAATGCGTTCAAGGGCGTCTCGCCCTTTTCCTGCAGGACTAAAGAGGAAATTGCTGTGTCACCGGAGATGAGTTCCGGCCTTTTCCGCTTTCGTCCCCTCATCACCGGGAGAGCATGTGCCGATAGTAACCCTTTTTTTACCAATAAAGGAAACATATACGATGGAGTGAACGAGTTGGTAGCGGTCGTTGACAGCGATAAGTGTACCGGATGTGAAACCTGCGTGAGCGAATGTCCCGCATCGGCCATCGCCATGGAGAACGACAAGGCAAAAGTTGACAAGGACATGTGTGTCGACTGCCAGACCTGCGTGGACGCCTGCCCTTCAGAAGCCATTCATATGGAATAATACTACCGGTATCATCCGGTCTGTTTTTTAATACTGTCTGCCACAGGACCCGAATCCTCCCGAAAATATCCGGTCATCCCTGGATGAGCCGGACTGTGCAGGCAGGGCTGTTTCCACGCCGGACCTGCACCACCGGATCATCCCGGTCAAAAAAAATTATAAAAAACAATGTTTTTATCATCCTAAGTGAAATGGGATTTTACAACCCGCCATTATTCTGAAACGGGAAACAAGAACATACAGGACCTGTCACCATGATCAATGTTGGAGTGCTCGGTGCCACGGGCGCGGTTGGTCAGCGGTTTGTTGAACTTCTAGCGGATCATCCCTGGTTCAAACTTACAACGCTCGCCGCTTCCGAACGCAGCGCGGGAAAGCCCTATGAAAAGATCGTGAAATGGCGTCTCGACACGCCGTTTCCGGAGCATATCGGCAAGATCCGGATCGTCCCGACTTCGCCTGCGGCGATGAAAAATGTCGACCTCGTCTTCTCTGCCCTCCCGGCAGAGATTGCCACGGGCGTGGAGACCGGATTTGCCGATGCCGGGATAGCGGTCTGCAGCAATGCCAGTTCCCACCGCATGGAACCGGCGGTGCCGCTCGTGGTGCCGGAAGTGAACCCGGACCACCTGGGCCTCATCGATGTGCAGCGTGATGCGGGCAGGGACGGGTTCATTGTCACCAACCCCAACTGCTCCACGATCGTCATGGTGACCGCCCTTGCCCCCCTGAGGATCTTTAAATTTACTGATATCCGGGTAGCGACCATGCAGGCAATTTCCGGGGCGGGGTTCGAAGGCGTTGCCGCGATGGCGATCTACGACAACGTGATCCCCTACATCGGCAAGGAAGAAGAGAAGATGGAGACGGAGACGCTCAAGATCATGGGGACCCTGAAAGGCAGCAAAGTAACAAACGCGCCTTTCAACGTCAGCGCCAGTTGCCACCGGGTGCCGGTGATCGACGGGCATACCATGGCGGTCTGGGCGGATATCCGGGAGCCCGTGGAAAAACTGAGGAAGGCGTTCCGCGACTATAAACCCCCGATCAAAGGGCTCCCGACCCAGCCGAAAGAGTCCGTGCACTTCTTCGACGGGGACCAGCCTGACCGGCCCCAGCCCCGGCTCGACCGCATGCGGGGCAAGGGGATGACGGTCTCGGTGGGCCGGCTCCGCGAGGGGATCCGGTTCGTGGCTATGGGGCATAACACGATCCGGGGCGCCGCCGGCGCGAGTGTACTGAATGCAGAACTGATCACGAAAAAGAAGTATCTCTGATACGGGGTGGGACCTATGCAGCAGCCGAGAGAGAACACAGTGTTCGTCGGAAACAAACCGGTCATGAACTATGTACTGGCCGTGGTCACCCAGTTCAACAATGGTGCGGAGGAGGTTGCAATAAAGGCACGGGGCAAAGCGATCTCCCGTGCCGTGGATACCGCAGAGATTGCATTGAACCGGTTCCTCGAAGGCGTTACCAAGAAAGATATCGTGACCTCAACGGAAATCATCGATACCGATTCCGGCAAGACCAATGTCTCTTCGATCGAGATTATCCTTGCCAATAACAAGTAATTTTTCCGTTCCTTCTGTATCTTTTCTCACCGGGCGAATCCGGCCGGCAGCCGCACGCACGTACCCAAAACATTTTATGTGGACTCCACGAATTTATTGTGCTATGCAGGTCCGGACCGCCGCGCTGTTATTCGTTGTGCTGATATGCATCGTGGCCCCGGTCTTCGCTGCCGAAGAGGACCGGTACGGGTATCTCAAGGTCTCCGACATCCAGATCCAGCTCGACAACGGGACTGCGGTCATCCATGTCAATTATACCGTGGACGACAGCACGCGGTTCATCTTCTTTTTATTCGGAAAACAGGATCTGAAGAGCAAACTGCTGAAGATCCTCAATTACGACGATGCACAGATGAAATACATCAACCTCTCAAGCGCGGAATTCACGGTGGACCAGGCCTCCTATTCGTATGGCGACGGCATCTACTGGTACCCTGCACACACGTTCAATGTGGTCATCCCCAATCTCACGGTCATGTCCCCCCAGGTGACCAAAAATTTCATCATGGTGAAAGAGTTCCCCGGCGGGATAGGATATTTTTCGAATGAGGGAGCAGCTCCTCCGGCCGGTGCCGGTTCTGGGACAGCGCCGGCGTGATGATTGACGGGTGCGGCCCGATCCCCCCTATCAGATACACTGTTTTACCGTCTTTTTTGTCTTAAAAGATCTGTTTTTATCCCCGGATCCGGTATTCTCAATAAAGACCAGTACCGAAATTGACGTGCTCACTGGCAGGAGTTTGTTAAGGATATGCAAAATGCGACGAGGCTTGTCTGCTGAAAAATTGTAAAAAAAATTTCAGAGAGAAATTATTGTATTGCAAAATTTTTTCCGTGTTCTGGACACTTGTGACGTTGCTGTCCGGTTTTGTGGTACGGGTCGTTGTCAGTTTTTATCATGGTGGTTGTTGGTGGGGATTTGCGCAGTCAGGATATGCAAGTTCCACCGCATTGCCCGGGACGTTCGCAACAGTATAAACCGCAGTGATACTGAAGTAATATTTCTGGCCGGGTTTGAGGTATCCCCCGATGTCGCCTCCTTTATACGGTGTCTTCGTATCGATAACCGAGGAATTCTGGTATCGATCGGTGATCCAGTACATGTATCCATCATCCGGGAATTCCGGGTACGGGTTGCTCTTCGAGATCACGACCTTGTAGCCCTGCAGCCGGGAGTCCGCGATCACGTCCCAGTCAAGCCGGACTTTGCAGTATTCCGTTGTCCCATTGACCCGGGGGACCAGGTAGGATGGTGCCGGCGCTGAAACAGAAATATATTGATTCCGGGTCTTCGTGCCATTGCCACCGGTATTTGATGCAGTCATGGAAACCGTATATATTCCTGCCGCCAGGAAAGTGTGGACCGGGTTCTGGAGGGTGGAATTCGTATTGTCACCAAAATTCCAGGACCAGGCTGTCGGCGATCCGGTTGATGTGTCATTGAATACAACAGCCAGCGGTGCCCTGCCAGATGTTGGTTTTCCGGAGAAGTCCGCGGATGGGGGTTTGATGGATTTTACCGTTATGTACTCTTTCTCGGTCCGGGTATTGCTGCCGAGACTGTTTGTCACCGTGAGGGAAACCGTAAACTTTCCTGCCGATGTGTATATGTGAGCCGGGTTCTGTTGAGTGGCATTCATCCCGTCGCCAAAATTCCAGTACCAGCTTGTCGGGGAACCGGTTGATGTATCGTTGAACTTCACGTTCAGCGGAGCCGTTCCGCAGGTGGGTGCGGCAACAAATTTTGCCACCGGGGGATTAGCGGAACAACTGACGATAATGTATTCCGTTCTTGTCTTCGTATTACTGCCGCCGGCATTGGTAGCAGTCAGCGAGACCGTATATTTCCCGTTTGCGGTATACGTATGGACCGGGTTCTGTACGGTGGAATTCGTGCCGTCACCGAAGATCCAGAACCACTGAGCCGGGTTTCCTGTCGATATATCGTTAAACGTAACTTTCAGGGGTGTTTTTCCATAAGTCGGCTGGGCGGTGAAATTGGCTGTCGGGCCGGTAAGGGCTGTGACTGTGATATAATTTGTCCGTGTCCTGGTGTTGGAACCATCCGGGTTTGTCACGGCGAGGGTCACCGAATATGTGCCGGTGGAGATATACGGGTGTACCGGGTTTTGTACCGATGAATTCTTCCCGTCACCAAAGTCCCAGTACCAGGTTGTCGGCTGGCCGGTCGAACTGTCGGTAAATGCAACAACAAGGGGTGCATTGCCCGAAGTCGTGTTTGCCGTGAAGTCTGCGACCGGCAATGCCGGGGCCGATGTAGAAATAAATCCGGTTTTTACAGCGGTGTCGCTGCCATCGGGGTTTGCAACACTGAGCGAGACGGTATATGTTCCTGTTGCCGAGTAGATGTGAACGGGATTCTGTTCCTGGGATAATGCACCATCGCCGAACGTCCAGTTCCACGAGGTCGGGAAATTTGTGGATGTATCTGTGAACGTTATCGCAAGCGGGCTCTTGCCCGAAGTGCTGTTAGCCGTGAATCCGGCGACCGGGGGCGCCCGCGGGCTGACCGTGATGTAATCGATCTTTGTTGTGGAATTTGTACCATCGGCGTTTTGTGCGGTAAGGGAAACCGAGTAGTTCCCAGCAATCAAGTACATATGAGTCGGATTCTGATCGGTTGCATTCGATCCATCACCGAAGTCCCAGGTCCACCCGTATGGAGAACCGGTAGACGTATCGTTGAATGTGACAGTCAGCGGTGTTTTACCGGAGAGGGGAGTAGCGGTGAAATTTGCAACCGGGGGTACTAAGGGGAGAACAGTGATGAAATCCACCCGTGTTGTAGCATTGGTCCCGTAGGGATTGGTTGTTTTCAGTGAAACTGTGTAGTTTCCTGCTGATGTATAGTTGTATAACGGGTCACTCTCGGAGGAGGTTCCTCCGTCACCAAATGACCATAACCAGCTGGCAGGAATGCCGGTGGAACTGTCATTGAAGATAACGGTGAGCGGTTCCTTGCCGGAAAGCGGTGTCGCTGTAAAGTTAGAGACTGGAAGGACAGGTGACGGGGGGACGATCGTCATCGTGGGAAGTTCCATGAGCACCGTGATATAGTCAGTCCTGGTCAGGATATCGCTGCCATCGTTGTTTACGACATGCAGAGACACAGTGTATTTTCCGGGTGCGGAATATACATGCACCGGATCTTGTTCCGTTGAGTTCATCTCGTCACCGAAATCCCAGCTCCAGTTTACCGGTGAATTTGTCGAATTGTCGGTAAAAGCTACGGCAATGGGGGATTTGCCGGCAGTGGTGTTAGCCCTGAAATCTGCAACCGGGGGATTTGAAAGGAGTACGGTGATATAATCGATTTTTGTTGTCGTGTTACTGCCACCATCGTTTGCCACTTCCAATGAAACTGTGTAGTTTCCGGCAGCGGTAAAGATATGAACGGGATTTGTCTTTCCCGCAGTTGTGCCATCACCGAATGTCCAGTTCCAGGATGTCGGATTTCCTGAGGACAGGTCAGTGAAACCAACTGCAAGGGGCTCCTTACCGGAAGTCGTGTTGGCCACAAAATCAGCAACAGGTGTCGGGGATGGAACACCTACGGTTACATCTTTCGATGTCGTATAACTCATATCGCTGTTAGCCCAGATGGTGAGGGTAACGGTATAATTACCGCTTGAAGTATATTCATGACTGATAGTCCTTGGAGGATCAGACGCATCTCCGTAATGCCACTGCCATTCTGAGGAATTGCCGTCACCAAAATCCCAAATATACCGGTAGTAATTATTAAGATGCATGGACGTTTCCGTGAATGTAACATTCAGGGGTACCGGACCTTGCTGGGGTTCAGCGGTGAAATTGAGATCGAAGGCCCTGTAAACATATATATAATCCCAATAGGAGGAGGCCCGCCCGTAATTATCTGTCACCGTCAGGGTAATTGGGAAATACCCCGACAACATACCTTCTGGTATATTAAAGATATGAACAGGATTCTGCTCGGTCGAATTCGTACCATCGCCGAAATCCCAGAGCCACGTAGTAATGTTGCTGCTGGTTGTGTCATTAAAGGCCACTGCTAACGGGGCTTCCCAATTGTCCCACGAAAAATTAGAAACGAAGTTGGCCATCGGTGCAGGAGTCGGATAGATATAAATATAGTTCTCCCGGGAAACCGTATCACTCCCAAGTACGTTCCACACCGTAAGGTTTACCGTAAAATTCCCACCGGACTGGTACGTGTGCACGGGGTTCTGTTCAGTTGAGTTCGTATCGTCGCCAAAGTCCCAGAACCACTGATCGGGCGAAGAATCAGAAATGTCGTAGAACTGGACATCCATTGGGAAGGATCCCAGTGTAGGAGTTGCATTGAAGTCCGAGTTGATAGGTTTCTGGTAACTGACCGTGATAAGGTCCGTCTTTGTTTCCGTATCACTCCCCATGTCATTCCAGGCACGGAGACTGACCGTGAAGTTCCCCATTGAAGTATACATGTGCGAAGGGTTCTGCTCGGTCGAGTTCGTGCCGTCCCCGAAATCCCAGTACCATTGCGTCGGGGTCGTGTCCGAGATGTCAGTGAATTTCACGGTCTGGAATGTGGAGATGTTGGTGTCCGAGACGGTGAAGTTGGCAAAGTGCCGGGCGTAGATATAAAGATCAATCGGTTCACCTGATGATGAATTGCCATAAAAGATCCAGATTGGTTCGAAATACTCTTGTTGTACTTCAGCACCTTTCTCATAATATCCGAATTTGATATCATTGACGGTAAGATTTACCGGATCCTGGGGGAGATCAAGTAATTCACCATTTTGTAATTTTTCAACTGCTGAACTTGCCGAAATTATATTCTGGGTTCCTGTTATCGTTGCGGTTCTCCATATTTTTAAAAGACCAAGATTCTTTCCATTTTCACCGAGCGAAAGATCGATTTTTCCCCCGGGACCTTCAACCGGCATTCCATTTATTTCACGCCGGTAAATAACCTGTGTCAAAAGAGGCGATCTATTCGTTACTTGTTGGGTTTCCGTATTATATTCATTAAGATACACCGTTTTTACGTATGATAGAATTGCACCCTCAGGAATACCGCCATTTTCCTGTAAAATACTCGTTGCAGTCTGCGGCGCATCGGATTCTGAAGTTACATTATCCTGTTTGGTCATCAGATCCGGACTCCAGAATTCGATGACATCACCGTTATTCGTTGTGGATTTTATGAGTGGGGCGGTTAGTGAAAAAGCCGGTAGTGTTGTGTTAAAGCTAATTTCCCCGATTGCAGATTGCAAGGGGGTTGAAATATCAACTCTTAGGGTATTGACATCTGCGGATGCCGGAGTACTGATTATTAATATTGTTAAAATTACTATTGCAGTACAATAGATACGCTGAAGGGATTTCATGATCCCTCGCACCTTCCTTCAGAGCACCAATCGACATAATATACAATATTATCATCAGGACTTTCATCCGGTGCAATTATTCCATGGCCGGGGAGATGATCATTATACAATTGATCTTGAGTACGATAAATTACCGTTGCCATAGGTCCCGTTTGCGCTTTAACTGTCGCAATATAATATGACTGTGCAATAGATCGATTATCATTTATTGAGTTCTCGAAAAAATAATTTGTTAGATTCCAACTTGTCCATTCATAGGAAGAATATCCCAAAATACCATGAGAAGTATTAAGCGCACCTCCCCATCGTTTATCACTTAATACGTTACACGACTGAATCCAGACCCATTTATTTTTATTACCCCATTTTTTATTTACATCCCAAGTGAAAACCTGATGGAGAGGTCGATCACGCATGGGGATATATGTCAGCAAAGGATATGAAAATCCTACAATATCTATGTCTGGAGGGATTGGACTTCCATGTCCCATGTGAATATGAAACGTTGCATCATCCAATCCCTGATATCCAACAGTATTTGTCCCAAAATCTTCAACGACCACATGACTATCATTATGGTAAAACAAATTTTTCCAACCATCTTTTTGTTCCAGCCAGTTCACGACTTCATTATGTGTTCTGGTTCCGAAGGGTTCTAGTGACCCATAAGATGTTCCATAAAATGGAATTGTTGCACATTGTTCAATCATTGTCATCGAATACGACAATGGCAATGGCCTATTGAATGCTGTTAAGCTTAACAGCTTCCCGCTTTCCGTCATGATTAAACGTAATATTTTTGGAAAATGGGTGATATCCTGCAGAGGATACAGTTAATTGGTAATTATTTCCTTTAATAAATGAATATTCGTCAGATGTACCAGTCCCGTTGAATATTACAGGTCCGTTGGAAGAAATTAGGGATTCATCTTCTGAATGTGCCAGGTCGGTTATACTCACGACGGCATTCGGAATGTATGTCCGTAGATCGGAATCAGTAACATCGATTAATATTCGGGGTTTGAGTTTTACTATCCAGGCATCCTCATAACCTTGATTCTTCCCGACAACATCTCCGCTGTTTCCCGATAATGTATGTCCAGCGAGAATAAATCCGCCATCCGTTGTCGGACGTATAGAATTACCCTGTTCGTATTTGCTCCCACCGAGTACAGACTGCCACAATAAATTTCCAGCGGTATCCAGTTTCCCAACCCAGATATCCCAATCCCCATGATTAGTATCTGCAACATTACCGCTGTTACTTGAAAGGGTGCGTCCACTGAATATGTATTGGCCATCAGATGTCTGTTGTATACTGATGCCATCATCATATCCGGTTCCACCATAGCTGTTCTCCCATTGAATATTTCCAGTATCATCGAGTTTTACAACCCACACATCAGCAGATCCATGATTCATGCTGACATTTCCACTCGCGAAAGAACCCGTAGTACCAATGAGGACATATCCTCCATCAGAAGTCCTTTGAAGTGCATTACCAAATGCAGTTATTTCAAAATTATTACCACCGAGAAGTTTCTTCCATAGGGGAACACCTGTGGAATCCAGCTTCGCAACCCAGATATCATAATATCCGTGATTTTCCCCGACATCTCCGCTGTTGTCTGAATCTGTATATCCAACTAAAACATAACTCCCATCGGGATTCTGAACTATCGAACTTCCGAAATCATCCTCACTGCCACCCAATAATTCCTGCCATTGAACGGCGCCGGCAGAATCCAGTTTAATCACCCAGACATCCGTTTTACCATTATTCGCTTTGGTATTCTTGATATCATTCGAGTCGGAAAAACCAGTTACGATATATCCGCCATCCAGTGTCTGCCGCATATCCATCGCTTCATCATCGCCGCTGCCACCCAATACGGTCTGCCATTGTTCTTTGCCATTAGAATCCAGTTTTACAATCCAGACCATCTTGGTTCCCATGATTCAGACCTTTGAATTCTCCATCTGTTGAATTGGAAAACCCGGCCACAATATATCCCGCATCCGAAGTTTGTTGAATACTCATCCACTGATCGTATCCCGAACCACCCAGCCGGGTCTGCCATATAATTTGTCCGCCCGAATCAGTTTTTACAACCCACCCATCAAGAGACCCATTCCAGGTTTGGGGAACGTCCCCATTCCAGGAACCAGTTCCACCAGCAGCAACATACCCCCCATCCGAAGTTTGTTGGATATCGAAGAAACTATCCCCAGCATTACCACCTATGAGGTGCTGCCATTCAATTCCGGGAATATTCGTGCCAGAGGATTGCTGACCTTCCAAAGAGACAGTTCTGAATAAACTAGGGGGTGTTGACTGTATCGTAGCTTCAGAAATATTTGTTGAAGCAACCGTTCCAGAGATTGTCCGAGAAATAAAAACCGGTGAAACATCCTGCGAATTTCCATACGCAGAATTATTCATTTGATTCTGACCACAAACTATCGGTATATTGATGATGACGACGAGCATCACCAAACAAAGAACATGACCCTGATTCAGTTGTACCATTTGATTTCATTCCCGTTGGTTGGTAGATAGGCTTCGCTAGGGGACATGACCAAAAACTTCATGACAAAAGAAGTTAATTATGTCATGCCTTTGGGCAGGATATAGTTCGTCCGACTTTCCAGGACTGGTGAACCGATCCTTTAGAAATTGTTATTATACTTTATAGGTTATAATCGTTGTTTTTTATTTCTCATCTCATTTAAAAATTAAAATCTATCATAATGTGAAATATCATGCATGTAATATTTCAAGTGAGTTGAAAATTTTACCGATATTAAATCTAATATCTCCACAAAAATCAAATGAGATACCCCATAATTTAATTAAAATTTTCCAAGATCAATTCAATAAATTCAATACATTTATTTAATTGCATTAAATCTCTCTATGCAATATCCGATACATGCGCCAAGAATCAGACCGGAAAGGGGCATACTGGCGTAAGCAAAAAATTTGCATCAATATGAACAATGAAGGAAAGTCCGTCCCCGATAAAATACCCAATATAAAGGATTGGGAAAAATAAGATTAATCCTGATAATAAAAATGTCATATCACATCCATCACATATCGGCTGATTTGGAATGGGTGAGGGATCTTGTAATAAAAAACCTAAGCCAAAATAGTAGATCCAACCGGCTATACCGTATAATAATCCGATTTTCGCCCCGGTCTTCCACTTTCTCCAACGATTCCTGTCAATCGTAAAGAGGTCGGTGAATAAAAATTGCCGTATATCTCACATCCATCAACAATTGGTTTGTTCTCATATAAATATATAGAAATAATTATTAAAACCCTCGCTAACAACGATAGAATCCTCTCAGTTCGCACTTTGGAAAAAAACCTCCAAATGGAATGCAGGTAATTGAGGCCGCCCCGAGGGCGTCCCACAGGGGTTGGCGGCATCGATCATTGCAATAATCAGACTCAGGGATTTTAGTCTGAAAACAGTTATCAAGAAACGCCGACTAATCCCCAAATAATCTAAGCAGTTTCTTTGACGCACCCGTTCAGCAAAATAACTTCCTGACTTTAAAAAAAATTGTTGAACCCCCTGTCCCCACGTTTTTTACCATTGATTCGGCATAATAAATATCGGTGCTCGATCCCTCTAAAACAATAAGATAAGGAAGCCCGGTCCGGAAGATCCGAATTTTTCGAAATTTACTTTGTTCTTCCTGTAGCCCCTTTTGCACTTATAATCGTTACAGCAGGAATGCTCTTGTCTAGTTATTCTTCTTTAGAGTATCGAACCAATGTAACAAATGACCGATAATTGCGCCCAACAGAGCTCCATAAAGAGGGCCGAGAATAGAGTAAATCATCTCAGGAATAATGAACGATGGAAAAATATTTGCAACGAGCATTTGAGTTACTACGCCTAAGCAAATGATGGGAAGAAAAAATAATAAACCTAATAATGCAAAGAAAGTGGCATTCTCGTCACATCCATCACAGATAGGCTGGCCAGGAGATACTGGCGGATTCAATATGTTGCGATACCATCCCACCATAACAAAATATACTACACAAAAAAGACCATATAAAAATCCAATTTTTGCACCTGTCTTCCAGTTGCGCCAGTTATTTCCATCCATTACGAAGAAATCGGAAAGAATGACCAGAATTGACTTCATAAATAAGCAATTAATCTGATTTCATATAAACATATTGAAATAAAATTACAAAATTTAAATACACGATATTTCATTCCTTCTTCCTCCTATAATTTTTTGCATTTCCTGAGTTCTTTTTTTTATTATACAATCCAATCACTCCGTCAATAGTTAACCCAAAAAACGTACCACATATAGGCATGCTTATCATAGCATAGATAATTCGTGTATCTCCAGGTAATAATGTCGAAAATATTGACTCAGCATCCGCCCGGCACCCACTCGCCGTCAGGTCGGCAGTTGGTTTAATACCTATAGTTACCTATAGGTATTACTATGCAGGCAGCGAGTTCAATTTACATCCGGGAAGATCTCAAAACCCAGCTGAATAACCTCAAGCGAAATCCGAAGGAATCGTATAACGATGTCATCGAACGCCTGGTGAATCTTGCCGTTGACGATGAGCCGCTCAGTTCGGATGCTATTAAAGGTCTGGAAGAAGGCCTCGATGATATCAAAAAAGGAAATCTGATTCCGGAAGAGAATGTCAGGAAGAAATACGGAGTTAAATGAGCCCGTACCGGGTGAAATATACCCATCGTGCAGATCGTGATCTGGAAAAATTACCGGCAGAGACAGCCCGGAAGGTTATCAGCGCGATCCACAATATCAGGGAAGACCCGTATCGGTTCATCAAAAAAATAAAGGCATCAAATCCACACCATCCGGTGTATTCTCTCCGGGTCAGGAGGGACGTCCGTACCCTGCTGTCAATCCATAATGATATCCTGATCATCCATGTTCTTGAAATCGATTACCGGAAACAGGCATACCGGGATTTCTAAAAAAGGATCTTTTTTTTCCGGATTGACGGAACGACGAAAGTTCCCATTATGGCTGATGAAGATATTGTTTTTCAGAGAATGGGACCTCCTCTGCCAAAGACTGGGGGGTCGTGAAAATATTTTACTGAGGGGTTGTCAGTATCCCGGATTATTTTTGCTGATGGGTAGGGGGGCTCATCAAAAAATTTTCGTGAAGGGGGAGGGGGGTCACGAAAAAAATTTGGTGAGGGGTACCCCCCCTCATCATTTTTTCCGGCAGGGTCCGGCTCAGAGCCACGACGAAAAGCAACTGTCGGAGAGGGGAAAATGGTGAGGGGGTGGGGGGCTCACAAAAATATTGTGCCGAGGGGTAGGGGGGGTCATGAAATATTTTTGATGATGGGGTTACCCCCTCCGGAAAAATAATTGGTGGGGGGGTATGCCGGATACCCCCCAGCCCATCTGCCCCTCACTGGCCTATCACAACCTCTTTTAGTATCAAAACTTTTTTCCGGAAGAAAATTTCCAAAAAAATTTGCGATGGGATTTCAGTACGTTCATGCACTCACCCGAACTGCCTTTGTCACCGTATCGCTTCCCAGATCATTCCACGCGGTGAGTGTGACATTATACAAGCCAGCTGTTCCATAGGAATGCACGGGGTTCTGTTCGGTTGCGTTCGTCCCATCTCCGAAATCCCACAGCCATTTCGTTGGGGATGCCTCGGAGGTGTCATTGAATTGGATACTCAATGGAATTGAGTTGGATGTCGGTGCCTCAGTGAAATTCGCAAATTGCCAGGCATATACTTTGTAATCCCAGTCATCGCCATCGGATAATGTCCCGGCAAATATCAGGACGGATTCAGGTACTCCTGCGACCCATTCAATCCCTTTTCATAATATGTGGGAATAATTTTGGTGACTGTCAAATCACACTCACATTTCGGGTACATGCCACCCAGTATTTCGCCATGTTGCATTTTTTCTATAGCCTGCGGCACGGATATGACACGAACGGTCCCTGATGGGGTTACTGTTCTCCAGACCTTTTTAATTTGAAGCAGTTCCCCGTCAGTTCCCAGTTCGATATTAATACCGCCGTAGCCGGATATCGGAATTCCATTAAGGGTGCGACTATACTGGACACTTGTGAATAGAGGAAATTTTGCAACCAATCGATCTGGAAAAAACGGGATTTTACTTCCCTCATACTCATCAGCGTATTGTGTTTTATCATAAGACATAACGGCATCATCGGGCAATCCACCATATTGTTCCAGATATTTCTGAGCTATTGATGGTGCATCTGCTTCTGAAGTTACATTCGATCGAGTCTGTTCATCATTTGGCACCGAAAAATACACCATATCGTAGGGTTGAGGTGTAACTTTGTAGAGTGTCAGATTTTTTGGCGTTTCCGGCAAAACAGCAGGGACAGTTATAATTCCATATGGAGTGGAATACGATACATGAGGAGTGACTGCCGATTGGAGAGGCCCTATCAGAAACAGTAGCCCTAATCCGACAATAATCAGGACTCCAATTGCAATTGTAATAATTTTTTTGTTAATTACCATTCAATTCTTCTCCAGTTTCAGCTCTCGACTCTTTTTATTATACCAGCCAATACATCCGCCGATCAGTATACCAAAAAACATTCCATAAATTGGCATGCTCATTACAGAATAAATCATAAGCATATTAACTGGAAGTAATGACGAAATTAATGCGTATCCAACTAGCATCATCATCACTATTGGAAGGAAAACAATGAAACCTATAACATTGTACATTGTTGAGCAATCCGAATCACACATCGATCTTTCTTGTAAAGAATATTCAGGATAATGATAAAACCATAAAGAAGGAAGGAAATAAATCGCTGCTATTAATCCATACAAAAACCCAACCTTCGCTCCGTTTTTCCAGTTATACCAGTTCCATGTGAAGATATCTATGAACAGAAATTGCCGGGGAGACATCTATAAAAATAATTAATTTACATTCATATAAGAATATTGAAATAATATTCAAATTTTAATGCATATGATACTTCATCGCTTCTTCTTGTCCGCAAATCGGACAAAATCACCCCTGCTTCCTCAGCATCACCACGACCGTCACCGCGGCCACCGCAGTACAACAGAACGCAGCAAAGAACCCGGCCCCGTCCACAATAATCCCCGCAAGGAACGGCAGCACCGCCATGCCGAGATAACTGGTGGTTGTGAATAGCCCCATCGCGGTGCCCTGCTGCTCCCGGACATGGGCGAGGAACGCCATTCCGGGTGGGGGGGAAGGTCTCCCAATGGAAAGTGTGGGTAACCGGAACGCAGGTCCACAGTCTGTAAATAATACTGGTTCGTTCACGATCCGCAAATATTTTGTTTATGGTACGTGAACACAAATTCTTGACAGGAAGTTTCCGTCGGAAAAATATGAGGCGGGGAGAGCATGCTCCCCAGAGTCCCGCGTTTTGATGTTGATCCGGAACAACTGAGGATCTCAAACCGCTGATGATCAGAACTGCTAATTCAAAAAGGGGGCATATTCTTTATCGGTGTTTCACTTCTACAGATGACGGTGATATAATTCTAATCGACTTAACCATATCTTTGACTTCAACTGAATAGGGTGATGGGTTCTTACATGCAAAAATGTAAATTGTTCCATCCACGTTAGTAAAAATATACGATCCCCTCAGGTTGTTAGCGTCAAAATCCATTTCGTACGATTTATATCCCGCAAAAGTATCGGTCGTGGAAATTTTTAGCTGATAATTATGTTTCGTGATGTCAATATGTCCATAGGTATTCTGGAGGGAAATTGCCACCAGGTTGAAATATTGCTCAAAATCGCTCACGGGCTGTGGGTCCACATCAATACTCATAGTAGTGTAATTGGATGTATCGATGTTCGGTTGCCCCATGAGAGCTCGATCAGGGGTAATATCCGGAGAATAGAAATTTGCAATATTGATTGTACTCCGGCCATAATCTCTCGGCGTGACTGGCGTAGAGGGTTCTTCCAGTTGCCAGTCGTTGGGGTAGGTAATGGTGACTCCGTTTGAAAGACTTATCGTAGTTGTCGGAGTCTGACTGCTGGTCGTTATGGTATATGGTGTGGTTTGTGCAATGGTCTGATAAACGGTCTGATATGTTGGGACAGGATTTGCAGTAGGGGATTGTTGAGGTGGATTGCCATTTGAAGATGTAGTAGCTGATGTACACCCAGCAATAAACACAGTAAAAACAAGAATCAGGACAACACAAATGGTTCCGGTAAAACAATTGGAATAAGTCTTCATTTCATCCCCCAATGTGAAGACGTTTTATTATTTTATTAAAATTCCGATCAAATTTTTTTGGAAGGTATCATTTTAACGATTAAATTTTCTAGAAATTTTTTAAAAATTACACTATAATTGGTGTGTATTTTTGAGTTTCTACATGGCAGAAGAAATTTTGATTAATATTTAATCTATGAGCATGCGTGACCAGTTACGAAAAAACAGATTAAATTCAGGGTATTTGTGAAAGCATCAACATAGGTACCTGTTTTTGATCCTGAAGATGATAAATATGACACATCTTGCAAAGGAGCGAAATTTATCTGAATTATCATCTGCCCATTATTTATTTTTAATTCCCCCGGTAATTCTGTAGCACTCTGGCTGCTCAAGGATGGTGGTAAAAAGATCCCATTATTATTTATATTATTGTATGATGATGGGTGGTAATCGCCTATTAGCCATACATTATATTGTTGTGAATTTTGAACATCAAAAGATATAGCATTCATTCCGGAAAGAGTAGATGCCTGCGAATTTTCTGGATTTACCACAGTAGCAGTTTTAACCATATTTTGATTAATATTGCCATAATCATTTCCAGTTAGATCAATACCCCAAACGGCGCCATGCGGTAAACCTGTTTCTGTAAAAATCAAATTTGGTTGTTTTTGAGCGGATGGTACGAAAAGCCCGGGGGGTGTCGTGGAGACTGTTATAGGAACGGTTGTTGGGACTGTTATAGGAACGGTTGTTGGGACTGTTATAGGAACGGTTGTTGGGACTGTTATAGGAACGGTTGTTGGGACTGTTATAGGAACGGTTATTGGGACTGTTATAGGAACGGTTATTGGGACTGTTATAGGAACGGTTATTGGGACTGTTATAGGAACGGTTGTTGGGACTGTTATAGGAACGGTTGTTGGGACTGTTATAGGAACGGTTGTTGGGGTAGTAGGTATGTACGTTGGAACCTGAGAGGTGATTACCATAGTAGAGGGTTGAAACACCCATACGCCAATAAGATCCCCTGCATGATTTGGATCCTGTCCGGCCGCAGATTGCAGAGTCTGTTCGGTAACCGTGTAAGAGCCGGGATCAAGCGTGGTATGAGCAATTGTCAGAGCATTTGAAGTATGATCGTTCGGTGATGCGGCATCGGTTTGCAAATTAGGGATTCCACTTAGAGTTAGTGTCTGGCCATCCCCAGCAATGGCAATAACAACGACTAGGCTATTAGGGGCGGTCACCGTGAAAGTATCGGATGCAGATGAAGCGCCAGGGCTCGGATTGCTGCCATACGACTGTGTGTATGTGGAATAGCCAGAAACTGCCACTCCTCCGATAACCGGGTACCCAGACTGTGTCGTAAAGGAGTTGCTATTGGTACTGGAAGTGGCCAAGTCAGCAACGAGGTATCCATCATAGTTTGATAATGATGTATATTGTCCATTTGCAAAAACGTTAGATGGAAGCCCTCCCCCAGTACCGAATCCATAAAGATACAATTGAGCGCCGACAGGGAGCTGAAGACTGGTCAAATGTTCATTCACAACGGCATTCGAAACTTGCGGACTTAACGCTGCAGCTGGGAGGAACACCGAACTAATCAATATAACAAATAACCCCACTAATAGTATTTTTTTATTTTTAGCGTTCAGTAATTTAGGATCTAAAAATATTCTGGCACGGTTGAGCGATCTTTCTTCAAATTCCGAATAACCCCCATTCATCATATAATTTCTCCACTCCTGATATCAATTTGCAGATCTATTGATAAATTCATCCTGATGTTTATATTATTATTTGTCAGCGCATATGTTTTTTTGATTCCATCCCAAAATAAATATAGAAAATTTTGATTCCATCAAGTTGTCGGGATGTGAAACTCATTTGATACACCTCTCTCGGGACCCACAACTCCCGACAACCTGACGGAACATAAAAAGGTATAAAATTATCTACCATAAACGTTTAAATATAAGGATAAAATATCTCCCTATGGCAGATAAATCTCAAATAGTCAAACCAATTATCCGAGTGATTATTGCATTAATCTCTCTTGGTGTGATAAATTTTATTATCGGCAGATTGCCCGGCATTAATGTACAAATTCCGGGATTGAATCTACCTTGGAGTAATCCAACAATTATTACCGCGGTTATATACACAATCATGATAGTAATTATTTTAAAATTTGGCTTTACTATCGGTCCAACAATACAAAATGTATTCCCCAAGTTCTCCGAACTCCGCACCATTGCAATGAATGTCGTGTATTTAATTGCTCTTGGGATAGCATATGGCGCGTATAGACCAATTGTCACTCCCTTTTTATCAGAGGATATCTGGCTTTATGATCTCGGATTTTTGGTAGTTGGCTTAATTTTGGCTTATATCGTAGCTTCGACACTAATGAAAAGCACAGACAAGTGGACGGATCATATATTCAATAACGTGAAACAAGCAACGGGTGAGTTTATCGTTTGCACAAAATGTGGATGGAATAATGAACCATCTAATAAATTTTGTAACAAATGTGGATCTCATCTTGAACAGGGATAGTCAAAGAGAGTAGTTTTACAAATACTTCAATGAATTGAATACCTTTAGTATCTGGTCAAAGATTATGACTGATGCAAAATTATGCCCCAAGTGTGGTGCTCCAAGGACTAATTTAAACTCTCAATTTTGTGGTCAATGCGGAGCTGAATACGAGAAAACCATTCATCCTCAACCTGTTCAGGATGCGATAAAACCTGACATTCTTTCAATACCTTCTTCATCTTGTCCCAAGTGTGGTGCTCCAAGGACAAATGTAAACTCTCAATTTTGTGGTCAATGCGGAGCTGAATACGAGAAAACCATTCATCCTCAACCTGTCCAGGATGCGATAAAACCTGACATTCTTTCAATACCTTCTTCATCTTGTCCCAAGTGTGGTGCTCCAAGGACAAATGTAAACTCCCAATTTTGCGGTCAATGCGGAGCTGAATATGAACAAACCATTCATCCTCAACCTGTCAAGGATGCGGTAAAACCGGACATTCTTTCAAAAATTCCTTCCGGCAAGAAAGGTCTTATTATCATCGCAGGAATTGTCATCATTGTGCTGATTGGTTTTTCTCTACTCTATTCTGTGAGTTCGCAACCGGAAAATGCTGTGATTCAATATCTGCAGTATATCAACAATGGTGAATATTCTCAGGCTGTAAATTTACTTGTCGATCCTACGACTCTGCAGCCCTATTCGGAGACTGAACAAGAAGGTTCTGCAGCATTAATGAAAGCAATTCTGGGCACAATAAATTTCCGAGTCTCTAATATTACAATTCTCTCAAAACAAAAAATAAATGATAATCAATATTTAATCACCGCATCGGCAACTACTTCAGGAAACTTATATGGTATGACTAATCAGCAAACCACAAGCGGTACTGTGATGGTAGTTAAAATTAACGGGCAATGGAAATTGGCTGAAAATATTGCGGCAATGCCAATAGCTTCTCCATCTGGGTCAAATTCCGGTCCCCAAGTCAATCCCAGCCCCAGTCTCACAGCCAGTCCTGTGCAATCAACATTACCAAATGGAAATACCCCATATAGACAAGTTGACAATACCCCCATTCAAACATCAATAATTACACAAATACCTGGACCTACTGGAACATTTTTACCGGAAGGTCAACTAGTTAGTGACTCAGTGGGTGGGGGACAGTCAAAAATCTATTATTTTGAGGTGGATAACTCTGAAAATAATATTCAACACATCGATATCACCGAGAGTGGACCGGGTACAACTATTATTTTTTGATCGGATATGGATATATCCCAACCTCAAATCCGTCGCATTCTGATGGTGGTTCAAACAAGGGAGATTTCACCGAGAAATGGGTTAGTTACAATCTCCCAAGCGGCAGATTTTATGTTTATGATGTTGTAAAAAACTATGGAACTTCAGGAGGATGCACAATTCTTAAAGAAACTTTTTTTAAATAATACACTTTTTGACGGCTATTTTTTAAAAAATCATACAGCACATATAATGCCGCATCACTTCCTCAGCGTAACCACAACCGTCACCGCGGCCACCGCAGTACAACAAAACGCCACAAAAAACCCGGCCCCGTCCGCAATAACCCCGGCGAGGAACGGCAGCACCGCCATCCCGAGATAACTGGTCGTGGTAAACAGCCCCATGGCCGTGCCCTGCTGCTCCCGCACATGGGCGAGGAACGCCATCTGGGCAATCATGACGATACCGGCCACGAAACCGAGCAGGAGGAACCCCGCCGGGGAAATGAACGAGACCATGACGCCGATCGCCATCAGTACGGCCGAGACCTGTATGGCCCGGATCTCGTCAAAGTGGAACCGCGAGATGACAAGCACCGCGACGATCGTCGCCACGCTCATGCCGGCGATCCAGAGCCCGAGGAGATCGGGGGCCGCCCCGGAGAACTCCGGATACAGGGACGCGACAACGCCGGTGATGCCGATCAGGACGATGGACGAGTACCACAGCCACCGGTAGTCCCGGAGCAGGGATAGGAACGCCGGGAGATCCTGGCGGGGGCGGCCGGTACAGGCGGGTCCCAGGTGAGGAGACTGGCGCCTGCCGGTACAAGAGAGATCACCGTAAACAGGACGATCCCGGCCGCAGGTTCGTGGAAAACCTCTGCCAGCAGGCCGGCTCCGACGAGGCCGAGGACCAGGCCGGCGTTGAGCAGTGCCATGATATACCCGCTCATCCTCTCGTGGTCCGGCCCGGTATTGACGAGCGACAGTGCCGGGGCGATGAACAGCCCGGCCCCGATCCCCTCGATGAACCGGGACGCGAGGGCCGGCACCGCGGCGGTTGTCAGGGAAAGGAACACCCCGCTCGCGATGGTGAGGGCGAGGCCGATGCGCATCAGCCGGATGCGGCCGTACCGGTCCGAGAGGATGCCGGCTGGCAGCGTGCTCAGGAATGCGCCGAGGAAATAGGCAGAATAGATCGCACCCGACCACGCGGAATCGGCTGCAAACGCGGGGAGCACGGGGACGATGGCATTGGACAACGCCATCACGGAAAAGATCCCGATAAAAGTGGTGATCCCCGGTCTCATCGCAATACTTCAGACCATGCGGTAGGTCTCGAGGTTCATCGGGGAGTGGGTCTCGATGTGGTACCGCTTGTAGATGGAGCTGGCGAGGTCGATCGTGTTGTTCTCGTCGCCGTGGATGCAGAAGATCTTCTCGGGCCGGGGCTGGATCTGGCCGATGTAGTTCATCAGCTGCCGCCGGTCGGAGTGGCCGGAGAAGCCGTCGACCGTGACGATCTCGAGGTTGATCGTGATCGTCCCCTTCCGGCCCATCGGCACCTCGCGCCAGCCCTTCTGGATCCGGCGCCCGTAGGTCCCGTCCGCCTGGTACCCGACAAAGACGAGCGCGTTCTTCGGGTCCTGGGCAAGGTTCTGGAGGTATTCCATGACCGGGCCGCCGTTCAGCATGCCGCTCGTGGAGATGATGACGCAGGGGTCGCCCCCCATCACTTTCTCGCGGAGTTCGTTTGAGTCCACCTGCTGGAAGCACTCGGCGAGGAAGGGGTTCATGCCCTCGCGGAAGATCAGGTTCCGGAGCTCGGTGTTCAGGTACTCCGGGTAGGTGGTGTGGATGGCGGTTGCCTCCCGGATCATGCCGTCGAGGTAGATCTTCACCTTCGGGATCTTGTTCAGACGCATCCCCTCCTCGAGGGCGAGCATGACTTCCTGCGACCGGCCTACCGAGAACGCGGGGACGATCACCTTCCCGCCCCGCTGGAGGACGGTGTTGATCGTCTCGTACAGCCGGGCCTCCGCATCCGACCGGGCCTGCTGGAAGTCGTTGGACCCGCCGTACGTGCTCTCCATGAAGAGCGCCTCGAGCCGCGGGAACTGATTGATCGCCGGGTTGAAGAGCCGGCTCTTGCTGTAGTTGAAGTCGCCGGTGAACGCGATGTTGTACATGCCGTCGCCGATATGGAAATGGGCGATCGCGGAGCCGAGGATGTGGCCGGCATTGTGGAACGTGAGCTTGATGTCCGGCGCAATATCGGTGACGCTCCCGTAGTTGAGCGTGATGGAGTGGCGGATATAGGTCTTGACCTCGTTCGAGGAGTATGGGATCTTGCGGCCTTCCTTGTTGATCACGTCGAGGTAATCGAGCTGGAGCATCGCGGAGAGGTCCCGGGTCGGGGGTGTCGAATAGACCGGGCCCTCGTACCCGTACTTGTAGAGGAGGGGGATGAGGGCGCAGTGGTCGAGGTGGGCGTGGGTGAGGACCACGGCGTCGAGCCCGGCGAGCGGGTGGATCTCCGGCACGTAGAGGTACGGGGTGCCGTTCGAATTGTCCGGCTTCTCCCCGCAGTCGATCAGCACCTTGCTGTCCGGCGTAGAGAGCAGGAACGCGGCGCGGCCGACTTCGCGGCAGCAGCCCAGCATCGTGACCCGAACCCACTGGTCCTTCCGGGTCGCCTCCTTGTCCTCCCTTCCCGGCAGGTCCCGGTGGATCCTCCGCCCGATCGTCCGGAGGAACTGCTTGCGTTCCTCGTTCACGGACCGGAGGTACTGCCGGACCTGCTTGACCGTCGTGCTCTCGATCGGGGGGGTCCGCACGACCTTGGGCGTCCAGCCGATCGCCTTGGTGATCTCCCGCAGGGTAGTCCCGTTCTTGCCGATCACGACCCCGGGCTTCTCGGCCTCGATCAGCACTTCCCCGGTGTCGGCATCGAAGAAGATATCGGTGATGCCGGCGGTCTCCGGCACGACCGATTTGATATCGTTGTGCGCCTTTTCCGGGTCCTCGAGGATCGTGGGCCGGACCACGATCCGCTTGCGCAGGTCGTGGGCAAGGATCTTGATCAGGTCCGCCTCGTCGGCAAACCGCTTGGGGTCGTCGGTATAGATGACCAGCTCCGGTCCTTCAAACTCGACCTGCGTTACGTTGATGCCATGCGGCACCTTTTCATTGATCTTCTCTTTGAGCTCCCTGAGCCGTTCTTCAATCTGCATAAAATAGTCCTATAAAAAAAGTTATACCGAGGTCTTGGCAACATACTTCTTGATTGCGTCCTCGTCCAGTTCCTGGTACTTGTCTTTCGTGATCACCACAACGTGGATCCCTTCCCCGGACCCGGCATCGCGCTTCATCGCCGATTTCAGGCCCCGGACCGCAAGCTCGATCGCCTCGTCCTCGCTCATATTCGGTTTGAACCGGTCTTCCAGCACGCCGTACGCCATCGGAGAACCGGAACCGGTGGATACGATCTCCTCTTCCTTCGTGGCTCCGCCCATCGCATCGACCGAGAAGACGCTCGGCCCTTTCTCATCGATACCCCCGACCAGGAGCTGGACGTAGAACGGGAAGTAGCGGTTCTGGTTGAGGTAGTTCGACAGGAGCGTTGCCGTGGCACCGACCGTGATCGGGCGCGACCTGCGGATCTGGTACAGGTTGCACTCCACGTTCAGGATACGGGCGAGCTGCTGCGCATCGCCGACCCCTCCGGCCGTGGTCATGCCGATCCGTTCTGCTACCTGGTACACTTTCTTTGCTTTCTTGCTTGCGATCATGTAGCCCATGGTCGCCCGTTTCTCGGTTGCGAGGATGACCCCGCCGGCAAAGACAATGCCGATCGTGGTTGTCCCCTTCATGGACTCCTGTAACTGTTCAGGCATGGTAACTCCCCAAAAACAAATAAACGCCCGGAATTTGTTAAAAGCGCTTCAAATTATTAAATGATATAGGTAACCATAAAGGTTTTTATCCGGACTCTTCATTGCAGAAGGCCCGGATCAGTTCGCGGTCATAGAGCATGCCCACCAGTTTCTTGTCGCCGTTTATCACCGGCAGCTGGTCGACCCGGGAGCGGCGCATCTTCAGGGCGCACTCGCTCACTTCCGCGTTCTGCGGGACGGCAACTACGTTCCTGACCATGGCGAGTTTCACCGGCCGGTTCGGCAGCTGCACGCGGGAGATGCCGAAACTGATCGTATGGTTGTCCCGGATGCTCTCCCAGGTCCACTCGTCGTCGTCCGTCCCGTTCGAGAAGTCGGAGACGCCGACCGAGTCCTCGATGCTCGAGTTCCGGATGAGGTCGCGCTCGGAGATGATGCCCTGGAGCTTGTTCTCGGCGTCGAGGATCGGGATCGCGTCCACGCCGGAGATCTCCATGACGCGCCCGACCACGGGCAGGGGAGTCTCCTCCCAGAGGGCAAAGGTCGTGCTGGTGTACCGGTCCTTGATCTCCTGCTTCACCTTCCGCTGGGCGAGGGCATGGATGACATCGGCGACCGAGAGGAGCCCGACAAGGCGGTTGTCTTCTACGACCGGCAGTCGCCGGACACGCTTGGTGACGAGGATGCGGGCAGCCTCGCTGATCGCCATGTCCGGTTCGATGGTGATCGGCCTTGCAGTCATCAGGAGGCCGAGCTGCGTCTCTTCCGGTTTGCTCAGCAGGTCCTTCCGGGTGATGATCCCTACGATCTTCTTGTTCTTGATGACGGGTACGCCGGAGATTCCCGTACGCTTGAGGATCTTTAAGACATCATCGCGGTTGCCCGGGATTTCGACGTGGACCACGTCGGATGTCATGTAGTCTTTGACAACCATTTCTGTTATGATCTCACCACCAGCGTGGAAACTCTGCTATGGGTGACGACGAACGTGCTGACGCTCCCGATCAGGAGCCGGTCGGTCTGGCTCTTCCCATGGGAGCCGACAACGATGAGGTCGGATTTCACGTTCTCTGCAAGGGAGATGACCTCGCTCCCGGCATGGCCGAATTTGAGGTGGGTTACCAGGGTGACGCCGTGTGCGGCCGATTCGGTCTTTGCCTTGTCGAGTACCATTTCGCCCTCTTTCTGGAGGACATTGTACATCAGTTCAACAGTGTTGTCGGTCGGGAGGGATGAGAACAGGCCGGTTTCAACGATATAGACAGCATGCAGCCTGGCATTGCCTGCGCAGGCCATCTCGACAGCCCGTTCAAGGGCATGCTCCCCTGCCGGAGAGCCGTCGAGGGCTACCAGGATATTAGAAAACACGGAAATCACCCGGAACAAACATGGCTGTTTTATTGGATGTATGAATTAAAAACACTTGTGCCGATTGTGCCGGAAGAGGCCCGTTTTATGATGGATGCAACCGGATCGCGGCTGAAATGCAGAGCGGTTTTTCCCGGGTCTATCACGAACAGGTTCGCCCGTGCGCCCGGCCCGAGAAAAAACGACGAGCCGGTGAGCGCGGATCCGCCGATGGCAGACCGGAGGACGGCGTTGGGACGGGCCCGGTACACCGTTGACAGGAACGCCATCTCCCCGAACAGGTCCGGCGGGACGAACATCACGTTGTCCGTACCCAGCCAGACCGTGCAGCCAAGCTCCGTCATCATCCGGACGGGGGGATGGCGGGCGGATGATGCAACGCCCAGCGTCCAGTTGGACCGGGGACATACCGCGATGGGGATCTCCTGCTCCGCACAGGCGCGGAGCTGCTTTTTTGTCGCATGGGTAGCGTGGACGATGAGGTCCGGGCCGAATGCAAGGGCAGCGTCGACGTCCCCGGCATCCCGTTCCCCGGCATGGAACGCGATCTTCTTTCCGGCCCGCCGCGCCGCGGCCACGATCCCTTCGAGACCGGGTACGTCGCGGGCGCTGCTGATCCCGAGGCCCCCGGCAACCGTCTCGCCGCCGTCCCGCCCGAAGATGCAGGCATGGAAGGGAAGGCCTTGCGTGGCATCCTGCAGGGCCGCGACTCCCTCCGTCCCCCCTTCGCGGAAATCCGCACACCCTGCCGTGCCCCCGGCGATCATCCCGGCAATGCTTGCCCGCATGCCGGCGACCAGGTCCTGCCTTGGTGCCGCCTTCAGGAGCCGGTGCTTCAGGCCGCCGGGCGGGGTGACCAGCGCTTCAAGGTCCCCCGTAACCCCGCAGTCCATGGCAACGGTATCGCCAAGGTGCGTGTGGGCATTGAAGAATGCCGGGCAGATCCAGACCGGGGGCGCGCGGGGGTTTTCCTCGATTGCGGCGATCGTCCCGTCCTCGATGATGATATCGGCCGGCAGGAGCGCGAGCTCTTCCCCGACGAGGGCCTGTCCGGAGATGATCTGGGTCCTTTTTTTCATACCGCGTATCTCTCCTTTATATATCGAAAAATGAAATATATTTGCATGGCAAAGAAGCAGGGAGGAAGGTTACTCTCCTCAGCAGGACTCGTCAACTATTATGACAGCGAGGACCGCCGGGCGGTCCATGTCAGCCCCATCGCGGTCATGGTCGTCGCTGCCGTCATCGGCATCATCATCCTGACCATCAATATCGTATACCCGGGCTGACCGGGCCAAAACGCCCCTTTTTATTTCCATTCTTTTTTCAGCACGCGCCGCGTGATGTCCTCTTCCCCGGAGAAGTAGAGGTTGTCGTGCCCCGTCCAGGCCGGGCAGTTCCGGAAGATGACCGCGGGGACGCCGTTGTTGCTCTCGCCCATCACGAAGTTGGCGAACCCGGCGATCTCGTCCACGACCGCCTCCTCCGTGATCTTGAGCACGTGGCCGAAGAGGTCCGTGTCCCCCCGGAAATCGCGGATCGCGGTCATGCCGCTCCAGCCGATCGCATTGCCGGTCTGTCCGCGGCGGAACGATCTCCCGCAGGTGTCCGTGATGATCGTGCCCACGTCGTTGCCGGTGATCTCCCTCACCCTCTCCCGCACGTCGTCCGCTGCCTCCATCGGGTCGGGGGGGAGGAAGATCACCATGCCGTCCTCAATGTTGCTCTGGTCCACCCCGGCCCGGACGCCGATATGGCCGAACGCGAGTTCGGAGAGGATGAACGGGTGTTCCATGATGATGTCCGTGGACGCGTCGAGCACGGCCTGTACGAACCGGGGGTCCTCCCCGTTCAGCCGGCCCAGCCGCACCGCCCGTTCCGTCGGCGTTATGGACGCGAGGGTCGTGGTATAGCCTTTCGATTTGGAGTAAATGGTTGAGGCGATGCAGAGGATATCCCCGTCTTCGACCGGCTGGAGCCCGCAGATCAGCGCCGGGACATCGTCGCCGGAGTGGATAAGGGGGAGCCCCCGCACGCCCATCACCTGGATCGGTTGCGTCATCACATTCCTATGAGACGAACAGCCGATATAGGGATTTCGGATCGATCGCGGGAGGAATATCACAACCGGATATCTATTGCGGTTCCGGACTACGAATGTCGTGAAGCCATAAATCTGGGAGGGCTCCCCGCCTCAGGGCCTTTCCGAGGAGGCAATTGTCGCTTCAGCGAGGATTGACTTAAGAAGAATCCAAAAGGATTCTTCGACCTGCTTCATCCTGTTTCGGACGAAACAGAGGAAGTTTGGAAAAACTTCCTCTTGCCGAATCCCTAATGGATGAGGCACGGCGGGGCAAGGAGGTTTTTTTAAATTCACAATCGACTATGATTTGAAAAAATGTCAATCACGGTTTTTCCTATAAACGGGTCTCAAGATCACAACCGCTGCGAGTACTACAATTGGCAATCCAAGTGATAGAGGAGAAGACCGCGTCGTGGGAAGTGCTGTTACGGCGCTGGTTGTGGATTGAATCGGGGGAGGACTTGGGATTATTGTTTGAAGAACAGTTGTTTGATCATTTGAGGGTGTCGCCTTATTTGCAGGAAAAAGCGTAAAAATATCAGTTGCATAAACATCAGATGTATAAACAAAAACTACTTCTTGGGTACTTAATAGATGTTTTATAGTAAAATCCGTAACATTAACCGACCATCGGTTGGTTCCGGGTATTGCTGATGATATTGGAATATCTGATATGGATACCAAATGGTCAGGATTGTTTTTTGCATGAGGGGCGCCAAAATCAATATACCGTTCAAAAGAAATTGTCAGATTTTCAGAAACCGGCATGTTCGTTGTCCCGTTAATAAAGAATACATCGCCAATCGTATGGTTCCCGATGGGATCTATCGTAATAAACGGCGTAATGTTTGGAGATACATTCACCTCGTCAGCATTTGCTAACGGGACAAATATTATCGCCACAAAGAGAATGGCAAGAAATAAGCATCCCAATACTCGCATCGTAATATTCTATTATTATATTCACTATCTAAATTAATCGAATAAGGGCTCTATAGAATTTCTCAAAAAGAGAAAGAATCGAGACTGACGGGATCATTATAAAAAAAATAGAGGATTTCTACAGAACCTCCAAATTATTTTAAAAACTTTTTTCGGGCCCTAATCCGCCGCTGGGACAGCCGAAGGCTGTGGAGAAGGTATCATCCTTCGACTGCGCCCCAGCGGGGGCCGATGGTGTCTATCTTATAGGGGATATGATCCATTCCGTACTGTCCCCATCTCCCGGCCGCCGATATATTTTTATGAGGACAGCTCCCATCACCTCATTACCATGTACCTCATTATCCGCTGCCCGGGATGCAGGACATTCGGGTACGTGGACCGGTACCAGCAGTGGAAACTCTGCCCGATGTGCGGGCATGCGTACGAAGTGGGAAAGGCCCCCACCTATCTCGATGTCGAGGACCACCACGAGGCCGAGCATATCGTGCGGCAGATGGAAAAGCACCTCCACGCCACGAAGAAAAAAGATTTCACGCAGGAGGAGAAGGAGGAGCTGCGCCATCACTACACGGCCCACCTCCGCAAGAAAAACCAGAATTCCGTGCACGGACCTGCATAATTTTCTCAGGTGTTGTTCCTGTTTTTTTAAAATCCATATCTGCCCGCTCGCCGCCCCCGCCATGCGACGATATATGTATGAGATCGCGCCGAGATGTACTGGTGAGGGGATCGCAATCGGGAACTACGACGTGGTCATCATTGGTGCAGGACCTGCCGGCCTCTCCTGTGCGATCCATGCCGCGGGCCCGGGCCTGCGGGTCCTCGTCCTTGAGAAGAATGAGCGGCCGGGGAACAAGCTCCTGCTCTCGGGATCGGGTCAGTGCAATATCACCCATGCGGGGGAGATCCGGGATTTCCTCTCCCGCTACGGAACCCATGGAAAATTCTTAAAACCGTCGCTCCTCGGGTTCTCCAACGAAGATCTCATCCGTTTTTTCCGGGACCGCGGGCTTACGATGGAGACGGAAGAATCCGGCAAGGTCTTCCCCAAGACCCGGTCATCGGCCGACGTGCTCAAAGTCCTGCTCCGGGAATGCCGGGACCGGGGCGTGGAGCTGCACTGCGGGGAACCGGTAACGGAGGTTGGGGAGGTTCCGGGAGGGTTCCGGGCCATTACCCAAAAAGACGCGTACCATGCACAGGTTATCGTCATCACGACTGGCGGGGCCTCGTACCCGAAGACCGGATCGGCGGGGGACGGGTACCGCCTCGCCGCATCGCTCGGCCAGCCGTTGACCGGTACTGCGCCGGCCCTCACGCCGGTCATCGTTCGCGATTACCCGTTTACGGAACTGGCCGGCATCTCCTTTGCCGGCGCCCTGTTCTCGGTCTGGCGGGACGGGAAAAAGGCCGGGGAGTACCGGGGGATTTCCTCTTGACGCATACCGGGCTGTCCGGGCCGGGCATCCTCGATGTCTCGCGGGACATCCGGGCCGGCGACGTGATCCGCGTCTCCTTTGCCGGGGACCTGTCGCGGGGATCGTTCGCAGACCGGCTGGCAGGCCTTGTGCAGGCAAACGGCCCCCGGCTGGTCAGGACTGTGATGGCCAGGTTCCCGATCCCGGACCGGCTCCTGAAAAAGATCCTGTCTCTCTCGGGAATCCCTGATAATCTGACCTGTGCCCACCTCACGGCCCGCCAGAGATCGCTGCTGGTCACGAACTGCACGGAGTTCCCGATGTCTGTTGCGACCCTCGGGGACTTTTCTGTTGCGATGGTGACCCGTGGCGGCGTCGCGCTCGAAGGCGTGAACCAAAAGACCATGGAGTCAAAGCACGTGCCCGGTCTCTTCTTTGCCGGTGAGGTGCTGGACATCGACGGCGACACCGGCGGTTACAACCTACAGGCCGCGTTCTCGACCGGCCACTGTACGGCGATGGGGGTCCGGAAAAGATGGGATGTACCGGAGAAGTAGTTTAAAAGGGGAGCTGGGGAAACGTCCGATTGGAAGTTAATACCCTAAAAAACCGTTAAAAAAAGGAATTTATGAGAGAAACCCGCCTCAGGGCCCCTGCGGGGCACGGCGAGGCGAGGAGGTTTTTCGACAAAAAAATTTGTTTAGTCACGGATCCGCCGCGGGGGCGCCCCGTCGGGGGCGGCGGCGTTCATCGTAAGAGGTGATATAGTAATAATTAATTTACCCTCATTGTTGTAAAATTATGTACGGAATTATTTAATACGACATTCACATTGTAACTGCCAGGATGAAATCCGGATAAATTGGGCGAATATGACCACATGTTTATTCCACAATCACCCTGTTTAACTGTCACAAAACCAATAACTGATAAATAATGATGGTTGGGATCTGTCGTGGTACCAAATGGTGGTAAAATTATCGGTTCATAAATTGAAAATGTAATTTTTTTATCAATACCAATATTAGTTGTCCCATTTACTTCGAATATTTCATCTTTATAGTGGCTGCCAATTGGATTGATAATGATCCATGGTGTTGTAGTTCCGGAATATGGACACTGCATTGGAACCGGCTGCCCGGTACATCCCGCTGCCAGCAGCACGCCAACTACCACAATTATGAGGGCAAGCATTACACGAGCAGAGTTCATTATATCATCACTTTGTAATACCGATTTACCGGGAGTAAACAATAATGATTGTGCCACATAAGGAGTGGCGCGGGAATCTATCTACTCCCCGGGATGAGCAAACGGCCCCCTTTTCCTTACTCCTTCCGCTCGATCCCCTTCGACCCGATCGTGAACCCGGCCTTCCGGATCAGGAAATACGCCCCGGACAACCCGAGGATGATGACGCCGATGCCGATCAGCTCGACACCGTCCATCTGAGAGGGATCGAGCAGGATCACCTTCCGGGCAATCGCGATGATCGCGAGGAGCACCACGATCTCCACGTGGATCGCGTTCTCGCGGAAATACTCCATCATGGTGTCCAGCAGCTCGATGCCGATCAGCACCAGCAGGAAGACACCGAGCACGTTCAGCAGTTCCTTGTTCTCGAGCAGGCCGAACGCCGGCAGGTTCGTCACACTGCTGGCATTCGTGAGGCTGCCGATGATGGTATAGGCAAGCTCCCCGAGCGCGAAGACCAGGATGACCATCAGCATCACGATGAGTGCGCCGTAGAAATACTTCTCGAATTTGTTGATAAAATCCAGCATGTCCATATTATCCCTCGTACGGTATCAGGTCGGGCAATGACGGGTCGTACAGCCTCACGACATCGCCGATCACGATGACGGCCGGGGGTTTCACCCCGGCCTTTTTCGCCCTGCCCGCGATCGTGGCAAGGGTACCGGCCGTGACCCGCCGGTCTTTCCGCAGGCCCCGCTCGATGATGGCGACCGGGGTGGTGCGGGGTTTCCCGTTCTTCACCAGCACGCCCGCGATCTGTGCAAGGTTCGATACGCCCATAAGGATGACGATGGTCCCGCGGCTCTTCGCCAGCAGTTCCCAGTCGAGCGCGGGTTCCGGTTTTGTCGGGTCTTCGTTGCCGGTCAGGACCGTCACCTGCGATGCGTAGTTCCGGTGGGTGAGCGGGATGCCGACCGACGCAGGGACGGCAAGGGCGCTCGAGATCCCGGGCACCATCTCGACCGGTATACCCGCCCTGCGGACGGTCCCGAGCTCTTCGCCGCCCCGGCCGAAGAGGAAGGGGTCGCCGCCCTTGAGCCGGACAACCGTTTTGCCTTTTTGTGCCCGGTCTACCATCAGGGCCTCGATCGCGTCCTGCTCAAGCATGTGCTTCCCGCCGAACTTGCCGCAGTCGATCTTCTCGGCCCGGGCCGGGAGCGTGGAGAGGATCTCCCCGCCGGGCAGCTGGTCGTACAGCACCACGTCTGCGGCATCGATCACTTCCCGTGCCCGCTGCGTGAGGAGGCCGACCCCTCCGGGGCCCGAACCCACCAGATATACCTTGCCGTCCATCTACGTAATCCCCAGTTTTTTGTACGCTTCGTCGATCAGGTCCTGCGCCTTCGACCGGAGCTTCCGGCCCTCTTCCCGCGCCTGGTCGATCTTCGTAATGCCGGTCTCGATCCGTTCTGCCCGTCTGCCATCGAGCGAGAGCACCTCCGCAATAAGGTGGCCCGCCCTGCAGTAGATGCCCAGCGGCGTATAGCAGCCGCCGCCCAGCTGCTCCATCACCGCCCGCTCGATGGCTACGTCGGTGCGGGTCTGCGGGTGGTCGAGCGCGGAGAGCACCTCCATCAGCGACGGGTCGGCCCGGCTGACGACGGCGATCGTGCCCTGGTTGGGCGACGGGACGAACGTCTCCGGAGGGAGCCGTTCGCCCTGGATCCGGATCCCGAGCCGGGTGAGCCCGGCCTCGGCCAGGACGATCGCGTCGTATTCGCCGGCGCTCATCTTCCGGATACGGGTGTCCACGTTCCCGCGGAGGTCCCTGACCGTGATATCGGGGTCGTGCCGGAGGAGCTGGGCGCGCCGCCGGGTGCTCGATGTCCCGACCACCCGCACGTGGCGGATCGACCCCTTGTGCGCGATGTAGTCCGCGGGCGAGTCCCGTTTGAGCACTGCTGCCGTGAACAGGCCGCTCGGCCGGTACGCGGGGATGTCCTTCATGCTGTGCACTGCACAGTCGATGGTCCCGGCGAGGATCGCATCGTCCAGCGCCCGGACGAACACTCCCTGCCCGCCGATCTCGTGCAGGGGCACCTGTGAACTCGTATCCCCCTGCGTAGTGATGATCACCTTCTCGGTCTCGATGCCGAGCTTGCCCAGTTTCTCCATGACTGTCCCGGTCTGCGCCAGGGCCAGCTTGCTCCCCCGGGTCCCGATCTTTATCGGCATTGCAGGTACGCCCGTGCCAGTGCGGCGAGATCGTGGTCGGTGTGCGCTGCGGAGAGGAAATTGGTCTCGAACTGCGAGGGGGGCAGGAAGATGCCGAGATCCAGCATCCGTTTCCAGAACGTGCCGAACGCGGCGGTATCGCATTCCTTCACCTCGCGGTAGTTTGCCGGGGGGACGGGCCGGAAGAAATACTTGAACATCGAGCCGAGCCGGACAAACGAGCCGCCCGCCTTCGTGCCGATGGACTCCCCGAGGGCCCTCGTCTTCCGGTCGAGGTCGTCATACAGGGACGCGTGGTCGTGCAGGTAGCGGAGGGTGGCGATCCCGGCCGTGAGCGAGAGGGGGTTGCCGGAGAAGGTGCCGGCCTGGTATACCGGGCCCTGCGGCGCGACCTGCTCCATGATCTCCCGCCTCCCGCCAAAGGCACCGATGGGCAGGCCCCCGCCGATGATCTTCCCGAGCGTGGTGAGGTCCGGCTGCACGCCGTATTTCACCTGCGCCCCCCCGATGCCGACGCGGTACCCGGTGATCACCTCGTCGAAGATCAGGAGCACGTCGTGGGCTCTCGTGATCTCCCGGATGTCCCGGAGGTAATGGTCCTGCGGGAGGACTGGGCCGATGTTGCCGAGCACCGGTTCGATGATGAGTGCTGCTACGTCACCGTGGGAAGAGAGGACGGACTCCAGCGCTTCGGGATCATTGTACTGGACCTGCCGCGTGTGGGCCACGAGGTCGGCGAGCACGCCGGCCGAGTCCGGCACGCCCATCGTGGTCGCACCGGAGCCGGCCTTCACCAGCACCGCGTCGTGCGCCCCGTGGAACCCGCCCTCTACCTTCACGATGTCCTTTTTGCCCGTGAACCCCCGGGCGAGCCGGATCGCGGCCATGGTCGCCTCCGAGCCGGTCGAGACGAACCGCACCATGTCCATGCCCGGGTGATCGCCCGTGACCAGCCGGGCGAATTCGGGTTCGAGGGGCGAGGGGGTGCCGTAGAGCCAGCCCTTCTCCAGCTGGCCGGCGATCGCCTTCCGGATGTGCGGGTGGGCATGGCCGAGGATCAGCGGGCCGTAGGCCATGCAGCAGTCGATGAGCGTTGCCCCGTCCGCGGTCTCCAGGTGCGCACCGCCGGCACCGGTCGTGTAGAACGGCCAGGGCCGGATCGCCCGCACCGGGCTGCTGACGCCGCCGGGCATCAGGGTCTTTGCCAGATCGAAGAGATCGCTGCTCGCGCTATGCTTCATCCAGCCACCCGGCGGCATCGCCCGCAAAATAGGTGATGATCAGGTCGGCGCCCGCCCTTTTTATGCAGGTGAGGCTCTCGAGCACGGTCTCCCGCTCCTTCAGCCAGCCGTTCTGTGCAGCGCCCTTGATCATCGAGTACTCCCCGCTCACCTGGAACGCGGCTACCGGCAGCCCGATCGTCGCCACTTCCGCGAGCACGTCGAGGTAGAGCCCCGCCGGCTTCACCATGAGGATGTCGGCCCCCTCGTCGGCATCCATCTGCGACTCGCGGAACGCCTCGCGGCTGTTGCCGGGGCTGAGTCTGGTAGCTCGTGCGGTCGCCGAACGTAAAACCGGAATCCGCAGCCTCCCGGAACGGGCCGTACAGCGACGAGGCGAACTTCGTGGAATAGGACATGATCAGGACCTCCTCGAACCCTGCACGGTCCAGCGCCGCCCGGATGGAGCCGACCATCCCGTCGAGCATGCAGGACGGGGCGACGATGTCCGCACCGCTCTCTGCATGGCTGACCGCGATCCTGTCCATCAGCTCGAGGGACGGGTCGTTGAGCACGTCCGGCCCGCACCGGGTCTCGCCCACGATCCCGCAGTGGCCGTGGTCCGTGTACTCGCAGGCACAGACATCGGTGATGACGACCATCCCCGGCACCTCCTCCTTGACCCTGCGGACGGCCTGCTGGACCACGCCCTCCGGGTGGTACGCAGACTTCCCTCCGGGGTCCTTCTCCTTCGGGATCCCGAAGAGCAGGACGGCCCGGATCCCTTTCTTCCAGAGGGCGGATGCCACGCCGGCGATACTGCCGACGGGATACCGGAACTGGCCGGGCATCGCCCCGATGGGGCGCGGGGCCGCGATCAGTTCGTCGACGAACAGGGGGGCGATCAGGTCATTTTTTGTCAGGCTGACCTCGCGGAGAAGCGGCTGGATATTCCGGGACCGCGATCTCCTCATCCGGCGTTTCGGGAAACTGCTCGTTGTACTACCACCTGCTTATTTCCGATGATTACATTTTGAAAATCCATGGTATTTATGGTATAGTATCTGCGGCAGCTCCCCGGTACATCCGGTTATCATGGATGTGCCGGGCAGTTTCCTTACGTGCCCGCACCCTCTTCCGCGCCGTGCCGCTTCAGGGCGCAGGCCAGCCTGAGCGCGCTTGCAACGAGGTTGGAGAGGTCCTCCCGCGTGTACTTGTTGTTCTCGATCTGGTCCCAGTCCTTCGTGGTATCCTCGTCGTTCTCCCCTACCCAGGACGCGATCGCCACCTCGGGAAGGTGGAACCCCAGCCATGAAAAAAAGTTCATGAGGTTGCCGGCCACGTGCTGGATGCCGTCGACGTGGCCGATGATGATCATGCCCGCTACCTTGTCCTGTATCATGCGGTTCCCGAACCACGAGTACTGGTTCTCGATCGAGTTCATGCGCTCGACAAATTTCTGGACAAGGGCCGAATGGTTGTTCCAGCGGATGGGAGTCGAGAGGATCAGGATATCGCAGGCAAGAACCGCGTCGTAGACGCGCTGCATCTGGTCGTCGTCGTACTTGAGCGTGCTCTGGCAGGGGTAGGTGCAGTAGGCCGGGTTCTCGGAGTAGTTCCCCTCGCACTCGTAGATCTTCAGGTCCTTGAGCCGGATAAAGTCCGTCTGGCACCCGTACTCCCGGAACTGGCCGAGGGCGCGGTCGAGGAGGCGCTCGGACTTGCTCATCTCCGGCTGCTGGCGGCTCGATCCCGAGATCCCGATCACATGGATCTGCCGGCAGGTGCCCTTGTCCGGCACCGGGACGATGTTGACGCCGAACTTCCTTCCGACCAGTGGGGCAGGCATGATTTAATTATCATGAAGATGGGGATAATCTAGTTATTGATCCGGATACTGCTGTACCGGACCCGGACAATGGAGCGACCCCGATGAGCGATGACCGGAAGAAGATCATTGACGAGAACAAGAGGAAGTGCATCTGCGGGCCCTGCCCGAGCTATACCGAGTGCATGCGTGCGGAGGACCAGCTGCTGTTCTGCGTGACCGGGAAGAGCCCGGACTGCATCTTCGAGAAGAAGGGGTGCGTCTGCCCGACCTGCCCGGTCCGGGCGACCCTCGGCCTGAAAAAGGCCTACTACTGCATCAGGGGTGCGGAACAGGAACAGCAGTAACCCGGCTCTTCCTGCCCGTCACTTCCGGGGCGGGGGACGCAAATGAACATCTTTTTCTTGCGTCCGGATCGACCGGTGATCATGAATAATCACCTGATCCTTGCCACCCTCGTCTGTGCCGTACTGGCCGCTTCGGGCTGCACCACCCCCGCCGGCCCGTCCGCACCTGCCGCGCTGCCACCGTCTGCCCCGGTACCCGCCCCGTCGCCTGCCGCTCTCGCCCTCGCTCCTGCCGATGTCCCTGCCCCGTATGCGCTGACCGGGACACGCGAGAAGAATGCAACCGAGGTGAGCAGACTCGCCCTCGATCTCGGATGGAAGGCGGGATATGTTGTCACGTTCACCAATACTTCCGCAGGGCCGGAAGGGACGGGCACGATTGTCCAGACCATCACGGTCTATCCGGAAAAGAGCATTCCCGGCGTGATCGGAGTCATAGAAAAGGAGGAACGTGCCGATACCGGCATGACGTTTTCAGACATCCCGGCTCCCGGTATCGGGGATGCCAGCGGCGGGTTTACCGCACGGGCCCATGCCCAGCTGCTCCTGAAAACGGAAGGCAGCAGCAACCCCCTTGAACCGGAATCCGTGCAGACGGAACCCGCGCAGGACTTTGCCGAAGTGTATTTCTCGAAGGGCCCGGTCCTGGAAGTGATCCGCATGACCGGCCCGGGTGCCGGTGCAGCCACGGTCACGGCCATCGCCCGCACGGCATACGCGAAGATCCCGTGACCGGTATCTTCTATGGTGCGAAGATCCTGTGAGATCTTCTCTTGTGCAAAGATCCGGTGACCCGGATCTTCTCTTGTGCAAAGTTCCCGTGAACAGGCTCACCTTTTTTTTACCGGAAACCCAACAGGGAATACAACACGAGCGGATCGGGAGAGGCAGGACATGGAGTTTAAGGATATCGTCATGCAGAGGTATGCGACCAAGCAGTTCGACGGCAGGATGATCGAGGAGCCAAAACTGTTTGCGCTCCTCGACATGATCCGCTATGCGCCGTCAGCATTCAACCTCCAGCCGTGGAAGATCAAGGTGGTGACGGCGTCCAAGATCAAGGCGAACCTCCGTCCCCATGCCAACGACCAGCCGCAGATCACCACCTGCTCGCACCTCCTCGTCTTCTGCGCCAACACGGAACTTGAACAGCTGGTGGACAAGGTGATCGAAGGTATGGAGAGCAGCGGTATTCCGAACGAGCAGGTCCAGCAGTATGCCGCCATGATGAAAGGCTACATCGGCACCATGGGCCCGGCACAGCGCATGGTGTTCGCCCGGGAGCAGATCCATATCGCGCTCGGGAACGCGGTGAACGGGGCAAAGTCCCTCGGGATGGACTCGTGCCCGATGGGGGGGTTCGACCCGGCCGCATTCGCCGACGTCCTCTTCCTGCCGGAAGAGTACGTCCCGGTCGTACTCTGCGCCATCGGGTATGCGGCAGATAAACCCAACCCGAAATGGCGGCTTCCACGGGAAGAAGTGTTTTTCTAAATCCGAAGAATCCGCAAAAGCGACTTCGAAGGTTGGCTCCGCCAACCTTCTCATCGTCGGGGTTTTGACAAGCCCCTCCGGGATTCGAGGAAGAGAAGAACCCGTCAGGGTTCTTCGACAGTTGAAAGTCGGCTTATGCCTCCCTTCTCATCCTTCGACTCCCTGTTTTTTATCCCGCATTACGCGCATTCCTTCATCGGTCAGTTTCGCGGTCTCCCCCGGATAAAAAATTGTTAACCGTAATCACCAGCGTGTCGAGATGCTGGTCCAGGGGCGGCGTTATCGCATCGAGCCCGTGGGGAGTTCCAATCAGGTATTTCATCGATTTAGAAGGCAGCACATCCTCGATCCTGAACGGGATGATGATCAGCGATGCGTTGATCGCCGTTGTCACTTCGCGTATCACATGTTCCGAGGCGTCCGAATGGGATGAGAAGATGATGACCATGATCCTGCTTCCCTCGATCCCATCGATGATCGCCTCCGGGAAATTTTTTCCGGGGGGTACATCCCGGGGGGCGATCCAGCACCGGATATTCCGGGATTCAAGTTTGTTGCAGACTGCGTCTGCGACCGGTTTGTCGGTGTGTGCATAGCTGATGAACACATCATGGTGGCGCCGGACCGGCAGTACTGCCGGTGATGAAGCCAGGGAGGGGGAAACCGGCAATTTCGGTTTTTGCCGGTATCTGGAATAGCCAGCCGCACTTACGCCGGCAACGGCCAGTAGTGCGATGATGATGAGGGGTACTGGAAACACCGGAGGCAACGGAGTGTCCTGTTGTTGGGAGGCGGGGGCAGGGGTTGGAACAGCATCAGTTGGTTCAGAATACAGAACCCGGATCTTCCAGTCGATGAGGGACAGGGGAATATTCTTATCGGGTCCGATAGCGACGTCCTGGACTTTTTTATTGTTTCCTCCCAGCACGATGTGTGAATGACCCGATTTTGTCGATGTATCATACCCGATGGAGACCCCGCCACCGGGACTGGACGGGAGAGCGGACTGGGTAAAAACAGCAACATAAAAGTCACCGGTTCTCGAAAAAGGAGGAACCGGGACGGTCATCCAGTCGGCATCGTCACGGGGGAATTCTTTGTACGTTGTGTCATACGCGTACAAGCCATTGAACTTTTTATCCCAGATTCTCACATGGACCGGGCTGTCAGGATTATTCCCGTACATCTGGCCAAAAATTCTTATTCCGGTAATCGTGATCTCCCCGGGATTCGTGAAATAGACCGCGTGACCTCCCGAACTCAAATTATAAAGACTATACGATGAAGAATCGCTGTCATATTTCAGTTCCAGGGAACTGTTCTGATAGGCATGAGGTTCCGCCGAGGACAGCGGGAATACAAAAATCAATATGATCATGCTGCATAAAAAAAAAGACACCGCATGCTTTTTCAGCATATATCAGACTTTCTTTTCAATCTATTATCCTTTATCCTTCCATTTTAAAAGAAACGAAAAACCAGGACGGTTTTTTTCACGGTTCGGACAAAAAATTCCCTTGACGGGGATCTCTCTGGTGAAAAACTCATTCTTTCGGGGGCACCATTTCGATCCGTTCCCCTTCCGTGATCGCCCGGACGAGCGCTTCGGCCGCCACAAGATCGCCCTCCTCGGCGCTCGTGCGGATGGAGAAGGTCGCGTCCGTGAGGAGTTTCTTGGTGAGGACCCGGGTCAGGTCGTCGACGATCGCAGTCGTCTTCTCGTCCGGTGCCCCAGCCGGGAGATCGCACGTTCCCGCTCCCGGACCCGCACGGTCTCGGCCCAGGTATGGAGCTCGGCGAGGAACGCGTCGGCAGTCTTCCGGTTGAGGTGCCGCAGGAAGATCGCGAGCTCGGCCTCGACAAAACCGTGCGCCCGGTCCGCCTCGGCCTTCCGGGTGCTCATGGTCTGCTCGTTGACGGTCCGGAGATCGTCGATCGTGTAGAGCCGGACGCCGTCGATGGTCCCGGCCCCCTCCTCCACGTCCCGGGGCTGGGCGATGTCGATCAGGATGAGCGGGCGCGGGTGCCCTTCCACCGGCCAGCACCGGTCCTTCATCGCCCGGGCGAGCTCTTTTTTGTGGACAACCGGGTGCGGCGCGGAGGTGCAGGAGATCGCCACGTCCGAGAGGGTGAGGTAGTGGTAGAGTTCCGCAAACTTCACGGCTTTCCCGCCGATCTTTCCGGCAAGGATCTCGGCCCGCCGGTAGGTCCGGTTCGCGACATACATCGCTGTCAGGTGTTTTGCCGCGAGCGCCTGCGCGACGAGGAGCCCCATCTCCCCGCTGCCGATGACAAGGATGTGCCGCCCGGCGAGCGTCCCGATCTCCGCCTCGGCCAGCTGGACGGCGGCGGATCCGATGGAGACGGAGCCCCGGTTGATCAGCGTACGCCTGCGGACCTCGATCCCTACGTGGACGGCCTTGTTGATGCAGGTCTCGAGGAACGGGCTCGCGGTTCCTGCCTCCTGTGCATCCGAGAGCGCCTTCTTCAGCTGGCCGATGATCTGGTCCTCGCCGACGATCATCGAGTCTATGCCGGATGCCAGGGCAAAGAGGTGGCGCAGTGCGCCCGGCCCGTCGTGGACGAAGAACTCCTTCCTGCCCTGCCCGGCGAGAAAGTCCCGGAGCCCTGCCGCCCCGCCCTCTACGAGCACCTCCACGCGGTTGCAGGTCTGCAGGAGCATGACGCCGGCAAACCGGTCGCGTGCTGCCACGAGGAACTCCTCTTCGCCGGGAAACCGGAACGCCTCGATCGTGGTCACGTTTGCCGTGTGGTGGCTCACCCCGGCGATCGCGAGCGGGACGGCCGGGTCAGCCATGCAGGTACCTCGCCCGGATATCCTCCCATACATCGGGCCGGTCGGATTCGAGACCGGCCCATACCGTCGGGTCGTTCAGGACCTTTGAGAGGATCGCGGAGCGTTTCTTCTGGTCGGGTTCCTGGACTTTCAGCACTTCCCGGAGCCGGCCCTGGAGCGCGATCATGTCGTCCAGCGCCGGGATGGCATCCTCGATCCGCTCGCGGACGTACCGGGAGACCGCAGGGCTGTTCCCGCCGGTGCTTATCGCGAGGGTGTAATTCTCCCCGCGGGAAACGGCCGGGAGGATCACGTCGCCGGTCTCGCCGTCCGCATTGTTGAAGAGGATCCCCGTCACCTTGCAGAGCCTGCCGATCCGGTTGTTCACCTCCGGGTCGGAGACCGCGGCGATGACGAGGAACGCGCCGGTGAGAATGTTTGCGAGTTTCCTGCTGTTCGTTTTGGCGAGATCGAGTTCCTGCCGGGTGATTTTCAGTCCCTCGAATGCCGGCACGAACGACCGGCTCACGACCGTCACGTCGGCATTGCCCGAAAAATAGGCGGCCTTCCGTGCGGCCACATCCCCCCCTCCGAAGATCACGATGCGCCTGCCGGTGCAGTCAATGAAGAGAGGGATCATCTCTTATTAGATAGAGCGATCATACTCAAAAACCCTATCTTATTCATCCGGCACATGGCCGGGGGATTCAGCCTTTCAGCCCTTCTCCCCGTCCTTCGATATACTTAAATCATTTGAATTCCCACACTGTAGAGCACACTGCGCCGATAGTGTAGTGGTTATCACTAGGCGTTGCCAACGCCTAAACCCGGGTTCGAGTCCCGGTCGGCGCACTTTTTTGCCTTGATGTGAAAGGCGCTTACTCTTCTTCAGCGATGATTTCATTCCTCTTCGATGATTTCTCTCCCTCAGCCCGCGTTTCTCCCTTCTCTGCGGCATAAAAAGTGCGGATTCCGGCCCGGAAACCGAAGGGGTCCGGGCGTGGTGTAAATGATTCGTGTCCTTTTTTTCTTCGTGTAAAAAAAAATTGTCTCAGGATAATATTATAAAAAAACCAGGTACGTAAACAGGACTCCAGGTCTTTTGAAATTTGTGAAACAGAGGGATTTAAATCAGATACTTCATGCCAACGCATCAGGACTTACAAGGAGAAAAAGAGAAAAAATTATATGGAGTTGTCAAGGATGACCTGGGAGCTGCCATCAGAGAAGGTTCCGGTAACGACAACATGCGTCTTACCTGCAAATCCTCCTGTTACGGCAGAGGTGATCGTAGTACTGCATCCGACCTGAAGCGTTGCTGCGCCTCCTGTCGGACCCATCATGAACACCGGGTTGTCGTTGACAGAGATACAGGCAAACTGCATCGTGCCCGCATCCTGGCCACCCTGGTAGGTAACGGTAATGTGATCTGCGTCAGGTTTCTGTGCAGTAGCTGCAACTACCTTGGTCTTGGAGATATTTCCTGCCATACCGAATACAAATGCAGCAATCACCGCTGCAAGGATCACGGTGATTGCGACCATCAGGATCACACCAATCACAGGAGATACTGCCTCATCGTTCTTTATGAATGCCATAATTTTAGAGTAAATGTATTACTATATAAAGTATTGTGACTTTAACAAAATGTGCAACAGATATGACGTAAGTGGGAAAAGATAATTTTTCAACTTTATCACACCCGGGGAGTTGAGCGAAGTATTTTTTTCATAATCGCGGCCCGTGCGGAGCCGGAAAAATATGAAAATCATGGTGCGTTTTCCATCCATGCCCTGATTACCCGGATCGAAAGTACACCGCCCGACCCGCCCTGCGCTGCAGGTCTGCTGCCCGGCAACGGCCCGGGCGAACGGGGCTCAGGTACCATTACTGGAAAACTGATATGACCGGATGAGGATCCAAGATCGCAGGAAAAAGATCCAAGAAAAACCGTAAAATAGTTTGAGAAAAAGTGTAGTGTTAATTGGCAAAGATTATTTCTTCTTTGCTGCCGCCTTCTTTGCGGGCTTCTTTGCTTCCGGCTTCTTAGCCGCCTTCTTTGCTGCTGCCATGTTGGTATCCACCTCCTACCGGAAAGGGTTATATTTTCTCTTAATTTAACCGTTAATAAATATTTTGGTCGCATTGGCATTTTTGAGCATAGAAACATGATAAACCATCACTTTGTTCAATGGAAACGGGCACTATTTTCCTTACAACTGATTATCAAAGCGATACATCACGAAATGCGCAATCCTTCAGATTTTCCCCGGTTTCAATATTCCTTTGCATATCACGGGATTTCATTTCCGGGACAGCACAATTCCTTCGGGAGAGAACGCGCATTATGCCGGGGTGCCGGAAGCGGTTTTCCGGGCCCGGGCACTCCTCCTGCCCGCACGAACGCAAACGGCAACCTTTATCCTCATCCGCACCCACCGTAAAACTATGAAAAAACAGTTCATTCTGGGGCTTATCGGGGGTATTCTGGGGATCCTGACCGCGATCTACGTGATCCTGTCCGCTGTCAGCAGCGACCAGACCCTTTCGGGAGTCCAGGCCGCATTGTTTTCCAGTCTCGGGCTGATGGGTGCGGTGATTGCCAACAAGGAGACGCGGTTTGCCGGGTGGATGCTGATCTTCGCTGCCGTATTCATCACCCTCTCAGTACCGATTGCCGGATCCCTGAACATGCTCTTTCTCTACATGCCTGCCGTTGTCGTTCTCGGGATCTCCGCAGTGCTCTGTTTCATGGAACCGGACGAGGAAAAACCCGGCCGGAGTGAAGGGGACAGGTATCCTCCCTGCCGGACCATGCCCGGTTGCCGGGCACCCCTTTTTTCAGGCACCCCGACCTTCGGAAAAAAACATCCGGGCTATTTTTAAAAAAGTCAGGTTATTTCCTGTTCCCGGGCGCGTCCTGCACCGCACCGGCATCATCCACGCAAAGGCAGGTATCGGGAGCCTTTTCAAGAATAATCCGCGAGATGAACATATTTGCAAGGGCACAGACGCCAAGGAGGAAGATGGTATGGATGACCAGCACGGCGTACTGGTCCCCGCCGCCGCCAAGGAACCCGCTGATACCGAATATAATAACGGAAAAGCTGATCAGGCTGATGCTGATGAGCGCGGCACGCGATGCCGTGAACATCCGGCTCCGGATCTCCGGGAAGATCAGCAGGCCGGGCAAAACCCAGTATCCCGAAACCGACACCGGCGGCAAGAAGCACCCAGATGAGGACATCCGCGACCATTGAACTCATGCGCCTGTACCCCCGAACTTCGCCCGGGCGATGATGCCGGCAAAACAGAGGAGGATGACAACGATCGTAGCATCAAGAATAACGAGGGTCCCGGCAGCGATGCTCAGGGTAAGTCCCGCTGCAGAAATCCCCGTGACCGCGACCATTGCCGCAAGGTACCGATCATTTCGTGTCCTCGAGCGCAGCACGCGGACGAACACCCCCAGGGCAACGAGCGCCAGGCAGAATGCGGCAAACAGCCAGGTATCGATCATGTCTACCATAACAGTGGGAAAGATGGGTATTTATCAATGCTCCCGCACCTGGACTGACCGACACCGGCAGGACTGCAGGGGATATCCGCGGGTCCCTGCGCCCTGCTTACTGCACGCTGGTTTTTATTTTTGTACAGCATATTACTGGAGGGAGACGCCCCAGATTCCCCCGGAACCGGCCGGACCGGATCGGATGTTTCATGTGCCCGCCGGGCGATATGGCATTGATCCCCGGATCGCGGAGGACTGCCCGGCACATGGGGCCTTGCCGCAGGATGGACGACTGATAAGCAGAGGGTGGGGCAGGGAAAGGAGCAGCGGTGACACAGATAGCCATTATTGACTACGGCCTCGGAAACCTGAGGAGCGTGATACGGGGACTCGAGAAGGCAGGGGCCCGTGCTGTCATCACCTGCAGCGCCGAGGAGATTGCCGCTGCGGACGGGCTCGTCCTGCCCGGCGTCGGAGCGTTCCACGAGGGAATGGAGCAGCTCGGTGCCCTGAAATCGACCGTGGTCGATGCAACGCGCTCCGTCCCCCTGCTGGGCATCTGCCTGGGCATGCAGATGCTCATGGAGACGAGCGAGGAGCACGGCATCCACGAAGGCCTCGGACTTATCCCGGGCAGCGTGAAGAGGTTCCCGAAAGCTGCCGGGTTCAAGGTGCCCCACATGGGCTGGAACTCGCTCCGGCGGGATAAACCGGATGACCCGCTCCTTGCCGGTATGGGCGACGAAGAGTACGTGTACTTTGTCCATTCCTACTATGCCGACACCCTGCCCGAGTATACGCTTACCACTACCGAGTATATCCGCCCCTTTGCTTCAGCGGTCTGCCACGGCAATGCCTACGGCGTCCAGTTCCACCCGGAGAAGAGCGGCGCTACGGGGCTCCGGATGCTCAGGAATTTTATCGGCATGGTCTGACCCCGCGTTGCACGGTCTCTCTCCTGCCCGCTTCCCGCCCGTTCCCGCGGACATGGCCTATGGATAAGATTTTAATGCCGGACATATGACCCTGTAGACATGAAGAGGATCCTGCTCATCGCACTTTTCCTGATGTGTACCGTGGGAACGGTATCGGCATACGGGCTCTACCTCAACTGTTCCGACAGTGTGCAGGCCGGCGTGCCCCTCAGGTGCTCCATTGACAGCGACTTCCCCGCAGGGACATCATTCGACCTTGTCCTGTACCAGTCCTCCTACACTGCGACGGAGATCCGGGACCAGCCTGTTACGATCCAGAGCGACCACAATACCCAGTACGTCATCTTCGATACCCAGGGCCTGCCCGGGGGGACATACAAGGCAGAGATACAGTACAAGGGCATCGATGATGCCAGCTTCCGCTCCGATTCCAAGCTCCGCCAGCTGATCACGATCGTCGACCGTTCCGGGGATATCACGATCACCTCCCCCCCGGCCCAGGATATCGGGGAGGCCCTGCGGATCGAAGGGAACATCGCAAACGGGGGAAACGACGGGGTCGAGATCGAAGTGGACGGCCCTGACGGAAGGATCTTCGGGCCCCAGTGGATCCAGACGAAGGCCGATATCAAGAACAACGCTGGCGTCTTCACCCAGAAAGTCGCTGTCAGCAGCAGCGGGGATTACAAGGTCGAGTTCAGTGACACGAACGGGTTCATCGGGGAGAAGAGCTTCACCGTGACCGCCCCCACCACGCAACCGACTGCGGTTGCCGCGACCACAGCGGCGGCAGCCAGGACAACCCCCGCCACCACAAATACGGTCCCCACCCCGTGGCCGACCACTACAGCATCTCCCCTCCCGCCGATCACGGCGATCTCCGGTCTCGCGTTTGCAGGAATGCTGACCGTGCTGATGCGTCGGCGCGACCGGTAACGAAATTTTTTTTTTGAAAAAAATTGCTCTGTAGAAATCCTATTACAATAAACAAATAATCGCTCTTGGGGGTTCCAGCACTTCGTGCTTCCACCCCCGCCGCTCGGGCATCCCCCCGATGCGATAGTCTTTCAGAAAGGTGATCTAAAACCTCTGAAATAATCGGGGGTCAGGGGGGCGGCTCCCCTTGGGCTGATTGAGTGGTCATCAGACAACGAAATCGAGAAGGTCATCAGACCTTCGCTGCCTCCCCCTCTGGGGGAGAGAGGGGGTCACTCTCGCAATCTCCTATCGAGGAACGAGACAAGGTAAAAAAGAGGTTTTCTATCAAGCAAAAAAAATACAAAACACCTGTTGACGGAGGGGACAGTGCCACAACGAAGAACCTGATGGTTCCATTCACATCACACCAGCCCTTCGGGCAGGTATGCTGTTCTTCCCTGACTGCCCCTGCACTATGCGATGGTTCTGTATTACCTGTTCGGGCACTATCGCAGTGTGCCCCGCCCCCCTTGGGGGAGACTCCAGTTCTCCGAAGGGAAGCGGAGTCTGGAGAAGAGTCTTCAGGCTCTTCGACTTTACAGTGGCACACGGGGGGAGAAAATTTACTCACGTGACTATTTTTTTTAAAGTATCCGGCAATGTTCAGTGCCGGGGAAAAAGGCTGATTCGGTTTCATCTCTTTTTCCAGAGCCAGGCTTCGTAGCAGACCAGGACGAAGATCACGAGAAGCCCGCCGAGGAAGAATGCAAGGGCCGGATCCAGGGCAGCCGGTGAAGCGGCAATGCCATCATAACCTGCTTTCAGGGTAAGCATGCCGGCTTCGCGCCCGGCACCGTTCCCTGCCACGGCAGGAGCCGGGGCCTCGACGGTCGCAGCATGCATGCCCCAGTCCGATACGAGGGGCAGGATGGAGGACACTGCAAGCGATGCCACGGCAACGATCCCGAACAGGGACGCATATTTCAGCAGCAGGGACCGGATATCCGAGCGGCGCGGGGCGACGATCAGGAGCTGGTTCGTGAGCGAATATATCTTCACTTCCCGGCCCTTGACACTGTATTTCGTATCTGCCACGGAGATGACCCCGGCGTCGAGGAGGTTGTCAACATGGTACTTGGCCGTGTTCATGGGCAGTGCAAGCCGGTCCGTAATATCTGTCAGGCTTTTGGGATTTTCCGCAAGGATCTGGAGGATCTCGCCTGCGGTAGGACTCGCGATCGCTTTTGCGATCTTCTGCGCCCGTTCATCGCCGGGTTCCATCACAACGACGTTATCAGCCATGGAGGGAAGCAATGATCCGTTCGCGTCCGACTTTCAGTGCAAGGTCGAGCTGGTTGATGTCCGGCCCGCCGCCCTGTGCCAGGGAGGGTCTGCCCCCGCCTTTGCCGCCGAGGAGGCTGCAGACCTGGCCGATGATCTCCCCGGCGTTCACGCGGGAGTCGCCGGATGCAAGAACCACGCGGGCGGCCTCTCCCGCGCCGGCGATGAGGGCCACCCCGCCTTTTTCTGCCACGGAGCCTGCAAGGAGAGCGAGTTCTTTCTGGGGCAGGTCGATGCGGCGGACAACCACGGCGATACCACCGATGGATTCCGCCACCAGCGAGCCCGTCTCCAGTTCGACCAGCCGTGCACTCATGCGCTCGACTTCCTTCTTCTGCTCTTTCCATTCCGTGAAGAACCGGGTGACGGTGGCCGGAAGGTTTTCGAACTGGACCGACAGGACATCGGACGAGGCAGCGACGATCTGCTCGAGGTGCTGCATGTAATAGATCGCGGCAACACCGGCAGCGAACTCGATCCGCTCGATGCCGTCCTGGATGTGCTCGACCCGTATGATCTTGATCACGCCGACCTCCCCGGTACTCTGGCAGTGCGTGCCCGCGCAGGCCTCGACATCGCCTGCCACCCTGACAACGCGTATGTCCCTGCCCGGGGGGACGCCCCCCTGGTAGAGCGAGAAGCCGTATTTCTGCTCGGCCTTTGTCCGGTCCTCGATGGAGATCTCGACCGGCTGGCTGGTCATGATCATGCGGTTTGCCGCGATCTCGATGCGGTGGATCTCGTCCGGCGTGATATGCTTGAAGTGGCGGATATCGACCCGCGAGCTCTCGCTGCCTTTCTGCGCACCGGCCTGGTGGATATGGGCGCCGAGCACCTCTTTGGCCGCATGGAGGAGGATGTGGGTCGCCGTATGGTGGCGCATCAGTGACCAGCGCCGTTCCTCGTCGACCATCCCTTTCACCCGTTCGCCGCGCCGCAGCACGCCGCCGGTGATGTGGTGGAGGACGACCTCCCCGGCCTTGACCACGCTGTCGACCCGCACCATGCTCTCCGCGCTGACGAGCGAACCGGTATCGGCAGGCTGGCCGCCCCCCTCCGGGTAGAAGAGGGTCTGGTCGAGGACCGCGTACTCGTCGAAGAAGTCGAGCACGACCCCCTCGAACTCGATGTCCGAAGGCTGGTCGTAATAGAGCTTCTTCGTGGGCGGCAGTACCTGCACCCGTTCCGCATATTTCTTGGTTGTGTCCTCCTCGGCCTCCTTCTTGGACTCGGAATGCATGTCTGCGACCATGGAGTAGAAGTTGTCCGGGAGATCGACGACCGCCCCTTCCTTCGTGGCAATATCCTTGATCATCTCCGGCTGGATACCATGGGAGTCGTAGAGAACCATGATCTCTGATAGAGGGACCCGCTGGCTCTTTGCCTTGTAGCTCTTTGCCACTTTCTGGACGATCCGCGTCCCGCGTTCGAGCGTAGAGGCGTATTTCTCGGTCTCGCGGTCCACGATCTCGCGGACAACGGCGATGTCCTGCTCGAATTTCCGGTTGCCGAGGATCCGGGTCTGCTGCTCGATCAGCTCGGCAAGCGGCTCCCCGATCCGGAGATCGTTCATCATGCGCAGGGTCCGCCGGATCACCAGCCGTGCGAGGTACCCTTCGCGGACATTGGAGGGGACGATGCAGTCGCCGAGCATGTAGGCAAGACAGCGGGTGTGGTCTACGATCGCGTACACTTTCTCGATGGGTGTAATCATCTTGTCCAGTTTCTCGGGAGAGACGTCGATGGCCGCGGCAACTTTCTTGCGCAGGGTGAAGAGGTTCGTCCCCGAGATGTCCATGAGGCCGGCAAATTTTGCATTCAGGGCAAGGATCTTCGTGTAATCCTTGTTGTCGAGCATGTGGCTGAGACCTGCGGAACTCATTACGTGGCTGACCATCTCCGGAAAAACCGCGTCGTAGATCGTGGGGGAGCCCTTCGAGGCCCAGACCAGCCGCTCGAGCCCGTACCCGGTATCGACAATCCGAAGTTTCATCGGGTAATACATCTCACCGTTCAGCTCGTAGCCCTTCCCGGCAGTTTTCTGCCGGCCAAGGCTCATGAACACCAGCGTTGCTATCTCGAGGCCCCCGATCAGTACTTCAACGCTCGGCCCGGCATTGCCTCCGCCGATCCACGGGTGTTCCTTGTACGTGACCCGGTTGATATCGCCCCCGATGGATGCGATGAACTGGTCGCAGAGTTCAACGGTCCGGTCCTTCCAGTAGATCTCCTCGTTGGGCGTGTTGAAGGCATGGTGCGCCATCATCTCGAACGTGGTCAGGTGCCTGCCCGACCGTCCCACTGAATCGAGATCGTTCAGGCGGATGCATGGCTGGGAGATCGTCAGCGGGTTTGCCGGCGGCGGCACGATACCGCCGGTTACGTACGGCTGGAAATCGGCGATAGACGCGATGGTGAGATAGATGTCATCACGCCACCGGGCAACGACCGGGTAGCGTTCCACCCGTGTATGCCCCTGCTTCTCAAAGAACGAGAGGAATGCCTCGCGCATCGTGTCGAGGGTGTGGGGTCGGAAGATCGGGTCGCCGATGAAATTATACGGCTCGCAGGGCGCATCCCCGCAGATCTCCCGTGAGCTGTCGCGGGTCCAGAACGCCGAGCCGCACGCCTTGCAGATCTTCCGGGTCAGGCCCTGGGTCTTGAAATAATCGAGCTGGTATTCCTCTTCGAGCATGAAAAACCACTTAATCGTCAGTACTGTAGACTGCAAACGCTAATCTAGGTTTTGCTTGAGGGTATTTCGCAGGGGGTCATGGTACCAGCTGTCCACAGGGACACAGGCCGAAGCGGCATCTTCGATCCGGATCACCCGCGATGGTGTGATTGGCGGTACATTCAGGTTTGCCGGACAGGCAAGTATGACAGCGGGTATCCCCCGGCACACTCCATTCCGTGAACCCCCTTGTCCCGTGTCGTTTCCGGACAACCGGGATCGATCCGGAGGGAATAATAATAACCCTCCAGCCAGATTCTCTCTTTAGAACCGGAAGAGAGAGGAGGACACGAATGGATAAGGCCGGAGTACCCGTATACCATCACGTCAGACTGGATCGGGATTACCTTGCAGGAAAGGCACTGGACCAGTTTGAGAAGAACCACCCGGGCAGCTGGCGTACCACCAGCGCCTCCCAGAAGATGAGGGTACTGGAAGAGTTCCGGGATCTCATCAGCAGTCTTGAGGAATCGCTTGCAATGGATAACCCGGCTGTTTTTATCGACCATGCCTGCTGGGCAAAGGTACATTTCACCGCACTGCACTTCCCGAAGAACCACGTATCCCTTCTCCTCGTTGCGCTGGGTGAAGTCCTCAAAAAGGAACTGCCCCCGGATTTCCGCGAGAAGGCCGGGAGTTATCTTACCGAGAATCTGGCCATTCTCAAACATATCTCCCCGGATATTCCCTCGTATATCACCGCGGACAACCCGGTTGCCGATGTTGCCCGGTCGTTCCTTTCCGCTCTCATCGCGGCGGATCGGGAACAGGCGGGGGGGATACTTAAGGATGCGGTCAGGTCCGGCACGCCGTTGAAGGATATTTATCTCCACGTCTTCCAGCCGGTGCTGCAGGAAACGGGAAGGCTCTGGCAGATGCAGCAGGTCAGTATCGCGCAGGAGCATTTCGTAACTGCTTCCGTCGAAACCCTCATGGCCCGTCTGCACGACCGGTTCCTCTCTTCGGGCAGGGGTAAGAAAGGACGAAGGGGTACGACCGTCATCGCTGCCGGTGTCGGGACGGAACTTCATAGTGTCGGGATCCGCATGGTAACCGACTTTTTCGAGTTGGACGGCTGGGACACGTATTATACCGGGGCAAACACACCGGTACAGAGCATCCTTGAAGCGGCGCGGGACCGGAAGGCCGATGTCATCGCCCTGTCCGCGACCATGCCGCGCCATCTCCCCGATGTCCAGTACCTTATCCGTTCGCTGCGTGCGGACCGGGGGACCGCAGGGGCAACGATCATCGTAGGGGGCTATCCGTTCAGGATCGTTCCCGAGCTCTGGGAACAGATCGGTGCCGACGCGTATGCGGAAAATGCAGAAGAGGCAGTCACGATCGCCGATCGTCTCGCGCCTGAACGCCGGTGACTGTCCCCGGGCAGGGTAACAAAAGTTCCCTTGCACGAGGTATCCCCGCAGAAAAAAAGGGATATGTACCCTATACCTGCCCGGCGGTCGACAAGACGTTTTGGCCGCCCCCTGAGTCTGTGCAGCTCAAGCTCTCCCGGATGGACGAAATTGATCAGCAGGGAGAATGTCCTGTCCTCGTAATGAGATACGAGGTTCTTCTTGTTTTTTAAGAAATGGCCGATAAAACGGTCTTCGATGAGCCTCCGGTCAGCGGTCTCCGGATCCGTGCACTCCACGCTCACCCGCATCAGGACCTCCCCCGGCGATCCACCGTCGTAGATGAATGCCTCGTATTCGCCATTGAGGAACTGCATGTTTTCCGGCTGGAAGACCGCGGCCTCCACGTCCACCCGGTTCAAGGAATTCCCGACGACCCAGACCGTTTCGGCCTCCCTCTGCGGGTTGAAGATCCGCATGTGCGTCCTGCCACAGGCACACCGCTCCCGTGAGAATACTGCCGTCGTATCCTCGGTGTCATAGTTGAGCAGGAGAGTGCCTGTCTGTGAACCCTCCGGGAGGAGCGTGGTAAGGACGGCCCGTCCGCAGTTGCCATCGGAAACAAACGCTTTCATCTGCGGGTCGTAAATGTCAAGGTGGACGAGGTCTTCCGGGACGTGGAGCCCGGCGAGTTCCGTGCACTCCCCGCACATCGTCCCCTCCGTGCTTCCGTAGGTGTTGTATACCGGACATCCCCACCTCTCCGCAAGGTAGGCACGGGACTCATCTGAAAAACTCTCGCCACCAACGATCAGTCTCTGAACTGAGGTCTCTTTTATCCGGATCCCTTCCTGCTCCAGCCTTTCTGCGAGCCGGAGGAACTTGAATACGCTCCCCACGATCGCCGTCGGGCGGTATGCCGTGATGACCCTTGACGCGAAGTCGCACCTGCCGAACGGGATAATGGTCATCTTAAGTCTCTGGGCGGCAAGCGTCATCGTATTTGCTCCCACGTTCATGCCGTACGAGGCGCATACGACCACCCTGTCATCGGGACCAAACCCCTGTGAGACAAAACTCCGGGCATATTTCTCCGCGTACCGTTTCCAGTCGTCCCACGTGAGAAAGAAACTCTTGGGTGTCCCGCTCGTACCGCTCGTCTCCTGAATGGTGAAGATGTCTCCCCAGGCCGTAGAAAGGAACTGGAAATCCGGCGTGTTCGGCGGCTGGTGCTCGCGGATGGTGCGGCCGGAAACGATGGGGAGTTGCAGCAGATCCTCGTGGACGCGGATATCGCCCGGATCGATCCCGTTCTTTTCGAACCAGTGCCGGTAGAACGCTGAGTGTTCATGGGCGTACCGGACGGTGTACCTCACCCGCTCATCGATCAGCGAATCGAGGCCGGCCCGGTCCAGCGTCTCGATCCCGGGGTTATGATACTTGGACATTGCCAGTACAGAGCATAGTAGAAAAAGGGTTTATAGATTGCTGCGGTGAAGGGAACCGGTGAAGGGCGGTTTTGGTAGTGCAGGAATCAGATCTCTTCTTCGGACGAAATATCACGAAAATCCGATGCATATCATATAAACGGGGTATTCCTGATCCTGGAAAAACGCGTATCGCCAGTCCGCTGGACCGGGTCGTTCACCGGGATTTTGCTTACGGGCATTTTTCACCAGGTCACGGCAGTCTGGGTCAATGGCCTCCCGCAAAAAGTTTCTTGTAATGCAATCCCGTCTGGCCGGTCTGCTCGTGTTCACGTGAATGCAGGGTCATCCCGGAGTCTGTCCCATTATGCAAAATTTTCATTATCGGTGTACCGGCCCGGTTGCATCCGGTGCCGGGTATTCCTGATTCGGAGAGCAGGTTGAATTTTCATGGTGACGCGGTCCCCTTCCTGCCGTATCTTCCCGATGCCCACCTCTGCGCCAGATAGAACCCGTATCCCAGAGATAAACATGCCGCCAGATTGAACGGCACCAGTAAGAATGTGAAACCTGCGAACAGGAATTGTATGTTTGGGATGAAAACGAAAAACAGTGTCATCTGGACGAGGAAAATATGCCACGAAGCCTTACCCAGTTGCTCAAGGAACGTATAGAGCCGGTGTGACGAACCGGATGGAATGAACTTCAGCCCCAGAATGACAATGAGGACTGTCCAGAAATAAGCAAATGCGGTGAAAAAACTGTCCGGAGGATACAGGAACCAGAACTGGAATTTCAGGTAGCCCACGGCAAAAATATACGCAAAACTGGCGATGCCCCCGATGAAAAGCCATCTGGGTACCTGATCTTTCCGGAATACGAGCCAGACTCCAAGGGCTCCTAAAAATAGGAAATGGATATAGAGAATGTTGAACAACCCTGCCGGAATGCCGGCAATGAGGGCAAGATATTCAAGAGCGAGATCGAGAAAAAAAGCTGCAACCAGCATTTTGTCAGGTGATTTCAGTGCAAGATAGTACAGGACAGGTACGATGAGAATCTGCTGCAATATTACAGGGATGAAGTAGTTTCCCGGACCCTGCCCCCCGGAAAAAAAGTTGAGTATCAGATCGAATCCCAGGGAATTGAAATAATTCACGGTATAGACGGCAATATTGGGATTTTTTGAAAGAATGATGTATATGATGATGAGTATCTGGCAGATCCAGATGACCAGGTAGGGTACGAGGATCCGCTTCAGCCTGCGGATAAGAATTGAGATGTCGTAAGACTGGGCCAGCGTTTTTTTTCCATAGGTTACCAGGGCATAGGTGCCGGTAAATGCGGACAGCAGGATAAAGACCGGCACCGCCTGCCAGATGTGGAACGGGGCGCCGATCGCCAGGAGAATCCTGTCGGACCAGGTATGTATCAGGACGACCGAGATGATTGCCAGGCCTTTGAGGATATCGATCTGGCGGATATGCTTTACCGTTACTGGTTCCTTCCGATCGCGTATTTTCCTGGTCGGCGTTGATTTTTTCACGGCATCTCCCGCAGGATCCAACAGGATCACGTTTGTCAGATATACAGGGATATTTCGGATTGGACAGGATAAAACGCTTATCCAGGCCGGCGGGGAAGCAACCTGTCGTAAATCAGGCACCGTTGAGCCCGGTGCAACAGTTTTACTTCGGGTTTTCCTTCAGCTGGTCCTGGTACCAGCTGTCCACGGATTCGAACGAGCCGGTACTCTGTGCGATTCTGACCGCCAGCAGGTGCCAGCAGTTCCTCCCCCGGTACAGGAAGTCCCCGCAGGTGCAGAATTCCTCTTCGACGATATAGCGGGCAGTCCTGCCTTCCACAACAAAAAAGTCAAGGTATTTCTTCACTTTTCCCTCGTCGATAGCCACAAGTGCCTTTTTCCCCCGGGTGCCAAACGCTGCCTCGATCTTCCCGCGGACATCCTCATCAAGGACCTTCCGTTCCCCGAGGTACTGCCAGATACCGTTCATGGGATGGTCTGCAGGAGCGGGGGGTCGTCGATATACTGCCACCCGCGCCGGGCCGCAAGCCGCACCATGGCCGGCGCCTCGAGCGCATAGTGCGTGGCTTCGATGCAGGGAAGGGGGGCGGAGCGCACAACGGCATGTTTCATTTCAGCAGAGAGGAAGGCATCCGCCCCCTGTTCCTTTGCCTCCGCAAGGAATCCGGGATCGAACCCGCTGCCGGCCACGATCGCCAGTCGTTTAACGGAGCCGAGGGCCCCCCAGACACGCAGGGGGCAGCCGAGCCGCCGGGAGATCTCGGCAGGGGAGATCATGCAGGTTCCAACCAGCCCAAGCGACATCGGAGAGACGTCACTGAGCGAGAGGAGCTCGGCGAGTGCGTCATTCACCCCTTCGTCGGCCCGGTCGTAATTGGTGTGCATGACCCAGAGGTTCATACCGGCCGAAAGCACGTCACGCATAATCGACGCGGTGCGGCCGGTAACAGCCGTGAGGGGCGTCCAGAGGGGCGTATGGTGGACGACCAGCATGCCGGCGTTCATCCGGACGGCCTCTTTTACCACGGCCGGTGTCGCGTCAAGGGCACAACAGACGGTCGAGAACTCCGGGTTTCCTTCAACAATAAGCCCGATCTTCCCCGCATCGAAGTCCTCGGCCAGACAGGGCGGAGCAAGCTGTTCCATCTCCTCAATGAAGGAATGCACATCCATATACAGGATCATTGATCTCCGGGATTAAATAGCATTTATTACCATAAGTAATAACAATTGCCTTAAATATTCGGAAAAGAGAATATTCTCTGTATGCACAAGTCTATCGGGCAGATCAATGAACGCATCCGCGAGGGGAGCGCCCGGGTCGTCACTGCAGAAGAGATGCCCGCGATCGTTGCCGAACTCGGGGAAGAGGGAGCGCTGAAGGAGGTCGATGTCGTCACGACCGGGACCTTCGGGGCGATGTGCTCCTCCGGTGCGTTCCTCAACTTCGGCCATGCCGAGCCGCCGATCCGCATGGAGCGGATCTGGCTGAACAATGTGGAAGCCTACGGCGGGCTTGCGGCAGTTGATACCTATATCGGTGCCACCCAGCAGTCCGATACGCTCGAGGCCGAGTACGGCGGGGCACACGTGATCGAGGACCTCGTGGCGGGAAAATCCGTGGAGCTCCGGGCAAGTTCCCACGGTACCGACTGTTACCCGCGGCGGATGATCACCACGGACCTGGTACTGGAGAACCTCAACCAGGCGATTATGTGCAACCCGCGGAACGCTTACCAGCGCTACAATGCGGCAACGAACACGACAGACCATGTGCTCCATACCTACATGGGAACGCTGCTCCCCGGCTGCAGCAACATCACGTTCTCGGGTTCCGGCGTCCTCAACCCGATATCGAACGACCCGAAACTCCGGCTGATCGGCAGCGGCGTCCCCATCTTCCTCTGCGGGGCGCCCGGCATGGTCATCGGCGAAGGCACCCAGCACTCCCCGGCCGGGGGGTTCGGAACGCTGATGGTCACGGGGGACCTGAAACAGATGTCGCAGGAATACCTGCGGGCAGCGACCATGTCAGGGTACGGGGTGACGCTTTATGTCGGGCTTGGGGTGCCGCTGCCGGTACTCGATATCGATGTGGTCCGCGCCACGGCAGTCCGCGACGAGGACATATCGGTCGATATCCTCGATTACGGCGTGCCCAGCCGGTCCCGCCCGGCACTGCGGAATGTCTCCTACGCGGAGCTCCGCAGCGGCACGGTCGAGCTCAACGGGGAGGAAGTCAGGACCTCCTCGCTCTCCAGTTTCCGCAGGGCGCGGAAGGTGGCGCTCGAGCTGAAACAATGGGTGGAGCGCGGTCGCATGGAGCTGGCGCTCCCGACACGCGCGATCGATCCCGGCAAAACTGCACGACCGATGCACCAGACTTCCAAAGGCCCCCGCGTGCTGGACATCATGGACCGATCCGTGATCACGATCAGCGAGACCGAAGAGATCCGGACCGCGGCAAAGAAACTCCTCAAGGGCGAGACCAACCACCTCCCGGTGGTGAACGAACAGGGAACACTGGTCGGCATTGTCACCACATTCGATGTCTCAAAGGCAGTGGCAAATCCCGGCAAGGCCCACCTGGTCAGGGATATCATGAAGAAAAAAGTGATCACGGCGACACCGGACGAGGCTGTCGATATCGCTATTCAGAAACTGGAACAGAACAATATCAGCGCACTGCCGGTAGTGGACAGGGAGCACCGCGTCATCGCACTCCTCACAGCGATGGACCTTGGGAAGCTGCTCGGCGGGAGGTGGCTGAAATGAAGCTTCTCGTCAACTTCTCGCGCGGCAAGGGGCGGAGGCCGATCATTGCGCAGGTGGTCCGTGACACGGGGGTCCTGATCAACGTGGAACGGGCGGTGATCGATTCATCCGAAGGGGAAGCGCTCATCGATGTCCCCGATGACCAGTGCAGGCTCGTCCGCGACTCCATGACGGGTCTCGGTGCCCAGGTGCGGATCCTCGAGCACGGCATCCACCTCAACGAGAGCGAGTGCGTGGACTGCGGGGCATGCATCAGCGTCTGCCCCCGCGAGGTCTTCTCGTTCGATGCGGACTGGAGACTGTTGCTTGAAGAGGAGAAGTGCATCCTCTGCGGGAAATGCATCGATGCCTGCCCGCACCGTGCGCTGACCCTGCCGCTATGATCCGGGTGCCGTTCCGGTTCCGGGAAACGATCGCAACGATCCTCGCGGACGACCCCCGGCACGTAAAGGCGGCCACCGCAGGGATGCTTGCAGCACGGCAGGAACTGGAGGCCTATATCGCCCGCGACCCTTTTTTTGCTTCCACGTTCGATCCCTATGTCCCGGACACGGATGACCGCGTGATCGTCCGTATGGCAGTTGCATCACGGAAGGCCGGCGTCGGCCCGATGGCGGCGGTGGCTGGTGCGATCGCATGGGCCGGCATCGAGGCGATGCAGGAGGGAGGTGCATCGTTCGGCGTGATCGACAACGGCGGCGACATCGCCCTCGTAACCGACCGGCCGGTGCGGGTCGGTGTCCATGCGGGAGACGCTTCCCTTTCCAACAGGATCGCCTTTGTCGTACCGCCGCAGGACCGGGTGCTCGGCATCTGCACCTCTTCGGCAACGGTCGGGCCGTCAATCTCCTTCGGGATCGCTGATGCCGTCACCATCTTTTCCCATGACGTGGCGCTTGCCGATGCATGGGCAACAGCTGTCTGCAACGAGATCCGGCCGGAGGACCGGAGCGTGCTAGACCGGATCGATCCCGGCGAAGTTGACGGGGCTTTTGCGATCATGGGGGACGAGACCGTCCGGTGGGGTGAGCTCCCGCCCATCGTCCGGGCGATTGTGGACGAGCAGCTGATCAGCGCGGGGGACCGGCAGTAAAAAGGATTGGTTGGCGCGATACCGGATACGGTGTCATTTCATGTACGGGTTTTGGATAATCCAATGATTCGTAAAGCATACTGATAATAAAATCCGGCAGGTTCCAAAAGGGAAATTACCGGTCGGAATACATAGCCGCACAATGGAGGGCATCCGGCACAGAAACTGTAAATATTTACAATACTAACAATCCGGTCATGACTGCACAGGAATGCGCAACAAAGCGAATCCCCGTATGTCCAAGCACATGGGAAACGGTTCACCAGCTCAGGAAGCCCGGGCAGACCTATGATGATGTCATCAATGAGCTGATCAGGAAAAATTCGGAGAACCTGCTGATCGAGGAAACCAGAAGAATCAGAAAGAGAAATAAATATGTTTCGCTCGCGGAGTTAGAAGCGTGATTTTTTTCGTTCGCATCGATACCGATGCCAGCGAATTCTATGCATCTCTTGATGTGAAAAGTAAAAGGATCATCAGGGCGCACCTCGAAATTCTCGAAACGGATCCCTATCCTGGAAAGGCAGGGGACAAAGAACTGCTGAATCTCCCGGGCGGTGTTAAGATATACCGGCTTCATATTGGTCGCACTTTTACCGCATATTATGAGATCGACGGGAATACCGTGTACGTCAACGAGATCCTGACTATTGAGCAGGCCCATAAAAAGTATAAGCGGTTATAATTTTCCTCCTGCATTTTTTCTCCGGCTTCAATCCTTGTTCTCGTGGATGTTGCGCTCGAAGAAAACACCAGACAGGAGTTGATAACCATGATACTATGTTTCAATCCTTGTTCTCGCGGATGTTGCGCTCGAAGCGATACCTGCACAGGGGGATCTCCATGCCGGCTGGGGAGTTTCAATCCTTGTTCTCGTGGATGTTGCGCTCGAAGTCTTCCCGTTCCCCTCATCACTCCCGAACGGTAGAGTTTCAATCCTTGTTCTCGTGGATGTTGCGCTCGAAGCCGGGGTCAGGCGGGAGTGGCAGCCGCGGGCCTTAGTTTCAATCCTTGTTCTCGTGGATGTTGCGCTCGAAGTTCCTGCGATGCATATCTGTTCAATTGTTCGTTCTAGTTTCAATCCTTGTTCTCGTGGATGTTGCGCTCGAAGTTTACGCGCCTGGATAAGGCAGATGTTACGGCGATGCGTTTCAATCCTTGTTCTCGTGGATGTTGCGCTCGAAGTTGACGGTGCCGCCGTCCTCTCGTTAGTCTCCTTGGTTTCAATCCTTGTTCTCGTGGATGTTGCGCTCGAAGCACGCCTGACAAAAACGCCCAATTTAAGGAGATCAGTTTCAATCCTTGTTCTCGTGGATGTTGCGCTCGAAGTGTATTATCAGGATAATATAATTTATTACCAACAGAGTTTCAATCCTTGTTCTCGTGGATGTTGCGCTCGAAGTTGACAGTTGCGCATCCCTTATCGACATGAGCACTTGGTTTCAATCCTTGTTCTCGTGGATGTTGCGCTCGAAGTGTGCTAAATTACCTGATTCTTTATCGTGAACTTCGTTTCAATCCTTGTTCTCGTGGATGTTGCGCTCGAAGAATTCTTTTGCCATACTATACTATACTCCTGACCTGAGTTTCAATCCTTGTTCTCGTGGATGTTGCGCTCGAAGGCTCGCATATTTGCGGGGAGTCGTTGATTTCGTCAAGTTTCAATCCTTGTTCTCGTGGATGTTGCGCTCGAAGCACAGAGACCACCGATGCAGCCGGGTGGATCTATGTTTCAATCCTTGTTCTCGTGGATGTTGCGCTCGAAGGGCTATATTTTCCCTGTAAAGCACAATGGTACGTGTTTCAATCCTTGTTCTCGTGGATGTTGCGCTCGAAGTCATCTATCCCAGATATCCGGAAGCTAAGCACACGGTTTCAATCCTTGTTCTCGTGGATGTTGCGCTCGAAGACGAACTTTTCGCTTTCTCTCTCTCTCTCTCTCTCTGTTTCAATCCTTGTTCTCGTGGATGTTGCGCTCGAAGACTGAGCAGGATATAACAATGGCAGCTCAATACACATGTTTCAATCCTTGTTCTCGTGGATGTTGCGCTCGAAGATTTATCTGGATTAACGAGTGATGTAAGATTCCAGGGTTTCAATCCTTGTTCTCGTGGATGTTGCGCTCGAAGGCTGGGAGAATGAGCGCGAGGAGAAGGATGCTGATGTTTCAATCCTTGTTCTCGTGGATGTTGCGCTCGAAGCCGTTATACGGTGTGCTGGAATACAATATCGTGAGTTTCAATCCTTGTTCTCGTGGATGTTGCGCTCGAAGGAGAAGCGCGAAATCGCCCGTCTGAAAAAATTGAGTTTCAATCCTTGTTCTCGTGGATGTTGCGCTCGAAGGTTCCACGCGGTTATCGGGCATGACGACAAATCAGGTTTCAATCCTTGTTCTCGTGGATGTTGCGCTCGAAGGGATACTGAATATAATACAGATAATCATTATCGTGTTTCAATCCTTGTTCTCGTGGATGTTGCGCTCGAAGCAAAAATATCATGGATAGAAGTTTGATCAGATAGGTTTCAATCCTTGTTCTCGTGGATGTTGCGCTCGAAGATTCAGAGGGCCACTGGATCCAGTTAACGGGTTTGGTTTCAATCCTTGTTCTCGTGGATGTTGCGCTCGAAGCGGTTGCGGAACTCCGGAAAGAACTCAAAGGTTAAAGTTTCAATCCTTGTTCTCGTGGATGTTGCGCTCGAAGAGCGATTCTCAACACGTTACGGATTGTCGGACAACAGTTTCAATCCTTGTTCTCGTGGATGTTGCGCTCGAAGATTCAATGTCGAATTTAAAGTATAGTTGCCAGAATAGTTTCAATCCTTGTTCTCGTGGATGTTGCGCTCGAAGCAGACATTATTGAATCTATAGAAACGATTAACTAGTTTCAATCCTTGTTCTCGTGGATGTTGCGCTCGAAGCATTTGTGGCCGCAGATATAGCGATGTTAATTGTGTTTCAATCCTTGTTCTCGTGGATGTTGCGCTCGAAGACGTCACGACCGGATCGGTGCCCTGCACGGTCCAGTGTTTCAATCCTTGTTCTCGTGGATGTTGCGCTCGAAGCTTGGACTCCGGCTATCTACAATATCACTATCAAGTTTCAATCCTTGTTCTCGTGGATGTTGCGCTCGAAGGGGATTATGGGTGGTCGCCGTGGCATCCCGTGATCTAGTTTCAATCCTTGTTCTCGTGGATGTTGCGCTCGAAGTCAATGATGTACTTTATCCCTGCTCTCTGGAGATTGGTTTCAATCCTTGTTCTCGTGGATGTTGCGCTCGAAGATCCTTTTTTGAGGGGGGATATTGGTGGCTTTTGAGTTTCAATCCTTGTTCTCGTGGATGTTGCGCTCGAAGTGACCTTGTGGAACTCGATATCGGTCAGCATACCCGTTTCAATCCTTGTTCTCGTGGATGTTGCGCTCGAAGCGGGAACTGAAGTATTCCAGTTTGAGGTATTCTGGTGTTTCAATCCTTGTTCTCGTGGATGTTGCGCTCGAAGTATACTCGGTCTCGAATTGCTTTTCATTCGATTTGTTTCAATCCTTGTTCTCGTGGATGTTGCGCTCGAAGTGCACCTGTAGCTTTGACCAGCCAGTACTGATAAGTTTCAATCCTTGTTCTCGTGGATGTTGCGCTCGAAGAGTTCAGAGGGCCACTGGATCCAGTTAACGGGTTTGGTTTCAATCCTTGTTCTCGTGGATGTTGCGCTCGAAGAGCTGAAACCACAGATTCAGAGTTAATCCATCCGGGTTTCAATCCTTGTTCTCGTGGATGTTGCGCTCGAAGCCAATATCTGCCGTCTGCATGAAAGCAACATTGATCGGTTTCAATCCTTGTTCTCGTGGATGTTGCGCTCGAAGCCATTTGTGGCCGCAGATATAGCGATGTTAATTGTGTTTCAATCCTTGTTCTCGTGGATGTTGCGCTCGAAGATCACAAGAGGGACGCCAGAACCTGCGCCACCTCAAGTTTCAATCCTTGTTCTCGTGGATGTTGCGCTCGAAGCCGGAACTGCAGTCTGTAAGTGAGCTGTACCGGTATGTTTCAATCCTTGTTCTCGTGGATGTTGCGCTCGAAGTCCGGGTCATCGTGAGCCTTGCCTCCACCGCACTGGGTTTCAATCCTTGTTCTCGTGGATGTTGCGCTCGAAGATGGTGAATCACGCTCTAATTTTGCATAAACGGTTTTGTTTCAATCCTTGTTCTCGTGGATGTTGCGCTCGAAGGCAGGATCATCATCATGCCGTTCCAGACCCTAAGGTTTCAATCCTTGTTCTCGTGGATGTTGCGCTCGAAGGGTCGTGATATAGTTCTGCTGATTGACACTGGACGGTTTCAATCCTTGTTCTCGTGGATGTTGCGCTCGAAGACGCTGTCTGCCAGTTCGTATTATGGATGAGATAATGTTTCAATCCTTGTTCTCGTGGATGTTGCGCTCGAAGGGTCTAAATCATTTTAATAATTTTTACCACGATTGTTTCAATCCTTGTTCTCGTGGATGTTGCGCTCGAAGCTTGCAAGTCCTTACACTTGCCGATGAGCATGAAGAGTTTCAATCCTTGTTCTCGTGGATGTTGCGCTCGAAGATCCGGTTGAGGCAAGACCGGTATAAGTAGTACAAGTTTCAATCCTTGTTCTCGTGGATGTTGCGCTCGAAGTAAAGACGGCGACAGTATCGGCGACGAGTACCGGGTTTCAATCCTTGTTCTCGTGGATGTTGCGCTCGAAGCCAGATAACCATGAGGATATTCATCGGTTGTGAAAAAGTTTCAATCCTTGTTCTCGTGGATGTTGCGCTCGAAGATGGTGAAGTTGTCCCTATACCTACAAAACCTTTCGAGTTTCAATCCTTGTTCTCGTGGATGTTGCGCTCGAAGTGTATATTCCACTCCTGATGTCTCTTATATGACAAGTTTCAATCCTTGTTCTCGTGGATGTTGCGCTCGAAGTTTATATTATACATGGTAATGACACAACTACAACAGTTTCAATCCTTGTTCTCGTGGATGTTGCGCTCGAAGGCCGCGAAATTTCGCGTATTTTCCGCTTAATTGCAATTAAAATGCTCAAATTTCCCGCATGGATTTCTTCATGCAGAATTATTGATTCCTATTTAAAGATAAGAATCAGGTGCAGATTGTTGCGTAACAACAGTCAATACACTTGTTTTTGTATTTGCCCTTGTTCGGATAAAATCCTTTGTCGATAATCTCAAGAATTTCTTGGATAATTTCAAGCCCACGTTCAAAATCTGCATCAGAGAATTCAATCGTCTCGATATGGTTGTTGCTCCGGGTGAAACAGATGAAACCTCGTTTCACATCGAGATTATAATTCTCCCGGATCATGATTGCGTGGAGGACCAGCTGATACTTGTACGTCTGGAAGATCGTGTCCTTGAACTCCGCAAATTTGTACTCGAACGGGGCTGCCGTCCCATCGTCAAGGAAGAGAACTTCATCGACAATTCCTTTGATATGGTGCTGCTTGGATGCGATAAAAACATTGATTTCCTTCTTCACGACACCAAGTTTCTTCCGGAGGTAATCCGGGTTCGTGATCATTTTTTCTTCATGAACTTCACGCCCTTTCATCACCTTGAACCGTTTTTCCTCATATTGCGGAATATCAAGACAGTGCATGTAATAGATGAAGCGTGGACAGAAGAGATATTCGAGCACATCCGAAATCGTGATGATTGTTTCACTGTCGGTTGACATGATCAGAAAAATTTTGTCAGAAGTTCGTCGCTCACCAGTTTCTTGTCGAAAGCCTGGCCGAGCAGTTTTACTTTCCTGAACGAGATATCATCCATCGGGAATACATACACGGAATCCACTTCCGGATCGATCTCACGCTCGCATTCCAGGGCAAGTGAATCGCGCTCATTGGAATTCAGGTTCCCGAGAAAAACGCTCTTCTGGACTCGATACAATCCTTTGTTCAGGCAGATCCGGACAACGTGGTTCCGCGTCGTCGTTTTCGCAATATCATACACAACCCAGACCATCGTCATTTTCTCATCTCCTATTTGATCAGTTTGTTCGCGATGTTGTGGCACTCCATCTGGATCGTGTTCCGGACTTTCACGTTCCTTCCGCGATAATCGATCTCTTTGTCGAACATCTCATTGACTGCGCCAATTAACAGCGCCTTGCCGTCTTTGTTCAGGTAAAACCCGCCCGGAACCGGATCAAAATATTTTTCGGATACCTGCCGTTTCATAAACAGGTTAATCACCGTTTTATCTATATGAGTCCGGAACAGTTCGATCAGGTCGAAGACAAATGATCGTTTGTTGTAATTGTCCGTGTGCAGAAATCCTACGTACGGATCGAGTCCAGCGATGACGCATGAACGTTCGACCTGCGAATAAAGGACCCCATACCCATAGTTCAGCAGGCAGTTGAACCCGTCGCGCGCCGGGTCGCGGCTCCGTCCTTTGAACTTCCAGGTTTCAGGCATGATGCTGTTGATCGCATCGAAATATGCCTGCGAGGCCATACCCTCAATGCCCATGATCGACCCACGTTTGAAATCGAGAGTACCTTTCATGGCTTTGAGGGATTCGAGCAGGACTTCAAGCCGGGTGATGTGCTGCTCAAGTGCATCTTTCTGCTCGGGCCGGTTCTTCTTTAAGTCTTTGAGAAGATCGATCTGATCCTCGATCTTCCAGGAAATCCATTCGCGCGCAAGGTAAAAGCCGGTATCCTCGTTGGCGGCTTCGAGCTGGCGGCGGCGGATCAGCGTTGTGCTCCCAAGTTTCGAGTGCCAGACCCGCCCGAACGGGTTGCCATGATAATCAAGAAAAATGATGTCGATATTATGCTCGACCGCGAACTGGATCGCGTCGGTGGTGATGGTTGCAGAAGTAGTTATGAGGATACTGTCAATCTTGTCAGCCGAGACTTCGAATGTCTTCTCATCGGTTTTCACGAGAAAACAGTTGTTGGATTTCTTCAGGTAGGAGCCCCGCGTGTTGATAACGAGCTGCATTTGATGCCTCCCTCAGTATTTGCTCTCAGTTGCCGGACAGCGCCAAATCCGCGCGAGACCGACTTTCCTATACCAAGCAGGTCCGGGATCAGGAAATTGGCATAGAATTTCCCGGTAAAAACCATGACGCTGACATCCTTGAGCCGGTCTTTCTGGAAATGCACATTTGTATCACATTTGATCTGGCCTGGTACGTCGTAGTTGAGTGATTTTGCCATGGAAAGAATATTGCCGGTCAGGATCTTTCGCATGAACTCGTCCCGTTCGGGTTTTCCCTTGAGCGTGTAGAATTTCCGGTAGTTCTCCTGGTTCAAGGATAGCCACGGAGTTGCAAACTCGTACGAGTGGATCTTGTCCGAGATTCCGAACTCTTCATCTTTCAGGGAGATGCCGCGCTCCACGATCTGGTACGTGTTTTCACCAAGGCGGATCTCCTGGTATTCATCGAAGATCTGTTTTAGAACCTCGGCACCTTCGTTGATCCCGATGACGGTGGGCACGTTTCCGATCATCTTGTACTGCACAACCGGGTAGCGGTAGATGAATTTGTCCGCATTGTGCTGGTGAAGCTCCGTATATTCGTTGAATTTGGTTGCGAAGAAGCCGCGCAGTTCCTGGGCGGAACCGTAGATCGGGCGGGTAGAACCGAGGGTCAGGATGAAGGTGTGAAGGATCATAGAATCACGGTTCCTCCATCGCACGGTATAAACCCAGTTTGAGGATCATACCGGAATTCCAATTCTTCCTGTGAAATGTAACCGATACCAAGGTCCTCTCGGAACAATCTCTGGGCTTTATTTTGAGGAACAGATATGACATGATCGAGAAACTCCCGTTTAATTTTCATAAATTCGTTCTTTCTCTCTGGGAATGGTTTAGATTTAATCTCAACGAACTCTTGCCAAAGTTTTCGGGCGTCATTATCATTTTCAATAAAAACATCCATTTTCGGATAATCGTTCTGGATAAGATGGAATGAAACTTGGAGATCAGAATACTTGAGATAGCGGATGAGATCGAGACATTTATTGGCAGTATCATTTGTATGCAATTCTTCAACAAGCCGGAAGTATTGATTGTTCAGCTCAAGAAACTGCTGTTCACTGATAACTCCTTTTCCTTCCAGTACGATCCTTGTTTTGTCAAGAAGGAATTGGGAGTAGATGTAATTACAGTAGTTCTTCCCGTCAACCTGTAGTGTTACGATCTGCACTTCACCACGGGCATCCTGCTGATTGTTCCGGTTACATCGTCCGGCAACTTGGTTGATAGAATCAAGGGGGGCCATATCACGATAGACAACGTCAACATCGATATCAACACCTGCTTCAATAAGCTGAGTGCTGACAATCACCTTCCGTTTCCGGGTGTCCGGGTTTCGGATATTCCTGATTCTCGCCAGTCGTTCTTTGGGAATGATATGAGTGGATAAGAATACAAATTCAGTATCTGACTCTTTCAGAGAAGAAATCGAAGTATAGACCTCATTGGCTGCGTTGATCGTATTAAGGACGATAAGAAAATCTTTTTCCTGTTCGTTATGGATGCGTATCTGAATATTTTCAATAAATTGCTGAAGGTCACAGGGTTGCGGGTTAAAGAAAAGATTCACTCGGTTGAGTTGGGAAAAGTACGTTTTTTTCTTTGTAGCAAGTTCGAAAATTTCACCCGGTTTTTCCTCATCAAAGATCAGGGGTTGCGTTGCTGTCACAAATATCACCCTCATATTCAGACACCGGGTTAGGGTCTGGATTACATCATGAAATAATAGCCAGTACTCGTGAGGGATTGACTGGACTTCATCGAGGATAACAATCGCATTGGCAAGTGTGTGATATTTCCTTATCGCCCGGTTCCGGTTTGAAAGGATTGTGTGGAAAAACTGGACGAATGTTGTGATGATGAATTCTGAATGCCATCCTTCAATCAGAAGGCGGGATGCATCTTCGCCAAAGTCTTCATCATCAGTTGACGTATAGGAAACATCAGCCAGATGATGGTGTTTGAGTAAAATATTCGATGGGACAGGATCATCAAAGGCAAGTGAAAATACCGATGATATGACATCATAATTCTGATCGATAATGCTCAGGAACGGAAGACAATAGAGTATCTGCGGGGAGACTCCGGTTTCACGATTAAGCCGTTCACGTAATTTCAGAGCAAAAGAAACGGAAGTTAACGTTTTTCCCGTGCCGGTTGGGACATTCAGAGAATAAATCTTCTTGTTGAGATCAAGAGTTTGGACGTTGGAAACAACCTCATCGTATATTTCATTTCGTAACTGGTTTATAGGAGACGATGAGTGAGAAAAACCTTCCGTTTCCCGATATCGATCAACAAGATCTGATTGAAGTCCCTCTTTGATCCTGTCTGCTGAAATTTCTGCCGCATCCTGTTTATCACCCGAAAGCAGGAGGGAGTAATAAAAAAGAGTGAATATTTCCATTACGGGAGCTTCTGGAATCTGTTCGAGGCGAGGTCTTAATTTGAAAATTTTACCGTCATTCACGATAGATAAGATGATTGTATCAATCTCCAGAAAAAAACCGGTGATGGTTTCTTCTGGAATTAATCCGGCATATACTACCTGAAGAGAATCTATTGAAATGGATTTGCACTGGCGTCTAATAATATCAGTTTTTTCAGTTTTTCTGATATCCGAGGTCTCCTCAAGAAAATTTTTCAGGTCACCGTGATGCCGTCGTACAAGAACATATCCAATAAAAGGCAAGAGAATGTTGTTCGCATCAGCTCTGGTCTTGAAGGCTTCACGTAAACAATGATAGGTAAAAATTGCAGAGATGAGACCGTGATGCGTCTCGGGTTTCATCTTCAATTTAAAGCGGTTCTTTTCATCAGAGAAAAGATATTCCTGGAAATACATTGTCGCTTTTCCAAAATCATGACATATTCCGAGTATCCGTGAAAATATCGATAGAAGTTCATTTGAGTATCCCAATGAAGAAAAGTCCGGATTTGCAGCATTATTGGTATTTTCACAATAACCCGCAACCGTTGACAGATGATCCCGTAGTTTCTTTCCGGGATGGGAAAACAGATCACATGAAGAGGATTCTTTCATTATTTCCCAGCTCATAAAAATAATTGACACGGGCAGAGATCGGTTTGCAGTTCCGCTCGAACATGAACTCCTGGTAATCGTTCACCGTTCGGTCTTCAGCCATTTCATTCGGTAATATTTCGGTCATATATTCTTTGCCGGATTCGAACTGAATCTGTGAAATCTGATCTTTGGGAACTATCGAATCAAGAGAGACTTCGGTCGCTGTCTCAATTTTCTTCAAAGAATATTCTCCGATGTAACTAAAATTTGCGATATGCTCCGATATCCCTAGGCAAGGGGTGTATACGCATTTATGGGTGGAGATCATCTCTCGTGCAGTTGAGTAAAGGTCCGGATCTGAATGCGAGAAATATATCCGGAACTTCGCGTCCTTGAGAAATTCAAATTTAATCCTGGTGTGCTGTTTGATGACATTCATCGTTTTGACAGAATCCGTATCGATCAGATTCTCGGAGAATCGAACCTTTTTTACAGGATTCATCAGCCTTACTGCGAGACTTGCATCCTTTCGTTGAAATTTTGAAAGATACGTTTCTTTTGGAAATCCGAGAATCGCGCCCATCAGTCCGCAAAGGGCAGTGCGGGGAGGAAGAGAAAAGGTGAGAGGCGAGGTTGTTGTAAAAAATTTCCGGAAGTGGGCGTACTCACTCCACACATCAAACACCAGTACTTTTTCCATATCGATCAGAAACTAAGTTGCTTGGAGGGACACTTTGCGGATTTCAGGGCATCTTCCAGAGCCACGTTCTTTCCCTTTATCATAAAATGAAGATGGGGATCTACAGAATATTCTATTGTATCGATCTTGGCTGCGTTTGCGGCAAAGGCGTCGATAAGAGCCGAGATATCCAACGGGATTTGAGTGATATCGCGAATCTCCTCATCAGGCAATTCCGTTGTATCCCTTTTAATCAGGGCAATGAGATCCCCGATGTGGTAATTCTTCTCTTTGTAGGTTACATTCAGGAGGAGCCGGGGCATCTGGCCAACTTTTGAGCGGGAGATAAGATTTTTTGTTCCGTTCCATAGGGAATCCAGAAGGGAATTTACATCATCGGTTGTGAGTTTTGTTGTCTTAGCTGCATTTTCATTGATGATTCCATAAAATCCGATGAGTGAATAGGGAAGTACGTACTGCTCCGTGAATGTTCCCTGCTTACTTGATTTGTCCGCGGGCATAACAGTCGTTCCTTTCATAAACGCCATTTTTACGCGGTGGAGAGACCGCCCGATCCTGAACTGTACCGGACCGGTCATGGTAATCGTCTTTCCTTTGATCGCTGTCGTAGCACCGAATAAACGGATATCAATACACGATTTCAGAAGCTCCTCTGCGTTGGTGATCTTCAGATCTTTCATCCGGTCTTCCTTGTCTTTCAGGTTGCCTTTATCGTCCCGAGTTCCCCGAATGAAAATCTCATGGTTCTTGAAATCATGAAGATAATCCCGTACGGTACGCTTCAACCGAACATCACTGACAAGGTTTTCCATAGTCTCCTCATCTATGCGGGGTTTGTTCTCATCCAGCGGATCTCCGTTTGGGTTGATATCCTTCACGTCATACAAAAATAATAACTCATAGCGTTTAGAGATTATTTCACTCATTTTTTTCTCCTCCTTTATCCTGTTTTTCAAATGCAAACTGATCTGCAAGATTCATGCCAATTACGAAATGAAATGCAAGTTCATCCTTCGATAATCTCCATTCATTACCTGCCTCTATCATATAGGCGGAAATCAACCGTTCAAGGTCGCGGTAATAATTCGACTTGTACTCTTCAAGCTTGTTCTGAATTTCCGGTAACAACGACTGTATCCTGTTTTGATCCAGTTTGAGCCCCTGAAGTTTTGTCCTGAACGGTGTTGCCTTCCGCTCCCGGTACTGGATATTCAAGAGTTTCTGGCAAAGCACACCTTCAAGGAATACGACACGTTTCGCCGGAATATTGAAGAATGCCGGAAATTCCTGAAAAATTGCATCAGCTTTTTTATTCGTTTCTGATGATGCATCAACGACGATGCTTTTTAATTGATGTGTCAAAGTAGTTCCTCCCTGATAATTCCTTAACAACTTTAGTTCATGCAAGTATGTCAGAAGAGCCAAACCCCGAAGGGCACTTTCTTTTGTGGAATAGTTCTGAGCAAACTGTTTACGGATTTTTCTTGAGATCCCGGAAAGAATGAATGGATAACTGATTTCTTTCCCGGAAAAAATTCTGCTTACGATGTCAAGGAAATAAGTTCTCGCATCGTGGTCGATTTCTTTGCCAAAGAAATGAAAAATACTCTCAAAAGTAAATTCGAATGGGCGTTCACCAGTTTTTTTCTTATCTTTGAAAACCGGTACCTGCAATGATCGTAAAATTGGTTTACCATCTAAAGCACTTTTTGCATCAAATAATTGTTTCAATCGTGATGGAAAAATGTCTTCCATATACCGTTCAATTTTAAATTCATTATTATTTTCCTGATAAATCAGAATGTTACACAGGAATGAATTTTCTTTATTTGAAAGGTGATTGAGAATTTCTTCTTTTGTATCACTCAATAGTGTTTGATAATTTTCATTCAGTTTGATTTGGTCACCTTCAATCTGGAAAATTTTTAAGGCATCGTACACTTCAGTGTTCTCACTAAGAAGTGGTTTGGGAATGACGTAATAATCGAACCCGTAAAATTTGAAATGAGAAAAATCATTCAAATATTTTTTTCCGCGCTCTAATGCAAGAGCACAATCAAGACAGACAGGATAATTTTTCCACGCAAGACTTTGATCAAATCCCCCAGATACCATACCCGGTTTATCAACCGTGTAAAAATTGTAGGTTGAGACAAATCCGTACACTTCTTCTTTTCGTTCTCTGCAAACAGAACAGATTTTTTTCTCACCAAGGGATGTCGTATTATATTTTTGTGAGAGGGACGCATGTGTTTTTTTGATAAATATTGTCCGGAAAAGATCGATGTCTCCCAAATATTTCCGCTGGTTATTCTCAAGAATTACGATTGTTACTAGAGCTGACTCTTTATTTGTCCGGATATTGTGGAGCAATTGTTCGATCTGTTTTTTTATTTCCAATTCATTTGCGACGAGACAATCATTCAGTGATTGAATCTCTTGCAGCTCATTTTCTCCCAATGAGTATGGCAATGCAGAAAAATTCTGTCCGAACCAGCTTTTTATTTTGTTTGGATATGTTTTGCTAATATCCGTAACCATCGCGGTTGGAGTGATATTTGTTCCCCGTGAACTCCCAAACCGATAGAGATAACGCGAGTTCCGTTCTTTGGAATATTCTTCCTCACTCACCCGGATGAATGAAAACTGGTTGCCATTTTTTTCCAAATCAATTGTAAGAATATGGGGTGGTTTCAAAGATCGTCCCTGGATATCTTCACAAAATATTTCGATAAGCCCATTGGGATCACCGGTGTTGATATGATCTCTTCGAAGTGAATACTCTCCGATCTCTCGTATCGCTTCAATCATAATTTTCGTTCCAAGTGTGCGCTGCTGAAATTTTTTTTCATGTCCACCGAAATTAAATTATCCCCACACTATTATACAACGATCTCCCGTTCACCGCGCCACACAATAAACCTACTGATCAACGGTGTGAAAGTGTAAAAAAAATCTCAATAAATCCTATGGATTCAAAGGATTACAATCCAGGAACATCTCCATAAAAACAGGTATTTCTCCGACAGAGAACCTGCCCTCTCCGACGTAAACCCGATCCCCAAAACAGGCCCTCCCTTCATTTTGCCTGCTGTACCCTGTAAAAAAAGGATTTTGCCAGCCAATTACTTCTGTTAGCGCACATTTGGCTTCCGACGTGGTTTCCGGCAAACCGGGCCCGTATATGGCGAAAAAATCTGAATTTACATCCAAAACCCGGGAATTACGCACTTTTTCACTGCCCCTGAACATTCCGTCTCATAGGAAATCGTCCAAAATAACCTCCATTTGACAAACGGAGCCCGATTTGAAAAATGAGGGTCCCTGCCAATCTCGTATGTCCGGGAGGGGACCTTCTCCGACGGAGAGGATATGCCAGGAGAAGTCGATCAGGCTGAGGGAATCCCGCCCGGTCCCACACTTCCGGGTGTGCCGGTACCCGGTGGATTAGCGGCGGGTGCCGAACCGGAACCGGACGTAGTAACCGTTGCCGGATTACCGGCACCCGGCGCCGCGGCCGGCAGCGGCGCACCGTCACAGCCCAGCTCGATAAGCCCGGTGTCCAGAACCCGGAAGAACCGGTACGCGTACCGTGGCGAGCAGAGCCAGAGCTCGCGGGAGATCTCACGCGACGAGGCGATGATCCGGATCTCCGCAATCACCGCGGCAAGGTCCCGCTCGATCTCTTTCACGGTGCCGCCGAGCCGGCGTACGCACCTGAGTGCCACTTTCGCCACGATGCCCGGGCCCAGGATCTCAAAATTGCAGATCACGCCGGGCTCGCGAATGTACCGTTGGACCAGCCCGCGCTTCTTTGCGATCGGCTCCGATCTCTCCAAGGCCCGGACCGGTATGCGCCCGCGGGTCACGGCCGGCCCCCGGCATTTCCGGAAATCCCGGGCATTTCGCCCCGCACCCCGTCCGGCAGGGATTGCGTAGCAGTTCCTGGTACATTCCCGGCAGCCGGGCGATCGCCCGCTCTGAAAGCCGGCCCATCGGCTGCAGCCCGAATAAATTTCCTGCGCGTAATCATATCCGGTTCTCCATCGTTTTTTTTACCGGGACCGAATATGCTGCGGCCCGCACCCATTGGAGGGCGGAGAGCAACGGGTTCTGTCACTGCCCCGGTTGTTTCCGGCAAAATTATTTTTGAAAATATAAATAATTGTATGATGGCCAGAGTATATTGGCAGAACTAACCGGATCTGCCCGGGTCTTCGCAGTACTTCATCGCATCCCCGAATGCATGCCGGCCTGAAAAGGATGCCACGGTTTTCTCTCCATCGGTGACCACGATCCATGGCATGTCCTCGCGTATACCAAAAAAGATCTCAAAGAGATCGATCTCCCCGATCTTCAGGAACCCGGGCAGTGCAGATGCCGGCTCCAGTTCCAGTTGCTCCCGGAGAAGAGCGCCGGGATCCGTGCGGAAGGAGAACCAGAATACCTGCCATGCGTTCAGGAGATCTGAAACAAGAAGTTCGTCGCGCACCCCGGGTTCGAGCCCGCCCAGACGGGCCGCCAGGCATTCGACATCGTCTTCGCACTCTTCCAGCATCCTGTCTGCCCGATCGACAAGGTCAGGATACGGTATCTGGGACCGGGCATCATGCATGCAGACAGGTTCACCGCTGGACCAGAAAAACCCCCCGGTTGAACACATTCTGTGTCAAACTCCCTGCCGGACAAAAACCCTTATTCGGCTCCGGGGGGAATGCATACAGGTGAAACAAGAGGATACGGACTGGCTTGTGTACCACCTGATCCCCCCTGGTGCATCCACCACGTCCCGGGACCTGGTCCGGGAAAGCGGCCTCGATCCCTCCGTAATAGAAGAATCCCTCGCACGCCTCGAGAGGTACTGCCTCATCGAACGGAACGGCGGTAAGGTCAGGATACTCACCTTTGGCGAATCCCTGGTACGCAACCAGATGATCTACGATAAGGACCTCCCGTTTACTATCGGGAACGGTGTCATCAGGGAGAAGAGAGAATAACATGCCGGAAAAAGAAGTGGTTATTCTGCGGATCGGCCACCGGCCTGAGCGCGACCAGCGGGTCACCACCCACGTGGGTCTCACCGCCCGGGCGCTGGGCGCGACCGGTATGTACCTTGCGGCTTCCGATAAAGGCGTTGTACAGAGCATTTCAGACGTGACCGGACGCTGGGGGGGAACATTCTTCTGCGGGGATAACGTGAAGTGGCGCTCCTGCATAAAAGAGTGGAAGGCAGCCGGCGGAACAGTCGTCCACCTCACAATGTACGGGCTGAACCTGCCGGACATTATCGGGGAGATCCGGCCGCGGGAGAAGATCCTCGTCATTGTCGGAGCAGAGAAAGTGCCGGGCGAGGTCTACGGCCTTGCCGATTACAATGTGGCCGTCACCGGCCAGCCCCATTCCGAGATCTCGAGCCTTGCGCTCTTTCTCGACCACCTCTTCTCAGGCCACGAACTGGAGAACACGTTTTCCGGGGCGCAGATCCGCATCGTACCCTCAAAGGCGGGAAAACAGACGGAGGAGTTGTGAAAGGGCGGGTGCTGGTCGCCGGCTTTGCCACACGCCACGTTGCCGGGTCGGCATACCGGGCCGGGTTTGATGTCTGTGCAGTCGACCATTTCTGCGACCAGGACCTTGCCTGGTGCACGAAAGACCGGGAAAAATTTGACGCACTCGACGATCTCCCGGATGCAATCAGCCGGATCGCCCGGAGGCACGAATTCGATCTTTTTGTTCCCACGTCCGGAGCCGAAGACCTGCCGATAACAATCCCGCTGTGCGGTACCCCGCGGGACCGGATCGCCCGGTTTCTCGACAAACTCGAAACCCAGCATTTTTTTGATGCCTGCGCAGTTCCTGTCCCGCGTCTTCTGGCTCATGGCACATACCCCGCGATGATCAAGCCCCGTAGGGGCTCCGGCGGGTGGCGGAATACGATCGTGCACGATGAGATCGGGATGAACGCATGGGAAGCGCTCTACCCCGGTGTTCCCTTCATCCGCCAGGAACCCGTTGCAGGTATTTCCGCCAGCGTCTGTTGTATAACTGACGGGACGAGAGCCCAGGCGATCACAGCAAACGAGCAGATCCTACGGGGCAGCGGCGAGTCTGCATTTGGTTTCTGCGGATCCGTCACGCCGTTTGAGCACCCTTTGAGCCGGCAGATGATGGCAGAGGCAGAGAATGTGGCCGCTGCCAGCGGGTGCCGGGGTACGATCGGTATCGATTTTGTTGCCGGCAACGATTCTGCATGGGCAATCGAAGTCAACCCCCGGTTCCAGGGAACGGTTGATACCGTGGAGATGGCATCCGGGTGTAATCTTTTCGATCTTCATGTGAATGCCTGCCGGGGCGTGCTTCCGGAGCCAGTTCCCCGGCCACGACAGGTGGCCGCCCGGACCATCCTGTTCGCTGACCGTGACATCACCCTTGCCGCTGACCTCAGTCCGCTGAAGAATTTTATTGCAGACATTCCCTGGCCGGAGACTCATTTTGAGGCCGGGCAGGCACTGGTCAGCGTATACGGATGGGGCCCGACACGCGCGGATGCGTGCTCCCTGCTGGATAAACATATTACTACCGTCCGACAATATATGCGCTGATGGATCCAACCGAAGAAACGCTGAATGATCCGGCAATACGCTCGTACCTCTTTCGCCTTGTCGGGGAAGAGGGGCTCAACCTGCTCGAACGGTTCCCGCCAGAAGGGGAGCACAGCGATGAAGATCTGGCTGCAAGGACGGGGATAAACTTAAACTCGGTGCGCCACACCCTGTATACCCTTTACGAGAAACGACTTGCCGAATATCACCGGATAAAAAACAATGAGACCGGCTGGCTCACCTATCTCTGGCAACTGAGGATCGACCACATCTACGATGCAATTAGGGAGGACATGGAGCTGGTGCTCGACAAACTCTCCCGTCGCGAACGCTACGAGGAGGAGAATGATTTTTACATCTGCAAGGACTGCCACCTCATCTTCACCTTCCCTCAGGCGATGAATCTGGATTTCAAGTGCCCGGACTGCGAGCAGCCGATGGGGCATTTCGACAACGAAGTCCTCTTGAAATCCCTCAAGGATCGCATCGATGCGATCAAAAAGTCGCTGGGCCATGCCTGATCATCCGGAGATATCCGGTAAAAATATGCTGCACGATGCCGGGTGCAGCAAAAAAGTGATCGCCCACTGCAGGGCGGTCAGGGATTGCGCTCTCGGCTATGCACGGCGCAACCCGGATGCGGACTATGCCCTCGTCGAGAACGGGTCCATGCTCCATGATATCGGGAGATGCACCACCCACTCGATACGGCACGCGCAGATCGGGGCGGACCTGCTGCGCTCGATGGGTTTTTCCGAAGATCTCGCCCGGGTTGTGGAGTGTCATACCGGGGCCGGTCTTACTGCGGATGAGTGCACACTCCTTGGCCTCAGTCCCCGTGACTGTATCCCCCGGACAACTGAGGAAAAAATTGTCACGCATGCCGACAACCTCATCGCCGGGACAAGACGTGTGACCATTGATGAGAGTATCTCTTCCGCAGTCCACCTCCCAAAAAAAGCCCGCAAACGGATGTACCGGCTTGCGCAGGACGTGGAACTTATCTGTAATGCAAGGAAATAAAAATCCGGTCGGGTACTGCCGTTCAGATAATGACCTGTTTTACCTGGGGAAGCATGCGGATCTTTTCAATGACGCCATCCGGCAGGATATTCTCGATAATAATCACGAGTTTCGGCTCTTCCGAGAACTGGGGGTCGGTGACAAAGATCTGCCGTATGGAGAGATTATGATCGGAAAGAACCCTGACCGCGGCACCAACAATCCCCCGCTCGCTCGCGTTCCGTGGCAGCACGGTGATGACCGTATACCCGAGCGTTTCAGCCACCCTGCTCAGGTCCGGCGTGGCCCGCATATTAAGGAAGATCTCGCGGAGCATCGGCCTCTCGAGGATGCGACGCGCAGTGGAATCGACGACCCTGCGGTCAGACCCGATCGCCTTTGCCACGGCGGTTGCAGGCATCTCGATCCCGTTGCAGCTGATACGCCCGTCTTCGGTCACGCCAAAACCGTTCTCGAGCAGGAACCGCACCACGCGGCTCTGCGAAGGGGAGTCTGCAAACTCGTGGATGATGTCAGACCACATACAAACCACTGGGAATGGCGCATATAAATATACAGCGATGCTGTTCTGATGACACTGGTGCTACCGGACTGATCCCGGGTTTTGTACGCTGGTCAGTCACCGGGGCTGTTTACCTGAAGAATTCCGGTCACGGTTCCGGGATTGCATGGAGTACAACAGTTTGCCAAAGATTTTATTAGATGGACAACCTCTTTGTTATGGCACAAAGGCGAGGGTAGCCAAGCCAGGTCAAAGGCGCTAGGTTGAGGGCCTAGTCTCGTAGGAGTTCTTGGGTTCGAATCCCATCCCTCGCATGGTTTCCTGTTTTGTTGTCAGGTAATTTTCCTGTGCATGGAAGATTTTATCGTATCTTTCTCTCCCTGCGATATGGCTGCATCGCAAGTATTATTATTCCACATATCTCTCCACAGACTATGGCTCAGGTTCATTATTCCGCGCTCTCGGACCGGTGGGTCAGCGCAGCCAACAATGACGCCTTCTGTGCTGAAAAGATCGGGAAATACCATGTTTTCGGGGTAGCTGAAGGGCTGTCGGATCTTCCCGGCTCGGTTTCCGCGAGCGGTATGGCAATTTCCTGTCTCAGGGAATCTGTACTGGGGGACGCAGGATCACCAGCGGCAGTGCTTGCGGTCGCTGTGCATGATAGTGAAGCACGGATCATTGCTCACGCGGGGAAGTCTACCGGAACGGCCAGGGATACAACACACCTGAGTGCCTGTCTCCTCGATGATGAACTGGACTGCACGATCCTCGATATTGGCGAAGGGCATGCCTATCTGATCAGTCCTTCCGGGATCTGGATCCCCCGGGATCATCCGGCATCCGGCCAGCCGGAATCTCCGGGTTTCCTTTCCCGGAGCTCCGGTGAAGAGAAGGCGCGTGAGGACATGATCTCCCACACACTTGGCGAGCCCCACATGCTGAAGAGGTCCGACTTCGCAACCGTCAATATCCGGGATCTTTTCCTGCTCCTCAGTTCAGGCGGCCTGCATGACTTTGTCCGGAAAGAGAGGATCGCGGAGATCGTCCTTCAGAATGGCGAGAATGTGGAGACCTCCTGTGAGCGCCTGCTGCAGGAAGCACAATCTGCCGGGAGCGAACGGACCATCACGATCGTCCTTGTTCACGGTCACTTACACTGATATATTTTTAGCGAAGGGTACCGTGTGTGCCGGCCGGATCGCACCATGATCTTGGGCGTTCCTTTCGTGAAGTGGGCCGAGCATCCTGACGTTGTAACGAAACGGGAACAAATCTGTTCTCCGGCTCTGGCCGGAGTCCGGGAATTCAGCGGGTATTTTCAGCAGGTGACATAACCCGAAAGAGGATACATTCCAAACGGGTTTACGCTTTACTTTCACTCCTCGCTCGCCCCTTCTTAATACGTGAACAGCCCGGTTCTCTGATCATGGAATGCCAGTACACCAGCTGTCGCATGACCTGCCACCGTTGCAACCATATCTGGACATATATGGGAAACCGGCTCTCTTCGCTCCGGCGATCCCGCAGGCCGGTCAAGATCGGTTGCCCGAAGTGCCATGCAAAAGTGACGATCTCCGAAAAAGAGGCCCGATGATCGGCCGGCAGAGGACTGCGTTACGATACCCGTTACGTTTTATAACGGTACTTTCCTTCCGGCACCCTGATCTCAAACCGGGCACCGGACCGAAGGTACCTGTTTCGCGGATCGTCATACCGGTAATCTCAAGGATCTCCTTGGCGAGGAAAAGCCCCAGTCCCGTATGCCTACCAACGCCCCGCTCAAAGATATTCTGTTTGCCGCTTTCGGGAATCCCGACCCCGTTATCATGATAGGAAACGATCAGTCCCTCACCGTCCGTTATATACTCTATCCCTATGGTGGAGACATGTTCGCCGTGCTGGATGGAATTGTTCACCAGGTTATAGAATACCCGTTCAAGTAAAGGGTCCGCATATACCTCAATGTCCTGATCCGGCGAGACAAACGTAATACCATAGGTGCCCATGATCGGGAGCAGGTGCGAGAATATCTGGTTGATATTCATCCACTGCGGGGCCTTTCCCCCGAGATTTTCGTAATCGCGGGCAAACTCGATCTGGTGCTGGATATTCTTCGTGGCGTTCTCCTGCACATCCAGCAACGTGCGGACTTCAGGATCTTTTATCTCGTCCTTGACGGTATCGATATTGAGTAAAAGGACCGTGACCTGATTGAGGATATCATGCCGTGTGATACTGGAGAGGAGGTTCAATTTTTTCCGGGCCTGCAGCAGTTCTGTTTCCGTGATCTTCTGGTTCGTGATATCACGGAGCATGATGAGTTTTCCTTTTGCCTCACGCTCTCTGGAAAGGATAGGAATGCACCGTAGTTCGAAAAAGAAGGTTTTTCCGTTGATTTCGCGCTCCATCTCATGGAGCTGTTCCGGGAACTGGCCCGACGGGGTGAGTTGTCCGGACCGCAGCCCGGAATGCGGGAGGAGGATCCTGATAGAAATACCCACTGATTGCCGAAGGGTGACGCCAAGGATCCGTTCCGCAGGCGTATTCAGACTGATGATCCGGTCCTGCGTGTCAAGAACCACGACACCATCGCTCATGTTTGCAATAACCTGGTCCTGTGCCATGGGTATGATATCGAGGAGCTGGTAGCGCATCATTCCGATAACGATCGCAAAACCGGTTATGATAAAGGCAAACGGCGTAGGATCAATGACAATGAACCCTATTTGCCGGACCGCATAGGCCAGGTTGACGAAGAACGGGGTGAATACCGCGATGAGTATTGCGATCATCTGGCCGCGGTATAAGCTCGACGTGAATACGAACCGCTGCAGGATGAACATGACACATACATAAATGATAAGATAGGAATAGATGGTGTAAAACCAGAAAACCGGGCCATAGGAGATGTCGATATAGGATAATCCCCCGATTATCTCCTGGCTTACCGAAGAATAGAAAAGATGGTGCAGATTATTCGTGGCAAGAAGGACATAACTCACAGCGGGGACGATAAAAAGAAGGAGCAGGTTGCTGCGGGTGATCCAATGTTCCTTTCCTGAATATTCAAACGCGAACAGCAACCATGCCACGGGGACGATGACAATTCCCGGATATTCCAGGGTGATAGCAAGCATCTGGAATGAGGTATCAGTACTGGATACCTCCAGTGCGGAGCCAAACGACCAGATCGCCGCAGCCAGCATGAGAAGGGCAAAAGGTTTTGCACAGGTACTTGACCTGTTTCTCCAGCCGGTCACGGCAAGGATGAGCATGATGAAACCGGTGGCAATAAACGGGATATAATACGGGGAATATTGCCAGACCATCAGATTACCGCCTAGATTTAAAGCCAACCTATCCAGTTTTCGTGCTTCTCACGAATAAACCTTACACTTTATCGATTGTCAGGGATATCTCCGATAATACTTCCGGTACCGGAGACTGTCGTGACGTTACAGGCCAAGAGAAGATTATCGCTCGATCAGATGGATGTGCTCGCCGGTCGTTTTTGCAAGATCGCTCCTGCCCTGCAGGCGAGCCACGTCCGACATGGCTTCAAGCACATGCACCGATTCCTCTAAGAACGAGAGGATGTCCGTAGGAAAGACTTCGATCCCGTATTCATCCAGCAGGAACGCAGCGATCTGCCGGTGGTCGAGCCCGTTCTCCCGAAGCTCAATCACTTTCTGAGTAAATTTCTTTTCCGGGCAGCCACAGAGCGGAGCGTCCCTGCAGTCACAACGCAGGAAATCATGGAAAAAAGCCAGAACCTGTTCCCTCACCGCAAAGTCAAGTGCATCGTAGTTGAGGCGGGAGCAGAGGGTCTCGAGCATGTTTCCAGAGAACGCCAGCTCGGGCAGGCGATAGCCGGCGAGCCGTTCGAGTTTTTTTGCATGGCGGAACCGCGCCCGGTCAGCGATCACTCGTCTTCTCCCGTTGATTCATCAAAGTTCTTGAGGGAGGTCATCGCATCGCTCATGCGCTCACATTCGATGAGCCATTCGTCAAAAAGGGTCGGGTTCTCAGGATCGTCCTTCACATATTTCCCGCAGCAGGCAGCACCGTCAATGACCGCTGCACCGATATCGGACGCGGTTTCCAGCGCAAGTTCCGTGTCCTTCTCAACCTGATCCCTGCCTTTCTTGACCAGCGTCTTTATGTCCTTGTCAAAATCGCCCTGGATGTATTTGCGGCTGCCGGCAAAGAGCACGAGTTTGGGCAGCTGGAGGATCCCGACAAGTTCCTCGAGCTCGCCCTTGGGAACGGAAGACATGACAATCGCTTCAACAGAGGAAAGCTTGTCAAGGGTTTCATCTCCGGTGAACCGCTTGTTCTGGTAGAGTTTGATGATCTTAAGGACAGCAAGGGTAATATCCACCGAAAAACCGTCTAGGATACGGAACCCTTCGGGCATCTCCTCGCTTTTGGGATCCACGTCAAAACTCGCTTCCGAGAGGGTCTTTAACCAGTTGTCCCACCGCTCCTGGTTGTAGAAGATGTAAAACAACTTAAGCGGCTCTTCTTCAGCTTTTTTTGTCGCCTTCTTTGCCATTTCAGTACACTATTCCCGTTCGGGATTAAAGGTTTTTTTCATCACGGGGTAGAATTGCAGACAGTGCCTAAAAAATCCGTTCAGCCGGAATGCAACCGCTTTGATTACCACCAACCGTTATCATGCCTTATCTTCAATATAGTAAGCAACTATGGGACCGGCCGGGAACACACGCGAGGAGAGCGGGGAAAGCCTCGTTATGGTGAGATACGGGGAGCTTTTTTTAAAAAGCGAACCGGTAAAACACCACTTCATCGGCATACTTCTGAGAAATATCCGGCATGCACTCTCTGCCCAGGGCATCTCTGCACACTGCGAAACCCCCCGGGGACGCATCCTGATATACGGGGACCAGCCGGAAAAGATTGCCGGCATTGTATCACGGGTATTTGGCGTTGTGGATGTAAGCGTCTGCTCGAGGACCGGGAACAGCCCCGAAGATCTCTGTGCGGCAGCAATCTCTTTTGCATCGGCACACCTGTCCTCAGGAATGAGTTTTGCCGTCCGCATAAAACGCCAGCGGAAAATCGGGCCGACAAGCCAGGAACTCGGGGCAAGGATCGGTTCCGCGATATGGGACCGGATCCCGGGCCTTTCGGTGGACCTCGACCACCCGGATTACGAGATTTTTATCGAACTCCGGGACTTCGGGGGACTCGTCTACGATGCACGCATCTCCGCGCCCGGGGGTCTGCCGTGGGGGACGCAGGGACAGGTCCTTGTCCTCCTCTCATCCGGTATCGACTCCCCTGTCGCATCGTGGCTTGCGATGAAGCGCGGCTGCGAAATCACGCACCTGCACATGGACGGCGGGGGGTGGGCCGGGGCGGATGTCCTTGCTGCGGCGATCGACAACCACAGGAAACTCTCCTGCTGGTGCCCCGGCAATGATATCCAGATGCTCATCGCCGACAGCGAACCGTTATATGACGCGATGCAACGCGTCCGCATCCCGCCTCGGTTCCGGTGCGTGATCTGCAAGCGGTTCATGCACCGGGTGGCAGCGGTCCTGATGAAAAATGTGGGGGCGCAGGCGCTGGTGACCGGTGAGAACCTCGGGCAGGTCGCCTCCCAGACACTTGCGAACCTTGCGGTCATTTCTGAAGCGGTTGTAGTCCCTGTACTCCGCCCCCTTATCACCTATGACAAGGAAGAGACTATCACGCTTGCGCGGAGGACCGGGACGTTCGATCCGCGCCCGGGCGATCTTGCCTGTCGCGCAGTTCCCCGGATGCCATCAACCAAAGCCCCGGCCGACGAGATAAAGGAATATGAGAAAAGGATTGACATTGACGGACTTGTAGAACATGCATCCGGTTCCCTCAGATTTGTGACGGCACGCGACGGGGCAATAATCAGGGAAGATCCTCCCGCAGACTCTAGGCTAAATTAACCGGAAATCCCTTTACGGTCCGGATGCCATGTTCCGGCAACGGATGGCAATGCATGCAGTTGATCTCCCGGGATACGTGGGGCTGAGCGAATCCGGAGAACTTCCCGAACGGGCAGCCCGTGCCCTTGAATTGCTGGAATCCTGCAGGGTCTGTCCCCGTGAGTGCAGGGTAAACCGTCTCCGTGGAGAGAGGGGGTTCTGCCGTACCGGGCTCCTGCCGGTCATTGCAAGTTCCGGCCCGCATTTTGGCGAAGAGGCACCACTGGTGGGACAGAACGGTTCGGGCACCATCTTCGCCACGCACTGCAATCTTTCCTGTGACTTCTGCCAGAATTACGAGATCAGCCAGTGCGGAACGGGTCTGGAAATCCCGTGTAACGCACTTGCCGGCCAGATGCTGCAGCTCCAGCGGTCGGGATGCCATAATATCAACATCGTCATGCCGTCCCATATCGTACCGCAGATTCTCGGGGAGCCTCGTGATCGCTGCACGGGAGGGTCTTAGTATACCCCTTGTCTACAACAGCGGCGGATATGATTCCGTGCGTACCCTGCAGCTCCTTGACGGTGTTGTCGACATTTATATGCCGGATGCAAAATACGGGACCGACGAGGTCGCATCGGCGCTGTCCCATGCTCCTCACTATGTCGAAACGATGGAGGCAGCAATCCGAGAGATGCACCGTCAGGTCAGGGACCTTATCATTCGTGACGGCATTGCAGTGAGGGGATTGATCATCCGTCACCTTGTCCTCCCGGATAACCTTGCCCGCAGCGACCTTGTATTGCCATGGATTGCCCGCGAAATCTCGGGGGAATCATACGTGAATATTATGGCGCAGTACCGCCCGCCATGGCATGCCGGATGCGGCGAAAAAAGCAGGGTAAGCCGGCACTGATGCAGGAAATTACGCCCGCCGAGTATTCCTCTGCGATCTGTTGGGCAAAGGCCGCGGGACTCCACCGGGGGATAGAGTAACGCTGCGTTCAGAGGAGTTCCCGTGTGCTGTCAATGATCGTTGTCAGTGTCTTGACCCGGGCATACCATTTGTCATCCGATTCAATGACGGTCCACGGTGCGATGGACGTACTTGTCCGTGCGAGCATCTCATCGACTGCCTTTTCGTACATGTCCCATTTTCCCCGGTTCCGCCAGTCTTCATCGGTGATTTTGTGGATCTTCAGAGGATCGCTTGCCCGCTGCTGGAACCGCTTGAGCTGTTCCTCCTTACTGATTTCCAGCCAGAACTTTACGATTGCACCCCCGCTGGAAGAGATATACTCTTCTTCCATATCATTGATCTCCTGGTATGCCCTTTGCCATTCCGCATCCGAGCAGAATCCTTCAACCCGTTCGACCAATACCCGGCCGTACCAGCTCCGGTCGTAAATGGCGATATGCCCGGCCTTCGGGTATTGCCGGATGAACCGCCAGAGGTAGTGGTGCTCTTTTTCACCGGGGTCGGGTGCCGCGACAGAGAAAACATCATATCCCAGCGGGTTCATAAACCGCGCGATCCGTGTGATATTGCCCCCTTTTCCTGCTGCATCCCAGCCCTCGTACAGGATGATGAGGGGGATCTTTCGTTTGAAGAGGAGATAGTGCGTCTCAAGCATCTCGATCTGAAGGGATGCAAGCCTCTGCTGGTATTCCTCTTTGAAAAGGGTTCCTTCCGGCGTGGACCTTCTCTTGACCGGGCTCTTTTTTGGCTTGGCCGGCTCTTTCGGCTGTCCTTTTTTTGGTTTTTCTGACTTTGTGACGGCCACGGCTTTTTCAAGATTTTTCAGAAGAATTGAATAGACTTTGAGGATCGTATATTTCCGGTCGGTTGCCTCGATCAGGTTCCACGGAGCATATTCCGTATCAGTCTCCTCAATAAAATCATCGATGACGGGCAGCGATTCGTCGTAGTGGTGGTGGACGTGCCATATCGAAGGCGTCACGAGCCATGCCGTGAGGGGGTTGCGTTCGCGTTCTTCGAGCCGGTTTTTCTGTTCCTGCCTGCTGATGTGAAGGAATAATTTCACGATCGCATAACCGTCATTGGAGAGCTGGCGCTCGAAGCTATTGATAGACCGGATCTTTTTTGAGAGCGACTTTTTCCATGCAGGTTTCTGCATCTCCTCAGACAATGTCCTGCTGTACCAGCTGCGGGCAAACAGGGCAATACGCCCCCGGGACGGGGTGCGTACCCAGAACCGCCACAGGAACGGGCGCATCCTCTCTTCTTCAGTAGGATGGTCGATCGCGTGGAGGGTGAACCCGCGGGGATCGAGGGACTGGATGATCGCCTGCGTGGACATCGTGATACCGGATGCATTCCAGCCTTCAATGACAATGATCGCAGGGATATTCTGGTCGCGGAGCGCCCGCTGGAGACCACTCAGGCGCTCCTTGTAGCTGACCAGGGACTCGTTAAATGTCCTATCATCAACTGTTCTGGTCAGATCCAGTTTTTCAAGCATTATGGTGGTACACCCGTGACGGAAACCTGATTTACCCGACTTCCCGAATACAGATTATCGGATCGTAGGGCATGTCGGTTAATGAAACTAACTGCCATATCGGATGCATCATTGACGGCGAGATTCTTTTGAGCCAGTAATCTCAGGATAGTTCAAATATACCATGATTTAAATATCATAGAAACTGGTTTCCTTCTATTTTATCTAGTACCTGTGTCGTACCGATCAAGTGCATCTGTAAGAACCTGCTCCATTCTCTTGATGTGGTGTAAGAGGGTGAAATTTCAGCGGGTGACATCAGAGAAAAAGTGATACTGAGGAAGAGCGATATGGTAGCGGATAGTGGTTCCACCATTGCATGGCTCATCACCGCAACAGCGCTGGTGATGCTGATGACCCCGGGCGTAGGTTTTTTCTACGGGGGACTTGTTCGTAAAAAGAATTTCATTTCGATGATTTCCCTCTCGTTCATCGCATTTGCCCTCGTCAGCATCCAGTGGGTGCTGTTGGGGTATTCACTGGCATTCGGCAGCGATGTGTCCGGCCTGCTCGGGAACCTGCAGTATCTCGGCCTGAACGGCGTGAGCATGGTCACGGGCGATGCCGGGTATCCCCCTCTGCTGTACATGATCTTCCAGCTGACGTTTGCAGCAGTGACGATTGCGATTGTCACATCAGGACTGGCAGAGCGGGTCAAGCTCAGTTCATTTATCATCTTCACTCTCCTCTGGACAACGCTTGTATATGATCCGATCTCCCATTGGGTATGGGGCGGGGGCTGGCTTGCCTCCCTCGGGGTGATCGATTTCGCCGGTGGCATGGTGGTCCATATCAGTGCCGGCTTTGCGGCGCTTGCCATTGCGCTCGTTATCGGAAAACGGGCAGGGTATGGACAGTATACCATGGAACCGCATAACATTCCGATGACACTTCTTGGTGCAGCTCTTCTCTGGTTCGGATGGTTCGGGTTCAATGGCGGCAGCGCACTTGCTGCAAACGGCATGGCGGTGAATGCGATTGTTGTTACCAACACCGCTGCAGCTGCCGGTGCACTTTCCTGGATGTTTGTCAGCTGGATCAACGGTAAGCCAAGCTCACTGGGCATGGTAACCGGGGCCGTAGCCGGACTTGGCACCATCACTCCCATGGCAGGGTACGTCACGCCGCTTGTCGCAATTCTTGTCGGTGCCATTGCCGGCATTCTCTGTTACAAAGTGATGCTCTGGCGGATCAAAAGTGACTGGGACGAGAGCCTCGATGCGTGGGCGGTTCATGGCATCGGAGGGATTTTTGGTACTATATGCACCGGGATCTTCGCCACAACTGCAGTCTGCAGTTATTCCGGGCTCCTCGAAGGCAATGTGCACCAGTTCACTGCGAATGTTATCGGCGCATTTTCTGTCACGATCTATGCATTTGTTGTCACCTACGCCCTTGCGCTGATCATTGAGCGGACCATGGGACTCCGTGTCAGCGAAGAAGAAGAGTATGTCGGGCTCGATCTCTCCCAGCATGGGGAGTCCTGCCGCTGACGTCAGATCCCCCGGTTTGCTGTCGCCGGGTTGCGATAAACCGGCAGCAATCAGAATAATTTTTAAACATTTTATTATTCCTATGATTTACTGAAATGACGTGATTCCCGAAGCCGTCAGTAAACCACAAAAAAGAATCTAACGGCTTGCCATGAGAGCTTCCCGATGAAAATACCGGCGGAACAGGATCGGCTCATGGGCCGGTCCGAATCCCGTTTTCCCGTGCAATATCCACAAAGACCGCAGCAAGATAGGCAGCCTGTTTCTTTGTTGTGCCGTACGTGTTGAATTTCCAGACTCTGGTAGCCCCGGGTATCAGACCCGTGATCCCTTTTTCTTCAAGAGCGGACGAAAAGTAATATCCCCGTTTTCTGTGGGTTTCGGCAACGGTATCGAAGGATCCTGTCGTATCGATCCGGGTCATCGTGTGTTTTCTCGGATATTCCGAGAGGCACTTTGTCCCTTCGATGGAAAGGAGCGCGTCCGTAACAATCCGGTGGTTCTCCAGTTCGCGATCGAAATGCCTGACCCGTTCACGCACGTGGGGGAAGGATGCCATCATCCCGACAAGGGTCGCTCCCATCAGCGTACACCCCATCATCTCCGGTTCCTTTATTCCGAATTTTCTTTGAGTGACATCCCCGGTAATTGTCGTAGTACGAAAAACCTCTGCCGCACGTTCCTTAGTTACTGCAAGAATGCCGGAAGGGGCCGGGGCTGCCATACTTTTGTGCCCGGAACCCACCACGAAATCAACACCCAGCGCTTTGCCATCGACCGGGAGAATACCTACCGTGTAGGCCCCATTACAGACAACCGGAATGTCATACTGATGTGCCACCCGTGCGATCGCGGCGATATCATGCATATTGCCGTACTGGTAATCGACATGATCGATAAAGGCAAGCGCGGGAGTCCTGCCGAATTCACGTTCGACTTCCTCGATCTTTGTCGCCGTTGCATCCGCACTGACGTGTTTTCCCTCATCTGCCGGGATCTCACGGGCAATACCTCCGGCTTCTTCGACAGCAAGAAACTCGGTATAGTGGGAGAGTGACGTGAGCAGGACCGGGTCGCCCTTCTCCACGTAGGTCTGGGCTATAGCCTGGAACCCCCGGCGTGCACCCGGCACGGTCCTCACTGCATCCATATTGAGCCATTCCGCGACATCCTTGTGGAATTGCGCGATTGGGGGTTTGCTGATATAGTCAAGCCGGTTAGGCTTGCGGCAGTTGTCGCAGACGGAATACCCGTCACCGTACGCGATAACCGCTTTCATTGCGTCGGCCGTGAGCCTCCCGCCGGCCTGGATCGGGTCGATGTTGATGAAAAGTTCGTCCACCTGCCGGGCCTCGATCCCGCTCCCGCACTTCATTTCAGCATCTCCTGTTTCAGCGAGGTGACCTGACGTTCGAGGTTTTCCAGCAGCCGAAGTACCTGCGCTTTCTGGCCTCCATTGAACTCATGCTGGGGTGCTGTATCCCGCAGGAGCACCCGGAGATCAGTCAGCGTATAGATCGCCTGGAAGGTCATTTCAACAGCCCGTTTCGACATGGACTCACCTACGTATTATTGCATTCGATGAATTAAGTACCTGCTGAAAAAAATCGGGGCTTGAGAGTCCCCCAAGAAAAGGAGCCGGCGATATGGCGATGATGAACCTTATACCGGCCGGATTGCTGCATCATCAACATTTATATCGTGTAAAGGGCCTTATTTGCTGAAATTTCATGGATTTGATCCTCATATCCATACCTTCATCATGCTTTACGCCATTAATATACTTCACCGGAGATGTTGTAATTAATAATCACGGAAAAAAACCAGAAAACGCGGCGGGTACAGGAGAATTCAATGCCGATGGGACACCGTTTGTCCGCGTGCGGCTTCCCAAAAAAAAGTTGAACGAGCAGTTTGCCTGCGCGGAGCTGATGATGGGTGCAAACCATATCCGTGTCCGCTGCCATGATGGGGTAGAGAGGATGGGCAGGATCAAGGGCAAAATAAAGAAGCGGGCCTGGATACGGGAAGGCGACATCCTCATTGTAATCCCGTGGAGTTTCCAGGACGAGAAGTGTGACATCCTGTACCGGTACCTGCCCCCTCAGGCCGACTGGCTGCGGAAGAACAATTATCTCTGAACTATTTTCTGCCGGATGTACTGCGGGGCACCAGCATTTATTATACTCTCCCGACCTATATTTTCCCACAGTTTTAACAAGACTGTTTGAGAAAGAATCATGTACGGATCAAATAATTTTGGTGGCAACAGAGGGCCGAGAGATTTCGGACCCCGCGAAATGACAAAGACAACCTGTTCGGACTGTGGAAAGGAATGCGAAGTTCCCTTCAAACCGACTGAGGGCAGGCCGGTTTACTGCCGTGACTGCCTCCCGAAACACCGGAAACCCCGGTTCTAACTTTTTTATACCCGTTTAATTCTCAACATTTCCCAAAAAGTGTTCCGGTCTCCGGCATCATTATTTCCTGGTCCGCATCATCGCTCTGCTCCGTAACCCTAGTCTGCAGGTTATACTGCCAGCACGGGCGTGGGCATCCTTTCAAAAAAACCGGGGTAAACCCTGATTTCCGCAAGGTACTTTAAAGACTGAAACCCAGAAGCGGGAGGTTCGGGTTCAGCAGATATATCATCGCATTGGCGTAAGTGGCCATGATCATGACAATGAGATAGGGGGCCATGAAGAGAAACGCGAGCACTGCGGATCTTAGTGACTGGTATATAACAGCGATGTTGACGGTGAGCAGTATGGCCATCACCACCATGCCGAAAAATACCGACTTTACCCAGAAAAAGACAAAGAACCAGCCCACATTCAGGATGAGACCGAACAGGAAGAGCGTTACCGCAAGCTTGGCCTCAGCATTCTTCTGTGCTGCACTCCAGATGATGTACAGGCTAAAGGCGAGAAGAAGCGACACGGCGATTATACCGTAATAGATGATGGTTATGGAAGGGATGAAAGATGGTTTATGCAGCGATCCGAACCATGTAGTGAGTGAAGGCAGGAACAGATAGAGGTCAGCGTATCCTGCTGACAGGCAGATGGCGAGGGAAGCGATGAAGCGTACGATAGGGTGCCGGGTAACCATGTGTGGGCTTAGACTCCCGCCCCTTGGATGGAAGGATCCAATCGATCCAAAGGACGCAACTAACTGGATTTTTTATCTGATACTATGTATATTTGCCGATGCCGAAACGAAAACCTGAAGGGAGATGGGAACGGGCTTATTCAAGCGTGGAGGGTATATCTCGGGGGAGGATCAGAAAGCAGGGTGGAACCAGAGTTTTCTTAAAGCATTTGCGATGGGATCCTGACTAAACCCAGCAACATTAATTGCCAGAGAAAAGAATCAGATGAAAACCACTTCTGAATGAGAATTTTTCAGCTGGCATTCATCTGAGGTAACCTGTAAGGAGGATTGGTAACAGAAAAAAACGGATCTTCCCATCATTCTATACGCTATGACAGCAAATACTAGGTAATAATACACAGTTTTGACACGATATCACCCGGGAAATCTGGGATGAAGGATCTGACTATCCTCTCTTCTGCAAAACCGTTCGTGAATAAAGGATCTGGTCCCCGGAAGATCGGGGCAATGCGAAAAAACCCAAGAATAAATAATTCAATGACACCACACTTCGAGAAACCTGAAATTACCGGTACCAGGACCGGCTATGTGATCCGCTTTACCTGCCCGCTATGCCATGCCGAGAATTTTATTGTTAACAAAACACCGAAAGATCATTACAAGGAAGCCCGGGATGCTTCCTGTGCGCAGTGCAGGAAGCGGTCGAGGGTGCTCACTCCACGCACGAACCGGGGTCCTGGATATTCGCCGGTTTCCTCGTATAATGGAGGCAGGGCACCGCAATAAATTCACGATTTTCCGACACCGCCGGCATCCTTTCCCGTTTTTCATTCTTTTTTCCGGATATTATCCCTGCGCACCCGGCTCATTTCATTGTCTGATATCCGGACAAGCGTGCTGCCACAGACGGGACAATGCCGGGTCTGTTTTCCGCTCATTTCCTTATATTCTCTTTTGCAGACGGGACAGTAATTCATGTCATCTCCAGATTAATCAGATTCTATCAGTTAGTTGTTGCTCTGTCAGTACCCCTTTTTCTGGTCGTGCATAATTCCTTTTCGATATTGAGAATTGCATAATGAGTATCAGAGAAACCAAGGATACGGAGCCAGCTTTGAATTATTCCGGTCATCTCCAGATGCAGGATCGGGTGTTTCTATCTCATTGGTCATTGGATCTTACTTCATGCCCGACCAGAAAAAAACGGAAGTGAAAACACACACGACAGCGACACTAATACAGAACCACCTCGTCTTCCATACCGGAGGGGCTTCCATAAAATCAAACCAGCACGAATTGCCACCGTCTTTTTCCATAAGCCAATCCATCCAGGTCAGGGACACGGCAGAATCCTGCAAGGAGCTCTTTCCCGCTGGCAAGGGAAAAACCGGTCACCGGTCAATTCTGAAATCTGTTTTACCGGGCCGGCAACGGGTGCGGATAGCATCAGAGCAGTCCCCGGGCCTGATTAATAAGTTCTATGGTATAGTGGTGGGGATAATCACATTTCCTGAAAGGAGTCGTTCCCATGATATAGAACCCGAAACGGGATTCGCGGATGCGGTTGGTATACAGAAAGTTCAGCATGGCGCTGATCGACTGCGAGGATTTTCGCGACAGGTGATGGAACCGGGCAATTTCCCGTGAAGTCACTACGGCACGGGTTATTTTTTTGGTGAGCAGGTAGGTGCATATCAGGTGGGCGCACTGGTACCGCCGCGTGGAATCTGTCCGGATATGTCCCATTTCTGTCTCCTTTTTTTTATTGCTCGATTCTATTTGTTTTTTCGGGTAATATAGTTGCGTATTGTTGGCAAATTTAAAAAAAAACGAAAATTATGCCCCGGAATTCCTTGACACCCAAGGTCGGCCAGACAACAGGGAACTCTGTTCCAGTGTGCCTGCGAACAATGTTTTTCCCGCAAGGCCCACACGGTTAGATTCAAATATTGTTACCCTGCATTAAGATAACGTGGAAAAGATCTATAACAGCACAAAAACCGATACCGGTGTCTCACTGAACTGGATGGACGGAAAACGGAAGAACAACGAACACTTCTCGTTTCCGGAACTGGCTACCATGAGAATCCAGGTCCAGGATCTCGTCAGCAATCCCGAGCTCTTCAGGATTGACCTGCAGGAGCATAAAATCTACGTAAGCCAGATTGGGCGAAGCTCATATTAGGTAGAGAATTTTTCGTGTACTTCTTGTTGCCGGCAAGACAGAGGGAGACAGGGCAATCCATCACAGGTGAAAATGGGGATGAGATTTCCCCTCCCGGATTCATGCCGGCCTCTCAAGGGCATTTCCTGATCTTCACGCTTTCAGAGATTTTGCGCCGGTACAAAACTGTTCTCTGTATTCAGTACAACGGTCCGGGGCAGCCCGAGACCGAGCGCTTCTTTTAAGACCTCCTCAACGGTCTCCACCGGCATGAACGTAAGTTCGTTCCGGACATCTTCAGGTACATCCTCGAGGTCACGCTCGTTCTCTTTAGGCAGGATCAATTTTTTTATTCCCGCCCGGTGTGCGGCCAGGACCTTCTCCTTGATCCCGCCGACAGGCAACACTGCACCGCTGAGTGTGATCTCCCCGGTCATAGCCAAGTTCGGGTCAACGGTCTTACCCGTGATTAATGATGCAAGGGCCGAGAAGATGGTTACGCCCGCCGAAGGGCCGTCCTTTGGAGTTGCTCCCGAGGGCACATGGACATGGATGTCACGCGTCATAAAATTGAACCCGTTCTCCGTATTGGCGAGCCGGGATCGGATAAGGCTTAACGATATCGTCGCCGACTCCTTCATCACGTCCCCAAGCTGTCCGGTGAGGGTGAGCTTGCCGGTCCCGGGCATGAACGTACCTTCTATGAAGAGGATCTCGCCGCCGACCGGAGTCCATGCGAGGCCGGTGATTACACCGGGAACGGGATCTTTCCGTGCCACATCCTGCCGGATCAGTTCCTTGCCGAGGATCCCGGGGAGATTATCGGCAGTAACCTCAAACGGCAGCTCAGCTGCCCCGGAGACGATCTTCTCGGACAGGTACCGGGCAATCTTTGCCAGCTGTTTCTTGAGCCATCTGACGCCAGCCTCGCGGGTGTACTTTTCGATGATCACTTTCAGGGCCTCGTCTTCAATCCGGAGTTTGTCCGCATCGAGGCCGTGCTCGTTCAAGATCTCGGGGATCAGGTGGTCTTTTGCGATGGCAAACTTCTCGTTCTTCGTATAACCCGAGATCTCGATCATCTCCATCCGGTCGAGGAGCGGTGCCGGGATCGTTGCAAGAGAATTGGCGGTGGCAATAAAGAGCACGTCGGAGAGATCGTACGGAACTTCGAGGTAGTGGTCCGAGAAGGTGCTGTTCTGTTCAGGGTCGAGGACCTCGAGGAGGGCGCTCGCCGGGTCGCCGGCATACGACATTGCCATCTTGTCGATCTCGTCGAGGATAAAGACAGGATTCTTTGTGCCGGCTTTTTGTATGCCCTGGATGATCCTCCCGGGCAGGGCACCGACGTACGTCCTCCGGTGTCCCCGGATCTCGGCCTCGTCCCTGACGCCGCCCAGGCTGACACGGACGTACTTTCTCCCGAGCGCCTCGGCGATGCTCTTTCCGAGGCTTGTCTTGCCTGTGCCGGGCGGGCCGGTGAAGAGGAGGATCGAACCCTGTTTCTCCTGCTTCAGTTTCATGACCGCAAGGTGCTGGACGATCCGCTCCTTTACTTTCTCAAGGCCGTTGTGGTGGCTCCCGAGGACACGGCGGGCCTGCCTAATATCGATATTTGTCTTCTCATCCGTAACCCACGGGAGGTCGAGCAGGAGGTCAAGGTAGTTCCGGATCACGGAACTTTCATGGTTCTGGCTGCCGCCGGTCTCAAGTTTTTTTACCTCGGCCAGTGCCTTTTTACGCACATCCTCCGGCATATTCGAATTCTCGACCCGCTGCCGGTAGCCCCCGTCACCGGCAACTCCTTCGCTCTCGCCCAGTTCTTCCTGGATCACCCTGAGCTGTTCCCGCAGCATTGCTTCCCGGTTCGACTTGTTCACCCGGTCGGAGACTTTCTTTGCCATCTCGATCCGGATACTGATATTCTCTTTTGTCCTGTTGAGGATCTCAAGGAATGTGATGTACCGTTCCCGCACCGAGACCATCTCGAGAAGCGCCTGCTTCTCGCCGAGGTGAACTGGCAGGAAGGGCATGACAAAACCCATGATCTGGTCGACGGAGTCCATCCGGTCGATTGGCCGGGTGAACTGTTCGGATCCCGTGAAGCGGCTGCTGATCTCATGGATGGTAAGTTTTATATCCGCAAGGATCCGTGCCCGAAGATCTTCCTCGAGATCCTGCAGGTCCGGGACCGGCTCATAGGTAGTATAGAACCGCCCGTCCTTTTCGGAGAGGGAGACTGTCTTCACCCGACGGACAACCTCAGCGCAGACAACGTACCCTTCATCGGCAGGCTGCACGTGCGGGATACGGAACAGGTTACCTGTTTTGTAGAACGACCCGGCTGTCAACTCCGGAGGCCTTATGCCACTTTTCACCGTAAGGCCGACGGCATGCGCACAATCTGTACCCTTCATCGCGTCCAGCAGGAGCTCCCCGGTAGCCCGGTCGACCTGGAATTTTGTCCGGCTGTCCGGGTAGACGACAATCTCAAAGAGCGGTATGACAATCTTTTCTTCTGTCCCTTCAATTTTTTCTGACTGCATGGTTACCTCATTCATTTAGTTCGAATTTACCTAACTAAAGTACAGGACAAAAAAAATTACCTGACCTTCCGCATGATCCCGATCAGGAGATCCGTCTCGTGTTCATCAAGTGTTTCCATCATCCGTTCAATTACCCGGCGCAGGGCTTCGTGTTCGGCTTTGGCAATCTTCTCTCCCTTATCGGTCAGGCGGATGTACAGGATCCTCCCATCATCGGGGCAGGCTTCCCGGTACACGCACTCCATCCGGACAAACCGGTTGATCATCTCGGTGATCGTGGGTTTTGAGTTCTGAGTGATCTCAGCCAGCCTGCTGAATGTAACTTCTCCCTGTTCATCGATGACTTTCAGGTAGGCGATCTGCTTCACCGTCATATCCGAGAGTCCGCATTCGGAGAGGATGTTACAGGAGCATTCGTTTCTGATTCTGAGCAGGTTTTCAAACACTTCCAGCAGATGCTCCTCTCGTTTCATCATACTCCGATCCTTCGTTAGTTTGGTTTTACCTAATCATAAAGATACTGGTCGGGATACACCCGGCGTGATATGGTTAAGGAGATAATGACACCACTGCACTCGCAGAGAGGCAGGACAAGCGAAAGGAGGAGCGGAACGACAATACTGCTGATTTGCAGCCATCGGATCCCGAAACGCGCCGGACGGGAAAGACCTGTTTCCACAACTCCTCATTCTCGTTTATATTTTGATCTTCCTGAAGAGGTATGCTCCGGCAACCGTCATCGCAAGGGCAAACCCCCCGATCACTGCGAGACAGAGCACCGGATTGATCTGTGATACGCCGGTCAAACCATACCGGATCCCTTCCACACCGTACGTCAGAGGATCGAGCAGGGTCACCGGCACGATCCACGGTGGCAGCGAGCTGATAGGGAAAAGGGCCCCGGACAGCCCGAATATCGGAAAGATCACAAAGTTCATGATCAGCTGGAACCCGGTCATATCCTCCATCCGTGACGCGATGGCAATGCCAAAGGCCGTAAACGAGATGCCAATCAGCACCATGAACACCAGTGCGATAAGGAATCCGGTAACACCCGAGACCCGGAGCCCGATGAACAGGGAGATGGCAAGGATCATGAAACCCTGCAGGACCGCAGTTGTTGCTCCGCCGGCGGTCTGCCCGAGCATGATTTCCAGCCGCGAGACCGGGGCGACAAGTGTCTCTTTCAAAAAGCCGAACTGCTTGTCCCAGATCACCTGGATGCCGGAGAAGACGGACGTGAACATGACGCTCATAGCGACCATGCCCGGGACCAGGAACACGATATAATTGCCGCCGAGCCCGGGCAGCTGCACTACGGAGTTCAGGCCGAAGCCGAGGAAGAGCAGGAAGAAGAGCGGCATGGCGATGCTGCCGATGATGCGGCTTCTGGACCGGATGTACCGCTTCATGTTCCGGAGCCAGATGGTGTAGATGATATCCATGGTTCAGTGCCTCATCATTCTCTGGTACGTGCGCATCTGTTCCTTCGTGTCGGCTTCCTGTTCGCGGATGGTCTTCCCGGTATAGGAGAGGAAGACATCCTCGAGCGTGGGCTTGTGGATCGCGATCGACGCGATAGGGACCTTCCGGGCGTTGAGGAGCGTGACGATCGTGCTGACATACTGGTCGGCATTTTTCAGGCTGACGGTCACTTCATCGTTATGGGTTTCCAGCCTGACGACCCAGGGTTCTTTGAGGGCATCCGCCACTGCTGCCGGGTCGGGAGATCCGATGGTCACCAGGTCCCCGCCGAGGCCGTCCTTGAGGTTCTTCGGCGTGTCGATGGCGATGATCCTGCCGTGGTCGATGATGGCGACCCGGTTGCACAACCGGTCCGCTTCTTCCATGTAGTGCGTTGTAAGGATGATTGTGATCCCTTTTTCCTGCGCGAGCGCGGCGATGTAGTGCCAGAGGTGGTTGCGGGTCTGGGGGTCGAGGCCGAGCGTGGGTTCATCGAGGAAGAGGACCGAGGGGTGGTGGAGAAGCCCGCGTGCGATCTCGAGACGCCGCCGCATCCCCCCGGAGAAGGTCTTGACAATATCGTCCCTCCGGTCATTGAGTTCGACCAGCGTGAGGAGCTCCGTGATTCGCTTGTTTCGGGTCTCTGCCGGGATCCGGTAGAGCCGGCCATGGAAGTCCATGTTCTCCCACGCGGTCAGTTCCTCATCGAGGCTCTGGTCCTGGAAGACGATCCCGATGGCTTTCCTGACCCCGTCCGGGTCCTGCCCGATGTCGATACCGTTGACCGTTGCTGAACCGGACGTGGGGGCGAGCATCGTTGCGAGCATCGAGAGGGTCGTTGTCTTTCCGGCGCCATTGGGGCCCAGCAGGCCGAAGATCTCCCCCTGGTCGATATCGAACGAGATATTGTCTACGGCGACCAGATCGTTGAAGCGCCGGGTCAGATCCTGTATGTGCAGTGCGACAGCCATGAGATCGTATCCTTCCCCGTTATGCCGGAAATTATTCCGGTATAGTTAATTCCTGTTCTTTTAATACGCTTGTTATAAGAGTCCACGGCAGGAACCAGGACAGGCTGGGGGAAAGGAGAGACAGCGAAGAATGTTTTAAAAAAATATTGTTCAGGTGTTCTTTGCCCGTACTACTGGCTGTTCTTTTTTGAAACGGACGTCGAGCACCCCATTTCTCAGGCTCAGTTTCGCCCCGGAATTCACGACCGGTCCGGGAAGCGGGACGACATGGTGCAGGGAGAACGATCTCCGTTCGCACAGGAGGTCCCCGTTATCATCCTCTGTTCTTTCTTCCTCACGGTCACACGTGATTTTCAGGGTGTTCTTGTTGAGCAGGGTAACGGATATTTTTGATGCTCCGGTCCCTGCGACCGTATCCACCGTCACCGCCACTTCATCGTCATGCTCGGTGACTTCCGCGCTCAGGTTATGCACGTACTGGCATACGATATCGGGGTTATCTCCCCCGGGCAACAGCGGATCCTCAGCTGGTTCAAGAGCAAGCTGGTACAGGAAGTCCATGGATGCCCTGAGTTCATCGAGTTCATCATAGATTGATCTGTGAAAACGTCGTACCATCTCTGTCTACCTCCTCCCTTTTTGTTGCCCAGGTGTAATCCCACCTGGATACAGGGACGGGTGATGTCTGTGCCAATATAGGTTGTGGTAAAAAGATCGGGATCCATCACATAAAAAAAGTCAGGTAACGATACCTGTGAATTATTTTTCACTTCCGGTACTCACCGGAAAACGGATTTTTTGTAAAACCCGCACTCTCACATTTTATCACTGGTAGATTATTACCGCGTGATTAGCGCTCGCCTACAGGTCCCTGTCTCACATATACCTCCTTCTTGCATTTTGGAAGTATGAGGCATTTCCGGTTCAAGTCGTGATTTAATGGATTATGCGGCCTCAGGATCTGCCGCCCTGAGATCGATCTGATGACCCAGAGGAGAATGTGGTATGATCGTGTACCGCTGCCAACGCCCCGGAATACCTGCACGAAGCAGGAAATGGGGGAAAAAAAGAATATTCGGATTTTTCAGTCTTCAGCATTCATCCAGCATCTTTTTGACCATTTTGAGGGTCTCGATCTTGAACTGGAAGTGCTTGATCATTCCTTCTTTCATCATGATCTTTCCATCGAGCATACGCTTCATCAGGACCTTTTTCTGGTCATCATTCAGCGTCTCCCACATCTCCGTCATGAGCATCTCCTTCTGCTGCATCATGGCCGGGTTCATCCCTTGTTCGTGCATCGTGTGTTCAACTCCCTGTTGTTCCGGCAAACCGGACAGTCCCGTATTGTATCGAGCGTGAGGATAAAATTATGTTCAGCTTTCAGGGGATGTGACATAATTTGGAGATTTTTCTGTCCGTAATCCGGTTTCAAACGTACCATTGACGTCTGCATCCATCCCCTTAGCATAAAACAAATTGCAGATGCTTCACGCTACATTAATTTCATTTTTTGTAACATAGGGAAAACCTTAAATGATGGTACTTGATTTTTATCTTTACCGGATTCCTTCACTGTTCTTCGTGAAGATAACGTCATGATCGTCCAGCCACCTGTAAAAAATACCGATGTTCCACGCACGGAAGCGGGAGGGGAGATGTTAAGAGAACTTACCCGTGCTTTCGGTCTGCTTGCCATACTGACAGGCATGACAGGTGTCATCGGGAATGTCTCCGGTATCGTCTTCATCAGCAGCGTATGTCAGGGCTGTAAAACCCTGGCATTGAGCGCAACCCTCATATGGATTTTTTTTGGCGCTGTCTTTGCATATACATCCATTAAGCCGGTGGGCCGGACCGCCTGCATTTTCTTACGAGTGGCATTTGTCGTCATCGCATTAACGGAATGTATCGGGATCATCTCGAACCTCATGGGAGGGCAGTTTATCGTTGAATCCTGGTTCGTGGCGGCCGGGTCGTTGATATTCGGTCCCCTCAATTCGCCAGTATCACCGGTGGCAGCCGGACTTATCGTCCTTGCCTCGGCCGGGTTGTTTTTTTGTGTCGATCCATTTTTTCTGTCATCGCAAGCTCGCCGGGCACGGGAAACAACCGTTGTGGCGGGGATTATCATCACCCTCGCCAGTTTCACCCTGGTCTTAAGCTATTTCTACGGAAATCCGTTTTTTTACGGTACAACCATTATTCCCATTGCTGCCATCTCCGCCCTTGCTGCATTTTTTATCGGGGCCGGGCTTATTACCGCTGCAGGACCAGAAACGGTACCAGTCCGCTATTTCATGGGAAACTCCATCAGGGCCACGCTGCTCCGGAACTTTGTCTTTTTAACAGTTGCCATCACTCTCTGTGAAAATGTTCTTTTTTACCTCATCTCTTCATGGTTCAATATTTCCAATGCCATCATGATCTCGGCAAGCATGGTCATATTTATTATTGCTACCGCTTATGTCGTTGGGAGTTTGTCAGGAGAGATTGGCTATGATCTCGATACGGCGGAACAGACCCTCGTGCGCAAGAATGAAGATCTCAGTGAACTCAATGAGGAACTCACGGCCGCTGAAGAAGAGTTGCGGCAGAATATTGATGAACTCACAAAAAGGGAGCAGGAGCAGCGGGAGATCGAACGCTTCCTGAGGGAGACGGAGAAAATAGCAAAACTCGGCGGCTGGATGGCAAATCCGCACACCGATTACCTCCAGTGGACCGAAGGGATTTACAGCATCATCGAAGCCCCACGCAGTCACCAGCCCGGCCTTGCCGAGGGATTGAACTATTTCTCACCTGAAGACCGGCCCCTCATCAGAAGCAAAATCGAGACATGCCTTGCCACCGGGGAACCTTTCACCATGGAGGTCCCGATTACAACAGAAAATGGCAGGAAGGTCTGGACTGAACTCAGGGGACTGAGGCCGGTAACAGAGGGAGCCAGGTCCTCGGTTATCGGTACGTTCCAGGATATCAGCGGACGCAGGCAGACAGAAGAGAGACTAAAGAAAGAGAGTGGCAAGCTTGACATCCTGGCAGAATCGGCCCGGCTGCTCCTGATCCCTGAAAAACCCGAACACATTGTCCAGATCGTTGGGGAACGGGTGATGCAATACCTGCACTGTCACACCTTTTTCAATTACCTGATCGAGGAGAGCGGACAACGGTTGCGGTTGAATGCGTATGCAGGTGTCTCGGAGGATTTTGCGGGCCGGATCGAATACCTGAACCCCGGAGAGGCGGTCTGTGGCCAGGTAGCCCTCAACGGGGAGCGGATTGTAGTCCACGATATTCTCACAACAGTTGACGAACGGACCCGCCTGATCCGTTCGTTGGGTATCTCCGGCTATGCATGCCACCCGCTTATCTACCACGGCCGCACTCTCGGGACACTATCCTTTGGGACCCGCGGCCGGTCTCATTTTACGAATGAGGAACTGGACCTGATGGGGGCGGTAACGGACCTCGTGGCTACCGCAATGGCGAGGAAGAAGATTGAGGACACGCTGCGCGGTACGAGCCAGTATCTCGAGAGCCTGATCGATTATGCCAATGCCCCCATTATCGTATGGGACAGGGACATGAGAATCCAGCGGTTCAATCATGCTTTCGAGTTCATAACAGGAATGAGTTCCGATACCGTGCTCGGAAAACCCCTCGAAATCCTCTTTCCGGAAAAATCCCGCCTTAAATCATTGGAACTGATTCAGAAGACGGGCGGCGGTGAACGGTGGGAATCCGTGGAGATTCCCATACATCATGTTTCCGGCGCGACAAAGATCGTTCTCTGGAATTCAGCCAATCTTTATGACTCTGACGGCGTTACGATCTCCTCCACCATTGCCCAGGGGCAGGATATAACGGAGCGTAAAATTGCAGAAGAGAGTGCAACAAAAGCCGCGTCATTACTCAATGCTGCCCTCGATTCAACGGCCGATGGTATTCTTGTCGTAGACAGAGCCGGAAACATCACCAGTTATAACAAGACATTTTGCTCAATATGGGGTATCCCGGAACATACCCTTGACGCTGCGGATGAAAAGACGGCGCTTGCTTATATGGTACCGATGATCGCGGACCCGCGGGAGTTTGTTGCCCGGTTACAGGAGCTGTATGCCCATCCCGGACGGGAGAGCTATGACATGGTCAGCCTTACCGACAGCCGGATCTTCGAACGGTATTCCAAACCCCAGAAGATTGAAAACGCTGTTGTCGGGAGGGTCTGGAGTTACCGTGATATCACCGAGCGCAGGTTCGCAGAAGAAGCCCTGCGGCAAAGTCTTGAAAAATTCCGCATCATTGCCACCAATACTCCGGATCATATCCTCGTGCAGGATAAAGATCTCCGGTATACCCAGGTGATCAATCCCCAACTGGGCCTGATAGAGCAGGACATGATCGGAAAAACCGATTATGATATCCTGTCCAGAGAAGATGCGGACCAGCTGACAAAAATCAAGAGGCAGGTGCTGGACAGCGGCACCGCGGTTCACAGCGAAATCCCCCTCATTAATGCCAGCGGCGAGAAAAATTATTTTGCCGGATCGTATGTCCCGAAACGGAATGCTGCCGGTGAGATTGATGGGATCATCGGGTATTTCAGGAACGTGACCGAGACAAAACTGGCCAATGAACAGATCGTTGCCGCACTGGCGGAGAAAGAGATCCTGATCCGGGAGATCCACCACCGGGTCAAGAATAACCTCCAGATCATCTCCGGTCTGCTCGACATGACACGGATGAGGACAGGGGATCCGGCAACAACCGGTATATTGACTGATATGATGATGAAGATCAAGACCATGGCCCAGATCCATACACGGCTGTACGAGAGCAGACAATTTGACAGGATTAATATGGGTGGCCAGATCCGGGACCAGGTGGCCGATCTCTCCAGCATTTATGGCAGATCCGGTCCCGAGATCGTGATTCAGGTGGATGCGGAGGACCTCTACCTCCCGGTTGACCAGGCGATACCCTGTGCACTCGTGATCAACGAGGCCCTCTCAAATGCATTCAAACATGCATTCCGGGGGCGCAGGCAGGGGATCATCCTTGTCTCGGCACGGCAGGAGGGAGAGAATATTCATATCAGCATCCGGGATGACGGTACTGGCATCCCGGAGGATGTGGATATCAACCATGCCACGAGCCTGGGACTAAAACTGATCCGGAGCCTGGTACAGCAGTTGCGGGGAACACTGACGATCGAAAGCACCGTCAGCGGTTCTGTTGTGGATGTTGACTTCCCTCTCGAAACAGGGAGATGATAACAATGTCGAAGATTCTTGTGGTTGACGATGAGGCAATCATCACCATGCAGCTCGAAGAACGACTGCATGCAATGGGGTATACTGTTGTGGCTATGGCAGCATCCGGCGAGGATGCAATTGAGAAGGCACGGCGTCTTTCGCCGGACCTGATCCTGATGGATATCGTCATGCCCGGAAGGCTGAACGGTATCGAAGCTGCGCAGGCCATTATCGGCGAGCTGGATATCCCGGTGGTTTTTGTCACTTCGTACGCGGATGACGCGATCATCGAGAAAGCCAAACAGGTCCGGCCGTACGGGTATATCGTGAAACCCTTCAATGAACTGGAAATAAAAGCTGCTATCGAGGTTGCCCTGTTCCGCAAAGCCGCAGAACTGGAGATGAAAAAGATGGCGGATGCCGCCCGGGCCGATACGCTGTCCGGGACAGAATCCGGTGCCGCGGCGATGCCCGGATCAGAATATCTCGACCTGCCGGAGATAAAAACAGTCCTCATCAAGGATATCTTTTCCGATCTCGTCCTCTTCCTGTACGTGGATCCCTCCGTGAAGGATCCGATATTCAAATTCGCCATTGAGACCGGGATAAGAAAAGGAGGACGGTTTTTCTTCGCATATCACCACTCAATACTGCAGAAATTTTTCCTGCAGGAGATACAGAACGGTGAACTGTTTACCCGGCGCGTAAAAAAAGGCGAACTCTTCTTCCTGCCCCGTATCCTCGAGAAGTGTACATCGACACTTCCCGGGGGGAATCCGCCGGCCGGTTTCCGGATTCTCTTTGATTTTTCAGATACTGGAGAATTTGCCGATATCATTGCCATAAAAAAGCTGATCCTTGCAAAAAAGGAGGCCGGGATCCCCGTCACCGGCATCATCGCCCTGAACATGGCAGATCTCGATCATAACCACATCAGGCTGCTCTCGGAAGGTATCACGAAGATCATCATATCGACAGGCAAGGAGACGACCATTTCCTTTGCCCAGCCCGCGTTCCCGGCAGAATCCTTCTCCATCGTCCCCCAGGCAACGGTCGACGATGTAGTAAAAAAACTGCTTGAACCGGTGATCCTCTCATTGCTCGATAAACCGATCTCGGGGTATGATATCGTTCATGAGATCCACAACCGGTATAATGTCCTTATTCCCCAGGCCCGGATTTATTCGTTCCTCTACGATCTCGAGCACAAGGGGTATCTGGAGATGAAAGTATCCGGCAAATCGAAGTTGTACTCACCTACGGAAGCTGGAAAAAAATACATCCGGCAGCGGCTGAATGAATTCGCATTCGTTTTCCAGCATATCCTCGGCGTTGGATCGGCTTCTCCTGATAAAAAACCATGATTTTTCCGGGAAGGACCCCGCAGGCGGCAGCGGCCCGGCCGTACCATGGCACCCGGATTCACCGGTGGCGGCAGGGAATCCTGTAGGCCATTCGTTCCAAACCATGAAACAATCCATGTAATACCCGCATAACTATTTCCCGCGAACCGGTCAAGAATTCGTGCGGGCGCAGGGCTCTGCATGGCGGGATGGAACAAAAAAACCAGAAATGCAGTCCTGCAGCTCATGTCCTAATCGGGAAAATGTCATCGGGATCATGGGACCAACCGGTAACACCCGGGCATCTCTTCACGGTGACCATGGGGAAAAGTATGGGTATGGCAAAAAAAAAGCGAGAAGATGATAAAAACATTATCGTTCCGCCAACAGGCATTTCTGAAAGCGGAAAATTGATCTGTATCGTGAGCCAGCTGCACGGAATCCCGGAAGAGGATATCAGGATCGACCTGGAAAAGACCCACCTTGTCATATCCGCCCTGATACGAACCGAGAAGATCATGCAGAAAATCATCGTCCCCGAGGGTTCACGGATCAGCAAAAAGAAGTTCAGTGACGGGATCCTCGAAATTATCGTCGAGCATCCCTTGTAAACCCTTTCAGGCTCTGACAAGCGCGCACTTTTTTATTAAATGCGTTTCAGATTTTGTTTCAAAATCTGTCTTTTTGGGAAGAGCCTATAAGGTGCCCCGGTGAATACCCCAACGGGTGTGACGTATTCCCCTTCTGGAAAACTCCGATGGTCTCTTCATGGCCGGAGAGGATCTGGACCAGATCTGGCGAACTTTTTGCCATTGGAAGGGTGACCTCCGGATGGATACACGGACGGTCCTCCACAGGTGCGGGACAGAGTGTCCTGCACACGGCTGTCACCGCTGCACCAATCCGGAATGCCCATATGCAGAATTTATAAGGTATTACCGGAAAACTCCTTGGTGTGATTAACGATCCGTACGGAGACTTCTTCCATTTCAGGTCAGGAGTGATGGGATGGAAACCATTGAACAACTGAAAAAAGAACTTGAAGAGAAGACCCGGCAGGCAGAGGAACGTCTCGAACAGCTGAAGTATCTCCAGGCGGATTTTGACAATTTCCGCAAATGGCACGCAAAGGAGAAGGATGTGATAACCACCCTGGCAAACGAGAGACTGATTCACGACCTCCTGGTGATCCTCGATGATTTCGAACGGGCGCTTCCCGCCCTTGAGCAGGAGAAAAACAAGGAGGGGATGCAGATGGTCTACAAAAAACTCATAAAAATCCTCTCCGCTTACGGGCTCGAACCCATAGAATGCGTTGGGAAAAAATTCGATCCGAATTCCCACGAAGCCCTCTGCAAGGAGCAGTGCGGGGAGGAGACGGGTACGATTCTTGAGGATCTCGGCAAGGGCTACCGGTTGAAATCCAGGGTGATCCGGCCGTCGAAAGTAAAGATTGCTGAACAGGCGTTAGGAGAAGAAGGTGAGAACCATGGGTAAGGAAAAAATTATCGGAATCGATCTGGGAACATCGAACAGCGAGGCTGCTGTAATGGTCGGGGGAAAGCCGACGATCATCCCGTCCGCGGAAGGTGCAACCGTGGCCGGGAAGATGTTCCCTTCGTACGTAGCGTTTACAACCGACGGCCAGCTGCTGGTCGGTGAGCCTGCACGGCGGCAGGCCGTGACCAATCCTGACGGGACCGTGACAGCGGCCAAACGAAAAATGGGGACCGGCCACGTGTACAAAATCTACAACAAGGAGTACACCCCCCAGCAGATCTCGGCATTCCTCCTCCAGAAGATCAAGCGGGATGCCGAAGCGTTTCTCGGGGAGCCGGTGAAGAAGGCCGTCATCACGGTCCCGGCTTACTTCAATGATAATCAGCGGACGGCAACCAAGGATGCCGGAAAGATCGCCGGTCTCGATGTGGTCCGGCTGGTCAACGAACCCACGGCGGCTTCCATGGCATACGGTCTCGACCGCGGCGGGGAATACAAGATCCTGGTCTTCGATCTCGGTGGCGGGACCCTTGATGTGACCATCATGGAATTCGGCGGAGGTACCTTCACCGTCCTTGCCACTTCCGGTGATACCCAGCTGGGCGGTACGGATATGGACAATGCCATTTATGAATGGATTGCCACCGAGTTCAAAAAGACCGAGGGTATCGATCTCCGGAGCGACAAGATGGCAGTCAACCGGGTGAAGGAAGCCGCAGAAAAAGCAAAGATCGAACTTTCGACCGTGCTGGAAACCGAGATCAACCTGCCTTACGTTTCTGCCACGCAGTCGGGACCGAAACACCTGTCCCTGAAGCTGAGCCGGGCAAAACTCGAGCAACTGATCGAGCCGATCATCAAGCGCTGTATCCACCCGTTCGAACAGGCGCTCAAAGACGCAAACCTGACAAAAAATGACATCCAGAAGGTGATCCTTGTCGGAGGGCCGACACGGATGCCGGTAGTCCAGAAATTCATCGAAGACCACGTAGGCAAAAAAATGGAGCGGGGTATCGACCCGATGGAATGCGTTGCTATGGGAGCCGCGATCCAGGGGGCAATCCTTGGCGGCGAGATCACGGACATGGTGCTGCTTGATGTCACACCGCTGACCCTCGGGCTGGAAACACTCGGGGGCGTCCGGACCGCACTGATCGACCGGAACACCACGATACCGACAAAGAAAAGCCAGATCTTTTCAACCGCAGCGGATTTGCAGACTTCGGTCACCATCCACGTGCTTCAGGGAGAACGCCCCATGGCGGCAGACAACGTGAGCCTCGGCCAGTTCAACCTTGTCGGTCTGCCCCCGGCCCCGCGGGGTGTCCCGCAGATCGAAGTCACCTTCGATATCGACGCCTCCGGCATCCTCAATGTATCGGCAAAAGATCTCGGTACGGGAAAAGAGCAGAAGATGACCATCACCGCTTCGACAAAACTTGCCGACAGCGATGTGAAAAAGATGGTCAGTGATGCAAAACAATACGAGGAGCAGGACAAGGCCAGAAAGGAAGAGGTGGAGGCACGAAATGCCGCCGATTCTCTTGTGTACACTGCAGAAAAAACAAAATCCGATCTGGCAGACAAACTGAACCCGGATATTGTTGACCGGTTGAACGGGGCCATCACCGGCGTCAAGGCAGCGCTGGAGGGGAAGGAAACAGCAAAAATCAGATCAGAGACGGAAAAACTCCAGAAGGTCCTTGGGGAAGCAGGTGCTGCCGCATACCAGGAAGTCAGCAGGCGGCAGGCCGAGCAGCAGGCCGGACCACAGCCGGCTTCCTCCGGGGGAGAGCCGGGTGCGAACCCGGGAGGCCCGGGGAGCGAGAATGTTGTTGATGCCGATTTCAAGGTAAAGGATGAGAAATAACATCTTTTCCGGCATCCATGGCAACGGGAGATTATTACGAAATTCTTGGCGTAAAACGGGATGCGTTACCGGATGATCTGAAAAAGGCGTTCCGGCACCTTGCACGGAAATATCACCCTGACCTGAACAAGGGCAGCAAGGAAGCGGAAGAGAAATTCAAGGAGATCAATGAGGCCTACCAGGTACTGGGCGATCCCCAGAAAAAAGCCCAGTACGACCAGGTCGGGCATGCCGAATTCAGACCCGGGGATGCTGCAAGTTACAAACCTCCGAGTTATGACGACCTGTTCCGGGACTTCGGCCTGGGCGATATCTTTGACGCATTTTCCGGGGGATCCCGAAAGACAAGGAGACGGGCTGGTGCAGATCTCCGGTATGATCTCGAGATCTCCCTCACCGATGCATTCTATGGCACGAAAATTACCGTAGCCGTCCCGCACCAGTTCGAATGCCAGATCTGCCATAGCACAGGTGCACAACCCGGTTCCCTGAGGGACTGTCCGACATGCCGGGGAACCGGCGAGATCCGAAGTTCCCGCAAGGCCGGAGGCCGCCCGGTGACAAACATCGCCCCGTGTCCGGACTGCGGAGGGAGCGGCAAGATCATCGAAAGACCCTGCGCGAGCTGCCACGGGAAAGGGGTCCTGCAAAAAACCCGGAGGATCGAAATAACGATCCCCCGCGGGGTCGAAGACGGGCAGTTCCTGAGAATTGCCGGGGAGGGCGAGCCCGGGGAAAACCAGGGGCCTCCGGGGGATCTCTATGCGGTCGTTCATGTAAAAAAACATGATCTGTTCGAACGGCAGGGTGCGGACCTGTACACGATCGCCGTCGTCGGACTCCCCACCGTCCTTTTGGGAGGGGAGATCAGTGTGCCGACGATAACCGGAAGTGCACTCCTGAAAATTCCCCGGGGTACGCAGAGCCACACCCTCTTCCGGCTCCGGGGGCAGGGTATGCCCTCCCTGAATTCCGACAGCCGGGGGGACCTTCTGGTAAAGGTCATCGTGAAGATTCCCGCAACACTGACAAAAGAGCAGGAGGCATTGATGAAAGAGGCATTTGTCGGAAGACCCGGATGAGACTCCCTTAAGAGCTTTTCAATACCGTTCTGTAGAACCCTTCATGAAATGTTCCGGGCATCCGGGGTATCCTTTCCCGCGTCTGTGCCGGAGAATTCAGTTTCTATCTCCCGATCGGAATACCCCAGGAGCATCAGATCGGATTTCAGGTCGTCGAGAGGTAAAACACAGGAAATCCCCTGGGAAAAATCCTTCAGGAGGAGGGCAAACAATGCAGGGAATTCTTTTTGCCGGCTGTGAAAAATATGGTGTAAAAACAGAACAAACGCATTTTTTATCACGGAACTCCCGTATAAATCCGGTTTGTCCCGGGATAATTCAAGGTATTCACTCCATGCATCACCCAGATCCCGTTCCCTGCAAAAAAGTAAAAACTGTTCAGAAGTCAGATAATCTTCGATGGGAAATGCCCATAACCGTGCTGTCAGTTCCCTGATTGTTTTCACCATATCCTGAGGCATAGCCGGATCCCGGGTTTTTTTCCTACTATAATATAGGAACATCGCCCCTTATTTTTTTCCTGATCGTTTCAAAATATGTTTCAAATTTTGATTATTCTGAATAATTTGATGAAATGCGCCGGGGAATACCCCAAGGGATAGGGGTGTCCGGTTTACCGGGACATACCTCCGGGAACGATGGTCCCCTGCCCGGAACTGCCGGGAACAAAAATCCGAATTCCATGGAGTACCATAAAAAAGACGAGGTGAAACAGATGGTCCGATGGTATTACCAGTCTATCTTCGATGAAATTGAGGAAATGAGAAAGTATATGGAATCGTTGTCGCGGCAGATGTACGAGACCAGCCCGATGGTACTGTTGCCCGGTCCCGCTGAGTCCGGGACCAAGATGCTGCCGGCACGGCGGACAAGTCTCCGCGTCGATGTGTCCGATACGGACAAGGAAGTGGTTGTGACAGCCGGCATGATACCGGGGGTTTCCAAAAAGGATATTTCCCTGAACCTGATCAACCCGCAGGCACTTGAGATCTCCTGCGAGCGCAGGGATGGCAGGAAGGAGGAAAAAGAGGGGTACTTTGTGCGGGAACGCACGTTCGGGTCGATGACGCGGATCGTCCCGCTCCCCCGGCCGGTCTCGGAAGAGGGATCCAGTGCCTCCTTTAAGAACGGGGTACTTGAAGTGCACCTGAAAAAATCCGGGAATGAGACAAAAGGAAAAATTTCTATCGACTGAGGGTTGCGGCGGTACCGGAAGACCGGGGATTACCGGGCTGGCACGAACGGGGATGCCGGTTCAAGCCCTTTATGGAGGACATGAAGATGGACGCATCACAAAACAGGGTTAAGGAACTGATCGGGGATTTATCCCACAGGAATGAGGATATCCGCTGGGCAGCTGCCAGTGCGCTGGCACAGATCGGGGCTCCGGCCGTTGAACCACTCATGGCCGCACTGGATAACAAGGACAGCGTCGTGCGCCTGAGAGCTGCGTGGGCGCTTGGCCGGATCGGCGACGAACGTGCGGTCAAAAAACTGATCCTCACGCTCCAGGATGGTGACTGGTCAGTACGAATGCGTGCGGCCGATGCATTGGGAATACTCAGGGCACACGAGGCAACCAGTGCCCTCCTGCTCCTGCTGAGGGACAAGAGCGCCGATGTGCGGAGGCACGCGATTGCAGCACTGACGAAGATCGCGGATCCGGGTTCTGTTGATCGTCTCGGCGACACCCTCAGGGATGCCGACTGGAGAGTCCGCATGGGCGCTGCCCTTGCTCTTACTGCGATCGGTGACGAAAAGAGCCTGGGGTATCTCAAGACGGTGTCCTGCGATGAGAACGAATACGTCCGGATGATTGCCTTGTCATCGGTGAAAAGCGGAGAAGAGGGATCCTGCAAAAAGACCATAAAACTCGGGTATGCAAAAGATCTTCCGGAAGGTTCGATGAAAGCAGTACAGGCCAGTGACCGGGAGATTCTTATGGTAAACACAGACACCGGGATCTATGCTATAAATAACATCTGCACCCACCGTGGCTGCAGGCTTTCCGATGGCAAGCTTGAGGGAGGAACCGTACACTGCCCCTGCCATGGATCGGCCTTCAATGTAAAAACCGGTGAAGTAGTACAGGGGCCAGCAAAAACACCGGAACCTGCCTATGCGGTGAGCCTCGAGAAAGGCGAGATTAGCATTGCCCTCCCCTGATTATTCCCGGGCACCCATGTTTCAATTTTTGTTTCATAATTTGCATTTTGGGAAAGAGCCTATACCTTCATGTTGTGCATTTCCCTGCAGGTGGGAAACCTGCCGGAACCGGCAGATCCCCCGTTTCCGAGGAGAGAACCATGGAAGAAAGCAGATTTTATTCGCTGCCGAAACTGCCGTACCAGTACACTGCCCTGGCGCCTTATATTTCTGAAGAGCAACTCAAACTTCACCACCAGAAACACCACCAGGCATATGTAAACGGTGCAAATGCAGTGTTTGAAAAACTGGACAAGGCACGCAAGGAAAATGTCGATCTCGACATGAAAGCCATACTCAAGGAACTGTCGTTCCATATCGGCGGTTTCAAGCTCCACAACCTGTTCTGGGAGAACCTCGCCCCCGCGGGAAAAGGGGGGGGTGGGGCCCCGAAAGGCGAACTGGCCAAAGCGATTTCCGGTGAATTTCTAAAATTCGACCGGTTCAGGAAAGAGTTTACCCAGGCCGCAACGAGCGCCGAGGGTTCCGGGTGGGCAGCCCTGACATTCTGCCGGAAGACCGAGAGGCCGCTCATCGTCCAGATAGAAAAACACAACACGAACGTGATCCCCGGGTTCGAGATTCTCATGGTCCTTGACGTATGGGAGCATGCCTACTATCTTGACTACCGGAACGACCGGGCAAAATTTGTCGATGCATTCTGGAACATCGTAAACTGGGATGTGGTTGCCCAACGGTTCGACAGGCTGAAGAAGTGATCCCCGGCCGGAACGGAACATGTACGAGAAACTAAAAGATGGATTGTGAGAAAAATGCCTGAATTTGTCAACCCGTTCAGCGGAATGATCCCGGAACGTAAAATGACGGTGGAAGAACTGGTCCGGGCACTGCGCCTCGACCTTGCAGCTGAACACGAGGCGGTCCATACCTACCTTGCCCACGCCGGTGCAACTGACAATCCCCTTGCAAAGGCGGTCTTGATCGATATTGCAGATGAAGAGCGGGTACATGCAGGTGAATTTGCCCGTCTTATCTCGATTCTAACGGGCGATGAGGACACGCACCTCGCGAAGGGCGCCCGCGAAGTCGATGCCATGGCTGCATCGCTGGCATCCACGGAGCAAAAAGGCCCGCAGGCAACGGATGGAACCACCATCGGATCCTTAAAACAATCCTAGGAGATGAAAGACATGGAAAAAACCTATCTGGGACGTGAAGATGCTCCCCTCAGTAACGAGACCTGGAAACTGCTCGATGCCACCATGATTGAAGCAGCGAAGAGCCAGCTTGCGGGACGGCGGATAATCAGTATCGAAGGCCCGTTCGGGTTCGGGCTCAAGGCCATACCGCTCAGTGATTGCAAGATCGGAGACGGAATCACGAGCAGTCCTTTTATCCCGGTGAACCTGATCACCTCATCGTTCATCCTCAACAAGCGGGATCTTGCCGCGAGCGAGAGGGACCGGCTGGTCCTGAACGCGGATCCGGTTGCCTGTGCCGCAATCTCGTGTGCAGCGAAGGAGGATGGTATTATTTTCAACGGGATCCAGGACGTTCCCGGGCTCCTGAGTGCCGATGGCTCCGCCTCCCTGGCCCTGACGAAATGGGACAAGGTCGGTACTGCGGCCGACCAGATCATCGACGCTGTCACGCGGCTGGATGACGCCGGGTTCCACGGCCCCTACTGCATGGCGCTTGCCCCGGCCCAGTACAACCTTCTCCTGCGCCGGTATCCGCAGGGAGACGGCACCGAACTCGATCATATCCGGACAATACTCGCCGGGGACATCGTCAAGGCGCCGGTCCTGAAAAAAGGCGGCGTCCTGCTCGCCTCCGGGCGCCAGTACCTGCTCGCTCGTGATCGGTCAGGACATGAGCATCGGGTACAACGGGCCGTCCGGGGACTCGCTCGAATTCCGTGTGTCCGAGAGCCTGGCGCTCCTGATCCGGGCACCGGAGGCAATCTGCGTGCTTACCTGATACGGGGCTGCACGGGGGGTGAAACCATGTGGAAAAAGACAGAAGAACTCTTAAAAAAATTCGAGCGCGATCACGAGATCTATGTCGATGCAACGGATGCACTGACCTACTGGATCATTCATGCAAGGATCCCAAAAAGCCAGGAAGAAGAACTTCACCACCTGCATCTCGGGAAAAAATATGTCTCCGGGCCCAACCAGGATGGAAACGTCCTGGTCATCCCGGACCCCCGCATTTCCGATGCCTACCTGGTAGAATCCTGGGGGAAGATGGACTCGTTTGATGATTTCGTGAATACTGCGCTCGCCCGCATCCTTTCCGACAAAGAGGATCAAGGACAGAAAGAGGGATGTGGAACCGGTTGCAGTTGAACAATTCTAAAAAACCAAGGAGGATTATGAACCCGCTGCCACACTCATCAATAATCGTGCTCAAAATCCTTGGCACGGAAGGTGCAATGACCCACAAGGATATCGTGAGACGATCTCACTTCTCCCCAAGGACCATACGCTATGCTTTGAAAAAGCTCAAGGAAAAGAAACTCCTCATCGAGAAGATGAACATCCGGGACATGCGCCAGATCATTTACCAGTACCGTATGACCCCGGTGCAGGAGAAGGGGATAGCGGACAGCTGATCGGGAGGACGTTCGTTTCGCAACACCAGCGGCAGTCGACGATGACTCCGGTTCCCCGGGAACAGGATAACCGTCAAAACATTTTTTTAAATGGGTTTACCCTTCCGGTTCCGGCATGATGGTGCGGATTATGGTACCGTCCTTTTGTATTGCCGGATTTTTCGGGTAAACTCCCGGAAAGCAGGTTTTCCTGTCGGGCCGTAATCAACACGACGCCCCGCCGGGCTCGATGCTGATATCGGTGTTGAGGCGCGTATATCTCTTCGGGTTCTCCAGAAACTGCTTTTTGCAGTAGTTGGTGCAGAAGTAATACTCCCTGTCCCTGTACGTGGTTCTGAATTGTGCCGTATCCTCATCGACGATTGCAAAACAGACCGGATCCGTCGCCATACCTTAACATCCCCGTCACTGATAAACGATACTTGTGTTCTTCTCGTTAAAAAATTATTGCGAACGGGGGACAGAATTACTCATCCGGGGGATGGAGAATTTTTATACGAACAGATTTTATGCATCAGAAAATCATTTTCACCTCAATTGTTGATGATATTTTTATCACCATTGACCATTGTCCGGGCGGATTTTCCGCTGGATCAGACCTTTTTTTTACATTGGACCATCGGGGTTTCCATCAAACCGGAGCAGATCCCGGAACCAGACCGGCCGGATTACAAAAAATAGTGCCTTCTCCACCAGCAAAGAACACCGGAATTATGGGGAGTTCACAATCATTCCACAAAAATACACACCTCCAGACAGGGTATGTTCCGGAGAAAATTGCAGGAAAAAAGGTTTGCGGTTATATATAGCGGTTTTTCCGCAGCCAGTCCGTCTGTGGCTTGAGGTACCGGTAGATGATATCACACTTTTCGTCCTGGAAACTCCAGGGGACGACGAGGATGGTATCGCCTTCCCGTATCCAGGCCCGTTTCTTCATCTTTCCCTTGATCCTGCCCATGCGTGTGACCCCGTCCATGCACTGGACGCGGATGTGATTTGCCCCCAGCATCGTTTCGGCAAGGGCGAACTGCTCCTTGTTCCATTTCTTGGGCAGCCGTACACGGGCTACCGGAGTTCCGTCCGGATTCATTGCGTTCGGATCCACTGCCGCTTCATTGTTTTTTCTGTGAAAACCACTCATTCAACCAACTACGTATACAGTATCTTTGGCGGCTGACATGTTGAATGTATATATGGAGAACGGTTGGGCACCCTGCGATTGAAACCGCCGGGCCCCGGCAAAACATTATCCAGATACCGGGTGAATAGTGGATGGGAACGAGCGTGGATGACCTGGTAACGGAAGACGAACCCTGTGAGCAGTGCGGGCTCTGCTGCCGGATCTTCGGCCCCGGTATTGCACCGACCGCGTCGGATGTGTATACCTGGATCGAGCAGGGGAGGACCGATATCCTGCGCTGGTTTGTCGCGTACATGGAGAGGAGCATCCCGGTAAACTGTGCCGTGCTCCGGGCCGAAGAGCTCGGGAACATCGTCTCGATCGAGATGCGCGATCCCGGGACCGGGGAGTACGTCACGGTCTGCCCGTTCCTGCGCCGCGTGGCAAAAGAGCGGTACCTCTGCGGGATCCACCCGGTGAAACCCGAGATGTGCTGCACCTACCAGCCATGGATCTGGGGCGAGACGTACTTCAACCGGTGCCGGGCCCTGAAAAAGACTGAAGGAAAATGCCGGTGGCCGCTCTGAGCCGAGAGGATACGCCGGCTGACCGGACGTGGCCGGTCATGGTGGTTGTGCCCGGATCCGTGGCCGGGATCGTCACGATCTCCCGGATGACGTTTCCGCCATGGGCACTTCACAACCGCCGATTACCCCGGGATGGCGGTGCTGCCCCAGCACCCCGGGGGACATACACTCCCCACTTTATCATTCCCATTCGAAGAACTGTCCGACTACAGTTCTTCTCTTTGCAAGATTTCCGCCACATCTCGTACAAAGACTCGTGAACTTCGTTCACGAGCCTCATAGTGTGCGGAAACCATGGCAACGTCGGAGACTTTACCCCGGGAGGTGTGGTGCAGTCTCCCGGGAGGTCATAATTCGCGAAAATAAGGCATTAATTCTCCTGTTTTCGCTCATTTTTACGTCGGAGAAAGGGAGGTCGTATTTAGCGGTGTTCCAGCGGGCGATCCCGGTCCGGATCGACCAATAGTGGGTCAAAACGAAAAGAACCCCTGTTTTGGGAAGACGGGTATGACCGTCGAAGAGTCCTTTGGACTCGGTCGAAGAACTCTGTTCTTCTTCTGTCTCAAGTCTGATAACTTTCGACAAGAGGGATTTTTTAAATCCCTCTGCTTCATCCTTAAAGGATGAAGCATTCTCCTCCTCCAGGTCGGAGGGTTTGGTTAAACCCCGATGAGAAGAAGGGCGGCGAAGCCGACCTTCGACTTCTGATGACCTGTCGGACGTCGGAGAGGTGGAATTTTATGTCGAAGAAATCTGAAGATTTCTTCTCCTCCTCCAAGTCTGATGACTTGTCGGACGTCGGAGAGAGGAACCTGCCGGAATCGCTTTTTTTCCGATGGAGATCCGTGATAATCTGCCGGACCCCCTGTTTGTAAAAAACCTCCAGGACTTTCGCACCAAACAGGGGGGTGTCGGAGCTCAAACGGGGCTCAATTTAAGCCCGGTTCCGGAATTTTGGGAAAACGGAGGCCGTAGCGTGACCGGATTCAGAAGGTTGCAAACACCGGAAAAAGGTGGTTTTCAGGGGTAGTTTCAGAGCGGAAATACAGGGGATTGGGTAAAGGTTTTTTCCATTTCTGCCTGAAAAAATTTCCGTAAAGAAATTTAAAAAATATTCCGGAAAAAAATCTGATAGAAATTTCCAAAAAATATTTTAAAAATATTTTCTGAAAAAATTTTGCATTGCGAAAAAGATTTTGAAAAATTTTCCCCGGAAAAATTCCAACGAAAATCGAACTCTTCCAGACTAAAAAAAATTCGGGAGGGGCATACCCCCTCAGCAAAAATATTTCACGACCTCCCATTCCCCTCAGCAAAATATTTTTGTGAGCCCCCCTGCCCCTCAGCAAAAATAATCCGGGATCCCGACAATCCCTCACCGGCCGGAATCCTGTGAAGATACTCCCGGCCTCACGACGATTTTTTCGCCAGCTCTTCCATCAGCTCCATCTGGATATTCTGGATTTCCAGGAGCCGCTTGCCCTGGCTCGCGAGGAGGTGGTCGATTTTCTTGTGGAGCCGGTGAATTTCGAGTTCCGTGTGGATGCTCACCTGGTAATCCCGTTCGGCATGGAGACGGTCCCGTATCTCCTGCCGGTTCTGGCTCATGATGATGACGGGGGCCTGGATTGCCGCAAGGACAGAGAGGACAAGGTTGAGCAGGATGAAGGGATACGGGTCGAACGGCCTCGCCAGCAGGACGTAGCTGTTCAGGGCTACCCACAGGAAGAGGATGCCGGCAAACACTGCGAGAAATGACCAGCTGCCGGCAAAACCGGCAATGGTATCGGAAAGGTGTTCGCCAAAAGTCAGCTCCTTCTCATATTCGGTATAGTCATTTTTGGGGAGATGTTCGCCGCCTGTCCCTGACTGCCTGACCGTCTCTTCGAGAGAAGTATACTCATCTTTTTCCTTATCCATGGCATCCCGGACATAATCTGTCCTGAACCTGTTGAGGTCTGTATGACAGATGTACCCGCCCGGAGACCACGGCGGGTGCTCCTTTTCGATCACATCAACGATAGACGGGCGGACCAGCGCCCCGGGCACAAGCTCGTTCTTCGTCTTCTGTTCCCCGCAGATCTGGCAGGGAAATGTTTCCGGATCGGACATCCCTTTTCCTCTCAGAACCATCTATGCATCTGCGATAATAAATAGGGGGAGGTGTCTTTCGAACGGTGTTCCGGTGATGATGCTTGTCGCCTTACCCTATTTTTGATGCCAGGTCTTCCATCAGCTCCACCTGGATCTTCTGGATCTCGAGGAGCCTCTCCCCCTGGTTGATGAGGAGATGATCCATCTTCTTGTGCAGCTGGTGGATCTCCATCTCGGCATTGAGGTTCACCTGGTAATCATGTTCTGCATTCATCCGGTCCCGTTCCTCCTGCCGGTTCTGGCTCATGATGATGACAGGGGCCTGGATTGCCGCAAGGGCCGAAAGGACGAGGTTGAGCAGGATAAAAGGGTACGGGTCAAATGGCCGGAACACGAGAACGATTGCATTGATGGTAATCCATACGGAAAGGACAACAGTAAACAATGCGATGAAGGTCCAGCTCCCGGCAAAATCAGCGAGCCGGTCGGAGACACGGTCCCCGAAGCTCAGCTGGCGGTCGAATTCGATGTTCACATTTTTCGCCGTCAGTTCGTGGTTTTTCATACTTTCTGCGATCGTCTCTTCCAGCGAGGAGAGCTCGTCTTTCTCCCTCTCCAGGATCTCCCGGATATACTGGGCCCTGAAACGGTTCAGGTCGGCACTGCAGATGCACCCTTCCCTTGACCATGCAGGATATTCTTTCCGGATTACCTCAGCGATCGATTCCGGGATCGATCCCGCGGCCACGACCTCATTCTGCTTCTTTTGTTTCCCGCACACCTGGCAGGGAACTGTTTCCTGATCAGCCATCCCCATTTCCCTTCACAACCATCTATGGATCTTCGATCATAAATAGGGAAAGGAGCCCCCGCGAGTACAGAATCCGAAATTTTCCGCGACGCATATCTAAAACTTCCCCGGCATATTGCCTGTGGCCACGTGCCGTCATGGCCGGGTATAGGTCAGGTTCAGGGAAACCGTTCCCAGTGTAACCGGTGCAAGAGCACTTGTGAGCACCGGGCCCGTGACCTGATCGCCGCTGGCAGGCAGTGACGGGGAGGCGGACAGGGCGTACAGCGTGAAGGTGTAGGTCTTCGGGCCTGGCCCCTGCGAGCAGGGCGGGTCGTACTGCATAACGGTGCCGTGGCTTCCTGTTCCCAATCTGCCAACCCCCGTACTGTTCTCTGCCAGACTGGTGGTGGCCACCGGTATATCATAGAGCACCCAGTTCCACCTGTTCGTCCCGTCACCCGGTTGTGTCGTCATCATCAGGGCATATTCTTTTGTACCGGCAGGAGCGCCTGACCAGGAGAGCCCGGGCGTGGATCCTGCGCCGTCGCACGTGTATGCTGCGGACATCGTGCTGCCATCCTGGCCGGCATCGCTGGTGAGTATAAAAGTGTGGGTGCCGGTAACCGCAGGAACCAGGCCGGTTTGTGGTATGTCTGCCGCTGTCCCACCCCAGAGCGATTGCCAGAATCGGACAAACCAGGAGCCGACCGCATTTGCGCTGCTGGTACCGGTGGCCGGTGCCTGTCCGGCGGCATGAGACGACATTGTCGCCGCCCCGCCGTTTCCGCCCTGGTCGATTCCTGTCCACGTGGCCTCGATGGCTTCAGCCACGCCCGGGTTGTTCTGCTTGAACGTGTCCAGCCATGCCTTCTGTGCCTCGCGGTCCCCGCTCCGGATTGCACTGGTGGCCCCGGTGATGTCATACCCCTGCCGGCCCAGCTGGGTGATGATCATGTCGATCGGCATCCGGCGCTGCTGTGCCTGGCCGGGGTTCTGGCCTGGTGCCGTTGCATTATTCCCGCCGGAAACGCTGGCTGGCCCCCTGTTCCCTCCGTTACCGGGCCCATGAGGCGATTGGGTTGTATTTCCGGTACCGGAAGTCCTGCCGCCCTGAGGGTTCTGTAACTGTCCCGTTTTTCCTGATCCCTGCTCCAGAGCGGAAACCGTCTGCTGCTGAGCCTGTACCCATGCAGACATTGCCGCGGCATCATACGTCCCGACACCGAAGAGGAAGTCCGAGGGGATATCCTGCGGCATGTTGATCGGCTGGGAATACAGGTATGCCCCCTGGCAGGTATAGCCGCTCAGGTTCCGCAAGTCGATCATCTGCTGCTTCTGGTCGCCCGTGAGGGTAGCACCCACATCCGCAAAGTGCGTTGCATAATAGTACCAGATCTCGCCGTCAAGAGATCCGTACTGTTCCGAAAGGGTGTGCACGGCATTTTCATCGATGTTACCACCGGTCAGCGGGCGCCGCAGCTCGGTCGCGATTGCCTTCCGGGTAGCAACAATCTCGTTTAAGTCTGCCCGCTGGAGGTCCACGAGGCCCGTGATCTTCTCACGCTGGGCATCGGTCAGGAGGTTCAGGAAGTCCTCTCCGGAGTTCCCGGTCAGCGTAGTACTAATCGAATATCCTGCATTGCCCATTGCCGGGCGGTCCTTCATATAGAATGATCCGAAGTACGTTGCCTGCCGCTCGGGGCAGAAATACACGTCCGCATCCACCGAGCCTGCGTACCAGGCGAACATCTCGCTCGCATAGGTCCTCATGGCAACCGAGTTGCCCTGCCCGCTGCTCTTCAGCACCGATGAGGCATCGACAACCGGATACGAGAGCAGGCCTTCGGATTTCATCGTGTCCAGGTATGCCCGCTGGGTCTGGTTCAGCGAGTTGATCACGCTGGCATAGGTCTTTGCCCGTGCGATGCTGATGTTCGCGTCAACGTCATACAACTGTGCTGAGTATGCCATCACGGCAGCCTTGTCGAGGTCGCTGCTTCCGGCCGGCAGGGTTCCTGCATACTGTTCGCGGAATGCGGTAGTCAGCGGGAACCGCATCAACCCGTACTGGCTCGAGAGCGTGCTCTCTTCCTGTGAGAGGGCGACAAACTGCGCCAGCTGGTCGTCATTAAGGATGACCAGCACGTTGTCCGCGGTCCGGGTGACAAAATCGGTATTGTGCCCCATCTGCGAGGGGTCATTGTCCCGCAGGTACTGGAACCCCGCATAGTCCGCCACTTTTCCGGGCGGGATGAAGGTATCGCTGCAGGCATCGCCGGTCATGAACGCGAGGCCGTCAAACGCAATGGTGTTCTGCTGTGCCTGGTCCGACAGGGTCTGCGACATGGTGTATGCCTGGATGCCGCCTGCCGCCTGAGAGGGGTTGTTCAGTCCAACCGGCCGGCTGAGCCGGGCTGATCTGCCGCACCGGCCGCTGCTGCCATCAGTGCGATGAGGCAGAACGCGGTGAGTGCAAGGCCGAGGGTTCGTGAAAGTTTCATTCCAGATTTCCTCCTTTTCATGCAAATGATTCAGGAAAAGAGATAAGGAAATTCCGGAATTGATCCCAGATTAGACCCAAATCTTACCCAAATCCGCAAAAAAATTATTCAAGACTGATCCGGATGAGGATGAGGAGGGCGACCGTGGCACAGAGGTCCGGGATGATCTGGAACAAACCGATGTCTCCCGTGCGGCCACCGAGGAGACCGATAATGAGGGGGTTGGACGTGACGGCATACATGCCGAGGGCAAAGATCACTGCCATCAGCCCGAGAGTGAACGAGCTCCGCATCTTCCGGTAGATTCCCGCATAGATCACGAAAAGGGGGAGGATCAGACCGATATTGATGAAGGAGATCGCCGTCTTGAGCTGCTGGCCCTCTGCCTGCCCGGCGGGTGGCGGGGCCTGCTGGCCAGGCTGCCTTTCCTGCTGCTGTGCCGGTGGTTGTGCCGGGTTCTGCCCTGCTCCGGGTTGCGACATCTTGAGCATGACGGGGATTGTCAGGCTGGCAAGAACCAGGACAATCACCGATATGAGAATTATCACGACAATGTCTTTTTTATCCATGCGGTCATTCCTCCCGGAGATCGGCAGGCACATCGACCTGCCTCCAGATCTCCATGAAGTCTTCGAATCTGGTCATCATCTGGTCGGAAAGAGAATACATGTTCCCGTATCCCTCCCCGGTCGATCGGATAACCTGGTGTTTTTTCAGGACATCCAGGTGGTGGCGGATCGTTTTGTAATCGAGGCTGAACATCTGGGTCAGTTGGTTGGCATTGTAGGGCCGCCGGTGGAGTGCCATGATAATATGGGCACGGTTGATGCCGCCCTTGGATCCCGCGATCAGCCACCACAATATCTGTTTCACGTCAGCACTCCAGAGATCCAGAATGATATAAGCTATAGTGGTTCCGGTGATAATTAATGGTTATCCGGGCCGGTACACGCAGGCCTGCCCGGAGGCAGCCATTGCCCGGGTGACCAGCCATCTTCTGCACCACAGATAGACATATGATGCCACGAACCAATGATAGCCCGGCACAGCATGGCGGTGGATTCTTCCGCAGCAGCCCGGCCGGGCTGCTGACGTCCTCCCTGACCGGGCAGGTACCCGGGGGGCACACATCCCGGCGACGGTTGAACGATACCTGCGGCCTGCTCTGTGAACCCGGAGTACCCGGACCCCTGGACCCGCGACGGGAGCGGAACAGGGAGTATGAACGGCTTTGCCGGAACAGGAACAAGGAAAATAAGATCAGGGAATACAATGTCACAACAGCTGGGCGGACAGCCCATTATAATTCTCAGGCAGGGAACGACGCGGAACCGCGGGCAGGAAGCCCAGAACAGCAACATTGCCGCAGCACGGGCAGTGGCAAACGCAGTCCGTTCGACGCTCGGGCCGAAAGGCATGGACAAGATGCTCATCGACGGCATGGGCGATATCATCATCACCAATGACGGCGCCACCATCCTCAAACAGATGGATATCGAGCATCCTGCCGCGAAGATGATGGTCGAGATCGCAAAGACCCAGGACGATGAAGTCGGCGACGGTACGACATCGGCAGTCATCATTGCAGGAGAACTCTTAAAAAACGCGGAGAACCTGCTCAACCAGAAGGTCCACCCGACCGTTATCGCCGAAGGGTACCAGCAGGCTGCGGCAAAAGCGCTGGAGATCCTCTCCGCCATTGCCATCAGCGTGGAACCCGCCGACAGCGAGATGCTGACACACGTCGCGGAGACGGCGATCAGCGGCAAGGGTGCAGAGGCGTACAAGGACCTGCTCTGCGGTATTGTCGTTCGTGCGGTCACGATGGTCGTCGATCCTGACGGGACCGCCGATATCCTGCACATCAACGTGCAGAAGAAAGTGGGCGGAAAAGTGGAGGACACTACCATCGTCGAAGGCATGGTCATCGACAAGGAACGGGCACACCCGGGGATGCCCCAGATCGTCAAAGACGCTAAGGTCCTCCTCCTCAACGCGGCACTGGAGTACAAAAAGACGGAGGTGAACGCGAAGATCAACCTCTCGCGGCCCGACCAGGTGCAGGCATTCCTCGACGAGGACGCGCAGATGGTCCATGCCATGGCAGACAAGATCGCGGCGAGCGGGGCCACGGTCGTGTTCTGCCAGAAGGGTATCGATGACACTGCCCTTCACTTCCTCGCGAAGGCCGGCATCTTTGCCGCCCGCCGGGTCAAGAAGAGCGATGTCGAGAACCTGGCGCGGGCCACCGGTGCATCGGTTGTCAACAGTATCGACGCGATCACCGCAGGCGATCTCGGGACCGCCGGCCGCGTGGAGGAGAAGAAGCTCTCAGGCCACGAGATGATCTATGTCTCGGAATGCAAAAACCCCAAGGCAGTCTCGATCATCATCCGGGGCGGGTCGGAGCACGTGATCGACGAGCTCGAACGCGCCATACATGATGCGCTGATGGTCGTGAGCGTCGTCGTCAAGGACAAGAAGATCGTCGCGGGAGGCGGGGCTCCCGAGACCGAGCTCTCGCTCCAGCTGCGGCATTATGCCCCGACCGTCGGGGGCCGCAACCAGCTTGCGATCGAGGCCTTTGCCTCCGCCCTCGAGATCGTTCCGCGTTCCATTGCCGAGAATGCCGGGCTCGATCCCATCGACATGATCGTCGCGATCCGGGCTGCGCACGAAGCGGGCAACCGGAGCTTCGGGCTTGATGTCTATAAAGGCAAACCCGTAGACATGCTCGCAGCAGGTGTCATCGAGCCATTGCGGGTGAAGACACAGGCGATCATGAGCGCTGCTGAGGCCGCGGTCATGATCCTGCGCATCGACGATGTCATTGCCTCGTCAAAGGCTGCAGGGCCTGCCGGTGGCATGCCACCGGGCGGGATGGGCGGAATGCCCCCGGGAATGGGTGACTACTAGGTATGCAGGCCATGAACGCGGAACACCCGAAAGGCGGGGGACCCGTATGGGCGTGCAGGTAAAATTCATGCAGTCCGGGTCGTACCATGCGGGGGAGTTCAGATTTCTCGATCTCAACAAGATCTCCCGGTTGCAGATCACCCGCCAGCGGAACACCTGTGAACTGCTGGCCACAACCCCGGAGAACCCCAGGCCGGACACGCCGTACATCATCGCGCGGAGGGACAAATGAGTACGATCTGCAGGCAATCCTTGCCGATCTCCGGCAGCTGAAACAGGATATGAAGGAAACGATCTACGAGATCACCGACACTGAAGCACATCTTGTGACAAATTAACACCGGTTTTCAGGAACGGTATATTCTTTTTTCCGGGGTTCTTCCCGGCGCGGTTTTGGAGGGATCGGGCTGTGGTTTCAGGCCACGGGAGATTCGGGCTCCCGCAGGAAGCTGGCGCATGAGGCGGGGAGATCCTGTACCCCGTAGTCGTACCAGGCCCGTAATCGTACGGGCTTACTTGTGACGCAGATGTTCGCCATCCTGAGGTGCCGGGCCGGCAAGGTCAGATATCCAGAAAACCATCCGGCACCAGGCTGGTGGCAAGCATCACCGTATTGATCTCCCGGTGTTCTGTCCAGGCGGAGGACTCCCTGTTTGTGCCGTCCAGCCAGAGCTGTTCGATCTCTTCTCTCAGGGGCACATATTCCGCAAGGGCCTGTACCTGCTGACGGAGGATTCCTGTCCTGTCGAACAGCTCCGGGTTTTTCCCGATCCATACCGGCAGTTGTTCGACCGCGGCGAGGCCGATTGAGAGGCCCAACTCACGGAAAGCAAGGCGGTGCCTGGCAGGGAACTCAAGAGAACCCGCCCCGGTAAACGCATCCAGCCCAGTCAAGGCTGCATCCAGAAGGGTCTCGGGCAGATCTTCGGGAACCGGCCCACCCGGAATCGCCATCCGGATCACCCTTGAAGCATCGGACAGGAGGCCGCCGACGCCCAGCGGATCGCCGGTGGCGAGGCCCATTCCCCGGCCGATCCCGGTAATATCAGCCACCTCCTGCACAAGGACGGGATGCTCACGGTGCCCGAAATCCCTGGCGGTCAGCTGCAACTCGGTATATGTGACAAGGCCGTCGAGAGGGTCATGCTGGCCCATGGAGGGGACAAGGGGCCGTGTCAGATCGATGCTCATCTTCCAGTACATCCGTTTCCTGCCGCCGGCAGGGGGGAGGTACGTGAACCGGGCATGAGCGGTCTCTGCCAGCTCGACCGCCCACCGTACATAGTCCGGGTTGCCGGTCACCCGGCTTACCCGGTTGAGGGCATGCATCCATTTGGTCAGGTAATGGTAATACTGCCCGTCCCGGTCCCATTCCCGCTGTTCGTCATACGGCTCGCCGATCCCGCGTTCAGGAAGGGATTTTCCGATCCTCAGGCCGCCGGAAGCCGGGTGCAGCTCACCTTCCTGCAGGGAGAGCCCGCTGATCCAGCCGGTCCGGGCATCGTCGTCCCGGTGCCGGCCCAGGACATGGTGCACCTGGCCGACGAGGCGCAGGCCCAGTTCCCTGCAGGCCGTATTGCCGGTCTCCTGGAAAAGTCCGAGATACGTGCATACCGCAAACGCATCGGTCCAGAGGTAGCGTCGCGGGTGTTCACGGGAGGGATCGAGTCCGGTCATCCGTGCATAATCCTGCATCAGTTCAAGGACCCGCGGGATGCTCGCAGCCCGGTTCATTCATCCGGTAGCTGCTATCCGAGAGGGAAAAATGTTTTCCTGTTTTCTGTTTTTTGGAAGAAGAGGCCGGGTACCCGGTTCATGGAATGCCTGCCAGTTCTTCAAGAACCTCGCGATCCCCAAGGTCATACCACTGTTCGTATGCATCGGCGACGGCAAACCTGCTGCTGCTCCGGATATTCAGGCAGACCAGGTGATCCACCTGCCGGGAGACCAGCCCGGCGGACGATGCCGATGCCGTGGGAACCGCAGCCAGGATACGGGCGGGTTTCTGGAGACGGATGCTCCTTACCGCGGCGAGCATCGTGAACCCCGAGGCAAGGCCGTCATCGGTCAGGATGACGGTCTTTCCTGCAGCTCCCAGGGCCGTCCTCCCGCCGGTGAACCGGGCGACCCGTTCAGTGACATTATTTCGTGTTGCCGCGATCGCCTTATCCACTTCAGGTTCCGACAGGCCGAGGGCGGCACGCAACCGTTCGTTGATCAGTACCTGACCGTCCCAGGTGACAGCCCCGAATCCTGATTCGGTACTGCCGGGGATCCGGATCTTCCTCACGACCGCAAGGGAGAGCGGTGCACCGAGTGCCGCGGCGACTTCCCTGCCGACCGGCACCCCCCCTGCCGGGATGGCAAGCACCAGCGGGTCGCGGATGCCGGGAAGCGTCCTTATCAGTGCTCCCAGCTGTCGTCCTGCATCGTGACGGTCGGAGAAGACATAGCGTTGTTCCCGGAGCCGGGGCAGATCGATGATATCTCCCATGTGCGGTTGCTCTTGCACCCATTGCAGATAATTTTTACGGTACCTGGCAAAGGATAGAACGATCTCCGGAGCGGTTCCTGCCCGCAGGGCAGGAAAAGCCCGGGATGAATGCGCCAGTGTCCATCATGGCGATTGCTGATACGGTATGCCGGTGGAGCACCCCGGTTCGCAGCCCCGGCCATCCGGCCGATCCTCACCTCAGGCCCATGAAAAATCCCCGCACTCCCCGGTCTATGGCACGATCCTATGCTTTTTCATACGAAAGGAGAACACCACGTAATCATGACAGCACCGCGGTACTGGATCCTTGTCGCGTCCCGGGAACACGTAATGCTCGGCGTAGCGGGGGGGTTTGCCCAGGCCGGGCACGGGAAGCGATCGGGTCTTGCCAGGATGCATGCCGGCGACCAGATCATCTACTATTCCCCAAAAGAGGTGTTCGGGGGGAATGAACCGCTGCACGCGTTCACCGCGCTCGGCGAAGTTGCGGACGAGGAGATCGTGCAGCTCGAGATGTCACCGGATTTCAGGCCCTTCCGGAGGAAGGTGAAGTACCGGCAGACCGGTACGGTGAGGATCGAACCGCTCATCGGCGATCTCCGGTTTATCCGGAACAGGAAGTCATGGGGATCGGCATTCCGGTTCGGGCTGCTCGAGATCGGGCAGCCGGACTTCGAGCGGATCGAGCAGGCCTTTGCGGGAACGTAGTACCTGGGCCGCGGTTTTCACCGGAAGGGCCGGAGATCCATAAACTGTGACGGGTGGTCCCCGGCCAGTTCGCGGTACTTTTCAAAACACGCGATCGCCTCCTCCTCCCTGCCGAGTTTTGCGAGGACGAGCCCTTTGTTGTGCCAGGTCAGCGGGTCCCGCGGATCGATATCCAGCGCCTGGTCGAAAGACCGGAGTGCGTCATCGAAATGCCCGAGGTTCGCCAGCGAGACGCCGAGATTGGTGAGTACGACCGCAACGCCGGGGTTCAGGGCAATGCAGGCCCGGTATGCCTCCGCCGCCCCTTCGAACCGCCCGAGGTCTGATAACGAGACGCCCCTGTTATACAGTGCCTTCGGGTACCGGGAGGAGATCGCGAGGACGCGGTCGAAGCAGACGATGGACTCTTCGATCTCTCCCGCCAGGTAATGGCTGTTCCCTTCAAAGAACCAGGCCTCGGCATGCTCAGGCAACAGTTTTACCACGTGGCGAAGGCATTCCGTTGCACTGGCATACCTTCCCAGCCGGTAGAGGGCCAGGCCCCGGATGAACCATGCGTCCGGCGAGAGCGGAGCAGCGGCGGCAGCCTGTTCGCCGAGCCTGAGGGCATCGCCGAAAAAACCCACCCGGTCGACTGCCACTGCATGACCGACCAGGTACCGGGCCTCCCCGGCCGGATCGCCAGAGCCTCCTCGAACGCACGGATTGCTTCAAGGTACCGCCCGACCGTGACGAGGTGTGTCCCTTCCCCGTACCATTCATCGGCAGTACGCCCCTTTCCTTCTTCCTTCTCCCCGTTACCGGATCCCTGTTCCATCCCGACCTCTCCCGGGTACACTCCCGGTTGAAGCATCAGGCTGCAGGGATATAACGGTTGTGTGCGGGATCCCCACGTGCCGCTGGGGCAGAGCTCCTGCAGGTATACCACCGGACAAGATTGCTCACCGTGGATAACGAAGGGTTTTCCAAAAGGAAAAGACGGGTTCACCTCGGTTCAGTCTGCGGTTGAACCCGGTCTGCCCGCGGGCATGTGATCATTATCGCACATTCTCATGAAGATTTTCCCGGGCCTTCCGGGCAGATCGTTTGCCTGAATGCCAGAGAGAGGAGGAGGGTGATCGGCGAATACCATTCGATGACAATCGACTCCTCCGGGTATCGGGACTCCCGACACGTTATTTAGGGAGTTCTCTTCAGCCGGTGACCAGCTGCCGGAGATCGCTTTTTCAAAAACTGCAATACACCACAATATATGTATGCTCCCCGGTAGATGGGGCAGGTAACACCGTCTGCAGTACAGGCATAGCGGGATTGCGGTGATGATTTCCATGAGTGACTATGATCTTGTCGTGATCGGAAGCGGGGCTGCCGGGGCAACCGCTGCAACCACAGCCGTCCGCCAGGGTGCTTCCCGCGTGGCAATAGTGGAGCGGGGCCCCCTCTGGGGCACCTGTGTGAACAACGGGTGCATCCCGAGCAAATTCCTGCTCACCGTTGCAGACGATTATTATTACAAAAACCACCGCCATGCCGGTCTCCGGGTGGACAGCCGCTTCAGCCTGGACGTGACTATGGCCGAGAAAGATGCGCTTATCGGGCGACTGAAACAGAAGAAAACAGAACGGATTATCCAGGAGCTCAATATCGAGATCATCGAAGGGAGTGCAGAGTTCCTGTCCCCGACCGGGATCCGGATCGGCAACCGCGATCGTACCGCAGACCGGATCATCATTGCCACAGGCTCGTCTCCCGCGGTTCCACCGGTCCCGGGAATAGCCGACGTCCCGTTCATGACGAACGTTGAGGCGCTCAGCCCTGGGCGCATCCCTGAGTCTCTCATCGTTGTGGGCGGAAGAGCGCTGGGACTCGAATTCGCCCAGCTTTACGCCCACCTCGGGACAAAAGTCACGCTCCTGCAGCGGAGTTCCCGTATCCTTCCCGATGAAGAACCTGAGATCGTCGCTCTTCTTACCGGATACCTCCGGGAGGAAGGCATCGATATCCGGACCGGTGTGGAAATCCAGGGAGTGAAGAAAACCGCATCGGGAGTCTCAGTCGCTGCGCTTATCGGAGGGACAGGACAGGTATTTTCAGCAGAGCAGATACTCCTTGCAACCGGCCGCTCCCCGAATACCAGGGGGCTCCGGCTCGACCGTGCAGGGGTGAAGACCGGCCCGGACGGGGCCGTACTGGTGGATGCCACCATGAGAACTTCGGCGCCGAATATCTGGGCCGCCGGGGACGTGACCGGGGAACCCATGCTCGAGACAACGGCACGGTACGCCGGGGAGATCGCCGCCCTGAATTCCTTTCTGGAACTGAAGCGCTCCTTCAACCGCTCGTTCGTGCCTCACGGTATTTATACCATGCCCCAGGTCGCCGGAGTGGGATTGACCGAGGCACAGGCGCGTACGGCCGGCCTGGATCCGGAAACCCGGGTTTTCTCCGTGGGTGCGGTAGCCAGATCCCTGATGAGTGACGCGCGGGGGATGGTGAAGATAGTGGTCAGTAAGTCTGACGGTTGTGTACGGGGAGTGCATATCTGTTCACCACTTGCAACTGAGATCATCCAGGCATCGGTTCCCGCAGTGAGCCGGCATATGCCGGTCCATGAGCTTGCAGATATGTACCACATATTCCCCACTACCGGGGAAGCAGTTTCCATCTGTGCCCGCCAGTTCCGGTGCATACCTCCGTAATAACCTTCAGAGCAAAACAAGGCATCGTGATCCCATGTTCCGGTACAGGGTATGCTGCCCCGGAGGCCCATGAGGAAAAGGAGGTATCCCCAAGACAGAGGGATCCGCTCCCCCGCGTCTGAACAAATACCTTTATGTTTCAGGGTGCTGAACACCCGGAATATACAGGATGTTCGTCTCGGAAACACTTTCACGGATTGACTCAACTCAATGACCCCCGACACCAGGAAAATACTATCGCTTCTGCTCGTGCCGGTGTACCTGTTCCTTATCGCAATGTTACTGGTTCTGAATACCGGGAGCTCATACAATCCCCCGATCCTGCTCCTCCTTTTCAACACGTTGTTTCTTGGTCTGATCCCCCTGTATGTTGCGTACATAGCGTATAAATCCTTCAGGGGCAGCGGATCAACCGGCGTGCTATTGAAAGGCACCGGCATGCTGATGCTCGGACTCGGCGCAATCGCTGCCGGCATTGTTGGTTTTCTGCCCGACTCCATGAATGCCAACGTAACCGTCCACAACACGAGTTTCTGCATCGGTGCCTTTCTTCAGCTGGTCGGGATCCTGATAGCGCTCTCCGGGGCGGTGCCGAGACAGAGACCTGGCGATGCATCGGGGATCGCAATCCTGTATGGCGGATGCGTCCTGGTATTCTCCTCCTTCGTCATGGCTGCCGTGCTGGGGGCAGTTCCCCCGTTTTTTATCCAGGGTACCGGCTTTACGGCGCTGCGGGAATTCGTCATCACCAATGCGATTGAATTCTTTGCAATTGCCGCCGGGATCCTTCTCTATCTGTACTACCGGAAGCGGGAGGAATTTTTCTTCTGGTACTCGATCGGGCTGGCACTGATAGCGATCGGCCTCCTCGCGGTCCACTTCCCTTCCGTGCTTGGCAGCCCGCTCGGCTGGGTCGGCAGGTCAGCCCAGTACCTCGGGGCGGTCTATGTCCTCATCGCTTTTATCGCCCTGAACCGGAGTGCGGAAGAGACGGGTATCCCGCTCGGCGAGATACTTGCCCGGTTTTTTGGTGAATCGGAAGCAAGTTACCGATCGCTTGTCGAAACTGCGACCGATGCGATTGTGGTCCATGATTCGGCCCATCAGATCATCATATGGAACCGGGCGGCCGAAGAGATGTTCGGATACAGCCAGTCAGAAGCATTGGGATCGTCTTTCATCCGGCTGGTGATTCCCGACGAATTCGCTGATGTGATAAAAAACAGGTATAAGAGTCCGGCAACATCCGGAACCGGTTTGCCTGAGCATACCTCCGTCGAGATATCGGCCAGACGTAAGGACGGGAGCATGTTCCCGGTAGAACTGGCCTTGTCCCGGCAGATGGTGGCAGGTTCATGGGTGACCACCTGCATCATGCGCGACATCACCCGGAGGAAGCAGACGGAAGAAAAACTGCAGACCATCCTGCAGAGGCTTTACCTGATCCTTTCCAGCATGCAGTACGGGATCCTGCTTGTCACGAACGACGGGTCGGTAGAATTTGCCAACCAGGCCTTCTGTGACATGTTCGGCCTGCATGATTCCCCCTCGGATCTTTCTGAGCTGTCTGCCGATGAGATGATTGAAAAAATACAGGTGTCCTACCAGGATCCCGACGGAGCCGTGGCCCGTATCGGGGAAATCCTCCGCGCAGGGGAATCGGTGTACGGCGAAGATGTCATCATGCAGGGCGAAAGGGTTTTCCTGAGGGATTTCATTCCCATACGCCTTGGCGGAAAGCTCTTCGGACGTCTCTGGATCCACAGTGATATCACCGACCGAAAGTCAGCGGAAGAGGCACTCCTTAAAAAGAATGCGGATCTCAATGCGGCCTACGAGGAGATCATCTCCACCCAGGAAGAACTCCGGCAGAACGTGGAAGAACTCAGCCTCCGCGAGCAGGAACTGGTACACAGCGAGGCAAATCTCAGGGAGGCCCTCGCCGAAAAAGAGATCCTCCTCTCCGAGATACACCACCGTGTCAAGAACAACCTGACCGCATTCATCTCGCTGCTCAGCCTCGATGGTTCGTATGAGGATACCGAAGGCGGCAGGGCACTCCGGAAGGATCTCCAGAACCGGGCCCGGAGCATGGCCCTGATCCATGAAACCCTGTACCGGACCGGGAAATTTTCCATTGTGGATATGGAGATCTACCTGAATACCCTTGTCAGCCAGATCGCCGGCACGTACGCAGAGAACGAAAAGATAAGAACCGTTGTCGATGTCCGGGGAGTTGCCCTCGATCTCTCCCGGGCCACCACAGCAGGCCTGATCATCAACGAACTGGTGACAAACTCATTCAAATATGCCTTTCCGCCGGGGTTTGACTGCATGGCAGTACGCAAAGAGAGCTGTGCTATCCGGATCTCGTTATACCCCGATGACAGCACCTACGTGCTCGCTGTGGCTGATAACGGCCGCGGATTACCCGGGGGGTTCGATCCCCTGGCAACACCATCGCTCGGCCTCAAGCTGGTAAACTTCCTCGCCCGTCACCAGCTCCGGGCGGATATCGAAGTCCGCTCGGATCGGGGGACTGAGTTCATTTTCAGGCTGAAGAAGGCAGAGGATTACCAATGACCAGGAAAACCATTCTTATCGTGGAAGACGAAGGCCTCATTGTCCTTCACATGACCGAGTTACTCGAAAAAGCCGGATATCGGCTGGTTGATCCCGCTTTCTCCGGTGAGACGGCCCTCCAGGTTTTGGAAAAACCCCAAAAACCGGATCTCATCCTGATGGATATCGGGCTTGCGGGATCCATGGACGGGATCGAGACAGCCCGGCAGATCCGGCAACGGTTTTCGATCCCCCTGATCTTCGTCACCGCCTACACCTCAGAGCGGATGCTCGAAAGGATACGGGAAGTTGCACCCGACGGGGTTGTCGTCAAACCGTTCGTTGATTCCGATCTGCTCGAGCTTGTCGGAAAAACACTGGACAGGAAGTCCTCGTGATACACAGGCCATCAGCCGACAGCCATTGATACCCTGCAGGGGGCACCCGCCAGGATCGCCTTTGTGCCCTGCGCAGGTGCGGGTGCCATGATCGATGCATGGGTCGTACAACTGAGCGCCCGGATCTGCCTTCGCTTCTTCTTCGGATCGTGCCGGTATCCCAAGACCATGGCCCGCACCGTGCAGGAGGGGTTCCGGTTTTCTATTCTATGTAATAAATTTTGAAACTTGATGAAATGTTTATATCAAAAAATCACGCAGTGACATCCATCCGGCACGGGGCGGTGCTCCGGGCGGGCACGGAAAAGCCGGCACTATGCCGGTTGCATGTCACTGCTGCCGGATCCCTGGATCATCACAGGCAATCACCGAGAGCCTTGGCAGCCACGTCAGCACGTGCAGATACCCGGCCCGGGTTCCGGGGAGAGTGGTATGAGTGGCGAATCAATCCTGGTAGTGGAGGATAATGGAGTCATCGCGCTCCAGATCGGGGAGCTGCTGGAGAAGAACGGGTACCGGATCTCCGGCACAACGGCGTACGGGGAGGACGCCGTGGAGATGGCGGAAAAAGAGCCGCCAAATCTCATCTGCATGGACATCGAGCTGATGGGAAAGATTGACGGGATTGAAACGGCCCGCAGGATCCACGAACGCGCCGATATCCCCATCATTTATCTGAGTGCCTATTCCGACAACCGGCGGTTCGCCCTGGCAAAGGAGACCGGGCCGTACAACTACATTGTGAAGCCTTTTAACGAACGGGAGCTCCTCGCCTCGGTGGACCTTGCGCTCCACCGGCATGCAATCGATCAGCAGTTCAGGGAGACGATGCAGCGCTACCGGGCGATCGTGGACAATGCAGCGGAGGGCATCCTTCTGATATCCGGCGATACAAGGACTATTCTCGAAGCCAACCCCGCCTCGATCCAGCTGCTGGGATATACGGAAGGGGAACTCTCCGGCATGAACGTCGGCGATATTATCGCGCCCCCGGCCGGTCAGAAAGGGGCACAGAGCGGGCAGGTATTTCTCCCCGGGGGCTGGTCAGGGGAAGTACAGTGCCGGCGCCGGGACGGTTCCCTGCGGGATGTGGAACTTACTTCCCGCATCATCCCCCGCGCGGGGGGACCGGCCCTCTCCTGCATGATGATCCACGATATCACGGAACTGAAACTTGCAGAAAAGGCAGTCCGTCTGGCGAATAAGAAACTCAACCTGCTCTCCGGCATCACCCGGCACGATATCAACAACCACATGACCGTAGTGATGGGATACCTCGCCCTTCTCAGCGAAGACCTGGAGGATTCTGCATCCCGGGATATCGTCCTGAAGATCATCGAGTCCTCACGGCAGATCTCCGATCTGATCCAGTTCACCAAGACGTACGAGGATATCGGGGTCAATGCCCCGGTCTGGCAGGACTGTCGCACCCTTGCCGAAACCGCGGCGCAGCAGGCCCCTGCCGGGGATGTTACGGTGAAGAACGATATTCCCGCCGGAACGGAAGTGTTCGCCGACCCGCTGATCGTCAAAGTTTTTTTCAATCTGATGGACAATGCACTCCGGTACGGGGGCAAAATCACCACCATACGGTTCTCTGTCCAGGAATCGGGCCACGACCATCTGATCGTATGCGAGGACGACGGCGATGGCATTCCGGTTGAACTGAAGGAGAAGATCTTCGAACGCGGGTTCGGCAAGAACACCGGCCTCGGGCTTTTCCTCTCCCGCGAGATCCTTTCGATCACCGGCATCACCATACGGGAAACCGGCGAACCTGACAAAGGAGCATGGTTCGAAATGGTAGTGCCAAACGGCTCATTCCGGGTATAGATAACGACCGCCATGCATCTCCGTGATAGTGAGTCCCCGGGCGACAGGTGGTTATTCCCTGAAATAAGGCTGATGCTCGAGAAGAGAAAGAGAGAGAAAATACCTTCTTCGGGACTCTTCAGCTACGATGGTGTCATATTCCCGCTAATGCACCCGGACCCTCCGGATCGCGTTCCGGTCCGGTATCTGCGGATCGGGAGGCAATACCATTACACCGACGCGTCAATGTCCGTTCTCTGATGAACGCCGGTACGCAACATATTCTGCAGCCATGCCGATAATAATGCCGGCGATAAAACCCCATGGAGAGAGGCTGCAGACACCCTGCCATTCCGTTATTGCCATCCCAAAAAAGGTACAGGTGATGAGGATGGGAATAAAGAAGATGCCCGGGATGTAACGGCGATCCCGGTTCTTTTCTGTCTCGCGCGCTTCCACCCGGAAATACAGGAACAAGGCGAGAAGGGCGAAAGCAAGGGCAGCCAGAGCGATGATCGTGAGCGTTTGGGACATTGTTGGAGGGAACGGTGGTTCAGGAATATTGCAGTGACCGGGCAATAGAGTACGGGTTTGTGACATCCACGCAGGAAGACCCCCCGGGGTGGGCCGGGAAGTACCGGGTTTCGTTCCCAGGTTCTTCCGAAAAAATATCCGCTGCGGATAGGATCAACAAAAAACCCGGGCCGGCCCTGCCGTTTTTCAGGTTTTGCAAACTGCCGAAACCTATAAACCTTATCTTTTTCCTTATGGATCCGGGTGGGGCCTGCAGCCAGCAGGCAGTAAAGGTGATCGTATGGTAAACGTCCAGAAATCCGGTGAAGTGTACCGGTGCAATGTCTGTGGAAACGTTGTTTTCGTAACAGAAGCCGGCGGCGGGGAACTCGTCTGCCACGATGAGCCCATGCAGCTGGTAGGAACCGAGGAGAACAAATCCGGTTAGGGATATCCCCCAGGAATCGTCTGGCGCTCCGGGAGTCGACAGGATGGTTGAAGTATCGTATCTGGTGGCTTTCATTGCCGGTATCGTCTCGTTCCTTGCCCCCTGCGTGCTGCCGATCGTACCGGGTTTTCTTGCTTTCCTCGCCGGGACGACGGTACAGGAAGGAGCGTCGAAACGATGGGATATCTTCATGGCGAGCGTCCTTTTTGTCGCCGGCTTCTCCCTTGTCTTCTCCCTCCTTGGCATCCTTCTGAACACCATACTGACGTCAGTCGCCTACGACGTCCAGCTCTGGCTGTCCCGGGCCGGAGGACTCGTGATCATCTTCTTCGGCCTCTACCTGATGGGACTGATCCATCTGAGCTGGCTTGAGAGAGAGTACAAGTTCAGCGTCACCGGGAAACGATCGAAATACGCAACCTCTTTCCTCTTCGGTGTCGCCTTTGCAGCCGGATGGACGCCCTGTGTGGGAGCAGCGCTGGGGGCAATCCTCGGACTTGCTGCATCCCGGCCCGGCCTTGCGTTTACTCTCCTGCTTGCGTATTCTCTGGGGCTCGGGTTGCCGTTTATCATCACCGGCCTCTTTGCCACCCGTGCGGCGCCCCTGATAACGAAATACTCTTCCGCACTCGGGTACGTCAATATCATCTTTGGCGTTCTGCTGGTCATCATAGGGATATTAATCTTCACGCAGACGCTCGCCCTTGTCGCAAACCTGCCCCTGCTCAACGGATACCTTCTGGGAAGCTGATCGGATGGAAAAAAAGACGGTTATGCTGATCATCGCATTGATCCTGATAGCAGGCGCCATTGTTTACCTGCAGCAGTTCAGTCCCAATAAAACCTATACGGGCATATCCGTGTCACCGGGCAACCGGACCGCGATCAATGCCGAAAAGGCCCAGAAGTACGAGTATGCGAAGGAGATCGCGGACCCCTCGGGGTTCGTCAACGTCGATAACATCACCATCGGCAGTCTGATCGGAAAAAAAGTCATTCTCGTTGATTTCTGGACGTACAGCTGCATCAATTGTGAACGCACGATACCGTACCTGAATATGTGGTATTCGAAGTACCATGACCAGGGTCTTGAGATCATCGGTGTCCACTCCCCGGAGTTTCAGTTCGAGCACGACATCAACAACGTCCGGGCTGCCGTTAAAAAATATGACATACAGTACCCGGTAGTGCTGGACAATAACCTGGCAACATGGAGTTCGTACCAGAACCAGTACTGGCCGGAAGAATATCTCATCGACATCGATGGTTTTATCGTAGACCGGCATATCGGGGAAGGGGATTATGATACTACTGAGACGGAGATCCGGATGCTCCTGAAAGAACGGGCAGATGCGCTGGGTATCCAGGCCAATATATCCAACACAACGGGGGCACCCGCGAATGGCATCAGTGTCGATTTCTCAAAGCTTGGCAGCCCGGAGACATACTTCGGTTCCGCGAGGAACCAGTACCTGGGAAACGGCCAGCAACAGGTGAACGGCCCTCAGACCCTCCTCCGGCCGGATCAGTACAGCCGAACGTACTGTATCTCGCGGGACCCTGGAATTTTTCCGACCAGTATGCCGAGAGCATGGGAAACGGTAGCATTATTTTTCAATACCATGCAAAGAATGTCTACTTCGTTGCCAGCGCCGGGAATACCACGGCAGTGAGGGTGCTGCTTGACGGGGAGCCGGTAAGCAATAATGCCGGTACCGATGTTTCGGGCGGTACCGCCATGATCCATGATGACCAGCTGTACTCGATCGTGGCAGGTGCAGATTATGGGGAACATACGCTTGAACTCGATATCCCGCAGCCGGGTCTCCGGGCGTACACATTCACGTTTGGGTAATGAGAACAAAGGAGGACGGGTATGGACAGGAAATTGATGGTGGCAACATTTGCAGGGGGCTGCTTCTGGTGTATGCAGCCACCGTTCCAGCAGGTTGAAGGCGTAGTCAGTGTGGTGGCCGGGTATGCCGGCGGGACTAAAGTGAACCCCAGTTACGAGGAAGTTTCTTCCGGCACAACCGGTCATCTCGAAGCAGTGCAGGTCACCTATGACCCGGAGCAAGTCCCGTACGGGAAGCTCCTCGATCTCTTCTGGAAGCAGATCGATCCAACCGATCAGGAAGGCCAGTTCGCGGACAAGGGATCCCAGTATAAAACCGCCATATTCTATCACGATGAAGAGCAGAAGCAGGCGGCAGAACGTTCGAAGAAGGAGCTTGATGATTCCGGGAAGTTCAAAAAACCCGTTGCTACCGGGATCAGACCGTTCACGAATTTCTACCCGGCCGAAGAATACCACCAGAACTACGCGGAGAAGAAGCCCCGGGAATACGAGCAATACAAGATGTTGTCCGGGCGCAAGGCTTTTATTGAGAAAGTCTGGGGAACTACGGAAAAAGTCAGGGTCTACTCAACGCCGCGGTGCCATAACTGCCACGAGATCAAGGAATTCCTTACCGCAAAACACGTGGAATTCGAGGAGATCGACCTGTCTGTCGACGATCAGGCGCGGACCATGATCATCGAGAGGACCGGCCACCTCGGTGCTCCCATTGTCCAGATCGGAAACGAGTTTATCTTCGGGTACGACCCGAAAAAGATGGAGATCCTGCTGAAAAAGCTCCCTCAGGAGACCGGTGTTTAGACTCTTGTAGTGTCCTGATCCTTCAGCGACACAGGAGGATATGCCGGTGAGCGGGAAAACGAACGGAGGTGCGGGAACTTTTTTAAAGAACAGGGTTCGTCTGAAAACTTCTGACATCGCAGTGCAAGACGTGTTCGCCGGTTTTTAGTGAGATGTTAAAAAAGAGCATTCATTTTATCGACGAACGGTTTTATTCGGAAAAGTTATTCGAGGGTACAGAACCGGCACTCGTTCTCCGCGCACGTGAGGAGAGAGGGATAGTATTTATTGACATACTCTTTGACCATGCGCCTGGCGGAAAATGCTGCGCTCGTGCTTTTTATGGTCTCCTTCATCATCTTCACCCAGCCGTGGGGTATGCCGTCTATGGAAGAAGAATAATACAGCGGAACTACCTCTTTTTCAAGGAGGGTATAGAGGGCCGCGGCATCGGTTGCATCCCGTGATTCCGGAGCAGTCCCGCCGCTGAAGCCCCAGCCGTTCCTGCCATTGTACCCTTCGATCCACCACCCGTCAAGGATACTCAGGTTGAGTACCCCGTTCAGGGAAGCCTTCATGCCGCTTGTCCCGCAGGCCTCCATCGGGGGTATTGGGTTGTTCATCCAGACATCCACGCCGTGCACCATGTACTGGGCCATCTGTTCCCCGTAATCTTCGACGAACCCGATCCTGCCGCCGAATTCCGGTTGCTGGGCAAATTCGTATATCCGTTGCAGGATTTCTTTCCCCTCGTTATCGGCAGGATGCGCCTTTCCGGCAAAGATAATCTGCGCCGGACGCCAGGGGTTGTTCAGGATCCGCATGAGACGGATCTTATCGTGAAAGATCAGATCTGCCCGTTTATACCCGGAGAAGCGGCGGGCAAACCCGATGGTGAGGACAGAGGGGTTGAGCATCAGGCCGTCAGCGACAAGGTTGCTGGGTTCTTTCTGATGTGTCTCCCATTTGATCCGCTTCCGTTCCCGGATCCTGTTGAGGAGCTTCTGTTTCAGCCATACATGCACCTCCCAGAGTTCTTTATCCGGTATCTCATCGACCATCTGCCAGATCCCCGGGTTGTCGTGGTTGATCTGCCAGTGGGGATCGGTGGCATCAAAATATTTTGAATAGAGTTCTTCCATCCGGGGGTTCAGCCAGGTCGGCATGTGGACCCCGTTGGTGATATGGTCGATGGGGATCTCCTGTTCCGGCAGATCCGGCCACATACAGCGCCACATCTCCCGTGCAACCATGCCGTGTTTCCTTGAAACCCCGTTGTGGTATTCGGTCATCCGGAGTGCAAACGCGGTCATGTTGAAACCGGTCCCCGGATCACAGGGGTGGTGTCCGAGCTGGAAAAAGGTGTCCCGGTCGATGCCGAGCTGACTATAATAACCGGAGAAATAGCTGTCCATGAGATCGAGGGGGAAGATATCGTTGCCGGCAGGGACCGGGGTATGGGTCGTAAACACCGAAGTGCCTTTTACCTGGAGCAGTGCAGCCTCGAAGCTCATCCCTTTTTCCACGCGTTCCCGGATCCGCTCCAGCTGGGCAAACGCCGGATGTCCTTCATTGAGGTGCAGGGCTGAAAACTCTATTCCCAGATCACTGAGTACTTTCCGTCCCCCGATCCCAAGGACGATTTCCTGTCGCAGGCGGCGTTCAGTCAGCTCTGTGTACAGGCGGTGGGAGATGGCCCTGTTCTCAGGAATATTTGCAGGAATATCGGTATCCAGCAGGTAGAGGGGTACTTTACCCACATTGACTTTCCACACCGCGACATAAATGGGGGGTTCGATGAAGGGGACCTGTATCACCATCTGGTCGCCGGCATCGTTCAGGACACGGACGATCGGTGCTGCATCGCGATCCAGCACTTCAGTGATGTTGTCCTCCTGCCAGCCATCGGGACGTATATGCTGGTGGAGGTATCCTTCCGAGTACATGAATCCCACTGCCACCAGCGGGACACCCAGATCGCTGCATTCCTTCAGGTGGTCCCCGGCCAGGAACCCGAGGCCGCCCGCATAAAAGGGGAGCGAGTGGTGAAGGCCGTACTCCGCGGAAAAATAGGCAATGGTAAGGGATCTCCGTTTTGGATAATGCTCCGAGAACCAGCCGTTGCGGTTGGTCATGTACTGGTAAAAACGGTTCATGATGATATCATAACGGCGGAGGTATTCCGGATTTGAGAGCAGATCATCAAAAAATTCGGCGGGAATTTCCCGGAGCATTTTAACGGGATTATGGACCGTTTTTTTCCATGCCTGCTGGTTGATCTTCTTAAAAAGAACCCGTGCCTCCGGGTGCCAGCTCCACCAGAGATTATACGCCAGGTCAACGAGACCGGACAGCCGTTCCGGGACATTGGGGAATTTCTCTCTGAGTCGGTCATCATGGCCGGCCATGGGTATTTACCTGCCTGATTTTAATGTGGGCAATGGTATGATTAATAGTATTGGGATGACAACGTGGCAGGAAAACAGAGATCCCGTCATCCGATCTGAGGTTTCATCCGGCCTCCGGGGAGGTAAGGTTTTGTGAACGCCGGCGTCTGGGAAGAGCTGTATCAGTCCCTGCAGGTACCGCGGATGGATCCGGTGGTTACCGGGTTCAATGCCAATATCGACAGGGTTATTCCGGTGACACCCGGTTTCCTGAGATCCTTTGAACAGCTTGGCGTCCGGGGATCCGGTGCGGTACTGGACCGGCTGAAACAGTCCATGAGGTACTGTGCCGCTGACGAGGTGTTCATCAGCGACCCGTCGTTATACGCCGGACTTTCGGAACCGTTTTCCCGTTCCGGCCAGCTGTCCGTGGGCGGCCAGGCGGGAATAGCCGCGGTCCACCTGCACAGGCTTGGCATCCCATCCGTCACCTGTGCTGTTCCCGGTGCCGGCCCGGGGACATGTGCCCTGCTGCAGGATGCCGGCGTCATTCCCCTGACATTTGAGCCTGGAGCAGACAGTCGTCCGGACAGCGTCCACCTGGTCTTCGAATACGCTCCGGGCCTGGTACCCCTGGCTGACCATGTCGTCCCGAGGAGCAACCGGTTCATCGTCTCCCCGGTCCATGATCCGTCAACGGTGATCATCCCCGGTGGTTCAGTGGATTCATTCCTGGAACGGATTACCTTGTGCCGGCGTGCATTTTTGTCGGGCTACCAGTACCTGCGGACGGAACAGGAATTTGTTACCGCGGCACGGCAGATCCGGATGATCCGCAGTGTCCACCCTCTCATGCGGACCCATGTCGAATGCGTCTCCGGCGCGGACCGGAACGGGATGGCGATGATATTCCGGCATATCCTCCCGCATGCCGACAGCATCGGGCTCAATGAACGGGAACTGGGGTTATTCCTGCATGCCGTTCGGGCACCTGATCCCGGATCCGTCATTCAGGCGCCGGCATCTCCCGTTACCTGCGTGCGCAATGCCATCGCCCTCGCGGAGGCAACGGGGGTCTCCCGGATCCATCTTCACAGCTTCGGGTATTATATTCTCGTCCTGAAACCCGGAACCCCGGACCCGGAAGGTTCCCGGAACGCCCTCCTCCTTGCCGCACGGGTGACTGCCGGTGCAGCGGGGGGAGATGCCCGGATCCTGTCACGGGAAGGCCTTCTGGCGCATGACGCCCTCCGGAGGGTATTCGGCCCGGATGAGTCCCCGGGGATCTTCAGGCATGCAGCCTGGATCGTGGTGCTCGTGCCCGCCTGTATTTCACAGAACATTCAGAAGACCTCCGGGCTTGGCGACATCCTCTCGTCCACGGCATTTGTTGCGGACCGGTTCTAATTGAGAATCGCCCTTTTCTGACTCGGAATGAAAATTTTCTCTCTCTCAAAAATTGTAAACAACGATCATTTTTATATCCTTTCTCTGGAATGGTAAAAATTACTGAACATTGAACGAAGGGATCGTATGAAACCGGTAGTGAATGGAGGGAACCGTTACGGAATCGCTTAAGATAGCCATGTTCTGCTGGGAATCACTCTATGCCGAGCGGGTGGGCGGACTTGCCCCTGCCGCGACCCATCTCGCAGAGACCCTGGCAGAGGATCACGAAGTGCACTATTTCACCCGCGGCGCGATGCAGGACCAGACGATCAAGGGAGTCCGCTACCATTACTGCCAGCCCCGGGGTAACAACATTGTTGAATATTGCGACAGCATGAGCCGCGGGATGGTAGAAAATTTCCTGATCGCTGATACCCCCCGGAAATTCGATTACCTCCATTTTCATGACTGGCATGCAGTCCAGGCACTCCATATCCTGCAGGACCGGAACACCATCCTCACGTACCATTCCACAGAATACGGGAGGAGCGGTAACCATTTTGGCGACTGGTGGGAGTTTAAGGAGATCTCCGGCAAGGAGTGGTACGGCGGGCTGATCGCCAAGCGGGTGACGGCCGTCTCGGCATCGATGAAAAACGAGGTCATGCAGCTCTACAACGTGCCCGGATGGAAATGCGACGTGGTCCCCAACGGGATCGTGCCGCGCCAGTACCGCGCCAGCGTCGATGTGCAGGAGGTACGGAAGGCATACGGGGTCGGAACGTCCGCCCCGCTCATCCTCTTCATCGGCAGGCTGGCCTACCAGAAAGGTCCCGACCTGCTTATCAGGGCAATGAACACCGTGTACCGGAACCATGCGGATGCAAAGTTAATTGTTGCGGGAGAAGGGGATATGTGCGCGTCACTGGTGGACCTGGCAAAGGATCTCCCTGCCCGGTTTGTCGGGTATATCCCGGATCCGGAATACATCCGGCTCCTCAACACGTGTGACCTCGTGGTTATCCCGAGCAGGAACGAACCGTTCGGCCTCGTTCTCCTGGAGGCATGGAGCGCAGAGAGACCGGTCGTTGCTTCCAATGTCGGGGGTCTCTCGGAAAATATCGATACCTTCGTTGACGGCGTGAAGGTGGAACCGGAACCGGACTCGCTTGCTTGGGGGATTGACACGGTGCTCGATGAACCATCGCAGGCGGTTACGCTGGGAAAACGGGGCAGGAAAAAAGTTGAACGCGCCTTCCTCTGGGGCCCGGTAGGAAAGAAAATGACAGAAGCCTATTCCCGAGTGGTAGCATGAAGATTGCCTGTTTTGTTGATGAATTCCCCCCGTTTTTCCGCGGCGGGCTGGGAACGTATGCCACCGAGATCTGCTCCCAGTTCATCCGCAAAGGACATTCCCTCTCGGTTTTTTCCCGGAATATGGGCAACGATCCCACCTCAGATATCTGGTCGGGTATCGATGTCCATCGCCCGCGCCTCATGAAATTTTCCGATATCTTCTCCATCGTCAACCCGGCCGAAGTGAAGACATGGGACAATAACGGGCAGGAATTTTTCGCCGAGACCATCCTGTACAACCTGCTCTCCGCGTCGAAATTAGTCAATTCCCTCGTCCTGAAGGAGAACCAGCACTACGATCTGCTTGTCTCCCACGACTGGCTCGCGGCACTCGCCGGCATCATGGCCAGGCGGAACCTCGGGATACCCTTTGTCTTTCACTTCCATTCAACGGAACAGGGAAGAAACCCCACCGGGTCCCCGACCATCAAGGACATCGAACACCTGTCAGCCACGATTGCGGACCGGATCGTCACGGTCAGCTATGCGATGAGGGACGAACTGGTGAGCTACGGGTATCCCGAGAAAAAGATCCGGGTCATCCACAACGGCGTCGATGAAAAGAAATATGATGCCACGCGGTTTTCGTCCCGACAGATAGCGGCATTCCGGGAAACGATTGGGATCGGAGACGCTCCCATGATCTTTTTCATCGGCCGACTCACGTGGGTGAAGGGGGCCGACACGCTTGTCATGGCAATGACCCATATCGTAAAAGAGATTCCCGATGCAAAACTCGTCATCTTAGGGGTCGGGGACATGGAACAGATGCTGGTCCAGATGGTGCACAACCTGCAGCTGGAAAAGAACGTCATGCTCCACTTCAGTATGGTACCGGAAGAGGAACGCCTCCTGTATTATGCGGCATCCGATGTGGTGGTCCTGCCGTCGAAATACGAACCTTTCGGCATCGTCTGTACCGAGGCGATGTCGATGGGAAAGCCGGTGGTGGTCGGCGCCCGGGGCACTTCGGGCTTCCGTGAGCAGGTGATCCCCTATGGCGACGGGATCTGCGGCTACCATATCAACCCGTACGATCCCATGGATATTGCACACTATGTCGTCGATATCCTGAAACATCCCGGGCTTGCCGGAACGATGGGGAAGAATGGCAGGAACCGGGTACTGGAGCAATTCACCTGGGAAACTGCGTCGGAAAACACCCTGAGGGTCTACCGGGAACTGGTGGATACATAAGAGGAGACGCTGGTTGTGCTGGAGTACGGGCGGGAGTGCCAGGTACCCGGGATCGCCCGGAACCTTGAATTTTTAATGACCTCCGGGCATGCCTATGCTTCAGCAACCGTGAGCGGCAATACCAGGAAATATCACGGGCTTTTCGTTCGTGACGGGCGCCTGCTCCTCGCCGGGCTCGACGAGATGGTGAACGGAATCCGGATTTCCACCCAGCAGTACGACGGGGCATCGGACGACGCCGGGCTCCGCTACCTCCAGGCGTTTTCGGCGTACCCCCCGTCATGGATCTACATGGTCGACGATGTCATCGTCAGAAAGACGGTCACGTTTGACGGAGACCTCGCCGTTGTTTACGATATCTCCGGCGACGCCGATCTCTGGATTCGCCCGCTTGTCACTGACCGGTCGGTGCACGGGCTCCTCAGGGCCCCGGATCCGGGCTGCACCCATGAACGCGATGGTTTCCGGTGGGGCGGCCTCTTTTTCGGAGGGAACCTCCCCTATGAACCTCACCCCGACACCTACCGGAATGTCTGGTACCAGCGGGAAGAGGAACGGGGGTACGAACCGGTCGAGGACCTCCACTCGCCGGGAATTTTCCAGGGCCTCGTGCGGGATTCCACCGTCACCTTCCGGTGCACGGGAAATACCCCTCTCCCGCAGGACACGGGCCGTATACCGTCGCCTTCGCCGCAAACCTCCCCCGACTGGCTGGAGCGGGCATCGGACGCATTCTGCCACGGGGATGAGATATATGCCGGGTACCCCTGGTTCTGCGAATCCTGGGGGCGGGACTCGGCGATCAGTGTTACGGGGCTGCTGATCGAACGCGGGCGGAAGGATCAGGTCCGTGCGGTGCTGCAGCGTCTTTCCGATATGAGCAGGGGGGGGATAATCCCGAACAGGTTTCCCGGTAATTATCACACCAGCGATGCTTCGCTCTGGTTCATCCACGCACTCCTCCGGTACCGGCACCGGTGGGGGGATGACCGGTTCATGGAAAAAATGCGGCCGGTGATCGGCGCCATCCTGGAAAATTATCCTTTTTCCGACGTTGCCTCCCTGGATCATGACCTGATCTCGGTTGTACCCGGGAGCACGTGGATGGATACCGGGTTCACGCCCCGCGGGGGAAAACCGGTAGAGATCAACGCCCTCTGGGTCAGCGCCTTGCAGGAAGCTGAGGCGATGGGGATCCGGACCACAGTGCCTGCTGAGTCGGCACTCCAGGCATTCCGGCGGTTCTGGAACCAGGAAGGGCAGTGTCTCTACGACCGGATCGACCCCACCGACGATGCTGTCCGGCCGAACCAGGTGATTGCGCTCTCTCTCGGCCTGGTACCTCCGGAACAGGCAGCCTCATCCCTGGGTACGATCAGGAAGCTGCTTCTGACGCCCTACGGACTCCGTTCCCTTTCTCCTTCAGATCCAGACTATCAGGGACGGTATACCGGCGATATAAGTTACCACAACGGGTGCGTCTGGCCCTGGCTGACCGGTCATTACGTCGGGGCGCTCGTACGCAATGGCATTCCTCGGGAGCGGATCGCCCCGGTCCTTGTCCCGATCCTCCACCACCTGCGGGAGGCGGGCATGGGATATATATCCGAGATATTCGACGGCGACTTCCCCTACCTCCCGCGGGGATGCATTGCCCAGGCCTGGAGCGTGGCAGAGGTTGCCCGGGCATTCCGGCTGCTCTTTTTATCCGCCTGAGGGAAGTCCCGCCCTGCGCAGGCAGGCCCGGGAGTTATTAAGAATTTGTTTCGTAAAATCATCCGGAACGCTCTGCCGCTCACGGGGCGTAGAATCTCACCAGAGATGAGACAGGAGAAGAGCCGTCAGGCTCTCCGGCATATCGGTCCTGCCTTCGAAGAACTCTGACGAGTTCTTCTCATCCTCGAACTTCGCAATGCTCATTCTGCGGAGTTTGAAGAACTCTGACGAGTTCTTCCCGTCCCCGGATTTCGCAGCGCTCAATCCTGCGGAGTTTGAAGAACTCTGGTGAGTTCTTCTCAAGCTCTTACTGCCCTCAGGGCAGTAATCGCATGCCGTGACGCCCCCCCGTGCCCGACGGCTTCACCTCCCCGGGAATACCAGCGGTGGTGCAGCGCCGGCCGGCAGGAGCTTATAAAAACCATTAACCCTCCGGCACACGTGTAAGAGAATGGTGATACCGTGGAAAGACAGCCCGTCAAGTCCGTTATCCTGCGCTCTGTCGGATACGATGCCGGCACAAAGGTCCTGGAGATCGAATTTCAGAATGGCCTTGTGTACCAGTTTCTGGAGGTCCCTCCGAAGGTCTACCGGGATCTCATGAATTCAGGCACGATGGGAAAATACTTTTCCGAGAAAATCCGGCCCAAGTTCCAGACAAAACAGGTGGGCGCATAAACCGCACCCCGGGAAATCCGGCACCCCCGGCGCCGGCCCGCGGCTGCACCCTTGCGAGTACGGGCCCACACCATGCCGGCACCGGATCCTGTGGCCGGAGGAATCGCCGGGGACTGTTGCAAAGAATTGTTTAATCCCCTCTTTGTCAACACCTTATAGGATCGAAGAGCAGATCTCACCGGGAATATCAGACGGGGAGGATGACTTACCATGGCCAATTATGTCCTGGTTCACGGCGGCAACATGACGACCGATACCTGGAATGCCCTTACGCGCTACGACCCTGTCCACACTCCTGACGGCAGGATGGGTGGCAGGGTCTGGGACCCCCTTGTTGCTGCCCTCACGGCACATAACCACCACGTCCTGGCGCCGACACTCTGGGATGAACGGAGCAGTGACCTTACCGCTCATATCAGGCAGGTCGGTACCCTGATCGCCGAACATGATTTATGGAATGTGATCCTGGCAGGGCACAGTTATGGCGGGATGATCATAACCGGTGTTGCTGCCCGGATGGCAGGCAGGATCGGCCACCTGGTGTACGTAGATGCCGCACTGCCGGATCCGGGACAATCGCTGTTTGACATCATCGTTTCCGGCGGTCGCGATCCCCGGTCGTTTGCCGGCCTGGAACCGGCACCGCCCTATGTGGAAAGACTGCGGTTTGACCCGGCGGACATACGACCATTGAAAAAAACCTATATTCTCTGCACGGAGAGCGAGTTTGCCCCTGTTACCTATGCCGCAGTGCAGAAAATTGCTGCCGCAGCAGAGGAATGGACCGTTATTGAGCTGCCGACATCCCATGTGCCGATGGCCAGCATGCCGGACGATCTGGCGCAATTGTTGCTGGACGCAGCAAAAAAATAATCTGTTTTTTTCGTGAAAGTCCCGCGGATGCCTGCACTCCAGGACGTGAACGAGATCCCGGCGCTGATGAATGCCGGGGCGCCGCGCGGGCAGCCCGACGGGGTGTCATCCTTGTCCAGGACGATCCCGTTACCCGTTTCCCCCATCCTTGCCTGACGGGACCCGGTACTTCCCTTTCGGGACCTTCATCTCGAAGCGTGCACCTCTGCCCGGTTCGCCGGTCTCGGTGATGGCGATACCGGTCAGGGAAAGAATTTCCCGTGCCAGGAAAAGGCCAAGGCCGGTATTTTTCCCGTACCCCTGCCCGAATATTCTCTCCTTCTCCTCGACCGGAATACCGGCCCCGTCGTCCTCCCAGAGGACGATCAGTCCGTCCGGGGATTCACGGGCGGACACCCGGATCGTTGTTGCATCTTTCCCATGCCGCAGCGTATTGTCCAGGAGATTGAAAAAGATCTTTTCCAGGATCGGGTCTGCATACACGGAAACGCCATCGACATCCGCTGTCAGGGCCACTTCATGAGGTATAGAGGACCGGGGGAGTATCTGTGTGAGATCCTGCCAGCGGGGCCCGGCAGAGCTCAGGTTCTGGTAAATCCTGGTAAACTCGATATGCTCACGGATCGAGCGCGTATTGGACTCCAGTATCTCAATGACCTCCTTCATCTTCGGATCGAGCTGCTCACTCTTTGCCAGCGCCAGGTAACCGGACATGACCATGATCTTGTTGAGAATATCGTGGCGCGTGATGCTGTTCAGGAGACTGAGTTGCCGGTTTGCGGCCCGCAGCGCCTCCTCGGTCCGCTTGCGCCCGGAAATATCGCGGGCCACCACCTGGATGGCCGGTTTTCCGTCATGCATGGCTGCAGTTGCGACCACTTCCACATCGACGGTGGTCCCGTCACGACAGCGGAAGCGTTCCTCGGCCAGGGGGACGACGGCTTCCGGGGACGCCGACATGATCCTGATCCGTTCTTTCACAATCCCGCAAAATGCAGGATCTACGAAATCGGAGACCGGCCGCCCGACCATCTCCGCGGGGCTCGTGGCCTTCACCAGCCTGGCTGCCGCATCGTTGGCCAGTACGATCTTCCCCTCCTGGTGAATGATAAACGCGTCAAAGGACTGCGCGATGAGCCGGCGGTATCTCTCCTCGCTCTCCCGCAGCGCCTCCTCGGTCTGTTTCCGCCCGGTGATGTCGCGGGCGAATGCGAAACTGTAATCCTTGCCGTCCTTTGAGACATGGTTGGCCATTATTTCCACATGCCCGATCGTCCCGTCCTTGTGCCGGTGCCGGGTGGTGAAGATGTTCGTTTTTTTCTGTTTGAGGATCCCATGGGCCTTCTCCTGGACTTCAGGAGTAAAATCCGGATCCAGGTCAAAGACCGTCATGCCAAGGAACTCATCCCGCGAATAGCCGGTGGTCCTGCAGGCCGAATCGTTCACGTACAGGATATTTCCTTCAAAATCAAGCCAGTACACCTGGTCGGAGGCCCAGTCAACCGAAGCCTTGAAGAGCCGGAGCTGGGCCTCGTTGTCCCTCAGCTCCTCTGCAGCCCTCCTCTGCCCGACGGCCCTGCGGATCTTGTGGGCGAGTTCGGCAAACTGGGCATGGGAATCACCGCCTTTCTGGAGATAGAAATCAGCGCCGTTGTTGATCGCTTCTATCACAATATCCTCGCGCCCCTTTCCCGTGAAGAGGATGAACGGGATGTACCCGAACCGCGATCGGACTTCTTTTAAGAATGCGATACCATCCATCTCCGGCATCTGGTAGTCGGACACGATGGCATCAAAGGAGCCGTTCCGGAGTTTTTCCATGGCATCGGGTGCCGACCTGCTCATCTCAACCCTGAAGTCCCCGCTCTTTTCGAGGTAGGACCTGCAGAGATCGAGGAGCACCTGTTCGTCATCGACGTAGAGAACGGAATACATCGGACACACCGCGGTACAGCTGAATAGTAAAAAACTAGGGATTCATAGCTGAATAAACATTCGAAGAAAAACCTGTTGCCATAAGCCCCTCCCCGGTGTCCTGAAATCCCCTGGCCGCCACCACCGCCGCCCGCGGTACATCCCCCCTTGACCGGACGGCGGATATCGTTGTCTGCAGGGCTCATCAGGGCCCGTTTTCCATCCGTATCATTTCAAACTTTGTTTCAAAATATGAGGCTCAGGGCAGGCCTTATCATACCACCAGTTATACACGAACCTTCAGATAAGAACGATTCGCTGCGTCGGGAATTCCGGTGATGGCCGATAATATACGGGGCTCACCATCCCGGATGTCCAGGTGAAACCAGCCGGGCTGGCGAGCACTAAAATAAAAGATTCCCGAAGGGGAGCATCAGGATCCGAAGGATCATGCCCGGAGAGAAAACAGGGGAGGAATTCGATGCCAGACATCTGTATAGGATTTGAAGTGCACCAGCCGTTCCGGCTGAACCGGCATTTCTCACCGGATCCGAAGAAGAAGAAAAAAGATCTGCCCCAGCTCTATTTCGACGAGCTGAACCAGGAAGTGCTGGCACGGGTATCTGAGAAGTGTTACGTTCCTGCAACAAAGATCATTCTCGAAAAACTGGACGAAGGATTCCGCTGTGCGTTCTCCTTCTCCGGGACGTTGATCGAGCAGCTGGAGAGGTGGCAGCCGGATGTGCTCTCCCTCTTCGACCAGGTTGCCCGCCACAGGAACTCCGAGCTGCTCGGGCAGACCTACTACCACAGCATTGCCGGTTGTTTTGGCGACAAGTCGGAATTCATCGAGCAGGCCGGAATGCATGCGGACCTGATGCATGAGCTCTTCGGGATCCGTCCCACGGTCTTCGAGAACACCGAGTTCACGTTCAATAACCAGATCGCCCTCCAGGTAAAAAAGATGGGATATGACGGCATATTCACCGAGGGCGTTGACCGGATACTTGGCTGGCGCAGCCCGCACCATGTCTATAGCTGCCAGGACCTCCCTGTCCTCCTGCGCGACATCCAGCTCTCGGACGATATCGCGTTCCGGTTCGCCAACCGGGGCTGGGACAAGTACCCGCTGACTGCCGATACCTATGCAGGATGGCTCGCGGGCACCCCCGGGGATCTGATCAACATCTTCCTCGACTACGAGACTTTCGGGGAGCACTTCTGGAAGGAGACCGGGATCTTCGGGTTCCTCTCCTACCTGCCCGTGGAACTGGAAAACCGGGGGTTGAGGACCGTCACGCCGTCCGAGGCCCTGGCGCAGCATGCTGCGGTCGGGTCAATCGATGTGAGCAGCACCATTTCCTGGGCCGATATCGAGAAAGATGCCTCGGCGTGGATGGGCAATGAGCAGCAGCTGACGGCATACTCGGCGGTCCAGAAGGCGGCAGCCTTTGCCAAGGACAAATCGATCTGGCGGTATCTCCAGACAAGCGACCACTTCTATTACATGGCCTCCAAGTACGGGACCTGCGGCGAGGTGCACAATTACTTCAGCCACCATGAGGCGAGGGACGCGTTCAGGACTTACATGGCGGTCCTTGCCGATTTTGAGAGGCGGAACATCCGGGTGATGAAGAACCGGCGATCGGCAAAGACGCTGCGGACCCTCACCACGGAGGAGGCGTTCCACTTCGCCTCGCCCTCCGGGTTCGTGGGGTATGCGGCGTACAGCCTCGACCAGTTCTGCGACCTGCTCCACGTAGTGCCGGCCGACTCGATCGCATACCACCAGGAGCGCGGGGATATCGCCCGCTGGATCGAGCATACGCTGGACGATCTGAAGCTGGCCAACAGCATCCGGGACACGAGAGACCGGCAGGAACTGATCAGCGTGATCAACGAGCGGAGGGAACTGTTGTGGAGTCACTTAAGGTAGCGTTCTTCTGCTGGGAATCGATGTACTCCGAACGGGTGGGCGGCCTTGCGAATGCCGCGACCAACCTGGCCGAGACCCTGGCACAGGATCACGAGATACACTATTTCACCCGCGGTGCGATGCAGGACCAGACGATCAGGGGAGTCCACTACCATTACTGCCGCCCGCAGGGGGGCAATACGATAGAGTACTGCGAGGATATGAGCAACGCGATGGTGGAGCAGTTCCACGAAGCCGACCGGAAGGCAAAATTCGACATCCTCCACTTCCATGACTGGCACCCGATCCCGGCGCTCCACCGGCTGCAGGACCGGGACACGATCCTCACGTTCCATTCCACCGAATACGGCCGGAACGGCAACCAGTACGGCGACTGGTGGGAGTACCACGAGATCTCCGGCAAGGAGTGGTACGGCGGGCTGATCGCCAAGCGGGTGACTGCTGTCTCGACGGTGACGAAGAACGAGATCATGCAGCTCTACAACGTGCCCGACTGGAAATGCGACGTGGTCCCCAACGGCATCGTGCCCCGGCAGTACCGGGCAGAGATCGATGCCGGCGATATCAAACGCGCCTACGGGATCCACCCGTTCGCTCCCCTGATCCTGTTCATCGGGCGGCTCGTGTACCAGAAAGGCCCCGACCTGTTCATCGACGCGATCCGGAAGGTCTGCCGGCAGCGCTGGGACGCGAAGGTGATCGTTGCCGGGGACGGGGGGATGCGGCAGTTCCTCCAGGAACGGGCACGGGACCTGCCGGTAAATTTTGTCGGGTATATCCCGGATTCGGAGTATATCCGGCTCCTGAACGCGTGCGACCTCGTGGTGATCCCGAGCAGGAACGAGCCGTTCGGCCTCGTACTCCTGGAAGCCTGGAGTGCAGAGAAACCGGTGGTTGCCTGCGATGTGGGCGGTCTCTCGGAAAACATCGACATGTTCGTCAACGGGATCAAGGTCCAGCCGGAATCCGGTTCTCTTGCATGGGGGATCAGCACGATGATCGATGATCCCGTGAATGCGCAGGTGCTGGGCAGGCGGGGGAGGACGAAGGTGGACCGGCAGTTTCTCTGGAACTCAGTGGCAAACCGGATGGCGGACACCTATTCACGGGTGTGCACGTAGCCGGGGAATCCGCGAACCAAGGATGACCGTATGAGTATCTTATCCCCTTACAAGATGGGCGATCTCCGGCTCTCAAACCGCATGGTGATGGCGCCGATGACCCGGGGCCGTGCGATGGAAGGCAATGTCCCGGGCCCGTTATCCGTCACGTATTATGTGCAGAGGGCTTCGGCAGGTCTGATCATAACCGAAGGTTCCCAGGTAAGCCCGCAGGGCGTAGGCTTTTACCGGACCCCCGGGATCCATACCCGTGAACAGGTCTCCGGCTGGAAGGAGGTGACCGGTGCGGTCCACCGCGCCGGGGGAAGATCTTTTGCCAGCTCTGGCACGTGGGGCGGATGTCCCATCCCGATTTTCTCGGGGGTGAGTTACCGGTCGCACCATCGGCACTCCCGGTTGACGAGGAGATCCACACGCCGCTGGGCAAGAAGGCGATCCCGGTCCCGCGGGCTCTCGGACCCGGTGAGATCGCAGGGATCGTACGGCAGTTCAGGAACGGGGCGAGGCATGCAAAGAAGGCGGGTTTTGACGGTGTGGAGATCCATGGGGCGAACGGTTACCTGCTGGACCAGTTCCTGCGCGACGGCTCGAACCGCAGGACCGATACCTACGGCGGGAGCCTGGAGAACCGCGCCCGCCTCCCCCTCGAGGTAACGGAAGCCGTAGCAGGGGTATGGGGTGCGAACAGGGTCGGGTACCGGATCTCACCGCATTTCGCGCTCCATGCCATGTCCGACACGAACCCGCGGGAGACTTTTGCCTATATGTCACGGGAACTGGGCAGGATTGGCATCGGCTATATCCACCTGGTGGAGGCGGTCGGAGGCAGGCTGCGACCGGTACAGCCGGATATGCAGATGGCCCCGCTCATCCGCCGCGAATTCGACGGGACGCTCATGCTGAACGGCGGTTACGATGCCGAAAGCGGGAACGCTGCCATTGAAAGCGGTCTCGCGGACCTGATCTCGTTCGGGGTCCTGTTCCTGGCCAACCCGGACCTCCCCGAACGGTTCAGGAGGAATTCCTCCCTGAACCGTGAGGACATGGCGACATTTTATACCGGTGAAGAAAAGGGATACACGGATTATCCGGTGCTGGGGGATGAGTAACGGGGCATTGCAGGAACCATCCGTGGGAACCGGTAACGGTCGGCGGGGTCCGAATGGTTCATCAGAACCAGAGGACGAGAAGAACTCATCAGCATTCTACGAACTCCGCAGAATTGAGCACTGAGAAAACAACAACACGCCGGTAAGACCCTCCTGGATGCAGGTTCACCGTATGCGTCGTTCGTCACTCTGTTTCTGGATCTGCATGAAATTTGCATTCCGCGGGCATTCGTGCGGGTTCACGCCATCCTTTAAAATCCACTTCCCTTCCCGCGGGTTGAACCGGGCCGGGCATGACAGTTCCTTCACGGTCGGTGTATGGATTCCTGGTACTATCCTGGTGGTGATGTGTTCACAACCTATACAAAAATGGTATTTGCTCATCGGGATCTCCTGTTTCGTGGTATTCGTCAGACTTGACGTGGTCTCTTGCACGGGCGATGTTATATGCCTTAGTGTGATGCCGTTCCGTGTGCCGGCAGAAACGGCCCGGTCCTTACCTGCCGCCTTGCCCTGATGCAGAAGCATGTCTTTTCTGTACATATCCCGGGTACCAGATCGTGAAGATGATCCCGGCAATGAGGACAAGGTACGTGAGCGGCGAGGCGATCCACCCGGCAGCGTGCGGGGCGGCGAACGCGAGATAACTTAAGGTGAAGTTGATCGCAAAGATACCCCCCCAGACCCCCGTCATCAGGACGTTCACCCGGACGAAAACCGGGTTCTGCCGGATCGTGGGGTCCACCATGTCCCGGGCATACTGCAGGGTGAAAGGTATGCCTGCAAGGATCGACCCGAAGGTGACCGCCGCGAGTGCGGCATAGATCAGGACTCCCATTACCGGTATGATCCCGGTCATGCCCAGGACCCCGACAGCGGTGAGCAGGGTCCCGAACAGGAGCAGGGTTGCCCAGACCCAGGATCCTGCCCTTCCTGAGATCGGAAAAACCCGTAATGACGGTGACGATCGTTGCAGCGCCGAGGGCAGTAACCACACCCGCTGCGGAACTCCCCGCAAGCACCCCATAGACGATCAGGGGGACGAACCCCAGCAGGATGCCCGCTTTTTTCATGTGCTGTTCCCCGGAAATTCAGGCATCCTCAAGCACCGGCCCGAAGGGCGCTACCATGTGGTCTTTCAGATCGGCAAACGCTTTTTTCCGGAAACCGGGGATTCCTGTCAACGGGACGAGGACTGCATTGAAAAGCCTCATCTTCAGCTCTCTCTGCGGAAAATCGAACATCCCGTGCTTCTGGTAGTACCGGTAGTCTGCCTGGAAGGCCATCCTCATCCCCCCGTAGATACTGTCACGGAAGATCTTGTGGCCCCCGACCGCGTAGAAGGTCCGCGGGGGGATGTACCCTGCTTCTGCACAGTGCACGAGGGACGATGCCATCGCATCGAGCAGTTCATCGAGCTCCCCGGAACCCGGGACCTCGTCCGTAACAAACCGTGCATGGCACCCGCCGTTGTCTGCCCAGGCCGTGAGTGCCTCTTTCAGGTGCGGGATCTGGTGGAGGGGCCCTGCGATCACGAAACCGATCTGTTTGCCGGCGAGCCCCGGAGTATGCCCCAGAAAAAAACTCCGGTCGAAGAACTGCTTCCATGCCGACGAGAGGTACCGGTCTCGCACCGAGCCGGCCATGATGATGATATCCGCGGGCACCAGTTTGTTTTTGTAAAAGTCGACGTACCCGTCGGTATAGACGCAGGTGTTGTCATAGCCGCACTGGCAGCAGCCGAGACAGCCCCCCCTGATATTCACGTCGTGGAGGTTGATCTGCTCCACGGGACCGGGAAAATTTTTGAGGAGCCGTTCGGTCATGGCCGCAAGATTGGGTGAACTGCCGTCGGAGTCCGTGAGAATGACCACCTTTTTTGAACCTGTTCCGACAGCCTTCTGCTCCCTGCCCGGGACGTACGACAGCGATGGCCGGACGAGCGGGGCGTTCTCCCGCTGGACCGGGATCCCATCCCGCACTGCGGCAATGAGGAGGGATGCGAATTTCTCCAGGCGCGTCCGCTCCTCTTCCCGCAGGAGGTCTCTCATCTCCGCGGAATAAAACCCGAGGTACTTCAGGCCGAGATCGTCGCTGACAGCATGGATGTAGGCATGGGCGGTCTGGTCGAAGAAATGGATCGATGTCGAGAGCGAAGCGGCATAGGTCCCGGCGAATGCGGCCTCCGCCTTCCGCTCGAAGATGAGTTCTATGAACCTCTTGTACTGGGAGCAGACGACCAGGTAGTAGAGCGGGAATGCCCAGAGGACCAGATCCGCGGACCGGATACTCTCAAGAGTCCTGTCCCAGACAGCCATATCGCTCTCGATCTTTTTTATTTCATGGGCGATGTTGAGAATTTCATAGCTGTGGTCCGGGAATTTCTTCCGGATGTACGCGATATACTGCATCGTGACACTGACATCGCCCTTCGGGCTGCCGTTCAGCACGACAATTTTCATGGTCTCTCCCCCCGCTTATTCGTCCGGCCTGCTCGCGCTGTCCAGGATCTTCCGCGCAAACTCCTGGAGGGCATCGGCTTTCACGAGCGCGATGCCGCGTTCCACGTCCCCCAGCACCAGCAGGATATCCCCCTGCTTAATGCCGAAGATCTCCCGGGCCTCCTTGGGGATCACGATCTGCCCGCGCTCGCCCACCTTCACGCTGCCGAAGAGGTGCCTGGTCTTCTCCTTCCGTGGAGCGATCATCTCGTCCACCAGCTCGTCCGTTCCGCAATTCTTACTTTTCATACTTATCATATTTGTGTGTTTGATAGTATTAATCATTTTTGCAGCAGAGATGCAAAGATATTGGCCGCCCCGGATGCTGCCGGAAATTTCTCAAATATCTTACAGCCTGGCCCTGTCCGACAGTAGGATGGCAACATCGCCTTCCACAAATTTCAGACAGCGGGTGTGCTGGACCGGGATGATTTTAACGGCACGGAGCTCCCGATACCTGCATCCGGTGTCAGACTATCCATGGGCCGGGGGAACAATCCACAAGAAACCTATTATTAACCCATCGCACCATCCACTCATTATGATGAAACCCGACACAACTCATGTAGAGGATACGGAAGAAAACCGGCAGATCTGCCATAAGACCTGCAGTGCATGCCCGACGTACAGGCGCAACTCCCTCGAACGATTCCAGCCCGACGCACTCTTCTGCGCACGCGGGACGTCTCCGGCCCCGTCGAAGAAAGAACTGAACTGCTATTGTCCGGCCTGCGAACTCTGGGCAAAGCACAGTCTTGTCATCGGGCACTTTTGTATCAAGGATTAGGCGATTTTTTTATCGCAGGTTTCCCCCGGTGCAGGAAAACCCGTGCATTCCTCTTCAGTCATCGGCATACTCTCCTTTGGTACTGTCGTGTCTCCTGCAGTGCCGCCTTTTGGATCCGCGCAATTCGCCTGTCCCGGATCACCATCAATGCTGCACGTGGCTCCCGTCGCAGAACGGCTTGTTGTGCGATTTCCCGCACCGGCAGAGGGTGAGCCGGTTCCTGACCGTGTACGGCCTGCCGTCAGCAGAGATTACCGGAATACCTCCACGCACCCAGTACGGCCCGTGTTCCCCGCGTGCGGGGTATTCGATGACAACAATGGACTTCTCCAGTGCCGGCTCGATCGCCCTGCCGGTCTCCTGGTCCTTGATGACAAGCCTGCCCGACGGGCAGTTGCAGGCTTCTTCGACTGCCGTGTCCCGGGCTTCCTTCGTATCAGAATGTTCCGTGAGGTTCCAGATCCCGCCGGCCCGCATGCAGAATCTCGCATGGACGCAGAGGTTCTCGTAATCGAGCAGTTCCAGTTCCGGGCCCCGGATGATCCGCGGGTGCCGGAGGTACGGCTCGTTCCCTGCCGTCTCGGTGCCGTTGAACCCGAGCTTTGCATGGCTCCCGTCACAGAACGGCTTGGTGAGGGAGTGGCCGCACCGGCAGAGGGCGTACTGCTCCCGGACCGGATATGTTTTTGTCGTTTTCCAGCTCCGGCAATAGCCCTCGTCATCGTTGCAGATCTCCTCCTGTATGAGAGGAACCCCGCCGCTCACGATATACGGGCCGTTTTTCGTGACGGTGATCTTCATGGAATCGTTTGTCGGCTCCTGAGGTTTTTTTGTCTGGTCTGTCATTATGGTATGTTCACCACCCGGATTCAAAGCCGGACAAGCACGTCGCTGCCATCCACCTTCACGTCATACACCGGCTGATCGTACGTCCTGATCAGGCGCTGCTGTTCGGCAATTCCCTCAAACATCTGTGTCACCGCATTTTTCACGTTTTCGGGACAGCCGGTAAACATCTCCTTAAGCCCGCCGAGTTCCAGGACCGGCCCGGACATCAGTTTCCCGGTGGTTACGTCAAACTGCGAAGAATGCATGGGGCAGGTCACGATCGTATCCATAAGGGATCCACGGGAGAGCCGGGCATTCTCATGACCACAACGGTCACCGATCGCATAGAATTTCCCGCCGGCATTCGCGATGCAGATCTCCAATCCCCCGGCCTCGACGTGTTTCATGGTCCCTGCAGGAACCTCGCTTACCCTGGCAACCCTGACAAAACTCATGTGCAAAACGCCCCTTACCACCCGGCTCTCACATCAGGCCGATCTGCTGCATCAGGGAGATCTTGTCATAGAAGAGTTTCTCCTCAGTGATCTCCCCGTTCTTCCAGTGGGCGACCGTGCAGAACTCGACCCTGAACTTCTTCCCGTTGGGTTGTATCACTTTTCCGTCCGGCGTGGCCATCGGGCCTTTGAACGTTCCCGTGAAATTGGCGACAGAGCACGTCCAGTCCCCCTGCCCGAACAGGACTTTGTAGGGCCGGTTCCCGACCTTGTTGTCGGGGAATATTCTGAAGAATGCGATGGCCTCTTCCTTGTGGGATGGCCGGCTGTGGGTCGGTTTTTCCTGTCCCGGCCAGAAGACGTCCACATCCTTTGCGTGGCGTTTCTCGAACGTTACCCAGTCCTGAGAATTCCAGGCATCATCCAGCGTCTGCATGAGACGCATGTTCTCCTCTACCGTTGACATTTCAGGCGCTCCCTGGTATCCTCTAAGAAACCTGAGCCTGCTCACGAATCCCGGATACCCATGGAGAAGTGAATGCAGGACATTATATATTATTGGTATGGGACAGTGGACGGTTCTTTACTGTTTTTTTACCTGTCTCACCCGTTCCGGGTTCTGATACATGGAGAAAACCCTCTGTTCACGCCCCGGCAGGCAGGGCTGCCCGGGCCCGGACAGGGGGCCCTGCCATTGGATCGTTCCTTTCAAAAAATGGTTTCTGACACAAATATTATCATCTTATATTCTGAAGGGGCAGTTGTCCATATCCGTCAGGATGGAACATCTCATGGTGAAAGAAATGGTAAAAAAATATCCCTATGGTAAAGGTGACGGGACGGTCCGGTGGGTGTCTGCCGAATGGCTGGAGAACCACCTGAATGATGCGGGTCTCATCGTCCTTGACTGCCAGCCCAATGTCCACGAATATATCCAGGATCACATTCCCGGGGCCCTGTATGCGCATGAGAACCTGTTCCGCATTCACGAGGGCGCAATCCCGACCCGGTGGATCGCGGCCGATGCTGCCGAGATCCTCTTCAGGACCCTTGGGCTGGAACCGGAAAGACCGGTTGTCGTATACTCGAGCGGCGGCCCCCTGACCACGTGCGCCAGTTATATCGGTGATGGCCTTGAACAGACCATGGTCGCCTACACGCTTGCACGCTACGGCCACAGGAAGGTATGTGTCCTCGACGGCGGGCTCGAACAATGGAAGGAGGAAAAACGTCCCCTCACGCGCCAGTTCGATCTGGCGAAACCTTCGTCGTTCACCGTAAACCTGCAGAAGGATTTTTTCGTGGACTACTACGAATTCATCCGCATGAAGGACCGGCCCGATGTCGTTGTGCTGGACGCCCGTCCCTCGCCCGTTTATGAAGGTCAGGGACCCTGGATCCGGCCCGGCCATATTCCCGGCGCCGTCAGCCTGCCCTGGAAAAGCCTGATGGACGACAAGAACAGGAAACTGATGAAACCCGACGACCAGATCCAGGCACTGGTCCAGGCTGCCGGGGCGGTGCCGGAGAAGACCATCGTCTGCTCCTGCGGGACCGGGCGGGAGGCAACGAACGAGTTCCTGCTCTTCAGGTACTACCTGGGGTACGGGGACGTCGTCCTCTACGAAGGCGGATTTACGGAATGGTCTTCCTATCCGGGTAACCAGACCGTCACCGGGAAAAACCCCCGCTGACCGCTCCCCTTTTTATCGTATACCGTGCGGGCAGGAACAATGGCCGGGTACACCTGTCACCCGTCATCGCACACCTTTTTTATCATATTCCGTTCCGGCAAGGTTAATGTTGAGGATACCAAAAGAGAACCGGGCACTCCACGGAGCACCATCTCCGCGCAGGATGCGTCTGCGCCAGGCAGCAGGCGTTTTATTGCTTTTTTCCTCACCGGTTATTGGATTTTGTCCTGCCGGCCGCCTCCCCTTCACGGTCTTTCCTGCAGACCGAAAACTTAAATTCATCGTTGCTAACAGTAACGTGTCCGTGATGGTTCACGGCCATGGAGTACAGGAATGATGTTGAACTTAGATCCGGTCACCCTGGTAAATTTTTTACTCGCTTTCATTATCCTCGTTCTTGGCATCGTGGAGTACAAAAAAAGTCATAATACAACCGTATTGCTGATCGGGACCGCATTCGGACTGTTTGCCCTTTCCCATCTTGTTACCCTGCTCGGGTATGCAGCGATCCTCAGCTGGTTCCTGGTGATCATCAGGATCATCGCGTACCTCACCGTGATCTACGCGGTGCCGGGTATCGTGTATCCGAAAAAGGGGCCCGCCCCGGAGACGGGCTGACAGGCCGTTGCCGGTCCCCCGGCCCGGGGAAACTCAATGTATCGTACGGTTCCGGATACCGTAACCGGCTACGGGAAGAGGACACGGGTCCGGTTCCGGGGGCTGGCTGTTCCAATCCTTTATCCCCTGACAAGGGGACGGTGAGGCATGATACTTGTCGATGCACGGATTGTCCTTGTGCCGGAGCGGCACGCGGAGTTTGTCAGGGAAGTTCAGGAGATCCTACCGGTGGTCCGCGGCGAGGCCGGCTGCACCCGGTACGAACTGGTCGCCGACGCAGCCTCTCCCGCGGTCATGCATTTTCTCGAAGAGTGGGAGAGCCAGCGCCACCTCGACGACCATCTCGCCCGGCCCCACATGCAGGAATTTTTTGCAAGGACCACGACATGCCATGCGGCCCCGACAGAACTGAAGGTCTACGAGGTCCTGTCATCGCGATCGCTCACCCTGGGGGAATGAGGGGAGAGTGCCATGAGGGGGTTGCCCCTGTCGGGGGGAGAGGGAAACGGTTATCGGGTGTACCATCCGAAGATCTCTGACAGACTCTGGTGAATGCAGCACGATCCATGAGACCATGAATGCCACAAAACAACCGTCAGCCGGGGCGGCCCCGGATATCACCATCAGGCCGTTCCGGGAGGGCGACGCGGACTTTGTCATCTCCCGCCAGCTGGCACTGTATGAATCGGAATACGGGTTCACCTCGGAGATATGGCGGGCGTATCTCACCGGTGGAGTCCAGGCGTTTGTGAACCGGTTCGACAACGAGAGGAACTGCATGTATATTCTTGAAAACAACGGGGTCCCGTCGGGGTGTGTTGCTATTGCCCGTGCGGACGGGGCGACCGCACAACTGCGGTTTTTTTTCCTGGAACCCGAGGTGAGAGGCCTTGGTGCCGGACATACGCTCCTCGATATGGCGGTTGAATTCTGTAAAGAGAAGAGGTACGGGCGGGTGTTTCTCTGGACGTTCAGTACCCTCATGGCCGCACGGCACCTGTATGAGGGGAAAGGGTTCCAGCTCACGGAGACGCGCGAGAATAATGACTGGGGCGAGCCGGTCCTGGAAGAGCGCTGGGACCTGGACCTGTCATCTTCCCCGTGATGTTCCCTGCCGGCCGGCTGCAGGGTATTTAGGCAGCCCTGACCGGACGGTCTCAACCGCCCAGCCGGAACGAGCCGGGAGGGAAGTGGTAGAAATACTCCTCGTACATCTGGGACAGATCAGGATTATCGGGAGGGGAATAGGGTTTTGGCTTGTACCCGAGGATCCTGCGGAGGTCCTGGCGGGCATAATACGAGCGCCGGGAGACGATTGCACGCTGGTCCCTCACCCGCACGGGGAGCCGGTGGATGTGATCGTGACAGGGACGACAGACCACGAGGACCCGGGCCGAGGGATCCCGCACCATCTCCCGGTACAGGCGCCGGGAGATCCGGTGGATCTCGAGGAACCCGGGCGCAAAGTATTCGGAGCAGAGCTCGCACGTGCCCTCGACCGCGAGCTTGAGCTTCTTCTCCTGCACCGGTGTCAGCCCGGGATATTCCGGCTCCTGCATCACCGATCACGCTCCTTCTGTTCCGTTCACAAAAGAGGTATTCCTGCCGGCAACAGGTGAATTTTTCGATCGCGGCAGGCAGGCGGGGCGAAGGGATCGATCGATGCGGAAAGGATGATGCAGATCCGCGATCTCCGCTGGGAGGACGGCGGGGCGATATTCCTGCATTCGGTCCTCCTCACGAACTATCCCGATCTGACGTACTCGTCCGATCACCAGGTCGTCTTCGTGCCGGAGACGCGGACGCTCTGGGTGAAGGTGGCGGAGAAGAACTGGCAGAAGGTAGAGCTGGGCCCGCTGTTCGGGACCTCCTGATGGCAGATTTCCCCCGCTTTATCTGTTATTCCCGGAGTATCCGTCATGAAAACTCGAACCATAAGTTTTTTCGTTCCTGAACCACCACTCCCCGTTCATGCGATGCCCTGCCGTACAATCTGTAGTTCTCCTGCTTGCCGTTGCATTCCTCACCGTCATGGTCTTCTGTGCCGGCTGTTCGGGCCCGGCAGCGACAACGACGCCGACGCAGACAACCGGAAAACTTGACGGGTTCGATGGATTCGTAACCTCGAAAATGGCCGAATATGAAGTCCCGGGCGCTGTTGTCGGCATTGTCGACAACGGTACCGTGGTGTACCTGAAAGGGTTCGGTGTCCGGGAGATCGGGAAGCCGGAGCAGGTCGACCCTGACACCCGCTTCCAGATCGCGTCGGTCTCCAAGTACATCACCGCCGGTGCCGTCGGGTCCCTTGTCGACGAGGGGAAGCTGGACTGGGACACGCCGGTCGTCACGTACCTGCCGGGCTTTGCCCTGAAGGATACGTACGCAGGCCGGCACGCGACCCTCCGCGACCTGCTCGCCCACCGCACGGGGCTGAAACAGTACGATGGCGACATGCTGGGCAGGGAAGGGTATTCCAACAGCGAGATGCTCTACCGCATGCGGTATCTCGAGCCGGGCTCCGGTTTCCGCGAGAAGTACCTGTTACTCGAACGCAGGGTTCTTCATTGCCGGGGAGGTCGCGGCAGCGGTGGACAACAGGAGCTGGGAGGACTTGACGGATGCCCGGATCCTCCGGCCGCTGAACATGACGCGGTCGGGCGCCCGCCCGGAGACCCTGTACCTCGACGACAACCACGTCACCGGCCACGACGGCTCGGGCGGGATGATCCACACGATACCGCACGAGGAGTCAGGGTTCCCCGCGGCCGGCCAGGTGGTCTCAACCGGCCGGGACATGACGCAGTGGCTGCGGATGATGCTCGACGGGGGAACGGTCGATGGGAAGCAGGTTCTCACCCAGAAGACCGTGAACGAGATCCACGCCGCAAGCCTTGTTGCCGGGCGAAGCGGACCTCTCGGCGACCCGGACGGGGCGGTCGGCCTTGGCTGCGATTCCTACCACTTCCTCTCCGAGCTGGTCATCGAGAAGAACGGGGCGCTGGAAGGCGTCCGCTCGATCGTGATCCTGATCCCCGGGAAGAATGCAGGTCTTGTGGTCATCGCCAACAAACAGCTGACCGTCTTCCCCGAGGCGGTCCGGGACGAGTTCCTCGAGCGGTACATCGGGAAGAGCGGCGTCGACCTGCAGGCACGGGAGAAGATCAACCAGGCCGGGTGGTACACGCTCATCAAATCCGTTGAGATCCCCGCGAATGCCACGCCGGCAACGATCGCCCCGTCCACCCTCGCGGGGGCATACGAAAGCGCCCTGTACGGCACGATGCTGGTGAACGAGGGTGCGGACGCAGGGAACATGACCGTCCTGCTCGGCCCGGCCAGGTACCCCGGCACTCTTGTCCACGTGACGGGGGATACCTGGTACCTCTCGTTCCCGAACCCGGACGACCAGACCGGCTATCTCACCTTTACGGCAGGGCCGTCGGGGAAGGTCACCGGGTTCGATTCAAAGGAGATCGGCCCGTTCTCGCGGTCTTAACTGATCCCGTTTTTTTCGCGATGGGGCGACTCGCGATCCGGTCCCGGCCGCCGGCCGCCATCCTCTTTTCAACCGCTGGAATACGGGGGGGATGGTATCGCCGTGAAACCCTACAGCCCGCCCCCGGGTTCCGGCATTGCCGGGAGCAGGTACCGCAGGTGCCAGAAGAGGAGCCCTATAACAATGCTGATGAGCACCAGCACCACGTACCAGACCGAACTCACCGAGCATCGCATTCCCGGCCCCGGTCGTTGCCGTGACCGCGGGATAGAACTTCTGGATGAAGTAGTTCCAGACACCGTGGAGGAGGGCGGCCGGATATTTTTATCGTTTCGAAATGATAGTGGGAAAAAAATTCGATTGCGACTGGAGCGGCATTCAGAGAAGTTTCTTCCCCGCATCCGCACCGGCCCTGATCTGGTAGACCTCGCTGATCTTCAGGATGACCGCGGACTTTGGTGTCAGGGTGGGCCTGACCTCTTTCATCCATGCAACGTCCTGCCGGAAAACTTCATCCGAAGTGTGGATGGTCACGGGGCCCTTCATCTGGAAACCGCCTTTCTCCCCCCACCAGGATATCGCCACCTGCGGGTTCTCTTTCAGGTTTTTCAGTGTTTTGCTGAAGAACTGGTCCGAGATAAGGAGCGATCCCTCATCGAGCAGCTTAAAGGCTCCGATCGGGACAACGTTGGGCAGGCCCTTTTTCGACGCAGTTGCCAGGAACAGAAGTTTCGTTCCTGTCAGCGATTCCTTCATTTCTTCGGTAAGTTTAACCATCGCATATCATCCTCATCTCATTACTGATCCGGCACAAGCTCTTAAGGGTTTGGGGTCCAATTTTTTTGCGGAGAATTTATCTCCATGGCGCGGTATTCAACATCAGGGAACGTGGTGAAGGAACATGCTCTACCGGAAAATGAACAAGGCAGCACCGGAACTCTCCATCCTCGGGTTCGGGTGCATGAGACTTCCGCAGACCGAGAACGGGCAGATCGATGAGGAGCACGCCACACGGATGCTCCGGTATGCGATCGATCACGGGGTGAATTATGTCGATACGGCGTATCCCTACCATAACGGGGAGAGCGAACCCTTTGTCGGCCGGGCGCTCACCGGCGGGTACCGCGAAAAAGTGTACCTCGCCACCAAGCTTCCCAGCTGGCTGATCACGACCCGCGGGGACATGGACAGGTACCTCAACGAGCAGCTGGCCCGGCTGGACACCGATCACATCGACTTTTACCTGGTGCACGGGCTCAACAGGGGTTTCTGGGAGAACGTCTCGCAGCTCGGTGTCACGGACTTCCTTGACGGTGCGATTGCTGACGGCCGGATCCGTTATGCCGGGTTCTCGTTCCACGATACCGTGGCGGTCTTCAAAAAGATCGTGGATGCGTACGACTGGATGTTTGCTCAGATCCAGTACAATTACATGGACGAGCACTACCAGGCAGGAACGAAAGGGCTTGCCTATGCAGCGAAGAAAGGGCTCGGCGTAGTTGTCATGGAACCCATCCGGGGCGGCCTGCTGGGGCGGGATATCAAAGGGGTCCGGGAGATCTGGCAGAAGGCGAAGACCCCTCATAGTCCTGCCGGGTGGGCGCTCCGCTGGGTCTGGAACCACCCGGAAGTGACGGTTGTCCTCTCGGGAATGTCTGCCATGGACCAGGTGGTGCAGAACATTGCCCTCGCGGACACCGGGCGTGCGGGTTCGCTCACGAAAGCGGAACTCGCCCTGTACGGGATGGTCAGGAAAGAACTGGAAACGCGGGTGATGATCCCCTGCACCAACTGCGGGTACTGCATGCCCTGCGCCAACGGCGTGAACATCCCGATCTGCTTCGAGGAGTTCAACAAGGGGAATATCTACGATGCAAAAGAGCAGGCCGCGCAGCACTACATGATGCTCTGCGGAGGTTTCTTCGATAACCGGCCCCACTTTGCGTCACTCTGCAAAGAGTGCGGGGAGTGCGGGGAGAAATGTCCCCAGGGCCTCCCGATCCAGGAACACCTGAAAAAAGTTGCAGAATATTTCGGGAAATAACCGGCCGGCAGGAGACCGGGGGCAACCACGGCACACCGGACAATACATCATTCAGGGACCAGGGAGGCCGGGGCCGGGTCGCCCGATCTTCCCTTCCCGCCGGGCTGTCGCGTGACGCCGCTCTTCAGCTCTGCCAGCTGTTCCTCAAGGATCCGGATCAGGATCTCCCGCTCCGGTTTAGAGTCCGGGTAGTCCGTGCTCCAGCCCCGCCAGTGCGGCCTCTTGTGGGCGAGCTTGTACTTGACGCCTTCCATCACGGTCTCGTACGTATCCTGGTCCAGCTTCCGGACCCGCTGGTGGGCGAGGATGTACCAGTGGGACTGTGTGCCGGGGAGGGCTCCCGAACCCTCGGGGGCCGCATGCTCCCGCTTCTTGTCTGACCTGAAGGAGAAGACCCAGCGGTCCGGCGCCACCTTCTCTTCCCGCCAGATACCGCGGGGGTACTCCCAGACATGCGCCCCGCCGACGGGCATGCCGGAATACACCCGCCCGCGGAACGTTTTCAGGTCATCGAATGCCATGACAGGCCTTCGGCCTTCTCCCCCCAATTACTTTGGGGAGACGGGGAGTGAAAGTGAGGGATTGGAGGGGTCACCATGTTTTCCCGTACGCATTGCGGTACGTGAACGCTTCGCTGTCCCTGCGCACCCTCAGGTAGCCGGGTTGTGCAGCGGGGTACCCCAGCCTGACGGCAAAGGATATTGCCATATGTTCCGGTATCCTGAGGACCTTCTTTACGTCTTTCCGGGCGGGGCCGCCAAACGCGCTCATGATCTGAAAGCCGATACCCAGTTTCTGGGCCATGAGCCACATGTTCTCCATCACGCAGCCAAGGCTCAGCATCCCGAGTACGTCCCCCTCCGAAGCCGGGGCCCGTTTCCGGGTATCATAAATCACGACGAGGACTGCGGGGCTCCCCTTGATCGTCTCGCCCAGCGTCCCGGGCGTCCTGTCCCTCATCGCGGTGGCGAGCTGTTCCCGGTCCCGCCATGCCGGCGGGAACCCCAGCCCGAGGATCCCGGCCTTTTTCCGGAGCAGCTCCTCTTCCGACATCGACAACTGCTCAAAATTTTCCCGGATGAAGTCCGGTGACGGGTACGTCGTGATCTTCCCGAGCCTGTCAAGGACGGTTCTGTCATCGATGACGATGATCTCAAAATTCTGCATGTTGTGGGCAGTCGGTGCCCACCGGCCCGCTTCGATGATCTTTTTTATATCGCGAACGGGCACCTTTTTCTGCGGGTCGAAGAGCGCCCTTGCCGAATGCCGGGCCCTGATAATCTTCAGGAGATCGTCCATTTGGTATTACCTCATTTTTTTGTACAATGCTGAACTGCACGCGTGAACGTGAAAGATGTATCGCCGGAAATTTTTTGATTCGGAGCAGTGAACCGGTCCGTCAGCCCCGGGTTCTCTGCCTGCCGGGCAGACATCGGCACAGGTCGTACAGTACCCGAACTCCTTCTCCGGGCCGACCGGGATATATCCTCCTTTTCTGCACGGTAACTCCGGCAATGCCTGATTTTTTTTAAATTTTTAAAAAAGGATCAGGCCACCCAGTGCAGCACGTTCCGCACCACGGACCAGCGGGGCTGGACCGAGGACGGGACCTCGCCGAGCACCCAGTAATTGTACTTCTTCTGGAGCATCCCGTAATCGTTCTCCATCCGGATCCAGTAGTTGAGCGCAAGGAGGTACGAGTCGCTGCTCTCCTTTGCCACGGGATACCCGTAGGTCATCTGGTAGGCATCGTAGGGCTGGATGATGGCCACGTCGAAGAAGGGGTATTCCAGGGTCAGGGTGTACCCTTCCTCGGCCGGGATCATCATCACGTCGGCTTTCTTCAGGACGAAGAAGTCTTCCTTCGAGTCGATCGGGATGATGGTCGCGTTGGGGAGCAGCTGCTTTGCTACCGGGACGAGCGCCGTGTTGTTATACACGGCAACCCGCAGGCCGTCCATCTTCCTCACGTCTTCGAGCTGGGTGAATGCATCCTTCTTCCCGTCCGGAACGACGAACGCGAGGTGGACCGTGACGGTCGGGTCGGTGAACTTCATAGCATCGAGCCTGTCCGTGTTCACCACGACGGCGGACATGACGATGTCGCAGTAGCCGCTGTCGAGGGACTCGGCAAGGGTGGTCCCGGTGATGGGGACGAACTCGATCCGGGAGACGTTTAAGGTCCGGGCAAGGTCGTAGGCCATCTCCACGTCGTACCCCACCAGTTCGTGCCTGCCGTTGAAGAAGACGAACGGGACGTTGTTCTGGTTGTACCCTACGCGAAGCACTCCCCGGTCGCGGATCGTCCGTATCTCATCCCTCGTGCCGTTTGGCGGGGGGGGAAGCGGCGGGACGTCCTCTTTGTGGAGGTAGACCGTCGTGTTTACCACACTGTCCAGCCGGTTTCCTTCGGGATCAGGGGGCAGTCCAATCCCGGAGATCCGGTCGGCGCCGTGGTAGGTCCCGTTCAGCATCTGGGCAAAGCCAGCGTTCAGCCCGGAGATCAGGAGCGCTCCGAGGATGAGGACCGCAGCGAGCGACAGGACCGCCCGCTTCCACCGGAACCGGGCCCGGTGCGTGGTGAAGGCGATGGTGATGGTAGAGAACGAGAAGATCGAGATGACGCTTAAGGGGGCCACGAACGCCTGGCGCAGGATCCCCGAGCTGAGGTACAGGGTGTACGCATCGTCCGGGAGGCGCATCAGGTTCAGGAGCACCAGGACCGAGATCTTGGACGAGCCGAAGAAGCTGGGGATCCCCACCGCGACGAGCTGGAGCTGTTCGGCGAGGTCCAGCGGATTCTTGTACAGCCAGGCAACGAAGAGGATGAAGAGGAAGGGGACGAGCCCGCCGAGGAGCGGGAACGTGTAGGCGACCGGTACCAGGATCTCGCTGTACGACCGCACATCCTGCCGGCCGGGGTCATCGTTCCGGTCCCCGGCCTCGTCATTGCTCACGTTATGGGTGTCGGGATCCCAGTCCTTCCCCCGGAAGAGCTGCTCCACCCCTTCGGAGATCAGCGGCAGGGTGATGAACTCCGTGCCGGTCGAGAACGCGAGGAGCATCGCCCGCGAGGCTGCGGCGAGGATGTCCCGGTAGCGGAAGCTGGTGAAGCAGGTGATGAGGAGCGGCATGACGACGAGGCCGAGCAGGACTGCGGCAGCGGCAAGCGTGATGAGGAAGACCTGGAGCTCCAGGAAACCCTCGAAGGTCAGGGTCCCGGCCGTCACGGCCGTGATGACGAAGATGCCGAACGGGAAGGTCTTTGAGATGATGTGCGTCATCCGGTCGAGCGCCCGCAGCAGGGACCGGAGGATGCTGAGGACCGGCCCGCTCCCGTCGTCCAGCATCAGGGCAAAGCCGAGGAAGAGGCAGAAGAGCACCGTGGCGGGGATGATCCCGTCCGCGAGCGAGGTGAAGGGGTTTGCCGGGATGAACTGGTCGACGAGGTTGAGCGGGGCTGTGGTGGCGAGGGCCTGGGTGCTGAAGAACGAGGCCTGCATCCGGGGGGGGAATGCCAGCTGGAACGAGAAGTATCCCACTACGCAGATCACCCAGAAGAGGAGGAGGATCAGGAACGCTTTGAGGGCGATCGCCTTTGCCGTGTCCCGCTTCAGGCTCCCGATGCCTACGATGAGCGAGAGGGCGACGGAGGGCAGGATCGTGATCTGCCAGGCCTTGATGAACGCGTCGCTCGCAGGCGCCATGACCGAGACGAGGTTGCCAAAGACGAGCCCGGTGACGATCCCGAGGATGAAACCCACCAGTATCCAGCTCGTGAGGTTCAGGCGGGGCAGTCTCATGGTGGTTTTTTTCCTCCCTGGTAACAGGTGCCCGATCGGTGTGATCCCTGTACCGGAACGACAATACCTGTCGGCAGGAACGGGTACGGTACCGTGCACTTGAGTGACCCGGTCCGGCGCGGTCAGGGGCCGGATTTTTTACGGGTAACCGGATATTACTTTCCACATTATTTAACGGTCCCGGGGGAGATCATCCCTGTCCCCACGCGAACCCGCCACCCGCAGGCAAAGCCGCCGCTCTCCCCGGCATGATGATTATCCCCATCCGCATGGCGATGAGCTGACGGCCCGTACAGACCCGCCCTCCACGATCAGGCCCTTAAAAAAGATGACGAAGACCGGATGATCGCGTGCTTTCCGGGCAATTGCCACGGGTCCGGAATGGGAGGTGACGGGGAGGGATTTACCAGTTCTTCACTTCTTTTATCTCTGATTCATCGGAAAGATAGGCAAAAAATCCATCTACGGCATCATCCAAGGCTTCTTCTTTGGTTTTTTGCGGATGCATGCTCCGGTAAAAGTCCTTACAACCTTTGCCCTTAACCGTCAGATTTGCAACACCGATGTAACAATTCCCGCTTGCATTCAGGATCTGTTTTACCTTGATTTCCAGAGGACTGTCTTTCATATCTTCTATGTCAATTTCATAAACCCCGACAATTTCGCGGATTTCGCTGATCTTTGTATGTTTACGTTGCAGATCTGTTTCTGTCAATACCATCACCGGGAGTTACTTGATGAGTTTCAGAGGATAGATGTTTTGGTTCGTTTTATAAACCGGGATGAACGATTACCGGTACAGGAGAACCTGGCCGGATGCGGGAACTCCAGGATACAAAGCGCGATATCATGTGCCGGTACGTCAGGCCGCAGACGGACTTGCTGCGAAACAACCATGTTACTGAACCGGGAACCTTTTTTCCGGATTCATTCTTACCTGAGAACGTAACGAACCGGGTGCCAGAATGCTGCCTGGGCAAGGTTAATCCCAAGGAGACCCGCAATTAACACCATGGAACGTTACCGTTGTTCGAAATGCAGTGAGGAGTATTTTATGAAGAATGTCCCGATCACGGGTCCGCCGGCGGGACCTCATTCCTGCCCGGAATGTGGCGGGGAGCTCAACTGGGCCAACACCGAATTTGGCTGGATACCCAATAGTTACGATATGGATTAATGGATACTCCGTGTGGAAATTCTAACCGACAGAATAACAATTCACCTGCACAGGGATCTGTTTAACTTCTTTGTGCCAGAGCCTTTCGAAGATACCAAAAGCTATCTTCTCTTTCTCCAGGTCGGAGGGGTTTGATTAAACGCCGACGAGAAGAAGGGTGGCAAAGCCAACCTTCGACTTCTGATGACCTGTCGAATCTGAAAAATTCTTGAGCAGGGGGCGATTTAAAATTGCTCCCTGAATTCCGCAGGGAGTGCACGGATACCAATGAACTCACTTCCTGCTATTCGTCCGAATATCATTATTTCTTCGATTTTTTCGTCTTTTCACGGATGTAAATTATTTTCCCGTGCTGGTCTTTTGACTGCCGCTCATCAACCTCAAAAATACCCAGGGATGTTATCAGGTCAAAGAATTTTTTGAATCCATAGTTACGTGAATCAAATTCCGGACTCTTCTTCTGAAGAGTGTTCCCGACAAGACCCAACTCTGCCCACCCTTCATTGTCTGAGGAATCTTCAATACTGCTTTTCAGTAATTTCAGGAATTTTTGATCATTTTTTGCGGTACTTATCCCGGAAATTTCCGGCTGGACGGAACTTGACGCCCCGACAGCTTCCCCGGATCGCAGAATTTCCGTATAGATGAATTTGTCGCAGGCATCTACGAAGGGCTTCGGTGTTTTCTTTTCTCCGAACCCGTATACGATCAGGCCGGATTCACGGATTCGTGATGCCAGCCGGGTGAAATCACTGTCGCTCGATACAATACAAAACCCGTCCAGGTTGCCTGCGTGGAGCAGGTCCATAGCATCGATGATCAATGCACTATCGGTTGCATTTTTTCCCGATGAATAATTGAATTGCTGGATCGGGACGATCGAATGCGACAGCAGGACATCCTTCCATGGCTGGAGCTGGGGAGTTGTCCAGTTCCCATAGATTCTTTTTACGGATGCAATCCCGTATTTTGCAACTTCGTCCAGGAGATTTTTGATGATGCTTGCCTGGGCATTTTCCGCATCTATGAGTACCGCCAGTTTTTTCTGGCGTTCGGCAGGGAGCGAGATATAATCCATTACTTCAACATCTGTTTTATACAATTTATCTTTGGTTATTTGATTATGGATGATGAAGTCGAAGATACGGCTCACAAGATCCGTTTAACTTTTCAGAGTAAGACCCCTATTGAAAAATTTTTGAGCAGGGTCGATTGAAAATTTTCGATCGCAAAAACGATCGCGTTTGAAAAATTTTAAACGCGAAAATAATCGCGATGAAAAAATTTTGATCGCGATCATTCCATAAACCCGGAGGGTGCTCACGTCTGGCAGACCTTTGTTTCCCGTGGAGATTTTTTACGTTTGCGATCGCGAAAACGATCGCGATGAAAAAAATTTGATCGCGATCAGTGGGGTCGATGAAAAATTTTTGATCGCGATCGTGATCGCGATCGAAAAAAGTTAAACGGGTTTGCATCAGGAAAAGTTAACCGGATTTACCTTTCTGAAAAACACCAGTCACTACATCCTTTAATCATCTTCTGAAGGTGTGAGGGGCAGCGAATCGGAAGGAGCCGGAATTTTCAGTCCTATCAAAATGCCTTTGTAGAGCAACAGCGATTATGGTACAGGGGCATCTTATGGGAAGCGAAGCAGTATCCCTCAACACGGTTCTGGAATATGTCGATCAGCTCGACATCGAAGACCAGCAATACATCCAGGAAATTATCCAGCGCAGGCTGATCGACGCGAAACGTTCGGCCGTTGTACGCCGTACAAAAGAAGCGAAGGATAGTGTCCGGAAAAATAAGAGCCGGAGTGGGACGGCAAGCGATCTTCTGGCGGATCTGAATGGTTGAACTCATCTGGGACGATAAGTTCAAAAAGATTTACCGGAAGTGGTCCCGCCAGCACCCTGAACTGAAAGCACAGTTCGCCAAAAAAATTGTCCAGTTCGAAGAAGATCCTTTTCATCCTTCCCTGAAAACCCATACACTGAGCGGAGTCCTGAAAGGGCTCTGGTCATTCAGGATCACCTATGAGCACCGTCTCGTCTTTGATTTTACTGATGAAAGCCGGACCCGGGTTGTGTTGATCGATATAGGTTCGCACGAAGAAGTGTACTAGATCAGGGTTCAGCCCGGGGCTGGAGGGGCGCTGGGCCAGCGATCGCCTCCCGTGAGCTGCCCGGGAACATGAAGGTGTGAGGATCATCTGGTATGAGCTCCGTGGAAAACCTATTTTCATAACGGTAACAACCGACAAAAAGATCTGAGGCAGAGTGCCTCCTTATTTTGTTATGCGAATAACCAGCGAGGAGGCAAAATAATGTCAGCAAACCGGTATATCAGTTTTTACGCTGCCAGGTTTCCGAATGAAAAACAAAATTACTTCGTGATTGTTTCTTTTTGTTCCTCTTCTTTCAGGTGCTGGTTTTCTACGTACCTGTCAGCGGCTAATGCGGCGACACTTACGATGGCAAAAATAAGACCGCCCCACCAGGTATACTGTTTAATAATTGCAATCAGGGCCGTAATAATTACTGCATAGAGAAGGGTGTTAGTTACATGCCTTTTGTACCGATATTTCATCTCTTTTCACCACGTTTTCATTCTCAATTGCCGATTATAAATGAATTTCTTTTCGGCTCCTAAAGTTTGTGCCTGTGAGGGGCAGCCGGGAGCCGGAGAGAGCGGGAGGTCTGATACGAGCCGGTGATCGCAGGTGCCAGGGGAGGCATCCATATTGTTCACCCTCCGTCGGAGGTCCCCCTCATTTCCGGGCTGTGCCCGTTCCAGCCCATTTCAGCCTCCGATTTCCCCTGCCAATACCATTTTTCGGTCGAATTCGCCAAAAAATCGGTCGCATGTTTTCGGGGGAGCGCAAAACGGGCCCCGAATCCCCGCAATCGGCCCGATCCGCATGCCAATAATCTGCCGGTATAGATCAATTACAGGTGGAAAACTCAGGGCCGGAAGTGCTGGAGGTAGGGGAGAGGGGGAGTAAACCCATCGATAAATGGGAAGAGGGAGTTAATTTGAACCACGTTTGGGAAGAATAAAAGAGATATTCATGGGAAAATATTAAGAATTTGTTGAATGGTATCAATGAAAAATAATCTGTTTGGTTTAATTAATAATATTTTTCCACACCGAGAATTATTATATCGGTTCCCCCGTTATCCTTAATAATTTTTATTGTTTGATTGATATCGGATGCTTTTACAATTGCATCAATTGATAAATGATCAGGGTCATCATAAATTTCACGTTGATCAATAATTTTTACGAATAGAGGAGCAAGCAAGGTTATTGTATTTTTTGGGATTATTGCTTTTAATAATCTTGAAGATAATCCTTTTTCAGTACTAGTGATCAGGTCAAGAAAAGAAGAAATCGATTCCATCTTATTTTTGTAGGTATTCACACTTGTTATAATAATTGCAGAAGACTCGAAGATTGTTACAATTTCTTTCAATGTGGGATTTTCGAATGATAGATCCGCTGTTCTTGATGAGAGATCGATCACAAAATCAACAGCATTTATTTCAAGCAAATCAATGGTAGATTTAGCTTCCACGATTACAACGGTTTTGAACTTATTCAAAAAAAACTTTTTTACAAAATTTGGAAAATTCGTCGCAACCCGTGCATCGTTGGGTACATCATCTAATGATGCGATCTTTGAGCCCACCGGAACCTTAATAACAATTCGACAATCACAGAAATTTAATCTGCGTTTAATTTCCTTGAAGGGAGATGAAGTCTCGGTCCCTTTTGGCGAGATATTAAGAAGATCTATTTCATCCTTTTTAATTTCTTGTTTGTCATTTAAAAATTCGTCCAGAGATCTATAGTTAATATCTTTTTCTTGAAGGATATATTCTTCAGTAAATCCTATTTCAGCCCCATCATTTTTAATGATATTCGGGATATCGTTGATATCTGTAAACAAAATAATAATATTTTCTTTTCTTATTAAAGTTGTATCATCGCCAATAATTCCTAAATTAAATCCGGCTTTTTCCAACAATTCGATTGTTCTTTTTTTTATTTTTCCATGATTAGGAATGACGATCCGTAATTGATCCATTATTCATGTCAACTCCAGATTTTTATACACATACCAGCTCCAATTGTTTTCCCCATATCCCGAAGAGCAAACCGGGCCATTCGTGGAATCTTACTAACTTCTTCAATCACTAATGGTCTTAACGGTTCAACTATTACTGTGGCTCCATCTCCGTTTTTCAAGAAGAGCGGATTTTTTTCTTGAATCACGCCAGTGCTTGGATCAAACTTATCTTCAAAAATAGTTATTTTGCATGGAATTTGTGCCTGATGGCAAAATAAAGTTGGCGAATAGCCCGGTTTTATTGATTGAGGGTGATTTAATATTAAAATTTTAGCCTCAAATTTATTTACTTCCACAGGAGGATTCTGCACGCTTCCCATGACATATCCCTTTTTTACTTGACGGGTAACAAATCCCTTATCCGTTCGCGTCAGCATTATTCCAACATCATATCCGGGAGAGGTTTCTTTCAGCGTTTTGTGTTGCCATTCTATCGACTTCACTTCGCCTTTAATATGACCTTTACCTGGGTATGGTACAATTACAACATTATCTCCAACGGTAACTACCCCACTTTCAACTCTTCCGGCTATTACCGGACCTGAACTTGTTTTAAAGACTCTTAAAATTGGCATTTTGAATGGTTTATCTGTCAAGCGTTTGGGTTCTTTCAGGGAATTTAGAGCATCATAGAAAGTTAAACCATTGTACCACGGTATCTTTTCTGATTTTTTTGTAACATTTTCTCCGAGATATGCAGCGGTAGGAATAAAAAGAATCTCTTGTCTGAATCCGATGTTTTTAAGGAAGGCTGAGAGAATATTTTTAACATTCTCATAAACTTTTTGGGAATAATCTACCTTGTCCATTTTGTTTAAAACAACGATTAATTGGGAAACTCCTAACGTATAAAGGAGTGTTGCGTGTTCTTTTGTCTGAGGTTTTATACCATCTCTTGAGGTTTCAGAAATATCCACAACGAGAACTCCAGCATCAGCTTCCGAAGTCCCAGTGAGCATATTCTTAATAAAATCCTTATGACCCGGTGCATCGATTATATTGAATTTTTTTTCAGCGGTTTCATAACCCCGGAAGCCCAAATCAATTGTTACACCCCGCTGTCTCGATTCCAATGATTTATCGAAAATAAAAGCAAATTCGAAAGATTTTTTTCCCAAACTATCAGCTTGCTGTTCCAATCGCAACAAGGTTTCTTTAGGGATTTCACCAATTTCATAAAATAATCGGCCCAACAATGTTGATTTGCCATGATCAACGTGACCAACTATTGTTACATTAATCATTGGTTTCTCTAAGTCCATGACAGTACCTCTTTTTTTCACAAATTCGAAAAATAATTAATCAAATCAGAAATTTTTAAGATTTGTTGTTCTTTGAATTTCATATTTTTAATAACAATTTCATCATCTTTCAAATCATTTAATCCAAGAATCAAAGTAAATTTTGTTTTTAATTTATCAGCATATCCGAGTTGCTTTTTTAAATCATATTTCATGATGTTTATCTCAACCTTTTTGTTGAGCGATCTTAAATTCTCGGCAATTTCGATCGCTTTCCTCTTAAGCTTGACATCTTCATCAACAAATGCAATAAAAATGTCCAATCCAACTTCTAATTTTAAAGCATTGGTTTTGTTCAGTGCAGATATTAATCTATCAAGACCGAATGCAAATCCTGTTGCAGGTGTCTTTCGTCCACCAAATTCAGAGATGAGATTATCATATCTCCCTCCACCGCAAATTTGTTTTTGGGCGCCCAATAGAGGGCAATCGATTTCGAAAACGGTTCCGGTATAGAAATCAAGGCCTCGCGCCTTCCCTAAAACTACAATATAATCACGAATTCCAAATGAATCAAGCCAGTACAAAACTTCAAGTAATTCTTTGTATGACTTTTCTGCTACAGTTCCTTTCAATAAATTATTTGCAATTTCTATAATTTGTTCTTTTTTTCCTCGTGTTAATGCGATAGTCATCATGAGATTTGCGGTATCATTTGACAGGTATGCATTTTTTATCCAGAAATACGTATATGTATTTTGGGCAATATTCGGTATTTTTTGGAACCATTCCGCTGCATTGTGGATATCAAATTCCTTGGGTGGGAAAATTTCATAATCTCCAGAATAATGCATTTCCTGTTGAATTCCGTACAATTCCCCGACAATATTTTTTAAATAAGCAATATCATCTTTATCGATATTTTCTTTCGATAATATCGCATCACTTTTTTCTTGAATGCTGACTACTTTATCTATATCTCCGATAATTTTATTTTGAAACTCTTCTTCCATACCTTCATTTGTTAAAATATCTCTGAAGATGCCAATATTTCCGATTTTAACAATGTATTCATTCAATCCAAGATTTTTTAATACTTTTACTGCTGAACTAATAATTTCTGCATCTGCAATGGGGGAATCTGAACCCATTAATTCTAATCCTACCTGCCAAAATTCTCTATAGCGTTCGGCTTGGGGTTGCTCATAACGGAAACATTGCCCAATATAATAAAAGCGATAGGGTTTAGGCAGTTGTGCTGACTCAAGTTTTTTTGTAACAATCATTCTGCAGACGGCCGCAGTCATTTCTGGTCTGAGTGCATACTCCACATCATCACTCACAAAAGTGAACATATTTTCTCTAATTTGTTCACCCGAACGTTTTGCAAAAAGATTAAATTCTTCGAAAATTGGAGTTTGGATTTGTCTAAATCCGTAAGATTCGAAGGATTTTTTGACAATCGTCAATACCGAATTCATTTTTGACATATCGTCTGGCAAAAAATCTCGTGTCCCTTTTGCTAAATCATAAGATTCCATAATTTCACCTTATCAAGGCCGGGACCGGGATTTGAACCCGGGTCAAAGGATCCACAGTCCTTAAGGATAACCAACTACCCCATCCCGGCTAATATTTTCTTGTATTCGTGGATCTCAAGTCGATTTATATTTTTTGATTTCCCATTACAATGGGGCATCCAAAAATAACATACAATGCTCCTATATGGTGAGGGGGTTTGTCTAGTAACCGTTAGAGGGAATCATGAGTGCACGCACGAGCTCCGTCGGATTTTTATTATCAACAAACTATGAAAATTGGTTGTGAAATTTTTCCCGAAACGCTTAAAAAATTTTCAAAAAATTTCCTGGACAATCTTTTCTGAGCCAGAGGTGTACTTAGACGGGCGCATCCCTTCGATATGGGAATGCTCTCACGGGAACACATTTAAGCTGGAACACATCCCCCGTGTCCGTCCAAGGTTCAGTATGACGCTGGCGTATTTGATCACTGGTGCACTTACGTCTGCAATACCGATGGGACAAAAAATCCTCCGAAAGATGTTGAATATTTTTCAACTTTGGATGAGATGGGAAGGATTTACGGGGCCCAAAGACTTTACTCGGATCTGAGGAAAATTTACACATTGACTGGGAAAGATATCAATGAGAAAGTATTAGATTACATTTCTTTGGTCTCTGAAGAATACCAGGAGAATCATCTAAAAATTGAAATTCTTTTCACCGTTCTTTATGCTGCGTTTATTGCTGAGGAGAACCGGGCCCGGACAAAATTGGGGAAACGGATTAAATTTCTGGGAATTCATCAGGTTTTGATTGAGGGAATTTCACCTGAAATTGCAGCAAATTATAGTAGAGGGATGTCTTGGCAGAATATTTCGAAGTTGTGTGAAGAAAGAGGATTTTAATTTATTTGTTTTGCGGAGTAGATAGGGGAGTGGGGGGGTATCCGGCCAACTCCCCACCTTGTTGAAAAATTATGGCGGGAGACCCCCATTGTAGATACGATTAGATAAGCGAGGAGGATTCATATTTTCACACCACATGGTTATTCTTTTTAAATTTGAATTTTGAATTATTGAAAAAAGAATTGACTTATCTAAAGCGGCTTAAAATTTATAAGAAGAATAATTATCGATAGGAATCAATGTCTGACTATGAGCGATTCGGGAAGTTTATACATAGAGGAAATCGCGAAGGAGCCGGGTCTCCTCATTCGTTCATGCAAAATAAAAATTAATGGCAATGTTGTTATCACTCCAACAAAAACTATTGGTGTAAAAAGTTCCGACACGACTGAAGTTAAAATCGCAGAAGATCAGATTGATAATAATTTCCGGCCATTCGGTGAAGTCTATGCAAAAATTTCTTTGAGTGAAATTACTGAATACATAAAAAATGATGAAAAATGCCAAAAATTTACATCTCAACTTGCATATAAATTATCTCAACTTAATCAAATTGGTGCTCTCCCTTATATTTTGCTCTCGATAGTTGATGAAAATGGAAATCCTGTGAATCGCCTTTTAACTAAACCCGTTCAAAAATTCCTTTTTGATGTTTTATGGGGAACTCCTGGAAACAAGATTATCGCTACACCGTTGATTGGAACATTATCAATACCTGATGAATATGCGAAAATGATTAGTGCATTTCGGGAACGACAATTGGCCGCAATCGATCGGAAAAATCTTCCAATAATGGCAGTAGTTCCTCCTTCATATAGTTTGATCGATCCAAATTTATTGAAAAAATATTGGCAAGCTGGGGTACGGATTTATGGATATAATTGTGAAAATAAAAAGTATGGTGCATTCGGTTATGTTATCGAGAGTATCCATAATGAGCTTTCAAAATTTAGTAAACAAGATGAAGAGATGTACATAATTAACGCGCTCAATTCCAAATATAAAATCGGGAAGACAAAAACAAGTCGCGTTAATGACTTGATCGGGACTGGTTTCGGATTTGATACATATAGTCCAAACCATATTCCGACGAAGTTTGTTCCTCCAGTAAAAATGAAGCACTACCTTTTTGATAGGGCAGATTATGGATTTATTGAAGTCAATGAAATAGAAAATGTAAAAAATGCAGAGAAAATTTTGAATTCTGATACCCTAAAGAATATTGATCTATCTCAACTGTCTGAATATCCTGAGGACAAGATAAAAAAATTATGTAAAACCCACGATTTTGAGACAAACATTAAGGAAGTTTCTCAATATTGCAAATTAATCAAAAATGATAAATTATTCCATTACCTCTCTTCGAAAGAAAAAATTAGGAACGAAACCCATGAAATCTCTGAATTCCGGCATGGTCACCAAAATAATCTTGATGCGTGGTTTACATGAATGAAAAAATAAATCTCACACCGACACAACTGGCAATATTGGTTTTATTAAGAGCCGAAGATATTAAAGGGAATGCTTATTCCGCTATCCCAGGGAAAACACACTTAGTAAAAGAATTATTTGCTATCCAAAAAACGACTGTAGGCGAAAAATTACTGTCCGAACTAAAATTTGAACCGGATAATTTTGGTCCATTCGATGAAACGATTTATGCAGCACTTGATAGCCTCAAAGATGCCGGATTTGTAACCTTTGATTCTATATCCAATAATTACGTAAAAATTGCTTTAACAGAAAAAGGAAAAGAAATGTCAGATCATTTCTGGAAAAAACTTAAAGATGAAGTTAAATCGATTTTCAAATACGTAAAGATCAATTTCAACCATCTTTCATCAGAAAATGTTCTTGAGAAAATTTATGCTGCTTATCCTGAATTGACCGTCAATTCTCTTTCTAAAGTTGCAGATAAATATCGACCAAAAAAAGGTTTGGCGCAATAAATGAAATTATTTGCAGATAGCGGTTTTATTATTGGATTACTACATCATGGCGATAATAATCACCAAGACGCTTCAGCAATTTGGCAAGAACTTACAAAAAAAGGAATTGTCAAAGGGTATAATGATATTTGGATCTCAAATTATGTGTTAGTCGAAATTTTTCATCATCTCCAAAAAAACATTCAATTTAAAGATACTTTACGATATTACAATGAATTGAAAAACTGTAGACTTTATCAAATTAAGAAAAACCAAGTCGATGATGCGATTCATACGAAACTTAAGCCTTTTTGCAATCATCATACGGGAAATCCGTCAATTGGATTAGTGGATGCAACCAGTCTTTGTGTTATGGATATTATTAAAGTCCCTTTTATTCTTTCATTCGACGAAGGATTTGATCATTACCCTTTTTACCATCGTATTGGTAAAGTGAAAGATATCGAAGAAAAAATTTTATATCGATAAGTTCATTCAGGGTTTCTTTTTTCTTGGGATTGGTTAAGAGAAATGTTCATATCATTCTGCCATACGTACCGGGATTTACTCCCCATTCTTCCTCGCCGTCTCGCACAAATCCTTGTAATCGCAGTTCCGGCACCCCATGTACGAGGCCCGGGCCGGAAACTCCCCGGCACACACGGCCGCGATCATCGATGCCGCCCGCTCTTTGAACGCCGCGATGCTCTCCTCGTCCGGGACGTAGTCGATGGTCTTGTCGTCCTTCAGATAGTAAAGTGAGGCCCGGGCCGGGAGTGCCAGGTGACGGATAATGCGTGGTACCCGGGCTCGACCGGGTTCCTCATATAGGGCGGGATCGCGGATGCGAAAGGCGGGCTTGCCGTGGACACGGGCCGGCACGAGTCTCTCGCATCCTCAGCCGTTCCCATACCCTGCAAAGGCCGATGAATACATTTTTTACTCAACTGAATACATTATGTATTCATGCTGGAAGCGCTCATCTCCTCAAAGACCCGGGTGAAACTTCTCACGCTCTTCCTGCTCAACCCGGGGAACGAGTACGATATCCGCGAGATCGGCCGCACGACCGGGGAGAACATCAACGCCGTGCGCCGGGAACTTGCAAACCTCGAGTCATTCGGCCTCATCTCCGGGCAGAAGAAAGGAAACCAGCAGTATTACACGGTCAATACCGGCCATTTTCTCTATGCCGAACTCCAGAAGATCGTGCTGAAAACCGAAGGAGTTGCCGGCATTATAAAAGAAGCCCTGGTCCGGGAAAAGATCACGTGCATGTTCATCTACGGGTCGTTTGCAAAGGGGACGGCAGGAGCAAAAAGTGACATCGACCTGTTCATCGTGGGAAACATGGACGAGAACCGGCTGATCCCCCTCATCCATTCCTGCGAGAAAGCGACCGGCCGGGAGATCAACTACACGCTCATGACCTCAGGGGAACTGGAAAAACGGAAAAAGGGCAGGGACCCCTTCGTAACAAATGTCATGCGGGAAGAGAAAATACTGATCAGCGGTACCTGTGATGATTGACGATCCCGGACCCCGAAGGGATGAGAGAGGAGAACACGAAAGTCTTCGACTCCTTGAACGGGAAGGCCTCATCAGGAAGCTCCCGTATGACCGGAAAAAAGTAACCGATGCACTTGCTCATGCCCACCGGGACCTCATGACCGCACGCGCAATCCTGAACACGGATCGTGACTGGGCATACACCATCGCATACAACGCGGTTCTCCAGGCCTGCCGGGCACTGATGTTTTCCAAAGGCTACCGGCCCGATGGTGCGAACCAGCATATCTCCGTGGTAAAATTCGCCGGGCTTTTTCTGGATGAACAGGACGCAGTCATATTCGACCGGATGCGACGCAAACGTCACAGCACCGTGTATGACATGGCCGGTTCCATATCAGAGACGGAAGCGAGATCTGCAGTCAGTCACGCAGAAGTCCTGGTCCGGAAGTTCGAAGATCTCCTGCATATAACCTCGTGAAAAAATTCCGTTCTCTTACCCCACAGACAATTGAATGTCTGAATATATTCTGCGCCCCGGTACTGGTACGCGATGCTCTCCTCGTCCGGGACGTAGTCCATCATCCGCTTCCCGTCTCTCTCCTTATTGGTTTTACACCGTGATCACGAAAAATTCCCTGTTGTGCCTGGCTCATTACCTATCTCGTCTTTCAAAAAAATCGTCTGCCACGACACCCGCCCTTCCTCGACTGCTTTCTTTATCAGCGTCTCCTCCCGCGAGAGTTTTCCCTTTCCCTTCTTCACTTCGACAAGCACGACGCTGATCGTGTCGCCCTTCTCGTCCTTCGCATTCGTGTAACCGTCAAAGACAATGAAATCGATCGGGTTGCCGATGAACCGGGCATCGGCCGGGGAGAAAGGGAACTCGGGCAGGAGCGGGGCCATCTGCTCGGAGATCCTGCCCTTCAGCGTGGAGCGCGAGCGGTTGACGGAATCCTTCCGGATCTCACGTGTGCATTCGAGCTTCCAGCGTTCGAGATCGTTTCTCGCCCGCTCTTCGATCACGGAGATTTGCTGCCGGAAGAAAAGATATGCAGCAAGGATGCCGAGAAGGAAGGCTGCTACGACAATGATATAGTCGAGAGGGGTCATGGGGTTCCTGCATAAGAATTGGCAGAGCGGGAGATATACGTGGGGGGAGGGGAGTGAAAATAAAAAAGCCGGAGATGTTGTGCGTTATTTTGATTGTTAGTATTGTGAGATGGTAATTTCAACCGGTTCGGTTGGATGGAACCGGTATATCGGGTCCCGTGTGACAGTGCAGCCGTGGGGCGGGAATGGAGAGTGGTTGTTGAGGGCATTTTTGAAAAGTCACATAGTAAAAGAGGAAAATATTTGGCAATCGTCCACAACTAAAACATATGCCAGAGCTGGATCCCTTCTTCTTCAAGATCAATACCTGGTCCTTCACCAAACACCGGGTCTGGAACCGGTGCCAGCGCCAGTACTATTTTGAATACATCGCCCAGTACATCAAATCCGAAGCCGTTGTAAATCCTGAAAAAATCCGGTGGCTCAAGGAATTCGATTCAAAGTTTGTCCTTCAAGGTAACATAATCCACGAGATCATTGATGAGCAGATCAAAATCGCCTGTGACAAAAAGTCGCTGGATCCGGTCGGGGCTGTCAGCACCTACTCCCAGAAAATTGCCCGGAATAAGATGATGGCCTCGGAACTTTTTATCGAATATCGGAATGGCGAACCGGTAAGGGATTCTTTTTTCATGACAATTGACGAGAGTGGGAGAAAATGCCTGAATACTTTCTTTGAAAAATGGCCGGGTTATCAGGACCGGGAATGCTTGATACATGAGGAGTACGATCATTTCACCATTGGGGATGTAGCGGTTACAGTCAAGGCAGATTTTATCGGACGGCTCCCGAATGATACCATTGTCGTGACAGACTGGAAGACCGGCAGGGACGATGATGAGTACGAGACGGAACTTCAGATGGCGGTATATGTGCTCTGGGCAATGCAGTATTACCGGAAAAGTCCCGACGATATCCGTACAGAGCTCGTGTTCCTGAAGACCGGGGAGACAAAGCCCTGTGCCTTTTTCTGGGAGCAGTTATGCGAGGTGCAGGAGATGATCCCCGGAGAATTCGCAGAGATGAATGCGAGTTATGAGTACAGGGATTTCCCGGCAAAACCTGTTCCCAAGGAATGCCTAAGCTGCCGTTTTACAACGGTTTGTCCAGAGACTGCAGTCATAAAAAAGTAAGAATCAGTGTAAGTGGAGGCGAGGAACTGCTGAAATTAAATATCATATCCTTATTCGATAATTCCCCGCCTGCGTAATTCAAAATAACATCTCGCACATGCCTCAACATCGGCACTTGCGTTATGACTATCCGAAAATTCCGTCCCGAATAACTGTAAATGCAGCTGCATCAACGTTGGCCATTTATATCCCCTGCCAGATAGTGAAGGAAGTTTACAAAAGGAGATAATTTTGGGTGTTTTCATCGTGCAGAATTTTTGTTTTTTATGGAGATTTGTTTTCAGTTTGCACCTCATAAATTCGGTGTGCACCGAAGGTAAATCAAAGTCGAGATTATGTGCAATGATCGTTGTCGCCTTTTCCACATCTGCATTGAAATGCGGGAGAACTTTATGTAGCGATATCCCTTCTTTTTTTGCCCGCTCTGTCGTTATCCCATGAATTTTTGCAGTGTCCTGGGGGATTGTGAAATCCGTAGGGTAAATGATAAAACTGTTCACACTTTCAGGATTACCGTCGATATCATATAATGACCAAGCCAGCTGGACGACTCTCGGCCATTTTTCCATATCGTTTGTTGCAGAGTATTTTGGTAAGCCGGTCGTTTCAGTATCGACAAAAAGAAGCATAATTCTTATTCCATTATTCTCATATTTGATTTTGACTATATAATTTAATAACCGGAATACATTTCAAAATTATTATCTCCTAAAAACCCAAGGTTCACTTGATTAAGACTTGACATCTGGTGAGATAATGCAACTCATTACCAAGAATATTTTCATCAATACGGCATTTTGCAGCACATTAGGATGGAGACTTCGGAATGGAAGAATCCAGCCCGAATTTTCTCCAGGTCAGTTATTTAGGATGGAGCAGGGAAAAGAGATCGGGAAGCTCGCCCGTAGTCTTGTTTCCTGAAGGAATTTTTGTTAATGAATTAAGTTCAGAGGCTGCAGCCAAACGTACGCAGGATCTCCTCAAAAACCCGAAGACCCGGGCAATCTTCGAAGCTACGTTTCTTTCTGGAAATAATATTGCCAAGGTGGATATCCTCATTCGGGAAGTGAAATCCTGGGAACTTATCGAAGTAAAATCCAGCGTCGCTGCAAAGGAAGAATTTATCGATGATATGGCTTACACAACGCTGGTTGCACAGGTTGCCGGTCTTCATCCATCCACGATAAGTCTTATACTCGTTGACAAAAATTATCGACTGGGTATGCCCGTCGAGCGGCTCTTCGTAAAAACAGATTTCACAAAGGAGGTCCTAGAAAGGGTTGAAACATTCAAACCCATGATCGATTCCATTGACTCTGTAACCAGCGCACCGAGTGAACCGGAACCAGCACTGACATACAATTGCAAACAATGCGAGGAATTCGGAGGATGTCTTGGAAAGGATATTTCAGCACACATATTTGAAATTCCGAGAATACAGCAGAAGGCGATTGAAAAACTCATCGCCTCGGGTATCACCACGATCCATGAAATTCCTGATAGTTTTTCATTGACCGAAACTCAGAAACGTGTTGTTGATTGTGTAAAATGCGGCGAGGTACACATAGATCCTGAACTTCGTAAGAAATTAGCGACTATCCGATGGCCTGCATTTTATCTTGATTTTGAAACTATGATGACCGCAATTCCCCTCTGGCCGGATATTGCACCGTATGATCAAATTCCGATCCAATATTCCCTTCATATCTGTGAGAGTTCCGGAAAGATTATCCGTCATTTGGAATATCTTGCGGATCCACGCCGGGATTGTCGCCGTGAACTTGCGGAGCGATTAATTGAGGATCTCAAAGGGGAAGGTTCAATCATCGCCTATAGTAGCTTTGAAAAAACCACTATCACAAAACTGAGTAAAATATTTCCTGATATTTCGGATGAGCTGCAAGTTTTGATCGACCGTATCGTTGATCTCGAACAGTGCATTAAATGCATCAATCATCCTGAATTCTGCGGGAGGACATCGATTAAAATCGTTCTTCCTGTACTCGTTCCCGAACTTTCTTATACGGGGCTTGAAATTGGAAATGGCGATGAGGCTCTAGTGACATTTACGATGATGGCACAAGGGAAGATGGATTCTGATGTGATTGAAAGGAAACGTGCGGCGTTACTGGAATACTGCAAGTTGGATACGCTAGCCATGGTTAGGTTACATGAAAAATTGCAGGGGTTTATTTCAAATGGCTAAGTGTATTATTTTTTAATATGAAGCAGTAACTTTCCCGCCACACTCCCTCCCCATTATATCCCAGTACACCCCAAATAAAAATCAACGATGAAACTCATCCACATCGCCGACACCCACTTGGGCCTTGCTGCCTTCAGCCGCCTCGATCCCGATAGTGGCATGAATTTAAGAGAAAAACAAATCTACGACAACTTCCTTCGCGGAATCAACGACATCATCAACCAGAAACCCGGCGTCCTCGTTCACTCGGGCGACCTCTTCGACACGGTAAAACCAAAGACGAAAGCATATACAACCGTCCTCGAAGCCCTCGAACGGCTCCACGAAGCCGACATACCGCTGGTAATAATCGCCGGCAACCACAGCATGGTGAAAACGCGGTACACGACCTCACCGTACGAGGTACTGACCTACCACAAGTCGCAGATCACGGCAGCGTACAAATTCCGGTATGAGAAAGTAGAACTCGGTGACACAGTCTTCCATCTGATCCCAAACATGCTCCGCGTGGAGGACTACCGGATAGCATACGATGAAATAGAGCTCTCGACGAAGCACAACAACGTCCTCGTCACCCACGGCCTCGCCACGCAGATAAAAGATAAACGATTAGCCACAGTCGCCGAGCATGAGCTGGATGGCACCATCCTCTCGGACCGCTTCGACTACATCGCACTCGGCCACTACCACCGCCAGTGCCAGATCACGGACAATGCCTGGTACTCGGGCTCCACGGAATTCCTCACCTACGGGGAGATCGCGGACGAGAAGGGCGGCCTGCTGGTGGACCCGGGGCGGCACGCGGTCCGGCACCTGGAGCTCCCGAAGACACCGATGGTCGATCTCGGGACGATCAAATGCCAGGGCGTGCATCCCGGGGATATCACGGAGGATATCATTGCCCGGGTTACGCAGAAGCACCTCCCGCTGTACGCGATGGCGCAGGTGACGCTCGATGGGCTCTCGCGGGAGCACGGGAAAGGGATCGATATGAAAGACCTTGCCGGCGTCCGCGAACATCTTCTCGACCTGAAGATCCGGGTGAAGTCCGAAGCGGAGGATACGCCCGTCCCGCTCCAGCAGGACATCCGGATGATCGACTACCTGCAGGAGTTCGGGGAGTTCATCGGAAAGCAGCAGCTCTCCGCGAAGCAGAAGGAGTTCGTCGCCATCCGCGGGCGTGAAATTTTGCAGTCCGTGATGGACGAGCACCGGGAGGAAGCGGAATGAACGTGGAGCCGCGTTGGGACTCTAACGCTCTTGGGGGCTCCGCCCCCGCCGCTGCGGCAGCCTCTAGTTGCGATGATGCCGTATTACCTGTACGCAACTCTGCTAATTTTTTCGAACCGGTAATACAGAGGCATCGCAGGCGCCCCCGCCCCCAACGGGGGCAGGGCTGGCGTAAGGGGGGCAATCAATATCCCGGAGTCCCCTCATGATCCTCGACCGTCTCATCTTAAAGAACTTCAAACGGTTCCGGGATGAGGAGATCTGCTTCAAGGACGGGATAACCGGCATCCTCGGAAACAACGGCACGGGCAAAAGTAGTCTTGTGGAAGCGATCTTTTTTGCGCTTTATGGTGTAAGAAGCACCGGTATCAATTCTGATTATATTGTGTCCTCGTTCGCATCTCCAAAGGAGAAGTGCGAGATCCGTCTCGATTTCCGGATTGGCGGGGACAACTATACGGTCAAACGTACGTTCAAAAAAGGAAAGACCGTCCAGCACGATGCAAGTTTCTTCAAAGACGGGAGAGAGAGGGCAAAAGGGGTAAGCGATGTTGAGGCCGAAGTGAAGCGGACGATCGGGATGGGCCCGGTGGATTTCCGGAATACCATCTACGCCGCCCAGAAAGATCTCCTCACCTTATTGGATGCTGATGCAAGTAAACGCAAAGAGTGGTTCCTCCGTGCGCTCGGGATCGACTACCTGAACACCGAGAGCCAGAAGATCTTAAAAGAGCAGATCGAAGGAAAAGCCGGGGAACTCCAGAAAATGACCGGCCAGCTCGAGGCCCTTGCCGGCCGGCAGAGCGAGGAGGAACTCGCGAACCTGCAGGCATCTGTAGTCAGGTTCCAGGCCGCAATTGTGGAGCACACGAAGAAACACGACCTCCTTATGGCAAAAAAGAAAGGGCTTGATGCAGACCTGAAGAGCCTCACTGATAAAAAGCTCGCATATAACCGTCTTCTTGGAGACCAGCAGTCGCTCCGCACCGAGCGGGAGAAGGAGGCAGCCCAGATTAAGAAACTCGAAGGTTTGCTAGGCCTCATTGCGGAGGAGGAGGCAGAATACCACCGCATCGAAAAGATGGCAGGGTCCTATGCGGCGGTCAGAGCAAACCTTGACGCGCTCCAGAAAAAGAAAGCCGAATACGCAAGGCTCGGACAGGAACTCGGATTCGCGAAACGGGAGATCGCGGACTTGAACGCGAGAATCGAACGGCAGCGGGAGCAGATCAAAGCCCTCGATGCAGATGAGCAGAAAAAGGATGAACTTGTTGTAAAAGTCCAAAAGGTGCTCTGTGCAGGAGAGATCGCACCAGACTATCTTGAACAATCTGTCAGTTTCCGTCTTGCAGATATCAATAAGCAGGGCGGTATGCTGACTACCCGGCTTGCACGCTACAAAGAGGAGCGGGAGAAGATCGCGGCCGATCAGAGAACGATCCAGAGCGCCGGGGTTGACGGGATCTGCCCGCTCTGCCGGCAGAAGCTTGGCGTCCATTTCGGGGATATCGACGCGGAATTCAATGCAAAGCTGCAGGAACTTGCAGACAAGGCTGTCGCCGATCTCGAACAGCAGGAGAAACTCGGCAAAGAGAAAAATTCAATCGATGCGCTGGGACCATTGCTTGACTCCATACGTGTTCTTGATGGAAAACTCCGGCAGCGTCCTGTGATCCTGGAGGAAATCTCCAACCTTGAATCAAAGCTCGCGACCCGGAAAGAGGCGCAGCAGGTCACGTACGACTCCATTGAGAAACTAGGCTACAACGATCCAGAGTTCCTTGCCTGCGAGAAGGAGACCACGGAAGTCCAGAAAGTGCAGCTCCGGTACAGTGAGCTCGGCAAGAAGATTGGCGAGGCCGGCACCATACGGCTACAGCTTGCCGATCTCGCGACAAAGATTACCGAGAGGGACGCCGGGCTTGTACGCCTCGCGGAGGAGATTATGGCAGCGGCATTCAATCCGGACGAGATCGTAAAGTGCGAGGCAGCCGTGCAGGAAATCGATCGGGCACTTCGCGACGTGGAGGTTGCCATTGAAGGAGCAAACAAAGATCTCCATTTTACTAAGAGACAGATCGCGGAGTATAGAATGGCAGAAACTCAGATCAAAGCCCTCCGGAAACAGACCGATGTACTCAGGGACGAGATCGAGCTCCTCAGACTCACGCGCACGCTCATCGCCGAGTACGTGGTCTACCTCATGCAGGTCGTGCGGAGCCGGCTCGAAGGCGAGGTGAGCCGGATCATCAGCGAGATCACGGGAGGACGGTACGAGCAGGTGCTCCTCGACGAGAACTTCAACCTCCTCGTCCGTGACGTGGACAACGATTATGCGATCGACCGGTTCAGCGGGGGCGAGCAGGACGACATCGCGGTCGCCCTCAGGATCGCCCTCTCGCGCTACCTTGCCGAACTCCACCAGGTGCACGAGAGCACCTTCCTCATCTTCGACGAGATCTTCGGGAGCCAGGACGAGGAGCGGAGGAACAACCTCCTCACCGCCCTGCGGACGCAGGAGTCCCGCTTCCCGCAGATCCTCCTCATCTCCCATATCGCGGAGATCCAGGGAGAGTTTGCCAACACCCTCATGGTCGAGATGGGCACCGACCAGTCGAGCAAAGTTAACGTGGTGGAATGAAGAGGGATAAAAAAATGTCAGCGATCCGGTAACATTTCCGCTTTGTTATCTGGACCAGTACATACCGGGTACATCAGACCTGTCGATGCAATCGACCGATGGCATTCTTGTGTACCATAAAATCAAAAAAACGGTACACAAGACCCTCTTGCGTATCGCCGGTGTTACGCAACAGGCCGATGCATCTCATAAAAATGCGATTGCGATACGCAGAAGTACCTTGGTACGGCCCCCGGGCCGGTGGGGAATTTACCTGCCGCCGGTCTCCGTGATGGCAATCAGCCGCGAGAAGCGGAAAATGGTCGGGCTCTTCCCTTTTGCTTCCCGTGTGACGATAAGAATGCCACCATCGGTCAGTCCGCGTAAAACCCGGTGGGCGCTCTGCTTGGGGATTTTGGATTCCGCAATGAAATCGGCGGTGTTGAAAATCGGGCGCGAGAAGAGCGTATCGATTGCCTGGATTGTATACTGCGAGTGCGTTACCTCCGCAACGTCTTTTTTCATCTCTTCATACAGGTCAATGATCGCCGTTGCCTTCTGGTTGTTCTCGGTCGCCTGCTCGATGAGAGCCTGCAGGAAGAACCCGATCCAGCCGTTCCAGTCATTTTCGCGGGAGACTGCCAGCAGCCGCTTATAGTAAACGTCCCGGTGATGTTCGAGATAGGCGCTGATGTAGAACATCGGCGTTGAAAGGATGTGCTTGTTATAAAGGATGAGAGGGACAAGCATCCGCCCGATCCTCCCGTTTCCGTCGCGGAACGGGTGGATGAGCTCAAACTGCGCTTTGAGCACCGCAAGCTGGACGAGTGGATCTTTCTCTTCCGCGTGCAGGTAATTCTCCCAGTTGGTGAGTGCGTCCGGCACGAGGTCCGGGGCCGGTGGGATGAAGGTGGCCCGCCCGATTGGGGTACCGTATGGCGCGATGTAGTTCTGGATGCGCCGGATCTCGCCGGGCTCCCGGTCCCTCCCGCGAACGCTGGTCAGCAGGATGCGGTGGAGGTCCCGGATCATGTTGGTACTGATCGGTCGCTTCTCAAGTTCAACAACCGCTGTCTTCAGTGCAGTGCGGTAATTGATGATCTCCTGAATGTCCAAGCGCTTTTCGTTATCGATTTTGTGGGACTCGTCGGCTTCAAACTGCAGGACATCTTCAAGGGAGGCCTGCGTGCCCTCAATGCGTGATGAGAGGACTGCTTCACGGATAATGAGCGGGGAGAGGAGAATCTCGGGATTGATGATGCCCTGGAGCAGGCCGTCGTACCGGGCAAGGGCCGCATTCGCTTTGCCGATACGGGAGATGTGTGAGGTCCAGTCAATGTCATCGATTGGGAGTACCCGGGGAGTGTACGGCTCCATTTCCGGTTCAGTATAGTGTCCGGGAGATTATTAGTATTGGCAAGGGGCTTTTTGAAGACCGCGTGAACCACCCGCCCGGATGAGAATCCATCATTCCCCTCATTTTCCCTCTTGGAGAGGTTCATCAGAACCTCGATAACGAGAAGAATTTTCTTCAGACAATTCTTCGAACGGTGAAATTAATAATCAGTTTCACCTCATCCCCAACCCCCTTATATCCCATCACATTCCAAACTAGCATTCAACGGAATGACTGACGAATACTCTGGCGCGGTGAAAGAGGCGGCAGGAAGGATACGGGCAACGATCCCGGCAGATCTCGTGGAGAAGTTCGCGAAGACCAGCGGGATAAAACCCGCGGACTTCCACCCCTGCACCCCGGCCCCGTGCGGAGAGGTCTGCGGCATCGATGGCAGCAATGTCATGCTCCTGGAATCCGGCAGCATGGCGCTTGCCATAGTCCGGGCCGCCCAGACCACGTTTCTCGACATGGAACGGACCCGTCGATCGGTCACTCCCATGACCTTTGCCCTGATCGGGCCGGAAGAGGAGAACCAGGACTTTCCCGTCCTCTATGCCGATTGCTTCGGCCACCCGCCGGGAAAACCGCTCGCGAATGAGAACATTACCCGGGCTGCCGAGATTCTTCGCGATACTGTCGAGTATTGGGTCACTGAAACGATGGCACGAGAGCTTGGAGCCGGTGCCCTCCTTCTCAGGGACGGCCCCCTGCGCGTCTCCCACGAGAGCCACAACCCGGTTCTCACCCGCATTGCGCTCACCTGCAAAGACCGGGACATCGGCCTTGCCGGCATCAGCAAGCGTTCGGCTGCGACATGGGGCGGGGGTCACCCGCTCCTCCCCTCGGTGTTCGGTCTTGCGAAAGAGCAGGGGATGGAAGCCCCGTGGTGGATCAAGATCGATCCCGCCGTCCTCGACCATGCAGCATTCCAGCAGTGGCAGCACGGCGAGATGTACGTTGCCTGCCTCCACCCCCGGTCGAAAGGACCGCTCAAGATCGAGCTCCCCACGGGCACAAAGAACGCGGGCGAAATAATGGTCCGGCTTGCCGGCTGCTCCGCAGACGGCCGCATCCCCGGCTACCCGTACCCTCTTTTCGACGCCCACCGCACGGTTGTCCTGACCGAAGAGATCGTGGAGCAGGTCAAAGGCGACCTGCTCGGCCGGCTCGCGGAGGCAGGCATCGATCGGCAGACCTATGAGATCCTGTTCGGAGATTACCATGATGAATTTGCGCGATACTGAAACGACCGACTCATCGAAGTACCGGCTCATCGGCAGGAGTGTCCTCTCCTACCGTTTCATCGCCCCCCACAGCGAGACCCTCTACATCGGCGACATCAAGAAGATTGTTGACGCAACGAAAGGCGCCACCTTCTTTGCCAAGATCACCGACCTCTCGCACGACAGCAACTTTGCCGACCCGAAGTGGGATACCCGGGCCTATGCAGAGCAGTTCTACGGCCTTGGGGAAGATGTCTTCATCACGGTCGACGCTGTCCCTCTCGGGTTCGTGGACCGGGACGGGAAATTTCACAAGGCGCGCACCATCCCCTCCAAGTTCTCCACGGTCGAAGATCCGTCGGCCGCCGATTTCCGATTCCTCACCGAGCAGATGGGAGAGATCGAGGTCGGCCTCATGCGGAGCGGTCAGGACGTGATCAGGGATGTTGCTGTCAGGATCCCGGCAAAGGTGCTCCCGCAGCACATGGGCGTGTTCGCGACGACCGGCATGGGCAAGTCCAACTTTATGAAGACATTCTGCGCTTCGTGTATGAAAGTGCAGAAGTTCGGCCTCCTCATCGTGGACCCGCATGGCGAGTACGTCAGCGGCGGCAAATCGTCCACGGGTGAACCGACAAAAGGGCTCGTCCACTATACGAACGGCAGGGATGGCCTTGCCGTCTTCACCATCCGTGGCGAGGCAGACCGGAAGAAATACGCCATGAACCGGCTCTGGCTCGAGTATGACGACTTCAAAATAAGCGACCTCTCCATCCTCCACGACCTCTCCGCGCCGCAGTACGATATCATCGAAGCCCTCGGGCGTGCGGGCGGGAGAGAGATCATCGCGTTCTTCGATGACGTGGACCCGGAGATCTTCCCATCAAGGACCCGGCAGCACTCGGGATCCGGGAAGGCAGCCTCGCGTGGCAGATCCGGAATTCCATGGGCGGGCCGGTGCGGGTCATCAAGCGCCAGATCGAGAACCTCACGAAGGGCAACGCCGCCTTCTTCCGGCAGGCCGGTTCCGCGATCCCGGAGATCATCAAGAATCTTCATGACAACCGCGTTGTACTCATCGACATCCCAGACATGGGAGAGCGGAGCGAGCTCTTCGTCCTGTCGATCATCACCCGCATGATCATGGAGAAGCACCGCAGCGAAGCGAGAGGATTCGGTATTGACGAGAAGCAGGAAGCCGGCCACCAGGTCCTCATCACCATTGAGGAAGCACAGCGGGTACTCGCGAGCGGGGGCTCCTCCACACAGGTCTTCCGCGAGTGCGCCATGGAAGGCAGGAAATTCGGGGTCGGCCTTTGCGTTATCACCCAGCAGCCGAAAAATGTTGATCCCAAAGTCCTAGCGCAGATCAACACGTTCGTGGTCATGGGCCTGGGGGACCGGGGCGACCGCGACATTATCATGGGCAGCGCCAAGCAGGACTTAAGTAAAATGGAGATCGAGATCCAGACCCTCGACCGGGGCGAGGCGATCATCTCCACGATCGGTATCCCGTTCCCGGTCAGCACGCGCATCCACCGGTACGAGGATTACATCACCGGGCTCAACCGTGAGAAGAAGGCATCGATCAGCGACGGGCTCCAGCCCGGGTTCTGAACTCTGGTACCTTCCTCATCTATTCGAAACCTTTTACACCCCCTCCGCCCATAGCAGATGGTATGAAACGGTACCTGCCCGTCCTTGTCCTCATCGCATTCCTTGTCATGGTCATCGGGAGCGCCGGGTGCACCTCCGCGCCATCCCCGGAAAAGGCAACGCCGGAGAAGACGCCGGGCCCGGAAATGACGACGCCGGTACAACCGGAATTTACCATCCCGCCATTCGGCGGTTCTGCCGTGACGGGAAGCCCGGCTGCACGCGGACCGGCGGCCCTCAATACCAGCCGGTCAATGTCTGCGAACTCGTGCCCTGCCTCCCGTCCGTTCCGGTGCGCCGACAGCTATTGCGCGGTATCCGGTGAGGACTGCCCCCTGCATGCACAGGAGGTGAACTGCTCGGCGGGCAATGTCTATTGCCCGTGAAACGGGTGCGATGAACCCCTGCCCGGTGACAACCGGGTATCCAACTTTTCCGGGACCATCGCCGGGGTGAACACTCCTGTACCGGCGAAAACAACAAAAAAGATTTTTAAAATTCAGTGCTTCACCGGGGAAAAGACGTTCTCGTAGATCATGTCGCTGCCGGTGTTGTGCAGCCGCTCGCGCTCTACTTTCTCCTCCACGTATCCCATCAGCGGGAGTTCCATGGAGACGCCGGGCACGTGGCCGAACATCTTCTCGAGTTCCTGCTGCTGTGCGTGCATGAAGAGCGCGTTCGGGATCTCCGCGGGGCAGACCTCCTCGCACTGGCCGCAGTTCACGCAGGAGTCGGCGATGTGGGTGTACCGGATCAGGTGGAACATGAAGTTCACCGGCAGCTCGCCGGGCGGCACCATCGCCGGGTTCTTGGTCGTGCACTCCACGCAATAGCAGATCGGGCACTGGTCTATGCACTGGTAGCACTTGATGCAGCGGGCGGTCTCGGTCATGATCTTCTTCAGCCGGTCCTTACCGTCGCCGAGCCCCTCGAAGTCCTTCTTGCGCCACTTGTCCCCGAGCTTCATCATCGCGCCCTCGACCTTGCCCCGGATCTCGAGACCTTTCGGGTTCGCGGCCTCGGTGGAAAGGATGCCTTTCTTGACCGCACCGTCGAGCAGGGTCGCGCCCTTCTCGCTGCAGACCTCGACGAAGGTCGCCTTGCCGGCCCGGGGGCCGATGACGCCCCAGTTCCCGCAGGCAAGGTCCGCCTGGCGGGGGACCTTCAGCTTGCAGCGCCGGCAGTTGGTGCGACGGCCATAGCCGTGCTCCTCGAGCTCGTCGACCGAGATGCCCTTGTGGCCTCCCTCGTACTCGATGATGAACTGGCCCTTGTCGATCTCCTCCTTGTGGACCGTGTCCGGGTCGACGCCGTACTTGTCGGCGATCATCTTCCGGGCAAGAACCGGGCTGACCGACCCGCCGCAGTTCACGCCGATCATGACGATCCGGTCGAGGTCGATCTGTTTGCGCTTCGCGAGCTCGTAGAACGCCATCATGTCGCAGCCCTTGACCGTGACGCCGAGCTTCCCGTGCTGGATGCCGCCGAGGTATTTCTTGATCAGTTTCGGCATCAGGAGGGTGCCGCAGTGGAGCGAACCGGCCGTCTTGACGAGGTCCTTGGGGTCCGTGACGATGACCGGCTTTGCATCGTAGATGTCGACGCCCCTCGTCACGACCAGCACCGCGTCCACGAACTTGGATTCCAGCGCATTTTTCCAGAGCGCGGTGACGGCGCCGCCGAGTTCTGCCTTCTTCTGGATCTCCGCGTCGTTCGTCCAGGCATAGAGCATGTCGCCTTTCTTGCTCATGTTACTGCACCTCCGGGATCTTTTCCACCGCAACGGCACAGTGCTTCAGCTCCGGCATCTTGGAGAGCGGGTCGAGCGCCGTGTTCGTGAGGTTGTTCGCACCCTCGGCAAAGTGCATTGCCATGTACAGCACCTTCGGGGCGACCTCGTCGGTCACCTTCGCGTTCGTGATCGTCTCGCCGCGCCGGCTGCGCACCTTGATCTTCTCGCCCTGCCGGATGCCCATTTCCTTTGCATCCTGCGTGTTGATCTGGATGTAGGACTCGGGCACCTCGTAGTGCAGGGTCGGGTTGCGGTCGGTCTGGGTCCTCGTGTGGTAGTGGAAGATCAGCCGGCCGGTCATCAGCGTGAACGGGTACTCGGCATCCGCCACTTCCGCGGGCGGGCGGTACTCGAGGCCGAAGAAGGTCCCGAGGCCGTCGGGGGCCGAGAACTTCTCCTTGTGCAGGATCGGGGTCCCCGGGTGCTCGACCGTGGGGCAGGGCCAGTGGATCGACTCGGGCTTCTCCAGCTTCGCATAGGTGGCCCCGAACATCGACGGGGTGCAGGCCCGGATATCGTTCCAGACATCCTCGCCGGTCTTCCAGTCAAAGCCCTTGAGGCCCATCTTCTTAGCGAGTTCGGAGAAGACCATGTAGTCGACCTTCGCTTCTCCCGGGGCATCGACTGCCTTCCGGACGCGGTTGATCCGCCGCTCACCGCTCGTGAACGTCCCGTCCTTCTCGGCAAAACAGGCACCGGGCAGGACAACGTCCGCGTACTGGCAGCTCTCTGTCCAGAAGATGTCCTGGATGACGAGGAAGTCGAGCTTGTCGAGCGAGCGCTTGACGTGGTTCGAGTCCGGGTACGAGACCACCGGGTTCAGGCCGAGGATGTACATCGCCTTGATCGGGTCCCCGCACTGGTCGATCTGCTCGGTCAGGGTCGCACCGTACCAGTCGGGCAGGCCGGTGATACCCCAGGTCTTCTCCATCTTCGCGCGGTTCTCCGCTACTTCGCACTTCTGGTAGCCGGAGTACACGTTCGGGTACGCGCCCATGTCGCAGGCGCCCTGCACGTTGTTCTGGCCCCGGAGCGGGTTGACGCCCACGCCCGGCCGGCCGATGTTGCCACAGATCATCGAGAGGTTCCCGAGCGACCGGACATTGTCGGTACCGGTCGTCAGCTCGGTGATGCCGAGGCAGTAGATGATCACCGCGTTCTTCGCTGCCGCGTATTTCGCCGCGATCTCCTTCACCTTCTCGGTCGGGACACCGGTGATCTTCTCGACATCGGCATACTTCTCGACCGTCTTTTTCAGGTCCTCGAACCCCTTCGTCCGGTTCTTGATGAACTCCTTGTCCTCCTTGCCTTCCTTGATGATCCAGTACATCATGGAGTTGGCAAGGGCGATATGGGTGGACGGGTTGAACCGGAGCCAGGTATCGGCAAGCCGGGCGGTGGGGCTGTACCGCGGGTCGATGACGATGATCGGGATCCCTTTCTTCTTCGCCTGCATGACGCGCCGGGCAGCAAGCGGGTGTGCCTCGACGGCATTGGAACCCCACATGACGATCAGGTCGGAGTTCAGCACGTCCTCGAACGGGTTGGTGGCGGCACCGGAACCGAAGGAGAGGGAGAGGCCGGCCACCGAGGGGCCGTGGCAGATCCGGGCGCAGTTGTCGATGTTGTTGGTCTTGAACGCGACCCGTGCCCACTTCTGCATCGCATAGCAGTCCTCGTTGACGGTACGGCACGAGACCTGGAACCCGAGGGACCTGGGGCCGGACTTGTCGGAGGTCTCCTTAAACTTCTTCGCGATGAGCTCGAGGGCCTCGTCCCACGAGGCCTCCTCGAACTTCTCGCCCTTCTTGATCAGGGGCTTTGTCAGCCGGTCCGGGCTCTGGACCGGTTCCCAGCAGGTCGCGCCCTTCGGGCAGAGCTTCCCTTCGTTCACCGGGCTCCGCTTGTAAGGTTCGACCCCGACAAGCCTGCCGTCACTGACGACAAGGTTCAGGCCGCAGCCTACGCCGCAGTACGGGCAGGTTGTGGGTACATACGTAAGAGTATTTGCACTATCTGGCATTCTATCACCATACACTCGAGGGAAGCCCCGGTCAAAAAGGGCCGGAACGCCCGCGCATACACACCTCTGGCTTGATCGATGCAAAATTGGTAAAGCAATTTTGCTTGATTAAGGATCACGGTAAATTGATATATATAGATTATGAGATTATTCTGAAAACTGGTGATTGCCTTGGGGTCGGTCCGGTGCATCTGATGGAAACGGGAGAGATCCCCGGCGGCATTCGCGGCGTGTCCCCCCGTCATGCACTACGGGGGTAACCCGGTGAAGGCCCGTCCCGTCCCTCCCCTGCTGGCCCATATTGTCCAGACCGCGCTCCAGTCCTGTGAAGGCGTCAGGTTTCACCCGGGCGGCCGCTGCAGCGCGTGCGGGGGGACACTGTCCGGGTATGACGAGAGAAAGAAAAGGTTTGCCGTCCTGATCGGGGACGACATGCCCCACCCGGTCCATGTCATTATCCGGCGGTCGTACTGCCGCACCTGCAGGAGGGTCTCCGTCCCGCACGGCCCGTTCTACCCGGTACCCGGATCGGGTCCCCGGTCGTCGACCTCTGCCGGTCCCTGTCCGTATCCCTTCCCTCCACCCGGGTCTCGTCCTCCCTCTCCTCCATGGGCGTCCAGGTCGATCGCTGGAGCGCACGGTATTACGCGCAGTCTGCCGTTGCCGGATTGCCCTGCCGTGGATCTCTTCGGTATGAGGATTCCCGTATCCATTATCTCCCTCTCCACGCTCACCGGTTCCGCGCACGATCCGGAACATCCCGGCATGGAAGACGTGCTCGCGGCATGCAGGTACCCGTCCCGCCCGCGGGCAGCCCGGGGACCCATGCCCGGTGGGAATGGGGCCGGTGGCAGCTGAGATTTTCTGCCTTGGAGTTCAGCGGGCATGCCCGCCGGTAAAGGAGCCGGCACCCGTGGCGGCTGGTGACCGGCGCCCGGTACCAATCATAAGAAGTTTATCGGACGCACTACCAACGATATATCATGAAGACAGGACACCACGAATATTCTCCCGGGGAACTTGCAGCCGGGCATGGACAGGCACGGTGTCAGCCCGCAGCTGCGGGACCAGGTGCTGCAGTGCGTGGCCTTTCATACCTACCCGGCGCCGGGCGTCCTGATCGGCGCTTTCATGGCGGACTATGCACGGGAACTGCTCGGGGCCGGCCCTGATCAGAAGCTCTACGCGGTCTGCGAGACTCCCAAGTGCCTTCCCGATGCAATCCAGGTGATCGCCCGGTGCACGACCGGCAACCAGCGGCTGCGCGTCCTCCCGATCGGGAAGTTCGCGATGACCCTCAATACCGGTTCCGACCGGGAGACTGCGGACGCGGTACGGGTCTGCGTTGACCTGAACAAACTCAGGGATACCCTGTCATCGGCTCCTGGTACGCGAACAGCCCTGCCTATGTGAAGGCAACGATGAAAGGCACCCTGCAGGACGAGATCTTCCGTGCCGGCCGGGCGATCCTCTCCAGCGAGCGGGTACGGGTGAAGGTTACGCCCAAGAAGAAATGGCAACCGGTCACCTGCCCCTGCTGCGGCGAGACCGTACCGGACTACCTGATCGAAGGGGACCGCTGCGGTGCCTGCGGGTCCATGAAGTATTACGAACCGCTGCCCTGATACCGGTACCGGGAATACCGGATCGCCTTTTTTTTTACTGCAGTCCCTTCTCTCCAGACCACCCAGGTCAGCGCGCCGGTGGCAAGGTTGTCATAGAGCCCGAAGACTTCCATCCGTTTCTGCAGGATCGGGTATATATCGAAAGCCGGTACAGTATGTGATGCCGGTCTTGTGCACCGGGTTTGTGCACTGCGTACCGGGTCAGCAATGGGGCTGGTTCCTGAACCCATTATGATGATATACACACCTCTAAACCATATCACCATGTTCAGGACTGCCCCTCCCCGTTTCCCCGCTAGGCCCGTTTTCCGGTCCCCTTAGTGAATGAGTATTTCAGCGGTTTTTTTAAAAGAAGGTTCTGTCAAGTCTTCGGCAGTTGCTCCATTTTCTCAGGAGTGATCTTTTCTCAAACTGCCGATAACTTGACAGAACCCACTTTCATTTTTACATTTTTTCATCGTTTGAAGTATCACCGAGCGCTACCAGATCCTTCTCGATAGCGCTCACCTCATCCGCCGTCAGCTCCTGCCCCTGGGGTGATTGTACTGCCTGTGCCCGGTATCGTTCGGCATATGTCTCGAATTTCCGGCCCATCTGGTACGTCACCTGGCTTGACCATTCCTTGAGGACCCTGAAGTAACCGTCAAAGACCGGTCCGGAAGATTTGGCATACTGACGGCGTATCTTCCGTGCCAGCAGCTTTTTCCAAACCGGTTCCCGAACAATGCAATGAATCTGTATATGGGCACCGTGACATGGATCTTTTCGGGATCAAAAGATGGCATATTCCGGACCAGTGAGAGGAATTCATTATCGCCGGGCACATCGGTAATGGCGAGGTCTGCTGCGCTTTTTACGAGCTCATCCTGCAGGCTGGTGGCAAGGGTTTCGACCTGGTCCCGGATATCATGTGCCCCTGCCTGTACGGCCTGGAGAACAGCGATGCGGACCGCATCTTCAACGGATAGTTTTCTGTCAGTGCCCCCCGGCCCGTTGTTTGGGGCGCCGGAAACAGTTGCGATCCAGGTTTCAAGAACCTTCCCGTTCATCGCATCGGCCTTTTCCCTGCAGGATTTACTGGTCTCGACGATAAGACCGGTCGCCCTTCTCAAACGGATTTCGACATCCCGGGTGGTTTCTGCATTTCCCACAGGTGTGTGGTGCCGGCTCCGCCGGTTCTGGTTCTGCAGGGAATAAACCAGGGATTCCCGCAGCGCACCAATCTTTCTCTGTAACGACGCGGCCCGGAGATCCTGCGAGTGGCTCATTACCGGGAGGATCTCCTTTTCGAACCACCGGTCGAGCAGCTTCCGGTGCGATGGGTGGACACTGACCGGGTGGACCGGCAGGTCAAGGCCGGTGTCTGAGACTATGTGTTGCCTGATGTACTCGATGGTCTTTTCGCAGTCAGGCCGGTCGAGAAGATCTGCTTTACTGAGCAGGATATGTGCGGGAATAGCAGCTTCCTGTAACGCACGGATGATCCGCACGTCTTCTTCGGTCAGCGTGGATGCCGCATCGATCAGGACCACCCCGAGATCGCACCGGGGCAGGTACGCCAGGGTCTCGGCAGCACCTCCTGTCGCAAGTGAACCGAGACCCGGCGTGTCAACAAAGGAAACCCCTTGGGAGAGGCGGGATACCGGGATTTTTACGGTGACGCGTGTCACATGCTTTACATTATTGGGATTGTGCTGTTCGGTAGCGAACTCCCCGAGCTGCTGGATTCCGAACGTTTTTGCCGGTGCATCGGCAAACGATACCGTGAGTGATGGTTCTTGCCCGTGGATAATGCGCGTTGGGACGGCCGTAACCGGGGTCACACCCACCGGCAGGACGTCAGTACCCGATAACAGCGTTGAGGAGCGACGACTTGCCGGAGCTGACCCGCCCGAAGACCGCGATCTCAAAACTCCGGTCCTCAGCGCGGTCGAGGATCGAGTCGATCGTCCCCCGGAATTCCACAAGTCCCCGTTCCGCTACTACCCGTTCGATCCGGGAAAGGAGGCCGAGGTCATTACCGGTCTCTTCCAGCCGCTGCAGCCGTTTTTGGAAATCCTGCCCGGCTCCTCTCTCGAGGTACTGGCCGAGGCGTGAGACAAGCGCATGCAACTCCCCTGCAATGCCATTGAGTTCTGTCGCTGCGGTATTGGAGATATCGCCAAACCCCATCATGTATTGTGGTTTGAGTTCTTCGACTGCAACATCGATGGCATACAGCCTGCTATGAACAGCCCGTGAGACAGAGATGACTGGCTGACTGCCGCCAATATCCTGTCCTTCCATTACCTGGACGAGACGGGTACGGATACGCGTGATATAATCCTCGATTGTCTTCTGCTGTGCCGGGGTAATGTCCATGACGTGCCCCGGAAATGCGGTTCGTGATGAGGACTCGTTGAGAATACCTTCGATCTCGACAAGAAGACTGTCGATGTGCTGGCAGGTGACCCGGAGGTGCTTTGTGAGGTATGCATTTGTCGGGTCGGCACTGGGCGCCATGGGGAGGACCGATCACCTCACGAACGCTTTCCGGAGATTGTTTTCAGTATAACGTGACCCGGAACCCGGGCTGTCGCCCGGGAGCTCGTCGCAGTTGCCATAGTCTTTCAAGAGCTTCACGACGGCATACACAACCTCCGGGTTCGTAGTCACGCACGTCTCAGGTGCCGGACCCTGCAGGAGATTAAACTTCAGGAAAACCTTCTGGCCAGAAAGGACAAATGCGCCTATACCCCCGGCCAGATCTATAGCCCGCCGGACAGCAGCGTATGTTTTTCCGCGGTCGTAATCGTCACACCGGACCACTGATATTGTTTTTATAGTATCGCTCATCACCGTATCTCCTCAAGTTCGGGTCGTTCGTATGCCGGACAACAATATCATAATCACGCTCATGACAGATTGCCGATGCAATCATATAACTATTAATGTTGTACCTGAAACCCGGTTTATAAAAAGATGGTAACCGTCGGTGCTGTTGCGTTAACGGGACTTATAGAAAATGATATCGTCGTGACCTGTCAATATTGACTATTTATACGTCCCGACAACGCAACAGAACCCAATCAGACTTAAAAAAAATAATTTGCAGTTAAAACTATTTTATTGCAACTTTATTTAAAAAAACACTATCCGGAAACAACACCCGATCCCCGGGCTTTCACGGCGTTTCCGGTCACCGCTTCACGGACAGCCGTTCCGCGAAGTTCCGGATCGGTTCCGGGAGCCGGCCCATTGTACTGTCGGCGGCGGCCACCGCGTAGAGCAGGAGCAGGGCATTGTCGAGTGTCGCGGAATACACGTGGTCCGGGGCCGACCCTTCAGGGGGGGGATGGAAGAGGAACGGGTACTCTTCCGGCCCGAATGTCACGAACGCAGCAGGAAGGGACTCGCCCGCAACGATATGCCCCGCCTGTTCGGCAACTACCATGAACGCACGGGTGACGGGCAATCCGCCGATCACCGGACCATGAACGGAGGATGCCGCCTCTGCCGCCCCCTCGTAATCCCCCCCGGCAAACCGGATGAACACGGTTGCTGCCTCCCGGGAGAGCCCGGGGGGAGCCCGGGCAACGACTGCCGCACCAGGCCGACATACCCGTCGAGGGGGCCCTCCTGTTCCGGCGTGCCTGGTACGGGTGCCATGCTCCCGAACCGGAGCTTGAGCCGGACGAGCAGGATCGTGAGGCTCACCGCGTACAGCAGCTGCAGGATGATCCCGACCGCAACCTCAGTCGGGACAAGGAAGAAGATGAAGGCGTAGACCGGTGTGGACAGGGCAACGATATCCTTCTTTTTGCGGAGCCATGCAAGATAGGCAAGGACACAGGAGGCAAGGACGCACCCCAGGGCAGGATAATGGGAATCCAGCGAAATCCCCTGTATCCCGGCAAGGATCGCCACTGCGGCCCCCCCGAACGAGAAGAGGGGTACGGCAAGCTCCAGCCAGAGGTGCGGGTTCCTGTCGCGATCCTGAGAAGTTTCCATAGGCATCACACTACCGGCAGGATTGCAGGATTTTCACGAGACAAAAAAAACCGCTGCCGGCCCTTCCCGCCCGGTGAATCCGCTCACTCCGGCTTCTCCGTTTTCCTGATCGAGACACAGTTGATGACGGGATCCCCGGTCACCATATACCGGCGGATCACCTGCCCCAGTACTTCCACCACGTCATTGACCCGGATATCCTCGTCGGGACTGGTGAACATCTTCACCGAGATCTCTCCCGACCGGTCGGCGACGAGGTACTGGGGCCGGTTCAGGAACTGGAAATACACCCGTTCCACCACGCCGACAACCCGCACCGGTTTCCCCACCATGTTCTCGTTGACCAGTTTGATCCGGACCGTCTTTGCCTCTGCCCGGTAAAGGGGCTCGAGCTCGGCATACTGGCTGCGGCTCAGGTAGTTGAGGGCAATGGGGATGACGAGCAGCATGAACAGGGCCGGGATCATCCAGATGAGCTGCGATCGGACTTCCGGGCTGTACGCTGCCGAGATGATCAACAGAATAGTGAAGAAGACGAACACCGCAACGGCGACGATCGAGACCTTCACCTCGACATTTCCGATCCGCATGAAAAAGATTGTTTGTGGTTGATCTACTTCAGCGCTGCGATCTCGTTCCTGAACGCAACCCAGTAGAGGACGCCGACGAAGAACATCCCGCCAACGATGTTGCCGATCGTGACGACGATGAGGTTGCTCGTCCACATCGAGACCCAGTTGACGCTCGCGATGATCTTCGTGGGATCGGTCACGTACGCCTGGGTCATGATGCCGGCAGGGATGAAGTACATGTTCGCCACCGAGTGCTCGAACCCGCTCGAGACGAAGGCCATGATCGGGAACCAGATACCGAAGAACTTGCCGACCAGGTCGTCCGCACAGATACCGAGCAGGATCGCGAGGTTGACGAGCCAGTTACAGGCAATTGCCTTGAGGAACGCGGACCACATGCCCATCATCCCCACATAACTCGTCTTCGCGGCCGCGATCGCTATCGCCCGGGAACCGAATGCGGTAACGGTTGCCACGCCTGCTGAATCGAAGGAGACGAACGGGCCGTTTGCCATGATGTATGCCCAGACAATGGATCCGATCAGGTTGCCGATGTAGACCCAGATCCACAGGTTCAGGACCTGGACCCAGCTCACCTTGTGGACGAACGCGGCAACAGGGGCGAGCATCGCATCACCGGTGAAGAGTTCTGCACCGGTGAGCACGATGATAATAAGCCCGACAGGGAACGTGGCTCCCAGGAGCAGCTGCGCGAACCCGGCACTTGAGGCACCGAATGCCAGTCCCGGCACGTCCTTGATCGCCGCGGCACTCGCAGCGACATTCGTACTGCATACGGTTGCGAGCGCACCACCCATGGCGATAAAGGCGCCGGCCATGAAACCGCGAAGGATCATGTTCCAGGCCGGGAGGCCTACTCTTGTACTTTCCGGCATCGCCAGCCTTGGCGATGATTGCTACCGGAGGATGAAACACCATTTTTTAACACACCTCTGAAATCTCCGCCTATACCAGCAACGTATTAAACCATCTCGTATAGGTCATTGAAGAACTCGTGTATGGAGTTATTAATAATTTTCGAATTGTTCGCCGATCCGGGCCAGCATTTCCGATAAAACCCGGCAGGATGCCGAATTCAGCTGGACAGTATCCATTGACTTTTGCCGGTTTTCAGGTATTTCATTTGACACTCTCCCACGACGGTACGCTATAAGGACTGGTATTATTGCAGGTTCCGGCCGCTGTTTTCCCGGCGCGCAGTCCGAAAATGACAAAAAAGGGAACGGAAATGCTGCAAAAACGCTTGTTTTGCATGCCAAAATGGAATTTTCGATCGGATCCTCGCAAAATTTCCGGTAAAACACAATATTCATCCATGAAAAGACGGATAATTATGTATCCGGTCCCCGGCATGTTCCCATGAAATGTTCAGCAATCACCGGCAACGTCTTCGCAGACCATGACCGCAAGGGGCATACCGAATGCCACGACCGGCTGGTCTCCATCCTTTCCCGCCTGCCGGACCAGCTCGCCATCCACCCCCCGGTGCCTGCGACACGGGATGAACTCGGGCGCGTCCATGTCCCGGGATATCTCGCATGGCTTGAGAAGCAGTGCACAAAACATGCCGGATCCTGCCTGCTTGACGATTATATCTATACCGGCGGGTACATCGAGCAGAACCAGTTCATGCAGGGTTTCCTGGACGCGAATACCTACATCAATCCCTGTTCCTACGATGTCGCTACCTGGGCTGCCGGGTCTGCGATCGCTGCGGTGGACCGCTCCCTTGACGGGGAATGCTGTTTCGCCCTGGTCCGGCCCCCGGGCCACCATGCGGAACCGGACCGTGCGATGGGGTTCTGCCTCCTGAACAATGCGGCCGTTGCAGCTGCGCACGCCCTGTGCAGCGTTGATCGCGTCGCCATTATCGACTGGGACGCCCATCACGGGAACGGGACGCAGACGATTTTTTACGGGAGCGACCGGGTACTCTACTGCTCGGTTCACCAGAAAGATACCTTCCCCCACACCGGGTTCATCGAAGAGACCGGCCGGCACGAAGGTACGGGTACACGATCAATGCCCCGCTGGAACAGAACTCCGGCATGGCCGATTACGCTTCGGTGTTCCGGGAGATTTCGTACCTGCCCTCCGCAGGTTCCGGGCCGGGCTCGTCATCATCTCGGCCGGGCAGGACGTGCTCTCCGATGACCCGCTCGGGAGCATGCAGCTGGGCCCCGCCGACATCGGCAGCCTCACCGCGCTGGTCCGCGATGCCGGCGAAGTGCCGCTTGCGCTCGTGCTGGAAGGCGGGTACGGCCCTTCCCATCCGGATGCGATCCTGCGCATCTTCGATACCCTCAAAAACCAGCTCCCCGCAGGGATTCCCCCGGGCACGCCCGGTAACTCTACCCGGAAGACGGTCGATCTCCTGAAAAAACTGCACCGCCTTTCCTGATGACCGCGTGCCGGAATTCCCTGCCGTCACCCAAAGGAGGAATGACCGCGGCCGGGGGCAGGACGCAGCCCCGCAAAAGAACCGTTAAACACAAAAACAACGCGGAACAATGGTCTGTATGGACCGGAAGACAGCGATCCTGCTGGTGTCAGGACTCCTGATCACGTGCATCGTTCTTTTCATCAACATCTATGCAGCAGGTATCCTCCTCGTGATCCTCATTGCCATCGTCATGTCCCTCCTCATCATGCAGGACAGTGTATCCCATCCGGATATCGTCGCCGAACTGAGGGAGGACGCAAAGGCAGTCGTCATCCGGAACACGGGGAATGCGGATGCGCTCAGGATCCATGTAGCGCTCGTCCCCCTCAATATCGAGTTCGACCTGCCGTCCCTGCCGGCTGACGCGTCATTCGAATACGCCCTCGAAAAAATGATCGGGGAGGTCAAGACCGTGGTCAGCTTTGAAAACGGTGCGGGGAATGCCTTCTCCCGTTCCTACCGGTTGTCATCCGGCGGGGAGACGTTCGAGCCCTTCAGACCGATGATACCGCTGTTCAGATGGAAATAGGGTTTTTTTCGGTCCGCCGTAGTCCTGTTCCCATGGATCCCATCCGGCAGGTCACGACGGGTGTACGGCAGAGCACCGGGCGAAGCATTCCGTCCGTAAGTCATGCACCGCTGATCCGGAATCGCAGCTGCCGGTTATAACCTGTACTGCCATTTGTCAGGACGGCAGCACGAGGCAGGGAATGACATTCTGTGACCGGGACAAGACTGCCCGCGATGACGCCGGTCACCCCACTGCCGCTGACGTGCATCCGTTAACGCCCCCTCATCCCCTCAGCGGATGTGAGGGCAGGGTATTCCCCGGAGATTCCCGGGATACAGCAGACCCGGTTCCCGTTTTTTATTCTGATATCAATGCGCTTAAATAGAGAAATCGGCAATAATCAATAAAAAAGTGGTGTGTGTGTTGTATGAAAGCAGATGATGCAAAGAAAATTATAGCAACGGCAATCAAGAGAGAGATCGAAGCATTCACGTTTTATCGTGATGTTGCCGATAAGGTAAAGAGCCCGGCGTTAAAATCCCTTTTCGCGGAACTTGCCGAAGAAGAGAAGAAGCACCGCGTGTTCCTGGAGGGAATGCTCACGAAGGATGTATCGAAAATGAAGTTCGATCCATCGCATGACTACAAGGTGGCAGATACACTCCCCTCGCCAGCCCTGAGCATTGACATGAAACCTATCGAAGGTATTATTGTCGCGATCAAGAAGGAACTGGAAGCCATGCAGATGTACACCCAGCTTGCAGGACTTGCCAAGGACACCGAAACGCAGCTGCTCTTTTCCCAGCTGGCAAACATGGAAAGAGGACACAAGGCCCGGCTTGAAGATATCTATGTCAACATGGCTTTCCCCGAAGCCTGGTAGATAAACCGATACAGGAGACGGGATGCTTGTCCCCCGTCTTCACTTTTCTCCGTAACAAAAACAAGGGGATCGCTTTTGGTATCTTTCAAAAGCAAACAAAAAAGTGTTAAGATTCAGTGTTTTGCCATCGGGTTGAAGACGTTCTCGTAGATCATGTCGCTGCCGGTGTTGTGCAACCGCTCGCGCTCGACCTTCTCCTCGGCGTACGCGAGGATCGGGAGCTCCATCGAGACGCCGGGCACGTGGCCGAACATCTTCTCGAGTTCCTGCTGCTGTGCGTGCATGAAGAGCGCGTTCGGGATCTCCGCAGGGCAGAGTTCCTGGCACTGGCCGCAGTTCACGCAGGACGGGGCGATGTGGGCGAAGCGGATGAGGTGGAACATGAAGTTCGGGGGCACTTCGCCGGGAGTGACGTAGGACGGGTTCCTGGTAGTGCAGTCAACGCAGTAGCAGATCGGGCAGGCCGAGATGCAGGAGTAGCACTTGATGCAGCGGGCGGTCTCGGTCATGATCTTCTTTAAGCGGTCCCTGCCTTCGCCAAGTGCCTCGAAGTCCTTCTTGCGCCACTTGTCGCCGAGCTTCATCATCGCGCCCTCGACCTTGCCGCGGATGTCGAGGCCCTTCGGGTTCGCCGGCTCCGTTGCGAGGACGCCGGATTTTACTGCGCCGGAGAGGAGGTTTGCACCCTTCTCGGAACAGACTTCGACAAATGTTGCCTTGCCGGCACGCGGGCCGATAACGCCCCAGTTGCCGCAGGCGAGGTCTGCCTGCCGGGGGACCTTCATCTTGCAGCGGCGGCAGTTGCTGCGCCGCCCGTAGCCGTGCTCCTCGAGCTCGTCGACGGAGATGCCCTTGTGGCCGCCTTCGTACTCGATGATGAACTGGCCCTTGTCAATCTCTTCCTTGTGGACAACGTCCGGGTCAACGCCGTACTTGTCGGCGATCATCTTCCGGGCGAGGACCGGGCTGACCGACCCGCCGCAGTTGACGCCGATCATGACCACGTTGTCGAGGTTGATCTGCTTGCGCTTGGCGAGCTCGTAGAATGCCATCGCATCGCAGCCCTTGACCGTGACGCCCAGTTTCATGGTCTCGGCGCCATCGAGGTACTTCTTCACCAGCTTGGGGAGGAGGAGGGTACCGCAGTGGAGGGAACCGGCGGTCTTCGCAAGCTCGGCCGCGTTCCTGACAAGCGTCGGCTTTGCATCGTAGAGGTCCTTACCCTTGGTGATGACGAGCACGGCGTCGACTGCCTTTGACTCGAGCGCATGCTTCCAGAGCGCGGTGACCGCGCCACCGAGTTCGGCCTTCTTCTGGATCTCTGCGTCATTCGTCCATGCATACAGCATGTCGCCTTTCTTTGCCATGTTATGCTCCCTCCGGTGCTATCTCGAGTCTGACAGCCGCAGCCGCAAAGGTGACGGGCATGGAAACCACACCCTGCTTGATGTCGGCAGTGACCTTCGCCTCGAGGATTGCGCTGCCGGCCTTGCCGGTTACCTTGACGGCCTGGCCGCTGGAGATCTTAAGGGCCTTCGCGTCCTCCTTGTTGATGTAGACGGCCGGGTTGGGCCATTCGCGTACAATGGATGCGGTGTTGACGGAGAGGGTGCCCATGGGCCACTGTGCGGAGACCATGAACGGGAACTCTGCACTGACGGCCTCGCCGGCCTTGAAGTCCACTGCGGCAAATGCTGCCTTGCCGTCCTTGGTTCCGAACTTGTCGGCATACAGGAATGGTGTGCCGAAGACCCCGCCTGCCGCGGGCCACTGGACTGCTTCGGGCTTCTCGAGTTTCGCGTAGGTGATGCCCGCATAGGCTGGCACAGCCTTCGCGATCTCGTTGAAGATGGATTCTGCGTCCTTGAAGGCAAACTCCTTCTCGTGTCCCATTGCCTTTGCGAGTTCGGAAACGATCTGCCAGTCGGCCCTGGATGACCCGATCGGCTCGATTGCCTTCCGGATCCTCTGGACGCGGCGCTCGGCATTGGTGACGGTGCCGTCACGCTCTGCAAAGGAGGCAGAGGGCAGGACAACGTTTGCCTTGGCAGCGGTCTCGGTCATGAAGAGGTCCTGGACAACGAGGAAGTCGAGCTTGGAAAGGGCGTCCGTGACATGGGCGCCCGCGGAGGCGATGTTCTCGCCGACAACGTAGAGTGCCTTGATCCTGCCGGCTGCTGCCGCGTCGATCATCGCCGGGACGGTCATGCCGCCATCGCCGGGGACTGCGCCGACATCGGCTGCACCCTGGGCATTGCTCTTGCCGCGGAGGAGGTTGACTCCCGCGCCGGCCTTGCCGACGTTGCCGGTGACCAGCTGGAGGTTTGCAAGGGCCCGGATCAGGTCGCCGGAGCCTGCGCCTGCGGAGGTGACAACTGCCGCGGGCTGGGCTGATGCGAAGATCTCGGCTGCTTTAGAAACCACGTCTGCAGGGATCCCGGCGATCTTGGCAACCGCGTCGGGAGTTGCAGAGGCAGCGGCTGCCTTGCACTTCTCGAAGTCCTTCGTCTTCTTGGCAATGAAGTCCTTGTTCTCCTTGCCGGCCCTGATGATCGCGCTGATGATACCGTTGACGAGCGCGACACCGGTGCCCGGGTTGCAGGCGATATGGAGGTCGGCGATCTTCGCGGTTGCCGTTGTGCGGGCGTCGGCGACAATGATCTTTGCGCCGTTCTGCTGGGCGATGATGATCCTGCGGCCGGCAAGCGGGTTCTCCGCAAGCGGGTCGCTGCCCACGACAAGGATTGCCTTTGCCTCGCCAAGATCGGCGAGGGAGTTGGTGGTCGCGCCGGTGCCGAATGCATCAGCGAGTCCCCTGACCGCGTCGGCATTGCAGCGCCGGCCGCAGTAGTCGATGTTGGGGGTCTTCAGCACATTTGCCGCGAAGTTCTTTAAGACAAAGGAGTCCTCGTTGCTGTTCCGTGCGGAGGCGACGACACCGATCGCGTCTCCCTTGACGGCCTTGAGCGCGGATGCGACTTCCCTGTACGCATCTTCCCAGCTGGCCTCGGCAAACTTCCCGTCCTTCTTAATGAGGGGGGTGGTGAGCCGTTCGGGGTTGTTGACGAACTCGAACGACTTGTTGCCGCGAATACAGACCTTCCCCTCGTTGACCGGGTTGCGGTGCCAGGGCGAGATCCCGGCAACAATGCCGTCCCTGACGACAAGGTTGATTCCGCAGCCATTGCCACAGTAGGGGCAGGTGCTTGGTACGTAATTGAAATCCATGTTTTAGTCCTCGAACAAGAAAGCTCTGCCCTGACAGTATATAAGTATAATGAAGTTTTTCCGGAAATTGATGAATAACGGTGGGTTGATATCGTGCCATGGTATAATGTACACCCATCCATGAGACCGCCCCGCATCCCGCCGATGGCCGCAGACATCATCCTGAACGCGCTGTCATCGCTGGACGGCGTCGAGTTCACCGAGCTCCCGTCATGCCCTTCCTGCGGCGGGAAGGTCGGGGGGCATGACATGAAAGAGAAACAGTTTGCCGTGCTCGAGGAGGAGGGGACGGTGCGGACGGTCCGCGTCAGGGTCAAACGGTTCCACTGCCGGCAGTGCGGGAGACTCTGTTACGCGGGCGAGCCGTTCTATCCCGGTACCCGTATCGGTTCCCCGGTCGTCGACCTCTGCACCACGCTCTCTGCCACCATGCCCGCGGGCAGGGCCGCCCGGGTGCTCGGGGCGATGGGAGTCATCGTTGACCGGACGAGCTGCCGGCTGTACTCGAAGAACCGGTGGGGAGAGATCGCAACCGCCGATGTCTTCGGCATGCGCCTCCCGTTTTCCGTCCTCTCCCTCTCCAGCCTTGCCGCCCGTACGGCCGGGGGGAGCCGCATCATGGGGGCAGAAGCGCTCGCTGCCTGCGGTTTCCCCTCAGCACGCAGGGCAGCGGCGGAGATGCTGGTCGCCGTGGAAGAACGGCAGGGCAGGGATGAACAGGAAGAGAAAGAAGAACGGCACGCCAAAGTACCACATCAGGGCCGTGACAGCGACTGAAGAGACAAACTCTGATGCGATGAACGCCGCCGCCCCCGACGGGGCGCCCCCGCGGCGGATCAACGACTGAAAATATTGGTTAAAACCTTCTTGCCCCGCCGTGCCTCATCTCTCACGAGATTCGACAAGAGGAAGTTTTTCCAAACTTCCTCTGTTCCATCCAAACAGGATGAAACAGGTCGAAGAATCTCCAGTGTGATTCTTCTCCCGTCTCATTCCCGCGGAATTCGACGCCTCGGAGAGGCCCTGAGGCGGGGAGCCCTCGCATATTTTCACTCAACTTATGGTAAATGACGATGAGGAATTATAAGCAAATGTTAATTAACCGCTCCAGGAAAATATCCGGTCCCTCAACGCGATTTCCCTGACTGCAAAGGCCGGCAAGGCATCCGCAGCAGCTCCCAGTTCCCCCGTGAGGTCCACGCCGCCGAGCTCCCGGGCAAAGAGAGGGGCGCCGATACCGGCAACGATGATCTCCTCCGCGGAGGACGCTGCCGCACAACCCCGGACCGCAGCGCAGACCATCTCCCGCTGCGTATCCCGGAACTGCCGGGCGACCTGCACCGCACCGTTCTCCCCGATCTCGTCCAGATCGGAGCAGACCACGCGGGCCAGCCGCCGCAGGGACGCCTGACGGGTCTTCTCCTTGTGGTCCGGCGTATCGCAGCTATACTGTCCCGGCGTGATGTTCCCGAGCACGAGGTGGGCATCGGCACTCGTGGCAAAATATTCCGTGCTCACCGGGGTCCGGACACCGTCGAGTTCCACAGACTGCAGGAGCGTTGCGATGTTCGTCCGCAGCATTCCCGTGTAGAGCAGGAACCCCTGCTGGAGCCGGGCGCGGTCGGTCAGGCCCATAAGCTCGCAAAACCGCGTGAGCGGGATGACATCCGCAGTGGTGCTGCCGATGTCCAGCAGGACCGCACGCGGATGCCCCGCCCTGAGGTAATCTGCCGAGGCAAGCCAGTTGGCAGCGGCCAGCTGCGGCACGGCATCCACATGGAATGCGGCGTCCGTACCGTAAAACCGGGCGTTCGGGAACACCGTCCGCACCGCATCCACGATAAAGCTGATGCCCTGCATCTTGTTGTCGAAACAGTCCGCGAGTTCCCCGCTCATGACAACGGCCGCCTGGCCGTCCCTGCCGGCTGGCGTACTGCTCCAGGAGGGTCTTGACCTGCGCCTCCTCCCAGAGCGGGCAGTAATCGATATGGATCCCGTTGTCATCCACAAGCTTCAGGTTCGCCCCGCCCACGTCAATGCCGATCATGCACGGGTTACCTTCCCGTTCGTATCGAACCGGACATGCCCGCTCATATGGACTTCCCGGGGACCTTCGCCCTTCGATGCGGCGATGAGAAGGTCCGCGATCTCCTCTCTCATGCAGGCAGCGATACCCACGAGGCTTGTCGTGATCCGGGGATTGACGTCTACGACGTATACCTTGTCGGCGACCACCACGTCCACGCCGCAATATCCCTGGCAGCCGAGGACCTCGGCCGCTTTCCGCGCAGTCTCCACGATCTCCCCCTCGCGTGCCGGGTGGACCGGGGTCTCGCCGCCATGGTAATGGAACGACCCGTCGGGATCGATCCCGATCTCCTGCCGGTTCACGGCGAGGATGACCGGCGGGTTGCCGGAGAAGTAGAGGCACGCATCGCCGATGACCCGGTTCCCGATGAGGCTCACGGAATAATGTTCGCCCCCGATATACTCCTCTGCAAACTCGCCGTCGGCCGGCCGGCCCTCCGACAACCGGACGCCCCGTGCCCCGCACCCCTTCACGGGTTTGATCACCCGCTTCCCGTGCCCCGCCTCCCCCGGGACCGGGACGCCGTTGTCCCGGAGGATCTTCCCGGTCTGCACCTTGTTGGCACAGAGTGCCGCGGTCATGAACCCGCAGCCGAGGTTGTGGGTGGCCTGCTCGAGCAGGTACGTGTATTTCGAGAGGAGATGGTCGGGCGCGATCACGAGCCCCATGTCGCACAGGGGGGCGAGCCGCGCGATCTCGTCGCCAAAGTCGCCGGGTCCGGGGGTCTGGACATCGTGACCGCAGCGTTCGAAACTCGCCTTCAGTACCGAGAGCATTGCTGCACCCTCACGGGCAAGTACGGGGTCGTGCGCAAGGGTATATTCAGCGAGGAGGACCTTCATCCCTCTTCTCTATGCTCTGCAATGAAATTACCCTATCCGATCGGTGAGGTATTTGTGCCACGCCAGCAATAGAACAATGCGATGAAACCATCGATCCTGCTGACAAACGATGACGGCGTGACTTCCATTGGGCTCTGGGCCGCGTACGAGGCCCTCGAACCCATCGCGGATGTCACGGTGGTCGCCCCAGCCACCCAGCAGAGTGCGGTCGGCCGGTCGATCTCGATCTTCGAGCCCCTCCGGGCGAACAAGGTGACCATCAATGGAGAAAACGCCTGGTCGGTTGCCGGCAAGCCCACGGACGCGGTGATCATCGGCCTCTATGCCCTGAAACTCAACCCCGCGCTGGTCGTGAGCGGGATCAATATCGGCGAGAACCTCTCGTTTGAGTCCATCATGACCTCGGGGACGGTCGGGGCTGCGCTGGAGGCGTCCAACCAGGGCACAAAAGCGATCGCCTTCTCGCTCCAGGTGGAAGACCAGGGGGACAAGTTCGACGACCCGAGCACGTACGGCCGGAGTTTTGATCCGGCCAAGAAGATCGTGCGCGACGTCGTCTCCCGCGTGCTGGCGAAAGGGTTCTGCCCGCATGCCGACGTGATAAACGTCAACATCCCTTCAGAGGTCCGGGGCGGGTACGAGGTGACACGGCTCGCCCGCAAGCTCTTCCGGACGGGGGTCGAGAAGCGGCTCGACCCGCGGGGCAGGCCCTATTTCTGGATCAACGGCCCGCTCTACGACGACGCCGGGGAAGGGACGGATGTCCATGCCGTCAGGAAGGGCAACGTGTCGGTCACCCCGATCACCCTGGACTGCACTGCCTATGATGCGCAGGAAGAGATCCGGGATATTTTTTCCTCCTGATAACGGGTTTTTTGGCTCTGAAGAAAACCTCGTTTTTTATGATGGCTACGATTGAGTATGAACGGAGGGGACAGTGCTATATCGAAGAACCTGATGGTTCTTCTTGCATCACACCTGCCCTAGCAGGTTTGCTGTTCCCCCCGTGCCGCCCCTGCGCTGAGCGATTGTGTCGTATTACCTTCATGGGAGTTATCGCATCTCGGGGATGCCACAGCGACGGGGGCGGAGGCAACAGTTGCCGGAGCCCCCAAGAGCGTGGAGAGATTTTTTATTGTTTCTACAGAGCCGTTTTTTTGCGCAACCGCTTTCATATCACCAGTTTTAATAATTCCGGCGCCGATACGTATCACGAGCATGGACGACAAGGCACGTGCCCTGACGGCGGCAAAGAGTGCGGCCGGGTTCCGGGCAGCTGACATGGTGGAAGACGGGATGGTGATCGGGCTTGGCACCGGCTCGACCGTGTTCTATATGATCGAACGCCTCTCCTCCCGTGTCCGGGAGGGACTGAACGTCTCAGGGATACCGACTTCGTACCAGACGGCCATACGGGCGCGGGAATACGGCATCCCCCTAACTACGCTCGACGACTACCCGGTCATCGATATCGCCATCGACGGGGCCGATGAGGTCGACCCCCGCCTGAACCTGATCAAGGGAAGGGGCGGTGCCCATACCCGGGAAAAATGCGTCGCCGCCGCGGCCTTCCGGTTCGTTGTCGTGGTGGATGATCAGAAGCTCGTGCCCCGTCTGAGTGCACCGGTCCCGGTCGAGGTGATCCCGTTTGCCGTACATCCGGTCATGAGCCAGCTCAGGGAATTCGGCTGCCGGACCGTGATCCGGGAAGGCGTCAGGAAAGACGGCCCGGTGATTACCGACAACGGCAATTTCATTGTTGACTGCACTTTTCTGGAGATTGCCCGGCCCGCAGGACTCGAAGATGCGATCGCCCGCATCCCCGGCGTTGTGGAGAGCGGGTTGTTCTGCGGGTTTGCAGAAAAGACCACGGTGATCGCGGGCAATGAAAAAAAATGTAGGATACTTACCTCAGCGGATATAGTCCCGTAACTTCTGTACGAGGGCCAGCTGGTTGTTCGCTTCCTTCTTCTTCTCTTTCTCGATGCTGTCCATGATCTCATGGATGGGCTTTGCCAGCTCGTAGATCTTGACCGGCCGGCCCTTGCTCTCTGCCTTGCTCTCCCTGCTGGAGATCCAGTTCTGTTCGATCAGGTAGCGCATGGCGATGCTGACTTCCGGCTGCCGGAGATCGGTCCCGCGCTCGATAGCGCGCGAGGTCGCTTCCGGAGTATTTGCAAGAAATACCAGGACTTTTGCCACATTCCGCTTCGTTCCAATCTCGATGAGAAGGTTGGCAAACTCTTCCTCCTTCTCGGTAAAGTACATCACGTTCTCAGTTCTCATGCATCACATCCACTGTTGTTCACAATGTATAGCCTATAATTATCTAAATGAGGATATATAGGCTCTGTTATTGGCAGTCAACGAACGTGAAATTTATATAATAAAATATCCTGACAAGGTGTGAAATAACAATTACCCGGTATAAAAATTAACAGATTACTGCAGATGCATCGCAGGGACAAAAAGAAAAGGGGTTCAGAGCAGGCCAAGGCTCCGCAGGTCCGACAGGATCTTGATGACCGCTTTCTTCGCATCTTCCGGTTCCTTGCCACCGGTGATGATCAGTTTTCCGGAACCGAACAGCAGGACCACGACTTTCGGGTTATCGAGGCGGTATACGAGCCCCGGGAACTGTTCGGGCTCGTATTCGATCTTGTCGAGGTTGAAACCGACCGCGATCTTGTTGAGGTTGATGGGCGTGGCAAGGTCTGCGGAGGTGACAATATTCTGGATCTTGTAATCCAGTTTCTTGGGGATGTCGATTCCCTGTTTGCGCAGCAGTCCACCAAGAATATTGAGCCCCTTGCTGAGGCTGTCGATGCTTTTCGCACCGGTAAGGACGACCTTGCCCGATCCAAAAACGAGCGCTGCGATCTTCGGGTCCTGCATCCGGAGGACCACGCCCGGGAACCGCTTCTTGTTATATTCGGCATCCTTGATCTTGGATGCAAGAGCGGGTAGATCCAGATAATCGGTCACCTTTGCCGAGGCAACGATATTTTCGATCTTGAGGGAGTCTTCTGGTCTGACCTTCATATTTATCAATGCCACAAAACAGTATTTAAAAAGTTGGTTTTAAATCCCGGACTTTTATTCTTCCAGGGTCGATATGTCGCCCGGGTCCATACCCATCTCTTTTGCCTTGAGAACGCGCCGCAGGATCTTGCCGCTCCGCGTCTTGGGCAGGGTGGTGACAAACTCGATCTCCGATGGCATGGCGATGGGCCCCAGCGTGATCCTGACATGGTAGAGGAGTTCATTTTTCAGGCGCTCGCCGGGGGAATGGTCGTTCCGGAGGATGACGAACGCCTTGATCACGTTGCCCTTGACCTCATCCGGCTTCCCGATCACCGCTGCTTCTGCCACGGCCTTGTGGGACACTAGCGCGCTTTCCACTTCTGCAGTTCCGATGTTATGACCGGCGACAACGATCAGGTCATCCGCCCTGCCGAGGACCATGATGTAGCCGTCCTGGTTCCTGACCGCGAGATCGCCGACCGCGTAACAGCCCGGGATCGTATTCCAGTATTTCCTGTACCGTTCATCATCATGGTATACCGTGCGCAGCATCGCAGGCCAGGGTTCCCGGATCGCGAGGAAACCCCCGGTTCCCGGCGGTACCGGTCTGCCGTCCTTGTCGACTACGTCCGCCACGACCCCGGGAATGGGCTTGCCCGGCAAACCCGGGCATCATCGGCTCGCCGATGATCGTGGTGATCATGTGCATGCCGGTCTCGGTCTGCCACCAGGTGTCCACGATCGGGCAGCGGGACTTCCCGATGACCCGGTAGAACCACTCGAACGCCTCGGGGTTGAGAGGTTCTCCGACAGAGCCGAGGATGCGCAGGGAACCCAGGTTGGACTTTCCGGGCCATTCCTCCCCCAGTTTCATGAACATGCGGATCGCCGTAGGGGCCGTGTAGAGGATGGTGACACCGAATTCCTCGACCATGCGCCAGTATATGCCGGGATCGGGATAATCCGGGGTATTTTCCGTGAGGAGGATGGTCGCGCCCAGAGAGAGCGGCCCGTACACCACGTAGGAGTGCCCGGTGATCCAGCCCGGGTCGGCGGTGCACCAGTAGACGTCGTGGTCTTTTATGTCGAAGACATTTTTGGTGGTATAGTGCGCACCGACCATGTACCCGCCGCAGGCATGCACAATGCCTTTCGGGGCACCGGTCGAGCCGCTGGTGTACAGGATAAAGAGCGGGTCTTCCGCGTCCATGACCTCGGGCTCGCAATCGGGACTGACGTCCCTGGTCATTTCATGGAAGTCCACTTCCATCTCACGGTGGATCTCCACCGGCTGGTGAAGTCCGCGGCGGAGGACGACCACGTGCTCGACACTGGGTGCATTGATGATCGCTTCTTCGATGATGTGTTTCAGCGGGATGGACTTGCCGCGCCGGAACGTGACATCCGCGGTGATCACGACCCGGGCGCCCGCCCCGGTGATCCGGCTGTTGAGCGCCGCCGCCCCGAAGCCGCCGAAGACCACGCTGTGTACGGCGCCGATCCGGGCGCAGGCGAGCATGGAGATGATCTGCTCCGGGACCATGGGCATGTAGATACAGACCCGGTCGCCTTTCATGACACCCAGCTTTTTCAGTCCGTTTGCGACTTTCATCACTTCCCGGTAGAGCTGGCGGTAGGTGTAGATCCGCTCGGAATCGTCCTCGCCTTTCCAGATGAGCGCGACCTTGTTCCTGCGGGAGCTCATTACGTGCCGGTCGAGACAGTTGTACGTGATGTTGGTCTTCCCGCCGGTAAACCAGCGTGCGTAGGGATAATCCCATTCCTTCACTTTCGTATATGGGGTAAACCAGTGCAGCTCCCGCGCGGCACGGTCCCAGAAACCGTCGGGATCCTTCAGGAATTCGTCGTATGCCTTCCGGTAATCCCCCAGCCAGCTGTTCTTCCGGTACGAGGGATCGGGCGTGTAATACTTCTCGGTGAATCTGACATCAAAGTCTTCGGCCATGGGAAACCCCGGTTGAATAGTATAGATAAATGGTGTCCTGAAAAAAAGGTTGTCATTTTTTCATCGGGTATAATAAGTCCGGTCTCCCATATACACGGCCGTTTTTATGCGCAAAAAATCGTAAGTACCGGACAGGACATCGGAGGATGATGGCCGTGGTCAGGGAAAACCTGATTGCCCGGGTCTGGTACTTAATGGTCCTGGCGCCAGGTGTGGCCGCATTCCGTGCAGCGGAAGAACCGGACTTCGCTCTCATCGGCGGCACGGAGCTGGCGGAGCCACCAGATTGCAAGGTTGTTCTCGCACTTGGGGCACTTGATCTGGATCGTGGGCATGGTCTTGATCTGGTCGTCTTCATCGTCCACGATCGTGATCTCGTTCTCCGTGCGCATCTTCTGCGTTCTCATCTGGTCGTTGCCATCGATCTTCCTGATAAACCCGCACTTGCGGCACTTGAGCTGTCCTGCGGACGACATCATCAGGGTTTTACATTCAGGACAAAACATCGGTACAGTATCCGTGATGATAGGAGATTAACTCTCGTCTAAGGGGCGGTCGCCGGTTCCGGAGTCCCCGTTCTCCCCGGTGGACAGGTGCGGATGCTGCCCTTACGCCCCGGATCATGCTTTCGTGAACGGTTATGCCATTTCAGAATCCTTTTTTTGGTATTGCGTGGATAATTTACTGATGATCGAGTATCTGGTCCTGCTGTCCTGTGCCGGATTTCTGGCGTTCCTCATACCCGGTCGCCATCGGAAATATGCAGCCATCGCCGGCTGGACGTTCATCGTCCTGACCCTTTTTGCCATGCTGCCGGAATTTTTTAAGGAATACAATTTCCTGTATCCCCTGATCGCCGCGATGTCCGTGCCCTTCCTGGTGATCACGGCGAAGTACCTCCTTGCAGAGGACGTCCGGGTGATCCACCTCACCCGGGCGGCTGCGGTATCGTTCCTCATCTATGCGCCGTTCGGGTTTACGGAGATCCCGCTCTTTGCCTGGCTCGGGAACCAGCTCATTTCCCTTGTTGTCGGCCAGATCCTCTGGATACTGGGTGCACTCAGTTTCCCGGTAACGCTCACCTGCATGAACCCCGTCACCCAGCTGGCGATGGACCCGTCTGCCTGTGCCGGCCTGTTCCTTGACACGATCACCCGCAATGGGTACAGCGTCCAGATCATTCTCGGGTGCACGGGTATCCAGAGCATCGCCATCATGCTGGGGGTGGCCGCAGCTGTCCCGACGACCCTGCGACAGAAGGTCCTTGCATTCCTCATCATCGTGCCGACGATTTATATCCTCAACCTCCTCCGCAATGTCTTTGTCATCATGGCGTATACCCGGCAGTGGTTCCCGTACTACCCGGATATCGCGAGCAACGGGGAAATGGGGTACGAGAGTTTCTTCTGGGCACACAATGTCATTGCCGAGCTCCTCGCCCTCGTCTGCCTGATCATCATCGCCTACGGGCTCTTTACCCTGATCCCCAGCCTCGGGGAATTTGCCGACGACCTGTACCAGTTATACAGCGGGGAGGTCAGGAAAGCGTTCGGTAAAGGTACATGATCCGCTGCAGTGCCGAGAGGTTCGTGCAGACGGCAATGATGATGACCGATGCCCATATTACCCCGGAAAGGCCGCCGAGGATCAGGACCACGAACGTCTCCGGCCTCCCGAAGAACCCGACGCCCTCGAGGGGATCGTCGATCTTGCCTCCGACTTTTTCCCGGTACCCGATCTCTGCATAGGTCACCGGTTTGATGAACGTGTTCATCAGCGAGCCGATGATTGCCAGGGCAACGACGCCGAAATCGGCGACCGGGGGCAGGGAAAAGAACTGGCTCGCGATCGGGATCCCGGCAAGCCCGATGCCGAGGAGGGCGAGGGCATCCACGTACTTGTCGACGATCCAGTCGAAGACGGCACCGAAATTGGTATGGGCGCCCGTTTTCCGGGCAACGCTGCCGTCAACGAGGTCAAAAACTGCCGAGAGCAGCAGGGCGAGCGCACCGTACAGGAACTGGCGCTCGAAGAAAAGCACGGCACACAACATACCGGCAGCGAGTGATAAGAGCGAGATCTGGTTGGGCGTGATCCGGAGCCGGACAAAGACATCTGCTACCGGTTCAAGGTACCCGATGAACCTTGGCCGGAGTGCAGTAATGTTCATACCTCAAAGCATGGGTACATGAACCATTAATAGTTGCCCATCCGGCGTCAGCCAACCGGACAACGGCCAGCCGCTATCGTCACGTTATTTATATCCGCCGTCCAATACATCCGGAGAGAAGAGGTGCTATGACCGGGAATACAGACCGTCCGCATGTGCTCATGATGTCGGAGATCACGGCAGACGGCAAACTCACACTCAAGAAAGGGGCATCCTCGAAGATCCTGATGAAGTACATGGCGCACGAGACCGAGATCCTGCTCCATGAGACACGGGCGGAATACGATGCGATCATGGTCGGGGCCAACACGATCCGGATCGACAACTCGTTCCTTACCGTCAGGCTGGTGCCGGGCAGGAGCCCGCTCCGGGTGATCCCCTGCAGCATGGCGGATATCCCGCTGGACGCGAACGTGCTGGGGCCCGATGCGCCCACGGCCATCGCGGTTGCGGAAGCTGCGCCGAAAGACCGGGTCGAAGCGATACAAAAGAAGGGCGTTCATGTGATCGTGGCCGGGAAAAACCATGTCGAACTCCCGCTGCTCCTGAAGATCCTCAAGGAAAAGTTCGGCGTGAACAAACTCATGATCGAGGGAGGGCCGACCCTGAACTGGCACATGCTGCACGACCGGCTCGTGGACGAGATCCGGCTCATCCACCTCCCGTTCATCGTCGGGGGATCCGATACCCCGTCCCTTGTCGGGGGCATGCACATCAATAACGAGAGCGAGATGATCCGGCTCTCCCTGAAAAAATATTACCTCTGCGGCAGCAACCTCGTCTCCGAATTCGATGTCCACTATACCGGGGCCTGAGCATGGACGAGCACCCTTCCCCGGAACATGCCGTTATCGTGCATCACCGGCCCCGGACCAGCCTCAAATGGCTCCTTGTCATCCTTTTCGGCCTGATCGTAGTCTCGGGGGTCGTCGTGGCTGCGTATTTCCTGACGCATGGGGATACCCACGGCGTCACCGTCATCCGGATGGAGGGCACGATGGAGACAGGGAATGTCAACGACGGGAGCACGATCGGCAGCGAAGTCGTAGGGAAACAACTGCGCGATGCCGCCGACGATCCGATGGTCGAGGCGATCGTGCTCAGAGTGGACAGTCCCGGGGGGACGCCTGCGGCAGCCCAGGAGATCATCGGCGACCTCGAATACGCGAAGACCAAAAAACCGGTCGTAGTCTCCATGGGGGACATCGCCACGTCCGCGGCCTACTATGTGAGCGCCCATGCCGACAGGATTTACGCGGACCCGGACACGATCACCGCCGGGGTGGGCGTGATCTGGAATTTCCCGGACATCAGCGGCTGGATGAAGAACGAAGGCTATAATATCAGCGTCGTGAAGTCCGGCAGCAAGAAGGACATGGGCTCATCGTCCCGCCCGCTGACTCCCGACGAAGAGGCCTATGCCGAGAAACTGGTCCACGACAGTTTCGAGCACTTTATCACCGACGTGACTTCCCAGCGGGTGATCGCCCGCTCCGACATCGAAGACGGGCGGGTGATCCGCGGCGCCGACGCGGTCAAGCTGAATATCGTGGACGAACTCGGGAACCTCAACGACGCCATTGACGGCGCAAAAAAGATGGCGGAGTCCCGGTCTAGATCATCCTGACCGGGTCTGCTTTCATGAACTCGCGGCAGACCGTAGTCGCATAGTGGCCGGGCGGGAGGGTAAACCGCAGGCGGACTGCATTCCCGTAGATCGATGATTCGACAGCTGTTTTGAGGGAGATGAGACGGAAAGCCCCGTCAAATTTTGTCTCCACGAACCGGGAAGCCCGGTCAAAATCCGCAGGAGTAATAGCGGACTCTGCCATCAGCTCCGCTATGATCCGGTCAGAGGCCGCCCCGCTGCCCTGCCTGTCCCTGCCGGGCATGAAGATCGCGATGCTGCACCTGCCGCGACGGATGTGGATGGCAGCTGCAGGGGCATTTGCCGGTGTTACGATATCGGTCCTGCCGTTTGCAAAGATCAGCTGGTCGCCCGGTTCGGGTGCAGTCAGGGTATGCCCGTCATCGAAGCGCCGGCTCAGGGCGGAGTTGAAGAGCCATGACTGGTACGCGGAGACGAACATCGAGAGCAGCTTAGGGGGCAGTTCGTGCAGTGCCCCCGCATAATCGCCCGGGTTCGTATACAGGTGGTGGAGCATGGCCCGCTCGTAGTTCATCTGGACCGGGAGTGCGTGGAGCGCGGCACCCGGGTCACGGGTGGCAGAGAACGCTGAACGGATGGCCCTGATCCCGTCCGCCTCGCACGGGAAGGCCTGGCCGATATAGGCGAGGACCGCCTGCTCATAATCGCCCCGCAGGATCCATTCCCCTACCTTATGGGTAACCGGCCGGATCGCTCCGAACCGCTGGAGGCCGAAGTAATTGGGGACGCCCTCGCGGGCAGTCTCCGTGATCGCCCGCACCCGGTCTGCAAGATCGGTCATATCCACGTCGCGTATGACCAGCTCGAACCGGTTGCCCTTCAGGTCGCCGAGGGACAATGCCTCGTTGGCGTTCCTGACGGGAGTGAGGACGATGTCCTTTAACCGTATGGCAGAAACCTGCTCTGCGGTTACCTTGAAGATCGAGATCCACTGGGTGGTGATCGCGTTCCGGTCCTTGGTGCCGGCCCAGCCGATCCGCCGGTGGCTGATGCCGAGCCGCTTTGCGATCTCTTTCACCGCGTGCTGGAGCTCCCAGTTCGTCTTCGTCAGGGTGCAGATGAGGTAGGGGCCGGTCGTGCCCCCTTTGTCCTCCAAGGGAATCTCCTCAACGATGAAATCTTCGGGAGCCGCCCTGAGCCTGCCGCCGATCCCTTCGGCATCGCTCGCGTAATACCGCATGCCGAGTTCGCGCTCGAGCGGGTACGTGCTCTGTCTCATAGGAGGGAAAGCGACCCGGTAATCTTGTCGAGTTCCTCGCTCTTTGCCGGGCCAAGGCCGAGCGCGGTGATCGTGCCCGGCGGGATCTCGGTCATGCCTGCGTCCTGGATGAGGGACGTGGAGATGCCGTTGCGTTCCGCCAGCACCTTGATCTCGAAGAGGGTCCGCTCGTCGTTTGCCTTCAGGACGACTTTCTTCTGCCCTTCGGAGAGCCATGCCTTCTGCAATGACTTCTCCGCACCGTTGTAGGCGCCGATCGCCGCATGACCGGCCTGTGCGCACCGCTTGCCGCAGCTCATTTTTACATCGTTCCGTATGATGAGGCATTGTTTGTACCGGAATTCGGGCTCGGGGACCATTGTCCTGTACTTGGTTGCCGCACGTCAAATAAGTATAGCAGGAGGGCCATCCCCGCCCGATCCCATTCATTTTTCTTGGTGCACCGCGAACATTCCGGGGATCAGCATGACCGGCGAAAAGAGGGACTTCGATGCCGTAAGCGGGGAGAAGCGTAACTTCGACGCAGCGGCAAAGACCTGGGACGAGAACCCGGGCCGGGTGAAGATGGCGCACGATGTGGCACGGGCGATCCGGGAGGCCGTGAAGCCGGGGCCGGAGATGGATGTGCTGGACTTCGGCTGCGGGACCGGCCTGCTGACGCTCCAGCTCCAGCCTCTGGTCCACACCATCACGGGCGTCGACAGCTCGCAGGGGATGATCGACATCCTTGACGCGAAGATCAGGACGCAGGGGCTGAAGAACGTGAGGACCCGGCTCGTGGATCTCGACAAGGGCGGCATCCTTGACGGAAAGTACGATCTCGTGGTCAGCAGCATGACGCTCCACCATATCCCTGACATCCAGCCGCTGATCGATCGGTTCGCTGCGGTTCTCAAGCCCTCTGGACAACTTGCCATCGCCGACCTCGACTGCGATGAGGGAAAGTTCCACGAGTCGGGCGAGGGCGTGTTCCATCACGGGTTCGACCGGTGCGTGATGCAGAAGCATTTCGAAGCCGCGGGATTTGAAAAAGTACGGAACCGGACCGCGGCGGTTGTGGCAAAGCCGGCGCCGGATGGCGGGACCCGGACGTTTACGGTCTTCCTTATGATAGGGAGAAAACGGGGGGAGGGGTAAAGGATAGTGCAAGGCAAAAGGAGAAGAGATCCTCTCCTTTCATTATTCGCTTTTATGAGGCGCCGCTGTTCATTACTGAGTTTTCTGTACTATAGAATTTCTGATAACGTCCGGCACTGACATGAGACCCGCTACCGGTATCCGGAATTTATAAAAAAATTTGCAACCCAATACCTGCCCTCTGATTTTTTTAAATTTATCAATGGAATTTTCTATTAAATTTTTTTCCCCCGTAAAAAATTTTCAAAAAAGCAGACATCAGGTACTCTGATGGCATCTGACAAATGCCAGCGATTGCGAATGTTCACCACTCCCTCCGTCGGAGACACACCTCTTTCAGAGTACCTCCCGTATCTTTCCAAAATGGCCCCCGATTGACCATTCCGGATCAAAAAATAGGTCGAATTCGCCAAAAAATAGGTCGCATGTTTCCGGAGGAGCACAAAACGGGCTCCGAATCCCCGCAATCGGCCCGATCCGCGTGCCAAAAATCGGCCGCAATAGGTCAATTACAGGTGGAAAAGTCGGGTCCGGACGTGTTGTGGGAGGGGGAGGAGAGAAAGGGGGTAGAATTTGGCAGGGGATTATCGGAGGTGCTATGGAGGTTTTGGAGAGGAGTTGTGAGAGGAATTGAGAATATCTTTTTCTGCCGGAAAAAAAATCTCCGGAAAATAATTTAAGAGAATTTCCGGGAAAAATTTTGCAGTACCGAAAAAATTTTAAAAAAAATTCCACCAAAGATCGAATTTTTCCCGGGATATTTCTGTATCGGTTTTTGTGATGATCACGATTCTGCGATGGAACGATCCGGAACGGGCATCGATCACTGGGTTCAAGTAATCCGGAACCGGAACACTTCTCTATGGCAGAGACCGCCCCGCATGGCGATGATGCGATCATACGCGTGGAGAACCTCGAACATTCCTATGGAAATTTCAAGGCCGTGGACGGGATCAGTTTTACGGTGAGGAAGGGGGAGATCTTCTCGTTCCTCGGGCCGAACGGGGCCGGCAAGAGCACGGCCATCAACATCCTGATCACCCTGCTCTCGCTCCAGAAGGGAAAGGCTGTCGTCGCCGGCTATGACGTGACCGCCGATGCGCAGAAGGTCCGGGAGTCGATCGGGATCGTCTTCCAGGACATCACGCTCGACCGGGACATGACCGTCTGGGAGCTGCTGGAGTTCCACGGGCGGCTGTATAATATGCCGGTCAGGGAGCGCCGCGAGAGGATCGAGGAGTTGCTGAAACTCGTCCAGCTCGAAGCGAAACGGGATGAGCTCAGCAAGCGGCTGAGCGGCGGGATGAAACGCCGGCTCGAGATCGCACGCGGGCTGATGACCCGGCCCAGGGTCCTTTTCCTCGACGAGCCGACCATAGGCCTCGACCCCCAGACACGCATGCGGATGTGGGAGTACATCAAGGGCGTCAACCGGGAGGGCACCACGATCTTCCTGACCACCCATTACATGGACGAGGCCGACCAGCTCTCGGACCGGATCAGCATCATCGACTATGGGAAGATCATCATCACGGGGACTTCGTGGGAACTGAAGAACACGCTCGGCCGCGACCTGATCTACCTCGAGACCGACAACAACGCAAACGCCCTGCGGCTGCTCGAACACCTCCCGGCCGTCCGTGAGATAAAGGCAAAAAGCAAAGGGATCGTCCTCATGGTGAACGAGGACGGGACAAAAGTGCTGCCCGGCATCATCGACACCCTGCGCGATGCCGGCATCGAGATCTCGACGATCAACTTAAAGAAACCCACCATGGACGATGTCTTCGTCTTCTACACCGGCAGGGAGATCCGCGACGAGGGACAGGCGCCCGCACGGCCGATGTTCCTGCGCTCAGGGAGGAAATAACGTGCCCTACGGTTTTACGACCATCTACTGGCGCGACATGATCCGGTTCGTCCGGTTCAAGACCCTGCTCGTCTCGTCGCTGCTCCAGCCGGCGCTCTGGCTCGCGTTCTTCGGCATCGCCATGTCGAGCAACTTCGACCGGCTGATGGCCGGCATACCGGTCCCCCCGGGGTCCACGCAGTCGGGTACCTCACGTTCATGGGAGCGGGTATCATCGCGATGACAACGCTCTTCACCAGCCTCTTCGGGGGCATCGTGATCCTGTTCGACAAGAACTGGGGGCTGATGCGGGAGATCCTCGCAAGCCCGGTGAGCAGGAACCACATCATCCTCGGCATCGCGCTCTCCGGTGTGACCAAATCCTTCATCCAGGCGATCATCATCATGGTCTTCGGCATCCTGATCGGTACTGCGTTCTTTGCGGGATACACTCCCGTGCAGCTCGTGATCGGCGTCCTTGGCATCCTCGCGTTCGTCGCCATGTTTGCCCTCGGGTTCCTCTTCCTCTCTGCTGCGATCGCGATATCGATGGAGAGCCCCGAGGGGCTCCAGGGTGTGATCACCCTCCTGACCATGCCGATCTTCTTTGCGAGCAATGCACTCTACCCGATCGACACGTTCCCGGAGGTCCTGAAGGTGATATCCGTCTACAACCCGATGACGATGCTCATCAACGGCATACGGTACTATGCGATCGGCCCCGATTTCTTTGCCCTCGGCAGGCATTATGTCTTCTCCCCGGCAGACATCCTGTTCTCGTTCCTGGGCCTCGTGGTCTTTTCCGGCACGATGTTCTTCTTCGCATGGTGGAGGTTCCGGAACGCCGTGGTGACATAGCCGTCCCGCCAGCCCTGCCGCACGCAGCCCACCAGCATCCTTCAATACGGTTGCCGGAGCATTCTGATTATATCATGGGGGGTACAGGATGGCGCACGTACTGGTTTCGCCGCTGAACTGGGGGCTGGGCCATGCCACCCGCGATATCCCCGTCATCCGGACGCTCCTTGCCCATGGCCATGAGGTGACGATCGCCGGTTGCGGGAATGCCTGTTCCGTGCTGCAGCAGGAATTCCCGGACTGTGCCTGCCGGGACTTCCAGGATTATTCCGTCCCCCTGAGCGCGAACAGGTTCTTCCTCGCACAATTCGCCGCGTCCTTCCCGTACCTCCTGAAGGGGATCGCTGAGGAGCGGAGGAACCTTGCCGCCATGCTGGCAGAGGACCGCTACGACCTCATCATCAGCGACAACCGGCTCGGGGTGTATTCCGACAGGATCCCCTCGCTCTTCATCACCCACCAGCTCCATTACCACGTGCCCCTGCCCGCGTGGCCGTTCGAGCTGGCCGGCGTCTGGTTCAACAGGTTCCTCCATGAAAAATATGACCGGATCATTGTGCCGGACAACCCCCCCGGTCCGCTCTCGCTTGCCGGCAAACTCTCCCGGGCAGATACCGGAGTCGCCCGTGCCCGTGCCTATTATGCCGGGATCCTGACCAGTACCCGCAGGCGCGAAGTGCCGCAGGACCTCGATTACCTGATCCTCATCTCCGGGCCGGAACCCCAGAGAACGGAACTGGAAAGGATCCTGCTGCCGGAGACCGCGGATCTCCCGGGGTCCGTCGTCGTGCTCCTTGGCAGCCCGGACATTGCCGGGAATACCGAGATCTCCGGGCAGTGCACCGTGGTGTCGTACGCTTCAACGGACGAGAAGGAACTCCTGATGAACCGGGCGAAGTGCATCATCTGCCGGTCGGGGTATACCACCATGATGGAACTGGCGGAACTGAAAAAGCGCCATGCCCTGCTCATCCCGACACCGGGACAACCCGAACAGGAGTACCTGGCCGGGTATTACGAGCGGAACGGCTGGTTCCATGCCCAGGAGCAGCACCGGCTGGACCTTGATGAGGACATCCGGAACGCAGGAGAGTATTGCGGGTTTCCGGACATGCCGGTGACCGGAGAGAACGTGCGCCGCCTTTACGACGAAGTGCTGGCGGGGTATCTCGAATGATGCAGAAACGGGAGGAGCTTCGGGGGAGGAGCCTGAATCATGGTGCGAGGGTGAAAAGCGATGGATAACATCATACGGACCGGTATCGCGATCATCCTCTTCACCTGCGCAGCCGGAGCCGTTCTCCTCTACGGCATCGCCCGGCTGCTGGTGCTGGAGCTGACAGGCGCTGGAGACCGGCGATGCTTCGTTTGTCCTCGCCAGCCTTTGCATCGTCCTGCTCCTCTGCGCCGGGTATATCGGCACCGGCCTCTGGCTGCGCCGTACCGGCCGCATCTGAGGGCCGGGCCGGTCAGCCCTGCCCTTTCCCCGGCTGCTTCCCTTCGCCGGGCGCTTCCCAGCATTCAATTCCTGACGTATTCTCGTGGAGCCGGGAATGGTGCCTGCTGTAGGCAAAATAGACGATGAGCCCGAGGGCAAGCCAGATCACGAAGCGGAGGTGGGTCAAGGTCGGGAGCATGAGGATGAGGGCCCCGCACGAGATGATGCACAGGGCCGGAACCACCGGTACGAACGGGCACCGGAAGGGCCGCTCGATATCGGGACGGGTCCTGCGCAGGACGATGATACCAAGGGATACGATGATGAAGGCGGCGAGGGTCCCGATATTGACCAGCTCCGCGATGGTCTGGAGGGGCAGGAGGCTTGCGATCAGGGCCGTGACAACGCCCACCAGGAGCGTCACTTTTACCGGCGTGCGGTAGACCGGGTGGAGCTCCCGGAAGACAGCGGGGAGCAGGCCGTCGCGGGACATGGCAAAAAAGATACGCGTCTGGCCGTACAGCAGCACGATCAGTACGGAGGTGATCCCGCAGATCGCCCCGACCGAGACGAGCGCCGAACCCCAGCTGATCCCGATCTCTCCGAGAGCGAATGCGACCGGTGCACTGACATTCTGGAACTTGTAGTACGGGACAATGCCGGTCAGGACGGCGGAGACGGCGATGTAGAGGACGGTGGCAACGATCAGCGAGCCGATGATCCCGATCGGGACGTTCTTCTGCGGGTCTTTCACTTCCTCGGCAGCGGTCGAGACCGCATCGAACCCGATATACGCGAAGAAGACGATCGCCGCCCCGGTGAAGACGCCGGACCAGCCGAACGGCATGAACGGAGTCCAGTTCGGGGGGTTGATGTGCGAGGACGCCAGGTACAGGAAGAGCAGGATGATGCCGATCTTGACGAGGACGATCACGTTGTTGACCCGGGCACTCTCCTTCACGCCAAGGATCAGCAGCCCGGTGACGGCGAGGATGATGACGATCGCCGGCAGGTTGATGAGGCCCCCGTTGAGGCCGGGCGGGTTGATCAGGGAAAGGGGCAAAACGATCCCTGCCCCGGAGAGCAGGGTTGCCATGTACCCGGACCACCCGACGGCAACTGCGGCGATGGAGACCGAGTACTCGAGGATGAGGTCCCAGCCGATGATCCATGCCCAGATCTCGCCGAGCGAGGCATATCCGTACGTGTACGCGCTCCCGGCAACCGGGACCATTGCCGCAAATTCGGCATAGCAGAGCGCTGCAAAGGCACAGACGATACCGGAGATGATGAAGGAGACAACGAGTGCGGGGCCGGAGTAGTTTGCGGCCACGATACCGGTGATGACAAAAATGCCGGTCCCGATGATCGCCCCGATCCCGAGCAGTGTGAGCTCGAACGGGGAAAGCACCTGCTTTAATCCGTGCACGCCACCGGTACATTCCATCAGCTTGCTGATGGGTTTGGTCTCCGTGATGGAGGCATACCGGCCCAGGAAGGATCGGAGGTCCATGGTTCTGAACGAAAAATAGTGGTGTGTTCGGGTTTAAAGGTGACGATATTCCCCGACGGGGAACTGCACGACGGAATGATCCCGTACGGGGCGATGGATCGTCGTGTAAACCTGTACTCTATTAGACAGGACGCTCCACTATTCATGACCAGCACCACGGAGTATGCCCCATGAAAAAAGACACGCTGATCCCGTTTGAAGAACTGGCCGGGACCACCGGCACTGCCGGCCTCGCATCGGACCGTATCGGGGCATTGCGCACACAGTTCGGCGCCAACATCATGACGCCCCCGCTGAAGGAACCCCTCTGGAAGCAGTACCTGGAAAAATTCGACGACCCCGTCATCAGGATACTGCTCCTCGCCGTGGCAGTTTCCGCCATGGTCTCTGTCGTGAAAGGCAGCGGCCTGCTGGATACGATCGGGATCATCGCTGCAATACTTCTCTCCACAGGTATCGCCTTTTTTAATGAGTACCGCAGCAGCAGGGAATTCGATATCCTGAATGCGCACCGGGACGAGATGGCAGTCAAGGTGGTCCGTGACGGACATCCCCGGCACATCCCCTCGCGGGAGATCGTGGTCGGGGACCTGATCTTCCTCGAGGCCGGGGATGCCGTGCCTGCAGACGGGTGGATCGTCTCTTCGGATGACCTCTTCGCCGACGAATCGACCTTTACCGGCGAGAGCGAACCGGTGGAAAAAACATCCGGGACCGGGTGCTGAAAGGCACCTATGTTACTGCCGGGCAGGGACGGGTGATCGCAGCCGCCGTGGGCGATGCTGCACAGATGGGCCTGATCGCCGCAACGCTTGGCATCGACCACGCTACGCAGACACCGCTCGAGAAGAAACTGGAGGAGCTGGCAGGTGTCATCAGCAGGTTCGGGTATGCAATGGCCATACTCATCTGTAGTACCCTGATCGTCCGCGGCATCCTGACCGGGGAAGTGAGCGGCCTGAACCTCGGTACCGCGAATAATCTCCTCCGCTATTTCATGCTCGCGGTCGTGATCGTGGTCGCTGCCGTGCCCGAAGGACTGCCAATGAGTGTCGCCCTGTCGCTCTCCCTTGCGATGCGGAAGATGACGAGGGCGAACTGCCTCGTCCGGCGACTGATCGCCTGCGAGACCATCGGGTCTGCCACTACCATCTGCACGGACAAGACCGGCACGCTCACCCGGAACCAGATGCTCGTGGCTTCATCATCCGCCGGCGGCCCTGCCATGGATGGTGCCCTTCCCCAGACTCCTGCCGGGTGGATCACGCTCAATGCAGCAGTGAACGGTACTGCCCACCTTGACAGCCGCGCCGGGCAAGATCACCGTGATCGGGAACTCCACGGAAGGGGCGCTCCTCCGCTGGCTCGCCGAGTACGGGCTGGACTATGCGCAGATCAGAGAGGGGACACGGGTGAACAGACAGTTCCTCTTTGACGGGAACCGGAAACGGATGTCAACGGTGGTCAGTCTCGAAAGGAGTGCCTGGCTCCTCGTGAAAGGGGCGCCGGAGGTCCTTGCCGGCCTCTGTACAGACAGGCCGGAGCTGGACGGTGTCACCGCCCTTGCCTCGCGCGCAATGCGGACGCTTGCCTTTGCCCACAGGGAGATCCTCAACGGGGATGAGAGCGAGACTGCTCTCGTATGGGACGGTTATGTCGGCATACGGGACCAGCTCCGGGACAATATAGGAGAGTCTGTTGCCGCATGCCAGCGGGCAGGTATCCGCGTGCGGATGGTCACCGGTGATAACCCCGGGACGGCCCGTGCGATTGCACAGGAATCGGGCATACTGAAAAGGGGTACCGTTGTCCTGGGTCCTGCCTTCCGTTCGCTGTCGCCGGAGGATCAGGTGGACGCTGCGCGGGAACTCGATGTCATGGCACGCGCCGATCCCCTGGACAAGCTGCTCCTCGTGGAGGCGCTCCGGAAGGCAGGGGACGTGGTCGCCGTGACCGGTGACGGGATCAATGATGCCCCTGCCCTCAAGCATGCCGATGTCGGGTTTGCCATGGGGGTTGCCGGGACCGAGGTGGCACGGGAGGCAAGCGATATTATCCTTCTCGATGACTCGTTTGCATCCATCACCCAGGCAGTCTGGTGGGGCAGGTCGCTGTACGAGAACATCCAGCGTTTCCTCCTCTTCCAGCTGACCATCAACTTCTCTGCATGCATTCTTGTTTTTGTTGCCCCCCTTCTCGGGTTTCCCGAACCCTTCACGATCATCCAGATCCTCTGGATCAACATCATCATGGACACCCTTGCAGCCTTCGCACTCTGCTCTGAAGCCCCGCACGCGGGTCTTCTTTCGCGGCCACCGGTGCCCCGGGATGCTGCCATCATCACGCCGTTCATGGGGGTTTCCATCATCGTAACGGGAGGATTTCTTATCATTGCCGGCATCCTCCAGATGGCAACCGGCTTCCTTGGCGGGACGACGCCGGAAGAGATCAGTACGGTGTTCTTCTCCGCGTTCATTATCGCCGCGGTCTGGAACGGGGTCAACTGCCGGGCCCTTGACGGGGAGATGCCCCCGTTCTTCACGGGCAACCCGATGTTTTTTGTTATTATGGGGATGGTAGCCGCTACCCAGATTGTCCTGGTCCAGTATGGCGGCGAGATATTTTCCACGGTCCCGCTTCCATCCCTCCAGTGGCTGAAGATCCTTGTCGCGACAGCATCCGTTCTTATCGTCGGGTTCCTGCTCCGGGTGTCGTTCCGTTACTGGACCGGAAGAGAACGTCCGGTACCCTCGTGACCCGGGCCGGGCCGGTGTCCCGGTTCTCCGGCGCATGGGAAAGATCCCAGGAATATCCCGTTCAGGCTCGTCAGGGAAAAGGCCGGGATGCAACACAGGTTCAAAGAGATTTTCAGATAAACCGGTAACCCTGTGACTGGACGAGCGTGATCATCTCTTTTACCTGTTCTTCCTGTTTATGGGTAAGCTTCCTGCCTTTCTGGATCAGACGTCCCATCCGCACGATCTGCATCCTCTGTTCCTGGGACAGCGTGCCGGAATGGTGTGCCCATTTCAGGAGATCGAACCATTGTGCCCGGTTGAATGCGATTCCCGGGGGGGTGCTGTCACCGGATCCGGGGGGCGACGGGGACGGTTGTTCTTCCGATGCGATCCCCCCCTCTGTTCCATCGTCCGGGTCCTGCTGTTCGTTTTCAGGATCCGAAAGAACAGTGCTGAATTCAGGACTGATACCGGCAGGTTCGTTCCCGCCCCCTTCGTCAACTGACGGTTCCTTGATGATGGACACGGCCGGGAGATCCCCTGTTTCACTTTCTCCACGACCGTCATTCTCCTCGAAAAGGTCTTCAACATCCGCGATCCGCGCTGCCGGAGGTGCCGATGGTTCTGCTGCAGGAACCGTTGTAAGGGATCGTGGCTGCATCCCGATCTCCATGGGGAGGTCCGGCCCCTTTACCATAAGGGCCTGCTGCTTCGAACTTGCAGGCTCCGGCTCTTCCGGTTGCTGCATCGATTGTTCCAGTTGCTGTTTTTCATGGACTGCAACGACAAGGCGCTCCCTGGCGTCCATATGATCTTCCCATTCATCTGCAAGCGCAGTTCTTGCCTGGTCGATCTCTGCAGCGAGGCTGGAGGCTTTCTCTTCGGCAAGGAGCTTCTCGCGGGTGAGGGTGGTCACCTGCCCTTCAAGTTCCCGCCGGAGGGTCCGGAAAGAATCGAGTTCGGCGGTAAGTGCCTTGTTCGTGGCTGACAGTGCATCCTCCCGCTCATTTCGCTCCGCTTTGGCTGAAGCGAGCAGCTGGAGGAGACTCTCCCGTTCGGACTCAGCATCGCTGTGGGCCTGTTGCTCCTTCACGAGGGCCGACTGCAATGATTCCCGCTCCCGGGACAGGTTCAGTACATCGCCGGCGATCCGTTCCCTTTCCCGTTTTTCACCGGCCAGCGATTCTTCGCTGTCGCGATGCTGTCTCCTGCTGTTTTCAAGTTCCGCCTGCAGGTGCTCCAGCTCATCGGCAAGAGCGCGCACCTGCTGTCCTGCCTCGGCGCCTGTCGCCGATGCCGTCTGGAGTTCCGATTCGAGCTTCCGGATCCTCGCGGTTGCTGTTTCCAGGCTGCTTTCAAGGGCCGATCGCGTGGCAATGGCAGTCTCGAGATCACCGCTCACCCGGGTAAGACTGCTCCTGTGTTCATCGAGATCGGTCCGGACGGACTCGTGTTCCCCGCGCAGGGACTGCAGCTCGGCATCACGCCCGCGGAGTTCCCGTTTCAGATCTTCTTCTGCAGCACGGTGCTGGTCCCGTTCCCCGTCCAGGGATATCCTCAGGGTGCTGAGTTCTTCGGAAAGCGCCTGGAGATCCCGCGCCGTCTTGTCCCGGGCATCCTGGATCTCCCGGATACCGGTCTTCAGGGACCCGATCTCCTGCTCCCGTTCTTCCAGGACTGCACGCGTACGGCCGAGGGTTGCCTGGAGATCGCCCAGCTCCTTTGCATAGGAGGCGGCACTGGCGCGCAATTCCGTTTCCCGGCGTTCTTGTTCAGCCCGGGAACCGGTCAGCTGGATTTCCAGGTTGACGACCTGGTTTTTCCGGTCTTCCAGTTCCTTGTTCTGCCGGTTGATCTCCGCCCCCTGCTGTTTTGCAGTATCCTTGAGTTCGCTGATAATGCGCGTCAGTTCCTGCTCGGATTCGGTTTTTGCCTGGCGGAGGGCTTTTATTTCATATTCCGCAGATTGTGCATGGTTTTTTTCGGCGGCAAGGGAGACCCGCATCTGTTCGCAGTCGAGAGTGAGCGCCCGGGCGGTTTTTTCCGCCTGCTCTTTCTGCGCAGCAGTTTCCGAAAGCTTTGCCTCGGCTTCAGTCCGCAGCGTCGTTTCGCCGGCCAGGGCATCTTTTGCTTCCTGCAGGGCCGTTGTGAGTGCTGCAAGGTTTTCCGCCATGGATGAGAGCTGCCGCCCGAGCTCACCTGTCTCGGCAGTATACCGGCGTTCGAGCTCCTCCCCTTCCCGGGTGAGCCGGTCGACCTGCTCCTCTGCGGAGGAAAGAAGGGATTTGTCTGCATCGGTCTCCGCTTTGAGCCGCTGGATTTCATCGGTATCATCAGAGATCAGCTGGTCCTTGTCCCTGGCTTCGGCGACCAGGGTGCTGATAGTCTGCTCTTTCTGCTGGAGAGTCCAGTTCAGCATCTCGATGGACCGGGCATGGTCCCTGACGTGCTCTTCGGTCTGTTTTAAGGATCGGGACAGGCGTTCGTTCTCCCCTTTTATACGGGAAATATCGCCGGACCTGTTGACCGCGATATCAAACGAGGAGAGGAGAAATTCCAGTAATTTGCGGCGGTCTGCGGTGACAACAAACTCGTGCTCGTCGTGCTGGATCTTGAACTGGGTCTTTATCTGTTCCGGGGTCTGCCGCTCAACGGGAGTTGAGAGCATGCCTTCGATGAGCGCTGCGAAGTAGGAGGGATCGTACGGGTACGAGATGAAATTGTCTGCATTACCGTCCAGCACATGGAGAAGGTCGGCCAGGTTCGATGCTTCGGTCACTACGAGGACGGGGACAACCCAGAGATCAGCATCTGCCTTGATGAGGCGGCAGAGATCATATGCATCTTCCTGAAGCGTCACCGTGTCACAGATCAGCAGGTTCGGCTTTCCGGCCCGGAGGGATTCGAAAGCTGCTTGCCATCGGTATAATAGGTGATCCGGTAACCGATCCGTTCCAGGGGACCGGCCTGGACAGCAGATTCGGTTGTACTGTTACTCAGAACGAAAATATCCATGGTACTCTCGTTCCCATCTGACAGGGGGCTGTTCATTACAATCTCTCACAGGTGACTGAAATCTCATCCGACTGGATGCCTATTTATATAATTTTATATACTGGATTATAGCATTTCTGGTCGATTACGACATGCTGCTGCCAAAAAATGACAGTACCGGGCCAGCGTGCGGACCGGGAGGATGCACAGTTCATCATGACCCGGTGTTCCGCATGCCGCCTGCCGTTTCCATGGGAAAGCCGGGTAATGGTTTTCTTTCGATCACCCGGAGAACATCATGTCTTCCCATCGTTTCCCACCCTGATCCACCGGTCGATGAGCGCCCGCGAGATACTCATCGCCGGGGGAAGAGGGGGGAGATGGTCGCGGTCAAACCACCCGGCTGAGATGACCTCCCTGTTATCGACCGCGATCTCCCCCCGGCATAATCGGCAGTGAACCCGATCATCAGGGAGCCGGGAAATGGCCACGGTTCGCTGCCGAAGTACCGGATATTGGTAATTTCGATACCGGTCTCTTCCCTGACCTCGCGGGGGATCGCTTCCTCGAGGGTTTCTCCGGGTTCCACAAACCCGGCGATGATGCTGTGAAGACCGGGCGGGAACCGCGGGGAACGGGCGAGGAGGATCGTGTCGCCTCTCCGGACGAGGACAATGATCGCCGGGGAGATGCGCGGGTAGGCGACCAGGCCGCAGTTGTCACAGATCTTTGCGCGTTCCTTGCGGGACCGCCGGGTCCCTGAACCGCACCGCCCGCAGAACCGGGTCGTGCGGTCGAAACCGATGAGACGGACGGCGAGCGCCGCGACCGCAAGTTCTTCATCGGAAAGTATCCCGAACAGGTCACGGACATCGGGGTAATACGTGCACCCGGGAAGCTCCGGTCCCGGCGATACCTCCCCGGCATAACACGCAATGGAACCGCGGTGGCCCAGGTACTGGGTGTTGTGGACATCAGGATGGTTGTTTTCCGGCCCGCCGGAAAAGAACAGGGCCGGAGGATTCCCGGATAAGAGATACACGCCCTGCTCCTTCACGAACACCCAGTCCGCGTTGCCAGGTACCGGGTCCGGTTCCGGGTAGCGGGACCGGAGGAAGGCTGCAGAGAATTTTGCCTTATGATTTATGTGGTTCCCCGTACCTGCCATCGCGATCCCACCTTTTTTTTTAGTGTTCGTCCTGATGACAAAAAAAGAGATCATTTGGGACAGGCGCCGGCCCGGAATTACCCTGCACAGGAGCGGAAGAACCGTGAGGTTTTTAAAAGGCCTCTGCGATAGCTGATCAGGGCCATCACCGGTGGCGGGTTCACGTATGAGCTATCGCATCTCCCTCATCACCCCGGATGAAAAAGAGCGCCTCTCCCGGCACTTTATGCCGGCGGTGCGGTACCGAGATCAAATCCGAGATATACGGCTGCTGCATCAAACTCCTCTCGGACGACCACGCGCTCAGGGATACCTGGCAGGAGAACTTTTACTCCATGTCCCAGAATATCCGGTCGCACGGGAGAATGTTCGTCTTCAGGGACCCGGGCTACCAGCCCGATACGGTCCTGTACGATCCCCAGTCCAAGACCGCATTCCTGTTCAATTTCAGTTATTACGGGTGGATAAAGTCGCTTGCCCTCAGCCTTGCCGGTGACATCCTTGAGGACGAGCACGACATCTTCTCCGTGCACGGGGCCTGTGTCGATATCGGGGGCAGGGGACTTTGTCTCGTGGGTGCCCCGGGAGCCGGCAAGACCACCCACACCTACGGGCTGCTCAAGGACTCCCATACCCGCATCGTCTCGGATGACTGGTTCTTCTCGCGGGTCTTCGGACCGGAGATCCTTGCCTATGGTTCGGAGAAGAATTTCTATATCCGCCAGGACCTGGAAACGATCTGGAAGGAATTTGGCGGGCTCGTCAAGGCGGGGGAATATGACGGGGACGGCCGGGCAGTGGCAGATATCCGGTGGGTGATCGGAAAGGGGAGAATTCTTCCCATGACAACGCTGAAGACGGTGATCGTGCTCAAGCGTGACCAGGCTGACCCTGACACGGTACAGTCACTCAACCAGGACACTGCCCTTGCGTTGTTCTCCCGGAACGATTACTTCAACCCTCATCTCCTCGTAAGCAACCCTTACAAGACAATGATACGGACGCAGTATCTTGCAGACCTTCTCGGGCGCACTACCATCTACGAGGTCAATACTACCGGGACACCGGAAGAGACCCAGAGGATGATACGGTCCCTGGCCGGGATCCCGCAGGAGGGTTGACGGTATGCCTTTCAGACCGGACGTTACCCTACGTGTTTTCATTTTGTGGTGCACCGGTAATCCCATGCCGGTAATAAAAAAGGGGCTCTGTAGAAAACCTGTTTCGTGAGGAATAGTCGCTCCCCCCTTGCGCCTCCGAATGGTTCATCAGAACCAAGAGGAGGAGAAGAACTCGTCAGAGTTCTTCGAAACCTCTGCCCCCATTGGGGGTGATGAGGGTCATAAGACCCAAAACAGGAGAAGACCATCAGGTCTTCGACCCGGGGGCGCATGTGATGCATCGGTATTACCTTTCTAAAATTCTCTGTATTTTGCGTGCAGGTAATACGACACTATCGCAACCGGGGCGCCACGAGCGTGCGGGGAAAGAATCGTCGCATCAGCGAGGATTCTTTCGAGAAGAATTCCCTGAATTCTTCGAGCGAAGTCTGAATGGTTCATCAGAACCATGATGAAGAGAAGAACTCATCTGAGTTCTTCGAAGCCCCTGGAGCGTCAGGTAATTTTTGATGATTTCTACAGAGCAAAAAAAGGATTTTTTAGGGGGGTCCGGGTTTTGCAACCCGCTGCTCGCTGAACCCGGAGTAGCGCCTGAAAAACCAGCGTTTTACCAGTTCCACGATAACGAGATACCCCGCGACCAGTCCGATCAGCACCACAAAGAACGCCGCCGGGAGGTGGACGAAACCAAAGAGGCTCCCGATTACCGTGAACGGCAGGATGCAGGCGACCAGCAGGACGAGGATCGTACTGGTAAAGAGAAGCCTGCTCGGCCTGCTCCGGTAAAACGGGAAGACCCGGGTCCTGATCACGAAGATCACCAGGGTCTGGGTGCAGATGGACTCAACGAACCAAGCGGTCTGGAAGAATGCGGCATCGGCACTGAAGACAAACAGCAGGAGTACGAACGTGATCAGGTCAAAGACCGAGCTGATGGGACCAAAGACGAGGACGAACTTTTTGATGAATTCCATATCCCATTTCTTGGGTGTGCTGGTATAGGATTCATCCACGTTATCCGTAGGGATTGCTGCCTCGGAAAAATCGTAGAGCAGGTTGTTGAGAAGGATCTGGACCGGCAGCATCGGGAGGAACTTCAGGAACAGCGACGCCAGGGCAACGGAAAACATATTCCCGAAATTGGAACTCGTGCCCATCAGGATATATTTCATGGTGTTCCCGAACGTCTTCCTCCCTTCGAGTACACCGTCGTTGAGGATTCGCAGGTCGTTTTTCAGGAGGATGATATCTGCGGATTCTTTGGCGATATCCACGGCGTTTTCCACGGAGATCCCCACGTCTGCTTCCCGGATAGAGGGCGCATCGTTGATCCCGTCGCCCATAAACCCGACGACATGACCATTGTGTTTCAGGGCGCTCATGACCCGGTTCTTCTGGACCGGGGTCATGCGGGAGAATATCGTGACATTACCGACGACACGCGACAGCGTCTGCACGTCCATGGTCTCGATCTCCGCGCCGGTCAGCACCCCCTTCACGTCCAGACCGATCAGCTCGCAGGTCTTCCGGGTGACCAGTTCATTGTCGCCGGTGAGGATCTTGAGTTCGATCCCGGACCGGGCGAGCATCCGGATCGATTCGCGTGCGCTCTCCTTGGGGGGATCGATAAACGTGATCAACCCCACAAGGACCATCTCCTTTTCATCATCGATGGAAAACCTGGCCTGCCCGGGATCCACCAGCCGGTAACACACGGCCAGGGTCCGGAAACCTTCGGAACTCTGGGTATGGTAGATGGCATTGATCTGTTCGCGTCGGGAGTCCGTCAGCGGCTCAACAGCGCCTCCGATCTCAACGGACGAACAGACCCGGAGGATCTCCTCCGGCGCTCCTTTCGATACCAGGATGGTCCCGGATTTCCGTGACGCGACGATGGATAGCCGCTTGCGTATGAAATCAAACGGGATTTCATCCACCTTGGTGTAATCGTCGATATCGATGTGCCGGAACCTGACCACCGCATCGTCAAGCGGGCTTTTCAGGCCGGTGTGGAAGAAACTGTTGATGTAGGAATACATCAGGACATTCTCGCTGTCGTCACCCAGCGGGTCTAGGTGCCTGACGAGGGCGATCTGGTTTTCCGTAAGTGTCCCTGTCTTATCCGTGCAGAGTATGTCCATGCTGCCGAAGTTCTGGATCGATTCCGGGTGCTTGACGATGGCACCCTTTTCGGACATGGCAAGCGCACCTTTCGAAAGGTTCAGCGAAAGGATCATCGGGAGTAATTCCGGTGTCATACCGACGGCAAGTGCGATCGAGAACAGGAGCGATTCCAGGATCCCGTGCCGGTATAATGCATTGATGAAGAAGACGATGATGACGAGGAAGAAGACAAATTTCGACATCAGGTAGCTGAACTGTTTGAGTCCGCGCTCGAACTCCGTTTCAGGGGGCCGTTCGACAAGGGACGTTGCGATCCTGCCGAATTCCGTCGACGCGCCGGTCCTGGTGATCATCGCCGTCGCGGTGCCGCTGACTACGGATGTGCCGAGGAAGAGATAATTCTCTGCCTCCGTCAGCGGTTTTGTGCCATCCGCAAGCCCGGCAGACTTCGGGGCCGGGAACGCTTCGCCGGTGAGAGCGGACTGGTTGACATAAAAGTCCCGCGAGACAATGACGCGCGCATCGGCAGGAACGGTATCCCCGGCAGCGAGAGAGACAAGGTCTCCCGGCACGAGCTCGTTGACCGGCAGTTCAACCGGCGCCCCGTCCCGGAAAACCGTTGCTTTCGTCAGGATTTTTTGTTTGAGAAGCTCCGCTGCATTCCCGGCCTTGTATTCCTGGAAGAAGTCCAGCGTCACGCTCGCAAGAACAATAATAAAAATAATAGTGGCATCAACAACGTCGCCAACAACCAGCGAGACTCCTGCCGCGAGGAGCAGGATGATGACAAGGGGGTTTTTGAGGTGGTCAAGAAACTGCAGGATCGCCGGCCGTTTCCGGAGATGGGAGATGTCATTTGCACCGTAGAGGGCGCGGTTCGCCAGTACCTGCGGCGACGTGAGTCCCTGTGCGGTTGAGGCAAGAGCAGTATACAGGTCCTGTTCAGGTAAGGCATGATACAGGACGTCCGGTTTCGGCTTTTTCTCCCCTTCATGAAGTGTCATCATATACCCCCGTAGTACAAGCTTTACGAATGGATTTGTTATTCATTGAAGGTAAAGAGCACTTCGATCCGGGAACGCAACCGGATGCCATAATCGCTGCCATTTTGTCAGGTCCTGTGATACCGGATGCTCATGCCGGTCCTGCGCGGGTTTGAGTGAAAGGAGGGAAGAGGTACGGAAAAACCGGGGCTGAATACCTAATTCTTATAAGAGATACATCGCATACGTATACTAACAAAGTAACACGTGAAGTGACAGATACATGAATTTTGGAACTATAAGTGGAATGGGCGGGGCAGTTGCAGGTTACCTTGCAACCCCCGAAGGACAGGACGCGGTCAAGAAATTCCTCGCATCTCCGGAAGGGATTGCACTGCTGCAGAATTTTGCCGGTACGCCGGAAGGCCAGAAGACCATGCTGAGCATCCTCCCGAGTGTCCTCGGGGCTCTTAACCTTCCCCCGGGTGCAGCGGATATGATCAAGGGCGCACTGGGCAGCCAGCAGTAGATTTCTTTTTTATTTTCTGTATCATTATCGGACGAGCGGGATTCCTGACGAGCCTGGTTATTCTTTTCGGCGATCCTGCATAAAACCGGTAATCCCGTTGCTATAAGGATCGGGTTGTAACGGGTATTGCCTGCCAATTTGATATTCTGTCTTTTCGTCAACTACGATTTCGGCCCTTTCCAAAAAACCGTTCGCATCGCAGATTGTGAGAGGCACGATCTCTTATTTGCACTTACGAGAGGGGGGAACAAGACTGTTCATTACCTGCAGATGTACGGGCACCGGAAATATTTTACATTTTTGATGTTTTGTTACACTTGATAAAAAATAAAAGACTTTTTCTATCATTAAGTGTTACAATTATTATAAATCTTAACACAGATTGGGATAAAAGGTGTCTGACAAATGACTATGCGATTAACTATTGCACTGATTGCAGTCGCTCTGTTCATCCTGCTTGCAGTTATGCCGGCAGCAGCAGTATCCACTATACCGCTGAACCTGAACGGAACGCAGATCAATACCGGTGCAACCTTGTTTATTGGTGAGCAGAACCTCAACCTGACTCACGCACTGAATGGAGTGGATCAGGGCGTAACGGCCTCTGGCCCGGCGCTGGATCATATTCCGACCAACCTCACCATCGGCTGGTGGGCATCCGCAGCAACGATTACCACGTCTGCGCCAACCAAGACCATCAACCTTAGAGGACCCACCAATCCCAGGTACCTCAACTTCCAGGTCGCCCCCGCAGACTTCGTGGGATACACCGGAAACTGGTATTCACTCGGTGCTGACGGAACAACCGCACAGACCGGCCCTGCAAACAACCCGGTAGCGGTCTTCAACGTTCAGGATCCGACCCTCACGGTCGGAGTATGGGATTTCTTCCAGAGCGAAAATGTAGACGGCATGTCTGTTCCGCAGGGTGAGCCCCTTGGTGTCCAAGTCAACACCAACATGTATGCCGCAACCTACTCCAACAGGAACAACACTGTAGCGACTGAAAGCTGGACCGTTTTGTTACCGGGAACTTCCGACATAATGCCGAACGGTATCAACTCCGGCTGGGGCGACACCAACTATACCGGCATTTACAACGGGTCTTTCGTATACACAACGTACCCCAACCAAGTGGCATCCAATGTCTGGTTAGTCCGGAACTACACCGCCTCTGGTATCGCGTACCTGACGACCTACAATTACCCGATGGGAACCTACGCAGTCGAATACTGGAACAACTCATCCGCTGACCTCTATGCTGACAGCTCCGCATGGACGGGCCAGAACTTCACCATGGATGCGGCAGGTGTTCAGTCGATCCAGAGCGGCAGCGGCTGGGGAACAACAGTCACTGACCCCCAGACAAACACGGTACCCAACAAAGCAACCGATGGATTCATCGACATCAAGGTCAAGGACGAGTCCGGAGCAACGCTCACCAAACTGTATGTCGGTACATCCGGAGTCGGAAATTATACATCGGTGTCCACCACCAACCAGTTTGTCACCACCCAGCCGTACTTCTTCGGCACCGCCAACAAAGTAATTGGCGATCCTACCCAGCCAGGATACTGGGTCACCGATGCAGTCGACACCAACAACCAGTACGCATACCCGGTGGGAACCTACAGCGTCTGGGCAGAGTCCAAGCTCAACGGCATGAAGGACAACTACAAGAACGCAGGCGCTGACTACACCGGCAAGACCGTTTCGCCTACCGGCACTGTTACCCTCGTCTCCAACACGCTCAAGATCGAAGCCGACAAGGGCTCAGTCGTCCGTTCCAAGCCGTTCCTGGTGACTATCACCGGTAAGCCCAGTACTACCTATTACCTGTGGGTAAAGGGCACCGGCAATATGGACGGCACCTACGACAACCAGGCGCCATTAATCATGCCAAACCAGGACAGCATGGCTACGGACGATGCCATTGATGCGGGGATCGGGATTCATCCGATCGGTGATTACCAGTACGAAAACGGTGCGGGCGCGAGCATCTACTCGGATGTGCCCCCGCAACCGTTCAACCGCACGGGATATTATGCATTGGTGACAACAGGTGACGACGGAACCGGCCCTGTTGAATTCGTTACCAACAACTGGACCAAGGCGCAGAAGTACACGATCCGTGTCGAGCAGAACTTCCCGACCACCGCATCCGGCTACGGCGCTGGATACCAGGCACCGGGCAGCACCGTCAAGGAAGACGAAGTTGACATCAACGTCGAGAAGGGCGCAGTCACCATCGTTGCAGCAGGCGATCAGTCCTACTACCTTGGCGAAGAGATCCAGTTCTCCGGTACAAACACCGAGACCTACAAGACTTTCCTGTACCTTATCGGACCCAACCTCCCGAGCCAGGGTGCAGTCATTGGGAACAATGATCCCCGCAGTGCACTCATCACCAAGCCCACAGCCGGTGTCATCAACAATGATCTCGATACCTTCAAGGCAATCGACGTCAACGGCGACAACACCTGGTCCTGGAAGTGGGGAACCGCCAACTACGCACTTGACGCAGGGACCTACACCATCTACGCAGTAAGCCAGCCTTACGACAAGAACACCCTCATGAATGCAGCATACGGCACGGTCTCTATCATCATCAAGAAGCCGTTCGTATCAGCAACTGCATCCCAGTCCACGGTTGCCATGGGAGACAGAGTCTGGATCACCGGTACCGCAGAAGGCGACCCGAACAGCGTCCAGATCTGGATCATGGGCAAGAACTATGCAGCCAGGGACAGCGCATCCGTCAACTCTGACTCATCGTTCAAGTACGAGATCAAGCAGGAGACCACCAAGAACCTAGCCAGCGGCCAGTACTTCGTGGTTGTCCAGCACCCGATGCAGAACAAAGTGTTCGATATCGACCTCGTAACTGACGCATCCAACTCCCAGCTGAACGGATGGGTTATTAACAGACAGCTCACGACACAGGGCACCAGCAACTACACCAAGATCTTCAAGCTCCTCGGCGCAGGAAGCCTGCAGGGATCCGATGCAGCAGGTGCACTGGCACAGGGCATCAACGACGCTAACGTCGACGATACCTACACCAAGCTCCAGTTCCTTGTCGAGAACCCCGTCATCAACATCGACCCGATTGGCGACAAGCACGTCGGTGACAAGTTCACCATCACGGCAACGACCAACCTCGCCGTAGATGACGAAGTCCTTGTTCAGGTCTACTCATCATCATTCAAGCCGACTGAAAAGAGCCAGAGCGGCGAGTTCAGCGGCGCAACCGGCACTGTCAAAGTCACCACAGGCAGCAACGGCATGAACAAGATCTCGTTCGACATTGATTCCTCAACATTCAAGCCGGACGAGTACATTGTTACGGAAGACGCAGTCATCCAGATTGTGACCGGAACTGCTCTGTTCAACGTCCTCGAGACCGCTGCTCCGACAGTGGCCCCGACCTCAGTTGCAACCGCAGCAGCCCCGACCGTAGTCCAGACTGCAGCCCCGACAGCAACCCCAACCGCAGCCCCGACAGCAGCCCCGACCAAGTCACCCGGTTTCGGTGTATTCATTGCACTGATCGGCCTTGGCGCTGTTGCGTTCGTCGTTGTGCGCAGGCACTGAACTAATCATCCATTTTTTTGGGATCTCTGAGAAAATTAATATCCCTGAAAAATTGAAGAATTCGTAAAAATGTATTACAAAAAAATCGAACTCTGTAATCAAATAAAAACGTTAATAACTATTCAAGTGTTACAAAAAGGTATATTGTTATTACTGGTGATATCATGCACATTCCTGATGGATATTTAGGCCCGATCACGTTCATAATTATGTACATAATTATGATCCCGATCTGGTTGTATGCCGGGTACTGGGTACAGAAATCGCTCCGGTCCCGGCAGGTGCCGTACCTGGCACTGGCAGCTGCATTCTCGTTTGTTATTATGATGTTCAACGTGCCTGTTCCCGGTGGCAGCTCGGGGCATGCGGTTGGCAGTGCGCTGGTCGCGATCATCCTTGGCCCCTGGGCCGCAGTCGTCACCACATCCGTCGCCCTCCTCATCCAGTGCCTCCTCTTCGGGGATGGGGGAGTGACGGCGTTCGGCGCAAACTGTTTCAACATGGGAACTGTCATCCCGTTCGTGGGATATTATACCTATAAACTCATCAGCGGGAACTCGCCGATTGCCTCAAACATGAGGATCGCTGCCGCCGCGATTGGAGGGTATGTCGGATTAAGCGTCGCTGCCGGTGTTGCCGGGTTTGAGATGGGTATCCAGCCGATCCTCGAACACACGGCTGCTGGCGTCCCTCTCTACATGCCGTACGGGCTCAACGTCACCATACCGGCAATGCTGCTGGATCATATGCTGTTCTTCAGCATTGTGGAATTGATCGTCACCGGACTGGCATTTGCCTACATCGCGCGGAACAATCCGGAGGTCATCTTTGATTACAAACCCGAAAATGATAAGAAAACAGATGCCAGCCGGGGGGCGGCACCGGCGTGAGGGTGGTGAACAAGATGGATATAATGGATTCCTTCAACAGTCTGGACAGAACGTTCAAAGTGCTCGTTATTGCACTGATTGTACTCGTCCTCTTAGTGCCCATCGGATTAATCGCAACCGGAACTGCATACGGGGAATGGGGACCCGATGAACTCCAGCAGGCTGTAGGGTATGTACCGGCCGGGCTCCAGCATCTCTCAGGTATGTGGAGTGCACCGCTGGATGGTTATGATTTACCGGGAGACCACACTACCCTTCCCGAGCAGGCGCCCGGATATTATACCTCAGCAATCGTCGGTGTTCTTATCTGTGCCGGAGTTGCATATCTGGTAGGTAAGGCCGTCATTAAGAGGACGGACTGAATCCTGAACGATTATCCCTCTTTTTTGCTTACCCGGTATACCAGGATATATTCCAAAACCGGATAGTGAGTCTCTTATGGATGTCGGGACCTTTTACAGAGGTTATGATCGGATCCGCTATCCGAAACCAATGCGATCGGAATGGTTACCATGTCAAAGATAAAACCGTCAGAAGTAACGGGTACTGGGAAATTTCTGGCCCGGGTTCAATCGATTACCGGGTGGATGCATGAAAATCAGAACTGGATCTATATTGCTATTATCGGGTTCTGTCTCACGATAACGATCATGTACAAAATCTCGCAATTGTATAGACTATAATAATTCTCTTGCTTGCGATCCCACAAAACGAAACGAATGGTATCAACCAAAGGTCTTATGTGAGGTATCCGGTTATGCGAGGTACCGGAGGCAGGTCTCATTCCGTTTTGACGCGTAAATCGGCAGTGAGTGCCAGAGGTTTCTGATGGCACAGGTGAAACTTGTGGAAATCACGATGATGGTATCGGCTCTGAACTACAACACAATACCGGGTCCATGCTCGTGCTCATGCTCCTGTGAATGGGCATGCAGGTGCTCGTGCATGAGTTTGCCGTGCCGGTGTTTGTGCCGGTGGATGAGGTTTGCAGACAGCAGCAGCTCCAGGTCATTCATTACGGCGGTACTATCACGGTCCCCCTTAATCGTATGATCTTCGCCAACAACGATCGCGCGGGTGCTGATTTTCTCCACAATAGATAAGTCATGGGTAGCGGTGATGATCGTCTTTCCGGCTTTGGCAAGTGCCTGGATCAGGTCAACAAGCCATGCCTGGCTGCGGGGATCAAGACCACCGGTAGGTTCGTCGAACAGGAGAACATCGGGATTCGTGGCGAGAATCGACGCGATGCAGACCTTCTTCTTCTCGCCGCCACTGAGCATATGGGGTGCCCGGTCCCGCAGGGCTTCAATGCCGAGCATCGTGATGACATCCTCAACCCGTTGTTTTACCTCTTCCTGAGGCATATCGAGCTGGAGCGGCCCGAATGCAATCTCGTCAAAAACGGTTGAGGAGAACAACTGGACATCCGGGTTCTGGAATAAAAAACCAACTTTTTTGCGGAAAAAACGGTTGAACTCGTTATCTTCAAGCGTGTCAAATGCCTCTTCCTTTACCATGGTCCCGAATGCAGAGAATTCACCCGAGGTGGGATAACTCAGCGCATTCAGGATAGCGAGCAGCGTGGATTTGCCGCTGCCGTTCGCCCCCAGGATGGCGACGAGTTCTCCGGCATGGATGGTCAGGTTAACATCTTTCAATGCCTCAAACTGCCGGAGGTAGGTATACGAGACATTCGACAGCTTGAAGATGGTTTCCATGATTATTCCTCTTATACCGGGATCAGGTTCCGGGATGCAAGCACCAGAGCAACACTGAATGCAAGCACACTTACACAGGCCACGTAATCGCGCCGGTGGATCGAATAGGTATGCATGAGCTTGATATCCCCGTTGAACCCACGGGAGATCATGGCACCATGCACCTTCTCACTCATATTCAATGATTTTATCAGGGTATAACCGACCCGGCCCCCAACCCATTTCTGCTCTTCAATTAAAGGCAGGGTTTTAATGGCCCTGCTCTTTTTTGCCATATAAAAGTCCTTCACCATGCCGGTGAAGAGGAAGATGTACCGGTAGCACATGTCAAGGGTCAGGACATAGACCTTTGGCACTTTGAGCGATCGAAGGGATTTGAAGATCAGGTCCCGGGGGGTCGTGAGGAAGAGAAGCACGGAAGCTGACACGCACGTGGCCACCCGAAGGATGAACGTAAGCGCAAGCATCGTTCCCTGAACGGTAATGGTGATGACGGGCGGCAGCGCAAACGGGCCAAAGTACGCACCCGGGCCCAGAGTGGCAAGTGTTACCAGCGCATCACCTGGCATAAAAACATTAAAGAGGATCGGAATCATGATGATCCCCGCAAAGATCGGTATGAACACCCAGACCCGCTTAATGAAAAACCCGAGTTCTATCCTGCTTGCCCAGGCAAAGACGAGCGTCAGCACATACACGATTGCAAGGAGACGGAGGTCGCGGGTCATTGCCACGGCAACGATAAGGGCAAGGATCGAGATGAGTTTTATCCTCGGGTCAAGGCTCTGCAACAGGCCATTACGTTTCGCGATACTGTCGTTAATCAGGCATTCTTCAAAGAACCTGAAGATGTCGGAGATCGTTTTTCTGGACAAAATTTTTCTTTTTGCCGATACTGACCGTACAGCAGGGGCATGGGCCGATTTCGATTTCCTTCATCCATTCGGGTATCATAGAGGTACCAACCCATTTCACGCCGGACTGACAAAAACAGCGGGTGGAATATCAGGGAACATGAAGCACCCAGATTTATTATTATTATACACTCTAGTAGCACTAGTGATGATAAATATGTTTTCTTTGATGATCTAGTCTGACTTATTTTCAGATTTGAATGAAAAGAGATATACATGTTTATACTGGATGATGAAAGATGCAATTTCTTCGGTTTCACTCAATCCAGAAAAGCGGGTAAAGGATCGAATCCCATCTTTATTGCATTCTCATCACGCAATATATCATCGTAGTTATCGAAAACCAATTTGTTACACAATCTGGTCTTACGATACAATCCGCAAATACCGGATTCCTCAACTATCCGCCTCCCGGTTTAATGATACGGATCTTGAAAAAAAGAAAAGCAATGGGGATGTGCATAAAATGACTGTCAGAACTCTTCTGCTATACCGTACCCCCAGGCATAAAGTCTTCCAATGGGATCACTTTTCGGGAACAGGTTGCAGATCAGGCCTTTGCCTCTCAGGAACCGTTCTGCTGTTGCCGGCGAAACCGGCATGATCTTGTCCTTGATTGCCCTGCTCGTGGACCAGAGATGAAGATAGTACGTGGTCTTCTTTTCATAATCCTTATGGACATAAAGATCTTTTCCCTGTCTTTGGAATCCAGAAGATTCCTTTAACGGTCTCGGTGCTGTATAGAGGCATTCATCGTACCGGGTGTCAACCTTGATCTTCCTGCTGCCATCATACAGTTCTGTTTTCATGAAATCAACTCCTGCGGTCTGGGATCATTTTCCCCAATGATCCCGGCACGGTTATTGAGTCCGATCGTTCTTGTCGAAAGTTCGGGTTTTACTGGTAGACCAGGTATACCCTGTATCTTCTATGTGTATCGTATGTTCTTATACTTTTTTATTTTCGTATGAATTGGTATGTAAATAGTATATTATTGTATTACGTTCGGATATCTTTCAGCGGATATAACTTGACATGATTTCCGACATGGAGAGAAGTGAAAGATGGAATTGTGACTGGTAAAGTGAGATTGAGGATTTGTTGTCATATCTGAATCCAAAGATGGCCCTAAAAAATATTACTAAGTACAACTCCACCCTCAATTTTTTCAAAACCTTAAAAACCTATCAGCAATAATATTCACATCACTGATGTTACGATGACCATGGATGACGACCTCTCCCGGATTGGTATATCGTTGCCAAAAAACCTGCTCGATCGGTTCGATGAAATCCTCAATTACCGTGGGTACTCTTCGCGCTCTGAAGGCATACGCGATGCGATTCGTACAGTACATTACGTACTACAAATGGATGTCTGACGTCAAGGGGGAACGGGAAGGTGTTATCACGATGGTCTATGATCATGATCAGCGCAACCTCCTGACCACAATAACGGATATCGAGCACGAAAACCACAATATCATCAAGGCATCCCTCCACTCACACGTAACCCACGACCGGTGTCTGGAAGTAATCCTCGTTCATGGTGACGGGACACAGCTCAAGAATCTGGCCGAGCGCCTGATGGCGCAGAAAGGGGTCGAGTCGGTTAAGCTGACAACGATTACACTTGAAGAGTAACAACACACTCCTCACCTCGTCTTCATCATTGCCGTCCCGGTCACCCTGTGGGTGACGGCCTTCCGGCTGCTCTGACAAAACAGGCCTCCGCAACCCGTACCTTTTTGTGATCCTGCCGCCATCATCTGCTCATGGAGTACCAGTTCGGCCACGGTTTCGTGACCAGCATCACGCTGATCGCGATGCATTTTGCCCTGCCGCCGGAACAGGCATGGTTCGGCGCAGGAGACCATGTTGACGGTCTTGTCCTGCCGGAGAAATTCCGGGGCACGGAAGTCGAAGAACTCACGACCATGCTCCGGAAGAAAGTGATCTGGCACCAGCCGGGCTCCATGGACAAAGAGGATGCCCGCGATGTGCTCTATACCCTGAAGAGGCTGGTCGTGGCAATCGATCGGGAACTGGGAATCGGGGATGCCGTTGTCGGGGATTTCAAGTGAGGGATCTGAGGGGGGTTCCGCTGCGGGTTTCCGGTGAAAAAACGCGGCATTTTTCCGCCGGTACACTTATATCATAACAACACCAATATTTATTGTGATAATTCAGCACTTTTGCGTTGGTTTTTTCAAAAGCGGAGGTTTTACTTGACTGACACGTACGATGCATCACATATCACGGTACTCGAAGGGCTCGCTCCGGTCCGCGAGCGGCCGGCGATGTACATCGGCAGCACCGATACCCGCGGCCTGCACCACCTCGTCTATGAAGTCGTGGACAATTCTATTGACGAGGCGCTTGCCGGGTTCTGTACCCGCATTGCGGTAATAATCAATAAGGACGGTTCTCTTTCCGTTGAGGACAATGGCCGGGGTATCCCGGTCGATGCGATGGAGAAGAACCACAAGAGTGCGCTCGAGGTCGTACTGACCGTCCTTCACGCTGGCGGCAAATTCGACAAGGAGACCTACCAGGTCTCGGGAGGCCTCCATGGCGTTGGTGTATCGGTTGTCAACGCGCTCTCGAACTGGCTCTCCGCCCGGGTCTACCGGGACGGCAACATCTACGAGATGCGGTTCTCGAAAGGCAAGCCTACCTCATCGCTCACGACCCGGGAGGAGAACTTCGCTGAGCTCCTCGCCCGGTACCAGCAGTGGTACGGTGAACCGGCCCCATTCGGCCGGGCATCGCCGGCAGCATTAGTACCGGCCCCCGGTAATATCACCGGTCGAGTTCCCGTCCCGCCTCTAGGTGCCATTACCGGCCAGCTCGATCTCACTACTGCAACCCACTATCCGACCGGAAACGAGCAGGAGAACCGGCGCGTCTTCCTCGCACAGTTCGGTGCAAAGATGACCGGCACCCGGATCCATTTCGTCCCGGATGCCACCATCTTCGAGACCACCACGTTCGACTACGATGTCCTCGCCCACCGCCTGCGGGAACTCGCGTTCCTCAATGCCGGTCTCACGATCATCATCACCGACGATCGCTCCGGTGACACGGCGACCTACTGCTATGCCGGGGGGCTCACCGAGTTTGTCAGGTACCTGAACGAGGGCGCCGAATGCCTCCACCCGGTCCCGATCGATATTTCCCGGAAGGATGCAGAGAACAAGCTCGAGCTCGAAGTGGCGATGCAATACACCACGGCGTACGACGAGAAGATCTACTCGTACGTCAATTCGGTCAATACCAAGGAAGGCGGCACCCATCTCGAAGGGTTCCGGAGCGCGATCACACGGACGATCAATACGGTTGCAAAGAGGAACGGCCTCATCAGGGAGAACGCGACGATCACCCTCCGGGGCGAGGATGTGCGGGAAGGCCTCACCTCCGTGGTCTCCGTCAAGATGGCCAACCCCCAGTTTGACGGGCAGACCAAGATGCGCCTTGGCAACAGCAGTGTCAAGGGCGTCGTCGACTCGCTGGTCTATGCTGCACTCACCGAATATTTCGACGAGAACCCGAGCGTGCTCAAGACTATCATCGAGAAGGCACTCTCGGCGGCCAAGGCCCGGGAAGCAGCGAGGAATGCCCGCGACCTCGCCCGGCGCAAGAGTTCCCTCGAGAGTTCCGGCCTCCCGGGCAAGCTCTCGGACTGTTCCGAACGGGACCCGGCCAAGTCCGAGATCTATATCGTGGAAGGGGACTCTGCCGGCGGTTCCGCCAAGCAGGGCCGGGACCGGAAGTTCCAGGCAATCCTTCCCCTCAGGGGAAAGATCCTCAACGTCGAGAAAGCAGGCGAACACCAGATCCTCAAGAACGCCGAGATCCAGACGCTGATCAACGCCATCGGCACAGGGATCGGGGAGAAATTCGACGCTGAACGTGCCCGCTACCACCAAATCGTCATTATGACCGATGCGGACGTCGACGGGGCGCACATCCGGACGCTCCTCCTCACATTCTTCTACCGGTACATGCCAAAACTTATCGATCTCGGGTACATTTACATTGCCCAGCCACCTCTCTTCAAGATCTCGAAGGGGAAAGAGGAGAAATACGTGTACAAGGAAGAGGAGATGCAGAAGGTCTCCGCGGCAATGGGCGAGAAAGGAGTCTCTATCCAGCGGTACAAGGGTCTCGGCGAGATGAACGCCCAGCAGCTCTGGGACACGACCATGGACCCGGAACAACGAATCTTCCGGCAGGTCGCCGTTGAAGATGCGACAGACGCGGAATTCACCTTCAAGACTCTGATGGGCAAGGACGTGGAGGAGAGGAAGAATTTCATCTACCGTCACGCGAAGGAGGTGACCAACCTTGACATCTGAGGAGAATATCCCTGCTGAAGGAGCTGAAACTCACAGGACCGAGCCGATCAGCATCGAACAGGAGATGAAGACCTCCTACATCAACTATGCGATGTCGGTTATCATCGGCCGTGCCATCCCCGATGTCCGCGACGGCCTCAAGCCGGTCCACCGGCGCTCGCTCTATGCGATGTGGGACATGGGCAATACCAGTGACAAGCCCACCAAGAAGAGCGCGAGGGTGGTCGGTGACGTGATGGGTAAGTACCACCCGCATGGCGATGCCTCTATCTACGATACCATCGTCAAGATGGCCCAGCCCTTCTCCTATCGCCACATGCTCGTACAGGGGCAGGGTAACTTCGGTTCCGTAGACGGCGATTCTGCTGCAGCCAGCAGGTACACCGAGGTCCGGCTCTTCCCGTATGCCGAGGCAATCCTGCAGGACCTCGACAAGGAGACGGTAACGTTCGTCCCCAACTACGATGAGTCACTGAAAGAACCGACTGTCCTTCCCTCGAAGATCCCAAACCTCCTCGTCAACGGGACCGACGGTATTGCTGTCGGGATGGCGACCAAGATGCCGCCTCACAACCTCCGCGAGGTCTGTGCGGCCGTCAACCGGTTCCTCGACGAACCGAATGTTGCTGTTGAGGATCTCATCCAGATCATGAAGGGCCCTGATTTCCCGACCGGCGGCATCCTTATGGGCGTTGAAGGCGTCAGGAATTACTATGCTACCGGCCAGGGCCGGGTCGTGGTCCGCGGAGTCGCCGAGATAGAAGAGTCTGATGGCGGAAACCGGGGCGACCGGATCATCGTTACCGAGCTCCCGTACCAGGTCAACAAGGCCCAGTGGATCACGAACATTGCCGAGATGGTCAAAGACAAGAAACTCGACGGTATCAGTGATATCCGCGATGAGTCGGACAAGGACGGGATCCGGGTAGTCTTCGAGCTGAAGAAGGGCATGATCTCTGCGGTCATTCTCAACAACTTGTACAAATTCACAGCGCTGGAGTCCAGTTTCTCGGCCTCCAACCTCGCGATTGTGGACGGGGCCCCGAAGATCCTCAATCTCCCGGCCCTCCTCGGGAACTTTGTCCAACACCGGATTGAGGTCATCAGGCGCAGGTCGGAATTCGACCTCAACAAGTGCCAGGACCGGGTCCACATCTTAAACGGCCTTCTCACCGCGCTTTCGAACATCGACAGGATCATCGCGGCAATTCGCGGATCCGATACCGTGGACAACGCACGTATTGCACTCATATCGGGATTTGGTCTCGACGAACCCCAGGCGAATGCGATCCTCCAGATGCAGCTCCGCAGGCTCGCGGCGCTTGAGCAGCGGAAGATCATGGATGAGAAGAACGACCTCGAAACAGAGATCCGCAGGCTCGAGGCGATCCTCTCATCAGAGGCAAACATCAAGGATGAGATCCGGCGCGAGACCTCCGAGATCGCACTGAAATTCGGCGACGCCCGCAGAACGGAGATTGCCCTCGACACGAGCGACCTCTCGACTGAGGACCTCATCGAGGACAAGACGGTGCTCGTCTCCATCACGAAGACGAACTATATCAAGCGGATGGACCTCGATGCCTACCGGAAGCAGAAACGCGGCGGCCACGGTGTCACGGGCATGACCACAAAGGAGGACGATGTCGTCACTTCGGTCTTCGCTGCCGGTATGAAGGACTACCTCCTCTGCTTCACGAGCATCGGCCGGGTGTACTGGCTCAAGGTCTACCAGATTCCCGAGAGCTCGCGGATAGCAAAAGGGAAGCCGATCATCAACCTCCTCAACTTAAAAGACGAGGTCATCACGACCGTTATCCCCATCCGCGAGTTCCGGCCGGATAAGTACCTCATGTTCGCGACAAAACTCGGGCAGGTCATCAAGATCCCGGAGACCGAGTTCTCGAACCCCCGGTCGACCGGAACGAACGCCATCCGGCTCAAGGAAGGAGACCAGCTTGTCGATGTCATCACGACCGACAACACCAGGGAAGTCGTCCTATCGACCCGGTTCGGGTACGGCCTCCGGTTCCACGAAGAGACCGTCAGGGTCGTGGGACGGAATGCATCCGGTGTCATCGGCATGCGGTTCCACATCAAGGAGGATACGGTCTGCGCCATCACTCTCGTGGATAATGAACATACCCTCCTCACTATATCCGATGTCGGGTTCGGGAAACGGACCGAGTTTGACGACTTCCGCGGGCATGGACGGGGAACAAAGGGCGTCCGCACCATGGTGCTTGAACGCGATGCTGTGGTCATCGAGTCACGGGCCGTCTCGAAGACCGATGAGATCTTCGTCATGACCGCATCCGGAGTAGTAATCCGGACCCCGGTCAGCGACTTCCGGATCATCGGCCGCGGGACCAAGGGGGTCCACGTCATGCGCCTCGACGAGAAGGACAAGGTCGTGGGCATCGCAATCGTTCCGGTGGATGTGGATATCGGCACGGAAATCCCCCTTCCGGAAAAACCTGATGACTGACATTACCCGACACTTTTTCTTTTTAGTGCCGGCAAACAGCGCTGATTGAGAGAACAGTCAGATGTGCCTGATGAACGCGATCGGATTGTTCCCGGGAGCGATCGTCCGTATTCATTACACAACCTTTTTGTCCGAAAATAGCCAATCAGCCATAATAAAGCCAGATGTGTGAGATGAAGAGATACGATCATGCCCTTTCTGAAACACTCGCAGTCGTATTTATGGCCATGCTCGTAGTCGTCGCAGCACTTCTCCTTATTGCTTCAATGACCGGCGTGATCGCAAACCTCCTCCAGAAGCCCGCACTCCTGTCGGTCCAGGCTTTCCAGTACAACACCAGTTCCAGTACCCATATCATCGGGATCTTCCACCAGCAGGGGGACGCCGTGAACCTGAACGGGTCCTCCGAGACGCAGGGCGTTTCTCTTGTATCCCTTACCATCATCGATACCAGCGGGGAGTACCCGGTAAATCCGGCAGGAACGATCATTCACGATGCCTGGAGACCGGGGGACTTGTTGTATATTTACCAGAACGGGGGCTCATATGTGTATTCGGATGTACCCCCGGCAAGTGCTGTCGTGGTGCCGGCTGGTACTTACACAATAAAAATCTTCGATAACAAGGTAAAAGTGCTTCTCAATGCGCTGACGGTAACGATCCAGTAATCCGGCGGTCTCTATCTCTTCTTTGATCCGGTGGCTCCGCCTCCTTTATCTGCCCGGCACCCAATCTCCCTGATCAGGACTCAACATGTACCGTAAAGAGATCCATATCACTTCACACCGGGAAGGGGAGATCCTCGATATGACACCGGAAGTACGGGCAGCGGTAACGGAAAGCGGAGTGAAGGATGGCCTTGTCCACCTCTTCGTGCAGCACTCAACCGCTGCGCTCACCACAATCGAGTACGAGTCCGGGGTCCTTTCGGATATGCAACGGGCATTATCTGTACTTGCCCCCGACGCGATTCCCTATGCCCATAATACCCGTTGGGGGGACGGGAACGGACGATCTCATGTCAAGGCTGCTCTCGTGGGACCCTCCTTAACGATACCAGTGGCAGACGGCAAACTGATGTGCGGGACATGGCAGCAGGTCGTGCTGCTCGAACTGGACACGAATGCCGGGCGCACGAGGACCGTCATCTGCAGCATAACCGGGGGATGAATCATGGAAGACCGGAACGTCCCCTCAACGCATGTATCGGCCTGCCCTCTTCGGTATATCGCGCCTGCCCGGGGGTATTCCGATGACTGATACCCTGAAGCGGCAGATCGCCCGGAAATGTGCGGAACTGGACATACCACTGGTAGGTTTTGCTTCAGCCGACCGGTGGGATGTTCCGTTATTTGAGCCCTGGGTGCCGGAAGAGTTCCGGCCGCGTTCGATCTTCCCGGAAGTCAGAACCGTGATCGTCATCGGTCTGCCGGTCAGCCTGCCGATCGTGGATACTGCCCCATCGATTTATTACCACGAACTGTACCGTACGGTGAATGCCCTGCTGGACCAGGACGGGTACCGGCTTGCATCCTTCCTTACCGGACAGGGATTCCCTTCGGTATGGGTCCCCCGGGACGGGTATGGTTCAATAGATGTCCTGAAGGAAAGACCGGTGGCATTCTTCTCCCACCGCCATGCCGCATATCTCGCCGGTCTGGGCAATTTCGGCATAAACAATACCCTTCTCACACCGGAATTCGGCCCGCGGGTCCGGTTTGCCTCGGTCTTTACCGCCGCTGACATTCCTCCCGACCCGGTAATCGATAAACCGTTATGTGTCCGCTGCATGCGATGCGTGCATGCATGTCCGGTCAACGCCATTGACGGGAAAGACTATCCCTCCGGCCTGACGGCAAAAAAAGCGTGCGCTGATCGTTCCGAAAACCTGGCGAAACGGTTCATCTCTCCCTGTGGGATCTGCATCAGGGTCTGCCCGGTGGGTCTCGACAGGGACCGGTATCACCGGCAGGACATGGGAATGTATGATGAGGGAGATGCACGTTTTTCCCCGTATCATCGTTCCTGGAAACACGTGAGGTCGTATGGCGGCCGGTAGGATCCGGGTGCGGCGGCCTGGAAATCCTGCCGGACGTTTTCGTCTGTGGATAGCACACAGCCGACGCTTACCGGAAAGACTAGATAATGTGCCGATCATCCAGCAGCTATCAGTGCCGGCAACGCCGACTAAAAGCGCATCAGACGGCCTGGTTCTCTTTTTAATGCCACTCCTTCTGCCCAATCTGATCGATACGGATACATCCAGATTATCAGAAGCGATTCCAGCATAGCGTGCGGGTTGATTTCATAACGCTGAATTTTAATTCAATAATTAGTACGTGAGTTATTCTCGCTTCTATTTCTCCAATATCACAAAATTATTGGACATTTTTGAATTTCCGCCATTTTAATTAATTTGATTTTTTATTATACGATGGAAGATTATATATAGATACTGCGTATTTTATACAATTACCAGATGGTGTCATCGGATGGATAACCTGATCAGGAAGAACCGCCAGCACGTCCCATCGCCCGGGAACGCTCCCGCGAGTAGCACCACTGCCGGTGATGATGCCCCCGCCATCTCCGTTCTCTACGTGGATGATGAACCGGCTCTTCTGGAACCGACCAGGCTGTCCCTGGAAAAGAGAGGGAATATCTCCGTCGATACAACAACAAACGCGCAGGACGCACTGGAAAAAATCCGTATCCGATCCTACGATGTTATCGTGTCCGATTACCAGATGCCGGAGATGGACGGTATCCAGTTCCTGAAACAGTTACGGAAAAGCGGTAATCTCATCCCGTTCATCGTCTTCACCGGCAAAGGCCGGGAGGATGCCGTTATCGAGGCGTACGATGCCGGCGCAGATTTCTACCTTTCGAAGGGCGGCAACCCGAAAGCCATGTTCCGCGATCTCACCAACAAGATCGAGCAGGTTGTAACAAGGTACCGGGCAGAGAAGGCACTCAGGGAGAGCGAAGAGCGTTACCGTAAGGTCATAGAGCAGAGCCATGATGCAATTTTTATCTGCAGGGGGTCGAAATTTGTTTTTGTCAATGACCGGGTCTCAGAGATATCCGGTTTTTCCAAAAAGGAACTCTATGACATGGAGATGTGGGACCTTCTCCATCCGGAAGACCGGAAACACATCATGGGGATTGCGGGGAGCAGGACGAAAGGCGAAGCCGTTCCGCAGACGTACGAGGCACGGATAATAACGAAGAACGGCGAAGTACGGTACCTCGAATTTGCGGTCACCACCCTTCTCTTCAATGGTGAAAATGCAAACCTCTGTACTGTCAGGGATGTCACGGAGCGCAGGAGCGCCGACGAAGCACTCAGGAAAAGCGAGGAGAAATACCGGTCGATCTTCAATACGTTCGATGATCTGTACTATCAGACGGATATGCAGGGCATCATCACCACCCTTTCCCCCTCCTGTAAAAAGATCACGGGATGGGAAGCATCCGAGCTTACCGGGCTCCAGGTACTGGACCTCTACCCGTTCCCGGAGCAGAGAAAACAGCTCCTCGATGAGATGCTCGCCATGGGCGCCGTCCATGACTTCGAGGTAATCCTGAAAAATAAGGAGGGGAAACACCTCAATGTATCGGTCACCAGCCATATCGTCCTCGACGAGAAGGGGAATCCCGTTGGTGTTGAGGGGTCACTTCGCAATATCACTGAGCGCAAGATGGTGGAAGATGCGCTCCACGCAAGCGAGGAGAAGTACAGGACCCTTGCCGATTTCCTCCCCGTGATGGTATTCGAAGCCGACCGTGACGGAAAGATCACGTTTGCCAACCGCCTTACCTACCAGACCTTCGGAATAGAACCGTCGGACGTGATGGCCGGTATCAATATGATGGATTATATCGTTCCCGAGGAGCGCCCGGTGGCAAAGGCGAGCCTGCTGAAACTTTTCCAGGGCGAGGTCCGGGATCCCAGCGAATATACGCTGATGCGGAAGGATGAGAGCCGGTTCCCGGCAATGGTCCGGACAAGTGCAGTCTTTGACAAGAAAAATGGCACGGCATCCGGGATCCGTGGCGTGATCATAGACCTGACGGAACGCAAGCGGAAAGATGAGGCACTGCGGCAGAGCGAAGCCAGCTACCATGGACTGTTCAATGCCGTCAAGGATGCCATCTGTATCCTCGACAGGACGGGTTCGTTCATCGATGCCAACAAAGGTGCCGAAGAGATGTTCGGATATCCCCACCAGTTCTTTGTCGGAAAGACCATCGGGCTGATCGCTGCACGGGGCAGGAACGATCCGGAACAGGCAAGGAACCAGGTGGACAGGGCATTTCACGGAGAGCCCCGGCAGCTTGAATTCTGGGCGCAACGCAGCAACGGCGATGAATTCCTGACCGATGTCCGGTTATACAAAGGGACCTACTTCGGGCAGGAGGTCGTCATTGCACTTGCCGTGGATATCACGGAACGCAAGAAAGCTGAAGAGGAACTCAAGAGCAGTGAGCAGTATCTGAAAACCATATTCCATTCTGTCCAGACCGGTCTTGTCATCATCGATCCCCGGACCCACATTATTACGGATGCCAACCCGGCGGCGATCCAGCTGATCGGAGCAGAGAAAAGCGCAATAATCGGGGCCGTCTGCGATGATTTCATATGCCATACCATGCGGGGCAAATGCCCTGTCACGGATCTCCACCTGAATATCGAGAATGCCGAGAGCCTCCTGATCAAGGCAGACGGGAAAAAGATACCGATCCTCAAAACGGTGATCCCTGTCACGATCTCCGGGCAGCAGTTCCTCCTCGAGAGTTTCCTGGATATCACCGACCGGAAACGTGCCGAAGATGCCATGCAGAAAGCATACTTCGAACTGGAACAGAAAGTCGAAGAGAGGACCCTCGAACTGAGCAAGCTGACCGGCAACCTGCAGAATGAGATTGCCGAGCGTAACCGTGTCATGGAAGCACTTGCGGCGAGCGAGGGAAAATACCGGTCTCTCGTAGAGCAGATCGGCGACGTCGTATTCCACATCGACCAGAACGGGTTCCTTTCGTATGTAAGCCCGCACGTCCTCGCGGATATGGGGATACGCCCGGAGCAGATCCCGAAGATCCGTGCCTTCGAGCTCGCCCCGCCGAAGTACCGGGAGACGATCGAGAAGTACCTGGAGCCCGGCCTCTCGTCGCATCAGCCGGTCTCGGGATTCGAGATAGAAGTCCCGGATTTCGTAACAAAAAAGAGCCTTATCTTTGAAGTGAACGCCACCCCGAGCTATGATAAGACCGGGACCTATAACGGCTATTCCGGGATCGCCCGGGACATCACCGAGCGCAAGACCCTCCAGAACGAGGTCGCCGCCTCGCTCAACGAGAAAGAGATCCTGCTCAAGGAGATCCATCACCGGGTCAAGAATAACATGCAGGTCATCTCCAACCTTCTCAGCCTGCAGGTCCGGCAGATGAAAGACGGAAAAAGCCGGGAGGCCCTCCGGGAGAGCCAGAACCGGATCATGTCCATAGCACTGGTCCACGAGAAGTTATACCAGTCCAAAAATCTCGCCCGGATCCAGTACCAGGATTACCTGAAAACGATCGCTGAGAACCTGCTCCAGTCCTATGGCATTCCCCCGGGGAAGATCCGCATCGATATCCATGCGGATACTATCGTTCTTCCCATCAGCAAGGCCATTCCCATCAGTCTGATGATCAACGAGATGCTCTCGAACTCCCTGAAATATGCATTCCCGGACGCACGTACCGGGGTGATTACCGTGGACATCCGGAAAGAAGGTGACCGGCATACCCTTATCGTCAGGGATAACGGGATCGGAATTCCCGAAGGTCTTGACCTTGACCATACGGAGACACTGGGGCTCCAGCTGGTGTATTCCCTTGTCGCGCAGATCCTCGGTACGATCACCCTGGACCGTACTGGCGGAACAGCATTCAGAATCACGTTTTCCCTTGAACCTACCGGAGGCGACCACTATGGCTAACGCAAAAATTCTTGTTGTCGAAGATGAAGCAGTGACCGGCATGGATATCCGAAAAAGCCTGATTGAACTGGGTTATTCTGTTTGTGCGATCGCCACAACGGGAGAACTTGCCGTGCGCAAGGCAGGGGAATTACACCCGGATCTCATCCTCATGGACATTATGCTGGCCGGTAAAATGAACGGTATCGAAGCGGCAGAACTGATAAAAAAGGAGTACCATATCCCCGTGGTGTACCTCACGGCATACAGCGATGAGAGTTTCCTGGAAAAGGCAAAGCTCACCGAGCCCTTCGGTTATATCCTGAAACCCTTCCGGGAACTGGAACTGAAAACAACCATCGAGATGGCATTGTACAAATTCGCCATGGAACATGCACTGCGTATCAGCGAAGAGACCACCCGCGTACTCCTGAATGCCACCGAGGATTTCCTTTTCCTCATCGATACAACAGGCAGATTTCTCGCCGTGAACCTGGCACTTGCAAAAAAGGCCGGGAAAAATATCAATGAATTCATTGGATCGGATATAAAAGATCTGGTAACGCAGGGCCTTTTATCATCCCGCATGGCAGCCTGGAACCTGAACACGGGCCAGAAAGTACCGGTCCATTTCCAGGAGGAGTTCAGGAACAACTGGTTTGATACCTCGATCCATCCTGTTACCAATCCTGAAGGGGATGTGGTATTGTTCGCCGTCTCCATCAGGAATGTGACGAAGACCAAGGAGATGGAAGAGCAGTCGCGGCAGAACGAGGAGTTCTTCCGTTCCCTCATCGAGGAGACGTCGGACATCATTGCAATCATTAATAACGACGGGACAATCCGGTACGAGAGCCCGTCCATCACCCGGACCCTGGGCTTCGGGCCGGAGCTTCTCGTAGGAAAACCACTCTATAATCTAGTGTCCGACGAAGATATTCCGGGGCTGAAGAAAACTTTCAACGATATCCTTGCAAAGCCCGGCATGGTAAGACCTGTCAGGCTTACGGTAAAAAACAGCCGGGGATCCTCTTCGGTAATGAAAGGGATCATCAGTAACCTCTACGGGAACCCGGTCATAGACGGCATCGTCCTCAATGGCTGGATCAGGGCGGAATAATATATCGTTCATGGTCAGGGACGGGCAGACGCCGCATGGTCACGGGTGCAACTCCCGCAGCAGCGGACATAAGGGTAAAAAAAAACTGCAGGGCCGGGCCCTTTTTGGATCAGGCATGTTTTTTGATGTCCTGCAAGGATTTTGCAAAGAAGAAACCCACGATTCCGAAGGTGATCAGGGGCGACACCCAGAACGGGACATGCATCCCGAAACTGTCGGTGATCATGATGGCTCCCAGAAAGAAGATGGAATACATTGCCCCGTTTTTGAGGTAGAGGTATTTTTTGATGGTGCCGGCGTTCCTGACCGTCAGCTCTCTCACAAGATATGCCCCAAAACCGTTGCCGATCAGGATCAGGGGGACCGCCATCGTGAAGGCAAACGCCCCTACGACACCATCGATCGAAAAGCTGGCATCGATCACTTCGAGGTAGAAGATCTTGCTCACGTCCGACATGCCGGTATGCAACATTCTCTGCTCGGCCTGCTCGGCATTCTGCCGGAACCCGTGGACCATGAAAAATGCCGTGGACCCGATGACCGCCCCGAACGCAACCATCGTGTTGTAGCCAAGGGAACCCCAGACCAGCGCCGCAAGGATTATCGAAGCGACCGCAAAGAACCAGACGCCTTTCGAGGCAAAGAACCGCTCTCCCGGGAGACCGAAATTCTTGTCTTCCAGGAACAGCCAGTGGAAGAAGAGGAAGAGGAGGAACGTACCCCCGCCCATCAGGAGAACGGGGGCGGACTTGCCGATGGCTGCGACCACCACCGGATCGCCCGAGAACGCTGCCGTGAATGCCTGCACCGGGCCAAGGGCGGGGGTGGAGAGCCAGACGATCAGCCACGGGAGGAGCCCACGGATCGCAAAGACCGCGAACAGCAGCCCCCAGACCAGGAACCAGCGTTTCGCCCGCTCACTCATCGTAGAGAGCACTTCAGCATTGATGATCGCATTGTCCACGCTTGTTATTGTCTCGAACAGGCACAGACCGGCAATAATGAGGACGACGGAAAGGAGGTCCATACACCAGAACCATGTGGGCCCGCCGTCTGGATTAACCTTATTGTACCGTGTGCCAAGGTGTTGGACATTTCAGATGAGAGTCACGTTGCCAGAAAACCAATGATCCCCTTGCCCGTAATTATTCCGGGATAAAAAAGATAACGTCATCCGGGGCATGGCGCGAAGCCGGAGAGGCATATTTCTATTTCAGGGGGAGGACAACACCATAGTAACGGACGGGGGACATGGCTGCTGAAAAAAAAACTGATGCATTGGCCGGGGACGATGCCCGGGCATTCCGGGAAATCAGCAGTATTGCAGAGCGGATGGGTTCGGCCCGGACCAGAGGCGAACTGGGCACGATCCTTGCCCGGGAATTGCTGAGGTATTCGCTGTTTGACCTCCAGATCATCGGGGGAAGGCTCCACGAAGAGATCGAAAAACTGCCATCACCGTACCGGGAGGCCATCCGTCCGTATTTCCGGGAACAGCTCTTCGGAAAACACCACGTCCTTCTCGCCATGTACCGCAGCAGGAGACTTGAACGGCTTGAGGCACCCCTCCGTGATACGGAACGGTTCGAAAAATTCTGCCGGATGCTGCCGGAAGGAACCTTTGCCTGGGACGATTCCAGCGAGCGGAACCCCTATTTCCGCAACCCGAAGAACCGCCTTTTCTATTACCTGATCGCCGCGTTCACGATGTTCGTGCTTGAAGAACCGGGACATCCGGTGGGCATGCCCTTTCCCGGAGGGTTCAAGGTGGAGCAGAGGGGAAAAGAGTACTATTGCCTGATACGGGATAAGGAAAAAGAGATCTTTTATTCCATCTGCAACTTCTGTCCTGCGCTGCAGAGCGAGGAGCCCGGCCAGGGGACATAAGAAAAACATTTTCGCGTGTCCCCCTCCAACCGAAAATGTCCCACCGGTTATATCACCCGTGCGGGTGAACCATGATCCGCGGGCCACGATACCTCTGCGAACCCGGTCCGTTGAGGTCACGGGAGCGAAAATAGTCATCCCCAAAATATCGTCGGATGATACGGAATCGCGCGCTTCCGCTCATGTCATGAAGGTGGGTAAAATACGGTTCAGCAAAAAGTACGGCGTTGGCGTGTTTTAGTCCAGCGGGATTGTCTCCAGTTGCGACACGAGCTCCCAGATCCGTGTCCGCGCATGAATGGGCATATTGGGATCATTGGAGATTTCATCGATCTTTGAGATGGCTTCTGCTGCGCGCAGCCCCATTGCCTTGGAACTGTTCGTGAGAAGCGTCCGGGTCTCGTCAGCCACACGCCGGATATTTCTGGGGATTGAACTGTCCTCCTGGATGTGCTGAAGCATCAGGATACAGTTTTCCATCGTTTTTTCAGGGTTTGGCATGGTATCACCTACCTGTGTACCTGTAGTTAATATGCCGAACCGACATATATAGTTTAAATATTGACCCGACGGTGATCCGATGCCTTCACGAAAAGAAGACGAAATCATGGCTGAATACCTCTTAAAAGGAGGAAAAATGCTCGAAAAGAGCTGCAAGACCTGCGGCTGCCCGCTCTTTGAAGTCAAGGGAAAGACGCTCTGCGTGGTGTGTGCGGAGAACGAAGCAGCTGTGAAAACCGCAAAGAAGGCTGAATCTCCAGCCGCTCAGGCGCATGCCGGGCACGTTGAGGGCTGCGGGTGCGGGACGGAGCACGATGCGGATACCTGCACCTGCGGAGACGAGGAAGGCGGACTGCTTGCCGAGGAAATTGCGATGACGATCCATGCGCTCTGCGAGCGGGTCCACAACGAAAAGGACCCGGAGAACGTCCTTGCCCTCATGAACGCGGTGAAGGCCGGGACCGAGGCGCTCGAGATTTTGTGCCGGTTGTAATTTTCATAACTTTTTATATTCTTTTTTTCCGGAAGGAGTGTCTCATAGTTATTACGAGTGTTCCCACCCCCTCGGGGGTCGCTCGGCCGCCTGTCGGGGCCTCGCTGGGCAGATTACCTGTACCATTTATTTGAACGGTAATCGATCCGCCGCGGGGACTGCCGGAGGCTGTGGAGAAGGTTTTCGTCAGAAAATCTTGGACTGATGAGTGGTTCATCGGAATATCGAAGGTCAGCCGATGTCTCCCTTCTCATCATCGAGGTTCTGACAAACCTCTCCGACCACGAATCCGAGAAGTTCTCAAACTTTGAGGCGGCGGTAGCCATCGCAATCGGGGTTATGGGGGCATCAGCACCCATCAGCAGGTAGTATTCTTACCCGCACTTCCTCCGTCACAACTCAAGAATCCTCTCCGCCATCTTCTCCCCAACCCCCCGCGCCGCCACCAGTTCCTCCAAAGAAGCATTCACAATCCCCGGGACCGACCCGAAGTGCGCGAGCAGCAGCCTGAGATTCGTGCCCCGGCAGATTCCGGAAATCAGCCTTCCGGATGCCGCTCCGCTCCCCGCAAAAGCGGGAGCCCAGCTTCTATTTTTTGTAACCAGTGCAAACCATCATATATTTTCAGACGTGAATTCATGCCATGTCAAAAATATTCATGCTGCTTCTGCTGGCAGCGCTGGTGATCCCTGCCGGTGTCTTCGCGGCCCCTCCGGGTTCTTCATGCTCTGCCTGTGGTGCGGCAAATGCCACCTGGTCTGCACCGGGATACGGGATGATGGGGTCCGGATCGGATGGATGGTCCTCCGCCAACGGAACAGCCCGGGGTTACGTAGCCAACGCCTCCCGCGGTATGATGAACGGTTACGGGAGGATACCGCCCGGTACGAACCCGGGTTCCTATGGCATGATGAGAACAGGAAGGGCCGGCAATAACGGGAACTTCGGGGGAATGATGGGGGGTTACGGACCCGGCAGTTACGGGATGATGGGCGGTTACTATGGCCAGGGCGGCGCAGGTATGGGCATGAACGCCTGGGCCGCAGTCATGTTCCTTCTCTGCAGTGCCCTGGTCATCGTCTGGATCATCGTGGGAATCCTGCTCATCTTCCTCCTCTACCGGAAACTGTCCGCGAAATAACGGGACAAACGATGCCTAATTTTTTTAATCTGTGGTTTTCCTTTATATCGGGCTAGTTGTATAAGCGCCGGCACAACTCGAAGATCTTCCCCGCCGTCTTCTCCCCGATCCCCCGCACTGCTACAAGTTCCTCTAAAGAAGCATTCACAATCGCCTGCACCGACCCGAAATGCGTAAGAAGCAGGCGTGCGTTCTTCATCCCGATCTCCGGGAATGCCGAGATGATATACTCCTGCTCCTCCTTCAGGGAACGGTGGGACTTGTGCGGGTGGAGCTTGCGTTCGCCCCGCTCGCCCTCTTCGCGTTTTGCGAGCACGAAAAGCATCTGGGCTGTGTCCTGCTCGTCGGTTGTGTAGATGAGGGATATGCCCATGTCCACGGCGAGTGCGGCGAGGACGCCCCTGATCGCATTGGGATGGATATCCCGCTGGGTATAGAGATCCCCTCCTTCGATGATCAATACCGGGCGGGGCGCGGCACTCTGCCATCTCTTTCGCCTGCCCGAGCAGGTCGCGGTCGATGAGAGTGTCCACAAAGTCCCGTGCAGTCTTGCGTTCCACGAGGATCCGGTCGCCGATCGCATAGTCCCCGTGTGCCAAGCGTTCGAGCCGGATCACCGCCCCCAGACCGGAGAGGACTTCCACGACTTTCGACGATGTCTCGCGGTCATCGACCACGATCTTCGGGCCCTGCGGTGTGAACTCCTCGATATTTGCCTGTTCCACCACAATGGGTTTTTGTATTGGGTTCATCGAACTGCCGAGCGTCCGCATGCTCTTGTGCATCTGCTTCTCCTTTGCGGTGCTGACATGGCGGAAGATTTCGTCGGAGGTCCCTTTCGTGACGAGCACAACCACCCTGCCGGCCCCCGACCTCCCGGTGCGGCCCTTGCGCTGGATGGAGCGGATCTCCGAGGGGACTGCCTCGTAGAATATGACAAGGTCCGTGGAAGGCACGTCGAGGCCCTCCTCCCCCACCGATGTTGCGACAAGCACCCTGAACTCTCCCTCCCGGAACCGGGTCAGGGCCGCGATCTGCCTTTTCTGCGAGAGGCCTTTTTCTGCATCCTTTGTCGCCTGGCCGACAAACCGCTCGCAGGCGATCCCGTTGCGGGTCAGGAAATCGACAAGGAGCTGGACCGTATCCCGGTACGTGGCAAAGAGGATGATCCGGCTGTCAGGAGATGCTGTCAGCTGCTGCCGGACCAGGTCGAGAGCAATGCCGGGTTTCGGGTGGAGCTCGCGGGTCCACTCAGCGGAACGCTGAAAGAGTTCCCGGAACGAGCTGTCCTGCGCAAGGCGCTGGCTTGCCTTGCTGCCTCCCGCACCCGTGCCCTCGGCAACGAGTTTTGCAAGGTATCCTTTCAGGACTTCGCTTCCCTGCGATTCCGCGAGGGTCACCGCGTGCCTGAGTTTCATGCACTCGGCATACACGGATGCGGCGGAATATCCCGCGGGATCGCGGTTGGCAATCCGCTGCTGGATCTGCGCATTGATCGCGCTGAGTGCCTTCATGCTCAGTTTTTCCCGCTTCGGCACCGTGAAGTGCAGGGACTCAAGGAGGGCAAGGCGGTCCTCGATGAGCGCGTTTATGGTATTGATTGCCGCCTTGAGGTCGGGAGGAGGATCGATAGTGATAAACTCGAGGTCCCTGTCGAAAACGTACGGCCGTACGTCAGGATCGTTCTCCGTGCGGGTCTCTACGTGCTCGATCCCCAGGTTGGCGCATACCTCCTGAACCTTCTCCTGTGCCCCGCCAGGGGACGCGGTCATCGCGAGGAGGAGCGGCTTGTCCGCGGTCGCAAGGTACCGCCGCGCAAGGAATACGTAGGCATAATTCCCCACGGCCCGGTGACACTCGTCGACAATAAGGAGGGATACGTCCCTGAGGGAATAGCGTCCTGCAATGAGATCATTCTTGATCACCTGCGGGGTTGCCATGATCACCGTTGCCCGGTTCCAGTCGGCAGTCCGCTCGTCGGGAGGGGCCTCGCCGGTGAACATGACAAACGGCGAAGCATCCTGGCCGGCAGGGTTTTTTGCGAGCAGGTAACGTTCGAAATAGCGGAGGTGCTGCTCGACGAGGGGTTTTGTCGGGGCGAGCATCAGCACCCTGCCCCCCTCGTTGTAGAGCCGGGATGCGGCAACGATCAGTGCTACGGCCGTCTTGCCAAGGCCTGTGGGAAGGATCACCATCGTGTTCCCGTCCAGCGCCCGCATCGCTACCGAGAGCTGGTACTCCCGCGACTCGATACTGTCCGGTTTCACGAGAGGGTGACTTATGAACTTCATGGGTTGGTGAAAGGTTTGGTTGCGGAGAGTAATATAGGGAATTGTGCAATATCGGAAATTTCTGTTCTGCGAAAAAACCCCGGTGCACAGACTTTACGTGCAGAATCGTTCAGGGAACGTTACCATGACTCCTGATATACGCACCACCTCCGGTGCGTGACGTGGCGTAGCGAAAAAAAGATTACTTGGCTGGGGTTTTAGTCTCACATTTCATTGCCATTGCCATTTTAATTGCCAAGATAATCATCAAAACACCCGCAATTATAAGACTGATACCGGTCACATAGAGCGTACCGAGACTCGTATACCCGCCCACTACCAGGGCAAGCCCAATTAAAACCAATAATATGGCTGCTACCATTTTACTCATGTTCATGCCTCCCAATGAATCTGCGGCAGCCTGGAACCTCCAGAGGTCAGAAGTTCGATTTGACAAGCTACCGGAGATGCTTATGGACAGTTCAATTGATAAAGATATGTTCAGGTTTTAATATTTGAAATATCGCGGGAAAAGAAAGTAATCATCGAGGGAAGAGAACATTTCTTCAGAAGTTATCTGAACCTGCTGACCCAATCTCCCCAAACGTCTTCGTCCCCTCGACCAGCGCCCCGATCGTCTCCGGCAACGTCCCGATCGCGATCCGCACCTGCTTCATGCTGTCCCGGTCCCGGAGCGTGACGGTGTTGTCCTCCTTCGTATCGTAATCGACCGTGACGGCAAAGGGCGTACCGATCTCGTCCTGCCGGCGGTACCGCCGCCCGATCGCTCCGCTGTCGTCGTATTCCGCGAGGATGCCCTTCTTGTGCAGGGTGCGGGTGATCTCGTCCGCGATGGTATCGAGGCCGTCGCGGGCCATGAGGGGGAAGACCGCGACCTGTACCGGTGCGATGTTCGGGGAGAAGCGCATGACGGTCCGTACCTCGCCATCGGCAGTGTCTTCGTCATAGGCCTGTTCGAGCACCGCGTAGCACATGCGGTCGATGCCATAGGATGGCTCGATCACATGCGGGACGATATCCTCTCCCCGCACCTCCACCACTTCGTCGCGGACCTCGAAGAGGCCGGCGGGAATATGGATCGTCTCGCCTTCAACCACGACATCCGCCCCTTCCGCAGTCGGCGTCGAATGCCCGAGTGCCTCGAAGATCGCCTTGGCCCTGTTACGGTACTGTTTGCCAAGCACCCCCATGTTGGGGATGATACGCCGCCGGGGGACCTTCTTCGGTTCCGGGTACTGGATGAAGACCGTCATCGGGGTGCCGCTCTGCTTCGCGTGGGCGTTGAGATCGTAGTCCGTGCGGTCAGCGATACCCACGGTCTCGACCCACCCGAACCTGCCGGAGAAGATCTCGGCGTCCCAGCAGTCGTTCGCATAGTGGGCGAGCTCGTCGGGCAGGTGCTGGCGGAACCGGAGACGGTCCGGTTTTATCCCGATAGCGATGAGGAGTTCGTGGGTGAGCGCCACGTAATAGGCCACGTACTCGTTCGCGATCACGCCGTTGTCCACCGCTTCCCGCATGGAGAGGGGGACGGGAGCCTCGTCCTTCAACTGCCGGTCCGAGGTCAGGAGGGGCATTCGGTACTCTGCGTACCGGCTGAATTTCGGGTGCCGGTTCTTCTCGTCAGGGTGGACGAAGATCTCGGCTTCGGCCTGGGTGAACTCCCGGAGCCGGATCATCCCCTGCCGGGGGGAGATCTCGTTCCGGTAGGACTTGCCGATCTGGACTGCCCCAAAGGGGAGCTTGTCCCGGTAGAACCGGAGGAGCCGGGCGAAATCCACGAACATCCCCTGTGCAGTCTCAGGGCGGAGGTAGCCGGTCCGCTGGGTCCCCGGGCCGATCATGGTCCTGAACATCAGGTTGAACTGGAAGACCTCGACCTTCCCGAGCACTTCCTCGCAGGCAAGGCATTTGCAGGGAGCAAGGGCGGCGGAGAGTTCCTCGTTCTTCATGGTCGAGGCATTCCGGATCCCCCCGCCTTCGGCAACATGATCCGCACGCAGGTACTCCCTGCAGTGCGGGCACTGGCACATCTTGTCAGCGAACCCGGCAACATGGCCGGAGGCGATAAAAACTGCCTCCTGGGCAATGGTGGGGCATTCGATCTCGTAATATCCCTCGCGGATCACGTAAAAATCCCGCCAGACATCCTCGACCCGGCGCTTCATCATGGCGCCGAGCGGCCCGTAATCGATAAAACCCGCCACGGCACCGTAACATTCCGAGGTAGGCCAGATAAACCCCCGGCGTTTTGCAAGGTCCATCACGTTCTCAAAAACATCATGGGAAGGTTGTACCACTATCCATCACTTCGTTTAATTCTCAATACCAATTATTTCAGACAGGTATTATACCTCTCGTTTTTACGGCAGGAGGCCGGGTTCCCTCGCCGGGCGGGAATAAACCGATCGCCGTGGCGGCCGGTACCCCTCTGTTTCGTTGACCCATCTCGTTCAGGCACTCCATCCGGAAGGGAAGACGGGGGAAGGGATCCATTGCATCCCTGTGCGGCGCAGACGACCCGGCGGGATCATGCCCGGAAAAAAGATTCCGGCTGTTCCCGGAAGTGTCCTTTTCCGTGGACAGCACCACAGGCGATTTATATGAGGATAACGAGCAGCCAGAACGATACGAGGGGCAAGAGGATGGACACCACCATGCCGTACCGGTTGATGGGCTTCACCAGTTCGGGCCGTTCCCACTCCTCCTGGGCGAGATAACAGAGCGTAGTAACGATAATGGTTGCCGAAAGGTACAGGTATACTGCTATCATGAATTTGTCGAAGAGCTTCAGCACCCCGAGACCCGGCAGCATGGAGAGCTGGCTGAAATGGTACATAACCGCGGATATGAACATGCTCGTCGTGAGGACATAGCGAAGGTTGACCAGTTCATTGTGAGCTACCCTGATGAAGAAGGAGATCGTGGCGATGAGACAGAAGATCAACGGCGGCAGAAGTGTCTGGATGAGCGAATCGGTCGCATTCTTGGTTATCGGGATATTGAAGGATAACCTGGAGTAGGTCTCATCCCACGGGTACGTGTGCGGAGTCACTTCGAACGTTGGCGTGCCGATCGTCCAGCCCGGGATGACGAACTCGGGGTTGATCGCGCTTTCATTCCCGAGCGGGACATAGGTAAGCTGCATTGCATTGTGTTCAGCGTCCTCGATCTCGATCGGCGCAATCCCGGATTCGAACGGGTAGTCGCGGATATTCGGGGTTATGGCAAAATCAGCCCTGACCCGGTACCATTCCTCTTTTACCGGCCCGGATTTGTTCTCCCATAATTTCTCCACAGAATTGGTGCCGGTATACGGCTGGCCGTTCATGATCTCGAAGTGGGCGGTCCGGATTGCAGGATCCGTCCAGAGAAAATGGAGGTAGAAATCCATCGAGTAGGTTCCCTTGACAAAGTCGAGATTGTTGATAGAGTTGACAAAGACCCCGACTTCCATCGTGGATGGCGTGGAATTCACTGCCGGCGGGGGCAACGGTGCGGGTCCTGCTGCCGTAACCGACGGAATCAGGAATAGCGAGGCCATTACCAGGAGTACGAGGATAATCGCGATCTTTCGGGGATTGTACCGCATAATACACTTTTTTCTTTGAAAAATAAAGGTATTGCCGATTTTCTGGATACCTCCGGCACCCCGGCAACTGCATTACCGGGAGCAAATGATCGCTCTGCCCAGAAGTACACAAACAGATACATTTTAGATCGGAAGGGATAGGAAAAACTCTGCGGGCCGGAAAAATCAGACACCGATTTATACGTCTTTTGGTCAAACGCTGCGTAAAGATAGCATTAAATAGTTGACGAAGTATTGTATATCCTAATCCCAATACGGGGTATGCAATGACCGAAGACAAACGCAAGGCACACCTTCTGAAACTCTTCAGTTCCATGTCGGGCAAGACCAAGATCGTCGAGCCGATGAAAAATATCCATGGGACACTGAGAGACAGCGACGCGATCGAACGCGAGGTCGCTCTCGTCATGAGAGAGATCACGGAACAGGGAATTTTCAAGACCTCATTGAAACCGATCCAGCTTGCAAAGCTCGTCACGTCCTTCTATGCAGAAAAGAATGATACCGAGATCGCCCGCGAACTCGGGGACGAGAAGCTGAGCAAGACGGTGGCACGGGCCCGGGTACGGCTGAAGCTCTTCCGGGAACTTGACTTCAAGATGCCCTTTGACAAGGAGAAGATGGAGGAACTGATCGAGTCCGGCAAGACCATGAAAGAAGTCTCCGAGGATCTTGGCGTCAGCCCATCGACCCTCCGCGAATACCGGCATGTGATCGAGGAACAGGAAGACCCGACCATTGATCCCTATATCGACCGGATCCGCGACGTGATGGAAGACCGGGACCTCTCGGAGCAGATGACCAGGAGCGCCACTGCCGACAGCCTCGGCGATGCGATCGACATCACCGAAGCTGAAATGATCGATGTGACCTGATTCCCCGATCCGGAACGCCAATTTTTTTAGCGGGCACGCTCTCGTTTTTTCCTCCAGGCGGAGGGCAAATTTCATTCGGGAGTACGCCGATCTGCATATATGCAGCTTACCTGGCTCGGACATTCCTGTGTGCTCCTCTCCGGTACAAAAAAAGTGTTGGTTGACCCCTTCATCGAAGGAGGCAGTGTCGCCGCCACTAACCCGGATATTGTCGCCATCACCCACGGGCACAGCGACCATATCGGTGAGGCAGTAACGCTTGCAAAAAAAACAGTAGCAATCAGCGAGCTTGCCAGCTATCTGAAAACCCGGGGAGTGCCGGCCGAGAGCATGAATATCGGCGGGACGATACTGCTTGACGGGATCTCGTTCACCATGACTCCGGCAGTACATTCAACGTCCATTGAAGAGGCGGGGCCGGGTCTTTCCGGCGGGGCCCCTGCAGGTTTTGTCATCGGCATTGACGGGGTTACCGTGTACCATGCAGGAGATACCGCCCTTTTTTCCGATATGAAACTGATTGGCGATCTGTACCATCCCGATGTTGCACTCATTCCCATAGGGGGGAGGTACACGATGGGAGTCACAGAAGCAATGATGGCAGCCAGATTCATCGGGGCAAAAACCGTCATCCCGATCCATTACAATACCTGGGACCGGATCGCTGCAGATCCCCTGGTCCTGAAAAACGCAGTCGAACGGACTACGGATCTCACCGTGATGGTGCTCCAGCCGGGCGAGAGCAGGGAAATTTCTCCCTGATCCCGCACGTATCGCCCGGAGATTTTTCACCGCGGTAGTGACAGGCAGTACGGGAAGCCCTGCCCGGGTCGTGAGGAATTGAAAGGATTAAAGGGATCCGGGACGATATCTGGTGTGGTGCAAATGTCCCGATTCCCAAGACCGATCTTCATGGGCGTGTTCCTGCTCGCCTGCCTCTTCCTGGTCAGCTGCGCCTCCGCGGGGCCGGGCATCCAGGCATATATGGGCGATACCATACCGCTCAGGGGGTATTCCCCGAGCAGCCCTCAGGTCTATCTCTTCCTGACCGGGCCCAACCTGCCGGTAAACGGGGTGGCCCTCAACGATATAACAAGACCTTCGGACCAGGGGGGATTTACCGTAGTCGACGTAAACGGCGAGGATGACAGCTGGAGCTACAACTGGGCCACTTCCGGGGTCAACGGGCGCCTCGATGCAGGGACCTATACGGTCTGGGTTGTCAACAGCCCGAACGACCGTTCGCACCTGCAGAACGCCGAATACGGCACCATCTCCGTCACCCTCGGCAACCCTTCCATCTCCCTTACTGCGCAGACTACGCAGGCCCTGCCCGGGTCCCTTGTTATCGGTTCCGTACCGGACAATGCTTCTGTTGTCGTCAACGGCCAGTACCGGGGAAAGACCCCGCTCACCCTGGACAATCTCGATCCGGGAACCTATACGGTCAACCTCTCGAAATTCGGGTACGCCCTCACTACTGCAACAACGGACCTTCAATCCGGTGAGCGCCAGGAGGTTACCGCCACGCTCCCTCCCACGATGGGATCGCTGATCGTCAATACCACCCCGCCCGGCGCAAGGGTGATCGTCGATGGCAGGGATAGCGGGACCTCTCCGGCAACAGTCACCGGCCTCATGCCGGGCAACCACAACCTCACCATAACAAAAGACGGATACACCCCGTCCGGACAGCAGGTGGAGATCACCGCAGGTATCACCCTTCCGGTCACGGTCACCCTCTCGCCGTCATCTCCCCTTCCTTTGTTCCCATTGAAAGCCCCGGGGATGACAGAGAGTACCCTCCTCGCATTGGGCGCTGCAACCGCAGCCTGCTTCTGCCTCCGGTCGCGGCCCGGTTGACCGGAAGCCATTCCTGCAGATCTGTCCCGCGAGGATCACCTGGATCATCCTCATGAAGGCGGGTTTTATATCTCCCTACCGGCAACCGGATAAACGATGAACCTTTTCGACATCCTGATGATCATCGCTCTCGGCACCCTTTTCGGAACCATGATCGGCCTGTTGATCGGGTATGCAGCCCAGCGCCAGGGACGCCTGTGGTCTCAGATGACACCCGGGCAAAAGATGATCAATATCGGTCTTGTGCTCTTCTTTTCAGCGGTATGTATCGCCGGTCTCGCGTGGTACGAGATGCTCTAAGTGATTACCGCACCTGATCCGCCACGCGGGTGAGAAAAAAGGTTACCCCAGCCACCGCGTCACATCATCGACCGGGGGTCGTGTGGAGGGGGAGAGCTCGTCTTCGGAATACCCGATCGCACAGCCCATCAGTTCCCATTCTCCCGGGGGGAGCCCGAGGATCGAACAGAATGCCGGGTCCGAAGACATCTGGGAGGTGATCGAGACCAGCTGGAACCCGAGACCAAGAGCGGTTGCCTTCAGCCACATGTTTTCCATGCAGTGGGCAAGCGACAGGTGCTCAACCGGCGGGAACCCCTTCCGTTCTGCCGCTACGATATAATAGGGTGCGGTCCCGACACCGGGCACGGTGCCGGATTTCTGCATCACTGAAAGCCGCCGGGCAAACATACCGGCCTTTGCCCGGAGCCCGGGGTTTTTCTCCATTTCCTCCTGCAGGTCCCCGGCCATTCGTAGTACCTGGTCTTTTACCAGCGGTATTGCAGCATCCAGGCTCTGCGATCCGCGTTTCATGACAAAGAACCTCCGGAAATAGTCCATTGAGTTCCCTACCGCTGCCGCGGCAAAGGGGGCAAGCAGGCCGGCGTGGAGGACACGCCGGATCTCATCTTCAGGAGGGAATTCCGGCCCGAATACGCGGTGGGAACGGCGTTCCGCAAGGATCTGGTCGAGGCATACGTTCCTCTGCTCGAGTACATCTGTGCACATGGTTGTCCCTGCACTGCGTTGGAGGAGCGGGTTCTTGAAGATTACCCCCATAGTGCAACAGGGGGAGCCCGGGCAACGCCGCCTGCACAGAACAGGATTCCGGAGGAAGTCAGCGCCGGTTATCGCGCCGCCGGGCATGCAGTACGCCCATCACTCCCATCACGTCATGGCAGGGCGTATGCACGATATTGAAATCATAATAGCGCCCGATGTAATCGAGGAGCGCAGGATCCGGCCGGCCGCAGATCGGGGGGAGGTGCAGCTCCATCTCGATCCTGCGGATACAGTCGAGCTCTTCCGGCCGGATCAGCCACTCGGCACCTTCACAGTCGCATTTCAGGAAATCGCATCCCCCGGCCATTTCTATAATCCCCCCGAGCGTGTAGCCCGGAACGGTGACCGTGCAACCGTCCCAGCTGCAGGCGCAGGGTTTCCCGTTACCCAGTCCTGCCCTGATGACCCGGACCCGTGCCGCGTTGGCGCGGATATTTTCCTCGAGGAGATCGGCCGTCACCGGTTCTATTGCGGTGACGTGGCGCGACTGCCGGGCAGCACGGATGCAGAATGCCCCCACGTTGGCCCCGATATCGATGACATGGTCTTCGGGACGGAGATCGCTGAAGGAATAATCCCTTGCAGCAAAGACCTGGCGGTACGGCGTTTCCGCCCGGATGAAGGTAACGCCATCGTCGGTAACAAAACAGGCAGGGGTTACCATGCCGTCACCATCCGGGCAGACGGGCTATCCTTTCTTTCTGATAAATGTGCCGTCTTCATATTCCCGGAATGCCTGGCGCAACTCCTCGCGGGTATTCATAACGATGGGGCCCCTCCACGCCACCGGTTCACCTATCGGTTTCCCGGATAAAAAGAGAAAACGCATGCCCTTTTCAAAGGACCGCGTCCAGATGGAAGAGCCGTCACCGAAGAGGACGGTGTCCCGGTCATGCACATGGTGCCCTTCTTCCGGATCGAATGTCCCTTCCCCCCCGATGATATACGCAACCGCGGCATATTTCTCCCTTACCGGATGGGTGAAAAAAGTGTCCGGCGCAAGCGTCACATCGAGAAACTGGGGATCGGCCACGATGTCCCGGACCGGGCCGTCAACCCCGTTCACCGACCCGCAGATGATCCGGATCGTGACACCCGCACGGGGAGATGCCGCCGGGATCAGGCTGCTCCTGAACTCCTGGTAACGGGGGTCCATCATCTTGTAGGCACGGGGGAGGTTCACCCAGAGCTGGAACCCGCCCATGCGCCCGTTCACCGGTCTGGGCATCTCCTGGTGGACGATCCCCGATCCTGCGGTCATCCACTGGACGTCCCCGGCACCGATACTGCCTCCATTGCCCATGCTGTCTTCATGCTCCACCGCACCTTCCAGCATGTACGTGACCGTCTCGATCCCCCGGTGAGGGTGCCAGGGAAAACCGGCCAGGTAATCCTCAGGTTTTTGCGCCCTGAAATCATCCAGCATCAGGAACGGGTCGAACTGCGGGACCTCGTACGTGCCGAACGCCCGGTGCAGCCTGACACCCGCGCCTTCCACCGTAGCGTATGCCCGAAGAATCCTCCCGATACCCCGCACCTGAGTCATGATGAAGAGAACAAAGAACTGATCGTTCATTAATATATGGATTTGAGCCCGGTCCCCGGGAGATGACTGAAACCGGAAAAGAGGGGATTAACCAGGAGCAGCGGTGTTTTTGTACCGGGAGGTGCTACCGTACAATCCCTGAACATGCGACTCAAAGACCTCCTCAGGGGCACCGTCCCGGATGATGCCCTTGGCCGCTTTTCCGGCCATTTCGATGTTATCGGGGACATCGCCATTGTCACGCTGCCTCCTGAACTCGAGGAGTATAAAACAACCATTGCAGAGACGATCCTTGCCGGCAGGAAGAATGTCTATACGGTCCTCAACAAGGTGAACAAGGTACAATCCGATGCGAGGACCGCGTCGTATGAGGTCCTTATCGGCGATACTACCATTACCCGGTACCGCGAGTTCGGTTTCCAGTACCGGTTCGATGTCACGAAGGTCTTTTTCAATATCCACATAGCCTACGAGCGCATGCGCGTGACAGACCAGGTAGAGCCCGGAGAGGATGTCCTTGTGCCATTCTGCGGGGTCGGGCCCTTTGCGATCCCGGCAGCGGCACGGGGGGCTCGGGTAGTTGCGATCGAACAGAACCCCGAGGCATACGCGTGGCTCCGGGAGAACATCGCACTGAACCGGGTCCGGCACAGGATCATGGCGATAAACGGCGATGCCCGTGATACCGGCCTGCTGCCGGATATGCATTTTGACAGGATCATCATCCCCACCCCGTATGGCATGGACTCCATCCTTGACCTGCTCTCGCCCTTCGCTGGCAGTGACGGTATGATCCATTTTTACACCTTCGGTCCAAAGAACGGGGTACCGGCCCTGATCGAGGACTATGCAAAAAAAGGGTTCGATCTCACGTACTACAACTCCTGCGGCCATGTCGCCCCGGGTATCAGCAGGTGGGTGTTCGACCTGGTAAAAAAGACCTGAACAGGCTCCGATCTCCGGGTGTGCCTGGTGAAGAGTGTCGTGTTCGGATGCCGAGCTGCTTGAACATGGGTGCCGGTGCAGCTGGGTGAGCAAGGAGCTACCTTCCGGGATGAGGATCCCCGGGCAGGTCACTGGAAACCCGGTACACTGCTGAAAAATTCAAGCACGGACGAAAAAAAAATCAGACCGGTAAGACCCGGCTCCCGAATATCTCGTTGATCACCTGGCCCATACCCATGTAGAGGGCAAGGGCACCGGCGACAATGCCCATTACTCCGCCGAGTGTGAGGACCAGGGGACTCCCTGTCAGCTCTGCGGCAACAAGCAGGACCACCAGAAGCACGACAGCTGCCAGCGTCAGCTGGAGGAGACGGTGCATCCGGAGTGTGCAGATGAAAAGTCCCAGTGCAAACACACCCCATATCCCAAGGAATGCTGCCAGGTCAGTCGGCTGGGGAGCTTTTGCAAGCCCGAGCACCGGCAGCATCAGGAGTGCCGCAAAGGTGATCCAGAAAAACCCGAAGCTGCCGAAGGTGAGCATCCCGAAACTGTTGTTCTTCTTCCATTCCATGGTCCCTACGATCACCTGAGTACATCCGCCATAAAAGATCGCCATCGCGATGATGGGGCTGCTAAGCGCGGTGATGCCGGCGTTGTGCAGGCTGAGCAGAAGGGTGGTCATGCCGAACGAGCATAATCCGAGCGGTGCAGGATTTGCCGTGTTGTCATTAAGAAAAATGTTGTTCCTGTTGATCTCTTCAATATGTTCCATGATAGCCTCGCGTTAATTCTCTGTGCAGATATGCACCAGAACAGGGGTGAATTATTTGTTTAATGCACCACTTCCTGAAAGGTGTGGTGCGTGATATTAAAAAAATTTGCATTTGTTCGCGGGCATACTGCACTGATTGCACCACATTCCGGAATGACATGCTCAGATCTGCATCGCAAAGCCCTGGTTTTTTTTAACCAGGGTTCTGAACCATACGCTGCACGAACACGATAAAAAGAACGGGAGGGATTAAAACTCCGACGGTTTTACCAGCCGTTTTTCACTCGTTTCTGAGTGCATCGATCGGGTCCATGTTCGAGGCCATCCATGCCGGGTACATCCCTGATCCGACGCAGACAACGACCCCGATGATCATCCCAATCGGGATATACATCAGGCTGTCGGGGAGGAAGAAATATGCGGTGCTGCCAATCATTGCCTGCACAACCGTATACCCGATGAGGAAACTCATGATCCCTCCCACTACCGCGCCGATAAGCCCGAGGATGAGCGCCTCGTAGAGGAACATCTTGCGCACCTCGCCCCTCTCCGTTCCAATGGAGAGGAGGATCCCGATCTCCTGCACACGTTCCTTCACCGACATCATCATCACGTTGAAGATGCTGACCGCGGCCACGACAAGTGAGATGCCGCCGATCGCCATGATGAACGTGGTGATCGTCCCCAGCGTGCTCGTGATCGTGGAGAGCCGGGAGCTCGCGTCGCTGATGCGGACCACATCGGAGTTCCGGTTGACCTTCCGGTCGATATTGGCCTCGGTCTGGTTGATGGTGCTCACGTCCTGCAGGACGACGTTGACCTGGTCGTAGACATTCTTGTTCCCGAAATGATCGGTATACCACTGGTCCGAGACGATGATCGCGTTATCTGCATTGACGTTGTCGGAAGCGATCCCCCGGGCCAGCAGGATGCCGGATACCCGGAGCACCGGCCGGACGATCGTCTGGCAGTTCTGCCCGATCTTGATGCTGCTCCCGATGCCCATATTGAAGTTGCTCGCGATCGTCGCCCCTACCAGCGCATCGTTTCCTCCCTGGATATTCTGCCCCTGGTCGATGGTGAGGAACTTCGGGATATCATTGGGGTCCAGACCGTAGATCGCGCCCCGGCCGTTCGTGCTGCCGATCGTGAACTGCGAACTGGTACGATGGATCGGGATCACCTGGTTCTGCCCCGCCGAGGACTTGATATCGTTGAACGTACTCTCGTCAATGCCGTTCTCAGAGGAACCGTTCCCGGTCGTGCTCACCTTCACCACATCAGAGGTTAGTATGACCGTGTTCACATCGGAAGAAAGCTGGCTCTTGACCGAGAGCTGCATGTTGGTGCCGAGCATGCCCATGGAGGAGATTGCGACAACCCCGATGACGATCCCGATCGAGGCTAGAAGCGACCGGAGGAAATTGAGACGGACGCTGCGCACCGAGAGCTCAAAGAAAATATCGCTCATGATTCCACGACCCCTTCACCACCATTTTCCACGATTCTGCCGTCATCAAGTTGTACGATGTGTTGCGCATACTCCGCGATCTTCGGATCATGGGTTACGATGATCACGGTCTTTCCCTTCCGGTGCAGGTCAACGAGGATGTCCATGATCTGGAGACCGGTCTTCCGGTCAAGGTTGCCGGTTGGCTCATCGCAGAGAAGGATCTTCGGGTCATTGACGAGGGCCCGGGCGATCGCGACCCGCTGCTGCTGCCCACCCGAGAGCTGGTTGGGCCGGTGGGCGCCCATGTCATGGTCGATCCCGACGGCCTGGAGCATCTCCGCTGCCCGGCCGGTGGTATCCCGTTTCTTGTACTTCAGGATGAGCGGGTATTCGACGTTCTCGTAGGCCGACAGGAGGGGAATCAGGTAGAATTTCTGGAAGATGTACCCGATGCTGTCACGACGTAAATGGGTCCGTTCGAGGTTCGACATCTTGGCCACATCCTTTCCATCGATGAGGAGCTCCCCGGTGCTGGGAACATCCAGGATACCCAGCTGGTTCATCATCGTGGACTTCCCGGAACCGGACGGACCCATGATCGCTACGAAATCATTGTCCCCGATCTCAAGCGAGACGTGGTCGAGGGCGGTAAAATCGCCGCTCTCCAGGTGGTAGATCTTCGACACGTCCACGAGCTGTATCAGGGGAGAAGTACCCATGGGACTGCTCCGTCACTGTTTCCTGAATTTTGCCTTGATCCATTTCCTCTTCATCCAGAGGACGATGGCAATGATGATGATCGCCCCGCCAGCTGATGAGGGGATAGAACGAACTGAGGCCGCCGCCGCGGCCGCCACCGAAGATACCCCCGACGCCACCACCGAAACCACCCCGCGCAGCGCCACCGCCGGCCGCGGCAGCACCGCCGGTTGCTGACGCACTGCCACTGGATCCGCCGGAACTTCCCCCGGAACTACCGGACCGCGAACCCGTGCCTCCGGAGTACAGGGAGCGCAGGTCAAGGGTCTGTGTTGTCATGAGCGTGTTGCCGTTGGCATCCTTCCACCTGATAGTAACCGGGACTGCAGAGAGATCGTTCGCGGTAAAGGTAAGCGTGAAACTCGAGAAATCATCGGATGCAAGAGCTCCTACCGCATAGTCCGAATACGGCTGGACAGGAGTGGCAGGTGCGCCGACACTCAGGACCAGGCCGCTTGCGTCGGTGATACCCGCGTTGGTCACGTCACCTGTCATGGTATAGGAATTGCCGGTGCCGACAAGTGCGATATTGTTGATGACCGGAACTGATGCAGTCAGGGACTGACCGATATTCAGCGGCAGTACGACACCTGTCGTATGTACATTATCACCGTTGCGGAAACTGACATTGAAAGTCACGTCAGACTGCTTGTGAGGGGTTATTTCGAAGGGGACATCCACCGAATCACCGGCGGCGATGGGTCCCACAAACTTCTCTGAAGGAGATATATCATTACCATCTGTGGATGCAACGATAAGCACGTCCGTTATGTCTCCGAGCCGCGGGTTGACGATGCTCACATTCACGGTATCCGTCTGGTTGATGGCGAAATTCTCTGGCTTTAACGAGATACTTGCCCTCACATCTGTCGAGTCAACCTTCAGGGGAACCTGGGAATGGATTGCGGAAACGCCGAAGGCATTTGCTGAAACGGTGAAGAGCGGGAAATAGGTCCCGTCGGGACCATCCACTGTAACGATAAAATTATAATCAGCCGTTGCGCCCGGGCCGATTGACGTGGCGGTCGTGAAGGCGCCCTTGTTGACCAACTTGACATTCGGATCGATAAAATCCGGCTGGGACACGGTCACTGAAGTATTGGCTGCATTGGTAACGTGAACGGTAACCGTTCCGGTCTCACCGGGGTAAAAAACTGCGGGGTTGAGATCATACCCGGATACATATACAAGCCCTGCTGCATCCTGGGGATTTGTTACCGCAACGGTATTGACTGCAGCACTTGCTGTGGCACTGCAGAGGAGCAGGACCAGGAAACTCATCGAAATAAAACTACTCTTCATGTGTTCTCCTTGTTGTGTTACACGGGTTCCTTTTCTGATTCAATGTTCTTCCGGGAGTACACGGGGTGACTGCCGGAAATTGTAATGTATATTTTACATTTTGTTAATTAAATACCTTCGCTTGAGGGACGATACATAAGGTGGCTCTTACGCCCTTTTTCAGCTGTTCCGGTTTAAGCGCGCATGTCAGGTACTATGGATAGTCTGGGCCATGGGGCATAAAAGTTACTGATGAACCGTAAAAATGTGGAGGTATTTTCCTGAAAGGAGATACCCGGGAGGGGTTGCATCACGCGGATGCTTTTGATCCCCCGCTCTGGCCATGCCCGGTACGCGGGTGGGCCTTGAAGAACGCATCAAACCATGACTTCACTGCGGATGCATCGCCATTCTGGAATGCAGTCCTGAGAGCGCTGGTATCCACGCCCTGGTTGTCGAACCGCGTAAGGATCTCCTGCTGGACAGTGGTGTTGGTCAGATCGGGAGTTTTCCCGAACGATCCCTTCGCAAACCCGGGTGCTGCCGGGCGGTGCGATCCCATCCAGGTTTTCACGTCAGTCATGTTGCCTGACTGGAATGCTGCTGCAAGTCCGGTGGTATCGACTCCCTGCTTCGTGTACCGGGCAAGGATCTCCTGCTGGACAGTGGTGTTGGTCAGATCGGGAGTTTTCCCGAACGATCCCTTCGCAAACCCGGGTGCTGCCGGGCGGTGCGATCCCATCCAGGTTTTCACGTCAGTCATGTTGCCTGACTGGAATGCTGCTGCAAGTCCGGTGGTATCGACTCCCTGCTTCGTGTACCGGGCAAGGATCTCCTGCTGGACAGTGGTGTTGGTCAGATCGGGAGTTTTCCCGAACGATCCCTTCGCAAACCCGGGTGCTCCCGGGCGGTGCGATCCCATCCAGGTTTTCACGTCAGTCATGTTGCCTGACTGGAATGCTGCTGCAAGTCCGGTGATATCGACTCCCTGCTTCGTGTACCGGGCAAGGATCTCCTGCTGGACAGTGGTGTTGGTCAGGTCGGGAGTTTTCCTGAACGATCCCTTCGCAAACCCGGGTGCTGCCGGGCGGTGCGATCCCATCCAGGTTTTCACGTCAGTCATGTTGCCTGACTGGAATGCTGCTGCAAGTCCGGTGGTATCAACTCCCTGCTTCGTGTACCGGGCAAGGATCTCCTGCTGGACAGTGGTGTTGGTCAGGTCAAACCCGGGATGTCCGGTGCCCTTTCCATGAGAGTAGGTGTGAGTGCCCTGCGCAGTATCCGCCGCACTGGCAAAACCGATGCAGAGTGCAATGACGCAGAACACGGCAAGAACGCCGTAGTATATTGTTGGTGCTTTCATCGTGGATTTCTCCTGTAGTATACTGGCTGGCACGATCCTCCGTGCCGGTCGTGTAAAGTATATTTTACATTTTGTAATATAAACTTTTTGATTTATCTGGTCCGGGTTACCTGTTCGGAGAAAAGCAGGTTCCCCTTAATCCACAGGACTCCGGAGTCCGGATGCACCCGTGACCGGTGCGCAACAATACAGAAATACAGAAAAATGCCCGGGGGTCCGTGGGAGAAAAACCGTTTAGTCTCCCCCGGTCATCCCGGGTTCTTCCTCATACGTGAACACTTCTTCTATATTCACGTGGAAGTAATGCGAGATCCTGAATGCCAGGTCGAGGGATGGGACATATTTTCCCTTCTCGATGGCGAGGATCGTCTGCCGCGTGACACCGATAGCCGTGGCAAGATCTTCCTGCGTCATATCGTGCATCGCCCGGAAGACTTTGATCTTATTCTTCATCGGTCTCCCAGTCCCCGTATTTCCGGGCATAGTATATCCGGAATCCGACATACAGGAAGATCATCAGGCAGAGGAGTCCGAGCTGGAAATACCCTATCATCCGCGAAGTAAAGAGTATCGGCGGGCGTTCCCCCATAAAACGATCCCGGGGAAATTGCGGGATGTACAGGAGATCCATGACCGCCCCGATCGAGATCGCGCAGAACCCGACCCAGAAGACCTGGTACGTCCGCACCATCGCCTGCTCGGTGATCTTCGCGCTGCGTTCATCATCGATGAGGTCGGTCACCGTTTTCCGGGCATAATAGGCAATCACTATGCCGATGATAAAGGCCAGCTCTACGAAAAGGGGATTGTGTATTTCAACGGAATACCAGAAAATCGCTAGCAACGCGACGGCAATGCACCCGATCAAAAGATAAAATGTGTTCTTCTTCATGCAATCCCTTTGTTATTGAAATTTACCATGGAGTGTTATAAATGTGACTGCTTTGTGCTTTTTTTTACTAAAATCAGCGGAAATTCCGGATCACGAATCTGATCTATCCCGGCAAGGCGTTCCTTCAACGGCGGGCCACCAGGGGAAAGACCGGACCGGCGGGATATGGATGGATATCCTGATATCCCATGAAGAAAAATCCGTATACCACGAGGTGTGTGGAACTGGGAGAGGTAACGGTTGGACTCATCCAGATGGCGATGTCCTCCGACATGGATAAAAATATCGAAACTGCATGCCGGAACGTCGAGGCGGCGGCACGGGCAGGCGCACAGATCATCTGCCTGCCGGAACTCTACGCTTCCCGTTACTTCCCGCAGCACCCCGGCAGGGACGCATCGCTGTTTGCCGAGACCATCCCCGGGCGGTCCACGGATCTGTTCTCCCGCATTGCCCGCGGGCACGGGGTTGCTGTCATCGTACCGATCTATGAAAAAACCGCCGACGGCCGGTTCTGCAACGCGGCCGTGGTCATCGATGCTGACGGGAGCCTCTCCGAGCCGTACCGTAAAGTCCATATCCCCCAGGACCCGGGCTTTTTCGAAAAAGGGTATTTCTATCCCGGCAATGCATACCGGGTTTTTCCCACCCGTTACGGTCGCATCGGCGTCCTCATCTGCTATGACCAGTGGTTCCCGGAAGCTGCCCGGTGCATTGCACTGGAAGGGGCAGGGATCATCTTCTATCCTACGGCAATCGGGCATCCCGGGCCGCGGGAGCCGGTGGAAGGCAACTGGCAGGATGCATGGGAACTGATCCAGCGGGGCCATGCCGTGGCGAACAGCGTCCATATCGCGGCAGTGAACAGGGTCGGGACCGAAGGGGCGATACGGTTCTTCGGGGGCTCGTTTGTCGCGGATGCCTTCGGGAAAGTCATCGCCCGTGCAGGGGAAGGGGAACAGGTCCTGATCGTCCCGGTCGATCTTGCGATGAATGCGGAGGTGCAGGACTCATGGGGTTTCTTCAGGAACCGTCGCCCCGACACCTATCACCGGATCGTGACGCCGTTCCCGGGCAGTGACGTGACATTTCCCTCCCTGCGCACCGGTGATACCCCCCGCAACCGGGGATTCCACATGCCCGGCTGAATGGGAGCCGCACGGATCGGTATGGATCTCCTGGCCCCATAACACCCGGACATTCCCGGATATCCCCCGGGTGGAGCAGGTGTACTACGAGTTCATCCGGCACATCCATGCCTCGGAGCGGGTCGAGGTGCTTGTTCCGACGGCGGTGATCCGCCGGAACGTGAGGGGCAGGCTCCGGGAGATGGGGGTTGACCTCGGGCGGGTGACGTTCCACACGAACGACTATTCCGATATCTGGATCCGCGACTACGGCCCCACATTTGTTGTCAACCGCGCCCTCAGCAGGATCGCAATGGTGCGCTGGAACTTCAATGCCTGGGGCGGCAAGTACGACGACCAGGTGCGGGACGGGAAGATCCCGCTGCAGCTGAACCGGAAGCTTGGCCTGCCCGTATTCGAACCGGGGATCGTGCTGGAAGGAGGATCGATTGATGTGAACGGGAAAGGCACCGTCCTGACAACCCGGTCCTGCCTTCTCAACCCCAACCGCAACCCGTCGCTCTCCGCGGACGAGATCGAAGACCGGCTCCGGGAGTACCTGGGGGTCGAGAACGTGATCTGGCTCAACGACGGGATCGCCGGCGACGATACCGACGGGCATGTCGATGACATCGCACGGTTCATCAGCCCGTCGACCGTGGCATGTGCCTGCGAGGCCGATACCGCCGATGCCAACTACCCTGCCCTTCACGACAATTACGAGATCCTCCGCAGCTCGAATGACCAGGACGGGAGACCCCTTACCGTGGTAAAACTACCGATGCCGGGGATGATCGGGGATGACCGCCAGCGGTTCCCGGCGAGCTATACCAATTTCTATATCGGGAACACGGTCGTGATTGTGCCGGTCTTCGATGATCCCCACGATGCCGCGGCGCTGCAGGTCCTCCAGGATCACTTCCCTGACCGCACGGTGATCGGGATCGACGCCCGGGCCATGGTCGAGGGGTTCGGCACCTTCCACTGTGCAACCCAGCAGCAGCCCGGCGTGTAAAAGGGGACATTTATCCGGACATCGATCTTTTACGCTTCCCCTCCGAATTGCCGGCACGGGGGCCGGATGGGACGATCGGGGCTGCGTCACCGTGAACCAGGAAGCACGTCAGGGACGTGTATCAGTGCAGCCAGGTCCAGACCCCGTTGCCCGTCAGGATACCCACTGCAAACACGATGACCATCCCCACGAGGATAAAGTACATGACGTTCGATCCCCGTCCCGGTTTTGTCACCGACGGGACCGGGACGAGGATCACATTGCGGTTGATCTCTGTCCACATTTTTAAGGAACGCCAGTACAGCCAGCAGACGATGCAGAAGAAGACCACAATGATCGCCTGGGATGTCAGACTTATTGCAGGAGGCCTGCCTTCCACACCCTGTATCCCCCCGAGCAGGATACCAAGGAGGAATGCGGCAGTGGCAAAGAAGAAACCTGCGTACCCCTTGGGAAAGACAATTTCCTGGAGTTTCCGGTTTTGCGTTTCTGCCTTCTCGCCCATGTCCATATTCTGGTAAATGATCCCCAGGAGCGCCCGTGCGTAGGCATTGTAGGGAGAAAGTGCGACGGCGCGCTCGAGGGCTTCCGAGGCTTCCTGCGGCCGGTCGAGTTTTTCCAGGGCGACCCCCATATTGATCCAGACATCGACGGATGCCGGGTTGATCGCTGCCGCCCGCTTCGTGGTCTCAAGGGCTTCCCTGAACCTGTGCAGGCTGATGAGGGCGATTGCCTTGCTGTTGAGGATCACGTCATTATCCGGGTTGGATGTAAGGGCAAGGTCATAGCACTCAAGGGCTTCGTTGACCTTTCCCTGCTGTGCAAGGCTGGCCGCCTGCTCTTCATAGGGGGATTCGGGAGGGGGCATTATTTATTCAGTTATTCCCGTTTCATCCGCGACATATTAAAAGAATAGGAATGATGCTGCAGGCTCCCGTGTACCAGGTATCCCTGAAGCTATCCGGACCTGCGAGGGGCCCGGTCCCATCCGGAAAGAGGGGGCTGTCTGTTTCCCCGCTTCAGATGCTGATATTCAGGAAAAATCGGATGACAAGGCCGATGACAAAGGAGATCCCGGCGATCCCGAAACTGATTGCGAGCATCTCCAGAAAACGCGAACGGAAGGGGAGATCCTTTGCCACCGAGATATAATACGTGAAAAGGAAGATGACGGCGACTGCACCGAGGAGCGTAAGCACAAGGGCATAATAGGGGCTGTGGAGGAGGAGATACGGGGAGATGAGCAGGACGACAACGACCATATAGGCAATGCCGGTGTAGGTTGCTGCCCGGATAGGATCGGGTGCCGTGGGCTCGGATTTCTGTGACAGGTATTCGGAAGACCCCATCGAAAGGGCGGCTGCAACGCCGGTGATCAGGGCCGCAACCGCGATGATCCGGGAGTTCTGGAGGGCAAAGGTGAGCCCGGCGAGCATACCGGTGAATTCAACGATGGCGTCGTTGAGCCCCAGTACCGACGGATCCCATGTACCGCAGCCGGTCCTCATCGATAAGGGCGATGAGCTCCCGTTCGTGCTCTTCCTCCCGGGCAAGCATCCCCGGGATCTCCGGGATTGCAGATACCAGCACCGGATCCGGCCTTTGTGCCCGCTTTTCCACGCTCTCCATCATCTTGAGGGTGAACGTGATGCCGAGCAGCCGGGCGACGACGGAATAAAAAGCAATCCTGATGGAGTCCGGTGCCACGTCCCTCCGGGTATACTGTTTCCATATATCGTAGTGTCCCATCTCTTCTCTCGCAATCCGTTCGAGCACGCTCCGGTTATTGGCATCCCGGGTTACGGAAGCGATTCTCGCATAGATCTGGTGCTCCGTGATCTCTGCCCTCTGCGATAAGAGGATCGCTTTCATGATATGCGGATCAAAGGGTGCCTGCTCCATAGGGTTTCTCCCCTCCTGAAAAGATCACGGGTCTCATGCTGTTTCTGATGTCTGCCGGGAAGGTGTTAAGGATTGGGTTCGGGAACCGGATGGCGGTACGAGAACGCCGGGTACAATGACCTGGGGTTGTGACGACAGAAATCCGGGCCCCTTCAGGAGCCGGGGCCTGCCGGCCCGTCTCCACAGGCCGGAGAACCTCCCGGTGTCTCCGTCATCATCCTGATCGTCCCCGTAATCCTCACCGGTTGGCCATTGGCAGCACGTTCGATCACCTTCCCGCGCACTGCCACCTGTCTCCAGCTGCCGTCATGGTGCTTCAGGCGGAACCCGGTCTCGAAATACGGGGCTTTCCCATTCAGGTGCCTGAAGAATGCAATGAGGACCTTTGGCATATCCAGGATGTGTACCAGCGTTTTACAGGTGTTTATGGTAATCGACCTGGGGTCAAAGTCATATCCCATCACGGTATTCGCCCATTCGCTGATGTCACGGACAACAAGGGTGCGCATATCGATATCCCAGATACCGATGTCCCCGGCCCTGAGCGCAAGTCTGAGCCGTTCCTGGCTCTCATGAAGCTCCTGCGCTTCCTGCCTGCGGCGGGTCAGATCGATAATGATACCCCGGAGACCGACAGGTTGTCGTGTTTCGGGATCGATCACCGGAGCCCCGTAGATCAGGGCCGTGAACGTGCTGCCGTCGCTCTTCCGGAGCAGGTACTCCTGGCCATGGGACGACCCGTTCTGTGCCGCCACGCGGATATCGCGAAAGGCCTGATCGCGATCGGGAGCGGTGACATAATCGAGGATATTGATTCCCCTGCTGAACTCTTCAGGCGCGACCCCGAAGAGCTGGTAACAGGTGGTGTTGGCGAACGTGAGCCGGCAGTTCAGGTCGATCTCGTACACACCGACCGGCAGGATATTGGCAAAACCGAGATTCGCATCCCGGGAGAGGTCGAGATCGCGTTTGATCTGGTGGATCTCGGAGATGTCCCGGATCGTCTCGATGGCCCCTTCCACAACCCCGTCCTCATCGTACAGCGGGCCGGCATGGATCCAGAGATGGACCCCCTGGCACCCGTTCATGGTCGGGGCAAAGAGGTTCAGGGAGATCTTGTTCCCCGGGAGCCGGAATCCCGGGCACGGCAGGTCCGTGCCGGAGTGCTCCTTGAGCACGCGATCGATGAGCAGGGGTTTCCGTACCCCGATAAAGGGGATCGCGTATTCGTAATCCCCTTTCCCGATGATATCTTCCTTCCGGCAGCCGGTCATCGTTTCTATCGCATTGTTCCAGGCAATCACCCTGCCGCGGGTATCGATGACGAACGTGGCATCGGGCAGGAAGTTGATGATATCGGTCATCTGCTGGCGGGACCGTTTCAGCTCTTCTCCGATCCGGCGCCGTTCGATGGCGCGGTGGATCGTATAGTTCAGTTCCGCAATCATGCCCCTGAGATCGGGGCCTTTCTGCACGTAAAAATCGACGCCGTTGTTGAGGGCCTCGATCACCACCTCTTCCCGTCCTTTGCCGGTGAAGAGGATGAAGGGCACGTTGCCGTAGCGCGAACGGACTTCCTTCAAGAATTCGATCCCGTCCATGACGGGCATCTGGTAATCGGAGAGGATCGCATCGTAGTGCGCAGAGGGAATCCGTTCCAGCGCCTCGCGGGCGGACGTGGCGATGTCAACGGCGAGATCGCTGTCTCTCTCGAGATAGATCTTATTGACACCCAGCAATATCTCATCGTCATCAACATACAGGATAGAGTACATGGAACGTGCCCGCTGTATTTTGCAATGCCAGGACGGTACATACGATATAAGGCGACCCGGGTGTATTTATCGAGTATTTCAAGAAATCCTTATATATATGCTTTGTTGCGGTTGCAGACATCTGACCGCAGGATGCCGGCGGAAAGATGTATCGTCACCGAATCACCGGCCTTTTTGGCATCCGGTTGCGTTTCCGAAAAGGAGGGGGCGCATAATCCGGATGAATGTGGCGGATGTTGGACAATGCAGGAAAATTTCCAATCATATTTCATGTGATACGTTAAAATCTTGTCAGGATTGGAAAGGATAAGACTATATAGTAAATAAGATGAATGAAGATATATCAAACAATTGAGGTGGATGGTATGAGAAAGAGATCCTTCATTATTATCGGACTTGTTTTTGCCTGTGTCATCAGCATTGCAATACCGGTAGAATCGGCCGTGAAATATGTCCGGAAACAGGAAAACAACTCCTCCCCGGGGGAAGTACCCCCTCATTCCGGAAAACCATTGCCGGATCCGGGCGATACCTAGCCGTTAACAGGCGGTCCGGCACCAGTTTTCCTTCCCGCTACGCGGACCGGCAAATCATTTTTCCGTCATTTTTTTGTACCGGCGTTGCCATCTGGCTACCGTGATACCCTCAATGTAACATCGCCAGACGGGTCGTTCACTGCCCCTGCCGGTGAACGGGCACGGCAGGGATCAGGTGCCGCCCGGATGTCTGAAGTTTACCACCGGTACTTCCGCCGCTTCTTATCCTTCTCTTCGAAAGGCATGATGAAGTAGCTGTGGATCAGCCGGCTGTCATCCAGCCCTATCTCAAGGTAGAGTTCCATTGCCCTGTGCTCGAATGCCACCGCTACCTGGTCAGCTCCGAGCTCGACAAATCCCAGGGCGTGAAGTTCCTTTTCCAGCTTGTTCAGCGGTACCCGCCTGTTGCCGGTGATGAGCCGTTCGACCAGACGTTTCATCCGTAACTGTCAGCCTTTGTTGACCATCTTATTGTTCCTCCATCCGGGGATGTTCCTGAACAGAGGGTATGGCAGTTTGGGGGTAATTAAGATATTCAAGCTTGCAGGAAGCGACTGGACTGCCTTTTCCTGGATCAGACGGAGACCCGCTCCCGCGGGCTTCCTGTTACTGTCATGAACGTCCCTCCCGACAGGGCTTCCGTACATGGCTTTTCACGTATCCTCATGAAGGGGCATTATCTCCGGAATACACCCGCATCGTTTATCTTTCCGGAAGAATATCCTTCATTATCCCTCACAGGGGGGACGGAGTGTTATGGCAACTACTGCATATATGATCAAACAGTTTGGTGTTCTGAGTGTCGCGAAGTTCTGTGCTGTTATCGGTCTCATCTGGGGATTCTTTATGGGAATCTTCCTTGCCATCGATATCGGCGGCATGGCCTCGGCGATGGGAGGCATACATGCACTCGGCATCGGGGCGGGACTTGTCGGATGGGTCATGATGATTATTATCGGGGGAATCGGCGGGTTCATCGGCGGTGCAATCGCCGCGATCGTGTACAACATCGTGCTCGGGGCGATCGGTGGCATCGAGATGGACCTGGAAGTGAAAGCGTAGGGATCTGTTTCACCATTTTTAACAAAGGACCGTTGTACGCGAGACTCATGTATCGCGTGCGTCTTTTACCTCCGGTTCCTTTGTTTCTTTATTGAAGTCCTTGTCCGGAATTCCAGGTCTCCTACGGGGGTTTTTCCTGTTCTCCGGTATCTCTGGCTTCTCATGCACGGTAATGGGAGGACTTCCCTGTACCATCACTTTTTCTTTGGGATTTTCGGGATATGGATCGTGAACGTGCTTCCAACGTTGGCAACACTGTCCACGCTGATATACCCCCCATGCATCTGTATGTACTTTTTCGCAAGGGAAAGTGAAACACCGGTCTTTTCATATTGTTTGCCGGACCCGGCCGGACCCGGATCCTGTGATCGTTTAAAAATGATATCGAGCTGGGCTTCTGTGATCCCGAGCCCGTTATCCTGGACTGCAAGATGATGGTGTGAATCGGCCGGGGACGACTGGTATGTCACACGGACCTTCCGCGGCGGTTTTGCATACTGAACTGCATTCGAAAGGAGCGTGTTCAGCACAATCGCTATTTTGCCGGCATCGCCTTCAAAGACGAGATCACGGGGGACATCGGTAACGATGTCGGCTTTTACCGCATACCCGCCCGCATCCAGGACTTTTGAGAGTAGTTCATGAATGGAAAATGCCGAATATTCCATCCGTAGATGTCCCGATTCAATTAGAAGGAGTGCATCGAGCAGTTCAGCCGCAGACTGAAACCGCCGGGAAGGCTCTTTTTCAAGGCATTTTATAATAATCGCGTCCACGACGGCAGCTTCCGGGTTGTACTCTGACGGTAGCACGGGCATTTTATGGAGGATTGCCTGGCCGGTATCAATGACACCTTCCCCGGCAAAAGGGAGGCGACCGGTGACCAGTTCATAAAAAACAACCCCGATCTGGTAGATATCGGTCCGCTGGTCGGTCTTTCCGAACCCTGTCGGCGATATCTGCTCCGGGGCGGCATATTCCAGCGAATACCCGATAACGCTTGACTTGTTTTTATCACCGCCGGAAAGATCCTTGCTCAGCCCCCAGTCCGTTATCTTGGGGGTCACGTCACCGGTCAAGAGGATATTGTGGGGTTTGATATCCCGGTGGACGATCCCGAGGTCGTGTGCATAGCTGAGGGCGTCTGCGATCTGGTGGATGATGTTGAGCGCCTGTTTAACAGGAATGGGTTTATGGAAAGCATCGAGCGATTGGGGGATGTATTCCATTTCGACATAGGGAAGGGGAAGGATATTGGCTTTTAATACGTCGACAATATGGGGATGGTGGAGGGTCTCCCATACTCTGATCTCGTTTAAAAAACTGCTCCCGGTCACTTCATTATATCTGAGGGGGATCTTAACCGCTACCTTTTTTCCGTCGGATATGCGGTTTGCCGAAAATACCATCGCAAACCCGCCGCTCCCGACAGAGGAGATATCATAATAGTTACCCTTCAGCTCGTCCGGGAAACGGTATGACGGTCCGGCAGAAGACCGGGGGGCAGGTCCCCCGCCCCCGTGCTCCGTAGCGCTGCCGGCCGGACCCGGACCAAGGACGGTGATGGACGGTCCGGAAGAGGAGGGGGGATCCCTGCCGGCGGCAGCTGCCCCGGAGGGGGGTTGCGGCAGCAGGTGTTTCCTGTACTGCCAGAACGTGATGGCTGCAGAAGCTGCGAGCACGACAATAAGTAAAAAGAGCCCGTTCTCCCGGCGCTCGGGCGTGAAGATCATCAGGAATGCAAAGCCCGGAATTGCGAGCGCGGCAAGCGCTCCATGCAGCCCGGTCATCGCAGGGAACGATTCTGACTTCATGACGCTGTACGCGAGGAAAAACGATGACACGGACAGGTAGATGCACAGGGCACAGGCCACCTTCGCACCGGTGATCGCCATGTTGCCGGAAACCGAGGCCGCGAGGGCGGTCAGGATAAGGATTGTCAGAACGGCAATGGTGGAGCCAAGAATAATGTAGGCGACCGCAGTCAGGATAGTAAAGGTCATCGGGCTTCCAGGCTGACGGGTGCGGGACGCTGCGGGATATCTCTGGCGGATGAAGAGGATCAGCACTGCCGATATTCCGGCAAGTACCGCAAAGAGGACCAGGGAAGAGACAAACGGGGTGAATAACGCTCCGGGTCGCGCTGCAAGTGTTCGCGCTGCGATCCCTGTACCAACGGCCGGTTGTATCGGGGCACCCGAAACCAGCGGAAAAAGGATGAGTGTAAGAGTTATTGCAGTAACGAACACAAGGTACCGGAATGTTTTCAGGTATATCACCTCGGCAGACCACCTGGCTGGCAACCCTTCAGGGTTTTTTGCTTCAGCTCACGTATTTTGAACCATAGGAAGATTGGAGCAGAGATTAATAAGACATTTCTCATGGGTGCCCTGGTGTTTCTGCGGGTTCCTTGCTTTGCCGGATGGTGCGGATGGGCATTAATCAACGGGGGATACCATGCATTCATGGTGCAGGGCGTAATTTTTCAGGGACCTTTTTAATATATCCGGGGATCCTGAAAAAGGGACCGGGACCTATGGGTAAAAACAATTTTTCCCGGAACATCCCGCCTCTCACTTCTTCCGGTACTTTTTCCCTGCCGAGAACGCCGCCTCTACCTGCTTCCCTACGGCGAAATACGCGGCCTGGGAGTAGATGATCGGCCCGATCTTTGTGATATCCGGTTTCCCGTCCGTCGCGCAGGCCGGGTCAGCATGGATCTCGACGACCTCGCCGATATACAGCTGGTGGCTCCCGCAGTCCACGGCTTTGAAGAGCCTGCACTCGATGTTGACCGGGCACTCCTCTGCCAGGGGAGCAGTCTTCAGCGTACCGTAGAACGACCTGAAGACCTTCGACTTGTCCTCCTGCGCGCCGGATACGAGACCGCAGTGGTCGGTTTCGATTACGCGCTCTACGGAGGGTATATTCAGGCTGAAGGTCCTGTTCTCCCCGATCCCTTTCGCGGTGTACCGCGCCTTGTTGATCGCCACGCAGACCATCGGCGGGGCCATGCAGGCAACGGTCGCCCAGGTTGCGGTCATGTAGTTCGGCTTTCCCTTTACGTTTGCGCCCACGAGCACGGTGGGCAGAACACTCATGTACGGCATCGGGCCGAGCTTGATCTTCTCCATGGTGGATCTCCGGGAGGATGTAGGTAAAGGAGGCGTTTAAGGATATCTGAGTGGGAACCCTATCCCAAAAGATAAATATCGAAGTACTCTATACTGCGGTTCTGAGGATATGTCTCCACCGAACCTGATCCCCGGGGAAAACCCCGCGAATTCACGACCCGTCACCTGCCCTGTGCACGGATGGGGAAGAAGAATTTCTCCGGTATACTCATCGCCGCAGTTGTGGTGATCGGTTGTAGTTCTGCACTCGTCCAGGCTCCGCCGTCGCCCGGGGGAGGATCCGGACATTTCAGCCAGGGGGTTCCGGTATACTGGCCGTATCATGTCCTGCTGATGTCGACGGGTTTTATACTCCTCGTTGCCGGTTTTGTCACCGCGAGATACCACAGGACCGGGAACTGGTACAGGAATCACGTGGCCCTTGAAGCAGCAGGCGGCGCCTGTATCATTGCCGGCCTGTTTATCGGCATCTATATGGTCGCTCTTTCCGGTCTTCCCCACCTCCGCAATATCCACGAGATCGCAGGTGTGGCAATAGGAATCCTGGTAATTATCACGATAACTGCCGGCTATCTGATTAAACAGGTACATGCATCGAAAAACGTCATCCGGATGAGTCATCGCTGGCTGGGACGCGTCCTGATCGTCCTCCTGGTCGTCAATATCTTACTTGGCCTCCTGTTCCTGTCGTTGATCCTGAGACGGTAGATCTCCCGGTAATTTTTGATGGTGCAGCGCTGTTTCCGGACTGCGACCGTTTCACCGCGATACCAGGTAAACCGGTTGAACGAGATCGATCTCACTGCTCGTTCGCGGTGCCATTTATGCTGAGAATGTACCGCGAATCCATGCACGGGAGATCTGAAAAAAATTCTACGAACCGGAGCCCTTGTCCCCGCGTTCGTTCCGTATATCCTGCCGGTTCTGGCGTACGTCCTGCCAGGAAGCGGCATTTGTCTGCCGGAGCTGGATGTCTGCCTGCCGTGTCTCCTGGATTGCCACCCGGTCCTGCTGCGATGCATTTCGTTCGTCATGGATATCCTCGTGGTTAAGGGCGATGTCCTGCCGGTTGTCTTGTATGTCGCCCCTGCTCGTGCCGATATCCGCCCGGTAGGCGCTCGCGTTGCCGGGGTCCTGGCGCAGATCAACGCGGTCGGTGTGGATGTCCTGCCGGAGCCCGTTGTCTGCGGTCCGGTTCGAGAGATCGAGCGCCTGGTCGCTCCTGACCTGCTCCCGGTTCCCGAGGATGTTCCCGAAGATGTTGAAGTTGTCCCACCAGTTCTGGTGTATTTCCTGTCGGTTGTCCTGGATGCCCTCGGTGAGGTTCTTATCCGACGCCCTGTCGGCGTGGATGTCCTGCCGGAGCCCGAAGATCCCGGCAAGCGAGCCCAGCGGGTCGAAGCCCGGGGCGGCCGCGGGGGCAACGGTGTCCACCGGGGCGATGGTGTCTGTCGGCGTTACTGTGACCTGTGCATCGTCTGCTGCCGCGATTGCAGGGATGGCAACCGCCAGCATGAGTACGAGACAAAGGGGAAGGAGGAAATTTCTTATTTTCATTTTTGTATCAGTCCTGCACTTTTTTTTGCTTCTCCGGGTTCCGTTTCTGGTTCCCATCGTGCAAGACAGCATGGGAGGGAGATGCTCATATATTGCCAGAATGGCCGGGTTCCCCCGTTTACCGCGGTGCGGGTAAGCGTTGAACCCGGTGGTTAGCTAAAACAGGCTCATGTTGTCGAAGGCGTGGGGGCTGAGGTGAGGGGGAGGCCCGGGACCTGGTCCGCTGCCGGACCGTGCATCAGGGCCCGGGAACCAGGTCGGACTATGCAGGCGACTTCCCTGCTCCGTGCGGATTGCGGGTAGTCCAGATGAGGAGAAGAGTCCCGGCGGCCCCGATGACAGCAGCAACGATGAACCCGGTGCTGTACCCGACGAATGTCCAGATGAACCCGATCATGACGCTGGAGACGAGATCGCCGACCCCGTTCATGGTGGCGAGTGTCCCGAAGCCGAGCGCCCGGGACTCTTCTTCCACCATCTCGCCGGCGAGGGCGCTCTCGAGGGTGTCCTCAGCCGCGATGAAGAATCCGCACATCGCAAAGAGGACCCCGTACGCGATCACGTTGGCCGGGGCGAGGACGAACCCGATGAACGTTGCGACCGCGATGGCATACCCGAGGACGAGCATCGGTCTGCGCCCGATCCGGTCGCCGAGCGATCCAATGGGGTACGATGCCCCGGCATAGACGATGTTGCGGACGAGGTACAGGCCCGCACCCGCCGCCGTCGCGGTGGTGAACCCGAGCGAGGGAGTGAGGCTGACGATGGCAAATGCGATGAGCAGGGTGTGGGAGAAGTCCGCGATCCCGAAGACCAGCACTGCCGAGAGGAATGCCTTAAACCGGGACGGGAGCCCTTTCATCGATGCGACGAGGGGGCGGGGCCGCGGGTGCGGGGCAGTGTCCCGCTCGAAAAGGAAGAGCCAGATTGCCACGAATGCAAGGATCCCGGGGATGACCGCCAGCCAGAGGAGCTCCCGGATACCCATTGAGGCAACGAGGACGAGGGCCAGGGCCGGCCCGGCAACCGCACCGAGCGTGTCCCCGGCCCGGTGGAACCCGAAGGCCTTGCCGAGATCTTTCTTCTCCACCGATTTCGAGAGGATCGCATCCCGGGACGGGCTGCGGATCCCCTTGCCTATCCATCCCACTAGCCTACCGACAAGGACGACGTACCACGAGGTGGCGACAGCGATGATCGCGGGGAAGACAGCGGTTGCGACCGAGCCTCCCAGCGCAAACTCCCGCCGCCTGCCCAGCTTGTCGGCGAAGTAGCCCGAGAAGAGCTTGACGAAGCTGGAGGCCCCGTCGCTCAGGCCCTCGATGATGCCGAGGGCATAGACCGGCGCGCCGAGCATGATCAGGAACGAGGGGAGGAGGACGGTCACCGACTCGTACCCGAGGTCGCCGAAGAAACTTGCGAGCCCGGCGCCCAGGACCGTCCGGTTCAGCCATGCCGGCCACTTCATACCCATAACATCTCGCGGACACGTAATAAAGGCCGGGGATTTGCCGGGCTGTGAACCCTCTTGTTGTCCGTGGATGCTGTCTTCGTCACTCCCGGAGTTTTTCCTGTGTGGCGGAGTCACGGGGGTCACCGATGGAGGAGGGGGGTCACGTGGGGACAATTGACCGGCCCGGACATGGTCCGGCACGCAGGATATTACCTCCCTTTTTTGAGAGATTTACTTCAGAGAAATCGCACAACGGGATCGTCCGGAACTGCATAATGCCCGGGCGGCAATTTCAAGATGTCCCTATGTGACCCCCTCCCGGTTCCACCCAATCCCGGGCCCTTATTCAAACAAATTTACGATGAAAATCCGGGTCCAGTGAGGGGCAGGAGCGGTGGAGGGGGTCACATGGGTACAATACGGTGGGAAGACGATGCTCACTCACCATAATACCCCCTCCCGTACACCCTTTCTTATTTACCCGTAACTTTTATCTTGTCAACCCACATCCAGTGCCAGGATACCGGGATCCGAAATATCTGAATGCGGGCCCTGCCTTTCCTTCCTTACGGTTCCTGCAGATACTTTCAGCCCGCCCTCCGTATCGTAAGGATGATGCCGAGGCCGGCCACGGCCGTGATCGCCGGTGCAGATGCTTTCTGCGTCGGCGCTGCTGCCGGTTGATCCGGCCCGGCCGGGGCGTTGGCAGCCGGCCCGGGCAGGATGAATTTCCCGGTCCCCGATCCGGCAATGGAGCAGACCGCAGTCGCCTCAACGAGATCCCCGGGCCGGAGCGCCAGCGGATACGTGTAGGTGACGATGTCGGAGGCCTGGCCGGTATAGCTCGAATCGTTGACGGCGTTCCCGTTGACCGTCAGTTTCACTTCTTTGATGTAATGCTCCGGGATATTCAGGATCGGGTGCGTGATGGTGACGCTGAGTACGGAAGATGCCTGATCGTAGGAGAGCACGACCGAGGACGGTGGTGTTGCTGCGGCCGGTACCGGGATGATACAAATGAGGAGTACCGCGGAGAGCAGGAGAGCGGGCGCGATACCCGCGTGGTACGCATGGGAGAATTTCATGCAATCAACCTCATGCTCTGATACCGGGGGAAAGTTAAATAATTATTTCTCCGGGCAGTTTCACGGATGAAAAAATGCCGGGCGCCAAACAATTTTTCCGGCAGACCGTGATTACAATTTTTTCAGCAGACTCTGCCGGGAATTTTTTAACCGGACCCTGCCTGAAAAATTTTGCTCTGGAGAATTCCTTTTTATCCCCGACATCCCCGGGGAGGAGGACAGCATATCCCTTGGCCGGTACTCGCCGCCTCCCAAACCACATCCACTCCCTCCTTCGGCCACAGTAACATTGCTATATATGACCTCATCCGTTCCCGCCGGAGACCGTACCATTATTCCGGCCCGGTTCCGCATTTTTCCGAATTATGACCTCTGAAATCCGGGGGTAGAGGGAAAAAAGGTACAGCCGGGTTCATAACGGGCTCCGATGTACCAGAATTCCCGCAGGGGTATTCTGACGGTGAAAAACGCTCCATCCGACGATACCATCCGGCCTGGTCTTCGGTGAGATCACTCCTTAAAACAGGATTTCTCCCGAGCATGATTTTGAAATGTTCATGGCTGAGCCTTTTTCGAGCAGATATGGGTTTCTGAAAATTTTTACCAAGGGTCTGGGGGGTCGCAAAAGTTTTTTTATGAGGGGGCAGGTCATTTCACATGAGCGATGCCCGAAGCGCAAAATGCCGTGTCGGGTTTTGCGCTACGCATTTTACCTAGATCGGGGACATTAACCAGCCGCGATCAGATGATATGTTTGGGCTATTGATTCATTCTAAACCTAATTCTTGATACAAAAGATCATAATTTTCTTCAATATTTAGTTCGCCATTTGGTTTAATTTCAACCCATGTAAAAAGAATAGCAAAATTTTGTCTATATCCTAAAAACAATTTTGACAATTTCAAATAATTTTTTGCTTTATTGAGTTGTTGACGATCAATGCTCGGTCTTGACTTATCAAAAAATGTTGTAACTGAAATTAACATATTTTTTTGTTTCTCATGTAATGCTTCAATTTTTTTAAAAGACAAAAATGAAGAAAGTGTAACATATGTTAAGATTTGGAAAATGGATAGAATAAAAATATCTTTTAAAATTTCTAATGTGGTACTATGTAAAAATGTAAAGAAAATTATAAGAATCGTCACGATTATTAAGAGATCTCTGATAAATAATCCCAATATAAAAAAAACATGACTTTTCTTAAAATTAAGTAATTCTGGCAAATTGAAATTATTCGCATATTTTAGAATATTCATATCTTTATAGTAATCAAGAGAAAAGAAAGGAGTTGTAACTTTTGTGTTTATCCAAAGTAAAACATCGTAAAGCTCCTCATTATTATATATTAAAAATGTTGAAAGTAGAAATATCAAACCAAATAATGCAACGAGATATAGGCTGATCTCTAATTGCATCTCTAAAAAATTATAAATTAGAATAAAAAAACCTGCGGCCCATATTATGCAAAATGCAATATCATTATATTTTAAATTCATAATACCGGCTTTCAATGATAAAAAATATGAAATATTTAACTGTCTAGATGGCTGAATTGAAACATCTTGGGATTTTACATTTGTCATCTTAAAATATCGAAAATAATTCGTACTTTTTGTAAATATAAGGAAAAAAAGGATTGCCGGAATCCAATATTTTAAAAAAATTTCTTTGTTGATCTCCAAAATAATGATAAAAAGGATAATAGTTGAAATAATAGATCCTAAATCTTGAAACGATGAAGTTGGTTTCAATCGATTAATTTCGTTATCCAAGAAATTATTTTGTCTTTCGACATTTTCACGGAATTCTTTAAGCTCGCTTTCTCCTACGATATAGCTACTTTCTGGTAAAACCATTATCTTATATAGATCGGATTATGTTATTTAGACCCTTTTATTAGCAGACTATAAGTAAAAAATGAGGCCAATGAATTGATTCATTAAAAAAATATACATTATTCTGACTTCTTAAAAGTCCGTCATAACCCTGAACTGGTCGATCTCTTCCCGGTCAAGCTGCTCCAGGAACTCGTCCGCAGCATGGGAAACATCCTTCGAGGCGGTGATCGCACGGCCAACCACGAGAATATCCGCACCAGCTTTCAAAGCATCTTTCACCACGCTGGTCCGGATCCCGCCCGCGGTGGCGACAAGTAACTTGCCGCCGGCCGCCTTCCGGATCGCCGGGATGTCGCCCCAGGCATGGGCCGTCTCGTCGACATCGATCGCACGGTGGAGTTCCACGATGTCCGGCTTGACTTTGAGTTTTTCGATGACCTTGGCCGGGTTCGCTACGTTGAGCATGTCGATGATGGAGTAGATGCCGACCTTGCGGGCCTCGGCGATCGCCTTCTCCATCGTGGAAGTGGGGGCAAGGCCGGAGATGACGACCGCGTCGGCGGTTGCATCCGCCGCCATCCGGGCCTCGAGGTTGCCGGTGTCGAGGATTTTTAAATCAGCGATGATGAAGGCATTGGGCCGGAACTTCCGGATCTCGGAGAGGACCGAGAGGCCGAACTTCTTGACGAGCGGGGTGCCCGCCTCGATGATGAGGTGGTCGTTCTCGGGGAGTTCCTTCAGGACGCTTGCCACCCGGGCCATGTCCACGAGGTCGAGGGCGACCTGCAGGTACGGCGGGTCCCAGAGGCGCTGGACCTTGAAGCCCATGATCGCGTGGGCTGCCCGGTCCTTCTCGTACACGAGGGTCTTCGCGTCCGGGAAGTTCGCGAGCGCACGGTTGATCGCGAGCTTCGTGGCGCCGTAGTTGTACCGGTAGAGCCGGTTGTAGTCCTTTGCCTCGGGGTGGACGAACGCGGAGGCAAGGATGACGATCTTCTCGATATCGATCGTGCCGAATATGCCTTCCTCGACGCAGTCCGCGACCGCCTTTGCCACCGCGGCCTGCACGGGGCCGAACATCTCGTTCACCTGCGACATGTCCTTCAAGGTGACCTTCGGGATGATCAGGGTCGCCGGCTTTGTCAGCAGGTTGGGGCGGACGACTGCAAGGAGCGGGGTGTGGCCCGCCGAGAGCTGTGAGATCGCGTTTGCAAACGCCGTGCCGATCGGGCCTTCCTTCTCGCCCACCAGAAGGTCGATGTGCGCCAGCTCCGCGCCATCGCCAATAAGTGCTTCTCCGACTTGATACATGGAACTCTCCGTATTGTTCTACTATGTGCCGGCAATATATGATAAAGTTACCAACAGGCCGTACCGGAGCCGGTTCGAAGCGCTTATTACCGCGCATTTCCACCACTACGTACAAAAGTGAGAATCTGCCATGAAGAAGAACCCGTACGATCTGTTCCAGAGGGAATGCCCGGAACTTGCCGAGCGGTTTAACAGCCTCGTCGAGGTCCAGAGATCCTTAAACGGCCTTGATCCCAAGACGAAACAGCTGATCAACATCGCGATCCAGACCGCGACACGCAACCCCGATGGGGTACGGCTGCACGCGATCATGGCCCACCGGGCCGGTGCGACCAAGGAAGAGATCGTAGGCGCAGTCGTGATGAACCTGCACCTCACCGGGCTCGTCACGGTGCTCGAGTGCCTGCCTGCGGCCCTCGCCGGGCTTGAAGAGGGGAAAAAAGCAAGGAAGACCAGCAGAAAATAACCATCGGGTCAGGTTTTTTTATCCCGTTCCGCAAATACCTCTTTTGCCGCAGCCATCCCGTTGAGCGCAGCCGGGAACCCCGCGTAGACTGCCATCATCGTGATGATCCCCACCACTTCATCCCGCGTGACGCCGACATTGAGCGCCCCGTGGATATGCACTTTCAGCTGCGGGGCTGCCGTACCGAGAGCAGTTAGTGCTGCGACAACCGCGATCTCCCGGGACCGGAGGTCCAGGTCGGGCCGGGTGTAAATGTCCCCGAACGGGAACTCGATCGTGAACCGGCCGAGGTCCGGTGCAATATCCCGGAGGCTTGCGATCACCTTCTCGCCAGCCTCCCCATCGACCTCTTTCAGCTTCTCCCACCCGCGTTGGTAGCGTTCGCTTGTCATGGTACGGAATCGGGTGAGGAACAGTAAAAAGCCGTGCCCTCAGGGACGGGAGGCAACGGTTGCCAGAAGATCAGGATGCTGTTTCAGAAAACGTGGGGTTGGTGAGATTTGAACTCACGATCGACGGGTCTCTCCGACATGCATCAGTGCTCCAACGGGTCATCATCCACCAACCCGAAACTCATGCGAGTTTCTTTTAGTCGGCCTCTCCGGCCGAAGCCGGAAAGATTATGTCAGTAGACCCATTGTTCATCATCTGCGAGCACGAAAGAACGCAAAGACCGCTGGAGCCCGTCGCCATACCGGGCTAGGCCACAACCCCTCACTGCCAACCGGGACGGTATTCCCGTGCTGACCTGAATAAAATCGCAGTGTATAAACTTAAGAGTTTTGTTCTTCCCGGATCTTCACCAGCACCACAGAAGTCACCCGGAGGATCGAGCGTGTCCCGGTATCCGGAATCAAAAAGCCGGTATCCGGGAGGTGCCCGTGCATTGTGCCGGGAACGGTGCACCATGATGTTGCGGGGTGCATCACAAGCTCCGGGCACGCAATTCCGTTCTTCCGGTTTTGTCGTTCAAAAGAATCCGGTTTCACAATCCGGGCAGATACGGTGGGTATTGCGGGGAGTACCTGCAGCTGCACCACGTCCCGTTTCAGATCATCACGAATATAATATCCGGTGTCCCATAGTGTTCCAATGGTTGAAGGCAGCTACACGTGCGGAACATCAGCAGTCCCCCTGCTGGGAATGACCATCGGAGAGATGGTCGACAGTGTCGCGGCAAAGTACCCGGATACGGAAGCGATCGTATCCGTGCACCAGGATATCCGTTGGACGTACCGGGATTTTCTCGAACGGGTGAACCAGGTAGCCCGCAGCCTGATGGGCCTTGGCGTGGAGAAAGGCGGCCGGGTCGGTATCTGGGCCATGAACCATGCCGAATGGGTGGTGGTCCAGTTCGCGACTGCAAGGATTGGTGCGATCATGGTGAACATCAACCCTGCGTACCGCACCTACGAGCTCGAGTACGTGCTCAAGCAGTCCGAGATCCAGACCCTGATCGTCCAGGGCCGGTTCAAGACCTCGGACTACGTGGGGATGTTCTACGAGGCCTGCCCCGAGGCATACGAGGCAAAGCCCGGCAGGATCTCGAGCGAGAAATTCCCGTTCCTCAAGAACGTGATATTTCTCGGGGACATCCCCTACAACGGCATGTATACCTGGGACGATTTCCTGAAAAAGGCAGAGGAGATCTCAGTCGATGAGATGGTCGAGCGGGGCCAGGCCCTCTCGTTCGACGACCCGATCAACATCCAGTACACGAGCGGCACCACGGGTTTCCCGAAGGGCGTAGTCCTGACCCACCACAATGTCCTCAACAACGGGTTCATCATCGGCGAGGGCATGGGCTTCTCCGAGAAGGACCGGCTCTGCATCCCCGTCCCCTTCTACCACTGCTTCGGCATGGTCCTCGCGAACCTTGCCTGCGTCACCCATGGCTCGACGATGGTCATCCCTGCCCCGGCCTTCGATGCCGGGGAAGTCCTGAAGACCGTCGAGAAGGAGCACTGCACGGCCGTCCACGGCGTCCCGACGATGTTCATCGCCGAGCTCTCCCACCCGGACTTCGCGAAGTACGACCTCCGTTCCCTCCGGACCGGCATCATGGCCGGTTCCCCCTGCCCGATCGAGGTGATGAAGGAGGTGAACACCCGGATGCACATGAGCGAGATCGTGATCGTGTACGGCCAGACCGAGACGAGCCCCGGCGTCACGATGACGACTACGAGAGACCCGCTCGACCGCCGGGTCGCGACGGTGGGCCGGGCATTCCCGCACACCGAGCTCAAGATCGTTGACGCCAAGACCGGCAAGATCGTGCCGTTCGGCGAGATCGGCGAGATCTGCGCCCGCGGCTACTGCGTCATGAAGTGCTATTACAACAACCCCTCAGCCACGCATGCCACGCTCGACAAGGATCACTGGAACCACACGGGCGATCTCGCGACCATGGATGAGGAGGGCTACTTCAGGATCGTAGGAAGGCTCAAGGACATGGTCATCCGCGGCGGCGAGAACATCTACCCGCGGGAGATCGAGGAGTACCTGCACCACCACGAGAAGATCGCGGACGTGTACATCGTGGGCGTTCCGGATATCAAGTACGGCGAGGAGCTCTGCGCATGGGTGAAGATGAAGGAGGGGCAGGCCATGACCGAACAGGACGTCAAGGACTTCTGCAAGGGCAGGATCGCCCACTACAAGATCCCGCGGTACGTGATGTTCGTCCAGGACTTCCCGATCACCATCTCCGGCAAGATCCAGAAGTTCAAGATGCGGGAGGAGTCGATAAAAGTGCTCGGGCTTGAAGCGGCCGACAACATCGAGACCGCGTAATTTTTTTTCCTTTTTTTCCTGTCCCGATCCCCCTGTGCCCGGCCAGCTCTTTTTCGCGGGAGAAGGGGCCTGATATGCGGCCCCCCTTCACGGGACCGGTACAGTTCAGCTAGTGGCCTGTATCATTCATTGAATTTTTTATACAGCCTGTTCGCCGCGAACTGGAAGACGAGGATGAAGACGAGGAGCATTGCGATGTCGACGAACGGGCTGAAGTAGGTGGTACCGGAGTACGCGGCGTGGATGAGGTCGTTCCCGTACGTGAGGGGTGAGAAGTACGTGGCATACTGGGCCATGCCGGGGATCTGATCGATAGGGATGAAGATGCCGGAGATGAAGATGAGCGGGAGCCGGACTACGTTGAGCATCGACATGATATCGCCCGGGCTCTCGGTCGGGTACGAGGCAAAGAGGGTCCCCATCGTGGCAAAGCAGAACGAGGTGAGGAGGACGCCGAGGACGAGCGGGACAGGGTTTGTCACCGGCGTCCCGAAGAGGACGATGCCCGCGAGGAACGGAACAACCGCGATCCCGACACTGTACAGGAACCCGCTCAGGCTTTCGCCGAGCACGACCGCGTGCAGGGAAACGGGGGCGGAGATGAGCCGGTCGAAGGTCTTCATCCGCCGCTCGATCGGGATCGAGACCGGCTCGATGGACGAGGCGGAGAAGAGGATGGTGATCGCGATGAGGCCGGGGATCATGACCGAGGGTGCCCCGGGCCTCCCGACCGCGAACGCGAGGAACATGAAGAGGGGAAAGAGCATGCCCGAGACGATGATGTTCGGCTTGAGATAGTAGATGAGGATGTCCTTCTTTGCGATCGCCCAGGCTGCAATGAACTCGACCCGGAGCTGCCGGACCCATTCTTCAGTCAACAGTCTTCACCCCCCGGGTCCGGACTTCGAGGCCGGTCAGCTTGATGAAGACATCTTCCAGGCTCGGGCCGTACGTGTTGACGCTGATCACCCGGGCCCCCCGCGCTTCCGCGTACTCCATGACGCCGGCGATCACGGCCGGGGGGTCTTCGGTGATGAGCCGGAACTTGTCGCCGAGCTTCCGCACCTCGCTCACGGTCGCGATCCCGCGCAAACCGTCTTCCGCATGCTCCGGGACCGGGTCGAGGGCGACCTCGACCGACTGGACGCTCTGGATGGTGCCTTTGAGTTTCTCGGGAGAATCGATCGCGGCGATCATGCCATGGTTGATGATCGCGACCCGGTCGCACGTGAGGTTTGCCTCCTCGATATTGTGGGTCGTCAAGAAGACCGTGACCCCCCGGGCAGTGAGATCCCGGATCACATCGCGGATGATCAGGTTGCTCTGGACGTCGAGGCCTGAGGTGGGCTCGTCGAGGAAGATGAGCCGAGGGTCGTTGATGAGCCCCATCGCGAGCGTGAGCCGCCGTTTCATACCCTTCGAGTACCCGTTCGTCTTGTCATCTTTCCGCTCCCACAGTCCGAACAGTTCCAGGAGCTCCCTCCCCCGTTTCTCGCGCAATGCCTTCGGGACATCGTAGAGCTGGGCGGTGAACATCAGGTTCTGCCACGCGGTGAGGTCGGTGTAGATGTTCGAGGTCTCGTGCACGATCCCCATGGTCTTGCGGGCGGCGATCGTTTCGCTCACGATATCCTTGCCGAAGATCTGTGCGTCGCCGCCGGTCGGGACGGTAATGCCGGTGAGGATCCGGATGGTCGTGGTCTTTCCCGCCCCGTTGGGGCCGAGGAACCCGAAGGTCTCGCCTTCCTTTACTGAGAAGGAGATGTCGTTGAGTGCTACGAGCCTGCCGAAATGTTTGCTGATATGGGATACTTCAATGGCGTGCATGGCGATCGCGGGTAATTTCACTGTTGGAAAGGGAACCATTTATTTCTATGTTCTGTCGACAGGGACTGCGCGGAAGACGGGAAAAACCGGGGATGAACGGTCACAGCACGCCGAACCACGCGACATAGGATGCTGCGACCATGACGACCACCAGGACGATCAGGATTTTATACCCGCATTTCTCGCAGATGCCAAGACGGGACGGGTTCTTCTCGTGAGAATAGGATGAGGAACAGACGCGGCAGGTCTTCGAGGCTTCGTGGTGTTCATGCTGCCCGGAGGCTTCGTGATGGGTCATACGCTTCCAAATGTCAACTCCTGCGAGGAAAAACGTGTCGGAATATCCGTCATCAGGATTGAGCGGTCCTGTACCTGCGGACCGGTTTTAGGCCTGGCCTTTGAGGAGCGTGAACCGGATTGCCGTACCTTTAGAGGGGTCGCCCGGGATGCGGTCTTCCGCCCAGATGCGCCCGCCGTACCGTTCGATCAGGCTCCGGCAGATGAAGAGCCCCAGCCCCTTGCCGCTCACGGTCGTGTCCCCGCGCTGGAACCGTTCGAAGACGAGGGGCTTGAACGAATCGGGGATCCCGGTCCCGTTGTCCTCAATGGAGACCAGTACGTCGCTGTCGCGGGGCTCAACGCGGATGACGACATGCGGTTCGGTGCCGCCGTGTTTTATACTGTTGCCGATCAGGTTGTTGAATACCGACGAGAGCATCTCGTCCGTCATGACAACGACGTCCTTATCCTCAAACTCGATCCGGGCATCGGGGAACCCGGCGATCTCCTTCCGGATGATATCGGAGAGCCGGATCGGCAGGGTCTTTCCGGAAGTCTCCTGCATCTTCCGCATGGTCGAGACATTGCGGATGATCTCATCGCTTTTTTCGAGTGACTGGATCAGTTTGCGGGCGATCTCGTTCCTCGCTTCACCGGTCATGCCCTCGAGCAGTTTCCCGTAATTGAGGCTTGCGGTATTGATGTTGTTGATGTCATGCGTCAGGACGTCGAGATACAGGTTGGTATCTGCATGGCTCTTCGTCAGCTGTTCGTCGAGCCTGAAGCGTTCGGTGATATCGATGAAGGTCAGGACCGCATGGTCCGCCGATATTTTCCGGGCAGCAATGACAGCCGCCCATTCGGTCCCGTCCCCCCGGCGCACGATCGTTTCCGTAGCAGGGATCCTGCAGTGGGAGACCAGGGCCGCGAAGAGTGGCGCGAGGGTAGTGCTGTCGACGATGAAGTCTTCAAGCCGCCTCCCTTCTGTCTCACCGGGGGTGAGGGCGAGTGCGCTGGCAAAGCGCTTGTTCAGTTCCAGGATCGTGTGGTCCGGCAGGTTGACGAGAACTACGCCGTTCTCGGTATTCTCGAAGATCGCCTGGTACTTCCTCTTCTCTCGGATCAGGTGGGCGGTCAGGGAGGATACGAACAGGGCGATGGCAATCAGGAGGAGGACCCCGATCGCCGCGGTGACGATGTCGGGTGCGGAAGGGTACCGGCACAGCACGACCACGGAGAAAAAGAACATGGAGAGGAGGAAGACCGCAAGGACACCCTTCCTCCGGTAAAAATAGGCAAACAGGATGGCCGGGATGATATACAGGGCACCGATCAACAGCGGAGAGCCGGCAGCGAGCAGGATGGAGACGGTCACCGCCATCAACAGGAACGTAAAGAGGAGGAGCCCCGCCTTCCAGTACAGGTGGTGGATTCCGAAGGGTTCTTCCGGGACCGGGAGGGCGAGATCGTTGGTGGCAGAGGGTCGGTCAGGCACGGGAGTGTTTCCTTTCGTAAGTTATATGTTCGTATAATGGAGACGGGGAGAAATACATTTCGGAACTCACGGCCGGATAGCCCGTTATCCGGGAACCCTCACCGTGCAGCTCGATCACCGCCGCTTCAGCCGGTCGATCAGTGAAGCGGTCCGCCCTTTTGCCTCCCGCGTGGCTTCCCTGTCTGGTTCAACAGCGATCGTAACTACGTCTCCTTCCCGGCAGTCCGGGGGCAGGACCGATACCGGGAGGTGGAGCCGCTGCGTCTCATCTTCGCACGGGATCAGGACGGCAACCCCTCCTTCGATCCGGTCAACAGCGGCTTTCATACACTCTCCGTCTTCTGGTCGATGATCGTGCACGTTCCGTCGCGGAGGACCGCAACATCCCCGCTGTTGCCCTAGACCGGCGCGGTCCGCCCCATGTAGAGCGCCGTATCGTTCATGGCACCGCTGCCGGTGAACACGGTTACCGATGTCGACGGGAGGAGAAGAACCGCGGGGAAGACGTAGGGTGCCGAACCGGTCCGGTCGGAGAGCGTCCAGCCGGCAATGAGGATTGCTCCATCCCCACGGTTCGTGATCCGTACCCATTCGCCGTTCAGGTTCCCGCGGTAATTCCCGGGTGCATTGAACTGCGTAGCGCTGATGAAGACGGACGAGGCGTTGCCGATCTGGACCGGCAGCAGGGTACCGGGTACGGATATATCTGAGGGAATCGTCGGGATTGGGGGAACGGCCGGAAGCGAGGGGACTACAGGAATTTGTGGCGGGGTCGGTATGAGGGGGGCTGTGGGAAGGGTTTCCATGGTCGCCGTCACGGTGCCGGAAGTCTGCTGTGCCGGTGTCGTGGATCTCCAGACATCCCCCCGCCGTTCTCGGTGGTGACGGAATACGACGTCCCGTCGCTGCGGACACGGATCGTCCCGTCAAGGTCTGTCCGGTATATCGCTGCCCCCGCATCGGTAAGGTTCGCAATCGTTGCCTGGTGGGGGTGGCCGTAGGGGTTGTCCTTCCCGACTTCGATGACAGCCACTTCAGGTCGTACGCGGGCGAGGAACGCCCTCGATGTGGCGTACTCGCTCCCGTGGTGGCCGACTTTCAGGATCTGGGCATCGAGAGGATAGCCGGTCCGGACGAGTGCGTCTTCCGCTCCGCCCCCATGTCCCCGGTAAACAGGAAATTGATCGCTCCGTAGGAGATACGGAGCACCACAGAATTTGCATTCGGGTCATCGCCGAAATGCTGCTTCGGCAGCGAGAGGATGAGGATCCTTATCGCAGGGTCGGGATCGAGGGTCTGTCCCTGCTCTGCGACCATGTACGGGATCTGCTTCATGCCGATCTCGTTCAGGAAGTGCTCGTAGACGGGCGAGGATGGGGGTACACCGGCATCCAGCACCTGCCCGACCGGGAACGCAGCGAGTACCTTCTGCATCCCGCCGATATGGTCCGAATGGGAATGCGTGGCTACGAGGAGGTCGATCCGGGTCACCCCCAGCCTCTGCAGGTCTCCCACCACCCGGTCGCCCATGTCTGTCTCACCGGCATCGATCAGGATCGTCGTGTTGCCGAAGATAAGGAGTTCGGAGTCCCCCTGGCCTACGTCAAGGAAATACGCAGAGAGTTTCCCGTTGTTGTCTGCCCGGGGGGATGACACGGAAGCAGTACCGGGCGGGAATGCACACCCTGCGGTGAGGGCACAGAAAAACAGGATGCATACCAGGGCAATTGCAATCGCACGGCTGCGTGCCGGTGAAGGATCAGGAGCTCTCATGGGTCACGCGGTCTGCGACCGCTTCACGAGATCGCGGGCTGCTGCTGTCGCACCCTTCAGTACTTCATCCTCTCCCGGGACCTCGCGGTCGAGCATGAGGACCCTCCCATTGCAGATCGTTGTCTCAACGGCCCCCCCGCTGCAGGAATAGACGAGGTTCGAGGTCGGGTTGTGCATCGGCGTGTTGCAGGCCATCGCCGTTGTCACGAGGACGATATCGGCCGGTGCGCCGGATGCGAGTCTCCCGGTCGGGAACCCGAGCGCCCGTGCACCGTTCGATGTTGCCATGGCAAGGGCTTCCGGTGCCGGCAGGACCACCGGGTTGTTCCAGAAAAACTTCTGGAGGAGGGCCGCTGCCTTTGCCTCTTCGAACAGGTCGAGGTTGTTGTTCGAGGCGCACCCGTCAGTCCCGAGACAGACATTCGCCCCCGCCGCGGAGAGCCAGTGGCATGGCATTGCCCGGTTGGTGGCGAGCTTCATGTTGCTCACCGGGTTGTGCGATGCGGAGACGCCACGTTTCCCGAGGAGACGGCACTCTGCCTCGTCGAGCCAGCAGTTGTGCGCCGCTACGGTCCGGGGCGTGAGGATGCCGCAGGCATCAAGATGATCCGCTGGGCGTTTGCCGTGCTGCGCGATACAGTCGGTCACTTCCTTCTCGGTCTCCGAGAGGTGGATGTGGATCCCGCACTCCTGTTCCCGTGCAAATTCCGCACACCATTTCAGGCCTTCAGGAGAGACTGTGTAGATCGCGTGGGGCCCGGCCGCTGCCCTGATCCGGGGGTTGCCGAGGGAGCGGACGTGGGCCGCCAGTCTCTCGGTAGCCCGGCACTCGCTTTCGCGCTTCTCCGCACTGAAGAGGTCGATGAACCCGTACGAGAGCACGGCCCGGATACCGGACTCGTCCACCGCCCGAGCCGCCTCTTCCATGAAGAAGTACATGTCATTGAACGCGGTCGTGCCGCTCCGGATCATCTCGAGGCAGGCAAGCCGTGTCCCCCAGTAGACGTCGCTTCCCGTAAGGTGGGCTTCAAGTGGCCAGATCTTCCGGGCAAGCCAGTCTTGGAGGACCATGTCGTCGGCATACCCCCTGAGCAGGGTCATCGCCGCGTGCGTATGGGTATTGACCAGCCCTGGCAGGGCGATCGCACCGGCGCCGTCGATGATGAAATCCGCCTCGCCCCGGTGGTCCTTCCCTGCGTTTTCTCCAATTCCCGCGATCGTGCCCTTCTCGTCCACGAAGATATCCATATTCCGGTTTTCGACAACCACGTTGGCGATGAGCAGGGACCGGTTCTTCTTGAAAATTTCTTGCATCTCGTGTTCAGCCATGGTATTTCAGCCCAGATGTGCGATGATGGTGTTCAGGATCTCTTCCGTGCGGTCCCGGTGCGCCTGTGCCGTGGAGACGATATGCTCATAGGTCAGCACTTCGTCTCCCATCCCGTTCGCATAGTTCTCGATCGTGCAGAGTGCTGCAAAATTCATGCCGAGCTCGCAGGCAAGGGTCGCTTCGGATCCGAGGGTCATGCCCACAACGTCGGCAATCCACCCGAGCGCCCTGACTTCCGCAACCGTCTCGATCCTGGGCCCCCGCGTCTGGATGTACACGCCCCCGTACCGGGCCGAAGGCACCAGCTGAGCAAGCTTTTTTGCCAGTTCCTCGGAGAGTTCGGGGCGGACATGTACGATCGCATGGTCATGGATGGACGGAATGTCCGTGACGCTGATATAGTCCGTGGGGATGAGAAGCGATCCGGGCGCGATCTTCGGCTTGAGCGATCCCGACGACCCGAATGCGACAATGTCCGTGACGCCGGCGATCGCCATCGCGGCAAGGTTCGCCCGGAAATTGATCCGGTGCGGGGGAAGGTTGTTCTGGTGGCGCATCAGCATGACAAGGGTGTCACTGCAGAGCAGCTCTGCGCTGCCGAACGGCGTGGCAACCTGCCGCTTCTCCAGCGGCGGGAGCGTTGAGAAGAGGAGACTCGTGCCGCCGATAATCCCCAGCATCAGTGCCACCTGCGGGGGTTTCCTCGTGTGCGTGTGCCCTGCATACTATCCCTTCGCAGGAGAAGTGTTGACGGGGAAACACTAATAATTAGCGCACCCCCGTGGCATCATCTCCACGGGAATCAGCGTGCGGGCACCGGGCCGCGAAGCGGGGGTGCGACAAACAATTCTTTTAACCAATGCCGGCCTACAGTATAAGGCAGCGGGCCGGTAGATCAGTGGTAGATCGCTTCCTTGGCATGGAAGAGGCCGCGGGTTCAATTCCCGCCCGGTCCATGTATCCAATCTGTTTTGTTTTCTGTCCTGCTCCGTACACACGTTTTTATACTTTGGGATTAAGGGTAAAACTGAAGATTATGCGCATCCGTGACCTTATCCTGCCCGAAGACAAGGTATTTTTCACACTGTTCCGGGAGATGGCAGACAAGATCGCAGAGGCATCGACAACCCTCAACGAGATCACCCATGAACTTCCCGCGGGAACCGAGAAGGCCCACAAGGTGCGCCAGATCGAGCACCACGGGGACGAGATCACCCGGAAGATCTTCGAGCAGCTGGAGGAATCGCTCATCACCCCGCTCGAACCGGAAGAGATCGCACGGCTTGCACCGGTATTTGACGACGTCCTTGACAGGATCGACTGGGTCACTAACCAGTTATGCAATTACGGGATCCCGGCAACGAACGATGTCCTCAAGGAGTACTCCTATCTGATCATGCTGTCGAGCACAGAGATCGGGCACGCGGTCGGAAGCCTCTCCACCCTGAAAAACCCGGAGGACGTGAAAACCCATGTCCGCGAGATCAGCCGGCTCTACAACCTCTCCACGGAACTCCTCTCGCGTGCAATCCTGGAACTGTTCAAGACGCAGGACCTCCTGATGATCATCAAGCTCAAGGATATCTACGAAGGCATGGCCAGGGTGATGGAAAAGTGCAATGATGTCGGGCACGCCCTGAACGACATCACCATGGCCCATTCATGACCGGCCTGGACCCCCTCGTCCTGTTCGGTATCATCCTCGCCCTTGCCCTGAACTTTGTCAACGGGCTGAACGATGCCGCGCATTCCATTGCCACGGTCGTAGCGACAAAAGCCCTGTCGCCGGGCAGGGCCGTCCTGTACACCGCGGTCGGCAACATGATAGGCCCCTTCCTCTTCACGACTGCCGTGGCAACAACCATCGGTACGGCGATTGTCAGCCAGAGCGGCCTCACCCCCCTCTCCATTGTTGTAGCGATGGGGGCCGCGATCGTCCTCGTGTTTGTCGCTACCCGGGCCGGCATCCCGATCTCCAGCAGCCACGCGATGGTGGGAGGACTGATCGGTGCCGGGATCGCGGTCGCGGGAACCGCAGCGGTTATCCTCCCGCCGGTAAGCACACTGATCCAGGTCATCGTATACGGCCTGATCGGGGGAGTCATCGGGGCGGTTGTCCTGGGGTTGTTCACCGCCTCGTTCAGAGAGAACCTATGGCTGGGCGCCGTGCTCGGTGCGGTCTGCGGTGCCACCCTGATCATCCCGGTACTGATGGTTGCCGGGGTTATCCAGCTCTCAGGGCTCCTCGCAATCGTGCTCTTCATCTTCATCTCCCCGATCGTCGGCATCGTCGGCGCATTCCTGTTCGACATCCTCATCTCCCACCTCTTCCGGTATTCCCGCCAGAACCGGATGAAGCGGATCTTCCAGCCCCTCCATGTGCTCGCGAGCCTGGTCCAGGCGACCGCCCATGGTGCCAACGACGGCCAGCACGCAGTCGGTGTCATTACGGCCCTGCTGGTATCCTCCGGTATCCTCCTGAGCTTTGCCGTGCCGCAATGGGTCATCCTCACGTCGGCAGTTGCGATCGGCCTCGGCACCTGTTTCGGCGGGTGGCAGGTGGTGGACAAGATGGCAAAGGAGATCACCAAGATCCGCCCGTACCAGGGGTTCTGCGCAGCGACGGCAAGCAGTGCGATCCTTGTCACGGTGACCTCCCTCGGGATACCGGTCTCCTCGACCCATGCGATCAACGGGGCGATCATCGGCGTAGGGGCGACACGGGGGAAGAACGCGGTGCAGTGGCGGGTAGTCCGCGAGATGATGACTGCGTGGATCATCACCATCCCCCTTGCCGTCATTGTCGCATGGACAGGGTATTTCGCGGTCTCGTTTGCCCTGGCGGCGGTATAGGGCCAATCATATTTCGCTATATTTTTAAGATTCACCGCCGATTACCACTGGGTTTGTTATGGGTCTGCGGGAATTGCTGATACCTCAGGACAAGGTCTTTTTTGACCTGTTTGAACAACAGGCAGGAGTCGTGAAGGAGGCGGCATGGCAGCTCGTGGCCCTGACCGAGGACTTCACGAATGTCAAGGATAAACGCCATGCGATCGAACTGCTGGAGCACCAAGGGGACCAGATCACCCATGCCATCTACGACCAGCTGAACCGCACGTTCATCACACCGCTGGACCCGGAGGATATTCCCGGCTCGCCTCCACCATGGACGACGTGCTTGACTATGTCGACGGGGCCACCGAGAAGATGTATTACTACAATATCGAATCCGCGGACTCGCACATGATCGAGCTGGCAAAACTGATCCATATGTCCGGTGTTGAGATCGAGGCTGCCGTCAAGGGCATCCGGTCGATCAAGGACCCGCGCTATATCGAAGAGCGCTGCATCGAGGTGAACCGGCTCGAGAACCTCGCAGACGATGTCCTCGCCCACGCGGTCACCGACCTCTTCCGGACAAACGACGCGATCGCGATCATCAAGTTCAAGGACATCTACGAGCACCTCGAGACCGCCACGGACTACTGCGAAGATGTAGCCAATGTCCTCTCCGATATTGCGATACGCCACTCGTGAGGGGATCGTCAGGGACGGGGGGAGAACGGTATGATCGAAGCAACGTGGGAACTGGTAGTTGCCATCATCGGGATCGCGCTGGTCTTTGATTTCACCAACGGGTTCCACGACTCGGCGAACTCGATATCAACGGTCGTCTCGACCAAGGTCCTCTCGCCCCGCAGCGCCGTTGCCTTTGCTGCATTTTTCAATTTTGTCGCGGCGTTCGGGTTCGGCGTTGCTGTCGCAAATACCATAAGCAATATTATTCACCTGGACTTTGTAACGACATCTCTGATTCCCTATATCGTCCTCGGAGCACTTGTCGGTGCCATCAGCTGGAACATTATGACCTGGTTGTCCGGCCTTCCCACATCCTCGTCCCATGCTCTCATCGGCGGACTTGCCGGTGCAGGAATCTCTGCGGCCGGACTTGCTGCAATCAGGTGGGATACCGTCGTGCTTGTTGCCACATTCATGTTCGTATCCCCATTGATCGGCCTTGCCTGCGGGTTTTTATTCATGGCAATAGTTCTCTGGCTTACACGGAGGGCAAACAAGCAGTCGGCTGAGACCTATTTCAGAAAACTCCAGCTCTGTTCTGCCGCTGCCTACAGTTTCAGTCACGGTACCAACGATGCACAAAAAACTATCGGGATTATCATCCCGCTGCTCTTTTCCATCGGATATTTTGGCGCTTCGGTCAATCCGAACCACCTGCCCGTGCCGACGTGGGTTATCCTTCTCTCGTATACCGTCATCGCGCTCGGCACCCTTACCGGCGGCTGGCGAATCGTCAAAACCATGGGTTACAAGATCACCAACTCCGCCGGGTACATGGCTTTGCCGCAGAGACTGCCGGAGCAGTGACCATTCTGAGTGCCTCGGCAGCTGGTATTCCGGTGAGCACCACCCATGTGATCTGTTCATCCATCATGGGTGTGGGGACAACGATGGGTGCCAGCACGGTGAAATGGGGTGTGGCACGGAGGATCATGTGGGCATGGATCCTGACCATCCCGATCAGTGCTATCATCGGGTTTGCCGCGTTCGCCGTGATCCGGATGGTCATCGGGTATTAAATTCCTGCCGCAATACTGTCACTGTCCCATAAACATCAGTGTTTGCCGGGAATGGTGTTTTTTATCCCATCCTTTTTCTGCTTATACGCAAAGAGGACAATACTAGAGCAGCCACTGTGCCGACCATCACGGGCAGGGGGATTTCCCCGTAAGAGTTCCGGAGTTACGTGACCATCATGGAACCGCTTATCCTCTTTGGGATCATTCTCGCTCTCAGTCTGGCATTCGTCAACGGGCTCAACGATGCTTCTCATTCAATAGCCACCGTTGTCGTCACCCGGGCGCTTTCCCCGGCAAAAGCGGTCTTCCTCACCGCGATCTGCAATATGCTGGGGCCGTTCATCTTCACCACTGCGGTTGCAGCTACGATTGGTACAACGATTGTTACAAAAATCGCACTCACTCCGGCATCGATCACCGTCGCCATGGCAGCCGCCATACTCCTGATCGTCGTTGCAACCCGTATCGGGATCCCGCTCTCCAGCAGCAACGCGATGATCGGCGGCCTGATGGGGGCCGGCGTTGCGGTAGGGGGGATCGGGGCCATCATAATGCCCGGAACAAACACGGTACTCCATGTCATTTTCTCTGGTCTTGCCGGCGGTGTTGCCGGGGCCCTGATCCTTGCCATTCTGACGGCCATGCTCGGGGAGGATATCAGGCTCGGCGCACTTCTCGGCGGGATAGTCGGGGCAGCACTGATCATCCCACTGCTGATGGTGGCAGGCATACTTCAGCTCTCGGGCCTGCTCGTAGTCGTACTATTCATCTTCATCTCGCCGATCCTGGGTATGGTCTCGGCATTCCTCTTCGATATTGTGGTTACACATCTGTTCCGCCACTCCCGGCAGAACCGGATGAAGCGGATCTTCCAGCCCCTCCATATCCTCGCATGCCTCCTCCAGGCCGCTGCTCACGGGGGCAACGACGGCCAGAATGCTGTTGGACTGATCACGGCCCTCCTCGTGGCATCCGGCATACTCTCAAGCTTTGCTGTGCCACTCTGGGTCATCCTCGCAGGCGCCCTTGCCATCGGCCTCGGGACCTGTTTTGGCGGCTGGCAGGTAGTGGAAAAGATGGCACACGGGATCACGAAGATCCGACCTTATCAGGGATTCTGTGCCGCCACCGCCAGCAGCGGGACGCTTGTTATGGAAACACTGTACGGTATTCCCGTCTCGTCGACGCACGCGATCAACGGGGCGATCGTCGGTGTCGGGGCAACCCGGGGAAAAGACGCAGTCCAGTGGCGTGTCGTGCGGGAGATGATGACTGCATGGCTCATCACTATCCCGCTGGCATTCGTCTGTGCATTTGCCGGCTTCCTGGCATTCTCCACTGTTACACACATTCTCGGAGGTGCCTGACTATTTTGAGAGAAAAGATCCACGCCGGGGCTGAAAACTGAACCCTGTAAAAATCCGTGTTCTGAAACAATTATCAGATCATATTTCAGAGAGGAGGGAGGCGGTGCCGGTCCCCCTTCATCGTCTCTGCACATTGCGAGGCTGTGGGTAGTACCTGTCCGAAAGTAATCACATCCTGGGGTTGCGACAACGGCGGAAACTGAGGGAGGCAGTCGGGAAGATCTTCATCAGGAAACGTCCGGACGTTCACATCCATGGTCGAAAAACTCCCGGGAGTACAACACGGACACTTATTTACAGGAACAGGAAATACAGGACATTACACTTAAGAGACCGGTTCCTCATGAACGCAATCGAAGCCCATCATATAAGAAAATCCTACGGACCGGTGACCGCTGTCGATGATGTGAGCCTCACGGTCCGGGACGGGGAGATCTTCGGGTTCCTCGGCCCGAACGGCGCGGGAAAGACCACTACCACGCGGATTCTCACCGGTATCATTCCACCCGACGGCGGGAACGCTGCAGTACTCGGGCACGATATCCGGACCGCGAAGCTCCTGGTGAAAAGGAGGTCGTTTATTTTTTCAGGTCCCGGTAATAGCGACAGTACTGCGCGATCACACATTCACCGCACAATGGTTTTTTTGCATCGCAGGTGGTCCTGCCGTGGGCGATGAAGACATCAGTGAGGTCCCCCCATATCTCCTGCGGGAACAGGGACATGAGATCGCGCTCGATAACGGTCACGTTGTCCGTGTCCGAAAACCCGATCCGCTGCGCCAGACGGCGAACATGGGTGTCGACCGCGATCCCCGCGTTTCTGCCATGGGCATGGTACATCACGATGTTGGCGGTCTTCCTCCCCACGCCCGGGATCGTCAGGAGTTCCTCCATCGTTACAGGGACCTTTCCCCCGAAGTTCAGGAGAATGGCCTGCGAGGCGGCGATGATGTTCTTTGCTTTCGCATGGTAGTAGCCGAGGCTGTGGATGATCCGCTCCACGTCATCTGTCTTTGCTTCCGCAAGCTTCGCGGGTGTGGCGTACTTCGAGAAGAGCGGTTTTTTCACTTTCAGAACAGCCCTGTCGGTTGTCTGGGCGGAAAGGATCGTGAGGATGAGCACTTCAAACGCCGGTCCCCGGGCTATGGTCTCCGGGGATTCCCGGGCATCGGGATACCGTTTCAGAAGAAGGGAATAGATCCGTTGGGCGTCCTTCTTATTCATGATGTGATGGGGTAGGGCGGATTCGAACCGCCGTCAAAGCGTCCCAAACGCTCTAGGATGGACCAGGCTACCCTACTACCCCGCGCCATTATAAATGCGCCGGGTGAATAAAAATAGGTAGTGGTGCAGGGAATAAGTCGTCAGATAACGGATTAGAGCGGCAGCGGGTTCTTCTTCCCTTCCGAGACCACGGTGCCCAGGAACTTTCCCTTGAGGATCGCGTCCGAGAGGTTCTTCGGTTCGCGCCCGTCAAGGACAACGAGCGGGATCCCGCTCCGTTCCACGACACGGGCGGCAATGATATCGAGCACGTTGTTTGATCCGGCACCCAGTGCCGATACGCCAACGATCTCCAGCAGCTGTCCGGGTGTCATCTCATCGAACCGGGTTGCTTCCGGGTCTTTCCTCGGATCGGTAGTATAAATACCGTCGACCGAGGTCGCGTTGATGAAGACCGAAGCCCCGACCCGTTCTGCCAGGACCGCTGCCACCGCATCGGTCGTCTGGCCAGGTGTGATGCCCCCCATCACGACGATCTTGCCGCTCTCCCCGAACTTCTTTGCCTCAGCATGGCTCTCCGCCACTTTCGGGTATGCATCGTCGCCCAGGGCCGCGATCAGCATGGTCGCGTTCAGCCGGGTGATCAGGATCCCGACTTCATCTGAGGTGCCTTCGTCGATCCCCAGTTCCCGCGTGATGCTGATGTAGCGCCGCGCCTCGCCCCCTCCCCCGACAACCACGTAGAGCCGGTGCTTTTTTGCGATCTTTTTCAGCACGGGGACATATTCCCTGATCGTATGGTTTTCCAGGGACGGCACCAGGATGGACCCTCCCAGCGAGATGACAACCTTCTTCATTGCACTAGTTTTTGTACCGGGTGCTCATATAGAGCTGTTGACCATGTTCTACTGCCCGGTCTGTAAGAGCCAGGAGATCTACCCGGTGGCGGGAGGCTATATGGGCCAGGTCTATGCCTGCAAGAAGTGCACGTACCGCGGGTCATTTGTCCTTGAGATAGACGAGGTGGATGCAGTCCCGGACGAGCCGGACAAGGAATAATAACTTCCCTGTCAGGAGGCAAATCTATGCACGAGGCGCGCCAGTATAAAAAAACAGAGAACAATACCGCGACATGTTCCCTCTGCAACCACCGCTGCGTCATCAAAGAGGGGAAACACGGGATCTGCGGGGTCCGTATCAACGAGAAGGGGACCCTGTATGCGATGACGTACGGGAAGATCAGTGCCGAAGCCGTGGATCCGATCGAAAAAAAACCCCTGTTCCACTACCTTCCCGGGACCATGTCGTACTCGCTGGGGAGCGTGGGCTGCAACTTTCACTGCCAGCACTGCCAGAACTGGCACATCTCCCGGGCGGAACTCGACGAGTCGCATCTCCGGCCGCTCTCACCGGAAGAAGGGGTGAGCCGGGCGATCGGCAGCGGAAGCAGGAGCATCTCGTGGACCTACAATGAACCTACGATCTGGCACGAATATACGCTCGACATGGGCATGCTCGCCCGTGCAAAGGGGCTCGGCACGGTTTACGTCACGAACGGGTACATCACGGAGGAGGCCCTGCGGGAACTGGCGCCCATGCTCGGCGCGTACCGGATAGACCTGAAGGCCTTTACGGACGATTTTTACAAGAAGATCTGCGGGGGCAGGCTCCAGCCGGTACTCGATTCCGCGGCCCTTGCCCGGGAACTCGGTATGCATGTCGAGACCGTGACCCTCGTCATACCCGGGCTGAACGACAGTATGGAGGAGCAGGAGCAGCTGATCCGGTGGGTTATCGAGCACCTCGGGCCCGGTACCCCGATGCACTTCTCCGCCTTCCACCCGGATTACCAGATGACCGACCGGGGTGGAACACCGGTCGCCACACTGGAAAAGATCTACCGGAAGGCAAAGGAACTCGGGCTCCGGTTCCCGTACCTCGGGAATGTCTATCACCACCAGTACGAGAACACGTACTGCCCAGCCTGCAACGCGACCCTGATCGAACGGCAGGGCTTTTCGAGCCGGTTCCGCGAGCTGGACGGGAACCGGTGCAGGAAATGCGGCGAGAAGATCGAGATCGTGACCCATGCCAGCTGATGCCCGGAGAGAAAAACGCTTCATCGCGGACCGTATGCTCGGGACCCTGACGAGGTACTTCCGGTTCATGGGGTACGACACGACAAGCGCAAACAGGCTTGCGGAGGGGAATGCAAAAGAGGATACGATCCTGCTTGATATGGCCGTGCAGGAACACCGTGTCCTCCTGACACGGGATGCAGAACTTGCCCGCCGCGGAAAAGACCAGGCGGTCTTCGTCAGATCCGAAGACGTGATCGGGCAGGTACAGCAGTTGATCGATCATGGTCTTATCGAAAGAAGGCTCACCATGAGCCGGTGCTCGCTCTGCAATACGGAACTGCGGGAGGCCCGTGCCGGGGAGGTCAGCGGCGCGGACTATGCTCCCCGGGACCGGGAGGGCCTCTCCTTCTTCTGGTGCGATCACTGCCGGAAACTCTACTGGAACGGGTCGCACGGGAAACAGCTTGAGGAGCGGATCGGCAGAGGACTGAAGAAAAGGTGAGGCGTGTTCCGGATACATGCCCCTGCACAATCTCCATTATCTCAGGATTCAATATCGTCAAAGGGTATCAGGTGATTCTCAGATGGACAGGAAAATCCTCAAATGGTCTGTGGACCTTGCCATGGGTATACTATTCATGATCTGTTTTGTGACCGGTCTCCTGAAATTCACGCTGCTGCTGCGGCTGACCGGTCTGAACGGGCTGGTCCTGCCGTCCGCACTCATCTCCGATCTGCACGACTGGTCAGGTATCATCCTCGGCGTCCTGGTCTTCATCCACCTCTTCCTGAACCGGGGCTGGATCATCTCCACGGCGCGGCAGGTAACAAGGGGCCGGAGGGCAGGCGAATGATCCTTACGGGATATCGCTCAGGAGGAGAGATCAGATTCCAAAGAAACTCTGGTTAAGATCCCCGGTATTTGAATATCCTCTCTGTTCCCAGTAGCCATGGTATGAGGAGTCATCGGAGAGTTCGATTTTTTCGATCCACTTGATCCATTTGTACCCCCACTTGTCCTCGGCTACAAGTTCGAAGGGGTACCCCCGTTCCACGGGCATCGTGACATTGTTCATCCGGTAGGCCATGATAATGTCCCGCTGCGTGAAATAATCGAGCGGGAACGATGTGGTGTAGCCGTCACGGGCAGTGAAGATCACGGTATTTGCCTGGGGGTCTGCCCCTGCATCGGCGATGATGTCCCGGACGAGCACCCCCTCCCAGAGGATCGTTGCGTCCCAGCCCTCTACGCAATGGAGGGTGACCACCTTGGAATAATGGGGATACTTCGCGAGGACCTCGTCATAGGTATACACGACCGTACGGTTGGTCAGGCCTGTCACGGTCAGCCGGTACTCCGAGATATTGATGTTCTGGGGCCCGGATATGGAATTTTCATGGAAATCGTTGACGGATGACAGGTCTTTTCCCTGGTACGACCGTATCTCGACCGGGGCGAGGGGGGACGGACCTCCCGGAGCCGGTGCACCTGGATGTCCCCGCACCACAACAAGCGCCACTACAACGACGGCAATGAGCACAAAAATAACTGCCGCAACCCTGCCCGCATTCATACATGGAAAATAGGGCTTCCAGTTCAAAAAGGATTGGATACGGGCAGGTGAGGCCGTCTGGTTTTCAGATTGCTCCCATGAGGACTTCGTAAAAATGTTCCGATGCCGTGCGTTCGATCCAAGGGCGGTGCCCGCATTTTTCGAGGCGAACAAAACGAAAATCCGGGAGGACTTTGACGAGCGGGTCGTTCACGCCTTCAGCCGGGTGGGGGTCCCAGTCGCCGTGGATCGCCACGACCGGGCACCTGATAGCCTGTGCCATCTGGAGCAGGATCTGTTTCTGCCGCAGTTCGCAGGCCTCGTCCCAGACCCCCCGGAAGAGATCGTACTGGCAGTGGAACCCCTCATCGGGTATATTGGTAGGGTCATACGCGTCTGCACGGGCGAGCAGGCAGCCGAGCCGGGCCAGGAGGCCGTTCTTATCGGCAGCAGCCGGGTCAGCGAGCTGTACAAGCAGCTCCTGTGCTTCAGCCTGCCCTTTTTTATGGAGGCGTTTCATCCGGGTCTGGGTGATCGCAGCGGCGTACGATTCCTCAAAAGGCGGGCTGCTGACAAGGATCAGTTTTTTTACGAGTTCCGGGTAACGGGCGGCGAGCAGGAAGGAGAGGTATGCTCCCCACGAGAATCCGACGAGCGTTACGGGTATACTGCCGTGCTCCAGGAGCACCGAGCGGAGCTCCTGTACCTGCCCGTCCAGCGTGGTCTCAGTCTGGAAGGGTTCCAGCACGCCCGTTATTCCGGAAAGCTCCCGGGCCACCGGGGCCACTTCGCCGGGTGCACCCGGGCCCCCGTGGATCACTGCCACGGCATACGGCCCGAGTCCCCATTTCCGTACCGGTCTCATGCAGGTAACCGGTTATCATGCCGGAGTATAAATTGTCCCCGATCCGTAGGGGGGATACGAAGAGGAGCCCCGGGAACGGGACCTTGCCGGCTTTTTTCATCAGTATAAGCAGCCCGGCACTGTTGAATACGTATGCCGGTCAGAGTTCTTTCTCAATCTCTTTTTTGATCCGGTCAAGCGTGATCCGGCCAATCTTTGTCACATGGCCGTTGACAAGGACCATGGGCAGCGGGGGATATTCGCGCTCGATAATCGTCCTGACGTGTTCGGGTGCCCCGTTGTCGATCAGGGTCAGGGTACAGATCGACCCGGTTGCCGTAGGTTTCTCCGAGCACTTTTTTGAGTTCACTGAACGCATCGATCAGTTTTCCCGACAGATAGCAGCCGGAGAGACCGCAGGTGCGGTCCTCATCGCAGGGAAAAGGAGAGCATTCCGAAGTTTTCAGGCCTACAATCTCGACGTGGACGGTTCCTGCCATACTCATACTGTCAGCCCGGCAACTATTTGAGGATTCGGAATCCGAGAGGTCATCAGACCTCGAGGAGGAGAAGAGCCCTCAGGCTATTCGACCTCCGGGATGGTCATCAGACCTCGAGGAGGAGAAGAGCCCTCAGGCTATTCGACCTCCGGGATGGTCATCAGAATTCTTCGGGAACTGCCGCCTCAGATAAACCGTTCGAACCTGTCTTTCTTTGCCTTGCAGATCGGACAGATGTCCGGGGGTTGTTCCCTCGCGCAGAGATACCCGCAGACTTTGCACCGCCAGACCGGGAGCGGGAGGGAGAGTGCCGGGAACAGTCCGGCCTCCGCGGCCCGGACCGGCTTCCTTTTCCCACGTTCCGAGCGGGGAGGCCGGCGCTCGGGGACCGGTGTTGCCTGCTTTGCCCCGCCCGCTATCGCCTCGTTCACGTACAGGGCACAGTAGCAGGCCCCGAACTCACCGATGTCCGCGTCGCGGTAATCACAGGGGCAGATGATGTCAAGGTCCTCCTCTTTTTTTCCGGAGGCAAGACGGCAGGGACAGGCACGGTACCCGTACCGCTGTTCATTCCTGAGAAGTCCCCGGACCAGGTTTTTCGTAAACTCCGGGTCCGGATTGAGCCGGTATCCGCCCTCCCCCGCCTCCCTTTTCAGGACCTGGAAGACCCGATCAACTTCCTGTTCCTCAACACCGGTAAAGTTCATACACCTAAAGCCTCCCGAATTTCCTGTTCGCGGAAACCGACAATGGATTTCCTGTCATTGATGACCAGCGTGGGGAACGAACCGCTCGGGTTCCACTTTTCCACCTCGTTCATGACCTTGTCCTGTTCGCTTCCCTCCAGCAGGTCAACGTAGGCAAAGTCAAATTCGACGCCGATCTGGCGCAGGAGATCCTTGGTCTTGGCGCACCACCCGCAGGTAGACAGGGCATACAGCATGACCTTTCCCATTCTCTTCCCGTTCACATGTTCGACAGCCATGAGATGATCACGTACCCACAGTATGCAAGGAGATTGCGGGAGATACTATTTATAAATGGGGATTACGGACAGAGTCCGATGCGATCTCGGACCATTCCTGAAATGTGAGTGAAAGGGTAAATTACTTTTTTTCCATGATTATCCTGACATCCCCGAGGAGTGCCTGGAGGTCTTCCTCGTGCTCCACTTCCTGGGACAGGATGGTGAGGAGCATGTTGTAGGTAACAGGGTCCTTGTCCTTCGTCTTTTTCATGAGGGCGTTGTACGTTTTGATGGCACACTGTTCCCCCTTGATATTCTGTTCCAGCACCCTGACAATGAACGGGTCATCCGGGGCCTCGTACCCGCAGTTGGTGAGATTGTACCAGTCCTGGGGTTTGGTGACCGGCACCCCGCCCAGCTGGATGATCCGGGTCGTAAGGAGGGTTGCATGAGCGAGCTCCTCGGTCGCATGGAGGGTCAGTTCTGCGATGACGGCTTCCTTGTTGGGGCCGCGTACGACCTTGGATCCGATCCAGGTACTGGTAATAAGCGAGCCATTCATCGGAAAATGCCTTGTTGAGGGATTTCAAGAGTTCCGCAACATCGGTTCCAACAATCTTTCTTCCTTGTGTTCCCATCTGTTCACCGTCACACGAACGTTCGGACAGGTGAATATCGACCCCCGCCGATTTATGCGTATCGTCCCGGCAGGGGCCTGCATACTGCAGAACCGGCGGCAGGAAAGCCACCATCGCCGGCACTGCAGATCTCCGGCGGTCCGTAAAAGCAGGCAGCAGGCAGTACCTGCATTACCGTTAATACCTATTCGGGCACATTACATATGGAAATCATGAAGGCTGTGCTGGGTCTTGAGGATGGACAATTTGTTGTGGGAGAAGGTTTTGGAACCGATGGGGAAACGGCCGGTGAACTGGTATTCAACACCCAGATGACCGGCTACATGGAATCCCTCACCGACCCGAGTTACTTCGGCCAGATCCTGATGTTCACGTTTCCCCAGATCGGCAACTACGGCGTCGACCCGCAGAATTTCCAGAGCGGGAAGGTCTGCGCCCTCGGGTGCATCACCAGGGAGATCTGCGAAAAACCCGCTGCCCCGCCTTCCATCAGATCCTTTTTTGAAGAGAACGGCCTCCTCGGCATGACCGGTGTCGACACCCGTGCGCTGACCATCAAGACCCGGGTCCACGGCACGATGCGGGCAGCCCTCATCGTGGGCAGCGATGACGGTAACTATGCGGTCACACTCGCCCGCAGGACCCCGACGATCTGCGATATCGTACCTATTCCCGAAGTTTCCTGCAGGCAGCCGTACCACGTCCCGGGAAGCGGGAAACGGATCGCCGTTATCGACCTCGGGATAAAGAAGAACCAGATCACCAGCCTCTCGAAACGGAACGGGGACCTATGTGTCTTCCCCTATAATACCACAGCGGACCAGGTGCTTGCCTGCAAACCCGATGCCCTGTTTGTCAGCAACGGCCCGGGAGACCCCAAGCAGGCCACCGACGCGATCCGGTGCATCCGGGAACTGCTCGGGCACCTGCCGATCTTCGGGATCTGCATGGGGAACCAGGTCTCGGCGCTTGCACTTGGCGGCGATACGTACAAACTCAAGTTCGGGCACCGGGGTGCTAACCAGCCGGTGCGCTTCCGGGACGGCAGGATCTTCATCACGACCCAGAACCACGGGTTTGCAGTCGATGCAGACTCACTCCCGGAAGGCACGATCGTGACCTATACGAATGTCAACGACGGTACCGTGGAAGGGTTCGAGAACAAGGACCTGTGCCTCACGACCGTCCAGTTCCATCCCGAGGCGCACGGGGGTCCGAGGGACACGGAAGCGCACTTCTTTGACGCACTGTTCAGGAGGATTGCCTGAATGCCGCGGAGGACGGATATTAAAAAAGTGCTGCTGATCGGGTCGGGGCCCATCCAGATCGGTCAGGCCGCCGAGTTCGACTTCTCCGGATCGCAGGCCTGCCGGGCACTCCGCGAAGAGGGGGTAAAGGTCGTCCTGGTCAACTCCAATCCGGCAACGATCATGACCGACCCGGAGATGGCGGACGAGATCTACATCGAACCGCTCCGGGCGGATGTCATTGCCAGGATCATCGAGAAAGAGAAGCCGGACGGGATCCTTTCCGGCATGGGCGGCCAGACCGCCCTGAACCTTACCGCCGAACTTGCCGAGATGGGAGCACTCAAAGGTGTGGAGATCCTGGGAACACCGCTTGAGGCAATCTACAAGGGGGAGGACCGTCAGAAATTCCGCGATCTTATGAACGAGATCGGGGAGCCCGTGCCAAAGAGCATTATCCTCAACTCGTTGACCATGATCGATGAGGCGATCAAAGAGATCGGTCTCCCCGCGGTCGTCCGCCCTGCATATACCCTTGGCGGTGCAGGCGGCGGCATCGGGAAGACCCGGGAAGAACTGACCCGGATCGTCGAGCTCGGCCTCTCCCGGTCCCGCATCCACCAGGTGCTGATCGAAGAGAGCGTCATGGGCTGGAAAGAGATCGAGTTCGAGGTCATGCGGGACGCGGCAGACACCTGCATCATCGTCTGCGGTATGGAGAATGTCGACCCGATGGGGATTCATACCGGTGAAAGCGTGGTCGTGGCCCCGATCCTGACCCTGCGCGACGATGAGTTCCAGATGATGCGCAGTGCCGCGATCCGTATCATCCGGGCGCTTGACGTCCAGGGCGGATGCAATGTCCAGTTCGCCTTCAGGGACGGGGACTACCGGGTCATCGAAGTGAACCCCCGCGTCTCCCGCTCCTCCGCCCTCGCCTCCAAGGCGACCGGGTACCCGATTGCCCGGGTGGCAGCCAAGATCGCGATCGGCCTCCACCTCGACGAGATCACCAACACGGTGACCGGCTGCACCCCGGCATCGTTCGAACCAACGATCGATTACATCGTGGTCAAGGTCCCCCGCTGGCCGTTCGACAAGTTCAAGGGCGCCGACCGGACCCTCACGACGTCCATGAAGAGCACCGGCGAGGTCATGGCGATAGGGCGGACCCTTGAAGAAGCCTTCATGAAGGCGAAAAGGTCGCTTGACACCGATGTCCGGACCCACACGAGCCCGAGCGAAGTCCGCATGATCCTCTCCCGCCCCACAGACGAGCGGTTCCACTGCCTGTTCGACGCCTACCGGCTGGGCTTCACCCTGGACGAAATCGCCCAGCTCACGTCCATCACGCCATTCTTCCTCGAAAAGATCAAAAACATTGTCGATCTTGAAAAACATCTCACACAGCACTGCGATGCCACGGATATCCTTTCCGCCAAACAATACGGGTTCTCAACGACTGAGATCGAGAAGATAACGGGCATGCCCGCAGCAGAGATTGACGCCATTGCCGGTCTGCCGTCCTACAAGATGGTGGATACCTGTGCAGCAGAGTTCCCGGCAAGCACCCCGTACTTCTATTCAACCCGTGAACCGGTCTGCGAGATTGTCCCGAGCACAACCCAGAAAGTCCTTATTCTCGGATCCGGCCCGATACGCATCGGGCAGGGGATTGAATTCGATTACTGCACGGTCCACGCAGTCCAGGCCCTGCGGGAGGAAGGCGTGGAAGTGCACATCGTCAATAACAACCCGGAAACGGTTTCGACCGACTTCGACACGTCGGACCGGCTGTTTTTCGAGCCCATGCAGCTCGAGGACGTGGCAAACATCCTCAGGAAAGACCATTACCATGGCGTGATGGTCCAGTTCGGCGGGCAGAATGCCGTGAACCTGGCCGTTCCCATCGAGAAGGAGATCAAACGGCTCGGACTCCCCGCCCGCATCCTCGGGACCAGCCCGGATGCCATGGATATTGCCGAGGACCGCGACCGGTTCAGCATGCTCCTTAAAAAACTCGACATACCCAGCCCACGGAACAGTTCCGCATATTCCGAAAGCGAGGCGCGTGCGATGGCGGAAACGATCGGGTACCCCGTCCTGGTACGGCCGTCCTATGTCCTCGGGGGCCGGGCGATGGAGATCGTCCACGACGAAAGGGAGCTCGAGACCTACATGATCGAGGCGGTCCGGGTCAGCAGGAACCACCCGGTGCTCATCGATTCCTATCTCCAGAACGCGGTCGAGCTGGACGTGGACGCGGTCTGCGATGGCGAGGAGGTGCTGATCGGCGGGATCATGGAGCACATCGAACAGGCCGGCATCCACTCGGGCGATTCGGCCTGTGTGATCCCTACGCAGTCCCTGCCACCTGCGGTCGTGGACACGGTCAGGGATTACACCCGGAAAATCGCACTGGGCCTCGGTGTTATCGGACTTGTGAACCTCCAGCTCGCCGTCAAGGATAACATTGTCTATGTCCTCGAGGCAAACCCCCGGGCCAGCCGGACGGTGCCGTTTGTCTCAAAGGCAACCGGGATTCCCGTAGCAAAGATCGCGGCAAAGGTCATGGTCGGCAGGAAACTGCGCGATCTCGGGTACAGGGAGCGGGAGATCAGGCACGTGGCGGTCAAGGAGGTGCTCCTTCCCTTCAACAAGCTCGCCGGTGTCGATACGGTCCTCGGCCCGGAGATGAAGAGCACGGGTGAAGTGATGGGTATCGATTACGACTTCGGGCTTGCATTCTACAAGGCCTGCATATCAGCTGACAACGAGCTGCCGCTCAAGGGAAATATCTTCATTTCCGTGAATATGGAGCAAAAGGACGAGGCGATACCGATTGCCCGGAAATTGCGGGATCTCGGTCTTACCCTGTACGGCACGGAGGGCACAGTGGATTACCTGCACGATGCCGGTGTGGAGGCAAACCTTGTGCGGAAGGTCCAGGAAGGTTCACCCAATGTGCTCGACATGATGCGGCACGGGGAGATCCGGCTGATCATCAATACCCCCCAGGACAAGCAGTCCCGCCAGGACCACTACCAGATCATGCGTGCGGCAGTGGACTTCCAGATCCCCTATATCACCACGCTACAGGCGGCGCGGGCTGCTGCACTCGCCATCGATGCCATCAAGCGCGAGAAGATGACGCTTGAGCCTCTCAGCCATTATCTGAAGTAATTGCGGAGTTATTGACAATATCTCTCTTATTTCGGCTTTTTTTTCAGTCACCTACCGGTTCCGCAGTTCACGGGCCTGTGGTGTAATTCAGATAAATACACAAAAAATTGAATATGCTTATATACCGAAATAACAAAAAAAGATGCATGAAGAAATTACTTGTTGTTCTTGCAATCCTGTTTATCGGGATCCTGCTTGCAGGATGCACATCCCAACAGGCAGCACCTGCGGCCACCCCAGCGCCAACAGCAGTCCCAACCGTTGTTGCAACAGCAGCTCCGACCCCGGTCCCGACCGCTGCGGTTGTTGTCGTTGTCGCAAACCAGACTCCGAATGCAACACCCACTGCAACCCCGACGCCAGTCCCGACCTTCACGATAACCTTCACGCAAGACCTGACGATTATCCCCGGAGGCCCCTACTATATAAAAACCGGGACCAAGGTTGTCTTTATGAATAATGACCCGAACAAACCGCACTCGATTCAGGCAAACAACGTTCAGACCGCCTCATACTTTGGCGGCATGAGCCCGGTAACGATTCCCTATGGAAAGACTCTGGAAGTAACCTTTGACAAAGCCGGTACATACGATTTCACAACAGGACCATTCCAGCCACAGACCCAGGGAAAAATCATAGTCCAGTAACGTGACACGATACCCGGTTCAGGAATCCACAGCCTGAACAACTTTTTTTTGTTCTTTACCTCATTCGTCCCGACTGACTTTTGGTATCCGGACATCCGGATTCTGCCCCTGAAAATATATGCTGATACCGCTAATTATTACTGGGTTATAACCAGCATGGAGATAATCATGGGAAAAGGCACCATTGTTCTTGCATATTCCGGCGGGCTGGATACTTCGATCTGCATCCCGCTATTAAAGGAACGGTACGAGTATGACCGCGTCGTTACGGTAGCGGTGAATGTGGGCCAGCGGGATGAGGAGATCGAGGCTGCAACCAAAAAAGGCAAAAACCTTGCGGACCGCCATTACACCATCGATGCCCGCAAAAAGTTTGTCACCGATCATATCTTTCCCGCGATCCGGGCAAACGGGTCGTACGAAGGATACCCCATGGGGACTTCCCTTGCCCGCCCCCTCATTGCTGAAGAGGTCGTGAAGATCGCACGCAGAGAAGGGGCGAATGCGATAGGGCATGGGTGCACCGGGAAAGGGAACGACCAGCTCCGGTTTGATGTCATCATCCGCGGTGCAGGCCTTGATGTCGTCGCCCCGATCCGCGAACTCAACCTCACCCGTGACCGGGAGATCGAGTATGCAGAACAGCATGATATCCCGGTTCCCGTCAGGAAGGACAGGCCGTGGAGCATGGACGAGAACTGCTGGAGCAGGAGCATCGAAGGCGGCAAGCTCGAAGATCCTGCATACCATCCGCCGGAAGAGATTTACCTGTGGACCGTTTCACCGCACAAAGCCCCGGCCACACCGGAGAAGATCACCCTGACATTCAGAGAGGGAATTCCCGTTGCGCTGAATGACAAGAAGTATGCCGGGTACGAACTGATCCAAAGGCTGAATGTTCTTGCCGGAAAACACGGGATCGGGCGCAATGACATGATTGAAGACCGCATCCTCGGGCTTAAAGCCCGGGAGAACTACGAGCACCCGGCAGCAACCGTCATCCTTGCGGCCCATCGGGACCTCGAAAGCCTCACCCTTACCCGCCAGGAACTCGCATTCAAGCGGATGGTGGACGACAAGTGGTCCGAGCTCGCGTACAAAGGGCTTGTCTACGAACCGCTCTATGCTGCACTGAATGCCTTCATCAATACCACGCAGAAACGGGTCAACGGTACGGTGGACCTCGAACTCTTCAAGGGCTCGGTCAGAGTGCTCGGGAGGAGTTCCCCGGATGCAATCTACTCGGATGATCTGGTATCCTTTGATAGTGCAGCCATCGACCAGCGCCATGCAATTGGTGTGTCGCATTACTTCGGTATACAAGCCCGGATGGTCATGCAGATACAGAAGAACAGAAAATAATCATTCGGCACATGAGGGATTTACCGGTGCCGGTCAGTACCACCGCCATTTTTTTTCTGATCTTCCGACGTTACTCCTGCTGCAATCTTCTTTTCCGCATAGGACTTTGCATTGATCGTTCTCCGGTCACCCGGGCTCAGGGAAAGGGCACGGTCAAACGCAGCAAGTGCTTCATCAAACCGGTTCATCCGGAGGAGGACGAGTCCCCGGTTGTGCCAGCCGGTAAAAAAATCGGGATGTGCAGATACCGCATGATCAAATGCAGCAAGTGCACCGTGAAGGTCATGGTGTTTTTTATGGATCAGACCCTTGATATTCCAGATGCGGTAATCGCCTTCATCGGATGCCAGGGCGCGGTCAAACGCAGCAAGTGCATCCTGATCGTTTCCCAGTTTATGCAATGCAAATCCTTTCAGTACCCATGCACGGGAGAGGGCCGGATTGATACTGATAGCACGATCAACGGCAGCACCCGCCTCCTGATAATGAAAATCGCGGTATAACAGGACACCGGTATCGTACCATGTCTGTGCATTGGTATAATCGGTCGACCGGTTCCGAGCATCATCAGAACTGACGGGATGATAGGTCCGGGAAAAATACAGGATCCCGCCAAAGGGGTACTGGACAGGGTACAGTTTTTCGTCCAGAGTCCTGGCCTTGGCAAGGGCAGCTTTTGCCTCGTTCCCCCTGCCAAGGTTTGCCAGCAGGAGGCCTTTCACATACCACGTGACAGCATGATTCCCGCGCATGGTAAGGGCAATATCGATCGCCTGAAGTGCCGCGTCCCACGACCCGCTCCTGAGGAGTGCCGAGGCTTTGTTGAACCATGCCGGCATATTTCCCGGCTCCAACAGGATCGCATGGTCATACGATTCGGCTGCTTCAGCGTAGCGGTGGAGCCTGCGGAGCGAAATTCCGCGGTTATACCAGGCGGCAGCCATTTTCGGGGCAATGGCTATGGTCCGGTCAAAGGCATCAAGGGCCTGTTCGGACCGGCCCTGTATGCCAAACACAAGCCCTTTATTAAACCAGATTACCGCGGAGTCCTTGTCGATCGCAAGCGCCCGGTCATACGATTCAAGTGCCGGGCCGTATTCGCCAAGGTATGTGTGCACCAGAGCTTTATTGTACCACCCGGCCGCAAGATCGGGGTTTTTCATTACTGCCGTATTATAAGCCTTCAGCGCGTCCTCATACCTGCCAAGTGTGTCGAGCGCCACACCCTTGTCATACCAGAGAAGGATTGAAGCGGGAGAGAGCCCCAGTTCCTTTTCGTATTCCTGGATGGCCTCCTCGAATTTACCGGACCTCGTAAGCCCGAAGGCATGGCTTGACCAGGCTTCATGAAGGCCGGGATCAACCGGCAGGGCACGACCAAATGCCTTGATCTCGTCATGATCCCGTGCCAGAAAATGGATAACACCGTCAACTATGTACCATACCAGTCCGATATTCGGGTTGCACCGTATCGACTCTTCAAATGCCTGCAGTGCTTCATCCGTACAATGGGATTTGCCAAGGGCCACACCCTTCAGATACCAGGATTTCGCATCATGAGAATCCATCCGGATCGCCCGGGCAAGGTCCCCGAGCGCCTCGTCGAACCGGTTTCTGCTGATCTGTCCCTGTGCCCTTCCTGCAAGGGCGGTAACGTTGCCGGGGTCCTGTACCAGGACCTGATCAAAGGTCTTTACTGATTCATCCACCCGCCCGAGTTCCATGAGGACTGCTCCCCTGCCATTCAGGGCGTGGACATTCGCAGGATCACGGGCAAGAGCTGTTTCATAGCACTGCAGCGCATCATCGTAACGATCGAGCTCAAACAAGGCATTGGCTTTGCCTGTCCACTCGTTTGCATCGTTGGGTCCGTACCGGAGAGCCCGATCATAGGCATCGATCGCCTTGTCATATTGTTCAAGTGCGGCATAGGACCGGGCTTTGCCCCCCCATGCGAGGGAATGTTCGGGGTTTTTGGCTAGGATACGATCGAATGACCGGAGCGCCTCTTCATCGTGCCTGAGGAGATGCAGTGCAAGTCCCCGGTTATACCAGGTGATCTCGTCATCTTCGCCTCGTGCAATTGCCCGGTCGAATGCTTGGATGCAGGGATTGTATTGCCCAAGATACGCGAGTGCAAGACCCTTACCGATCCATGCACCGGTGTTTTCGGGGTCCAGTGCAAGTGAATGCTCGAACGAGAGAAGGGCTTCCTCATATTTTCCCTGCGCTGAAAACGATATGCCTGAAAGGTAGGGTTCCAGCGCTTCATTCATAAAGAGCATTTCTCACGTTCTTTGAGATGAAGTTTTTCTCTTCGAAAGGACGTCCTGCACAAAACAGAAAATTATAAGGATTGACAGACAAGATTCGGAATATATGTGCGCCAATTTTTTTTCCCGCTTCATAAAACCCAAACCGCATATTGTGGAGAGCCCACCGCCACCATCCATCACCCACGGGGCAGGGATGAACATCCCTGAATATAAAAACAAACCGTATTTTATCGTAGGGTCCGTGGAGATGGGCAACACAACGACAAAATGCATCCTTACCGGTGTGAGCCTCGAGACCGGGATGTCCTATGTCATCAATAAGACCGTCAGCATGAGCCGGGACATACGACCCCCGAAACCGGGTGAGACCATCTTTGGCGCAACGCTTGACGGGACCGAGCTGACCCGTGAGGCGGTCACGGAGCTTGTGCGGGACACCCTGATCAAATGTCATAAGGAGGCCCACCTGGATATCAAGGACGAACTGGATTTCGTTGTCCGCAGTACCGGTGTAGTCGCAGAGATGGAGTCCCCGGACCAGGTCGGGGACTTTGTCATCGCACTGGCAAACGGGTGCCTCATCGCCGGGGTGCCCCCCCGTAAAATGACGCCCCCGATGTCCAAGGAGAACCAGTCCCAAAAACTCCAGCCGTTCAGCTTCGCAGACAAGGTAGTGTTTGTCGGCGCTGTTGCCGGCGTGATCCCCCGGTCGGGTCGACCGGTGTCGAGATGGTGGCAAACGAGATGGAGGGGGAGCTCGCCATGGCAGGGATCAAGGAAGGAGCGAAATGGACCCCGGTCGATTTCCGCAATCCCTGCGTCACGATCGATTTTGGCACGACCCTTGACGGGCGAATCACGAGCGACGTGCCCCCGGATGCGATCAATCCCTTTGCAAAAACCGTCGGGAACTTCTGCGGTCTTGCCGGTGCTATACCGGATGCTATTGTGCGGGGCACCGGCCTTGTACATGAGCGGACGGGCACTGCGCTCGATATCTTTGGTGAATACAGTGTCACGGGCGGATTGTTCGGCAAGGGTAACCGGAAGGTAGTGAACGATTATGTGCGCCGGTGCCATGAGCACATCGACATCCGCATCGTTCCACCGGAACGGAACCGCTTCGGGCGTGTGCCGGTCAATGCCCGGGTAGCAAAGGAATCGGGTGTCGCGATGATCGGTTGCGACTGCGGCGAGAACAGCAGCGAGCTCCCCCGGCTCATCGAGATCGGTGCTGAGATCCACCGGCAATACACTCTCCCGACCCTCAACGAAGTGGTCGACCGTGTCTGCGCCCGCATGGCGCTGCGACTGATCGATATTGCCGTTGAAGAAGGACTCGTCCTGAAAAATTCATCGATCGGTTTTACCGGCAGGGCGGCAATCTCGGGCCGTAAACCTGAATATATCCTTGAAGGGATTACGGAACGCAATCTCTTCGACGACCCCATAGACCACATCGTGTTTGTCGATGACGGGCTGGCCCGCGGCGCGGCGCTCATGGGACGCTGCATGAACTCGCTGGGAAAACCCAGAAACCCGATCGGGGGCGTCCGCGGTGGCCCATGTATTATGAGCCGGCGGATCAAGATAGGTAAATGAGTCTGGTGATCAGTGATGACAGAAGATGAACCGCTGTATGACGTAGTTATCCCTCCTGGTGTCCCCCGCAAATTCATCATCGATATAAGCAAAAAGTTCGATGTGAAAGTCGTAGAACGCAAGGAGAAGCTCACATTCGCCAATATGGAAGGCGATGAACGGGAGCTCCTCGCGTTCCGCGGGAAACTGGAAGAGGTTCAGAAAGTTGAAAAATATCTGATCGAACAGCTGAAAGCATATGTTGAAGAAAAATAAGATCTTTGACTCTGCAAAAAATCCTTATTTTTTTCATAAATTTCGGTTCTGAAGAGACGGACAGTAATAAATCCGGTTACTATTCAGACCGAAAACTGAGTGTTCAGATTTTACGAGAGACTGATACCTTAATCCCGGTTACGATGAACACCGCCTCCTTCGAAGTTTGAGAACTTCTTGGATCCGTAGTCGGAAAGGGAATCTCGATGATGAGAAGGGAGGCACCGGCCGAGCCCCGACATTCTGATGAACCCCTCACCAGTCGAAGCGGCTTTGCTGCTTCTCCTCCTCAATGTTCTAATGAACATCTCGGAAGTCGAAGATTTTCCCCTGAAAATCTTCTCCACAGCCTTCGGCTGTCCCTGGAGAGGCCCTGATGTGGGGAACCCTCGCATCCTTTCAGAGCAGTTTTTTTTTCAGCAGCCGCACGAGAAGGGCTTTCTGGGCATGGAGCCGGTTTTCCGCCTCGTCCCATACGAGGCTCTGGCCCCCTTCCATCACTTCATCGGTGATCTCCTCGCCCCGGTGCGCCGGCAGGCAGTGCAGGACCCGGGCATCGGGTGACGCACATTTCATGAGGGGGGCATCCACGGTATAGTTCCTGAACACTTTCATGCGTGCTTCCTTTTCCCCCTCGTCGCCCATGGAGATCCAGGTGTCCGTGACTATGACCTGTGCATCCTTGACCGCAATTTCCGGTTCCCGGACAAGGGTCACGTTGCCGCCGAGGCACCGCGCCTTCGCCACGATTTCTTCAGCCGGTTCATAGCCCCGGGGCGTCGAGACCGTGACCTCGAGGCCGGTGAGGACCGTCGAGAGGATCAGAGAATTGCACACATTGTTCCCGTCGCCCACCCACGCGACCCTGAGACCATCGGTTGACCCGAAATGCTCCTGGATGGTCATGATATCGGCAAGGAGCTGGCAGGGGTGTTCGAGATCGGAGAGCCCGTTGATCACGGGGATCGTGGCATACTTCGCATACTCCTCGATGGTACGGTGCTTGTAGGCGCGGATCATCATCCCCGAGACGTACCGCGATGCCGCCCTTGCAGTATCACGGATCTCCTCGCCCCTCCGGATCTGCATGTCCCGGGCATTCAGGAAGAGGGCATGCCCTCCCAGCTCGTTCATCCCGACCTCGAACGAGATGTGCGTCCGGGTCGAGGACTTCTCGAAGATCATGGCAAGGGTCTTGCCGGCAAGCAGCAGGTGGGTAGTACCTGCCTTTTTCTGGCGCTTGAGCTCGTGCGCTTCGGAGAGCAACTCTTCGAGTTCGTGCTCGTTGATATCGAGAATGGAGATAAAATCCTTCTTCATCGCAGCTCCTTCATGTGGGCGATACGCCGCTCCAGCAGCTCCCGGGTCCCGATGTCCCGGCGGTGGCGCACACGCCCTGTTACGGCAGATGCCGCTTGTTCAGCGGCCCGTTCTGCCTGTTCCAGCGTCTCGCCCATTCCGACAAAGGCAAGGGTCCGCGAGGTCTGGGTGACGAGGTCCCCGTTCTTTCTCTCGACATTTGCGTAATAAAGGAGCGCGTCGTTGTGGGGGCCTATGGTGATCTTATCCCCGGCATGGGGTGATGCGGGATACCCTTCCGGGACAAGGTACTTGCAGACCGTAGCCTGGGTATCGAAGGATACTTGGGACGGCAGCAGGGACCCTTCCACAATGTGGTACACGATCTCCGACAGGTCCGAGGTCAGCAGGGAGAGGACATTCATCGCCTCCGGGTCCCCGAACCGGGCATTGAACTCGATCACCTTGGGGCCCTGGGCAGTGTTCATGAACTGGCCATAGAGAATCCCCTTGTACGGCTGGCCGGTCCTGTCCATGACAGCAACAGAGGCTTTCATGATCTCGATCCCTTTCCGGTAGTCGGACAGTGTCACGAACGGGAGCATGTGATCCGGCATCGAGTACGAACCCATGCCTCCGGTGTTCAGCCCGGTGTCCCCCTCGAATGCCCGCTTGTGGTCCTGCACGAGCGGCATGGGGATCAGGTGGGTGCCGTCAACGAATGCCTGGAGCGTGAACTCCTCCCCGATCAGGCGTTCTTCGATCACGGCCTTCCCGTTCAGGGATCTGACGTACTCGATCGCCCCGTTCCGGTCCACCTGCTCGCCCATGATCCGGACACCTTTCCCCCCGGTAAGCCCGATGGGTTTGACGACCAGGTCGCCGTCATAATTCTGAATAAAGTCAACTGCTTCCGGGGCGGAATGGAAGACCCGGTATTTCGGGCATCCCGCAATCGCGTGGCGTTCCATCATGTCCCGGCAGAACGCCTTGTCGGTCTCGATACGGGCTGCCGATTGTGCCGGGCCGACCGAGGGAATCCCTTCTGTTTCGAGAGAGTCCACGATCCCGGCCTCGAGTGGGGACTCCGGGCCGATGAATGCAAAATCCACGCTGTTATCCCTGGCAAAAGAGACGATCCGGTTGACCTCGGTCTCCTTCGACAGCAGGACGTTCTCTGCAATGCCATCGATGCCGGGATTGCGCTTCGCCATGACGGAGAAGATCTTCGTCGTTTTGTTGCGGGCAAGGGCTGCTGCTATCGCGTGCTCTCTTCCTCCCCCGCCCACAACAAGAATCCTCATAGTACCATCCTAGTGTACGCTGTGATTAAAAATTCCTTACTCTTTGAATAATTCGTGTAATCTGACGAGCGGGATGATCCGGACGCCGTGACTATGCAGCATCGCTTCGGCCCCCTGCTCCCGGTCGACGACCGTGATCACCCGGTCGGCCCGGGCACCGGCAGACCGGAGTGCATTGATCCCGTAGAGCGCCGATCCTCCCGTCGTGGTCACATCCTCGACCAACAGGACATCCCTGTCCTTCACCTCTCCGATGATCACCTCCTTCTTTCCATGCCCCTTCTCCGCGGCCCGTATAACCGCGTAGGGTTTCTTCTTCGCGAGGGCTGTGGCAACGCAGAGCGGGACTCCGCCCACTGCAACACCGGCGACCACATCGAAATCGTGGGACGATGCGATAGCATCTGCAACCGCCGAGAGGAGATCCGGGTGGGTTACTGCCGTTTTCACGTCGATATAGTACGGGCTTTTCGCACCGGATGCGAGGGTGAAGTCCCCGAACTCGATGGCCCTGTACCGGATGAGCATGTCTGCAAGGGTGTTTGTTACCATGGTACCTCCTTGATTTTGAACAGATAACCGAGGATATTCACGGCACGGTGGAGCAGTGGCGTGAGGATGAGGATGCACACAAAGGTCGGGAGCGTGACCTCTGAAAAGAGCCAGGCCGGGTTGAAGATCAGCAGGAGCGCAAAGGCCCCTGCCACGAGATCGTACTGGTCAGCGACCGGCCACTTCGCCCCCCGTTCCCTGCCAAGCCTGCGTTTGAAGAAGCTCTTGAGAAGGTCCCCGAGGAGTGCGCCAACGGCGAGGAGCGCGACAGTTACCAGTGTCAGGCGGGGAAGATCGTAGAGACCGTATGCCGCAGCCGCCCAGATCTGGATCGCCCCGATCGCGATACCCGCAAGGATGCCGGCGAAGAGCCCCCGGTATGTCTTGCCATCGCCAAAAACCCGGTTCCCGTCGGGGCAACTCCTCCCGAGATCGACCGGGGTTCCGCCGCCACACAGGGCTGCCATGGGGTTGGGAAGGTACGCAGGGAGCATGATCCATAGTGCCGACAGCAATGGTATTATGAAGAACTCAACACTAATAATGTAGCACTCCAATACCTGTAATAAAGAGCAGGCAGAAACATTAAGGTTACGAAAACGGGAACCAACCGATACCATCCATCAGGTGGACGTTCATGCTGATAAAAAAGACACGGAGCCTGTGCCCGACATGCAATACCGTCGTGGAAGCGGAGATCGATGAACAGGATGGCAGGATCTGGCTGAAGCGGACGTGCCCGGCCCACGGGAGTTTCCGGCACCTCTACTGGTCAGATGCCCGCATGTATCACCGGTTCCAGGAATATGATGCCGTAGGTAACGGTATTGCAAACCCCCAGAATACCGCACCGCCGGAGAGTTGTCCCACGGCCTGTGGTCTCTGCAATAATCACCGCTCACAGACGCTGCTGGCGAACATCGATCTCACCAACCGCTGCAACCTGGACTGCGACTTCTGTTTTGCCAATGCCCGGGCGTGCGGGTTCGTCTATGAGCCCAGTTTCGACGAGGTCGTCCTTATGCTGCAGGTGCTCCGGGACGAAAAACCCGTCCCTGCACCGGCAGTCCAGTTCTCCGGCGGCGAGCCCACGATGCGGGAGGACTTAACGGATATCATCCGGAAGGCCAAGGCGATGGGTTTTCCGCAGGTCCAGATCGCGACGAACGGGGTCAAACTGGCAAAGGATCCGGCGCTTGCCCAGCAGCTCAAGGACGCAGGGCTCAACACGGTCTACCTCCATTTCGACGGTGTTACCCTGGAGACGAACCCATTCCTGAGGATCCACGAGAAGGCGCTGGAAAACCTCAGGAAAGTAGGCCTCGGCACGGTCCTCGTGCCGACCGTGATCCGGGGGCGGAACGATGGGGAACTCGGGGATATCATCAGGTTTGCGGTCGACAACATCGCGGTCGTGCGGGGTGTCAACTTCCAGCCCGTGGCATTCACCGGCGCTGCAAGCGACGAGGATATTGATACGTCCCGTATCACCATACCCGATGTCCTTTCGAAAATAGAAGAGCAGATGGGGGGCATCCTCAAGAAAGACGATTTCTACCCCGTCCCGTGTGTCCTCCCCTTCTCGGATCTGGTCGAGGCATATACAGGACGCCCCCAAGTCAGGTTCACGGCCCACCAGCACTGCGGGGCCGCGACCTATGTCTTTGCCCGTGAGGACGGGATCATACCGGTCAACCGCATGGTGGACGTGGACAGTTTCTTCGAGTCGATCACGCAGATGGCAGAGACCCTGAAGAAAGGCGGCGCCATCAACAAGTACAAGGCGCTCCTCGAAGGCGTCAAGAACATGCATGATTCCGTGAAGAAGGGCGAGCAGGGCAGCACTAAGGAATTCTGGAAACTGATCAGCAAGTCCCTGATCGGCCAGAACTTCGATGCCCTCCGGGAGTTCCACTGGAACGCCCTTTTCATCGGCACCATGCACTTCATGGACAAGTACAATTACGATCTCGAGCGCGTCCAGCGGTGCTGCATCCACTATGCGACCCCCGACGGGAAACTGATCCCCTTCTGCACCTACAACAGCGGGCCGGTCTACCGGGAGCAGGTCTGGAAGAAGTTTGCGAAGAAGCCGGAAGAGTGAAAAAGGCTCTTTTTAAATCATGGTTATCTCAATACAATGTTCTATTTTTCCCTGTGTTCTATCGGCACCGGTTTCAACGATAACATGAACCCAGAGAAACTTCAGACCAAGTTCCTGGATTTTTGAAGAAATGACTATCGGGTCAACTTTTTTCCCGCGTGCCCGTACGATATAATGATAGTATTCAGAGGTGATAGCGTATCTTCTCTCTTCCAGAAAACTTTTGATCGCATCCCGTTTTCGTCCGGAAATATGCAATATCCCAGAACTTTTCTGTTTATCGTCGCCATCCCATTCTTTCATCCGGATGTCGTAGTCTTCTTTCACCAAATCATATTGGGAATCGGTAATGATCTGTCCGACAGTAAAATGGCCGGTACTATCCCCTTTTATCTCGTATTCAGATCTTTTTTTTGGAGTCACGCGTTTTCCTTTCCCTGTTCTGATGATACGAATCTGATGCGACACATTTTGAAACTTACTTACCCATCCGGCTCCGGTTTTTCCCTTATTATCCCCAAAGGCCCGATATTCCCTGTCTTGGAACGTGAACAGGTGGCTTAAGAAGGTTCGAACGTCCTGCCCCCGGTGTGCTGCAGTGTCGTGAAGAAAAAATGATAAACCTATCAGAAACTATGGTGAGCTATGGATTTCTTTGACTCGGCATACCGGGGCACGCCTCCATGGGACATCGGCCGGCCCCAGAAGGAGTTCGTCGATCTGGTCCGGAGGGGAGAGATAACAGGATCCGTTCTGGACATTGGATGCGGGACCGGGGAGCATGCCCTCTTCTTTGCCAGTGAAGGGTTTGAAGTGTGGGGGATCGACTCTGCCCCCCTTGCGATCCAGAAGGCACAGGAGAAGGCTGAAACACGCGAACTTGAGGTGCATTTTCTCGTCCTTGATGCGCTGAACCTCCCCCGGCTCAACCGGAAGTTCGATACTGCTACGGATTCGGGGCTCTTCCATACCCTGTCCGATGAAGACCGCCCGGTTTTCGTGGATAACCTTGCGGCGATCCTGCCCCATGGCGGGAAATACTTCATGCTCTGCTTTTCCGAACTGGAGCCCGGCGGATACGGTCCGAGAAGGATAACACAGGGAGAGATACGGGACAGTTTCCGGGACGGGTGGACCATCAATTACATCAGGCCGGCGGTCTTCGAGAGCCGCACCCGGGCCGAAGGCCCCCATGCCTGGCTCTCGTCGATATCGAAGAAGTGACGAGTGATTGACCGGCAGGGACGGAGTCGCAGGGCTACCCCTCCCGCTGAGAGAGGGGTGGGGTGGGGGGCACCCCTCTTCCGGAACCGGAGGGGGAGGGGGGTATCCCCCACCCCCCTCCCTGCAAACCGCCCGGGACCCGCGTCATCGTCGTGAACTCTGCGGAAAGCCTAGCTCCGGAAAGAGCACCGGGGGGTACCCCCCCATCAATTACCGGACGGGTAGGGGGGGTCACCCCCTCCCAAAATCCAAACGGTGGGGGGGGTTATGCCGGATACCCCCCTACTCAATCTTGGAGGTTCATCAGAACCTCGAAGAAGAGAAGAATTCCATAGAATTCTTCGACGTGGGGGAACTGTGCAATATTGCACACCATTCCGGACGGTCCTAAAAACATATGTCAGACGGAACGCCCGGTTTCGGAGGCTACCCAAAAATGATCGGGGGGGTCTGATCCGGCCGGAGAGGGGTAGGGGTATGCCAGATACCTCCCCCCCATGGGGGTGGGGGGGTCTCCACAAATTAAAAAATAAAAGGGTGGGGGGTATACCGGATACCCCCCCTGGATCCGGAGCTCTGCTTCACGGGAACGGCAGCTCGGTCCTCTTCCCATGCTGCATCGCGATCTTCGCGATCGCGAGGTCCTGGATCGCAAGGCCGGTCGAATCGAAGACCGTGATGGCGGCTGGATCCCTTCGTCGTTTCTTCCCGATTACCACCTCGCCAAGCGTCCCGGCAAGGTCCGCTTCTCGGTAGAGCCCTGTGCTGATCGGCACATTGATCTCTCCCGAATGGACTGCCTGCGCCGGGTCGTCAACGAAAACCTGTGCCCTCCGGAGGATGGCAGGATCGAGCTCCTCCTTGCCCGGGGCATCGGCACCGATCGCATTGATATGGGTCCCTTCATGGATCCATTCGTCCCGGACGATCGGGCTCCGCGACGGCGTCGTGGTGACGAGCACATCGCAGTCGCATACCTTCTCAACAGGTGCTGCCACGCAGGGAAACTCCATGAACCGGTCGGCGAATTTCCTGACATGCCCGGCATCCCGGCTCCAGACCTTTATCTGCCGGATGGTCAGTTCCCGCGAGATGGCTGCGACTTGCGCCTCCGCCTGCCGCCCGGTACCGATAACGCCCAGGACAATCTCTTTTTTCGGCGAGAGGTACTTGGATGCCACCGCCCCGGCTGCCCCGGTCCGCATGTCTGTCAAGCGTGTCGCATTGATGATCGCGACAGGCCTGCCGGTTCCGATATCCAGTATCACCGTGAGTGCCATCACGGTCGGCAGTCCCTGAGCCGGGTTGCCGGGGTGGACGTTCACGATCTTCACGCCGGCGATCCCCAGAGACGGGAGGTAGGCCGGCATGGTCCGGAAATCCCCGTCGGGAAGCGTGATATAGAGCTTGGGTGGCATCTGGACCTGTCCCCTCCCGTGGTCGGCGAATGCCGATTCCACAGCCCTGTTTACCAGGCTGATATCCAGACCCATGTCCGTGTCAGTGAAATACTCCATGAACGGGAATCATCGCTGATGGGATTTGAATATTTCTTATTACGCTGGCACAATGCCGGGGGATATCTTCAAAATAGGGGATCGGTTCACTATTATTGATAATCCATCTCTTTTAGGGTCTTATCGGCAAGTTCTTTCATCCGTGCAGAGATCCTGCTGGATGAACTGTAATCCACTTCTTTCATTGCATTGGCAATCTCGGTCCCCAGCACGAAGATCGCGTACTTGTGCTCCATCTTGCTCTTGTGCTGCTGCGAGGGGTTGATCTTGAGTGCATTGTACTGGGAGAATTTGAGTTCCGGATTGATCTCTTCAAAATAGTCCTTGACCTCCGCAAGCATCTTGTGAAGGTTGATCAGTTCCTCTTTGTGCACACTTCCACTCCAGACACTAACATGGTAAGATGCAGCATAAATAAATTTGCGTGAGAGAGGTCACGATCCCATTTTCAGCAGTCGGATGGTCAGAGGACGCTTGATGATTCCCCTGAAATCCCTGGCCGCGACATAGGAGAGTCCTTTCCCGACGATCCTGTCGAGGAGTTTCTGGTCCACGGGCCGATCGACAACGAGACCTGTGGCAGAGGAATCGATCGTCTCGATCGCCTTTTCCACTTCGTCGGACCGCGTTTCCCTGACAACTGTCAATTCGTCGTTCAGGAACCGTGCCATGTTCTGCCCTTTCACGTCTTCGATATGTTCCCTGAGGCTCACCGGGCCGCCGCTTGTGTCCCGCAGGCGTTTTGCCGGGGAAGACGGCTTCCCTTTCCGTTCGGCGGCCTCGTCTGCGTCAGATGCACGGGAGATCCTGAGGTCCGGGGGAAGTTCTGCCGAGGTCTCGAAGTACTGGTCCCGGACATATTCGACCGGCACCTTGTTGCGGAGGGTCTTGATGACCTCCTTTCGGGTCATGTCCTCCACGCTCTTTCCCTTGGGCGAGAAGGCGACGAAATCGATATCCGCGACCTGAAGGAGTTCCCGCAGGATCAGCTCGCCGCCCCGGTCGCCATCGAAGAATGCGGTTGTCGTCTTCTTCTCGCAGAGGTCCACCACGCTCTTGGGTATATTGGTCCCTTCAACTGCCACGGCGTTCTTGATACCGTACCGCAGCAGGTTGAGGACATCGGCCCGTCCCTCGACAATGATGATCGCATCGGAGTCCAGCACATTCGGCCCTGCCGGTGCCCGCTCTTCTCCGATGGACCCGATCTTCTCGATCCGCAGGGTCTGGCGGACATCGTCCAGCAGCTCGTCGGAATCGATCGTCCCGTCCTCGAACCGGTCGATCAGGATCTCTTTTGCCCGCTCGACGATCTTCTTCCGTTTGGAAACCCTGATATCCTCGATCGATTCGACAGTCACGCGGGCCACGCAGGGGCCGACGCGGTCGATCGTCTCGAGCGATGCGGCAAGGATCGCCGTCTCCGCCCGGTCGAGAGAGGTGGAGATCAGGATCTCGCCTTTCGTCTCGCCCTTCTTGCTCGTGATCTGGACGTCTATACGTCCGACACGTCCCGTTCTCTGGAGATCCCGCAGGTCGAGGTCCTCGCCGAGTAACCCTTCAGTCTGCCCGAATATGGCGCCGACTACGTCAGGTTTCTCGACCACCCCCTCTGCGGTGAGGCTGATGTGAATAAGGTACTTGGTAGTATCCGGTGAATACACGTAAACGCACCCCCATGTATCATGCGATGGATGTAATGCCTGATCATAGGTATAACATATATATAAGGCGCGGAATTACTTAAAGTTAAGGTTAGCTGCCGCTTTCCGGATCACTTTCTTGGAACGGTTATTTGGTCTCCTTTCAGGAAATATGACACAATAAAATCTTCGCGAGGTTATCCGGGGGATCCGTCCAGCCGTTCGAGGACCTCTGCCCTGCCGATGCCGGTGACAAGAATACGCTTATGGGAGGATGTTGCCCCGGAAAGGATACTCACCGACGCAGCCGGCCGGCCGAGCTTCCCGGCGATCAGGTCAATCACCGCCCGGTTGGCCCTCCCTTCAAGGGCGGGAACCGGGACCCGGCACCCGATCGCCTTCCGCCACGGGTTGTATCCCGCGGGGAATGCAGCCTTTTTACTCCCTGCCGCCACTTCGATCGCAATAACCGTCCCGTTCCGGTCTTCAGAAAGAGCGTCAGCGATACCCGGCATGGATACACCTCATCGAGAAGAAATGTCGCCCGGCATAAACGCACACGGATCACAAGTGGCTGCTGCCGTACTTCACCGGTAAAAAAACCCTCTGCCGGGCTGCTGCCTGTCGCGCACCCGGGTTGTCCCATGGATCATATCCAGACGCTTGTCAATCGATCACCCGGGGACCTATGGATGCGCAGTTGTCGGCACCAAGACAATCGGCGTCCGGGATATTTATTATTTGGTAAAGTGCAGTGAAGGGTGCTGCACAAAAAAGTTACGGATAATAGCCTTTTCCGGCAAACCAGACGGGCGATCCCCGGCTGAACTCCCCTTCTTCATAGACAACCGTACCTCCAAGGATGACCACCCGGGGAAATACCGCGGGAAGACCTGCAAAGGGCGAAAAGCCGCATTTGCTGTGGAGCGTGTCCGGATTGATGCGTACGGCTTCTTTCGGGTACAGGGCAAAATCCGCCCGGTCTCCCGGCGCAAACCCGGCCGGGTCCACTCCCATCAGCCCGGCCGGCGCCAGCGATGTCTTCCGTATCACGTCCGGAAGACGGACCTTCTTTTCTAGGACGGCTGCGAGGAGGAGGGGTACCATCGTTTCCACGCCGGGGATACCGGAAGGGGCCCCGGGGAACGGGACCTGTTTTTCCGCTGGTGTGTGCGGGGCATGGTCCGATGCAATGACATCGATCTTATCCCAGACCGTCCAGAGCGCACTGCGCTCTTTTTCACTCCGTAAGGGGGGGTTCACCTTGCCGGATGCATCGTCAGGCCTGAACCGTTCACGGGAGAGGAACAAGTGGTGGGGGGTTACCTCCACGCTTCCTGCGGCCGCCGCGGCGGTGACTGCCGCTTTCGTGCTCATGTGGCAGAAGTGGAGCCGGCACCCGGCCGTGTTGCACTCACGGATCGATTCGACCGCCCGCTGTTCTCCTGCCACCGGCCGTACGCGGTCATGGAAAGCCAGGTCACGGTCGTCGCCATCCCTGATTTCCTCCGCATGGATCGTGGCAAGTGCCCCGCACGAATGTATCTCGCGCAGTGCAGCCTCGAGCTCCTGCCTGCTGATCGCACCTCCATAACTCGACGGGGCAAAAAATGTCTCGCCAAACGCCATTGCGCCGGAACTCCACATCGCCCTGACGGGAGTGCCGGACGTCACGCCGCTGTTGATGGCAAAACTGCACAGGGACTGGGATTTTGCTTCGAAGACACGCGCCCGGAGCGCATCGGGGCTGGTGATCGGGGGGAGGGTGTTGGGCTGATCCACAACTACGGTGACCCCCCCGGCGAGGGCACTCCTGCTGCCACTCGCCCAGTCCTCCTTGGCCGATTGTACTCCCCCCCGCATGTGCACGTGCATGTCAACCGCTGCCGGGAGGACAAAGAGACCACTGCAATCGATGGTCCGGTCCGCGAATCCGCCGGCCCCGGCATGCGACACCCTTCCGTCCTGTATAGAGATATCGGTGACGCGTCCCCCGGTCAGCGTGACGTTGCGGAGAACAAGGGAACGGCGGGACTGCATAGTACAAGCTTTTTTCCGGAACATAAAGGCATAGTGATGGGCGAAATGCCGGCACGGCCACTATCGACAGGTTTTCAATCTGGATCGGTCAATACTTCATGATTATTATTCCGGCAGGATGACATGAGAGTTCACGGGAGCCTCGGGTCCCCGTGCTCGTGCCGGAGGATGTGAGAACATGGACAAGATCATCAAAATCACCCTTGGTATATTCATCATCGTACTCGTGACCTTTGTCACGCTTGTCGGTTATACCGGGTTTGTCGAACATGCTTATCGTTCATCGCTTTCGAGCACATATACCTACACGTTCACGATCACCACCGATTCACCGCTCAGCAACGTAACACTCTTTATTCCGGTACCGGCAGACATGGCGGGAAATTCTCCGGTCGTCGCACGGATCAGCGCACACGATATCGCCGGTGTCCCGGATTCCTGGAAAACAGAACTCTATGACACGGGAAAGGCAACGCTGGTGAAGATCACCACGCCCTCTATTATTCCTCCTGCAGGAACCAGCCGGAATAACCCGTTTACCGTCACACTGTACACGAACACCACATCAAAGAGGGTCATTGACACCGAAAACCCGGTCGAGAACAGCCCGATGTTCCGCCCTGTTCAGGGTATGGAGCCGGCCGGGTGCAAAGACGGCGGCACTGCCGGATCCGGTGCCCGGTGTTACACCTACCAGGCAGCACTGTTTGCAGATTACCGCGCCATTCCGAATGCCACCGTGACGATCACCTCTTCCCTCACCGGGAGAAACGACTGGACGATCTTCGAACCAAAGGAGAACGAATACCGGACAGGGATATATGTACTGATGTCCGGCGACCAGAAGGGATGGTCAACGGCAGGAGGCGAGCTTGAGGATGGCATTGGGGTATATGATGCCCCTGCGGTCTCTGCCTGAACCCGGGTGTTTTCTTACCGGATCACTTCTGCCCTGAGAGTGTTCGGACAACTCCCTCCATTACTCATTTCCCCCACCCATGGATCCCCACAAAACGTCACAACAGAGAATGGCACTGCAGGCCGGCCTTACCGTTGACATCATCCTGAAACAGGACCAGCGCACGGGGAAACGGACACGCGGTACCGTGAAGGAGATCCTCACCGGTTCCGCATACCACCCGCACGGTATCAAGGTGAAACTGGAGGACGGACGTGTCGGCAGGGTTGCGGAGATCATCGGGCCTGGGCGAGCCGGAACGGATGAGAACGACCCTTGACTTCCATGGGAAAGAACTCACGCTCTCCGATCCTCTGCGGCGATCACCTCCCGGATTGCCCGGGTGACCAGGGGGCGCGGGTGAGGTGATCCTGTTCAGGGCCGGGCCCGGGTCCGGGATCTCAAAATCGCAGGATCCATTCTCATTTTCCCCGGGATCGCGATATTCCGGATAACCGAAGCCCGTCCTGAAGAGATGCCCCGGTCTCCGCAACGGCCGGATGAACCCCGACCCTCATGCAACAGATGTGCCGCTGTCGAAATATCCATAAGCCAGTACGGTAAGATCAGTGATCCTCAGAATATGAAAGTACTGATCGCCATTGCCCCGGAAAAATACCGGGACGAGGAACTGGACGGGCTGACTGCTGCTCTCACAGCGGCAGGTATCGCGTTCGATATCGCTTCCACGCGACGGGGCACCTGCTTCGGTATGATGGGTGCAAAGGCCAACGCCACGCTCTCGTTCGAGGAGGTGGATCCAAAACCCTATGAAGGGCTGATCATCGTGGGGGGCACAGGTTCGCAGCTCCACCTCTGGGACGACGACATGCTCCAGGAACTGGTAAAATTTTTTCAGGAATCGGGAAAGGTCGTCGCGGCCATCTGCCTCAGTCCGGTGATCCTCGCGCGCGCCGGTATCCTCAGGGAAAAAAAGCAACGTATTTTGACAGCCCCCAGTCATTCCGGGAGATGAAAGCAGGGGGTGCGGTGCTTGTCAGCCAGCCGGTGGTCGCCGATACCCGCATAGTCACGGCAAACGCCCCGGCGGCATCGAAAGCCTTTGCAGAAGCGGTCGTAAAGATGCTGAGGGCAGTAGAATGGTGAAACCCTTCCGGATCGGGGCAGATATCAAACCCGATGCGAGGGATGCGATTTGAACGCATGAACCACTAAGGACCGGATCTTAAGTCCGGCGGAGTTGGCCGACTTTCCTACCCTCGCGCTTTAAACTATTGACCTCCCCATACAAAAAAAGATTCTATCGTTTTTCTTTTAACGCGAGCCCGGTATGATAGGGACGGGTATCGCCGATATCCCGGTGCAAGACACTAGGGTTAGGCTCCCGGATTCACTTTCAGGTTCCGGAAGGCATGGTTTAAAAACGATGGCAAAAGTACCTGAATGTGAAGATCGCACGCATGAGGGGCTGGCTTTTGAATCCACTGACTATTGCCGGCTGGGTCGAACTTGACGGGAAACGGCTCAGCCCTGAGGCTCTCGAAAAAATACTGAAGAACATGCCGGGGGAGATCCTGCGCTTCGGGGGCGAGTTCTCGATCTCCTGGGATGGGTGCAGCGCCCGCGACTGTTACGGTGTGATGAATGGCCCGGGGCCGAAAGGCGCCGTTCTTTGCAATGGCGAAGTGAAAGGGCAGATCAGTCCCGATGTCCCGGAGCTGCCGCTTGAGGACGCGATTATCAGTGCCGTGGAGCTGCGCAGCGATGAAGGTGTTACCGCACTCTCAGGAGGCGTTGACTCTGCCCTTGTTGCCAAGCTCGCCGGCAGGGAGTGCGTGACCGTCGGCGTTGAGGGGTCCCACGACCTGAACCAGGCACACAGAGCTGCAGACACGCTGGGACTCTCCTGCACGTACGTGACGATCACCGAACAGGAGATCGAGGCCGCCCTCTCCCGCGTCATCCCGGTCATCCCGGACAGAAGCCCGGTCAACGTCGGGATTGCCTGTACCGAGTACTTCATCGCCCGGTGGGCCGGTGAGCACGGATACCGCCGGATCCTTGCGGGCCAGGGAGCGGACGAGCTCTTCGGCGGCTACTCCCGTTACCTCGGGACCGCCACGCTCGGGCATGACCTCGAGCGGGACTTTGCCGGCCTCGAACAGCAGGCGCGGCGCGACCAGGCAGTCGCTGCTCTCCACGGTACCTATCTCTCGATGCCCTATCTTGATGCCCGGGTTGTGCGCGCTGCCCTCAGGATCCCGGCCTCTGAGAAAGTGAGGGGCGGCCGGCGTAAAATCCCGTTAAGGGAGGTAGCAGAACGCCACATTTCGAAAGATCTCGCATGGTACGGGAAGAAAGCGATGCAATACGGGAGCGGGGTCTGGAACGTGATCCGGAAGCTCGCCCGTAAAAATGGTTATAAAACGTCCGTGCAAGATTACATAGACCACATCAGCAGGGTGGACCATGGTCACTGAACAAGATGTACAACATATCGCGGAACTGGCCGACGTCGGCATCAGCTCCGATGAACTGGACACCTTTACGCACCAGTTCAACGAAATCCTCGACTATTTCAATCAGCTCGACACGGTGAAAGGCGACGCGGCGGCGATACGGGATCTCTACAATGTGATGAGGGAGGACGAGACCGAACCCTCCCTCCCGCAGGACGAGGTGCTCAGGAACGCGGCGGCACGGGAAGACGGGTTTATCAAGGCACCGCGGGTGATGTAGTGCCGGGAACATCGATCGTATTTGAACCGGAAGACAAGTACAATGCATTTCTTACGATCTGCGGCAGGCCGTCGCATACTGAGGGAGCACTTGCCGGCATCGCTGTTGCCGTGAAGGACAATATCTCGACCCGGGGGATCGAGACCACCTGCGCATCAAGGATCCTCAGGGGCTACGTGCCCCCCTACGATGCCCGTGCGGTAGAACTCCTCCGGAAATCAGGCGCCGCCATTGCCGGCAAGACCAACATGGATGAATTCGGCATGGGGACCACCACCGAGAACTCTGCGTTCGGGCCCACCCTCAACCCCTGCGACACCGGGCGCGTCCCGGGAGGCTCCAGCGGGGGCAGCGCTGCCGCGATCGCCGCCGGCATGGTTCAGATGGCCCTCGGTACCGACACCGGGGGCTCCATCCGCTGTCCCGCCGCATTCTGCGGGATCGTGGGGCTGAAACCCAGCTATGGCAGGGTCTCCCGCTACGGCCTGATCGCGTACGCAAACTCGCTCGAGCAGATCGGGCCGATGGGAAAGACCGTCGGCGACGTCTCCACGCTCATGCAGGTGATCGCCGGTTACGACCGCCATGATTCCACCTCCTACGACAAACCATATACCCATACCCCCCAAGCTGATATCAAAGGGCTGAAGATCGGCATCCCGCAGGAATATTTCGGTGCCGGGGTAGACCCGGCAGTTGCAGCAGTGGTAAAAACCGCCATCGGCCGGCTGGAAGAACTCGGGGCAACCACTATCGCATGCAGCATCCCGTCGATGGAGTACGCCCTTGCCGCGTACTACGTGACCTGTACCTGCGAGGCGAGCTCCAACCTCGCCCGCTTCGACGGGGTCCGGTACGGCCCTGCCGCGGACACGAAGAAGTCTTGGCACGAGGCCTTCCAGGAGGTACGGAGGGCCGGGTTCGGCACCGAGGTGCGCCGGAGGATCATGCTCGGGACCTTCGCACTCTCGAGCGGGTATTACGGGAAATATTATGCCAAGGCGCAGGTAGCCCGCGAGAATGTGCGGAAGGACTTCCAGCGGATCTTTGCTGATGTTGACGTGATCGCTGGCCCGACAATGCCCACGATCGCGTTCCGGCTCGGTGAGAAGAGCGACCCGCTCTCGATGTACCTCGCCGATATCCTCACTGTGCCGGCCAACCTTGCCGGCATACCGGCCATATCCGTTCCGTGCGGGAAGGCCGGCGGGATGCCGGTGGGCCTCCAGATCATGGGCAGGCAGTTCGAGGACGAGCGCGTGATCGATGTCGCCTATGCCTATGAACAGGCGGTGGTCTGAAATGGCCGAAACCGATGTCATCGTCGGCCTTGAAGTCCACTGCCAGCTGGACACGGTGAGCAAGCTCTTCTGCGGCTGCTCCACCGATTACCGGAGCGACGGGCCCAACACCCACGTCTGCCCGATCTGCCTCGGCCTGCCCGGTGCAATGCCCGTGCTGAACAAGCGGGCGATCGAGTACGCGATGCGGGTGGCAAAGGCCCTCAACTGCGCCGTGCTCCACGAGTCCGAGTTCTCGCGGAAGAACTACTTTTATCCCGATCTTGACAAGGCCTACCAGATCACCCAGTATGACAAGCCGCTCGCAGAAGGCGGGTATCTCGAGATCGAAGGCGACGAAGGCGGGGAGAAGCGGATCCGGATCACCCGCATCCACGTAGAGGAAGACCCCGGGCGGCTCGTCCATATGGGCAATACCGAGCGCGGGAAATACTCGCTCGTCGACTACAACCGGGCCGGCATCCCCCTCATCGAGATCGTGAGCGAGCCGGATATGCGCTCGCCCAAAGAGGCCCGGAAGTTCTTAAACAAGCTCCGCGCCACCCTCGAATACCTCAGCGTCTTCGATTCCGACAAGGAGGGATCGCTGCGGGTCGATGCAAATATCTCCATCAGGGGAAGCGAACGCGTGGAAGTCAAGAACATCACCTCATACAAGGGCGTCGAGAAGGCGCTTACCTTCGAAATCACCCGTCAGAAGAACGCGCTCCGCAGGGGCCAGAAGGTGGACCGTGAGACCCGGCACTTCCTCGAAGCACGGGGCGTCACCCAGTCTGCGCGGAGCAAGGAACTGGAGCACGATTACCGGTACTTCCCGGAACCGGATCTCCGGCCGCTCCATGTCCGGTCATGGGTCGAGGGGATCGTCCTTCCCGAGCTGCCGGATGCACGCCGCGAGCGGTTCATGGCGCAGTACGGCTGCTCGCTCAACCATGCCCGGACCCTGACCGGCGAACTGAAACTCGCGAACTTCTTCGAGAAGGTCGTTGCTTCCGATCCCGGGGGCCTGTCAGCCCTCGCCTCGACCTGGATCGCGGACACCCTCATCGGGGAGCTGAATTACCGGGACATGGGCCTTGATCCTGTGGATCCGGAGAGTTTCACCGGGCTGGTCCGTCTGCTGAAGGCAGGCACGATCACCGATAAGAGCGGCGTGGAAGTCCTCCGGGTCATGCTCGACCAGCGGCTCAAAAACGAGGCCCTCGAAACACCGGCAGAGATCGTCGCCCGCCTTAACCTTGCAAAGACCGGGGGCGATACCGGTGCCGTAACAGCGGCAATTGAAGAAGCGATCAGCGAGAACCCGAAGGCTCTCGAGGACTACCGGGCAGGAAAAGGCGGGGCACTCAATTTCCTCGTCGGCCAGGTCATGAGGAAGACACGGGGCAAGGCGGATCCGGGCGAACTGAACCGGATGCTCATCGAAGCGCTCGGGAAGCGGGAGGCGTAATACCCGTGCACCTGATCGTAGCAGAAAAGAACATCTCGGCCCGGCGCATCGCGGAGATACTCTCCTGGGGAAAGAAGATCACCGAGCACAAGGATGCCGGTGTCTCGACGTACAATTTCGGGGACACAACCACGGTCGGGCTCCGCGGCCATGTCGTGGAGATCGATTTCGAGCCGGGATACCAGAACTGGCGCAGCGAGGAGGCGACCCCCCGGAGCCTGATCGATGCAAAGACCATCAAGGTCCCCACTGAGAAGAAGATCGTCTCCCTGCTCCAGAAGCTTGCCCGTAAAGCAGACACGGTTACGATAGCAACGGATTTCGATACGGAAGGTGAACTCATCGGCAAGGAAGCCTACGAGCTCGTCCGGGCCGTCAACCCGAAGGTGACGATCGACCGGGCCCGGTTCTCGGCGATCACTGCCCAGGAACTCCGTCACGCCTTTTCCCACACGACAGACCTCGATTTTGCCCTCGCCGCTGCCGGAGAGGCCCGGCAGTCGATCGACCTGATGTGGGGCGCATCCCTCACCCGGTTCATCTCGCTTGCAGCCCGGCGGGGAGGCCAGAACATCCTCTCAGTCGGCAGGGTGCAGACGCCCACCCTTTCCATGATCGTGGACCGGGAGAAAGAGATCGAAGCCTTTGTCCCGGAAAAATACTGGCAGGTATCCCTTGACTTTGAGAAAAAAGCGGAAGTGATCGAGGCCCGTCACACCAACGGCCGGTTCCACGAAAAGGCCGCAGCCGAGCAGGCCCGGGACCGGACGAAAGCGCCACTTGTAGTGAAAGATGTGAAATTCGGTACCAAACAGGACCGGGCCCCCTCACCCTTCGATACCACCACCTACATTGTTGCGGCAGCCCGGCTCGGGCTCTCTGCGGCAAACGCGATGCGCATTGCCGAAGACCTGTACATGAACGGTTTCATCTCGTACCCGAGGACCGACAACACCGTATACCCCCCGTCGCTGGATCTCGACGGGATCTTAAAGACCCTCAACGACTCCCCGTTCAGGAAGGATGTCGAATGGCTGATAGCGAACCGCCGTGCAGTCCCGACCCGGGGGAAGAAATCATCCACCGACCACCCCCCGATCCACCCGACCGGGGCAGCGACCCGGGAGCAGCTGGGAGACGATGCCTTCAGGGTGTACCAGCTCGTGCTCCGGCGGTTCCTTGCCACCCTCGCCCCCGATGCGATGTGGAAGACCCTCAAGCTCCTCTTTGATGCAAACGGGGAAGAATATACAACAACCGGGGGACAACTCACCGAACCCGGCTGGCATGCGGTCTATCCCTTCAGCGAGGCCCGTGAGACCCGCCTCCCGGAGTTTACCACCGGCGAACGCCTCCCGATCAAAAAAGTCACGCTCGATGAAAAGGAGACCCAGCCACCCGCTCGGTACACGCAGAGCAAACTCATCCAGCGGATGGAAGAGCTGGGGCTTGGCACGAAGAGCACCCGGCATGAGGTGATCGCAAAGCTCGTGTCCCGGAAATACGTGGAGGGGGCACCCTTACGTCCTACGCTTGTCGGCAGGGTCGTGACCGAATCGCTGGAACAGCATGCCGACACGATCACAAAACCCGTGATGACCCGGACCCTTGAATCGCACATGCAGCTGATCAAGCAGAACCAGCGGACGCGGGAGGACGTGATCAAGGAGTCGCGGGAGATGCTCCACCATGCCTTCGACCAGCTCGAGGCAAACCAGCAGGTGATCGGCGATGACATCCGGGACCGGACTGCCGAAGAGATGAACCTTGGCAAATGCCCGGTCTGCAGCGGGACGCTTGCGATCAAGCACCTCCGCGGCAACACGCAGTTCATCGGCTGTTCGCGGTATCCCGAATGTACCTTCAACATCGGCCTGCCCATGGCTCAGTGGGGTTTTGCCGTCCGCACCGATGAGATATGCGAGAACCACCAGCTCAATTTTGTCCGGCTCGTGCGAAAGGGGGCCCGGCCCTGGGAGATCGGGTGTCCGCTCTGCCACCAGATCAACTCGAACCGCGAGTCCCTCCGGGAGATCCCGTCGGTAGACGAGGAACTCGCTGGCAGGATCCAGGCAAGCCATATCTATACGGTTGCCGAACTTGCGCACAGCGCCCCCGAGGTCCTTGCAAAGAAGCTCGGGATTTCCGGCGACCGTGCTGCAACGCTCATCCGGGAGGCGGGCCTCGTGCTCGAAAAACTGCGCCGCCGCTCGGAATGCCGCAAATTCATGCGTGACCGTCTCATCCCCCGTAGGGGACGAAGTTACGCCAAGATCTTAAGCGCCCTCAAGGAAGCAGGGATCTCCGAACTTTCACTCCTTGCAAAGGCTGACATTGAAACCCTGAAAAAAGCGGGTGTCAGCGACGGGGAAGCTGATCAGTTGATCGCCGATGCAAAAGCCGTGTACAACAGCAAGGTGCTCAGGGAGATCGGCATACCTGCCGTGAGCCTGAAAAAATACGTGTCCGCCGGTATCATGGAACCCGAAGCTTTCTGTGCCCATCCCCCGTCTGCGCTGAGTGAAATGACGGGGATGTCGCTTGGCACAGTCCAGCGTCACGTGGAACTGGTCTGCAGATACCTCAAGAAGCCGGTACCGAAAAAGTTCTCAAAACTCCAGATCGAGCGGGGGAGAAAGGAGCTCCTTGCGATCAAAGGCCTTGACGCACCGGCGGTGGAAAAGATGTTCCAGGCCGGGATCACCGATGCAGAATCGCTCCTCGCGGCCGATCCACGCGGAACCTCGGCCAAAACCGGTATCGCGGCACAGAAGATCCAGGACTACCAGAAATCGGTCCGGAAAAAGAGAGATAACGCGATCATCCAGCTCTGAATCCAGGAGACTTATTTTTTCAGGGCGAGCTCGATGGCCACCCGGAGATCCTTATCATCGAACGGCTTGACGATAAAGCCGTCGGGCCGTGTCTCCCGGGCCCGCTCGAGGGTGGGGCCGTCCGAGTGGGATGTGACATAGACAACGGGGATGTTGAACCCCTTCTTGATCATTTTCGCTGTTTCGATCCCGTCGAGGTCTCCCTGGATGTTGATATCCATGAGGACGAGATCGGGCTTGGCGTTCACGACAAGTTCCATGGCTTCTGCAGCATTCGTTGCCCGGCCGCAGACCGTATAGCCAAGGTTCTTGAGCCGCCAGTCCGCCACTTTGGCAATCACGTCATCGTCTTCGACAAGAAGGATCTTTTCACCTGCCATACGTCCCACTTCCTGTGTATGATCAAGAGTGCATCTGCCTGATATGCTTACCTCTTTTCATTCCCGGGGAAGCCGCCAGGTACCGTTCGGGATCCGGATCTCGAACCTGGCTCCTTTCCCGAAAATTCCGTTCTCTTCAATAGTTATCCCGGTTATTGCCAGGATTTCTGCGGTCAGGAACAGGCCCATGCCGGTATTCTTTCCCACGCCCCGTTTGAAGATCTCGCGTTTCTGCCCGTCTTCAACGCCCACGCCATTGTCCTCGAAAATCAGCGAGAGGCCTTTGTCGGAAATGCTGGGATATACCGATATAGTCGTGATCGTATCCCCATACCTGATTGCGTTATCAACAAGATTGTAAAACACCTTTTCCAGCAGGGGGTCCGCATAGATCTCGATCTTTTCAAATTCCGAAGAAAACGTAATACCGGATTTTGTGAAATTCTGCAATACTTTGTTGATCACATCATTGACATTCTGCCACTGCGGGAGATGGACGCCGACTTCCTGGTACTCCCGGGTAAACGCGATATGGCGCTGGATGACCCGGGTAAGCTCCCTGATATCATTGAGCAGCTGCTCCTTCTCTTCGGGAGAGGCTGTTGCTTGTGCCATATCCACGCACCCAAGCAACCCGGTGATCGTGTTGAGGATATCATGCCGTGTTATCTGGTTCATCAGGTTCAGCTTTTTATTGGCGATCTCGATCGCATCTTCGACACGCTTTCGTTCCGTGACATCGCGGAGGATCCCGTAAATCCCGACAGGCCTTCCCTCGGGATCGAGCCGGAGTGTGCTCTTTTCCTCAAACCACCAGGTAGTGCCCCATTTATCCAGGATCCTGAACTGGGACACGAACTGCGCCCCTTCTTTTAGTTCGCGGGAAAAATTGCTCTCCACCTGGTCAATATCTGCCGGATGGATGAAGATCCGGAGCGGTTTCCCGACCACCTCATCTTCAAGGAAGCCATATTTATTGATTTGCGGGGAGGCATACGTTATGTTCCCGGCCATATCCGTGGAGAAGAGGATATCGGGCGTATTTTCCGTGAGGGCACGGTATTTTTCCTCGCTCTCTTTCAGCGCATCCTCGGCCAGTTTCTGCCCCGTGATGTTCGTGATCGTGCCAACCCAGCCGGTCAGATTGCCTTCCTTGTCGAGGAGGGGGACGGTCTGCCCGAAAAGCCAGTAGGGAGTGGCATCCGGGTGGATGTACCGGGTTTCAGAGCTGGTCGATTTTCGTTCCCGTATCGCTTCACCGAGCTCCCCGAGCACACGGTTCCGCTCTTCCTGCGGGAGGATATCCGCCCAGTACCTCCCGCGGATCGTTTCAATGGGGATGCCGGTGATCCTGCTGAAGGTCTCGTTGACAAAAGTGACGCGGCCGGGAGGATCCAGCCGGAACACGCCCACCGGAGATGCCCTGAGAATTCCGTCCAGCATCTCCCGGTTCCGGTTGAGGGCATCCTGCAGGCGGAGACGTTCTGTGACATCAACGACAATCCCCCGGAAACCGGTGATAGTACCTTCCTTTTTGATGAGTGCCGTGGATACAATTGCCTTCATGAGACTGCCATCCGGGCGTTGCAAGGTGTAGACCTCGCCGGGGGATTGCGCACCTGCCATCACCGCTGCAAGCCCGCGTTTCATCTGTTCGACATTGTCCTGAGATAAAAACGCAGTTATGTTGATCCCCTGCCCGATCATCTCCTCGGTGATCCCGAATTGCTCGGCCCCGGCCTTGTTGACATAGCTCAGATTCCCTACGGTATCCATCTCGAAGATGATCTGGGGGAGGAGGCCGGCAAGTTCGCGGAACCGTGCCTCGCTCTGCATCAGGCCCTCGTGGGTCTTTTCAATGGTGTCGAGCATGCGGTTGATCTCAAGGGAAAGGGCCGAGAACTCGTCGTTGCCGTCAAGATGGATCGGCTGGGACTGTGGGGTATAGGCGCCGATGTTATGCACCTGCAGGCTTAAGGAACTGATCCGGGACAGGACCAGCCGGTCGAGGATCAGGAGGATGACGATACCAAAGAGGAGTCCTGCCCCCAGCACGATGAAGATGTACTGGAGGGTCGACGTGGCACCCTGCTGGTAAATATCGCGGGTCTCCAGGATCTCGAGGACGAATGCATCCTTCCCGTTCACATCCCTGATGAGGGAATATCCTGCAATCTGGCTTTTATCAAGAGGGACGACTACCCCCGGGGTGCTGTCGTCCTGGCCGGTTCTCAGGGACGAGAGCAGCGAAGCGGAGAGCGCAGGATCATCCATCCGGATCAGATGGAGGTTCAGCTTGGATATTTTCGAGAGATAGGAAATTTCATTGTCGTCGAGATACTTTCCCATGATGACTACACCCTGGGGGGTACCGGAATAGTTTGTATAGACAATGGGGCGGGAGGCGGCGATCAGGGGGTTTTCCCCCAGCATCACGATACCGGTTGTCGCATGGTGGGGATCTGCCATCGAGAGCAGGGGGTTCGAAGGGGTCAGCGTCTGCCTGACTGCATCCGGGACTGCGACCATCGTGTCGTTCTGTTCATCGTATTGGCCGGCATAGACGATCTCTCCCTGCCTGTTGGTTATGACAACGAGGTCGACCCCCAGGTTCCGGTAGGCTTCCGGGAAAAGGTTTGTGGATACGTAATCCGGGTACTTCCCGTTCACAAAATTGTACGTATCGTCCCACGGTCCCCAGTCTGCAACGATCGACGAGAGCGAGGTGTAATCGTCCTGGAGCCGGTTCAGCGCCTGGCCCACGTCCTGCAGCAGATACTTGTGTTCCAGCGCACTGTAACTCGACATCGAGACGACGGAGACGAAAATACTGATCAGGACAAGGATGGTGATCAGGAGTATCATCAGAATAATACTCGTCTTTTCCTGAAGTTTCATGAGAATCCTTGGATTGTTCCCGATTTCGGTTGATACATTATATATCATTCGCTGTGAGTTACCGGCCCGATGCCGGCAGGGATACCGGTTTATGGGGAGGGAACGCCAAAAGGTACTGTGATTGCGATGAAATGGAAAGATTGGGTGCATGTGACCAAACTGGATCCCGACAAACGGCTCAGCGCAGGGGAGATCGAGGCGATCGCCACGAGCGGTACGGATGCCCTGATGCTCTCGGGCACGCTCAATGTCACTCAGGAGAACCTTGCCGCACTCCAGAAACAGGTCAGGGCCTATAACCTTCCGCTGGTCATGGAGCCCGCAGGACCTGAGGCGATCCTCATCCAGGGGATCGATTATGTCTTTGTCCCCAGCGTGCTGAATACAACCGACGTCCAGTGGATTGTCGGAAAACACCGGGCATGGGTGCAGCAGCAGAGAGGCGAAATTCCCTGGGACGCCATCATCCCGGAGGCCTACATTGTGCTGAACCCGGACTCGTCGGTCGGGAAAGTCACCAAGGCAATCTGCGACCTGAAAGCGGACGAAGTCGCCGCATACACGACGATTGCCGACCACTATTTCCATTTCCCGATCGTGTATATCGAATACAGCGGGACATTCGGCGACCCGCAGGTCGTGAAGGCTGCTTCGGACGTGATCGACAAGTCCGTGCTGTATTACGGCGGCGGGATCAATTCAGCGGAGAAGGCGGCACAGATGAGCAGGTATGCCGATACGATCGTTGTCGGCAATGCAGTGTACGACCAGGGTGCGTCCGTCCTGAAAGCGACCGTCGACGCAGCCCAGTAGCCTTTTTTATGCCCGAGATCGACATTGTCCTGGTTGCACCCATCTACGAAGGAAACGTCGGGTTTGCCGCACGGGTGATGAAAAATTTCGGCTTCTCCCGTCTCGTCCTCATCGACCCATGCCATCTCGGGGACGAGGCGAAGGCCCGGGCCTCGCACGCGCAGGATATTCTTGCCAGTGCGGAGACCTGCACGATCGAGGACATCTTTGCCCGGAGCAATATCGTCGTCGCTACAACAGGCATCGTAAGCAAGTCCGTCTGCCACTCGATGCGGATGCCGTTTTATTCCCCCCGGGAACTTAAGGAACGGATCAGGGACGCGGACGGGCGCGTCTCTATCCTGTTCGGGCGTGAGAACTGGGGGCTCAGTAACGAGGAGGTGAAACGCAGCGATATGATCTGCACCATCCCGACGTCGGAAGACTATCCGATCCTCAACCTCTCGCACGCGGTCGGTGTCGTCTGTTACGAGCTCGCCGGCCTCCCGCTGCCCACCTATGCCCTCGCATCGCCCACGGACATGGGATACCTCTACCGGCATATCGACCGGTACCTCGACGCGATCCACCACCCGGCCTTCAAGCGGGAGAACACGATGATCCTGATCCGCCGGGTTCTCGGCAGGGCGAACCTGACGATCCGCGAGGCGAGCACCCTCCACGGCCTGCTGCGAAGGAGCGAGTGGCATATCGACCCCTCCTCGCTTGACCGTGATAACTCTGATGACAGCACTAAAGAGGAATAAACACCAACCCTGTTCCCAATGATTCTCGTAGACTGGCAGCTCCGTGACCGCATCGCGCGGGGACATATCAGGATCGATCCCTACGACCCCTCGCTCGTGCAGCCCAACTCGGTGGACATCCGGCTCGGCAGCCACTTTGTCTGGTACAAACCCGGAACGGACGTCATCGATCCCTACCTTCGGGAGAGCGTTGTCGCAGGTGTTGAGGAGTCCCACGCGGACTTCTTTGTCCTGAATCCCGGGCAGTTCGTCCTGGCCGAGACGCTGGAATGCATCGGCCTTCCCGACAACATTGTCGCTACGATTGAAGGCAAGTCCAGTATCGCCCGGCTCGGCGTCACCCTCCACCAGACCGGCGGCTGGATCGATGCGGGGTTCCGGGGGTCGATCACGCTCGAGATGGCAAACGTCAACTCGCGGCCGGTCAAAGTGTATGCGGGGATGCCGATCGGCCAGCTGGTCTTCTATACCACCGAGCGGGCAGAGAACCCCTACGACAAAAAAAGCGATGCGAAGTACCTCGGCCAGCGCTCGGCAACGCTCTCGCGGTACCATGGCAACCGGAAAGACGGGTGACCACGCGAGCACAGGGTTCACCACTATATATACCGGGAAAACCCATTTTATACGGATGACCGGATTCATGTGGAGATGAACCAATGCGACTTCTTTTGATCCATTCAGACTACATAGAATACGAAGCAAAAAAGAAGACAAAGATGGCCGAGGAAGGGGCGATCCTATCGGATAAGGAGACCGAGGCACTCACGGTCTTCTGCGCCGTGGAATCGATCGATGAGGAAGACCTCGAAGGAGTGATCCTCCAGGCAGTTGAGGAAGTAAAAAAGACCGCAGCACAGGTCAACGTGAACAAGATCGTTGTCTACCCGTACGCCCACCTGTCAAGCGACCTCGCTTCGCCGGACACTGCGATTACGGTACTCAATGCGCTGAAGACCGGTCTCGAGGCGGAAGGGTTTGCCGTCAAACGGGCTCCCTTCGGCTGGTACAAGTCCTTCAAGCTCTCGTGCAAGGGCCACCCGCTCTCGGAGCTCTCCAAGACGATTATTCCGGGAGAAGAAGGGACGGTCAGGAAGGAGAAGAAGGAGGTCACCCACGACTGGTTCGTGCTGACTCCCGACGGAAAACAGCATGACTACAGGGAGTACCTCGATGACTCCCCGTTCGGCTGCCTCGTGAAAAAGGAACTGGGAGTTGCGGTCCCGGTCGGTGGCGAGCCGGCCCATGTTGGCCTGATGCGCAGCAAGGAACTCGTGGACTACGAGCCCGCAAGCGATGTCGGCTGCCTCCGCTGGATGCCGAAGGGCAAGCTCATCCGGGACCTTCTTTCCGACTACGTGCTCAGGATGGTGCTCGGGTACGGCGGTACCCCGGTCGAGACTCCTGTGATGTACGACCTTGGCGACAGGGCGATCTTCGAACACGCCGACAAGTTCGGCGAGCGCCAGTACCGGTTCAAGTCCAACAACCGGAACATGATGCTCCGCTTCGCTGCCTGTTTCGGCATGTTCTCGATCATGCGGGACATGCACATCTCGCCCAACCACCTCCCGATGAAGATGTACGAACTCTCGACCTATTCCTTCCGGCACGAACAGAAGGGCGAGGTGATCGGGCTCAAGCGTCTCCGGGCATTCACCATGCCCGACATGCACTCGCTCTGCCTCGATATGCCGCAGGCCCTCAAGTGCTTCGAAGAGCAGCTCGCGATGGGCTGGCAGACCGGCCGGGACTTCGAGACCGGCCTCGTCGCCGCATTCCGGTGCACCAAAGACTTCTACGCACAGCACGAGGCATGGGTGAAGAAGATCGTGAAGGAGTCCGACTGCCCGATGCTCATCGAGATCCTCTCCGACCGGGTCCACTACTGGGTCGCAAAGATCGATCTCGCTGCAATTGACGGCCAGCTCCGCCCTATCGAGAACCCGACCGTCCAGATCGATGTCGAGAGCTCGACCCGGTTCAACATCAAGTACCACAAGGAAGATGGCACCCCGGTACACCCGCCGATTCTCCACTGCTCTCCCACGGGGAGCATCGAGCGCGTACTGTGCGCAATCCTGGAGAATATCTCCACCCAGCAGGTCCCTTCACTCCCCACGTGGCTCTCCCCTGTGCAGGTCCGGGTCGTCCCGGTCGCCGAGCGCCACGGGGCATTTGCTGCAGAGGTCTGCAACGCGATCAACGCCGCCCAGGTCCGGTGCGATGTCGATGACCGGGAGGAGAGCGTAGGCAAGAAGGTGCGCGAAGCCGGCATGGACTGGGTCCCGTATGTGATCGTTGTCGGCGACGAGGAAGTCGCATCGGGGAAACTGACCGTGACCATCCGGAAGAAGTCGCAGCCGAACAAGCCGCACAAGGAGAAGCTCGCGACCGATGCCCTGATCGCCGCGGTGAAGGAGGATACCGGGGGCAAACCGTTCCGCCCGCTCTACACCCCCCGGAAGCTTTCCCTGAAGGCCCGGTATATCTGACACTTTTTCCTTTTCCGGCAACTGACGAGTGTTTTTTTTCTTTTACTGAGGATAACCGGTAGCGGTTTACATTTGAAACGCGGGAACCGGATCAGATCTCCGCTTCCGGCCCGGCCCGGTATTTTCCTGACGGTACCAGTATCTCGAACCGGACACCTTTTCCCGGCGTACCCGTCTCCCGGATCGTGATGCCGGTGAGGGTCAGGATCTCACGGATTAAAAACAGGCCAAGGCCGGTATTTTTTCCTTTCCCCTTAAGAAAAACATCTTCCTTATCCCGCTGGGTTATGCCGACACCATCGTCCTCATACGTGATCAGGAGCCCTTCCGGGCGCTCATAACAGGAGTACCGGAAGGTCGTTACATTTCTGCCGTGGCGCAGGGAATTGTCCATGAGGTTGTAAAAAACCTTGACAAGCAACGGATCGGCAAACACCTCGACACCCACCGTGCCTGTGGTTACCGGGAGAATAGTGTCCGGTGGCAACAGGGATACCGCACGCTGTATCGTCAAACTCAACTCCTGCCACCGGGGTTTTTCCATACCGAGATTCTGGTAATCCTTCGTGAAATTGATCTGCTCCCGGATGGACACGAGGAGCAGCTGCTGTTTTGCGAGGAATTCAAGGTTTTTTACATTGGTCGAATTGGCCTTGATAAGCTCGGTATACCCGGACACTGCCGCCACCTTATTGAGCAGGTCGTGGCGGAGAACATCAACAAAGAGATCCATTTTCCGGTTCTCCTGGTGCTTGCGGACTGCAACCTTTATTTTTTGCGCGAGTTCGGTGAACTGTTTCTTCTTGTCAGAGTGTTTCTTGAGATAGAACGAGGCCCCTGCATGGAAGGACTCGATGATGATATGTTCGGGGCCGCTGCCGGTCAGCATGATAAAAGGCGTGGGATCTCCTTCCTCCTTCAGTTTTTTAAGGAGGTCGAGGCCCGTCATCACCGGCATGTCATAGTCCGATACCACAGCATCGTACTTCTTTCTTGAAAGGAAGGCGAGGGCATCGTGTGCCGACGGACAGGTATCGACTGAGAATGAACCCGTTTTTTCCAGATGCGTTTTTGCCGTCGCGAGGTGATCCGGCTCAGTATCAATCAGGAGAACGGAAATCATGGTGGATCACAGGAACCATAAGCACCTGAACGGTATAGCAGCATGGCCGGTATAGTATCAGTTTCACTTTTTTATATTTAAATATTTCTGGATTGAAAAAACTTCAAATTGTTGATTTTAATTTAAATTTTCCTCTTGGAACGGAAATTTCAAACTGTGCACCGCTTCCCTGTTCCCCATTCTCGATGATCGTAATTCCCGTGATGCTCAGGATCTCGCGGACCAGGAACAACCCGATACCGGCGTTCGTCTTCACCACCCGGTTGAAAATCTTCTCCCTGTCTCCTGAGTGAATTCCCGTACCATCATCTGCGTACACGAGTGTGCAGTTCTCTGGGCCGGCCCGGACCGTAAGGCGTATTCGGCTGACGTGCCCTCCATGCTGCAGGGAGTTATCCATGAGGTTATACATCACCTTCGGGAACATCGGATCTGCATAGATCTGCAGCCCGTCCGTCTCATCATCAACCACGACAGTCCCAAGATCCAGTTGCTTTTTGATCTCTTCAACGAGCGGAGTGACACCCTGCCACACCGGTGCCTTGATCCCGAGGTTCTCATATTCCTTGGTGAACTCGATCTGCTGCCGGATCGCGTTTGCGCTCGTCTCGGCCCGTTTCAGGTATTCAAGAAGAGCCGGGTCCTCTGTCGATCCTAGCGATAGTTCAAGGTAGCCCAGGACTCCGGTGAGTTTGTTCTTGATATCATGGCGGGTGATACTGGAGAGCAGGTTCAGTTTCCGGTTTGCCTGTTCGAGCGCATCGGTTACCCGGACACGGTTCGTGATATCATGGGCATAGATCCGGATCGCCCCGGGATCCTGCGCATAGGTAACCGTCTCCCCGTACAGGCTGTCGCCGACGGTAACTTCCCGGTAGAGGCCCTCCGGCTTCCCGTCCTTTAACGATTCGATGATGCGGTCAGCATCTCCGGGCAGGAATGCCGCAGGATTTTCCGGCATGCCCAGCTTTTTGAGGGCCGCATAACTTGCCGCGTTCGCGTACGTCAGCTCTTTCTGAAGGCTGAATTCGATTACCGGGTCCGGGTTCAGCGCAGGGAACGACGCGAGCCTCCGGATCTGCAGTGCTGCCCGGTTGAAGCCGGTAATGTCGCGGATCAGGACGATCAGGCGCCGCTGGTCGCCAACCATAACGGCCCGGAGCGATACTTCCGTGTCGATAAGGGAACCGTCATTCCTCCGGTGCACCCAGGAGTAAAACTGGGATGTACCGTCGAGCGCCGCCTGGATATATTCCGATGAAGCTTTCTCCGAATTCCTGCCATCCGGCTGGAATATGGGCGAAAAGTCATCGGGACGGCGGCCGATGATCTCCCCGCGCAGGGTGCCGAACATCCGTTCCGTCTCAGGGTTACAGTCAAGGATGACATCGCTCATAAGGAGGATCGCATCGGTCGACGCCTCGAAGACCGTGCGGTACCGCTCCTCGCTCTCGCGCAATGCCTGCTCCGCCTTTCTGCGCTCGGTGATCGGCCGGGTGGTGCTCACGATTCCGTTTATACCCGGGACATCCAGCAGGTCGGTAGCAACGGCTTCTACATCCACGTAGTGCCCGTCTGCATGGCGTATCCGGAACTCCGTCGGGATACCGCGATGAGTGCCCCTGAAGACCTCCCCGATTGCAGATCTCACGCTTTCCCTTTCGTCGGGATGCACGTAGTCGAGCGGGTCCTTCCCGATCACATCGGCGGGATCGTACCCGACGATACGCAGGGTAGAGGGGGAGCTGTAGGCAATGCGGCCGTTGCGGTCGATAATGCGGATCATGTCAGATGAGTTCTGGATCATGTTCCTGAACCGCTCCTCACTACCCCGGAGAGCGTCCTCCATCCGTTTCTGCATCGTGATATCCTCACCGGAGAAAAGGACTCCGGTGATTTCAGACGAGGGACCGGTAAGGAGCGTATTATGGAAGGCGATGATGCGCTCCCCGCCGCTTTTTGTCAGCACCGGGTTCTCGTAGTATTCCATAGATGCCAGGTCGCCGTTCATGATCCGGTTGAAGACACCCTCCACTTCGCTACGCGATCCTGCCGGCAGGAAGGTATCAAACCATTTTTTCCCCAGGATTTCCTCCTCCGCATACCCGAGGATCTCGCAACCTTTCCTGTTCATCAGGGTAAGGATCCCATCCCGGTCCAATACGGCCAGCATCACGCCGGCGACATCCAGGTACCTCTTTGCCAGGTCGCGTTCGGCCTGGAGCGTCTCCTCGGCCAGCCTGCGGCCGGTAATATCCGTGACAAATGCGTAGAAGTACTCTAAATTTCCCCCGGCATCTATCACTCGGTGAGTGAAGAGCTCTACCGGTACGCGCGTGCCATCCTTCCGGATGTATTCCTTCTCGTACCGCTGGGGGGTGCCGGTCCGTGACAGTTCACGAAGGGCAGCCGTTTCCCGTTCATGGTACTGGGGGGCGTGATCACGGTCCAGCTCGATCTCAGGGAGTTCGGCCTCCGTATAACCGATGAGTTCGCAGAAGGCAGGGTTGGTGATCCCGAACCTGCCATCGGGATATCCTACGGTGACCGGCTGGGAGGACAACTCGAGTATCTCCGCAAGGAACTTCGCCCGCTCCTCGCTTCCGGCAAGTGCGTTTTCCGCACGCGTGCGGCGGGCCTGTTCATCGAGCATATCGAGGGCAAAGGACACGTCCATCGCGATTTCATTGAGCAGCTCCACCTCGGTTTCATTGAAGAACTCCGGTTCCCCTGCATAGATGCTGATCGCACCGACAACGGTGCCATGGAGGCGGATGGGAAAAGCAGCGGAAGAGCGGTAGCCCCTCCTCAGGCCTTCAGTCCGCCAGACTGACAGCTGCGGTTCGGTCCCGATATCATTGCAGACAACATACGTACCCAGCCGGATCGCACGCCCGGTCGGGCCCTTCCCCGTGTCTTCCTCCCCGGTGGTGATATCGACAGCCGTCAGGTACCCGTCTTCGAACCCGTGATGCGCCACCGGGCGGATACTCTCCGACTCATGGTCGAGAAGCCCCACCCACACCATCCTGAATTTCCCGTACTCCACGGAGATCCGGCAGATGTCCTCAAGGAGCGTCTCCAGGTCCCGCACACGGACGATCGACTGGTTGATCTGCGAGAGGACGGCATAGAGGCGCTGTGCTGCGATCGCGCGCTCTTCGGCTTTCTTTCTCTCGGTAATATCACGGATACTCACGATGCAGATGGTGCGCTTCTCCTGGGGATAATTGCTGGACGTGGTCTCTGCTGCAAAGACGGTCCCGTCTTTTTTCCGGTAATAAAAAAGGGGCTGGAACGGTGCTGCACACGTGCCGTTGACCTCCGGGGTATCGTGGTCTGCGAACAGGTCCCTGTGCTGTAGGTCTTTCAGCTCGTCCCGGTCATAACCGTACATCCGGACTGCAGCCGGGTTCGCATCGAGGATCGTCCCGGTATCGTAGTCCAGCACGAGCATCGCATCACCGGCAGCATTGAAGATGTTGTGGTAGCGCCGTTCTACCATGGTTATCCGGGCCTCCGCTTTCCTGCTCTCGGTCGTGTCGACAACAAACCCCTCCAGATTCTGCTCCCCGCTGGAAGGATCGGTATAGGCAAAGAGCGAGAGCAGGCTCTGGAATATGCTGCCGTCTTTTTTCCGGAACGGGATATCGAAGCTCTGCCAGTCCCCGGATTCCATAATATCCCGGACAATTTCCGCCCTCCGTTCCGGGCGGACATAGTGGGCCTCTCCAAGGCCGGTCCGGTTCACCGCTGCGATCATCTCATCAGGAGAATCATACCCGAACATCCGGGCGAAGACCGGGTTTACATCGATGAGCTGTCCTCCGGAAGTGGAGTGGAAGATACCGATCGGGGCGTTGTCAACAATATCCCGGTATTTCTTCTCGGAGTCCTGAAGGGCCTCTTCCGCTCTCCGCCGTTTGACTGCCTGCTGTATTTTGTTCTTCAGCTCGGCGAACTGGCTGATGGGCTCGCCGCCTTTCTGGAGGTAAAAGTCCGCCCCGGAGTTGAGTGCCTCGATTGCCACCTCCTCCCTTCCCCTGCCCGTAAAAAGAATGAACGGCAGCGTGCCGAACTTCGGGCGGAGGTATTTTAAAAAATCGAGGCCGTCCATCTCCGGCATCTGGTAATCGGAAACAACTACATCGTAATAGTTCGCACTGAGTTTTTCTATGGCATCCTGTGCCGAAGGGCTGGTATCGACTGTGAATTCCCCGGTCTGCTCCATGTAGAGCTTCGTAACCTCGAGAAGGGTTGTCTCATCGTCGACATAGAGGACCGAGATCATGGGATTCGCCTCGCATTCTCCCGTTCAGGGGTGGCTGATATAACCTCTCTTTTATACCTACATAAGGATGGCTGCACGGGTATCCGGCTCTGGCCCGCGACAGTCATGGTGCCGGAAGATACCGTTCGATCCCCGCCCGGAGCTCCGAGAACGAGACCGGTTTGTGGAGCACGCCGAGCAGGGGATCGCTGATCTGTGACATCCTCTCTTCAACGGCCGGCGATGCGGTAAAGATGATCACCGGTACATCCCGGATGCCGTACTCCCCGCGGAGTTTTTCCAGGAATTCCCACCCGTCGATGGGAGCCATCATGATGTCGAGCAGGATCAGCGCCGGGCAGTCCTGCCGGATGGTCTCAAGTGCAAGGAGCCCGTTTGCTTTCAGGACGGGTTCATACCCGAGTTTCCTGATCAGCAGATCCATCAGGTCGAGAATGGGCTCATCATCCTCCACTACCATGATCTTGTGTTTCATGCAGCAACCCCTTCTTTCTGCCGGTGTTTCGGTATATGAATCGTGAACGTGCTCCCGATATTCACCACGGAATCCACACTGATGAAACCCCCGTGCATCTGCACATATTTTTTCGCGATCGAGAGCGACAGCCCGATACGGTCGTATTTCCTGCTGACACTCCCCGAATCGGGGAGCTGGAACGGCTCGAAGATCTCGTCGAGCTGGGTATTGGTGATGCCGACCCCGTTGTCCTGTATGGAGAGGCGGTGCATCGTGTCATGGGGGGACGCATGGTAGGAGACCCGGATCTTCCGCGGGGGTTTTGAGTAGTTCACCGCGTTCGAGAGCATGGAGTCGATCACGATCGAGATCTTGTTCTCATCTCCTTCAAAACTCAATGCCGCCGGGACGTCGACCGCAAGATCCGCCTTGAGAGCATAACCTCCGGCATCGATGATGCTTTTGAGCAGGGCCGGGACGCTGAACGTGGAATATTTCAGCGGGATCTTTCCTGAATCAAGTACCGAGAGCTCCAGCATCTGGTTGATGATCTGGCGTTCGCGATCCACGCTCTTTGCACACCGGTCGAGGATCGTCCGGGTCTCGTCGGTCACCCCGTACGTCTCCGGGTCCTGCGTGAGGAGATTGAGGTATCCCATGATGGGCTGCAGGGGCGTGCGGAGCTCGTGGGCAACAGTGCTGATAATACCCCGGCGCCGTTCGTTGTCCTGCTGGATCGTCACCTTGAGTTTCTCGTGCTCAGTGATGTCGACAAGGTTGATCAGCACCGCGGGACTGCCCTTCTGGAGAATCCAGGTGAAGAACAACGTGCCCAGCCGGGTCTCTCCGGCTTTTGTAAGGAACCTCAGGTCGGTCGTGCCCGGCAGGGGCTGACGGGAATCGGTCGCGTCGGGAAAGAGCGGGAACCGGTCACGATCGTCGGGGTGGATGATCGGGAGGAGCTCCCTTCCCATCAGTTCATCCGGATCAAACCCGGTAAAGGCCCGGAACGTCGGGTTGGCATAGACAATTTTGTTACCTTTTACGATGACGATGCAGGTAGGGGCATGTTCCGTTACCTGTTTGTACTGCGTGTAGTTTTCTTCTGCTGCCTGCTCGGCATGCTTCCGCTGGTTGATGTCGATGACCGAACAGCTGACAAGGTTCCCGTCGATCCGGCTCCAGGACAGGTTCACCCAGACCTGTCCGCCTTCTTTTGACAGGAACGTGGTCTCGAAGTCAACAACATCCTCGCTGGACCCGAGATGCTCGAAGAACCGGCGCTGCTCCTCCCGGGTCTGGAAGAGCTGGGCAAAGCTCATCGCACCGAGTTCTTCCGGGGTGTAGCCGATCATACCGGAGAAATGGGTATTGGCAAGGCGAATCGTGAAACTGTTCTGGTCGAAGAGGACGATACCCAGCAGGGAGGTTTCGAAGATGCTGCGGTACCGGGTCTCGCTGCGGTTGATCTTCTCGGTAAAATATGCGACCACAGCGGCGATACAGACAAAGAGGATCGCCTGACCGGTGGTGATGATCAGCCCTCCCGTATCAGGGAAGACGTAGATATAGGCGAGCACCTCGTACACGATGGCGCTGAAACCGGCAAGGAAGAGGCCGCGCCGGGGATAGAAATAGGTGGCGTACAGGATCGGGAAGTAGAAGAGCTGGGCGTAGATGGTCTCTACGTGCCGGGCGAGGGAGATCGACGTGATGAAAATACAGGAGAGCGTGAGTGATGCGATTACACAGAAGCGGACAACATCGGTGTCTGAAATGGTCTGCCCCGCGATTGTGACCGGACGATCCATGGATATTTCCGATGTTCACTGTCAGAGTTTATAAATCTAGTATCTTTGGCAGGCCAGAATGCCAAAAAATGACAGGATTGTCATCCAATCATGAACCGGAAAAAGGGAGCCGGCGGATCCCTGCCGGGTCAGGCTCATTCACAAAAGGGGCGAGAGTTTCTGGATCAGGCACCCGACCTGAATAACAGACGTCCCGATGTACGCGTCCGGCGAGAGGAGGGCGGCGATGTCAGTCCTCGAACAATACCGGACGACTTCGGGGTCTTTCCCGAGGATCTCAGCGAGCGGCCGGCCTTCGGCTAGGGCCTGCATGCTCGCGAGCCGGATACGTTCATGGGAGTCCTGCCGGTTCATGCCCTTTCTCGTCAGCTCGATCATGACCGCCTCGGCCATGTTGATCCCGTGGAGGAACTCGAGGTTTCTCCGGATTGCGGCCCGGTTGATGACGAGCCCTTCGATTACCCCGGTCATGAGCCGGAGGCAATGGTCGGTGAGGATCGATGCCTCGGGAAAGATCACCCGCTCGCAGGAGGAGTTGGTCAGGTCCCGCTCGTCCCAGAGGGTGTTGTTCTGGAGTGCCGGCTCGACCGCGGAGCGGATGATGCGGGCGAGGCCGCAGACCTGCTCGCTCCTGATCGGGTTCCGCTTGTGGGGCATCGTTGAGGACCCCACCTGTTTTTCTCCGAACGCTTCCTCGACCTCGCCGATCTCGGTCCGCTGGAGCGAGCGGACTTCGATGCCGATCTTGTCGAGCGTTGTCGCGACATTCGCGCAGAACATGAAATATTCCGCGTACCGGTCCCGGGCGATCACCTGGTTCGAGACATCCACCGAACCGATCCCGAGGTTTGCCATCATCGTGGCCTGAACATCCATCCCCTTCGGCCCGAGGGCTGCCTGCGTCCCCACGGCGCCGGTCATCTGCCCGACAACCACGCGGGGCCGCATCTGTCCGAGGCGCTCGATGTGTCGGGCGACCTCGCTGGCCCAGATCGCGAACCGGAGACCGTACGTGGTCGGCACTCCCTGCTGCCCGTGCGTCCTGCCAATGCAGACCAGCGTCTTGGTCTCTTCCGCCCGTTTCAGGAGCACGGAAAGCAGGCCCCGTAGTTTTCTATCGAGCAGATCGAGCGACTGGCCGAGCTGGAGACCGGTCGCGGTATCGAGGATATCGTTGCTGGTCGCGCCATAGTGCACCCACCGGCCCGATTCCCCGCAGACTTCCGAGATCGCTTTGACGATCGCCATCATGTCGTGGCTGATCTCAGACTCGATCTCCTTCGCCCGTTCGGGCGAGGCGTTGTGCGCTTTGCCTTCGATCTCCACTGCGGCGGCAGCCGGGATCATGCCGTGCCGGGCCTCGGCCCTGGCGAGCGCGACTTCGGCGCTGACAATTGCCGAGAACCGGTTCGCCTCGCTCCAGACGGCACGCATCTCCTTCGTGCCGTAACGCTCCTCGATCGGGTGGACTGCCATGTGAACAGATCTGTTTTATGGGAATATAGTGGTTGGGGGAAGGAATGACCTAAAAAATTGTAATAAAAATCAGCTGATTGAACCCCGCCGCCCCCCGCGGGGCGCCCCCGGCGGCGGATCAAGTTGGTGCATTTTTGAGTGAAGGTAATGCTGTCCTCCTTCCATCATTCATTTTCACCTTCCCACATCGAAGTTTTACAACTTCTCGTTTCTCATCTCTACGAGATTCAAAAAGTCGAAGTTGTAATTCTCCACAGCCCAATGACTGTTCCCACACCCATAAAACATCCGGCCGCCAACATTATCCCACCAATGGACACAATCGACGCATTCTTCCCGTACAGCGAGTACCGGCCCGGCCAGCGCCACATGCTTGAAGTCGTGGCGGAGGTAGCCCGCGAAGGCGGGATCGCGATGATCGATGCCCCTACCGGCTCCGGGAAATCGAGCGTGGTCGCCTCGCTCCTTGCCGAGCGGAAGGGCAGGAAGCTCGTGATCGCAGTCAGGACGGTGAGCCAGCTCACCACATTTATCCGCGAGCTTGAGCTCGTGAAGCAGAAACAGCCGCAGCTGAAGACCGTGTACCTTGTCGGCAAGGGGAGCATGTGCCCGCTGGGCGGAGACGGGGACGTGTACAGGAGGTGCGAGGGGGTCAAGGCATTCTCGAACTCGCTGATGCGGGACCGGGCCGAGAAGGGGGCGATGGTCCCGGCAAAGGACCCGTTCATCATCCAGCAGATACGCCGCATGGACAGGGAACACCCGCTGCTCTGCCCGTACTATATCAGCAGCAGGATGTTCGTACCTGCCGAAGGTGTGGGCGTCCGGATGGTACCCTCGGCCGATCTCCGCAGCAAGGCCGACCGGGTCATCGCACATCCCGTTCCCCCGAAGGAACTCCCGGAGTACTGCGCAGGGATCTGCCCGTACGAGCTGATGATGCACGCCGCAAAGACCACCGATGTCGTGATCCTCAACTACCATCACCTCTTCGACCGTCAGATCCGGGAGCAGCTCTACGCGAACCTGAGCATTGAGCCGCAGGACGTGCTGCTCCTCATCGACGAGGCGCACAACTGCGGGGATGCCGTCACCGGCATCGAGAGCGTCACGCTGGAGGAGCGCGACCTCGAACAGGCCTCGCGCGAATTATCCGGCATGCGCAGGCGCCACAAGGGCGCGGAGGCAGTCCAGCACGTGCTCCCCCGGCTCACCGAATTCATCCGGGGCCTCGCGAATTCCACAGAAGTGGAGGACTGGTTCGACCCGTCAATCTTCGACCGGATGGTGACCAAGGAGTCCCTGTACAAAAATATGGACGAGATCGTGGACGACCTCATGGGCCTTGCCGAGACGATCCGTGAGAAGAACCAGAAATCGGGCGAGTTTCGCGAGACCGCGATCGAGCGGCTGACGGAATTCCTCGTCCGGCTCTCCAACTCCGCCACTGATCCCGCCTTCCTGACCGTATACCGCAGGGGGGAGGCCGGGATTACGCTTGAAGTGCGCAGCATCGACCCGGCAGTCTCGCTCTCGGAAGTCTGCAGTTCGCACGCCTGCTGCATCCTGATCTCGGGCACGCTCTCGCCGGTCGAGAGCTTCAGGAAGTATTACTTCGGGAACGCGAATGTCGTGACCCTTTCCCTGCCCAACGCCTTCCCGAAAGAGAACCGGCTCATTGCCTGCGCAAACGACATCACCACCGCGTACTCCATGAGGCAGAACCGGGACAACACGAACAGGATTACCGGGTACATCAGGACGTTCTGCTCCCTCAAAGGCAACCGGGCAGTCTACTTCCCCAGCTACCAGATCCTCGAGTCCTACGCGGAACTCAGTGTTCCCCATATCCGGGGGAGAAAGGTCTTCGTCGAGCCGCGGGACGCTGCGGGCGCGAGCACTGCGCTCTCGGAGTTTCTCTCCCTGCCGGCCCGCCGCGAATCGGGCGTGATGTTTGCAGTCTGCGGCGGAAAGTGGAGCGAAGGGCTCGACTACCGGGGCGAGATGCTCGCCGGGGCAATGGTGATCGGCCTGCCGCTTGCCCCGTTCAACCGCGTGCGCAGGATGATGATCGAGTACTACCGGCACAAGTTCGGCGCGGAGGGCGAGTTCCTCTGTTACACCCTGCCGGCGATCAACCGCTCGCTCCAGGCGCTCGGCCGCGTGCTGAGGACTCCCGAAGACCGGGGCGTGCTCGTGCTGGGCGAGAAGCGGTTTCTGGAAAAGAGGGTAAGGGACGCGCTGCCGTCATGGATCCAGGCCGAGATGATCGCATGCGATATCGAACGATTCAGGGAGGTAATAGCACAATGGAAATCGTGAGCGGGTCGTGCCGTCTCGGGCTCTGGCATGTCCACGTATACTGGAACGGGAATACCGTGCACCGTGTCCGTTTTGCCACAACGGGCATCGGGGGCAGCGTTCCCCCCCTGATCCGGCAGTTCTGTGCCGGGCGGAGGGTCGATCTCCGGCCTCTGGAAACCATTGCAATCCATGATGATACGCCGTACAGCCGGATATATCAGGCTGTCCGGGAGATCCCGTACGGCAGGACCGCGAGCTATGGCGAAATTGCCCGCCTCGTCGGGACCGGCCCCCGCGTGGTCGGACAGGCGATGGCCCGCAACCCGACACCGCTCGTCATCCCGTGCCACCGTGTCGTGGCAGCGGACGGGATCGGGGGCTTCTCCCCTTCAGTTGAGATCAAAGAGACGCTGCTCGCATGGGAGAAGAAAGCGGTGCGGAATGACCGGCCTGCACCTGCGTAAACTTCACCATACGGGAAATCCAATCACTCCGGGAGACTACGGGAACGGGATTACCGGCGGAAGACAGGAGGCGACAGACTGCCCCCGACGCCTGGCCCGTTTCCTGATCACGGCCCGTACAGTCTGGCCGCGGGAACGGTGCGATACATGAAGATCCTTATCTTTGACGCAGGCGAAGTCTGGCTGTCCGTTGCAGTTCAGGAGCAGGCATGAGGTCCGCGATCGTACTGGTCGGGGGAGAGGCCCGCCGCGCCAATGGAAAAGAGAAATATTTTTTCCTGTACCAGGGAAGGACATTCATCGACCGCCTTATCGGTACCCTCCGGGAAGTGGTGGACGAGATCATCCTGGTAGCCCGGGACCCGGAACAGTGCCGCCGCTTCCACCGGATCGAGGGCGTGAGGTGTATCACTGATATCCGGCAGGGGATCGGTCCCATCGGCGGGCTCCATGCCGGGATCCTCGCGGCACGGGGCGAACTGATCTTTGTCTCTGCATGTGACATGCCCTGCATCGAGGCAGGAGTCGTATCTTTTCTCTTCACCATCATCGGCGACCACGATGCCGCGATCCCCTGCTGGAACAAAGAGATGATCGAACCGCTTCACGCCGTGTACCGGCGCGATGTCCTGCTGGAATACCTCAGGGACCATGAATCCTTCTCCCTGCGTCCGATGATCCGGGCTATCAACACCCGGTACGTCCCGGTCAGGGAACTCGAGCCTTTTGATCCTGAACTCCGGACATTTGCGAATATCAACAAGCTCGAGGACCTTGAGCGGATCAACCAGAAGGACCACCTTCACTGATATGGGCGTACGTGAAACCGGCCGGTTGCGGTTCCTGCGGTTATATGCCTTAAAAATATAAGCAATGACATCATCGGTAGTATTATACCGGAACGCTGATACGGAACGAGCCGTCAAAGCACCGGGAGCACCAGAAGATGAAACCGCTGTCCTGTGATTACGAGGAATCCTTGCGCCTCTTCATCGTAGCCGCGGCATGTATCGGTGCAGTCCTCACAACGGTCTTTTCCTTGACCCATGGCATCTTCGAAGTCTTTCCCTTCCTCTACCTTCTCCCCATCATCCTTGTGGTCTATTTTTATCCGAAACGGGCCATTCTCTTCTCTCTTGGCATCAGTCTGGCATACATCGGTCTCATCTACCTGTTCGGTTATGGCAATCCCGGGCTCATCGCGATCGCGACCGCATGGTTTGCTATCCTCATTACGATCGGAGTGGTTGCCTCATCGTACGCGAACAGCCTCGTTGAGGAGCGGGCCCGTATCCAGAATATTCTTGACAATTCCCAGGACGGCATATTCTGTTTCGAGCTTACGACAGAACAGATCGTCGAGATCAATGTAAAATGCGCCCGGTGGCTGCGGTATGAGCGGCAGGATCTATTTGGAAAGGAACTGGGAACCATCTGGACAGAACCTTCGGAGAGGGAGCAGTTCATTACCGGCGTGAAAAACGGGGAGACCGGGCTGGAGACCGAAGGTTTGTTCCGGGCAAAGGACGGTACCCTGCTCAGGTTCATTGTCTCCTCGTTGCTGGTCACCAAGAAGCGTGTGCTCTGCTCCGCGATCGATATCACGGGCAGCAAGATCGTTGATGAGGAGATCCGGAGGACGCTCGAGGACCTGGAGGAACAGGTCAGGGCACGCACCGCGCACCTTGAGAAGATCAACGCGGAACTCCAGGCAGAGATTCTGGAGCACCGGAGAATCGAACACACAATCCTGTCCGGAGAGGACACGTTCCGCGAAGACCTGGAGGACGAGGAATGACCACCGGCCGGACAATACCGCACCTGTTCTCCGATCCCAACAGGATATTCTGGATCGTCGCCATCGTCGCAAGTGTCATGTTTGCTGTTTTTTCGACGATCTTCTCCCTGACCCACGGGATCTACGAAGTCTTCCCCTTCCTGTATTTCCTGCCCATCATCATCTTTATTTATATTTACCCGGGCCGCGGCGTGATCTTCTCGCTCATCATCAGTACCATTTACCTCGTCCTGGTCTACCTCATCAGCGGATCTGACCCCGCCCTTGTAGCCGTCTCGACCGCATGGTTCGTGATCTTTGTGACCATCGGTGTCGTCACCTCGTCATTTGCCGAGGGGCTCCGGGCAGAGGAGCGAAAATACCGGGGCATCTTCGAGAATTCACAGGCCGGCATCTTCACGTTCGACCTTGCCACCCAGAACATCCTCGAACTCAACGGGAAATACGCCCGCATGCTCAGGTATGACCGGCAGGACCTGAACGACAGGAACCTTTCGGGTATCATCTCCGACCAGCACGAACGGGATGACTTCATCCGGGAAGTCCGGACCCACCCGCAGACCGGGGATATCGAGCTCCATTTCACGACGCGTGATGGTATTGTCCGGCAGTTCCTTGTCTCGGCCTCGCTCTCACCGAACGACAAGGTCGTCTGTTCCGTCATCGACATCACGGAGCGCAAACTCGCGGAGAGGGTCATCCGCAAGGCCCGGGATGATCTCGAGCAACGGGTAAAAGAGCGGACCGATGAACTCACGAAGGCCAATGATGTCCTCACCGCCGAAATCCAGGAACGCAGGCGTTTCGAAGCCGCGATCCAGCTCGCGAACCGCAAGCTCAATACACTCGCCTCCATCACCCGTCACGATATCCTCAACCAGATCACCGCAGTGGTAATGTACCTCTCGCTGGCAGAGGAGGAGACGCGCGATCCCGTTGTCACCGGACATCTCAGAAAGATCGAGCAGATCACCCAGTTGATCCAGAAACAGATCCGGTTTACCCGCGACTACCAGAATATCGGGGCGAGCTCTCCGCAGTGGCAGGGCGTGGCGAGGACAATTGACGAAGCCATAAAAGATCTTGATCTCAAGAATATCCGGGTGAAGAAGGAACTGCACGATCTGGAAGTCTATGCGGATTATCTCCTCGAGAAAGTCTTTTACAACCTTGTGGACAATTCCCTCCGGCATGGAGAAAAAATCACGGAATGCCGGGTCTCGTACAGGAAGGAAGGCGACGGCGTTGTCATCCTGTACGAGGATGACGGGGTCGGAGTGCCGGTGGGTGCGAAGGAAAAGATCTTCCGGCGCGAGTATTACCGGAACACCGGCTACGGGTTGTTCCTTGCCCAGGAGATCCTCAGCATCACAGGACTCTCCATAAAAGAGACCGGCGAACCGGGCAAAGGAGTCTGTTTTGAGATCCGTGTCCCCAAGGAGGCATTCCGTTTCGGGACTCCGGATGATGAACGCTGATACAACCGGATCCTGCACTGCTGTCCGTGCCGGATAAAAAATCAGATGTTCTTTTTCCTGCCGCTCGCATCCCGCAGGTAATGGCCGAATTCGCTTTTCTGGAGGATATTCCCCGTGAAGACCGGGCCGTCACGGCAGACGCGGAGACCGGATGGGTCTATGCAGCACGACCCACAGACTCCCACCCCGCACTTCATGTACCGGTGGAGCGAGAACTCGGTCTTATGCTCAAGACCCTTCTCCGCAACCTTCGAAAGCACGGATCTCATCATCACTTCCGGCCCGCAGACAGCGATCCGGTCGTATGCGGAAAGGTTGAGATCGTCCATCAGCACAGAAACAAAACCATGATACCCTTGCGAGCCGTCGTCTGTTGCAATCAGGACATCGGTACATTCATCCAGCTGGTCAACGAAGAGCAGTTCGGTCTCGGTCCGTGCCCCCAGCAGCAGGGTCATGACGCAGTCGGCCTTTGCGAGCGGGAGAAGGGGCGCAGCGCCGACCCCGCCGGCGATTGCAAGGACTTTCTCTCCCCTGGTAAACCCGTTGCCAAACGGCCCGCGGATCCCGAGTTTTCCTCCGGTTTCCATGCCGAACAGGGAGCCGGTCGCGTCCCCCACATTCTGGACCGTGATACTGTTCGGGGAAGAGAGGGCCATCGGGATCTCGTCCACCCCCGGCACCCAGACCATGACAAACTGCCCCGGATTGAACACGAACGACTGGTCAAAGAAGAGACTCCAAATGTTCCGGGTCTCTTTTTTGATCCTGTTGATCGTGACTGTGACAGGGATCCCTTCAGCCATGGGCGCACCCTACGATCTCTCCTGCAGGGATACCGTCCTTTGCATAGAGGCCCTCTTTGATCGTCTCAAAGACCTTGACATCGTCATATACCGCGCTGCCAATCTCCACGGCCCGGGCCCCGGCCATCATCATCTCGATCACATTGTCGGCAGTGGCGATGCCTCCGCAGCCTATGATCGGTATCTTCACTGCCTCGTAGAGTTCGTACACGCACCGGACCGCTATGGGGAATACCGCGTTTCCCGAAAGGCCGCCGTACCTGTTGCCGAGAACCGGGCGGCGGAGCCCGGTAGAGATCCGCATCGCCTTCACCGTATTGATCGCAACAATCGCGCCGGCCCCCCCTTTCTCGGCTGCCTTCCCGATTGCCGTGATATCTGTCACGTTCGGGGTCAGTTTCACCCATGTCGGCATGCCGGTCCTGCTCACCGCCCGCGTGCAGGCTTCCACGAGCGCCGGGTCGCTGCCGATCGCCGCCCCGTACCCTTCGGCATGGGGGCAGGAGAGGTTGAGTTCTACTGCAGCGACTCTCCCGGAAAACCGAGCCGGCTACGTCGGCAAACTCCTCAGGGGTCCCCCCGAAAACACTGGCAATCACCGGTTTCTTTGCAAGGCCGGTCAGCTCGTCGACAAATTCCTTTGACGGGTTGGGAAGTCCCATCGCGTTCAGCAGCCCGTCTTCGAGGACAACGAGACAGGGGCCCTGGTGCCCTTCCTTCGGGTGGGGGCCGATGGACTTGGTCACTACGCCGCCCGCCCCGAGGTGCAGCATCCGCGAGAGCGATGCCCCGGTGGTGCCGAGGACCCCCGCAGCGAGCAGCAGGTGGTTGGGCAGCACGACATCGCCCACCACGACCGGGTCGGGCCTGATCGAAACCATTCAACAGGAAATGGTCGTTATTTATTATTAGCATACCCATATTGTAACCGGATGGCGTGCCTTGCAGTAGTGGGAGTCGGGAGGATCGGCGGCGAGGTCGCATACCTTGCCTCATTGCTGGGCATTGTTGACGAACTGGTCCTCTACGACAGCGCCCCCCACTTCCTCAGGGCGCAGGTGCTCGACCTCCGGCACACCGGCCTTGAGCTTTCGATCAGCACCGACAAAACCGGGATCCGCGAAGCGGACCTCTGCGTCTTCTCTGCGGGAATACCGCGGGACCCCTCGATCAGGACCCGCGCTGATCTGTTCGCGGCCAACCAGCCCGCCATACGCGACGGTTCCCGCCTGCTCAGGGATTTTTCCGGTGTCCTGATCACGGTCACGAACCCTATGGACATCAATAACTATTACCTCTGCAAAAATACCGGCATACCGCGTGAGCGCTGTATCGGGTTCGGTGGCCAGCTCGACAGCGCCCGCTTCGGCCTCGCCCTCCGGGAGCGGGCCATCGGGGGCGTCCCATCCGTACTCGGAGAGCACGGGGAGCATCAGGTGCCGGTCTTTTCACGGCTCGATGAGCCCGTTGCAGATGCAGTGCGGGAAGAGATCCTCCACGCTCTCCGCGGTGCAAGCATGGAAGTGATCAAGGGAAAGGGGGGCACCGTGTTCGGGCCTGCGTTCCACATCGTCCGGCTGATCCGGGAAGTACTGACAGAAACGGGGGAACCGGCGATCTGTTCCGCGGTACTGGAGGGCGAGTACGGCCTGAGGGGATGCTCGCTCGGGGTCCCCATGCGGATCGGGAGAGAGGGGATCCGGGAGATCGTGGAATGGGAGCTCGATACCGGAGAGAAGGCGATGATGGGCGAGGCTGGACAGTTCGTTGCCGGCCTCTGCACGAAGGCGGTGCCCTGATATGTCCTCGCAGTCCGCCCGCAGCGGGAGCTGCATGAATGCGCCCTGCACGCTCGAAGCGTTCTCCGGTATCCGCATTGCGATCAACCAGGTGGAGTACAGCAACTCTCCCGACGGCCCGGTCATCCATGTCTTCGGGCGGGACGTGCAGGGAAAGGCAGTCCGGCTTGACGTGACCGGCTTCCGGCCGTACTTCTACGTCCCGGCCGAACAGGCGGAAAGCACCACGCTTCCCCCGCAGGCTACCCTCGAGACCGGGACGGTCTACCGGTCGATCCGGGGCGAACCCCTCCGCCGGCTTTACACCCAGCGGCCAGGTGACGTTCGGGATGTCCGTGAACGCTACCGCCACTTCGAGGCGGACATCCCGTTTGCCACCCGGTTCATGATCGATACCGGGCTCACCGGCGGGATCTCTGCCCCGCAGGAGACCGTGGACTATCATGAGATCGCGGCAGCCGAAGTCGATGCCCCGGCCCGTACCTGTATCGTCGATATCGAGTGCGAGGACGAGCGGGGTTTTCCCGACCCCCAGCGCGACGCGATCATCTGCATCACCTGTTACGATTCATTTGACGAGGATTATACCACCTTCCTGCTGGTCGGGGGCGGAATGCCGGGCGAGATCGCACAGAAAGAGAAGGACGGGGGACTGGAAAACGGGTGCTTCCGGAAAGGCACCCATACGATCTGCACGTTCGCGGATGAAGCTGCCATGCTCCGGGCATTGGCATCCTACCTCACCGCCCGCGACCCGGACGTCCTGTCGGGCTGGAACTTTGTCGATTTCGACATGCCGTATATCACCGGCAGGATGGAGCGGCTCGGTCTCCGCCCGGACTCCCTTGCCCGCATCCCCGGCCAGACCGAACGCAACGCCCTGCGGGGACGGGCACTCTTCGATCTCCTTACGGCCTACAAGAAGATGCATTCGGGCCTGAAAGAGTCCTACCGGCTCGATGCGGTAGCGATGGAGGAACTGGGAGAGCAGAAGGTCCGGTATACCGGGACGATCTCCGATCTCTGGAAGAAGCAGCCGGCCCTGCTGGTCGAATACAACTTCAAGGACGTGGAGCTCTGCGTTGGGATCAACAGGAAGGACAACATCATCGGGTTCTACCGCGAGATCGCCCGCTACGTGGGCTGCCCGCTCGACAAGACCCTGAATTCCTCGAGCGTGATCGACGTCTACGTCCTGAAAAAGGCCTTCGGACAATACGTCCTGCCTTCAAAAGGGTTTGCCAATGCCGAGGAGTTCGAGGGCGCAACGGTCTTTGAGCCGAGCAAAGGGGTGCGCGAGAACGTGGTGGTGCTTGACCTCAAGTCGCTCTACCCGATGGCGATGATGACGATCAATGCCTCCATGGAGACCAAGGACCCCGAAGGCGAGCTCAGGGCCCCCAACGGGATCCGGTTCCGGAAACAGCCGGACGGCCTGACGCGGAGTATCATCGCCGAGCTCCTCAAGGAGCGGGACGAGAAAAAGGCGCTGCGCAACACGTTCGCGTTCGGTTCGCCCCAGTACGCGATGTACGACATGCAGCAGAACGTGCTCAAGGTGATCATGAACACCTATTACGGTGTCTCGGGCTACACCCGGTTCCGGCTCTTCGACCGGGAGATCGGGTCGGCCGTGACCTCCGTGGGGCGTGCGATCATCGAGCACACCCGCCGGGAGATCGAGAAGCAGGGATACACGGTCATCTACGGCGACACGGACTCCTGCATGGTGCAGCTCCCGAAGGACCTCGACCGGGAGAAGACCATCGGGCTCGCACAGGCGATCGAGGCGAAACTCAATGAGAGTTATTCGGTTTTTGCGAAAGACGAACTGAATGCGGATGTCCACTTCTTCTCCATCAAGTTCGAGAAGATCTATGCGCGGTTTTTCCAGGCAGGCAAGAAGAAGCGCTACGCAGGATCGCTCGTCTGGAAAGAGGGCAAGGACGTGCATGAGACCGATATCGTGGGCTTCGAAATCAAACGGAGTGATACCCCGCAGATCACCAAGCTCGTGCAGAAGAAGGTGATGGAGCAGATCCTCGACGGAAATGGGTATCCGGAGATCAAGGCATTCCTTTCCGAAGTGATCAAAAAATACCGGGCCGGCAGGTACTCGCTCGATGAGATCGGCATCCCGGGGGGGATCGGCAAGTCGCTCGATGACTACGATAACGATGACGCACAGGTCCGGGGGGCAAAATACGCAAACCAGTACCTGCACACGGAGTTCGGCAAGGGCAGCAAGCCGAAGAGGGTCTATATCAAGACCGTGACCGCGAAATATCCCAAGACCGATGTGCTCTGCTTCGAGTATGCCGACCAGGTTCCACCGGAGTTTATCGTCGACTGGGAACTGATGCTCGACAAGACCATCAAGCAGCCCATCTCCCGGATCATCGAGGCGCTCGGCTGGGACTGGAATGATGTCGACCCGTCGCGGACAACCCTCGCCCAGTGGGGGCTCGGGTAATCTCATTCTCTATACACGAGCGGGCGGGCGTGATCGGGATCAGTGCTCTGCTTGTGCTGGTGCTCCGGAGCCTCAGAAACGGAGATGTATGATTCAAGCCGGATATTGCCGGAAGAATCGATTTCTTTTTATATACCTCCGGTGCCGCCATTTCATGGAGAGAGGGTCCTTAATTACCATGGATAGCGCAGAACCAACTATTCCATCCTGTTCACGTCCCGGAACAAATGAAAAACGTTTAATAAGGATTCAGGCAATTGAGTTCATGCAGTGCGCCTGCAGGCCGGTTCCCCCTTGGTTTACCGGTGCGTGCGGGCCGGGGGAATGACCGGGAATGACCAACGGGAACATGTTTGTCGAACGCGAGGAAAGCCTCTCCAACCTCTGGCTTTTCATCGTGATCAACACGACTGTCCTTGCCCTCCTGATCAACATCCTCTCCCTCCATTACGGCAACAACGACGTCGCCCCCAACCTTTTTTATATCCCGGTCGTCATTGCCGCGTACTGGTACCCGCACCGCGGCCCCGTCTTTGCCGTGATCATCTCCCTTGCGTACATGGCGATGGTGTATGTGTTCATGGGCGCAGTTGTCTCGATCCTGATCCCATCGTCAATAATCTGTTATGTGCTGATCGGCGTATCGGTGGTGGTCTCGAGCCTTGCGACCCACATGCGCCAGAACGAACTGAAATACCGGGGCCTCTTCAACCATTCCCAGGCAGGCGTCGGGCTTGTGGACCTCGCCACCCAGAAAATTCACGAGGCGAACCACCACTTCTCTGCCATGCTGGGATATTCTGAGGATGAGATCGTCCTCGTCCCGTTCGGCGACCTCTTCATGGATGCCGACAAGAAGGAACTCTTCTTCCGGCAGCTGAAACAGACCGGCAGCATCGAGAACTTCGAGGCCCGGTTCCGGTCGAAGGGGGAGGAGAGCAGGTGGATGCTGATCTCAGCGGGTATGCTCACCGGCAACCAGCTGGTGACCAATATCGTTGATATCACCGACCGCAAGCACGCGGAACTCGCCCTCCTGATCAAGGACCATGCGATCAGCTCTTCCATCAACGCGATCGCAATCCTCGACCTTGACTTCAGGATCACCTACGTGAACCAGTCGCTCCTGCGCCTCATGGACTACCACCATGAGAAGGAGCTCATCGGGAAAAGCACGGAGTCTTTTGCCGGGTCCGCCCACCAGTTCGAAGCGATCCGGGATGCCGTCAGGAACGAGGGCAGCTGGTTCGGCGAGACGGTCCTGCTGAAATACACCAGGACGCCGTTTTATGTCCTCCTCTGGATGAACATGGTGAGGGACGACTCCGGGGCACCGATCTGTATCATGGCCTCCTTCATCGACATCACCGACCGCAAGCAGATGGAGGCAGCAAAACGGCAGGCGCTCGAACAGATCGAGAAGAACATCGAACAGTTCGCGATCCTCGGGGACCACATACGCAACCCTCTCGCGGTCATCGTCGGGCTCTCGAGCCTTGCGGAAGGGGAGATCTCCGACAAGATCATCCTGCAGGCAAAAGAGATCGACCGGATCATCACCCAGCTGGACATGGGGTGGATCGAGTCCGAGAATGTCAGGGGTTTCATCAAGAAGTATTACATGGTGGGAACCGGGGAAGAGGAGGACACGTCCGGCGTCTCTTCCGGCCGCTGACCAGCGGAAGTCCTCCTGATCTCCCTTTTAAAAAATTCGCAGGGCAGTTCCCGCTTTAAGAGAAGTTCCGGGCATTCATACCCGTTCCGTGGTCTTGCGGGAGAGCCGCTCGTTCAGCTTTTTGATCTGGTCCCGGAGCGCGATCGCCTTCTCGAAATCGAGGTTCTCGGCTGCGTCGCGCATCTGCTTCTCGAGTTCTATCACCACGTTCGGGATCTCATTCCGGGGCACGTGTTTTGTATCGGTGATATCGACCTCTTTCTCCTTGACCGGTTTGATGATGGTCCGGGGGGTGATATGGTGTTTTTTATTGAACGCCAGCTGGAGGTCGCGGCGCCGCTTCGTCTCGGCAATCGCCCGCTGCATGGAGTCGGTCATCGTATCGGCATAGAGCACGACGTTCGCGTTCACGTTCCGGGCAGCCCGCCCGATGATCTGGATCAGGCTCCGGGCATCGCGGAGGAACCCTTCCTTGTCGGCGTCGAGGATGCCGATGAACCCGACCTCGGGGATGTCGAGGCCTTCCCGGAGGAGGTTGATGCCCACGAGGACGTCGAACTTGCCGAGCCGCAGTTCGCGGATGATCTCGCTCCGCTCGAGCGTCTGGATCTCGGAGTGGAGGTACCGGGTCCGGATCCCCTGGTCGGCAAGGAACTCGGAGAGTTCCTCGGCGAGCTTCTTGGTCAGGGTCGTGACCAGCACCCTGTCGCCCCTGGCGATCGTGGACTGCACCTCGCGGATCACGTCGTCCGTCTGCCCCTCGATCGGCCGGACCTCGACGTTGGGATCGACCAGGCCGGTCGGGCGGATGATCTGCTCCACCAGCCGCGAGGACTTCCTCCGCTCGTACTCGGCCGGCGTGGCGGAGACGAAGATCGTGTTCTCCATGTACTGCTCGAACTCGTGGAACTTCAGGGGCCGGTTGTCGTACGCGCTCGGGAGCCGGAAGCCGTAGTCGATCAGGGCCTTCTTCCGGGAGCGGTCGCCGTTGTACATCCCGTGGAGCTGGGGGATCATCTGGTGGCTCTCATCGATGATCATCAGGAAGTCGTCCGGGAAATAGTCCAGCAGACAGTAGGGTTTCTCGCCGGCCTTCCTGCCATCGAAATGGCGCGAGTAGTTCTCGATACCTTTGCAGGAACCGGTCTCCTCGATCATCTCGATGTCGAACCGGGTCCTCTGCTCGAGCCGGTGGGCCTCGATCAGGCCGAGCGTGGGCAGCACTTCATCGAGCTCTCTGAGGATGGACGCGATCGCGGCCTTGCGCGTACCTTCCGGGGTGACGAAATGGCGGGCCGGGTAGACGTAGAAATACTTCAGCTGCTCTTTTTTTGCACCCGTGTTCTTGTCGACCTCGCTGATCCGCTCGACCTCGTCCCCGAACAGCTCGATCCGGATGATGTTGTTGAAATACCCGGGAATGATGTCGATGGTGTCGCCCTTGACCCGGAACCGGCCGGGCACCAGCTCGAGATCGTTCCGCTCGAACAGGATATCGAGCAGCCGGCCCATGATTGCGTTCCGGGAAATTTTCTGGCCCACCGAGAGTTCAAAGCCCATGTTCCGGAAGTTTTCGGGGTTGCCGAGGCCGTAGATGCAGGAGACCGAGGCGACCACGATCACGTCGCGCCGGAACGAGAGCGATGCGGTGGTGGAGAGCCGGAGCTGCTCGATCTTGGGGTTGATCGCGGAGTCCTTCTCGATGTACTGGTCCTTTGCCGGGATGTATGACTCCGGCTGGTAGTAATCGTAGTACGAGACGAAGTACTCGACCCGGTTCTTCGGGAAGAAATCGGAGAATTCCTGGAAGAGCTGGGCAGCCAGCGTCTTGTTGTGGGCAAGGACGAGCGTGGGCTTCTCTGCTGCCGCGATCACATTGGCCATGGTGAACGTCTTGCCGGAGCCGGTGACACCCAGAAGTGTCTGGTACTGCTCGCGCTGCCCGAGGCCTTCGTTCAGTTCCCTGATCGCTTCCGGCTGCGAACCGGCCGGGGCGAAGCTGGAGACGAGCTGGAATTCGGTCACGGTACTTAGGATGTTGGACGGGGATATTAAAAGGGATCGGGATACGGCAGGAATGTGGGAGGTGCCCGGGGAAGATAACGTAATTTCAGGTTACAGGAAATTATTATCCAGATCCTGTGTGATATCCCGGGGGGTATATTGCCAGTATAACTAGCGGGATACTGCATGCATGACCAGCATCGGGCCCAAGGAACCGATCAGGATCAATGTCAATATCGTAAAGATAACCAACTTTTTTCATCAATCAGCATCATCTTACATTCCGGGCAGTACACGGGGATCCGGTCCAAGCTTGCCTGTCTTCCTTTGTGATCTTGATGTGTGCGCGACACTTAGCTCAGAGGATAAGCCTTTCTTCTCTAATGAAATACAATGAATATTAACGGGGTGAGAAAAGTGGGATTAATGGATCGTGATTATATGAAACCGGGATACAACAAAAAATCACAATCATCGTGGAAAAAATTATTGAGAAAACTCTACAGAAAAATTACGAACATCTTTAAAACAACCTAAAAATAGGTGTTCTTTTAAAAGCAACGATTGTGATTCATACCATACCTATCATTATCTGTCAAATGCGGGGAGTGGCGGGATGTTTTGCGATGCCATCTCCGAATTTCTTAGGTATTTTAGAACGACGGGTATTTTATCAAAAAGAGTGCGCCACATCTGAAAATTGGGGTTTATCTTCCATTTAATGGTGTTTTCCACGACCTTATCATGAAATTTCTCAGATTGTATATTATAAAAAAGGATAAAGACTACCGCTATCTTATATACATAATTGATAATCGAAAGGTATTGGAATATGACTGAATCTAAAGAGAATAATACATGAAAATATTCCTTATATCCGACAACCATTTCGACGCGCTGGACTATCCAGAATTTCGCAAGGTATTTCCTCGAAAGGAGTTTAAAAACAGTAAAGAAATGAACGATGCAATGGTCCATCGATGGAATAGTGTTGTTTCAAAGGATGATATTGTTATTAGTGTGGGTGACTTCTGCTGGGTTGACCCTAGACCTTGGTTGGATCAATTGAATGGAAACAAAATAATGATCCGAGGTAATCACGATAATCAAAATAACCATGACAACATGTGTAAAGGATATGCCGAATATGCAGGAGATTGGTATATGATCCTCGAATATAGGAAGATGCGGTTCTATATTACTCATGACCCTGCGTATGTTCCTTGTGATTGGAAAGATTGGGTAATTCATGGACATCATCACTGGATGCCACAATTCCCGCATATCAACGGAGGGGCAAAAAACATCAACGTTGCCTGCGAACTTGTGAATTACACTCCTGTATGGATTGACGATATTATTAACACGAAAAATCTTGAAACAACGGTAATGATGAAGAGGGATCAACCTTAACTAAAGTTATTCTGACAATCGTGTGTTATAACATCAACGTTTTTTAAGCTATAGAAATCTATTTCGCGCCCGAAATTGATCCAAATCTAATGCACCGGGGCCACGATTGCAGAAAGATATGACTCTAAAAAAATTTACCGTTATTTCCATTCTACTCATGATGCTGGGATTATTACCAAAATATTTCCCTCTTACAAATTATCAATCGATATTCCAGATCATTTTTGAAATTGGCACTGTGTGTTTCATCGTCGCATATTTCCTCTATGCAGTAAAATGTTGGGGATGGACAAGTCGGTTTTTTGCTGTTTTTATGGTTACTATACCCTTTTTATCGTATTCGCTGGCAACATCAAAAATTCCAGAATTGAATACGAATATTTTCCTTTATCTCTTTATTCAGTTCTGCCTTTATGCAATTCTCTCAGCAATCCTGTTATACGTATGCGATAAAGTGAAAAAGGTAATCGAGAGGTACTTGTTCAAAAGAGCCAGAGGACACTACAGGTCGTTCACTCCTAGATTATCATACTCTTTCGTGGGATTACTCGTTGTTTCATTATTGGCGATTAATTATGGGGGTATTGCGATGTTCACCAATAATATGAATAGTGCTTTGCAATCTACTCAATATGCCTCACCAATTCCTGCACAAGACAGTAAAGGATACGTAACCATTCAGACAACTCAGGGAAGTTTCTTCAATCAACCATCTTTCACATCTGTTGACGAATCAATGAATGATATAAATTACATAAATAGTATTCGCGCATCATATGGCGTAAATCCGATAAAATTTGACAACCGGGTTTACAATCTTGCTCTAGCCCGGATTAATGATATGGATAAGTATGGATATCTTGATCACACAAATCCACAGACGGGAACATGTGCATTTTCAATAAAATCACAATTTGGTTTAACTTCAAACGAATATGTTGCCGAAAATGCGTATGGATTTCCATCCGGCGGTAATTATCATACTGGCATTGAAATGGATGCGATCAACTCATGGATGTCAGATAGAGGTCATAAATACAATATGCTTTATCCCCACACTGCGGGAGCTGTTGCTTGCTCCAGTGGTGGGCATTGTGTCTTTGAAGGATTAAATCATGATGAATTTACGAATGCGTGCTATAAGGGGGCACAGGGCGAAACATTTTGGGCGACAGCTGGTGCACAACCGTATGAGCATACGTAAAAAATGCCAGTAGCCGCATTTATATTATGGAAGGTAATGGAATCCATGCGAGGATGATCTACCCAAAGAAACGCGATTAAACAGTCTATTGTCATATTTGATGACCGACAATCTCTGATATGATCTGAGAAATAAAAAGAAATGATTATTGCGTCAGAATATAACCAGAGACAAGAGAAACTGCATGTCACATTTCATTTCAAAAGTTAAGAATTATTTTTATAGGACGTTCATAGGTAACAAAATATTGCGATTTGGAGATACTATTGAAATTATCGATGGGAAGAGGGTCTGGTTTATCTCCGACATGCATTTTGGTCATAAAAATATTATTGGATGGTGTCGTCCTGAATTTCGCAATGTCAAAGATATGCATCGACGAATAATCTCAAATTGGAACTTCGTGGTCGGTCGATACGACCGAGTATTTTGTCTCGGAGATTTCGGAGATTTCAGAGTATTTAGAAAATTGAAAGGAAAGATTACACTCACCAAAGGGAATCATGATAGAAAACAATGGAATAAGCAATTCGTAATAACTTATCGAGGAATGAAATTTTTAATATTACATGACCCAGACAGTATGGCGACAAATTGGTTTGATGGAGACTGGATAATTCACGGACATACGCATATTAACTCTCCATTCATAGATATCGGAAGAAAAAAAGTGAATGTAAGTGTCGAAGTGATTAATTACACCCCTATATCGATGGAGGAGATTTACAATATCATTCAAGAAAGTAAAAATTACCACGATAACCGGCCTGTAAGATGAATTGAACGGACTATTCCGGCAGCATCATCTTACATTCCGGGCAGTACACCAGGGGATCGCGCTCCATGTCTGCTTGCCTTCCTTTGTGGTTTTGATGTGGACCCGGTGCATAACTCCATGACCGTTGGGGCATTGCCGGGATTTTGATTTCATGGAATAGTAGACTATTCTGAAGGGGACAAAACTAATCGCACAGAGGGTAGGGGAGATTAGAGTAGTAGTCCTTTTGGATTACGGTTCTTAACGTGTTCATCACCATCAAAGCCTGGTTCATTGAACGTATGAAGAAATACCACGTTGTTATCCCGGAACCCGGAAAATAGAGAGGAGGCTATTTTTTCGAAACAAGCGTGTGCTTGTCCACATCGACTTTATAGGACTTCGGGTGTTCAAGCAGGTCGAGCGCATTGATCTTCATATCGATGAGCTCTGAATAATTGAATGACTCGTACTTCTTCCCGTCCGACTCGTCCCAGAAAACGACAACCCCGTTCTCCATCTTTTTGCTGCTGACAATATCCTGCATACAGTCCAATCGGGAACAGGAGGTAATGAATTTTTCTGCATTCCTCAAAATCTGAAAAAAAAGGAGTCCCCTGTTATACCGGCTTGTAGTGCCCCCATTTCTCAAGGGCTTCCTTCAGTTCCTTTGCCTTCTTTGCCTTCTCTTCAAGTGTGACGCCTTCCTGCCATGCCTCGATTGCCTGCATGGTCGCCTTCGCGCCGGCCCGGGTGCCATTCGGGTGGCCGTGGATACCGCCGGAAACAAGCAGGACCATCTCCGTACCGTAGATATCGCAGACATCGGGGACAAGCCCCGGGTGCAGTCCCCCGGAAGAGACCGGGAATGCGCTCTTGATCTTCCCCCAGTCCTGTTCGAGCAGCATTCCCTCGACGGCCTTTGTCTTCTTCTCCCGGAGCAGGTCGGCGAGCGCCAGGGATTCCCGCCGGGAGCCGGTCAGCTTCCCGACGGCGGTTCCGGTATGGATCTGGGAGACGCCGACAAGGCGCATGATCTTGGCAAGGAACTGCATGGTCACGCCATGTTTCCTGTTCCTGTCGAAGGTGGCATGCATCGCCCGGTGTGCATGGATCGCAAGGCCGAGATCCGAGCAGTAGTCCCGCATGGTCATGACGCTCGCGGTTCCCGCTACGACCACGTCGATCATCGCGTAGTTCCAGCCGTTCTCGGCGAGCAGGTCCGCCCGTTTCTTCATGGTCTCGACCTCCGCGGTGATGTTCAGGAACGCAGACTTCTTCTCGCCGGTCTCCTTCTCCGCTTTGTCCCGCAGTTTTGTCATATGTTTCACCCGGTCATCGAACCGGTTGAACGAAGTCGAGGTCAGGTTCTCGTCGTCCTTGACAAAATCGAAGCCCCCCATCCACGTCTCGTACCCCACCTCCGCATGCTCTTTTGCCGTAAAACCGATCTTCGGCTTGGGCACAGCGCCGGTGAGGGGGCGTTTTGCGACCTTCATCATCTTCCGGATCCCGTTGTTGCCGAAGTGCGGCCCCTTGAAATGTTTTATATAGGCCTGCGGCAGGGCGACATCGATCAGTCGCAGGTTCTTCACTGCTTTCATCCCAAAGATATTGCCGGCGATCCCGCTCATCAGCTGGACAACGTTCCCCTCTTCCCACAGTGCGAGCGGGTACGCGATCTTCACCACGTTTCCTTCGATATCGAACGCCGTTGCCTGGAGCGCCTTCATCCGCGGCGGCATGGTAAATAGGGTGGTCCAGGTACCGGTGGAACTCTCCGATGCGATGCGGCCCGCCGCTTCCCTCCCGCTGATGCCTGCTGCCGGTTCGAAATAGAAAAGACAGACGAGATCGTCGTGTGCCGGCTCGTAGTCCAGGTTGACAAATTCCTTGTACCAGTCAATTGCCATAATTGTTCCTGTACTGTAAAGGATATGGTGGATAAAAAAGGTGTACACCGGGATGCGGGGTAACCCCGCGGATGGCCTCACAGGAAACCACCCGCCTGTCAGGTAAAAAACCTCCCGAAGCACGATCGGTGAGATGTTCCCGGTATGAATAATATACTTATATGAGGATGGGTGTTCACGTAGTACGTACTGTGAGGATGCCGGATCCCGCGACAAAAATCCATGGCAATGAGGAACCGCGGGATACCCTTGTTACCGCGTGACATGATATGACAGGAAAAAAAGTGGTGAAAAAATCGTCCCCGCCGCAGAAAAAAGGGAGCGGACAGGAGGGGTGGCGTGAGGCGGAGAAGAACTATCAGGCTGTTTTTGATTATGCGCCGGTCGTGACCGCGATTATTGACGAGGACGCCACCATTCTCTTTGTCAATCGCAAATTCGAGGAACTGAGCGGTTATACGAGAAACGAGGTTGAGGGCAGGAAGAAGTGGTCAGAGTTTGTCAGCAGCGAGGATGCCGGCAAACTCGCGAAGTACCACAGCGAGATCCTCAGGGAGGGCGGCTGGGCGCCTGCCCAGTATTCCATAACCTTCGTTTCCCGCGATGGCAGCCTGCGGGACATGTCAGTTGTCACCGGCCAGGTCCCCGGGACCCGGCGGGTCATCGTCTCCTTCGTGGATATCACTGCCCGGAAAAAATTCGAACAGATGCTCAGGATGAACGAGGAGCGATACCGCATGCTCATAAAGAATATCAGCGCGGGCGTATTCCGTACCACCTGTGAGCACCCGGGAAAGTTCGTCTGGGCAAACGATGCTTTCCTTTCCCTGTTCGGTATTCCGACCCTTGCCGAGCTGCTGAAGTACCGCACGGTCGATCTCTATGCTGATAAAGATGACCGGGAGCGGATACTTTCCGATCTCCGGAGTACCGGGTCTGCAAAAAACCCGTTGCTCAGAATGAAAAAAATTAATGGCACGCCCCTCTTCGTATCCCTCACGTCGCATGTCATGCGTAATTCGGAAGGGGCCATTGAATGGATAGACGGGACGGTTGAAGACCATACGGACATCCTGGCCGCGCAGGCACGGTTCAGCGGACTGGTGAATGCGGATTCCCCGTACGCGATCCTGACGACCGATCCCGACGGTATTGTCACCGCGTTCGGTGCCGGATCGGAAAAGATGCTTGGATATACTGCAACAGATGTCACCGGAAAGGTAACGCCCCTCATATTCCTGACCGAGGTCGAGATCGCGACCCGGTCCCGCAAGATGTCGGACGATACCGGCATGCCGGTGATCGGTTTCGATATCCTGTCCCGCCAGGCCCGTATCCATGGTTCCGACGAACGTGAATGGACCTGCATCCGCAAGAACGGGACGTCCATCTCCGTTGCCCTCGCGGTCACTCCCATGAGGGGGGCCGGCAGCGCCATTACCGGCTACCTCTGCATTGCGCAGGAGATTACCGACAAGAAACGGGTGGAGGAGACATTCCGGCTCGCCAGCCTCCAGATGTCGGGAGTGATCTACAACCTCCCGGATGCGACATTCGCCATCGACCGGGAAGGAAAGGTCATTGCATGGAACCGGGCGATCGAGGAACTTACCGGGGTAAAAGCCATGGAGATCCTCGGCAAGGGCAACTACGAGTATGCCCTCCCCTTCTACCAGGACCGCCGGCCCATGCTCATCGATCTCGTTGCTGCCGATGACCGGAAGATCGAAGGCCTGGATTATACCGGTATCCAGAGGATGCGGAACTCCCTGTCTGCCGAGACCTCCGGCATGGCCCCCCGGGGCCGAAGCATGATCATTCGCGGGGTTGCAGCGCCGATCTACGACGAGTTCGGGAACATCGCCGGAGCGATCGAGACTCTCGTGGATATCACGGAACTGAAGAAGGCGGCGTCCGATCTGCAGGACACCGCCTCGCGGTACCGCGCCATCCTGGACAATACCGGGGCGGGAACTGCGATCATCGAGGAGGACTCAACGATCAGCTACATCAACCCGGAGTTCGAAAAGATCCTCGGGTTCATCAAGGAGGAGATCGAGAGGAAGCGGAAGTGGACAGAATTCGTCTCTCCCGAAGACATCGAGCGGATGCAGGCATTCCATATCCAGCGCCGGATCGACCCCCGCAAGGTGCCGGAAAAATACGAGTTCCGGTTTATCCGGTGGGACGGGGAGGTGCGGAACGGTCTGGTTGCCATCACCCTGATCCCCGAGACCGGCCAGTCCGTTATCTCCCTCCTCGACATCACCGACAAAATGCAGGCAGAGATCGCCTGCCAGCGGGCCAACCGGAAACTGAACTTCTTCAATTCCACCACCCGCCACGAGATCCTCAACCAGCTGACGTCCCTGAAAGCGAATCTGGAACTCGCCCTTGCCAGGACGACCGATGCCGAAACCAGGATGATGATGGAGAAGGACCTTGCGGCATCGGAGACCATAGAGTCCCAGATCCTGTTCACCCGGGATTACCAGGACATCGGCCTTCTGCCACCGCAATGGCAGGACCTCAGGAACGTTATCCAGAAGGCATGCACCGGTATCCGGACCGGGGCGGTCGGTGTCGGGATCGATATCGAAGGCGTAGAGATCATGGCCGACCAGCTGCTGGAGAGAGTGTTCTACCACCTGGTTGACAATGCCGTACGGTACGGGGAGAAGATCGGCCGGATCCACATCTCCAGCAACGAATATTTCGAAGAACTGCTCATCGTCTGCGAGGATGACGGGATCGGGATCCCCCGGGGGCGAAGGAGAAGATCTTCAACCACCAGTTTTACAAGAACACGGGACTGGACATGTACCTGTCGCGCGAGATCCTCTCCCTCACCGGCATAAGCATCCGGGAGACCGGGGTCTATGGCAAAGGTGCACGGTTCGAACTCCGCGTGCCCAAGGGAGCATATCGTTTCACCGCTACCCGCTGACCTTCAGGGGACAAATCCGACAGGAACAGATACGTCTGCCATGGTGCCGGGTCACTGCTTTCTCCTGCCGAAAAATCCTGCAATTGCCGCGATGATCCCTGACAGGAAACCCCGGGACGGACGGGCGTTACAGGACGGTTCTGCCATTCTATCCGGACCCCCGTATGACGGCGTACCGGCATTTCTGGCAGGGAGGGTTTCCCCGGTCGGTTCTGCCGGGACTGCACCAGGTCGGAAAAGGGGGCCGGTGCCGGAAGATTCACCGGCCTGATCAGGTCCCGCTGGTGGAAACGCGTAGATCGATTCGATGCGGTCCGTTGAGGGTGCCGTCATTTCAACCGGCTCCGGGCCGGAGGTACCGCTGGAGGAGTGTCGTCGCTTTGCATGCCCGCGGATGATTCATACCCGGGCTCCGGGGATATGCCTGTCACAACGGGCTCGTCCGTACCGGGAGGTTCGTCTCCCTGAACAGACATTCCACCGATCGGAGGCAGGACCGGATCCGGTCCAGGCCCGATACCTGCTGAACCGGGAGGGGACGCGGGTTCCTCCTCGACACCGGCAGCTGTCTCCCCCTCCTCATGAAGGTCAGTTTCACGTGGAAGAGACTCTTCACCCTCCGGGTGTACGGATGTCACGGTACCGGTGGCGCTGGCAGGCACGGGCATATCGTCAGAAAGGGTGTCAGCGGGGGCCGGAGCACCGGGTCCGGTATCGTCGGAAGGGGAGGGCAGGGTCAGGCCCGTCTCACGGAGGAATTCCCCGATTGCGATGCGCCCTGCCTCTATCCTCTCCTGAAGAAACGATATGGATACTGCAAGTTCTTCACGCCGGACCGGCAGGGTCGTCGGATGTTCCATCTGCTTTTTCATGGCCGCCAGCAGACTTGTGTCAACGTCGAGGTTTGAGGAGATCGTGAGGAACTCGTCAGTTTTTTCCTGAGGTACCCGGCCCTTGTCCAATGGTACAGGATCTTTTTCTTCCGGTTCTCGCGTTCCAGGATTTTTTCTATTGCGGTAACCAGTTCCCGGGGGTTGACCGGTTTGGTAAGGAAATCATCGATCCGGATCCGGTGCGCCTCTGCCTCATCGGGGCTGATCTTTTTTGCCGAGAACATCAGGACCGGAATATGCCGGGTTGCGGGGTTCTCCTTGATCCGGGCGAGGGTCTCCCACCCGTCCACCGGCTCCATCATGATATCGAGGACAATGACATCAGGATGTTCGGTCCTCAGCATTACCAGGCATTCCTCGCCGCCATAGGATGGAATGGCCCGGTAGCTTTTCCGGAGAAGGGCAACCAGCCCCTCGACTATGAACGTGCTGTCATCCACGATAAGAATCGTTGCTGTCACGAGGTTCGAATCCCGACTGCAGGGCATCCATCCCCGCCAGTGCTGAATCCGGAGCGAGCGGACTGGACCGCGGTCTCCGGTGAGTCCTGAATGGGTTTTCGGTTCATGCCCACATAATACTTTGTCACGAAATGATGATTGCGTGGTTCCCGATCATAAGCTACTATACCGATGCCGGTGAACAGTACAGCCGGCCAATAATACGACGGAAAACCGGATGGCGAGACCGTAACGGGAGCATGCTTCGTCTTGTCCGGATCCGGTGGCGGTATTTCATGGAAAATCTGAACTGATCTGGTTGGATATATCCAAATAGTAAAATATAATGATATCTTCTATTGATTTGTAGCGCGATCGATGTGTATGACGGGAGGGAGTATGAGCTGGAGGAGATTAACGCACCCCCCGGAATAGGTGACCAGGACTAAATGCCCCCCTCCCTACGGGCCGTTTTGTAAAAAAATCCCGGTACACGGCATGATCCCTGCATGACAAAGAGGAGACTAACAGCATTGAAATACACGGATTTATGAAAAAGCACATGGATAACAGACCTGACCCGCGTGACCAGGGGAAGAAACTGAGTGAGACACAGCACGAACTGCAGGAAAGCGTGGAAAAGTACCGGAACCTTATCGAGAATACGTTTGATGGTGTCATCATTCATAAGGACCGCATTGTCGTGTACACAAACCGGACAGCGGTCAGGATGTTCGGCTGTACTGATGCATCTGATCTCCTGGGACTTTCCATTTTCGATGTCGTCCACCCGGCCTACCGGGATGTTGTCACCATGCGGTCAGAAGGCGCACTTGAATCAGTCCAGATGCCACGGCACGAGCAGTTCCTGCACCGTGACGGAACTATGTTTGACGTCGAAGTTGTAGCATCACCGATCCTATGGGAAGGATCACCTGCCGTTCAGGTCGCAATCCGTGATATCACCGAACAGAAGCGGGCACAGGAAGCCATCGCCGAGGCGCTGGAACTGAACCGTGCTGTCCTGAACAACGCACCGGTCGGGATCCTCATTTTCCGGGCAACGGGACAGTGCATAGCTGCGAACGAAGCCGCGTCCAAAATCCTCGGGGGGACCATAGAACAGCTCACCGCCCAGAATTTTCACACATTAGCATCATGGAGACAAAACGGGTTGTATGAACTGGCCGAAAAAACACTGGAAGCGTGTGCAACGTCTTCCCTACTCACCGAGATTACTACCACATTCGGCGTTCACCTGTGGCTCAATTTCATCTTCACGTCTTTCATGTCCGGGGAGGAGCAGCATCTCCTGACCATAATCGATAATTACACCGAACAGAAGCAGACCGAGACCGCGCTCAGGGAAAGTGAATCCCGGTACCGTTCGCTCGTCGAGACCACGGATACCGGTTTTGTCATCGTAGATACCGATGGCCGGGTCGTGGACGCCAACCAGAAATATGTCCAGCTCTCGGGCCATCGCGAACTTGCGGAAATCCTTGGGCGGAGTGTCGTGGAATGGACCGCCGACTACGAGAAAGAGAAGAACCAGAAGGCCGTCGAACAATGTGCGAAGGATGGATTCATCCGGAACTTTGAAGTCGACTATACAGACTCATCGGGCTCCATCACACCAATCGAGGTCAATGCAACTGTCGTACAATATGGAAACACACCGAGGATACTCACCCTGTGCCGTGACATCTCGGATCGAAGGAAGACCGAACAGGCCCTCCGGGAATCCGAGATGTTTTACCGGACCATTTTTGAAACTACCGGGTCGGCATCAGTCATCATCGAAAAGGATACGACCATCATATATGCAAATGAGGGTTTTGCCCGGATGTCGGGCTTTGCTGTCCCGGAACTCGAGGGACAGCATCGCTGGACAGAGTTCGTTGTACAGGAAGACCTGAACCGCATGCAGACGTACCACCATATGCGTCGCGAGGCTCCCGGGAATGCCCCCAGCGTCTATGAATTCCAGTTCGTCGACCGGCAAGGAACAGCCAGGTATTGCATCTGTAATGTAGCGATGATCCCCGGTACATTAAGGAGCATCGCATCCCTTATTGACATCTCAGACCGCGTCGCCGCCGAGCAGGAACTGCAGCGCAAGAACAAGGAGCTCAAGGCAGCATATGAGGTTCTGGCAGCAAACGGGGAGGAACTGCAGCAAAATTACAACCACCTGATACGGAAGGAGCAGGAACTCCGGAGTGCAAAGAACTACCTCGAGGCAATCTACGAGGGATCACCAGACCTGATCTTCGTCCATCGTGCAGACGGCAGCATTATCGACGTGAACGAGAACGTCCTCACTGCCTTCGGGCTGACAAACCGCGAGGAGGCAGTCTCGGCAAACCCCGAAGCATTGAGTGGCCGGGGATATACCCCGGAAATGGCGATGGCCTATATACGCACTGCGCTGGATGAGGGGAAAGCGGACTTCGACTGGGTCAGCAGGAGAAAAAACGGCGGGGAGTTCCCGGTGGAAGTCCGCCTGCGGAGGATCGAGTCGGTAAATGTGCGCGGGGAAACGGAGCCCTGCGTGCTCGCGATAGTCCGCGACATCACCGAACGGCGGATGGCGGAAAAGGCGCTGGAGCAGGCCCGGAAAAAACTGGGTCTCCTGAACACGGTCATCATCCAGGATATCCAGAGCACGGTCTTTGCCCTCTCCGCATACCTCCAGCTGGCAAACAGCAACCGGGAAGAGGCAAAAGCCAGATCCTATGCGGAGAAAGAGGCGTTCCTCATCCAAAAGATTTTCAGTCTGTTAAACTTTGCGAAGGACTACCAGGAGATGGGTATCCATCCTCCCCGCTGGCAGGATGTCAACCAGGTATTCCTGTTTGCCTTCTCCCACCTCGACACCCTGAAAGTATCGCGGGACATCCGGGTCAGCGGGCTTGAAGTCTACGCCGACCCGCTCCTCGAAAAAGCCTTTTTCAACCTGATCGAGAACGCCTTCCTCCATGGCCGGCAGGTGACGGAGATATCGCTCGAGGCCGAAGAAGCGGGAGATGGCGTCCAGCTTGTCCTCAGGGATAACGGTATAGGGATCCCTGCGGGGGAGAAGCTCAAGATTTTCGAACGCGGGTTTGGCAAAAACACCGGCCTCGGGCTGTTCCTCGTGCGCGAGATCCTCTCCATAACGGGAATTACGATCCGGGAGAATGGCGTGGAGGGGCAGGGGGCACGGTTCGGGATCCTCATACCGAAGGGGGCATGCCGGTTCCGGAGAACGGACTGACCGAAGAGTACTGGCAGCCCCCGTCCAGCCGGCGGCCTTTCCCGCCCTGATTAATAAATTTATCTCCGCCGGCGGCATTTTACCTTTCCGGCAGCCCATGAAACTCCCCTGTCCGGCACTAATGTAAAGGATACGGGGAGAATTTAAAAAGTCAGGATTTCTTCCCGCGTTTCTTCCCGGTCTTCTTTTTCCCGCCGCCGGCATCCGCGTTCTCTTCCTCCATCTCTGCCTTCGCCGCGATCAGCGCCTCTTTCTGTTCCCTGGTGACTCCGGGATATGACAACCGGAGCTGGTCGAGGGTTTCGTGGATGGCAGAGACGACGGCGAGCCGGGTGAACCACTTGTGATCGGCCGGGACGATATACCACGGGGCATGGGGTGTGCTCGTATGGTTGAATGTCTCCTCATACGCATCCAGGTACTCGTCCCAGCGGGCCCGCTCGAGGATGTCCGCTGCCGAGAACTTCCAGTTCTTGTCCGGCTCTTCCACCCGTTCGAGGAACCGCCTCTTCTGCTCATCCCGGGAAACATTCAGGAAGAACTTCAGGACAACGATGCCATTACCGGCAAGGTATTTTTCGAAATTGTTGATCTCCATAAACCTGCGGCTCCATATGTCCGGGCCATTGAGCGCGGGGGGCAACCGCTGCCGGCCGAGAAATTCCGGGTGCACGCGGACCACAAGCACCTCCTCGTAATAGGAGCGGTTGAAGATCCCGATATTCCCGCGGGCCGGGAGGGCTACATTGCAGCGCCAGAGGTAATCGTGGTCGAGTTCTTCCGGGCCGGGGGCCTTGAAACTGGTCACCTGCACGCCCTGCGGGTTTACCCCGGACATGACGTGCTTGATGGTACTGTCCTTCCCGGCCGCATCCATTGCCTGGAGGATGATCAGCAGCGCATAGGTGTTCTGGGCATACAGCTTGTCCTGCTGCTGTGCGAGCAGCCGTATGCCTGCCGCCGTTGTTTCCTCCGCATCTTCCCTCGACATGAAATGGCCGGTATGGCCGGGGTCGTAGTCGTTCCGGAGATCGATCCGTTTTCCCGGCGGCACCCTGAGCGATTCGAGGAGTTTTTTCATCTTTGCTGTCACGCGAAACACCCTCTGTTCTGATCATTGTCCGCCGTACCGAATCAACCCTCCGCAGGCCGGCCCGGGAATTACCGGGATAACGGGCATCGCCGTCCGCGGGGCCGCCTGAGCGGGGGAAGGCATCCGTACCGTATCAGAACAGGGAATCGCAGGTACGATGCGAAATGTCGCGGCGTCACGGCGCATCGTTTTGGCACGCCGGGCAGTTCAGGGCATAATCGCGTATTCCTTCGTTCCATGGAGTGAAACCGGTACAGACTGTCGGCTTGGTCTCATGGATCCGGCAGTACGCCCTGCCGTCTTCTGCCCGGAAGAAGAACGGGCAGGACGTGCGTCTGCTCCCCCCGGGTCCACCCAGTAATAAATGCGGGCGATCCGGGTGAGATCCCCGGGGGAGAGATCCCGGCCGTCCGAACGCTTCCCGTCACGGAAGGTGATGGAGACATGCCCGAGGATATCGGTGCGGTGATGGGCAATCCACGGGACGAGATCCTCCGGTATCCCCGGCTGGTCCCAGCCCCACTTCTCGCAGCATCTCCCGCACTGCCGGCACTCCTGGTCCTGAGGCATACTATAGTATTCATATGGTACGGGCAGGGTTTTAGACTTCGTCTTCCCCGCGGCCCCCACCGTTTGCCTGAAAACCAACCTTTGTCGCAAACAGAAAACATTTATAACAAAATGTCAAATATACTTTACAAATACCAGTGCGTAACAGCACGGGTATTGCAGTACAGCCAAGAGAACACCAAGAACACGAGCAGCAATTAGAAAACCTGTAAATGTCCTGCGGGATGCACAACCGCACGAGACACCATATACCTCTACCCTCCGAAGTGAATGGCAGGGCAAACCTCATCTCCGTTTTTTCACTGGTCCGCCCGGAACTCCGGTGCGGGCCGTGAAATTTTCTTCCTGTGTAATCCCTCCAGGAAAAACGCCATGGTATGGAATTTTTTTTTCGGGCCCTGCGACTGCTCTTCCCAAAGGAAGAACGGGCCTGAGAAGAACCGGCAGATTCTTCGCACTGAGAGAGGGGTCACTCTCACAGATTCCTCAGAAGCTCACTGAAATACCGGGAGAAAAAGAATTTCCACAGAACACAAAATGGAACTTTTTTCAGGCTGACCGGGGGAAGATCTACAGGATTTATTTTTCCACCGTTTATCGGGCAGTTCTGATAGTTTCCCTGTGGCTGTACCCTGAAAATTTACCGGATATCCTCCACCGTCACCGCATCATTGCCGTCCCATGCGAGTGTCACCGTTGATCTTCCCAACACGGTTCCCGAGACCGTATCCCGTGCCGTGACCGTAATGACGACCGGTTGCGTCGTTGAGGCAGGCTTGCCGGTGAACGACCAGTAGAGCTTCCCCCGGTGTTGGACGTGGCCGGCCCCAGCGCGTGCACCGTGTAGTCAGGCGCATTCCAGGAGAGGAACTCGCCATAGCTGGCGTTCCACGAGAAGGCAACGGTCGTCACGTTGAAGCCGGTGGCATCCGGTGCAAGGCCGATGCCCGGTGTCGATGACATCATGGGGGAGTAGCGCAGGGGCGAGGCTTCGATCTGAAGGGACGTGACCGGTTCCTGCGGTACCGATGACGGGATGAGACTGCAGGTGTCGTTTGTGCACCCGTTCGCCGGGGTCATTTCCGGCTTCGTGGAGGACACAGACAGGGGCGTTGCCGTAGGTGTGGTGACGGGTGCCTGCGGCCCGCTCGTGCACCCGGCAACGAGGACCGCGATCATGCAGATCGCAGGGAGGACACGGTATTTCAGATCCATAGCACAACCATCGCTGCCTGCGATAATAAATCCGGTGATAACTTCGAACGGATTCGCATGCAAAGGAATTTTATTAAGAGGCCATGGGCAATGTTGTACCATGACATCCCCCTCATCACGGCGTATGCCCGCCTTCCTTGCACTTCTCGCAATCGTAGCAGTCCTCGGGCTGGCCTGCGGGTGTACCCAGCAGGCTTCCCCGGCACAGCAAACCCTCGCAACGGCCCGGACCCGGCAGTCCGCCGGCACGTCCCTGGCCGCAGCACCAGCACAGGAGGAAAAAAGTATGGTCACGTTCACGGATAAGGACAACGGCACGACAGCAGACATTGCAGCACATGCAAAATTCGCGGTCCAGCTCAGGGAGAACCCCACCACCGGGTATTCATGGAACGCGAGCACCGGTTCCGGCCTGACCGTCCTCTCTTCAGCATACCAGGAAGACAGGCACGCAGAGGGCATGGTGGGTGTTGGAGGGACCCGCACCTGGATCCTGCAGGCAACCGGCAGCGGAGACCAGATGTTCGCCGCGGTCTACCGTCGTCCATGGGAAGCCGTGACCGGCAACGAGAGTGCTTATACCCTGACCATCCATATCGTCCCCTCGTGAACAGGTATTCCGGCAGGAAAAAACCGGATGCCTCTCCGGCTTTTTGTGCCTGCTTCGTTTGAGAGATTTAATAAAAACCGGTACCGAATGGTAGATATACATGAGATCACTGTCCTCTGAGTTTCCCCGATCTTCCCTGTTCCTGTGCCTGACCGTGGCGCTGGTGCTCCTGGTCATTACCACCGGATGCACACAGCAGGCAGCGAAAACAACAGATACTGCGTCCGGTGTTTCCGTGACCAGACCGGATGATACTCATATATCGGTCGCTTTTACCGGCGCATCCGGTATGGAAGGACTCCTTGAACTGGAAATTACGGTCACGGACAGCAAGGGAAAAAGCGTGACCAGATCGATGGGGTCGCGCCTCGCAACAACTCCTGTCCAGATCCACTCGACGTATACATTCACGGGATCCTATGGCGGAACGAACCATGTCTTCATCACGGGCTATTTCAGTGACGGAAGCCACAGGACAATGGTTGACCGGGATATCTGATCAGGATAAAGTTTTACAAATTCAACCCGGCGTTTTATCCGGAACCGGTCAGGGCGCTTTTTTCAGGGTAAAGTGGATCGCAGCGCCTTTGTCCCACCGGCCGGGCACCCGGTCACCGGCCCAGATCTTCCCGCCATAGTTCTCCACCAGTGTCCGGGCTATGAACAGTCCGAGCCCCTTGCCGGACCTGCTGCTCCTGCCTTTCCTGAACCGGTCGAAGATCACCGGCTTCACGTAGTCGGGGACCCCGGGGGGCCGTTATCGGTGACAACGACTTCCACCATACCGCCTTTGTCTGAAACGGCAATGCCAATCTCTGCATTCGTTCCTGCGAATTTTACGCTGTTGCCTACCAGATTGGTGAAGATCTGGCCGATCAGGGAATCGGCCATGACGAGGGTTGCCGTTCCGGTATAGCTGATCCGTGCCGTGCTGAAATGCAGGATCTCGTTCCGTATGATTACATCGAGGTCGACGGGATGGATCGCCTCTTTGCGCTCGTGCAGCCTGCGTATCGTGGACACGTTCCCGATGATCTCGATGCTCTGGTCTATACTTGCGATAAGGTGCATGGCATGCGTCTTGTCAGCATCGGCGATCTTCATAAGCAGCAGTTCGGTCAGGGCGAGGGAACTGGTGTTGACATTATTGATATCGTGGGTGATGATATCGAGGTACAGGTTCGCCTCGTCGTTTGCCTCTGCGAGCCTGCTCTGGGCACTCAGCACTTCCCTGTGCTGGATGACTGCCGCTTCATACGAGGAAAGGAGGAACTCGATGATCTGTCGGCGCCCCTGGCGGAGGGTATATGTCTTACCCAGTACCGTTATCTCAAACGGTTCTTCTCCGTCCTCCGGAGCACAGGGGGATGCGCACTGTTCCAGAATCGTATTCAGGCGCGAGAGGATATACTCTCCCTGATAGGGCTTGGTGATGAAGTTGTCGGCGCCGGACTCCATTGCATGGATCACATCCTTGGTGTCGGTCAGCATTGTCAGGAGGATGACCGGAATGTGGCGGTAACGTTTGTCATTTTTTACCGTGCGGCAGAACTCGTAGCCGTCCATGACCGGCATGAGGACATCGCTGATAATTGCATCGGGATGAAATGCCCCGATCATCTCGAGGGCACGCTTCCCGTTTTCTGCTACCGACGGGATGTACCCGTGCTGTTCCAGGATGCCTTTCAGCACCTCGGCCTGGGTAAGGCTGTCTTCCACGATGAGGATTTTTGCCCGGTTCGTATGCTTCCCGGCAGGCCGGCCCATGATTCGCGCTCCTGCTTTTTACTCGTCGGTATTCGATATTAAATGTGCTTGGCCTGATCCCTCTTTCCGGATGCAGATCGCCGGTAACAGGGATCGTGAACCGTCCTCCAACCCGTTTCAACGGTTCTTCTCCCGGGTTTTTTCGGGTTTCCGGCCCCCGTCCACCATGGTCTTTTTCCGCAGCAGGCGGTTGTAGGCAATGGCAAAACGGTGCGCTTCGTTGCGGATCTCCTGGATATAGTGCAGGGCCATCCCTTTTTCGTCCAGCCGCCGCGACAGCAGCTCCCCCGGCACAAACACTTCCTCATCCCGCTTGGCGATGGCAATGACCGGTATCGTGAGATCAAGGTCGCGGAGGATGTCGCCGGCTGCCGAGAGCTGGCCCTTGCCCCCGTCGATGATGATCAGGTCGGGCATCTCTGCCTCCTCCCGTATGAGACGGTCGTAGCGGCGCTTCACTACTTCGGCGATGGATGCGAAGTCGTCGATCCCTTCAACGGTCCGGATCTTGTACCTGCGATAATTCCTCTTGTCCGGCACGCCGCCCCGGAACTGTACCATCGAACCGACCATCGCGGTCCCGGACAGGTGCGAGATATCGAAACATTCGATGACTTCGGGAGCATCGGCAAGTCCGAGGTTCACCTGCAGGTCCTTCACCTTCAGGTCGTTTTTCAGGAACGCGTGCCGGAGGTTCTTTTCCACCAGGTCCTGCAGTTTTTTCTTCTCGCCGATCTTCGGCACGGTCACCTGCACCGCCTTCCCCCTGCGCTCCGTGAGGTAGCCTGCCATCGCTTCGCCCACTTCGTGCGGGAGGATGATCTCCGGGGGAGGGATGCGATCCGCGTAGTACTGGACGAGAAATTCCTCGAAGAAATCTTCGCGGTTGTCGAACGAGTATTCCTGTTTGCCGGTAAGCAGCCCTTTCTCAACGGAGAAGACCATGAGGTAGACCTTGTCGTCCGAGACGGTATAGCCGATCACGTCCTGGTCCGTCTCCTTCGGCCGCTCGACGTGCTGCCGTTCCGCAAGGTGTGCAATCGTGGTGATCTGGTTGCGCAGCGCGAGCGCCTTCTCGTATTCCTCCCGTGATGAGCATCCTGCCATCTCCTCCCGGAGGCTGACGAGGAGGTCGCTGCTCCTGCCCCGGAGGAGCGCCGCAGCCCGTTCCGCCTGGAGACGGTACTCCTCTTCGCCGATCGCACCGATGCAGGGTGCGCTGCAGGTGTGCATGTGGTGGCGCAGGCACGCCCGTTTCGGCAGCCTCCTGCAGGACCGCAGGAGGAAGACCTTCCGGACAATGCGGACGAGGGCATCGCGTTCCGCGGCAGAGACGAACGGCCCGAAATAGGTGGCTTCCTCTTTCCCGGCACGTCGCGCAATGCCGATCCTGGGGAACGGTTCGCGGGTAAGTTCGATATAGGCATACCGCTTGGCGTCCTTGAGATCGATATTGTATTTCGGCTGGTGCTTTTTGATCAGGTTATTCTCTAAGAGGAGCGCTTCGGTCTCCGTGTTGGTCACCATGACACTGACACGGGAGATCGCCGCGACAAGGCTCCGGGTCTTCGGATCATGGTCTTTCTTCTGGAAGTAACTGCTCACCCGTTTTTTGAGATTTTTGGCCTTCCCGACATAGATAATCGTCCCCCCGTTGTCGAGAAAAAGGTAACAGCCGGGGGTGCCGGGGAGGGTGGCCGTATCGAACATTTCCGTACCTAGCGTCTCTTTGTCCCGGCTATTAAGGAATGGGGATGAGGCCGGGAACCGCAGACTCCGGATCGCGTTCCTCCCGGGGTTTTCCAAAAAAAAGAATTGCTTTTTAACATCTGCCGTGCACCATTGATATAAAATTCACAGGAACATGGGATCCGCAATGCCCGCAGCATGTTCATTGAAGGAGGGATCATCGGCCTCTTTGTGATCCTCGACGGGATCTGGGTCGTGGTTACGCCGCCGTACGGCGACGAACCTCAGGGATACGCGATCATTGCTATCGGGTTGTTCATCCTGATCTGCACGTACGAGCTCGTGTGCCGGAATACGAGAGCCCGCGAAGAGAACGGTGCATAGTTGTTCTCGCATACCCGGACTGCCGTCTTTCCTGCGCCGGGACCGTATATGTCAAGGTGAGAATTATTATATATTAATAAAAATACTATAGTTCTCTTACTCACGTTCCTGTCAGAAAACGCGCGTGGGGGCGTCTTATGGGATGGCTCTATGCAAGGGGTATTCCGATCGAGGCCCAGTACCTGTACCAGAAAGCCCTCGACATGTCGCGCAAGGGCAGGGATGAGATCGCCCTGAAGTATTTCCGGCAGGCGGTGATCATTGCGCCGGGGTATGCAACGGCATTTTTCGAGATGGGCAACTGCCTGGCACGCCTCGGCCGTTACCAGGAGGCCCGGGAGAAATACGAGCGGGCATCCCATATCAGTTCAGGTGCCCCGCCGCCATAATAACCCGGATGTTCCCGGCGAAAAAAAATCATGATGGCGGGGCGGATTTCCGGCCGAGCATCGCCTTTAAGAACTGCCCGGTATAGCTCCCGGCAGTCCCTGCCACCTTCTCCGGCGTCCCGGTGGCGATGATCTCCCCGCCGGCATCGCCGCCCTCGGGCCCGATGTCGATGAGGTGATCAGCAGACTTGACCACGTCGAGGTTGTGCTCGATGACGATCACCGTGTTGCCCTTCTCCACGAGATCGTCGAGCACCTTGATCAGTTTCTTGGTATCGTCGAAGTGGAGCCCGGTCGTCGGTTCGTCCAGGAGGTAAAGGGTCCGGCCGGTAGCCCGCTTCGCGAGCTCTCTCGTGAGCTTGATCCGCTGCGCTTCGCCACCCGAGAGGGTGGTCGAACTCTGGCCGAGCTTGATGTAGTCGAGGCCGACCCTTGATAAGGTCTCGAGTTTCGTCCGGATGGACGGGATGTTCTCGAAGTGCTTCATCGCCTCCTCGACGCTCATGTCGAGGACGTCGGCGATCGACTTGCCCTTGTACAGGACTTCGAGCGTCTCGCGGTTGTACCGCTTGCCCTTGCATTCCTCGCACTCGATGTACACGTCGGGGAGGAAGTTCATCTCGATCTTGATGAGGCCGTCTCCCTCGCAGGCCTCGCACCGGCCGCCCCGGATGTTGAAGGAGAAACGGCCCGGCTTGTAGCCCCGCATCTTCGCTTCCTTGGTCCCGGCAAAGACCGTGCGGATCTCGTCGAAGACTTTCGTGTAGGTCGCGGGGTTGGACCGCGGGGTCTTCCCGATCGGTGACTGGTCGATGACGAGCACCTTGTCGATCTCGGCATCGAAGACGATCTTCTCGTGCTTCCCGGACTGCTCCCGGGACTTGTTGATGATCTGCATCATGCCCTTGTAGAGGGTCTCGTACACGAGGGTGGACTTGCCGCTGCCCGAGACGCCGGTGACGACCGTGAGGAGGCCGATCGGGAACTTCGCGGTGATGTTCTTTAAATTGTTCTCCGTGCAGCCCTTGATCGTGATGAACTTCTTCGCTGCCCTTCGCTTCCCCGGCACATCGATCATCCTGACCCCGGAGAGGTACTGGCCGGTGAGGGACTTTTTGTTCTTCTCGATCTGCTTCGGGTTGCCTTCGGCGACAACGGCGCCGCCATGCATCCCGGCCCCGGGGCCCATGTCGATGACGTGTTCTGCGGACCGGATCATGTCCTCGTCATGCTCGACCACGAGCACCGTGTTCCCGAGGTCGCGGAGCGTCCGCAAGGTCTCGATGAGCTTCCGGTTGTCGCGCTGGTGGAGCCCGATGGAGGGCTCGTCGAGGACGTACAGGACGCCCATCAGGTTCGAGCCGATCTGGGTTGCGAGCCGGATCCGCTGCGCCTCCCCGCCCGAGAGCGTCCCGGCGTTCCGGGAGAGGGTGAGGTACCCGAGCCCGACCTTCTCCAGGAAGTCGAGCCGGGACTGGATCTCCTTGATGATCTGGGTTGCGATCCCTTTCTCTTTCGCGGTCAGCTGCAGGTTCCGGAAGAGGGCAGCGCTCCCCGAGACAGGCAGGTCGGTGACATCGATGATGGACTTCCCGTCGATCCGGACCGCGAGGACCTTCTCCTTGAGCCGCTTCCCGTGGCAGGCCGGGCAGTCGGAGACCCGCATGTAGCCCTCGAGCTCGCGTTTCCGCCACTCCGACTGCGTCTGGGCATAGAGCCGCGCCGTCTGGGGGAGGAGCCCTTCCCATTCCCCGGTGTGCGACCACTCGGCATCGCCGCCTTTCATGCTCATCGAGAACTTCATCCGCCGGTCGGAGCCGTACATCAGCGCCTCGTACTGTTCCTTCGTGAGGTCCCTGATCGGCGTGAGGGGCGAGAAGCCGTAGTTCCTTGCAAGGGTTGCGAGGTACTGGCCCCGGAACCCGTCCATCGGGTTGCGGTACGGGGCAACGGCCCCGTCCGCCAGGCACCGGTCCTTGTCCGGGATGATGAGGTCGGGGTCGAACTCCATCTTGACTCCGAGCCCGTGGCATTCCTCGCAGGCGCCGAACGGGCTGTTGAAGGAGAACATCCGCGGCTGGAGCTCCTCGAAGGCCATCCCGCAGACCGGGCAGGCCATGAGGGACGAGTAGGTGGACTCCTTCCCGTCCTCGTCTGCGACAAGGACGAGCCCCTCGGACTTCTTCAGGCAGTTCTCCACGGCCTCGGTGAGCCGGGTCCGGTCGGAGGATTCGAGCCGGTCGATGACGATCTCGATGTCCTGCATCTTGTACCGGTCGAGCCTGATCTCCTCGTCGGTCCGGATGATCTTCCCGTTGACCCGGACCCGGGCGTAGCCTTCCTTGTTGAGATCCTTCAGGAGCTGCTGGTATGTCCCCTTCTTCTGCCGGACAATGGGAGCGAGGACCGTGATCTGGCCCGGGTGTTCGGCGGCGATCTGGTCCGCGATCCTGTCGGGGGTCTGGGCGGCGATGGCGATGTTGTGCTCGGGGCAGTATGGCGTCCCGATCCGGGCGAAGAGGAGCCGGAGGTAGTCGTAAATTTCCGTGGTGGTCCCGACCGTGCTGCGGGGATTTTTCGAGGTGGTCTTCTGCTCGATGGAGATGGCCGGGGAGAGGCCCTCGATGCTGTCCACGTCCGGCTTGTGCATGACCCCGAGGAACTGGCGGGCGTAGGTGGAGAGGGACTCGACGTACCGCCGCTGGCCTTCGGCATAGAGCGTGTCGAAGGCAAGCGTCGATTTGCCGGAGCCGGAGACCCCGGTGATGACGACGAGCTTGTCGCGGGGGATCGTGACATTGATATTCTTAAGGTTGTGCTGGCGGGCACCTTTGATGATGATATCTTTCATTTTACGTGGGGTACAGATTGGTGCCGGTATTTAAAGAGGTGCGGGATGGGGTAAGTGAAAGTGTAAAGGAGAGATACTTTGTGGAATGAACTAAGTATTGGATAATGAAGGCAATCAAAGCAGCACAATTTGATCCTAATGAAGATAATTAAAATGATTCAAATATGTCTAAACTGATTACAACTTGTGATTTAAGTGAATTTTGACGAGGCCAAAACTGCACTCCAGCAAGGCTACATAAGTTCCGGTTTTGAACTAGTGGTAGATACTTCTGATAATTTTCAATTAAAATACAATGAGAGAATGTTTCAAGTCCCAAAGGAAGATATTGAAAATTATCAACATTCATTCAACTTTTTTGATCAAGAAAAACTTGAAACTGTAAATTGTGGGATATGTGGACCCAACTATTGTGAACTCGTGATTCAGCCCTTAAATTATGATATTGGTGGAATAATTTTCCGAACTTTCAATGAGCCAGATTTTGGCGGTATTATTTTTGGAAATCCGAGTGATGATAGCATTTATTTAGAACTTAATAGGAGCTCACAATATTTTATCGATTTTTTCCGATTTAATGAATCGTATTCAACCTTATCTTTCAGAAGATTAAAAGCCAAAATGTCTTCTGGAAGATCGCTTGCATCAACAAGAATTAGGGAAATAAATTCTTACATTATTCACCCATTTTCGATAAGAATTCATAATTTGGGAAAGGAAAGTAAAACGGATGCCTTTGAATATTCACGTTCCCTGGCCGAATCTTGCCTTTTTGAATTAGCGTACCTTAAACGATTTTCTTTCAAATTACTGGAAGAATGGCCAGATAAAAAAAAGGAGACAAAAAAAGATCCCCGGTCCTTTATCATTCGAGAAGAAAGCAATTTTTTACCAATTCCAAAAACAAGATTCAATAATGATATAATAAAATTTTATCAACTCGGAAATAGTAATGATGCCCCTATTCTTCAATTTTTAGCGTATTATCAAATTTTGGAATACTTTTTCCTAAAAGTGTCCGATGAGGCATTGCACAAAAAACTTTTCCAGAGATTAAATGATCCGAAATTTTCATTTAATGAACAAAATCTAGATCACCTTGTCAAAGATGTTTTAGAGTATGATAGCAAGAATGATGAAACTGATATGTTAAAAAAAGTTTTAACAAAATATGTTAAACCCATCGAATTAATTGAATTTTTAAAGGGATATGAGGATTACCTTGATGAAAAATATTACTCTAAACAAAGGAATAGATTTGGCCAAAATTTACAAGTAAATTTCGAAGAGACTCATGTAATTTCCAATGTGGCAACTATCGTAAAAGTTGTCCGGAACGCATTAGTCCATTCCTCAGATCGTTTTGAAAGAAATGAACGTGTCATTCCCTTCACAAAAAGCACAGATATCGTAATTAAAGAAATACCTCTAATAAAATTCTTAGCTGAAAAAGTAATAATCGGATCTGCCTCGATTTTGTGAGAAAAACCCGCTACATCGATAACTTGAGAAAATTACGTGCCCCAACTTCTCAACAACGGCGCTTCTTAGTACCCATTGGTTCCGGAAATGAACGACGGCCCAGCCCCACAATAGCAGTTTAACTTGCAAGTGGGGTTTTCTCCTCTGACAGCACAGGAAATAACTCGTGACTAGGTATTCCAAATAGTAAGGAATCAAGGTTCAGAAGGAACTAAGTGAAATAATTCTGCTAAAGGATGTTTTTTGTAAAATTGCAAATTTATTTTTAAGTATATGGCTTCCATCTCCACTAATAAATGCAAGATCCTGAATGCTCATTCCGAGATCATGGGCGTCAACCAATATTTCTACGTCAGAATGATCCGGCACTGTTGCATCGAGATATTGTTCAACAACAGGATAACTAGTGGTTCGGTGGTGAATAGTCAAAATTGAGCCGTTGTCTAAGACACATTTCCGAGAATTACAGTCATTCTCATATTTTCGTTGAGCTTCTCTTAACCGATCAATAAAGATCTTCATGTTCGAAGAATATTTCTCATAAAGATATTCAATAATTTCCCGGATACGAAGTTGTTCACCGACTGCAGCCATCAACATATCATCGGTATCAAATGTGCCACTATTCAAATAATATATCGCATTGCTGAACTCATCGACAATCTCATAATTTATTGTTCTGCATATTCCCCCACTACCCCCACCCCAACATTCATTCCAAACATTAGAACTTGAATACAGTTTTTCCTTTGATTCAAAAACTCTCGCTGATGATCGTCCGAGAGAATCTCCACATGCAAAAAAGTAACCGATGATAACGTTTGAATCGAGGAAAAAGGACATGGCATGCCTCTTCCTTATTTTCCATTAAGAACAGAATTTCGAGAGATCAACATTGTTTGATCCGCAAGGTTATGAATTTCCTCGTCTTGGGTATTGCAATCACAATAAATATTTAAAATTCTCTCCCGCTCACTATCAAGCCTGGATAAATATTCTGGAAGAATTGTATCTTCGAAATCTTCTTGCCATTTTTGAATTACCTCAGGCAGAATATTTTCATAATATTTCGTTCGGAGGATGCTGCAATAAGTAATCCAAAAATCTTCAACTATTTTGAAATAAGATGGGTCTGATAATTCAAAAATCATCCTCATTGTGTCGTCCCATTTGAGATAGGGTTTGAACATTTCGGGGATTTCACAACGAGGATAATGCTTCATGAGATTATCCAGATAATCCACAAGAACAATCTTTTCGTCACGCGTGAAAACGATATGAGAATTATCTAAACTTTTAACATATTCAAAAAATTCTCGGTTGAAAATTTTTCCAAATTTCAGTGGGACTCTGCGATAGTTATCATCGAGTAATCTAGAGGGGATGTGAATATTAAGATAATCTTCAGAAGAATATTCAGATAAAAGGGTTCGCACTTCTTCTTGGATTATTTGTTTTTCCAGAAGAGGGATATCATAATCCCCAACGATCTCAATCAAACGAGTATTTGCCTTATAGGGAGCGTAGGTTAACAAATCGATTCCTGCGGATCTAAGACTTATTGTTTCGAGTAAGGTACCGTAGCGGAACCAAGAATAAGGGAGTTTAATATCAATCCCTTTTGTTTTTAATCTATGATAAAGTTCAACAAGTAATTTGTAAAATGCCGTCTGGCCTAAAACCTCTCCAGACGGGTTGGCCTCATGTAAAAGAACCTCAATAGAATATATCAATCGAAAATTAGTCACTAATATCTACCTGAAATCGGATTCCCGTCAGATCGCTATGCAGGCATTTAATTTATTTAATAAAATGTCGTTTACACATTTAAAAATTAGTATCGGAGAGTGAAAGTAGATACGAACCACGTACACGGGGATGAAAATCCCTAACCATTCCGATCAATTTTCAGTGCCATCAGTACCAGCGTTTGACGACGGCCCAGCCCTATCCGTCCCGGGTCCGCCCAATCCGTACCAGCCCGGGCCCCGCCCCACCGCACGCAACCGGCACGGACAGCGGGGGATCACGATCCCGATCCGGTTTTTCAAAAAAATCCGGCTGAAAGATTTACGGGCCCAACTCAGTCGCGCCGGAATATTTTTGATCCGGACCCGGGCCACGAATAAAATTCCTTCAATTCCAGGCTCTCTGGCCCTCCCGACCGCCCCCGCGGGCAGCTTTCCTCCGACGGACTCCCCCCCTCGCCGACGTAAAACCCGATCCGTAAAACAGGGGTTCATTTTCCGCACCCTGCCCCAGCCCGTCTTTTTGGATATCTGCTGCTGTATCGTTGCTAAATGTGGTCTTTTCCGGGCACAAACAGGATGCCGGATCGCTATTCAGAGGCTGAAACGGCCGTTTCCTGAAATCAGGATGCCTCTTTTTACTGAAAAGTTGTCTGTCGGACCCCCGGGAAGGGCAATCGGAGGCTGAAATAGATTCTGTTGACCTCATCCCCATCCTCCTCCCCGGACACCTCTGGTCCCGGAGATTCACGACGGGTCCGGTACCTAATCCGGTTCCGGGTCCGCCCAACCAACACAAGCCCGGCCCCACCCCGCACGCACGCGGCCGACCTTCCCGAACCGGCGCTACTCAATGTCTCAGTTCCAGAGAAGCACGACGGCCTGGTTATACGGTCTGGATTTGGAGTGGTTCACTTGTAGAGCCGGCAAATTGTACACTTGCGGAACTGACATTATCCCATTCGTCTTTTGATGCCCTGATGCTGTAACTTTCATTAAGGCACCATCCGCTTGTATTTATGGTAAAATTCCAGGTGTCATTCCCTGCAGCAGGGACTGCCGGAATATTACCAGAAAATTGTACTGGAGAGCAGTCTCCGCAAATTGAACCTGGATGTGATGATCGTTCTCCGGGGGGAATGAAGGGACATGGATGAACATCTGTTCCTCCACTGACCGAAAGGTAATAACCCGCCGGGAGATTTGTTGTCCCCGTCAGGTTGAAACTGTCACCGAAGTGATGTTTCACGATCGGGTCCATGCGAATCCACAACCACGGGAGGGGATCTTTTCCCAGAACCTCAAAAACCGTACTGTCGTTAACTCCCTGACGATTGACAACAGCACTATACTCTCCCGGCTTTATTGGAAAGCCGTTATAATCATTTGAAACATCTACGGTGTAGGAAAATGTGTTTACCTGGCCACTCGAATTCTGTACCGGTACTACAACATTCCAGATTAATGCCGGTTCCTCCGTCTCCGAACTAAAATCCTTTCGATACGTTCGAATAGAGATAAGTGATTGAGCGGGAAAGTTCGTATCCCCGGCAATAGTGAATAATAACCTGTGAGAATCTGAATGGGGGTCAATCTGGAAATTCTGGATATGATGAATCTCTATCCAGTGGGATGGATCGGGGGGATACTGGTTTGTGATAACCGTCAGAGGTTGCGCATAATTAACACCAATATGTCCCGAAGGGGATGCGATATCGGATGTTGGAGGAAGTGATGAGACAGGACCTGCCGGTGTGGGTGATGTGGGTGAAATGCAACCGGAAAAAAGAAGGACAATGCCGACAAAAAAAACCACTATAAAATTTTTTATGATATTCCGCATTGATCAATAAAAGAATGTTGAATAATAAAGGCTTTTTGGAATTTTTCTACGTCTCCTGATCCGGGTGTAGGCATCCCAAGCTCTTTGCCCTGAGTACCAGAGAAGCACGACGGCCCCCTCCAGCCCCGGTCCCGGGTCCGCCCAACCACCGCAAGCCCGGCCCCGCCCCACACGCAGGCGTCCGACATTGGGGGACTCAACACCTCCAAAAAAACCCGAATCCACCGTTTACCGGTCGTACACGTTCTTTCGTGGCCCGACTTTGAGCACTTCGATCACCTGGTCAGTATCGTTCAGATCAAGGATGACCCGGTAATTCCCGATGCGCCGGTGGAAATAGGGATATCCTTCGCAGCCTTCCACATACCGGTGAGGATCCTCTCTGATGGATTCCAGTTTATCGATGATACGGGAAGCATGGATTTTTGATAATTTGCTGAGCTGCTTCTGGGCCTTGTCAGCAAAGAGAAGAGTGTAGCCCATCAGATGCCAAGATTCTTGCGTACCTGTTCAGGAGTATGGACACGCCCGGCTTTGATATCTTCTTTTGCCTCGGCGATATCTTGCAGGTCTTTCTTGGATAATATGCCGTCCGGAGTACATTTTCTTTTGATCAACTCAGGCATATCTTATCATTGTCCTGCGGGATTATCAAATTTAGCGTTGGTCACCATCCGGCCGACCGACCCCCCATTCCCGGCCCAGTCTCAGTGCCCGCTGTTCCAAAGTAGCACGACGGGTCCGGTACCAACCCGGTCCCGGGTCCGCTCAACCCCCACAAGCCCGGGCCCCGCCCCGCCGCACGCGGCCGGCAGGACAGAGATCCGGGACAGAACGCACACGTCGGATTTTCTCAGGCAGATGAAGTGAGCGGCACAATGATTCCTTTCCGGATTGTGCCGGCAATAAGCGATGCCGGGTCCCGGTATTCTTCCGGCGTCAGGGTGAGTACATCGAGAGCAACTTTGAATTTCCTGACGGTCTGGATCTCGGCATCTTTCGTCAAAAGAGCCCGTTCGAAAATGTCCTTTCCGGTAAAATCGCTGGAGACAATTGCAATATCGATGTCACTGCGGGGAGATGCCGTTCCTAGACTAAAAGACCCGAACAATATAAGGTTGTGGATGTGGATCCCATTTTTCCGTGCTGCAGCGCTGAAAAAATTTACCGCTTCGAGGACTTTTGCATCAACCATGTAAGAATCTCCTTTGTCTCATGAACAATTTTCTCTGTCTTTTCTCTGGTATATTGTTCAAGAACCTCATCAAGGTTATGGGGATATCTGCCGGTAATCCCGATACGGTTGATAACAAACAGCGAGTCCATGGACTTTTGTGGTAATTTCATCTCAAGGATTTCAACCAGGAATACGAGGCTGTGAGTCTTATCCGGAGTATCGTTGAATTTCTCCACGTACAACGCCTTCAGGGCTTTTTCCAAGGCAAGATGGCAGTAGAATATCGCCGGAGGATATCGTTCTGCGGAGACGAGAGATTCAGCAGTACCAAGATCGTACTGCGCCTGCCGGAACCATTCGTCGGAATTTGGTGCTATCCGGAAAACCTCCTGACCGCTCTATCTTGCATATGCTGTTAAATGAATAAATTGTTTCATCATGGCTTTTCCGACTCGGCAGTACCGGCACTTCTCAAGTGCCCCCGGTTCCGGAACCTGACGACGGGTCCGGTACTAAACCAGCCCGGGCCCCGTCCTGCACGCGGATAACACCATAACAAAAAATCTCTATTTCAGAGTATTTTATTCCCCGCAGCAGGTCCCCACAGACAGTTGTATACTTCGGTAATTTTCATGACCAGGAGTGATTTTGCAGGTAAGGCGGGGTTTTTGGCATGGATTATTTTCTGCATCTTTTCATAGTCCGGCCCGCTCGTCTTAACGCTCACCGTTCCTTTGATCTGGAAACATTTCTTGGCCTCAGGATCAAAGACGGAAATTGCCACATGGGGATTTTTCCTTACATTTGAAAGGGTTTTTTTCATGAAGTTATCACCGAGCCAGATAGTATCTTCACTTTCCAGTCTCACGAATGCAATCAGTGCCACGTTCGGGATCCCGCTCTTCGAAGCGGTGGACACAGGGAATAATGTTACCTTCGAGAATGTCTCTCTCATTTCTGCATTAAGTGCTACCATATAATTCTCCCATGAATTCTGATCGGTCATGGCAATTAAAATCTATCAATCATAAAAGAACGGGTCCGCCCAACCACCACAACCCCGGCCCCCGCTTCCACCGCCCTCGTCCCGACCCGTTCATTCATGCCGGATTCAGGAGCCGGTGCAACTCCGAGATCGCGGTCAGAGTTTTGAAACCTTTATCGGTAATGATGTAATCGCCCCGGTCATGACGCTGGAGGATCATCCCGGAATCCGTCAGTTTCCGGATGTGGAAGAGAAGGTTCCCGCCACGCAGACCGGTCAGCTGCGAGATGTCAGAGAAAGTCCGGGTCCCGGTCGCAAGCGCCTTTACGATCTGGAACCGCTGGGCATTCGCTACCGGTTCGAGAAGATCTTTTACAACAGACTCATCCGGGATTCCTGCTACAGTATCCGCCGTGCCAGGACTTTTCCGGTAAATGCCAAGAGTCTTCATCAGCTCGACCTGCTTCTCGAAGAGCCGGCCGACTTCGGAAAAACAGGTATCACAGTGATCGTACGGGCCCTTCTTCCTAAGGGTCTTCATCTGTTTCCGGTACGACTGGATGAGCTCGTCCGTGACATCGGCGTCCCGAATGTGCCGGGCTGAATTATCCAGAAACTCCATGAACAGCGCAAAGCAGCTCTCCCGCATCCCGCAATCTGCGATCATGCGGGCAGAGAGATCAGACTTTGCAACAGCGATCTGATGATCCGCAAATACACCTGCGTAATCTTTCTTCACATCACTAAGCACCGTGTCAACGTGCTGCTGATTCGCCCGCTCGATAAACCGCTTTAGGTCGGTCCGGAGCCCGGTGATCTCCATCTTCAGCTCGCGGATCTCGGTCATTGTCCCCAGTGCTGCTCCCATGATCTCTCCTCTTGTGTTGATCCGGCGTGCTTATGACCATGCAGGTCATTTTTCTGCACCAGTCCCGATTTGTATATTTTAGTGACCTTCAAGTATATATCAATAATCTAACAATGGATAGCCGGTGAAAAAAAATGACCAAATCAGTTAAGGAGCAGATCCATGCACAGATCAGCGGAGCACTCAAAGGAGCAAAATTCCCTATCGCAACGCCAAAAGACCTGATCGCCGCGTTCCCTGATGGAGCAAACACAACGTGCCAGGTCGGGGACCTGAAGATGACCGCCGGCGAGGCCGGGAAACTTCTGAAAGCCGGAGACTTCCCGTTCAAGAGCGCGAAGGCTGTCGCGGATGTCATTGTCGAGCGGGCCGGACTCTGATCCTCATCAAAGTTTTCCGGGCGATTCGCTATGGCCAAACTAACTGCAGAGATGAAAGAAGCGTTCAGCAGGATGAAGATCTTCCCGGTTGCGACCGCGTCAAAAGACGGTACGCCAAACGTGGTCCCAATCGGGGTCGTCGAACTTGTCAGCGACGACACGATCTGGATCACGGACAACTTCATGAACAAGTCGCTGGAAAATCTCAAAGCAAATCCGAAAATTGCGCTCTATATCTGGGGCCCGGAGATCAAGGGCTGCTTCCAGATCAAAGGTCTGGCGACGGTTAAGACAAGCGGCGGGGACTTCGATGCGATGAAGGCAAAGATCAACAAAAAGAACCCTGCCATGCCAGCACGTTCTCTTATCATCGTGAAGATCAACGATGTCTTCGAATGCCAGCCGGGCCCAAAAGCCGGGCAGTAAAATCCTTTAATTTTTTTCACATCCCGGTTGGTGGAGAAAAGCCCTACCCGTCCGTACCGGCTCTCCTCAGTACCCTCAGGTTCCGGCAATTGACGACGGCCCCCACCTCATCCGGTCCCGGGTCCGTCCAATCAGGTACGAGCCCGGCCCCGCCCCACCGCGTGGAACGGGGGTGCATACCGGGAGCGGGGTCTCCGACGTCCGACAGGGCATCAGACCTGGAGGAGGAGAATCGACGAGGTTCTTCAGAACCTCGACGATGAGAAGTGAGGCTGAAAGCCGAACTTCGAAGAGTCCATCAGGACTCTTCTACGGTAACAAGAGGGTCCGGAGAGGTAGAGTCATTGGGGGCCATTTCAGCCTCCGATCACCACTTTTGATACACACTTTCGGCCGATATGACCAAAAAATCGGTCGCTGGTTTCCGGGAAAGACGGTTTTGGGTCCTGATTGGCGGGATTCCCCTGATTCTCCTGCCAAAAATATGCCGCTTTAGATCAATTACAGGTGGAAAAGTCGGGTCGGGACGTGGTTTGGGCTGTGGGCCGGGGGATGAGTGGGGGGTTCAGGAAATATTTTTCCTGAGGGGGTGGGGGGGTCATGGAAGATTTTTGGCGCGATGGGGCCCCCATCCCGGTGGGAGGCTCCGGCGGCACCGGTTGCCGGAGGGAGGGGGGCACGCCAAAAATTTTGTGAGGGGGTGGGGGAGTCACAAAAATATTTTCGTGAGGGGTCGGGGATCTCATTAATTATTTTTGCTGAGGGAGTGGGGGTACCTGCCGGATTTCCGGAAGGTGCGGATCAGATTACGTATGGTGCAGTGAATCGCAGACCGGATGCAGTTAATAGCATCCGGCCCAATATCTGAGACAAGGTAGTACCATGCCCGTCATCATTCTGAAAAGCCGCAAAGGCCTCTCGATCGGACAGAAGCGCAGGATTGCAAAGGAATTTACCGAGACTCTGGTCAGCACCGCGGGTTTTAAAAAAGAGCTCGTCACGATCTTTTTTGAAGAAAAAGAACTCGAGGATATCGCCAAGGGCGGAAGGCTCCGCTGTGACGAGTGATATCCTTTTTTAGCGGTCCCCGCCGCCCCGTCGCTCGCTGTACGGGATTTCGGCACTCTTTCCTCTGGACAGCTTCTCCCGTTCGCGCCGGGCATCCTCAAACCGTTCCTCAAGCGGGATATCAACACTCCCTCCCCGGGAGAGCTGCTCCTTCTCCCTCGAACTCCCGAACCGTTCATCGAGGGGAATTTCGACACTCCTCCCTTTCGAAAGGGGTTCTCGTTCCTGGCGGGCACGTTCAAACCGTTCCTGGATTGGGATCCCGGCACTCCCTCCAGAAGGCATGCGGGCCTCCCGGTCCACGCGGCCCAGGCGCTCTTCGAACGGTATGTCGTCGCTCCTCCGGGCCGGAGGACCCCGGGGAACCGTTGACGGGGGAGCGTCAGCATCAGCAATGAAATCAATCCCTCCGTCACCGGGACCGGGCCGGGATGTCCGGGCCGGCCGGGCATCTCCGTCCCGTGCTGATACACCAGGGGCCGGGCCCCGTGCACGGGCTTCCCCGGCACCTTCCGTCATATGCCGCGGGCCCGTATATGCGTACCGGCTCCGGCCCGGTGCACCCTTTTCACCATCACGAATCTTCGTCACCTCGTCGCTGACCTGTGACTGCCGGTCGCTGTCGCTCCATTCGGAAAACATCAGGAACTGGAGGAATGCCTCGGGTTCGCGGAAGACCGAGGCCCTGATGCCCTCGAATACAATGATCCGCTCCAGGTTCCCGAACCATCCCCCGGCCCTCTCCGCGATCGCGTCATCGCCGGCTTCGAATACGAAGACACGTTCGATCTCCCCGTTCCGCCCCCAGCCGGTCTCCGACACCCCTTTCTCCTCGAAGGTGAACAGTTTCCCGACCGCACCGTACTCCCCGCCTTCCCGGACTGCAATACGCTGCCCTCCGGCCTCGAACCGGAAGGTCCGTGGCCGGTGGCCGAATGCAAAGGTCTCCTCGATCATGCCGTAATTGTCGAAGACAAAACGTCGCAGGGTCCGATCCTGCCGGGACGGATCGCATTCCGTCATGATATCCGATGAAGGATCGAAGAGATACTGCCGTTTTACACCTTTTTTTGCATCAAGCACACGAACTCCGCCGTTGCCATACTGGTAATAGCGCACTACCGGCCCGTGCCGGTACCCGGTATGTTCGGTAATGACTGCATCGGTCATATCTAACAGCTACTCCGTTAATTCCTGGTTTTAACGTTAATAACTCCGTCAAGAAATAGTTTCTTCCCCGAAAAACCGGTCTCCCTTTTTCCTGCGAAATATTTTTGTATCGGTACCCGACCCGGTTACCTATGGAAGATCCTGAACCCGCCACGGATGAGGAGGAGGAAGCAGATTCGCCGGAAAGAATGCAGGCATATCAGGAGAGGCTCGCTCACTTCATCGGGCTCCTCTCCGATGACAGCGAGGGAAACCGATGGAAAGCCGCGGAGACGCTGGGGCGGATCGGGGACCCGGCCGCGGTGGAGGAACTGATCGGGACGCTCTGGGATGACGACGAACGGGTGAGGCTGAAGGCCGCGTGGGCGCTCGGGATGATCGGCGATCCCCGTGCAATCCACCCCCTCCAGCGCCTGTACCGGATGGAGAAGGAGGGGGCGCAGGAGATCATCGAAGAGGCGCTCGATGCCATCAAACAGCAGATGAGCTCGACCTGAATTCCAGATCAGCAGGTCCTGTATCCGGGTCACCCGCATGGGCAGCATCGCGCAGGTTTATCGGCTTAAAACATAAACAGCACAGGAGGAGCGGACAGTATGGCAGATATCGGATCCCTGTACAGGAAAGAGAACGGGCTCACACTCATTGAGATCAAGTTATCATCGGTAATGCAGCTGTTCAATTCATTCGATCCCGCCCCGTTTCACGAGAAAGAACTGGACTCTGCCGCGGAACACTATATTGTCGATACCGTCAAGGATTTCCCGGTAAAAACCCGGTTCAAGATCGTCATTTACCTTCCCGCCGATATTGCCGGCACGGAACGCGCACTGAAAATCCCCCAGGTCATCCATAACCATTTCGAATATAAGATGCTGGTCCAGGACCGGAAGTTCCGCTTACGGTTCAGGCATGGGAGACTTACCCTTCTCATCGGGCTCTCGTTTCTCACGATCGCCCTGCTCGCACGTCACTATGTCTCATCCTATAGCGATGTCCTTGCCGCCCAGCTCTTTGCGGATGCCCTCCTCATCATCGGGTGGGCGGCAATGTGGGAACCCATAACCGTCCTGCTCTATGAACTCTGGCCGATCATCCGGCTGAAAAAGGTGTACGAGAGGATCAGCCGCATGGAGATCGCTATTCTCCCGTCATCGTAGTCAGGGTTTCCGGATCAGGTGCAGATGTTCTTTCAGCACGGCGATCGTTTCCCGGGTACGTTCATGCGGGGAACCGCAGATCTCCGGATCAGATCCGGAGACGAGCCCCGAGAAGATGTGGGAAACCGCAGCGCCGTGGGATGGCCCGTAGCCGCCTTCCAGCACGAGCGCCAGGGGGCAGTCTGCGGCATGCACCAGGAGGCGTGTCAGGACTGAGAAGTCCTCCGGCCGGAGTTCCATACCGCCGAGGAGGTCATCGTGGAGGGTGTCCTGGCCCGCGGATACGATGAGGGCGCCGGGCCGGAACCGTTCGATCGCAGGGACAAAAATCTCGGAGAATACATTCCCGAAATCCGCGATGCCGGAACCGGCCCGGAGCGGTGCATTGATCGTATAGCCGGTCCCGTCACCGATACCAATATCACCGGTCCTTCCGGAGAACGGGAACACGTGCTCCTGGTGCACCGAGCAGTAGAGTACCCGGTCCGTGCCATAAAAGGCGTGTTCGGTGCCGTTCCCGTGGTGGACATCCCAGTCTACCACAGCGACCCGGTCTGCGCTGCCAAGCGCGTGTGCGGCAGCGATCGCCGCATTGTTGAGCAGGCAGAATCCCTTTGCCCGGTCGTGTTCGGCATGGTGGCCGGGGGCCGGACGAGGGCGAACGCGTGCCCGCCGTCAAGGGCGCGGTCAATGGCCATGACCGCAGCACCGGCCGCATGCAGGGCAGCATCGTACGATGCCCGGGTGATGTAGGTGTCGGCATCGAGGAACACGGGAGTTACTGCTGCCTGGCAGCGCTGCTGAAGCCATGTGGTATAATATGGCGCATGGATCCGGTGCACGGCTTCTTCGGAGGCCGGTCCCGCAGTGTGAAACGGGAGGTCCGGAGGAACGCCAGCCAGTGCCGTAAGGAGCCGGCGTTCGGACTCGGGGTGGCCGGGACAGTCATGTCCGGCACTGGCCTGACTGGTAATTACGCAGCAGTGCCCCATCATTCCTCCCCCGGATCCGGGAATACCTGCGGACAGGTACGGGACTATTGCCATTTCCGGTATATCCAGTTTATGCCGGCAGCCCACCCTCTGTCAGGGAAAATCAGGCAGGGGAGAGAGCAGGGAATGCCGTCTTAACGGGCGGCAAGATTACCGGCAAGCCGGGCTGCGCAGTCCGGGCAGAGCATCTTTTTCTTACGATCGAGTTCGTCAAGCGTATTGGGTCTGAACATGATGCATTCGCGGTTTTCGCAATGGTCCATGCCCAGGAGGTGCCCGATCTCGTGGGCTCCTTCCTTTACAATCCTGTCGTTGAGATCATCGTCGCTCTCCCGCAGCCCGTAATATTCATTGCTGAGGCGGGCGGTTGAGACAACCGCAGCTCCGACCGACTCCCGGGCAAGGCCGAAGACAAAGCTGTTCCCGTTCCTGAACAGGTCCTGGTGTACAACGAGAAGGACCGGTTCAGCAATCCCATGGAGGTGTTTGTAGGACTGGATACTGTCCAGGAGTGCCTGCGCATCGACCTGTTTTCGTGCGGCAACATAGCCCATGATACGCACAGGGTTCTCCGTTGGTGTCGTTTTCACTCCGAGGACAGCCCCGATCGCACGGGCAACCGGCTTCTGGAGCCCGGGGGGGAGAGGGCATCCCAAAAAATATGGATATGCATCGCTATATTCTGTTGGAATGGGCTCCTATAAACATATTGAGACCTGCATCGGCGGATACATCGCAGGGCATTATTCCCGCCCCGTGGAAATAGGGATCGGGCGCAACCCGGGCGCGGCAATGGTCATCCATGCTGCCGGCATACCGGTCCGGTGTACCGATGTCAGGAGGTCCGTTCTTCCGGAAGGGATCAGTTTTGCCCTCGACGATGTCTTTGAACCGGATCTTCACTTTTATACCGGCGCAGATGTGATCTATGCGATCCGGCCCGGCATCGAGATGGTCCCGCCTCTCATTGCGCTCGCCCGGAGGATCGGGTGCGATCTCCTCGTGTACCACCTGGGGTTCGAGTGCTACCGCAACGGGGGAGAGACGATCGACTGCGGGGTGCTCCTCCACCGGTATGTGCGGGGATCAGAACCCGTCGAACAGGGTTGACTGGTTTTCTGACGCGCCCTTTTTTTCCCGGCGATCCGGTACGGGACCCGGCGCCTCCCTGGCAGGGCCCGGAGATGGAGGAGGAACTTCCCGGACAACGGGATCGGGACTGTCTTCTTTTTCGATCTTCTCTTTCCTTGTTTTTTTCTGTAATTCCTTCTCTTTTTCTTTCTCTTCCTGTGCGATGGCCTTTATGATCTCAGCGGACCGGGACCGGTCATTGAGGAAGAAATTGAGCTGGTCTGCATCGAAGCTGAGTTCACGGGCATAGGCAGCGGGATCCTGCTCCACCAGGAGAGAGATCGTTCCCAGGTACGTCTCCCGCAGCGTGTTCTCCGGCACGTGCATGCACGCGGAAACCTTGTGTAAGGTGGCGCTACGGATTGCCTTCTGTTTCTTTGCCGTGGACATTTTCTGCCAGCGTTCGGGAGGCATGATCCGTGTATGCACGCCTTTTCCCCCGGCAGCATCGGTTACCCCAAGAAGCATCACCGCGGTCGCATAGCGCCAGAGCGTATGATACTGGCGCCGGTACGTATACCCGAGGTACTCATCTGCCCGGGAAAGGTGCCGGTATGCCCGCGTCAGGGCAGGCTGGTCGGTGATCAGGTGGACGCTGCCCTCAACCCATTGCTCAATGGTTTCGGGCGTATCGTCGACCTCGTACGAGAGCCGCATCAGCTCCTCGTCCCGGGCCCTGCCGAACAGGGCCGAGATCAGGGAGAAGATCGAGACCCGCTCGTCTTTCTGGGACGTATGGACCTGCTCATCGTCCAACCGGTCCCTTCCGATGGCCGAGGCGTACAGCATATTGACCGCAGAGCGGATGTCCCCTTCGGCACTCTCGGCAATCGCATGGACTGCAGCATCGCTGCAGGAGATTTTTTCCGCTGCACAGAGATACCTGAGGCGGGGTGCGATGGAGCGTGCCGGGACTGCCCTGAACTGGACGGGTTCGCAGCGCCCCCGTATTTCCGGGGAGATGCCGTAGAGCTCGTTTGCGATCAGGATCATCGGTTGTTGTGCCTGCCGGATGCAGTCAAGGATCGCTTTTGCCCCCCCGCGGTCGGCGTTACCCTGGAGGTTGTCGGCTTCATCGAGTACCACCAGCTTGCGCACCGAACCGGTCAGGCTTGCGGTGACGCTCCCCGCACCTGCAATCCGTTCGATGACAGCAGCCGTCCGCTGGTCGCTCGCGTTCAGCTCGATGATCTCCCAGTCCATGTCGGTTGCGAGCGCGTATGCAGACGAGGTCTTCCCGATACCGGGCTTGCCGTAGATGAGGAGCGGCCTGGATTTTTTTGTCCAGTTCTTTGCCCACTCCGCGATCTGCCGCACCGCAGTCGCGTTGCCCACGATCTCTGCAAGGTGTGCGGGGCGGTATTTCTCTGCCCAGTCCATACAGACACGTTGACCGTATATCAAATAAATTATCTCTGATGAGGCTCTAATTACCATACACGATCATACGTGTCGTGTTTCTCCAGGTGATGCCGTGGTCCAGAACTGCTCCACAGAGTCGATTGCAAAAATAGTCCGGGAATACGAAGGCGTCCGGCGAAAGCACGCCATTGGCGAGATGGTCAAGGCGCTCAGGATTGATGCCCCGCACGTGGTGGCTGCGTTTGGCGAAGATGCCGCGGTGATCGAGCATAACGGCGAAGCGCTCCTCCTTGCCGCAGACGGTATCTGGTCGCGGCTCATGGAGGCAGACCCCTACTGGGCGGGGTACTGCTCGGTGCTCGTCAATATCCATGATATCGCCGCGATGGGGGGGCGTCCCATCGCCATGGTCGATATTTTCTCCATATCGAAGAGCACGATACAGGAGCAGGTCGTGAAGGGGATGCATGACGCCTCGGAGCAGTTCGGGGTCCCGATCGTGGGAGGCCACCTGCACCCGGACGCGCCGTACAGCGTCATCGACGTCTCCATCCTGGGCTCCGCGAGGCTCGACTCGATCATCTACAGCCATACCGCACAGGAAGGCGACATTGTCGTTGCCGCAATCGACCTGAACGGGAGGGTCCACCCGTCGTGCGCCCTCAACTGGGACTCAGTCACCATGAAGTCGGCGTCTGAGGTCCGGGCACAGATCGCCGTACTGGAGCAGATCGGCCGGAAGCACCTGGTGACCGCCGGCAAGGACATCAGCAATCCCGGCCTCATCGGTACGCTGGGAATGCTGCTGGAAGTGAGCGGCAAGGGGGCCGAGATCGACCTCGGCCTGATCCCAAGGCCGAACTTTGCAGAAAACGGGATGAGCTTCGAACAGTGGGTACGGATGTACCCGGGGATGGGTTTTATCCTGACGGCCAAGAAGGCGCATGAGAAGGAGCTTATTGAAATTTTCGCCGCTGTCGGGATGACGGCGCATACGATAGGCACCGTTGACAACGAGAAGACCCTGCGGATCCGGTACGACGGCGACGAGACGGAGGTCTTCGACTTCATCAACAACGGGATCATGCATCTGACCGAAGAGGATGTTGCATGCCAGGTGCGCTGAAGCGGATCGGGATAGGGATTTTCGAGGACCCCGACAGAGTAATCGGGAGTGCCCGGGCAGTCGCCGCAACATGCGAGGTCTGCTGCTATTGCCGACCCGGCATTATCGGCGGAAGACCTCAGGAGTCGTCTGTCCACATTACCGAACATGCCGATCCCGGACAGGCAATGATCGACGACCTGATGGCCGGGAAGATCGATGCTGCTGTCCGGGGAACGCTCCCCGCCAATACGACCCTGAAGGCGCTGAAAGCCGCAGAAGGGGTTGACCATCTGGAGCGTATCGCCCTGCTGGAGACCGCCCGCGGGAAAAAATTCCTGCTTACGCCGGTTGGCGTGGACGAGGGATGGACGGTACCGGAAAAACTTGAACTGATCAAAAAAGGGAGAGTCATTGCAAAAAAATTCGGCCTCCCGGAGAAGACCGGAGTGCTGTCCGGGGGAAGGCTGGGAGATATCGGGCGGCACAGGCAGGTCGATGCGAGCATGGCAGAGGCTGAACTCGTGGCAAGACTCTCCGGTTCGGTGCATTGCGAGATCCTCATCGAGGACGCCATTGAGAGCTGCGGCCTGATCATTGCACCTGACGGTATTTCCGGCAATCTTGTCTTCCGGACGCTCACGTTCCTGGGAGAGGGGCACGGGCATGGCGCGCCCGTAGTAAATATCAGCAGAATTTTCGTGGATACTTCGCGCGCCTCACCAAATTATGCGAATGCGCTATTGCTCGCAGCATCGTTGTTGGAATAATTTAAAACCTGAAATTAAGTCCTGTTTTCCAAAAAAAACCATTTAATACGAATAAAAAATATTCTGCGAAATTTAGGACTCCGTTTTTCACTTGCTGCGCAGAACGCCCTCCAATATTGTAATGCTGGATGAATTGCAGTATTTTCCCAAAAAGTATTTATATATACCAATAGGATTTCTTTTTGAGGTAAGAAACATGGCAGATTTACCAATCGCCGCAGTTGTACGGATTGCAAAGAAGAACGGAGCCGAAAGAGTGGGAAGCGATGCAGCAGAGGCGCTCGTGGCAAAGGCCGAGAAGTACATCGCCCAGCTCACCAAGGAAGCGAACAAGCTTGCCGAACACGCGGGCAGAAAGACGATCAAGAAAGAAGACGTTGACCTGGCAGCAAAGTCCAACTGATCAACTCTTTTTTCTCGGCAGTTTACCGGTGTTTTCTTCCATTTTCGTAGTCTGTTTTCTCATCCAACCATCCTTACGGTCTCCCCGCGGGGGAGCAGGCGCCGGGAAGGTCATGGTTCGAAACGCTCCACGGATGCGGGAGTATTTATCTGGCATTCAGCCCCACAAGCTTCTGGAAGGAACTCCATCCATGGCACAGCTTGACTGCATGCAGGGCATGATTGCGGGATACGCGACATCACCGAACGGACAGGAACGCGATACGGAAATTCCTCGCTTCGCCGGAGGGCCAGAAGACGATCGACAGGTATCTTGCCACGCCGGAAGGGAAAAAGATGACCAGGCTCCTCCTCGGGAGAGCACTTGACAGCCTGGACCTCCCGTCTCCGGCCAGGGACCAGATCCGCGCCGCCCTTGCACAAAAAGACTGACTGATCCTTCCGGGAACGTTCCCTCACTCTCATTGTTTTGGATTTTTTTGTCGATCAACGCGGGCGAATGCAGGGCGTACCATCTCATCAGTCGAAGGCGTACGCATCCATCCCGAGGTCGCCGAGGTCCCAGCTGCGGTGGATTACCGTCCCCCGGGCGCCCGGCCCGGCTGCACCCATCGCGGCGAGGAGGGGCATGTAGTGGTCGGGATAGGGGTGGGCCCGCTGCGCGTGAGGTGCGCGGGTCCGGTATCCGACCAGGCGTTCACGGTCCCCTTTTGTTACCGCGTCCGCCAGCCAGTCGCTGAACTCTTCCGCCCACGGATCCGTAGGTGCGCCCTCCCCAAGCGATGCCGCCGGGTCGCCCAGCGGGTGGACGGCCCCGCCGCTTCCCACGACGAGAATACCTTCGTCACGCAGTCCTGCGATCGCCGCACCCAGCGCAAAATGACGGGCCGGGTCAAGATCCTGCTGGATGGAGAGCTGGACTACGGGGACGTCAGCGTCAGGGAACATCAGCATCATGGGTACCCATGCCCCGTGGTCGAGGCCCCGGGTGGTGTCGGTGGTGCAGGTGATGCCCGCACTATCCAGGAGCCCGGCAACCCTGCCGGCGAGTGCCGGGCTCCCGCGTGCCGGATAGCGGATCCGGTAGAGGGATTGCGGGAACCCGGAGAAATCGTGGATAGTCTCCGGCAGTTCCACGGCGTTCACCGCGGGCACCCTGATGTTCCAGTGGGCCGAAATGCAGAGGACCCCCCTGGTGCCGGGGAACCGGGTGCCAAGGGATTGCAGGAATGCCCGGGCCGGTACGTCTTCAAGGATCAGCGTCGGCGCCCCGTGCGAGACGAACAGGGTCGGCAGCCGGGTGGTGCTCATGATATCGTGTATCGATCTGGTGAACAGCACATGAAAAAGAGTTGCATGTCTGCATGTCCCATCCGGAACACACGGGATCAGTGCTCGAGCATCGGGACATCGAAGTAAATATTCTTACCTGAGGCCTTGAGCGGGATCCCGTACGCCACGCTGCATCCCCTGAGATGACCAAGTTTCATCGCGACTACGCCGGCCGTAAACATGATGCGGTTGTCGACGTTGTGGATCGCGGCGGTCTTGACCGCCGACCCGACAGCGATACCAAGATCGGAGATCTTGATCACACAGTTCGGGCCGTGGTAAAGGGTATCCTTGTTCTTTCCCGCTGCCACTGCTTTTGCCATCTCCACACAGGTAGCATACCCGCACCCGCCGCAGTTGATACCGAGCGTCTTCTGCCCCTCGATGCCTATCAGAAGCGTAGCGTCGCTCGCTCTCACCTGTTCACCGTTGATCCGGAAAAAGTCAAATCCTGTCTTCTTTGCCCCGGCAATCATCGCAACCGCCAGTTTCTCCTGCTCTTTTCCTGTCAGTACTTCGATCCTGATCGAGTCGATGCCGCATGCTTTGGGGGCAGTCCGGGCCGCGAGTGCCATCAGGCCGGCGACCGATTTTACCGCTTCCGATTCTGGTGTCATGACCGGGGATTTGTCTGCGAATGTAAAAAAGGGTTGTTCTCCAGAGATAGTGGGATCCATCTGACTGCAGGACACGGCAGAAAATCTTCCGGTGAAGAACCACGCAAAAGATAAATTAACTTTTTTTCTTGTAGTCCCTGCCGCCGTTCCCGATCCGGTAATCGCCCGAAGGGACGATGATCTCGAACCTGGCACCTTTGCCATACACGCCGGTCTCCCTGATGGAAATGCCGGTGATGGACAGGATCTCCCGGATCAGGAAGAGGCCGAGACCGGAATCCCTGCCAAAACCTTTCGTGAATATGTGCTCCTTGTCCTGCTCGGGTATCCCTACGCCGTCGTCTTCGCAGGCGATCACAAGTGCCTCATCGGACAAGTGGTACGAGAGCGCAATGCGGGTGATGTGTTCCCCGTGCCGGAGTGCATTATCGATCAGGTTGTAGAATACCTTCTCGATCATGGGATCGGCAAAAACCTCCACGCGATCCAGATCGACAGAGATGTTCACCTCCTTTGTCCGGAGGGGTTCCGCGGCGGTCCTGACAACAGAACCAACGGAGTACCATGACGGGACCTGCGCCCCTATCTCCTGGTAGTCCTTCGTAAAAGCGATCTGGTCCTGGATCGAGTTTGTGGTCTTTTCCATGTTCTCAAGATGTTCGCTGATCGGCCCTTCGCCGGCAATCTCCTTTGCAAGCTGAAGCTCCACCAGCAGGGCAAAGACCCGGTTCGAGATATCGTGGCGGGTGATCTGCGAAAGTAATGTCAGCTTCTGGTTTGCGATGGCAAGGGCCGACTCGATCTTCCGGCGTTCTGCGATATCCTCGGTCAAGTCTCTGTTAACATCAGACAATTCCAGTGTCCGCTGGGAGATCCGCTCTTCGAGCGTCCGCATCAGGATCTCAAGGCTCTCCTGTGCAGTGCGGCGCTCGGAGATCTCCACCTCCAGCTCTGCATAGTTGGTCTTTATCTCCCATACAAGAAGGGAGATGATCGCGAGCATCAGGATAAAGATCGCACGGTTCGGAAGATCGGAGGGGTTGAGCTGGGCCGCTCCCGAGATCATACCGCCAAGCAGGATCGCGATCACCAGTACCCAGGCAATAAAGAATGGTGCAAACCGGTGCGTGAGCCATACCGACATCAGCAAAGGTACGAGATACAGGATCCAGATGGCGAATCCCAGCGGCATGAGGACGTCCGCGGATAAAATGCCAACACACAGGCACAGGATCGACAACAGGATGAGCTGGTCCTTCTCTGCGATGGTCTTTCCCATGTCCGGTGCAAACATTCTGCAACACCTGCTGATCTGATGATTGGCATGGGATATATAAGTACATTATTTAACGCATCCGATCCTGCGATTCGTGGTGCATCGTGCTACTGCCGTTCCCTTGTCGTCTTCGCAGACAATGGTCCGGGGAGTATCCGGGGAAAACTCTCACGTAGGCTTTAGTGAATTGTTATCGGACATCAGAAATTCCGGGAGTTACGTTCAGGGCATAAAAAGCCCTCATGAGAAAACATTTTTCTTTGGCAAAGCAATGAGTTAAGTTAATGATCTCGCTCCTGTATGTCGACGACGAACCGGATCTGCTCACCCTCGGAAAACTGTTCCTGGAGCGGGAAGGGGAATTTTCCGTCACGGTAACGACGTCCTCGCAGGAAGTGATCGGGCTGCTGGAACGCAGGACCTTTGATGCCATCATATCCGATTACCAGATGCCGGGCATGGATGGTATCGAATTACTCAAACAGGTCCGGAGCAGGGACCGTTCCATACCATTCATCCTTTTCACGGGTAAAGGCCGCGAGGAAGTGGTCATAGAGGCGATCAATAACGGCGCGGATTTTTATCTCCAGAAAGGGGGCGATGCACGACCCCAGTTTGCAGAGCTCCGCCATAAAATCCTCGCGGCTCTGGAGCGACGGCGTGCGGTAGATGCGCTCAGGGATTCCGAACAGAGGCTGTCCGATATTATCAATTTCCTTCCCGACGCAACGTTTGCGATCAATACCGAAGGAAACGTGATTGCATGGAACAAGGCTATCGAGAATATGACCGGCATATCCGCAGCGGATATGCTGGGCAGAGGGCAATACGAATATGCAATCCCTTTTTACGGCACGCGCAGGCCGATCCTCATCGATCTCGTCCTGAACCCTGACGGGCAGCTGGAAATGGCAAACTATCTTGATCCCTGTCATTCCGGAACGACACTGACGGCAGAAGCCATCATCGAAAATCTCGGAAATAACCCGGTCCATATATGGGCAAAGGCCAGCCGCCTTTTTAACGAGCACGGGGACCTTACCGGCGCAATCGAGTCTATCCGGGACATCACGGAACGCAAACGGGTAGAAGATGAACTCCGCATGGAGAACGAGAAAAACCAGGACCTGATGAACAATGCCAGTGACGCGATCTTCATTACCGATGCAGAAACCGGCATGTTCACCGATGCCAACAGGAAAGCGCAGGAACTTGTCGGGAAAACCCTGGCCGAACTCCGGGGTATGCACTTTACCGGCATTCACCCGGGAGAATTCCATGAACTCTACCGTACGTATTTCTCCCAGGCCGCGGACGAGGGGGCGGGATCCCATTCCATGATAGTGACCGATCGGGAAGGCAGGTACGTCCCGGTCATTGCGAGTGAGACTGCCATTGATCTGGGAGGCAGGCGATACATCATGGGAATATTCCACGACATATCGGAGATCCAGATGGCGCAGGATACCCTGCAGCTCACCAATAAGAAACTCAACCTGCTTGCCGAGATCACCCGCCATGATATCAGGAACAAGCTCACCGTGCTCGGGGGATATCTCGAGCTGGTCAGGGAACACCCGCGGGAACCCGATTATACGATGTATATCCGGAAAATCCATGAACTTGTGGGAAACATCAGTGAGAATATCGAGTTTACGAGACTGTACCAGAACCTTGGCGTTGCGGCGCCGGACTGGCAGAATGTCCACAACGTCTTCTTCCATGCCTGCGCCCGTATCGATATCGGGAAAATATGTGTCCAGTCCGACACCGGGGATCTGGAGATTTTTGCAGACCCCCTCCTCGAACGGGCTTTTCACAATCTTGCAGAAAATGCCGTCCAGCACGGCGGCAATGTGACCACCATACGGATCTCCGCCCGCGAATCCCGGGAGGGTGTAACGATCACGATCGAAGATGACGGCACCGGTATACCGCCATCCGACAAGATAAAGATCTTTTCGAAAGGGTACGGGAAAAACACCGGCCTCGGGCTTTTCCTTGTGCGTGAGGTCCTCTCAATTACCGGCATAAGCATCCACGAGAATGGCGAATACCGGAAAGGCGCACGGTTTGAGCTTTTTGTACCGCACGGGATGTACCGGTACCGCGGGAATCAAAAGAGTGACCGCTGTCACCTACGTATACCGGGGCCTGATCCCATGGATTAGTCCGGGAGATTAAAGAAGGGATTTCAGACCGGTCTTCACGAGGGGTCCGAGGAGCCTCGCCATCCCGGGCTTGAGGAGCAGTTTCCCGACTACTGCTGATGGCTTGTCCATGTCACCGAAATCCTCGATTATCCGGAGGATGTCCGGGTTGTCGAGCGCCCGGATCAGGTCATCGATGTCCTGCCCCGACATGTGCTGCCTCATCCCGAAGAGCCTGAGCCCCAGGGAGAGTTCGTGGCCCAGTTCCGCCTTCCAGCGTCGTTCATATGCGGACAGATCGGAACCAGAAAACCGGTTGCGTGCACATGCCTCTGCTGCCACTGCCGCCGCATGCCGTGCAGAGCGGATGCCCGTATAGACGCCTCCCCCTGACGTGGGTTTTGCAAACCCTGCTGCATCCCCGACAAAGAGCGTCCTGTGAGCGTAGGTTTTTGGCATAACGCCGAGCGGGATGGTTCCGGTGACGAGGTGCACAGAGGAGGAACTGAATTTTTTCATAAATGCTGCAAAATATTCGGGTACTTTTGCCCGGGCACAGAGGTCGACCCTGGCGCGTCCCGGTGCCGTGGGGATGGACCACCCGAAAAAATCCGGCGATGCATCCGGGTAAATCCCGACGATACCGGGATCACCGTGGTGCGGTATGTCCGCCTGGATGCCTGCAAGATATACTTTTGCCCGCTGCATGCCGAGCAGACGTGCAATGGTACTGCGGGGCCCGTCTGCCGCGATCAGTATCCTGAATGCGATCGGTTCTTTCCGGTGGACTCCCCGGGTGATGAGCGTATGGTCCCTGATGCCGCATACCGAAGTCCTGAGGAGATACTCCGCACCTGCATGTGCGGCCTCCTCCGCCATCTCCCTGTCGAGCGCTCCCCGGTCGACAACAAATGCCTTGGTTTTTCCGGCATCGATGAGCAGGCTGGAACCCTTTTCGGACTGGATGCGGGCACCCGATATCCTGTTGAGGACGGATCGATCGGAGACCCGGCACTCGGCGAATGCCGTAGTGGAAAGGAGGCCGGCACACTGGACCGGGTAGCCGATGGTACCGTGTTCCTCGATACAGAGGGTTTTCAGCCCGCGTCCTGCGCACTCGGATGCCGCTGCATTTCCGGCCGGTCCTGCGCCGACAATGACAACATCGTAGCTCATGTGTTGGGATGCCCTCCCGGGAAAAACCCGATGCCCACGAAGAGAAAACGTGGGAAGGATTATTTTCTTCCCCCAACTTTCGTCAGGGGGGATGCGGCTTTCTGTAACGGGGATTCGTCACCCTCTCCGGTCTCTTCGGATTTGTAAAAGCCGAGCAGAATGGAGAACAGCCCGAATGCCAGGGCAAATGTACCGACTATGGACAGGACGAGGTTTTTCTCAAAGCCCGGGAAGTAATAGACCAGGACACCAAGGAGGGCGAACCCGGCGAGAATCATTCCGGGAATGAGGACATATTTTGTTTTTGGATGCATGAGGGCGAGTGTGATATCGGTAAAACCGTTATAGATTGCAATAACTGCAATAATCAGGATAAACAGGAGGGTTATGATATCAGCGACGAAAATGAGAATCAAACCCAAAACCAGCAATCCTGCCGCTATGCCAAACCAGAACATCGATTCATCGCCTTTTGCGGTAATGGCAAGGAAAATCAAGATAATGATTCCCAGAATGAGCAGTAACCAGAATAACGTTCGAAATGTCAGTAACGTTATATCCGGAAAGATGAGGGCCAAAAACCCGAAAACAACCCCGAGTGTACCTCGTAAAATGCATGAAGTTTTTGTATCGAACATGCGTTCCCCCTGTTGATCGCAATATATATGCTAATCTTATACATCATTTGGCAGTACAACTACAAAATGTATGCTGTCCGGCCGGGGGATTTCGCGCGGAGAACTCCCCTGCCCGAAAATGCCGGCAGGGACGATCGAAGGGGAGGATATCCGGTACATTGCACCCCGGTAACGGAAGCCAAGGACCGAAACGATACAGGACAATATACCGGCAGGCGATGTGTACTTATTGTCGGAAATGAATACCTGTTTTGAGAGATTTCTTTGACCGGGTTATGAATATTCCCTCTGATCATTAGTACGGGTGCTCTCTTTGTCGGTAATCCCCCCATCAACTGCGAATTCCGGTGCATCGCATACCACGATCTCCCTCGGGCAGATCGTCGCAGGAGAGGTATCCGCGGCGGAAAAGTACCGGAGGGAATTCCGGTCGCAAAGGGAATCGTACACCATGGAGAGGGCCGTTCTCGCCCTCTGCATCCTGACAAATATCCTCTTTTATGCAACCCGCAACGATTACATCGTCCTGTTTGTTGCCGCCAGCTTCTACCTCAACATGTTCTATTTCATCACGCTCCTCATACCCACGAACCCGGCTGCCGTTGATCTGCGGAAGCCGGAGATCGCAAAATTCCACACCTGGCTCCGGGAAAACGGCATCACCTCCGGTACCCGGCAGTTCACCCGGATTTTTGTCAACATGTTTTTCATGAACTGCCGGACGCTCACCTCCGGGATGGGCCTGATCTTTTCCATAGATATCGTGTTTACCCTTATCGCGTACTCTGCCGGGCTCCCCCCCGGCATTGCTCTCTTTGTCATCACCCAGTCAGCGGTCATTATCACGTTTTATTATCTTGTCTGGAAAGTCGAACCATTCACCGCAGAATTTGCAAAGAATATCGATCTTGTCAGGAACCGGCTCTCCCGCGAGCTCCCGCCCTGGATCATCTCGCTCCTGTTCATCACCGGGTTTCTCATCGTGGTCTTCATCATCCTCACCACCATCATACTCCTGCCGGGCGTCACCCTGAACGCGTTTCTCACCGGGTCCGGGCTGACGAAACTCGCACACCTCTTCCTGCCGCTGGGCGTCCTCGCAATCAGCCAGTATTTTATCATACGGTACATTCATGGAAAGATGAGCCGCGAGATGGCGGAGCGCCTGATGGACTACCGGGAACATCTGCTCAGGAGCCTCAACGAAGATCTCGCGGACAATACCACATGTCCCTTAACTGACGCTGAGTGCAGGTATGATGTGCCCTCACGGCTCCTGGAATCCCGGATCTACCAGATCAAACGCAACTCCCTTCTCGGGGCATTCCCGGTCTATGTCGTGGATCTTGACTTCTCTGTGATGATGGATACCACAACCCTGACCGCGATCAAGGGGTACATCCAGGAATCATAATACGGATCCCGGGCACGTACGTGATGGTGATCATGGTCCGGAAGATTTTGGCCGCGCTCTTATCAGTGCGCCCGGGGTCTCCGGTCTGCTGCCATAACGGGGCTGTCTCTGGAAAAAATAGAGTACTTGATATACTATCTCGGGTTATTTTAGACCGGAAATGATCGCATGACTGAAGAAATTCCTGTTCCGGACCAGTTTCTTACTGTTCCCTGTATCTTCCCCTGGTGGCTCCTGCTTGTATGGGGAATCCTGACGCTCCTTATCGGCTGCATGTTCCTGATCACGCCCGGCATAACCACGGTGCTCTTCATCACGTTCATGGGCGCCTACTGGCTCGTGGGCGGCCTGTTTGCGATCGGCAGCCTCCTCGTCGACCGGTCGCACATGGGATGGAAGATCTTCCTGGCGGTCATCAACATCCTTGCAGGCATCGTGATCCTGCTCTACCCGTTATACAGCACGATCTTTGTCCTCTCGTTCTTTGTCATCTTCATGGGGTTCTGGGCGATCTTCATCGGTATCTCTCACCTGTACCATGCCTACACGATGAAGGATGCAGGCAACGGGGTCCTGGGTATCATCAGCATGATCTTCGGTATCCTTCTCCTCGTCTACCCGTTTATTGTCGCTGCACTGTTGCCCTATGTCGCCGGAGGGTTCGCGATCGTCTTCGGCCTTGTTTCGATCTATGTCTCGTTCGCGGCAAAGAAATGCGAGGATATCCTCACACACTAATTTTTTTCATTTCCCTTATCCCTTCGAACCGACGGCCATACGGATCTGCAGCTATCATTTTGCAAGAGCCCGTCTGCCCATGCCCGGGCTGACATGCGTGCGTTCTGCCCGGTCCATTGAACCGGGGCCCGGGAAGGAATGGCAGGCCGCGGCTTACAGCCTTCGGTGATCATCCGGACGAGAAACCAAAAAACCTGATCCCGGTGATCTTTTCTATGGCATACAGGATGCCGAAGAAAAATACTGCGTACAGGACAAACGTGACGATGAAACCGGCAGGCCCGGTCAACCGGACTGTCGCAGCAATCGCCTTCGAGAGTGTATTCGCAATCAGGACTGCACAAAGAATGCAGGTAAAAAAGATCGCCCATTTTTTTATAGATGCAGGATCCATGGAGAGCGTTGGACTGCTCCTCTCTTAAACTATCAGATGGTCCGGGTCCTGTTCTGAGTTACGGCGATCCCTCCGTGCTGGAATCACGCCTTCGCTGAACGCTCCACCCGTTGACCGTTTTTTGCCATGCAGCTCTGCACCGGGAACGGACGAGAGTTCCTGACCGAACCCCGGCTATGGTTCCAGGGATAACGCTGCTGAACATAATCGCAGGAACCGGCATCAACAGGGAACGCCCGGCACGTTATACCAGGGGACACTCCGGATACCGTGAAGCCTCACCTCTTTTTTCCTGCGAACGAGATCGATGGGTATATCATATCGAAGGGAAATTTTCCTGTATGGAAACGACGGCCTGCGATCATGAAAATACTTACAAGCTGCTGTTCATGCTCGGTGCCATCATCCTTGTCTTTTCCCTGTACCTCAATGTCTATTTCCTGTTCAGGACCGCACTCATGCCATGAGGAGCAGGACGATGACTAGGATACACCGGGGATCGGAACTTCCGGGCCTGCACTGAAAAGCGCTCGCCATCCCTGAGATTAGAAAAATATTCTGCGTGAACGGGGGGCAATGGCATGTCATGTCGTTCTCCCATGTTCTCCAGGTCCCGTCGCCAAAAGACCAGTCCCAGAACTTTACGCCCTGACTCCGGGTGTCCGTTATGTTAAACTGCACGGAAAGAGGAACCGGACCGGATGCCGGGGTTTCGGTAAGTAAAGGGGCCGGCGAGGCGGATACCGGCACAAAAAAATAATTGCACAGGATGAAGGTTATAGGGAAGAGCAGGGCGGAAAACAAATTCCGGGATCCGTTATACCATGGACCCATCACCCCTCCCTGTTTTAATTTTTCCTTACCTGAAATAATTCTGTCTGTTTAAATGTTTTCTCCTGAATTCATACGAACCGGCCCCTCGGGTCCCTGCAATTGCCCGGATACCGGACAATATCTTTTTTTTTCACACTATCCATGCCGGACCTGATAACATAATTCATCCCGCAACCATGATGAGCGCCTGAGGGAAATGGTACAGGACACATTCATTTCCGGCATATCCCTGAATGCCCGTTAAGGAACACTCGCATGACGGTTCCCCCGCACACCCCACAGGAAATCCCTTCCAATCTCCTGGAGTTTGAGAACGTCACGGTTTTTCAAGGGGATAAAAAGGTGCTCGATTCGGTATCCGTGGTCATCCGGCATGGCGAGAATGTTGCGATCCTTGGCCCGAACGGTGCCGGAAAATCATCGTTCATCAAGACCATCACGCGCGAATTCTATCCCTGCCTCGATGGTCGTAATGTTACGTTCCGGGTGTGCGGGAGAGATGTATGGGATGTCTTCGAGCTGCGGGCGGCCTTTGGTATCGTGTCCAATGATCTGCAATATACGTTCACGCGGGAGATCACCGGCAGGGACGTCATCCTTTCCGGCTTTTTCTCCAGTATCGGGCTCTTCAACCGCGATATTACGCCAGACATGGACCGGAAGGCAGACGATATCCTTGCATTCCTCGGGATCGGCCATATCGGTGACCGTCCCATGACGGAGATGTCGTCCGGAGAATCCCGGCGTTTCCTTATCGGGAGGGCGATGGTGCACAATCCCCGTATCCTGATCCTCGATGAACCGACCAACAGCCTTGACTTTCATGCACTCCACACGTTCCGGCAGACCATCCGGAAGATCGCCCGGTCCGGCACCGGTATCATCCTGGTCACCCATAGCCTGCAGGATATTATCCCGGAGATTTCCCGGGTCATTCTGATGAAGAACGGGAGGTTCGTGGAGGACGGGCCAAAAGGGGAGATACTGACCGACCGGCATATCGGGAGACTGTTCGATGTGCCGGTGCAGGTGAGATGTGTGGACGGGTATTATTATGCTACGGGGTACTGAGAGAGAGTTATCAAGACGGGTTTATGTCTGAGAAAAGAAATGGTAAGAAAGGAGACACGGACCTGGCACAGCTAATTTATTCAATTTGCAGGATCTGTTTAACTTTTTGCAGCCAGACCCGGCCTGAAAATTTTTTGATCAAGGGCCGATTGAAAATTTTCGATCGCGAAAACGATCGCGTTTGAAAAATTTTAAACGCGAAAATGATCGCGATGAAAAAATTTTGATCGCGATCATTCCATAAATCCGGAGGGTGCTCACGTCTGACAGACCTTTGTTTCTCATGGAAATTTTTCACGCTCGCAACCGCGATCAGGATCGCGTTGAATAAATTTTCATCGCGATCATTGGGTCGATTAAAAATTTTTGATCACGATCATGATCGCGATCGTAAAAAGTTAACTATGTTTGAATCGGGAAAAGTTAACCAGATCTATGGTAGCGACCGGAAAGAGAGTTCCCCCAGTTATTTATGGCTGGCAGGAATTTTATTCTGATTTGCTCTCTATGGGCCGGGAGGTACGTCCCCCTTCGGTGACAGCCCCCCCAGCGGCCCAGAGCAGGGCTGACGTAAGGGGGTGGAGGAAGAAAAAAGTTGCCGGGTAACCTTTTCCTTGAAGAAAAAGCGACGTGCAGAATTGACCTGCAACCCGATTAGGTCCTACTATTATTCCTGACAGGTTCAATCTCAAATCCGGTATAACCGAGAACAGTCTGATTTGAATATTCCTGAATATCTGTGTCATAATTCCAGACATTTACATTATAAGGGCCAGAATTAAACCCGGACAAATTGGCAGAATATGACCAGTTATTGATACCATTGTTCCCTTTTTGTATACTGACATTTCCTGATGTCAGGGATAATTCAAAATTAGTATAATTATACGTTAGGCCTGGTTTGGGAGCAGTTTGTAAAGGTATTTGTTGTCTCAAATCAAGAAAGATCTTGGTATCAGTACAAAAATTCGTTGTCCCGTTTATTTCAAAAACCTCGCCCCGATGATGATAAAATCCAATCGGATTGATGTGAATATATGGTGTTGCATTATCTGATGTGAGACAGGGTGTGTGAACTATCGTGCTTTTGGAAGTATTTTGAGGAGAAGACAGATTGGTTGAGTTCCCGGAACCAATACAGCCGGCAATAATAAGAAATCCGATAACTACCGGTATCAGGATCAATGCTGTCCGATCCGGGATCATTTTATTACCCCTTTTTTTGGTAAACATAGGACGAACACATTCGTAGTGTGAACGAAACACATCCTGGCGATGAGCAGGATTCGGAAATTCTCAGAACTTCCCCTTCGTGCTCCGGACTGCCTTCTTATCCCCGCTGATCGAGAGGGCCTCACCTAAAGCAATCCCGAACGCCTTGAAGACCGCTTCGCACTGGTGGTGATCGTTCTTCCCGGAGAAGGTGATGTGTGCGGTGATCCCGGCCCGGGTGCAGAGGGAATAGAAGAAATGCTCGAATATGTCAGCAGGAATGGTGCCTACCACCTTGTTGCCGAAGGTACCGTGCCAGACGAGGTATCCCCTGCCCCCGCAGTCGAGCGCGACCTGGGAGAGGGATTCGTCCATCGGGATGATCGCGTGGGCGAACCGCCGGATGCCATGGCCGTCCCCCATTGCCTGCCGGATCGCATCGCCCAGCACGATCCCGATATCCTCGACCGTGTGGTGGCAGTCCACCTGCAGATCGCCGTTTGCCGTGCAGGCGAGATCGAAGCCCCCGTGCCGGGCCATCGATGTCAGCATGTGATCCAGGAACGGCACGCCGCTGTCTACTGCCGTTTTCCCGCTCCCGTCCGGGTTGAACCTTACCGCGATCTTCGTCTCTTTCGTCTCCCGATTGACTTCCACAACTCTCATTGACTTTCCTCAAGTGCATCTTTCAGTTTAATCTTCCCGCTGTACAGGGCCGAACCGAGCACCGCGCCCCAGGCCCCTGCATCCCGCAGCCCGGCCACATCGGACCGCCCCGATACCCCTCCTGCCACAACCACCGGGATACCGACGCGGTCGATCAGCCGCTTCACCGGTTCGAACCGGACGCCCTGCTGCAGACCTTCGATATCGACATTGGTGTAGAGGAGGGCGCCCGCACCCAGCTCTTCGAACCGCACGGCCCAGCGGATGTAGTCCCCGGCCGTTTCCTGCCAGCCGTTGACCGCAATCAGCCCTCCCCTGGCATCAACGCCCGCCATCACGCGCCCGCTCCCGTATTCTTCGGCAAGCCGCCGGATGCAGGCCGGTTCCTGCGTTGCAAGCGTCGAGATGATGACCCGTGAAACGCCGGTATCCAGCCAGCGGGCCGCGTCTTCCAGGGACCGTATGCCCCCGCCCAGTTCAATCTCGATGCCGGTCGTTTTAATGAGTTCTGCGATCAGCCCGGCATTTTTCCCGGAACTGCCGAATGCCCCGTCAAGGTTGATCACATGGAGGGCACCGGCACCTTCGTCAATCCAGCGGGTTGCACACGAGAGGGGATCGCCATACGCGGTCGCAGTTTCCCGTTTTCCCTGAACGAGCTGGACGCACCGGCCCCCGAGGATATCAACGGCGGGAAAAATTTTCATGGGAAACCTAACGGATCATCCGCTGGATTGCCATCACGAGGATGTCCTTTGCTCCGGCCCGCTTCAGCGCATTGATCAGGGAATACACGCGCTCCTCGTCCACGACCGCATGGACCGCGACGAGGTCCTCGGTCGATGCAACGTCCATGACGGTCGGGCCCGAGAGCCCGGGCAGGACCCGTTTCACTGCATCAAGGGAAGAGCGTTTCACGTTCATCATCAGGTAACACTGGCCCCGGGCCCGGATAACGCTCTCCAGCGCGAGGTGGATCTCGTCGATCTTGTCCTTCTTGGCTCTCAGCGACTCATGATTTGCGATCAGCTGGGTGGAAGTAGCGAGAACGTTGTCGATCACCCGGAGCCGGTGGGTCTTCAGAGTGATCCCCGAACTGGAAAGATCGATGATCGCATCGGCGATCCCGAGCTGCGGTGTCGCCTCGCACGCTCCCCCGACAAGTACCACATCCACATGCACTTTGTGCCGCGCGAAAAAGGTGCGGGCAATCACGGGAAACTCCGTGGCAATCTTCTTCCCTTCCAGTCTGTTTCACCGAAGTAATGCCGGAATCCTCGTGGACGGCCAGGACCAGGTTCGCTTTCCCGATCCGGAGGTCGAGGAGTTCCTCCACATCGGATTCCCGTTCGATGACCATGTCGTGACCGGTAATACCGAGATCCGCTGCCCCCGTGGCCACATACTCAGGGATGTCCACAGGCCGGGCAAACAGGACCTCGACATGGGGGTCCAGGGTCTTTGCGATCAGGCGCCGCTCGCCGGTCTCCGCTAGGTGGAAGCCGCTCTTCTCTACCAGATCCATGACGGGGGCCGCGATCCGTCCCTTGTTGGGGATCGCTAGACGTACTACAGTGGAAAAAAGATGGATTTCACTGTTTTTTCTGGTGGTTTTTACGGGTTTTGCCATATTCACATCAGAAGGTCCTGAGCTTGCCTTCGATTACCTTCTCGGTGATGCCGGTGACATTCGCCATCTGGTAGTCCACAATTTCCTGAATGTCTGCATGGATGTCCCCGAGCTTCACCCCGCACCGGGGCAGTACCTGGACGCTTGCTACCAGCGGCTGGTCGATCGGCTTCCCGATCTGGGAGAGCAGCCTGACATACATCTCCTCGATGCCGTCAACCCTGGTGACGCACTCGCGGGCGATCTGGGTGGAGAGGAGGTTGTAGATCTTCCCGATATGGTTGATCGGGTTCTTGCCGCTCGTCGCCTCCATGGACATCGGGCGGTTCGGGGTGATGAGCCCGTTGCACCGGTTGCCCCGGCCCACCGAGCCGTCATCACCCATCTCGGCAGAGGTCCCGGTGACAGTCAGGAAGATGCTCTTCTTCCTGATATCGTCGGCCGTGTTCACGTGGACAAGCACCTTCCGCTTCGTGCTCTTCTTCGCAATCGCGGTGATCTCCTCGTTGAGGATGCGCATGTATTCCGAGTATTCCCGGATATCCTTGCAGTGCCGGTCTACGATAGCGCAGGCAACGGTGAGCGTGATGGTGTTCCCGTCGCGCAGGCCCATGATCTTGATGTCCTGGCCGATTGCCGGATATTTTTTCCGGAGTTTTGTATCGATGTAGTCGGAACTGTTCCTGATGATCGTCTCCACTTCAGAGAACGGGGCATGGCCGACACCGAAGGAGGTGTCGTTCGACCGGGGGATCCTGCCCTGGCACGGTTTGAAGACGTCCCGCAGATCCGTGGAACCGGTCCCGAGGCGGCAGTCGATCATGAGCTCGCGGCTCAGGTTGAGTTCCGGGAGGATCTTATGGATATATTTGTGGGCAGCTTCGACGGCCACGGCATCGGTGGGTATGGTGAGGCCGTTGAACTGTTTGGTGGCGCGGCCGTCGAGCAGGACATAAATCGGGCGGATCATCCGGCCGCCGCCGAACCTGGGTGAGGACTCACCTGCAACGACTTCCCCCTGGTCGGTGTTGTGGTGCAGGACTACCCCGAATTCATCGAGATACGTTTTGCAGAGCGCCTGGCTGATGGACTCGGCGATCCCGTCGGCAAGGCTGTCGGGGTGGCCGAGGCATTTGCGTTCGGCGAGTTCAATCCGCTGTTTTTCCAAAGGTATCTGGTCCAGTGCTTCAATCTGAATGTTTCTCTTCATTTATTTCCTCGTGACACTTCGTAATAATACAAGGTACTGGAGTTCATATAACAATTTCCAATTTTTCATTGCATTGTTTTATTATGATAGGTAATTACCGGTTTTCCCCCTCAAAGGATTTCATGTTCATCGATTTCACCTGAGAAATCGCCCTGCGATGAGAACAACAGAACAAAGCTTGTCGATCGCCAGCGCAAGGGAGAATCAGCAAAAAAACGGGTTACCGTCTCAGGAATTTGTGCAGGATTGTCATCTCGCTGCCTTTTGGTGCTTTCTTGACAGGGGGTCGTGTCGGGACTGGTTTATCCTCTTCGAACTCATCCTCTTCGGCATCTTCCGGGATCGGCCGGTGTTCATGTCCCGGGGATCCGTCCGGGTTGTTTTCCGGCCGGGCTGCGCCGGGGGAGTGCGGGTGTGCGGAAGCGTCCGGCCCTGGTTCAGTTTCGTCCCGCACCCGGGGCAGAAATTTGCAGAATGCGGCAGTTTCTTCCCGCAGTTATGGCAGAACTGGGGGGTATCGGCAAGCTCTTCGTAGGCCGGCTTGTCCTGAACGCTTTCCTGAACTACCGGGCGATGCGGAGGGACAAATTCGGGTTCGGGTTCCACTTCCGGAAAAAAACGCTTCTGGGGCTCCACAACTGCCTTTTTCACGGGTTGCTGCTGCCCTGTCGGGTTCATGGCACCCTTCATGGCAATTTTCATGGCTGACTGCACTTCCGGTTTTCGTACCGGGGGCAGATCGGATTCACGCGTGGGCGCGGCTTCCTGATCGTATGACGATTTCACGATCTGCCGTCTCACCGGCTCCTCGACCTGCCGGACCTGTGTTCTTCGCGGGGGGGCCGCAGTCCGGGGTTCCGGTTCAGGCTCCTGTCCGGGTTCTTCAACCGGTACCTTATAGAGAGAGAGCAGGCGTTTTACCGGTGGCTGCCGTTCATGATCCTTGAGGGGTTTTTTTGCAGGATGCAGTTCCTGTTTCTCCCGGGGCTTTTCCCGGGGCGGGACAACGGCCTGTTTTTCATCTTCGGTATCGGGGGGTTCTTCCGGTTTCAGAGCCGGTCTCCGGGAAGACTTTTTCGGGAGTTCTTCTTCATGGAGGAGGGCAATCCATTCATCGATCTCAGCGGATCGATCCATACCGCCCTGCACAAAGACCAGTTTCATGGTCTTGATCTCCTCGTCACCGGACCTGATTGACAGGACGAGCACGGGATCGGAATTCTCAGAAAACTCTACGATACTCCCTGCGATCGTATCGCGCGCGACATCCTTCGCAGTGACCCTGAGTTTCTTCTCCTGCGTATCGATCAGGAAGATGCGGCGGTCCGTCAGGTACGCATGGAAAAAAAATTTCTTGACTGATACGTTGAGCGATCCGATCAGTACCTGTTCTCCGGGCTGGAGGATGGCAGCCAGGCCACCTTCCTCTTCATCATCGTTCTTTCCCGATTCATCTGCCTGTTTTTGCGGCCGCGTTGCCCCCGGTGGTGCCGTGCTGCCTCCCGTTGCGGCATACCTGCCCGTACTACCGGTCGTCTCCGGGCGCCTGACAATCTTGCCGCCGCAGTAGCCGCATTCGGTGGTTTCATCCCGTATATTCATCCCACAGTGAGGGCACTTCATCGGTGATCTCCGTTGTACGGTATCCAGACTGGATAACTATAATGTTCTCATTGGATAAGAAAAATTCTCTGATCATGAACCTGCATTTTCCGGGTGCAATTAACCTGGATTTCAGGGTGAGGGCTGAACGGGACGCAGACCCAGCGTCTCCGCAACCTTCCGGCATTCATCAGGATCTTCTATACCATGGATATAGACCCCGGTGCCCGCTTTTTTTGCAGTGAGCACCGCATTGATCCTGCAACGGATTTCATCTCCGTCGAGATAACAATCATGGGAGGAGACCCGGCCGAAATACCCATTGATGGTGTTTCCAAATGACCCGTGAGAGCAGCAGCCGTACACGATTTCCCCTCCGGTTACGACAAGAAATACCCCGTTCCTTCCCGCATCATCCGGTTCCTTCATCCTGAATATGCCGAATTTCTCATCGCCATAGGTGTTGAGGAATTCCCGGTAAAACGGGTCGTGCCGTTCCTTCCGTTCCCATAAGAACAGGCCGATCCTCAAGGGGAGATACGGGGAATACCGGGCGAGCACGAGCTCTTTCAGGTGGGAGTATACCGGCAGATCGAGGAGTTCACGGAGGGGCTTTTGGGCCCATGAGAAAGCACCACTCCTCGCGCTCCCTGAAAATACCAGCCGTACCGGTTTGAAATAAAGGGTTTTTTCTCCGCACTGGATGGCAATCGTGCCATTCTTCATCGGCAGGAATACTCCCGGCTTCAGGGGTTTGCCTTCGGGTTTCCCTTTCACGGTCACGGGCTTTTTCACGGGCTTTTGCAAATCCGTTGTCCCGGAACCCGTGGTCCCGGCGATGGCGGACCAGGCCTCCGGGGAATGGGTCTTGTCAAGGAGGCGCTTCCAGAGCGGGTCGCTGATCCGGGAGATAGAGACGAGACGGAATTTTTCGCCGTCAGGAACAAATTTCGCCCCGCAATCCGAACACGCGACAAAATATTCGGTATAGGGGAGGCCGAACAGCTGTGTCCCGTCGACCCTGTCCAGCGTACCGTTCCTGCAGACCGGGCAGAGGTTCATCCACGATGCTGACAAGGACCCGGGGCCTGTGCCGGCAATATTCCTGACAATCTTCACGGGGGCGGATGCAGTATGCCATTTCCAGGCTGAAAGCAGCCGGATCCCCGGAGCCTTCCTGTGCGATGTGCGATCGAGCACCTCGGTCTTTTCCCCGATCCCGGCGCGGCAGAGGATTTCGGCGACGACCGGTGCGACCGTACGTCCGTCGAGGTTCAGCCGCTGTTCAAGACACCGGTCAAGCCCTTCCGGGGCAGGGGCGGTGATCAGCACCTTCGCCATGACAGGAAGGGTTTTTGAGAATTCCGCATTCAGGCATTCCATCGTCACCCCCACCACTTCCCCGGTGATCCGGACCCCGTCACGCTCGAACGGCAGCCGGGCTACCTTCTGACGTACTGCTTCGCATGCAAGTGCATGGAGTTCGCCGGGAATCGGAAAAAACTGCCGGGAGGACATAGGGAATTGTCGCTTACTGGTTGACCCGGAGCGGGATAACCATTCGCTAAAGGACCGGGAACCGTTGCCTGGTGGCATTGCCTGCCGCCACCGGACCGGAACTTCCCGGAAAGTCCCCGATGGTTCAGAATTCGAAGATGGGGGGACATCACCGGGAAGAACTGAGGTAACAATTCTTTCCGGCAAATACGGAAAAGGGGGTCCGGTTATTCAACAGTGGCACCTGAACAGGTCCCGGACCATCTCCGGGATCTCCGACACCCGTGACGCCACCGGTACACCATGCTTCTTGAGCCGGGCAATCTTCGAGCCGGCATCTCCCTCGCCGCCTTCGACAATCGCACCCGCGTGCCCCATCCGCTTGTCCGGGGGCGCCGATACACCGGCAATATAGGAGACAACCGGGATGCCGGTGGACAGTGCCCCCTCCTCTTCGAGATTGCCGCCGACTTCACCGATCAGCACGACCGCTTTTGTCTGAGGATCGTTCTCAAAACATTCCAGCACATCGACGAAGGTCTGGCCGATAACCGGATCGCCGCCGATGCCGACAACGGTGCTCTGCCCGATACCGGCCCGGGTGAGCTCGTGTACGACCTCGTACGTCAGTGTGCCTGAACGGGAGATCACGCCCACGTTTCCGCGGGAGAAGAGGCCTGCCGGCATAATCCCCATCTTCACCTCTCCGGGCGAGAGAAGACCGGGGCAGTTGGGGCCGATCACCCTGCAGCCCTCGATCCGGGCGTAGGCGATCGCCTTCATCGAGTCGTGGACGGGAATGTGCTCGGTGATACAGACGATGGTCCCGATACCGGCATGTGCCTCCTCCATGATCGCATCGGCTGCGGCACCGGCCGGGACGAAGATGACGGCAGCACCGATGTCGTGCTCCTTCATCGCGTCCTTCACGGTGTTGTAGACCGGTACTCCGTGCACCTGCTGGCCGCCTTTGCCGGGTGTCACGCCGGCAACGACACCTCTGCCGCCCACCTGTTGTGCGTACGCGTTCATCAGGCCGATGTGGAACTCGCCCTGCCTGCCGGTCGCACCCTGCACGAGGATCCCGGTATTTTTGTCGCCATAGATCATGCGGTCATCTCCACGGCCTTCTTCACGACGAGGTCCATCGTGTCCAGCATCTCGTATCCCTTCTCCGAGAGGAGCTTCTTTCCCTCCGCCTCGTTGGTGCCGGCCAGGCGGACGATCACTTTCTGGGGGATGCCCGCAGCGATGATCCCCCTGGCCACCTCGTCGCATTTTGTGATCCCGCCCAGCAGGTTCACGACAATGACTTTCACAGTGGGGAGGCTTGCAACGAGCCGGACCGCGTTCATCACGCGCTCGCTCTCAGCACCGCCGCCGACATCGAGGAAGTTCGCGGCCTTCCCGCCATAGTACCCGATGAGGTCGAGGGTGGCCATTGTGAGCCCGGCACCATTGCCGATAACGCCGATGGCACCATCCAGCTCGACATAGGAGAAACCATGCCGTTCCGCCTCGCGCTCGCGTTCCGAGAGGTCGCGGTTCACGGTGATGCCCTGCCGCCCTAGGGCATTGTCGTCGACGATGATCTTGGCGTCGGCAGCAAAGACCCCGGATGGGGTGGTCACGAGCGGGTTGATCTCGGCGAGGAGGGCGTCATTATCAAGAAAAACCTTGTAGAGCCTGCTGATGACCGGCCCGATCTCCTTGGGAGCCGTCCCGATCAGCTCGCGGAGCATGAAAGGAGGGAGATCCCGCATCAGGGGGTTTGGAGTCCCCCTGCGGATCGCATCCGGCTGTTCCTTTGCCGTAGTCTCGATGTCCACGCCACCGGCTTCGGTGAAGAGAATGAGTGGCTGCCTGCTCGACCGGTCAATGGTGATCGAGAGGTAATACTCGTGCTTTACAGAGAGCCGCTGCTCCGCAAGGATCTCTTTCACGGGAAGGCCGTTGATCTGCCGGTGGAACAGTTCCGTCGCCACGGCTGCACCGGTCGCCCTGTCGGCCATCAGGATACCGCCGGCCTTTCCCCTGCCTCCGACATCCACCTGTGCCTTGAGGACGAACGCATCCCCGAGCTCCCCGAGGTGTGCCGTCAGTTCCTCTGCAGACCGGATCAGGACGCCGGCCGGGACCGGGATACCGGCCTTTTTTATTACCTGTTTTGCCTCGTACTCGCGTAACTTCATGGTTGTTTCCCCAGCTTCAGACCCATCTGCATTGCCTTCCGGTTGAGCTCCTCGGTGCCTTTCGGTACGGAATCGAGGATCGCCTTCTCGAGGGCTGCCTCACTGACCACGTGTGTCGAGGCGACAAGCGCCCCGAGCATCACGATATTGGCAACGATATCTTTTTTCAGCGTCTGCCTGGCTTCCTGTGTTGCCGCAACCTCGATGAACCGGCATTTCGGGCGGGAGTGGACGAGCGTGGAGTCGATGAGCATCACCGCGGGATCCTCTGCATCTGCCCCGTACTTCTCGAACCCTTCCTGCGACATGATGACATAGATACCGGGACGGGAAACCTCGGGGTAGAGGATCTCCGAATCGTCGATGATCAGGGCGCTCATCGACGCACCGCCCCGGGCTTCCGGCCCGTAGACCTGGGTCTGGACTGCGTACTTGCTGTCGTACATGACAGCGGCCCGGCCAAGGATGACCGCAGAGAGGATGATCCCCTGCCCGCCAAAACCGGAGAACCGGACCTCGTTTCTCATGGCCTCACCCCCATCGCCGGCCGGTTTCGCCGGGTGAGTTCCCCCACAACGAACATATCCTCCGGGATCTTTTCCCCGTTCTCCAGCATCCGGTCGCGTTTTGCCCTGAGCAGGGAATGGACTTTCAGGTACTCGACGTGGTCCATCACCTGGCGGAACTTGTTCCTGCGCCCGAACGCGGTGGGACACTGGACGAGCGCCTCGATGAACGAAAAGCCCGGTATCTGGAGCCCCGCGAGGACCGCCTTCTCGAGTTCCTTCACGTGGTAGGAGGTCCAGCGGGCAACGTAGTTTGCACCCGCGGCGGTTGCAGACTCGCAGAGGTCGAAGGGCGTCTCTGCACAGCCATAGGGGGTTGTGGACGAAAGGCAGCCCCGGGGTGTCGTCGGGCTCCCCTGGCCGCCGGTCATCCCGTAGATCTGGTTGTTCATGCAGACCACGGTGACGTCGATGTTGCGCCGGCAGGCGTGGATGAAGTGGTTGCCGCCGATTGCAGCAAGATCGCCATCACCCGTGAATACCACGACATGCAGGTCGGGGTTTGCCATCTTCACTCCCGTGGCGAACGCGAGAGCGCGGCCATGGGTGGTATGGAGCGAGTCGGTAAGAATGTACCCGGGTGCACGCGATGAGCAGCCGATGCCGGAGACAAAGACGGTCTCCTCCTTCTTCCAGCCCATCTGGTCGATGGCGGCGAGCGTGCAGTTGATGATCGTCCCGTTCCCGCACCCCGCACAGTAGATATGGGGGAGCCGGTCCTGACGGTACCAGTCCTCGAAACTCATCATTTCGCCTCCAGTGCAGCGACCAGCTCGGCTGGTGTGTGCAGTTCCCCGCCCAGCTTGGGGATTCGGACGACCGGTACTTTCACGTGCCGATCGATCTCACGGGCGATCTGCCCGAGGTTCATTTCAGGAACGAGGAAGCGTTGTGCGTTCCTGAACTCCGCGAGCGCCTTCTCCGGGAATGGCCAGACCGTCCGGATCCGCAGGAACCCGGTGTCCCTGCCGGGGCGGTCGTGAAGCACCTGCTGCACGGTCCTGACCGGTCCGCCATAGGCGACAAAGACCTGCTCCGCATCCGGGTTGATGATATCGTAATCCGCCATTTCGTACCGTGAGGATTCGATCTTGTCCACGAGCCGCTGTACAAGCGCTGCGTGCACCTTCGGGTTCGTTGCACACGGATATCCCCGCTCATCATGCGTCAGGCCGGTCACGTGGACGTGATGCCCTGTGCCGAACTGCCCGAATCCCGGGATCAGGTCGGCATCCGCCCTGAAGGGCAGGGTGCCGGGTGCGAGGGGCTTTCGTTCGATGCGTTCGACCTTGTCGGGGATGATGATCTTTTCCCTCATGTGCCCGATGGTCTCATCGGCCATCAGGAAGACGGGGACCCGGTACCTGTCTGAAAGATTGAAGGCCTTCACGGTCAGCTCGTACATCTCCTGCACACTCGCCGGGCAGAGCGCAATGATGGCATAATCGCCATGGGAGCCGAACCGCACCTGCATCATGTCGCCCTGTGCCGACATGGTCGGCTGGCCGGTGGAGGGACCACCCCGCTGGACATTAACGACAACGCAGGGAGTCTCGGTCATCGCCGCATAGCCGATATTCTCCATCATGAGGGAGAAGCCGGGGCCGCTCGTGGCTGTCATGGCCCGTGCACCGGTCCAGGAAGCCCCGATGATCGATGCCATGCTCGCGATCTCGTCCTCCATCTGGATGAATACCCCGCCTTTCTTCGGCAGTTTTGCGGCCATGTGCTCGGCAACTTCCGTCGACGGGGTGATCGGATATCCTCCGAAGAAAGTACAGCCGGCTGCAAGTGCCCCTTCCGCGCAGGCGGTATTTCCCTGCCAGAACTCAACTCTTGACGTCAATATTCAATCGCCACCTTGTGGGGTTCGTAGGGTTCTTCCTCGGTCCAGTGGATCGCCTGGTCGGGACAGGTGAGCTGGCAGACGCCGCAGAGCTGCCGGCCATAGAGGTTCCGGAGGCGGCAGTTTGCACAACGCTCGGGACGGTCGAGTTCCGGGACGACAATCCCGCGGCGGTTAGGCCGACTGCCCTCCCTGAAGATCTTATACGGGCATACCTTTGTACAGAGGTTGCAGCCCTTGCACCGGGTCTCGTCGATGGCGAGTTTCATGAACTGGCAGTCCTATCGTAGTATATATTCGGTATCCTTTACAAAAAACCTCTTCTTTGTGCTGAGGGTCTGCAAAGGGTTTGCAGACCCGAAGCTGGAGAAGGAACCCGAAGGGTTCTTCGACTTGCTGATAGTCGTCAGACCTTCGAAGGTCGGCTGAAGCCTCCCTTCTCGTAGTCGGGGTTTTTCAAACCCCTCCGATCGCGAAGCAGGAGAAGCCCATCAGGTTTTCGACCCGGGAGCGGAGCACCGTAATTATTTTGCTTTCACCAGCAAGGCGCGTCGGAATACGTTTTGAACACGGTCTCTGCTTTTTTCCGGGTCACTTCAAAAATATCATTGCCGTGGGCATCGATGGCAACCACGAGGGGGAAGCGGTCGAGCTCTATCGCCCAGACCGCTTCTGCCATCCCGAGGTCCTCAAAAAAAACTCCTTTGAGGGTCATGTGGGATGAGGCAAGTGCGGCGCATCCTCCGGTGAACGCGAAATACACGCCCTTGTTCCGGAGCTGTTCCCGCACCGTCGTGCCCATGCCGCCTTTGCCGATGATGCCCCTGACACCCTGTGCAATCAGGAACCCGGAGAGTTCGTTCATCCGGGCAGATGTGGTGGGACCGGCAGCGATGATCCGGTTGTCCTGGATGACCGGGCCGCAGTGGTAGATCACTGCCCCCTTCGGGTCGAACGGGATCCCCTCCTTCTGCATGCGGAGGTGCGCCTCGTCGCGTGCCGTATAGACGATGCCGGAGAGATCAACGTGGTCACCGGCCCGGAGCGTAAGAATTTCATCACCGAGAGGCGTGTGGAGTTGGACCGGTTCTTTTGTCACCACTGCACCTCCCGGGTCGCGTGCCGGTTCGCCCAGCACTGGACATTGACTGCCACGGGGAGGGAGGCGGTGTGGCAGCCCGCGGTCTTCACTTTCACCGCGAGGGCGGTCATGTCGCCCCCCTGCCCCATCGGGCCGATGCCGAGCTTGTTGACCGAGTTGCAGATCTGCTGCTCGAACGCGGTCATCGTGTCGACCGGCAGGAGCAGCGCCTCCTTCGCGAGCACTGCCGCCTGGTCGAACGTCCCGCCGATCCCGACCCCGAGGAAGACGGGGGGGCAGGGTTTCCCCTCGGCATAGAGCATGGTCTCGACAACGAAACCCTCGATCCCGTAGACATGGGAAGGGAGGAGCATCGCGATCCGGGAGTTGTTCTCCGCCCCGGCGCCTTTGGGAAGAATGGTCACGGTAAATTTCTCACCGGGTTTTACATGGATCACCGGCATCCCGGGGCCGGTGTTGTCCCCGGTATTATGGCGGGTGAGAGGGTCCACGACATTGGGGCGGAGCGGGACTTCCCATGTTGCCCTGCGGACGCCTTCGGCGACCGCGTCACAGAGGCCCTGCGTCAGCGGGATATCCGGAGGAAGCGTAAGGTACACAACCGGGACGCCGGTGTCCTGGCAGAGGGGCACGCCGAGCCGCTCAGCAACTTCGATATTTTTAAGAATATTTGCAAACTCCCCGCGGGCCACCGGGTTCGTCTCGGCAGCAGCCGCCTTTTCTATGACACGCAGTACATCCGGAGGGAGACCGATGGCTGCTTCGCGGTATGCCTGGAAGGTGGCGTCGGCCAGAGCCTTGTAGATGAGATCAGGTTCGGGAATCTGCATTTGATTATACTGGGGGGCAGGGGGTAATATAGGAATTGGGCAAGGGTGCATGAGACAGAATGGATCAAAAAGAGATGAAATGAAATAAAAAAAGAGCGAGGGCAGGGATTCAGCTTTCCTGAAGTTGTCTCAATCTCGAGCGAGAAAACAAACCAAACCCTGCTTAAAAAATTTTTATCGCAATCACGACATTGCTTGAAAACCGCTAACAGATCAATCAGATCTTGATTTTATTTTTTCAATCAAACTTTGTTTGAAAATTTTTCAGCAGACTTTGATTGAAATTTTTCAAGCATACCTTAATTGAAAAATGGTGCACCAGTGCAACCTTCCGTCGTGAAATGATGTTGGAGGTTTGTACATAGGTGTTTAACTTTTTGAAACCAGAGCTTGATTGAAAATTTTCGAGCAGACTTTGACTGAATTTTTTTCATCAAACCTTGATTGAAAATTTTCAATTGCAATCATGATCGCGATCAAAAAAATGATCCGGATAATCAAGCCTTGATTGAAACGAACGTGACACCCAAGACCAAAAGCCGGAAAATAATTGAAAAAAGAGTCCTGAAAAAAATTACTTCTTCCCGCCCTTTGCGTGGGCCGGGCCTTTCTTCTCTTCGGTCTTTGCTGCTGCCGGTACGGCTTCCTTGCCGCCCTTTGCTGCCGGTGCTGCTCCCTTTGCGGCTTCCCTGCCGCCCTTGGCGCCGCCTTTTGCAGCCTCTGCCCCCTTTGCGGGCTCGGCTGTTGCTGCTGCTGCCTCTTCGGTGACTACCGGTGCAGCAACGACCTTCTCACCGACAAGCTTCGGTGCGGCGACGATCTTGCCGCTGACCTTGATCGTACTGACTTTCAGGTGCGATGGGGTCGGGAGCTTGTGGCCGCCATGGCGGAGGGCGTCCTTGATCTTTTCAAGGTACTGCGGTGTAGAGAAGACCGTCATGATCTTCTGGTCCGGGTCGACCCGTGCAGCAGTCCCGACCGCCTTGCCGAAGGCAAGGCGCATGCCTTCCGAGACACGGTCTGCGCCGGCGCCGGTTGCCTGCTTGTTCTCGCGCAGGACATGGTGGGGGAAGACACGGACCTTGAAATGGAAGTTCGACCTGCCGACCTCCTTGAGCAGGCGGCGGTTGACCGTGATGCGGGCCGCTTCCAGTGCACTGTGCCGGATCTGGCACGCCTCTTCGACAACCAGGTCGACTTCGGTCGGGAATTCCTGCGAGAGGTTGCCCATCTCGAACTGTACGATCTTGCTCCCGGGGACACCACCCATATACTCGCGCCGTGTATAGGCTTTCTTCGAGATGTTCCTGTACATCTTTGCCGGTTTTCTTACCATCGCGTCCTACTCCTGTGGTATATCGTCAAAAGCGGGCAAAAATATCGGGAAATGATCGGATATTGATGCCGGTACGCTTCACAAACTGCTTTTATAAAATGGAGATGGAGCGTATTAAACCTTACTGGATTGAACAGTTCTGGCTTATCAGATCGAGGACATCGCGCCGGACCTGAGCAAATTCCAGGCTGGTACGGTCACGGGGACGCGGGAGCCCGATCGGGAATATCCTGCAGATCCGGCCCGGCGGGGTGAGCACAATAATCCGGTCCGAGAGGAAGACTGCCTCGTCCACGCTGTGGGTGATGAATACAACCGTCTTTCTGGTCTTTTCCCAGATATCGAGGAGTTCCTGCTGGAGCATGTTCCTCGTCTGGGCATCGAGAGCGCCAAAAGGCTCATCCATCAGGAGGAGGACGGGGTCGAGCGCGAGCGCCCGTGCAACCGCCACGCGCTGACGCATGCCCCCGGAGAGCTCCGAAGGATAACTGGATTTGAACGGCGTCAGGTTGATCAGGTCGAGATACTGTTCCGCGATCCGGTACCGTTCACCGCGGGGGATCCCCGTCATCTCAAGACCAAAAGCGATATTGTCGATGACCGTGCGCCACGGGAAGAGGGAGTATTCCTGGAAAACGAACCCTACCTTCGGGCTCGGGCCTTTCATCTCTTCCCCATCGAGGATGATGGAGCCGGACCGGGCTTTGTCCAGTCCCGCAATCAGGCGGAGAAGGGTTGTTTTGCCGCACCCGGATGCACCGAGGATACAGACAAATTCCTTGTCACGGACTTCAAAACTGAGATGGTCGAGTACGGCCAGATTGGATCCATCCTCCCGCGGGAACGACTGGTTCAGATCATGAATCTGCAGGTCTCCCATCTCAGGCCACCTCCCCTGTCCGCCACTTGAGGAAGGTATGGTCGATATAGTACCTGAACGCCATGTCGATGAAGAGGCCGATCAGGCCAAGGAGGATCATGTACACGACCACGCAGTCCATCCGGTGAAGGTTATAGTAAAACCAGAGGTTCTTGCCAAGCCCGTTGTTGGAGACACCGAAGAGCTCGGCCGCGACAAGACACATCCATGCCACGCCGGTCGCGATCCGGATCCCGGAAACTACCGAGGGCAGTGCCGCCGGGAACGCGATATAGCGGATGAGGGCCCAGTTCTTCGTGCACCCGAGCATCTTTCCGGCATCGACAAAGATTCGGGGCACGCTCCTGAAGCCGCTGTACGCATTGATGAGGATCGGAAAAACCGCACCCATGAAGATAACAAACCCGGCAGAGACGGTAGTGAACCCGAACCAGATAATGGCAAACGGGATCCAGGCGAGTGGGGGGATCGGGCGGAGGATCTCGATGATGGGATTGATGAAGGCATCGAACTTCCGGCTCCATCCCATGCAAATACCAACGGGAATACCGATGAGGAGCGCTGCCCCGAGGCCGACAAAAAAGTGGATCATACTTACCTGGAAATCAAGGATGAGTATTCCTTTCTGGACCAGCTCGAGGAACGCGGAGGCGACATCGACAGGGCCGGGAAGGAGGAAACTGTTCCTGATCACCAGCGCCGAATAGCATTCCCAGGTGGCAAGTGCCAGCACGATCGCAAGCGCGCCAAGCCACCTGTCCCTGCTGTTCCGTATTGGGTTTACCATGCCTTTTCTCCGTTCCTCTCAGGGTTACCGCCCGGAGCCACGTGGCCATGCTCCGGCATGACGCCCCGAATGAGTGTTCTCTATACTACAATGCTTGAAAACAAAAAAAGGGTTTGTCCGGGACTACTCAACTCTTCTGATAGAAGCTGAGATCGAAAAGATCATCCTTGGTCAGGGGTTTCTTGATATACCCGAGCTTGTATTGGATATTGGCGTAGTCAAGGACAGGATTGATGATGAGATTGGGATCCGATGCCCAGTTGCCGTCCCATTCCTTCAGCGAGGCCTTTACGTCGTCCAGTTTTGCGCCGGTCTTGTTCGCAAAGATTGCCGCTGCTTCGTCAAGGTTCTGCTCGTTGTAGGCAACGGCCTTATCATTTGTCTTTATGATCTGCCGGACAATCTCCGGGTGCTCCCGGATCAGCCTGCCGCTGACAACGAGGACGCAGCAGGTATGGTTGGGGTACATCTCACCGGAGTGAACGACGATCTTACCCTTGCCCTGGTCAACTATCACACTGGGCGAGGGAGTCGGCAGGAAGACGCCATCAACCTTGCCGGCAGTGATCGCGGTGACGGCATCCCCGGGCCCCATCCCGATAATCTGAACGTCCTTGTCAGCTGAAATGTTATTCTGCTGGAGCCAGTTGCGGAGGATCGTGTCCTGGATGGATCCTGGCGGGAAGGTAGCAATCTTCAGTCCCTTCAGGTCCTGTGGAGAGGTATAGTTGAGATCTGGTCTGACGACAAGGTCGGAACCCTGCGTGTTGACCCCGGCAATGATCTTGGCATCGAGCCCGGTGCTCACTGCGCTCAGGACAGGGGCTGCGCCGACATACGCGACATCGATATCTCCGGCAAGCATGGCCTGCATTTCCGGCGGGCCGGTCGGGAAGACCTGGTCAGATACATTCGTGACTCCCAGCGGTGCAAGGTCCTGCTGCCACCAGCCTTTGTCCATTGCGGTGATCTCAGCCATCTGGTGGGTACTTGGCTGGTATCCGATACGAAGTTCCGTGAGAGGGGCAGATGTTGTCGGGACTGCAGTAGCCGGAGTGCTTGTTGTGCCAGCAGGCTGGGTGCAGCCGGTCTGCAATCAGGAAAAGGACAATAGTAAAAAGAGCAATTGCCGTAATCTTTAATGATTTCATAGGTAAGTGTTGTTCCCGGAATATTAAATAATACAACATTTGGGCAATATTTCTCTCTTCTTGTCCAATTTTTGAGGAGGAATTCTACATTAAGACGAATTAATTATCATAACTGTCCACACTCTGCCCTTATCCTCTTATGCTTTTGAGGACAAAAAGAAAATATTTTTCTTTAATTAACCTCTTTGTACCTGTTATATGGCACAGGTGGATCCAATTGACAGGCTCATGCGCGCAGCACTGATCTCAGATGATGAGTTCGTCACCACCCTCAATGACATCCTCCGCCACGACCTGCGGATCAGCGTGCGGGAATTATCGGAAAAGAGCGGTATTGCCCAGAGCTCGCTCTACAAGATCATGCATGGAAAACGCTCGCCCAACCTCTCGACCCTGCGTTCGATAGTCCGTGCACTGCGCCAGCTGTACCATGTAGGTGCGGAAGATTTCATCGGCCTCATCGCCGCACGCCCGGTGCTGGAGAGCGTGGAGGAACGGGTGGCGGAGATCGACGGCCATCGCATGCGGGTGCGCGAGTATCCCGTCCATACCATGGAAGATGCAATTGTCGCAGCGGTACGGGCGGAGCGTGAAGGGGCGATCGCGATTGTCTGTGCACCGATCGTATCCAGCATTATCGAACAACTGGTGCACGTCCCGGTGGCCACGATCATCCCCCGAGAATCGGTGCAGCAGGCGATTGAACTCGCAGCCCGTAAGGCGTGGCTTTAATCAGTGCACAACCAATAGTAAACGAGTACAAACCGGATGGTGAACGGATGCGAACCGACGTTGTAAGGCTGGGACGCCTTTCCGGGGAGAGGAGCGGCGAGATGATGCATTTCCTCTCATCGATGCGTGCAGACCGCTGTATTGCCGATGCAGATATCCTCGTCGATATTGCCCACGTGCTGATGCTGGACAAGCAGAAGATCAACGGGCGCGGAATAACACGACAGCTCCTCCCTGCGCTGCTGGAACTGTACGACGAGGGTGTACCGGACGCGGTCTTCGATGACCGTTTCGAAGATGTTCACGCAGGGATCGAGACACTCCTTGTCGAGGCCCTGGATATCGAAGCCGGTGGCCGCATGCACATCGGACGGTCGCGGAATGACGAGGTGGCAACCTGCATCCGGATCAAACTGCGTGACGACCTGCTCAAGCAGATGGCCGCGCTGCTGAAACTGCGGGAAGTGCTCGTCGCGCTGTCAGAGAAACATTCAGACAGCATCATGCCCGGTTTCACCCACCTGCAGCACGCACAGCCAACGACTCTTGCCCATCACCTTCTTGCGTATGAGCAGGCGTTCTCCCGGGATTTCGACCGCCTCAAGGAGGCGTATGTACGGGTCAACCAGTCACCCCTTGGGGCCGCTGCGTTCGCATCCACAGGTTTTCCCATCAACCGCGAATTCACTGCATCGTTGCTGGGGTTTGACGGTCTTGTCACCAATACCATGGATGCAGTTGCCACCCGTGACTTTGCCCTCGAGATCCTTGCCGATCTTTCCATCCTGATGGCAACCACAAGCCGGCTCTGCGAAGAACTGATCATCTGGAGCACATCGTTTGTGAAGTTTGTTGCACTGGACGACGCCTTCTGTTCCACTTCGTCAATTATGCCCCAGAAGAAGAACCCGGATACGGCCGAGATCATGCGGGCAAAGACCGGCTCGGTCTTCGGTGCATTCAGCGGCGCCCTTGTTACCGTCAAGGGCCTTCCGATGAGTTATAACCGCGACCTCCAGGAACTCACTCCCGGTATCTGGCGCGCCGTGCGCGATGCAAAAGAGAGCCTCCGCCTCCTGATCGATATGCTCGCAAGCGCTACGTTCGACACGGGGCGGATGCGGGAAGAGGCCGGCAGGGGGTTCTCTACTGCAACCGAACTCGCGGACTCTCTCGTGAGGGCCTACGATATCCCCTTCCGGACTGCCCACACTATTGTCGGCAGGGCTGTCCAGAAAGGAGATCTCTCCCTTGCCACGCTTGAAGAAGCAGCGCAGGAAGTGGGCGGAGGAATTTCGCTCACCGGAAAAGGACTCACGCAGGAGAAGATCGATGAAGTGCTCGATCCGAAGTATTCCATTGCCCTCCGCAAGGTTCCCGGAGGGCCCGCACCGCTGGCCATAAAAATCGCTCTCGCCGAACGGAAAAAACAGCTCGATGCCGATTCCACACTCATCGACCAGAAACTTGCAAAACTTGCAAAGTCCAGGGAGGACCTGATATCCAGAGCACGGAGGCTGGTAGCATAACCCGACAGTTCGTTTCCGGTGACCTTGTCCAGTGTAATTATGGGGGGAAGAACAGGAAGGGTATTTACATCACCGATCGCGACGACATGGCCGTCATCAAGCTGGATTCAGGCTACAATATCGGGGTTCCCCCCGGTACGTGTACGGTCATCGGGCACCCGGAACCCGCACAGGTAAAGAATCCCGAGGTTGAACAGAACAGTACGCTCCCCAATCTTTCCATCGTCTCCACGGGAGGGACCATCGCAAGCCGGATCGATTACCGGACGGGTTCCGTGACGAGCCAGTTCAATGCAAGCGACATCCTGCTCGCCATTCCCGAACTTGCGGAGATAGCAAATTACCGGACTATTCCTCTCGCAACAATCCTTTCCGAGAATATGACCCCGGCGATATGGCAGGACCTTGCCCGTTCCGTGCATGACGAGATCCGCGGTGGCGCGCGGGGAATCATCGTCACCCACGGAACAGATACTATGGCATACAGTGCCGCTGCGCTCAGTTTTATGGTCGACACCCCGGTGCCGATCGTGTTCGTCGGTTCCCAGCGTTCCGCAGACAGGCCCTCGAGCGACAACGCGATGAACGCAGTCTGCGCCGCTGCTGCGGCAACGAGCGAACTTGGTGAGGTCACCGTAGTGATGCACGCAACCACCAGCGACGATGTCTGTTCCATCCACCGGGGTACACGTGTCAGGAAGATGCATACTTCCCGGCGGGACGCCTTCCGAAGCCTGGATATTTCACCCATCGGCGAGATTGAATATCCCTCCCGCAGGGTGACACTGGGGTCTGCTGCGGTACGACGGGGTACGCACCAGCTCGCGCTCCATGACGACATCGAACCCGACTGTGCCCTGGTCCAGTTCTACCCGGGGATGTCCCCGGAGATCCTGAAAGCGTATGAGGAGTACAAGGGCCTTGTGATCGCCGGCACCGGACTGGGGCATGTCAGTACCGCGCTTATCCCCGCTCTCGTGCGGCTTATCGACAGGGGAACCATGGTCGTCATGACCTCACAGTGCCTCCATGGCAGGGTCTGTGACCGGGTCTACGATACCGGCCGCGATCTGCTGGCTGCAGGAGTTATTGAAGGTGGCGATACGTTGCCCGAAGCAGCGCTGGTCAAGATGATGTGGGTGCTTGCAAACGAACACAACCGGGAAAAAGCTGCGGCCATGATGCAAAGCGATCTCAAAGGGGAATACCTGCGGAGGAGCACCTGTGGACTATAAGGCTGTCGGCCTCGTCGCCGGTATCGAGATCCACCAGCAACTGGATACCGCGGAGAAGCTCTTCTGCCACTGCCCGACCACCCTCCGGGAGATACCGGAGCACAACGGGGAGTTCTTCCGTTACCTCCGGGCAACGGTCAGCGAGATGGGAGGGATCGATCGCGCGGCACTGGAAGAGATGAAGCACCACCGGAAGTTTCAGGTACTACACGTACGACACCACCTGCCTCGTCGAGAACGATGAGGAACCCCCGGCCCCGATCAATGACGAAGCGCTTTCTGTCTGCCTGACGATCGGTAAAATGTTCGGGATGACACCTGTCCAGCAGGTGCACACCATGCGCAAGCTCGTAATCGACGGGTCGAACACCAGCGGGTTCCAGCGAACGGCCCTCGTGGCACTCAATGGCGTACTCCCGAACGGTGGCCAGATAGAGACCATCTGTCTCGAAGAGGAGGCAGCGCAGCGTGTGAAAGACCAGGTCTTCTCGCTGGACAGGCTCGGCATTCCACTCATAGAGATTACCACATCCCCATGCATGCATACGCCTGAAGAAGTACAGAAGGTCGCCGAATATATCGGCATGGTTCTCCGCTCCACCGGAAAGGTGAAACGCGGTCTGGGTACCATCCGGCAGGATGTGAACATCTCAATCGCGAATGGCGCACGGGTCGAGATCAAAGGTGTACAGGATCTCGATCTCATCGCCGAGGTTGTCAGGCGCGAGGTGCAGCGGCAGCAGAACCTTCTCTCGATACGCGATGAACTCCGGTCCAGGGGGGCTTCTGTTTCGCATGGCGGTGAAGACGTTACCGCTCTCTTCAAAGAGACAAAATCCACGGTATTGAAAAAAGCAAAGAAGATCCGTGCGCTTCTTCTGAAAGGTTTTGTTGGCCTCTTGGGCCGGCAGATACAGCCGGAACGCCGTCTTGGCAGCGAAATGTCAGATTATGCGAAGAAGTGCGGGGTGGGCGGCATCTTCCACACGGATGAACTTCCGGCGTACGGTGTTTCCGCGGAAGAAGTCGTCCGCCTGCGCTCCCATGTCGGTGCCGGGGAGCATGACGGTGTAGTCCTTGTTTCAGGAGCTACCGAGAAACAAGCCATGTGCGCAATCGCTCAGGTTATCCTGCGGGCCCGGATCGCACTTTCCGATAAACCGGTGCCTGAGGAGACGCGCAAGATGCTCGAGAACGGGAGCACGGCCTACATGCGCCCACTGCCAGGGGCCGAACGCATGTACCCGGAAACTGACGTCCTACCGGTCATCATCGGTGATGCCCGGTGGAATGCCGTTACCGTTCCCGAGCTGCTGACCGCACGGGCGGAGCGGTATGCGAAGGAGTACGGGATCGATCGCCCGTACGCCCTGCAGCTGGCTATCTCCGAGAAATTACCGTTGTTTGAACGCGCATTGAAAGAGGGTATAAGATCCAAGCTCGCAGCATTTACCATCCTGTCGACACTGGTTGAACTCAGGAGGGACGGCGTCGATATCAGGAAAATCCCCGATGATGCATATCTTGCAACCTGGCATGCAGTGGATAAAGGACTGGCTGCAAAAGAGGCGATCCCGGAGATTTCCGGAGCATCGCAGCCGGAAGTACGTTTGAAGAAGCCCTCAATAAACAGGCCCCATCTGTTTCAAAGGAAGAACTTGAGACAATCGTCAGGAAGGTAATTGCAGAACGATCCGTTTTTGTCGCGGAAAAAGGAAAAGCGGCACTCGGTCCTCTCATGGGTGTGGTCATGGCAGAAGTACGGGGATCGGTTGACGGAAAAGTCGTCAGCGAGATCCTCAAAACGGAGATCGAAAAAGCCGTGGGAAGCAAATGAGGGGGGCCGGCAATGTTACGGCCCCCGGGGGGGTCTCAGGCCCGCAGATACGGCGGGAGCACCTCTCCCGTGGCCCGGACTCTTCACAGATAATATCAGCCATGCCCCAACATTTATCTCCAGCACGGCAGAATTAGATAAGGAGTTTAATTATGGGCAAGACAGGTACAACCCTCTGGGCACAGGTAAAAGGCGTGAAGGGACAGATCCGGCTCGTCCCCAAAAAAGAGGGAGAGGCAAAGACCCCGGGTCCGAACCAGCGCTTCAAGGCGGGTGCTAATGTAAAGCAGATCGATCAGGCTGCCGAGGCTATGGGCGGGCGAGGCGGACGCGGCGGGGGAAGACGCGGTGGCGGCAGGCGCGGTGGCGACCGCTCCGGAGGATCCGGTATAAACGAATCCACGGCAAACCCCATGATCCGCCGGCACATGAAGCGGGCAAAAGTCTCTGCCCTAGGTGCAAAGGCGAAGTCTTCCCGTTAACCATAATTCAATCAACAGGCCTCCTGATGGATTGAGGACACCAATCCTCTTTTTAACAGTCCGGTAGGGTCAGGCCCTGAGATCTATTCCGTCAAGGATAACTATCTTTTATCCCAACAACTATGGTGACTATGGATCTTCCAACAGCAGTAAAGAGTTACCAGTACGGGGAACGGGCAAAGTCTGAACTTATTATGATATCCCAGCTCTGTCTTGCGCTCACGGGCTTTTCGGATCAGGAGCGCGCCGGAGGCCGCAGGATGCTCCTCATGATGATGGAATCGACCAGAAACGAACTCCAGTTTGCTGTACGGAGCACTGACCAGACGGAGTTCCAGAAGGCAATAAACGCTCTCAACGAAGCGATCTCTTTAACGGAAAGCAACCAGCCCGAACAGGCATCACAGAAGATTGCAGCGGCGATCAGCGCATCCACCACACCGGCGCAGGAAGCGTGGCAGGTTCTCTCGGAACATGGACTCCTCTGATCTCCTTTCGTTTCTGACAGGGCGTTCTTCGGTCCGGGAATACGACAGTGATCCCGTCCCGGATGAGGTGGTCGATTACCTCTTAAGGTGCGCCAGCACGGCTCCGAGCGCCGGCAACCTTGAAGCTTGGGACGTTGTTGTAGTCAAAGAAGAAGATACCCGCATGGCACTTGCCGAGGCCGCATTCGGCCAGACGCACCTGGAACAGGCACCGGTCGTCTTTGTGGTCTGCTCCAACTATGTCCGTTCGATGTCCCGGTACGGTGAGCGGGGAATCCTCTATGCACTGGAAGATGCAACGATAGCCTGTACCTATATCATGCTCGCCGCGCATGCCAGAAACCTCAATTCGTGCTGGACAGGTGCATTTAATGACGACGCAGTACGTGAAATCCTTGATCTCCCTCAGCATATCCGCCCCATAACTTTGCTCGCCGTAGGGAAAGGCCACCCCCCCGGGCAGTTCACCGAACGCATGGAAATGGGGGAACACGTGCACCGCGAAACCTGGTGAAGGAGAACAGATGCCTGACTACGTCGTAACAATGGAATCCGCATGGCTGGTCCGGGATGTAAAATCCCTGGATGATGCCATAGGAATTGCGATAAGCGAAGCCGGGAAGCGTCTGAACCCCGCTGCAAAATACGTTGAAGTCGAGGCGGGCTTCCTTACCTGCCCGTACTGCGAGGAGAGTCTGTCAAGTGCGATTGTCGTTGCGGATACCGCGCTGGTCGGGCTTGTACTTGAGATGAAGGTGTTCCGGGCTGAATCGGAAGAGCATGCAGGGCGGATCGCAAAATCCGTTATCGGAAAAGCCCTGCGCGATATTCCCCTCAAACTCGTGGATGTGCAGGAACAATGATCCATATCGTAGGACACACCGCCATAGATCATATTTCCCGGGTACCCCATCTCCCGGAAAAGAACTGTTCGACCCATATTACTGATCGTCAGATCTACTTTGGCGGCGGGGCGTCCAATATTGCCGCCGGTATTGCCACCCTCGGCGAGCGTGTCACGCTCCATTCCTGTGTGGGTAACGATTTTACCGGAAGCGATTATGATCTCTGGATGACGAAGCTCGGGATCCGCCGGCAGTTCTTCGTTGTGCCGGATGCCCATACGCCAACGGCATTCATGTTCACGGATGACAACGGGGATCAGATGACCTTTTTTGAATGGGGGGCCTCCCGTGCATTCAGGAACTCGGAAGCACCCTCCCTGCCGCTCGTACACATGGCAACTGCGGACCCGGAGTTCAACTGCAGGGTTGCCGAGAAAAGTGAGTTCGTCTCTTTTGATCCCGGACAGGACGTGTTCTGGTATAACAAAGAGCAGCTTGAGTCAATCATCACCAATACTGATATCCTCTTTGCGAACCAGCACGAGGTCAAGCAGATGTGCACTACGCTGGGGATCACACGGGAAGCCCTCATCGGGAAGGTCAACATGGCAATCTTCACGATGAGCGGAGACGGGAGCACTCTCTATGCTGGGGGACACGAGCATTTCATTCCGGTGGTGCCGGTGAGACTCGCCGATCCCACCGGCGCCGGTGATTCCTACCGTGCAGGGTTCCTTTCCGCATATGTCCGAGGGTATCCTCCCATGACCTGCTGCAGGATCGGCACAGTTACCGCGTCATTTGTAGTTGAGCATGTCGGCTGCCAGACCCATCTTCCGGATTGGGACACCATGCAGTCCCGGTACCGCCAGTACTTCGGCGTTCTGGCAGCCCCGCAGAAGGGGGGGGAGGGTGCATGAGCTGGGCGGCGCTCACGTCCGGTGGAAAAGACTCGATCCTCTCGTGCCAGAAGGCAATCGATAGTGGCAAAGATGTCCAGTACCTTGTCACCGCACGTCCGAAAAACCGCGACTCCTACATGTTTCACTCTGCGAATCTGGATATCGTACCGGTCATTGCACGCGTAGCGGGGATCCGGTACATAGAAATTCCCACCGAAGGAAACAAGGAAGACGAACTTGCTGACCTCGAGTCCGGGCTCGCAGCACTGGACATTGAAGGTCTGATCGCCGGTGCAGTCGCCTCGGAATACCAGGCAGAACGCGTGAAAGCGATCACCGACCGGCTCGGGCTGGAACTGTTCACCCCCTTATGGCATATGGACACCGAACTCCTTCTCCGGGAAGTGGCACTCCGGATGGACGCACGGATCATCGTCACTGCTGCGGAGGGACTTGATGCAAGTTTCCTTGGTGCCCGTATCGATGATGCGCTCATTCAGCGGCTCAAGCGCGTTGCCGCAACACGACGCATCAACCTTGCCGGTGAGGGAGGGGAGTACGAGAGTATCACACTGGACGCACCGTTTTACCCGCGCCCGATCAGATATACCTCTGCAGAGATCCATTCCGTTCATGATCGTCATGAACTGATCCTCGGAGGGTTTGCGTAATGGCGCAGGGCAGTGATGTGAAACTGGGGCAGCTCACCCGGTATATTTTCACCGCACCCAACTGGAAACGATCGCTCGTCATTATTATCCTCCTTGGTCTGATCATCGACGGGGCAAATGCCCGGGCATGGCTGGACCTCCCTTCTTTAGGCATTATCTCATTTCCGTTGCCATCGGTTCTGTCCAATTACCTTTCTCTGCCGGAAAAATTCCTGTTTTCCGGCACGATTGCTTTTACCATTCCCGCTATTGCCGCACTGGCCCTGACCAAACCGATGATCGAATACAGCGGGAAAACCATGACCTGGAACCGCTCTGCCCTGCTCGCACTTGCCTGTACAGTTTTCGGTGTCATAATCACGCTTGCGGCACTGGTGGCATCGGTCAAGCTGATACCCCTTTTCTATGCAATCTCGCTTGGATTTATTTTCGGGCTCCGGCTGTTCGTGCTGGTCGCGATAGCAGATTACCGGGTTCCAAGGATGATCGCACCAGCTCTCACCCAGAGCGGTGTGGGGGTCCTTGCAGGCATGCTCCTGTTTTCTCCATCGTTTGGTATTTTCGCACTGGTCCTCCATATTGTATTCGGGCTGGGTTTTTCCATCCTCATCTGGATGATCGAGCGCCCGCTGCGAAGGGCGTTCAGGATCCGGGGACTTGCGTTCATCAACGCATTTATAGCCCATATGACCGATGGATCCAAGGGTATGGAAGACTTCTTCCGCGAGATCGGGGAGGAGATCTTTGTGCCACAGGTCAGTTTCTTCTTCCGGAGAGAGAGGGGAAACCGGTCATTTTTACCGTTCCGAACCTGCATCCAGGTCCGATGGGAGAGATTGGCGGGGGAAACCTCCCAAGATCCTGCACGACAGCTTTGATGACGAGACGCTGGTTGCACACGGGTGCGCCACGCATGATTTCAACCTGGTATCGGAATCGGAAAGCCATAAGGTGATCGATGCCCTTAAAAAATCCAGGTTGGATCTGATCTATTCAAACGGAGCAGGCAAATCCGGTATTATGTCGGCAGGATCCGTTCAGGTCCTCAGCCAGAGGTTCGGGGACTCAGTCCTTCTGGTAACCACTCGTTCTCCTCACCGGACGGAGGATGTCGACTTCTCTGTCGGATCAACGATCATGGCCGAAGGTCACCGCTGGTTCCCTCATGTCGCCATTGTCGATGCCCATAACTGCATGACCGATCTCTCGTCACCGGTACTCCTCGCTACACTGACAGCAACGGAATACCAGCAGGCATCCGGTGATGCCATGATGAAATGCCGCTCTGAACCCACGTACCCGTTCCGCATCGGGGTTTCCCACAAAACACTCCCTTACAGCAGGGAGCAGGGATTCGGCGATCTCGGTATACAGGTCATGCTGGTTGAAGTGGACGACCAGCGTACTGCCTATGTCCTCATCGATGGAAACAATATGGCAGCCGGGGTACGGGAAACAATTCTGAAACAGGTTCTTACCCTTGCAGACCACGCAGAAGTGATGACAACCGACTCCCATGTCGTGAACACCATCTCGGGAAAGAATCCGGTTGGTATGAACGTCCCGGTTTCTGAATTCCTTCCCTTTGTCATGCAGGCTATCCGTGCAGCCTCCGATGATCTGGCGCCCGCAGAGACCGCAGCCGGAACGGCTCACTGCGAACATATCGTGGTCTTTGGATCCAACCGGATATCCCAGCTTGCCAGTACCGTAAATGCAATGCTGGTATTTGTTGCCCCCCTCTCCCTCGCGATGCTGCTCCTCGCGTTTCTCCTCTCGCTTGTCGCTTACGCCGTGATGGTGTAGGAAAAAACCCGGAATAAAAAAATCTGCAAGGATTATCATTCTTTTTTTAATCCGGGTATTCTGACCGCAACATATATTCGTGATCAGAGGGGTATTCTCATGTAACAGAGGAGGCCCTGATACCAGAACGTGCTCCACAATCCAGGCAGTCCGTACAGCAGTTGAATTCCAGACGAGGATTTAGGTGATCAGATTTCATTCAGCAACCCTCCGGATGACCCGCTGGATCGGCGTTGACCTGAACACAACGGGCCATGTGGCCGTTGCGGCCGACCCCGGTAGCGGGAAAGTAATGAAACTGGGGAAAAACAGCCATTATATTCAAAGCCATTCCCTGAAAAAATGCACAAAATTATACAAGGAAGGCAAACTCTGGAAACTTAAGAGAACCAAGACGCGAGAAAGAAAAAAATTCAAATCTGCTCTCCATTCAATATGCCGGCAGATCGTTTCCTTTGCGGAATCGCTCGGGACCGGGATAAAATTCGAAAAGCTCTTTTCCACCCGTTACTCGCATCGTAAGGACACTTCAGATCCATTCTCCTTCTCCTTCGAAAACGCATCGTTCTTCTCGTTGCAGCGTCAGGTAGAGAAGCGGGCGCTGGAACGGGGGATCCCGGTGTTGTATGTCAACCCGGCATATACCTCGAAACGGTGCAGCCACTGCGGGCAGTTCGGGAGACGGACGCGGAAGCATTTCGAATGCCCTCACTGCGGGTTCACGGCGCACGCTGATGTAAACGCTGCGTTCAACATAGCTGCGACACCGCAGCGATATGGTGTTCCGGACACGATATCCAAACGGTTGACTGAACGCACGCGGTCATCCCAGAAGCAGCTGCGGAAACTTGCACGCACAGAAGTAAAGCCGGATTATTCAATCTCATTAATTATTGATCCACCGGTCTACGAAACCTGCTGACAGAACGGAAATAACCTAATCTTTGGGAACTTATGAGTCCTTACAGTTATGTTACAATCGGTGATGCATTGGCATCGAACGGATTGGTCCGCATTGCAAGAGAGAACAGGTACGGGTAATTCAACTTTAGGTAATGCATGTAGACCAGCCATTCTCGGATTAGGAGACCGTAAACCCGGTTTGCATCCACCGAGAGGTGGGCATAATCAGTCTTCGGAAGGTCAACGAGACGATCACGAACCCGTAGACTCTTCGGTCAGGTGGAAGAGCGCCTGCATCAGTTCTGTAAACGTGTCATGTTCGATCAGGTACGGGTTCTCCAGCATCGCAAGCATCAGGGTTTTGTTCTGGGATAAAAACCTGTTCAGATCCGGTAGATCGAGACTGGTACTCCTAATTAAGGGTTTATGTCCCGATATGACGGAACCTGCGCTCGCAAAATCTGTATCCGACCAGGTTGTGGAGATGACGAGTGCCTCCCGGATTTCACCGATTTCCGGATCGACCGCTGAAAATATCCGGAGCAGTGAGGTCCCGATCTCTGAAAAGAAGACCCCGACAAGCATGTTCATCTTGCGGAGACGCACGGCACTTTCGCGCTCTGCAATAAAATACTCGACGACATTGGCTGCAACGGCCACAAAACAACCGACACCGGTCAGGATGATCACGAGAGTAATCACTTTACCCGGAAACGTCTGGGGGGAGATATCCCCAAACCCTACCGTTGCAATGGTCACAATTACGAAATAGAGGGCATCAAATGGGTGCAGACCTTCCGTGATGATGAGGCCGATTGTACCGAAAATTATGATTGTGGCAAGGATTGCAAGATATACCCGGAGCCTGAGTCGAAGCCCTTCCTGCATGAACCTTTTTCAGACCTGCAGCTATAAAAGCGCTGCGAATATTATACCCCCGACCAGATTCGAACTGGTGTCGCCGGATCCAAAGTCCTGCATGATTGACCGCTACACTACGGGGGTCTATGAAGATTTAGTTAACTACACTCGGCAAATTCCCAAAAAGAAAATTTGTCCTATTCCATTTCGCGCATGAGATATTAAAATCAACATCAGGGAAGCAAATTACGAATTTACGAGAGGAGCCGGTCCGCGAAGCACGTGCGAGTGCGCCGCAGGTGCACGAAGCGTGCGCAGCGGGGCGGCGATCATACCCCAGCGGTTCATGGGATATGAAGACGCTCGGTCATGTTCACTCGTCCTCGCTGAGGCTCCGGCTCGCTTCACATCACCTCGCTGCTTTTCCTCGGTCGATTGCTAGTAGGATGACGCCCCTGGCTTGTCGCGATGCTCCGGCGCCAGCGGCTGCCCCGGCCCGCTCCTCACACCATGCTCCGCATCGTGTTCGTCGCTGTTGATTGTACTCAGGTAGCACGTTCAGTGACTCACTCGCGCGACGCATCAGGGGCTCGGACTCGATGCTGATGCATCTCGTTACCTTCGCACCCTGAAGCGGCGCTCGTTCGGGCCACTGCGGCCACGACCCGCCTCCCGCTTCGCTCCTCCCGCCCTTGAAAGGGGCGGGCAGTCATTAGGATAACCACGGAGGAAGGTTTCCGGTTGGGGGGTGGGAGGATGCGAGCCGGAACACGGCGACCTTCGCCGTGTCGCGTGAGCATCGGGCGGGCCCAGGAAGATCGGGACAGCCCAACAGGACAGGCACAGGGGAGCGCAGCGGGGGCGGGAAGAAGGCGAGCCGGTTACGGGACCGCAGGGCGGGCCCGTCGTGCGAGCCTTCGGGGTGGGCCAACTTTGCCAAGAAAGATAATGCCAGGAGTCGATATTGTACCAACCCGGCAGGGCTCTTTGATTGGCGTCATGGTGTCCCTGTCCGGGCCACCGTTTTTACCAGGACAAAAGGATTTTTTTCTTTACCCGGTGCAGCCACCAGCGCAGACTTTTCACCATCCCAAAAATAGTTGATCGTTTTTTCCGGTACTCCCAGAGTTCCCGACGGCTGATCATGGGATACCTCCTTACTGAGTGGGGATCCCGCTCGGCAGCGGATCGCAATGCCATGCGATCATATCCTGCCGGTGCCTTTCGGCGATCAGATTGTCGAGCCCCTCCCACGCTGCCCGGGCTTTCCATGAGGCGATGATCTCATCGTGCTTATAGCGGAGATCCTGCGCTTCAGCCTGCAGCATGAATGCCCGGCGTTCTATGACGGGTATCCGGGTTTCGATGCGTTCGAGTTCTTCGAGGACCTTGATTGGCATGGCATCATAAATTGAGGTCATGCCGTCACCCCGTCCGCTGCATCCGTTCCGGTTGCGCCGGTGGGGACCGGGGCAGGAACCCCGATCATAAAATCTGCTGCCTTCTCTGCCCTGCCGGCTGCATACATCACGAGATCCGCATCAGCCTTGATCGCCGTTGCCCAGTTCTGGAGGTATGCCGCCTGATTCTGAATTATTGCTGATGAGTCGATGCCGGTGAGCGCGGCCAGGTATGCGCTCCCGATCTCGGCGATCAGTTCCTCGCGTCCGTAAGTCTCGGACCCGAAGCAGACCGGATCGGTCCTCTTGAACCGGTCGAGCCGGGGCCCGGTGGAGTGGATGCACTCATGAAACATCGTCGCATAATAGTGCTCAGAGGTCCTGAACTGGCCGATCTCCGGACAGGTGATGATATCCATCTGCGGGGAGTATGCGGCCCGGTTCCCTTCCGTTATCCGTATTGAGTGCCGGCCCGTGTATTCCTGAATGACTGTATCGCATCCGAGAAGGTGGGCGTTCTCTTTCAGGTCCGGCAGCTTGTAGCCCTTCTCTTTGTAATCTGTCTGGGCGATGTTGAAGACAACAAAGGCTTTGAGGAAACGAATCTGTTTTTTGCTCTCGGTCTCCTCGCCGTTCTCATCAGTCTTCTTGTCAGTCTTCACGGTCCGGCCTGCGTAGATAATCCCGTAGCCGTGTTCACCGAACTGGACCTGTAACCCTGCGGCGATATACTGGCGATAGGTTGCCCAAAAGGGGAGAGGATAGGGACTGAGTCCGAGAATCAACCGGTTCAGCCCGGTGTATGCCCTGCCGCTGAAGATGTTGCGCGGGCCGTTCTCCGTCCACGGCTTCAGCCAGGGGATCTTTCCTTCCGAGAGGGATTTTATGATCCTCTCGTTTATCTGTGCTTTCACGTCAGCGGCTTTCATGCTGGCACCCCGGCGGGCTGGGTTGTGGTCACGGAGTGCACCGGGCACATGGTCGAGACGTTCGCATATTTCCGCTCACCCTTGAGCATTCCTTTTACCTGTGCAAGCGGGGAGACGTACTGCACATCATTGATCGAGATCATCACGGCTTTGCCGGACCGGGTGATCCATGCCTTCCCGACCGGGGCCGCGTCCGCGTTCTTCATAACATCCGATATGTCATAGACCGGCGCGGGCCAGTGGTCTTCGAGCCTGCGGACTTCACCAGCGGGAATAACCGCCTGCATGGTCTTGACATCGATACGGACCGAGCCGTTATAGAGGCGAGCCGCCCCTATGTGCTCGAACTTTACATCTGTTTTTGTTGTTGGCGTCATGGTGTTTTTCACCATACATCTATCGACGTTAGCGCATATAACTCTCCGCCGTGCGCAGGGTGAAAGTAAAGCGCTGCGTTGTCCGATTTGCGAAATAAGACAATTGCGCAGAATTTTGTTTTCACAAGGCCCGCCCAGGCACACAGCGCGACAGGCCGCTGATGCGTCCCGTAACCGCGCCGTGTGACCATGACCCGCCCTCTCGGTTTCCTGTTGGTACGCGGTCGCTTCGGTTGGACCCGCCCGACAAAGCGAGCGACCGTCCGCTGATACCTCCGGTAACCGTCGCTTTGTCTTCCCTCCCCACTCTGAAACCGACCTCCGTTCCTATCGCAATGACTGCCCGCCCCTTTCAAGGGCGGGAGGAGCGAAGCGGGCGGCGGGTCCGGGGCCCAGCGGCCCGAGCGAGCACCGCGACAGGGGCGCGAAGGTAAGGAGCCGCATCAGCGGCGAGTCCGAGCCCCCTGTGCGTCGTGCGAGCGAGTCACTGAGCGTCTACATTTTCGCATCAACAGCGACGAACACGATGCGGAGCATGGTGTGAGGAGCGGGCCCGATCAGCCGCTGGCGCCGGAGCATCGCGACAAGCCAGGGGCGTCATCCTACCAACAGAAAACTCCGGAAAACAGCGAGGTGATGTGAGCGGAACGGGCGCGAGCCCGTGGAGACGAACATGACCGAGCGTCACCGGCATATCCCGAACACCAGCAGGAGATCGCCGCCCGCGTCGCACGCTTCGCACGACTTCGCCGTGCTCGCACCGCTCCGCGACCGGCTCCGGGCATATCACAAATCCCGACATAATTCCGACATGCTACCCGGCAGCGGGCCAACCAGAATGATTATATTTGATTGGTTCAAAAATGAACCATGTGGAACAAAATCTGACCAATGAGATTGTCTCCCTTCTTCTCAGGGAAGATCTCCATACCCGGGCAATTGCCGAGCGTCTTGCCAGCAACCACGCCACGGTCCTGCGGAAACTCCGCGATCTTACAAAAGACAATATTGTCGATTTCCGGATGGAGGGAAAAAACAAAGTCTTCACCATCAAGAGGACCATTGAAGGTAGGAATGCTGCGATAATCGCCGAGATGTACAAACAATCGATAGCCGTGAGCAGATACCCGGTCCTGCGGGGGATCATCCGGGCCGTGCAGGATATGCCAGAGATCCCGCTTGCGCTGTTATACGGGAGTTATGCAAAGGGGCTCGCAAAAAAGGACAGTGATATCGACCTCTTCATCGAAACGCTGAATACCTCCCTGAAGAAACAGCTCGAACAGCGGAATTCGTTGCTGAGTGTGAAACTCGGGGACTTTGATATCAAGAACCTGCTTATCCGGGAGATCATCAAGGACCATATCATTATCAAGGGCGTGGAGGTGTACTTTGACAAAACAGGGTTTTTTGAAAAAACTGCATAAAGACAAGGCGCTCCAGCTGGTCGCACCCAGCGATGAGATCAAGACATCCTACCTGAAAAAATCGGAGAGTTTCCTTGCCTCTGCCAGACTGCTGCTGGACAATGAACGGTTCGAAGAATCCGTATCGATGGCCTATTACAGCATGTATTATTCAGTCCTGGCACTGTTTTTCGCGAATGGTATTAAGTGCGAGAATCATACGGCAGCGATTATCCTGCTTGATGATGTCTTTGGCATCGACAGCTCCGCAATTGAATCGGCAAAGACCGAGCGTATCGATAAACAATATTATGTCACATCCGCCCCGGTCCGTGACGAGGTGGTTGCCCTCATCAAAGCAGCGGAGTCATTCGATACCGAACTCCTCGATGTCATTGAACGGCTGACAAGTGAACGGCGGGAATCCTTCCGGAAGAAACTGAAAGCCCTTCTGTGAGATTATGGTTCCCCATTTTTTTATATTGCGCGTATTGCGCGTAAATTGCGCACAACCTCTTTCTGACATTTCCCGGATAAGGATTGGCCCCGTGCCCGTATAACCGTCAATTTTTCCCTATTCAACCAGAATGGCTTTAATGTTATAATAAAAAGCAAATTGAAGCAATCCGGAAACGGGTGACAGATGAAAGAACAAAGCGTTTTGTTATTCACCGATAAGGAGGAGGAATTTGTAAATCTCCTCATCGAGATCGGCACCAAGAAGACCGTTGCACAAATGCTGGTATTCCTTGCAAACACCCCGGAAGCAACATCCCGGGACCTCGAACGCGGGACGGATCTGCGCCAGCCCGAGGTAAGCATAGCGGTCAAATACCTGGCCGGGCAAGGCTGGATCAAGTCTGGCGAGGCCCCGTCCCAGCATAAAGGACGGCCACAGAAAATCTATTCACTCGCTGTACCGATCAAACAAATTATTGCTGCGATTGAAAAAGCAAAAAAAGACGAGGCAGCCAAAAGACGTGTTCTCGTTAAGAAAATGAGAGATTATATCTGAATATCCCCGAAATCCCTATTTTTCAGAACTTCCCCGGAAAAACCGGCCTTCATATTCGCATTCCGGCAACCTTTCCGGGGACCGGAAGGGGTAAAATAGGTGGCAAAAACCGGCACGATTTAAGGGCCTTTGGTAGCGGTTATACGAGGTGCAATTCTGCCGTATTTTGGCAAACAGAGCAATAATAGGGCTTATTTTCCACAGGAACTGAAAAGGGGGATAATACGGGGTTTTCCGGTATTGGAAGGCATATCGGGAAGGAAAAAAGAGCCCGTATAGGGCTTATTTCCCCTCAGGATGTCCGACTCCTGAATTTTAGGTATACTTGCCTGTAAAACTGGCGATCATTTCAGAGCACTTCATCCATGCTTCCGCTCCGGTACCCTTCAAGATCGAGGGTAACATAAAAAAATCCGATTGACTTGAGATTTTTTACAACTTCTTTTTGGATTGAAAGTATTTCCGGTAATTCCTCTTGCAGCAATTCTATACGGGCAACGGGACCGTGCACCCGAACCCTGAGTTGAGAGAATCCCTTTCCTGAAAGGAACGATTCTGCCTTTTCGATCATCCGGAGTTTGTCCAGGGTAATCTCCTCGCCATATGGAATGCGTGAGGAGAGACAGGCTGCTGAGGGTTTCTGCCAGATAGGAAGCCCGCATGCCTGTGCGATATCCCTGATATCCTGCTTGGTGATTCCGGTTTCGATGAACGGATGGACAATTCCCTCCTCATTCGAAGCCGCCAGTCCGGGCCGGTGCTCATAGGTATCCGAAACATTGATGCCATCTGCGATGCAGGCAAAACCCAGCTCATCAGCCCGCTGTTTCAGGTACTGTGCTGAGATTTTTTTACAGTAATAACACCGGTCCGGTGAATTTTTCCGGAATTCTTCACGGTCCATTTGAGGAACCTGTATAAAATCGAGTATAAGCCCATAGTCCCCTGCAATTTGTTGTGCCTGTTCCACTGCTGAACGCGGTACGACCGGACTATCGAGCAGGATACACCGGCTTTTATCGCCCAGAATCTCTTTTGCCAGCACTGCAAGGAGCGTGCTGTCCACACCCCCGGAGAACGCAACGAGCATCGATCCCCGCTCACGAATCTTCTGCTCAAGAATCCTTCTCTTCTCGCCAACAACCATGATGACACCGGAGAACAGGGCAAAAATAGTGATCTTTTTTCTGGTTTTTATGAACCGCAGCGTTCCGATGTGCCGGATGACGCGCCGCACTGTTCATCGTTATCGCGCAGCTGCTTGCAGATATCGCAGGTGCGCTGCACAAGATTGACTTTTTTCCCGTCCTTCAAATCTTCTGCAAGCTGTTCGATCGACCGCTTCACATCGTTCTCAAATTCAATGCGGTACCCGCGCTTTCCGGAGAGGTACTGCGAGACCGCCGATGGTGCTATCTCCAGCATCCGCGCCGACTCAACTTGGGACACGCCACATTTCACCAGTTCAACGGCGATTGCTGCCCGGATCGCGGGCAGTACATCCCATACAATTCTCTGACAAGGAGATTCCATCACATCACAACCTTTTTATTTTGTCAATGGTGAAATTACTAATTGCGTTCACAATTGTGAATGCGCTCTGGAACTACAAAAATATAATGGTTTACCACGCTCATTCGAAATCATTGCGGAAAAGCACTATGGGAGAGAAACGCACAATTTACCTGGATCATGCTGCAACCACGCCGGTAAAACCCTCGGTGATGGACGCTATGATGCCCTATTATGGGGAATATTTTGGAAACCCGTCGTCCATTTATCGCATCGCCCGGGAATCGAAGAAAGCAATTGATACCGCACGGGCACAGGTTGCAAAGGCCCTTGGAGTCGAACCGGACGAGATCTATTTCACCTCTGGAGGGAGCGAGTCCGACAACTGGGCGATCAAGGGGGTGACCTTCGCCAACCGGAAGAAGGGAAGCCATATCATTACATCGGCTATCGAGCATCATGCCGTTCTCCATACCTGCCAGTTTCTTGAAAAGGAAGGGTTCTCCGTCACGTACCTGCCGGTCGATCGATATGGGCTTGTCGATCCGGCAGAACTTGAAAAAGCAATTACGGACAAGACAATCCTAATCTCGATTATGTACGCCAACAACGAGATCGGCACCATCGAACCCGTTGCGGAGCTTGGCGCACTTGCACTAAAGCACAAGATCCCATTCCATACCGACGCAGTGCAGGCAATCGGTAATGTGCCGATCGATGTAAAAGCCCAGAACATTGACCTGCTCTCGCTCTCAGCGCACAAGTTCTACGGCCCGAAAGGCTGTGGGGCACTTTACATAAAGAAAGGGGTGAAGATCGACAACCTGATTCATGGCGGAGGGCAGGAGCGCAGGCGCCGGGCCGGCACGGAAAATATTGCCGGGATTGTCGGGCTGGGTAAGGCAATTGAACTTGCAACTGCAGATATTGAAGATCACAATGCACGGATCATGGCGATGCGGGACCGGCTGCTCAAAGGAATTCTAGATACAATACCTTATGCCCGGCTGAACGGGCACCCGCAGAAACGGTTGCCGGGAAACCTGAATGTCAGTTTCGAGTTCGTCGAAGGGGAATCCATGCTCCTCTGGCTGGACGACGAGAGCATCTGCGGATCGACCGGCAGTGCCTGTACTTCGGGATCACTCGAACCGTCCCATGTTATGCTGGCAATCGGTCTTCCTCACGAAATTGCCCATGGGTCTCTCCGGCTCACACTGGGCGATGCGAATATAGAACAGGATGTGGACCGGGTGCTTGAAGTGCTCCCAAAGGTTGTTGCTAAGCTCCGGGATATGTCACCCTTATATCACAAGAGCGGAAAGGAAGGAAAGACGGGAGGCGCAGCAGAATGAACGGCGATACAACGAAAAAATCAACCACCTATACGATCCCGATAGGACCCGTGCACCCAGCTTTAAAAGAGCCGGTTATGTTTACCTTCCAGATGGAAGGAGAAGTGGTCAGATCGGTGGACTTTGCACCCGGTAATACCCATCGGGGCATAGAATGGATGGGCATGAGGAGGAACCCGATCCAGATCCTCTACCTCTCCGAAAGGATATGCGGCATCTGCGGGATTGTGCATTCGCTCACGTTTGCACTGGCTGTGGAGCAGATTGCCGAGATTGAAGTCCCCGTCAGGGCCGACTATATCAGGACCATCATGCTTGAGCTCGAGCGGATCCAGTCTCACCTTTTATGGGCAGGGGTGGCCGCTCATGAGCTCGGGTTTGATTCCCTCTTGTACCTTACCTGGAAAGTGAGGGAGCAGTCGCTGGACCTTATCGAGACAATCGCCGGAACAAGGGTGCACTATGCGATGATCCAGATCGGGGGTGTCCGCAGGGACATCAGCAACGACCTTCGCCCCGCAATTGAACGGTGCCTTGACTACTACCGCGGGCTGCTCGACCAGCTGAAGACCGTCTTTTTGGATGACAGTACGATACGCATGCGGTGCAGGGGCCACGGGGTACTGCAGCTATAGGGATGCCCAGCTCCTCTGTGCCGTTGGCCCGACTGCACGGGCATCAGGAATCTCCATGGATATCCGGCACGACTATCCCTTCTGTGCCTATGGGGACCTCGATGTCCACCCCATTCTCCCCCCTGCTGAATTCGGGGGAATTCAGGGGGATGTGTATGACCGGATCATCGTGAGGCTCCTTGAAATCGCCCAGTCCATCGATATTATCCAGCAGTGCCTGGATAATCTGCCTCCCGGAGAGATCCTCTGGGAGAAGAAGTTGCCCAAACTACTGCTCACCTTAAAAAAGGCACAGGGAGAGGCCATCAGCAGGGTGGAAGCCCCGAGAGGCGAATGCCTGCACTATCTCCGCATGGACGGAAACGATGCCCCTGCGACATGGAAGGTAAAGGCGTCTTCCTACAGCAACCTGATGTCATGGATCCCCATGCTCAAAGGCGAGCAGCTGGCAGACATCCCCATCATCGTGGCATCGATAGATCCCTGCATGTCCTGCACGGATCGGGTCTCTGTCATACAGGATGGTAGCTCTTTGGGTTACCTTACCAAGGAAGATCTGACACGGCTTTCCCGGGAAAAGACAAGGAGGATGCAATGTATAGCGACAAGGTGATGGACCATTTCAAGAACCCGCGCAACGTAGGCGAGATTGAAAATCCCGACGGGGTTGGCGAAGTCGGTAACCCGGTCTGCGGCGATATCATGAAGATCTTCATTTCGGTTGCAGACAACGTGATTACCGATGCGAAGTTCAAAACATTCGGTTGCGGCGCGGCGATCGCGTCCAGCAGCATGGCAACAGAACTGGTGAAAGGGAAGACACTAGAAGAAGCGTGGGAGGTGTCCAACAAGGCAGTCGCCGAGGCGCTCGAAGGACTTCCTCCGATCAAGATGCACTGCTCGGTGCTCGCGGAAGAGGGCATCCACAAGGCGATCAACGATTACCGGAAGAAGCAGGGCCTCCCGGAATGGGAAGAAAAACATCCCCACTCCCATGATCATGCTGAAGGATCTGACCTGCGAGCACTAGCGGGGACCCTTTTAATAATTTCACCAGAAGAACGGAACGGTACTTTTCCGGACTGATCCGATACGATCCAGATCAGGAAAAAATTGCCGATATCTGTTCCAATAAATAATTGCCACATCCAAGGGGAATTAAACGTTAACAGAACAGGCAGGATATCTGGTATGACAAATCCTCTGGTTTTCCGGTACTGAAGGTGGAGCATGTTATCAGCGCGTGAACTCGATCGGTACAAACGACAGATCCTTCTTTTCGGAGAAGAGGGGCAGGAGAAACTGAAATCTGCAAAGATATTCATTGCAGGAGCCGGGGGACTGGGATGCCCCATCTCTATCTATCTTGCCGTTGCCGGGGTAGGGACGATCACGGTGGTCGATAAGGATGTCGTTGAGCAGACCAACCTGAACCGGCAGATCCTGCACTATGACCGGGATATCGGGAAGAAGAAGACTGCATCAGCTGAAGAAAAATTAACGGAGATCAACCCGGATATCAGGGTAACCGTCGTCGACACGACTATTGATGAGACAAATGTTCTCAGATTGGTCGGCAGCGCCGATGGTATTGTGGATGCGATGGATAATTTTCCCACCCGGTACCTGCTCAATGATGCTGCACTAAAAAAGAACATCCCGCTCTTCCACGGTGCGATCCGTGGCCTTTATGGGCAGGCAACAACGATCATCCCGGGAAAAACCCCGTGTCTTGCGTGTATCTTTCCGAATGCCCCGCCCAAGGAAGTTTTTCCGGTCGTTGGTGTGACACCGGGATTCATCGGCATGGTACAGGCAACCGAGGTGCTCAAGTACCTGCTGGGTACCGGTGACCTGCTGGCAAACCGGCTCTTTCTCTGGGATGGCCTTGAGGCACATGCAGAGGAGATTGTTGTTGAACGGAATCCCGCATGTCCTGTGTGCGGCAAACAGAAAAATATGAGATCTCCAGGGAGGAAGAAGAAATGATTGTCAAGATACGTTTTTTTGCCCAGTTCCGAGAACTTCTCGGGACAGATATATCCTCAGAACCAAAGAGCGGTACCGGCCTGTCCACCCTTGTTAAAGATATTGCACAGAAGAACAGGGAGGGCTACGATGCAATCTTTGATGAACAGGGAAAATTCCGCGAGTTCGTCATCCTGATGAGGAATGGCAAAAGGATCGAGATAGCAGATGCAGAAAGGATCACAGTCAGCGACGGCGACGAGATCGCCGTTTTCCCGCCGGTTGCCGGGGGGTAGGCAGGATCCTACAAACGACCATGATCAAAATCCAGCATGAAGACGTTGATATCGGCAGGTTGATCAGCGATGCGAAACGCCGGGGAACCGGCGCGATCGTTGTGTTCGATGGCATAGTACGCGACGACGATATACGCGAGATCGAACTTGAGGCGTACAGCGAGATTGCGGTTCCCGAGCTTGAAAAGATTTCACGGGTAGCAACAGAAAAGTTCCGTCTTCTGCATGTCGATATTGTTCACCGGATCGGCATGCTGTCCATCGGGGAGAACATACTGATCATCGTGGTATCTGCCGGTCATCGCAAAGAAGCGTACGAGGGCTCCCGTTACATCATCGAGGCAATCAAGGCCGGTGTCCCGATCTGGAAAAAAGAGCTGACAAAGGATGGCGGGCGGTGGGTGCCGGGCGAGCATGGGCACGGCAGCGGAACCTGAAAAGAGGTGAACATTCTTTGGATTTTTCATGTCATGGTTCTGTATATGCAAATCCGTTCAGTGACATCCCCCCTCGTTCCGGCCTCATTGATCCCCACAACAGGACGCATCCCTAGAAAAGAATAGATCAAACCAGTACTTTCATTCTGCCAAAGAGGGGGATAGGAATTGGACCCGGAAAATTGAGTGAGACGAATGCCCCGCTAAATTTCCTTCAATGTTCCCCGCTGTTTTACGAACCGGTCCCAGTTCCAAGGCTCGTCAAGTACGTTCACCTCGACGTTCTCGATGCCGCACACACCCAGCACCTTCCGTTTCACCTGATCTGAGAGGTGATCGACCAGCGGGCATGCCTTGCTTGTCAGGACCATATCGATCTGCACGCTGGTCCCATGCACACGGATCTCCTTGATCAGCCCAAGATCAACGATATCAATGCCGACTTCGGGATCGAGCACCTCTTTCAGCACACCCCGTATCAGGTCCTCGCACACATGCTCGGCTTTGAGCGCCGCGGCTTCCGGTGTCGGGAGTGCCAGCTCCATTTTGCGGAGGCGCTCTTCCAGCCGGTTCTGGCGGTCGAGAAGCCGGCTCACCACCCTGAGCATTGGGTCGGGCATGCCTTCAATCCCCTGCCCCGCTGTCGGGCCGCAATCCGGCCCTGCAATCCTCCCCGGCACACCGACAACGGTTGCACCGGGGGGTACCGACCGGACCACGACCGATCCGGCACCGACTTTTGCACCCTTACCGATCCGGATAGGGCCAAGGACAATTGCGCCGGACCCGAGGATAACACCGTCCTCCACGGTCGGGTGCCGTTTGACATTCTCGAGCGCGGTGCCCCCGAGGACGACACCCATGTAGATCAGGATGTCATTTCCCACTTCGGCAGTCTCCCCGATGACGACCCCCATCCCGTGATCGATGACGACCCGTCGCCCGATTGTTGCGCCGGGATGGATCTCGATGCCGGTCAGGAACCGGCTGATATGGGAGACGAACCGCGCACAGAACTTCAGATCATGTACCCAGAGCCAGTGTGCGCGCCGGTGGAACCAGAGTGCATGGAGCCCAGGGTAACAGAACAGGATTTCGGCTCTGGACCTGGCGGCTGGATCTTTGGAGAAGATCGCCCGGATATCCTCCCTGATAGAATCAAAGACCATGAATTCACCTGTTATGTTTCAAAGAGTTCAGTACCGAGGTACCGTTCCCCGGTATCCGGCAGGACGACCACGATTGTCTTACCTGCATATTCCTTCCGTGCCGCCACCTGGAGCGCTGCCCATGTCGCCGCACCGCCCGAGATCCCGATGAGGATTCCCTCCTCCCTGGCCATGCGCCGGGCGGTTGCGATGGCATCCTCATAGGTCACACGAATTACCTCGTCGAGAAGATCCTTCTGGAGTACGTCGGGAATAAAACCCGCTCCGATGCCCTGAATTTTATGGGGGCCCGGCTGGCCACCTGAGAGGACGGGGGATGCATCGGGTTCTACGGCGATAGCCCTGAATCCCGGCCTGCGGGGCTTGATTACTGATGCGATCCCGGTAATGGTGCCTCCGGTACCAACGCCCGCGACGATGGCGTCAATCTTTCCATCCGTGTCCCGCCAGATCTCTTCCGCGGTGGTCTTCCGGTGGATTTCAGGATTGGCCGGGTTCCTGAATTGCTGGGGGATATAGAAATACCGTGGATTCTCTGCAAGGAGCGCATCGGCTTTTCCTATCGCTCCTTTCATTCCCTCTTTTCCCGGTGTGAGGATGAGGTCGGCGCCGAAGGCTCTGAGGAGTTTGCGCCGCTCGATGCTCATCGTCTCCGGCATGACCAGCGTAATCCGGTAACCCCGTGCAGCGACCACCATTGCGAGTCCTATCCCGGTGTTCCCGCTCGTGGGTTCGAGAATGATGGTATCCGTTTTGATGAGCCCTGCTGACTCTGCCGCATCGATCATCGCTGCCGCGATCCGGTCCTTGACGCTGCTCATCGGGTTGAACGATTCAATCTTGGCAATGACGGTTGCGTTCAGACCTTGAGTTACACGATTCAACCGGACCATTGGCGTATTGCCAATGGTTTTTGTAATATCTGCAAAGAGTCTTCCCATCAGGTCACCCAGCGAGCCTCTTCATTTCTGGTAATGAAGGAAATAGGATATTTTTCTGGATTATTCACAATTGTTAATTGCAAGCTGGAGTTATAAAATTTAGGTTTGTGATATGGTTTTTCCTCATTTTGGTTTACAAGTAGAGAATACCATTGTACAGGTTCTAATTCACTTCTGCCGAAGCCTGGATTCAGATGAGTTATGTTCTTTGCAGGTCATTGCCTGAACCAGCTCTTTTTTTATTACCGGGATCAATAGATAGTAAAAATTCACAATTGTGAAAATTTATCATGTCATCTCATAGATCTGGAGAAAAAATGATGATTGGATCGCTCATCAAATCCGGAATGAAGGGGCCACAATACCTGCCTCTCCTCTGTGTACTCATAATCATAATCGTATCTGCCGCTTTTGCCGGCTGCGCTTCGCAGGCCGGAACCAGCACGGCTGTGGCATCGCAAAATACACCAGCGGTTGTCAGTATCAGTGAAATTATCAAAAATCCCTCCGCTTACAACAAGACCGATGTCCTTGTCCGGGGAAAAATCATCACGGAATGCGGATCAGGCTGCTGGTTTATCCTCGATGACGGGACCGGCACACTCTACGTGGATCTTGCTCCGAACAACTTTGCCATCCCACAGATCCGGGGGACCACAGTCGTTGTTCACGGCACCATTGGCGTGAAAAACGGTGACCCCTCACTTATCGCGACGAAGGTCGTGACGGATTCCCGGACGTACCCATGAACCTGCTCTCGCTTGCCGTAAAGAATCTCCAGCGCCGGCGCGGGCGGACATTCCTCACTATTGTTGGGGTAGCCATCGCGGTTGCGATCCTCTTCTCCCTCCTCTCCTTCTCCGCGGGATATGAACACCAGCTGACAAAAGAGATGGACGGGCTCGGGTTCCACCTGCTTGCGGTGCCGAAAGGCTGCCCATACGAGGCCACCACCTTGATACTCCACGGCGGCGTCATCCCGAAATACCTCACGAATGAGGATCTTACCCGTGCACGCACGGTCGAAGGGGTCGAAGTTGCAACGCCTATGCTGCTCCAGCAGGTGACAAAGGATGGCACACCTCATATCGTGTACGGGATCGAGCCTGACGATATGCTCCGACTTAAGCCCGCGTGGAAGGTTAACGGGCGGTTCTTTACCGCAAACGAGTCCCGGGTAATGGTGATCGGGAGCGAACTTGCCTCCCGCGAGAGCCTCTCGCCGGGCAGCGTCCTCACTTTCGGGCCGGGCAACGAGCCATTTACTGTCGTGGGCGTGCTCCAGCCCACCGGTACTGAGGATGACAACTTCCACTTCCTGCCCCTTCCCGAGGCCCAGCGGGTGTTCAATAAGGAAGGACTGGTTACGACTATAGCGGTGCGGGTTAAGGATCTCAAGCTCGATCTCATCGGTAGCAAAAGAGCTGGAGACCGTGCCTGATATCCAGGTTGTAACCATGGCGCAGGTAACCGGAACCATCATGAACCTGGTCGGCACTGCACGTTCCCTGCTCCTCTCGGTCATCGTGGTCGCGGTCATCATCAGTGCGGCAGGGATCACTAACACCCTCCTGATGTCGGTGAACGAGCGGACCCGCGAAATTGGTATGATGAAGGCGATCGGGGCATCGGGCTATCATATCGGAGTGCTGCTGATCACCGAGACGCTGATCATTACTCTCGTTGGGGGAATCATCGGGATTATCGTATCGCTCGCCGGTGCCGGACTGATTGAAAGTTTTGTCCGGGGGATCATCCCGTATGCCCCTACGGGTGCATTCATTTCGCTCGACCCGGTGTTGGCAGGCACGTGCCTGCTCTTCTCGGTCGGCCTTGGCCTTGCCTGCGGTCTCTGGCCGGCCTGGAAATCTGCCCGGCTTTCGCCCATGGAAGCGATCCGGGGTGAGTGGGAATGAGCATGATAACCGCACGGGATATCAGCAAGACCTACCACCGTGGCCGCGAGGAGGTCTGCGCCCTCCGAGGGGTGGACCTCGAAATCGTTGCGGGTGAGTTCGTCTCGATTGTCGGGCCATCCGGCGCTGGCAAGACCGCCCTCATGAACATCCTCGGGTGCCTTGACGCGCCAACGGGCGGGATCCTCACGATCAACGGAGTCGATGTGACCGGGAAGTGGGAATCTGAACTCGTGAAGATCCGCAGGCAGCATATCGGCTTTGTCTTCCAGCAGTTCTTCCTCATCCCGACCCTGACAGTCGGGGAAAATGTCGGCCTGCCCCTCCTCTTCTCCGGCGCACCCTATGACCGGCAGAAGATCGAGGCCCTGCTGGAAAAGGTCGGGCTTTCGCACCGGGCAGATCACCTGCCCGGCCAGCTCAGCGGCGGCGAGATGCAGCGGGTGGCGATCGCCCGGGCGCTCGTCAATAACCCACGGATCCTGCTTGCTGACGAACCGACCGGCAACCTCGACTCGGTCACCGCTGACGGGATCTACCGGCTCTTTGACGAGCTGCACACGCAGGGCATCACAGTCATCGTCGTCACCCACAACCGGGAACTGGCACAGCGGGCCGGTCGGGTAATCACGATCCGGGACGGGTGCGTAGTAAGAGCCAGCTAACAGTGCTGATATCCTTTCACTGATTTTTACCCAGAGCCAGCTGAACAATAAACGAAAGACTTAACAATTGTGAACTCTTACCTGATTACGTGGTCAACCATGAGTGATCGTTTTTGCTGTAACCGTTAATGGTCAAGGAACTGATGTAACGAATATCGAGCACTTGCCCCCTTCGGCAAAACTTGTGTATACCATCCTGAAGCCCGACCGGCAGATGACCCAGAAGGAGATCATCCGGGAAACCTATCTTCCGGCCCGCACGGTGCGGTACGCCCTGTCCCGGCTGAAAGAAGAGAAGGTCCTTATTGAACGCCTGTACTTTGTCGATGCCCGGCAGAGCCTGTATGGGCTAAACCTGACAGAGCCTGAGAGGGTACGACAGATGTAACAGAATACAAATATTCCTTCGTTTTTGAATTACGATTCACCAGATTCACCATTTTTGTTTGTCTTTTTCTCAGGAATTGCGGCAAAACCCGCCCGGAAATCAGGCTATTAATAACACTCCTGCCAATGGTTGTATGTGATGTTTCAGGGAGAAGCATCCGTGCCAATGTGGCGGAGTGGCTACGCGGTCTGACTGCAGATCAGCTACAACCCGGTTCGAATCCGGGCATTGGCTCTTGATGATCTCTGTATTACCATACATTTTCTTTGGAACCCATAACTTTGTGAAGAGGAATGCCCGCTATGGACAACGGACTCACCGCTGAGACAAAGGCTCTTTTACTCGCCATCGGGAGCGCGGACATTGACCCGGTGCTGCTTCCTGCGAAGATGAAGACAACCGCGACAGCCGGGCCGGGTGCAGGAGGCTCCTCTTTCTTTCTCAGGACCGGTTCCCATCGCATCCGGCTCGCAATCAACAGGGACTCCCCGCTCAAGGTCATTGCATGGGGTGACGGGATTGCCATCAGGAAAGAAGGAAAGATCATCGCTTATGGCACGCTGGAGCACCCCCTCTGCCACTGCCCGGGACAGGCATATATCACGGTCTCCGAACGCTGCATCTTTGATTGTAAATTCTGCCCCGTTCCGCTCCTGAACGGGCATGTAAAAACCCTGGATGATATTATCGGGCTTATCGATGAAGCGGCAAAGAACAGGGAATTTTCTGCAATTTCGCTCACCAGCGGAGTTGCCGAATCTCCGGAGAGAGAAGTGGAATACATGGTACGGATCGTACGGGAACTGGCGAAGCGGTACGATGTCCCGATCGGCGTCTCGGTCTATCCCACAGAAACCTCATCAGAGGATTTGAAGGCGGCAGGGGCTTGCGAGATCAAGTACAATGTCGAGACGATGGATACGGCGATCTTCCGGAAGGTATGCCCCGGCCTGTCACTGGAGTATATCCTTTCCGCACTGAAGAATGCTGTCGGGATCTTTGGGAAGAACCATGTCTCGTCCAATTTCATCATCGGTCTTGGCGAGACTGATGAATGTGTCGAGAAGGGTGTGGAAATCCTTACCGGTATCGGGGTTATTCCCAACCTGCGGCCGATATCAGCACATCCGCTACGCGCCGGTCAGATTACCATTGACCGCCCGGATTCTTACCGGCTCCTGCACCTGACAAGGATCAACAAAGCATCACTTGAACGGCACGGGCTCTCGGTTCTGGAAGCGAGAACCATGTGCCTGCCATGTACGGGCTGCGACCTGACGCCCCAGCGGGATCTGTAGGCGTTGATTGATCCTTGTTCCCGGCGTTCTTTTTTACCGGCTTCTTCGATTTCACGATATAGATGATACAGGAAAATCCTGCCGGTTGCAGAACCTATAAATATTCACAATTGTTAACAATTATGTATAAGTTCACAATCGTGAACAACAACAATGCCATGGTGGCGGAGTGGCTACGCGGTTGACTGCAGATCAACTACTACCCGGTTCGAATCCGGGCCATGGCTCTTAGTGATTTACCATGAGTATCAGAATTCAGAAGACATTCGAAGCACTCTTCGCGCTCGAGGAGGTCCGGGGGCTCTTCCGCGAGTCGTTACCGACCGGCTTCGATCCTGTGGAGGAGGCCGCGTTCCGGCAGAAGATTGCCGATGTGCGGGCAATCCTTGCGGATCTCGAAGCAGGTACCGGCACACCAAAGGTGACGAAGATTGCCGGCTCCATCGACCTGCGCACGCGGGAAGAGGAGGCCATCAATATCCAGCCGATCCAGGCAGCGGGACGACTGACAACCGAGGCGAGGAAAGCCCTCATCTCCTATGGTGACGGGTACTCAACGTGCGACGCCTGCCGCAAACCGTTCCGGCTCGACAAAATCTCGAAGCCGGGTATCGCGGAGTTCCATGCTGACCTTGCAAAGTTCGTCAACATGGACCATGCACGGGTTGTCCCCGGGGCACGCCGCGGGTTCCAGGCAGTGACTGGCACGCTTGTTGGCAAAGGCGACAGCGTGATCGTCTCTGCCCTCGCCCACTACACCGAATTCCTTGCCGTGGAAAATGCCGGTGGGGTTGTTAAGGAAGTGCCGCTGAACGGGCAGAACATCGTCACCGGTGAAGCAACGGCACAGAAGATCGAGGAGGTCAAGCAGGAGACCGGAAAACTCCCGGTGCTCGTGATGATCGACCACTTCGACTACCAGTTCGCCAACGAGCACGAGATCAAAGAGATCGGGAAGGTCGCCCACCAGTACGACATCCCGTTTCTCTATAACGGGGCCTACACGGTCGGTGTAATGCCGGTCGATGGTAAGGCGATTGGAGCTGACTTTGTCGTCGGCTCCGGACACAAGAGTATGGCATCGGTCGCGCCGTCCGGGGTGCTTGCATTGACCGATGAATGGCTGCCCAAGGCCCTCCGCACTACCGCAATGGTCGGCGACCTCACCAAACGCAAGTTCGGTATCAAGGAAGTCGAGATGCTCGGCTGCACGCTGATGGGCGGAACGTTGCTTTCCATGATGGCATCGTTCCCCACGGTAAAAGCCCGGACCCTGAAGTGGGAGGATGAAGTGAAGAGGTCTAATTACTTCATCGACAGGCTCCTGAAGATCTCGGGAAGCAAGGTGCTCTCAGAATATCCGAGAAAACACACCCTCACCAAGGTAGACACGACCGGCAGCTTCGACACGGTTGCCCAGACCCACAAGCGGCGCGGGTTCTACTTCAGCGACGATTTATCTTCCCGCGGGATTGTCGGCGAGTTTGCCGGCGCAACACGCACCTGGAAGCTGAACACGTACGGCCTATCTGACAAGAAGATCCGCTACTTGGCCGATGCCTTTACCGAAGTTGCGGAAAAACACGGCCTGACCGTTGAACAATAATACCAGAAAATGAACGGAGAATCGCTCGTAAAGAACGAGTATGAAGATTGGGATGCTGATTATCTTCTCTCCCTTATGTGGAGAGATAAGCCGGCACCCGGTCCCCAATAAAAAATACCGAGGAACAAGCAATGACAAAGAAGAAATTCCACCTTGGAACCACCTCCCTCCATGCAGGGCAGGTGCCCGATCCGACGACAGGATCCCGGGTTGTACCGCTCTACCAGACAGCATCGTACGTGTTCAAGAACACGGAACATGCTGCAAACCTGTTCGGGCTCAAGGAGCTCGGGAACATCTATACCCGGCTCATGAACCCGACAACGGATGTCTTCGAGAAGCGGATGGCGGCAATCGAGGGCGGGACCGGCGCCATCGCTACCGCATCGGGAGCGGCAGCTATCACCTACGCTGTCCTGAACCTCACCCGTCCCGGCGACGAGATCGTTTCGGCTGACAACCTGTACGGCGGCACATACGAGTTCTTCCACTACACCCTCCCGAAGTTCGGGCGACATGTCGTATTCGTTGATTCCTCGAACCCAGTGGCGTTTAAAAAAGCGATCACGGAAAAGACCCGGGCAATCTTTGCCGAGACGGTCGGCAACCCGAAACTCGATGTCCCGGACTTTGAGAAGATCGCGAAGATCGCTCACGATGCCGGTCTTCCCTTCATTGTGGACAACACGACCGGTGTCGGTCTCGTCCGACCAATTGACTATGGTGCGGATATCGTTGTACACTCCGCTACCAAGTATATTGGGGGCCACGGGAATTCGCTCGGGGGCGTCATCGTGGACTCAGGTAAATTCGCGTGGAACAACGGCAAGTTTCCCGAATTCACTGAGCCCGACCCAAGCTACCACGGTCTGAAATACTGGGACACGTTCGGGAACTTCCCGGGCCTCGGGAACGTTGCGTTCGTCTTCAAAATCCGCGTCTCCCTCATGAGGGACACCGGCGCCGTGCTCAGCCCGTTCAATGCCTGGCTCTTCCTCATCGGCCTCGAGACCCTCCACCTGCGGGTCCCCCGCCACTCGGAGAATGCCCTCGCGGTTGCACGGTTCCTCAAGTCGCACCCGAAGGTTGCCTGGGTGAACTACCCGGGACTCCCCGACAACCCGAACCACGGGCTCACGAAGAAGTACCTTGTCGGTGGATACGGGCCGCTAGTCGGTGTCGGCATAAAAGGAGGGGAAGCGGCGTCGAGAAAATTCATCGATAACCTCAAGCTCTTCAGTAACCTCGCCAACATCGGGGACTCGAAGAGCCTCGTCATCCACCCGGCCTCTACCACCCACCAGCAGCTGACCCCCGAGGAGCAGAAGAAGACCGGCGTCACCTCCGATGCCGTACGGCTCTCGATCGGAACAGAGGACATCGAGGACCTCATCGCTGATTTACAGCAGGCACTGGAGGCGACAGCATGAGGCAGAACACGTCCCGAACTCCCGTCCATGAGGATATCCAGGACATTGTAGCAGAACTTGAGCAGGTACGACACGGGGTGTGTTGATGATCAAAGGCTCAGTCGGCAATGTAACCACACAATATTATCGCAATCCCTCCCCGCTCATACTGGAAAGCGGGGAGACTCTTTCTTCCCTTACGCTTGCGTATGAGACCTACGGGAAACTCAACCGCGAGAAGAGCAATGCAATCCTTGTCTGCCACGCCCTCTCCGGTGATTCGCATGTAGCCGGTTTCCACGAGGGCGATGAAAAGCCCGGCTGGTGGGATGCGGTCATCGGTCCCGGAAAGGCGCTTGATACGGACCGGTATTTTGTGATCTGTTCGAACGTGCTCGGCGGGTGCAAGGGTTCGACCGGCCCGTCATCTGCAAACCCGGAGACGGGAAAACCCTATGGCGCAAAGTTCCCGGTCATCACGGTCTGGGACATGGTGAATGCTCAGAAACTCCTTGTCGATCACCTCGGCATCAGCCAGCTCTACGCGGTCGTGGGGGGGTCCATGGGCGGCATGCAGGTATTACAGTGGACAGTCGCGTTTCCGGATCTCGTGAAAAAGGCTGTCGTCATCGCGGCGACCGGCTACTCTACACCCCAGCAGATCGCGTTCAACGAAGTTGGCAGGAAGGCGATCATTTCCGATCCGCACTGGAACAACGGTGACTACTATGGGAAGACGCTCCCGACACACGGGCTCGCGCTCGCACGGATGGTGGGCCATATCACCTACCTCTCGAACGAGTCGATGTATGAGAAGTTTGGGAGATCGCTGCAGGACAAGGACCGGATCGGGTTTGATTTCTCCACCGATTTTGCAGTCGAGAGCTACCTCCACCACCAGGGAGATACCTTCACGAAGAGGTTTGATGCAAACTCCTACCTGTACATCACCAAGGCTATCGACTATTTCGACCTGACAAAGGACGGCTCGCTCACCACCGGCCTTGCCGGGGTGAAAGCGGCATACCTCGTCATCTCGGTCTCGTCAGACTGGCTCTACCCGCCTTACCAGTCGCAGGAGATCGTCTCGGCACTCACGGCTAATGAAACCGAGGTCCATTACTGCGAGATCCGTTCCAATTACGGGCACGACGCATTCCTTCTCGAATCCGGCCAGATCAACTATATCGTGGGCAGGTTCCTCTCCCACACGGTTGTCGGTGATGTGATGGTTCACAATATCGAGACCATCGAAGAGGGGACAACCATTGGAGTGACTGCCCGGCGGATGATCAATGCCGGTGTCAACCACCTGCCGGTGCTGTCCGCGAGCGGACAGCTTGTCGGCATTGTCACGTCGTGGGATATCGCGAAGGCAGTTGCCTCCAATTACCTCTGGCTGGATGAGATCATGTCCCGGGACGTGGTTACGACAAAACCCAATGAGCCGATCGAGACTGCGGCAAGAAAGATGGAGGAGCACCAGATCTCCGCACTGCCGGTCATTGACGAACAGCAGCATGTGACAGGCATCATTACGGTCGATGCGATCAGCGTACTTGTCGGGAGGGAAAACCCGTGAGGATCCTCTCCATCCACGCCACCCGGATGTGGTACCATGCCACAAAAAAGACAAAAATGGCGGAACCCACGGATATCCGCGAGGACATGATGGAGGAGTGCGTTGTCCTCTTCTGCTGTGTGGAGAAACTGGATGAGAAGAATCCCGAATATGTCATCCAGAGCGCTAAGACGAATGTGATGGCACGACTGGCCAAGTTGAAAGTCAACCAGGTAATGATCTATCCCTATGCCCACCTGACGAGCACGCTCGGCTCACCTGACTGTGCACTCTGCATCCTTAAGGGCCTTGAAAAGAGTCTTTTAGCAGAAACCATCATCGTCAAGCGGGCGCCATTCGGGTGGTACAAGGAGTTTGAGATCCGTGGCAAAGGCCACCCGCTTGCCGATCTCTCGATGACTATCTGCCCGTACGAAGGAACGGAGTGTGACTTCACCTGCCCGTACTGCCACCACCCGTTCAAGGAAGCTGATGCAATGCATGTCTGCCAGCAGTCCGCTGAATGCACGGGAACCTGTCCCGGCACAACGGTAAAAACCGGAGAGAGATAATGATCGATATACCAGCAACACCAGAAAAAGCGCTTATCATACTCGGGTGCCCGGAAGCACCGGCACAACAGGCGCTCGCGTTTCACGTAGCATACAACCTGAAAAAGCGAGGTACCGACGTTCTTATCGCGGGCAATCCCTCTGTCCTCAGCCTGCTGAAGGTTTCTGACCCTGAAAAACACTACATCACAGACACAATGGTACTTGAAAAGTGCATAGCAGAAGTAGTCGAGAAAAAAAGAAACTGCGACCTCTGTGTGGTCTTTGCGCACAATGATGCAGCGATTGCCTACGCGGCAACGATGCGCTACCTGCTTCCGGAACAAAGGCTGGTTGTGATTGTCTTCGGAAAAGATCCCGGGCCGCTTGCAGACGAGATTAATTTCCCCTGCGAGAAAATTGTCGACAAGGCGGTACATAATCCGATGCAGCTGAAAGCAAAGATAAACGAGGTGTTCGGATGGGCTGTATCGAGAACCTGAAATACGAGATGATCCTCCCTCTCGGGGCTTCGTTCAAGGAGTGCCGGGAATATGCAGAAAAGAATTTCAAAGAGGTCTGGTATGTTGATCCCGGCTATAAGCTTTTCGACGAATACATCATCGGTCTTCCGCCGATTGCTCTCGGTATTGAAGATGGTAAAAAAATCGTCTTTCCCTATACCAAACCCTGCCACGGGACGTACCTGCTCGCAATAGAAGATGTCGACGAGGTAGTCCGCGTCCGGAAAACAGCGCGAAAAAAGAAGTAAATTCTTGTGGACCAACGATGAAAAACCAATGGCTTGTCCGGTACTCTGAAATATTCTTAAAATCCGACCCGGTCCGGCGGCAGTGGGAAAATGTACTGATAGCAAATATTCTCGAAGTTATGCCCGGTATCCATGTCCGGAACGAACGGGGCAGGATCTGGCTCGACGGCGATGTGAAACCCGCGTTGCTGAAAAATATCTTTGGCATTGTCTCTTTCTCGGAAGTTGAACATATCCGGATCGATGAGATCGAGACTCACCTTCCCGACTACTGCCGCCGCCATGGCATTGATTTGGCAAAGACTTTTGCGATCAAGGTAAAACGGGTCGGCAAACATCCGTTCAGCTCAAACGACAAGGCGATCGAGTACGGCAACCTGCTCAGGAAAGAATTCCCTCACCTTAAGGTGAACCTTGCTACACCGGACAAGGAGATCCATATCGAGATCCGAACGAATGAAGCGTATCTCTACGATACGGTGATAAAAGCCGTAGGGGGTCTGCCGCTCGGCGTTGAGGGTACGCTCGTGGCCCTCGTTTCCGGGGGCATTGACTCCCCGGTCGCCGCGTGGATGATGATGAAGCGCGGCTGCCGGATCCTTCCGGTCTTCATCGCGCTTGATATATTCCTCGATGAGACAACTATTGCACGGGCGGAACGGGTCATTGAGATCCTTGCACGGTATCAGCCGGGTATCCGGCTGACGGTCGTCAGGGACGGGTATCTTGCAGCTGCAAAAGAGGAGCTGGTTCAAAGACACCTTGAGAAATATACCTGCATCTTCTGCAAGCGCCGGATGTACCGGGTGGCAACTGATTTTGCACTCAGGAACGGTGCGAAGGGGATCGTTACCGGCGAGTCACTCGGGCAGGTGGCGAGTCAGACCCTCGATAATTTGATGGTGCTCAACGATGCTGCTTCGGAAGTCCCGATCTATCGCCCCCTTATCGGGTTTGACAAGGAGGATGCGATCCGGATCGCCCGCGAGATTGGGACGTTTACGGAATCGATCTCTCCTGCATCGGGGTGTCTGGCTGTAACGAAAGGACCATCTACGAAGGCAAAACTGGATAAAATCCGGGAAATCGAGAGTAAGCTGGAAGCGACCGGGATGCCGATGCCGGTCTGACTGAGATCATACCCCGGATCCCCGTTTTTAAACCTATTTTTCAGACCTTCCCCGGAAAAAACGACCTTCATATTCGCATTCCGGCAGCCTTTCCGGGCCCCGGATGGGGTAAAATAGGTGGCAAAAACCGGCACGATTTAAGGGCCTTTGGTGGCGTTTATACGAGATGCAATTCTGCCGTATTTTGGCAAACGGGGCGATTATAGGGCACATTCTCCACAGGAAAGAAAAAGGAGTGTTTTACGGGGTTTTCCGGTATTGGCCCGGACACAGTCGGGGGAAAAGGAGCCCGTATAGGGCTTATTTTTCCTGAGGGGATTTTACCCCCATTTTTGAAGGTCATCGACGGGAAAAAATGGGGTTATCCCCCCATCCCCGTAATCAGCCCGACAACCTGCTGAGTCTGTCACCGGGTCCACGACCCGGGCCAGGACCAGCCCGGCCATCGAGATGAAGAAGGTCCAGAAGACTTTCTTCACTTGCTCGTTCTTCCCGAACGCCTCGATTGCGGCATCCGTATCCGCCTTCATCGCCCACTGGATCAACTTAGGCAGGAACACGAAGAGCGGCAGGAACAGGACCGCAGCGCCAACGAATGCAAGGCTCGTGTCGGTCCGGCCTGCCATGTATATCCCGACCGGGGCTGCAAAGGTTCCAGCCACGATCGCGGCCATCTCCACCTCGCCAAACCAGAAGTAATGCCGCTTTTCGGCATAGGTCAGCCGTTCGATATCCGTCAGTGCGGAGAGATCGAAGATTCCCAGCGTATTCAGCATCCCGTACCAGACCGCGTGCGTCTCCTCCGGGTCTGCAATGATACCGAGGAAGAGGATGATGATCGGGCCGATGAGCAGGATGATGGGGAGGTGGGCCAGCACCAGGACCAGCCCAAGCAGGATCCCGGTACCGCATATAGCGGCCCGGGTCTGCAATTCATTTTCAAACATCGGTACTCTCCGCAATCCGGATCTCAAACACCGGGCTGATGTACCCGCCATTTGCCGGGCTGAAATCCCGAACCCGGCCCATCTGCGCAAACTTGCGCCGGCCCGTGCGGATCTGGACCGTATGAATGCCAGGCGCTCGCGGGTAAACCCGGCGCCCGTCAACATCATGCATCTCCATATACGGCGGGATGTAGAACCAGTCAGGCCAGAACCGGACTCCCTCCGGGATATCGGTTCCACGGTACAGGTCCTGTAACCGCATCGGCGACATCTTGTCGTAGATCAAATCGATGATCAGGTTCTCATCGCCCTGCTCCGGATGCAGGTCCAGCTCATAGAAGATAGGATTACGCCGCACCTCATCATGGGTGAGCGGTTTATCCGGTGTGAGTGGTTCAAGACCGCCAAATTTTCCCCGGTACAGGCCGGTCACCATTGCGATCGGCTTCATCACGTTATCAGCTTCCATGATACTCCTCCTTGTAGCATTCGTGCTCGTCCCGGAGTTTCTTGAACTCCTCGACGATCTCATCATATTTGCCGATCTTCTGATAGATGGCAAACAACATGGGATAGAGCGGGAGAACGGTCCCGAGCACTATCCCTAAAACTTCAATTTCCATGGCGGGCCTCCGCAAAAGTGACGAGAGGACCAAAAAGAGAGGGGACCGGAGGTCTCCTCCCCTCCGGGTCTTGTCGTCAAGCGGTTCTAGGCGAGAGCTGCCACAGTGTCCGCCCAGGTCTCAACATTCGTCCGGATTGCGTCATCCTCGTAAGAGGTGATGGTGACCCGGTCGCGGCTGAAGTTCACCATGTAGAGCTCGCCGTTTGCATCATGGCACCTGAGGGTTGCGCTGAAGGCATCGCCCCCGACATCATGGACCACAGTGCCGCCGTGGGCCGTGGTGACCGCAGCGGCAGCGAGCAGTGCAGTCACGCCAGCGTTGAAACCGGCAAGCGTGTTGAACTTATGGTTGCCCGTGCCGACGGTCTTGGCCAGAGCGTCCTGGTAGACCATCTTCGCGGTGTATGCCTCCTTGGTCTTCTCGACAGCGGGATGGCTTTCACCGGCAGTCATATACGCTACACACTCAAAGGGATTGTCGGTAATGACCGACTGGACGATCGTGTTGAACGTCGCAACATCCACGATGGGTTCGGCAAGGGTGCGGGTTGCACTCTTGACATTTGCACTCTGTACGAAATCTGCCATTCTTCACTCCCGCCCTTGGGCCCTTGGGCTGAATATTACTCTATAGGACGGGGGGCTTAGCCTTTGCTGAAGGGAGAATGGACAGGGACCAAACAAAATCAATTGAATAATTATAACGCATCCAATTTTCAATAGTCCATAGAAGAATAAATTTGGCGATAGATTCGATTGTTTATTGTATCCCCTACACAAAAGAAAATTATTCAGGAATTTCAAAAGTCTGCAGATTTTCTCATATGCAGAATCTCATTCGGGATTTGAGGAATAACATATGAAGGTAATAAAATTCGAGCAACAACAAGAATTTTTTCATGAGAAAAAGTTTAGTTTGGTTGAAGGGGCCGGATCATGGTATGCCACTAGTTTGAATGTAAGGGGACATGAAAAAGTTCCAGATGGCGACCATTTTTTTAACAATTTATCCTGTCCAATTCCTGAAAGTATTGAACTTCTCTTAAACATTTCTCCCACGGTCGATTATATTAAAGGATACCAGATCCGAAATTTCAATAAAATCCTTTTAAAAATTGAGAGAGATGAGAGAGAGTGTCTCGAAGATTTTATGCATTTCCTCAAAAATCAATTATCAAATCAAGAGAATCACAGGAAAAAACTCAAAGATTTCCCGAAAAACGAACTAGTAAATCATCAGAAATAGAAAAGAGGACTGACAATCTCACAATACTTCCATCATTATTGCATGAAGATAATACGATTCAAACGAACCAATCATCCGATTCAGCTTCTATTAATAAAAAAAGTCAGGATTTTGTTGAGACTGCTCAAATTTCCGATATATCAACCAGGGACAAGAAACCTGAATTATTACCTACTCTTGCATCCGCTCCTTTGTTACTATTAGAAACAACTCCTAAAAAAATCGAAGATCAACCTTCACCAATCTCTCAAAAAATATTAGATAAACCTCAAGTCAAAACGAACAGTTATGAGATTTTTTTAACGCAAAAACAAAATAAAAAATCTGAACCAAAACCCATTATTGTCGCTCTTCAGGAAGTATCCTTGATAAAATTTTCGTCTTTCGTTATATCGACATGGAACTCCTTTGTAAAAGCAATTCAAGTATATTCAGAGAATCCCGGGAGTGCACAATCAAAAAATATTGAAAATATGATACGAGCCCTCTCTAAAGAGTTAAAAGACAATCCAGAACTCGAATATAATATCGGGTATTTTTTCTTCGTTCAGAAATCAAGAAAAGAAGCGATTTCCCATTTTGAAAAAAGTTATCAGACAGGAAAATTACCCCAGGCACTATTCAATATTGGTATCGCATATTCACAGTTACCTGAAAAATCTAAAGCTAAAGGCTATTCCGCATTAACGGATTATTTCAAAATCGTTTCCCCTTCAGATGATGAAGAGGGTTGGTTCAATTTCTTAGATTTTGCTGAAATTGAAAACAATTATTCTCAAGTGTTTGATATTTTCAAACATTATTCTGATAAAAAAAATCAAAAGCCGCACGGGGATATTTCTGAAGCAACAATCCGGCTATTCATTGATACAATTTTATGGATATATCAAAAACGAAATGACAAGGAAAAATTTGAGAACATTGATTCAGAAAAATTCCAATTCATTAAGCGGCACTGAATTAGTTGAAACCTATACCAATGAATTACGTCCACTTTCAGAAACACTCGCAACGGATATTTCGACCAGAAAAAAAACCTATGACGAATATATTTCCCCGATTCCACAGAAAGTGACGAAGGAAGTTGACGAGGAAAAAAATGCTCCGAAGGGATACATTTCAAGTTTTTGGGGCTCTCCTCAGCCACAACATGGAATTATTCAGGATAATTATGGAAAACGGTTTTTTTATCACGTGCGTCAAGTTATCGATGATGCTCTAATTGATCTGCTCGCAACTTACAATGGAAAGGATAGGATTCCGGTTGATTTTGATACCCGCCCAGCTCCCTGAGGGAAAATTATATGAAATTGCCGTTGGGATACGGCTTCATCAAAAGGCTGGAACTGAGAGGACCATAGAATCCATTGCCACGATAAAAAAATCCAAAACATTACCTACACCTGCAAAAAAGGACACCTTATCTCTGGTAAAAGAAGAGCCGGAAGCCCCTGTCACAGATGAAAAAGACACACTGTTTTCTGATTTTTCATTATTTTTCCTTGAAAAATGTAAGTTTAGAGAAATCCCCCCGGATAAAGTGAAGAAATCTGCTGATGGAAAGGGCAAGTTCACTGGGACAACAGATGAGGCCTGGACACATATCAATAAAATAGATTCATTCGCCAAAAGTGGTGCCAGGGGGACAAAAACCCCATTAGCTCGGGCGGAGGATTTGTTAACGGCAGCAAAGATTGCGTATGACGCAAATCTGAAAACCGAAAAGATTTTTCACTATCTTTATAGGAGCCTGAATTCGTGGGGGGATTATTACTCCAGTAATGAGAATGTATCCCTAGAACCCGCACTTGCCTGTTATTTTGAGACGCTCTACGTGTTCGATTCACTCGGGAAAAAAGATGTTGCCGGCACTGAAGAACCCAAGTTTGCCCTTTTGAAATATCTAAATGGTGTATCAGGCAAACGGTTACCATTACAACAAGTCCAAGAGCAATCTTTGGAAAAAGTAACAGAGGAGTTTTTTTCTGTTATTGACAGTGATCTTGAAGGACGGTTTGATCATGCAATCATTTTAAGTAAACACTCCCGCTTATCAAAAAAAGTCATTATTGGTTATATTTTTACCAATGAGATCTTGTTAAAGAAAACTCTTGAATTTATCGATCGAAGAAGTGGAATTAAACGCCATACAATAAGAAATCTGGAAGATCTCACGCAAATCTGGGATTCGATAAAAGGAAGTAAAAATGATTTGTACAAAAAATTGGTTCAGGGTTTCAAAGAATTAGAAACGTTTACTATTAGCATAATTAGTATTGAAAAGGCAGTCGAACTTATCGAGAAAAATGCCAACGGCCTTGCTTTTCAAGTTGATCAGACCCGCCTTCATGAAATTAAAAAGGTCTTCCTCTCATTAAAAAAATCCAAAGAAGAGAGTTCTTTCGAAGAACGGGATAATTATCTCAGACAAGCCACAACAGACATTAAAAATTTGATAAGTGCAATAACGGAGTTCCCCACCCAATTTTCCGTCGAGAAAATATTGCCGCTTGTAAAACATTTGCAGACTCTTGTTGAAGAAGAGTTAAAAAGTCTTTATGACACTGCGACTCCGCAAATCTCTATACGACTTCGCGCTGAGGATGAATCCTTTGTCCCCATCCAGGGACGAGTGTTAGTAAAAATTACTATCGAAAATGCGAAAAACTGCAGTCCTGTTGAATCTTTAGAGCTTTTCGTCCAAAAATCCCCCTCAAATTTGTATTCCTCGATCTATCCGTCCACAAAAATCCAAAGATCAATTCACGGGGGTCAAATAGAGACTATAGATATCGAATTAAATGTGTCTGAAACCGCATTAAAGGCAAGAACGTTTACTCTTCCAATCAAAGGTCAGTACAATTCCAGAACCCTCAACAATCAGACAACAACTACTGCTGCACCCTTAGTAAATCTCCCCATTCGTCTGTATTCCAAAGAGGAGTTCCGGAAAATCCCCAACCCCTATGCATCATGGGCGGACAGTCAGGAAGTAAAAGATTCGGACATGTTCTTTGGAAGGGATGATCTGATCCAGACAATGGTTACTACCCTCTCACAAACAATTCAAGCTAAAGGTTTTGTCATATACGGGCAGAGACGCTCTGGAAAATCATCTATTCTCTATCATCTCAGCCGGGCTCTTGAAAAAATCCCAATAATCTTGTTGTTAATATCGGTAGTATAGGAGGAGTACTATCAGAGGATTCGTCAAAATTTGGATTATTAGAGAAAATCCTATGGAACATCCTGAAAGAGTTAAAAAATTCACAGGAGAAACTGTCCGAAGATTATCACCTTCCCTGTATTGAAATAGATTTCCCGACGTATGAAAAATTCAGTAACGATCAAAGCCCATTGACATTATTCCAGGAAACAATGGATTCATTCCTGAAGAAAATCCGGCGAATGCCAGAATACAAAAACTGCCGGATAATAATTTTGATTGACGAATTCTCCTACATTTACGAATGGATCCTTGAAGGAAAACTTTCTGGGAGTATAATGAGAAATTTCAAATCTTTCCTTCAGAAGGATTACTTTAAGATCATCGTAGCCGGGCAAGACATAATGCCTGATTTCATGAATATGTTTTCAAATGAATTTGCCGTCTTCCAACCTGAACGAGTAACGTATCTGCTCCCGGTTTATGCAAAGCAATTAATTGAAGATCCTCTGAGGATTGGCGGACTTGACGGCAATACCCGATACCTCGAAAATTCGGTTGAAGAAATACTGGACCTCACGGCATGCAATCCCTATTATATTCAGATTTTCTGCAATCGTCTCGTTGATTTGATGAATCGCGAATACTCTATCTATGTTACCCGTGTTGAAGTCGACAAAGTGAAAGAGGAACTCACTTCGGGACAAAATTCACTTAGTCTGGATAAATTTGAAAATCTGTACAACTCTGGGGATAAAATTGGGGGTCAAAGATCCATTGATGATAATCTGTCAGTACTTTACCAAATCGCGAATAATAGTGAACAGAGTCCATGTCATATTTCCAAAATTGTATGCAAAACGAATAAAGATATTTCCATAATTCTTGATGATTTAGTAAAACGTGACGTTTTGACACGAGACGAGGGTGAATATTACCGGATTAAAGTAGGAATATTCAAAGATTGGTTGAAAAAGAATTACTCGATTAAATCCGGTTCGAATGACAAGACGATAAATCCGTTTTCACAATTCGGGTCCCCAATAACTGGTGATGAATTTATTGGGAGGACATATCACCTCGAAATCATGGAAAACCGGATTATCAATGTCACTCATCCTGGCAATCTTGCAATTATTGGTTTACCACGGATCGGGAAAACGAGCATCGTAAAGGAGTTTTTACGACGAAACTCTGACTATCTGATCAATAATAAACGCATTCCGATTTATATAGACATCTCGGAATATCGTAACATTGACGATTTTTTTATGGGGTTGGTTACTTCAGCGCACAAGAAAACTTCAGATATCGGAATAAACTCGCAGAAATTCTCATCCATATTTAGCACCATAAAAAATGCTAAAGATTCATTTGAACGAAGTAATCAAATCGACGAATTTTTTGCAGAATTCCGAAAATTAGGTTATAATGTAATTTTCTTCCTCGATGAATTTGATCTTATTTGTCAAACCGGTCAAGATACAACGGTACTACAGACGATTCGAAAACTTATTTCATCAGATAGTGGCGTGACAATTGTAACCATTTCGAGAAGAACATTAGCAGAAATCGAGAGAAATATCACATCGGATAAACGTGCAGGATCAACCTTTGCAGGTGTTTTTCAGGATACATTTGTAGGTGAGTTTAACGACGAGGATATGAGTGCATATTACAAAAAACTGACCGACTATAATGTTTCATTAAAAGAATCTGAAAAAAACACCATTATCGAACAATGCGGGAGATTTCCATTATATATCTCGGGAATTGGGTTTCATCTGATTGACCAAAAAAACCGTGACGGTGAAATCAATGTACCTGCTGCAATTCATGAAATTAAAATCGCTATGGTTCAAAACTTTACCCACATCGTCGATCTTCTGCGGGAATCAGAAAGCTATGATGCCCTCAATACCATTCTGTTCACTGATGATAAGATACCTCAAATGAAAATTCTTGAATTTGAGAAATATGGAATAATTCAAAAAGATGGCGGTTCCTTCGATTGTTCTTCGCAGTTATTCTGTGATTACCTGAAAGATAATCTCAGGTACTGCTATTGATGATTCAAAAGGTGGTGTTGACGACTTTTTGAAAATCCTGAATACTGATGAGGAATTGCCAGATGTCGAATTTAAAACGTCGGCATTGTGGAGTCTGACTTTAACACAAGAAGAAATCTCTCGCAGAATTCAGGACGGTGAGGATGCTGGTGATATGAATACTTGGTGTCTCAAAACATTTGGAAATGAGTGTTCAAAATTTATTATCGCAAAGACTCTTGCAGCCTTTCTCAACACCGATGGAGGGGACCTTATGATTGGGGTTAACGAAATTCGAACTCCTGAAGGAACCATTTACAATCAAAAAGGTGTAGAAAAAGATCTTCAAATATTGGGCTCGCTGAAGGGTGACAATTCAATTGATTCCTATCGGCGTTTCATTAACAAAGATATCATTGAACAATATTTTGATATCAAAATCACGAATCATTTCTCGAAATATTTCACCATCACAACAAAAAAGGTTGACAACCGGTGGTTCTGTCGGATTACAACGACAAAATCAAATCAAGCAATCGTGTTAAGATTTGGGCGCCAGGATTATTTCTTTGTTAGAAAAGACACCACAATCAAACAATTGAATATGGCACAGGCAGCCGAATACATTCATACTCATGAGTGGGCTACACCCGATACAAAATAAATTCACGTTCTTCGTCAGGTATGCGGATTTTAATTTTCCTTAGTAAAAATTAGATTAAGATCCTGCAATCTCACCGCAAATCTTCTCAGCCTGCTGAAGGACTGTTTGGGTTGCTTGTTCCTGTTTGTCCGGAGGATAGCCATGCCGCTTTAAGATCCTCCGAACGATCACCCGAATTCTGGCCCGAACGCTTTCTTTCAGGGTCCAATCAATCGTTGCACTTTCCTTGATAGCATCAGTCAATTCACTTGCAATTACCCTCAGATCCGAATCCGCCATTACCTCTTTGACACTGGCATTTTCTGTTAATGCATCATAGAAGGCAATTTCTGCATTAGAGAATCCAGATTGTTCTCCGCGTTTGACCGTCTGTTGGACTTCTTGAGCGGTTTTGATCAGTTCTTCTATGATCATTGCCGTTTCAACTGAACGGTTCTCATATTTCCTGATGGACTGTTCGAGCATTTCGGAGAATTTCCGTGACTGAACAACATTACTTTTTAATTTTGCTCTTACTTCATCGTCAATGAGTTTTCTCAGTAACTCAACAGCCACATTTTTCTGTGGCAGCTCTCGGACTTCAGCAAGGAATTCATCTGACAGAATGGAAATATCCGGTTTTTTCAATCCTGCGGCGTCGAATATATCAACAATACCCTCAACGGAGATTGCTTGAGAAACCAGTTGTTTTACCGCATGCTCCAACTCATATTCCGATTTCCCTGTCCGGGCAGTTGTTTTTACTATTGCTGCCTTGATTGTCTGTAAAAAGGCTACATTAGTCCGGATACGATGTGTAGCCTCATGAGGAACCGCGAGTGCGAACGCAACTGATAATTGAGTGACAGCATCGATGAACTGTTTTTTCCCATCTTTCTGCTGGTAAATATGCTGCATCGCACCCGGTATCATTGACAAGCGTTTGGCCGGTTCGCCATCACTCCATGCTGTCCAATCGTACCCATGAAGCAGGTCACAGCAGATCTCATATTTTTCCTGCATCAGCGCAACGGCTTCATCAAGGTCCTCAACACTCAACCCCTTATGTTGGTTTCCTTCATCAGTAAATTCAGCAAGGGCTGTCTTGAGTCGGGGTGCAATACCAAGATAATCGACGATGAGACCCCCGGGCTTGTCCCTGAAGACCCGATTCACCCTGGCGATCGTCTGCATCAAACCGTGCCCCTGCATGGGTTTATCGGTATACATTGTATGGAGACAAGGGGCATCAAAACCGGTAATCCACATATCTCGAACAATGACAATTTCCAGAGGATCTGAGGGATCGACAAAGCGTGCCCGGATTTTGTTTCGTTCAGTTTTCGTCCTGAAATGTTCCTGCCAATCAGGAGTCTCTGAAGCTGATCCGGACATCACAATTTTTATTTTTCCCTTCGTGTCATCGTCATCGTGCCAGTCGGGGCGAAGTTTGATGATCGCGTTGTACATATCAACGCAGATACGACGGCTCATACAGACCACCATCGCCTTTCCATCAAGCACTTCGAGACGTTGATCAAAATGATTGAGCAAATCCTCGGCAATGATCCCAATCCTGTGCTCTGTCCCGACAACGGCTTCAAGAGCAGCCCATTTGGATTTCACTTTCGCTTTTACTGATTCTTCTTCGTCTTCAGTGACATCCTCAATACTTGCGTCAAGAACGGGTTTTTCTTCAGCCGGGAGATCAAGTTTGGCATGTCTGCCCTCATAGAAAATCCGAACCGTAGCTCCATCCTTAACGGCCTGGATAACATCATAGACACTGATGTAATCCCCGAATACCGACTTGGTATCACGATCCTTGAGCGATATTGGAGTACCGGTGAAACCAATCGATGATGCATTCGGAAGTGCCTGTCGGATATATTCAGCAAATCCGTACCGGATATATCCGGTCTTTTTATCGACATGCGGTTTGAATCCGTAATGGCTTCTATGCGCCTCGTCAGCGATGAAGATGATGTTACTTCTCTCCGACAGGAGGGGGTGATCCACCTCATCTTTGTTCGGGAAAAACTTCTGGACCGTGGAGAAGATAATGCCCCCGGCTTCTCGGTTGAGGAGTTCGCGCAAGTCATGTCGGTCTTTGGCTTGGACCGGGTGCTGTCTCAGGTGCTCACTGCAATAGGCGAATGTATCGAACAGCTGGCTATCGAGATCGTTCTGATCAGTGAGGACAACAATCGTCGGATTTCGCATAGCGGAATGAAGCACAATTTCACGGGCATAAAAGACCATTGTAAGACTTTTTCCGGAGCCCTGAGTATGCCAGATGACACCACATTTACGATCTCCCTCCGGGCTCGATGCCTCAATGGTGCTGATTACTGCCTCTTTCACGGCATGGAATTGATGATAGGCAGCAATCTTTTTCCTGAGCTCTTTCCCGTCATTTTCAAAGAGGATGAAATCGCGTAAGTACGACAGCAGCCGGTTTTTGTTGAAGAGGCCCTTGATCGTAACTTCCAGCTGAGGAATCGTATCCGGTGCAACCTCATCGCCCTCAATCGTACACCAGGGAAGGAAGCGGTCCTCGTCTGCAGTTAACGATCCAATACGTGCATGAACACCGTCAGAAATGATCAGCATCTCATTCGTGTTGAAGAGCGAAGGAATCTGTTTTTTATAAGTCTGGAGTTGGTTGTAGGCAGTCCAGATTGTTGCCTTCTCATCAGCCGTGTTTTTCAGTTCGATAACACTGATCGGGATTCCGTTGATGAAGACCACAATATCCGGACGTCTGTTTTTCTCTCTCTTGGCTCTGTTTTCAATAACCGTGTACTGGTTTACGACAAGCCAGTCATTCTTTGCCACATCTTCAAAATCAATTATCTGGACAAGTCCATGGCGGATTGTCCCGGTTTTATCTTTATACTGCACCGGAATTCCATTCGTGAGAAACTGGTGAAACAGATGGTTGTTTTCGATAAGCGAGGGTGTTGCTGCTACCGTCAGTTTACGGATCGCTTCCTCTATCGCACTTTCCGGAAGCGTGGAATTGAGTGCAAACAGGGCGTCACGGACTCGCTGAAGAAGGAATGGATGGTCCCAGGAAGTACGTTCCGGAGTCTCACCATCGGGTGCAATATCCGGGCCAAAGAGAATATTGTACTCTTGCTCCTCAAACCATTGAAGAGCGGCCTCTTCTACTTCGGACTCAGTGAATTTGTAACGAGTCATGTATTACTCCGCCCAACTCTGAAAGGATCCCTCATTTTCTCACCTTTGACCGCGACTCATATTTGTTACCGGTTGCTTTTGACTCGACATAATCGTCATTAAGGATTCGCAGAATATCCCAAATATGTTCAGCCGAAACTAGAATTTTCCCCTCTTTATTGAGAGTTACGGATAGACCATAATCATTAATTGTGGCTGCTATTTTTGTCGTCGTTAATGAGTCACAAGATCGACTGGTAAGAATTCTGGCGAGCTTTCTCAAAGCCCGGGTATCAGCACAACATGTTGTAACAATTTGCGATACGTTCTCAAGAATTCCTTTACCGCTCAGATACTCCTGATTTCCTTCAACCTGTCGGCGATATTCCTCCACAAAGCTGAAAAGGGATTCAAATGACCCTCGGGAGAAGATATACATTTTTTGTAACTCGTCTGGAGTTCCTGGAGTTGTAGCTTTCAACAATAAAGCCGCATCGTAATAAGCATCAAGAGCGATGGCCTGACCTGTCAATTTTGCAAAATGCCCTTGACTATCAATGACACAAGAAAGTTTACCTTTTTCCAGTAATTTCTTGGGGGTATACTTTCTGAACAGGAATGCCGTTTTGTTGTTGTTTTCTACTCGGACAATATATCCCCAGACATTCGGGTAATCATCATCAGAGATGGGTGTATCACTATTCGGTTGTGCTATCACTTGAAGAATATTCTCGAGAAATGGGACACATCGGTAATCGATAGTTTCTACGATCGTTCGGTCTGAATGAGACAGAGTGCCATAATCGAATATCTCGTGATCATGGGATTGAATCCTATGAATCTGATTATACCCGTTTACTTTGAGGTCCTTGGCAACCGCCGCCCGAATTCGTGAATTCATAACGTGATATGTGATGACTTTTGTCTGCGGATTCTTTCTCCGAGTGAGAAAGAACAGTTTTACATTAGAATTTTCTGCAGTGTTTAAACATTGAATCAATTCATCCATGAGCAATCATCCCCAGAAAAACATTGTCTGAAAGATCACGGACCTTGAGATTATCACCGACATGAATCTTTTCTGAAGAGAGGACCGTGATGTCCCATTTTTTCTCGTCGCAGCCTGCTGCGATTTTTTTGACTTCAACCTGGTATACCTGGTAACTGAACAGGGCCAGTAACGGATTGATGTACAATAAATCCGAGTTCACATAGACAGCGAAGAGAAGAAGCATGAGAACGAACAGTGCCGTCAAATCCTGCCACTTGGCCATATCGAAGCTGATGAATGCGATGATATATGGAACAAGATACGTGAGAGCATCCTTCGACTTATTCTCAACACCAACGACATAGTAAGAATCCGTGGTTTCCCTCTGCCGTACCCAAATCATCAGGAACCAGACAAAACTGTAGAGAACCACAGCAAGGAGTATGACTATTGCGGTTACATCGAACCAGGTTTTTATTGCCAAGATGAGGAAGAGCGGGAGGTAAGCACTCAGAAACAATCCGAGTTTAACGAGGAGCCTCATGAGGTTGCCTCCGGTTCAGATCCTTCATTAGAAAGTTGAATGTCTCCAGAAAACAATTTAGGAACAAGTGCTTCTCGAAGGTTGGTCAATGATTCAACTTCTCGTTCAAGATTCGCCCGAAATACATCCATCGGGCGAATTATTCCAAAAAATTTTTTTGCAATTGGTCGCGTGGGGAAAATGCATTTTATCATCGCCAATGTTTGTGCATTGGCATTGGGTTGTGCCGATCCCCCGATAGATCCAGCGATGTATTCAAAATATCTTGGACTGCGCATAAAACAACCAACTAGGCGTCCTATTTCGGGTTCATTAAATTGAAACCTCACTAGATAAGAGGCAAAAACTGAATGGGTTGGTTCTGTTAAATACAGATTCTCTCCAGTTGAGGCTCCAGTCCTTGCAACAACAATATCACCATCTATAAGTCGATATTGTGCAAGTTCTTCTTGAGACAATGAGACATATGGGACACTATTCCAAGAAACTCTTCCACCTTGAATGTCCGTTATCCGAAGAAATTTTGGACCGTTTTCCTCCCATGAAGCACTCCGTGTCAATCCATACTGAATATTTGACGTGCGATCTCGAATTTCTTCAAGGGTCCAGCCTTTCGGTACTTCCTGACTATTAACTGTTTCAAATGTACTGGGAAAGAGAGCAGCAGTTTCATCATCCATCCCTTCCGGTTTTCTCCCATCTTCTTTGGCATGAACAGGATCAAAATCCATGAACCACGATTTAAAAATCGCTTGCGTCATTTTTTCGAGAGTTTTGCAGATCTTCCGATTGAGTTCAATTTTATCATCAAGTTCTCCGAGTGCCTCACCAATTGCTCTTTGCCCAATAGATTGAGGAATGTACCGCTCTAATTGTTCAGCGAAATCCCATTTTGCACGGGGCATTTTTGTTCCTTGTGACGCTCGGGAGTTATCGTCAACAAACTGCGGTGATGCCATCCAATAATACAGAAATCTCGTATCAATGCCTGGCTTATGTCGAACAACCCAGATATCCGTTGAACAGATGCCATCAAATGGAGCAACTATTACCTTCCTGAAATAGGGGCGAAGTTTTCCAAAGAGAATGTCACCTTTCCTGAAACGGGTTTTTAAGCTTGTTACATCCTCGCCTACACCATAGCCTGACAAACGGAGTGTGCCTTCCTCAATATGCTCAAGGCCGATATAGGGCAGCCCTTTCGCATTCTCCGGTGAAACGGAATCACGGACCAGTTCCGCACATGATCCGAATGATCGCAGGATCCAGTCATCAATTTTAACACTGCCTTCCTGAATCATACCGTATACCCCATTTTTCCGAGGTTAATTCTGATAGATTTTTCCAGTTCTGATGATTCTGCAAACTGCTCGGAAAGATCCAAAGTCAAACGTTCCATTTTTTCTGCAAAAGGTTCATCGTCTTCATCGATTTCCTCCGCTCCGACATATCTTCCCGGAGTCAGGATATACCCATGACCAGCGATATCCTCAATCGATGCACTATTGCAGTACCCTTTGATATTTTCATATTTACCGGAGTCCTTCTCACCCCGCCATGCGTGATATGTTGCGGCGATTTTTGCGATGTCTTCATCGGTAAGTTCCCGGTGTGTCCGGTCTCTCATAATACCCATCTTCCGGGCATCGATGAAAAGTATCTGGCGTTGCCTGTTCCGGTGGCCACTGTCTTTTTTATCCCTCGCAAGGAACCAGAGACATGCGGGAATTGGAGTTGAGTAAAAAAGTTGATCCGGTAAAGCAACCATGCAATCTATGAGATCTTCCTCGATCAGACGCTTACGTATATCGCCTTCACCCGAAGTATTGGAGGACATACTGCCATTCGCAAGCACGATACCGCCATAACCCGTCGGAGCCAAGTGGAAGATGAAATGCTGCATCCATGCAAAATTGGCATTGTTCTCTGGGGGAATTCCATATTTCCAGCGGGCATCCTGTTTGAGTTTATCCCCCCCCCAGTCTTTCATATTGAACGGGGGGTTGGCGAGAATGAAATCAGCTTTGAGAGTCTTATGCTGGTCGTTGGTGAAACTGTCAGCATTGTGCTCTCCAAGATTACCCTCGATTCCACGAATTGCAAGATTCATCTTACAAAGGCGCCAGGTTGTCGGGTTGGATTCCTGCCCCCACACACTAATCGCGTCGCGTTGTCCGCCATGTGCTTCAACGAATTTCTCACTCTGAACGAACATACCACCGGAGCCGCAGCAGGGATCAAAAACGCGGCCCTTGTAGGGAGAGAGCAATGCGACAAGGGTTTTCACAACACACCGTGGAGTATAGAACTGGCCACCTTTCTTTCCTTCAGCGCTCGCAAATTGTGCAAGGAAATATTCGTACACCCGTCCGAGCACATCTTTTGATCGGTTCTCCTCATCCCCAACCGGGATATTACCTATCAGATCTACGAGCTCCCCGAGCCGGATTTTATCGAGGCTTTCCCGTGCATAATCTTTCGGGAGCACGCCCTTAAGAGATGCATTATTCTTCTCAATCGCGATCATAGCTTCATCGAGGAACAAACCGATCTTTGACGATTTCGCATTTGCCAAAAGATAGGACCATCGGGCTTCTTTCGGGACCCAGAAGACATTATCAGCAAGATATTCGTCCGGATCTTCAGGGTCAGCGCCGCTTGCCTTCTGTGCTGCGAGTTTGGCATGCATCTCCTCGAAGGAATCGGAGATATATTTCAGGAAAATAAGGCCGAGCACCACATGTTTGTACTCAGCCGCATCCATGTTGGAGCGGAGCTTGTCGGCAGCCTGCCAGAGTGTATCTTCAAATCCGACATTTGCACCCGAACCATTTTTTGAACCAGAAACGATTTTTGCCATTATTTCATCCTCCGATATTCCATTAATCTGCCTAAACTCGCTGTCATTTTCTCGTATGCCTCACTCTTCTCTTTCTGAATTTTTTCCAGGTCTTTAACCGCTCCATCGAGATCCAGTGAAGGGGCGATGTCCCGTTTTTCCTTGATATATTGTGATACGTCAAGCTGGAATCCATTCATCGCGATGTCATCGATCGAACAAACGCGACTGTATCCCTCTTCTTCCTCGAAATTCCGATATACTGTTATGATTTTTTTCCTGTCTTCATCTCGAAGCTTATTTTGCGATCGGCCTGCAAGGAAATCGTTCTTCGCATTCACGAAGAGAATTTTGTTCTTTCGTTCTGCTGGTTTGTGCCGGTTAATTATCAGAATGGCAAGGGCAATTCCCGTCTGACTGTAAAGCTTGTTGGGTAATGCAATTACCGCTTCAATAATATCGTGATTTATCATTCGCTTCCTTATATCCCCCTCGCTTCGTTCGCGAAAGAGCATGGAAGGCGGGATTACACATGCAAGAATTCCGTCTTCAGCGAGAGAGGCAATGCAGTGCTGAAGATATCCATATTCTCCCTGGGTCCGTGGAGGTATGCCATAAGTGAACCGGAAATAATTATCATTCTGTGCAATTTCCTCACCCCAGTTTTTTACTCCGATCGGGATAGTGCAGAGAATCCGGTTGAATGCCATTAGTTTTCCGGTTTTATCTGTGAAGCCCGGCTGTCGGATAACATCTCCAAATTTGATTTGAGCATGGTCGTTGTTCGTAAAAAGCAGATTCAACCAGATAGTGGAAAGACTGTTTTTATTCGGTGTTTGACCGTACAGTTTGATTCTGGTGCCGGGTTTGTTTTCGGACACATGACATGATACCCCGATTATTGTAGAGCCTCCGGAACAGAACGGATCGAAGACTGTTGCTCCATTCGGAGGATCGAGCAATTCTGACAGCAGATTTATGACACACGCCGGGTCTCATAAGATCCTTTTAGACCGGCTGTATTCGCAAACCACTCGTTAAGTTCAATATCAAGTTCACAGATGGCCCCGGGAGATGTTTTCTCCATCATATCGAGGTCAATCTGCGATAATGTAGCCAGGACATTTTTCCAAAGCGTGTCCCTGATTTCACGGCCCCCTATCCGATCGGAATTGAAATCAAAATGAAGCAGCCACTCTCGCAATTCAGGCTTCTTTTGATTTATTTGGTAGAACGCCTCATTCAGAGCCATACCGAGATCAAAATTTTTCGATGCGATATCACTCCAATTTATGATCGAGGAGCCTTCGTTTTCTGACATTTTTTTCAACACAAGAAGTCCGAGGACAAGATTTCTTGCCTCTCCGATTTCGATCAGTCCCCGCATTGAATTCACGGAGTTCCAAATTGCCCCCAAAACTTCATTTTTTGTTGGTGAATTCATCCCGTCACCCCGAATGATGAAGAAATAATATTGTTTCGCATTTTTCGGACAAGCAATTTTTCATCCCTTAATATACTGAGATAACGATCTGAGGCTTCGAGATATTCTTTCATTATTCTCTGATCATTATCCGGAATCTGGGGAATGGGAAGTTCGCGCAGATCATTTGGGTTTATCGAGGGGATTGTAGCGCCTTTCGCTATTGAAAGGAGATTCTGCTGGCCGTCGGGACTATTCAGATAGGCCGCGAGTATTTCCGGCAGCATTATTTTATTGAGGCGGAGCGCGATGAGGTTTGATGATATCACACGGTTATCTGCATCATCATTAAACACGGCAGCCTTGAATGAGGAGCCTTTGATTGCAATGATCACGTCCCCCCGCTTCACAGCTGCACGTGAATAATCCTTTACACTGGTACAATCCCGCTTCTCTAATGACCGAACATCAATTTTCCCATCGGAAATATCCTTAATGTTAATCATTTCAACAGTCGGTACATCCTCACTTTCGGGACTTCGTGCGAATATGCCACGGGTCATTTCCACGACCAGGTCTTTCAGCTTTACGTGCTGCATATGCATATCCTCCGAAGTTTGTTTTTTATTACTTTTTTGTTTTTGTAGGGTCATACAAACTCACACTTATACTCATATATCTGGTCGGGTATTTATTTGTTGCGACTCAGAGGAATTTATTTTTCAGGGACAAACCAGACGGCTCCGATCCCCGCGAACACCCTCTCGAACCGCTCCGGCCTCTCACCAACATAGAACAATGCCGGAGAAAATGTCGGCCCAGGGCCCTCATCACCGGCAGGACCGGCAAACCGGATACGGGCCGATGGGAAGCACACCCGGCACGATATCGCCGTCAATGTCTTCCATGCTGCGGTCTCGGTAGCAGATTTCCACAGCACAATCGCCTCCGTGGTCCGGTCTGTGGACCTCTCCAGGTATAACTTCGAGAACCACTGCTCGACACCGGGTCCGAACGGCGGATTAAGGAAGACTCTCCCCTCCCACGGCTGCACAAGCCCGTTGTCCTGAGCTGTGTAATGCCTCGCTGCCGGCACGTTCGGGATCTCCCGGCTGTTGCTGGCCGGGTCGAGGTCAATTGCACCCATGCAGGCAATCACCGCATCGAGAATGTACTGTGGGGTGTAATGCTCCGTGCTCTCGTGCGAGAGCAAGATCGGCGGGACTGTCACACGACACCCGCCTCCCGTGCATCCTCCCGCACGCCTCTCCCGTAACAATGCTCGCAGAGCTTCACGCCAGCCTCGCGGTCAATCCATACCGCTTTTGCAATACCGCAGACCGAGCACTTCCCCACATCCGCCGTTACCCGGCTACACCGGGAAATATCCACGGCCCCGGGCAACGGGACCGAGGCCGTCTGCTCCGCTTTCACCGCCTCATTATAACACGAGCGGCAGATCCGCCTGGCATCCTGCCGGTCCTTGGGCCGGGCCCGACGCTCCGATGTGAATTTTTCCACATACCAGGAGCCTTTCTTCCCGCAGGAATAGCACGGGGTCTTTGATTCCGGGGGCTCGAGTTTTTTGTAATCACGGGCCCTGATAGTCCGGGACTGGTCCGGTCTTTCAGCACCGGATCCTGTTTTCAGCACACTTTCAGCATCTTTCGTACGTGTGCTGAAAGAGCCCGGGGCTGAATTTGCATCTCTTTTGCCTGATTGGGCCGTTCCGGGCGGAGATCGTTTTTCGTTTTCAGCAGATCGCGAATTATGCAGACACTGAGCAGAATTCGTTTCAGGTTCCGGGTCACCTCCATAATTCCGGTTTTGCTGAAAACATCCTTCTCTTAGTACAGAATTATTTGTACAATCACCTTCTTTGCTGGAACCGGGAACGCTGGAAGCACCGTTCTCATTTTCAGCAGTTGCTGAAAAACTGCTGAAACCTGCTGAAACTGCTGAAAGATGAGATGAATCATCGTCATCGTTCTTCGGGTTGTGGTCAAGCCAGCATGCCCCTCCGTTCATCCACTGCCGGTAGAGTTCCCGGTCCCATTCAAACGCCTCGGTCCTGCGCCGGACTGAATACCCGCTCTCCTCGGTCATTGTGACGGTCCGGTCGGTGAAGGAAATCGCCGGGCATTTTTCCAGCAGCCCGGTGTAATTCTTCCCCCGGCTGTCGTAACCTTTGATCATCCGGTAAATGCTCAGGTAGGATCCTCCCGTCAGCCGTTGCAGGTCCTGGATGGTGAACTCGGCCAGGTTCGCCTTCTCGATGATGGCGAGAAGGTCGGACTCTTTCTTGGTCATCTTCGATTCCTGCCCGCCGGCTGTGCCGTTCAGGAGCGTGAAAACTTCGGTCGCGGCAGTAAAATCCGCCTCGTCCGCATACACGCAGAGCGTCCCGTCCTCACCGGTCTTCTGCTGGCGTTGCCGGAAGAAGAGGACCGCATGGCTCTTGATCAGATCGTAGAGCATGTCGGGATTGCGCCGGTTGCTGATTCTCTGGAACCGGATTCGCCGCGAATAGGGAATGATAACCCAGATCATCTGCTCATGCATGACCTCCCATATCTCCCGACAGATTGCGAGCTCATGGGATTCATCGGTGAATGTGTCCGGGTCCTGTTCCTCTTTCTCCTGCTTCGCCGCCAGCACCCGGGCATCCTGCTCAGCTGATTCATCAATCCAGCAGGTGAGCATCCGGTTCATCACCTGATCATCACCGGTCCCTTCCTTCTTCGCAATCCACCAGACGCACCGCTCGGGGATTGTGCAGACCCGCGAGGTCAGATCCTTGGTAACCGTCGTGTGCGTAATCGGCTCATGGAAATTCGAGGTCGCGGACTTCAGGATCTCCTGTATCCCGTCCGAGAGCTCGGTGTCGTCGCTCATCAGGACCGTGCGGGGCTGGAGGTCCTTCATGTAATACAGGGCCTTGTTGCTCACCGTGCCCTTCACCTTGTACCGGTCCGGCACCTGGCGCATCATCTTCCGGAACGCATGGGTCTTGCCCTTGCCGGAATCCCCGGTCACTGAGACATGCAGTCCATCCGAGTTCTTGACGGCTTGCGAAGCCATCGAGAGTATCATGCAGCGGGCGAGAATCTCGTCGCCGACATGCTCCTGGGCAAATGCCGTGAGCATCAGGGCTGCCGGGTCGCCGCGTTCCAGCACGTCGAGCGCCGCTGCCCGCTGGTCGGGGGATGCAACGACCGGGGCCAGCCCCGGGTCGGCTCTCCCCTCCTGACCGGCCTTCGCCTTGACCCGGTCCTTCCGGGCGGTCTGTTGTTTCTGCTCCCAGTCCTTCCGCTTCGCAGCCCGGTCCGGTTCGAACCGCTCGCGGAGTTCCTGCCACCGTTGCGTGCCGCCGCCGCAGGAGGTGTGCTTGCAGCCGGCAAAGACCGCACCGTTGCCGAACTGGATCGCGAAGGCCCCGTCCTTGTGGGCCGATGAGAACGGGCATTGATCAAGAATGAAGAGAGTCCCGCCATTGTACGGTTTCTCGGACCGCACCCAGATCCCATGATCGGAAAGCCAGGTGCGCAAGTCGAAGCCCTTGCCTTTGGCAGCATCTGGTTGCGGTTGTGCATGCTGCTCTGTCGGGAGACGGGCCGCGAGATCCCTGAGTTGATCCATCGTCGCGATGCTCAGTTCCACCGGGGCCGAGAGGATCCGGCTCCTCCGGTGCGGACGTTCCGGGGTGTTGTCACCTTTCCGCGAGATCGTGCCGTAGAGTTTCCAGATGCGGGCCGCGTTGAAGTTCGCCGTGTCCACGTTCACCCGCTCATCGGAGAAGAGCGCGTCAAGTGTTGCAAGGCAGCTCTTCACGAGCGCCGTAGCCCCTTCATCATTCGGCAAATCGATGCGGTAGAGCAGGTGGGCCCCGTTGCCGGAGTCTGCCCGGACCGGGTCCGGGAAGCCGAGCCCGGCGATCCAGCGGGCCACCTCATCGGCTTTCGCAAGCGCGAGGCCGTGCTCCTCGTCCGTACTCGACACCCCGCTCGGTCGCAGCGGGTCGATGTCTATCGGCAGCCAGCGGCGGCACAGGATATCCGCGTCGCTCGTTGTGCTGTCTTTCTTGCCGAGCCGCATCTTGATCCGGTTCGCCCGGCGCGAGAGCAGGGCCGGGTTCACTTCGTTCAGGGTGACGTAGATGCCGTGTACTGAGCTGTCCGCATCGAGCGGCTCCACGGAACGGATGAGCGCGGCGGGATCGCTGAAGTAGCCGCTGTGGGTATACTGGTCGGTGAGCGCCCGGACCTCGACGACCTGCCCGGGCCCGGCTAATCGGGCAACTGCATCACGGAGCAGACCATCCACACGTCACCACCCGGGTCCCTGCTCTGGTCTGCTGCGGGAAACATGACCGGTCAGCCATGACCGTCGCCTTCTTCCGGAGCAGGCTCTTCCTGCTTCACCCGTTTGGCGTGCTCATCAAAGGTCTCGACCTTCACGGTGTACCGGTGATGGAATTTCCGTTCGACCTGGATCTGGAAGACGGCCTCGCCCTTTTGCCTGATCTGGTCTGCAACCGCTTTCGGGATCAGATAGAGCGGGATGCCCTCGATCTTCTCGGTCGTGACTGCCGGCTTCTTCTCTTTATCGGGCATAAGCTGCCACCTCTCGAATTGAGTCGGACAGCACCTCGAAACAGTGGATTGAACCATTCGGAGATACGACCCAGACCTCACAACGGAGGAAGACGTTGCCCGGGCTCATCGTCAGCAGGGAACGGAACTGGCAGATCTCGAACCTGCAGAACGATTCAACATAGGGTGCACTTACCGAACCATAGGCGATTCTAATCTTCACGCAGAGCGCTTCGTAATTTCCGCGCAACCCGATAAGGTGGAGCGGGATATAACGCGAAAGGAAACTGCTCTCGACCGGCAGGACCGGTTCATAGCCTCGGGATACGAGCAGCTCAGCGGCCCGCTCTTTAGAGGCGGTGAATGCACTCTGCGCAATCATGCAATACCTCCGGCCCTTGAGACTGCCGGGCCATCCAGCGTTAACTTGGGGATCTCCTGGATGCTGTGCATCAGTACCTCGAAGCACCGGAACCCGTAGGTCAGTGAGTAAATCCAGATCTCGTAATGGAACCCGGCCTCACCATTATGCCTGGCGATGTGTTTGCGGAACTGCACAAGGTCAAGGCTGCATTTCAGTTCAACGGTCTTGGCGGTCGAAGCCAGATGGGAGAATTTCCGGATCCTGATGAACCGCGTCTCCCCCGTTGGCAGCGTGGCGACAAGATGGGCCGGCGGGAACCGCTTGTTGAACCCGGGCGGGATGACGCGGACCGTATAGCCGTGGACCTGGAGCAGCTCGCGGGCCCCTTCCTCGACCAGTGTGCCGCGACGGCTGGTCATGATGCGGCACCTCCCTTGCGCGGACAAAGGATCTCGATCTCCGGCACATTCCCTGGCACTTCAAAGAAAATGCAGGACACATCCTCGCCGAATGCAACTGCAAGGAACTTGTCACGCGGGACCATGTACCGCTGCTTGTCCATTGCGATGATGACGGCCCGCCCGGAGGGACTGAGATAGGCACTGCCAGAAACAGAAGGGGTTTCCGGAGTCAGCTTCGGTTTCTTTAGGATCGGCACGCGGTCCCCGACAAAGAAGAGCATCCCGAGTTCTTCGGGGCAGATGTAATGCAGGTCTCCCCAGATGCGGATATGAACCCGGCCTTCCTCTCCGCACATGATCTGGCCGGCAGCGAAGGCGGTCATGCGATTCCCCGCTGACGTGTGACCACGATTCGGCTGGTGTGTGCCCGGGCCCTGGACTGTGCCAACTCCTCTTTTGTAACAATGATCCAGTGCCCGTCTTCGACCATGATCTTTCCGATGCCATAGAATCCGGTCCGTTTCTCGTACGCTTCGACTGCTTCCTGCGTGACCATCAGGGGCTCTTCTGTGTGATCCTCATGCACTTCTTTTTCTTTCATCGGAGTGCTGTTGCATCCTTCCGATTTTACTGAGGTGTTCTGCATTTTTCACCCTCCTCATTTTATTCGATTGCTTTCCTGTGACACGCGGACATCCACCAACCGCGTAATTCTGTATACGGTACTTCGGTCTGGTCGGGCAGAGACCATGGCTATCATCCGGTCACAAATTTCCCACCTTGAACCGGCAGGTGACCTAGCGGACAATCGCAATGAAAAAAACCCGGTTATGAGTTATCCGGTGCTAGTGACGATCACCAAAGAAAGTAAAGAGCGAAAAGACAGGGGCGTGGCCGCTCGTCAATCTGTACCATCGTCCCACGTTCAACGCACATCCGCTGGAGGATGCGATGCGGTTCTTTTGGATCGGGCATTGTTCCGGAGCGCCTGGTTCAGGGCAGCTGATCAAAACAAGGAATTCTGTTTTGATGTTCTTCGCCGTTGCCTTTACTCGGTCGCTCGTCATTCTGAAGAATTCCCAGATCATTGTAATACTTTTATAAATTCGCAGTTGTTTATAGGGTTTTCTGAACCAGAGGGTTAGATAGCCGCTTTTTGTCATACAAATTTAACAAAAATAGTGAATTTTTGTTCAAAAAAATGTGGTGCGCCGCTAAAATTTTTGGGAAATGAAAAGGTTATGATAAATCTTGCGGTTAGAATATTTTGGATGGTTGGAGATGCCGCAATTAATGGTCCACCGGTTTCAAAAAGTAAAAAATAGGATTATTTTAATAGATTATTTACCACCATACATGTTTAACACATGGTGGATTTAGCATGGTACCTTAAGAGACCTTCCTCCTCCTTTGTAAGACAATTCGCCTTTCTTCGTTCCTCAAAATGTTTAATATTTTCATTAATGACCTTAAATTCAACTTCCTCATTTTTTGAGAGATTATTCATTTTAAACAAACCAAAAAAAATCGGTTTTATTTGTTGTTTTCGTTTTTCCATGTTATTTAAAATTTCATTTCTCAATTTTGGATTGACTAAATATTCATTTTGTAATAATCTAACGCCGTCAATTTCTATGATATATAATTGACCAATAGGCGGAAAGCTGGGAGACATCGTTGTATGACACTTACCACAATACCCGATACTTGGGAATGTCATTAATAATTCCCCGGGCTGGAATTTATGACAGTATTCAAATTCATATCCACATTTTGTACACTTTTCAAAATATGACATTTTTACAATTTTGTTTGAATAGAACACCATAATTTGAATTATCAAGCGATAATTGAAAAAGTTAATTATGTTCCATAGAATTCGCAACAATAATCAAAATTTTTAATAATTTCACGAATTGTGAGAATCTCTGTACTTGAGCACATAGAATTCTTAGTGATATGGATGTTCTTCACCATCATGGGAGCCGCTAACAAAAATGATATGACCATCCAGCTGGTGTTCATCCAGTATTCAATGAGTTTATGACCTCGACCATACGTAATATCTCCTAAAAAAAAACCCTATCCTCATTTTTAACGACCGAGTTCCATCGAATAATTAAAAACTGATTCATTTTGAAAAGAATGTCATGAGTCATTATATAGTTTGATTCAAAACAATGATTATCGAGGTTTCAATATGGATCAGAGAGAAAGCAAACACTCACAATCAAACAATAAGCCAATAACAAAATCTCAACTCGCATGGTATGCATTTATTTTTGCGTTAATAATGAGTGTTCTAGCGTTTTTTAAAGGTCCAGCTGCGATGATGGCCAATTTTATCATGGCGTTTATTTATGGGTTTATTATTCTATACATTGTCGCTAGCGTCATTGAGGCGTATCGGAAATATATAAGAAAAGGGTAAAAAAGGATCTCAATCAAGAAATATCGTCTTACACTCCTATTGGAGTGAGACAACTAAATTTGTTGATAGTTTTAAGGATAATTCACACGTCACAATCTCACAGAGCTGACGTAAGGAAAAAAATATTCGCGATACCTGGAACTTCACAACTTTTTGTCTTTCTTTAATTCGTATTGGATGTCTCTTTGTATTCTACGTTCTCAAAATCCATGGCAAATAATTCATCGATATTCAGAGGTGTATAATCGATTAATTCCACGCTGACATTGATTGTCTTTTTTTCTCCGTCAATGAATGGAAATTCTCGTATCTTGTTATTATGATGATGTCCATGAATTACCCAGCCATCCCAATTATCTGGAATATCCTTGGGATCATGTACTAAATAGAATTCCTTATCTCTGTAATTGAGTACTGCGAATTCCTGATGATCTGGATATTCTTCTTCATCATGGGAGCCACTAATAAATATGATACGGCCATTCAACTGGTTCATCCAGTATTCAATGGGTTTATGACCCCGACCATATGTCATATCCCCTAAAAAAAATACGGTATCCTCTTTTTTGACGACCGAGTTCCATCGATTAATTAAAAACTGATTCATTTGCTCCTTGTTTGTGAAGGGGCGATGACAATATTTTATGATATTCTCGTGATCGAAATGAGTGTCCGAAATTAAAAAGGTATTCCCTTTTTTTGAAGTGGCATTTATTGGAGATAAAAAGCTCTGAACAATTTCCTTGATTTTTTGGAGTGTGGTCGTTTTTTGAGAACTTGGTTTTTCAGACGTATTTATAGCTGAATAAGTTCCGAGATTTTGATCCGGGTCATATTTTCCAGCGAAGAACTCACGGAGTAATCTCATAGTGTGACTGTATTGATTTCTATCCAGTGCCTCGGAGCGAGTCAACAATTTCCGTTGTAAAAAATCATATTCGCACAATATTCTCTGATTTTTTATCAAAGTGGCTCTGACCAAAAATTGTTTAAATTTTGGATTTTCTGATTCCTCGATATGTCGCTTTATTTTTCTGAATTCTGGTCCGGATAATTTTAACGCAAGTGTTGCATGAAAAATAAATTCCTTTTCATGGTCAAAATCTTTTAATTCGCAATATGGGGCGAGTCTCTGTGATAATTCCCAACGAAGCAATTTTAATTTTTCACTGGGGTCGATTCTGATATATACAACTCCTTTCTCTTCGAAAAAGCCATAACCATTCACTTTGAAGGAGCAAAAAGGTGTAGAAGAACATATTGATTCAAAATCCTGGATTAGTTTACGTTCTTTGTTTGTTGTTAATGGCCCGGCCAGTGATATATGGGGAATAGGTTTTTTGGATTTTACGAAACCAAGATTGAATTTTTTATCAAGTGCGTAAATTTTTTGTTTAATTTCAGCTTTTTCTTTTCCCTGAAATCGGAATTCGATAAGATAATGAGTCATTATAATTACCATCGTTCTTTAATCCATGGAAAAATCCCATCCTTCGGATTTTCAATAGAATTTAAAAATTCCTTCACAAATTCTTTTGACATTCTTTCATTCAATAGATATCTTGCATTCTCATTCCATATTGATACTAACTCCCAATTTTTTTGTAATTGCTGATTCAGTGTACATGCTTCATCGAATTTTTTCTTTAATCCGGATAAAATGAGTAATTCTTCAAAATTATGAGTTTTAAAGGAGTTAGAATAATAAGATTCATCATCTAAATAATCGGAAAGATCCAAAATTTTACAAATTCTGACCTTAAAAGCAAATTCAATTGAATAACCCCCGATATAAAAGGCCCCTTCAAATAAGCCGGCAGAATAAAGCGCATGAGCTTCTTTCAATCTTAATAGTGCTAATTGTTTGAAATCCTCACAACTCGTCATGATGGTATCTTAAAAACTACTTTTTTTCATTTATCATTGTTATTACTAAAAATCACGTTTCACGTGTGACAATTAACGTCCCGCAGTTATTATCGATGCCTGGATCGTAACCACCAATCCAAATCAATCCATCAATAGAATTATCTGGGATTAATACTTCTGCGTTAAGATCAGCATACCTATCAGAGTGCCCTACTGAAATACGACGTGGATAATATAACGGATTTCCAAATTTGTCCCTCCCTGTAAGTTCGCTATAATCTACGACAATCATAACTGATGCTTCAGGAATAGCAGTAGTAACCAATATTTTATATTTTCCAGGTTTAATCGGCATTACAACGCTATAGGAATCTGCCCGACTTGGATCTTTTATCAATGGAGGTTCAAAAGTAACATTAGGATAACCACCTTTTCTTTCTCCAACACAAAAATGGGCATTTGCAATTTCATTATATTCAGAACTCGTAAAAATTGGAGTTGTTGAACTTGAACTAATTGAACTTGAACTAGTTGAACAACCGGCTGTTAATGTCGCAATTATTAATAAAAAAAGTAGTAGCCATGATTTTTTCATAATTCAAATTATCTAACGTATGCAATAAATGTTATCAATCAGTTTGTTCCCATTCAGCCTTGTCAGTAAAAGTCCGTCCTTCGTTTCTGTCAGCGATTCTTCTATATGACGGATCAAGTATTATCTTAAGATATGTTGATGAAACACACCGAGCAGAAATTAAGAAGAAACGGCGGAACCTGGAACCGCTCACCGGGAATACATTTTTCATTTTAAAACAATGAAACAATTTTGTGGGATTATTTGATTTTCTCTCTAAAAAAACGGCTGAACAATATTTCAATGAAGGACTTGAATTTGAGAAACTCAGTCAGGTACTCAAACGCACTCTCATCTTTTGACAGGGTAATTGCCATTAACCCGGATTCAGCAATAGCCTGGAGCCACCGCGGACTCGCGCTATATGATCTCGGTCGGTATGCCGAAGCACTCTCATCTTTTGATAGGTCGAATATTATCAATCCCAATGATGCTGGTGTATGGGGTAATCGCGGTAATGCGCTAATCGGTCTCGGACGGCATGTAGAATCAATTTACTCATTTGACCGGGCGATTTCCATAGACCAAAATATAAATGAGATTTGGAATAACCGAGGAAGCGCTTTATTAAATCTCGATCGGTATACCGAAGCACTCCCATCTTTTGATAGGGCAATTGCTATCAATCCCAATGACACTGGTGCGTGGTACAATCGAGGACTCGCGTTAGGTCATCTCGGAAAAAATACGGAAGCAGTTGCGTCGTATGACAAGGCAATTGCCATTAACACAAACTTTGTCGATGCATGGAGTAACCGCGGACTCGCGCTGAATAATCTCGGTCGGTATACCGAAGCGGTGGCTTCGTATGATAAGGCAATTGCCATTAACCCAGATTTAGCAATAGCGTGGAGCCACCGCGGAAGCGCGCTATATAATCTCGGTCAATTTGCCGAAGCGGTTGCCTCTTGTGACAAGGCAATCGCCATCAAGTCAGACAACGCTGCAGCATGGAATAATCGCGGAAGCGCGCTAAACGAACTCGGTAGATATACAGAAGCGTTAGTTTCTTGTGACAAAGCGCTTGCCATCAAGTCAGACAATGCTACAGCTTGGAATAACCACGGAATTGCGCTATTCAAACTCGGTCGGTATGCAGAAGCAGTTGTCTCGTTTGACAAGGCAATTGCCACCAGCCCAGATTTTGCACTAGCGTGGAACAACCGCGGAAATGCACTTGACGAACTCGGTCGGCATTCAGAAGCAGTTACCTCTTGTGACAAGGCAATCGCCATTAAGCCGGATTTAGCAATAGCCTGGGACAACCGCGGATTTGCGCTATATAATCTCAGTCGGTATTCAGAAGCGGTTGCCTCTTGTGATAAGGCAATCTCTATCAATCCAGATTTCGCCGAGGCGAAACAGCATCGAGAAATCGCACTCAAAAAAATAACCTAACCTATTCAGAATTGACGAAAACTTAACTTAAGCACTCAACATCTAATAATGAAAACCTTTATTTTATTAATTACTAAAAAATAATTCATGGCACCATCCCCCTTAACCATTCTAATAATTGGAATCATAATGTTGGTAGGTGGAATTTTTTTCGCGATACAATCAGGTAAAAATTTTGATGTGGCAATGATTGGAATTCTTATTGGGGGAATCGGAGGATTTTTGATATTACTCGTCATTTCAAAATGGCGAAATCAGACTCAATGATTGGGTAGAAAATAAGTAATTTAGATTTAAGAATCGTGATTTTACATCTTCTCCCACATACTCTGGTCAATCTTCTCGGTCTCATCCCCCCTCCATCGAAATCTCGCCTTTTGCAACTTTGTCCTCAAATTTCGCAATGAACATTGTTGTCGGAAGTTTTGGAAAGTTGGGAGGTTCGGCAATTCTCATTTCGCCATCGCCTTCTGCATCTTCGTCTCAACCATTTCATCGACCATCTTTCTGAGCGAAAGCGGATTCTCCCGGACACTGCGGACCATCTTCTCGGTCTCGCTCAGCGCCTCTTCGGTCAGCTCAGAACCGCACTCCGGACAGTACGCGGCAGTCGGCGGCACTTCCTTGCACAGACAATGCGGGCAGATACCCGGGACGAAGATCGGCTTCTGCACTTCCATATCCTTGAGACCCGCGATCCCCATCACGGCCTTCTCCACATCGATCGATGAGAGGTTCACGTACCGCTCGACCATCTCGGACCGCTTGCCCCATCCGATCTTACACAGGATGGACTCGTTCATGTTCTGTTTCGCGTAGAAGGTCAGTTTCGAGTGCCGGAGCAGGTGGAAATGCAGTTTGTTGGCCAGCACCTTGTCGCCCTGCTTCTTGAGCTTGCGGTTGAACTTTTTCATAAGATACTGGAACCCGCTGTACTGGTACGGCTCGCCCTTCTGCGTGAGGAAAACAAAGTTGTCGCCTTCGGGCGGGATGCCGTGGATTGCCGGGTAGTCCATCTTCCAGGTCTTGAGATAGGTCCACGCGGTCGGGCAGGGAATGTACCGGGGGAAGCCGGTCTTCTTGTCGGTCGAGATCGAGATCCCGTGCTTGAGTTTCTGGATCTGCCTCCATCTCATATAACCGGCCTCTTCAATGCGCAGGGCCCCATCAAAGACGCACGCAATGAGCGCCCGTTCCTTGGAATTCTCACAGACACCGATCAGCTTCTCGATCTCTTCTTCCGTGAGCATGTCGTCCGGGGTCTTGGTCATCATCGGGGCCTTGGGGACCTTGATCTCCTTGATCTCCTCAATGGGAATATTGACGATCTTCTTTTTGACCAGCCATTCGGAGAAGACCTTAAGTGAGAGGATGTAGTCGTGAATGGTATTGTCTGAAAGATTCTTGCCATCGAGTCGTTTCCCGGTTTTGATCTTGGAGATCGCTTCCATGTATGCACCGGTCGTCATCTCATTATAGGGGCCGGGTAAAAAATCCCGAAGCCGTATGAGATGATTGACATAGAGGGCGATGCGGCCACCGGATAAATTCTTCTTGGCCTTGCGTTCGTACAGGAAATCCTTGACAAAAGAAGCTTCGGTATTGGTCAGATGGCCCCTTTCAAGAGCCTGGGTAAGACGGGACCCCACATATTCAGGACCGTCCCTTTGATGAAAAACGTGATCCTGCATATATTCAATGAGGATTATGCAGCAAATAAGTGTAGTGGTCTATGTGTGCTAATACTCTACGGGGGTTTCTGAGGGATGTAAAATATGATCTCTTTTCCAGTCAGGAAAAAGGTCATAAATCATATGCAGTTGTGAACTATAAGGATACCTTTTGTTTGTTTAAGAAATTATATTGAAGGTTTCTAAAAAATTTACAAGCGCTGCCGATCTACATATCTGAAAATAAAAACTGATCTCGGAAACGTCATTAACAAAATTGGATGCCCCATCACGATCCGATCATGATCTCCGTGGGTTTTTCCGGGCCTGCTTTCTTTACCGTTTCCTTTTGATCAATATTTTTTGTCTCTCCGTGTTTCTGAGGGTGCTCTTCGTACTTCTGCACCTGTTTCGGGAGCCGGGCAAGTATTTCCTTACTAACCTTGAGCTGTTCTTTCATGACGTTAGACAACTCCGAGAGGATTTTATTCTGTGTACCGATAAGAATTTCAAGTTCGGGACTTGATCTGATACTCTGTTCGGAATCCTGTGATGTGCCCTGCTGTTTTTTGATAAATTCGCTGCGGCGTTTCCAGATTTTACTGATGCTGTCAATCCCCTTTTTTCGTGTGGGAAATGTTTCCCGGTAGCGCTCGTAGAATTCATGGCTGTCATTACATTGGACGACAAGATCAATTTCGGCATCATCAATTTTTTCATATTTTCGTTTCTGGATCCGCGACATAGGCATTCCTCCAATATGTCGACAGGCCGGGAAAAAAGAATTGTGGTATAAATTTGATTGGTTCTCCAATTGTATACCAGAAAATATTATCGCATAGAAAACATAAAAATACGGGAGTTTTTCACCAGAGAAGTTTGGAGTTTCCATTCATTAAAATAAAAAATTGCAATATATGAAAATAAACGACGCAATCTGGATTTTTAAAGTTTTTTGATTTAATATTTTGTCCTCGTACAACAGACAGGATTTGATTTATCCGGAGAAATTTTTTTCTTCGGCAGATAATTTTTTTCAAAATTTTTATAAACCGGTATAATTCGAATTATTTACAAATTTATCTGGGTAGACCATTTTGTACAAATTCGCATTTAAATAGTTTAAAAATAAAAAAATTAACTCGGGATTCTATATTATCTGGATAAAACTTGATATTCCTCAAAATCCTCGATATAATTCGTGATAATATCAGAAATTTATAACGTAAAAATGGGAAATTTGGATAAATTTAATTAGGTGAGTGTATCCAAAGTAAATTAATTGAAAGATTTTATACTATATGAAATCAAGAAGATAATTTTACGTTGTTTTCATTTGAGGGCGGAATATTTATTGGATCAATTGAATTCATTTTTTTTGAATGATACTTTTCTTTACAGAATGAGATTAGATACATAAAAAAATAGAACAATAAATTTTCACTTCTTAAAAATTATGAATTTGGAAAAATCTTGGAAAAAAATTGATCAGAAGTGAAAAATGACAATACTTTGAAATATCAAATCTTTCCAATTTTGTATTGGATAATTGATCGGTGATCAGGGATTTCTTGCAAAAATACGAATATTATCCATTTCCCATCCAGCCTCATTTATCAGTATCACAAATTGCATAAAATTAACAAAAATTCACAAATTCCTGATGCTGATGAGATTTCCTGAGAATATCGTCGATATCCATCGGTTCCTGATTCTTCTGGATCGGTTAATACCGCTGGTTACCATCCAGATAGGTTGAATAAACATTCACTTTTGAAACATGACTTCAATCAGCAGATCGGAAAATTAATATGGCATTTTTGTATAGCAACATATAGTTTATATTAAGAAGAAATAAAAAAAATCAGGCATTACCATTCGATCCGGAAAGGGGGAAATATTGCTGGTATACCTGACGTCGTTCGTCGATATCTGTATGCAAATAAATTTCGGTTGTTTTTATGGAGGTATGACCGAGATTTTCCTGCACAACTTTCAAATTTTTCGATCGTTTGTATAGTTCACTCGCGTAACTGTGACGGATTTTATGGGGGGTGATTCCTGAGGGAGCATAATGCTTGAAAATATGCTGAATTGCTCTCGAAGAAATGTGTTTCCCCTGTTGTCCGACAAACAACGGACCTACCATCCGGTTTCCTATGAATTTGAGGATCTCGGCGAGCGTATCCTCATCGACAAAAACAAGGCGGATCTTGTCCCCTTTCCCACGAATCCTGATCGTACGTTCATCGAAATCGATATCTTCAATATTCATATTGCAGAGTTCGGATACCCGGACACCTGTAGCATAGATAGTCCTGACGATGAGTTTATCACGAGGATCATCGATCGAATCTATAAGACGAAGCACCTGATTGTGTTTCAGGTACTTTATCTCCTGTTGCTTTATCCGTGGCCTATCTATACCCGTTAAAGGATTGGAATTAACAATTCCCTGAGTATACAGGAAACGGTAAAATGAACTCAATGTTGAGATAATTCGATGAAAAGTTTTGGGCTTGTACGTCTGCATGGATGAGACAAATGACAAAAAATCATTAATGATAACCGGTGTTACATCAACAGCTGTGTCCAACCTAGCCTTTTCAAAATCCTTCCAGTAGAAAACAAGCTTTGTAATGTCCGTGTTACGCCTCAACCAGACATAATAACCGAAATGTTTGATGACCTGTTCATAGCTGTCGAGCGTACGGGGTGAGTAATTCCTCATGCGGAGATAATTCCGGTAACTTTTAAGCCACTCCGAAAAATACCCGCTTTCCATGCTCTATTCTATTTTATCTCAAATAAATAAAGGTTTGCGCAGAATAGACATTCTACGCAAGTCGGAAATCGCTATATCTCCACAGTTCTTCGAGTGGTTTTGAAAAGTCACTCTGTTCCCAAATTGAATATACCGGTAAACACGACAGCAGGGGATCTTTATCCTGATATATTTCTATGTTTATATAAAACAATTTAACTAATGCCCATTTTTTCATTCTGGAAAACGAGGTTTTTCGATAACTGGTGGCAATTTCATCCAGGGGCCTGGTTAAACGCCTATAAAAGCTCAATATAACATTTTTCTATCGGGAGAATAATTGAATCTCATTGCAGTGTTTCTGGAAGATCATTTCTATCAGACTCAAAATTGAGGATTTGTAAAAATGATCTCAGAAAGAAGAAATATTGCCAATATTTATCAGACTAATATCAATTGAAAGACATGATTTGGAATATAAAAACTCAAGATAAAGAAGATCCCCAGGTCATAATTTCCAATATGGAAAAATGGTGGGGGATTTTTTCTAAAAACGAGAGTGGTTTATAAATTATTAGGAAATTTTTATTGCATTTATTTTTAACAATGTAACTTAACCGGAATAAACACCTTCGACGGTAATAATTTCTATAATAAAAGTAGAAATTGAATTTTGGATTTACAGGTAAATATCTGATAACCTAATGGTAATTACCGGCAGTTTATCTTATCTTCTAGTTGCACACCCCTGTTCAGTAAAACTGCTCTTAACATATCCAAAATACAGGCGACCATGCCGATTTAGTTTTTTAAGACTCCGATATTTTTAATCGGATTTTTGATCTGCGTAACAAAATTCCGACTTTTGATACTTCGAACAGTTGATTAGACGAAGTAGTTCTCTGGTAAATGGTATGCATTTTTTCAGATTCATAGTAATCTTTTGATTTTGGTTCAGATCATTCAGATTGCGAAAAAGACTTGCGAAAAATAAAAGATTTATTTCTATAAATTAGTCAATTAGCCTAAAAACAGGCTTTCTTTTCTAAAATTGCGTGAATATTTGTTTTATCATAGAAAAATATATTCTGGAATAAATCTTAAGAATAAACCTTATGATGCTATACAATTAATAGTAAAATCATATCTTCAAAAAAGATAAGAAAGGTTGCGCCCCCCCTCATTCCTAATATCAGCCCCTCACACCATCTCCAGGAGAGAAGGACAGAAAATCTTGTAAAACCATCTTGAAGATTCTAATGGAAAAATTAAGATTTAACGGCATCTCCCCATGGAGGAGGGGAGTCATTGTACTAAGATTAAAGAATATAAGGAAAGGGAACCATTGGTAATATTTGACCATGGAAGATGTTATTCATATGCTGAATCCCCGACAAGTGGCAGAGATTCTTGGAGTTCATCAAAAAACAGTCCACATCTGGCTCCGTTCAGGCAAACTACAGGGAACAAAAATATCCTATCGTGCCTGGAGAATACCTCGATCGTCTCTTGATTCCTTTATTGCAGGTAATAGTAACACGCGATTGAAGCAGCAGCCAGGACAACCTCAAAAGGATGGTATAGAATCGATCAGTTCATTCCATTTAAGAAAAGGGCAGGAGGGAAATGGAGAAGACAAGGGAATACGAAATACATCACCCCAATTAAAGATGAAACATTATATCCGGGATATTATGGGAGAACAAACCCATGAAGAATAATTTCTGCATGCTTACCGAAGGAAGAGGTCCAGAATGAATCGGGAATTCCAATCGCTTCCTAAAATCTTTCCCAATTAAAGGCAATTGCCAAATATTCAACTTATTCTCACCTGAAAAATCAAAAACCATGGTTATTTTATTATAAATGATAAACCAAATACTGCTATATACAAGACTGAAAATATCCTCAAATTTGTTCAATCTTAAAAGATTAACAGAACCGGGGGAAACGCAGTCAAATGATGAGGTGTATGATGGGCGATCTAGGAATTCAACAGGAAGTAAACAAGTATAAAAAATTTAAAAAAGTCAATGGTGCCACCTATCGGAAGGTGAACCAATTCCTGCGTAAACGTACGTATATAACCGCACGTGAATGGGCACTTGCCAGATTATGTACGGATTTCCGGACTTCCGGAGGGGCTGAAATGACATTTATAGGAAAACATCTGCCTGAACTTGTCCCATTTATGGAGGATACCTATACACCTCAGGCAGTTAACCAAGCACGGAATTCATTTAAAAGAAAAGTAAGGAAATCCAGTGCAACATTCTTCTATGGTGCGATGTGTGGTTTTTTTACTACTGATGAACTCGACGACCTTCTTTTCGAAGCGAGTGAGGTATCAAGGTTTCTCCTTGAAGTCGAAGGCACAACCCTTGATATTGATGATGAGATCGATATCGAAGATCGTATTACCAAAGTGATGCGGGGGGTCGGAGAGGCAGCAAAAACAATACTTAAAACGCGTTTTGAGGAGGGCCATGTCTCCCAAAAGCCGTGTGATACACAATTTAAAACAGATCTTCAGAATGTGGCCATAACCGAACTGCCTTCAACATATACAGATGAAGGTATGAGAAGTAATGTGGTTCATGGCAATGCCGATTTGCCCGAGGTCCTCACAAATAAAACGAAATCTATGCCAAAGACTGGCCTCAAGGAAGATCCTGCCGAAAAAGATTGTTGTGATTTTCAGATTTCAAAAGGATATTCCGAAGGAGGATCGTTCCCATGAAGATCATCCAGGTTACCGGCAGATCTAATTCTGGAAAAACTAGCTTTATCAGAAAACTTATTCCCGAACTCAAAAAAATTGGTGCTGTCGGGGTTATTAAGCATCTGGGGGATCATGAATATTTTCTTGAAGCGGAAAAAGATACTACTTTTTTTTATGAAGCAGGTGCAAACATTACGACAGGAATTGATACAAAAAAGACGGTGACTACGATACGTGGTACCGATCTCGATGATGTCTTGCGCTTTTATGCCAACGAGGGTATTCATTTCGCAGTCATTGAAGGGTATAAACAACGATCCTATGCAAAAATCGTAATTGGAGACATTGAGATCGATAACTGCGTGCTGTCAAACCCGGCTATTGATGAAGTGATAAAATCACTTAATCTTTTTGATGATTTCAAATAAATACAATGTTAACAGGTGGTACCTTATATGACCATAAAAAAAATGCAGAAACGACTGTTTGGAACCAATGGAGTGAGGGGGGTTGTGGGGAAAGATCTCACACTGGAACTTGTAATTGCTATTGGTGAAGCTCTCGGCTCAATAAGGAAAGGCCGTATTGCCGTGGGGCGTGATACACGCACCTCCGGTGAAATGTATATAAAAGCCATTAAATCCGGCCTCATTGCTGTCGGATGCGATGTTGTCGATTGTGGTATCCTTCCGACGCCCGCACTTCAATATATAGTTAAAGGACAGTTCGATGCAGGGGCGATAATTACTGCATCACATAATCCCCCCGAATACAATGGTGTTAAAATTATTGAACCAGACGGAACAGAGATGGGAGATGAGGAAATCGTAAGGTTGGAACAACTGATATTTGATCGATCTTTTTCCGTTGAACCATGGGATAAAACTGGAAAGGAAACTCCGGCTCCGGCACTTATCGAACAGTACATCACGGCAATAACGAATCGATTTAAAGGTCAACCAGGAAAAGGGATGACTGTTATTGCTGACCCGGGATCAGGTCCCGCGTGCCTTACAACACCACGAATACTTACAGAGATGGGATGCAGAGTAATAACTATCAACGGAATTATGGACGGGACATTTCCTGGCAGATTGCCGGAACCATCCGAAGAGGGTTTGAAAAATTGTGCCGCACTGGTCACGAGCAGCGGTGCAGCATTCGGTGTAGCACACGATGGTGATGCGGATCGCGCTGTATTCATCGATGAAAACGGAAAGTTTATCGAAGAAAACCAGGAATTTGCGCTGATTGCACAACATATCTGCCAACACAAGAACGGAGTGGTTGTCACTCCCGTTAGTACAGGACAAATCGTGGAAATAGTGGTAAAACAAGAAAATTGTTCATTGGTATATACTCCGGTTGGAAGTATTTACGTAGCCCGGACTATGCGCTTGCTTCTGGAACAGGGAAAACCGGTGATTTTTGGGGGTGAGGGGAACGGAGGACTAATTTTTCCTGAACATCAGTTCTGTCGGGACGGAGGTATGACTGCGGCAACGATGGTTTTTCTGCTCGCTTCAACCGGAAAAAAACTTTCAGAACTTGTCGATCAACTTCCCAAACGTTTCATTATAAAGGATAAACTTACTACCAAAGAGGGAACAAAAATACTCGAATACCTTAAATCGGTTTATCCCCGCGATATGCTCGATGAGACCGATGGAGTAAAAATTTTCAAGGCAAATGCCTGGGCACTCATACGAATCTCCGGCACTGAGCCGATTGTTCGTATAATTATAGATTCTGACACCCGCGATAATGGGATCGAACTTCATGAAGAGGTGATAAACCAGATTAATCTGGCTCTGAAAAAGTAAAATATTATAATATCTGATTTAGCAGGACTCAGATTATTCCAGAAAATGCATTTGGATTGATTTTCAAGAAAATTTGTGCAAATGAGCCCCGCTTAATCGCGCTTATGAAAATTAGTTGAAAAATTCCTTACCATTTAAGAAGAAAACGAAAAACTCGGCCTATTATAACTAAATAAAAAAAAATTGCAGGAATATGTTAACGAAAATTTTATTAATTACCTCTGTCAAATTCAGTTTACAAATTAATAGTCAGCCCACTGTGATAAAGAATGGTCCGATCCATCGAAATATTCCAAGATATACAAAAAGTACTTCCACCGGAGGATTGGAAGTCCTTAGTATCTGTGATCGCCGGGATAGAGAATCAGCAGGGTCGGCGTGCTCGAAAAAACATTATAACCGAGATTAACAGTATCATCATCGAAACTGCACTTAAAAATAATAATCCAGAACTTCTTTTGGCACTTCAGGAAATTCAGAGTAACGAAATTGATGAATTATTCTCCCGTATAATCAAGCAATACATATCAACGAACGACAGTAAATGGCTGAAATCTATATTTTCATTATCAGAAAAAATAAGCAAAAAAAGCAATCAGTCCCGGGTATTTGCCATGATAGCCCGGGATCTCATTGATGCCGGTGTTTCCGAAGCCGACCCGGAGCTTATCGATCAAGGTATGAGTATGTTAGATCGAATCAGTTTCCGGAAATACCGGTCTGACATAATGATTGATATCGTTCCCCTCCTTATCGTCTGGGCAATAACAACTCATAACCAAAAACTTCTTTTTACTTCGCTTCTTCTCATCGAAGAAATAGGAGATATCTCAAAACGGGCTGTATTACATGCAGAACTTGCAAAAGCATTGGCTACCATTGCGATTTCAGAAAAAGATCATGCTTCGTTTTTTGAAAGCATCCGAAGCGCAACCACCATCCACCAGAAAATTCGGCGGCAAGATTGTATTTCAGGGATCATTGAAAAAGGAGCAAAGTCCGTTTTTGGAAAAGAAATGGCAGATATTCCGCAGTTTATCGGAAATTTTACTGATATTTCCCATGATGCCTTCCTTGAAATAATAAGTGCACTGACAGAGCAGCTTCTCGAGAGAGTAAAAGATAAAAAGCAGATCATTACCATTCTTGAACAACTATGCAATGATAAACCGGAAGTCACAGGAACAATTGTTATAGATCTATTAAAAAAAGCAGAACGATCAGGAGATCCATGGTTCCTATCCACTGCAATGGATCTCCAACAACATATCTCAGACAGCGATGAATATCCAATACGTGAAATGGTGCGTGCGGGGATCTCAGTCGCTCGCAATTCAAATGATATGCGGGTCCTTTCCGGACTTATTCCGGTTATTGACAGCCATTGTAACACTCTTGTTTTGTCCCGGATTTATCTCCAGTTTTCTCAGATTATGCTTTCTTCTGGCAATTTCAGTTCAGCACTCGGGATATTTGGAAAAATCAACCATGAAACAGAGAACATTTCTTCTTATGCGGAATGTCTGGTTCATCTGCTGAAAGAAGGAATTCTTAATGACAGCATTCCCCTGGTAAACAATAACATTCTGGTGAAACTGAACAAGGATACAGTAAATAGTGCAATCTACCGGGCCATTATAGAAGTGAGCAAAGATTGCATGTTCAAGGATTTGATTGCCCACATTCTATCAATCAGAAATCTTATTCTGCTGCACCCAAAACAAGATCATCTCCTCCTTGAAACCATAACAATCCTTGTCGACCGCGGTTTTCTTGACTCACACGATCCCAGCATCCTCATCAAATTTGCTGAATCCATAAGAGAACAGCCACTCAAAGAGCGGGCAATATCCAATATCGTTATTAAAATTGCCAAAATTGGAGTACGGGCAAAAAATCGAGATTTCCTTCAGAGGGCTGTTGGTTTGACTTGTGAAATTGACGGTCAGAATACCCGGTCTGCCACTCTGAGCAGTATCATCGACGAAGCATCAATTCTGGCTGCCCAGCAAGGGGATCTTGACTTGCTTCTCCGTATGAAAGTCTGGAGTAATTCGCTCCTTGAAAAAGACCTGGCTTCCTACGCAATGGCAAATATTATTGATGGTGTGATAAAATATGCAATCGATAAGCAATCCTGCGAAGCTCTAGAAGAGGCGTACCTCATCGCGGATGATATTAATGATCCCGCCTTGAAAATGCAATTGTTTGAACGAATTGCTGAATGTTTTGTAAAAATCGGTTGCATTATCCTTAAAAATCCACAATACCCATCAGACGTCAAGGATCATTCAAGAATATTTCTGCCATTTGAACGAGGCCTTGAAATAATTAAAAATAACATAAAAACACCACAAATCTCTCTCAAAATTGCTGGGATTATTGATATCATAATTTCATATTCCCGAACCAGTAACAATCTCGAGTATAATATACCTCTCGCAATGTATGCGGTAGAGATTGAGAATTCCTATGAACGGGATGCGATGATGTCCCGGATTATTTCAAGTCTGAACGAAGATATCACTCACCCGAATTCCACCGATCCCTATGAAACTATGGCGTTCCTTCTTCGGAGAAATGATCTTTCAAATTCACAACCACTTGTCATCGGGCTTATGCACCGAATTCTCCAGATGGTTAATGATCCTTATATCAGGCTTACTGGATTATGCGATCTCGCAGATTTACTGGTAAAATTAAGAAAAACAGAACAAGCACAACAAGTTCTCGAGGATATCGTTATGAATCTAAGAATCCTACCAGAAGGATACCAGAAAGTGCTTGTCCTGTCATACCTTGCGACATCATATAGCCAGATCGATGTTACCATGGCTGCAGAGTGCCTGGCACGTGGGATACAACAACTCGACGCAGTTGAATTTGACAAAAATGCACTGACCCGCCGTCAGATGGTATTTGCTATTGTCAGACTAGACACAATACGCCCTGATGAGAAATGGTATACAACTGCACTGGAAATCGTCGAGAAAATAGGAGAGCCTGTGGAGTATGTCAACTCTCTTATAGCAATTTATAATATGGTGCGTCAGGATAAAGAGCGCTGCAGGGAACTGTTAAAGTACATGGAAGATGCCGTGGATAAAATCTCCTCGCCCTACGAAAAAGCTTCAATCATTCTCACTATTGTTCCGCTAACCATACAAAATTTTGATGACGGACTCCCTCTCAAACTTCTCAAAAAGACTGAAGCCCTGACAAAAAAGATCAATATTCCATCTATTGCTGACACGATCCGAAACAGTATCGCTGAATTTTACTTATTGCTATACCAGAAAAATCATGATAAAAAAATACTCACATATGCAATCCAGATTACAAAATCCATCGATGATGATGAAGTCCGGCTTTACCGTCTTGAAAAAATGGGATATACAGAAATGTACGAGATCACTCCCCAATATGTGAAAATCAAATCCCTTTCAGAAAAAATGATTGAAGAAGGTATTCATCCCAATCATATTGCTTCGCTGGAGAGGCTGGTCAGATCAGTAGCAGATCGGGGAAAGGAGGCAATTTTTTTCTGTAATCTTTCGATTTACTTCAAAAAAGAGGGACAGGAAAAACTCTCTCGTAAAATGATCCAGAATTCAATAAAGGAGGCGCGGATCATTCGTCCTCTTTCCCGCAGGTCATTCGTCATGTGTGATATAGCACTGAAAATATTTGCTGCTGGCTGTGAGAACTCTGCCCAGGAAATTCTCGACCTTGCCATTGACGCTGCAACCAATATCCGTCAATCCTCACTGAGGGACGAAGTTTTTGACGAACTGGGTCTTGCGATCAAAATTATGCAGAGGATGTAATGATAAAAACTGTTGAAATCATTATCACCGGGAGAGTCCAGAAAGTTGGGTTCCGGGCTTGCATCCGTAAAATTGGATCGGATCTCAATATTACCGGTACCGTTGTAAACTTATCTGATGGCAGGGTCCGGATATATGCAACCGGGGATTCGATAATTCTTGAAAAATTCGTGTCAATGATTTATGGCTGTCCCCGGGCAGTAATCCGGGATATTCGGATAATTGAAATTCCATTCAGGGCATTCGAAGGTTTTTTCATTGTAAAAATTGAAGAGCTGGTCAGTACAGAATTTTAAAATCACAATTATTTTTCAGTGAGTTGTAAAAATTATATACCTGCTCATTGACTTTTTCAGTTATTATCGTCGTATAAAATAATTTCATCATGGTAGATATTACTTCATCGGAAATGATGCATCGATCCTGAGTCATCTCGAAATCTGAAGATACCAGAGATTCTCTTGCCATACGAAACACAATGGGGTCGACCATTTCAGATTTTAAAGGTTCTATGAGATCATGAACCAGGCTTCCACTTCCTTCATGCATCAGCCCCAGATCCGGATTGAGACGTGCACCAATTACCGCAACATAACAATTTCCGTATAACATTGCATACCCAATTGATAGCATTGCATTAATCGGATCGGTTTGTGGTCGTATTGTCCGTCTCCTAAATCCAAGATCCGTCGGCAGACTCCGAGAAATAATTTCATAATACATATCCGAGGTAAGCTTGTGCAATCTTCGTATCTCGTCCAGTTTGATCAGATACTCCAACTCCTCCTGGGATTTCCGGAGAAATTCAAACTCCCCTTCATAAAAAAGGTGAACATTCTGCGATTCCTGAATACGCTCGATGGCAAACAAGCGGGATTTTATTGAAGCCTGTGCAATGGCGATTGCATAACGCTGGCGGAGGATAGTCTGCTGGTATTCGTACGTTTCTTCCCGGTCTCCGTTAGTATACGGTTTTATCGTCCCGATGGGTGTTCCATCTGGATCAAAAAAGGAGATATATGTCCCATTTCTCACCAATTGAACAATAGTTGTCGAATTAATCGTGTGCCCCCCCACAACAAGGAGATTTTTTATCTTCTCGATGACGTAGAAGTCAGTGCCATTTTTCTTCCGAATGATGAGGTGTTTCGGCGTTGATTTAATGTGAGCACCAAAACCGCTTACTGACAACCAAGGATATTCCACAACGATCAACACCGATACAATACTGTCTGACTGTTCTAAATACTACCACAGTTTCACGGATTAATTCATCGTTTTGCGATATGTGTACAGGTACCTGAATTACTCTATCGGTATTAATTCCAGAAGCAAATTCATTCATTTCGGTGGGTATAAACTGTAGCAAGCGATATATATAGACTTGTCGCGTTATTGCATTACAGGGTGCCACAGATGTTCTGGGATGAAAAAATTGAGACACTGAAACCTGATGAGTTGAAGGATCTTCAACTCAAACGTCTGAAAAAAACACTCGCTCAGGTTCAAAGCGTTGCTTTTTATCGAAACCTCCTCTCCGTAGCCGGTATTAAAAAATCGTCCATCAAGTCCCTTGAGGACATCCATAAGATACCATTCACCAAGAAGCAAGACCTCAGGAATGGATACCCGTTTGGCTTCTTTGCAGTACCATTAAAACAGATAGTCAGGATTCACACTACTTCCGGGACTACGGGAAAACCCACGGTCGTCGGGTATACCCGGAAGGATCTGAATACTTGGTCAGACCTCATAGCCCGGAATATGACCATGGTCGGCATTACACAAGACGACGTCTTCCAGAACATGGTCAATTATGGGATGTTCACCGGAGGCCTTGGGTTCCATTATGGGGCTGAGAAGATCGGGATGACCGTCATACCCAGTGCAACAGGAAATTCAAAGCGCCAGATTGAGATGATCAACGATTTTGGTGTAACTACTATCCACTGTACTCCCAGTTATGCCATGCACCTCTCAGAAGTGGCCGAAGAGATGGGGGCTTCGCTTGACACACTTAAAACAGGTCTTTTTGGTGCAGAACCTTGGTCGGAGAGTATTCGTAAAACGCTTGAAAAACGACTTGGAGTTACCGCATATGATTCCTATGGCCTGAGTGAACTTTTCGGTCCGGGTGTCGCATTTGAATGCCAAGAGCGCGATGGCCTGCATATCTGGCATGACAGCTATCTTGTAGAAATCATCGATCCAAAGACCGGGGAGCCGGTATCTGATGGCGAAAGAGGTGAATTGGTCGTAACTCCTCTCGTTAAAGAGGCCATGCCGTTACTCAGATACCGTACGGGGGACGTCACTATGTTTATGGAGGATGGATGCCTGTGCAGGAGAGGGAAAAAAATTGCGCGGATTACCGGCAGAAGTGACGATATGCTTGTTATCAGGGGTATCAACGTGTTTCCCTCGCAGATTGAGCATGTGCTCCTCAAAATCCCAGAAGTAGGCAATCAGTTTATGGTATATATCGACAGAATCAATCATTTGGATGAGATGACTGTCGAAGTTGAGATCAACAGAGATTATTTCAGCGGGGAACTGGCAGACCTTGCGCGGCTCCAGAAAAAAGTAGTCAAGGAACTCCGCGATGGACTGGAATTGAGAACCACCGTCAAACTAGTTGAACCGGGATCCCTGCCCAGATTCGAAGGAAAAGCAAAGCGAGTAATCGATAGACGAGAGGCGATGTAATGGTGTCATGGGACCCCCGCATTGAAGAGATGCCGAAGGCTGACCTTCAGAGATTGCAATATAAACTACTCAAGAGTCTTGTTTACCGTCTGTATAGTTTTTCCCCCTTTTACCACGACCGCATGAAGGATCAGAATGTTCATCCTGACGATATTCGCGAACTTTCTGATGTCCGGAAACTTCCCTTCATGTTCAAGCGTGACTTGAGAGACAATTACCCGGACAGGATTTTCACTGCCACCAAAGAAGAATTGGTCAGGTACCACGTCTCAAGCGGGACAACAGGAAAACCAACGGTTGTTGGGTATACCCAGAACGATCTGGATATCTGGACATCATCTCTCGCCCGCGGACTGACTTCACTGGGACTGGGAAGGGGTGATGTAATCCAGGTAAGTTACGGATATGGTCTGTTCACCGGAGGGCTCGGCGTGCACTATGGTGCTGAACGTATCGGTGCGACCGTCCTTCCGACGAGCGTCGGTAACACCGAACGGCAGGTAGAACTGATGCAGGATCTCGGTGCGACAGCCATTGCATGCACTCCTTCTTACCTCCTTCATATCGGGGAAGTTGCAGAAAAGATGGGAATTAATATACAGAAAGATACGAAACTCCGTACGGGAATTCTCGGGGCTGAACCGTGGACGGAACGGATGAGGATCCGGATCGAAGACTGGCTGGGCATCAAAGCGTATGATATTTATGGCACCAGCGAACTGTCAGGCCCGATGTTCACGGAATGTTCAGAGCAGAAAGGATTCCATATCTGGTCTGATATCGCGCTTGCAGAGATCATCGATCCCAAGACAGAAGAACCACTGGAAGCAGGTGAAAAGGGTGAACTTACCGTCACGATACTCCAGAAAGAAGCCCTTCCTATGATACGATACCGCATTGGTGATATCTCATCAATTGAAGATGATGTTTGTCCCTGCGGCAGGACACATCCGAGGATCCAAAGGATCCAGGGACGGGTTGACGATATGCTGATCATCAGGGGGATCAATGTCTTCCCCTCGCAGATCGAGTATGCCCTGATGGCAATTCCGGAAGTTGGTCAGCATTTCCAGATTGTCGTTGAACGGAAAGGCGCTCTTGACGACATGCTCGTCCGTGTAGAGTTAAGCAAAGGATCATTCAGTGATAAAATCAATGATTTGATGCAGGTACGGCAGAAAGTAGAGCACCGACTCAGAAATTCACTCAACGTGAATGTCGATGTTGAGCTCGTCGAACCAGGTTCACTACCCAGATTTGAGGGAAAGTCGAAAAAAGTCATTGACAGGAGGTCGTTATAAATGGACACGAAAAAATTTGTGATAAAACAAATCTCGATATTCTCTGAGAACCGCCCGGGGCGTCTTGCTGCAATTGCTCATGCACTGGGAGAGGAGAATGTCAATATTCTTGCTTTCAGTATTGCTGAGGCAAACGGTTTCGGGGTAGTGAGGGCGCTGGTTGATCACCCGGAAAAAGCCCATGGCAAGCTGTTGTCTCTGGGTTTCAATATTGCATTTACCGACGTAATAGCTGTCAAAATGAAGGACCAACCCGGTGGTTTATACGAAGTTGCAAAAATTCTGGGAGATGCAGGAATCAACATCGAATATTCCTATGCATATTCCGGAAAAGAGGGCGCAGTACTCATCCTCCGCGTCGATCAGGTAGAAGATGCGATAAAAAAGATAAAAAATTCTGGGGTAACTCTACTGGAAAAATCCGTTTTTCATTGAGATTATCATTTTTTTTCCCATTTTATCAGCTGTGCAACTTCAGATAGAGTACTTCCCCGGCGGATCTCTTCCCGGATTCGCTCTTCGTTTTTCCTGACTTCAAGCGCCCTACGGGCAATTTCGTAGGCACGTTCTGCAGGGATAACAACCACACCGCTTTCGTCACCGACAATCCAATCTCCTGGGCGCACATACTGTCCGCAGCACTGGATCTCAGCATTAATTTCCCCCAAACCTTTGGGTTCACCGGCATTGGGAACAATTGCTTTTGCAAAAAGGGGATACGTCATTGCCCTGATATCATCAACATCCCGAACAGCCCCGTCTATAACGACCCCGGCAATCCCCTTTATCACGCAGCTCAGCGTGGCCAATTCCCCCCAGGGGGCAACGTGGGTGCCTCCGTCATTATTGATAACGAGGACCTCTCCCTTATTGGCCACATCAATAGCTTCAACGGGTTTCGCCCAGTCCCCGGCGAACGTCTGTACCGTTACTGCCCTCCCGACCATTTTCACATTACCGCATATCGAGACGATACCTGTCATTGCCCCTTTCCTGTGCATTGCATCAGTTATATTAGGAGTTGAGACTTGCATGAGAAGAGAAAAGGTATTCTCTTCCATTGATCTCTTTTTACGGATTTGTCTTGAAGGTGCATCCATGCTGGCACGGATTTTTTTTGTCGAACCGGTTACATCTGCCGAACGGACTATATTTCCTCCTACTATCACGATTTCGGCACCATGCCTGACAACCTCTCCCGCCCGGTCCTTGTCGATACCACCGGCAACTGCAAGGGGTACATGGATTTGACCTGATAAGGTTGTAAGAAGTTCCACCGAGTCCTTTCCTGTCATCTGCTGATCAATTCCGACATGCGCACAGATTATGTCGACACCAGCAGACTCCAGTTGAATCGCACGTGATACGGGATCACTAACATTGATCAGATCGGCCATGATCCGTACTCCATAAAGCCGTGCAGCCCTTATAGATTCGGCAACCACGGAATCATCAGCATCCGCTAAGATGCAGATGATATTGGCACCTGCTTTCGCTGCCATCTCCACTTCGATTGCTCCGGTATCCGCAACTTTCATGTCCGCAATAATAACAGAACTTGGAAAATGTTCCCGTAGGGATCGTATTGCCTGCATGCCCTCACTCTTGATGAGGGGTGTTCCAGCTTCGATCCATTCGGCTCCACCCTCATTCGCTTCACGTGCGACCTGCAATGCACGGTCGAGATCGAGAAGATCCAGAGCTACCTGAAGGATCGTGTGTTTCATAATTAGTTATCTGATGTGCCGGATGTTTAATAATTTCCAGATCTTGACGATACGGATGAATGATTTCATTTTCAAGCTGGTTAAAAACATGCAATGTCCTATGTTAAACGCAAAAAAAACCAAGAATATTTCCTCAAAGGTTAATATCTTGAGAGAGGGAAAAGATATGAGTATATATATAGCATACGTAATTACCTGTTCATAGTGTAAAGATTTAAATAGTCATCAAAATACGTTTAGATGAGCATATCAATGAACTATTCAGGTCAAAATTCGAAGGGTATTTCTGAGGTAGCATCCGCAATCCTCGTGATTGCACTAGTTCTCGTTCTTACAATGGTTGTTTACGCATTATTCTTTGGATCGTTGGGAAACTATCTGAAACCGACCTCGCGGATAGCTGCGACCGCCGGGACCGCAAAAATTCCCATCGATGCCAAAACATCGATGCAAATCCTGTATGCTCTTCCATCATCAGGAGACAAATATTACCTCCAGGGACAATCTAATATCCCTTCCGGCTTTCCGGTGGTGTACTTTGTATTGAGAGACTCTAATGGTAATAGTTACCAGACATCTTCATCCGGTCTTTCAGCTGCTGCAAACCAGTATGGAAACCCCCTGTTCCTGTATCAGGATCGGACGGGAAATTATCATTATACCGATTCCATTCAGATTATCGGGTCCAATATTTCCCAGATTAAACCCTTATCGCAAGGTATCTGGACCGTCATAATGTATGATAAGACTGCCAATGTGCCACTTACGCAAATGACTGCAAAAATCGGTAGTGATTCTTCCAGTTCGAATCTGGAACTTCCAAACTATACCCTCTGTCTTACCGGAGTCTGTGGATCAAAAGGTTCGGGTGTAGCCAACAATTCGTATAACGTAACCTATGGAACGGGTCCTGGCGGAATGACTGCACTGCAATTTAACGGGATTAATTCGAACATCTCGATTCCTAACAATCCCGATTTAACATTTACCGGTGACATGTCGATCTCTCTCTGGATGGCACCGGATACGACCGGTTCCACTCCGGCAGACTGGCATACCGTTTTAGGCAAAGGCCAGATTGTCGGTGGTGTTGAAGATGATAATTACCAGCTGGTCACTATCGGAAACGATCTCTATTTTGAATGGAATGATCCCAGCGGCCAGCACTACCATGTATCCACAACGGGCCAGAATCCACTTTCCGATGACACGTGGGGGTATGTCACGGTTGTCGTGAATGGTGGAACTGCCGGAGGAGTCACGATATACAACAACGGCAATCCTGTGCCGGTGCAATACTACAATAACAACAATCCCTATCCTTATGAAGGGACACCGATGACAACTCCTCCAGTTGTTAATCTCAAAGCAAATTCATTACCAACAAATGTAGGTATTCAGGCAGATCCGTCCAACCCGTTCTATTACGAAGGAGATATTGGTAACATGGCAGTATACAACAGGGCACTTTCCGCTTCGGAAATTCAGCATGATTACAGCACCTACCAGGCATAATACACTATAACAATTTTTTATTCTGATCATCTGCAATGTTTCTAAAATCTAGTCATTTTCAAATTTTTCGTAAAAAACCACATTCTTTATCGCTTTTTTCTTGGCAATTGATACTTCAGCCGGGTATCCCGCGGGAATCAATGAGACGAGTGTGTATATATCAGGCACATCAAGCATTTTACGTACTGGTTCTGCATAAGGTTTTTTATCTCCTGCCACCCAGCAGGAAGTAACGCCATATGCCTGCAACGCCAGGATCAGATTCTCGGTCGCGGCACAGCAGTCTTCAAGATAATACGTCTCTTTTTTCTCACCGAAAATTGAGAAACAGATGGCGCTATGTGCAATAAATTTTCCGTTTTCAGCAACTCCTGCGATTTTTTCAAGTATCTGTTTATCCTTAATTATGCCAAACAGCCAGGGTTGGATATTTCGTGCGGTTGGTGCCAATGCAGCACATTCGATCGAGTCCCTGATAATTTTTTCATCGATTGGATCGGATTTGAATTTCCGGACGCTATGACGGGATTTGATAACTGTTGTCACAATATTCATACAACGAAATAGGAAATATGGGTAATAAAAGATTACGAACCAGAAAAAGTGCTAGTTATTCTTAATAAAGAACACGATTCCCACTATTATCGCAAAAAGAGCACACGCCGATTCGAACCCGGGAGATTTCGTACGCGTTGATGAAGGAATTGGAGTTGCTTCGGTGACAATCGTCTCCTGAACTGTGGGTGAAGTAGTTGGTGCGATGGTTGTTGGGGGGGCTGTTGTTATCACGGAAGTCATTGGTGTTGTTGACGTAATTGAGGTCGTCCCGGCAGGTACCGTGGTCGCGGAGGTTGAGGGATTCGTCACATATCCTTTGTTACCGATTAGTGGGTTATTGTCCTGATCGAGCAAACTGATCTGACTGCTGGTGGTCTTACCGGTCTGTCCATAATTATCGTTCATGGAATTGACATTACATTCTACCCATATCTGGTAGGTCCCGGGGGGATACGCTGCACGATTACCTGTACCCCATATAGCGCTGGTATATTGCGGTGTGGTTGTAACCGGATAATCAACAATCGGTGTTGCAGTTCCTGCATTGTTGACGAGGGATGTGAAAATGCCTCCTTCAGGGCTCTGCACCTTGATCGTGACCGGAACGCTGGTCACACCTGTTCTCTGGGTCATTTGAGCCAAATTGGAATCTATCCTGAACCGGAGCTCATCACCAGTTGGCACCCATTTATCGGTAACATCAACACCAACGGTCGTATCTTCCACCCTGAGATCTAGCTGGGGATCAGCCACAGCAAATGCTACCGGAGATGCGGTACCGTTAACTGTGCCGAGTGAAGACATTCGATACCAGTTCCCCGTGTATTGCCCAAAATCTCCCGGGTAAACAGAGAAACTTGCTGGGTTCGAAACCGATATTGTTTTTTGCGGCGGGCTGGTATACACCGCTGCTCCGGAAGCCCACCATCCTAGCAGAGTGTCCCCCTCCATTGCAGCGGTAATATCAAGACCTGATTCTCCGATGAAAACGGCATTTCCAGAATGGATGGTGCTGATTGGTGCGGCAGCTCCGGCAGATCCTGTCAAAAAAAAACAAAAGAGAACGAGAACTATCAGAGTCGTTATGTATTTGATTGCCATATTCATCGATCTCTTTTTTGAATATATATATTTACACGAGCAGGAACATCTAAAAAAGAGAGCGGGGATAAGAAAAGATCAATTCCCGTTTTCTAAAATAATACGATTGAAATTCTCAAAAACACGTTTACCCTCGAAGGTATGGCTGACTTCCGGATGCCACTGGAGACCATAAATTTGTTTTTCAGGAAAGGCAATTGCTTCATTCGTACAGATGGATGAACGGGCAAGAAGCGTAAATCCTAAAGGCACATGAGATACTTCATCCGCATGTGATGCCCAGACGCTTATTTTTTGTGGATATCCTGCAAGGATTTCATCATTTTCGCAGATCTCAACGTCTACCGGGCCATATCCTCCTTTCTGACCCGTATGCACTTTTCCACCGAACCGGTTGGCAATAATATGAAGTCCAAGGCAAATACCGAGAACCGGTAATCCCAGATCGAGATATCGGCTGCAGTTTCCGGCACGGTCTATTGATGGTCCTCCGCCAAGGATTATACCCCGGCACGCCTCCCTGATCTCTTCCGGGGGAGTCGTATTGGGAACAAGGGCCGCATCGATATCCAGATCCCGCAGTGCCCGGTGGATAAGATGATTGAACTGCCCGAAATTATTAACAACACAAATCGGAAGCATTGCAATTACCATTTATTCTGGAATCGTATAAGTCTGTTCAGCTGCAGGCATTTACAGTCGTAAGTATCTGTTTCCGTATCGTTTCTTCAGTATGTCCCATGAGAAACGCTAGGCACATCACACCTCCGGCACCGAACCCCTCCTTGACTTCCCCAATACAGTACCGTGCAAGACCTCCGTGGCCGAGCGTCCCAAACCCGGGATCTACGTAATAAATGCGTGAACCGATCTGGCTGGCAAGGATATCCACGTTGGCGGTTGGATCATCCCTGACGTAGGATGTGGTTACAACATCAGGCGGGGTCATGTGCATTGCTTTTACAAGCGCTGCAACGGATAACATCTGGGTGCCGCCGGCAAGAAGAATTTTCCCTGCATACGACCTGATCATTCCCGCAGCCACCGGCATCATGGGATCACCGGTATAACGGATAATATCAAGGGGTTCGGTGACAACACCGGCGGAAATTCGTGCGAGCGCCTTTGAGCAGATATCTTCTTTTATGGATACCGGATTGTCGATAAAACTGCTACTCACGGATGCAGCATATCCAAGCGCACGCAGAACGCAAAGCGCGGTGGTTGTTCCTCCCGGCACGCATTCTCCGATGACGAGGAGATCGCTGTTCTGCGAGAGGAATTTCCCTATAGTTTCCCCATGACTGAAAAGAGTGCGTGCGCGGGGGACAGCATCAACGAACCTGGGATCTTCACCAACCGTCCCGTAGACATCATAACATGGGACTGTCGGAGTGTGACGCAGGCCGGCATTGACAAACAGGGGCTGGAGCCCGCAGAGGGAAACCATTGCCCGGGTAATAGATGAGGGCGTTGGGCAGCCGGTTGGAGTGTTCGGCTTAAACGGATAACTGGTAACGGTCCCGGTTGCTATCAGTTCCGCGTCGAGTATAGGGGTGAGAAGAGTTTTTTCAGGAGTCGGGCCGGCACCGGATACACCGGGTACAGTGGAGAGCAGGGTATTGGCAAGAATACTGCAAAAAACCGGTTTTTTAAAGTAAATTGAGGGCTTTTCCGAGAGGAATCCCATAATAATCAACGTATAACTTCTCGTTACGAAAGTTTGAATCTATCGATAAATAAAATCCACAACGATATAATAGCTCAATCAGTACAACTCCTATTGATATGTTTGAGATTGAACAACGGCTGCAGAGTAACGGCATTACGATCGATGACATTGTTTCTGCTGCGATGGGACTGTATGTTTCCCATGGAATGCCGGATGAACAGGCAGCAACCGAGATCAGGAAGAAAATAAAAAAATATCTGGATGATCCCAATGTGGCATCCCTGCTTCTTGGCGCCCTCCTTCTTGAGGACGAATTATATAACAGACGGGAGAATTCCGAAATCGCAGATGATCCCATATTCCTGCTCAGCGATGAGATCCTCGGGATGGCGATTGCAGAATGTATCGGGGGAACCTATGCCCGTTTCGAATTTACCCGGTACGACCAGAAAAAACCCGGTATCCTTGCGAAACTCGGACCGTTTCTCGATGACGCCATTGCCGGGCTGATCGCGGGTTGCACGTCACGTCTCTACAGCGAATCCTTATGAAGGCAATTCATTCATTACTACAGTTTACCACGGTCCTCCCCCTTGGGAAATCACAGGATCTGGGACATTTCGCCAGGCATTTCTATCTGTATCCCCTCGCAGGGTACGTGATTGGTGCCCTTGTTGCGCTACCGGTATACCTTATCGGAAATCAGACCATTGGTGCAGCGGTAGCAGTTGCCCTCCTTATCCTGATCACCGGCGGACACCATTTCGACGGTCTGCTGGACTTTGGCGACGGACTGATGGCACACGGGGATCGGGAGAAAAGGATCCGGGCGCTCACTGACCGGAATGTCGGTGCCGGTGCCATTGCACTCGCGATATCTGTGACCATTCTTCTGTTTGCAGGGCTTCAGGAAGCATCATCAATCGTTTTTGCGATAATTATCGGAGAAGTCTGTGCCAAATATTCCATGTCGTTCCTCACCGCTTATGGAAAACCATTCCATGAGGGAATGCACAGCTATTTTCACCAGTTCGTGCAACCCGGCTTTCCGGTTTTATCATTCGTGTTATGTCTCCCCCTATTTCTTCTGCCGGTTGCACCGATAAAAATATTCAGTGCAATGATCCTTATGATCCTCTGTCCGACGGTGCTTCTGGAAATGTCCGGACGGCTCTTTGGCGGGATTAACGGGGATGTTGTCGGGGCATCCAATGAGATTACACGGGCGCTGGTTATCGTGGCGATTGCGCTCCTCTGATCTTTCACTCAAAGAAGAAGATCTCTCATGTTTATGTAGTAATCAAAACAGGTGGGAAATCTCCAAATGAGAAGAACGAATAACGGAAATTCTTTCGAATGTTAGTCAATTGGCGCACATGACTTCTTCTTCGCCCTTCAGATACTGACAATGATCTCTTTATAGGAGAATTCCTGGCAAGAATATTCGATCATCAGATAGAAGGAAAATGCCTCATGAGTGTTAGTAGAGACCAAGATATCCTCCGTTTCCGTCATCGTCACATTCAATGTCAGACCCGTCCCTAATCAGCGTATTGAACATCATTGCGGCGTTCATCAGGTTTTCATCGGTCGCAACCCCCCGCCGGATATCACTGATAGCCTGCATCTGGGGGGTCGGTACAACCCGGCTCCCTGCCCGGACTCCCTTGCAATGCTTGCAGTATGCACAGTGGCTGTACACAGATACATCTCCGTCTGCACACTTGACAGTGATCCGGGTTTTTTTCTCATTCCGCTGGAGAGACAATGTCTTCATACAATGATGGTTTTCGGGCATCTGATATGATGTTGCCGATGTAATATTCACACCGGAAAATACGATCTGTCAATCGAAATAATTTAAATAGATGGCTCTCATATAAGTAATACTCGCATAAACTGACTGTAAGCGGACAGTCCCACATTTGGAGGATCACGTAAATGGCATCTGATAAGCCCCATATGAATCTGGCCGTTATCGGCCACATCGACCACGGAAAGTCAACCACCGTCGGAAGAATGATGTTCGAGACCGGCGCAGTACCGGCACACATCATCGAAGGTTACCGCAAGGAAGCGGAGTCCAAGGGTAAGGCAACCTTTGAATTTGCATGGGTTATGGATAACCTCAAGGAAGAGCGTGAGAGAGGTATTACCATTGATATCGCCCACAAGCGATTCGACACCCCCAAATTCTACTTCACGGTCGTAGACTGCCCCGGACACAGAGACTTCGTCAAGAACATGATCACTGGGGCATCCCAAGCCGACGCTGCAATCCTCGTTGTCGCAGCCCCCGATGGTGTCATGGAGCAGACCAAGGAGCACGTGTTCCTTGCAAGGACCCTTGGTATCACCCAGATCATCATCGCCATCAATAAGATGGACGCCGCCAAGTTTGATGAGAAGCGCTTCAATGAAGTGAAGAAGGACCTTTCAGATCTCATCAAGATGGTCGGCTACAAACCTGACGAGACTCTTTTCATCCCGATCAGTGCCCTTGGCGGTGCGAACATCAAGACGGTCGGTTCTGAGATGCCATGGTACAAGGGCCCGGCACTCATCCCGGCACTCGACACCTTCAAGGAACCTGATAAACCGACAGACAAGCCTTTCCGCCTGCCCATCCAGGACGTCTATAGCATCAGCGGTATCGGCACCGTGCCAGTCGGCCGGGTTGAAACCGGTATCATGAAGAAGGGAATGAAAGTCTCCTTCATGCCCGCTAACAAGGACGGAGAAATCAAGTCCATTGAGATGCACCATGAAGAGATCCCGCAGGCCGTCCCCGGCGACAACGTTGGATTCAACGTCCGCGGTATAGGGAAGGGCGATATCCGCCGTGGCGATGTCTGCGGGCCAGTCGATGCACCCCCGACCGTTGCAGATGAGTTCACCGCACAGATCGTCGTGCTCCAGCACCCGAGCGCACTAACCGTCGGGTACACTCCGGTTTTCCACTGCCACACGGCCCAGACTGCCTGCACATTCGTCGAACTCAAGAAGAAACTCGACCCGCGCTCAGGCCAGACCAAGGAAGAGAACCCTACGTTCCTCAAGTCCGGTGACGCAGCAATTGTCGTTATCAAACCGACAAAGCCGATGGTCATCGAGAATGTCAAGGAACTCCCGCAGCTTGGCAGGTTTGCCGTCCGTGATATGGGTTCAACGATTGCCGCCGGTATGTGTATCGCCATCCAGCCAAAACAGATGAGATAATTTTTTCGTTGTGTGTGTACCATGCAGAAAGCCAGAATTCGCCTGACAGGAACCGACTTCAAGAAAGTTGAGATGGTCTGTGACAGGATCAGGGAGATCGCAGAACGTACAGGTGTTAATCTGGCCGGTCCGATACCACTCCCAACCAAACGGCTGGTCGTGCCGATCCGCAAGAGTCCTGATGGAGAGGGAACCGCAACATGGGACCGCTGGCAGCTACGGGTTCATAAGCGCCTTATCGATATTGACGCAGATGAACGTGCACTCCGCCAGCTGATGCGCATCCAGGTGCCAAAAGATATCGGCATTGAAATTGTCTTGGAGAGTTGAAGGTGCGGCGTGCGGCAGGCCGCTCTTTTTCCCGGGGAATCCGCCAATTTTTCACGTTCGAACGAGTTTTTCTCTTAATTTTCATCATTGCCCTTTTCTTACGGTTCTGGCAGCTCGATCTCAAGCTGTTTCACCATGACGAGGCCATTCATTCCTGGTTCTCCTACCAGCTCCTGACGAAGGGCGCATGGGTATATGACCCGAGCTATCACGGGCCATTTCTCTATTTCGTCACAGCGGGGATGTTCTCCGCATTGGGGGCATCAGATCTCGTGGCACGGCTGTTGCCAGCGCTGTTCGGGGTCATGCTGATTCCCTTAGTCTATTGCATTTACCGCATCGGGTATATCACCAGGGTCCAGACCCTCCTCGTCAGTCTCTTTATTGCCATATCTCCCGACATGGTATACTTTTCCCGGTTCCTCAGACATGATATCTTCATGCTCTTCTTCACTTTCCTGCTCGCTGTTGCTCTTTTCTACTATTTCGAACGAGGACAGTTCCGTTTCGCCTTCATTGCGGCGATAGCAACAGCGGGTGCACTCTGTTGCAAGGAGGAAATGCCGGTCATCCTGCTTATCTTCGCATCATTCTTCCTGGTCACTATCTGGCAGGGCCGTTATATCCTGCCCTCGCGGTGGAAACGGGATTTCATCGTGTGTATTCTCCTGGTCATTGCACTCTGTTGTACGCTCTATACCGGATTTGGAGGGCATCCTGAGACTATCGTGGGACAAAACTTCAGTATTACAACAGGTGGAATCCATGTTGAGATAACAACAACCGGGTGGTACCAGGCCATTGATCACTGGGTGGCAATGCATAACGAGCAGCGCCTGGGAGGTCCATGGTTTTATTATATTCCGCTTGACCTGCTGTATGAGCTGCCGATATTTATTCTTGCAATGATAGGAACGATCCAGATCCTGTTTTCAGGTTACGGTCTTTCCTTGTATTATAGGCGCCTGAAAAACTGGATCACGTACCGCCGCTTCCAACTCTCCACCGGTGACCATGCGGCGGTGAGCACCGAACAGTTGAAAAAGTCGCACTTGGCAAATGTAAAATCTGATCTGTTTTTCCGGTTCTGCGTGTACTGGATGCTCCTTGTTATGGCATTCTATGCCTACTTCGGCGAGAAAGTTCCATGGCTCCTTATCCCCCAGCTGCTCCCGATGTGTTTTGTAGCCGTGTACAAACTCAACTGGCAGAAAACGGTAATTGCCCTTGTCGGGTGTATATTCCTTATTGCCATGACCTGGCACGTTGCTTTCATTCCGGCAGATATCAACGAACCAATAGTCCAAGTCCAGAATTCTGAAGATATGCGTGAAGTTATGCACCTCATGGACACATCGGATAAGGTCGTAATTGCGTCCAAAGATTACTGGCCGCTCCCATGGTACTACCGTGGGGATCGATGGAACAAGATTACTCTGTACGGTACGGTCCCGGAAGAAAAAGAACTCACGGAAAATCACCCGGGGGTTATTATCCTCCACGATACTGAGAGTCTGCCTTCAATCGGAGGATATGATAAAAAGACATACAAGTTGGCCTACTGGTTCTCATTCTATGACAATAACGATCGGTTATTTGATTACTATCTCCACCGGGATGGCAAAATGGGCAGTATCAATATTGACGTTTTCACCCTGAAACAGACAGGATAAAGGGATTTTTTATTATAAATAAAAAAACAATGACAGAATTTTACATCTCCCCAAATATCGGAAAATGATTCGTTTGTTATTTGAATCAGGATACCCCGCATATAAACTTTAAAAAATGAAGATTGAAATGAAATGATTACCCAAGCTCATCCCAGCGTGAGCGTTTACGGTATATGATTACTCCGACAACAACGAGAACCACAACGATTACACCCACAATAAGGAATATTCCTCCGGGAAGTTTGGGAAGGGTAATTGAGGGGAACCATCCGGAGTTCATAATTTGCTTCTGGCGTGCCAGGGCATCCGTGTAAGATTCATTACCTTTAGACAAGGCATCTGCAGCCTTGGAGCGGGCTTGGTCATAATTTCCACTGGTGATATAATCATTTGCGTTTGAGATGTAGCTTACCGCCACTTCCCGCATCGCAACAATTGATGCCAGCTGCGGATCGTTTGCGGTACTCTGGTTGCCTTTGAACCATGCAATTACAGCATCGACATTAGTAATCGGTATCTGTGCATTTGCCACTTCACTCTCTGCCCATGCCTTGTCAACTGCTATTTCACCGGCATCGATAGATGCTTGTGCAGCAGCCAGATCATTCAGGGCATCAGCATATTGTGTTGCAGGCCTGGATGTAGCCGTTGAGATTTGTGCCTGGGCGTTATTATAGTCTGTCTCAGCTGCCGAAGTGTCTATACCAATCGCACTTTTTTCATCGATATGAGATCGGAAGGTAGAAAGGTTGGTATTTTCCAGGGCTACGACCTGCGTTACATCGCCGGTATTGATAACAAGCGCGGATTGATTGACATTGGTAACAATATTTCCATTCGAGTCCAATTCCTTAATGCGAACCATATCCTTCAGGGTAGTCGTGTCTACCGTCGGTGCGGTACCTTCAAGAGTGACACGGATTGATTCATCTACCTTCGAAGGGTAGGAGAGCTCAAAACCGCTCAGGTCGAGCGTTTTTCCGCCGAGAGGGTTCCGGGGATTTTCAACGCCATCAAGAATAATTGTATATGTCCATTTCGGATCGTTCAGATCTGTTGTCATCACCAGATCGCTTCCGGAAGGAAACGTGTCGCCCGATGATGCTGCAAATCCAACCTTGAATGAGACCGTAACCGGGGTGCTTGGCGTCATGGATCCGGAAGGATCAACTGTCATCCCTTCAACATCGAATGCCGATACGGCCGGAATGAACAATATTAACGCAATAACTACAATAATAACCAGTTTCGTTAATCCTTTCATCTTCAACCTCACTCGAACAAAGGATCAATCCCTTCTTCAAACATACTCGATTTTTTATCTTTTGACTTAATAACATCTTCTTTTGTTTCTTTTGCGATATCAAGGAGTTCCTTGATTCTTGGTGCATTACCAACCGTCGCCAGCATAACGACCGCAGCCACGTACTCACTGTTGACGGGGTAATCCCCACCACGCACTTCAACGCCGGCAATATTTTCTTCGACCCAGCTCTTTGCCTTCTCCACTCCCTTGCGATCCATCTCGTCCGGAGGTCCGGCAAGGAGGACCAGCGCACGCTCAGCGGTAGAGTAATCGCAGGGCAGGGTCAACCTGCCAAGCATCGCCCTGCGCACAAGGGCAACGATCTTTGCCGACCTGTCCTCACCGAGTAACACTTCCTCGTTTGCCTCCCTTTTGGGCCCAAACTTGTCTTTTAAGCCCCCGAAGATCCCTTTCTTATCCTTGGTGCGCTTGCTCATCACTTCGCTGATGGCATATCCGACTGAGGTGATCCCTCCGCCCCGGAGAGTATTGATGATTTCACTCGAGTCAACCACCATCTCTCCGACTCCCATCCGACTGACTTCCCCGGCCCGGAAGAGGACTCCAAAGCGTCTCACGACTTCATTGTTCAGCCGCTGAAAAGCCGATTTGACGCTCTCGCCTTCATTTTTCCAGGCACTGTTATCGAAAATAAAGGTATTATCCGCTTCATTGACAAGGGTCGTCAGGCTTCGTGCTGCGTTGTAGGAATACAGCCTTCCTTCCTCAGGTGCGGGGATAATACCAAGGGCGTAAACAGGTTCACGGTAGATGCGCTTGAGATGCCGGGCAAGCACGGGAGAACCACCGGAGCCGGTGCCGCCTCCAAGTCCTGCAATGATAACAAAAGCATCCACATCATGGGTTCCGCGGCTGTCGATGGCGCTGATGATGCTGTCGATTTCATCGGCAGTAACACGGGCCCCGGTCACGTTGTCGGTGCCTACACCGTGACCCTTGACCATAGTCTGGCCGATGAGAATTCTGTCCTTCATCTCGATATTTTTTAATCCCATCAGATCCGTTCGCGCGGTATTGACGGCAATACCCCTAAAGCTGTTTGTTCCGAGCTTCTTATCCTGCTCAATGAACATATCAACAATTTTGCCGCCCGCTTGACCAAAACCTATGAAAAATACCCGCATCCGGTGACACCATCCAATGGGCTAACAGATACTTATTTTCTTTTAATTCTTTTAAGTCCTTTTGCTGATATGAACCTTTATTTCAGCAGTTCAAAAACTTTCTTATAAGATCTTCGAGGTAGCAACCGGAATTCCGGCTTTTTTCCGGAGCCTTTTTCATTTCGCCCCCAAAAGTACTATAGATTATCAACCATGAAGATAGCGATTATCGGGGGGGGATTGACCGGGCTTGTAGCAGCCCACGCACTTGCGGGAGAGCATGAGGTCGAACTCTTCGAAAAGTTGCCCTATCTCGGGGGTTGTCTTTCTTCCTACAATATGAACAATTACTGGATTGAGCGATATTACCATCACTGCTTCTCCTCAGATACCGCACTATTTGGACTCCTGAAGGATACTGATCTGACCAGAAAGCTGGAATGGATGAACGGGACTACGGGTTATTTTGCCGGGAACCGCATCTACCCGTTGAATACTCCTCGGGAGATCCTTGCCTATCCGGAACTCAGTCTCATCGACAAGATAAAACTGGCATGGCTCACCCTCAATGCGAAGAAAACCAATCTCACCGAACTCGATGACATTCCTGCTGACCAGTATATCATTGAAACTCTCGGGACCAATATCTATTCATCCTTTTTTGAGCCACTCCTCAAAAGCAAATTCGGGGAGAGAAGAAAGGAGGTTTCTGCAGCATGGCTTTTCAGCCGGATCGCCATCCGGTCTAACCGGGGTGTATCAGGGGAACGGTTGGGATATATGAACGGGGGGTTTCATCAGATCATCAGTGCGCTTGAGTCTTCTGTGACCCGCAAGGGGGGGAAAATAGAGAAACAGACTCCCGCATTATCTCTTTCACGTGACGGCGGCGGGTGGACTCTCAACGGGACCCGGTTCGATACGGTGATATCCACTATCCCGCCTCAGGAACTGGAAAGACTCGGGGGACCTGCCCTGCCACATATCCCTTACCAAGGTGCAGCCTGCCTGATCCTTGCAATGGATCGCCAAGTGACGGATGGGATTTACTGGCTGAATATGAAAGATAACGCACCTTATGGTGCTGTTGTCACCCATACCAACTTTATTCCCCAAGCGCGGTACGGTGAGCACATCGTTTATCTTGCATCCTATTTTTCCGGAACGGTCCCGGCTCATATCGACGAACGAATGATCGCTGATTTCTGCAGAAAATTCTCTGTTTCCGAGCGTGAGATCCACTGGCACCGGATTGCGGTGGACCCCTGGGCAGGGCCCGTTTTTACAACGGGCTACCGTTCCCTCATCCCAGGTTACGAACATGCAGGCCTCTACATGGCAGGTATGTTCTCACGGACAAATTATCCTGAGCGCAGTATGGAGGGTTCAATCCGGGCAGGAAATGAGGTGGCAGAATGCATCAGACAGCGGGGATTACATGACAAAGCCTGAAGTTTCCGCTATCATCCCGGTATATAACGATCGTTTTTCACTGGAGAAGGCTATCCCCGTATCCGTAGAGACCCTCTCCGGACTTACGCCTGCCTTCGAGGTCATTATTGCAGAGGACGGAAGTGACGACGGAAGCGCTGAATTCGTTAAGGAATACAGTACATCTGACTCCCGTGTACGTCTGCTCCACAGCGAGCAGCGTCAGGGAAGGGGAAGGGCATTAAACAGGGCTATCACGGATGCACAAGGATCAATCGTTTGTTACTGTGATGTTGACCTCGCAACTGATATGCGGCACCTGGAGGAAATGATCGACTCTATTCGCCAAGGATATGATATTTCCACAGGGTCAAGACTTATGCCGGACAGCGATATTGTCCGAAGCGGGGGGAGGGAAGTCGCCAGCAGGTCCTATAATTTCCTTGTACGTTCTCTGCTTGGAAGCAGGGTTTTTGATCATCAGTGCGGATTCAAGGCCTTCAACCGGGAACGTATTCTCTCCATTCTGCCCACCATTCGCGACAATCATTGGTTCTGGGATACGGAGATTCTTGTCAGGGCCCAGAAAAAAGGCTATAGAGTCCGGGAATTTCCTGTGCACTGGCGTGCGGGAAAGGGAACTACCGTCAGAATGAAAGATGTATTTGTAATGGGCTCGGCAATCATGAGACTCTGGTGGCAGATCCATGTATCGAAAGATTAGCGCAATTGTTGTCCCGACACTGATAGCCATCGGAATAATCGGCTATATGCTTTATAGCGTCAGGGATCAGACTCCTTGTAGCGCTCCAGAATATCATACCCGCATTCCTCGTCGTTGGCGTGGTCATCTGCCTCTGCGCCTGGTGGCTCCGCGGCTGGCGATATCATGCGATCCTCAAAAGCCTGAATTATTCAGTGAGTGTTACGTTCTCTGCTGCCTGCATTTTTGTCAGCCAGACGGTCAATCTCGTTGTCCCGGCCAGGCTGGGGGATTTTGTCCGGGTATTCATCCTCAAGCACGAATATAACACTACGTATTCCGAAGGTGTTTCTTCCCTCGTTGTCGAAAGGGTCTTTGACGTTCTGACAGTAGCATTTCTTGGTGCGGTTTCACTCTTTTTTGTTCTTAACGCACCCTCATGGTTTACAACTCTCATCATCGTACCGCTGGTTGCGGGAGTGATTTTTTTTGGATTTCTCCTGATTGTCGGAAAGTTCTCTTCCAGCAACCGATACATCGTCATTATTCTCAACATGCTTCACGAAATTAAACGCGCATCACTTACTCCGCGATCCCTCGCGCTGTTGGGAATATCTTCTCTGGGTGCATGGTTGCTGGACATCCTTGCATGTGTCGCTGTCGTGATGATGTTTGAGCAGAAGATCCCATTTGCAGTTATCGTCCTTGCTGTCGTCGTAGGAAATCTTGTCAAGGCAGTCCCCTTGACACCGGGAGGCATCGGTACCTATGAACTCTCGCTGGCAATAACCTTCGAACTCGCCGGGGTTGCCCCTGCAATTGCTACCCTGATCGCAGTGATCGATCACCTTATCAAAAACCTTGTCACCCTCGTTGGGGGAATCATATCGATTTATTATTTCGGGGACTGGGTCATTCCCAGCATAAGAGAAGCACTTGCTGCAACATTCGGGGGGGGAAAAGCCTGACTCCCGAACAACAGATTTTTTCCGTTATCAGCTGGCTGGTTGTCATCTTCCTGTTACAACTTTCCGTGTATCCGTCATTGAAAAAGACGTTTGGCACTGTGACATTCCCCGTTTCGTTTCCGGTATCGGTTCTCGCATTTACCATTATATCATGGTACTGCGGGCTTGCCAGAATTCCGGTCCAGGCAGCACTCATACCGTTTCTTGCACTCATAACCTGGCATCTTTTCAACCGTAATTATCGGATCGATGAACTGAAAGGGGAGTGGCACTGGGCAGGGCTCTTTCTTATCTTATTCTTCCTCATGTTGGATGTTCGGTTTGTCAACCCGACCATCTCCTACGCCGAGAAATTCATGGATCACGGGTTTCTTGCATCCGTGATACGAATTCCCGTTGTACCTCCGCTGGATCCCTGGTTTTCCGGTGGCACCCTTAATGTATATTATTACCTTGGGTACTGGATATTCGGTTGCCTGGCAATTGTCAGCGGGGTCCCGTCCAATATCGCCTTTAACCTGGCCCTGCCGACAGTCTTCGCTCTTGCCGGAGTAGTCGCGTATGCAACAGGAACTCTGTTGCTCGACCGGTTCCGGTGGGTTCCTCTGCTCGTATTTTTTATGCCGAACCCTTCTTTCTTTTACAACCTTGTAATCGGAAAGACCTTGACTTCGGTGGTTTGGGATAGTACGCGGACAATTGCAAATACGATCAACGAATACCCGCTCTTCTCATTCATATGGGGAGATGTCCACGCCCATGTTATATCCATCTTCAACCAGATCCTCCTGATATTCCTGCTCCTCTTCGCATACAAACGATGGGAATCTCTCGATTCTCGGGGAAAATGGATTATCTGCATCTTGTCAGCATTGAGTCTCGGATCCATGCCTCTGATCAATACCTGGGACGTGCTAATCTATGCACCGGTAACCCTGCTCTTCGGTCTGCTGATTCTCTGGAGGAACAGAACCTCCCTTCGGAATATCATGTTCTGGCTCTACCTTTGCGTTGTCCCGCCCCTTGCCATCCTGTGTTATCTTCCGTTTTACCTTGAGTTGCAGACCCATACCGGTGGGATCGGAATTGTACCTGCCTCGTTATCATCCAGCATCCCGGAATTTCTCCTGGTCAATGGCCTGTTCATCGCCATATTTATAGCAGTGCTTTATCGCGAGATCATCAATCGTCCGATCTTCCTTCTTGCGGTTGTACCATTTGTCATCACAGGTTACCTTGCCGCAGCAATTGCAGTAATTCCCCTTGTCTATTTACTTACCCGAAAAGAGCGGAATTTTTGCGACATTCTTGCCATGGTTGGTCTTGCAATTATTATCCTCTGCGAGCTGGTCTATCTGAAGGACAACATGGGGGATACCTATTTCCGTATGAATACGGTCTTCAAGTGTTACCTTCCCGCATGGCTGATGCTGGGCATTTCCTCTTTCACGATGGTTGCGCAAAAAGCAGCGGACTGGAAAAAGATTCCTGTTCTTTCTTTCAGGGCTGACGCTCTCATTACCTTCACGGTTATCTGCATCCTGTTTGCACTGCCACTTGTCGTCCATTACAATGCGGGATACGGGACCGGGACACTCGATGGACTGGCATACCTCTCCGCTACGCATCCCGGAGATGCGGGAGCAGTCGCATTCCTCAGGGCCCTGCCAGGTGATGAGCGTATTGTTGAAGCAGAAGGGGGCGACTATACGTATTACTCCCGGATCTCGTCGTTCACCGGTATCCCCACGATCATCGGCCAGCCCTTCCACGAATTTATGTGGCGGGGGGATGACACGGGCTGGTTTACCACACGGAAAGCAGATATCCAGGCAATCTACGAAGAGCCCCAACAGACTGTCCCGCTCATGAAAAAATACAATGCTACCCTTTTGTATGTCGGGGACGCGGAGCGGGAGCGTTACAATGTTACACTCCCGGGTACCGGCCTTACGACAGTGTATTCTGCGGGTAACACCGATATCTACCGTCTTTCGGGATAATCTGCCCCTCGTTTCTTGAGCGGTACCCGAAGATCCTCACGGCCGGGTCACGTCGTGGCACAAACCTTTATTTCCGTTCCTGTCGAACTGATATGGCTACATCATTGCTTACTGATGAGTAATGAAGGAGCATACACTCCTGAATGAGGTGAGTTATGGCAAAAGGTTACGTTAAAACAGAGGCTCCAGAGGAGCTCCAGAACAAGGCGCTCGAAGCCCTTGAAGTTGCAAGAGATACCGGGAAGATCAAGAAGGGATCCAATGAGGCAACCAAAGCCATCGAGCGCAGTATTGCAGCGCTTGTGCTGATCGGTGCTGATGTCGAGCCTGAAGAGATTGTGATGCACCTTGCCCCGCTCTGCGAGGAGAAGAAGATCCCCTACATCTTCATCAACAAGCAGAATGATATCGGCGCCGCAAGCGGCCTCGATGTCGGCTCTGCCGCGGCAGCTATCGTCAAGCCCGGCAAGGCAAAAGAGACGATCGATGACCTTGCCAAGCAGCTTACCGCGCTGAAGGCGTGAGGATTCTGTTATGGCAGATGATGCAACGCCAGCCGAAGTGATCGAGGTCGTCGGTTCGACCGGCATGCACGGCGAGGCAATGCAGGTCAAGTGCCGTATCCTTGACGGCAGCAACAAGGGTAGGATCATCACCCGCAACACCGTAGGTCCGATCCGTGAAGGGGATATTATCATGCTCCTTGAAACCGAGCGCGAAGCAAAGAAACTTTCGAGGCGGTAAACGATGGTAGAACAACATATCTGCAGTTTCTGCGGCAGCCAGCTCGAGCCCGGTACCGGCAAGATGTTCGTGAAGAAGGACGGTACCATCTTTTACTTCTGCAGCACGAAGTGCCAGAACAATCACAAGCTCGGCCGCGTACCGCGCCGTGTCCAGTGGACAAATGCCGGCAGGAAAGCGGCAAGCAAGGAGTGATCCTGCCGTGGACCGCACCTTTGTAATGGTTAAACCCGACGGAGTCCAGCGCGGTCTTGTTGGCGAGATTATCTCCCGGCTCGAGGCAAAAGGTCTCAAAATCGTTGCAGCACGATTTGAAAAATTACCAGAATCCCGGGTGATGGAACAGTATAAAGAACACCTTTCAAAACCGTTCTTCCCGTCGCTGAAGCAGTATATCATGGGAGGCCCCTGCTTCCTCATGGTCCTGGAAGGCAGGAACGTTGTCGCGATCGTCCGCAAGGTGATCGGTTCTACGAACCCCCAGGAAGCAGCACCCGGGACGATCCGTGGCGACTTCGGCATCGATATCGGCAGGAATGTGATCCACGCCTCCGATTCACCCGAAAGCGCAGCCCGGGAGATCGGCATCCATTTCAAAAACAACGAAGTATTCACCTATGTCCGGATCGATGAGTCCGTGCTGTACGAATACTGATTTTTTTATCCGAATGGTTCATCGGAACTGCGAAGGTCGGCTGATGCCTCCCATCTCGTTGTCGAGGTTCTAATGAACCTCTCCAATCGTGAGGAAGAAAAGAACTCATCAGAGTTCTTCGGCGAAGTCCGAATGGTTCGCTCAGAACTGCGAAGGTCGGCTGATGCCTCCCTTCTCGTTGTCGAGGTTCCAATGAACCTCTCCAATCGTGAGGAAGAGAAGAACTCAACCAGAGTTCTTCGAATTCCGAAGAATTGAGCGGAAGCGAAATTTGAGGATAAGAAGAACTCAACCAGAGTTCTTCGAATTCCGAAGAATTGAGCGGAAGCGAAATTTGAGGATAAGAAGAACTCAACCAGAGTTCTTCGAATTCCGAACCATAATCTCTATTACCCAGCAGTGCTGCACTATCCATAATGGCGGGGGATTTGCTCAGTTTTACATTGCTGACCCTTTCTTCGATACTGATTATAGTAAACCCGCTTGGTGCTACTCTCGTTTATGTTTCCTTAACAGACGGCCTCGATAAAACTGCACGGGATACCATTGCCAGAGACTCCTGCCGGTTTGCCCTCCTGATCCTGCTTTTTGTCGCCGTCCTCGGCGCATGGATCCTCCAGATCTTCGGCATCAGTCTTGAAGCGTTCCGTATTGCCGGCGGGATCCTCTTGTTTGGAATAGGGATGGAGATGGTCTATGCAAGGACATCCCGTACCAAACTGACCGCTACAGAAAAATATGAATCCCGGGAGAATGATGACATTGCCATAATGCCTCTCGCAATCCCGATGATCGCGGGACCGGGGGCGATCACCACGACCATCGTCCTGATGAACGAGGCTGTCGTGATGACACCATTTGCCATCACTGTTGTCTTTGCTGCGATCGTGATATCAATCGTGATCACGTATTATATGATGCGGAATTCAGATTATATCATGAAACGGATTGGCCAGAGGGAATACCGGGCGATTAACCGCCTGATGGGTATGCTGCTCATCGCGATCGCCGTGCAGTTTGTCATCAACGGCATCAAGCTGGCGTTCCCCCTGCTGATCGGAGGATAAGCATGGGGGACTGGGATCTCACATCTGTCGGTCTGGTGCTGATCGGCAGCAGTATCACAGCGGCCGGTACCATAATTGCAGCTCTGCTCATGGGCATTACCATGCATCTGGCCCCATTCCTGCTCCTGACGACCGCCGTACTTATCGTCATGAGTGCATTCCTTATCGTCTATAACATACCGCGAAGCCCTCCCCCCCTATGAACGGATCTCCTATGGTAGACCTGCACAACAGCGTCCGGATTTGCAGTGCCCAGATCACCAGCGTATGGGAAGATCCGGAACAGACACTGAAAAAAGCCGGCCTTTTTGTAAGCCACGCAGCAGCATCCGGTGCTGTACTGGTCTGTTTCCCCGAGCAGTTTGCCACCGGCTGGGACCCCCGTGCAGGCACTCATGTTGAGGATAGTGACGGGCGCATTGTAGCAACCCTCCGGGAACTGGCAAAAGATAACGACATTGCCATCCTCGGTTCATTCCGGGAACGGAACACACCCCGTCAAAAAAATACCGCAATTGTTATTGGCAGGGACGGAAGGGTCCTTGCCAAATATGCAAAGATCCACCTCTTCAGTAGTGGCGGCGAACAGGAAGGGTTTGCTCCCGGTGCGGAACTGGGTATTTTCACCCTGGGCCCGTTTACGTGCGGCATTGCCGTCTGCTACGACCTGCGGTTCCCGGAACTCTTCCGGCTCTACGCGAAAAAAGGCGTCCAGGTGGTTTTCATTCCCGCAGCCTGGCCTGAGAGCCGCATGAAACACTGGGATCTCTTCATCAGCGCACGAGCCTGCGAAAACCAGATGTACGTTATGGGTATCAACACGACCGGCAGAACGCCGGTGGACACCTATATCGGAGGCTCGATGACGGCCGACCCGTACGGATCAGTCATAAGCAGGGCAAACGATGCGGAACAGCTTCTTTTTTGCGATCTCGACCCTGCGGCTGTCGAGACGGCACGGACATCTTTCCCGGTAGCACGGGATTTCCGGGATGACCTGTACCAGGCTCTTTCCGGCAGGAACTGCTGACACCTGTTTCAAGTCTCCGTACCGCTTCCGAAAAACCGCACGCCTATATGTAATCGGAAGACCAATACAATGCCATGTACCATCTCGCATGCGTCAACTGTGGAACCACCTATCCCGCTGACGAGATCCTGTATAATTGTACAAAATGCGGCCATCTCCTTGCCGTCAAATACCCGCTTGATGAGATAAACGTCACCCGGGCAGCATGGGACAAGCGGCCCATCTCTGTCTGGAGATATAAGGAACTGCTGCCGGTGCATGGAGAGCCGGTCACCTTGCAGGAAGGAGGTACCCCTCTCTATCATCTGAAGAAGCTCGGCGAGGAGATGGGTATCCGTCACCTCTATGCAAAACACGAGGGGATGAATCCGTCCGGCTCATTCAAGGACCGGGGGATGACCGTCGGTGTCTCGATGGCACTCCAGCTCGGGAAACAGAGCGTCGCATGCGCAAGCACCGGAAACACATCAGCCAGCCTGGCAGTCTATGCCGCAAAGGCCGGAATCCCCGCAGTAGTATTACTTCCTGCCGGCAAAGTGGCTGTCGGCAAAGTTGCCCAGGCCCTCATGCACGGTGCAAAAGTCATTTCCATCCGGGGCAACTTCGATCGCGCTCTCGAGATGGTCCACGATCTCTGCCTCTCCCACGGTCTGTACCTGCTCAATTCCATCAACCCCTACCGGCTTGAGGGACAGAAGACGATCGGATTTGAAGCTGTCGACCAGCTTGGCGGAGTACCCGACCGTTTCGTGTTGCCCGTGGGTAATGCCGGAAACATCTCAGCGGTCTACAAAGGACTACTGGAACTGCAGGATCTGGGATTCATCGATCGGCTCCCGATGATGACCGGGATTCAGGCCGAAGGTTCGAGTCCCGTGGTCCGTGCGATCCGCGAGAATCTGCCTGAAGTAGTGCCGGAACTACATCCCGAGACCGTAGCAACGGCAATACGGATCGGTGCACCGGTCAATGCGGAAAAAGCCCTGACGGCTATCCGGAAGACCGGCGGGCTCGCCGAATCAGTTACCGATGAGGAAATTCTCCGGATGCAGCGTGATCTTGCTCGAAAGGAAGGCATTGGTGTCGAACCTGCATCCGCAGCTTCTGTTGCCGGCATCCGCAAACTGGCGGAGAACGGTATGATCGACCGGGACGAACGGATTGTCTGCGTTGTCACCGGCCATCTCTTAAAAGACCCGGACACGGTGATCAAACAATGCGAACCCCCAATAGAGATCAACGCGGACCTGCCTTCGCTGCTCTCTGCACTGCACTTGTAATCGCCATCGCCGCTATCCCCGCAGCAGGAGCGCTCTCGGCAGAGTACATCATCCTGCCGAACGGCACGGCATACCGGGCGGCAATCGAGGTAACGGACGTTTCCCGCTACCAGTTTGCTGATACCGGGTTCATGGGCGAGAACGTCCCGGTGCAGGTTGGGGATGTACAGCTCACCGGCAACTGTTCCCCGTGCCAGTACCAACTGGAGCAGACCATGGGGTGCACCTGCAGAGATTGAATTCGAGAAAGGGAATTATACTGTCTCCTATCTCGCCCCGCTCCATGATAACACCCTCCAGGGGGTATTTATCCGGCCCTATCGCGTGAATGTGACCATTCCTCAGGAGTTCGATGTGCGCAACCCGCTTCTTGCAGGAATCAGCCAGGGAGCGAATGTGACCCGATATGCCGACAATACGACCATGGTCCAGTGGAATGAAACGAATATGTTCAATGTACGTTTCTATGATTCCGGGCAGGAGGAAATTTTCTGGTTTTTCCTGCAGTTCATGGGAATCCTCGTGCTGGTCCTTGTTGTCATCCCCTACGTCTTGTCCATGAAGAAGACCGGGTAATTTTTTCCGGGACTGTTTTCCTGCCGATCTTTTAATCCTGGACAACTCCGTTGTTCACACGCGGAAAGCACGGGGACCGGCTCTGTGGTAAAAATTCCGATCCCCTTATGCACGGGTTCAGAAGAAGAAGTTGGGGGTGATCACGGGCACTGCCGATTTTTTGAGGGAGTTACCTTATTCAGGACATCTCATGGAAATTGGCTTTATGCAGGTTATTGCAGCATGCAGTTGTGAGGCTTCAAATATTTTCCCGAAATGCTCCTCTCATCCGGGCCCCGGAAAGCGTCGTGATCCCTTGGCAGACCTTGTTATCATATAAGGTATGGCAAACCGTAGATAAAACGATAAAAAAGTATTTTTATAAAATTTATTGGTACCCGAATGACTTCAGGGTGACATCCGGGTTGACCGCACCGACATGGTAGACGACCCCCTCAGTGAGCTCGTTGATGATAACTTCGGCCGGGGAGAAGAGAGATGTGTCAATCTGGTAGAAATCGAACTTGGCTTCCTTAAAGATCTCATAGAACGGTTTGCCGTAGCCCTTGGACTTGTTGCTCGGGATCTTTTCAAGATAATCCTTGATCTCGGGCGCCTTCATCGTCAGGGAGATCCTGCCATGATAGATGGTCGCATCATTTGTAGTGCCCATTGCCTTCGTCGCATCCTTCTTGACCGGCGGAACGGGTGCGGTCCCCATCGCTGCAATAACTTTCTTGGTATCGAACCCGAGCTCATTGAGCTTGTAGATCGCGGTCTCAACGCAACGTCCCGAAACCTGAATTGAGCCGACCATGGACGCAGTCGGTGCAACAACGGCACAGACATTTGCCACATCGACGTGGGCCTCTTCGGCGATCTTGTTCATGACCTCTGCGTTGGGGAGGTGGTCGCTCTCGAGACAGATGACGGCACAGTCGTAGTCGTCCTCGTACTCGATGACCTCGTACGTGTGCTTCGGCTTCAGCGAGAGTGCCCGGGCCGGGCCGCTGCCCATAGCGAAGTAGTTGCCGACCTTCACGGTCCAGCCTGCCTTCTGTGCTCCAAGACAGGAGATGGACGGGAAATCTGTATTTACATCGATGAAGGGCATCGGTATGCCCTTGATCTCGCCCATCCGGAAGTTGACCTCACCAAGACCGCCCATGCAGATCTCGGTGAATGCCCTGCCGGCGGCGTAGCCCCCGCGGACGCTTACACCACAGTCGACAATTCGTGCGCCATTGTCCAGTTCATGGTAGGCGCAGTTGAACTCCTCGGCAAGATCTGCCAGATTGTCAAAAATTTCCAGTGCCAGTTCGTTAACACTCAGCATTAGAGAAAACCCCTGTATTATTACAGAGGGTCTGGGAATAGATAATATTTTTCAAATATTGCGTCGTGATGTCGGTTCGCAATCAGGAAAGGTACTCCACCACCTTCGCCGGGTCATAGCGGAGAGTGATGATCCTCGTCCTGCCCTTGCCCTCGCGATACTGCAGGTTGATGAGGCGCATTGCATCCAGTTTCTTGACAATCTCATAGAACCGCGTGTACCCGATCGAGAGCGATTCCTTGAGGGACTTGTACACATCCCCGGCATTCATCTCGTGCTCTTTCCGGCTTCTCTCCGCAACCGATTTGAGGATCTGCCGCTCTTCTTCTTTAAGGGTCTTCACCGTATAGGCCAGGTGGAGGTACCTGGAGATCTCGTATGCCCCGCAGATATCGTCCCGCTCGATGCTGCGCCGTGCCGCTCGTTCGGCGGAGAGCGTCGCACGCTTGAGGAGATCGATCCCGACACGGAGGTCCCCGCTTTTCAGCGTCTGTTCAACGACAAGGTTGAGCAGCTCTTCGGACAGGACTTCTGAGAACAGGCCCTGCATGACCCGGGCCTTCATGATCTCCCGCACTTCCGCATCCCCATAGGGGGGGAAATAAATTTCGGTCGGCCGGAAGACCGAGGCAACCCGGGCATCGACGGCGCGGGTGAGATCGACGTCCATGTCACTGACGATGACAATCACACCGATCCTTGTGCCCTCGTACGTCTCGTGCGAGCGGAGCAGCGTGTAGAGCACCTTATTGATCTCGTTCTCGTAGAGGAGATAATTCGCGTCGTCGAGCGCGACAAGCAGGACGATCTCCTCTTTTATCAGGTGACGGGCGACTGCATCGAAGACCTGCTTGAACGACGTGCCCGAAGAAGGGGGCAGGTGGCCGACGAGTTTCTTGTAGATCTGGGAGATGACGGCGAACTTGGTGTTGTCGATCTGGCAGTTGATGTAGACCGGAACGAGTTTCTTGGTGGTCTCCTCGATCTCCTGGAAGAGCTTCCGGATGCTCGTAGTCTTTCCCGTGCCGGGGAGACCCTTGCAGACGCTGTTCATGGGCCGGCCGCCGCGGAGCCCGGGTTTGATCTGGAAGGCCAGTTCCCGCATCTGGTCGTTCCGGAACTCGAACTGCTCGGGGACGTAATCGATCTCCAGTACCTCGGGGTCCCGGAACAGCGTCTCGTCCCACATCAGCAGGTTCTTTTTCATCTCACTACACCTCTACGCGATCGGTATTAACTGCATTGATTATTATCTCCGGAAGGATTAGAGTTCTTTAAAAAAATAGTGTTTGTGGTCCGGACAAACTTATATCGCCCGGCGCACGAAACAAAAAACGAGACAGGTGCGGCAGGTGATGAAAGTTACCCCCACTGACCGGTGATGACGCAAGGGATCTGATGCCGCCCTGCTCATGAAAAGAGGAAGTCAAGGAATCCAACTGCATTTTTCGTCCCCAGATGTCCCGACCGTGCGGCCTTTTCCGAGAACCCTGACAACCCGTCCTTTCCTTTGCCCCTGACAACGAACGGCACCGGGTCCCGGGTATGAGTCCTGGCCCGGATTGGGGTCGGGTGGTCGGGAAGTACGGCAAGTACACCATGGAACTCATCCATGATCATCCCCACGACTTCGTCGACCTTTTCGATCGCCTTCACCTTTTCTCCCGTATCCCCGAGGTGCCCCGCTTCGTCCGGTGCCTCGATGTGGAGGTACAGGAAGTCAAGATGCCGTATCGCATCGATTGCATACCGTGCCTTCGCCGTATAATCGGTATCGAGGTAGCCGGTGGCACCCGGTACCTTGATCACTTCCATCCCGGCGCACCGGGCAATGCCGTTAAGGAGGTCAACGGCCGATATGATACCGCCGGTCTTGCCATACTTTTCCCGGAAGAGGGGGAACGCAGGCTTGTGCCCTCCGCTCCAGGGCCAGATCTGGGTTGCGGGAGGTTTGCCGACAGCAATTCGGGCCCGGTTCACCGGGTGGTTATCGAAGACGCCCCGGCTCTCCCCCATGCACTGAAGGAGCAGCCCGGCATCCCTGCCTTTCGGAAGGAAGGGGGGGATGCCCTGCCCCACGATGTCGTGCGGGGGCGTTGTCCGGGCGGCCTCACCCCCATGGACCACCAGAAGGTTACGGTAACTGACGCCGGCCCGGACCATTACGTCCGGGATGGATGGCTGGAGCGATGCGAAGAGCTCTTTTCCCTCTGCGCTGGAAATGTGACCGGATGAGAAGTCCACCATGGTTTCATTCTCGACGGTCACGAGATTGCAACGGTACGCGACATCGTCGGGGGCAAGGTCGATATCCATGCTCATTGCCTCGAGGGGGCCCCGGCCGGTATAGTATTTTTCCGGTGCGTACCCGAGTACCGACATATTCGCGATATCGCTGCCCGCCTCGAAGCCGTCGGGAATTGTCCTGAGCATCCCGCAGGCACCCTCGCGGGCCATCCGGTCCATGTTCGGGGTCTGAGCATATTCAAGGGGAGTCATCCCACCCAGCTCCGCGAGCGGCTCATCCGCCATGCCATCCCCGAGGACAACGATGTATTTCATGAAACACCTCACCGGTCTGCAAGAAGTTCCCTGACTGCCATCCGGACGCTCCCGCGTGACCCGGTCTGCGACTTCCACCGGAGCCTCTTGATCTTTTCCAGAGAGAGCTGCATCTTCGGCACATCACCGACCCAGCCACGCTCTCCGCCGGTAAACCGGAACTTCGTATCGGGAAGGTGCATCTCTTCCGTCACGATCTCCGCGATGCTCTTTACATCGATCCAATCCTCGGAGCCGATATTGAAGGTATTGACCGTATCCCGCGCCTTTCCGGTCGCATAAAGCATCGCCGCGACACATTCGTGCACTTCGAGATAGGACTTGGTCTGTTTCCCGTCGCCGAGGATCTCGAGCTCGCCCGGATTCTCCTCCAGTTTACGGATGAAATCGGTGATCACACCATGACCGCTCCTTACGCCGACGATGTTGGCAAACCGGAATATCCAGGCCTTCATGCCAAACGAGTGGCAGTACGCAGAGATGAGCGCTTCGCAGGCGAGCTTGCTCGCGCCGTAGACCGAGATCGGCTCGAGCGGGGTATAGTCCTCCGGTGTCGGGATGACCGTCGCATCGCCATAGACCGTGGACGTGGAGGTGAAGACCAGTTCGGGGATACTGTACCGGCGCATTGTCTCAAGTACCTGATACGTAGCCATGATATTATTCTGCATAGCCGGTTCCGGGTTGACCGCGCTCTGCCGGACGTCAGGATCCGCTGCGAGGTGGAAGAGGCGGTCCGCCCCCTGGATTGCCTCCTGCCAGCCGTTACCAAGCAGGTCTTTCTCGACGAAACGGACCTTGTAGTCGTCGATATGCCTCGCAATCGTCTCCCTGCGCCCGGCACAAAGCGAATCGATCACGAGAACCTCGTTGCCCTGCGCAACGAGCGTGTCAACCAGATGCGAACCGATAAACCCGGCCCCGCCTGTCACCACGTCAAACATCAATACCTATTATGTCATCCATGCTATAGGATTACTGCTATGTTCATAGGGATCGATCACGGCACGACTGCCATGCGGTTTGCCGGGAAAGCCCGCGAGTTCAAGTTGTCGCGTGAGGCCGCGAAAGACTTCCGGATCGCCGATCTCGCCCGCATCTGTCCTTTACCTGAGATCGAGGGCATCGCGGTATGTTATTCGATGGGGGACAACTTCTCCCGAATCACCCGCATAGGAAACGTGCAGAACCGCGGACTCGTCAGCCGCGAAGGGGCGGGGAAGCATATCGGCGGCGGGACGCGGGTCTTTGACGAGGTAGCCGCGAGCGGCATCCCCGCCATTGCGATCCCGGGACTCCACCGGGGTTCACCGACCGACCCGCGGTTCAAGGCCTATTCCCACCAGGCCAGTCCCGAGAAGATCGGTATTGCCTACGAGATCTGCCATGATCTCGGGGAGGACGTCATCGTGTCCGATATCAGCTCCAACACCGTTACCCTGCTCGTGACGGGAGGAAAACTGGTCGGGGCTTTCGATGCCTGCATCTTTGCCCCGGGTACGCTTCACGGTGCCCTCGACGTAGACGCGATCCGCAGGATCGACGAGGGGGCCTGCACGGCAAACGAGGCGTTCCAGCATGCCGGCGTAAACTTCACCCAACCGGAACAAGAACGCATGCACACGGTCGCCATGTTTACCGCCATGGAATGCGCGGCGATGAGGCTTCTGAACCCCCGCGCTCCGGTGGCGCTGGCAGGCAGCCTTGCACCGGTTGTCGCACCGGACGTCGGATCGCTTCTCGGCTCAAAGCCGGCAGTATATGACGAATGGTGCGCTTCCAGAGGATGTGCACGGATTGCTCAGGATGTATTTTCCGGAAGGCAGCAGATTCTCGGGCTCGATGTGGATCTCTAGATTTATATTGATTTATCATGTAAGATTACTAGGGATTTTTCTTGAGAGAGCTACGCATCCACGGCAGGGGTGGCCAGGGGTCTGTCACTGCTGCCGAACTCATTGCCGTCGCCGCGTTTGAAGGCGGCGTCTACGCCCAGGCCTTCCCGGCATTCGGTGTCGAGCGGCGTGGGGCCCCGGTACAGGCGTTCGTCCGGTTTAATGACAAAAAGATCCGGCTCCGCAGCCAGGTTTATGAACCCGACTACATCATTGTCCAGGACAGTACGCTGATCAAGGACGTCAATGTCTTCCAGGGAGTCAAGCCCGGCGGGATCGTGATCGTCAACACCGAGAAGAAGCCGGACTATCATGTGCCCGAAGGGGTGAAACTGATCACGATCGATGCGACGTCCATTGCCCTCAGGGCACTCGGGTTGCCGATCACCAATACCTCCCTGATGGGCGCGTTTGCCGCAGCAACGGGGGAGATCCGGTTCACTGCGCTCGAGAATGCACTCAACCACCGGTTCCCGAAGGACCTGGCAGCCAAAAACATCGAGGCTGCGCGTCAGGCATTCGATGCCGTCAGGGGGGCAGCATAATGGCCCTTGCTGTCGGCTGTCGTGCCCGTCCGGGAAGATCCCCGGATAACAAAACGGGTTCGTGGAGGGTCTTCAGACCCCTCTTTGATCACGAGAAGTGCTCAAAGTGCGGGATGTGCCAGACCCTCTGTCCCGAAGGCTGTATCCACGAGGATACGGAAGGTACCTTCATACCCGATTATACCTATTGCAAGGGGTGCGGGATCTGCGCAGAAGAGTGCCCGAAGGAAGCGATCGCGATGAAACAGGAGGAGAAGTAGATGATGGAGATAACCGAGGGATCGCACGCGGTAGCAGAAGCAGTCCGGCTCTGCCGCCCTCAGGTGGTCTCGGCATACCCGATCACCCCCCAGACGCACATCGTTGAGGCGCTCGCGGACTTTGTTGCCAATGGCGAGCTCGATGCTGAATACATCACGGTGGAAAACGAGCTCTCTGCACTTTCGGCCTGTATCGGTGCCAGCGCGGCAGGATCGCGCGCCTACTCCGCCACCACCTCGCAGGGGCTCGCCCTCATGTTCGAGGTCTGCTTCAACGCGGCCGGCATGCGCCTGCCGATCGTCATGTCCATCGCAAACCGCGCCATGGGTGCCCCGCTCTCGATCTGGAACGACCAGCAGGACTCTGTCTCGCTCCGCGATGCTGGATGGCTCCAGTTCTACGCGGAAGATAACCAGGAGGCTACGGATCTCCATTACATCGCTTACCGTGTTTCTGAGGACCACGGGGTCCTCCTCCCATCGTTCGTCTGTTTCGACGGGTTTATCCTCTCCCATACGTACGAACCGGTTGACATGCTGACGCAGGAGGATATAGACAAGTACCTCCCGAAGTTCGCACCCCCGGAGAGGCTGGATTCGGCCGACCCCATCAGTTTCGGGATGTATGCAACACCCGAATACTACCTTGAGTTCCGGTACGAGACCGACAGGGCCCTCAAGGGGGCACGGGATGTGATCGCGAAAGCGGGCAAGGAGTTTGGATCATTATTCGGCAGGGACTACAGCGCGATGGTGGAAGGCTATCAGCTGGATGATGCAGAGACCGTAATCGTCGCAATGGGATCCCTCTGCGGCACGATAAAGGATGCAATCGACGAGATGCGGAATGAAGGCAGGAAGGTCGGGCTCCTGAGGATCCGCGTATTCCGGCCATTCCCGACAGAAGATGTGGCAAAACTCCTCAGGGGGGCGAAACGCGTTGCCGTGCTGGACAAAAACATCTCGCTCGGGGCCAAAGGGGCAACCGCACTCGAAGTGAAGGACGCACTCTATGGCTCGACCATTCCCGTATGGAACTATATCCTCGGTCTTGGAGGAAGGGACGTGAGAAAGAAGGACATTAAAGAGATCGTTGCGCTCGCCGAAAAAGGACAGGGCGACCAGTTCTTCGGCCTGAGAAAGGAGGTGCTCTGACTATGGCGGAGAAATGCAGGACCTGCGAGCTCTTCGATTCCGGCCACCGTGCCTGCGGCGGGTGCGGGGCGGCGCTCGCGGCACGCCTCGTGACAAAAGCTGCCGGTCCGGAAACCATCGTCGTCTCTTCAACAGGATGCATGGAAGTCTTCTCGACTCCTTACCCGGAGACCGCGTGGAAAGTCCCCTGGATCCATTCGCTCTTCGAGAATGCGTCCGCTGTCGCATCGGGGATTGAAGCTGCATTGAAAAAACAGGGCCGTAAGGAAAAGATCGTGATCATGGCCGGAGACGGGGCGACATTCGATATCGGCATGATCTGTATCAGCGGCGCCTTCGAACGCGGCCACAATTTCACGTATATCTGCTACGACAACGAAGCCTACATGAACACCGGTATCCAGCGCTCGGGTGCCACCCCGTACGATGCCAGCACCACCACGAGCCCCGCGGGGTCGCACTCGTTTGGCAACAAGCGGCCCAAGAAGGACATGCCGGCGATCCTTGCCGCACACGGGGCCCCCTACGTGGCAACCGCCTCTATCGCGTACCCGGCCGACCTTATGCAGAAGGTCGAGAAGGCGATGGCCACGCCGGGTCCATGCTACGTGCAGGTCCATGCACCATGCTGTACCGGGTGGGGTTTCGAGGGCGACCAGACCATCGCCATTGCAAAACTCGCCATCGAGACCGGCCTCTGGGCAAACTTCGAGATGGTTGAGGGCAAGGTCACCAGGGTCAAAAAAGTTGTCCGGAAGCCGGTTACCGAGTACCTCAGGACCCAGAAGCGGTTCCGCCACCTTTTCAAGCCAAAGCAGCAGGATGCAGAGATTGCTGCCATTCAGGCAATTGCCGATAAAAACGCGGAAAAATACGGTCTCGACATCAGACTCAAAAAAGAGTGACGGTTCTTCCCCCCCATTTTCCCTGTTGTCATAACATTCGTTTTCCGGATCTCCTGGATGCAAAACGATGTGCGGCACCACTCCCTTTTTTCATTCTTCCCCGTTCGCATATCCGCCGGATTCGCTGCTACCGGTGAAAATAATCAGCAATGTTATTAATCCCGAGGGCGACATTAGTAAGTTACCGGGCTCGTGGTCTAGTCGGTTATGACGTCGCCCTTACACGGCGGAGGTCGCCGGTTCGAATCCGGCCGGGCCCATCTTTTACTAATTTTAGGCTCTGTTGAAATCCTTTTTCTTTGTCATGCTGTCGGACTCTGCTGTATATAATGGGGGTGACCCCCTCTCTCATGTCGAAGAACCCTGCGGGTTCTTCTTCAGCCTGCTTTTCCCTTCGGTAACAGCAGTCTCCCCGGAGGGGGAGGCAGCATGCGGGGAGCATCCCCTTGACTCTCTGAGTGGTTCATGAGAACCACGAAGAGGAGAAGGGAGGCATCAGCCGACCTTCGACCATACCTGAATTTCATCGGAATTCTTCGACTGCGGTAGCGTTAAGTCGAAGAACCTACCGGTTCTTCTCCCGCCTCACCTTGCCTGCCGTAAGGTTCGTCGTCCCCAAGAGCGACTGCTTGTTATTCTGAGGATTTCAACCCAATTTTAAAAGAAAAAAGTTAGTTCCTCACGATCTGTACGAGCAGGATCTTCAGGGTCAGGTTCTGACCTGCCAGGTCAGGATTCCCATCCCACGTAACGGTGGTGGGCGTGACATTCAGGATCCTCACGTGCGCGACCGCATTATCGGACTTCCGTATTATCTGGTAAGACTGTCCTGCAACAAACGTGGTATTCGCTGGCAGTGAAGAGATATCGACCGTCTGTACAAGCGACGACTGGTAGACACCAAACGCCTTCTCAGGAGGCAGTACCACCGTTTTTGTCTGGTTCTGCTGCATACCGATCACCACATCGGGAAGGCCGTACGGTATGATCTCTTCCTTGCCTATAGTGAACACGAAAGGTGTTGAGTTCAGATTGGATTCCACGACCGTGCCGTTATCGAGGGTCCCGGTATAATAAATGGCAACGGTATCGCCGGCTTTTGCAAAAAACGGGTTGAAAAGATAAAATGCAACTGCTGCGGCAACGACCAGGACAACAGCGATGCCAATCGCGTATTGCCTCATCTTTTTTTTGCGTGCGGCAACGTTCTCTTTCCCCTTCACTTTCTCGGATTGCTTCATGGTGTTCTCCTGTACCTTGGTCTCCCAACCATTATACCATTGTCTTTGCCCCGTGTGCGACGGTTGCGTCCACGAGGTGAGCGGGATGATCAAACTCATTTCGGGAAGTATGGACGCCACTGCTATCACGATTGCACGGTATTTATACCACAAGAACGAATGTAGTGGTGTTCATTATGCCCGATGAAGTGAGAGTCGCCGACGTCCAGGGAAGAAAGGTCCAGTGGGATCCTGCACAGATGCGCAAAATACAGGAGCATCCCTGTTTTTCCGAAAAGGCATGCCACAGTTTCGGGAGGTGCCACATCCCGGTAGCACCAAAGTGCAATATCCAGTGCAACTACTGCATCCGGGACTTCGACTGCGTCAACGAGAGCAGGCCGGGTGTTACGACACGCGTCCTCAATCCTGACGAATCCATGGACATGGTCAAGAAAGTGGTGGACAAATACGACTACATCAAGGTCGTCGGTATTGCAGGGCCCGGGGAACCACTCGCAAACGAGGAGACCTTTGAGACGCTCCGCCGCCTCCACGAACAGTACCCGAACGTCATCAAGTGCATCAGCACCAACGGTCTCCTGCTTCCCGAAAAGATCGATCTCTTACAGAAGTACGATGTCGGCAATATCACCGTGACGCTCAATGCGATCGACCCGGAGATCGGGGCGAAGATCTACCAGTTCATCGATTACCAGGGCAAGCGCTACGAAGGAGTGGAAGGCGCAAAGATCCTCCTCTCGCAGCAGATGAAAGGCATCGAGGAAGCGGTCAAACGCCACATGATCGTCAAGATCAATACCGTCTATATCCCCGGCATCAACGGGGACCACATCCCGGCAATCGCCAAGAAGGTCGGCGAGATGGGTGTTTATACCTTCAACGTGATCCCGCTCATCGCCCAGTACAAGTTTGCGAATATCACCCCGCCGACACCGGAAATGAAGCGGAAGATGCAGGATGAATGCTCGAAATATGTGAAGCAGATGCGGCACTGCCAGCGCTGCCGGGCCGATGCGATCGGCAAGCTCGGCCACGATGTACAGTCGTGCATGTATGAGAACAAGTGACCTTTTTTAAGCTCAGGAGCGATCCTTTCCCGCCGGGGTCTCCCGGTTGTTCAGGATGTCAGAGATCTGCAGGGTTGGCTGCTTCCGGGCGGGCAGTGTCGGCACCCCCCGGAATAAGCCGTGCAGGAACGTCACGGGTAGCAGAGTAAGAACGCGTCATGTCCTGATACCGGCAAGGGATCCCGTCGCCAGGTTCTGGGAACGGCCGGTGTTTATGATCGTGTTCAACTCATTGATAACCGGCTGAAGTTCTGCAGGGACAACAGTGTCCTCGGTCACCACGCTCTTCGAATGATACGTAATGCTGTAGTACATGAGATCCGCACCGCCGCGACGGGAGGTGTAATTCCCCTGCAGGGAATCGAAATCTGCCTGTTCAAACAGCCTGTTTATCGTGGCGAGCTCGGTCTGGTTGACCTGGATCTCGAAGTTGATCGTCCTCGTCGAGATCACGGCAGCCCCGTTATCGAAAATGACCAGCCGGTCATCAATACCGGCAATTCCCCCGGTCCGGTGATAGTCGACCATGACCGCAGGAGGGGTGGGACTGGCAACATCGGGTACCCTGCTGCCAAGGCACCCTGATACCATAACCGTCAGGAGGAGGATTACCAGACTTGCCGTTATCCATTTCCCGATATGCATCACTCCGTTGCAGTGGGAGGCTGATGACGATTCCGGATCAGATCTGCAGGACATCTGCCTTTGCCGGTTTCCCCGCAGCCTTCCGTTCCGGAAGGACCTCTTCAAGCGCGGCGATAAGGCTGTCAACTTTTTCATTGTTGAAAGCAGCCCTGAACGCGGCAATCTCCGCAGAGTTCATGATCATGATACCTTTTTTCTTCATCGGAAGACCATTGGCACCGATGGGGTTGATATCGATGGCAAGGGATGCGGCACGGTTCTTCGTCGCCGGGAGCCGGATAATGGAAACGCCCTTTACCGACGTGTGTTTGCGTTCCCAGTCCTGTCCTTCTTCGATGAATGCTTTGAGGGTTTCCGTTAATTCCATGACAGGAACTATTGATTTATATATTAAAATGCTATTCGTTCCGGAGCGAAAGTAACAGAACGGTTTTTGGCAAAGCCACGCTTTTTCCCTTGTTCCTTTATGTCTGTACCGGCAGGTTAAATCGCGATGCGTCACAACTGAATATGCGTACTGTCTCAAGCCCGCGTGCCATCCCATGTCGGTCATCACCCTTCCTCCGGACCAGCCTTTTTCCCTGAATCAGACCCTTGGGTGCGGGCAGGTGTTCCGCTGGGACCGGACCGCCGACGGCACCTGGCGGGGGATTGTCGGCAGCCATGCGATCCGGATACGGCAGGACGGGCGGAAACTCACATTCGAAGGCGCACCTCCCGCGTTCATCCGCGAATATTTTTCCCTTACTGAAGATCCCGGACCAATTCTCTCTTCCATAGACTCCGACCCCATCATCCACGCCGCCATTGAAAAATACCGGGGCCTCCGGCTGATCCGTCAGCCGAAATGGGAGTGCCTCGTTTCCTATATCATCGCAACCAACTCCAACATCCCGACGATCCGGCGAAGGATTGTGGCGGTGGCAGAGCGGTTTGGCAAAAAGATCCGGTCAGGAGGCAGGACATTTCACGCATTCCCGGAACCGGACGAGATCGTATGCAGGGGTCAGGAAGCGCTTGCCTGCTGCAAGCTGGGTTATCGTGAGCCTTATGTATTCAGGACATCGCGTGCCATTCCGGACCGGAGCGTCTGGGAAGAGACCATCGGTGCCCTGCCATACGCGGATGCCCGGCGGGAACTTATGGGTTTGCCGGGGATCGGCCCCAAAGCCGCTGACTGCATCCTCCTCTTCGCATTCCAGAAACATGAGGCCTTTCCGGTAGATGTCTGGATACGGCGCATCATGCAGCAGCACTACCTCCCGGAACTGAACACCGCAAAACCCCTTACCGGAAAGGAATACGATGCGATCCGCTGTTTTGCATACCGGCACTTCGGGGAATACTGCGGCTATGCACAGGAATACCTGTACGCGGCAAGGGAAGGATAAAGGGAAGTTGCGCCGGGATCTCAGGTGCCGATATCCCAGCTGCAGCCGTATTTTTTCTGCTCCCTGCTCAGCGCGTCTATGGTAAGCCCGAGCGAGGAGAGCTTGAGGTTTGCGACCTCTTCGTCAATCTCCTGCGGTACCTCGTAGACACCCCCCTTGAGTTTCCTGCCGTTCTTCGCTATGTGGAGGGTGCAGAGCGCCTGGAGGGCGAAGCTCAGGTCCATGACCTCGATCGGGTGGCCCATGCCTTTCGGGGTGGCGAGGTTGACGAGCCGGCCCTCGGCAAGGACATGGACTGCCTTTCCCTTGAGCATAAATGTCTCGATGCCGTCGCGCCGGATGACCTTATCGGCGTTCTTGTGGAGCCACCCGATATCGATCTCGACATTGAAGTGCCCGGCGTTCGCAAGGATAGCGCCGTTTTTCAGTTTCCTGAAGTGCTTTTCGGCAATGACGGCAATGTTGCCGGTCGTGGTGACGAAGATGTCGCCGAACGCTGCCGCCTCTTCCATGGACATGACCATGAACCCGTCCATGTGGGCCTCAAGGGCACGTCGCGGGTCGATCTCGGTGACCACGACTTTGGCGCCGAGCCCGTGGGCTTTCTTTGCAAGTCCGCGGCCGCAGTAGCCATAACCGGCGATGACAAAGTATTTCCCGGCGATCAGGGTATTTGTCGTAATCATGATCGAGGAAAGGGCGCTCTCCCCGGTCCCGTGGACATTGTCGAAAAACCGCTTCATGGGCGTATCGTTCACGGCAATGACCGGGAACTCGAGCTTCTTTTCCGCTGCCATGGCGCGGAGGCGGTGGATGCCGGTCGTGGTTTCCTCGCAGCCGCCAATGACTTTTTTAAGAAGGTCGCGCCGTTTGGTGTGTATGTAATGGATGAGGTCCATACCGTCATCGATGGTGATGACGGGGTCTGCATCAAGGACGCTGTCGATAGCAGCGTAATACTCCTCAACCGTGCAGCCACGCTTTGCATAGCAGTGGACATGTTTCACATGGTTGAGCGCTTCCGCCACATCATCCTGTGTGGAGAGCGGGTTGCACCCGGTGATGTGCACCTCAGCGCCGCCTGCGGCGAGGGTGGAGACGAGATTTGCAGTCTTTGCCTCGACATGGAGTGCCATGCCAATCGTCATACCGGCAAACGGTTTCTCTTTCACAAACTGTTTTTTTATGGCGGCAAGCACCGGCATGTACTGCGCAGCCCATTCGATCTTCAGCGTTCCTGAATTCATGAACATCCCCGTGACATGGGAGCACTGAAAGCACCAGTGCTCCCGTATACTGACTACCCTATGAGTAGGCACGCCAAGTTACATAAAAACTCCGGGAGCAGCAGGAGCAGGGGAAACGTAATAGTATCCGCCGCCCAAGGTGTATCAGATGGTGCTGACGCGAAGGATCATTCCCTGCCTCGACCTGAAGGATGGCAGGGTGGTAAAAGGGACGAACTTCCTCGGGCTCCGCGATGCCGGGGACCCGGTGGAGCTTGCCGAGCGGTACAACGAGCAGGGCGCAGACGAGGTGGTATTCCTCGACATCACGGCCTCCAAGGAGAAACGGGGCATCATCGTCGAACTGATCAAGCGGGCCGCCGACCGGCTCTTCCTCCCGCTCACAGTCGGAGGGGGTCTCCGGTCCCTCGACGATATCCAGCAGATCCTCCGGGCCGGTGCCGACAAGGTGAGCGTCAACACAAGCGCAGTCCACGACCCTGCTCTCATCACCCGCGGGGCGGAGGCCTTCGGCACCCAGTGCATCGTGGTCGCCATGGACGTGCGCCGGAATTTCTCTCCCAATAAAAAAGCGGTCCCGGTACGGCTCGGGAACGGCAGGACGTGCTGGTACGAGGTCGTGATCTACGGCGGGAGCAGGCCGACGGGGATCGACGCCGTCGCGTGGGCAAAGGATGCAGAGGACCGGGGTGCAGGGGAGATCCTCCTCACCAGCATGGAGACCGATGGCACAAAGGACGGGTTCGATATCGCCATCACCTCAGCTATCTCCGATGCCGCCGGGATCCCGGTCATCGCGAGCGGCGGAGTCGGAACCCTTGAACATTTCTACGACGGCTTCACCAGAGGAAAAGCCGATGCCTGCCTTGCTGCCAGCGTGTTCCATTACGGCGAGTTCACGGTAAAGGATGTCAAAGAGTACCTCAGAGGACGGGGTATCCCGGTACGGCTCTGAGGTCGAGTTCGAACGCGGCCACGGGATGCTCGAGTTCGAAGGCGTTCAGCACCGCAGGATGGATCTCTCCGAAGACCCCGACCGTTTTTCCGGCCACGATGACATCGGCACGGCGCCCGTCGATGAACGCCGGATCTGCCGATTCCTTCACGACATAGTCGATGGAGAGCTCGCGGAGCACCGCATCGGCCGATGCATAGGCCTCCGAGAAGTCCGCGTCCGGGTGCGTGCTGACCCCGGCTGCCTGCTGGTGGGTGGTGCAGCTGTCGACTACGTCCCCGACAGAGAAAAGGCGCTGGGGGAGCTCGCGGTGCTTATTCAGCGTTAAAAATTCGATGAGCAGGGGGAGGAGCTCGGTCCTGACCACCGTGTTCTCGATGCTGATCGGGTGGAGCACGCGGAGGACCCCCGGGCGTTCCTGCCGCTGCATCTTCGTATAGAGCACGTCCTCGTTTGTCAGCGTGAACGGCATCACTTCGAGGTAGCCGAGACCGGAAAAGATCTCCCGTGCGATCATCGCAAAGCTCTGTACCGGGTTGGGCTTCCCGACCGTGAAGGTCGCCGGCGGCATGGCCTGGAGGTTCTCATACCCGTACGCGATCGCAACATCCTCGAAGATGTCCCAGTCGTGCATGATATCGGCGCGGAAGCACGGGACCTGTACGCTGACCCTGTCGGCATCCTCCGGCTGCGCCCCGAACCGCATCTTTTCGAGGAGCATTGCCATCGACTGCTGGGTCAGCCCGATGCCCAGCAGCCGGGAGCATTCCTTCACGCTTACGACCCGCCCGGCAGGCGCCAGCGTGGGAGTCTGGATACCGTTGATCTCAACACTCTCGATCTCCGCCCCGGCCTCTGCCATCGCCGTGCAGATGATATTGACCGCTACACCCACGGCTTTCCGGTCGGTCCCGGTCGTATCGAGGAGGATGTTCTCCGTATCGATCGTCACCCGCGTCCGTTCGGCGTTGATGATCGGGGGGAACGACAGCACGTGGTCGTCATCGTCCACGATGAGGGGGAAGAGCGGGAAGTCCTTTACGATCTTCGCGTAGTCCCTGCCCTTCGGGTGCTTCTCGAGTATCTCTTCCATCGTCATCTTCTCGGTGAAGTCGAGGGGAATAAATCCCCTGCTGCGACGGGAGGCGATGTAGTGGAACGGTGGCCTGACCGTATCGAGGTCGTGGATCCCGATCGCCACCTTGCTCCTGCCCCGGCCTACTGCCCAGTGCAGGGACTCCTGCAGGGCCATGATGCTCTGGATCGACTCATCATCGAACGAGATCCCGCGGATGACCGCGCCCCCGAGGACCGGGCGGATGTTGGCAAGGGCGGGGTCGATGGTGAATTTTATGCCTGACGCTTTGACAGGGTACACCGGGAGCCCGGTCTCGATACCGAGGAAGCCCCGCATTGCCCGTGCCACCCCTTCCGGGGAGAAGAGGTCGGGCCGGTCCGGGAAGAACTCCACGTCCGCATGATCCTCCTCGATCCGCTCGATGTCGGAGCCGATGAGCGCGATCTTGTCGAGGATGGCCTTCCGGTCGGTCCGCGTCAGGCGCTCGAGGTACCGGTAGGGGAGCGAGATGACCGCCATCAGGCACCTCCCCCGGTCTTTCGGTACGCCGGGGTTTCCCGGAGGAACGCGACATCGCTGCGGTGGAGGTGGCGCAGGTCCTTGAGACCCAGCCGGAGCATCGCGATCCGGCTCACGCCAAGCCCCCATGCGAGGACCGGGTACTGGATGCCGAAGGGTGCGGTGACCTCCTCGCGGAAGATCCCCGCACCGCCCATCTCTATCCACCCGATCCCGTCTACGAACACTTCGGCATCGAGGCTGGGCTCGGTGTAAGGGTAATAGGACGGCTTGAACCGTACGCCCGTAAAGCCCATGCGGTGGTAGAACTCGCGGAGGATCCCGAGCAGGTTGCCGAAGTGGACATCCTCGTCCATCACGATCCCTTCCAGCTGTTCGAACTCTGCAAGGTGGGTCGTGTCGATCGTCTCGCGCCGGTAGACCCTGCCGATGCAGAAGGCCTTGACGGGAGGGTCCGGGTTTGCTGCAAGGTGCTGGATGGAGAGGCTCGTCGTGTGCGTCCGCAGGACACACTGCTCGGCCTTCTCCTCCTTCCACGTGCCGCCCCAGCCGGTCGAGGAAGTATCCCCTCCGGACTCGTGCATTGCCCTGACCCGTTCATAACCCTTCGGCAGGGGCAGGGTCTCGCTGAGGTAGAAGGTGTCCTGCATCTCGCGGGCCGGGTGGTCCTGCGGCTGGAACAGGGCGTCGAAGTTCCAGTAGGACTGCTGGACAATGCTGCCGTAGAGCTCGGTGAACCCCATGTCGAGGAGGATCTCCCGCATCTCGGCGATGATCCGCTGGTACGGGTGGATCTTGCCGGGATACGCTTTCTTCGGGGGCTTCGTGACATCGTATTTCCGGAGGTTTGCGGTCTTCCACGCTCCGGAGAGGATCTGGTCCCGGGTCAGAGTACCGGTCTCTTCCCGCAGGTCAAGGCCCTGTTTCACCATCAGCGAACCGGCATCGGTAATCGAGAGGGTATAACAGACCGTTTCATCTTCCCGGAGAAGACCTCTCTTTATGAGTTCTCGTGTCCGCGGATCGCCGGATTCAGGGTGTTTCAGCACCGCCTCGTCCTCACGGGTCGAGGCATCCGCGGTCTTTGTGACCATCCCGCCATTCACGGTTACCAGGCCTTTTTTACGCAACTGTCCGAACCCGATCCTGAATGCCGGATGTTTCTGAAGAGTGGCAAGGGCAGTGCCGTTGCCGACTGCGTTGAGGATCTGGGTCTCGGGAAGCCCGTTTTTCAGATAATTCTTCCCTTCATCAGTGTACCCGATTTTTTTTGCTACACCCCGCAGAACTTCCGTAAGGCCCCGGTCCTGTCCGAGAAGCCCCCACTGCACGACCGCTTCCGGGGTCGCGCCCATGACCGGGGCGAGGTGCTCCGCATCGGCCTTCCGTTCCTTCTCAAGCACTGCAAGCAGCCGTTTCTCGTTCTGGGTCAGTTCTGCCATCGTCACACCGTGATGTTATCTGCCGCTGCATCCATCTTCTCCCTGAAATCCTTCAGGAATGCAACCACCCGCTCCGCGGTCTCCTTCTTGCACTGGCCGCAGGTCATCTCACCTGACGTGCACTTCCTCCGGATCGCGGCGAGTTCTGCATCGTCCGTCACCATATGGAAGAGGTTGAGAAGATAGAGCGAGCACGCATCCGGTTCCCCGCCGAGGCGTTTCTGCTCCTCTAAGGTCATCCTCCCGCCGGTGATCCCGCTCATCACCTTCTTCCGGACAATGGCCTCGGGCTCGTAGAAGGAGATGATGCTCTCCGGGACGCTGCTCGACATCTTCCCGCCGGTCAGCCCGGGCATGAAGATATGGTACGTGGACGAGGGGGTGAAGAATGCATAGCCGCCGTGTTCCCTCTCGATCTCCCGCACCTTCCCTTTCACGTCCGCACACTGCGCACCCCTGATATCGACATGCCCCTCGTATTTCTTCGCGTGCGGGAAGGCCTTCTTCACCGCTTCCAGCGCCGATCCGGGAGCGTTCTTCGACCGGACGCTGATGTAACCGTCGCGTTCTTCGACCGTGAACATCCGCATCTTGTGGGCGATCCCGCGGGTAAGCCGGATATGCGGGTCCTGGTCGACCCCGACCGGCACGACCGTAGGCGCAGGTTCCCGGTCGATCTGGGGGTAGAGGATGTCCGCGACCTGCGTGATGACGCTGTCCGCGTGGGCAAGGTCGGTATCGGGGCCGAATCCGTAAATTGCCGTGAGCTCCGAGAAGTTCACCTTGGTCGCTGCCTCAAACGCGAGATCCTTGAGCCGGTCGTTTCCGCTCTGAAAGTAAGTCTGCCCCTCAAACCCGAGCGCGCAGAGGCAGGCGAGGTACTCTTTCCCGTACTCGTTGCACTTCTCCCACGGGAGATCGCGGACTGCGTGTGCTTCCCGGTCGGCGATGGTGATGTAGCCGTTGCCGCCCTGCTGCACGTGCCAGACCACCTCCTTCATCACCATCAGGTGGCCGAGATGCGGGTGGCCGCTCGGCATGAACCCGGTCAGGATATGGAACGGTGTCCGGTTCCTGATCGCCTGGGCGATGGGACGGTAGTCCCGGTGGCCGACCACGATGCCCCGGCGCATGAAATACGGGATCTCCGGAAGTTCCGCCATGACCGGTGCGATGGGATCGATGCCGAAGTCGGCAAAGGTCTTCCCGATATCAAGGGACGGTATACTTGACCAGGGATTGATCTGAGGTTCCTGCATGATTCTGCTCACAGCTTGATCCGCGCGAATTCGACGAACTGGATTCCTGAAGTATGTACAGCGCCAAAGAACATCTTCTTTTTGACGCTGTGCGCCATGCGGACCGAGCGCGAGATGAGGCTCATGGGGAGGGCGGCATCCTTCTCCACGGCATGGACCAGCAGGTCGGAGTGAACGGATTTGCCGCAGTACACCCGGAAGTGGTGCCCGAACTTGTAACCGGTGCGGGGGGTGAACCCGTGGCCGCGGAGTTCGGTATAGACGGTATGTTTCAGGGTGAGTTCGCGGTCGGTCTCGCTTGCCAGGGCGAGGAGTTCGGACGGGTTCACGGGATCGCTGCCTTTTTTCAGGAGGACCGTCCCCGTTCCCATGAGGTAGAGAAGCTCTACCGGGGCGAGCAGGAGACGTTCCGCGTCGAACCGCTTGCCGTAACCGGCCTGCTCCAGCCCGGAACGTGCCGGTACCCGGACCATGCCCGATCTTCCCATCAGTATCGCTTCGTGGGAAGGGAGCGGCTGTCCGCTGCCACAGGCATCCGCCAGTTTCTGGAGCTTGATCTCGTAATACGTGAGCTCCTCCTCGTCATCCACGACGGCGAGGACATACTGCTTCCGCATGTTCCGTGAGGCCACTACTTCCTCGATAAGTTTCCCGAAATGGATCGGGTCGCGTTCCGAGAGGACCCGTACGAGGTAGAGGGATTCTCCGGTACCGGGTTTCTCCCCCCGTCGGAAGACCCTGAAGTCATGGGGACCGGTCTGGACGACATAGCCCCGTTCCCGCAGGTCGCGATAGACGAGAAAACTCCGCATGAAATCTGGATGTTCGGCAAATCCCGAGAAGAGGGTATCGAAGCTGTACCCCTCGACATCAATTTTCCGGCGGTGGAGGAGGTAGAGCGCCTCCTGCGGGGAGAGCCGCAAGCCCTCTCCCTCCATGCGCCCGTACCCGCTCTGCTCATAGAGAGTGCGCCCGTCTTTTCCTGCACGGATCACCGAGCCGTCAAATGTTGCCAACACTACCGGATCTATTGTTGCTGAAGGATTATAATGGCGCGTGGATACCTGGCGGGCGGGCCTAACCATGCAGGAACGGGCTTGCCGGTAATCCATAAGAAATACAAAAGAAATACCCCCGGATTGCGGAGCAATGCGTTTAAAAGGGTGAGAATCGAACCTGTATACTCAGATCGTATCTCATAAGTATGCTTAACTGCACGTCCCCGAGGATGCTTTTCATTCCGGGATTATTTGGGTAATACTATCAGGTACATCGATCACCCTCACCGGATTCATACAAGCAGCCAGCACGTGGCGGAAACATGATGGTGCATCATACCAGCGACCCCGGATGCCGACGTATGAGCGTGCTCAACCTCGCGGGTTTTCTCGCGCGGTCAGCCGTGAATGGCCCCGGAACCCGGGCCGTCATCTGGGTGCAGGGGTGCCCGCACCGGTGTAGGGGCTGCTTCAACCGAAAGTCCTGGCCCTTTTCTCCCGTGCTTACGGTTTCTGCAGACGAGCTCGCCGGCCGGATCCTCGCAACCGCAGGTATTGACGGGGTCACGTTCTCCGGCGGCGAGCCCTTTGCGCAGTCCGATGCACTCGCCTGCGTGGGAGAACAGGTGCGGGATGCCGGGCTTACGGTCGTGACCTATACCGGCTATACGTACGGACAACTTGCCATGGGAAAGATCCCTTCGTGGAACCGGCTCCTGGCTGTCACGGACCTCCTCATTGCCGGCCCCTATATCGATACCATGGCCTGCAACGACCCGTACATCGGGTCGTCGAACCAGCAGGTCCTGCCCCTGACCGGAAAAATTCCCGCGGGATCCCTGAACGTACGGGACACCGGGGAGCGCATTGAGTTCACGATCGCACCCGATGGCACGATCACGACGACCGGTTTTCCCCGGGCGCCCATGGTACGGCAGATCGCAGGCCGCTGCAGGGGGGAGTGAGGAGATGTCGCATTTCAGCCGTATCAGGACAGTATTCCGTCACCGCGAGGCGCTCGTCCAATGCATGCAGGATCTCGGCTATCAGGTCGAGACCGATACGACCATCAGCGGGTACCACGGCAGGCACACGGTGGATATCGCCGTGAAAAAATCCGGGGGATACGGCCTCGGGTTCGTGAAAAACCCGGACGGCACGTACGATATGGTGGGAGACTGGTGGGGCATTCCGGGAAAAGGCGAGACGAAGCTTGCCGGAGAACTGAAACGCCAGGCAGAGGCCATCCAGAAGGAATATGCGAAAAAGCTGGTGCTGGAACAGACGGTTGCCGAAGGCTTTGAGATGGTCTCGGAGAACGAGGAGAAGGACGGGACGGTGCGGATTGTCGTCAGGAGATGGAAGTAAGCCATGCAGCTCGCCGAACCCGACTTCTCGCGCAGGCTGAACGTGTCTCTCCGGGCCCGGGTCACCCTGATCGTCGTGATTACCCCGGAAGAAGAGAGAGCAGTGTCGCAGATCAAGGAGGTGTGCGGGACATGGGACCCCCCGCGCCAGTGTATCGCGTGGGACAGCGTGGACGGTTTTTCCGTCATCGCCGGCAACAGAAATTTCCTCAACCAGTCCCGCGACCCGCTCACGGCACTCGATGACATCGTCAAGACCGACGAGAGTGCTGTGGTGGTCCTCAAGGACTTCCACGAGTTCTGGAACAACTCGCAGGTAAAACGCAGGATCCGCAACTTCTCCCAGGCGTTCCGGTACAACCGGCGGACAATCGTGATCGTGACCCCGACACCCCAGGTCCCGGACGAGATCCGCGACGAGGCAGTGATCGTACATTTCCCTCCTCCCGGTGCAGCCGAGATCTCTGCGGATCTTGACACCCTGCTCGCCACCAGCGGCATCACCTGCTCCCTGTCTCCCGGAGGGAGGGAAAAGATCATCCAGGCCGCCCTCGGCATGACCCTCAACCAGGCACGCAGGGCGTTCTCCAGGGCAATTGTCACCCGCGGCACGCTCGACGACCGGGACATCGATGCGATCATCGCCGACAAGAAGGACATCCTCAGCGCTTCGGACGCGCTGGAATTTTACAGTTATACCGAGACGCCGGAGAACGTCGGGGGCCTCGCAGTCCTCAAGGACTGGCTCCGTCTCCGCGAGCGGGCGTTCACGCAGGACGCACGCGACTTCGGGCTCCCTGCACCGAAGGGCATTGCGCTGATAGGCATACCCGGCACGGGAAAGAGCCTGACGGCAAAGATGATCGCCGATCTCTGGCACCTCCCGCTCCTGAGGCTCGACGTGGGGGCTCTCTTCGGCAGCCTCGTCGGAGAATCCGAGGAGAGGACACGCCGTGCCCTCTCGCTCGCCGAGACGATCAGCCCGTGCATCCTCTGGGTGGACGAGATCGAGAAAGCATTCGCGTTCGGGAGCGGGGACGCCGGCACGAGCCAGCGGGTCTTCGCCCACCTCCTGACCTGGATGCAGGACAAGACATCCCCCTGCTTTGTCGTGGCGACGGCCAATAATATCTCCGCCCTGCCACCGGAACTGCTGCGGAAGGGCCGTTTCGACGAGATCTTCTTCCTCGACCTCCCCACGGTCGACGAACGCCGCGAGATCTTCACCGTGCACCTGAAGAAGCGCAAGTGCATACCCGCGGAGTTCGAGCTGGACACCCTGGCAAAGGAGAGCGAGGGGTACGTGGGTGCCGAGATCGAACAGACGATCATCGATGCGATGTACCGTGCATTCAACGAGAACATGCGCCGGGTCACGACCGCCGATATCCTCCTCTGCATGAAGACGCAGGTTCCCCTCTCCGTCTCGCAGCGGGAGACCGTTGCCTCGCTCCGGGCCTGGCTCGCCGAGGGGAGGGCGCAGTCCGCGTCACGGGCGGCCACGCCGCCGCCAGGGAACGGGAAGGCGATCGCGCTGGAGACATTCGAGACCGGGCTCCCGTGAGATGCATGAAGATCCCCCTTCCGTCCCGGTGATCGGCCCCCTGTTTTACCGGCGTTCGGTCAGGACGATGGCCGGTGATGCGGGAAACGGCGATGCCCGGGCAGTCCGCACGCTTGCCGGCATTGCCGCCGGTACACCCGATGCAGCGGTACGGAAGATCGCGGCCGGCGCCTTCTGCTCCCTTTCATCGCAGGAAGCCATCGACGCGTTCTGCAGCGAAGTGCTGGAGCTCGCGGACCCTGCACTTGAAGGAATTGCACTCAGTTGTGGCTATGCTCCCTCGGACCCGGCACTGCGGGCGCTCTTCCTGTACCTGACCGGGCAGGAGGAGGCGTTGTGCAGGTCCGATCCCGGCGCAGATCATCCGTTCCTCGCCCGGGGGTATGCGGCGGCACCGCCGTCGATCAGGACCCGGGCGCAGCGCAGCGCCGGAAACCCCCGCCTGGCTGATATCCTCGCACGTACGCTCATGGGGACCGACCCGGTTCGCAATGCAGGGACATGGTCCCATGGCGAGTGGGAAGTGGTGACGGCATACCTCACCTCAACGGGCGCATGGGAGGACCTCTGGCTCCTGGCATTCTCAGCGCCTCCCTCAACCGCGGTGCCGGCCCTGCACGCGATGAAAACCTCAGGCTGGAGACCGCCAAGCGATGACCGTCGGGTCTTCGATGAACTCGCCCGCGACCTGCCGGATGCATGGAATTGCCCGGTACCTGAAAAACCCCTCATCTCCATCGACAACCAGGACAGCCGGTGCCTGCAGCTTGCATTCTCGCCGGACGGGTCGCTCCTCGCTACCGGTAATTGCTACGGGGGCGTGGCAATGTGGCAGGTATCATCCGCCCGGCTCCTCGCATCCATGACGACAGACGCCGGATCCATCGGCTTTCTTGCATTCACGCCGGACAATTCGTGCCTGATCTCGGGGGGGACAACGGGACACTCCGCTGTTCCGGCATCCCTTCGGGGGAGATCGTCTGGTCGTACGGGGACAGGGACCACCGGATCGCATCCGCGGTACTGTCCGGTAACGGTGAGGAGGTTATTGCCGGCGAACAGAGCGGGGGGATTATCCGCATCGGGTGCCGGACGGGAAAGACCGTCCTGGAAGTACACGGCCACCCGTCTCCCGTCACCGCCCTCTGCCCTGCGCAGGACCGGACGACCATCGCTGCAGGGCATGCCGACGGGACGGTGTGCTGCCGGGATTACGGGACAGGCAGGGAGATATGGACGGTACCGGGCACCGGCGGTCTGGTCCGGGCCCTTGCCTTCACGGGGCAGGGAGACCAGCTGTTTGTGGTCTATGAACACTCCCCCCCGGTACCAGGGCCGGGAGCACCGGAGAACCCGTACGGACGTACTCCGGGTACTCCGGCCATCCGGCTTGCCACGCAATATCACCGGAGCAACGGATGGCCGCAATCGGCAGCGATGATCACGTTCTCCGGCTCTGGTGCTGGCCGGAGAAGGGCCCGTCAGCCGGATTTCCCCTCTACAACCGTCTCGCGACCTGTTGCGCAATGACTCCTGACGGTACCCTGGTCGCTGCCGGCTGCAACGAGGGCACGGTATACTTTTTCAGCATTCCTGCCGGGCAGCGGGTAAAAGAATTCCGGGAGTATAAACAACCGGTCACCTGCTGCGCCATATCGCCGGACGGCACCATCCTTGCCACCGGGGGCTGGGACGGGGCCGTCACCCTCAGGGCGATCCCCTCTGGGGAACTCCTCCGGACCCTCCGGCGCCCGGCCGGCGGTGTTACCACCATTGCCGCCCCCGGCTCCGGCAGCGCCGGGATCGTTGCCGGGACTTCGGATGGCATGGTCCGCATCTTTTCCCGGCAGGATGGCACCCTGGCCAGGTCCGTCGATATGTACACACCCTCCGTCAGGGCCATCGCCGCCAGCCATGACGGGGCATATCTTGCCTGTGCCGGAAGCGATGCCAGCCTCCGCATCTGGGACCTCGCGAAGGGCAGCCTTGTTGCCACGTGCGATAACCTGAAAACAACCGTACGGTGCCTCACCTTCCTGCCCGATGCGACCGCATGCATATCCTGCGGCTGGGACGGGGTGGTGAGGTTCTGGGATGTGCCGGGCGGGAGACCGGCAGGCACGCTGGCCGGGCACTCGAGCACCATCACCTGCTGCTGCTGCGATCCGGCAGGACAGGTACTCGTGACCGGCAGCAACGACACGACCGTCCGCATCTGGGAACTGGCCGGGGAGCGGAAGAGCACCATCATCAGGGATGCGAGGAACGAGGTGAGCGCCTGTGCATGCTCCCCGGATGGCACCTTACTCGCAGTGGCAGGTACCGACCCCGGCATCCGTCTCTACCGCCTGCCGGGAGGAACGGCTGCCGGGACGATCCTGCAGGTTTTGGGAAAACCAACTGCTCTTGCATTCACGGAAAACGGTCTCGCGATCGCCGCCGGGTACGACAACGGCACCCTTGCCGTCTATTCCGTGCACGAACGGTCCCTGGTCCGGACCCTGCCCCCCCATGCGGCGGCAGTCACCGGGATCGTGCCCGTGCAGGGCGAAGACTGCATCATCACCAGCGGTCTCGACGGGGCCATCCGTATCTCCCGGTTGCCTTTCATGCGGCCCCTGTCGCAGACAACCCTTGCAGACCTCTCCGATGCGCGGGAACAGGAACTGGCGGCCGGCACGGAGGCCGCGGCAGGGCAGTGGAGGTTCCTCCACCGCATGCTCTCCATCCGCTTCCAGGGCGAGATCGGGCTCTGCACGACATTCCGCGACGCAGGGATGTACGATATCCAGATCGTCGGGTGATACCGTGGACAGGTACGCACCATCCCCCCGGCCCTCTGTCTGCCTTGCTGTGGACTTCGGGGCAGGATTCCTGATCACCGGCATCTCCGGACCGGACGGGAACGGGTACCGGACCCTGGAGTTCCCCGGCTGGTCGCAGGAAATGCCTGCTGCGGGGACCGGAGGACCTGTCCACGCCATCCCGGTCCTGGTCCACTATGATGAAGACCGGACGCGGACGATCGGCAGTGACGTGATCCGCGCCGGGCACACCGGCCATCCTGCGACGGCGCGCTGGATCCGTACTTACCTGCTGGAGAACAGCCCGGTGCGCCTTCAGGCCGGAGAACAGAGGATCACCTTCCGCGATGCGGCCGTGGATTTCCTGGGGACGGTCCTCGCCCGGGCGGTACGGGAGTGCCCCGGGAACCCTTCCGTCGTCTTTGCCATTCCCGCCGGTGCGCCGGAGTGGTACGCCGGGTGGCTCGGGACCGTTGCCCGCGGGGCCGGGGTGATGTCGTGGCACACGGTCGATGAACACGCCGCAGCGGCAGCAGGGTACGGGCTGGTTGCCGGAGAGGGGCAGGAATTTGTCGTTGTCCGCTTCGACGAGACGGACCTCACGGTATCCGTTATCACGAGCGAAGCCATACCGGACCATTCCCTCCCCGGCCCTATGCGGGTTGCCGGCACTGCCTGCGAGGATACGGGGTGCAGGGCACTCGACGGCTGGATCGCACAGGAGATGCTGGCACGGAACCGCCCGAAGTATTCCGGTGCGAAAGCAGAGCGGATGTACCACAGGATCCTGGGAATGATCGGTGAGGTGCACGGACAGCTGGCAGCAGCAGGCGAGGCCATGCTTGAAATTGCAGATCCGCCTTCCGGGGCAACCGTCTCCGGGAGGGTTTCCCGGGACGATATCGGCAGGATCGTTGCGGAACACGGGTTCCCGTCGGTCCTCGAACGGGCGGTCGGGCGGGCACAGGCAGCTGCACGCTCGTACGGGGGCGGGGAGGCGCCACCGGTCGCTGTCCTGATGACCGGCAGGGGATCTGCAATCCCCGCGGTGCAGGAACTCGTAAAAGAGCGGTTTTATGGTGTTCCCGTCCTGTGCGACCACCCGTTCGATGCCGTTGCCCGCGGGGCCGCCCTGTTCAGGCCCGGTGCGGCCAGGCCGGACCGGATCAGGAACGACTATGCCCTCAGGGTACTGGGACCCGGAAGCCCGCGAGCACCGGTACCGCTTCCTCGTGCGCAGTGGGGCACGGTACCCGAGCGCAGGCCAGGTGGCACGTATCACCATCAGCGCCGCGTACGATGGCCAGGCCCGCCTCGGTATTCCCCTGTACGAGATCAGCACCTCACCGGATGCAAGTGCACCTGCACTTGAGCTGGTCTCGGACCCTGACGGGGGGATCCGGCTGGCCGGGCCGGCCGGGGATGCCGGGGACCGGAGCAGGCCGGTACTGGTGAATGAACGGAAACCGACGCTTCTGGACGCTGCCCCGCCGGCCCTGAAGGGTGAGCCGCGGTTCGAACTGACGTTCACGCTCGATGAGGAGAAACAACTGCGTGTCACGGCACGCGACCTTGTGACCGGGACACTCGTAAAAAAGGCTGCACCGGTGCACAGGCTGGTATAACACTGAGAGGAGATAGCATGGAGATGCAGGAAATGGAGATCACGATCGACAACGAGGGGAGGATACGGGTGAAAGTGAACGGCGCGCACGGCACGGACTGCCTCGCGATCACCAGACACCTTGAGGAAGCCGCAGGTGTGGTAGAGGAACGGGAATACCTGCCGGCGTACTACGAGCAGCCGGTGACCGTCCGGGGTCACCAGCACATCGGCCGGTAATTCGCCCTTCACCGGCCCCCGGCCAGTTCCCGTACCTTCGCGATATTGCCCCGGTCGTCCCGCCGGTCGTCCACGGGTGTCTCGCAGACGAGCGGGAGGGCGGCAAAGACCCTGTTATGGAGGATGCGCCGGAACCCGTCCTCCCCGATGAACCCCATGCCGATATGCTCGTGCCGGTCGAGGCCGCTGCCCCGCTCGCCCTTGGTATCATTCAGGTGGATCAGCTTCAGGTTCGAAAGACCGGCCTGCTCGTCGAGCTGTGCAAGCGTCTCCCGGATGCCCTCCTCCGTCCGGAGCTCGTAGCCTGCCGCGAACGCGTGGCAGGTGTCAAAACAGATGCCGATCCGGTCCTTCTTCTCGATCCCGTCCATGATCCCCCGGATGTGCCCGAAGCTGCTGCCCACGCTGTTCTTCTCCCCCGCAGTATTCTCAAGGAGCAGCTGGACTGCGTTCCCCGATTCCCTGAGCGCCGCGTTGATCGCCGTGATCACCCGCGACCGCCCCCCGGCGATCCCGTCGCCGAGGTGGTGGCCGAGATGGGTCACGAGATACGGGATACCGAGCGTGCCGCACCTGCCGAGTTCGGCAGTCAGGGTTGATACGGATTTCTCCCAGACATCGGGTCTGGGCGAGGCAAGATTGGGGAGGTAGGGCATGTGGTCGACCGGAATGATACCGGTAGTCCGGATCTTTGCCCGGAAGGTTTCGGCCACCTCACCGGGAACGGGCTGGTACGCCCATCCCCGGGGATTGCGCGAGAACATCTGGAAGACGTCGCACCCGGCATCTTTTGCCCGGTCCACCGCGAGGTCGAGGGAGCCGGCGATCGAGACATGGACGCCGACTTTTACCATCCGCTGCACTCCAGTGTCATCTGATCAAGAGTCGGGCGCAGGGGTATTTGGGAGTTGTGATCGGGAGGTTCCCAATGGCTGATAGGGATCGCAGTCCTTCAGATGACCGGAAGAAGAGATACTACCTTCCCATTTCTCCTCCGGATCCCTTTCTGTCAAACTGGACACCCATCTGAACCTATTTCCCCCCGAAACGATAACCCTCCTTCCATGAAGGTGACGTTCCTTGGCACCAACGGGTGGTACGACAGCCCGACCGGCAACACGGTCTCGGTCCTCGTGCAGTCGGAGGACTACGATATCATCCTCGATGCCGGCAATGGCATCGCGAAGGCAGACCGGTACATCACGCAGGACAGACCGGCGTACCTCTTCCTCAGCCATATGCACATCGACCATATCGCCGGCCTGCACATCCTCTGCAAATACCGGTTCCGGAAGGGGCTTACGGTCTTCACGCAGGAGGGGACACGCGGGGATCTCGAGACATTTGTCGCCGAGCCCTATACGGTGCCGTTCAGGACACTCCCGTTCCGGAACGAGGTATGCGAACTGGCCCCGGGAACCCACCACCTCCCCTTCACGGTCACCTGCCTCCCGCTCGTCCATCCCGCGCCCTGCTTCGGGTACCGGCTGGAACTCGATGGCAGGGTGATCGCGTACTGCACGGACACCGGTGTCTGCGACAATGCGGTGGCCCTTGCAAGCGGCGCCGACCTGCTGATCACCGAGTGCGGCCTGAAGCCCGGCGGGGAGAGCCCGGACTGGCCGCACCTGAACCCGCAGGACGCGATCGGGATCGCACGGGAGGCCGGAGCAAAGCGCCTCGCCCTCGTCCACTTCGGCGCGGAAGTCTACCGCACCTTCGAGGAGCGGCGGGCCGTGCAGGAGCGGTTTGCACCGGAGTGCCCGGGGCTGATCGCAGCGGAGGACGGGATGACGATTGAGGTGTGATCTTCCAACACTGTTTTTCCGGATCGCGGGTTTCCGCGAGAGGCAGTGATATCTGCATTACCATTCATCAAGAAATCATGCCCGATATATAATAGATCAATACATATTGTTGATCATGCCATGCGCACTAACCGACATGGAAATACAGATTTTATACATCCTTTATCGTAACAAAAATTTCAAAACTGACGCCGGCTACCACAGCAAAAAACTCAGGAGAATTCTCTTTAAGAAATTCGACCAGGATTTCGATGAAGCCATTGCGAACCTGAGGAACAAGGGATACATCGCAACCATCAAAAAAGACGATCCAAAATACTACATCGCTGATATCGGCAAAGCATACTCCGTCATGAAGAATCACGGGCTGAACGTCACTCCCCTTGGTAGCGGCAGGGTCCACCATCTTGATTGAATAATCGCGATTCTGTTAAATTTTTTTAACAACAATTTTAAACCTTGTCCGCCAAACATCCGGGCAGGGATATTCTCATGAAACAGCCTTTCGAGGGATTATTCGGGGACACCTGCGAGACCCGGCTCCTCCAGTTCCTGCTGCCGATGTATGGGATCGAATTTGACATGGCCGACCTGACTGAAGAGATCAAATTGACCCGGCAGTCGATCTCAAAAGCAATGAAGAAATTTTCAAGCCGGAATATGGTGAAGATCCGGAAAGAGGGACGGACCTGGCTGTATTCGATTAATGAAGACTCTCCCCTGGTCAAACGCCTTGAGGATTTTGACAACTCGCTTATCGAGTCGATGATCGGGCCGGAAGAGTTCGACAAGATCCAGAATGAGGATGGGAAACGCATCCATAAGATTTCCTTCAAATCTGCCGGGCGCGGAAAAGATAAGATCATATTCCGGCATGACACTTCCGAAGATGTTGTGCCCTGTGTTGCAAGCCGTCCCGGAAAATACCTGAAAGAAAAAGTGACTGTCAAGAGATAAGCCCTCACCATCCAGACTACCAAGACCGAGCTCCTCTTTGTCGAGAGAATGATGCACCTCCTCCAGATTGGCGGGAAGTGCGGAGTCATCGTGCCGGATGGTGTGCTGTTCGGCAGCTCCAATGCCCACAAAAAACTCCGGCAGATCCTGCTTGAAAAGTGCCAACTCGAAGGCATCGTTTCTATGCCATCCGGTGTCTTCAAGCCGTATGCCGGTGTCTCAACCGCGGTACTTATCTTCACCAAAGGAGGGTCAACCGAGAAAGTCTGGTTTTATAATATGGACGCGGACGGTTACTCGCTTGATGACAAGCGTACATTCATCGATGGCAAAGGGGATATCCCGGATATTATCAAGCATTACCGCAACCGTAAGAAAGAGAATCCCACGGACCGGAAAGGCAAGTGCTTCTTTGTGCCAATCAGCGAGATCAAAGAGAACGGGTACGATCTCTCCATCTCGCGGTACAAGGAGATCGAGTACGAAGAAGTCCAGTACCAAAAACCGGAAGTAATAATCCAGAAGATCGAGACTCTGGAAAACGAGATCCAGAAGAGTCTCAGAGATCTTAAAACATTACTGAAAAAATAATAATCTCAAATCATTCTGAACCCCCGCGGTTAAATCCCAGAACCCGCAAGTTATATTAATCCAGCCCCAATACAAGCCCCGATTCCTGTACAAAATCCAGAAAAAATTCTATCAACCAATTTGTATATATAGATCTTTTTCGAACCTAAGCTAATCACAAATGCCGCCCGATCGCTGCACACCGCCACGGTCACGGGCCCGGGGTACCAACACTCCCGCCCGCAACCGGCTGTCCGGTGCGGTAGTGAATGCCATACAGATCGTTCAACTCCCAACGGCATTGTGGGACAGGCACTTCGTTGTGCCGCAACCGCGGGACGGAACGCACGGGGTGTGCCCTGAACGTGGGTTGCAGGAAGCGTCAGTGAACGCCGGTCCGGCGGGACGGTCGTCCCGGAGCCCGCCGGATACTTCCGGCAGCGTAACCTGGATAGGGGACCTGCCGCATGGGAGGTGTTCGCATCATGCACCGGGAGTGCAAAAGCCGAATCCCGCGGGGATGAGGCAGGAAAAGGTCGGTAAGTCTTCAGAATCACGAAGGTCATCAGACCTGAGAGAGGAGAAGGACATCGCCCTTTACCTGAACGCATGAGCGTTCTTCGACCCGGTGACAGAGGATTGCAGAGGAAAAAATTAATGGACAGAACAATGACAGACAAGAAAAAAGACAGGAACACTACCTGCAAAAAAGGATGCCCGGCGTCGGACGATGTACGGGTGCGGGATGGCCACGGGGGAGGTATCTCATGAGGAGGGGGCCGAAAATTTCCCAGGGACTCACGCTCGCCATCCCGTTCGCACTGAAACGGGGCCACGTGATGGTCTTCATGGCAGCGCTCCTGAACCTCGCTGAGTTCCTCATCACCGGTAACGGCCTGTTCGTGCTGGTCCGGGTCCGGCTGGCCCGGAGGATTCATGCAGGCATTGTGGATATCGAGGCCGAGTTTGCGGATGCCATCACCGGCCTCCGGCTCATCCCGCGTACCGGGCCGGTCTCCTGCGAGCTGTGGCTGTACTCCCGGCACGGTACCCTGCGGCACTTCCGAATCGAAGATGCCCGGCTCGTGGAGATCGATTGTTACGGCACCCCGCTTGACCAGGTGAAACCGGTAACGGAACCGACGCTCATACCGGATAAAACCGGTATATCGTCCGGTCCTGCATCTGCAGGAACGGTTCAGGGTCCGGCATCACCCGTCATCGACCCCAAAAGCCCGATATACCGGTGGCTGGTGAAATGGAATGCCGCACGGAAAGCAGGGGAATCTGCCGGTCCGGCAGGCAGCAGCGAGCTGAAAAAAATTCTGGATACCGGTAAACCGGGAGGAGCGGCGAAACAAAATGCCGGGAAAAAACCGGCACGGAAGAAGTCAGAGGAAGCCAGCCCGGATGAGCCGGAAAAACGACAGGGTCCGGAAGAGCCGGTCGCGGATGAAATGCCGGCATTGCCATCAGAAACAGCGTCGTCCCATGGGAGACCATCGTCTGGCGGGAACGCCGGGTCCCCGGAGCATAGCGGGAACGAACCTCCGTCTGTACCGGGGAGGATAGGTGAGGAGATCTGAGATGAAGTCAACAGAAGTCATTTTGACCTTCGATTACCCTTTCCGGAGGATCGATCGACAATATTTCGGTGAAAACCGACACTGTGATTCCAGCAACAGGTCATTTCAGCCCCAGATTGGCACTCTGGCACCTTTTGCGAGCCCGGAAATGACCACATTTGGCAACGATACAGCAGCGTTTTCCGGAAACGACGGGTTGATGGACGTCCCGCATACCCGGGGGAGGATTGCTCCTGGGACGGGATCCCTGCCCGGGGCAGTCAGGACAAACATGTATTATGGGCAAATGAATTCTTTGAAGAGGTGTATCCGTCATGAAAGAATCTGAAACGGAGAGAAAATTACAGGAAGAGGGAGAGGTCGTTCTTGGCGGGGTCGAGGTCCACGTGAAGTTCGCGCGGTACCGGGGAGATCCCGGGATACTGCTCGACCTGACCCCGCCGGGCCGGAGGGCGCCCCGCAGGGAATTGACGATATCAACGCGAGACTGGCCGGGCTCTGCCGGGCAACCGTGATGAACATGGATGACGACGCCCGGCTCCGGCTTCTCGCGCTCGTTGAACAGGACGGCGGGAAGGACCGGATGCTGTACCGGCTTGCCGTGACCGCCCGGGCCGAAATGGCAGGTGATGACGGGACGGTAGTGAGCGACCAGATCGACCCGGAATTTGCAGCGCTCGATGCCGGAGCTGCCGGCCGGGCGCTGGACTGCCGGCAGCAGATCGAACGACTGCTGGCGCTGGCGGGAACGGGACGGGAAGAACGATGGGAATCCGAGGAGATGTTCGAGGTTCTCGAAAAGACCACCTATGCACCGGTGATCAAGGAGTATACCGAGGAGGAAGCCCGGCAAAGGATACTGGAAGGTGAGGAGTTCCTGCTCCTTGAAATTCAGGTGATCGGGATAGCCAAAGATGGCCATGGACGGGAACTCGGCCTCGATTACATCGCCGCGATAAGCCAGAAGGCACTGTCATCTGAATGGATGAAGGAGAAGATCCGGCTTGTCACAAAGATCTGCGAAGACACGATCATGGGAATCGACAGACTCACGAGCCGGCACCTCGCTTCAGTGATCCGGAAGATAAAAGCCCGGGAACTGTGCCTGTACCGGATATCCGTATGGTGTTCCATGAGCGAGGACGGCTCCCCACGGTACTGTATCCGGGACCAGATCGATCCGGCATTTGCAAAGAACGATCCGGTTGCGGGAAAGCGGGCGGACGAGGCAAGAAGGCTGGCGGGAATGGTGATGGGCGGGGAGTGATCGCCCCGCCGGTCTTGTACCGGCCCGTCAGGAAAATAATACCTCCGTGGAGGAAAATGAGTTTCTTTTTTTATTTGTTCAGCTTCTTCATCACCCACGCCATATTGGCGCCCAGCGTCTTCATGGTGGCAATCCCTTCCTCATCATGCTTCACGTCGCCCGGCGCGAGGCCGATCCCGACATTCCAGTAGGACGAGCCGGGCACCACCATCTGGCTGATGAAGAAGAAATGGTTCATCGAGTCGAACGCGTGGATTGCCCCGCCACGGCGGACAGCGACCACCGGTGCCCCGACCTTGCGCCGGAACATGTCATCGTTTGCCTTCGCGACAAAGCCCGCCCGCTCGATGAGCGCCTTCATATTCGCCGATATGTCGGCAAAGTACGTGGGCGAGGCAAGGATGATCCCGTCGGCCTCGAGCATCTTTTCTATGCACTCGTTCACGATATCGCCCGTGACTGCACAACGCTTGTCCTTCGTCTCAAAACACTTCATGCAGGCGATGCAGCCGGGGACTTTCTTTCCCGCGAGCTGGACGAGTTCCGTCTTGATCCCTTCCTTTTTCAGTTCCTTAAAAACCGCATTCACAAGGATCGCCGTGTTCCCGTCCCTGCGTGCACTGCCGTTGAACGCGACAACTTTCATTTATCTCACCTGATCACTATCGACACGCCGGCCATTATATAAATTCCTCTGGCCGGATCGCGGCGCCTGTCTCAGTGCGCCATCTTAAGAACCTTCGCACCAAATGGTGGTGCGATATGAATACACGTATACAGTTTTCCGATCTGCACCTCTCACGGGAGATCGGAAAAGCAATAGAAGACATGGGCTTCGAAGAGCCCACACCCATCCAGGCACTCGCCATTCCCCTCATCCAGGCCGGCCGTGACGTTACTGCCCAGGCCCAGACCGGCACCGGCAAGACCGCCGCATTCGGCATCCCCATCATCGAAAAGATCGATCCATCCCGTAGGACCGTGCAGGCACTCGTGCTTTGCCCCACCCGCGAACTCGCCATCCAGATCGCCGAAGAGTTCTCGACTCTCCTCGCCCACCTCCCCCGCATCGCGGTGCTGCCGGTCTACGGCGGCCAGCCGATCGAACGCCAGCTCCGCGCACTCCAGGCCGGCGTCCATATCGTCATCGGCACGCCCGGGCGCATCATGGACCACCTGCAGCGCCGCACGCTCCGGCTCGATGATGTGACCACCGTCGTGCTTGACGAGGGCGACCATATGCTCGACATGGGGTTCATCGACGATATCGAGCTGATCCTGAAGAAAGTCCCGCAGCACCGCCAGACCCTGCTCTTCTCCGCCACCATGCCGCAGCCGATCCTCGAGATCTCCCGGAAGTTCCAGAACAAGCCCGAATTCGTCCGGGTCGAGTATGCAGAACTGACCGTGCCGCAGACCGAGCAGGTATACATCGAAGTGAAAGAGCGCGAGAAACTCGACGTGCTCTGCCGCCTCATCGACATGGCAGACCCGCACCTTGCGATCATCTTCTGCAATACCAAGCGCCGGGCAGAGGATCTGTCCGGGAAAGTCCGCGCACGCGGGTACCGTGCCGACGAGCTGCACGGCGATATGAAACAGTCCCAGCGCGACCGGGTCATGGGCGGGTTCCGCAAGGGCATCATCGACATCCTGATCGCAACCGATGTGGCAGCGCGGGGAATCGATGTCGAGGATGTGGACATGGTCATCAACTATGACGTGCCGCAGGACGTGGAATATTACGTCCACCGCATCGGGCGCACGGGCAGGGCGGGAAAAAGCGGCAAGGCCGTCACGTTTGTCGCCCCGAAGGACTTCACCAAGCTCCGGGAGATCATGCACTATGCAAAAGTCCAGATCGCCCGCATGCCGGTCCCTTCCCAGAGCGATGTGACCCAGTCCAGGACCCGCGGGGTGCTTGAACGGGTGCGCGAGACGATCCAGGCAGGCGGCCTCGAACAGTACGTCCGGATCATCGAGTCGGAAGCCGAGGGGGACCTGAGCACCGTGGATATTGCGGCCGCCCTCCTCCGGATGCAGATGGACCAGGGCGATGAGCCCCAGGCAGAGAAGCCGGGTGCAATCGATTTTGGCGACACCGGTGCGGAATCGGGCATGGTCCGGTTCTTCCTCGGGGTAGGGAAGCAGCACCGGGTCGCACCCAAGGACATTGTCGGCGCGATTGCCGGTGAGACCGGGATACCCGGAAAGGCGATCGGGGCGATCCGGATCCTCGACTCCTACTCGTTTGTCGAAGTGCCAAAAGAAAATGCAGCAGAAGTCTACTCCATCATGAAGGAGCGGACGATCCGCAACCAGCCTACGGGGATCGAGCCGGCATCAGGAAAGCGGGCATAACCTTCATTCTTTTATCTCTTCGTTAAACAACGTATTCGGATGAGATCGTGATACGATCGGGATGTCACGGCCGTCGGCCGCTGCCGGGACTGCCCGCCGGATGTACCGGTACACCTGCACATGCCCGGTGTCAAAACACTCAAATACCCTCCCGGGAAACCTTCCGTTATGAAAAAGATTCTGGCTATTGCCCTTACACTCGGGTTCTGCCTGGTACTCGCGCTTGTTGCGGGGTGCTCCCAGCAGGCAGCACCTTCCGCTACTCCTGCACCGACGGTCTCTGCAACGAACGAAGCAACGGCCGCACCGACAAGTGCCCCCACCGTCTCCTCAGACTCTGTCACCCCGGGCCCCACCCAGACACTCCCGGAGGTCTGGAGCATCGAGATGCAGGTACAGAACAACGGTTATGCACCCAAACCTCAGATCAATATCGTCCTTAACGGAGGTAAGGGCATGAACGTCATGCCGGAGATCGACATCAAGCTCACACGGTCCGACGGGGTCGTGGAGACCGCCAGTATGGTCCAGCCGCTCACTAAGGGAAAAGAGATCGATCTTGATTCGACAACCCAGAATAATGACAGGGTGGAAATCTGGGTGATTACTCCCAACATGGACAAATTAAAAATCTACGATCAGATTGTACCATGGCGGGCGTACTGATTTTTTTCATTTTTCAATCGGACCGCGGGTTTCAGGTTTCAGACCGATCGTCCGTCCTCGCGATGGAGAGTGTGGTCACCGGGATGAAAAGCCCGACTGCAATGATCGCATATCCCTAAAGGCTCGTCGCCAAAGGGTGGCATCAGGACGACCCGGATGCCACTCGCAATAACGAAAAGTGCTATCAGATAACGTATCACTTTTAAAATTGTCTGCATGTTCAATTCCCGTTTCTTTGGGAGAAAGTACCATCAGGGAATATTAAACGCCTGTGTTGCACCCTGACAATGCTTTCGGGTACTTGCGAAGCTTGTCTTCCCGGGACGGTGGGAGAATAACGGACACCCGGTTTCGCGCCAATCCATTCATTTTTCTCCTGCGCGGCGGAAGAGAATAGGTACGAGTCCGGGATTCCGGGACCAGCGGGACCCGGGAACCTGCCGGACAAGGGAATGGGACCAGCCTCATGGGTACTGCACTCCTCACCGATCTTTATGAACTCACGATGGCACAGAGTTTTCTCGAACATAAAAAGACCGGGACCGCAGTCTTCTCGATCTTCCCAAGGACGCTCCCTGCAGAGCGGAACTTTCTTGTTGCCGGTGGCCTTGAAACCCTTGTCAGCCGGATAGAGCAATTCCGGTTCACCCGCGATGACATAGAATACCTGGAGGCACTCGGTATTTTCAGCAGGGCCTTCCTTTCCTATCTCAGGAAGTACCGGTTTTGCGGAACGCTCTACGCGATACCGGAAGGAAGTATCGTATTCCAGAACGAGCCCCTCGTCCAGATCGAGGGGCCGCTTCCCGATGTCCAGATCTTAGAGACCCTGGCATTGAACTGCATCCATTTCGAGACCCTCGTTGCCTCGAAAGCTGCGAGGATTGTCGCCGTCAGTCGCGGGAAGAACATTGTCGATTTTGGCTTCCGCCGCTCCCATACTCCCGGTGCAGGGATTGCGGCAGCCCGGGCGGCCTATATCGGAGGGTTCTCCGGTACCTCGAACCTTGAAGCAGGAAAACGGTTTGGCATCCCGGTTGTCGGGACCATGGCACATTCGTACATCATGCTTTTCGGGAGGGAAGAAGACGCGTTCCGGGCATACCAGTCCTCCTTTCCCGACCGTGGTCTCTACCTGATCGATACCTATGACACCCTTGCCTGCACGGAGACCATCGTTGCGCTTGCCCGCGAGGGTGTGCCCGTAACCGGTATCAGGATCGACAGCGGGGACCTGGCCGGCCTTGTGGTAACGATAAGAGACAGGTTCGATCGTGCCGGGTTACCCCACATCAAAATTTTTGTAAGCAGTAACGTGGACGAGTATTCCATTGACCGGTGGCTGGCCGGGGGTATCCCGATCGATTCGTTCGGGGTGGGGACGCATTTTATCACTTCCTCGGACGCGCCGTATCTCGACATGGTATACAAGCTGGTGGAATATGAAGGGGGCCCGCGGTACAAGACCAGCCCGGGCAAGACCACGTTTCCCTACCGGCGCCAGGTGGTGCGGCATTATAAGGAGGGGACGATGGACTATGACGAGGTGATCAGGATGGAGAGCCACGGGAAGGGCGGCCTTGTCGAACCCTGTCTCCGGGACGGCAGGCTGGTACAACCGCTGCCGGCGGTGGAGGATATCCGGAAACGGTGTGCCCGGGAGCTCATGTCGCTGCCGGAACGGTTCAGGGCCCTACGAAAGCAGGAGTATTGCGTGAGGGTGCAGCAATGAGATTTGCCTGTCCGCAACAATGGACACGGGTGCTCCGTACAACCGCAGGAAAAAAAGAATATAGTCCCCTGTCACATCTTCCTGTAGGTAAGAGGGGGTGATCGCTGTTTCCCTTGTACCGATTCCCTTCCGCATCGCCGCCCTTACGCAGGAACGCAACAGCCTCTTCGAATACTCCCTGGAACGGCTCTCCGGCATCATCGGGGAGATCGGGTTCCGGTGTACCGGTTGCTCACAGTGCTGCACCCGCACATTCAACGGGCACGTCTTCCTGCTCGACCGCGACGTAACATCGGTAAAAAAGATCGATCCTGCGGCACTTGAGCCGGCGCCGGACCCGGAGTTCTGCGACCAGAACGGGACGTTTTATGTCTCCGGGTATGCATTGCGGGCAAAGGCCGATGAGCCGGGTTCCTGCTGGTTCCTGGAGAACGGCCGGTGCCGGATTTACCCTGACCGGTTTTCCATCTGCCGCATCTACCCGTACATGCTCCACCGCGAGCCGGATGAAGCCGGGAAGGTCGACTGGCGGCAGTTCTCCGGGATCGATCAGCACGGGGAGTACAACCGGGTGATCCCGGAAGAGGAGTGCATGGCCATCGCCCGGGAGACAAAGGAGTTTGAGAACGCGTTCCTGACCCAGGAGATCGAGCTTTCTCGAGTGCGTGCAGGAATATTTTTCCCGGCACCGTCTCCGGCACGTGCAGAAGGTGTATGACGACAGGATGCGGGCCTTCAGGAGGGGGGATCCGATACGGGTGATGGTGTTTTATGACGGCCGGTTCGAAGGGCACACCATCCGCAGGGAACAATCATGAACCATTGCTCCCTTTCATCAACGTGAACCGTATCGCCGCTCCTTTTTCCGGTTGTCCGGGGATCCTGTCATCAGCCCATATGCGGCCGCCGTAGGCTTCGACCAGCATCTTTACGATGTGGAGCCCGAGCCCGTAGCTGCTGCGTTTGTCCGATTTCTGCATGAAGCGGTCGAATATGCCCGCCTTCGCCGGATCCGGGATCCCCCGTCCCGTGTCGGTGACAGAGATCTCCACCGTGCCGTCGCTGAGATCACGGGCCGATATCCGGATCTCCACTTCGCGCCCGCCAAACTTGATGCAGTTTGCCATGATATTGTGAAAGACCGTGGACAGCATCGGGTCCGCGAGCACCGTTATCCCGCTGTTTTCCCACCGGACAGCGATGCCGGGATAGGAATCGATCACCTTCCGGATTGTCCCGTCGAGCGAGACCGGTGCCCTGACCGGGGGGTTCTTGAAGATCTTTGAGATCGTCTCGATATTCCTGATCACATCCGCATCGCGGCTGATGATATCGACGATACGTTGGGCGTAATGTGTCTCTTTCTCCCCCGCCCCGCTCATGATAAGCTCGGCAAACCCGCGGATCGCTATCGTGGAATTCAGGATCTCATAGGTGAGGACATCGAGGTACATATCGAGGTACAGGTTTGCTTTCCGGTTCGCCTCGGCAAGCAGCTCCCCGCGTTTTGCCAGCTCGGTCTCTTTGTCCTGCAATTCCTGGAGCATCTCATTGAGCGACCCCCGCAGGGAAGCAATCTCGTCATCCCCGCTGGCGGGGAGGCGTTCTGACAGGTCCCGCCGCTGGCCGATCTCCTTCATGGAGGCATCGAGGCTGAGGAGGGGGCTGATGATATACCGGCGGAGGAGCAGCTCGGTTGCAACAACGTAGATAATCCCGATCACAAGGAACGCGGTCACCAGGAAAACGAGGGTCGCCATCGCCTGCTGGTATGCCTGCCGGGGGCTGTCGACCTGGAGAAGGAGTACCGGCTGGTCGCTGATATCCTGCACCAAGGTGTAGCCGGTGATCGTATCGGCGTCCTGGGGCCGGGTCAGGATCACTGGCGTTCCGGAACCGGATATACGGTTCAGATCGGGATCCAGATCTGCCGGATTCTGGATTGCGGTAAGTCTTACCGGCAGGTACATCCGTTTCTCCAGATCGGCGATCCGTGTTTTGTCATAGGACCGTACCATGACCAGCGTACCGCGGCCGGGTCCCGTCCCCGAACTGGGAAGTATCGTGTGTACCGCAACCAGTTCGGGCTCTCCTGAAATGAGGATCAGTCCTTCCTGTTCGTCCTTTCCTGTGCCGTTCAGGAGCATGCGGGGGTGATCTGAAACATAGGAAAGGAGGTCCTGCGGAACTGCAGTGATGGTCTTATTCTGCAGATCATACCACCTGCCAATAACCAGCCGGCCTGAGGTATCATAATAGAGGATTCCATTGATCTGGAGGCTCTCGTACGATGATGCGGGTTCAATCGTTGATGTACGGAACGCGTCATTATGATCTTCCATGAACTGGTAGCTGTCGTCCCAGACTGCCCAGTCACGCGCATTTTCCGCAAGCCCCATCTCTTCAACATGGATCTGGTCCACGACCCGCTGGACATCCGTTGCCGATTCTTCCTGCTCGATCCGCGCGTAGGACGACAGGATAAAGAACTGGGCGAGAAAGTTCATCGCGAAGATGAGTATAAATACCGTTATGCCGAGGATAAGCAGGGTGCGGGTATGGATCTTCATTCGTTCGTTTGATGGTCGTTATCCGTTCTATTAAACCTGTCTGAAAGGATCCGTGATTACCGGCCTCTGTACCACCGGACCGGAGAAATACGCGAAAACGGGTTGAACGACTGTCCGGCTGATGCCGGCCGGTGTCTCTATCAGTCCCCATCGCGACGGTCCCAGAATGTAGTCAGCACGTTCCAGATCCTTTCCCGCAGTTCATTGACAGGTCCGTCGAGGTCCAGGGATCTTCTGGGAGTCGCCCCCGGTCCCGGTTCATAGAGCGACCGGTTGATCTCGATCTGGATCCAGGGGACGCCCTTGCGCCAGTAATGTGCGTTCGAGATGAACCCCCCGGAGAACGGGTTGTTGATCGCCACTTCGCGGTCAAGGGAGAATTCCGACCGGAACCCGTCTGCGAGGGCATGTATCCACGGTTCGGGACAGGTCGCAATGCTGTTCCTTTTTGCCCGTCCCTTCCGGTCCCCGTTGTTGCCCAGGCAGATCAGCGGCCGTTTCCTGCCGGTATCCTTCTGTTCCGCGGATCCCACGGGGAGCATCGAGTGGCAGTCAAATGCGATCTCTATCTCCCTCTGATCGATCAGCTCGTCGATACGCTGGTGGTACGGAAAATACCAGGTCCTGAGAAGATGGTGGATCAACCGGATGTCAGGAAACCTGCCCTGCCGCCAGACTGCCCTGCCGTCAATAGTCCGTGCCTTGATGATGCCATCAGGGTCGCGGGGCGGGAGGGGCAGCGGGGGACGGTTGAGATCGACTGCCATCCGGGATACCGGTGTATCGATCATCGCGCTGACCGGGCTGCCAAAATCATACAATACCCGGGTAACCGGATCGCTGTAATACCGGATCTCGTTCCTCCCGAGTGCAAGACGCCCGGCCAGCTCCTGCGGGACTTCGGTGCCGCCATGGGGAATGGATACCAGGAAAGGATATCGGGTCGTCAAGGTACCTGAATATACGATCAACGAAAGAGTTAATGTTTTCATGGTCCCGGAGACCGGCCTGCCGGCGGATTTTTCCGGCCAACACCCGATCAGTCACCCTCCAGGTGACCGACCGCCGGCAGACCCTTGGGGATAGTGTCCTGTCGTTCCCAGATGGTTTCCCCGAGATACGTAATCGTACGGATACGGTGGTACGGAATACATTTCATTGCATTTCCTGAGTCGACTTCGAAATAATATGCATCAAGGGTGCGGATGTCCCGGCCACTGACACACGAGCGATCCCCGGGGGTTCCCCGGTCGAGATAACAGACGATAACCTCAGAAAAAAAGCACCGCTGATCGTGCCGGTATCTGAGGAGGATTTTATGACTCGTGAGCATGGGGCACCCGCTGTACTCAGGTTGCCGCGATCATATCAGGATTTCCCGTCACCATCAGAAATCTCTGCCCGGTATCCCTGAACCATGTTTTTTGGAGAGGAATAACTGCGATTTCGCATGCAGAAAATGCCCAGCGACTCATGGAAACGCCTGCTACAGGAAAACGCTGTAAAGTCTTCTTTACATGATTCGGGCAGATAAACCAAATATTCCAGTGGAAGAAAAGGGGTATAAAAGCATGATCAAATTGCCGGATTGGCTGGATGTACAACAATATATTTCAGAATCCATAACGCGTTGAAAAATTAACGTATTTTTTCCTGTTGGATCTGCTCCGTTTCGCTGAGGGGAAAAAGAATAGTGATAAGCCTTCCGATAACCTGTGATAATCCTGCCGCGGAACCTCTTATTTCCAGAGCACGTTTTCCGTTATAATAGCAGTGGAGATCAGGTCTTTTCCACGGTGCCGGTTTTTGTTATTCGTTTTGAGGGTTTGATGGGGCCCGGGGGGTTTGTGTGGGCCGGCAGATCATCGCCATGGGGATGCGAGTGAGGGGTATGCTTTGGCGGGAGCGGCGTTTTTTTTAGGGTCTTGTGTCCCGGATGGGGAAGCGGGTGATCCAGCGGATGGTGACGGGCATCTTCCAGGTGCCGTTCCCGGTCCATGCCGGGTCCTGACTTCGGTGGGGCCTTGTTCTCAGTGTTCCGTGGCCCGGACTTGTGTCGCGGAGACATACTCAGTAATCGGCTTCCGGATAATAAAGGAAGCGGAAGGGGGACCGGTATCGCCCGGTAGTCCTGATATACGGAACCTCCGCTTTGCATTGAAACCCGGAAGTAACGGGAAGGGAAGGGGTCCGGCGTCTTCTCCTCGTGTCCCGCAGGACATGCCGAAAAAACTAACCGCGCTTATAGCCGAATTTTCTGAGCAGCCCTGTCCTCCATGCGACACCGTCAGGCCCCTCAACCCCCCGTGGCTTCTCCCCGTCGATGACACCCATAATTCCCCTTCCCTGCGCGGATTCAGCAATGATCACTTCCGCGTCATTCGCCGTAGCGCAATAGATGGAACAGACTTCCTGGATCTGCTTGATCGCATTCAGGACATTGATCGGGTAACAGTCGCGTAAGAGGAGGAGGAAGGAATGGCCGGCACCGATCACGCGGGCATTGTCCCGTGCCAGGGTGATCAGGTCCTCATTATTTCCATCGAGTCGGATAAGGCAATCACCGGATGATTCACAGAATGCAAGACCGAATTTTCCGTTCGGGACAGCCCCGACGACGGCCTCGCTGATGTCCTCGACAGTTTTGATAAAGTGAGACTGCCCGAGGATGATATTCACGTCTTCGGGCTTGTGGATTTTTACCACCCTGAATTCTACCGCTCCGTTCATCAGTGCGCCTCAGGGCTGAGATGGGAGTTGTATGATAAATGGGTTTTGCAAGAAAACGGGGGACTGCGGCGTACAGATTCTGGAAAATTATATGCGCTCCCAAACCATCACTTCACCTTGGGAGACACATGACAAAAATTACACAGTTCAGTGCCGCCGGGCTCATAAAGGAGGCGGGGGTACATCCCGAAACATGGAATGCCCTGCCTTCCCCCGAAATAGTCCTTCAGACGACCCGGGCAATTGAAGCGAGAGGTATACAGGTTATACCGGCTGCCGATGGCGATGCGGCATTCTCTGCACTAAAAAAGATCATCCCCGCGGGTGCAGAAGTGATGCGCGGCTCCTCGACAACTCTGGCCGAGATCGGTTTTGAGGACTATATTGCCGGCGGGAAATCCGGCTGGATTGACCTGCACGCAGTCATAACATCCGAAAATGATGAAAAAAAACGAACGGAACTCAGAAGAAAATCCGTAGCCGCCGATTATTTTATATCCGGTGCGAATGCGATCGCGCAGACCGGCGAGATTGTTGCCTGCGATGCCAGCGGGAGCCGTGTCGGCGCCTGGCCGTTTGCTGCGGGTCACCTGATCCTTGTCGTGGGCATCAACAAGATTGTCCCCGATCTCGAGAGTGCCCTTATGAGGGTCCGGGAATATGCGTTCCGGCTGGAAGATGCACGGGCAAAACGGGCCTACGGCACTCCCAGCAGCATCGGCAAATGTGTTATCCTTGCCAATGAGAGAAACGTGGGCCGGATAGCCCTGATCCTTGTCAGGGAGGCACTTGGCTACTGACTGGACACGATCTCTGGATATAATGTTGGCACCGGCCTGAGATATTCATGTTCATATATGGTCACGGCATTTCCGGAGGAACGGAACTGGTAAAAAACCGGGACGGTATACAATCCATGGATACTGTATCCTTTTAACTGCAAACGTAGCATGTCAGTTAATCAATTCATAAGATAGCGGAAGAGGGTTTGCATGGGGAAAAAATTCCAGATTTGTATCACGGTTTTATTCCTTGCCTGCTTCATGTCCGCGGTGATTCCCGTGGCTGCGGCACAATCCACAGAGCAGTCCATAAGCGATTCCCTGACCAGGGGCAGCCGTTTTACTGTCACCATTACCGGCCTGCCGAATACCCCGTATTATATCTGGCTGAAGGGAACGTTCACCATGACAGGAGAGCCTTACGACCAGCCCCCGGTTATTGCCGGAAACACCATGAACCTTGTAAAAGACCCCGACGGCGGCCCGTACACTATCGGGTCGTACCAGTATAACAATGGAGGCGGGCGCACCATCCGGGACGATGTTGCCGCATCTACGCCCGCCATGCCCAGCACCAACTATTATGCACAGGTAACTACGGATGAAACAGGTGTTGCGGTGGTCGAATTCCAGACCTCCGCCTATACGGCAATCCGGTCGTATTCTGTCAAAGTGGAGAATCCTCAGTCTCCTGACAGCACCAACCTGCAGGTCGAACAAAAGGTCTTCAGCCGGTCGGCCGGCCTTCCCATGATCATTACACCAACGGAAACCATTGAGACAACCACGCCAAGTCCTTCACCCACTCAGACCCTTGCCTTGCCGGCGGAAACCCTGCCGGCAACAACACCCCTTCCTCCTCCCACGACGCTTCCGACCAGAAAGTCCCCGCTTGACCCGGGGATCGTTGCAGTTGCCGCAGGCATCGGCCTGGTCATACTGGGAAGGAAATGACAGCCCCGGGGAATAGTGATTGTGCGCTTTCCGACGGGGACCGGATAAAACCTCCGGATCACCCGACCCTGTAGTTTCCCGGATGAGAAACGTCATGCCGCATGATACCTGTTCGCCGGAAAATGAGATCGTCCGCAGGGATATGGATGCCATCCAGCGGTTTTTTGTGCGCCCGTTTTTCCTGAGTTTGACCATCGGGATCCCCTTCTGCCTGTTCAAGCTCATTTTCGGTGTGACCGCATTACGCATGGGAGGGCCCGGTGGCGGATCCCTGGATGTTTTTGGCCTGATCGTTATTGTATGGGCTGCCGCGGATCTTTTCATGAACACCGGGAGATCCGCTCTCGATCTGCTCCACCGTCCGGCACCATTCGAATACTGCACCATTGCACAACTCGGGCGTATTTTTGGCAGGCTCGATGATCTTTCTCGGGATCGACACCCTGCTCACATTTGCGATCATCTGTGCGATGCTCTGGACAGGATGGATCGCAACACTCAGTACTGCCGAGGCATATCTCTGGTATGGCGCCACGACCATGAACCTGATCAGCCTCTCGCTTGTATCGCTCTATAACGAGATACGCCGTCGGGCCAGCTGACGGAATCACCCCGGCCTGCCATTCCGGAAAACGGAGGAAACGGCTGTCCCGGTTAATCCAGAATTTTTTTAAATACCAGGACTCCATGTTATCCTATGCGTAAAATTCTTATTCTCATTTTGATCGGTTTCGTGTTCTTCGCGGGGTGCACCACCTACTTTTCCAACCTCACTGCACCCAGACGCAACCTGCCGCTGAACCAGACGGCGATCTTCAGTCAGGAAGGGTACCAGTTCGCGGCAACTGCAGATCGCGTCACGATGTCATCCACCTCACCCGATAATCATGTGATGACCGTTCATATTACCGTTAAAAATTCGGGTCAGAAAGCACTATCCCTTATTGCCTACCCCCGGCTGAGCGATTCATCCGGGAAAGAATACACCGGGAATAGTATTTTTCTGGGTGCAGTAAATCCGGGAGGAATGGTTTCCGGTGAGAGCAGTATCACAATCGGATCAAAGGATGACTACGACGCGCTCAAAGAACACACAGTCCTGAGTGTCCGGTTCCAGGGAACACAACCGACACCATGGGAAGCGAACTGGGATGTGGATGTTGCCTCGTTGCCCTAACCTCGCTGCTCTAAGGATTTCCGGTTTTTAAGGACATGATAAGTACATTGTCCTCTGCACACGATGACCGGGTTTTTTCCATCACATACTAAAAAATGCACCCGGGGAAACCCGGGGAAACCCGGGATTCCTGTTATTTCGTTTCGTCACCAAGCGCTTCCCGGCTCCGGACCTGGTACAGGACCATCGGGTCCATCTCCCGGTACGTATCGCTGCCGGTACGCATGATCACGTTTGCGATCCCGCTGTTGACGATCATCTTGGAACAGAGAAAACATGGCCATATCTGGGTGGTCTCATCCGTTTCAACATCGAACCCGGAAAGGTAGAGAGTGCACCCGCGGGCATGCTTGCCGGCCTGGATGAGGGCATTCATTTCCGCGTGGACGCTCCGGCAGCGCTCGTAGTTCGAGCCTGATGGGATATTATGCTCCTTTCTCCAGCAGCGGTTCAGTTCCGTGCAGTCCATCTGCTTGCGCGGTGCGCCGGTATACCCGGTCGAGACGATCGTATTGAATTCATCGACAATAATCGCCCCGAAGTTACGCCGGAGGCAGGTGCCCTGGTGGGCGCACCGGGTTGCAAGGTCAAGGAAATAGTGATGCCTGTTGGTCCGCATTCAAGAGAGTATGGCAAATCCCGGTATTAAAGAACCACGGTTTGCTGTACCGACTCGGCAGTTACCGGTATGTGAGAAAGAGATATGCGATCACAGCAATATGAATCGCCAGGAAAAAGGGGACCAGGGAGAATTTCGTTTTCAGTGTCTTGTGCCGGAACAATCTCATCGCGCCGAACGCCCCGAACGGTCCCAGGAACGAAAGCACCAGCAGGGTGCTCTCGCTCGTCCTCCACCTGTTTTTTTTCGCGGAATGTTTATCCCAGGCAAATGACCATGCCGCAATAAGGTTCACGCAGAGGTAGAGAACGATAAATGGGAGGATCTCACCAATTTCAATCAGCTCCCGGCTGTCGGTTGCGGCCACCTTCCCCGGAGGCCGTATCGTCAATGAAGAAACGCCAGCGGCAGAACATATCCTGGGGGTGGGGATCCGGGGGGGCGAACAGGCATTCCACCCGGATCGCCGGATCGATCTCCCTAGCAAAACCAGTAAACTCGGCCCGGTGCATCTCCCGGCAGACATATTCTCCCTGACCCCTGCGCAGGCGGGCTTCCTGTGTTGGACAGGAGGGGACGGATAGGATCACCTCATCCCCAAGTTCTTCGATAGTGTATCCAACGATCATCGCCCACGGGAAATGCCGCAGGGCCAGAACAAACCCGGAGAGACCTTTTTCCGTAATACTGAACCGGCGGATGATATCTTTTGCCGCCATACCGGCCACGCGTCCCCAGACCCGTTCGTTGATCCCTTCCGCAACCTCCTGGCCATAGGTATCGGAGATGGTGATGAACCAGAAGGCGTCCACGACCCGGTAATGCCAGAGAAGGAATTCCAGGTACTGGTGTTTTTCTTCATCCGTCATCCTGTCAAAAAGCTCAAGGTTCATGTAACTCATCGCGGATCACGTCAGGGATAGTAGTGTCGTTCAGGTTCTGATATGAAGATTTGGAATAGTGATGAAAGGCATGTTGAAAAAACCATAGCCGGGTTCATGTAATCGCGGAACCCATGCATACCATCAATGCTCCTGAGGACGACGGATGCAGGACCTCGCACTGGAAACGATCCTTGCCCTTCACGCCGGGATAATGGCTGAATGCGGAGGAGACGACCGTCTGTTATCGGAAGGTAACCTGCACCAGCTGGTATTCCGGGCAAACCTGATGGATGATCTCCATGGGCGTGCAGCATTCGTGTTCTGGTCGCTGTGCGCTTTTCCTGCATTCCGCGAGGGGAACAGGCGGACTGCCCGGCGCCTTGCAGAAACGATCCTTGCTTCCGGTGGAGATCAGATCGATCTCCCGTGCGAAGAGCTGCGCAGGCTTGCTCAGGGAATTGAAACATTTACTGTTGAAACCGGTGATGTGGAGCAGTTCCTGCGCTCACACTCACGGAAAAAGCATTGAGCTTTGTCAGAGCGGGAGGGCGACCTGTCTGTTGTCACGTTTTTCAAACGACGAGAGCCGTATGCCCAGGAGCCGTATTTTCCTGCCATCATAAACTTCGCGGAACAGGGTACGCCCCAGAGAACGTGCAGCTGTTGCATCACCGGTAAAGTGTGACAGGCTCCGGCTCCTGCTCCGCGTGATAAAACCCTGGTAGCGGATCTTGAGGGTAACGGTCCTGAACCGGAGATGTTCTTCTTCCAGGTTATCACAGACGCTGTCGGCAAGTGCATCCATCGTAGATCCGATAAGCGCCGGATCATCCGTATCGGTCTCAAACGTCGTTTCACGCGAGAGCGATTTCACTTCCTGTCCTACCGCAATATCGCTCCCGTCAATCCCGTGTGCCAGCTGGTGAAGGGCAACTGCACTGCGGCCGAACCGCCCGATAAGTTCCTGGACATCGCACCCTGCAAGGTCTCCGATCGTCCTGATCCCCATCTCAAAGAGCAGTGCCTCCGCTTTTTTGCCGACACCTGAGATCTTCCTGACGGGAAGGGGATTGAGGAAGTCCTGCAGGGCTGACGGGGGGACAACCGTGAGGCCGTCGGGTTTCTGAAAATCAGAAGCGATCTTGGCGACAGCCATTGACGGGGCAATACCCACCGAGCAGGGAAGCCCGAGCTGGTGTTGTATATTCGCCTTGATCTCTTCGGCAAACTGCTGTGCAGCGATAAAATTCCCGAGAGGAGTTATATTAAGGAAGGCTTCATCTATGCTCACCTGCTCCATCGGGTACCCGTACGAGCTGAGAATATCCATCACTGCACGCGACTCACAGGCATAGACAGGAAAATCCGGGGGAAGAAAAACCGCCTGGGGGCAGAGGACAAATGCCTGCGAGATCGGTATTGCAGACCGTATACCGAAAGCCCTTGCTTCATAGGAGCAGGTTGATACAACGCCACGTCCTTTTCCGTGCTTCGGATCTGCGCCGATAACCACCGGTTTATTGGCAAGTTCCGGCCTGCGGTGCATCTCAACGGATGCATAAAAACTGTCCATATCAAGATGGAGAAAGATCCCCCGGCGTACCTCCGGCATGTCCATTTTCATCTCAGCTACATTCTCCGGATAATCGGGTCGTGCAGAGATATTGAAAGTGATAGAGGGCATATGACGGGTTTTTTAACCAGCTGCCGGGATAAAATCCCCCAGTCTGCATTGCCTGCCACGGGTGACCGACCTGAGCAGATCTCCTTCTTCGACAAACCGGTTGACCGGGAGCGTGAATTTTTCGGAAAGGTACCGGAGGGCCGGTTTTATTCCTTCAAACTCCTGTGCCGGCTGCTGCATTGCGCTCCGGACATTTTCCCGGACATTAAAGACCCCCATCGGTATATAACCGTGCAGCGCTTCCCGGAGAATGATCGCACCGGCCTGTCTCTGTTCGCGGGAGAGGGCTTCGAGTACCGCCATTTTGCAGGAGTAGTAGCACCCCCCGAGAGGGGAGTACCCGCTCTTTTTCCGCGCGCCTTCATGATCCGAAAAGACCAGTTCCTCGTTTCCCAGCACATGGAGAAACGCTTCCGACCATTCGTACTGCCAGGCGGTCGGCATCAGGATGACCGCGTAATTGTTGTGAAGGCTGGAAAATTCGTGCACCCGCCACGTATCAATGACCGGGTTTTTCCTGACCACTGTGAGAAGCCGGTCGCCGATGATCGTGTCGCAGGCAGTAATTGACCACCGTGTGGGGACAAGATGCCTCCCGCGCTCCTGTCCCATTGTCCCGACAGAAAAGGCCTTCTGGATACTTGAGAAGGCAACACCCTTCGTATGCAGCTCCATAACGGCATCTGCTGCTCTCAGATCGGTATCGTAAAAGGCTTTTTCGAGATCCCGGTTCCACCGCCCGGCCTCGATATCGAAACGCTCGATCGGTGCACTCGGACCAAACGGGGTATGTTCTTCGGAAAAGGACTGTCCTGAGGGGATGCTGGTGAACGCAATTTCGCTCTCGATAGATGAACCGGACAGGGAGATCTCCTGGAGCTTTTCAACGAACCGGTTGTTGAGATCGCCGGCATTCACCTGCTGTTTCCCCCGGATAAGGTTGAGCCGGTACCCGATGATCTCTTCCTGCGTCTTGTTGCCGGGTATCCATGCTTCCGGCATGTCCATGACTGTCGTGTCCCCGTGGAGCGGTACCACCATGGGGCCGGCATATACCTCTGGATAATTCCAGCTCCCGATAAAAACGGAAGGCGGCGTACTGCCTTCAATCTCTTTTCCCATGGCAACGGACTTCATAGGCATCGTGGACGCCGTGAGTTGCCGGAGATAGGCACCTTTACCGATCATGGTATGCTGATACAAGATCGGCAGATCTTTTAAGGGCGATAGTGCGCGGGGAGAAAGTGAACCGGGACATCGTCAGATCCCGGGGAATGAGGGTATGACTTTTGATCCTGGTCAGGCCTGGGATGAGAGGCCCGGGTTAATAACAATTCCTTTTGACGAAAATCATAAAACCATGTGACCTCCTGATTACCCCCGGACGGTATACCCGGCCCTCCTGAGGATGCGAATCATCTCGTCTTCCCATTTCCTGTCATCAGGTTCCCTGTGCTCCTCTATGCAGCTCTCCCATATCTTGGTGAGAAGTGCATCATCCGAACAGAGGGTCCGGGTGTACTTGATGCGTCCCGCCCTCCGGCCGGTGTGGTCGAGGATCAGCAGACGCCAGCACCCGTAGTCGCGGCATATTTCCGGACGGGTCATGTGCACGGTGCAATAGGCCTTTTCACTCCCGGGCTGGTGCCGGAAAAAGGGGCAGGTATGAGGCAGTTTTTCAAAGATGCTCTTGTCGTCAAAGAGGTCGTGCTTGTCAGGATCTACCGTGACCGGGGTCTCTTCACCGGTATAATTGTTGTGGATCAGGAAGCGGTAATTCCCGTACTCTTCCTTGATGGCATGGACGTACCCCAGGTGACTGCAGCATTCCCCGCACTGGAAGCATTCGAAGGCCAACGTGGACCCCCCCTCAGCGAAGGGACTGCCAGATGGCGAGTACAAACTCAAGAGCGATCAGGATGATGATGACCCATTCGAGAAAGTTGGAGTGCTGGATGCGCACTTCGTCCGAGAGCATCGAGTAATTCTCCTGGATTACATCGATTTTACGGCTGACGCTCTCACTCCACTGGCTGCTCCTGAGCACTTTGAGTGCCGTGGCATAGACACGGGCATAGTAGACATCCTCGGTTACCTTGATCAGGTTATTCACTTTCTCGATGGTCTCGGAGATCTCCGCAGAGGTCTCCATGAGTTTTACCATGATCGCATGGTACTGGCGGCTCCGGAGGAACGGGGATGAGCGGTCTGCATGCTCGATGTCATCGTACATCTTCCCCATCTCCCGCGTGAGTTCTCGATCATCGTACCGGAGTTCCAGCACCTGCACATTCGCGAATTCGATGAGATCGATGAGATCTGTGGGACTGTCCGGGTTGCACAGGAGCGCTGAATCCCACGAGAGGACGGCAAGATCGTCTGTCGTATAACTGAGCGAGTTCTTGATAATTTCCTCGTGCATCTGCGGGGATATATTTGTTTTTTCCCCGATCATGAGGGCCACCGGATCGACGGAGTCGTCCCGGCGGTTCGTGACATAGATCGTATAGTCCTCGTAGAAATCCGGGTTGATGGAAAAGCCTTTGATATGCGGCCGGATGATCTCACCGAGCGTCTTGAGGTACTGCACATAGAAATCTGCAAGGCCTTCCTGCCCGGCGAACAGGAACGCAATCTCCTCAAGTTCCGCAATTTCTGCATCGGGATTCTCGTAAATAAAGCAGAAACTGATAACCCCGATATCATATACCCGGGCGACCACGGAGAATTCGAACGGCCTGCCGTCCCGCTCCACACGTATGGGGTTCATCTGGATCATGAGAGGAGGATCCTCGAGCATGATGGATTTTGGTTTGACCCTCACGAAACTGGTCCTTGCTGTAAAATAATTCTGGGCAAGCGCTTTTTCGAGCCAGTCGAGATCGATCTCTCTCCCAATATCATAAATCCGATAAAACCGGAGCGCAATCATGGATGTATCCCTCCTTCGGGGGGTGTTTATAAATATCTGCAATAATGAACAACCATGAAGATGATAAATCCTTTTAACCTTCGATTATCGGGAAACCGGATAAAAAAACGGATAACCAACAATTTTCTTATAAAACCCACTCACCGGGATAATAATTCCCTCACCCTACATGGTTCAAACAATGAATAGTTCAATAATAATACTAATAACCCTTGAAAGAAAATAGTGATGTAGTGACAGATCTTATTAAGGAGAGGATAGCAGAGAACCTCATCGCACTCCTGCCGTTCTATCACAAAAAAATATTCCGACCGGGACTGGGTAAAACCGGTATGCAGGCAGCGCATTACCGTACGCTCGGCATCCTGATGCGGGAGGACACACCTCTTCCCATGTCGGAACTGGGAAAGCGGTCTGTATATATCGAAACCTTATATGACGGCACTCGTCAACCAGCTGATCCATGACGGGCACGTCCAGCGCATCCCCGGCACCAGAGACCGCCGGGTCATCAACATTGCCATTACCCCGGAGGGGAGCAGGTATCTCAAACAGGCAGGATCCCTGTATAAGGAGAATGTCAAAAACATTCTCTCCGCCCTGGACAGGCAGGATCTTGAAGACCTCTGCCAGTCGCTGGAAAAACTCGGGAACATCATCTCCCGGATCAGCTGAGATGAACCCGGTGAGATGGTATCAAGGGAATAACCGGTCCAGTACCCCGGACAGTGAAGGATAAAATGACTGCTGATCACACCCTCCCGGAGGATACGATGCATAGTCCTTACGATCCGGCGGGTGGCAGCATTATCAGGATCGAACACATTGTAAAAACATTCAGGAGCAAGGTGAAGACCGTAACGGCGGTCAACGATGTCTCATTCACGGTAAGCCGGGGGGAGATCTTTGGTCTTCTCGGGCCGAACGGGGCCGGGAAAAGCACCCTGATACGGATCCTCACAACCCTTCTCGCACCGACATCCGGAACAGCATTCCTCGATACCTACGAGATCACCAAGGATCCCGAAAAAGTCCGCAGCATTATCGGCGTCTGTCCCCAGAACAGCACGCTCGATGTGGAACTTACTGCCTATGATAATCTTGATTTTTACGGCAGGCTGGTGAATGTTCCTGACACTATTCTCGATAAAAGAATTTGGGAACTCCTCGAGATGACCGGACTTACCGATCGTGCCCACGTGAGAGTCGAAACATTCTCCGGAGGGATGCGAAGGAAACTGGAGATCGTCCGTGCCTTTATCCACCGCCCGCTCATCCTGTTCCTTGACGAACCGACGATAGGTCTTGACCCGGAGGCACGTCGCGAAGTCTGGCAGCAGATCTCTGATCTGAACAGGGAAAAAACAACGATCATCCTGACGACGCACTATATGGACGAGGCAGAAAAGCTCTGCGACCGGATCGCTTTCATCGACAAGGGGCGTCTTATCGCTCTCGATACCCTTGAAAACCTGAAACAGTTGCTCCCGGCTGGCGACCTGATCGAGATCGGCCTCGACACGATGGATGACCGCGTGCTCCCGGGAATCAGAGGTAACCAACTGGTTAATTCAGTTGAATTCAAGAATAATGCACTCAACATCTCCGCAAAGAACGGGAGCAGGGTCCTGCCCGCCATTATCAATGTTTTTGATGAATTTTCCCTTCCTATGAACTCCATATCGATCCATTCACCCTCACTGGAAGATGTCTTCATCTACCTGACGGGCAGCAAACTGGATTCGGGGAACACTGAAGGAACAAAACCGGGAACCGGGGGGCGGTCTTCATGATCCGGGGGGCCGTTGCGATATTCACCCGCGACTTCAAAAAATTCCTGAGCAACCCGTTTGTCGTCATCATGACGCTCATGATGCCCATCATGTATCTCGTGATTTTCGGGAACGCATTTGGTGGAACGATCAGTCATGTACCGGTTGCAGTTGTCCAGGAAGGCCCGCCATACAATGACACGCCTCTCTTTACCAGCGCCACGTACGAGCTCAACCATATTACGCAGAAAGATTATCCCAAACTCCTCGATATTACCGTATATTCCGATGAGATCACGGCCAAAAACGCTCTTGACAAAGGGGTCGTATCTGCGGTCATTGTATTTCCGTCAGAAGTATCACGTGACCATACAATCCGCCTGTACGTAGACAGCTCGGATTCGATCATACCGGCGCTCGTCGAGTCCGCGCTCAACGGTGTCCTCGCCGGTCTGATGGCGGATAACCCCGTATTGATCAATAATATCTACGGAGACATAAAATACATCCAGTTCTTCGGCGTTGGCGTCATTATGATGGCTATTTTCACATCCACCATGTTCGGTGGCGGGATAGCACTCATCAAGGACCGTGAAAACGGTATCCACGAGGGATATCTGGTTACACCGGTCCAGCGTACAAGCATCATCGCTGGCATCATTTCGAGCGGAACCATCCGGGCGTTCATCGCGGGTTTTACCATCTTTATCATCGATATCCTCATTACCGGCATCGTCATCCAGAGCCTCGAGGATTTCCTCCTGGTCATACTGGTGATCCTGATCGCCTGCGTCGGGGTCACCAGTCTGGTGGTGTCGTTTGCATCAAGATTTTCAGCCCAGCAGGAATACGCATCGACTGTCGCATTCCTCAACCTCATCCTCTTCATGACTTCGGGAGCATTCTACCCGGTTATTGGTATGCCCGACTGGCTTCGCTGGATCACCGTGATCAATCCTGAATATTATGGGGTTGATGCCCTGAGGGGAATCATTCTCCGTGGCCAGGGGCTCGATGTGATAGGTATCGATCTCATCGCCCTGATGATCTTCTCAGGTGCAATGTTCGTCCTCGGGATTGTTACCTACCGCAGGACGCTGGAGTGAACGGGGGCGGTTGCAATCCCCCGCATAAAAAAATTGGTGATTGTAAAACATCAGCCCTTAAATTGATAACGCGAAAAGCAAAAACTCAGTCAATTGAAGTAAAAGAATCAATAGCATGAGAAATTCGCTCTTGGGGGCTGCGCCCGCGCCGCTCGGGCACCCCCCATTTGCGATGGTGCTGTATTACCTGTTCTGCTATATCGCAATGCGCCCCGTCCCCCTTGGGGATTTCGAATCTCATCAGAGATGAGACACGAGAAGAATTCGAAGAATTCTTCGAGTCTGATGGTATTCGAAGAGCTCGGGTGAGTTCTTCTCATCCTCAAGGTTCTGATGAACCATTCGGAGGCGCAAGATGGGGCGATCATGACACTCGAAATAAATTTTTTACCGATAAAAAAATGGTGTGATTGTCGCCCCATTGGGGGCTGATTATTGATAATCACCAAAAATTATTTTCTTGCGATCACCGATGCAGCTGCACCGGCAATTACGAACGCGAATCCGATGGTCCAGGCTGCTACGGGTGACTTCTGAGTCTGGGTGGATGCGGGAAGTGTCGTGTTGGTTACCTCCGGGTTGAGCGTTGCGTAGAGATCGATGGTCTCGCCTTTTCCGGGATACCGGTCAATCGTGCCCGTGAAAGGCACATAACCGGTTTTATAGACGGTGAAAGTCTTGTAAGGAGTCCCTGTTACATAGACCATGACGGTCAGGTTACCCTGCGCAACCTGTCCCTTTGCATCATTATCAAATGATACGGTTGCGCCGTCAATGTTGCAATGAACCGCATACCAGCCGATATCCCCTCCGATCGCTGCCGGAGTGGTTGTTGCGGTCGCCATCGGGTTCAGGGTGGCATAGAGATCGATGGTCTCGCCTTTTCCCGGTACATTGGCGATCGTCCCCGTAAAGGTCGTATATCCATCCTTTTTCACGGTATATTCCCGGAAGGGCGTCCCGGTACTATATACCGGCACATACACCACTCCCTGTGTTATGACCCCCCTGTCCGAATCATCGAACAGGACCGTAGCACCGTCGATATTGGAGTGCACGACGTACCAGCCTACATCGCCTCCGATGACCGTCGGAGTTGTGTCGGGAAGCGGGTTCAGGGTTGCATACAGGTCTACTGACCCTCCCTTGCCGGGTACCTGGGTAATGGAATCGACAAAGGTTGAGTACCCGTGCTTCTGGACCCGGATTGTCTTGTAGGGCGTCCCGGTCGTGGATGCCGGGAACGAGAGGGTTCCCATCTGGACGGTCCCGATATATTTGTCATCGAAATAGACATCTGCTCCGTAGACATTGCAGTGGATCACATACCATCCCTGGTCGCCTCCCGCAGATGTATCATCAGCGGCAACGGGAAGCATACACGCGCTGATCAGCATTGCCAGGATTAACACAATCAGACAGGCATTCTTCATAATGTTCTCCTTTCCGTACTCTTTTCCTATGACGGAATCTTATAAAAAACTCGTGGGGTTGGATGTGGGCGTAAAAAAGGAGGGGATGGTTACCGGCGCGAGCGCCAGGCAATGGCAAACCCGGCAATGCCTGCACCTGCAAGGAGTGTGAACGGTGAGAGCGGGGATTTTGTTGCTGTTGCAACAGGTACCGGCGCATTTGTCGTGCCAGCGGTTGCAGCTGATGTCACTGATGCGGCAGCTGACCCTGGAGCTGCGAGCTGGAATGTGCATTTGGTATAGATATCATCGACACCGGGCAGGTTGAATGCATCTGAAAGGGCCTGGGCTGCCGCTGAATCATGGATGCTTCCCGTACCGGTGAAGTTGAACACCGGATTACCGGTCTTTGTGTTCACAACCTGTCCGGAATACATCCCGGTGGTCTCCATATCGATATCAAGGGCGCCATTCTTCCCGGGGCTCTGGGCAATGACGTAATAGGTTGCAGGGGGAAGACCAGCCGTCTGGTATGTCTTGGAGAAAGACCCGTCGGCACTGACCGGGACAGTTTGGACGTTAACGTAATTTCCCGCAAATGCCCAGATCTGGACACCTGCAGAGAGGTTTCCACCCGTTGCTGTCCCGCTGATGGTCACAGGCTCTCCCGGTGTTGCCGTTGCGGGAGATGCTGATGCTGATATATATGGCTGGCTGGCAGCCACCGGGGCCGGGGTTGCCGCGGAGGAAGCAGTGGTTGAGGGTGCGGCAATGCCCGATACAGGAAATACAATCAGCGCAATCAGCAGCAGCGTACAGACAATAATTCCAACTGAGAATGATCTCTTCATACGGGACAGTGGGGCGGTTATCGATATTATAGTTATGATTGTTATTTCGTGACCATTGCCGGTCACTCCACCGGCTTCCTTGTGAGTTTCATCCTGGCCATAGCGGTTACGGGTATCTTCATATTATCGGTGAGAGACCAGAGTCACTAAAGAGAATATTATCGTTTGAAACTGGTGACAAATTCGGACTTTCCCAGGGTATGTCCGTTCATAGCCCGGTCAATGGATTCGCGGTCTGCTGTGGGCTGTGTAATATCCATATCCATGGCATACAGCCTGAAAACATACCGGTGCACTGCCCCGACCGGGGGACAGGGGGGATAGTACCCCCGGGAACCTGCGCTGTTGTCACCCTGTTGTGCCCCGTTTCCGAGTACTTTCTGGTCCGGCTGGGCGCTGCTCATACTGCCCGCAACAGGGGGGATGTTATACACGAGCCAGTGGGTAAACGTGCCTCGTGGCGCATCGGGATCGTCGAGGATCAGGACAAGGCTTTCTGTGCCGGGGGGTATGCCGCTCCAGGATACTTCGGGGGATTCGTCTGCACCTTTGCAGGTATAGGTCTCAGGCAGCGTTGAGCCCGGATTGAGAGAATCAACGCTCAGGATAAACGTCCCCGGATGGGTGTCAGTTGTGGGCGGGAGAGAGACGGTCTGGACTGTTGAAGCGGGCGATGAGGACTGCTGCGGGTTCATACATCCCGCTGCACAGATGAGGGTTATCATGACTGCCAGCGGGAGCAGGGACGACCGGGTTTGCATAACCGTGAAAGGATATTTCGGATAATAAGCCTGGCGATACCAGGGCATACAGGTCGGCTGCCTGTATACGTTCCCGGCTTCAATAGCTCATACGGCCCCAGTGGATTTAACAATCGAGCACATGAAAATGCAATACAGCCAGCAGACATCTGCCCGCACCCTGCCAGTTCCCCCGAGCTTTTGTATGGAAAGGCTCGCCAGTACCTTGTCCCTGAGCCGGTCACCGGAAAGTAGGGACGCCGGAAGGTACGGGGGCGTGCACCCGATTGTACGGTTGATCGGGGGTACCCTATACACACAACGTCTTTCTTTCCGGATTTCCGGATCTTCCAGCTGAATCCGTACGGAATCAGGCTTTTTTGCGGAGCCGGAGGGCGGCCGAGTTCATGCAGTAGCGTTTGCCGGTGGGGGCGGGGCCGTCATTGAATACATGGCCGAGATGTGCCCGGCACCGTGCGCAGAGCACTTCAGTCCGCACCATCCCGCCGGTTGTGTCCGGCTGCGCAATTACATTCAGATCGGAAACAGGGGCGTAAAAGCTCGGCCAGCCGGTGCCGGAATCGAATTTGGTTGCGGAATCGAAAAGTGCGGTACCGCAACAGGCACATGCATATATCCCTGGTTCCTTGCAGGCATGGTACTTGCCGGTAAAGGCATATTCTGTTCCTTTTTTCCGTGCAACCTCAAACTGTTCCTTTGTGAGAATTGTACGCCATTCTTCGTCGGACTTGGTGACCGGCAACAGGTTCTCGATCCGGCCGGTCTCCGGATTGAAAACAGGTATGCGTTTTTCTTCCCTGATGTCAGGCATTTTCAGCATCAACTCTTCCTGCATGAGTCATGACGGGATTTCGGTATATAGAGCTTTTTGTTCCTGCAAAGGAAAGGGGAAAATATTCGATGGGATTACAGCCCGAAAAAACCAAGGATCCTGCGCCTGGGATCCTTGTAGAAGATCCGTGCACCGTCCTTGATGTTCCGGACATCTTCAATCGTATAGAGGATATCGGGATACTCTTTTGAGATGACCCCCAGCAGCCGGCCCAGTTCGGTCCGTGGAACAATCATAAAGATAATGCTGACCGTGTTGGTAAAACTGCCCTGCCCTTCGATACGGGTCATCCCGTAGCCAAGCGTAGAGAGGTTTGAGATAATCGGCTGGGGATCCCCGGGCAGGATAAGCCGGACAATGACATGACCGATGGAGATCATATTCTCGATCCGCATGCCAAGGAGCGTCCCGATGCCATACCCGGCGAGATATGCAAAGAGATTCCAGAAATCCGTAAGGTTCGTAAGTACGAGCCCGGTGGATATCAGCCAGATACCGGTTTTTACGATCCCGACGCACGCGGCAAGGTTCGCATGCCCCTTGCTGATATAGATGGTCCTGATGGTCTCAAGGGTTGCCTCAAAGATCCGCGCGATCAGGATGACCATGGGGATGACAGCCCCCACCCCAAAAATTTCCGACGCTATGGACGCACACTTCCCGGTACCATAATCACACCGGGCTCTTTGAATACCTTACGGATTTTTTCAGAATTTTTTAAGACTGGTTGCAGGGTATATTCAGGGATTCCGGACTCCATGACTGCCACGGGTTATTCTGATCGCCGGAGGAGATACAAAACCCCGTTGATGATGGGGCACCGTCCGTTTTGATCCTTTTCTGCGACGGCACCGTCAGATCATCGTTAAAAGCAGATTAATGTAGAAAGATAGTAAACATAATCCTGACCCTGCGCTATGAGAACCATGCATCTGATCCTGCTCATTCTTTTCGTATTGTTAGCCGGTGCAGGATGCGTTTCGAGATCCCCTAATACTTCAATCCGTGTCAGCGGTACAGATATCGAGGACATCACCCCGGTTCAGGTCGGCCAGTTTGACACGTATACTGCAACATTCCGGATCGAGAATCCCACAAACCAGAGCTTCAAAAATGTTGAGATCCGGTTCAATCTTGTCCCGACAACCATGTATTGTCATACACAGATTCAGGATGTCAAGATACCGGTAGTCAGCCCCCTCGAACGGAAGACCGAGCAGTTCGCGTTCTCCGAATTTACCAATCTCGACTGCGAATATACCTATACGTACGAGATCACATCTGACAAGGATTTTTTCTGACAGCCATACGAGAACATAATCGATTTATCGGGCTGTTATCTTACCTGACTCCAGCGTTTTCAGAACAACCGCTCCAAACTCCCGGGTACCGGCCGATCCGCCGAGATCGCGGGTACGGATCCCCTGCGAAAGCACCCGGCCAATTGCTGATTCCACGTTCACCGCTCCTTCGGAATCACCGAGATAGTCAAGGAGCATCGCCGCGCTCCGGATTGCGGCGATGGGATTGGCAATATTTTTGCCGTCTATATCCGGGGCACTTCCATGTACCGGTTCGAAGAGCGCGTACCGGTCACCGATATTTGCGCTTGGCGCAAGGCCGAGGCCGCCAACCAGATAGGACGCTGCATCGGAAAGGATATCCCCGAAGATGTTGGTCGTCACCACGACATCGTATGCGGCCGGATGCTGGAGGATGTCCAGCGCGAGGGCATCGATAAATTTGTCATTGAAGGATATGCCTGCTGCCCTTGCCTCTGCAATACAGATATCCCGGAAGAGTACATCGGACTTGAGTACATTCGCTTTATGCCCGATAGTCAGATGCCCTCGACGCTGCTGCACGAGTCGGATCGCGGACCGGACAATCCGTTCGCTGCCCGTGCGGGATATCACGCGAAGGGTTGTTGCCCTGTCATCATGGATCTCCTCGATACCGGAATAGAGCCCTTCGGTGTTCTCCCGCACGATCATGATGTCAATTCCGTCACCTTTTATCGGACGCAGGTTCGCGTAGAGGTCGAGGGCCTTCCGGATACGCAGCACAACGCTCTGGTAATCCTTCATGGGAGGTGTGGTGATTGCACCAAACAGGATAGCATCGGCCGTCTTGAGATCGGCAATCTCCTTATCGGCACAGGGACAGCCGGTCCGCTCCCACATGCCGTATCCTACTTCAACGTCGAAATACTCGTACTCAGGATGGAGGGCCTCAAGAATGCTCCGGGCTACCGGGATCACTTCATGCCCGATCCCGTCACCTTCCACGATCGCTATTTTTGTCATTTCCTCCTCCAGCGTGCGACCAGTTCACTGACGGACCGGGCAATCACTGCCGGGTTCGCTCCCCAGTGGACGATGGCCCCGGACTTCCCATTCCACGTTCCTATACCTTCGCGTTCCGCACGGCAGCACCGGGCGATAAAGGGCTCTTCATCCACCTGCTCGAGAGGGCAGATATTCTCAAGCGTGAAATTATTTCCATAACACTCAGCATAGAACTGCGAGCTGGTAAGACACCCCGCCACATGTTCACCGCCGGACATGGGATCGGCGTCGAGCGTCCGGCCGAATCCTGCTGCACGGCAGGGATAGACCTCTGCCCCAAGTTCCCGTATGTCCCTTACATGGTGACAGAAAAGTACGGAAAGGTCGCCAAAGAGCCCGGCGGATTCAAGTTCCCGCAGGGTCAGGGAGAGGTTCGGACGAGGCGGGCTGACATCATACACATGGACTTTCAACAGTCCTGAAAGGTCTGGGTCGAGCACGAAGGTCTTGTGTTCATCAAGGCCGGTAAAGACCGTGCACCGGTAACCGGAATCAAGTGCCAGCTGGATAAGGCGCGTGCGGTCGTGCAGCTGCACTTTTTCCGGGTAACAGTAAACCGTGTCTGCGGGAGCGAGGACATGCGATGAGACGATTTCGCGCATCATACCTTTCCCCGTCGAATCCGGGGTTACTTCTAGTACCTCATACCCGCTGCCGGTATCCCTGAGCAGATACCGGCTCAGGAAATAGACACGATCGCCGCATGGCCGGGTTGAGGCATGCCCCACGTATTTACAGTGTTCCGGGAAGATCATCGGTGTTTTCTCCAGTACTCGACCAGCCCGCCCGCAGCAAGGATCTCCTGCATCCGTGGAGAAAGCGGGCGGACATTATGCCGTTTTCCTGACAGTTCCACCCAGCCCTCAGCAAGGTTGTATTTTATGCTGCTGCCATCGTCGCATGTGATATCCGTTTCGATGAGCGGCAGGCCGACGTTGATCGCGTTCCGGAAAAAGATCCTGGCGAACGAAGGCGCGATGACCGCGACAACTCCCGCCTCCCGGATCGCGATCGCTGCTTGTTCCCTCGAGGATCCACACCCAAAGTTCTTGCCGGCAACGATAACTGCTCCCTTGAGACGGGGCGCAATGCCGGGATCAAGGTCCTCAAAAACATGGGATGCCCAGAGGCTCCTGTCCTTGGTCCGAAGGTACCTGCCCGGCAATCACGACATCCGTATCGATATCCTCCGGCAGGCAGACTGCGTGACCGGCTGCCCGCATCACGCCACCTCCGGAGCGGTGATCTCACCTTCAAGCGCACTGGCGGCCGCTGTTGCAACGGACGACAGGTAAATTTCCCCACCGACACCCATACGGTTCTTGAAATTCCGGTTTGCTGTCGAGAGGCAGACCTCTCCTTCACCAAGCACTCCCATGTGATAGCCAAGACAGGGGCCGCAGCCCGGGGCCCCGATGGTGCAACCGGCTTCCACGATGTCAGCAAGCACTCCCGTCCTTATCGCCTGGGTGAGGATTGCCGCAGATGCAGGGACCACGATGGTCCGCACGGCTATCTTGTTCCCTTTCACGATCCGGGCAAATCTGGCGAGGTCGGAATATCGCCCGTTGGTACAGGTACCGACAAAGACCTGGTCGATGGGAAGACCGGCAAGGTCCTCAACGGGCTTTACGGTATCCACCCGGTGCGGCACAGCGACGAGAGGGACGATATTAGAAAGATCGAAGTCCAGGTCCCGGGTATAGGCACAGGGTTCCGGGAGGAGAGGTTTTGCGGAATGCCCCCGCTCCCGGAGATATCGTATCGTCACATCATCCGCATAGAACAGCCCTGCTTTTGCCCCGGCTTCCACCGAGAGATTGGCAAGGACAAGGCGTTCATCGATCGACAGGTTTTTTGCCCCTTCTCCCACGAACTCGAGCGCCCGGTACGTGGCCCCGTCCGTCCCCAGCTCCCCAATATACGCGAGGGCAAGGTCCTTTGCCTCCGAAGCGCCGGTGAACCGGCCTTCGAGATGGATACCTATGGATTCCGGGACCCTCAGCCAGGTCTCGCCGGTCAGCCAGATCGCCGCCATGTCAGTTGCGCCGACACCGGTGGCAAATGCCCCGAATGCGCCGAGCGTAACGCTGTGTGAGTCGGCACCGATCACGATCTCGCCAGGGAGGACGCCCCCTTCACTCATCAGCTGGTGGCAGATACCACACCCGATGTCCGAGAAGTTCATGAACGAACCCTTTGCAAATTCCCGGAGCTCGTGCTGGAGGGTCGCGGTTGTCGAATTGTTCGCCGGGGAGATATGATCGAAGATTATGGAGAACTCCGTACCTTCAGCCGGACTGCTGGCACCCATGCATTTCCACGCCTCGAGAGCAAGGACACCGGTGCCGTCGTGGGCGTATGCCCTGTCGACCTTCCGGTCTACATATTCTCCAGCAGGGGCGTTGAGGATCCGTTCGGAGAGCGTTCTCATGAAGGGAACTCCTGGGCTTTTTTTATCAGTTTTCGGAGTACGTCCGGGGTAATGTTGCACTTGTGCTCGGAATGGTCCTTGACAAGGTCCAGCACTCTGCAGATCTGCTTTTCCGAGAGTTCGCAGCCGAGCGAGCTCACAACGTGTTCCAGGGCCTTTTTCCCGGTATGTTTTCCGAGGATGAAATGCCGTTCGCCGCCCACGAGATCCGGCGGGAAGTATTCATAGGTTGCCGGGTCGTCAAGGATGGCCGCGATGTGGATACCGCTCTCATGCGAAAACGCAAGCTCCCCGGTGACGGGTTTGTTGCGGGGCAGGATGATCCCCGAGGATTTTTCGACCATATGCGAGAGTTTTGTCAGGAGGGAAAGGTCGTACCTGTCAATGCCCTTCTTCATACGCAGGGCGACGAGCAGTTCCTCCAAGGAGGCATTTCCCGCTCGCTCCCCGATCCCGTTTACTGTGGTATGGAGCTGGAACGCTCCTGCCTCCGCAGCCGTGATCGTGTTTGCCACTGCACAACCCATGTCATTATGGCAGTGGGCGCAGAACGGCCGATCCACGGAGGCCACGAGATCGGTCATGATACTGTTCATCTCCGATGGGATGAGACAGCCAACGGTATCGGCAAAGCTGAGCAGGACTGCACCGTGATCGGCCGCCCGCCGGTAGACTTCCTTTAAGAAAGGGAGGTCGGTTCTTGACGCATCTTCGGCCGCGAACCGGACCTGCACGCCGTGATCCCGGGCGAAGTCGATCATTTTCAAAGAGTCCTCCAGCACCTGCTCCCGGGGTTTTTTGAACTTGAGCCGGACATGGAGTTCAGATGTCGGGATAAAGATGCTCACCATGTCGACGCCGCAGTCGATCGCTGTCTGAATATCCTGTTCCCGGGCACGGGAGAAACCGCAGATGCTGGCATCGAGCCCGAGGTCTGCGATCGTCTTCACACACTGTTTTTCGTTCTGCGAAACTGCTGGAAAACCCGCTTCAATGACCTCGATACCGATCTCGTCCAGCGTGGTCGCAATCTCTACTTTCTCCTGGCAGGAGAACGATACTCCCGGCGTCTGTTCCCCATCCCTCAGGGTCACATCGCAGATCTCAATATTCAATGGTTTCATGGCTGCACCCCTCCGGACAGGTCCCGGTTACGATAATGACCCGTGGCCTGTCCGTTTCCACGAGCTCGTGTTCCAGTGTCAATATATCCTCAGCCCGGCATACCACAGGGTTCGCCCATTGCAGGTACGGGAGCAGGTCGTAGGCAGGCTGTTTACCTGTCATCGCCAGGCTGTCGTTCTTCATTACGATGCAGAACAGAGGCAGCCTTTTCTCATACACATCGATAAGGGCATTCAGGCCGGAATGGAGCAGGGCATAGTCACCGATCAGGGCATGCTTCGTACTCCGGGCAGCCACAGCGATGCTTGCGCCCATACCGTAACTGGCAACCCCAATCTCGTAGGGCGGGGTCATGCTGAGTACCGAGCATCCCGCGTCGCAGATCACGGCCATGTTCCGCTCTTTTAAGATATTCATCATCCCCTTGAACGGGCAGCCATGGCAGAATGTGCGGTAGTAGCCCCGGTCCTCCATTGACTCGGGCCGCTTCTGAGGTGCCGGCGGCAGCACCCCCCGGTGGTCACGGATAAACGTCCTGCCATATTCCCACACCTCCCGAATATCTGCCACCTGTGCCGGTAAGGGATTCACCGTCACTATCCGGGTCTTCCCCGGGGCAGGACCGGCACCCGCAGGCTCGCCCTTCCAGTGGTTCAGTGAAGATGCCGAAGACCATGCAAACATGGTGCGGTAGAGTTCCTCCGCCGCTGTCGCCCGCCCGTTCATCGTCCAGGTCCGTTCCGGAAGCCGGCCTTTCCCGTCCTTTCTTTTTACGGGCGTATATTCGACATCCCCGGCCAGCAGGGGCGGAGTGAGCCGGAGCATGGCGACGCGGGAGAACTGTTCCGAGGCTTCCAGGGCCGCTTCCACGCCGTTATAACAGCTCGTGGTATCGGGTTCGATGACGGGCAGTTCTGCAAGTTCACCGTAATACCGCGAGTCCTGTGAAGTCTGCGACCCGTGTGCATCGGGATCGTCACCGGCTACCAGCACCACCCCCCCAATCAACCCTTGTGCTGTTGCCTGCAGCAGGGGATCGGCACAGGCATTGACGCCGACATTCTTGATAATCACTGCAGCCCTTCTGCCTTCGAGCGAGTCTCCTAGCGCATATTCCAGGGCCGTCTTCTCGTTAATCACCATCTCTGCCTGTACGCGTGCGCCAAGATCCGTGATTGGGAATCCTGGTACTGTATACCGCCTGTCGGTGCATGCCAGCAGCGCCTCAGCAAGTACGTCAATGCCCTTCATTCATCCCTCCCGGGCACGAGATCGCAGCCTGCGCAGTTGGTGCACATGGTCAGGGCCGCCCTTGCATCAAGTCCCTCGCGCTCGAGTGCCAGACGGTGCATAGTAAACACTTTTTTCAGCCGTTCTGCCGAGGGCCGGGGTGTTCCCGCGAATCCGGCGACCGGGTTGAGGGGCCTGATAACGGGGATTATACCATGGGATGTGAGTTCCCGGATACAGGTCTCCAGCTCCACATCGGTCTCCCCAAGCCCGACAATTACATTGGAAAAGACCCGGCCTCTCCCGAAGAGCTCAACTGACCGGTCGAGGGCTTCCCAGAGCCGGCTGTAATCCAGGCCCGGGCACATCTCCGCAAACAGTTCCGGTGTTGCCGCCTCGAGGTTAAACTTCACCTCAACGACACCGAGTTCCTTCAGCCGGTCGGGAGTCTCATCTGTCGGATAGATGGATACACCGATAGGGAGGCCGAAGAAGGAAAGGTGTTTCAACACTTCGAGGACATATTCCTCCTCCTCGTCGATGCTGGCAAGCACGCCGCTCGTGATCGAGATAGCATGGATCCGGTGCCGCACCGACTCGACCATGTCCATGATCTCTTCGATACTTTTCCGTTTACCGCCGATCCTGGGAACGGTGCAGTACCTGCATCTGAAGATGCAACTGCCGGTGACCGTGATGAATGCCTGGTCCGGGCAGTGGAAGCCGGGTTCGAGGAGGCGACCGGGAATAAGCTGTCCCTCGAGACAGAGATCAGCCACACCATTTCCGCGGTGCGCGATCTCGACGCTGCTTCCGGGATTGAGCGCACATTTCACCCGGTGGCTCCCCATCGCAAAGAAGACCGCACCATTACCGCCAGCCCCGGGTCCTGCCGTGGAACGGGCAATAAACCGTTCCGCAGGTTCACCGGTCAGCTTTGCCGATCCGGCCTCAAGTAATCGCGCTTTCAGGTCCTTCCACTGCATAACTCAAGCGCCTCCTCGTAATTCGTGTAAAAGGGGATCGCAGCAACCGCCCCGACGATTCCCCTGCCGTTCATGACAATCTGCAAACGGGGATCCCTTATTGTTTCCAACAGGCCGGTCTCGATCTCGCCACATTTTACCTTCCGGCCGTACGCAAGCAGTGCTTCCGATGGCATGAAGCCGGTGTAGACGGCCATGCCGGTTTTAGTGGAAAGGGTGTACTTTTCCAGCAGTCCGTGGAATCGTTCGATGAGTCCTCCGGAATCATTCGTTGCAAACTCCGCGACAAGACCGACGCAGTTCTTCGTCCGGTAGGGAACCGGGTAGAGCTGGACGATCGTGTGCGAGAGGTATACAGAACGCTCATCCTCCACTGCCCGTGCGATGTTATGGACGAGCGTCCATGTTGCCCCTTCTTCCGGAGTGTCGGTATCATCCACTCCGATCAGCACCCGCTGCATCCGGGGGAGCCAGATCGTAGCACCGGCCACTTTTCCCCCGCCGGCAGGATCGCTCCTGTTCCTCAGGACACCCGCAGCATCCGACCGGCAGGCGGCCGCGCCAACGCCCCCACCACCCATGCCGATATAGGTGACGGCGATCTCCGATCCATCAACCGTACATGCAGATATGCCGGCCGGGAACCGGGAACCTTCCAGTGCGAGATCCACTGTCCCGGTTTTTAGGGAGTATCTCATGGTGGATCCCACGCAACGGACATTCCGAACAATCGGGCTCTGGGCATAGTGGTATTTTGACCACATCGCACCACCGACGCAATCAAAGAACTCAATAAGTTCCACGTTCGTGCCGGTTTCATCGGCGACTGCCACGATCCGCGGGTAGTGAATCACATAGGGTTCAGAGATGTTCACCATAGAGTCCAGCCGCCTCGATACCCCTGTTGCCCCAGAGCACTGCACCCAGTGCACCGATCCTTCCTTTCCTTCCATTATGATCAATGAACACAATGCGGAGTGCTTTTGCCTCTTCTTCTGCCATTCCCAGGGTCATGATCTCCGTCTTTACCGCGGAAAATGAGGGTGATTCTGAAGGAAAGCCAATACCTAGGTAATATGCGATCCCGGTATCCTTTGAAAATGTATTTTTTTCAACAAAAGACAATACGAAATCCAGGAGCGAACGTGTTTTATCCGGTCTTACCGCAAAGTTCAGCGCTGAGCTGACGCAGTTCGTGGTCTTATCAGGTACTGCCGGGTTGAGCTGGACAAGACACATATTCAAAAACTCGACCCCATCCATATGACAGGATTCTGCACATTTCAATGCCATGACCCATGTAGCTCCCTCTGTTTTTGTGTCGGTATCGTCAATCCCGATACAGATCTTCTCGTACCGGGGCGAGACAATCCTGACCCGGTTGGTACGTGCCCCCCCGACTTTGAGATCCGCCTCCGTGGGATATTCTGCCCTGATGACGCCCGTAGCCTGAGGAAGGCAGGCTGCGATACCAACACCGGCACCGGCGATACCAGCCCATGAAGTGATCACTTCGTTTCCGGCAACTTCCACCGATTCCAGAGCCTGCCCACCGATATCTCCGGAAGCAGCACCGAAATTGACAGGGTACGTGCCAAGCCGCGCATTGATAACCATCGTTGTTCCTTCAACAATACAACCGGTCACTGCTCCACCGGCCCGTCGACGATTCATTGCGTCCCATTCAATCGTCCCCCGTGCCCGGCACTTCTCAATAATTTCTGCCCGGCCACTCTGTTCATCTACCATCACCAGGAATTTCTGTGAAAAAAGCGGCCCAAACCGCTCCTTTACATCATCAGGTCCAAGTATGATCATGTTACTGCCGAAAATTTCGTTAACAAAATAATCGGCAATAACTCTATATATAGAAATCGATCCTTGACCTGAGTTTTTTTAAAAAATCTTGGAATTTTAAGGAGTTTCAGAGAACCTTGTGGAGCTCGATCTTGTATGGCCCGAGAGTCCCGCCAAAGTTACCGGCGGAGATGAACTTCACACCGGGTACTCTTGCTGCGGCCTTGACACCGGCTGCCATTGCAGCTGCAACAGATTTCTCATCCACTCCATCGATTACGATCTCATAAACCGCCTTGACACCCGCGGGGATCTTGGAATCTGCCACTTTCTCACGGAGGGTAGGGCAGTACTTCTCGTTGGTTGAGGCTGGCATGAACTTGTACTTCAGACTGCCAACCTTTGAACCACTTGCAACAATACCACCAGGGAAGCTGGTAATTGTACCGGGAATCAGGTCGATTGCCTCGACTGCTGCCTCGGCACCCATCAGGGCTGCCATCTGATTTTCGCCCATAACGAAGAAATTGCCACCGGCAACGCCCTTGACGATGCCGAACTCTTCCTCGCCGACATACTCCCCGTTCATGATAGGGATGACCCAGCACTTGCGCCCGCCGACTTCCTTCTGGTACTCGTAGCCGTCACCGAAGAAGTGCAGCTTGACCGGGATCTTTTCTTCTGAATTGGTGATGCCGTTGAAAACAGCAGTTGTCGGTGCGGTAAGGACGCATTCTGCAAGACGTTCGACGACCTGCTCTTTCAACTTCTTCTTGCTGGCACAGATCAGGATAGCGACACCGGGCCGTCCATCGGGTGTCTCGCTTGCAGGGACGAACCCCTCAATACCTGCTTCGCAGGGGCAGCCGATAGCCGATGTCGCAAAGCCGGTTGCTTCGGTTGCTGCTTTCTTTGCCCATTCCTTCGTAACCGCAGTGATGATGATACGGCAGACCCAGGTCGGGAAGGCCTCTGCGTACGTATTGTCAATAGTAACGCCGTTGATTTCCATATAATAACCTCCGGTACCACAAAGGTACCATGATGGTTGTTGAATAAATTTTCTAATTTGATTTCCTGGCAGGAGGAAAATTCGTGAGCGCAGGGAAAAAAATGATGAAAGTACAACAGAACATGTTAACTTAATAGATTTTTACGTTAACCTCTTGAGACTGTATTTAAACTAAAATAATAAAAACCACAATAAAACGAGTTGATACACAACCAATTTCAGAACATTTATCTACATTCTTCTACCACTTTTTGTTAGTCGATTTTTAGAATCGATCTATAGCTGGTGCGTGAAAAGAAAAATGGCATTTGCAGTGCACAAAAACATGGAACATTGTACTGGCTGTAAGAATGGTGTGGTTGCTTGTCCTGTTGACGCGTCAGAGCTTCGCACAGTAGATCCTGCATCAAGAGAAAAGATCTACCTGATCATGGACCGAAAATCCGTCATCCTTGATTTCAGAAGTGAGCTTTGCGCCGGACGCGGCGTAGGTGTCCAGGCGTACCCATACGGGGTTATCAGACTTGCAGGCCCCTGGGAATCAAGATCAGCGACAAATGTGCAATAAGAAACAGCGTGAGGGTTAATTCATGGCATTGTTTCCAAAGTTTTCCAAAAAGAAAGATGGTGTTAACGTTGTGATGGAGCAGAAACTCCTTCAGAGCGTAAATAACCTCATACTCAATGCAGAGACCTGCACGGGATGCGGAGTCTGTGTCGAGTCTTGTCCCGAGGACGCAATTGTTCTCGGCCTTGTCGGTGCATCGAGGCGTGGTGCTATCAATTACGCTGCCCCGGTCGACATCGACGAAGTCAAGTGCTCGTACTGTGGCGTCTGCGTCATCATGTGCCCGTTCAATGCATTGACGTTGAAGGTGGATGGAACGGAGAGACTCCCGATCATTGAGAAGGAAGGGTTCCCTCAATACGATATGAAAGCGGAGATCGATGACGAGAAATGCGTCCGGTGTACGATCTGTGAAGAAGTATGCCCGAGAGATGCAATCGATCGCAACATCCCTGCATATGAAGGAACCTATAAGGGACCGGTCGCAGGTGCAAAGGACCGCCAGACCGCAATCAAGAGCAAAACTACTTTTACCGTGGACAAGGAAAAGTGTTCGCTCTGTGGCCTGTGCGGTGCGCTCTGCCCTGCAATCGTTGTGAAACATAAGGAATTCACCGCAGAATCCGGCAAAGTCGAAGGCGACGTGATCTGGGACGAGACCAAGTGTGATGCCTGCAAGGTATGCGTCGAGGCCTGCCCTGAAGAGTGCATTACCGTTGAGCGCGAAATTATTTCCGACAAAGTGGATGGCAAGGTCAGCATCGTCAAGGACAACTGCTGTACCTGTACCTGGTGCTCACGGAACTGCCCGACCGAGGCGATCACCGTTGAGAAGATTTTTGAAGGCGACATCGAATTCCACGCCGAAAAATGTCCCGGAGGCTGTTCGACCTGCGTCGAGATCTGCCCGGCAAATGCGATCTATCTCCCGTCTGCAAAACCTGCAGCAGAGATGAAGCACGAGATCGAAGCAACCATTGCAGTGAACAAGGATTACTGCATCCTGTGCGGTGCCTGTGTCAATGCATGTCCCGGTGAAGATATCATTGTCCTGCAGAGGACGGGTATCCGTACAAAGGGCAAAGAGACCGACCTGTTCAACAAGATCAAGGCGAAGCTTTTCGAGAAAAGAACTTCGAAAGTTAAAGAAGCGATCACCGGTCAGGTCAACCTCAAAATGATGGAGAAGGCGTGATCAGCATGGCACGAACAAAAGGTTACCCTGAAGCGCTGGAGAAGAAACTCCACGACCAAAGATATTTCCGTGAGGATTCAAATCCCGAATTCACCAAAAATGTGAAGGCTATCTCCCGCACGATCGCCCATATGTGCTACCAGTGTGGAACCTGCACCGGCTCCTGTCCGTCTGCCCCCCGCAGCACCTATCGCATCCGAAAATTCATGAGAAGAGCAGTGCTCGGTCTCGAGAACGAGGCGCTGACCGACCCTGACCTCTGGCTCTGCACTACCTGTTACAGCTGCTCGGACCGCTGCCCCCGGGACATCCTGCCAACTGATGTCATCATGTCCATGAGGAACCTTGCATTCAAGAGGGATATCGTTCCCGTCAACTTCCTCAAGACCGTGCAGGCAATCTATTCCTCTGGCCACGGTGTGCCTAACAACGATGTCAACCGTGCCGCCCGAGAAAGGCTCGGCCTGACCCGCGACCCGCCGACCACCCACATGTATCCGGAATACATCAAAGGGATCCAGACGATCCTTAACCACTACAAGCTCAAGGCAAATGCCGACCGGATCGTCAAGGAAAGGGAGGGCTGACCATGTCTGAATCAGGCGCAAACCACAAGTTTGCTTTCTACCTCGGATGCATTGCCCCCAACCGTTATCCCGGTGTTGAAGCCGCATCCATCAAGGCCATGAAAAAACTAGGCGTAGAGCTGGTTCCCCTCAAGGGCGCAAGCTGCTGCCCGGCACCTGGGGCATTCGGTTCGATCGATCTCAGTGTATTCTATGCAATGGCGGCCCGGAACCTCGTGCTCGCCGAACAGATGAAGATGGATATTGCCCTTGTCTGTAATGGCTGCTACAAGTCAATCTGGGAGGTCAACCACAAGCTCAAGCACAACAAGGATCTCCGCGATGCCGTCAATGAAGTGCTCAAGGAAGTCGACATGGAGTACAAAGGTACCATCAACGTGTACCACACTGCCGAACTCCTCTACAACGACAAGTTCATTGGTGTCGACAAAGTCCGCGACAGCGTCACGAACCCCCTGACGGGTGCCCGCATTGCAGTCCACTATGGCTGCCACCTTGTCAAGCCACACAAGGACCGGGAGTTTGAGAAGGAAGTCATGCTCAATACCGAGCACCCGACCTGGATGGAAGAACTGGTCGCAGCGATCGGAGCAACCCCGGTTGAATACCGGAACAAGATGCAGTGCTGCGGTGCCGGTGGCGGTGTCCGCGGGTACGATATCGTGCACTCACTGGATATCACGAACGAGAAGATGATCAACCTGAAGGAAGAGAAGGTGGATGCACTTACCGATATCTGCCCGTTCTGTCAGCTCCAGTTCGACCGAGGCCAGATCGAGATCCAGGAGAAGTTTGGCGTTTCGTACAACCTGCCCGTGCTCCACTTCGCTGAACTCCTTGGACTGGCACAGGGAATGAGTCCGCAGGATCTCGGGCTTGATCTCCATGGGATCAGCTGCGAACCCTTCCTGCAGAAGGTCCTGTGAGGTGGTAAAAATGGCAGAAAAGAAGAAAACAACCACCAAGAAAACCGAGTCCAAGAAACAGGACACTAAGAAGGTAGCTCCCGTGAAACAGGAAGTTAAGAATCAGGCAGCAGCACCTGCAGCAAAGCCCAAGGCAGCAGCTGCACCAATGCCGGCAGTTGGCAGTACTACAAAACAGGCACCACGCATCGGCGTTTTCATCTGTCACTGCGGTACCAACATCGCCGGTTCGATGGATATCCCTGCCGTACAGGAATATGCAAAAACCATCCCGAATGTAGCCTATGTTGACAACTACAAGTATATGTGCTCGATGCCCGGGCAGGGTGTGATCAACAAGGCAATCAAGGAACAAAAACTCACCGGTGTCGTTGTTGCTGCATGTTCACCACGTCTCCACGAACCAACGTTCAGGACGGCAACGAAAGAAGGCGGCCTGAACCCATTCCGGTTTGAGATGGCAAACATCCGCGAACAGAACTCATGGGTTCACATGCACGACCAGGAAGGATCCACGGACAAGGCAAAGGACGCCATCAGGATCGCGGTTGCAAAGGCATCGCTCCTCCAGGATCTCTTCCCGAAGACCGTACCCGTCGAAAAAGCAGCGATGGTCGTCGGAGCAGGCGTGGCCGGCATGCAGGCTGCCCTCGATCTTGCTGCAGCAGGCATCAAGACCTACCTCATTGAGTCGGATACCAGCATCGGCGGACGTATGTCCCAGCTGGACAAGACATTCCCGACCCTCGATTGTTCACAATGCATCTTAACTCCGAAGATGGTGGATGTCGGCAGAGCCCCTAATATTGAACTGATGACCTGGTCAGAAGTTGATTCTGTTGAAGGGTACATCGGCAACTTCGATGTCACCATCCGCAAGAAAGCCCGAGGCGTCCTCACCCCAGCGGAAGCGGAAGCACGCGGCATCGTAGGCGGCGGCTGTAATGGCTGTGGTGACTGCGATGTTGTCTGCCCGGTTGTCAAGCCCAACGAATTCGAAGTGGGCATGAAGCCACGCAAGGCGATCTATATCAACCACCCACAGGTCGTTCCCCTGATCTTTACGATCGACTTCAACTCCTGTATCAAGTGCGGGCTGTGTGTAACTGCCTGCGGGCCCGAGAAGAAGGCAATCGATCTTGAGGCCAAGGACGAATTTATCAAGGTCAAGGTCGGAACCGCTATCCTTGCAACGGGATTCGATATCTTCCCCATCGAGAAGAAAGAGGAGTGGGGGTACAAGAGATACGAGAACGTCATCACAAGCCTCGAATTCGAGCGGCTCATCTGTGCATCCGGCCCGACCGGTGGCCACCTTGTCCGCCCGAGCGACGGCCAGACCCCCAAGAGGGTCGGGTTCGTGCTCTGTGCAGGATCCCGTGACAACACCGGCACCGGCAAACCGTACTGTTCGCGGTTCTGCTGCATGTACTCGCTGAAACACGCCCACCAGATCATCGAAAAGATACCGGGATGCATTCCCTATATCTTCTACATGGATATCCGCTCGTTCGGCAAAATGTACGAAGAGTTCTATTACCGCATCCAGGACGAGGGTGCGAAGTTCATCCGCGGCCGGGTCGCAAATATCCTCGAGAGCAAGGACACCAAGAACCTCCACGTGCACGCCGATGACACCCTGCTCGACCGTCCGATCGATATGGAAGTCGACCTCGTCGTGCTCGCAGCAGCCGTCCAACCCAAGGGAGATACCAACCGAACCAGAAAGCTATTCGGTGTTTCCTGTTCCATGGATGGCTGGCTCCTCGAAGCCCACCCGAAACTGAACCCATGCGGAACAACCACCGCCGGGGTCTTCCTTGCCGGTGTCTGCCAAGGCCCGAAAGATATCCCCGATACGGTAGCATCTGCCGAAGGTGCAGCATCTGCAGCAAGTATCCCGATCCACAAGGGTGAGGTCGAACTCGAGCCGTACTTCGCAAGCTGCATTGAAGAGAAGTGCGCAGGCTGCGGGATGTGTGTCAACCTCTGCCCGTACAGCGCACTCTCGCTTGTGGAGAAAGACGGCCGGCAGGTCATGCAGGTCACTGAAGCCAAATGCAAGGGCTGCGGTACCTGCGGCGGCTTCTGCCCTGGTGGTGCAATCTGGATGAACCATTTCGCAACCCCGCAGATCGTGGCGCAGATCGATGCGTTCCTGCTTGGAGGTGAGCAGTAAATGTCAGCGCCTGGAGATTTCCCCATCCCGAAACGCGGACCCGGAATCTGGCAACCCAAGATCATCGGTATCCTCTGTAACTGGTGTTCATATGCCGGTGCAGACCTTGCCGGTGGTGGCCGTATCCAGTACCCTCCCGATGTCCGAGTCGTCCGTGTCATGTGCACGGGCCGAATCGACGCACTATTTGTGCTGAAGGCATTCGCTGACGGTGCCGACGGTGTCCTCGTCTCGGGCTGCCACTTCGGTGACTGCCACTACCTTGAAGGCAACTTCAAGGCGGCAAAGCGCATGTTCATGGTCAAGCGCCTGATGAAGAGCATCGGTCTCGACGACCGCCGTTTCAGGATGACGTTCGTTTCCGCATCCGAGGGAGCGAAGTGGGGTGCCGTCATCACTGACGTGGTCAAGACTATCAATGAACTTGGCCCAAGCCCCATCAAGGAATTCAATAAATAATGCACTGCAAATCCATGGGTTGAAATCAACGTAATCTGAACATCCCTAACCCTCTATTTTTTATAGAGAGCGCATAAAATAATCAGAAATTTTTATAAGCGATTTAACAACCAGTAACACTATTCTTTAAATAGGTAATACTGCGTAAAACAATGAAATGGGGAGTATATCTAGTATTTGAACATTGCTTCATTTTTCGTTTCTATTTTTTATGTATTATAAATTACGCTTTCGACATAAAATAGCAATGCTTATATGGCAAAATTGGGAACTATTGGTTGTCCCATCTTAGGGGACGTGCAATAGCGACTTTCAGACACTACCAGTACCCTGATAGGGTACTCTCTCGTTCAGTGACAGTATTGTACAGCGGTTAAACGAAAATTTGGAGGAATTCACATGAAACAGAAAGATTCAGTCGACCTTTATGACGATGAGGGTAAGCTCTTAAAGAGCAATGTCACCATTGACAAGATCAGCCCGCTGGTCAACAAGGGTGCGCTCAATGTCATCGACCTCACCAAGAGGACTGTGGCAGTCAACCTCGCCGGTATCGAGGAAGCATTAAAGACCGGAAAGATGGGCGGAAAGTCCAACCAGATCCTCGGCCGCAGCATGAGCTGCAGCTGTGTCAAGGACTGCGATGCACTTTCAGCCAAGATCAAGGAAATGGTCCAGGTCGCCGACGGTGACAACACCAAGATCACCAAGGTCGGTGGCGGCAAGATGATCCTTGTCGAGGTCCCGAGTGCACGCCTGAACGCAGCAGCAACCTACGATGCGGCATCAACCGCGGTTGCCGCAGCGACCACCTATGCACTGGTTGACCAGTACAAGGTCGACATGTTCGACGGTTCCTATGTCAAGAGTGCGGTCTGGGGCACCTACCCGCAGACCATGAGCATGGACGGCGGAAACATCGTGACCATCATGTCCATCCCGCAGAACAGCGAAGGCCTCGGCTATGCACTCCGCAACATCCCCGCAAACCACGCGGCAATGATGACCCACCGGAATGCAATGCAGGGTGCAGCACTCTGTTCAACCTTTGAACAGGCCGGCGAGTTCGAGATGGGCATGGCAATCGGCCCGTTCGAGCGTGCCCAGCTCCTGCTCTATGCATACCAGGGATTAAACGCAAACAACATCGTTTACGACCTCGTGAAGGCAAACGGCAAGACCGGCACCATCGGTACTGTCGTGCAGAGCCTTGTCGAAAAGGCCATTGAGGACAAGGTCATCAAGGCAGGCAAGAAAGGCAAGAGCGGCTACATCTTCTACGAGACCAAGGACCCGATGCTCTGGAATGCCTACGCATCAGCAGGAACCCTGGCAGCGACCATGGTCAACTGCGGTGCCGGCCGTTTCGCACAGGCAGTCTCCGCAACCCTGCTCTACTTCAACGACCTGCTCGAACACGAGACCGGCCTCCCAGGTTCCGACTTCGGTCGCACGATGGGTGTCGCAGTCGGGTTCTCGTTCTTCAGCCACTCCATCTACGGTGGCGGCGGCCCCGGCGGGTTCAACGGTAACCACGTCGTTACCAGGCACGCAGCCGGTGTCGGTATGCCCTGTATCGTTGCAGCATGCTGTCTCGATGCAGGCACCCAGATGTTCGGCCCCGAACAGACCTCGAAGATCTACCAGGACACGTTCGGACAGCTCGACGCATTCAAGAAGCCGATCCAGGCAGTTGCAAAGGGTATTTAAATCCCCCAAGGATACAAATGACCGAAGCCACGTTCCCCCAGTGCAGGATTGTCACCGAGCGGTTGCTCAACCCCGAGACAACGGAGCGCCTGCTGAACAAAATTGTCAGCGTTCCCGGGATTCTGCGTATGGTCCTCAACGGACCCAGCCTTCCCGCAACAGTTACGTACGGTCCCGCCAAAGGACTCGCCAATGCTCATTCCATGAGAAGGACGATCCATGTCGGCGACCAGGAACTGGAACTGCAGGTTCACGTAGGCACTGTCCTGCTCGAACTCGAGAACCGCGATGTGATTCCCGCGCTGAAGACCGCTATCGAACCGGTCTTTACTGATTTTACCTTCCGTATCCAGGAAGGCAGGTTCATGAAGACTGCGCCGTCCCTTGTAGATTACTGCAAGTACGGCCCGAATGCGGACAGAGAGATGCTCGGACTTGCTGATCCAAACAGCAGGTCCAGGCCCGTAATCCTCCAGGGAAATAAATAATTTATGCCGATAGGACGAGTAACCCAGGTTGTTGACTGCCGCGAGGCGATGGGCATGGGTAAAGGAGGCGGTCTTGCCCAGCGGGGCACCATCTCCGAATGCCGTTACCCGGATGTGATCGTGGTCGGGATGTCTCCCGGACGCCGCCACGTGACCAAGCCGGTGTGTGATATCACCTCGGGCCTGCGACAACAGGGCGTCGAATACAGCATCAGTACGCTGGTGCTGAATGCCGGTAGTGGCGTGCCGCCGGACGCACCGAAGATAGGCGGTGGGGTCCTCGGCGCACATTTTGGGTTATCCGACAAAGAGATCGTGCAGATCGAGAAACACAAAGTCGCCATCCTTCACCATGGGAACGTACGTTCCCACGTGGTGCACAAGGTGAGGTTTATTCTTTCAGCCTGTGATGTGAAGGCGGTTGTTGTTTCCCAGTCCCCTGTGGATTTCGAGGATTTCGCAAAGGAGGGAGTGAAGACCGCGGTTGTGATGCCGCCCGCTGACAGGATCCGTACGAAAGGTACGGTGATGGCCATTGTGAGCGGCGTGACCCGGGGTCAGACCCCCACACGCGAGAAGATGGCAGAAGTCATTTTGTCAGTAATGAAAATCGTGAAAAAAAAGGAATCATTGGAGTGATAAAAATATGGCATACAAACCCCAGTATGGTCCCGGCCAGTCTCAGATCGCCGAGAACAGGCGCAAGCAGATGAACCCGGACCACAAGCTGGCAAAACTTCGGGATGTCTCGGACAAGGACGTTGTCCTCCTCATGGGACACCGTGCACCCGGCTCAGCCTACAAGAGTGCACACCCGCCGCTCTCAGAGCAGCAGGAACCTGCCTGCCCGATCCGCAAGCTCGTGACACCGACCGACGGCGCAAAGGCCGGCGACCGCGTCCGCTACATCCAGTTCACCGACTCGATGTACAACGCACCCTGCCAGCCCTACCAGAGAAGCTACCTCGAGTCCTACCGCTTCCGCGGGATCGACCCGGGCACCCTTTCAGGCCGCCAGATCGTCGAGTGCCGCGAACGCGACCTCGAAAAATATGCAAAGGAACTCATCAACACCGAGGTCTTCGACGCAGCACTTACCGGTATCCGTGGCTGTACCGTGCACGGGCACTCACTCCGTCTCGATGAGAACGGCATGATGTTCGACATGCTCCAGCGCTTTGTCATGGACAAGAAGGCAGGCGTGATAAAGTATGTCAAGGACCAGGTCGGCGTTCCGCTCGACACCGAAGTCAAGATCGGCAAGGCGCAGGACACCAAGTGGCTCAAGGCAAACACCACCATGTTCCACTCCGTAGCAGGGACCGGCTTCCGCGACGACCCCGAATACGTTGAATACATCACCCGCATCCACGAACTCAGGGTTAAATACGGATTCATGCCAAAGGAGGCGTAATCATGGCAAAAGCAGCAAAAATCGAGAGAACCCAGAAGCTCTTCCTGAAGGCAATGAAGGAGAAGTTTGCGGCAGACCCGCAGGCAATGTCCACCGTCTACGAGCGCAAGGGTCTTGAGCAGTCCCCGAGAAAAGTCGAGTTCATGAAGGCCGGCAAGAAGGCCGAGATGGACCGCGGCATCTCCATGTACGACCCCAAGCGCTGCCACTGCGGCGGTATCCCGCTCGGCCAGCGCCAGCTGACAACCTACGAAGTCAGCACCACGGGCGTCTTTGTAGAGGGCGACGACCTGCACTTCGTCAACAACGCTGCGATGCAGCAGATGTGGGACGACATCCGCAGGACGATCATCGTCGGCCTCGACCTTGCCCACGGCACCTTACAGAAGCGTCTCGGCAAGGAAGTCACCCCTGAGACCATCAACGAGTACCTCCACGTGCTGAACCACGCAATGCCCGGTGCAGCCGTTGTGCAGGAACACATGGTCGAGACCCACCCGGCACTCGTGGACGACTGTTACGTCAAGGTCTTCACGGGCGACGACGAGATGGCAGACGACCTCGAGCCCCAGTTCGTGCTCAACGTCGACAAGCTCTTCCCGGCCAAGATGGCAGCGCAGCTGAAGGCAGCAGTCGGCAAGTCGATGTGGCAGGCAGTGCACATCCCCACGACCGTCAGCAGGACCTGCGATGGCGGAACCACCTCCCGGTGGTCTGCAATGCAGATCGGTATGTCCTTCATCGGTGCCTACAAGATGTGCGCAGGCGAAGCAGCAGTCGCTGACCTCGCATTCGCAGCAAAGCACGCCGGTGTCATCCAGATGGCAGACATCCTGCCCGCCCGCCGTGCACGTGGCCCGAACGAGCCAGGTGGCATCAAGTTCGGTCACTTCTGCGACATGGTCCAGTCAGACCGCAAGTACCCCAACGACCCGATAAGGTCATCCCTTGAGATCGTCGCCGCAGGCACGATGCTCTTCGACCAGATCTGGCTCGGATCCTACATGTCCGGTGGCGTCGGCTTCACCCAGTATGCAACCGCTGCATACACCGACAACATCCTTGATGACTACACCTCCTATGGTGTGGACTACGTCAAGAAGAAGCACGGTGGCATCGGCAAGGCAAAGTGCACCCAGGATGTCATCAGCGACATCGCAACCGAGGTCAACCTGTATGGTATGGAGCAGTACGAGGAGTTCCCGACTGCACTCGAGAGCCACTTCGGTGGATCGCAGCGTGCATCCGTCCTTGCAGCAGCATCGGGTATCTCCGTCGGACTTGCAACCGCAAATTCCAACGCAGGCCTGAACGGCTGGTACTTGTCCATGCTTATGCACAAGGAAGGCTGGTCACGTCTCGGCTTCTTCGGCTACGACCTGCAGGACCAGTGCGGTTCCGCAAACTGTATGTCCATCCGGCCCGACGAGGGATTACTCGGCGAGCTCCGTGGACCGAACTACCCGAACTATGCAATGAACGTCGGTCACCAGGGAGAATACGCCGCAATCGCCGGCTCCGCCCACATTGCACGCGGAGACGCGTGGACCCTCTCCCCGCTGATGAAGATCACATTCGCAGACCCGTCGCTGAAGTTCGACTTCTCCGAAGTCCGCCGCGAGTTTGCAAAGGGTGCAATCCGCGAGTTCATGCCCGCAGGCGAGCGCTCACTGATCATCCCGGCAAGGTAAGCACGACATCCCCACCAAATTTTTTTTATTTTTCCTGGTCGTTTCATACAAATTCACGAATGCAATCTGGGTTTTCTCTCTCGTGTTTTCTGTTCTGTTTTGCCGGTGATTATGCTCCCTCTTGAAAGTCTCAAAGAAGTGACTGCCAAGACACTGCCGGACTATACCAGTTCGGTTTTTTTAAAAAATGTTCAGGAGGACAGCTGAAGCGATTCGTGATCCCGGATCAGGGCAGCAACCGAATCATACCGGTCTTCCGGTCGTTTCTCAAGACATTTCATGATGATCTTCCTGAGCCCGTTCTCGTGCGTGCCGTGCCAGGAAGGAATCGACGGGGGATCGTTCAGGATTGCCATGTTCAGGTCATGCATCCCTTCGCCACCGAATGCAGGAGAACCGGTGAGCATCTCGGCAAGGAGCATGCCAAGCTGGTAGATGTCCGTTGCCGGCCCGGGCCTGCCGTACCGGTGCGGTGCTATCTGTTCCGGGGCGGCGTACGCCGGTGAGAACCCGATCATGCTGGACTGGTGGGTATCACCGATTGCCTTGCCAAGACCCCAGTCGGTAATTTTCGGTATCCCGTCGGAAGTGAGCAGGATGTTCTCCGGCTTGATATCGCGGTGGATGATCCCTTTGCCATGGGCATAGGCAAGACCGCGTGCGATACCAAGCAGAATCCCGACCGCTTTATCCTCCGGTAGCGGAAGGGGAACGGTGGCAAGGGATGATGGGGCGTACTCCATCTCGATGTACGGTACCGGAAGGATGTTGGAAGAGTAGATCCGGATGATATTTTCATGGTCGAGTCCCTGCCAGAACACGATGTCGCGGGTGAAGTGCGTGCCGGTGATCTCGTCGAACCGCACCGGTACCTTGACAGCAACGGTCGCCTGAGTCTTTGCGTTCTGTGCACGGAAGACCCGCGCAAGTCCTCCTTCACCGATAAACACCGGGCTCGTGAACCGTTTCTCGAGCGATGGGGGAAACTGTATGGCCGGCTCCGGGTAACCGGAAGTTGTTCCTTCCTGTGCCCGCGCACCAGCCGGTGCCCCGATCACGGTGTCATGGCTAGGGGGTTCTTTTGCGTTTTTCCCTGGTCTTCCGGACGCCCCTGTCCTGCCACGGATGAGGAGGTACAGGACCGCCACAAGCCCGATGAAAGCGATAGCGACAACGAGAATAAACCAGAATGCCGGAACCGTCAACCTCGGCCGCTCGGCAGCATTTTTCGCAATAGTCTGGAGAATGGAGGTCCGGTTCTGCCGGACTGGGACAGGTGTCGGCGTCGGTGTTGGGCGCACACGGACAGTAGTAACCGATGCAGCAGCGATCTGCGATGTCCCTGCTCCCGAATCCCGGATGAACATGCTGCCGGAGGAACCGGCCGGGTTTTGTGCCATTCCGGCATCTTGTGACACGTGAAAAGCGTAAACAGGTACTACCATGGGCGCCAGTAGTGACAGGTACATGAGGACAATAATCCACCTCACGGCGGGGAGCAGAATGGAGCTGGCAGGCATGTTCCGGTCCTTTTCTCCCATTAACCCCATCACTCATCCGAAATGAACAACAACCGTGCGGAATTCGCCCCGACAGAAAGATCGATCACATCGCCGTTTGCAAGGGAGGTCCTCTTCAGGGCATCCAAGCGGAGGGAGTTGACAAATGTTCCGCCGGTACTGGCATTATCCTCGACCTGCCAGGATTCGGCAGTCCGGATCAGGACTGCGTGGGGTTTAGTCACCCTCGTTACCGCCCGGTAGTCATCAGGCAGGACGACGATGTCCTTATCGCTCGCAGGAGGGTGATCGGGATCCTCGCGTCCCATCGGGATCCTGTCATTTTTCAGGATAAACGCCTTCCCGTCCGCAACACCACCTATCACGTACAGTACGGATCCTGTCTGTTCACCGTTCTCATTGAGCGCTGATCGAACGGCCCGGATCCGCTCCCGGATGTCGTTGTACCCAAGCGGCGTTGCAATGCTGGAAAAAACGCCCAGTGTCCGGGTGAGGTTTTCAAGGCCCCCTTCCGCAAGGGAATATTTCCACACCGGGGCAATACCACGATCCGTCTCTCTGCCAAACCCGGCAGCCCGTTGTACAAGGCCGGGTACTGACCAGGCGGTCGAGGTGTTTTTTGGTGTTCTGGTAGCTCATGCCGATATGTCCGGCTATGGCCGTGATCTCCCGGGGTTCGCGTTCAATGAACTTGAGGACCTTCAGCCGCACGGGATTTGAGAGAACCTCGAGGTACTCGGATAATTCTTCCAGGAAAACGGGATCCGACGAAATTGATACCGTCTTTCTTTCCACTATGACCGATCACTCCGGACTGTTTCCTGACAACGTACGTCAGGATGCATCAAGGTAGTGTTGTTGTTCAGGATAAAAAAAACGGTGGGTATGTTCCTCCTGTGGAATACGTGCTCTCCGGAAAAATACCCGGAACTGAGTCCGGATGTACTCCGGTTGCAATCCACTTTTTATCCGGGAGCGCTGCCATTTTTCAACAGGTCACCTGCAACGGGAAACCCGGATCCGGATGCAAAGGAAAGAACATCTGGAGAGGAGATTCGACCTGAAAATTAATCACCCTCATAAGTGCATCCATCCGTGCCAGAAGCCACGGCACCGGCTGGGCAGGGGCTCTCGGATGATCTCCAGGCAAAACCACAACTCTATTATCTCTTGACCCTCTGCAGGCAGTCCGGGACAGAGAGGAAGGAGTCGAACCGGAACCAATCGATAGCAGGACGGCCGGTACATCCGTATCGATCGCTTCGGAAGGAGATAGGAGCAACGGTCATTGGGAGAACGAGAATCAGCTGTCTTTTTTGATAAAAAAATTATTTTTATGTTCCAATATTTAGCAATTTCTTAATGATTTGAAACCCGCATAATTCAGAATTTCGGTTTTCCACAATTCCAGCTAATGGGAATATATATCAGACCTACGTACAGTAAAATCAGGAAAGAGCATGGCATCGGCACCGATTTGCATGCCTCAGTTTCAGAGATGATAAAAATGGCTCAGAATACCAGAATCAAAAACCGCTTTGTGATGCCTGCCATGGATTCTCTGGGGAAACTGGATGTGGTCATGGTTGCGGTGATCTTTCTCCAGTCTCTCCTGGTCGCCTGGTTCCTTTTCCTGATTACTGATGGGATCGGGGTTTCCCTGATCTTCCGGTTCATGCAGGGAATCGCGATCCTTTTTGCTGTCATTGTGCCGGTATTCATCCTGCTCGACGGGTTTCAGTTCCGGCCGATTGCGGAAGGATTTTTTGTACCGCTCGCTTTGTATGCGATCATGTTTCCCCTCTTCAATTCCCTCATCCACCATGAGAACCTGTTTCTGGATCCCATGATTATTTTCCAGGGAATTATCGGCGGCATCGGCTTCGGGCTCATCGGTCTTGGCGCCTATCATATGAAAAATAACGTGCCGAAAACGTTTACACTTGCAACAGCAGGTATTACAATTATCTTCTTAAGCACGCCGATGATCCTTGCAGTGTTTCTCTACGTGCTAACGGGCACCTGGTCGTCGTTCCCCGTAACCGCCGGCTGATACCTTTTTTATTTTGACTCGCAGGCTTTTAGGGGCCTGTCTGTCCTGTTCGTTAGAGGAACTCCCCCAGAGTTTTTTAGAGCCTGAGACTTCGTAACCCTCTTACCCTCGCAGGAGAAACACAGAAGTACCATGAAAAATCCCTTCCATGTGATGCTCATCGCGACACTGGGCTGCCCGTCCAAGTGTAAATATTGCTGGAGTTCCGAGGAAGGGTCGCCGGTCATGAGCATAGACACGGTGAAAGAAGTCGTGGCATGGCTCATGGAGTTCCGGAAAGACCGGGTTACCTTCACGTTCCATGGCGGCGAGCCACTCCTTGCCGGTGCAGAGTTTTACCGGCAGGCACTGCCCCTGCTCGCGAATGAACTAAAAGAGCTCTCTCCCGAGTTTGCGATGCAGACAAACCTCTGGCGGATGACACCTGATATTGCGGAGGTCCTCGCGGAGTACCATGTCCCCCTCGGGTCGAGCATTGACGGCCCGGAAGAGATCACCGACTCGCAGCGGGGAGCCGGGTACTTTGAGAAGTGCATGAAGGGCTACGATATCGCCACAGCCCATGGCCTGCAGGTCCGGTTCATCTGCACGTTCACGAACAAATCGGTGAAACGTCGTGAGGAGATCTTCAATTTTTTCAGGGAGAGGGGATTCGTCTTAAAACTTCACCCGGCCCTGCCATCGCTGCGTTCGGAGAACCCGAAGGAGTGGGCACTCGAGCCGGAGGAATATGGGGAACTGCTGATCTACCTTCTTGACAAATCGCTTGAGCACCTTGGCACCATGGAAGTGATGAACATCAACGACCTCTGCCGGTGCGTCTTCACCCGCCGGGGATCAGTCTGCACGTTCGTCAACTGCATGGGCAACACCTTTGCCATCGGACCAGACGGGAGTATCTATCCCTGTTACCGCTTTGTCGGGATGCCGGAGTGGGTGATGGGCCATGTGAGGGACCGCCCGACAATGGAGGCGCTCATGCAGTCCGGGCCCGGCCGGCGCATGACGGCATTCTCCGCGTACGTGGACGAGGCCTGCAGGGACTGTCCACACATCCGATACTGCCGGGGCGGCTGTCCCTACAACGCTATCGCCCCCTCCGGCGGATTGCTGGAAGGGGTGGACCCCCACTGTGTTGCCTACAAACGGATCTTTGATGAGCTGAACGAGCGGCTGAACAGGGAGATGTTCGAGGCGCCGGTGCCGGAGATGGGCAGTTCCGGGATGCCGGCGCCTCGGAAGCCGACGAAGCCGGGCGTGATGGCGCTGATGCGTTCGGTTGTGGGAAGATAAAGGCCGGTTTCCCGGAATTAACAATGGGGGGGGTATACCGGATACCCCCATCAGGAGCCGGAAATTGTTTGGCTGGGAGGCTGCCGGAAGCTTTACGGATCGCGGAGTTACGTCGAAAGATTCTGCCAACACGGTGGTTGGGGCCGGTACTGAGGGGGGTATGCGGGAGACCCCCCCAATGAATAAAATTTTGCAAGGATTGCCCCTTCACTCATGTGAGGTCATCAGAGTATAATAGCAACCGCTCGGGTATATATCGAATATGCTTGGGCATCAGCCACCTGCCCGAAGAAAAGACTCGCAAGTCTTCAATGTCAAAATTTGTGTACAGGGACAGCGACACCAGGACTACCGGCAGGGCGAGAGATGCCCTGCTGACAGTATTCCTTAAACAACCCCCGTTGATCCAAACACAACTAAATTTTCCTTAACACAATTCTACATGATTAAACAATCCCGCATAAGCGCCAGATTTTTAATCCGCGCGTTTTATACTCCGATTTCGTCGAAATAAATTCGAAACCTTTTAATTAAGATCACACCAAATTTACACTAACCACAAAGAGTATCTACTCGATGTGCGTGGCATTGCATTTTGAATACTCTCGTGCATTAGCACGTAGGGAGGAGGCTAAATGGAACAAATTGTATTTGGCATTGGAATTACTGCATTGACAGGAGCTCTTGCCACTGTAGCCGGTGCTGCGGAAGATACTGAATCCAACATCGGGTCCCAGGGTGACCCGAACTCACAGGTTCAGCTCGCTCCGCAGATGGGTTTCCTGCACCGCATCTTCAACAAGGCGGTTGCAGGCGAACCCCCCGCATACGGTCTATGGTGTTGTCTTGGCGCAGGTCTCGCATGGGCCTTTATGGCAATGCAGTTCAACGCGGTTCTTGCAATCGTTCTTGGTTCTGTACTCGCAGTCTTTGTACAGGGCGTCTATGCAACTACCGCATACCTGGGCAGAACCGCGAGCCTGTCCAAGTTCGGGCAGCCGGTCTACGTGGACATATTGAAGTCCATGACGTCGGTTACCATGGCACATGCCTTCATTGCAGTCTTTGCAGTCGTGGCACTCTGTCAGCTGATCAACGGAGCACTGGGACACCCGTTCCCGCTGCCGCTGCTCGGTCTGATCTGGGGTATCGCACTCGGTGCAGCAGGATCTGCAACAGGCAACCCGTATTACGGTAAGGAACGCCAGTACCAGAACCAGAAGTTCGGTGCAGGTGTCCCGATCTCTGCATCCGGTAACATCGTCCGCTTTGCAGAAGCCGGAGAACGCAACTCTATTGACAATGGATGGTTCACCACCAAGATCGGCGGTTCCGCATCCGGTGTCTGTTTCGGTCTGATTGTATTCCTTGAACTCTGGCGTACCATCCTCTTCGACAAGGTCAGCGCAGGGTGGGGTGCAATCATCGTCGGTGTCCTCATGATCCTCATCTTCACGGTCGTTGACCGGTATATCGAGGTCTGGGCCCGCAAGAATTACGGACCCTACACTGAGGCCAAGGAGGTATCCTCATGACCGCAGTAGCAGCAAAACCGGCAGCGGGCGGCGCAATGAACCCGATGGCCATGGGCGTCGGTGTCGTGATGCTCCTGATCCTTCTCGGGATATGCTATTATGTCTCTCCGACTGTCGGATTCATGGCCCTCATCGGTGTCATTATCGGTGGTGTCCTGATCGGTTTCGGCACTCACTTCGTACCAGTCGGCGGTGCTCCCGCAGCAATGGGACAGGCACCCGGTATCGCGACCGGTGTCGCGATGCTCGCAGCCGGTGCCGGCCTTGCCGGTCTCTTTGGCGGCGCATGGGCTGCCGCAGCAGGCCAGGATCCCGTTGTCGTTGTGATCACGGGCGGCGTTGGTGGCGGCCTGATGATGGCAGTCACCTGTATGATGGTGAACTTCGTCTACGTCTTCGGCATGGGAATCCCGTCAGCATCCGGTAAGGTTGCAAAGGACCCGATCACCGGTGACACCCAGGCAGAGTACAAATCCCAGGGAACAGAAGGTCACGGCCTACCCTTCGTCTCATTCGTCGGCGGCGTGACAGGAGGTATCCTTGGAGGTGCCGGCGGTACGCTCATTTACCTTGAGCTCCTGAACGTCTACGAGGCAGCACTCCCGTCGGTCATGGGTGTCACAGCAGCACAGGTAGTGCCAATTGCAGTATCCGTTGCCGGCATGTTTGCCGTGGGTATGTTCCTCGTGAATGCAGTGCTCACTGCCTACAATATCACGGGAACCATCGAAGGACCCCACGACCCGAAGTTCAAACGCTGGCCACGGGCAATCGTTGCATCAGCTGTCGCATCAGCCCTTTGCGGTCTTGTGGCGATTCTGATCGTTGCAATGTGAGGTGTTGAAGATGACAGTAAAAGTTGAAGTAATTGAAGGGGGCATCCCGCACAATAAGATCCTGATCGCGGGAATTGTAAGCACGCTCGTGTGTCTCTACTTAACATACCTCAATGTGCTCACCGGCACCGAGATGTTCTCATTCTTCGGTGGTCTTGCGGCGATCGCTGCATTGATCTGGGGGAGCCACACCATCAAGGTGCTCTGCAGTTACGGTATCGGCACCGGTGTGCCTTCAGCAGGTATGATCGCATTCGGCTCGGGCGTTATCGCAATGCTGCTCGCTACCAAGTTCGGCATAATGGCACCGATCATGGCAGCAGTCCTTGCGGCAATCATCGGATTCATTCTCGGGTACCTTTCAAATAACGTTCTGAATATGAAGATCCCGGCCATGGTGCAGGCACTGACCGAGATGGCAGTTGTAGGTGCACTGACCCTCATGGGCTTGGCAGCACTCATGACCGGCGGGTTCACCTTTGCCGGCCTGACAACAGGAAACGTAACCGTCATGGGCATGACCCTGTTGACCAACCAGCACTCGTTCCTCGGCGGATGTCTCATTGCAGTCGCATTCCTGCTGGGGGCAATCGCAATCCAGCACCCGTTCAATGCGTGCCTCGGACCCGGATGGAAACAGGACCGGATGCTTATGCTCACCGCAGAGTGCGGGTTCCTCTCCATGATCGTTGCCGCAGTCATGTCCTTTGCCCTGATCAGCGCTGGCTCAGCACTCATTTCGCTGGTTATCGCCATCATCGGCTGGATATACACCTATTGCCAGTACATCGAACTGTCGAAGCGCGATGCCGCAGCATGGCTCGATGCAAAACCGATTCCCGAAGTGGAGGGCCACTGACATGGCATACATTCAGGTACTCCCGGAATACGGGCTCGTTGCTGACCCGTTAATCGGCGTTGTCACCTCAGCAGGTGAATCGCTCTCGCCCGTCATCGAGAAGGTCGCAGTCCTTGAGGCAACCAGTGACGATCTCATCAACATGCTCTCAGGAGAAGGCAACTTCCTCGCTTCGTTCCCGAACAGGGAGCACGGGCTGGCAATTGGTGGCACGATCACCTCGGTACTGGTACGGTCTCGCCGTCGGACTACTCATTGCAGGGATCATTGCATTCCAGCTGATCAAGGTGAGCTGAACTATGGCAGACAAGAAATCACCAGCAAGCGGATGGCCGCTCATCAAGGGTGACTTTATCTCGGGTGACGCCAACAGCCCCGTGGCTGTCGTCACCATGGGATCTCACCTCGACGAAAAGGGCATCTGCGACGCGGGAGCCGCCCTCTGCGGTTCCTGTAAGACGGAAAACCTCGGCCTTGAGAAAGTCATCGCCAACGTTATCTCCAACCCCAATATCAGGTTCGTCCTGTTCTGCGGTACTGAAGTCAAGGGCCACCTCTCCGGCCAGACCTTCGGTGCACTCCACAAGGGCGGTGTCAAGGACGGCAGGGTCGTCGGTGCAGAAGGAGCTATTCCCTTCATCGAGAACCTCAACGATACCCATATCAAGCGCTTCCAGGAACAGACGGAAATCGTCAACATCATGGAAAGCGAAGACCTGGGCGCCATCAAGGCTAAAATCAACGAACTCAAGGCCCGCGACCCGGGCGCGTTCGCTGCCGATCCCATCGTCGTCGAAGTCAAGGAAGCAGCCGGTGGGGCCGAAGAGGCCGGTGGGGAAGTGCGTCCGATCTCCGGGGAGATGGCAATCATCACTGCCCGCATGAAGGTCATCGAAAAGATGGTCACGGATATCGGATACCGGGACAAGTTTGCCGCCGGGGTCTATGCAGGTAAGATCGAAGGCCTGATGATCGGTCTGATCATCTCGTTTGCTCTGGTCGGATTCCTTATGCTGGGGTGAACAAGATGTCAGAAGAAGCTGAAATCAACCGGACCTGTCAGGATGGTGGCGATCGAGAACATGGTGGAGAACATCCGCTACAAGTCGCAGATCCTCGCCAGGACCAACAAGATCGACTCGGCAGTCTCTGCAGCCGGCATAGTCGGCTTTGCCGCAGGGTTGCTCACGGCACTGATCCTGATCGTGCTGCCGGCACTACTATTGAGGTGAAAGAGATGGCAGACAAGAAATCACCAGCAAGTGGATGGCCGCTCATCAAGGGTGACTTTATCTCGGGTGACGCCAACAGCCCCGTGGCTGTCGTCACCATGGGATCTCACCTCGACGAAAAGGGCATCTGCGACGCGGGAGCCGCCCTCTGCGGTTCCTGTAAGACGGAAAACCTCGGCCTTGAGAAAGTCATCGCCAACGTTATCTCCAACCCCAATATCAGGTTCGTCCTGTTCTGCGGTACTGAAGTCAAGGGCCACCTCTCCGGCCAGACCTTCGGTGCACTCCACAAGGGCGGTGTCAAGGACGGCAGGGTCGTCGGTGCAGAAGGAGCTATTCCCTTCATCGAGAACCTCAACGATACCCATATCAAGCGCTTCCAGGAACAGACGGAAATCGTCAACATCATGGAAAGCGAAGACCTGGGCGCCATCAAGGCTAAAATCAACGAACTCAAGGCCCGCGACCCGGGCGCGTTCGCTGCCGATCCCATCGTCGTCGAAGTCAAGGAAGCAGCCGGTGGGCAGGAAGTTGGCGCTGCAAGTGCAAACCCCCAGTTTCTCGAGATCGAGAAGCGGCTCGACAAGATCGAGAAGAAGATCGAGTTTGCGGATGCGGAAGTTGCACAGCGTGTTGGACGAAAGATTGGTCGGGATATCGGCATACTGTACGGCCTCGTTGCAGGATTAACCGTATTTGTGATGCTGTTGTTTTTGTACCAGAAATTAATGGCAATGGTATAACGGAGGTGTAAACGAAATGTTCAGATTCGAAAAAGAACAGAGTGTCTGGGACTTCAACGGCACCAAGATTGGTGGACAGCCCGGAGAGTACCCGACCGTACTGGGTGCTTCTATCTTCTACAACAAGCATGAAGTCGTGCTTGATGACAAGACAGGAAAGATCGACAAAGCAAAGGCAGAAGCGCTCTGGAACCGCTGCCAGGTCCTCTCTGACCTTACCGGCATCCCGCACTTCATCCAGATCATCGCGGAATACGGGGAAGCGTTCGAGAGTTACATCAGCTGGTTCGACTCAGTTGACAACAAGACCGCGTTCCTGATGGACTCGTCGGTCCCGAAAGCACTGGCTCACGCCTGCAAGTACGTGACTGATACGGGCCTTGCGCACCGTGCGATCTACAACTCGATCAACGGTTCGATCATGCCCGAGAGCATTGAAGCGCTGAAAAACAGCGACGTCGACGCAGCGATCGTCCTCGCCTTCAACCCGGCAGATCCCTCGGTTGCAGGAAGAGAGAAAGTACTGACAGCCGGTGGGGTTGCCGGACAGACCAAGGGGATGCTCGAGATCGCAGAGTACTGCGGTATCAAGCGCCCGATCCTCGACACGGCAGCAACCCCGCTCGGCCTCGGCAGCGGCGGCTCATACCGTGAGATCCTTGCCTGCAAGGCAATCCACGGCTACCCGACCGGTGGGGCGTACCACAACATGACCGTCTCCTGGACCTGGCTCAAGCGCTGGAAGGGGACGAGCAAGACTCCCTCGGTACTGGCAGCAGGATACGAGGGCAAAGACCTCCTGCTCCAGCAGATGTCACACCACTACCTTGGTGGTATGGAGGGGATCAAGCAGGCGGCATGGTCAGCACCCGATATCGGCTGCAACATGATTGCAAGCACACTCGGTGCGGACCTCATCATGTACGGACCCATCGAGAACGTCGAAGCAATGATCACTGCACAGGCCTACACGGACATCGTCGTCCTTGAGGCAACCCGCCAGCTCGGGATCGAGTGCAAGGGAGACAGCCACCCAATCTTTAAACTCATTTAATCTTTTTTTTTGGTGAGGGTTCGAAGAACCCGAACCACGAGAAGAAATTCCTCAGAATTTCTTCGACCAGCATTTGATTGAGCAAAATTCCCGGTAGAAGAGATATTTACGGTCGCCCGGGAAATCAGATCTTCCACGGGCCCTGAGGGAAGTTGACGATCCTGATCGCAGCATCGGCTTCCTTCGACCGTCCCAGGTTCCGCAGGGCGATTGCCTTGTTGTACCAGACAAAGGAATTGATCGGGTTGAGCCCGATCGCCTTGTCAAAATAGGCAAGGGCTTCCTCATTTTTGCCCAGCTCACGCAGTGCAATACCCGTTGCTGTCATGGCCCGGATATTATGCGGACTGGATTCGAGGATCTGATCAAAACACGCAATCGCTTCCTTATAGTTTCCCAGTTCACTGAGAGAATACCCCTTGTTGGCGAGAGCGAAGGTATACTCCGGGTCAATCGCAAGAGCGTGATCGAAACACGTTATCGCATCCGCGTACCGGTGTATCTTGCGGAGCGTATACCCCTTTTCGAACCAGACCGTAATCAGATTCGGGTTTATGGCAATTGCCTTGTCATAGCAGGCAATGGCATCCTCGTGCCGCCCGAGGTAATAATAGACCTTGCCTTTGTTCTCAAGTGCAACGGTATTGTTCGCGTCGACTGCCAGTACCTGGTCATACCGTAAAATCGCCTCGTCATAACGCCCGACCTTCATCAGGTGGTGCGCTTTTTCAAGTAATGCCGGTACGTCCATACCACTCATATTACCATATACACAGGCGCTGATAATACCTTGCAGGTCACTACCCGGAGGATATTCAGCCTCATTCGCACATCTGATAAAAATAGATTTTCCTTTATGCCAGAATAGCGGGAGTCAAGGGGGAGATCACTTTTTTCTGGAGAGGATACCAAAACAGCCGACGATTATTATTCCCAGAAGTGCAGCGAACGGGAATGTTTGGGACTTCTGTGTGGGTGCACTGGTCGGCACGGTTGTCATCACGGTAGTCTCCGGCACAGCGGTTGTAGGCGGACTGGTGGGCGGCACAGTGGTGACCGTAGTTGCCGTAACGGTATCGTCTGTCAGCCGACCGGGACGGAGGGTATAATTTGTCCCCACACTGACGCGGTCTTTTGATAAACTGCTATCCTTGAGGTAAACACTCAGTGTCTGGTAACTGTTGCCGTCAAGGTTGGCCACATCGACCGGGGCGTTCACCGCGTACACGGTGTAGGTCCCGGGATCGATCCCATTCCCATTGTCATTGTAATCTTCAATCCGGGAGGTATCCCATTTGAATTCCCACTGTTGGCTGCTATCGACGTCAATCATGGTAAAATGTCCCTGATCGGCTCGCATTGATATGTCCGTCAGGGCTACACCATTCTCAGGAAGGCCGGGACCGGTCATGAACAGGTAGATATGATCACTATTGTAAGAAACTCCCGTCAGGTCGATAGTCTCCCCGAGGAATCCTTCGTAATTCGGTACTATAGCCATAGCCTGATACGCCACCAACCAGCAGACCGGCACACAGGCAGGCGATGAGCGCCCATAAACGGAACTGGTTGAACTGGCCCCGTGAAATATATGCCATAGGTATCACTTGTTATAGAGTAAACCGCCGGGGGGTTTATAGATTTGTAACCACATTGCTGGTATCGGTGGGGGGTACAGCAGCAGGAATAAAAAAGAGGCGGATTGTCCGGATTCACTCCAATCAATACAGCCGGTAAAGGAAGTACCCGTCCTGGAAATGCTCGGACTGGTCATAATCGGCAAGGAGATTTTTCCGGTTGCCACAGGAGAGCATCTTCTGTCTGAGCACGTCCATACCGGAAGTATTGTAGATGAGGGCTTTCAGCTCCTCGTTCACATGGCGGATCTCCCGGGTCTTCATCGTCCCCAGCACATCGGATGGGTAGGCATCGATGTCAAAATAGGCGAAGAGTGTTTCCAGGCAGATATACCAGAGTTTTTCTGATACCGCATGTTCGGCGGCAATGGTTGCCTCGGCATCCGTAAGCACGAGATACGCTTCATCGTTCCCGTTGAAAAATGCTTTGAAGCTATACAGGGTTCCCCGCGATTCCCGGAGTGCTTCCGGATCAACATGGAGAAATACGGCCAGAGCCTGCCGCTTTTGGTAGAGGATTGGATCCTGTATGCTTTGCATCCGGTTCTCCCCGGTACGGTGCCTTCGGCGATACGGTCACGTATTACAATCAAGGATGGATGTTTGAGGTTATAAGTTCGTGCGTTTTTCCGGCACGGTATACTCCTGCCCGATCGGGGATTTGTTTACCTCACAGAAAAGAAAAAACGGGGGGGTACTGGAAGTATTATTCCAGTGGGGAAAAGCCATGTTTGAGAACTTTGCCAAACCCGTCACGAATTGTGGCATCCAGTGCACACACGGGACAACAATAATCATCAGGAAGATCCTCAAATTTCGTTCCGGGTTTAATACCACGGTGCGGCTCTCCCCGCTTTTCGTCATATATGTAATTGCAGAGCGAACAGAGGTAGCGCGTAGGCCGCCATTCTTCAAAGCCCCATTTGCCGATCCGTCCCTTACCCTCCTGGCCGCAGATGGGGCAGACATAATCATCCGGAAGATCATCGAATGACGTGCCTGCCGGGATGCCATTATGCGGCTCCCCGCGGAATGGCGAATAGATGTACCCGCAGAGCTTGCAGCGGTACCGTGTCATGTCCTTTGAGGCTTTTTTCGCTGCGGATTTTTTTACCGCCTTCTTCTTTACGACGCTGGCGCCCTTCTTAACCGTACTTGTTTTCTTTGCAGCTGTGGCTGATTTTTTCACTGCCGTTGTTACAGTTTTCTTTTTTGCTACAGCAGGCCTCGTGGCACGCTTTGCACCACTTCGCTTTTTCTGTTTTGCAACATTTGCCATGAACATTTCACCCACGCGGTCTCTCCCGTTGAATGACGGGAATGCAAATCCGCTTAACTGGAAAATGGAGAGTGCCGGCTGATATATATTATGGATAATGCAAACTGCCCGAAGGAGTGTCAAAGATCATACGATAGCATAGACATATCCGGCCACTGCTACTCAGGCACATTCGCGATATTGATATGCAGACACGACAAGAGAGAAAAAGAAAAATGACTGACAAGGGACGCGTGACAGAGAACAGGTCTTACAAACGCTCACTGGGATTATTCGAACTCGTCAGTCTCGGCGTAGGCGGGACAATCGGTTCGGGTATCTTCGTTGTTCCCGGTGTGGCAGCGAGGCTCAGCGGGCCCTGGTCCCTGCTCGCGTGGGCAATCGTCGCCATCTCGGCATCCTGCGTCCTCCTTTCGTTGTCATACATCTCCAACCGGTTTACATCGGCAGGGAGTTTTTTTTCCCTGTTCGAGACCGTCTTTGGAACATGGGTTGCCGTACCTCTTATTACCCTGTACATCATCTCGTCCATTTTCGGTGTCTCGACCATTGCGGCAGGTATCGGGCAGTACATCGGGTTTTTCAATCTCTCCTATATCCTGATTATCGAGATAGGTCTCATCGCGTTATTCTGTCTCATCAACATCATCGGCATCTCGTTTTCCGGTATGACGGAGAATATACTGGCAACGCTCAAGATCGTACCTCTTGTCGCGATCTCGCTCCTGCTCATACCATTCATCAGGCCGGAGAATTTTGTCAGTACCATGCCCCTGACCGGCTCCGGCCTGCTTGCGACCATCATCATTGTCTACTGGCCGTTTACGGGTTTTGAGATCAGTGCAATCCCTGTCGAAGAGACCCGGGACCCGTCTCAGATCCGCAGATCACTCCTCATCGTGATGGGGATCGTTGTTTCAGTCTATCTTGTCCTCAATATCTCGCTGATCGGCAGCGTGGGGGTTGCATCCCTCGCAGCATCACCAGCCCCGATTGCGACGGCGGCGGGGATCGTTTTCAAGCAATCCGGGACGATTGTCGCATTCATCGGGATCGTGGCGATGCTCTCAGCGTTGAATGCGTATATTATCGGTACGTCCCGGGTGCTCCATTCACTTTCCGGCCGGTTGTCTGTACCAAAACTCAGGGACCTGAGCGTGCGTGGTACTCCCGCATACGCCCTCGGCGCCGGTTGTTTTGCCAGCGCCGCACTCCTCCTCCTCTCCAACCATTTCGAGGCATTGGCAACGATATCCGTCATCACAACGCTCATCCCCTACATATTCTTCTGTTGTGCCTCATGGATCCTGGTGACAGACGTAAAACCGAGATGGATCTCAGCAATCGGGGCACTCTCGACGACGGCAATCCTTGTCATCTACTTTATCGTATAGGTTGTTTTACCGGTAGGTTCCTGAAACGCAAAAGACCCTGCAATTTTATCCCCGATCAACACGTACATCTGGTCAGACGACAATGGACCTCATTCCCGGCATCATCTACTCGTTTGCGGCCCTGTTCATCATTCTCGATCCTCTCCTCTCCGTACCGATTTTCGCGGCGATGACCAAGGGCCTGTCCCCGGCTGAAATCCACAAGCAGGCATTTATTGCTGTCGCCGTTGCGGGCAGCCTGATGTACCTGTTCCTGATCTCTAATAAGATGATCTTTGATATCCTCGGCCTCAGCCTGCCAAGTTTCCAGATCGCCGGTGGCATTCTCCTGTTCCTCCTCGGTATCCAGGAAGCTCTCGGCATCGAGATCGGCCATTGCAAGGAACATTCCAAGACCGCAGCGGGTGTAGTAATAGGAACACCGCTGCTTTGCGGGCCGGGGACCATTACGACGGTGATGCTCCTTTCAAAGGACTACGGGCTCCTTATACCATTCATTGCAATCACCCTCGCGCTGCTTGCCACATGGCTCGTCCTCTACTATTCAGAACTTATTCAGCGCGTCCTGGGAGAAGTCGTCACCGACATCATGGGAAAAGTACTCGGTATGCTGGTTGCCGCAATCGCCGTCAAGATCATCGCATCCGGTATTATCGCGATCGCCGGTATATAAAACCGGATACTTTTTTCGCAGGCACCGATCACGAGTCCCGCTTCATCGAGAAGACTTCCACCATGTGGTGCGGGTGGTACCTCAGCTTTGCCTCACGGAGACCGGCAACGCCAAGATCGCTTTCCCGGTTGATATAGGCGAAATTCTTTGCCAGACGGATCGCGGTCTCATTGTTGATCGCTTTATAAATCCCTTCGCAGTCAGGCAGACCTTTCTCAAAATGCACGAGCGCCGTGTCACTCGTCATAGGTTCATAGAGTGAAATTGCACCAACTTTTGAAAAGGCCCTGATGATCAGCCCTTCCAGCGGGAGTTCGTTGAAGTGGTCAATGGCAAAAAAAACCGCTTCCTTTTCGTGTGCCAGAACCTTGTCGCCTTCGCACCCTTTCCATTCACACCACTCGATCAGGAACCTTTTCACTTCCTCCCAGTTCTCTTTTTTTATCGGCTCGACCGTATTGGTGCAGTTTTTCCTGAACTTGTTGATCTGTCGGCGGATGGTGAGATAGGTTTTACCGGGAAGCTCCGCAAGATCCGCAGCGCGGTAGACATATTCAAAGTGGTTGCGGTCAGGGACAAGGTTGATGCCCGGGCAGACTTCCCGCATCCATACCGCCGTCTCCGTGTCGATCAGGACTACCGGCTCATTGTCGCTCACATCGGATGCCAGCCGGATCAGGGCGCGGAGCAGCACCGGGTTGTGGGGACCGATCGGGGGACGGAAACGGGTGACATTGCCGATAGTACTGGCGATTATGACATTTTTCTCTACATATGCAAAAGTATACTGGGCATAATGGTTCCAGCAGACCATGTTCGTAAAGGTATTATCCGAATGCACCTGCGGGTAATGCGCATAGTGTTTTTCAAAAAATGCCCGGTCCGCAAGGGTCACGGGCCTGAAATCTTCCTGCGTGAGCATTACCGATCACTCTCCCACAGGAGGGGGATATACCCTTGCATGGGCCGGAACCCCAGCGGGCGGTAAAATACTTCAGTGCCCGGTTCAGCAATAAGCCCGAGCCAGGAAATTCCCGCATCGCTGCATTTCCTGACCAGGGCCGCAATGATCTCCTTCCCAATCCCTCTCTTCCGGAACCCGGGGAGGACAACGAGATCCTGGACATACCCGTCTGAGATACCATCCGAGATTACTCTCCCCATGCCTATTGCATGTCCGGTCTTTTGATCAACGGCAACTGCGAAAGCGAAACTCCCTTTCACGAGCCTGGGGAGAGTTTTCGGATCGTACTCGTCCTTCCACCATCCACCCACCCGATAGAGATGCATGATCTCTTCTTCGTCCCATGCCTCCACGATCCGGATGACAACGCCATCTTCCACTGCGGTCACACCTTCCAATAATGGTTACCGGGGTTCTGGAGAAAAATTCTCTGTTTGTTCCATACTTCAGAGGGACCTTTCATCCAAACGGATGACGAGGGAGGGGTAAAGCGATCACTGACTTCCCCGGTCCATCTTCATCTGAGCGATGGATGTATCGATGATCGCGCCCAGCGCTTCAACGCCCCAGTGCTCGGAGTTCAGGATGATATGATAGATTGAAAGATCTGCAATATCGATGTCGTAGTACGATCGGTAACGGTCCGCTTCGCACTGCTCGCGTTCCAGGGTCAGGCATTTGGCGGTCTCTTCGTCAGCAACTTGGTCGCGCAGAGCAATACGGTTGATTCTGCAGCCAATCGGGGCATAGAGCCATATCCTGAGATCGGCATTGTCCACCATCCAACCGGAGAGTCTGCCTTCCACAATGATATCGTCCCGTTCCCGTGCGATCTCTTTCTGGCGGGCATCGATCATCTGGTCATAAGTAGGGTCCTGCCGTGCAAGGTTGCCGAACCGGGCCAGCTCCATGTTGTGTTCTTTTGCAAGCTGGCGGAAGACCTCCCCTGCAGAGATCATGGAAAACCCATGGCGTTCTGCGAGGTACCGTGAGAGTGAAGTTGTCCCGCTCCCGGGCAACCCGCTCACGGTGATACGCATCAGAGTCCCCCGATATTCAGGGACTTGCGGATCACTTGGCTTAAGGTGATAGAACAGATCATGTACCAGAGGATCCATGCCGGGATGACCCAGATGATGGGATCATGCAGGTTATGCATACCGTAGAAAGGCAGGATAATGGCGCTCTGGGTCTGCGACAGACGGAACCAGAGCCAGAAGAAGATGGGGACGGTCAGCACCATAATGTAACCCATCGGCTTGAACTGCTGCTGGGACATCTCCAGCTGCTCCTTCATGACCCGATCTTTCTTGGCTTCCAGTTTCTTGATCTTTTTTTCGTCCTGGGAGAGCTGGGCTTCGCGGTATTCCGTCTGAAACTCCTTCATCCGTTCCTGCGACTCCGTCATCTTCTCATAATCGATCGTATATTTCTGAACAATCGATGAATAGAGGCCGGTAAGTGCGGAGAGGATGACGATCAGGATATAGAACGGGATGTTGAACCCCGTTACAAACGGGGAAAAAACAGCATCCATGCCCTGACCGACACCCTGGCGCAACCACGGGACCGTATATGCCCACATCATGAGGAACATGAAACCGAACGTGATCCAGATGCTGTATTCATCCCAGATCTTTTGTAAATTCATGTATTCACCTGAGGACTTCCGCAAGTTCGGTCGCTGAACGGTCGAGCAGGAAATCGGCATTTGTGATCATTTTTATGGTACAGCCGGTCATCATCGCATACGCCGCAGCAACGGACCGGTTGAACTGCTGGTGTTCCGCGATCGAGCGGGACCCTTCCTTATCACGGGACCGCGTCTCATCCGTAAGCCTTCGCATGAGGACCTGGTCATCATCGGTTTCAACAAGAACAATAATATCCGGCATGATCTCCCGGAGCACCCATTCGGGCAGTCCCGCGAGATATCCCTTCGGTGTCTTTACCGAGGCATGCGTATCAATCAGGACGTTTCCCGATACCTGCGCAATGGCCTGGGCGGCCCGCTGCTGCAGCCGCTTCTGGACTGCACGGTCCAGCGTCCGCATCTGGTCCCGGTCCCTGACAATATTGTCGTTTTTGGCAACCTCGAACATGAACGTGCCGAAATTGATCGACTGGTACTCGACGCCCTCTTCCTTAAGTTTCCTCAGTGCTTCGTTGACAACCGTTGTCTTGCCGACACCTGGCACACCGGTGATGATGACCTTTTTTCCTTCCATCCTTGTCCCTTTCCTGAATCACTCTTTACCAAAGAATGTCCGCATGAACGGGTACATCTCCATGATCTGCTGGCTTGCGATCTCTTCGTAGAGCCGGTAGGTGATACTTACCGTCAGCAGCAGTCCTGTTCCACTCACCGAACCGATGACACCGAAGAGGTTTGCAACGACACTGAGCACACCAATGAAGACGCCACCGATGACGGTAACCCGGGGGATATACCGGTCAAGGTACTTTTCCAGTACCTGCGGATTCCGCCGGTAGCCAGGGATGGACATGCCCGAGAGCTGGATCTGGCGGGCAACATCCTTTGAGTCCAGCCCGGCCGTTTTGATCCAGAAGAGCGCGAAGATCGCACCTCCGACCACCATGAAAGTGATATCTATCCCCATACGTAATAGCACCTGCCATGCCGTATGCCCGAGATCGGTCGTCCACCACATCCATTGCGTGGGGCCGTTTATCGGGGCCAGGTACCACATAATACCATTCTGGGGTGTGGAACCGCTGAACGTCCCGAAAATCGTAATATTGACATTGGAGAGGAACATGCCCACCATCTGGATGTTCGCCTGGAGCACACGCACCAGGATCATCGGCAGGACACTGGCGTAGATCAGTTTTACCGGGAAACGTGCCCGTGCCCCGCGCACCTGTGCATGGGCAAGCGGGATCTCGATACGGGTGGATTCGACATAGACAATGATGAGGAAGATTGTAATTGTGGTGATAAACGCAAGCATATCCGTACCGAAGTACGAAAGGTAATTGCCCCCGTCAAGACCGATGGCGACAAGACGCGGGAAGAACCCGACCGGGTACTGGTCCTTGACATGGGCCCAGCTGATAAACCCGTTCACAAGTGCCTGGGATATACCCGCAATGATGAAGAGTCCTACACCGGATCCGATACCCCATTTTGTCACCACTTCATCCATGAAGAAGATGAGAACGCCGCCGATACAGATCTGGACGAAGATGATGAGGGATACCGCAAACAGATTGCCACCGAAGAACTGGTTCGCGATAACCGGATCGGGTTGCAGGAAACCGCCCACCAAGTTCGGGGCGGCTTCGACCACGATCATGACCATGATGAGGATCTTCTGCAGACCCATGTACATGACCTGCCCTCGGGTCTCACTGGTGTCAATATGCAGGATATCCGCACCTTTGAGGAGCTGGAGTACGATGGATGCCGTGACAATCGGTCCGATACCGAGGTGAATGATCGAACCACTTGCTCCGGCGAGGAGTGCACGGTACGCAGCGAGGATATCCGCGCTGTTGGGCGCCAGTCCAAACACCGGAATGTTCGTCAGGACAAAATACAGAACTAAAATTCCCACGGTCCAGATCAATTTATTCTTGAAATGAACGTGGCCCTCAGGGCTCTTGACTGCAGGCATCGCAGCGAGCAGGGGTTCCATTCGATCCAGCAGGTCTCCCATTGTTTCACCAAAAAATTATTGCTGTCGTCAGACAACCTGGGCCTTTCCGCCCATTTTCTCGATCTTTGCCTTCGCAGTCTCGGAGAACGCCTGTGCGGAGATATTGATCTTCCGGGTGACCTTGCCGCTGCCAAGGACCTTCTCGATCCCCATATCAGCAGTGTTGATCACGATTGCATCCCCTTCCTTCTTGGCAATTCCCTGCGCGAGGAGCGAAGGAACGATCTGATCCAGTGCCCCGACATCGATGGCTGTTACTTCAGTCCCGGTCTGGTTGCAGAACCCGTCCTTGCCGAATACCGGTCCACCCATCTCCTTGTACCACTTGACAAAGTGGTGGGCATTGATACCGGCACGTCCCCTGCCGCCGCGGTTTCCTGCGCCGCGCCGGTTCTTGTGGGTGCCGCCACCGCAAGTCCGCGATCCGCGGTATTTTGAGCGTTTGTTGGTTGGCATCCTGTTCACCTCATCTTGTAGAGGAGAGTATTGATCTCCTGACCATAATAGCCAAGCGCTCCACCTTGGGGGAATGTACGCTTGGTGGTCTTGTATCCCTTGCGCGGAGGGTGAAGGCGAAGTACGGGCTTGAGCCCTGGTACGTCGCGCAGCTTCAGTCTCCCCGCTCGCAAGCGCCTTTGCAAATTCGGCAATACCGCTGTAGGTTGAGTTCGATTTTATATACTCATCCGTGAGCGGCGCATCACCGATAACCCTGCCGCGGGTCTGCAGGAGTGTTTCTACTGTCGATGCATCCACTTCGCCGTATGCCACGTAATCCTTCACTTTCCTGATCATGCCGAGGTTTTCGGGAGAGTCCGGAATCAGCACACAGTGGTTGATATGGTGAAGGCGCAGCATCTTCAACGTGTCCTTGATGTCCCGGCGGGTTTTCACTACGCCGCGGACCTGAACAACTGCGTACATTTACGGGGACCCCCCTGTCCGGATCATGTTGGTCTCTTTGAGGGCATTGAAGGTTGCTTTTGCAAAGTTGATGGTTGTACGGGTCTGTCCGCGTGCGAACGTCCAGACATCCTTGATGCCGGCGAGTTCCAGCACTTTTTTGCTGATATCGCCGGTGACAAGCCCGATACCCTGTGGTGCGGGCTTAAGGGTGACTCTGACACTCCCTGCAGTCCCCTGCACCTGCATGGGGATCGAGTGCGTGACATCACAGCCGCATTCCCAGCTGCCACAGCCACGGCGAACCTTAATCAGGTTCATCTTCGCTTTGACGATTGCTTTCTTGATCGCGTCGCCGACCTGCACATCCTTGCCCTGGCCAAAGCCGATATACCCGTTACGGTTGCCAACAATGACGACAGCACGGAACTGGACACGGCGGCCTGAGTCGGTCATCCGCTGCATCATGGCGATATCGAGGACTTCGTCCTCCAAGTCAGGGAGAAACATGTCGACGATCTGGGGTTCCTTGATGGGCCTGCCGCTTTCGAGAACCTGATCGATGTTCTTGATCTCTCCCGCAGCAACAAGTTTGCCAAGACCGGTGACCGGCTGCCATTCTTCTCGTTCGTATGCCATTTACGCCATCTCCTTCTTTATGGCATCTGCCACCTGTTCGACATTTTTGACGAGGTCGCCGGCATTCTTATCGTATGCCGAAATATGCGCGCCCTTGATACGCTCCTCTGACGGAAGGATCTCCTCTCCGTAGGGTATGTCAAGTCCTGCATCGACTGCACCCTTGAGTGCAGCAAATACCCGGCCCCCGGAGTTGCCCGGTTGAGCCCGATGTCAAGGACTGCACGGTCCTGTTGGGCTTTCTTTGCCTTGACGGCAAAGAGTATGCCCGTGAGATATGCAGCCGGGGTGTTGGAAGTCGATCCCTTGTACCCGTATTTCTCCAGCTCGGCAGAATTTGCTGACACAAGTGTTCGGTCGCCGTCCATTTCGGCAACAACGAGCTGTACAATGATGTGACGGTTTGTCTTGCGCACGACCATCCGGGGCACATCAGCGACGATGAGCTTGGTTCGCTGATAATAATCGGTCTTGCCTTCCCTCCGTCTCCGGAAGGGGACGAAATACCGTGATCCTGTTGCCATGTTACTTCATCCTCCCTGCAAGGATCTCCATCTGCGCCTTCATGTGCGCGACGCTCCTAAACTGGCCGCCTGCCGCTTTCCGGTAGAGGATGCGGTACATGTGCGGGTCAATTGTTTTGGCTTCGCGGAGTTCAACGAGCACTTTCCTGATCGCACGGATCTTCTGGACCCATGCGGTCTTGCTCGGGTTGCGGGCTCCTGCCGCACCCTTCCTCTTTCCGGCTCCTTTCCGGTGCCCGTAGGACCTCTGTGCAATCCGTGCCCGGGCCCTGCCGCGGCTGACGCCTTTCTTCTGGCGTGCCTTGATGACACCCTCGGTGATGAGCCCCTTAAGGTCCTCACGCGAGATCGCGTTCTCGATATCCGAGAGACGAGCAGGATCGAACCAGACACGGTTTACACCGCATTTCATGATGGACGCGGCAATGCGTTTCTGGCTGGCTGCATCACTCATTCTTCTTCACCCCTTTATTCGTCGTCTTTTTTGTTTTGGGTTTTGTGGCTGCTTTGGGCTTGGCTTTGGCGGACTCTGTGGACTTTTCAGCCTTGGGTTTTGCCGGTGCTTTTGGAGACTTGGCCGGAGCCTTCTCTTTCTTTGCGGGTTTCTCGGCTACCTTCTCAACAGATTCTGCCTTGGGCTTGGCTGCCTTCTTTGCCGGTGCCTTCTTTTCTTCAGTCTTGGGCACCGGTTTTTCCTTTCTGGCAACATTTTTTGCTGGACTTGCAGGAGTTTTGGACTTTGTGGGTTTCTTCTCATCCTGCTTCTGTTTCCCCTCGTCTTTGGTTTCAGCCTTTGCTGCCGGTGCTTTCTTTGCGACTGACTTTATCGCTCGGGCATTGAGCACCTTTAGACCTGCTGTTATTGCTGCATCCTGGAGTGCGACACGCTTCCGGTCGCCAACGCTTGCCGCAATCCTGACAGCGTGCGTCTTGGGATCCAGTCCATCGAGTTCTTTGATCGAGGAGATAAGCGCCTCAAAAAAACCGCTGGGGTGCATGCCGCGGACCGCGACAGGGCTGCCGAATCCCGGCTTGGGAAGTGCTCCCTTCGCCTTCTTCTGCTCCCTCTGCTTGTTGTGCTGGCCGCGGGGCTTTCTCCACGAATCGGAGAGCTGGCGCTTCTTGCCAAATCCATCGCGCTTGAAGTTTGCTCCCTTCTCTACGCGCACCCGGATTAATCGTTTGATTTCTGTTGCCATTGACTTCAGCCCCTCTGAACCATATAAATGCCGTCTTGGAACACACGCGGGTCGCGGTTGCGGATATGCGTGGCGTGCTCGATGTTTGCTGCCGAGTTACCGACCAGTTCGCGGTCGATGCCGGTGAGGACCACTTCGTCGTTTGCAACTTTTGCCGTCACACCGGTCTCGATCCTCGCATACCGTGCCTTCTTCTCACCAAGGAAATTGGCGATCTCGAGCCTGTTACCCTGGAGTTTGAGCTGGATGGGAAAGTGGCTGTACACCACTTTCATGCGGTACTCGAACCCGGTACTTACACCACGGCACATGTTCTTGGTATGTGCCTCGAGGGTGCCGACCATTGCCGTGATCTCTTTCCTTCTGGATTCAGTGGAAATGGTTACTTCCTTGCCGTCACAGGTAATCGTGACCTGGGGGAAGCGCATGTTGCGGGAGAGCTGTCCTTTTGGACCGGACACCCGAAGCTGCGTGCCGTCGAGCTGGGCTTTAACACCCTCGGGAATTTTTACTTTTCTTACTGCTGACATCATCGCACCTTCTAGTAGACGTACCCGAGCAGTTCGCCGCCGATACCTTCTTTCCTCGCCTGTTCGTGGGACATGACACCACGTGATGTGGAAAGCATCAGGAGACCAAAGTTCTTCCCGGGGAGGTACTGTTTCTCCCAGTATTCCATTTCGTCCAGCTGTACCTGAGAACCGCGGGGTAATTGCACCGCAGCGGTTGATCCGGCCCGTGAGGTTGACCTTGAGCTGTCCGCCCCTGCCATCCTCTATGAATTCAAAGCTGCCGATGTATCCGGCGTCCTGCATAATGCGGAGCATTGCGCCGAGGAGCTTGCTTGCGGGTTCGATAGTGCACACGGACTTGCCGGTATCACCTGCATTTTTCAGGGCACACATCCCGTCTGCTATGGTATTAAGTCGTGTCATTCTTGATCACTCCTCAGCTCATCTTCTTGAAGCCCATCTTACGGGCCCATTCACGGAAGCACTGCCTGCAGAACATGATGTGGTACCTGCGTACAAGCCCCTGTTTCCGGCCGCACATCTTGCATTCGTTCGCACCGCGACCATAGATCTTCTTTCTTTCTCCAGCCATTAGCGCACCTCTACCTGGTATTTCTCCTTGAGGAACGCGATCGCATCCTGTTTGCTGACGCGCTGTTTTGCCGGAAGTTTCTTCTGCTCCATGCGCCTGCGGGTGATCCGTATGCCTCTGCGTTCGAGCACGACGTTGACATCCATACCGTAGATACCGATCTGAGGGTCATAGGACATGCCGGGGAAGTCCGTGTGCTCTTCGATACCGAATGAGAAATTCCCGCTCGTGTCGAGCTGGCTCTCAAAGAGCGTCTTGTTGATGATCTTGAGGGAAGTCTCAAAGAAATCGCGGGCGGTTTTACCCCGGAGCGTCACCTTGCAGCCGATGGGGGCACCTTTCCTGATGGAAAATGCCGGCTGCGTCTTCTTCGCAATGCTCCGGATCGGGGTCTGCTTCGTGATCGTCTTCATGATGTTTTCCGCTTTCACGAGCTTCTCACCGCTCTCGCCAACTCCCATGTGGACAACGACCTTGTCGATATAGATATCCCGCATCGTCGTCACTCTTCATGCCCCCATTTTGCTATTGCGGGTGTCTGCCTCCCTACCATGTAGATGTAGGGTGCAATCGTATCAAACCGGGTTTTTGTCTTCTCATCCTCAAGGATGATCTTGTTGGGGACACTGCCGGGCATCTTGACGATGTCGACAATCCGTGCAACATTACCGGAGTGACGGCCGCCGATGACCATCGCCACGTTGCCGATAGCGAACGGGAAGTGGTCAACGATCTTGAACCGGGTCTCGTTTTCAAGAGAGACAACGACGGAATCACCAGCTTTGTAGGTGTTGTCCGCGAGAATGTTTGCGCCGTCCCTCATGTTCAGCTGGACCTTGCCGCCAGTGATTGTTGTCTTGTTTGTGACCTTACACAGGCGCGTCTTTGCAGACTCTGAGTCGATCTCGACGGATACATGTCGTCCGTTCCTGTCACGCAGGATACGGTAATACTTGTTGATCTTCGGCATTGCTATGATGTCGAAGATGCCGATGCCCAGTTTGGGATCGCGGCAGGGTCTTCCGTTGATGATGACGTCATTCTGGCCAAGGATCTGCTTGACCTCTTTCATGTTCCGTGCATAGTCCATGTGGTCACGGAGCCAGACTGCAATCGGCATCGCATTCGCATTGTGCGGTCCGGGTGCGGTCTTTGTGATGAACTTCGTTGTCTTCTTGGCGATATGCCACGAATCCGGGGCGTTTAATCGCTTCAGGTGGTCTGACATTATTCCGCCTCCCCGAGTTTTTCCACGCGGCGCTTGTCATCGAGCTTAAGCTTGGTAAGCTGGACATTCGAGGCGTCGATTGCCCGGGTACTTCTGTCCCGTCGGCCTTCGTTAATGAAACCCCGTGGACAACGAGTTTTGACTTGCCGGTGTCTACTGCATCAACCACGCCTTCACTGCCTACGAAATCCCCCCGGGTTACCTTGACGGTATCTCCCTTGACGACGCGCAGCGTCTTCTTCTTGTATTTCTCCTTCAGTGCCTCGGAGAGAGGTGCGTTCAGGTACTTGGTCCTCACGTGGGATGGTGCGCTGTAGCGTGCTTTTCTCTGTTTCCGTGGCTGTTCGCTTTCAATTCTTACCATGTGCACACCTCATACAATGATCGTTGCCATGGAACCTGAGCTTGGGGAAGCGCTCCGCAACTTCGCGGGCGACCGGGCCCTTGATCTCGGTCCCTTTCGGCTCGTTCTTCTCATCCACGACAACAACAGCGTTGTCATCGAACGATACGCGCATGCCACTGGGCCTGCGCATCTCCTTCTTCGCGCGAATGACCACGGCACGCACCAGCTTGCGGCGCATGTCGGGAGTGCCTTTCTGGACACTCACCGTGGCGAGATCCCCAGCCCAAGTTTGGGCTGACGGCGTCTGACGCCATGGTAGCCAAAGACAGAAATGATCTGCACTGTCCTGGCACCGGTATTATCGGCGCATGCAAGTCTCGTCCCCGTCGAAAGCGCCCTTGGTGTCTTGGACTGCTTTGCCTTCATGGCTTCTGCACCTCCACAACGACAAAGGTCGTGCTCTTCGAGAGCGGTCTGCATTCGGCTATCTTCACCATATCCCCAGCCTTCGCCTGGATGCAGGGTGGGTTGTGGGCATGGAGTTTCGAGCTTCGCTTCTCGTACCGCTTGTACTTTCTGACGTAGTGCATGTAATTCCGTGCAACTACGACCGTTCCCATCATACGGTCGCTCACGACTTTGCCGGTGATCACCTGGCCGCGCACCGGTAAAGTGCCGTGAAACGGACAATTCACGTCCCTGCACTCTTCTTTTGGTGCCTGGACGTTCAATCCAATGTTTTGTGCCATTATGGTATCCTCTTCTTTTCGTGCAGGTTGATCCTTTTCTCAGGAGCCAGAACCATCACGGATCCGTCAATCTCAACAAGTTCCCTGCCGGGAAGGCGCACCTGAAATGTACTGTGCATCTTGGGGATGCGTCTTACCCCGTGGGGGGTCTCTATCACCAGCAGGTTCTTTGTCTCATCGATGATACGGCCGTATAGTTCTCTCTGCCTTGGATTTGCAGCTCCCGATACCAGAACGTCCAGACCGATCAGCTCGTGACGGAGGACATTCTGGGAAGAGATCATGCAGTTCTCCTGCGGTTTTGCTCGGTCAACATACGGGCAATGGTTCGCCGGAGCTCACGGATATGCCCGGCGTTTTCGGTTGCGCCGCCGGCACTGACTTTGCCGTAGTGCTGGACAAGTTCCATCCGGAATTTTCCCATCTGTTCCTGCAGTTCCACATCGGAGAGCTGCTGGACATCCCTGGCCCTGAATATTGCCATTACTGGTCCTCCCCTAATTTCTCATCAGGAAGTGCCGGCTCTTCCAAATCAGCATCGCCAACCGGCGTGATGCTGGTCTTCTGGGCCGGGCGCTTCTTCTCCTGTTCGATAACAGAGAAGTGGTCGGGCAGTTTTGCACCTGCCGGAACGAGCTTGACCTGGACACCGATGACACCAAGCTTCTTGATCGCAACGGCATAGCCTTTTTCTACGATTGTGTTGCTCGGTTCGCCGCAGTGCTTGATGTACCCTTCAGTAAATTTCTGGGTACGGGCACGTGCACCGGTCAATTTCCCGGCGATGACGACTTCGCACCCGAGTGCACCGGAGTCCATGACCCGGCGCAGGATGCTGGTCCCTGCCTTGCGGAAGTACCAGCCCCGCTCGAGGGCATTTGCCAGTCTCTCCGCCATGATCTGGGCATTGAAACTGGGGTTGTTGACCTGCTGGACTTCGATCTGCGGGGATTCGACACCGTAGTTCTGGGCAAGGTCCTGGGTGAGCTGGTGGACCAGCTTGCCACCTTTGCCGATAACAATACCCGGTTTTTCGGCGAAGATGGTGACCTGGGTTCCGAGGGGGGTCCGGGCGATATCCATACCTCCGTAGCCTGCGCGTTTCAGTTCCTTTGAAAGATACTTCTCGACCCGGGCTTTCCTGACGCCCTCAGCGATGAATTTTCTCTCTACCGCCATTACGCCACCTCCCTGACGATGATCTCAAGGTTCACGGACTCGCGAACCTTCGGGGTCGCCCTTCCCATTGCACGGGGGAAGAACGCCTTCTGGGCACGTCCGCGGTTTGCGGAGGCGTGGATAATCTCGAGGTTTTCCGCATCAAGACCGATATATTCGGCATTCTTCTTGACCGATTCAAGGATCCGGATGTATTCCCTGGATGCCTTGACCGGATACCGTCCTGCATCCCAGTTCCCGGGGAGACCGCGCTTGTGCGCGACATTCCGGTTGAAGTACCGGAACGGGACCGCCTTTTTCAGTTTGACGACCTCGTTCAGGTACGCGATTGCTTCATTCACGCGCATGTGCCTGATGAGCCCGGCAATCTCGATCGAATGCTTTGGCGACATGTTCAGCTCGTTGGCTTTTGCCTTCGCTACGTTGTCGCCTTTGATTTTGTTGGAATAATCAATTCTTGCCATAGCCATCACTTCAGCGGAACGTATTTGCTTCCTCTTGTCGCACCGATACCGGCGCTGCCATGAGCAACCCTCTTTCGTGTCAGCGCAAACTCACCGAGATAGTGGAAGACCGACTCCGGCTGGAACTCGACTTTGACGAATTCCTTGCCATTGTAGATCTCAATCGTTTTGCCGACCATCGCTGGCATGACAATCATTTCACGGAGGTGCGTCCGGATCTTCTCATCGCCGTCGCGGACCTTTGCGAGTAACGTCTCTTCACCACGGGAGAACCCGCGAACAATCTTGCGGCGCGGACGGGCTGGCATCAGGGGAAGAAGTTCGCTGATTCCCATCGCCTTGAGCTCGTCGATCTTATAGCCGCGATAGGTGAACTCCTCACGCCGTCTTGGCATTCTCTTCTGTGTCTTTTTAGGTGCTGCCATACCCATCACTTCCTGCTCTTACCTGTCCTGCGTGCTGCCACATGTCCCACAGTCCTTCCCGGGGATGTGCCCCGTGCAATCGTCTTCGGGCGACCGGTGTGCTGGTGACCACCGCCACCGAACGGGTGGTCGATGACGTTCATCGCGACACCACGCACGCGTGGCCAGTTGGATGCCGTGTTCTGCATCTTGTGGTACTTGTTGCCCGCCTTCACGAACGGTTTCTCGACACGGCCGCCACCGGCAACGATTCCGACAGTTGCACGGCAGCGGTGGTTGAACCATTTCGTCTTGCCGCTGGGCATCCTGATACCGACGCGGTCTTCGATCTTGTCGACAACGACTGCCTGAACTCCCGATGAACGGACAAACTTGCCGCCATCGTTGGGCCGGGCTTCGATGTTGCAGATGAACGTACCAGTGGGAATGTTCTGGAGCGTGAGCGTGTTGCCGTTCTTAACTTCCCCGCTGGATCCCCAGATGATGACTTCGCCGATTCCGAGCCCTTCGGTGACAAGCATGTAGACTTTCTTCCCATCCTCGAGTTTCACCAGCGCGATCGGTGCATTGCGTGCCGGGTCGTGTTCGATGTCAATGACGGTACCGGTGATCTTCTGCGTGTCGTCACCGATGTGCTTGAGTTCCGCCTTGTACCGGTGGGATGGAGCGCGGTATGTCGGACCTCCCTTGCCCCGGCTTTGTGTTGTGATTCGATGTCCCATGTTCCCCACCTACATTATACCGAGCCGGCTGAGGATCTCCTCGGCGGCCTTGTTGTTCTCAAAGCTTACGATTGCCTTCTTCTGGCCGTGCGTGTTCATGAGCGTGCGGACGCTGCTGACCTTCTGCCCAAAGGCCTTTTCAATCTCTTTTTTGACATCTTCCTTCGTCGCTTCGCGTTCAACGAGGAACTGGAGCTTGCTCTGGTTCTCGAGGAGAACCATTGCCTTTTCCGTTACAAACGGGTATTTAAGGGTCATTTACCTCCCCTCCAGGCGTGTAAGTGCGCCCTCGGTCCAGACGGTCAGGCGACCGGCCTGCATACCGGGTGCGAGGTGCTCGACATTCAACTGGTCAACGGTTACGACGTCGACACCGGAGAGGTTGCGGGCTGCGAGCAGCGGTTTCTCTGCGGTGACAATCAGCAGGCTCTTGCGCTGCTTGAACCTGCGGCCACGCATTTTGCCCCTGCCGGCACGGACTTTCTTGCTCTCCTTTGCCCGCTCAACATCATGGTAGACACCTGCGGTGGTGAGTACCTGATATGACGTCCTGGGTGCGGGCGAGAGTCTCGAACTTGTCCTCAAAGATGACTGGTACGGCACCTTCAAAGGTGTGCCCCCGTCCCTTGAGCAGTTCAGCGCTGATGCTGGCGGCAACCGCTGACCGGAATGCCTTCTGTTTTTCCTTCTGGTTGATCTCCTTTATCAGGATCTTTGCAACTTTCGGGGGGTGTGCCTCGCGCCCGCCTTTTGCCTGCGGCACTTTTGCCGCGCGGGAACCGTTCTTGATACGGGGGACGTGTGACGACCCGCGACCACTTCCCCACCCCACTGCAGACGAACGGATACCCGCAAACGGGTCAGTCCCGTGCGGCTGTCTCCGTACGCTCTGGAGAGCCATGACTGCTTTCTTGATCAGATCGGGGCGGTAGTCCTCGGAGAAGATTGCCGGAAGTTCGATGTCTTTTGTGACTCCGCCGTCAAGTGTTTTTACCTGTGCTTTCATCTCTGATCATCCCTGCTTGCTCTGGATGCTCACAAACTGTATTGTCGGCATCCTTACGACATGTTCACCCTGGCGGATTGCGGGCCTGATACGGATAAGCCGCTTTACCGGTCCGGGAATTGACCCCTTGACGAGCACGTACGGGTTCCTGAGCACCCCGTAGTGGAGGAATCCGCCGGCAGGAGTGATCTCGCTTGCGTCCTCGCTGACCCTGAGGATACGCTTGTTGAACTCGGTGCGCTGCTGGAATCCCATCTGACCGATCTGCGGGACTTCCCAACGGACATGGTGCGGGTTCCACGGTCCAAGCGTACCGACGTGACGTTCCTTGCCGCCAACGGCATGTTTGCGCTTGCGCAGTGCAATCCCCCAGCGTTTGACCGCACCCTGTGTTCCTTTACCGGTAGTGATGGCAGTGATATCTGCATAGGCTCCGGTCTGGATCACGTTATTAAGGCTGACTTCCTTTCCAAGGAGTCCCTGAGCAAACTCGAACTGTTTCCTGATGTCTGCACCGCCGACCTTAATCTCCATCAGATCGGGAATTTTCTTGGGAACGCCGCTCATCGATGCCGGCTGCGTGTAAGTAACAGCGTAAATCTCGGCAACGGTTCCGGCAGTGACTGCATCGGAGAATTTTTTCAGTGCTGCTTCCCGGTCGTATTCCTTGGGCAGGGTAATCCTGCGCCCCAGAACGCTGTCAAGCTGGTCTGCCCAGACTTCGGTGAATGCGTGCTTGCCGTAGGTATCCCTGCTGTAGGCACGGATCGCTGCTACCTTCATGGATGGGACTTCGATGACAGTGACGGGGACCATGATCTCCTTTCCCTCGGTCGGACTGCTCTTGTGGTCGTCCACCATGATAACATGCGTCATACCCACTTTATATCCGGCAAACCCCTGCAGGACCGGTGCTCCCTCGCTTGAGGGCCACGACTGGTATTTCGGGATCGGGCTCTTTGCACGCTTTCTCGGGCTGAATGCAAGAGAACCACGGCGTGGTCTGTTGATTTTTGGCATGTGTTAATCAATCCTCATTTTGCGTGTAGGTTATTCTCATTGCGACACGTTTGTGAGATTAATCCGAGATTGTGTGATAACTTCGCTTGTTCCAGAAGCCAACACGCGATGCGGGCGGTTTACCGGTACCGGTAACAGTTCAGTTGATCCCTGCGGGATCCATTGCACTGCCTCCGTGTACCGTTTCACCCTGTTAGGGGAGATGCGTATGATATGCTATCTCAGCGCTGTGCTGGTGTGCACCAGCATTCCTGTCTCGCGAAAGAAGATCCTGACAATAGCGCATCCGCCTGCTTTAGCAGGTGGAGGGGGCTCGTTGCACGAACGTCGGCCCATGCGCCTGATCAGACCCACTCTGTCAGCCTGTTGTGACGAATCACAACTCCTTCTCGGGTACCCTCCCGTCCGGGAGGGTCCACCAATCGAGATATACCCACGGCACAACTGCCACTCCTGTGTCTGGAGGTATGGTTGCGCCGTTTGCAGACCCGGAATGCCTCCGACGGGAAAGCATGCGGATATGCATAGGATAACCTCATATCGGCTTCCATAACTATTGCATAAAAGAGCATATAAACATATGCCAGTCATCAGGATGAAATGGGAAGGTCCCCGGTACTGGTCCGGGGTTTTTGCGCTTTGGTGTGATTTACCCGAAATACAATTCTCCCTGGTCAGTGATGTATACGATAATATCTTCGCATACGACCCTTGCCTTGCATACCTGTGACTTGGATTCCCTCAGCCGGTTTATCAAGGAGATGGTATCGTACTTGACCTTGATATTAATCTTCTCTGCCTCCCCGAATATGATTGCAGGGACATTGAAGAGATCGGTTCCGGACGGTATTGTGCAGAGATGGGTTGCATCAAGAGTATAGAGAAATTCCAAGGTCTCTTTTGCCCTACGGATATTCTCCATCCCACTTTTTTCAATGGTGCAGACATTGGCTTTCGAGGTGGATATGATATCAGCAATCTGCTGCTGGGTCAGCCCCTGTTTGCGATACCTGAGTACCTCCATCTGGCGTTCTGTAAGCAGCCCATCCTTCATAGTAACACCTTTTCAATCTGGACTTAAACACTTTTCGTTAACTTTTCATGTAAGGTCCACCCACCTGCAGGACAGGCGATTGAACACTCATTATATATTGCGAAACAATAGTTTTTTGTTTTTACGGGGAGACAAGACAATTCAAAATGTTTATATGAATACCGGGTCATAATAACGTGTTATAATTTTATCGAGGTGATATACATGGTTGTTAAAGTAGGCGTTGCAAAATTAGGCAACATTGCAAGTGGTGTAATGGCAGAGCTGCTTCTCGATGAGAGAGCAGACCGTGAAGATATGCAGACATTCATGGCGACCAGCGGAACAAAACTCGAGCCGGCGGATGTTGACCGTGTTGTTTCCAACCTGAAGGCATATAAACCGGACTTCTGTATCGTAGTGTCCCCCAACGGGGTTCTCCCAGGACCGACCGGTGCCCGCGAACAGCTCGCTGCAGCAGGCATTCCGGTTGTCATCATCACCGATGATGTAACCACGAAGAAGGAGTGGGAAGGTGTCAAGGCGAGCAAATTCGGGTACATCATCATGAAGGCAGACTCCATGATCGGTGCACGCCGCGAGTTCCTCGACCCCGTCGAGATGGCCGACTACAACGGCAACCTCGTCAAAGTGCTGGCACTTACCGGTGCATTCCGCAAGATGCAGCTTGCCCTTGATAAGGTCATCGACCAGGTCAAGGCTGGCAAGAAGGGCGACGCAATTGAGCTCCCGAAGGTCATCATGACCACTGACAAGGCTGTCGACGGTGAATTCACCAACCCCTACGCACTGGCAAAGGCACGCGCTGCCCACGAGATCGCCATGGCTGTTGCAGGCCAGAACGTCAAGGGTTGCTTCATGACCAAGGAATGGGAGAAATACATTCCGATCGTTGCAAGCGCTCACGAAATGATGAAGGTCGCGGCACAACTCTGTGACCAGGCCCGCGAGCTTGAGAAGGCAGGAGACAGTGTCTTCCGCCAGCCCCACAAGAAGGATGGCGTTATCGTCAACAAGAAGAAACTCGTTGCAAAATTCGAGTAAATTTTTTTACTTTTTTGTGTTTCTGTAGAGTGCTCCCATATCTTCCGGGAGTGTCATGATCACCGGCTCGAAGTGCATCCGTTCCATAAATGCCGAGTCACTCATAGACGCCGGGTTGGGGTTGATCCGGGAAATAAGAGAGCAGAACGCATGAAAATCGTGGCCCTCCCCGGTCCTGTCAAAAAAAACGGACATATTGAACGCGTACGTGCCCAGGTTACGGTAGAACGAGAGCACTTCAAGAATGCCACGCGACAGGAGATCAATATAGGGGTCCATTTCGCTGAGTGATGCTACCGGCAGGATCCCCCTGACCTCGCGCTCTCCGCACGGTACTGCATGGGCGGACCAGAGGATCTCTTCACCGAACAGGTAACGTCCGGAGGTTCTCTCCTCGTTCTTCAGCTCTTCCCAATAGTTCCTGCCATGGTGGTCCTGATATTTTGTTCCGGCCATAAGGTAGCGTTCCATGACCTGGGACGGCCGGACATCGCAGAGCCCCTGCATGTGCGGATGGACAAGGCTTGCCCCTGCGGACGGGAGAAAATTCATATTAATACTGGCATAGCCATGGTATCGCCGGAGTGCTTCGATCTGGGCCGACAGGGCATCGGCCATCTGTTGCCGGCTGAACACGTCCACCCAGTGATCCCGGGTAATGACAGTCACGACGTGATCCTGACCAAAAGGAAACAAGTTGGGGAACGTAACGCTTTCACCAAGGAGGATCCGTTTACCATCGGCAAATACCGGAGTAACCGAAAAAATACGGTCCCTGCAGAACGGACAGTCACCGGTATCGGGGGGAATGGAAAGAGGCTGGGGAAGGTGCCGTTTCGAACGGTCCGGACTGATCCTGCACCGGTAACCGGTGAACTCTTCCTCCCTGTACTGCAGCGTCCCTTTTGTCGTAGTAACTTCCGTAACGGAGAACATTCTCTTCACGATCATATTTCCGGCAGGATCAGATAGTCGTTTGCACGGGAACGGCACGGGCGAGGCGGGTCAACCTGCTTGTTGGAATTTAAAAAAAAAAAGTTTCTGCCAAGGCACCATCGCCGCTTTCGGTTGTATGGGGGCAGGTATTGTGCTCTGCCCTTATACAACGTGCTTGCCGAGCAGGCGGATGGAGTTGGTCATGTCGGGACCGAGTGGTGAACCGAAGATAATCTGGGTAACACCGGCTTTGGTGAGGTCTTCGCATTTCCTCTTCACCATCTCAGGAGTTCCTGCAATGGTGAATGCATCGATCTCCTTGTCCCCGACGAGTTCCCCGACCGTCTTGAAGTCAAACTTTCCGAGTGCCGCTTTGATCTTGGCAACATTGTTGAGGTCAAGACCGTGGCGGGTGAGCAGTTCAGGCGGTGAGCCGGCTGCAATGAATGCGGCAACAATTTTTGCTGCATTGCGTGCCTTCTTCTCACTCTGGTCGATAGACATCGCCGTGTATGCCCCGACATCGAAGTTCTTCTTGCCGACTGCGTCGGCAGCCTTCTTGATGATCGGGATGGCGATCTGGAAGTCCTTGGGGTTGGATGCGTTGATGAGTGCACCGTCACCGACTTTTCCGGCAAGCTCGAGAACCTTGGGTCCCTGTGCACCGATATAGATCGGAACACCTTTCTTTCCGGGAAGGTTGACACCGGTCAGCTTGGCTCCGTCATAGTCGAAGAACTTCATTCCCGACTTTTTGACTTCCTCACCGGCGCAGAGCTTGCGGATCTGCGTAACGGCCTCCTCAAGTCGTGCAACGGGGGTTGCCGGCTGGATTGCAAGCTTCGGGAGTGTCGAAAGGTCACCGGGCCCGATACCGAGGACTGCGCGTCCGTCGGAAATCTCGTTCAGCGTGCAGAAGAATGATGCCATTGCGGCGGGTGTGTCAGTGAATGCATTCATGATACCCGGGCCCATCTTGAGGGTCGTGGTTGCCTGTGCAATCGCGGCGAGGGTGGGGTAGCAGTGGCGGTTGTTGTAGTGGTTTGTGATCCATGCGAAATCAATGTCTTTGGATTCTGCAAGTTTACAGAAGTTGACAACTTGCTTTACATTGACATTTCCTGGTACGAATTCTATTCCATATGTCAAGGCTTGTTCACCTCATTGAGTATTACCGTACACGCGTTTAAATAAATTATCATTTTACGTTGGATGGTTCCGGGGGCCTGTCCGTAAAACGCCAGATATGAGGTTTGTTTCTGAAAATAACCCGAAATCTTTCTGAAAACGGGGGTGAACGCAGGATGATCTCACTATTCAGGAACCATTTACGGTTCTCTTGTACTATCCGTGCGATCACTATCCGCGCCATTTTGTGACCGGGCACCTGTTGTACAATCAACAAAAACTTATTTCTCCGGGATCAATTATCCTATAAGATATTGAACTCAGGCAGGGCTATATTACCTACGGTGCACAATGGCTGCAGGGTCGATCGGTTTTATAGGTTAACTCTATGCGTATAATGGCAATCGGATTGGGCGGGGCGGGATGCAGGATTGTGGATAGCCTGTACGCCACTGATCGGCGCAGCAGCAAGGTCACATGCGTCCAGGGACTGGCGGTGGACGTAGATGAAACCACATTACAACAGCTGAGCGGGCTGCCGGACTCTGCAAAAATGTTCTTCCCCACATTCGATCCGGAACGTCCCGACCGTTACGGGGGCACCGCTGCGAGCGCTACCATTGATATTGCTGAGATTATTTCGCGTATCCATAATTTTGAATCGGGGGAAACAGATGCGATTGTCGTCTGCTGCGGTCTTGGCGGGAGCATGGCGGACATCGTACCGCACGTTGTTGCAGGACTCAGATCCTCGATCGTTGAACCCATTTTCGGGCTTGTCACACTCCCCTGTCTTGCCGAGGGCGAGAAACGCTCCGGCAAGGCAGCCGATGATATCGATATCCTCTCACCGCTTCTTGACGGCTTGATCCTGTTCGACAACGAGACCTGGTATAAAAAGATCAAAGCAGGACATGCCAAACTGGTAAAAAAAGAGAAAGGACTCGCGCAGATGCTCGGGTTTGGTAAGGAGGAGCCGAAGATCTCCCCGGAACTGGCGACCTACCGTCTCCTCAACGAGGCGGTAGTCAGGAGAATCAGTCTTATTCTGAGAGCAGGGGAATTCCGGGCGGACGGAGGCATAGATCTCGCTGAAGTCGTGCTGGATTCCGGAGAAGTGCTCAATACCATGAGAGACGGCGGGTTCATCACGATAGGCTATGCCGTTGAGCGGCTCCCCAGCAACCCGCTGGCATTCCTTTCGCTGTTGAAGCCGATGGCTTTATTCAACGAGGAGAATAAAAAGAAGGCATCCCGCATTGTCGATCTGGCAAAACAGGCAATCTACCATGAGATTTCGACGCCCTGTGATATGACAAGCGCCCACAAGGCACTCGTCCTTGTTGCCGGGCCTTCCCATGAACTCTCGATGCAGGGTTTCATGACCGTACGAAAATGGATCGACAGGAGTATCCGGGGGCTTGAAACAAGGTCGGGTGATTACCCGGTCATGAACACGAAAAATGTTGCCATCATCGTCATGCTGTCGGGTCTTGAGAATATCCCCCGCGTCAGCGAACTCAAGGAGATCCGGGAACAAACCCGGCTCGGGCCATTGCGTGGGACCGTATCGGGTGATGATGACAAAATCAGGTCTCGGCTCCACCAGGACTCAGGATCCCTTCGGGACGAGATGATTATTCTTCCGGCACAGATGCAGAAGAGCACCGGGAGCGGTCGTACCCTGCAAGCAGATGCTCCCTGTCACGCACAGGTACCGGTGAACAGGAGCGATGGGGAGACCGGGCACCCTGCACACGCCCATGCACCCCAGACACGAAAACCTGCCCCGGTTCCGGAACCCGATACCAGACATCTTAAAAAGGCAGAAACTCCGGTAACAGGAACGCTCGGACCGGAAGAGTCACACGCGGAGACGCCAGTTAGTCCGGGTATACCACACCGCCGTATTGTTACCTATGATCGTGAGATGAAGGCAGAGAACAGACCATCACAGCAGCCAATATCCCATGAACCCGCTCCGCCGATCGGTCCCCAGCCGGCGAGTGCACCGGGCATGTATTCGAAGGAGATCGCACGACAAAGGATAGAACAGGAATTGCAGCGGCAGCGGGTAAGTGCAATCTCCGGGAGCCGGATAAAAACAGTTGATGTCGCGGTGAAACCTCAAATGGCACCACCAGAGATTATACGGCCAAAAAGGGAAGTCACGAACACGCCGGGGGACCCTCACACCATCCCGTTTCCGCACCGCCGCAACCACAACATGAAAGCCCGCAGGTACCGGGAAAGAAAACCGTGCTTATCCGGAAACGGACTCCGGTTCCGGATGCGCCGGAAACCCGGCCCCCCACCCCTCGTGATGATGTCCCTCCTCCGGTAGAAGATGCCGCAACCGGCGACCCGTTCTCTTTGCAGTACATGCAAACACCGCAACCTGAAGAAGGGACCGTAGAGGTAAAAGATCCGTCATTCAGGGCCAGGGACGACATATTCTCAGGTAAAAATGTCCAGGGCGCTTCCGTGCCAAAGGCACGGGACGCTTCACTCATCCATACTGACCTGAAACAGAAAAAACCTGCAGAAAGAACGGGCAGTAATGATCCACCGGATGATACGACCAATGACGAGGGACGAGAATCCTCTGCCCACCATCAGGATAAAAAGACCAAAAAACAGGAGGATATATCCTGGATCTGATCAGTTCGTTTCCAGTATTTTTGAGAACTGAATATTCCCGGCACCGATTTCTGTCTTGATGTTTATACCGTGTTCAACAGTATTCCCGATATAATTCAGGCCGCTGAATGCGACTATCGAGAGCCGGTAGGGGTTATGGGGCAGGTTGAACACCTGGTTTCCCATGACAACCGGGAACAGAAAGCCACAGGTATTCATCTGGTGGATCGTTTCCTGAACCTGGGATCTTGCAGCACACGGTACTTCCCGGACATTTGCAAGGACAATACCGGTCTTTGATCGCGAATAGCCGGATATCGATGTAAGACCGGAAGATATGAACAATTCGAGAGGATCGATTGTAGTACCACGATACCCAATGAGGTCTTTGAACTGACGGGGCACTCCTTTCTCGATCTCGAGTCTTCCGCCAAACGCCATCCTTACCGGTATCCCTTTTCGTTGGAAAACACCATCCATGGAAATACTGCAAATCGTGATAAAACCGACATGGCCATGAGGTATGCGGGGGTCGTGATCGATGATCCGGTAGGAGTTGAAAAAACCGCATCCCGCCCGGGCCACTTCGTCAAACGCGGTTTTTACCTGCTCTACGGATTCTGACGGGACGATGGAGAGGTTATATGCCACCTCGCCGGTACTGGTGACAGGATCAAACGTGCTGCGGTATGCAAGGCGCTCCAGTTTCGAGATGATAAACCCGATCCTGTCATCGACAAGGGCATTATCGGTCTCTTCCAGTCCCACGGGAGTCAGTATCCTTCCCTGGTTCCCGATTTTTTCCGTAAACCCCAGAGTGTCGAGGTAACTGAGGTAATACTGGACTGCCCGGTCACTCAGAACAAAACCCCTTTCTGACATGAGCTCAGAAAGCCTTTTTGCACCCATCGGATCCCGGTGCTCCTTGAGGATCCTCAATATCTCAATGTATTTCCGTTCAGTCCGGATCATGGTCATTTTGCCTCCACGGCACCGGTACTATCCTGGTACCTGCCTGCATATCCTTCGCCTCCCCCCCGTACATCGTGGAGGATCATCTGGACGATGCGGTCGTTTTTACGCACGATGAGATCGCTTCCCATATTCGTAAGGCATAAGGTAAGCTGTCCTCGGAATCCCGGATCCACATACCCGGCCCCGAGTAGGACGCCCTGCCTGCCAAATGAGGACCTGCACACGAGGATCCCGGCAAGATCCGTGGGGAGTTCTACCCATTCCAGCGTTGGCACCAGGGTGCATGTTCCCTGAGCCAGCGCCATATCCGAAGCAGCGCGGAGATCGTAGGATGCTGGTTGCTGGCATTCCCGCATGTACGGGGTTATTATGAGCTTTCCCTGGCCCGGTTCCCGTTCGAGGCGGCGGACAATCTCGTACGCTGATAATATCATTGATTAGTTTATCGGTAGAAAATACTTAATATCTTTTGATGTAATGATGATGAGAAGGATCCATGGGGTAGAGGATATCCTCTTGGGCTTCGGACCCAAGGACGCGGGTTCGATTCCCGCTGGGTCCGTTTTTACGTTAAACCGTGCGATCCGGTCTTGTGCAATCCTTGCACGGTAAAAAAATTATTCGAGTTTGATGAATGTTTTGCCCGTATAGCCATTCGTCACAGGGTTCGACATCAGCTCAGTATTCGGTGCATCCAGTGCAAGCGCATCTACCTTGAAGAGGTACCCTCCCGGAGGGAGAGATGAGACATCGAGCTGGCTGAACTGGGTAGTAGTCCCCCCAGTCCCGGTATTGAGCAGGTTATCTTTTTCATCGAACTGTATCCACCGCAGGCCATTATCATTGGAATAATAGACCTGCTCCATTACGGACTGGGTGCCATCGTAGGTGGTGACCCACTGGCAGGGGATGAGATTCCCCACAGGTGGAGTGCAGGTGTAGGCTGATAACTGGATCGTTTTCATATGGATACCTGAACTGACGAGCGTGTTGACCACCGTGACATAGGTGTCCGGGAGGGTCAGCGTTGAAGCACCGCCGTTGAAAGTGATGACGGAATTGTTTCCGAAGAGGTCGATAAGACCCGACTGGTTGCACACCAGGCGGAACGAGGCGTTCCACTGCTGGCTGATATTGACCGTCCCGACATTGAAGCTCAGGATCTGGTTGTTCCTCCACTGGCCAGTCTGGTCAATGGAATTGATAGAGCCGTTCTGCCAGCCGATCCTTGTTGAAGAGTTCACGGGATCGGTGACATTGTAGGGGAGGTATGTATAATTGAAGACCAGTCCTCCGCTCATTCCTGCACCGTTGACGCTCACGTTTCCGAAGTTCAGCGACATCTGGGTATTGACACCGGCAGCAGTCTTCAGCTGCCCGGCAATCGCGGTATAAATCTGCTGGAGCTTCGTGGCATCACTGGTGGGGTCTGCATAATATACTCCGCCGGTCTGGGTTGCATATCGCTGCAGCGTAGCATTGTCTACATCAGGGCCAAGACCAACAACGTACATCTTGATGTTGTTGTTCTTGGCATAGGTGATCACGCTGTCGGTTGAAGCTACGCCGGGGAAGGCAGTAGCCGGCCCATTCCAGTTCCCGTCTGAAGACTGGGTCAGGAGCGCTTCCGGATCACCGCCGGTATTCCACACACCATCTGTCAGCAGCACGATGGCCGGTATCGCATTGTTCCGGGGATTATTCTTCAGCATGGTCACTGACCAGTAAATTGCCGACCTCGTGGGTGTATTACCATTGTTTGTTGTATAAGCACCGACCGTTGTGTTGACTTTTGTCCTGTTGGATGTCAGCGACAGGTCCTGCGTGGCATTACCCGAACCTTCAAAGGAGACCAGCCCTATGCGGTCCTGCGTGGACATCTGGGCATTGAAGGATTTATCCGCGGCGATCGCTGCGGTAAGCTTTCCGTTACTGCTCATACTCCCCGATTTATCCGTACACAGGACGACGTCGAGGGGAGAGGGCTGGAGCGCCCACCCGTCACCGAGGAGCTGGATCCCGACGTCAATGCTGCCATTGACCGCAACCGTCTGCGGGTTGACGGTTGTCTTGACGCTCAGGTAGGGGTAATTCTTCCACGTGAGCTCTGATGGTCCCGATGTTTCCGTTCCAGTTGGCGAACACGGTTACGTTTCCGGTTGCCTGGGGGTTCCACTTCGGGTCGGTCCTGACCGCAGAAAATGCCCCGGGAGTGAAATTCACGACCGCATTCCCGTTGAGGTCGGTTACGGCCGTTGAAGGGGGGCCAAGTTTCGGGTTGGAAGTGATATTATACGTGCCGTCATAACCGGCGGTTCCCAGCGAGAAAGTGACCGTCTCGCCCGGTACCGGGTTGCCCATGATATCCGTGATTTTGACGATCACGTTTGCCACTTCCGCAGGGTTCGCGTCCAGGCTTGGCATTGACTCGGGGCTGGCCGTGATATCCATATTGGTGGGTGAGGTGTTGTAAAAACCTACAACCGTACTGATGTTGACGGAAATGTTCGCATCGGTTTTCGCGACGGTAGTGGCATTAATGGTGATGTGTCCTGTCGTGGATTTCGGCCCATAGGTGACCCAGACCTGTCCGAGACCGTTTGAGGTGAACAGCTGGTTCTCTCCCGGCATGCTCGTATTGACCCAGAGCTGCTGGTTACCTGACGGGTTCCCGTATTTGTCCAGCAGTGTATATTTTATCGTGTAGATATGCTCGGGCAGACCGTCTGCAGGAATCTCCGGGGGTTGCGGGTCAACCTCCTGGCTGATCGAATAGGGCGTGCCCCACGTTTCCGCATCGATCCAGTTGACCAGGATCGGTACCGATCCGAGGTTGTCCCCCAGCTGGTCAGTCACAATGTTGTTATGGCCCGATTTTGAGGTAAGTTTGACAATCAGAGACAGGTTGCCGTAGGCACCGAGATTCTGATAGAGATCATGAACAAACGAGGCCCCGTTCCAGAAACCACAGTCATTGGGAGACGGGCCGTTGATATGGAGACCGAACGTATGGGTCTGGGCAGGGTTCCTGTTGTCTATCACGTTCCCCCACTTATCCGTGATGGATACATTGAACAGGACCTGAGTTGCAACTGTTCCCGAACTGGGATAGGAGAATGTGGCAATGAAGGGCCGGTCGTGATCGATATTTTCAATGGTGGTCAGGTTGGGTGAAAAAATAGTCCCGTTAGCCTCTGGGTAAGACGTTATTGCATTGAGATTTACTGTCCCGCTTTTGGTACCGGCATGGAATACCGTAAAAGCCTGGCCGTTTCCATCGGTGAAAACAGTTATGTTCGTCAAAGAGCCATAATCCGCCTGATTACCGGAGTAGGGGATCGAAGAATACGGGGGGTAACCAATAAATGAGAACGTTACCAGTGCGTGCTGGACAGGGACGTGCGAACTATTTGTCAAGGTGATGCTGACATTGGTATTTTCAGTATTGTTGGCCACCAGCCAGTTTCTGTCCGTTGTTATTGTCATTGCCGCTGTTGCAACTCCGGTCAGGAGCAACAAACCTATAATAAAAAGCATTCCAGCCTTCGCTCGCATGTCCACCACTCTGGAAATGTAATAGTATTGCCTTGTATATAAACTTTTCTTTTTCAAAAAAACTCTGTTTTCTTGTCTTATTTTTAAAAAAGAAGTAATCTAAAAAACGATAGTTTTAAATATCATTTCTCCGCATTACGTGGCGCCGCTTCCTGCGCCCGAACATTCTGATGGCAGCAAACAAGACGAGAACTGCGATGGCCCCAATGACAATCATTCCGATGAGTCCCCAGTCAATGCTCTTTTCGAGAATTAGTGTGGTCGTTGCTGTCCCGTTTCCCTGGATGACCTGTTTCTGGACCGACAGGGGGTTATAGCCTTCTTTTGTCACCGTGATATTTACATCAGTATTGAATGTGATATGGGTGAGCAGCTGGCCGTTGTCATCAGAAACTCCGGCAACGTTCCCGTCAATGGAGATCGATGCATTCGGCACAACCTTCTTATCTTTATCCTGGACGTAAATCGTGAGAGCCGCACTTTCATACGGCAGGTTAAAGGTGTAATCCTGACTCTGGCCTGACACAGTAATGGCCTGATCCTGAGTTACGTACCGGATTTCCTGGCTTCCAGAAGGTAGCCCCCGGTAGTAAGATTCGGAAAATTCGTGCGCCCATACTCGTTGGTGGTTCCCGAAAGGGTCCCGTTGATGTATACATCCGCACCGCTCAGCGGCATGCGGGACTCGTCATTGACATAGACGAAGGCTCCGATAGGTGCTTTCGCCAGGATCGCATAGTATATCGCATCGTTTTCACTGATGGTCCTTACTTCAGTTTTTGTCTGGTACCCGTCCTTTTTTATATCGATGGTATAGGATTTGCCGCGGGTGACCGGAGTGATAAGGTACCCGCGATCATCGGTTTTGCCGGCAAGTATGGTATTGAGTCGTACTTCTGCACCGGGAATTGCCGTGCCGGTGTCCTGATCTGTCACGACAAACGAGAAACTGTTCCCTGACAGGAGTTTGTACTGGACTTCCTGGTTCTCAGAACCTATGTCAACGACCTCGCTGCGTGCCTCGTAATTGGGAGCATTGATGTCCACGGAATAGAGGGTCGCTCCGGTCACGGCGAATGTCGCAGCACCTGACACATCCGTCTGTTTCATCTGAGACTGGTTGAGGGCAGTGACATTGATGCTTGCACCGGAAATGGGGCCGAGTGTATCTGAATCAAATAGGTCTATCTTGAGGGTGAGGGTCTTACGGCTCAGGTTGACCAGCAGAACGGTGGCATTCATGTCCACGGTCTGTTCCCAGTCATTATACCCGCTCATGGAAACCATGATGTCCTGATTCAGCTACACCGGGATGCGTGAGATATACCTGTCCGTTGTTGTTGGTCAGTGCGAAGTTTGCACCATTGACAAACACCGTGGCATGGGGAAGAGTTGTGTTATCAAGACTATCCTGCACGGTGATCAGCAGGTTCGTCGTTGCCTGTGCCGAGCTGCAGAGAAGGAGGATGAGCAGCAGGGAAAAAAGGAAACGAGGGCGAGGATTATACATAATAAATTATCGCCACCTGCTCATATATCAGCACATCGGTCTATATTTCCGGTACAGAAGGCACCCGGTCAAGGAGCATCCCCTCCACGAGTACGGGCATGAGGCGCCTGCCTTCCTCGATTGCATTCTGCAGCCTCCATTTCCTGTCAGCGAACAGGGTGAAGAGCGGTTCACCGACCTTCACGAGTTTACCTTTTTTGGCGTGGAGTGAGATTCCCGCCCCACGATCCTGCGGCGCCCCGGCAGTCCTCGCAAGGGTGATCAGGGACTGGTTGTTCATCTCGATCACATATCCCGATGCAGGTGCCTTGACCACGAACTGGTGTTCACCAGGAACGATGTCAGAGGACTTGACGTTCGGGTCCCCGCCCTGGATCTCGATGATCCGTCGCATCTTCTCAAGCGCCTTTCCACTCGTAAGAATGTCCTGTGCCAGGGCTGCCCCTCCTCCCCGCTGTGCCTTGCCTGCCATCTCCAGCGCGATTCCTGCTATCGAAACGCTTTTCTGGATAAAGGAGTTGGGGTCCGGCGAGCCCTCAAGGACGCGTAATGCCTCAATAACCTCAAGTTTGGGGCCGATGCTGTGCCCGACCGGAATATCGCCATAGGTAAGGGCACATTCGACCTTCATATCAAGCCGCTCGCCCAATTCAATAAACTCGCGTGCAAGTTTTCTTCCTTCCTGCATATTCGCTACCTTGGTGTGCTGGCCGACAGGAATATCGATGACCACGAGGTTTGCCCCGACAGCGAATTTTTTTGCCATGACGCTTGCGAGCATCTGGCCCCGGGCATCGATCTTGAACGGGTATTCCTGGATGATGATCCTGTCATCAGCCGGGGCAATGTTTGTGCCCCCTCCCCAGACAATACATCCCCCGACTTTATCTGTCATCTGCTGGACCTGAGCGGACGTGAATTCAACAAATGCCAGCACTTCCATGAGATCGGCAGTACCTCCGGCGCCGGTGATTGCCCGGGAGCTTGTCTTTGGGATCTTTAGGCCGCTTGCTGCGATGATGGGGACGACGAGGAGGCTGATCTTGTTCCCAGGAACGCCCCCGATAGAATGTTTGTCGACAATGGGCCGGGATGCAAACTTGATCTGTTCACCGGTCTCCACCATCGCCCGGGTGAGATGTTCCACTTCGTCCATATCAAGCGGGTTGATGTACGATGCAGTGATAAATGCCGTAAGTTCCGCAGAGGAGATATCATCGCGCACTACGTCTTTTATGATCCGTAAGGTTTCTTCCTTGGTAAGTTTGCCCCCGTCCATCTTCTTTTTGATAAAATCAAGGGAAGCCGGCCGCCGGCTTCCCGGATCTCGACCTCCGCACCATCCTCAAGAGACAGACGTTCGTTCGTGATGCGGTAGACGCCAAGAGTCCCCTGTTGTGCGATCGTTGATGTTGTCTCTACAAATGCCGTTGCGGACATCCCGTTCTTCGGGTTGATGATCTGGACACGATCACCATTGAGTACACCAATCCCCCGGGCGTCCAGCCGGTTGAGGAGGACCCCCCGTGTTGCTATATCGAGGTTTTTCACTACCAGTTTCACTGTCTGTACCTCCGTTGATCCTGCATGTGCCGGATCCGGCGTTTTTCAGATCTACGTTGATTGTCCCGGGTTTAAAAGGATGCCACTCGGCAGGTACGGACGGAGACTAAAATGAGATCACGCAAGGCTATAATGGCAAATCAGACTGCCGCAGTACTTTTCAGGAAAATTGCCTTTGCGAAAAAAAAAGATGTTTGGATTTTAGTTCAGTGCCTGCGCACAACGACGAACGCAACTGCGCCAAGGCCGATCAGTGCAATGAATACACCGAATCCGGGTGACTTGGTCGGGGCTGCTGTCGGGGCTGCTGTCGGGGCTGCTGTCGGGGCTGCAGTCTGGACTACAGTCGGGGCTGCGGTCATAACTGCGGTCGGGGCCACTGTCGGAGCAGCGGTCTCGAGGACGTTGAACAGAGCAGTTCCGGTCGCAATCTGGATGACTGCGTCTTCCGTAACAATGTACTCGTCCGGCTTGAATGTTGAGGAATCAATGTCGAACGAGATCTTGTTCATGCCGTTGTCACCTGCGGTGACTTTGACAGTGCCGGTTGCGCCGCTGAACTCGCCGCTCTGGCTCTTGTCAGTCGGCTTGAATGATGATGAGTAGACCTGAACAAGGACTTCGTCATCTACGGCGAGGTTGGTCGTTGCCGTGATGGTGAACTTGTCACCGACGTGCTTGTCGCCAATCGGGTCGATATTGATGACGGGGTTCTCGACAAGGAACTGGAGCTTGGTGTAGGTATCGTCGACGTTAGCGTCGTTGATGCCCGCTGCCAGTGCACCTGCTGCATCGGATCCCTGCAGGCTGCCTGGACCGAGGAGCTTGAAGATCTTGGTGTAGTTGCTCGTGCCCTGTGTCGAGAGCTGTTTGTTAACAACCCATCCGTTCAGCGCGGCGTTGGATGTGTCAGTTACGAGGTCGATATCGAACACTTTGTTCTGCATCGGGTGCTGGACAACCACGAAGTACTGGCCGCTGGCAAGGTTCTTGGTGGTTTCCTGCTTGATCTCGTACTTGAACGAGGCGTCAGAGTTGACGGATGCACTGTCCTTGACTGCATAGTTCTTGCCCATGATCCAGACCTGAACACTGTTCGGGTCGCCTTCTGCGGTACCGGTGATGTAGACTCTGTCACCCATGGCAACCGTGGACTGGGATGCAGTTGCTGATACGAACGGCTTCTTGATGATGATAGAGACCGTGCCGTATGCTGCATTCATGAGGGTATTCTTGTCGTAAGGCTGGCTTACTGCGTAGATGGTGTAGGTCCCTGCGTCAAGTGCATAGTTGGCGGTTCCCCACTTCCATGACCAGGTGTTGTCGCCGTTGACATCGATTGCCTTGAAGGTATCGAGATCATTGTTGATGACACCGGCTGTGGGCTTGGTGATGAGTGCATCGCGCGGGTCCGAGTTATCAATGACTGCACCCTGGCTCGGGAGGTTGGGTCCGACAAGGAACAGGTAGGTCTTATAGGTCTCGGTGTTTGTACCGGAGAACTGGATCTCTTCACCAAGGTAGTAGGACTGATCGCCTGCTGCGACGATGGTGACTGCGCCCTTCTCGACGTTGATATCAACTTCGTCTTCCTTGACGGAGCTGCCCGGTGCCTGGTATGCGGCGCCGTAGCCGGTTGAGGTGGTCGGGAAGTTCTGCTCGACACGGATCGTGTACTTCTGTGCCTTGGTCCAGTTGTTGGTGACCCATTCGACAGTGCTTGTACCAGAGGTCGATGTGTTGATCAGTGCGTAGAACCGGGTCTTGTTGAAGACATTGATACCGCCCTGTGCGACATCCTGATAAATGCTTGAACCTGCACCGTTTTCGTACTGGTAGTCACCGATCGGGTGGATACCTGCTGCCGCGTTAACGTCGTTATCGAAGTAGACCTTGTACTGGTTGACGTTAATCATCGGGGGCTGGTCGTCGTAACCGCTGGTCAGTGCGCTGGTGCCCTTGACCCACAGGTAGTAGGTAGTGCTGGGCTTACCGGTAACAGTCACGGAGAACGTCTTGGAACGGACGACTGAGTCCTTGTTGGCCTCGATCTTCACCGTGTTAGAGACGAGGGTAACAGTGCCGGTAGGCGAAACGGTCTTGCCGGTGTAGTCAGCGCCTGCGTTCTTGTAGTTGTCCTTCATGCCATTGAGCTTGGACTCTGCCCAGACGCTGTAGGTTCCCACCGGGTATGCGTACTGGTTGTTGGTGTCGACTGCATCAGTGACCCAGTAGCCAGTCGGAGAGCCGAAGTAGTACGGCTGGGTGGTGACGAAGTTTGCGAGGGTGGATACCGCTGCGTAGGGTCCTCCCTGGACACCGACGAACAGCTTGGTGATCGTTGCTCCGGCCTCATCCTTGACCTTGATATCGATGAATCCATCCGTTGCCGGGTTGGGTACGGTGTTTGTCTGGGGGTCAGTGAATGTTCCTGACCAGCCGGTACCGCTCTGGATCGACTGAGTACCAAGATTATCACTGGTGAAGTTCTGAGCAGTCCACATATTCAGACCGGCGTCATTTGTCACCGATGAGTTGTTCCAGTAGGCGACTGCGTAGGTTCCCAGCGGGTAACCGTAGGTCGTCATGTATGCGGAACCGGAGTTGGTGTAGTTCCGGACCTGGAAGACATTGGCTGCCTGTTGGTTGGCGTACGTCTGGAATACGAATGAACCGTTCAGACGGTCGGTATAGTTGGTGTCGCCCCATGTGGTAACACCGTAGAAGTTAATGTTGTACGTTCCTGGTAATGCGACGTACCCGGTTTCACTAAATACGGTGTTGTTCCTGTTGGTGTAGGTGGCGGCATACATGTTGGTGTTGACCTGAACACCGAGGTTCGTTCCCTGCGGAACGGACATGCCGGTTACATCCTTCTGCTGGACGAAGTCCCATGCTCCAACCGTGAGGGTCGGGTCCTGGACGTTGAAGACCGCTACCGGGGTGGAAGCAATACCGGTCTGTGCGGTTGTTCCGTCAGCACCGAGTTCGTACCAGTTTCCGGTGTATCCCACGAAGTCTGCGGGAGCGACCTGGAAGTTGAGGTACCTGCCGCCGACTGCGGGTCCAAGGTTGATGGTCTTGGTTGGCGCAGAAGTGGTAATCTGTGCTGCGGATGCCCACCAGCCGATGGTGAGGTTGGTCGGAGTGTGATCGAGCAACGGGCCAGAGGCCGTTACGCCCTGATCTACTCCATTCAGTGCGTGAGTCAGGTTGAGGTTCTGCTCACCAATAAACAAGGTTGCACCGGTATTGATCTGCGTTCCGTTCAGGTTCAGCGGTATAGTGGATACTGCTGCTGCCGGCATAACTGCAAGCAGAACGAACAGAGCGACTGCAATCAGTGCAATAGTTAATCGCTTAGTCATTTGTTCAATTCCTCCAAAGTTTACATCATACATTGCAAGCCGAGAACCGTGTTCGACAAATGCCGAATAACGATTCTACGAGCCCCATACTCCGTTTAGACGGAATATGAAACAGTATTTGTAAAAGAGCCAATATATCCTTTGTGGTTGTTTTTTCCGGTCAATCCGTGCCCGAAACGGGGGCTTTTTCCCGATCAGGACAAATAAAACCGTTTTTTTGTCCCACATCAAGCCCCCATTTGTACTGGGTGCATTACCATACTTACCATGGATTTGGTATATATCACGCGCATTGCTGTGAAGTATACTGTAATACTGTTATGTCCAATAATGTACTTATAAGGTCATCCTTTTTTCGCATATTGCTCATTCTGCTGGAGCAGCGTTGGCCCTGTTCCCGGTATGGTATCCGCATCGCACCTCCCGGTGGTTCCGTGAAGCGGGCAGGACAGGGATGGTCCTGAGGGTGCATTTCAACAGCTATACAACCTGTTATGACAAACAACTGGGCATGAGAGTCATCCGGGCACCGAGTATCGGGTGGGCGCACGAGCAGGTCATCAGGATGATCCTGGAAAAAGGCCGGGTGCTCACCACGGAAGACGCCGAAGCAACAGTCGAATTCGAAGAGATTGCCCTGCAGGTCGACACCCCGCTCGCGGAACCGATGGTGAGCCCGCACTCCCAACTCCAGCAGAAGTTCGTCGACCAGTATGCAAAGGACCTGCTGCACGGCTCCCATGCATCGTTCGAATACGACTACCACGGACGGCTCTTCGACTGGGGCGAACGGCTGGCAGCGGACGGGCAGCCGGTGCATGTCGACCAGATCGCCTACATCGTGGAAAAACTCCGCTCCTCGCCAGTAACAAGACGGGCAATCGCGATCACCTGGAACCCGGTCGTCGATGAAAAACTCGACGACTGCCCCTGCCTCCAGCTCGTCCAGTGCACGCTGAGGGACGGAAAACTCTGCATGCGGGTGGTCTTCCGCTCCAATGACATGCTCACCGCGGCCGGTGCGAACATGTACGCCCTCGTGCAGCTCCAGAAATCCATCGCCGGCCAACTCGGCGTCCCGTGCGGGACCTATACCCACATCTCGCTCATCCCCCACATCTACTACATCCGCGACGTTCACGACATCGAGCCGTTCTGCGGGAGCGGCAGGCTTATCCAGCCGGTAAGGGAAGTCTGCAGGGCCTGCCAGCGCTGTGATCGGGCACAGACCGTATGACCCGGAGGCGGGTGTCCGTCACCTTAATTAAGCAACAGCGGTAAAAAATATGGGTCGCATAGCCCGGTAGTGTAGCGGTCAATCATAGGGGACTCTGGATCCTCTGACAGCAGTTCGAATCTGCTCCGGGCTACTTTTCGTGCAGTTCTTTTCGTGCATTTGTTTCACGCAGTCCGGCGTCTGTTCCTGTATCCGGGGACCGGCAGGACCCTGGCCTTTCCATCGTCGGCCGGATCAGGCAATCAGGGCTGAAAGAATACAGGCAAGGAAGATCGCACCGAACATCCCGGTGCCGCCAATGCTGACTTCGGGGATCTCTATCTCCCGGATACGGGGAAGCCGGGCGATCCCTGCTCCGAGCAGCGTGCCGGCTGTCCCGGCCACGAACGCCGTCACTCCCGCCGACAGTCCCGCCCCCCCGGTCAGCAGGAGCCCGCAGACAACCGCGGCAAGCCCGGGGATGAAAAGGGGGGCCCGGAGGCCGTAGCCCGGTACGGAACGCGTTGCCATCCACGCAATGACGGTAACGATCACTACCCCGGCTGCCACGGGCTCGAGGACCGCCATGCCGGCAACCGCGGTCGCCCGCGTGAGGAGGTATACCGATACTGCCAAGGGGATCAGCGCCCCGCCAAGGTTGAGCGAGACGGTGGTCTCCCAGACCGGAGGGGGTGCAAAGGGATTCCCTTCACTGGCGAACGGCAGTGCAGTTGCGTCGACCCGGATCATATCCCGCTTGATCCGGTACAGGGGGATGTTTACGAGACTCCCAGACAGCATCAGCAGGACGACCGCAAGAGCCGCGATCCACGAGAACCCGAGCCGGGTGAAAGCTGCACCGACGAGCCCGAGGAAGAGGAGCGGGACGACGAGAATGACGAGGCCTATAAGGAGGACAAGAGCAAGGACGGAAAGCGGTCCTGCCGTGTGCACCCGGATGCCGTTATTCACGGGGAATCCCCCACAAGGGGTTTTGTGCAGACGATCGCGGCATGGTCCTGGTGGTACGGGGAGAGCCAGACATTCTCCTGTATAACGAGCCCCGCCGCCCCGAGAGCAGCAACCGTGTCGTGGAACACCTCTTCCGGGGTTTTCCGGATATCCACGCTCCGTGTTTTGAGCATAAGGATTGCCTGCCCCCCGGGCCGGAGGAATGCGCAGTTCCTCACGAGGATCGCAGCCTGGTCCGGCTGTGCCACGTCCTGATAGAGCAGGTCGACCGCCTCGACCAGCGGGGCATACTGCTCCGGACGCGACGCGTCCGCCATGATCGGCACAAGGTTCTTCCGCCGCCGTGCCACCTCCAGCAGGTCCTGCATCGGCCGCGGTGCAAATTCGACCGCATAGACCACCTCCACGTAGTCGGCCACGTGAGAGACCGTCGTACCGTTCGCCGCGCCGAGGTACAGTACGCGCATCCCGGGGGTCAGTTCCACCCCGGCGCCCGTGTAATAGAGCGCCGCAAGCTTGCTTCGGAACGGGTCCCAGACCCGGGCACCGGCAAGCATCCGCTCGCCATACACCCCACCTTCGCCCCGGGATACCAGCACATCCCCGATCCGGATCATTCGTCTCCCGCCCTTCCCACCAGGTCGATGCGTTCCTGTGCCCGGTCGAGGAATTCCGGTACCGGCACACCACGGAAATAATCGAGCCGGGCAGCGATGGCAAGTTTTCCCGCAAGCGCCCGGGCGACTTTTCCCCGGCATTCCCGGGGCGCATTGTGCACCCGCCGGTGCTGGAAGATGATCCCGTGCTTGGGAGAAGGGGAATGCGTCCGAAGATGGGAAAAAAGGGCCGTCCGGGCCCCGAGCACCTGGATGGCGCTCGCCGGGAGACGGGAGAGCGGGAGAAGGCCGCCCGCGTGGGACATGAGCCGGGCGGCAACCAGGCCGCCAATGAGCGCGCTGGTATTAGGCAGCACCTGGGTTGCGCGTGCCGAGACCTCCTTCGCAAGCCCGGTCCGTGCAGCAGAAAGCTGCTCGATCTGCGCCGCGACATTTCCTAGGGCTCCCCTGCCCTTCTGTGAGATACTCCCTACCAGGACGTGTGCCGGTGTCCTTCGGTACTTGCGGGAAAATGTCGGGTGCCGCGTCTGGTACCATTCGGTAACCCGCCCTGAGAGGAGGTTGATCGCCTCATCCATACCGTCAAGCATCCGTACCATCTGGAGCAGCTCGGTATCCTTGCCCGCGTACTGCTCGCGGATCTCCTGCTCGGCAACGGCAAAACAGAGCTCCCGGAGTGCCGAGAGGTACTCATCGCGACCGCTGACAGCTCCGCAGGCCACTGCGTTCTCCCAGTCCAGGGGGACAAAACCGTCCATAGTGGCCCGGACGGACAGCACATGCCTTGCACGGGCAGAGGCAGTACCGGCGAACGGCGTGCACGCTTCCCCATCGACGTCCCCGAACCAGTAGGATTGCATAAAAAAAGATGGATGCCGGCGGCAATAAAGATCACATATCACGGGGAGCTGCCCGTTCCCGTCAGGTCCATGCAATGCCGAACGAGTACAGTATCACGGGGACCATGATGGCGCCCATGCAATAGACTCTCGGCAGGTTGGTGAAATAGGGCACGAGCCCGAGCGCCGTTGCGAGGACGAGGACTAAGAGGCCGAACGGGCCGGTAAGGATGAGGCAGAGGATGACAACAAAGAGTATCACCACCCGGTTCAGCACGAGGCTGTCCACCGTACTGATCCGGTGGGCCGAGCGCGAGAGCCAGACCGTGATCCCGTACGCTGCGCATGCGGCAAGCAGGCCGGCCACCATCAGGTCGCCCATAGAGGGAAGCGTGAGTTCCGAGAGCGCAGCCATCACCCCGTTCCGCATCCGGGACAGGGCGAAGAGCGCGGCAAGCCCGATAAACGCATTCGCCGTATTTGCTGCATTGGTAGCAAGGAGGTAGGCCCGCCGGTCCTTCTCGTACCCGATCAGGGAAGCCAGCACGCCGTTGGCAGAAGCGGTCGAGAGACCGGGAAGCCACCCCACGGCAACCCCGGCAACCGTTCCCAGGAGCGAGCACTTCACAATAGTCCGGTCCGCAATCCGTATCCCCCGGAACTGCTGGGCCGGTATCGTCCCCCGCGATGCTGTGAGGAGAACGGATATGCCAAACAGCCCGGTAAGGAGCGGCATCAGGATCGCACTTCCGCCTGCAAGGGTGTGCCAGCCGATAAAAGCATACCGCAGGGCGAACAGCCCGAGGATCCCGGATACCGCAAAGACCGCGAGCCCCCATCCTGGCGCCTCGCCTGTGACGAGCATCCAGCCCACGGTCGCTACCAGCAGGATCCCGATCCACCAGTCGAAGTACGGCTGGAATGCAGGCAGCAGGAAGAAGCAGAGGATCGAGAGCGGCACGGCGATGACCATCGCACAGGCGCTGCCGAGCGCAGCGATCCTGACCGCCTCCTCCCCGTTGCCTTCCAGGCAGAGCGCATGTGCCGGGAGCACGGCAAGGGATGTATCCGCATCCGGGATACCGAGGAACGTGGAGGGGATGGCGTCGACAAACGTGTGCGTGATCAGTGCGGCAAACAGCGCACAGGCGAGTGCTGTCGGGCCGAGCACTGCGAGGAGTGCTGCCTGCAGGCTCAGGAGGACGCCGGCAAGGGTATTTGCATGCACGCCGGGAATGATCCCGCTTGTGGTACCGAGAATGATGCCAATGAGGGTGCCGAGCAGGAGCTCAATCATGGACTAAGGGTACGGGAGAATGGACATAAATCAACCGAAATGCATACCATCTTCATATCGCGAATAGTATCACGAAGTTACATCCCCCCTATGAAGATCGCAGTCACACGCCTGAAAGGAAAGGAGAAGAGCGATGCCTCCCGCTGCTCGGAGTACGGCCATTCGTGCTATAGCGTCCACCCCCTCCGGTCGGAGCTCCGCATGCAGGAGATCGCGGCATTCACCGATGCGGCCGTGAGCGGGAAGTTCGACTGCATCTTTTTCACGAGCGCCCTCCCGGCAACGATCATCGCCCCCCGTCTTTCTACGTACCCCCGGGTGATAGCGATCGGTCCCCGGACGGCACAGGAACTCCGCACATTCCATATCGAATGCGAGACCCTGCCCAGCTTCTACTCGCGGGACTTCGTGCCGTACCTTGGCGACTGGATCGCGGGAAAACACATCGGCATCCCACGGGCGGACGTGCCCAACCAGAAACTTCTCGATGCCATTACAGCTGCCGGGGGCATCGTGCACGAATTCCGGTGTTACGGGCTTGAACCGACCGGAGAACCCCTCGACCTGCAACAGGCAGGTGCGGTCCTGTTCACGAGCGCGATGTCGTTTGCACAGGCCCGCTGGACCCCCCGCCCCGGTCTGCTCGTGATGGCAATCGGCGACATCACTGCCGCTGCCATGCGGAAGGCTGGTACGGAACCCGTCGTCGTGGGCGACGGGTCGCTCGAGGGGTCGTTACGGGCCCTGAATGCCTATCTCGGGAACCCGAGGGCCACGTAGCATGGACGACCTCACATCGGAAAATGAGCCGGTCCATCTCTGGGACCATGCAGGGATCATTGTTGTCGACAAGCCCCGCGGCCCCTCAAGCCACCAGGTCGCCGCGTGGGTCGGGCGTATGCTGGGGTGCCAGGTGGGCCATTCGGGCACGCTCGACCCACGGGTCTCCGGTGTCCTGCTTATCATGCTCGGCAACGCAGTCAGGCTCGCCCCGCTCCTTCTCCAGCACGAGAAGGAGTACGTCTGTCTGATGCGGTTGCACGGTGATGTGGACGGGGAACGGATCAGGACACTTGCAGAGGAGTTTACCGGCAGGCTGTACCAGCGCCCGCCCCGGAAGAGTGCGGTCAAGAGGAACCTCCGCATCAGGGAGATCCGAAATCTCGAAATCCTCGATATTGATAGGCGCCTCGTCCTCTTCCGGGTGCAATGCGATGCCGGCACGTACATCCGGTCGCTCTGCCACCATATGGGGCTCGCGCTTGGCGTCGGCGCACATATGCAGGAACTGCGCCGCACGCGGTCCGGGACATTCTCGGAAGCATCGATGCACACCCTGTATGACGTCAATGACGCGGCCCTCGCTGCCCGGGAAGGCAACCGCTCCGCGCTCGAGGCGATGATCATGTCCGTTGATGCAGCGGTCCCGGAACTGCCGATCGTAGTCGTCCGCAATTCGGCGATCGATGCGGTGTGCCACGGCGCCACGCTTGCCGGTGTCGGTGTGATCAGCACGATGCCATTTGAGAAGGGCCAGACGGTTGCGGTCCTATCGGAGAAGAAGGAGTTTGTCTGCCTCGGGCAGGCGCTCGTCCCCTCAGGTTCATTCAGGCCCGGCGATACCGGGCTTGTCGTCTCCCCGACCACGGTCTTCATGGCGCCCGGCACCTACCCCCGCGGCTGGACGAAATCTGACAAGGTCTTCCCGGCAAAGAAAGAACCTTGTAGTAAAACGGAGAAGACACCGGCCCCGCAGCCTGCGGGGAAGCAGGAGCAGCGGCGGGGCCGGGGATTGCCCGGAAAACCGGCCGGAAGCCGGAGATCACGTTCCGGAAGAAGAGATACCATTAAAAAAATGACCGGCATACCAATAGGATACACTTTTTGCTGAGGTAGTCTAGCCCGGTAAGGCGCAGGCCTGGAAAGCCTGTGGTGCGAAAGTGCCTCGGGGGTTCAACTCCCCCCTTCAGCGTTTTTGTTATTTTTCAGGTTTAAAAAAAGGGGGGTATGGGGCTAACCCCCCCTCCGTTCCGGAAAAAAATCATGCCAACCCCCCCTCCCCCCCTTTGGCCGGATCAGACCCCCTCCTGATCTTTTTTGAGTGGCCTCCCGCAATATCCGTTCCGTCTGAAGCCTTATACTGTGGATACATAAAAAACCATGCAATATTGCGTACATCCCAGATTTTAGGAGGGGGGTCTCCGCTATACCCCCCCTCATGTATTTTTTTAAACGCGTTGACCCCCCCTTTCCATCTGGTTTTTAATTGGGGGGTACCCCCCACCCCCTCCCCCATCCGGCCACATCCAGCCATCCGATTCCACATTATCCTCCGTCTGAGAACGTACACATTCGTACATACCAAAGGGGGGAGAGTAGCTACCCCTCCTTCAGTGGCAGGGACCCCTCTCCACCCCGCTTTAAAATCCGGAGGGGGGGTCCCCCTACCCCCCTCCATGGCCCGGAGGGGTACCCACCCCCCCCTTGGTTGCATGGACAAAAGTTACGGTTCCACTGGAACTTCAGACGGAGTGACGGTTTTTCAGCAGTTCCGGAAAAGCAGGGAGAGGGGGGGTACCCACCCCACCCATGCTCAGGGGGGTATCTACCCCTCCCCTCAGTGGTGGGGGGTCCCCTGCACCGGATCCAGTCCGGGAAATAAGGAGGGGTGGGTACCCCCGGCTTTTTGTATTTCGAAAGGATCGCCCGGTAGACCAGTTCCGGTGCATTCACCGGTCCTTCAGGCACTCGTTGGCGAACGCACAATACTCCGGCACGACCTCGAACCCGAGGAAATGCCGGCCTTCCTGCTGTGCCACAACCGCCACCGTCCCCGATCCGAGGAACGGGTCGAGGACGAGGTCCCCGGGGTTGCTCGAATAGAGCAGGATCTTCCTGACCAGTTCCGGGGAAGCTTCGTCGGTGTCTTCTTCCTGCCCTTCCAGTACTCGCGGTTGATCGTCCATACGTCTTCGGGATAATGATCGATCTTGTTGAACGTGTACCGCTTCGGGTCCTTTGCCACGAACAGGACATGGTAATGGCTGGTCACGTATTTCTTCTTCGTGAATACACCGAACTGGTATTTCCAGATCAGGTGATTGATCGTAGTCAGCCCCGATGAATCGATCCCCTCGAGAATATCCCGGATCCGGTTCCAGCCGGAAAAGACATACATGCTCCCTGCCGGTGCCAGCACCCGCGATGCTTCTGCCATCCATGTGCGGGTGAACTCCCCGTACTCTTCCTCAGGGATTTCCCGGTAGCCTTCGATGACGTTCGACCCTTTCCGGTTGTAATTGAGGCGCTGGGCCCGGAAGTCGATGGCAAACGGGGGGTCAGTGACGATCAGGTCCACTGACCCTCCGGGGACCTTCGGGAGGAGCGCGAGCGCGTCCCCCAGGTAGAGGGTGTCCTGCCGGAATGCGCCCAGCTTCCCCTTCATTCAGCTCTTCCCGCCGGCAGCCCGTCCCATTTCGAATGCCTTTGCGTTGATCCCGACCGTCTTTTTGGGGACAAGCCGTTTTACCGATTCAAGAAGGGTCTCCGGTTTCAGGGGCATCCACTTAGAGGCAGCGCCCAGCATCACCACGTTCTGGGAGAGGGGGCTCCCCGCCTCGGCTGCGATCCTGTCCGCATCGAGGAGGCAGAGCTCGTATTTCTCCAGTCCGGTAATGATCTCCTCTTCCGTGGGGGCCGCAAGCTTCAGGGTATAGACCGATGTCGGGAGCACGAGGTGCCGGTTCACGACAATCTTCCCGTCTTTTTTAAGGTAATGCGAGTACCGGAGCGCTTCGAGAAGGTCGAACGAGACGAGCAGGTCTGCCTGCCCGGGCGCGATGAGGGGGCCATAGCAGCCATCGATGCGGATGTGACTCTCCACCGAACCGCCGCGCTGGGCCATGCCGTGGGTCTCCGCCCCCTTCACATGCCTGCCCTCGATGAGGCAGGCCTCCCCGAGGATATTGGAGGCAAGGATCGTGCCCTGCCCGCCGATCCCGACGATCAGGATATCGTAACTGTCCGTCATTTCTTCCCCTCCCGCACGATCGCCCCCACGGGACAGAGCTGGGCGCAGATCGCGCAGCCGCTGCAGAGCTCGTTGATCTGCGCTTTTTCATCGGCAAACTCGATCGCGGGGCAGCCGAACCGGACGCAGGTCCCGCACCCCGTGCAGGCCTCGCGGTCGACCGTGTACCGCCCGCGTTTCACCCCAGCGCGCCGGGCCGTGATCACGCACATCTGCCGGGCAATGACCACCTTGACGCCTTTACGCTTCTTTGCCTCCTCCAGAACGTTCACCATGCCGGTGATATCATACGGGTCGACGGTCTCGACAAATACGACCCCGCAGGCACGGCAGACCGCGTCGAGCGAGACGGGCGGCGTTTCCACGCCACAGGCACTGGCGCCGGTGTTCGGGTTCGGCTGGTGGCCGGTCATCGCCGTGATCCGGTTGTCGAGGATGACCACGGTCATATCGGCGCCGTTGTAGACCGCGTTCATCAGCCCCTGGATGCCGGTGTGCAGGAAGGTGGAGTCGCCAATGGTGCAGACCACGTCACGGGTCTCGCCGGAATGCTTGATACCGCTCGCGACCGTGATGGAAGCGCCCATGCAGATGGTGGTATCCACAACTCCGAGCTGGAGCCCGAGCGTGTAGCACCCAATGTCGCTCGGGTAGATCGCGTCCTTGAACACCTTCTTGATCGCGTAAAACGCCCCGCGGTGCAGGCAGCCCGCGCAGAGGATCGGGGGGCGCACCGGCAGGTTCTGGACCGGTTCAGCGGGCGAGAACGGGCTCTTCTCCAGGAACCCCGCCTTCTCCATGATCGCCGCGACCATCGTCGGGGAGAGCTCCCCCTCGTAGGGCGCGTAACCGTTCTTCTTCCCGAAGACCGGAACGCAGCCAGCCACCTGCCGGACTGTTTCCTCTACTTCGGGTGCAAGCTCCTCGATCACGAGCACCTTCTCATGCTTCCGGACGAATTCACCAAGCCATTCCTCGTCGATCGGGTAGGCGCCGATCTTCATGAAGGAAACACCATCGGGCAGGAGTTCCTGCACGTAGGATGCCCCGATCCCGCTCGCGATGACCGCCATCTTCCCCCGCACCTCGAAGGTGTTAAACCCTTTCTCGACGAGCCGCTTCCGGAGCGCCGGCTGCTTCTCGTTGAGTTTTTTGTGCAGCACACGGGTGTGGGCCGGGATCACGACATACTGCCGAGGGTCCTTGTGGAACTCCCCAGTACGCGAGCCCGCGACCGCCGGTAGCAGTTCCACGTCCCCTTTCGAGTGGCAGATCCGGGTCGTGGGGCGGAAGATCACGGGCAGGCCGAACTCCTCGGACAGTTCGAACGCCGGCCGGATCATGTCATGAGCCTCCTGCACGCTGGCGGGGTCGAGGCATGGCAGCCGCGCAAAATGGGCATAGCAGCGGGAGTCCTGTTCGTTCTGGGAACTGTGGGCGAACGGGTCGTCCGCGCTCATGATGACGAGGCCCCCGGTCACACCGGTATAGGCGCTCGTCATCAGCGGGTCTGCCGCCACGTTCAGCCCCACGTGTTTCATCGTGCAGAGTGCACGGACCCCGCACCAGGCCGCGGCGAGGGCGTTCTCCAGCGCCACCTTCTCGTTCACCGACCATTCGAGATAATACGGTCGTTCCGGCTGTGCACGCAGCGTGTCGACGACTTCTGATGAGGGCGTCCCGGGGTAGCCGGATACAAAATCCACTCCCGATTCAAGACAGGCATGCGCTATCGCTTCGTTCCCGAGGAGATACCTTCGTTCCATGATCCCAGTTCCTTATACGTATCGTGGTTTTTTCACACATATCCCTATCTGAAGAAATGTACAGGTTCGCTCTTGAATTCACAACTTATAAAAACTCTGGTGGAGTAGTAATTAGGGTAAAATCTGGCAAACTTTTGGGCCCGTAGCATAGCCCGGTGGTGCGCCCGGCTGATAACCGGGAGGTCATGTGTTCGAATCACATCGGGCCCATCCTTGTTTTTCACAGTTTTAAAAAATTTACCCATTCCCTTATTCCCCTGCAGGAACAGCCGCCCGTTCGCATGACATACGGGAGAAATAAGAGAGAACGGGGCAATATTCTGGATGTTTTAAAAAGAGATCCCGGTTTTGAAAAACCATTGATCCTCGTTCACGGTTTTTTGGCAAACACGTACCCGACCACGATCTCAAGGGCATCGACAAGTTTCTGCTCATCCTTGAGATAATCCCGCATCGCCCGGTAGAGCATGTACATGACGTCATAACCGTAGAGTTCCAGCGCCTTTTTTGCATCGATCGGGTTGAGGTAGGAATCCGTGAGGAACCCGTCAAAGCTGTACATCAGCTCGAAAATGTCCCCCTCTTCCGAGAGTACGCAGAACTGGTCGGTGACGGGCATGTTCGGGTTATCAGGGCGGAACGCGGCAGGTTGTTCGGCTTTCCCGAGGATGATCATCTTCTGCGGGTAATACATGGGGTCGTACATATCCCCCTTCGTATCCTGCTTGCCCTTCATCAGCATGTTGAGACCCACGATCTTCACGACAGTGGCTGAAGAGGTGGCCATCTTTTTCAAGAGTTTTGCATCGTTCTCCTTCAGTTTTCCGGTTAATTCCTTTTCGCTTGCATTCAGTTGCTCGACCTTTTCCATCAGTTTCTCAAACCCATGTTCGATCTCATCCATTATCATTCACCCCGTTCTGTCACACTGACGCCTGAGAGATAAGAAGTGTTCATGCCGGGGCTATAAAACAACTCGTTTCCGGTGTTTATCCGCTGCATCCGGTTACGGGTTGGGAGCCGGAAGAATATATTTTGGGGTGTGGCCAAACTTTTTTATGATTTCCCTGCTATCAAATAACTATGGAGATATCGGATGGACTCGAACTCTCGCCACGGAAGGCAGATTACCTCAAGTTCATCTTCGAGCGCGGAGAAACTGTGAAGACAAACGACATTGCTTCACAATTCGATGTCGATCCCTCCACCATCACCAAAACGATCGCCGAGCTTGCCGCGGCCGGTTATCTCTCGCACGTGCCCTATCGCGGAATCGGCCTTACCGACGCAGGAACCCTGTACGCAAAATTTCTCATCAAGCGCCACCGTATTCTCAGCCTCATCCTCGTCCGGAACGGGCTTACCAATGAGCAGGCCTGCAACGAGGTCTCACGGTTCGAGAGTTTCGTATCGAAGGATGCAATTGACAGGATGTGCAGTGCTATGGGGCACCCCCAGCAGGGGATCTGTGGGAGGATAACCCACGATGAAGGATGCCGGCATCTTGAGAGCATGATCAGGCACGGGAACAGTCACTCACCATCCGGTAAACAGGAGACGCCCCGACTATGGCCTCTGCGATGATCTCCGAACACATCCCTGACCTTGATCTCATCACAACGTATGCCGAACGGCAGAATTCCCTCTTCTCCCGGGTCAGCCCGTGGACAAAATTTTTCATGCTCATCCTCATCGTCCTGATGATCACCCTCACCCGCAACTTCGTCATACTCGCAGTGCTCTTCTTGCTCATCCTCCTCGTCTACTGGCTGGCCGGTCTGCCAGTGAAAAAACTCTTCCAGTGGTATACGATGCCCGTGGTCTTCGTCATCACCCTCGTCGGAATTTTGGCGTGGACCGAACCCGGCACAGCGGTGCTCGCTTTCCCCCTCCCCGGCTTCACGGTCATCCTGACCGACAATGGGGTTTTACTCGTTGTTACCCTGCTCCTGAAAGCCCTGATATCCATCAGCTTCTCTCTCTTCTTCCTCATGACCACCCGTTACGAGTACTTCTCCGGCATGATTTACCGACTCTTCCCCGAACCGCTCGACCAGATCTTCCTCATGGCGTACCGGTTCATCTTTCTTACCCTGGCGATGACCGGGTCCATGCTCAAGGCGGTCCGGTCCCGGGGCGGGGGCATCATCCGTTCCATCCGGGTTCAGGGAAGGCTCTTCGCCGAAGTTGCGGGCCTGGTCTTCATCAGGTCCTTCGAGCGGGCCGAGCGAGTGCACAAGGCGATGATCGCCCGGGGCTACCACGGCGCCGGGTCGTACACCGCCCGGACTAAAATCCCGTCTCCGGGGTTTGCTGAATACGGTATCCTTGCTGCGGCCGTACTTGCAATCATCGCTACCGAATATGTTTTTCCCCATTCCGGAGGTTTATTTCCATGACCATCGTCCGCAGGGATCCGGGTTCGCCCCACTGTCCTCCGGTCGATCCCGAAAAAGAACTGATCCATGTTGATTGTGCGAGCCACACGTATCCTGACGGGAGCGTGGGGATCCACGAGATGTGCTTCTCCGTTCTGAAGAACGAGATTGTAGCTCTTTGCGGACCCAACGGTCTCGGGTAAGTCCACCCTGATAGAGCACCTCAACGGCCTCCTGATTCCCTCGCAGGGTGATATATGGGTCAGCGGGCGGTCGATTACTACTGGTGAGAAGACGGATCTCTGGAAGGAGGTCGGCATCGTCTTCCAGCGCTCCGATGACCAGCTCTTCGCCCCGACCGTGCTCGACGACGTGATGTTCGGGCCGCTTAATCTTGGAATGTCGCCGGAGGATGCCAAGGCATCAGCGATGGATGCCCTTGTCGCGGTAGGTGCCGAGCAGCTCGTCGCCAAACTCCCCAATTACCTGAGTGGCGGACAGAAACGGCTCGTCTCCATCGCAGGGATCCTCGCCATGAAACCCCGGATCATCGCCTTGGATGAACCAACCTCGGATCTCGACCCGGTTCACTGCGCGATGACGGAGAAGCTGATCCTCGACCTGAGGGACCGTTTCGGAATCAGTGTCGTCATCGCGACTCACGATCTTGACCTCGCCGCCCGGATTGCCGACAGGGTCTGCCTTGTGAAGAACGGGTCCATCTTTGCTGAGGGACGGCCGGAGGAGATCTTTTACAACCCCTCTCTCATCGAAGAGGCCGGGCTCCGGTTGCCGGATACTGTCAGGACGTGGCTTGAATTCTGCGAAAAACAGGGAATCGCTTCACCGGACCGGCCGATTACCCGGGAACACCTGGTCTCTCTCCTTCATAATGCCTGTCCTGATACCGCCAAGAGGGAATTTGGGCAAACCCCAAATTTCTAGAAATATTTTTATCGCTCTCATTGCAATGGTATCATAACCGGAAAAAAGTATTCTCTGTAGTGAGGTTAATCCGTGGCTCATATACATCTCGAAGACGGTTCGTTTACCCTGTTCTGGGTCCTGGTATGGTGGATTATCGCCCTCTGCCTGATCGGTATTGCGTTGTATCTACTGCGATCTAAATACAAACCCGATCCGAAGAAGATCACCATCGCCGCGTTCGTGACCGCTGCGGCGTTCGCAATCTTCCAGGTGCAGGTCCCCATCGCGGGAGGCGTCCATATGAACCTCACGCCCCTCATCGGTATTCTTACCGGCCCGGTCATCGGGACGCTCATCGTCTTCATCGTCAACATCCTTTCAGCAGCGATAGGCCACGGTGGCTGGGGGCTTGTCGGGGCAAACGTGCTCGTGAACTTCACCGAGGTCCTCGTTGGGTGGCTCGCGTTCAGGGGGATGATGAAGATCACGACCGATCTCTTCTCCCAGGCCGGAGTTGCCACGTTTGCCGGGCTGTTCGCAGGGAATCTCGTAATGATCGCCGTCATCCTCATCTCGGGGATACAGGGCGTACACCAGACCACGGCCCAGATCCTTGCCGGGCTCTCTCTCCTCGTGGCGATAAATATGGGCGTAGCGATCGTCGAGGCGTTCCTCACCGGCCTCATTGTTGCATATATCGGGAAAATCCGGCCGGATATTCTCGAAGGTGACCGGAAATGAGCGCATTTGCCGAGAAAAAAGGGCTCATCATCTTCGGAGTGATCCTCATCGTGGTCCTTATCGCAGCTCTCGCTGCTTACCAGATGACCGGAAGCATGGGTATCGAGGACCGGTATAGTACGGCAGTAGGCCTGCCTCCCTCACCGGAAGAGGGAGGCGGAGACGATACCTTCTTTGGATTTTCCGCAGAAGGGAATCACGTCCTGTATGCGATCATTCTTGGGATCCTGATTGTTGGTGCTTATGCAGCATACAAAAAGTTCAGGATCTGAAATATCGTTCAAATTTTTTTGCCAGAGCCTCGGCAGCGGGGTCAGCCGACCCGTTCGCCTATAAAGAAATATTTCCGGTCTTTTTCGAGGACCGCCCGGCCAATATAACCGATAGGCAGCTCCTCGTTGATCACAATGCCCAGGTACGTGGGCGAGCGGGCCATGACCGAACCTTTCCTGAGCGTTTCCGTGACAATGAACGGAATCTCCGTCCCGATATGTTCCGCATTGGCCGTAGCATAGATCTCCCCGGCGCAGGCTTCCATGAGCCGGGAACGTTCCTTCTTGACAGAGTCCGGGAAGTCTTTTTCGCCGGCTGTGGGCGTGAACGGACGACGAGAATACCGGGTGACATTCACCTTGTTGGGCCGGATGCGGCGGAGAAGGTCGAGCGAGGCGGAAAAGTCCCGATCCGTCTCACCGCAGAAGCCTGCGATCATGTCGGTCGCGATGGTGATATCCGGGTACCGGTTCCGGAATGCAGCGACAAGCTCACAAAAGTCCTCTGCTGTATACCGCCTCCCCATCCGTTTCAGCACGGCGTCTGATCCGGACTGGACCGGAACGTGGATAAATTTGAAGATACGATCACCGGAGAAGGCATCGACAATCCCGTCGAGGTCCTCCATCACGGTTGCCGGGTTCATCATGCCGACCCGGATGCGGTAATTCCCCGGTGCGTCTTCCATGTCTGCCAGCAGCCCGGCAAGCGAAAGGCCGGTATCCCTCCCGTAGGAACTCGCGTCCTGCGCCGTGAGCTGTATCTCCGCTGTCCCGGCAGCGGCGAGGGCCCGGACCTGTCGCCATATCTCTTCCGGGGGGAAACTCTTCAGAGGCCCGCGGGCGAAACGGGTGAGGCAGTAGGTACAGGTGCCATTGCACCCCTGGGCCAGTTGTACAACGCCCACGCTGCTCCCTGCCACGGTCCCGACTTTCCGGTAGCATTCCTGGATGGCCGCCGTGGGGATGATGACCGGATCGCAGACAGCGAGGATCGCCCCGAGCTGGACTTCCGGCATGCAGCCGGTGACATAGAGCTCGCGGTCACTGAAGGCAGAGAGACGCCTGAGCATCCGCCGTTCCGTAGGGCCGACCACCGTGCAGGTATTGACAATGACCGCATCCACCTCGTCCGGAGAATCTGCAATGGTGCATCCCTGGTGCTTCAGGATCTCGACCAGCTTGGCGGTATCCCCGAAATTATACCGGCACCCGTGCGTCTCGATAAACACCCGCCGGCTGCAGATTGCAGCCAGAGTACCGCTCCCCGGAGTACTGACGCAGCCCGTATGGTAACAGGGATTGTGCCCGGACCGGGTATGTCCGGATACTGGATCGCGGGAAGTCCTCTTCATGGGATATGCTGCTCTATAATGCCATTTTCACGGTATATGATGGTTCTGAACACAACGCTTAACCGATTGCACCCATAATCTGTTTATCATGATGAAGATCGGGCTGCTCGGCTGCGGCAATATCGGGCGTATAATTGCACGCCATGCCGGTAGCTTCACGATCGCAGCGGTCTTCGACCAGGTCTTCGAACGGGCAGCCGGGATCGCAGCGATCTCCGGCGCAACTGCGCACCAGGATTTTGCCTCGTTCGTCGGCGCCGACATCGATATCATCGTCGAGGCCGCTTCAGTGAACGCGGTACGGCTCTACGCGCCCGATATCCTCTCCCACAAAAAGGACATGGTGATCATGAGCGTCGGGGCCCTTACCGATGCAGGCTTCCGGGAGATGATCCGCATGAAGGCACGGGAGACCGGCTGCAGGATCTACATCCCGAGCGGTGCAATCTTCGGGCTGGACAACCTCAAGATCGGCCGGATCTCCACACTGAAACGGTTGCTGCTCCGGACAACGAAAAGCCCGGCTGCACTCGGCATCGAGGCACAGGTGCCACGACAGATATTCTCCGGCAAGGCCAACGAATGCATCAAGGCTTATCCCAGGAATGTCAACGTTTCCGTTGCCATGAGCCTTGCAGCGGGAATGGATGCCGATGTCGAGCTCTTTGTCGACCCGGCAGTAGACCAGAACATGCACGAGCTGTTCATCGAAGGCGATTTTGGCGAGGCTTATATCCGGGTGACCAATATGCCAAGCCCGGATAACCCTGCGACCAGTTACCTCGCCGCCCTCTCTGTTCTCTCGCTGCTGGAAAAGATCCAGGATCCGATCATCGTGGGAACGTGACGGGTGGCGGGCATGGCGTACAGTATGGCCGATCGTGACGATCTGGTGCGGTTCCTCAATGAGGACATCCCTGCCGGAGACGTGACCTCAGATGCGATCATTCCCGATATCAGCTGCACCGCGGTTATCCGGGCAGAGCAGGACGGGGTCCTCGCCGGTATTGAAGAAGCATCCACGCTCTTCTCCTATGCAGGGGTCACGGTAACCCCGCGAAAAAACGATGGGGATCAGGTAAGGAAAGGGGAGGTGGTGGTATTCCTTTCCGGCAGGGCGAAGAACATCCTCCTGGTCGAACGGACAGCGCTCAACATCCTCGGGAGGATGAGCGGCATTGCATCCAGTACGGCAGCCATGGTCGCAATCGTGAAGGCCCAAAACACGTCATGCCGGGTTGCCGGTACCAGAAAGACCTGCCCAGGGTTCCGGCGGTTCGACAAGAAGGCGATCCGGATCGGCGGCGGCGACCCCCACCGTATGAACCTGAGCGACGGCATCCTGATCAAGGACAACCACCTTGCACTCGTGCCGCTCGAAGAGGCCCTCCGTGCGGCACGGAGCCATTCCGCGTACAAAAAGATCGAGATAGAGGTAGAGACCTCTGCCGACGCAGTGAGAGCCGCCGCTGCCGGCGCGGACATCATCCTGCTGGACAACATGACGCCGGGTCAGGTGCTGGAGACACTTTCAGTCCTGAAAGACAGGGGCCTCAGGGATCGGGTCACCATCGAGATATCCGGGGGGATTGACGAGGAATCGCTCCGGAATTACGCGGCCTGTGGTGTCGATATCATCAGCATGGGGGCCCTCACGCATACGGTGAAGAATTTTTCCCTCAGCCTCGAGATCCAGCCGGTCGGGGCAGGCATCCCATAGTCTCGCCGGGCTGCCCGGGGTAACGATACGTGAGGGCGAAGATCCTCAGAGAAAAGGTTAATTGTGCAATATACCCAATGGGAGGCTGTGAGGATCTGGGATGGCGGATGCTGAAGTTCCAGTCCGTTCAGCGGAAGAGCCGCATGAACCGACACCTGTCGAGCTGGCAGCACGTGAAGAGCGGAGAAAACTCCGCGTCCGGGGCCTGATCACTCTTTTGAAGGATCCGAACCTGAATTACCGCTGGCACGCTGCGGAGTTGCTGGGGGAAGAGCGGGACCCTGAAGCTGTCGCGCCGCTTATCGAGGCACTGAAAGACCCGTTCGTGGACGTCCAGTGGCTTGCAGCCAAATCACTCGGGCAGATTGGCGACGCCCGGGCACTCGTCCCCCTCCTCGAAGCGACGACGTCGGACGAAAAATGGCTACGGGCCGGAGCCACTTGGGGCCTCGGGAAACTGAAGGATCCCCGGGCAGTTGAGCGGCTTCTCGTTCTCCTTAAAGACGCGAAGGCCCGGGTGCGCAGGGAAGCCGCATGGGCCCTTGGATCCATTGCCGACAACCGGGCAGTGACCGGCCTGACCGAAGCGCTCAATGATCCCGATGAAAGTGTACGGGACGCGGCGCAGAAAGCGCTGGTTTCCATCCGGGGTGCTCCGGTCGGACCAGGCGAAGGCCCTCCTGCCACCGGGACACCACTACAATAAGTGAGATCACCGGTATGCATCTCTCTCTGAACCAGGAGCGCAGGCCCCGACGGGTTTTATGGTTTTAACCGGGGTCCGTAAAAAATGTATTATCACGGTACGCCCGTGATATGGAAATCTTCAGCTGAATCGATAACAATCTCTTTATTCCCGCGATAGGTCTGCACGATTCCATACGCCAGGATAGTGTCACCTTTGTGCACGCTTACGTTCCGGGCGGCCGTGGCAGGAATGAATACGGTGATATTGTTCACCATGAGCGCGAGGTGACCACCGTTTTCTATAATCGTTGCCCTCTCGACCTTCCCCTCTACGGTTACCAGTTCGCCATCCGCAGAACCGGGGGTAAACGGGTGGGCGAAGGATTGTCTTCCGATCAGACTGATGACCGCGTGTGCTGTAATAACTGTCACGGCCACACCCACCAGCAGGAGCAGGGCCATGCGTTCCTGACGCATCAGCATACAAGATTGTATAAAAATAATGTTATAAATTACCGACAGGTTAATATGTTAACAGTGTTAACATTATCGTCATGTATCCCACAACATTACCACCCTCATCGAGAACGGTGCTCCAGATACTGGATGCAGGCGGGGCGATGACCCACAAGGATCTCGTCCAGAAGAGCCACCTTGCGCCGAGGACCGTGCGCTATGCATTGAAGAAACTCAAAGAGCGCGAGCTCATCATCGAGAAGTTCAACTTCCGGGATGCACGACAGATCATCTACCAGAACAGAACTGCACAGACTGCCAAACCCCAGCAGGCCTGCGTATGATGAAACATACCTGCACCCTGATGCACTGCGATACCATGGTCAGAAACCTCCTGCCCCCGATGCGGGCCGAGATGGTCGTCCGGCTCGTTCAGAGGCAGGGGCTGAGCCAGAGTGATGCGGCACGACGACTGGGCGTCACCCGGGCAGCAGTATCCCAGTACATGAGCAGGAAGCGGGGTGCGGGCGAGGTCGCGATATCCTCGGAACTGGATCTCATGATCGACCGCTGGGCACTGGCCGTAGTCACCGGTGAGAGCGACATCAACCTCTGCGATGTATGCCAGTGTGCAAAAAAGAAATTCTGATCTGCTCCTTTTCTCCTCTTGGGTTTCCCTGTTATTCAGCCACGGAGCCCTGCAGAGGGTTACCTTCTCCTGCGATAGTACCAGTATACTATCAGAACTGCAACCACCAGCGCAGCCACGGCAATCCTCAGGTAATCCGCCTTTGACTCCGGTGACGCGACGGCGGGGTTCCAGTCGTCTTCAAACACCGCTGTGAAATAACCTGCTACACCGGGGTGGTCGATGATGACGCCCGCCTCGCGGTTGAAATGGGGGGAGTTGCTGTTCCAGTTGATGCTGCTGACAAGGACCCGTTTCCCGTCAACAATCACTCCCTTGTTGTGGATCTTCTCGATCTGGTTTTCGCGGAGCTCTGCACACCGGGCCTCTAGAGGGAGGTGCCCGTCAGCCCCGATGTGGTTGATCAGGGCAGCCATCTCGTCGTTATCATTCTCCCCCTCGACATTATACCAGTAGGAATCCAGCAGGATGCGGACCCGGACCCCGCGCCGGGAGGCATTGATCGCCGCGGAGAGATACGGGTTGAGCGTGAACCGGGTCTCGTTGGTGATGTAGGCCTCCTCAATGTCGATGCTATGGTCTGCCGAATCGATCAGATCCGTGATCTGGGTACTGGTATCCGGGGCCAGGACCGTGCGGACCGTCGCCCCATCGAATGTCTGCGGAGAAAACTCCGTGGCATGTTTTTCTGCGGGCGGCGTCTCGTTCCGACCGGGTTCACCCCGGTAAGGTACTATCGAAGGCCCCCGCAGATCGGTGAGGAATACGGAGGCATAATACGCTGCCGTTGAAGGGTCGTTTAGGACAACGCCCCACCCCCGGTTACCCGTTATCCCTTCCGGTGCAAAACCGCTGTACTTGAAATTTTCACTGATTATGAGGACGGTGCTACGGTCGATCACCACATACTTGGCGTGGTCGTAGCGGTAAGGGGCGTGCACTGTTTTTGACGAGACCATCGCGTATACGGGAATACCGCTCCGGTTCACCCGCCACAGCGCGGCCTTTTCATCCTCCCCGATACCGCCCACCGGCCCGCCCTCGACCAGCACCTGAGTATCAACACCCCGGGCCCGGGCGCGGGCAAGCGCTTCAGCCATGGACGGGCTCGAGAACTCGTACACGTTCAACAGAATCTCCCGCGAGGCATTATCGATGACCGATCCAAATACCCGGTCCGAAGAGTCCGGGGAGACAAACGCAGTCACCGTCACGTTCCGGAATTCCGCAGGCGGGAAACGCGACTGACCGAGCATGAGGGGGCGGGGGTCCCATTCCCCGTTTTCAAGGAAATGCACCTGCCCTTCGCGCGGGGTGACCGTGCCCGGCCAGGAAACCTTCTGGAGGAGCTGCCCGTTGTCGTAGAGCATCAGCGAGTCGTTCGCGTTGGCCATGCGGAGGGGCCTGCCATTGATCACATCCGGGACTGATGGCGACGTATCCAGCCATTCGTAATCCGGAAGCCGCCCGTGGCTCTGCGCGAACGCCGTCCCGCTCCGCGCAATCGTAAGGTTCCCGGGAAGGGTCGAACCCGGGGGGAACCGGAACCCGCTTTTTCCGTTCGTCACGGCAATCCCGTCCAGAGGGCCGTACCCGGAAAGGACAATATACTCGTCAGCATCATCATGAAGATAAGGATCCGGGCAGAACTCGGTAATCCGGACCGGGGCGGCGGCACATGCGTGCACTGCGAGCGTGAGGAAAAGGAAAACAATGATGAGAGGAAGCCGGCGCATAAAACCTTGGTTTGCTGCCGTACGATATATAATATGCGAAATATTCTCATGATACTATGATGACAGGCAACCGGAAATCACCCGGATCGAAATCTATGCCTCTCATAGTGAAACTCGGGGGGAGCCTGTACAGCCATCTTCCCGGGCTGGTCCCCGTCCTCCGCTCATCCACGCGCCCGCTCCTCATCGTTCCCGGAGGGGGGCCCTTTGCCGATATCGTGCGGCAGGCAGGGCTTGACGATGAGAACGCACACTGGGAGGCGATCGCGGCCATGGACCGTTACGGCCGCTGCATCGCATCTCACGGCCTTCCCGCCACGGACAGGCTTGCTACGCCGGACCGGACGGTCGTCTTCCTTCCCGGCCGGAGCCTGCGGGACCGGGATCCCCTGCCTCACACGTGGGACGTCACTTCCGATACCATTGCGGCATGGGCGGCAGCGGAACTCTGCCTCAGGCTCCTCCTCCTCAAATCCGTGGACGGGATTCTGGAGAACGGCACCCTGCTGGAACACGTAGACGCACCGGGGGAAACGGACATCGTCGACCCGCTGCTCATCCCGTATGTCCTTGAAAAACGGGTGGATACATTCATCGTCAACGGGTCCCGCCCGGAGCTCCTCATGCGATACCTCCGCGGGGACCCGGTCCCGTGCACCCGCATCAGTACAACCTTTTAAAGGTTTCAAAAGAGATACTATAGGAATCCTTGGAGTAGTTATCATGCCAGTTAAGAAATGTACATCCTGCAATGCTCCGCTTGCAGATGAGGGCTCAACGGAATTCGGGTGCCCCGCGTGCGGTGTTGAGATCGACCGGTGCTACCGGTGCCGGGAGCAGAGCATCCCGTATACCTGCCCGAAATGCGGATTCGGGGGACCGTAACGCATGGGCAGTGTCGCAGTCATCATGAGGGTCATGCCCGAGTCGCCTGAAGTGAACCTCGAGCAGCTCAAAGCGGCCCTCAAAGAGAAACTCCCCGGCATCCGGGATCTCAAGATAGAGCCGATCGGCTTCGGCCTCAAGGCGATCAAGTTCGCCGCAATCGTCAACGATGCCGGCGGGGAAACGGATGCCCTTGAACAGACGATCGGTGCAATTCCCGGCGTCGAGCGGGCAGAGATCATAGAAGTGACACTGACCTGAAAACACAGTCCGGCTGTTTTCTCGTTATCCCTTATTTTTCTCTTCCTCTTCCAGCGCATCGAGCACACGCCTCGTGCTGACGCGTATCTTCTCCACAGACTCGCGGAACGCGATCACTTCCGATTCATCGATCCGGATCGCGATCGGGAAGACCCCTTCGCGGTTGATGCGGGCGGGGACACCGATACAGACGTCGCCGATGCCGTGCACTTCCGACCGGATATATGCGGACACGGTCAGGATGCGGTTTTCGTCGGACAGCACGGTCCTGACCAGGGAGGCGATCGCTTCCCCGGGTCCGTAGACTGTCGAGCCCTTGTTCTGGATGATCAGCTGGCCGCTGCTTTTCACCGATTCGATGATCTCCCGGACCGGCAGGTGCGCGAACTCCGGCAGGTTCGAGATCTTGATGCCGCCGATGGTAGTCGCGGACCAGAGCGGGACCAGGCTGTCGCCATGTTCCCCGATAATGCGGGTATGCACCTCGCTCACGTGGACGTGGAAGTACGAGGCGATCAGCGATTTGAGGCGCATCGAGTCCAGATGCGTACCGAGGCCGAATACCTGTGAGGGTTTCAACAGGGAATATTTCAGCGCGACACTGGTCATGACGTCGACAGGGTTCGTGACCACGAGGATCTTGGTCTCGGGCGCCACGTCACCGATTATTTCAGCGATCGGGGCGACGATGCGTGCATTGCCCATTGCGAGGTCGAGGCGGTCCTGTGACGGGGTGCGCGGCGATCCTGCCGTGATCACCACCACATCCGACCCGGCAGCGTCATCCAGGGAGGTCGTCCAGTGGACACGGATATCCCTCCCCCGCGCTGCGAACGAGTCCCCGAGGTCCTGGGTGATTCCTTTCAGAAGAGCATCGCGGCCTTCCCTCCCATAGAGAAGGATCTCGCTGACGTGCGGGATGGCAGAGATGGCATGTGCAGCAAACATCCCGACATTGCCCGTTGCACCGATAATGGTCACTTTTGCCATGGTAATCGTAAGCGGGGACGTGTTATCGGTCGACTGTACGTTTCTCCGTTCACCAAAGCACTCATCCTCCGCCCCGTTACCCCATGGGCGCCGGATGTCTGCGGTAAGTCTGCTCCCTTCCGGGCCTGAACCGGTCCCCGCAGCGACAGGTCGCCATTCCCTCCGGAATTTTGATTCCTGGCCATCGACCTCATGGGACGAGGTTTCACAGTCAGAATGCTCAGGATCCCGCAGGTCGTTGCAGCCTCAGTCAAACTTCGCCCCCCGCGTACCGACGGTTTCGGGTTACAAGTGACGCCGAGCCACCCGGGCTAGTCCCCATATACGTTTGCGCACCGGCCAATAAAGACTTGTTACCCTGTGCCGCGAACGGGTCGCGCCGTCACGGCAGGAAAGCCCGGTTCACGGGATGAAAACCTCGCCGCCCACCCGGTCCAGCCATTCCTTCCGGATCTTTTCCATAGCCGGAACGTCCTTCTTTTCAAAAAGGTCGAGTGCCGTCACCGGGGGGATTTTCATGGGGAGGACAGAAGGGAGTTCGCGGAAGTCTCCCTGGTACACTTCGATGACCTGGTCGCCTTCGGTCTCTGCAATTTTTATCGGTTCACGCACCACCGGGTGCTTTGCCATGTCCTGGACCTGTTCGAATATCTTTACGCGACGGACAGACAGGTAGTCCCGGTTGACCTCGAGGTTGAACGCGGACCAGAACGCCGAGGCATACCAGGCATCGTTCATGACGACGCGGGGAACTCCCAGGCACGCAGCAGCGAGACCGAGGGTACCCACGCCGGAACAGGCATCGATGAAATACGGCACGGGCGGTTTTCCCACGTGCTGCTCCACGGAACGGATCTTCGGGTAGCCCGACCGCGGGAACTCGATATGGATGAGCGACTGCTGCTTGTACATCACCAGCGGGCCGTTAGCAAGAGGGAAGACATCTGCCCGGACATCACAGCCGGCGAGGAGCTCATATACCCTCGGCACAGAATTCAGGTCAGCCGTGGGGATCCCCGGGACAAAGTCGCCGGTCCGGACGACTCCCCGCAGTTCGGGAACTTCCTTCACGAGGCGCTCCGCGGTCTTCCTTGTCACCCGGGGCGAGAGGAGGACGAGGGACTTTTCGGGCAGGAACGGCGGCCGGTCCATCGCAAACCCGGGATGGACGAGAGGCGAACCGGCCGCGATCAGCGGGTCCGTCTTTTTCAGGTCGCCTTCCCCGACCATGACCACCCAGATGTGGGCAAAGACTTCGTCGATAAACCGTTTCCCGCAGGAGCAGGGCTCGCTGTACTCGGGAGATGGCAGGGGCTTGCGCTTGTCCAGCACCCGCATACTGCAGTCTTCGCAGGGTACAAAAACGGTCGGGAGCGTGGCAAGGATGTCCTTTGCGGATTTTACGCAGTCCATCTCGCAGACGGGACACTTCATGTTGCTTCCTATGCATGTCCCATGATACAAAGGTTTTCAAATGGTGCCGGACGGGAGATCGCCGCACAAAAGACCGGACCGGAGATACGGCGAGAAAAGCCTGAACAGTGGGCCCGAAGGGATTCGAACCCATGACCGCCCGGTTATGAGCCGGGCGCTCTGACCGGACTGAGCTACGGGCCCTGAACGCCCCCCACAGGGCTCGAACCTGTGACATTCGGATTAACAGTCCGACACTCTACCAACTGAGTTAGGGAGGCACGCGTCAATAGCGTCCTAATAGATTCTTTTTGAGCACTTTTAAAGGTAACTATGAGGCCGCGGGGAGAATACAGGCAATTCCTGCAGGCTATAATGCCCGGCGCTATCCTTCGCGCTTCATCGTTTCCAGCATATGGATAAGCCCGTCAAGGTCATCGTTCAGGTGCGTGAACAGGTCCACGGTCCGCGAGGTGGCCACCGCTCCGTCAGGGGATGCACGGATATACCCGAGCTGCTCCAGCACGTGCAGGGAGTAACGGATGCGGTGGGACGGCTGGTCCAGCAGCTCGGAAAGTTTCATGATCCCGATCGGCTGGTGGTCTGCCACTGCCCGGGCAACTTCGAGGTGGCGGCTGACCAGTTCAATCTCATCCTTCATCTTTTCGAGCATGCCCTTACCCTTCACCCGGTCCGGACGGTACTATCCCTGTTCACGTATATCTCTCCTCGTATCCGGTTGCCCGTGAAGCCACGCCCGTGTTTCACGGTACCGTTTCCGGAAGTCAATGGCAATGAGCGCGGCGGCGAGGAGCATGACCGCGACCAGGGGGAGCCGGTAGATCTCCAGCCTCGCCGGGAGGATGAAAAGAAAGAGGACGGATACGGCGACGAGGAGTATGATGATATTCAGTTCTACTGCGAGACGGTAGAATTTCCACCGGAACTGGTCTTTGGCTTGTGCATCCATCGTTCCTATGTCAGCTCCGGAATAAAAGTACTTGACGTTTCACTGCACATATTCCGGCAGATGGATCCACTTTCCGATGCGATCAGGAAGAGCGGGGCCGATTCCTACGTCATGTATGCCTCATCAAGGGACGCCGACATGCGGTACCTGACGAAGTTCACCACGAGCGACCCGTTCGTATATTTCAAAAAACCAGACCAGAACGCCACTATCGTCATCTCCCAGATGGAGGTCGGGCGCGCGTCCCGCGAGTCCCCGGCGACCGTCATGACCCGGGCCGAGGCCGGCCTCCCGGAGATCCTGAAAAAGGTGAAGGACCCCGCCCGTGCGACTGCGAAGATGATCGCAAACCTCGGGGGGAAAAAGATCCTCGTCCCCCCCAGTTCCCGCTCGGGCTTGCCCGTGCACTGGGCAGGTACTGCACCGTTTCCGTGGACACCGGGACGGTTTTGTCCCTGCGGGCGAAGAAGACGAAGGCCGAGATCGCGGCGCTGCGGCGGGTACAGACGATCACCGAGACCGCACTGGGGCTCGGGGTAACGCTGATCAAAAAGTCCGTTCCCCGGAAAGGGATACTCTGCCGCAGGGGCAGGCCGCTGACCGCGGAGCAGGTGAAGCTCGTGATGCACAGCCACCTGCTCGCCTGCGGCTGCACGGCGGTGGACACGATCGTCTCGTGCGGCGAGGACACCGCGATCCCCCACATGACCGGCACCGGGCCCCTCCGTGCGGACGAGCCGATTATCATCGACATCTTCCCGGTGGAGGAGAAGAGCGGTTATTACGCAGACATGACCCGCACCGTTGTCAGGGGCGAACCACCGGACGAAATCCGCGAGATGTTCGATACCCTGCGCGAAGCAAAACAGCTCGCGATCTCCCGTGTGAAACCGAAGGTTCCGGGATCGGAGTTGTACCAGGCCGTGGTCGACTTCTTCGCGGAGCGGGGGTACGAGAGCAACACCCGGGGGTTCGTGCACAGCCTCGGGCACGGCGTGGGCCTCCAGGTGCACGAGCTCCCGAACCTTGGCCCCGGGGGATTAGCCCTCGCTGCCGGCAATGTCATCACCATCGAGCCGGGTCTGTACTACCCCGGGACCGGTGGGGTACGGCTCGAGGACATGGGGGCCGTCACCGCACGGGGCTTTGACAATTTCACGGCATACCCGGAGGAGCTGGTCCTGTGAAGGACGATGTCTTTGACAATTACCGCACCGCCGGCACCCTTGCCGCACGGATCCTGCGGGAAGGTGCGCAGGGGATCCGGGTGGGGGCATCCTATCTCGGGCTCGTGGAATCGATCGAGGCCCGGGTCAGGGAAGACGGGGCAGCACTCGCGTTCCCGCTCAATCTTTCCCTGAACGAGGATGCCGCACATGACACCGCGTCGTATGGGGATGAGCGGGTTTTTTCCCGAGGCGACGTAGCCAAGCTCGACCTCGGCGTGCAGGTCGACGGGTACATCGCGGACACGGCGACCACGGTGGACCTCGGGAACAACGCTCTGCTGCTCGAAGCCTCATCCGAGGCCCTCGAGTCCGCCATCAGGGCCATAAAACCCGGTGTGCATGCCGGCGCGCTGGGGGGCGCCATCCAGGCAGAGATCGAGGGGCGCGGGTACCGCCCGGTCGCCAACCTCACCGGCCACGGGCTTGACCGTTACGTCCTCCACCGATCCCCGACCATCCCCAACATCGGGATCAACGGGGGCGTTGTGCTCGAGGAGGGGATGGTCTTTGCCATCGAACCGTTCGCCACCACCGGCAGCGGCCACGTGGGGGAGAAGAAGCGGATGGAGATCTATTCCCAGATCTCCGCACGGCCCGTCCGGGTCCCCGCAGGCCGTACCATTCTCGATAAGATCAGGGACCGCAACGGCCTGCCGTTCTCACGCCGCTGGCTCGGCGACCGGAAACTGGACCTCGCCCTCGCTGCACTGGTCAGGTCCGGCAACCTGCACGCCTATCCCGTCCTTTCCGATGTTGCAGGGTCCCTTGTTTCGCAACACGAGCATACCGTCATCGTGACGGGTGACGGCTGCATCGTGACCACGCGATGAGATAGCCTTATGCATGCAGGAGAAGAATAATTAAGGTTACAGCCATGTCTGGAGATTCTGATACCCTGCGCATCATGGAGATCGTTCTGACCGCCGAAATATTCAATCAGAACCCAGGGCTCGACATCAACGACCTCACCCCTTCGTGCCGCGAGATCTTTGGTGCTACCAGTGCGGCGGAGGTGAAGCGGCCGGTCTATGTCAGCGACGGCCTCATCAGGCGAACGCTTTCCATTGCCGACGCCCACACGAAGCTCGCCTCCAACCCGTTCGTTGCCTACGAGGAGTTCGGCCAGAGGCTCCGTATCACGGCCCTCGAACCGGCAGGACAATGGTTCCTGAAACAAGGGGGCAGTACCCAGGTCGGGAAGAACCCGGCGCTCGCCTTTTTTTTCGAGAAGACCGGCTCCAACGGAGCATCCTATGCAGCAGTCCGGAGGGCAAACCCGCCCTACGAGGACACCAAGGCGCATCTCGACGCCCGGATCTCAAAACTGCTCAGCGAGGACGAGAAACTCCGGGGGGCACTGGACCTCGTCATCCTGAGTGCTCCCGAGGAGATCGAGCAGCATATCGACGATCTCGTCTGCACCTCCGGCCAGCTGGACCTCATCGCAAAGATCCAGCATGCCCGCGACCACAGCGAGTTCCTGCACCGCCACCGGATCTACGAGATCGGCAAGCTCCTCTTCGTAGGCCCGCCCGGGACCGGGAAGACATCGCTTGCCCTTGCAATGTCCCGCACCATGCACATGCCGGTCCTCGAGGTCCGCCTCTCGATGGTCACGTCCCAGTACCTCGGCGAGACGTCCAAGAACATCGACCGCATCTTCGAGCTCGCCAAGCAGCTCGCCCCGGCAATTCTTTTCGTCGACGAGTTCGACTTCGTGGCAAAAAGCCGGACCGCCGATGACCACGGCGCGATGAAAAGGGCAGTCAACTCGCTCCTGAAAAATATCGACCGGATCAACCTGATCAAGCACGGCGTGCTGTTGATCGGCGCCACCAACCACCCGCAGCTGCTGGACGAGGCTGCCTGGCGGCGGTTCGACGAGGTCGTGGAGTTCTCGCTTCCCGACGAGGAGATGCGCAGGAACATCTTACAAAAAGTGACGTCGACCCTCCACTGCACGGTCGACTACCAGGCGCTCGCAGCCAGGACCGAAGGGTTCTCCGGCTCGGACCTCCGTATGATGATCAAGGAAGCGATCCTCTCGGCACTCATGGACAAACGGCAGGAAATCCGGCAGGCCGACATCGAGAAAGGGATCGCCATGGTCAGGAACCGGGAAGCGATCCGGCACCAGAACTGGTTATGACATGAAGATCACGCTGCTCGGCACCGGGGATGCGATCGGGACCCCCCGCATCGGGTGTGACTGCCCCCAGTGCACGCATGCGAAATCGACCGGCGCGACACGGCTGCGGACCTCGCTCCTCGTAGAGAACGAGGGGCGACACCTTCTCATCGATTCTTCACCGGACCTGCGGGCGCAGCTCCTCCGCTGCGGCTCGCCCCATATCGACGCGGTGATCTGGACCCACGGGCATTACGACCACTTCATCGGTTTTGGCGAGTTCTACCGGGTCCAGCACATCCCCCCGGTCTTCGCCGCCCCGCCGGTACTCAGCTACTGCTCGGAGATCTTCCGGTTCCTGAGTTTTGAGAAAGGTGCCATCGACCCGTATGTGCCGTTCGATATATTCGGCATGACCCTTACCCTGTTTGTCGTCAAACACCCGCCGGCGTTCACATGCGGCGTCCTGTTCGAGACGGAGGAGTCCCGGGTCGGGTTCACATCCGACACCAGTATCGACATCCCGCAGCAGAGCCTGGACCTCCTCGGGGATCTCGACCTCCTCCTGCTCGACGCGCTCGTGCCCTCCCGCATCGCGATCCCCAAGCATATGAATTACCTCGATGCCTGCACCCTTGCCGGGCGCCTTGCACCGGCGGATTTCCGGTGCGTGCATATGAGCCACATGATCCCGTGGGACCTCCCCCACACCGGGAAAGACGGGGAGACCTTCGGATTCCCCTGACCGCTTTCCCGGGCAGGTTTCCGGCGGGTTGCGAGGGCACAAAGACGACCCATACCTTAATAGTTTTCAGGTGCCCAAACATAGGTGCATGATTGTAAAAGTACTCGAACTCGAGAAAGACAAGGTGCGGCTCATCATCCAGGGGGAGGGGCATACGTTCATGAACGCCCTTGTCGAAGAGATCCTTACCGACCATGACGTCGACGTCGCACGGTACAATATCGAGTTCCAGTTCTCGGACCCGGAACTGCTCGTCACCACCAGGAACAGGAAAAACCCCCTGCCCATCATCAAGAAGGCGTGCAAGCGGATCTCCGGCCACTGCGACGAGCTCCTCAAGGGAATAAAAAAGTCAAAGGCCTGATTCGTCGGGCTGCTTCGTTTTCCGGATATTTTTTCCTCTTCCCGTATTCTTTTCGTCCTCCTCCGGCATTCCTCAGCCCGTGAGCCCCGGGTGCAAACAGCCGTGGCGTGGCAGAAAATAACGGGAGAGATGGAGAGATAAAAAAGGTCTGAAAACACGGCAACGGGTTATTCCGCCCGTTCGGTGAAGACAATGGATCCAGAGATACGGGAGATCCTGATCTTCACTTTCTGGCCCGGTTTCGAATTGGCCACGTACATGATATACCGGCCCATCTTGACGACCCCGTCGCCCCGCTTCGAGATCGACTGGATCTCGACATCCATGATCTGGCCTTCCTCAAGGTTCTCCGAGACCGGCTCGGTACGGGCCTTCCGCTTCCGTACCGGGCGGTGGCTCCCGCAGGCATCGCACCGGAGGATCATGACCCGGTCGTCTTTCACGAGGCGTGTGTCCGGCTTGCCGCACTCGGAGCAGATCACGTAGTCCTCGACATAGCTCTTGATGATCGCCCTGATGAGCGATATCTCGAACTTCCCGTTGAAGATCGCGCGGTTCCCGTCGATCTTCCCGCTGGTGCCCAGTTCGCCGAGCAGAAATTTCATCAGGTGGTCGGGTTCGCGGCGGACCTTCCCCACGATCTCGGCAAAATTTTCAAGGACGGTCGTCTTGCCTTCGACATAGGCCTTCGCCTCGGGGACTACGAAACGCTCCGAGGACTCGGTCTTTTCGGTGATATTGGAATACGCCTGTTTGAGGAGTTTTTCATACGGGTCCGTCATAATTGTATACAATAATGGCTCCGGCTAAACAAAAAGGCTTTCCCCGGTAAAAACAGGCTGCCGGAAGCGCAGGGTTTGCCGGGGCCGGGGATATGCGGGGCGCGGGTGAAAACGGAGCGGATTCCCGCGAGGGAAACAGTGCACCCGCGAAAACGGGGATATATTACGGGCCCCGGGTCCCGCCACGGGAAGAAGACGTACGTTACGAAGAGTGTGAATTTTTGATCAGCACGGAGACCAGGTCCCGGGTCTTCTTCTCGTTCTCGATATCGTCCTGGTGAATGTTCCCGTTCCCCACGCATTTCATCCCGCGTGCCTCGATCCATTTCTGGAAGACCGCGGCAGTCTGCCCGGGCCTGCCGCCGTGCGTGCAGAACGCGGTCGCCTTCTTGCCCTCGCACCCCTTAACCGCATCAATCGCGGCATGGATTGCCGGCGTAGGCCTGAACGCCCAGACCGGAGACCCGAATACGAGCTGGTCGTAACCGGAGACATCGATGGATGCCGGTTCGATCGGCGTCTTCTCTTCCCCCTGCGCCATTTTGCACCGGACAAGGAACGGGTCAGCCGGTTATAGCTGCCCTTGTCCGTGACCTCGATCAGCTTCCCGTCGCACGCCAAGGCAATATGCTGGGCCACGTGGCGGGTGTTGCCGGTCTCGCTGTGGTATATGATGCAGATCTTCATTGTGGTAGTATTGGGAACCGCGAATAAAAAACAATGGGAATAGGATTTTTTTTAATTTTGTACAGAACCGCGAGGGGAATCGCAATTCCCCGGGCTGATAAGAAAGTAATTCCATCAGGGATTATTTCTTGAACCGTGAGGGAACCCGTCAGGGTTCTCCGAACGGAGAAGAGAGTAATTCCATCAGGGATTATTTCTTGAACCGTGAGGGAACCCGTCAGGGTTCTCCGAACGGAGAAGAGAGTAATTCCATCAGGGATTATTTCTTGAACCGTGAGGGAACCCGTCAGGGTTCTCCGAACGGAGAAGAGAGTAATTCCATCAGGGATTATTTCTTGAACCGTGAGGGAACCCGTCAGGGTTCTCCGAACGGAGAAGAAAATAATTCCATCAGGGATTATTTCTTGAACCGTGAGGGAACCCGTCAGGGTTCTCCGAACGGAGAAGAAAATAATTCCATCAGGGATTATTTTCTGAACCATGAGGGAATGCTTCAGCATTCCCCGAGTGGTGACGTAAGTTTACTTACGGAACTGCGGCATCATGCCGCGGACTTCCCTGCCGACTTCCTCGAGAAGGTGGTCCTCGTCCGCCTTTGTCAGGGCGGTGAACATCGGCCGGTTCACCATGTTCTCGAGCATCCATTCCCGGGCAAACTTCCCGCTCTGGATCTCCTCGAGGATCTCCTGCATCGCCTCGTAGGCTTCCGGCCCGATGACGCGGGGGCCGCGGGTGAGGTCGCCGTACTGCGCCGTGTTGCTGATATACTGGCGCATGTTGGTCAGCCCCCCTTCGTAGATGAGGTCGACGATCAGTTTCAGCTCGTGGCAGACCTCGAGATAAGCCATCTCCGGCTCGTAGCCGGCCTCGACCAGCGTCTCGAAACCGGCCTTGACAAGCGAGGTGCAACCGCCGCAGAGCACGGCCTGCTCGCCGAAGAGGTCCGTCTCGGTCTCCTCGCGGAAGGATGTCTCGAGGACAACGGCGCGGGTCGCCCCGATACCCTTTGCATAGGCAAGGGCAGTCATGTGGGCCTTCCCGGTGTGGTCCTGGTGGACGGCGATGAGCGCGGGCACGCCCTTGCCCTCCTCGTACTGCCGGCGCACCATGAAGCCCGGTCCCTTGGGCGCTACCATGATCACATCGACTGTCGCCGGGGGTACGATCTGGCCGAAGTGAATATTGAACCCGTGCGAGAACATGAGGCACTTGTTTTCCGTAAGATGGGGGAGGATCTCGCTCCTGAACACCGCCCCCTGGTGCTCATCGGGGAGCAGGATCTGGATGATCTCGGCCTTCTTCACGGCTTCCGGAACTGCCATCACATTCATACCATCCTTGACAGCCGCGTCCCAGCTCTTCCCGGGGCGCAGCCCGATCACGACATCGAGCCCGCTGTCCCGCAGGTTCAGCGACTGCCCTCTGCCCTGTGACCCGTAGCCGATCACGGCGATCTTCCTGCCTTTCAGCACGCCGAGATCCGCATCTGCCTCATAATATTTTTTTAACATAGGTGATCCCTTTCATATCAGCAACAAAGCACATAAATATTATATGACAAGACTAAACAGTCACACGAAAACCATCTGGATGCGATGACCTATTAAAACCCTATATTCTGACCAGTCCCCGGAAAATACGTTTGGCAAGGAACTTCCGGATGTGCAGGCAACCTCACCCGATGTCCGGATCAACCTCACCCGGGTCGGGGTAAAGAACGTCAAGAAGCTCGTCGAGGTCCACCGCAACGAGAAACGCCCGGTGATCTTCATATCGAACTTTGATGTCTATGTCGACCTGCCCGGCAGCCTCAAGGGCGCAAACCTGTCACGGAATTTTGAAGTGATCGACGAGGTCCTCCAGCAGGCGATTGACGGGGAGGTCAACGAGATCGAGAAGCTCTGCAGCGTTGTCGCCCGCAAGCTCCTCGACCGGCACGAATACGCGGACCGTACTGAAGTACTCATGCGCAGCGAGTTCATGGTCAAGCGCGAGACCCCGGTCAGCCATACCGCCTGCCACGAGGTGGTCAGGGTGCATGCCCGGGCGATCGCCCGCCGCACGTTCCGGACCCCGATCGTGAGGAAGAGCATCGGCGCCGAAGTCACCGGTATGACCGCCTGCCCCTGCGCCCAGAACATCATGAAGGAACGCGCCATGCGGGTCCTGCAGGACCTGGATGTCGACCAGGAGAAGATCGACGAGTTCTTCGCCGAGGTGCCCATGGCCACCCACAACCAGCGCGGCAAGGGGTTCCTCTGCATCGAGACCGACGACGACCAGCACGTGGACCTCGAAATGGTGATCGCCATCCTCAAGGACTCGATGAGCAGCGGCATCTACGAGCTCCTGAAACGGGGCGACGAGGGGGCCGTGGTCCTCGCCGCGCATAAGAATCCCCGGTTTGTTGAAGACTGCGTGCGGGAGATGGCCAAGAAAGTACTGGCCGAATTCGAGTACCTCTCCGGCGATTCCGTGGTCACGATCAAGCAGACCAACGAGGAGAGCATTCACCAGCATGACGCGTACGCCGAGCGGAAGGCCACGATTGCCGAATTGGTCGATGAACTGAACGGGGATAAGCACAATTCCGACTGAAAACTTCTTAAAAATCCTGATAAATAATTGCAAAATTAAAAAATTCCCTATTTATTTCATTATTTATGGCCCGTCTTCGCCGAATAACCCGGAACTGGCAGTTTTGGAGCCGGGGACTGAAAATAACGTTAATCTGCGGCGTTTTCCGTCCTGCGATAAAGTCATAAAGGTTATAAAATGGTTCGTACAAGATAGTGTGAACGTACACTGTACGGTCAATTATCTCTAGAGATGAGAGATCTTTCATAAATTTGTACCGCAATACGAACAACTCAACATAAAATGAGGCGATAATATTGTCGAAAGTTGTAGAGATTTCCCCAACCACAAGACATGAGGGACACTCCAAGCTTGTCTTGAAGGTTAACGACGCAGGCATCATCGAGACGGGTAACTGGTGTTCCATTACCCCGGTGAGGGGAGTTGAAAAACTCGCCGTCGGAAAGACACCCGAGCAGGTGCCCAAGATCGCATCCCGTGTCTGTGGTATCTGTCCGATTGCCCACACCCTCGCGGCCACCGAATCAATGGAAGCATCCATCAAGTGCGAGATCCCCAAGGACGCACTGATGCTCCGTCACATCCTTCAGCTCGCAAACCGGCTGCACAGCATTGCACTGCACAACATCCTGCTCCTGCCCGATTACTATATTCCGGGTACCGAGATCAAGATCAACCCGTTCACGGCAGAAGAGCCGGTGCGCACCGTTGCAAAGCGCATCCAGCGGCTCCGTGAGATCGGTCAGACTGTCGGCCAGATCGCCGGCGGCGACTGCATCCACCCGCGGAACACCCGTGTCGGCGGTATGTACCGCAACTGCTCCGAGCAGGCGAAGACCAAGATGTACGACCTCGCCAAGGAAGGACTCACCCTTGCCCATGCCCAGTCAGAGTTCATGATCGCGGTGATCCGCAACTACCACAACAGAGACTCCGTGGACGTTGGCGGTATGAAAGTCCCGATGCCCAAGACCCTCGGTTTCCACGACCAGGGCTACCTTGCAACCCACGCGTTCTACGGCAGCTCGAGCCTTGACGAAAACCCCAGCTGGGACATTCGCAGGTTCAAGGAAGCCAGGCCATGGGACTGGTACATGGGTGAGATGGAAGTCTCGCTCGAAGAGCCCCGCTACCCGATCGGCGGGACCACCAAGATGGGGACCAAGACCAACCCGCAGATGGAAGCCTGCACCGGCATCCCGATGTACGACGGCCAGCCCGTTGAAGTCGGTCCCCGTGCCCGTCTCGTTACGTACAAGAACTTTGACGAGAAGGGCACCTGCGGCCAGAACGTTGCCCGCCAGATGGAGTACCAGGACTGCCTGTATGAGATGATCGACTGCCTCGACGAGCTGAACCCGAACGGCAAGGTCGTCGCAGACTACATCCCCGACGGCGACGGAACCCTCGGCTGGGCATCCAACGAGGCCCCCCGCGGTACCGATGTCCACCTTGCACGCGTCAAGGACTGGAAGGTCCAGTACTTCAGCATGCTCGTCCCCACCACCTGGAACTTCGCGACCTGCAGCAAGGCACTCACCGGTGCACCCTGGCAGCTCGCCGAAGTCATCATGCGCGGGTACGACCCCTGTGTATCATGTGCAACCCACATGATCGTACTGGACGAGGACAACAAGGTAGTAGCTCAGAAGCTCATCCAGTGAGTGTAACCTGATGCTGCATTCGGAGATCGTAATAGTGGGGTGCGGAAACCCCCTGTTTGGCGATGATGGGTTTGGCCCCGCGGTGATTGAGGAGATGGAGAAGCTCACACTTCCCGACAATGTAACAATACAGGACGGTGGCGCAGGTGCCCCGCACTTTATTTTTAATTTCCTTAATCCCGAAGTGACGAAGAAACTTATCGTCGTCGATATTGCAGATTTTAATGCAAAGCCGGGATCAATATCCAGAATCTCCGGGAAGGATCTGAAGCCGGGAGCATACATTGACCCGCATTCATGGGATGGGGTTGACCAACTCTGTCGTATCAGAGATCAGATCGATACAACAGTTGTCCTGTGCCAGCCGTCAAAAGTCCTGAAAAAAGGAGATGCTGATGTTGAGATGGGGCTTTCAGAAAATGTAAAAAACGCGATCCCGAAAGCAATCCAGGTAATACTCGAAACAATAGGGGTGGATTATGGGACTACTATCATCAATCTTCAAGAGGAAGGACGCCAGCGCGGCACCGCAGAAATCCGCTGACGTATCTGGAAAATCGGAATCAACTAAAAAGGAGGTTAAGCCTGTGGCAGACAAGATTACAGTAGGCTACACACACCTGAGTGGGTGTACCGGTTGTACTGTTGCATTAGCAGACAACTATGCCGGATTGTTAACACTCCTCGACAAGTACGTCGACCTTAAGTATATGCCAACACTTGCAGATGCAAGGCACATCCAGAAGGTAGACGTTTCATTCGTTGAGGGTTCAGTTTGTATCAACGACAAACTCGCAGTAGAAGAGATCAAGGAAACCCGTGAAAAGTCGGCAGTGGTCGTCGCTCTCGGCGGCTGCGCCTGCTACGGAAACATCACCCGGTTCAGCCGCGGTGGCCAGCAGAACCAGCCGGCACACGAGGCGTACCTGCCGATCGGCGACCTGATCAAAGTGGACGTGTACATCCCCGGATGCGCACCGACCCCGCAGCTGATCAGGAACGTGGCGGTCATGGCATACCTGCTCCTCAAGGGAACCAAGGAACAGAAGGACCTCGCGACTGCATTCCTCAAGCCCCTCATGATGGCGGCAAACGAAGGAACCACCGCATGCTTCTGCGACCTGATGACCAAGGTCATCAACCAGGGTCTCTGCATGGGATGCGGCAGCTGTGCATCGGCCTGCCCGGTCAATGCCATTACCCACGAGTACGGCAAGCCCCAGGGCGAGCGCGACCTGTGCATCAAGTGCGGAGCCTGCTACAACCAGTGCCCGCGGAGCTGGTTCAGCTTTGATGTGGTCGAGAACTATGAGGCGATCAACGAGGCCATCATGGCGGCACTCCAGTGAAGGTGATTGAAATGGGAGCAGAACTCGGTAAATACAAATCATGTGTCTCCGCCCGGAGCACCAACAAGGAGATCCTCAAGCACGCCCAGGATGGCGGTATCGTCACCTCGCTGTTTGGATTCGCACTTGACGAGGGCATAATTGACGGAGCTATTGTCGCGGCGACCAAGGAATTCGCGCACAAGCACCCTGAGAAGGCCATGAGGGACAACTCCAACATGGAGTTCCATGAGCCATGGAGACCCATCCCGGTGATCGTCAACACCAAGGCTGACCTGCTTGCAGCTGCAGGCACCAAGTACAACATCAGCCCGAACGTCTCCATGATCAAGGAGGCGACCCGCAGCTTCGGCCTGGACAAGGTCGGTATTGTCGGTACCCCCTGCCAGATGCAGGCAATCCGGAAACTCCAGCTCTACCCGGTCGGTGCCCGTGACGTCGGCGCCAGCATCGCCCTCGCAGTCGGTATCTTCTGCATGGAGAACTTCCCGTACCAGAGCATCCTCCAGCTCGTGGAAGACCACGCGGCAATGAAGCTCGAGGCGGTAAAGAAGATGGAGATCGGGAAGGGCAAGTTCTGGGTCTACGGCAAGCGCGGACAGGTCGTCCAGCTGCCGCTCAAGGTGACCCACAAGTACCGAGCAGCCCGGCTGCCACGTCTGCCTTGACTATGTTGCAAACCTCGGTGACATCTCCACCGGATCTGTCGGCAGCCCCGATGGATGGAGCACCGTCTTCGTCAGGTCCAAGATCGGAGACTCGGTCTGGGCAAAGGCAATGGCGGCAGGCGTCTTCGAAACCCAGCCCATCGAGAAGGTCAAGCCCGGCCTTGAACTCGTGACCAAGCTCGCAAACGAGAAGATCACGAAGAACAAGGCAACCGTCGAGGCCCGCAAGACCTTCGGTGTCGGCAAGGGACTCAGAAGCCCATATATCTAAATTTTTTCCCTTTTTTGCACCGAATCCCGTATATTATTTATCTCGAATCGCGTTATCCCTTCAATCCACGCACATCCGCCGGCGGCGCCGGGCAATCCTTATCATCTCCCCGCGGGACTGTTGATCTATCATGGCCCAGAAAGAAACATTTCACGGTGTCCCGGGCATCCTGCGCCCGTTTAAGGAGTTTGTTGAGAAGAACGGGCTGAAAAAAAGCGACCAGATCGTTTATTACGGCGTCCCGGGGACATGCACGCCGTTTGTCGAGCTTCTCGCGTTTGCCGTCAGGTCGTTCGAACCGGAACAGGTCTTCGTCCCCTACGTGGATGAGGGCAAGGCGAAAAAGATCGGTCATGCCGATGATGTCGGCATGCAGGTCAGCATCGTACCGGTGACGTTGAAACCAAAAGCCATCGTCATCATGGGCGGGCTCTCGATGCCCAATGTGCCGGTGAAAGCAGAGCAGGTGAAGGCGGCGGTGGACCGGCATCCCGGAGCACTGGTCATTGGCGTCTGCTTCATGCACATGTTCGAGAAAGCAGGGTGGCTCTCCGTCGTTTCGTTCGACTGCCTGATCGACGCAATGATCGACCCCGTGGAAGTCACTACGAAAAAGTGATTTTTTCACAGCATGTCCAAAAAAGAACCGGTGCGAAAGGAGAATTCTCCTGTTATTGTTTCGGCTCGGACTCGATCTCTGCCACGAGATGCTTCATGACCGCATCCACTGCCTTCCCTGTCAGGGAATCCGCATGGCGGAGGATATAGGGCCGGCCTTCATCGCCGGCTCTCGCCATCTCCGGGTCCAGCGGGATTGCCCCGAGGAACGGGACACCGAGATCTTCTGCTGCTTTCTTCCCGCCTCCCGTGCTGAAGAGGTCGATGACTCCCCCGCAATGAGGGCAGACCATCCCGCTCATGTTCTCGATGACACCGATAACCGGCAGGTCCAGTTTCTCAATGAACCTTGCCGCCTTGATCGCGTCCATGACCGCAACATCCTGAGGGGTGGTGACAATGACCGCACCCCGCACGTTCGGGGCCAGCTGGGCGATCGTGAGCGCCTCGTCACCGGTGCCGGGCGGGAGATCGACCACGAGATAATCGAGGGCCCCCCAGTTCACTTCCGCGAGGAACTGCCGGATCGCCCCCATCTTCATCGGCCCGCGCCAGACAACCGGTGAACTGGTATCCGGCAGCAGGAACGCCATCGACATGACCGAAAGGTTTCCCGTGACATGGACCGGCTCCATGGCATTCGCAAGAACCGCCGGCCGCTTATCTTCAATCCCGAGCATCTTGGGGATGTTGGGGCCGTGGAAATCGAGGTCGAGCAGGCCGACCTTTTTTCCTTTGCCCGTCAGGGCGAAGGCAAGGTTGACGGAGACGGTGGATTTTCCCACTCCGCCTTTCCCGCTGAGTACGAGGATAACATGTTTCACATCGATCTCCGCTTTCGGGGGCAGCCCTTTTGGGGCGCTGTGCGGTTGTGCCAACGCACAGGTGTTACAGTTCTCATTACATGCAGTTTCATTGGATTGTGGATTTGACGTCATGGTATCAGGATCTCAAAAAATTTGTGGAGGATCTCGCCCGCCCCGTCATCAGTCATTCTTCTCTTCTTCAGTGACCTGCGAAAGGATTGCCGCGGTCGGCCCGATATCGACGATCTTCCCACCCCGCATCAGGGCCAGCCGGTCGCAGATGTCCCGGACGAAGTCCATGTCATGCGAGACCACGATGAAGGTCTCGTCCATCTCGTCGCGGGCGTTCAAAATCGAATGCTTCACGTCCTGCTTGGTGATCGGGTCCATGGTACCGGTCGGCTCGTCGAGGATCACGAGGCGCGGCTCCCGGATGAGCACCTGCGCGAGCGCGACCCGGTGCCGCTCCCCGTCCGAGAGTTCCCCCGGGAACCGGTTCAGGATCTCCCGTGATTTCATTTCTGTGAACCCCGCCATCCGGAGCGTTGCTACCGCTTTCCGGATTGCCAGCTCCCTGGGGAAATCAAGCCCGATGGAATCGGTGAGGTTGTCGATGACGGTACGGTGCGGGAAGAGGTCATATTCCTGGTGCAGGAGGCCGATGTACTCCTTTGCCCTTCCCCGCTCGTCGATGCCGGGTTTGGTCATATCCACCCAGTCGTCGCCGATCAGGATGTTCATCTCGCCGCCCGTGGGCTCGATGATGCCGGCGATGATCTGCGAGAGCGTGGTCTTGCCCGCCCCGCTCTTCCCGATAATGCCGAAGATCTCCTTCTTTGCCACATCGAAGGTGACCATGTTCACTGCTTTTATCACCCCGCGGTCAACCGAGATGTACCGCTTGTTCACGTCCCTGGCAGAGAGGATCTTTTCCCCGATCTCCGGGGGTGCCGGTTCCTCAATCTCATGGTAGTCCCTGGCAAACGAGCGGATCACGGTCTTTGGCGTACCGATGGACGCGATCTCGCCGTCCACGAGCAGCATCGCGCGGTTCGCCATGTCCTCGATCACCTGAGAGAAATGCGAAGTGACGACCATGCCCATCGTGTTCTTCTTCGCCGCCTCGAGGAGCATCGCGTGCACCAGCCGGGCAGTCTCCGGGTCGAGCGTTCCCGTAGGCTCGTCGGCAAAGAGCATCGCCGGGTTCTTTGCCAGTTGCCGGGCCAGCACCACCCGCTGTTTCTCGCCGCCGGAGAGGTCGCGGGCGATGTGCATCATCCGGTGCGAGAGCCTCACCTGGTCGATAAGGTCGGCGGCCCGGTTGATCGCATGCTCCTGCGGGTAGCGGATGTCATCCAGTGCGTGCAGCACGTTCTCGATCACCCGGTCGTCGCCGTAAAGCGCAAACGTGCGCTGGAACATGATCGCGGTCCGGTTCATGACCCGTGATTTCATGCCGTCGCTCTTCTCGTCCCAGAGGTCGACATCGACAGCCACGAGATCACCGCCACACTCAGGACATTTGCCGCCGGCACGGCTCTGGACGTCCATGAAGGGGCAGCGGTCACAGGCAGCCACGTGGTAAACAATGGAACCTCTGGTCGGCGGCTGTTCAACGCCGCGGAGGAGGTGCATCAGCACGCTCTTGCCTGCGCCGCTCCTGCCAATGACGCCCATGATCTCCCCTTCAGGGATCCCGAAAGAGACATTGTTCAGGACCCTCGTATCACCGAAGTCCATGCTGAGGTCGCGGACGCTGATGAATGGTTTTGGCATGGTTGCGTCTCTCTCCTTTTCAGTTATTCCGCAGCCGTCTCGTTCCGGACAGGCGTTTCAGAATCCTTTTCCTCTCTCGGACAGCCTTCAGTGCATTGCCTGCAGTGTCCCATTCCCCGCCCGATAATCCGCCCCCGTTTCAGCGGCCCGGTCCCGTCAAAGTTCGGCATGGAAGATCCTCACGCTACCAGAATTATTACACATATGAGCATAAAGATTTAAGGATCGGGATCAAAAACGAATATGCGGAACGGGCACCGGTGTGCATCTCCCGGCTGCCACCAGTGCGCCGGCACCCCGGGTATCCCCTCCCGCTCCGGAAAAATAAGGCAGCACGTTTTTCTACCGGGAAACCTTGTCCCGGGGGCACTTCGGGCACCGGCCTTCAGCAGCTTTTGTGCAGCCGGCCATCTCGATGCCTTTCCCGTTCACAAGCGCATCGGCAATTTTTCGCCGGGCCTCGTGGAGATCCCGCCACGCGGTCTTGCGCGAGACCCCCAGTTTTTCTGCCGCTTCCTCCTGTTCCAGCCCTTCAAGATCGATGAGCCGTATCAGCTCGATCTCATCGGGCTGGAGCGAGATGCCCTGGCCCTCTTCCTCAGGGCAGCAGCAGGGTTTGTAACAGCGGGATTCTGACGTACTGTTGATGGTCCGCCTGAGCCGCGGCCTTCCCCTGCGGGGGCACGGCATCTCCTCGCTGTTGCCGCTGGTCAATTTTCGTTCCTTACCGATCACTTTGACCTTCTCAATGATTTAACGTTCGCATGGAAGATCCGGATGTGATATTCCGGTTCCGCATGGTGGATCGTTTCCCGGGATCCCGATCGATTTCTCCACACGATATCTCCGGACAGAACGATACGGGTTGGCAGGGTCCCGTACCTTCTCAATTCTTGTCACCCGGTAGGGACAGCGGTAGGTGGGGTTCTGGTATATTCGCTGGAAATACCCGGATACAACAGGTGACCATCCCGGGCCAAGGTGAAAATAGGTGCGGAATTCCTGGACCGTGATCCAGCGCTCCGGCCGGCTGTCGGCCTCCATATAATCGTTGAGCAGTTCCAGGATTTTTGGATGATTGGTCATGGCCGCAGATTTTCAGGCACGGCAGGGACCGTGCCCGGGGCCGGGTCAATGGCACTTCGGGCCGTGGCCGCAGCGGTGCTGGTCCCCCTCATGGGCATTGCCGGACCCGCAGCAGCAGGAATCGCCGAATTTTTTGGGAGACGTGCATTCTTCACGGTGGCTCGGAGAGCCCGGGCGGTGCTGGTGCTTTTCACCGCAGGCGCAGGTGTGTTCGGTAGTACAGTCCTGACGATCGAGAACGGGGTTCTCATCATCGCTGGTGGTGCTGGTGACTGGTTCTTGCATGGTAGTTCCTGTAATTTTTACCGTGTATAATTACTCATATGCGCATAAATCATTTAAACCATCGCATCCTGACAGGGATCAACGAAGATGCCTTTCAGCCGGTAGTTACGTTATTTTTTGATTCTGTCCGGGCTCGCTTAATCCCTGGCGTATCCGGTTCGAGTGCGAGAAGAACCTGGCGGACCGTGCCTTCGCCCGGCCAGAGACGGATGGTGACATGTGCACCATTCAGGAGACTGTGAGCATTTTTTCCGATCTTTCCGGTTATAACGGTCTCTGTCTGGTAGGAAGAGAGCAACTTAACGACATTCTGGCCGATCTTGGTATTATTAACAATAAATCCGTTCCGGACCGCATCAACCAGCCCGGTCCGGGGATCATAGAAGACAAAATACGGAGCCCGGGCGAAATGTGGTTCAAACCGGCTCTCGAGATCCGGTCCTTGCGCGGTGATACAGATTTTCATAAAGGTCTCCACTTTTATTACTCATATGAGCATAATTGTTTAATACCTTTGGTCCGGGCAATCCCCAGGGAAGCAGAATTATTCCGGGTACGGGGTGCGCTACGACGTGATCGCTGTCAAAACGAAAGAACTATTCCCAGACTCGTATGAAGGTTCTCTGTGAATCCACGGTTCTCCCTCACGGTCCTTGTCGATAACATAACTCTGACAGATCAATATTTCATCGGGGAGCCCGGGCTCTCATTCTTCCTTGAAACTGCAGGAAAGAAGATCCTGTTCGATACCGGGTACTCGGGGGCGTTCCTTGCTAATGCAGCGAAGATGGGTGTTGGCCTGTACGACCTGGACGCAATCGTGCTCTCGCACGGGCACCGCGACCATACCGGAGGACTTGTCGCCCTTGTCAGCAGTCTGAAGGAAGCGAAGATCAAAGCCATTCCCCATAGGATACCGGAACTTATCGCCCATTCCCGTTGTTTTTACCCCAAAGAGAAGATCCCGCACCGGAACAACGGCTCGATCCTCGGCGAAGCGGATGTGCGGGGGCAGTTTCCGGTGCACCTTTCGGACGAGCCTGTATGGATAACGGACGATCTCGTCTTTCTGGGAGAGATCCCCCGGAGATTTGTATTCGAAGGGAGCGACCCGGGACAGAGGAGGATTGTCCTGCCGGATGGAACGATCCTGCCAGACCTGCTGCTGGACGATTCCGCACTCGCGTTCCGCTCGGATGCCGGCCTTGTGATCATTACCGGCTGCTCCCACGCGGGGATCTGCAATATCACCGGGTATGCGCGGGAGATCTGCGGTGAGCGCCGGGTCACCGATATCATCGGCGGCCTGCACCTCATTTCACCGGACCCGCAGCGAATCAACAGGACCGGAAAATACCTGCAGGACCTTCACCTCAGCGCCCTGCATGCCTGCCACTGCACATCCCTCGCGGCAAAATGTGCACTTGCAGGTTATTGTTCCCTGCAGGAGGCTGGTGTGGGGACAAGACTCAGGTGGTGATATGTGCGGGGTAACAAAACGGTAAAGTCATGGGTCTGTTCTCCGGTGGAGAATGAACCACGCACCACCAGCCGCAAGCCCGATGCAGCCGATCGCCCATGACGCCGGGCTGAGGAAGACGATAAGCGCGATACAGCTCAATGCCCCGGTGCCCGGGACCCACGAGGGATACCGGCGGCTCCGGACCGGCAGCCGGAGCGCGGCGATGTTGGCGATCAGGTAATAGACCAGCATCGCGAACGTGCTGACCGCGACGACCAGCGCAAGGTCGGCGAGGAGGATGGCCGCGATCATGCAGGCGCCGGTGATGGCGATGGCGTAATGGGGTGTGCCGAACCGGGGATGGATCCGGCCGAACAGCAGGGGGAGGTCCCGGCTGCGGGCCATGGAGAAAACAATGCGGGATATCCCCATGATGGTGGTCAGCAGCACGCTCGCCGTCGCGATCATCGCACCCAGTGAGATCACAAGGACCGCCCCGGGACTCCCGGTGCGCCCGATTGCGTCGGCAAGCGGGGAACCGGAGTGCGCAAGCGCAGGGGCACCGGCAAGCCCGACGGCGACAATGCTCACGAGCAGGTAGATGACCGTTGAGATCCCGAGCGCAAGGTAGATGGAGCGGGGGATGGTTGTTTCCGGGTCTTTCACTTCCTCGGCCATGATCGTGACCCGGGCAAACCCGGTATAGGCAAAAAAGATGAGGGCCGCGCCAGCGAGGACTCCCACCGATCCTTCCGGAGCAGGGGGAGTGAAGTTTCCCGGCCGGAAAAATCCCAGCCCGAACGCCACGAAGAAGAGGAGGATCAGGACCTTGAGGGTGACAAGGATGTTGTTGAACAGCACCGACTCCTTCAGGCCGAAGTAATTGATGAGGAGGAAAACAAGGCAGATCGCGATGGCAATCATGTTCACCGGCACGGCCGGGAAGAGGGTGACAAAATAGTGGGCAAAGCCCAGCGAGACTGCCGCCCCGACGAAGATGTTGGAGAAGATCCAGATCCAGCCTGCGGTGAACCCGGCAAAAGGGGAGATGAGTTTCTGCGCATAGGCATAGGTCCCGCCCTCCGCGGGGAGGAATGCCCCCAGCTCGGCCACGCTCATTGCCGAGAAGACGGCGATGGCCCCCGCGATGACGACCGAGCAGATCATTGCCGGGCCTGCAACGCCGGCAACGATGCCGGTGACGATGAAGATCCCGGAGCCTATGATCGCCCCGATGCCGAGGGCGGTGGCTCCAAAGAGACCGATCTCGCGTTTCAGCCGGCCGTTGCCGGGGAGAGCTGCCTGCATGGGAACAAGACACCGGATCATGCATCTTGAGAAATATAGATATTGCCGGGAACCCGCGGGACAGCCCGCTTCCCACCGGGTGGTGCCGGAAAGGTGCCAGGTCCCCGATGAAAAGATATTTACCTGCATTTTAGAAAAGGAAAAGGACTGAGGTACGCTATGGCAATTGATCCGATCTGCAAGATGACCGTGGATGAGAAGACCGCGAAGTTCACAAGCGAGTACAAGGGGAAGAAATATTATTTCTGTGCCCCGGGCTGCAAGAAGAAGTTCGACACGGACCCGGCAAAGTACGTCTGAACGATCCGGTGACTACGAAAGAGCACTTCCTTGGGAGAACGCTCTTCCCGCGACCCTTTTTTTACGCCTTCTTTCCCAGCGTGTTCATCCCGAGGAGTGAATACAGGGCGCAGGTGCCGACGGCCCCGGTAATAAGCGCGACAAGGCCGATGAGCAGGACGAGGTAGGACCACGGCGCAGGAACCATGTTCAATGCAAATACCGCAGGAAGTACCATCCCGGGAACGATCCTTGGCCACGCGGTCGATCATGACGGCATTCTTCTCACCGATCTTCACTCTTTTCACCTTACCTTGTGATGAGGGCAGGGCGAATGGTAAAAGGTAACGGATTCCAGAGGTCCCGCCAGTGATCCCCGGTTCCTTGAACGAACCGGAATACCTATGTAGTATCCCGCATCAAACAACAACAAAAATACGTTTCTTCGGTGATTTTGTGACCTCTGCTATCAAATCATTTCCGGACGCCGTCGCCTTCCACGGACATTCCTGCCCCGGCCTCGCCCTTGGCTACCGGGCCGCACAGTACGCCATGGGTGCCCTTCGGGCCGGACGGTCCGATGACGAGGAATTCGTCTGCATTGTGGAGAACGATGCATGCGGGGTTGATGCTGTCCAGGTGGTGGCGGGATGCTCGGTGGGCAAGGGCAACCTGATCCTCCGGGATCTCGGGAAACATGCCTACACGTTTATAGACCGTCGCTACAACCGGGCGATCCGGCTCGTCCAGCGCCCGGAGCCCGTGATCGAGCGGATCGATCCGCAGGCTTCCGCCCTCCGCCCGAAAGTGATGGGCGGGACGGCTACGAAGGAAGAGGTGAAGGAATTCCATAAGCGGCAGGCTGCGGTTATTGAAAGGATCCTCGCCATGCCCATCGAAGACCTCTTCCTCATTAAAGAGATCACGCCGGAAATGCCGGAGAAAGCCAGGATCTTCCGCTCTGTACAATGTGCAGAATGCGGGGAGATGGTCGCCGAACACCGCGCCCGGGTAAAAGACGGGAAGTTTGTCTGCATACCCTGCGCAGGAGAATACAGCCGGGGCTGGTGAAGGAGATCTGCCGGGCTGACTGCGAAGAGACCGTACAGGTCCTGAAGAGATAACCCGTTGGGCAGTATTCAACAGCCGGAATCTTCTTCCGTTTTCCGGCTCGCTGCCAGATAGCTTGCCTGGACATACGTTCTCAGGATATCCGACCGTGTAAGAAAGCCGGCCAGATGATCCGGTGATCCTTTTTCCACAACGGGAAGGTGGTCGAAGTTATGGCTGACCATGATCGCGATGGCTTCGTCGAGGGTATCATCCGGGTAAATAACGTGCGGGGACGGTGTCATGACCTGCCGTATCATGGTCGGGCACACCCCGTCCGGGTACAACTGGTGCGTGCATCCCGGTTCGTGATGATCCCAACCAGGCGGCTGTCCTCGACAACGGGAAAACCGGTGTGCCCGGTAGCGGCAATGAGATCGATGACTTTCTTCGGGTCCTCCAATGGAGAGAACGTGGTGACCCTCTTCTGGGGGATCATCGCGTCCCGGACAAGGATCCGTTCGAGCGTTTCCCGGTTATATTCCCCGAAGTGGGCGCCGGACTGGGCTTTTGTCGGGACCTGGGCACGGAAGATGGTCTTATCTCCCTTCAACAGGGTCGAGACGGCAACCGCGGCCATCGCCGGTATCAGGATCGTGATACTTCCTACCATCTCGACGACCATGATCAGCACAGCAATGGGGGCATTTGCCACAGCCCCGAACAGGGAGATCATGCCAACGACAATAAATACCGGGACAGTTTCCAGAGGGACATACACCGGGAATAACAGGTGCATGATTATACCAAGCGCTGCCCCGATTGAAGCCCCGATGGTAAGCCCCGGGCCAAACACTCCCCCGCTCCCTCCCGAGCCAAGGGTGAGGGAGGTTGCAAGGATCTTGACAAACGGCAGAAACAGAATCACTGCGAGCGGGAGCAGGGAATACAACATGAGCTGGTCAAAGCCGTAACCGGACCCGAGACCGGCAAGACCGAGCATTTCTGCCTCCGGGGATATGAGCGAGAGTGCAACGACCAGAACACCGAGGATAAGCGCGCCCGAAACCGGTTTTAAATACAGGGGAAGATTATACCGTTTGAACACGGCAGCAAACCGGTCCCGGCTCCAGTAAAAGAGAAAGATATAGAGAAGCCCGAACGCCGCACACAGGACCCCGAGCAGGAGGAACAGGGGAATCTGCCAGACATTCCACGAGAGCGGAACGAGCGCAAAGATTGGGTTGTATCCCTCGAAGAAGCCAAAGATCGCGTACCCGATAACCGATGCAAGGAATGCCGGGATGATCGCCTCGGATTCAAAGTCCCGGGTATAGAGGACTTCGGCCGCGAGGACCGCTCCACCCAGAGGCGCCTTGAATATTGTCCCGATCCCGGCCCCAATCCCGGTTGTGAGAGCAATTCTCCGCTCGCGGGGGCTGAGACCGAGATAATCAGCAACAATGGATCCAAAACCCGCCGAGATCTGGGCAGCCGGCCCTTCCCTTCCCGCACTTCCTCCGGTCGAGATGGTAAGGATTGCCGTGACAGCCTTGAGGACCGGGATCCGTCGCCGTATTCTGCCATCGCTGTGGAATGCCTTGATCGCTGAGTCAGTGCCGTGGCCTTCTGCCTCCGGTGCATACTTTGTCACAAGGATTCCGGTCAGCAGACTCCCGAACATAAGAACGGGAATCAGGAGGAAAAGCGAATGGGGCTCGGACCACTGGCTTATTACGGCAGCACTCTGGCCTTCCTTCGGATAAGCGTACTGCAGGAGATACCCCATAAAAAAAGCGATTCCCCATTTGAGGCCTTCAAAAAAGAGGAGCGAACCAAGACCGGCGATGACACCGACGACTATTGCGATAACTACGGTTCGTTTTGTTGGGGTGAATCCTGACAGGAGAGAAGACATCAGATAACCCGCGGACTTTTTAGTCTTTTACCTGAACTTACTTTATTGTTCTTACGGGGAGGCGGGATTTTTTCAGCACAGGTTTCCTGAATCTGGGTATTCATTGCACAGTGTCATACCTGTTGAACAGGAACAGGAGCTTTTGCACCAGACAAATACTGTTGATCCGGGTTTTATTGGCACGTGGCCGGCATCATCCGGATGCCTTTTTTGCCCTCACTGACCACCACATGCCGATGATAAACGAGATAAGCGCAAGCAGGATGAAACCGGCATGTGAAGCATCGAGCAATGACTTCTGGAACAGGGTAGTATAGAAAACATTGATCATATCGGTAATGGCATATAGCAGGAGGAAGACCAGGCCCGCAAGAAATTCCTTCCTCTTCCACTGTATCGCCAGAACAACAGCAATACTTGCAGCAATGAGCCTGACAAATTCATACAGAAATATACCGAAATCAAGAGCGCCCGCCGGCATTATCGTTCCCTTAGCAGGGTATTGAGAATGAATGGTATTTAAGTATTGAGAAACATCCGGCAGGTTGTCCGGGATCAGGGAAGGCGTTTGCCGACCTTCAGGCCTTCGGCCTTCAGCAACTGACTCGAAGAAACCTGTCGGCTTCTTCTCGTGGTTCGGGTCTGATGACCCTCACCAAAAGCAAAATACCTACAAAATCCAAAAGAGAACTACGCAACAGGTACTCAGATACCGGATATTTTATGGTGAGATGATATGAGCGACGATACATACCTCGACCAGCAGCCGCTGGGAGCAGTGACCTTCGCAGAGAACCCGGAGCCCCGGTGCCCCTGTCTGCTGCTGCTCGATACCTCAGGGTCCATGGCGGGTGAACCCATTGCCGAACTGAATACCGGTCTGAAGGCATTCTACAGCGAGCTGCAGGCCGACTCCCTCGCGATAAAAAGGGTCGAGGTCGCGCTCGTCTCGTTCGGCCCGGTCAGGGTGATCAGCGAGTTCACGACCGCGGAATGCTATTTCGACCCCCAGCTCGAGGCCGTGGGGGATACCCCCCTGGGCGAGGCGATCCGGAAAGGGATCGAGCTGATCCGGAGCCGGAAGGAGCAGTACCGGGCAAACGGCATCGCGTTCTACCGTCCCTGGATCTTCCTGATCACCGACGGCGAGCCGACCGACGAGTGGCAGAGCGCGGCAGCCCTGGTCCGGGAGGGCGAACTGGCAAAGTCTTTCGCCTTCTTTGCAATCGGCGTCAACAAGGCGGACATGAAGATCCTGAAACAGATCTCCGTCCGCGAGCCGGTGAAACTCCAGGGCCTGAAGTTCCGGGAGTTCTTCCAGTGGCTCTCCAATTCCATGAAGTCCGCGTCCCGGTCCAACCCCGGCGACCGGATCCTCCTCGCTCCACCCCTTGGCTGGAGTGAGATATGACATGGAAGTACACCTCTTCATCTGTCACGGGAAGATCGCATGCGGACCGCGGTGAGAGCGGGCAGGACTATAACCGGGCCGGGTCCATCCGGATCGCGGACCGTGAATTCTTCATCGGGCTTGCCGCCGACGGCGCCGGCAGCACGACGGATGGCGGGCGGGGGGCGGCGATCGCGTGCGAGACCGCCTGGGCCTGCATCACTGCTGCGCTGCGGCAGGACGACGACCTCTCCCGGGTCACCGAAGACATGATCCGGCGCTGGGTCTCCGCTGCGCGGGACGCGATCGCCGCAGAGGCAGCAGGCACCGGAAAGCAGCTGAAGGACTATGCCTGCACCCTCGTAGGGTCGGTGGCGGGCCTTAACCAGGCCCTCTTCTTCCAGATCGGCGACGGCGCGATCGTGGTCGGTGCCGGCGGGGAGTACCGGACGATCTTCTGGCCGGAGCAGGGCGAATACGCCAACACGACGTTCTTCGTGACCGATGAATCGTACCTGGACCGCCTCGCTATCCTGCACTGCGGGTCCTCCCCCGCGGAGATCGCCCTCTTCACCGACGGTCTCCAGAACCTCGTCCTCTCGTTCTCGCAGAAAAAGGCCCATGCCGGCTTCTTCCGCCCCCTCTTCGAAGCGCTCCGGATGGACCCGGGCAACGGATTCTCCGGGCTTTCCTGCCAGCTCGGCAGCTTCCTCGCCCGTGAGGACATCAGTGCCCGCAGCGATGATGACAAGACCCTCGTCCTTGCCGTGCAGGGTTGACCATGGTCACCGTATCCCTCGCGTCGTTCCTGGACAGCCGCGGGAGCACCGTCCGCCTCGGGAAGAGGGTCGGGAGCGGCGGCGAGGGGGAGGTCTTCGAGCTCCTGACCTCCCCCGGAACAACGGTCGCCAAGATCTACAAGAAGCCGCTCACGCCGGATAAGCAGGAGAAGCTCCGGCTGATGGCCCGGGGGTGCAACGACGAGCTTAAGGGGATCTCGGCCTGGCCCACGGACGTGCTCTGCACCCGGCCGGGCGGCCCGGTGGTCGGGTTCCTGATGCCGAGGATTGCCGACGCCGAACCGATCCACAAGGTGTACGGCCCCACGCACCGGAAAGAGACGTTCCCCCACGCGGACTGGCGGTTCCTCGTCCGTGCGGCGAAGAACCTAGCGGCCGCGTTCTACGTGATCCACAAGTACGGGTACGTGATCGGGGACGTCAACGAGGGCAACATCCTGGTCAATGACAAGGCCTGCGTCCGGCTGATCGACTGCGACTCGTTCCAGCTCCGGTCGCGGGAACGCCTGTATTACTGCGAGGTCGGCGTGGCACAGTTCACGCCGCCGGAGATCCAGAATTCCGGGGACTTCCGGCACGAGCGGACGGAGAACCACGACAACTTCGGGCTCGCGGTCCTGATCTTCCAGCTCCTCTTCCTCGGCAGGCACCCGTATGCCGGCGTCTACCCGGGGAAGGAGGACATGCCCCTCGAGAAGGCGATCGCCGGGTTCCGGTTCGCGTACGGCAGGAACGCAGCCAGGAAATCGATCGCACCGCCGCCCAATTCCGTAGGCCCCGCCATTGTCCCGGATCAGATCGCGGAGCTCTTCGAACAGGCCTTTGCCGAATCCGGGGCCCGCACGGCCGGGCGACCGACGGCGGAGGACTGGTGGGACGTGCTGGACCCCTTCGAGACGACACTCAGACGGTGCAGTGCCGACGCAGTCCATCACTATTATACCGGTCTCCCGTCCTGCCCGTGGTGCCGGCTGGAGGAGGCATCGGGAGTCCTGCTCTTCCTTTCTGCCGACAGCATCACGAAGATCGACCTGAAACGCGAGTGGCAGCGGGTGGAGGCGATCCAGCCCCCGGGGCCGAGGCCCGTGATCGGCCCGGAACTGTACCGGCCCCGCCCTGCCCCGATCGGCCCGGCGCTGGAACAGTCGCTGGAGTTCCGGAGGATCCGCCAGGCCGCAGGCGCGGTGCTCGCGGCAGCCTGCCTGGTGCTCGCACTGGGGGGAGCGGTGACCGATCCTTCAGAGTTCCTCCTCCCCGGTATCCTTGCCATCGCCCTCTTCTTCTTCCCGGGAAAGGAGGCCGGAGAGAGGAAACGGCGGCTGGCACAGCGGGAGACCGCCCAGTACATGTGGAAGCTGTGGCTCAGGAAATGGGAGGACGAGGCGGGCGACGCGGCGTTCCGGGCCCAGCTCGACCGGCTGCAGGAACTCAGGCATAGCTATGAGGAGATCGACCGCCAGGTACCCGGAGCAGCCTTGCCGCACTGGAGGGCATGGCACGGGAGCGGCAGCTGCACCGGTTCCTGCAGCGCCACCCGGTCACCGGCAGCGCCCTGCCCCGGATCGGGCCGGCCCTGCAGGCAGGCCTGAAAGCAGCGGGGATCGGGACCGCGGCGGACGTGACGCCTGCCGCCCTTTGGCGCGTCCCGCGGCTGGACCCGGGGGTCACGGGCGAGCTGCTCTCGTGGCGGGAGCGGCTCAAAAAAACGTTCCTGTTCGATCCTGATGCAGGAGCCGACCGTGCGGATACCAGGGCCCTTGTCCACAAGTACCAGCCGCAGATGCGGCCCGTAGAGCGGGAACTGGTGCAGGGGATCGGCAGGCTCTCCCGGATCCAGCAGGATGTCATGAGAAAGCGGGTCGTGCTCCGCCCGTCCCTAGAGAAAAGGGCACAGGAGCTCGCCCAGGCAACGGCGGACTACCGGGTGTTCGGGAGTTTCGTCGAGGATGCAGTCCGTCAGGACGTCCGGTCCATCCTCAGTTCACGGCTCTTCTCCCGGTAGCGTACGCGGCAGGGCCCGTTGCGGGGCCGCAATCACGCGTTCCCGGCATAGGCGAAGTCGACATAGCCATGGTAGGGGTCGGTGGCAAGCAGGCGGGCGCGGACTTTCTGCCCTACCCGGAGGCCATGCTCGCCCTGGGTGATCCGGCCCTCAACCGGGGGGGTGGAGAGCCGGACATACGTCCCTTTTTCGGAGGCACCGGTGACAAGGCCGGTGAATGTCTTCCCGATCTGGTCGCGGAGGAGGACGGCCGCCGCTGCCTTGCGCATGAACCGCTCGGCCTTCTTGGACTGCTTCTCCTGGCCGGTCAGCCAGGCGCAGAGCTCCCCGAGTTCCTGCACGGAATAGGGGCCGGGCTCCCTGTCCAGCACCGATTTCAACAGGCGCTGGATGACAAGGTCGACATACCGCCGGTTGGGGGCGGTGCCGTGGGTGTAGTCGGTGACCGCGAGCGCGAAGTGGCCCACCGCCGGGGTGCCGGGCTCGAGGAGGGCGTACTCCCCCGGCCCCATCAGCTTGACGACGGTTAAGGAGAGGTCGGGGAAGCGTTCGGGGTCGGCCTCCCGCCGGGCAGCGAGGAACCGGGCGAGCGCCTGGACATCGGGCTCTGCCGGCAGGGCCGTGCCAAGGGCGGCGGCCGTCTCCACGATCCCGTCCCAGTTCTTCGGCGTCCGCACCACCCGTTCGATGCGGGGGATGCCGGCCTCCGCGAGGAAGGCCATCATCGTCCGGTTCGCCGCGACCATGAACTCCTCGATGAGGGACCGGGCCGCGTTCATCTCGACGACCGTGAGGTCTTTTACTACCCCTTTCTCGTAGATCGCCTGCGCCTCGATCGTCAGGAGGTCGAGCGCACCCTGCCCGGTCCTCTGCTGCCGCAGGCGCACGGCCGCCTCGTACTGCAGCCGGAGCTGCCCTGCAAGGCCTGGCACTGCGCTGACGCTGTCGGGCTCCGGGCCCGTACCCTCCAGCCAGCTGCCCACCTGCTCGTACACGAGCTTGGCCTTGTTTGCTACCAGGGCCCGGCAGACGCTCCCGTAGCGGACCGTGCCGTCCGCGAGCACCGAATAGTCCACGACCATCGCCGGGCAGTCCTTACCGGGCAGGAGGGACGTAATCCCCGCGGAGAGCTGCAGAGGGAGCATGGGGAACACTTCGATATCGAGGTAGATCGAGGCCCCGTTATAGGACGCGTGCCTGTCGATCGCCGAACCCTTCGGCACGCGGAAGTCGACGTCCGCGATCGCGACCCGGACATGGATCCCGCCGTCCGCCTCTTTCTCGCAGTACTCCATCTGGTCGAGGTCCATCGAGTCGTAGTTGTCGATCGAGGACCAGAGGAGGGCCCGGAGGTCCTCTGCGTCGCGGGGGGGGTTCCGGCCACCCGCTTCGATCGCCCTCACCTGCTCCATCACGGCGTTTTCGAACTGCGGCCGGAAACCGTACTTCTTCATGGCATCCCATGCGATCGCCTCCATGTTGATGGGGGGGCGGCCCCGTTGTTCCGGACGCTTTCTGCTCTTGTTTCTGCTCATCTGGTGATCAGCAGTCTGTCTGTCGTTCTCCCTTATCTCCTGATCGGATCCGGGACGGCCACCCCTGCCGGGCGGGGAACCGGCATCTCCTGCCCTGTTTTCCAGATATGTCGCCGGCCGGTGGAGGGAGACGGGGGAGGTTTTCCCCTCATGCCGGGTACCCGTGCATGACAGCAGGCCGGATCTCAAGGACACCATGTCACCTGATCACAGGGACCGGCCGGGCAGGCTGCGCACCGCTCACCGCCATGAAGGAGGACCGGTCCTGCCGCACGGCGGCCCGGGTGAGAAAAGCAAGATATAATACCACTCTCGGTCAATACCGGGCAGTTACAATGTTGTGCTGATGTACCGCATTCTCTATGTCGACGATGAACCCGGCCTGCTTGAGATCGGCAAACTCTTCCTCGAGGGGAGCGGGCAGTTCAGCGTGGATACCATTACTTCCGCCCCGGCTGCCCTTGCCCTCCTGAATACCAATACCTACGACGCCGTCATCTCCGACTACCAGATGCCGGAGATGGACGGCATCGGGTTTTTAAAGAAGGTGCGGACTTCGGGAAATACCATACCGTTCATCCTCTTCACGGGGCGGGGACGGGAAGAGGTCGTCATCCAGGCGATCAATGAAGGAGCGGACTTTTACCTCCAGAAAGGCGGGGAGCCCAGGAGCCAGTTCGCCGAGCTCTCCCACAAGATCCGCCAGGCGATCCAGAAGAGGCTGGCCGAGGGGCTGCTGCGGGAGAGCGAAGAGCAGCTCAGCACCATCTTCCGGGCAGCGCAGGTCGGCATTGTTGTCGTGGACGCAGGGTCCCACACGATACTCCAGGCAAATCCCCGGGCACAGGAACTGATCGGGGCCTCAGAACGCGAAATAACCGGCAATATCTGCCACAGATTCATATGCCCGGCAGAACAGGGGGCCTGCCCGGTCACCGATCTCGGCCAGGCGGTCAATAATTCAGAGCGGGTCCTCCTGACAAAGGACGGGTCGCGGGTCCCCATCATCAAGACCGTTGTCCCGACACAGATCGGGAACAGGACCATGCTGGTGGAATCCTTTATCGACATCACCGAACGAAAATCGGCGGAACTGGCGCTGCAGGAGAGCGAACAGAAGTTCGCCACGGTATTTTTCAAGAGCCCTGCGATCCTGACCATCAGCACCCTCGACGAAGGCAGGTTTGTCGAGGTCAATGACGCGGCGGTGAGGGTGTCCGGGCTCTCCCGGGAGGAGATTATCGGAAAGACCTCGAAGGAACTCGGGACGTTCGTCAACTACGCGGACCGGGACACGATCGCGCGGACCGTCAGCAGCGGGGGTAAGATCCAGGACCTGGAGGTCCAGCTCCGGAACAGGACCGGCGGGATCCGGACATTTCTCTTTTCCGGTGAACGCATCAGTGTCAGGAACTGCGAGTACCTGCTGCTCCAGGGGATCGATATCACGGAACGGAAACAGATAGAGACCGAGCTGGTGGCCACCTACGAACAGCTTGCGGGAGCAGAAGAAGAACTGCGGGCCCAGTATGACCGGCTGAAGCTCAACCAGCAGGCCACCCAGGAGAGCGAGGAGCGGTACCGGAACGTGGTCGAGGACCAGACCGAGTTCATCTCCCGGTTCCTGCCGGACGGCACGCACGTCTTTGTCAACGAGGCCTACTGCCGCTCCTTCGGGCTGAAGCGCAACGGGATCCTCGGACACCGCTTCCGGCCGGAGATCCCTGCCGGAGACCGGGAGCGCGTGCGGCAGTTCTTCGGATCCCTGACCCCGGAGCACCCGGTCGACAGCATCGAACACCGGATCATTATGCCGGACGGGAGCATTCGGTGGCAGAGGTGGACTGACCGCGCCATCTTCGGCCCTTCCGGGACAGTGTGCGAATACCAGTCGGTTGGCGGGGATATCACCGAGAGGAAGGAGACGGAGATCACCCTGCAGGAGAGCGAGGCAAAGTACCGCACCGTCATCGAGCAGAGCCATGACGGGATCATCATTGCCCAGGACGAGCTGCTCGTCTTCCACAACCCCTCGTTTGCCGCCATGACCGGGTATCCCGGCGCCGAACTCGCGGGGCGGCCGATCGCCGGCCTCATTGCACCTGAGGACCGGGAGATGGTCCTGACCCGTCACCGGGAACGGCTCCGGGGAAAAACGGTCCCTGTTGTCTACGAGTTCTCCGTGCTCCACCGCAACGGGGGCCGGATCCGCGTTTCCATGAACGTCAGTTCAGCCACATTCCACGGGAGACCGGCAACGATCGGTACCCTCCATAACGTGACGGAGGAACGGAAACGGGAAGAGGCGCTGAGGGAGAGCGAGGAGCGGTTCCGGAAGATCTTCGAGAACAGCCCGCTCGGCATGACCCTCGTCACGCCGGAATTCCGGTTTTTCTCCGTGAACCCGGCCTGGGTAGCCATGACCGGCTATTCCGAAGAGGAACTGCTGGCGATGTCCTTTACGGATATCACGCACCCGGACCACCTTGCCGTGGACCTGGAACAACTGCGGGAGCTCGTGGCAGGCACGATTCCGTTGTACAGCGCGGAAAAACGGTATGTCAGGAAAGACGGCAGCACCCTCTGGGGGCTGGTCAGGGTTTCGACAATCCGTGACCTGCAGGGGAACCTCCGCTATTTCGCTGCCCAGATCGCCGACGTCAGCGAGAGGAAAAAGGCAGAAGAGGCGCTGAAGCAGGACGCTGCCCAGCTCAGGCAGATCATCGACCTGGTCCCCCACATGATCTTTGCCAAGGACTGGGACGGGAACTATCTCCTCGCAAACCGGGCGGTCGCCGAAGGGTACGATACGACCGTCTCCGGGATCGTAGGAAAGTCGCAGGCCCTGTTCCACAAGGACACGGACGAGCTCCGGCATATGCTCGAGGACGATCGCGAGGTCATGGCAACGGGGACGGCCAAGTTTATCCCGGAGGAGCCCTATATCGACGCGTCCGGAAAACGGCGTTACCTCCAGACCACCAAGGTACCCTTCACCACGCCCGGCAACAACCAGAAGGCCGTGCTCGGGGTCGCCATCGATATCACCGAACGCACCGCTGCGGAAACAGCCCTCCGCGAAGCGAACCGGAAACTGAACATCCTGAACAATATCACCCGCCATGATATCAGGAACACCCTTTTCGGCCTCGACGTGTACCTGCTCGAACTCCGGAAGTCGGTGACCGACCCGAAACTGCGAGACTACATCGGGAGATCGATCGATGCCGTGAAGGCAGTCACCCACCAGATCGAATTCACCCGGGAATACCAGTCCCTCGGGGCGCAGACCGCCCAGTGGCAGGAGATCGGGCCGCTCCTCCCGCACAAACCCGCCGTGGGGATCCGGGTGGCGCCGGAGATCGCGCGCCTGGAGATCTTTGCCGATCCCATGCTCAGGAAAGTCTTCCACAACCTCTATGACAACGCCCTCCGGCACGGGGAGCGGGTAACGGAAATCCGGATACACTGCGACAGGACCCCCGGCGGCCTCACCCTGGTATGGGAGGACGACGGGGCCGGCATTCCTGCCGAAGAGAAAGAGCGGATCTTCGAACGCGGCTTCGGGAAACATACCGGGCTCGGGCTCTTCCTTGTCCGGGAGATCCTCGGGATCACCGGCATTGCCGTACAGGAGACCGGAGCGCCCGGGCACGGGGCACGGTTCGAGATGATCGTGCCGGAAGACCGCTACCGGATACGCGGCGAAGAAGACTAAAAGTCCCCGGCGCAGTACCGGCCCGATCCTTTCCGACACCGGCATTCCGCAGCTCCGGTCCGGCAGCGCCCTCCGCCGGCCGCGCAACCGCGTGGCCTCCGTTTTTTTTACAGGGCTGCCGGCGGATCCGGTTCCCGGGTCCGGGACGCGGGAAAAACCCTTTAATAATGCCACAGAGCTAAAGGTTCTGTTACCATCCGGATGCCGTAACGTGTATACCATTCTCTATGTCGATGATGAACCCGGCCTCCTTGAGATCGGGAAGCTCTTCCTTGAGCAGGGCGGGCAGTTCGCCATCGACACCGTCACGTCTCCGCCGGAGGCTCTCGCCCTGCTGAAGGGAAAGGAGTACGATGCGATCATCTCCGACTACCAGATGCCGGAGATGGACGGCATCGAATTTCTGAAAAGGGTGAGGACTTCCGGGAATACCATCCCATTCATCCTCTTCACCGGCCGGGGGCGCGAGGAGGTCGTCATCCAGGCCCTGAACGCGGGCGCGGACTTCTACCTCCAGAAAGGCGGGGAGCCGGTATCGCAGTTCACCGAGCTCGCGCACCAGATCCGCCAGGCCGTCCAGCAGAGGAGGGCGGAGATCAGCATCCGGGACCTTGAACGGAGAGAGGCCGATATCATCAACTTCCTGCCGGACGCGACCTTTGCCATCGACCGGTCCGGCAAGATCATCGCGTGGAACCGTGCCATTGAAGAGATGACGGGCGTAACGGCCGCGGAGATGCTGGGAAAGGGGGACTACGAGTACGCGATCCCGTTCTACGGGCACCGGCGGCCGATCCTGATCGACCTGATCTCTGAACCCGAAGAGGTCATTGCCCGGGAATATGGGCACATCGTCCGCGACAAGGACGTCCTGATCGCCGACACCACCCTTCCCCGCCCGATGGGAAAACACCTTACGCTCCTGGGCAAGGCGAGCCCGCTCTACAACCGCGAGGGCAGGGTCGTCGGCGCGATCGAGTCGATCCGGGACATAACTGACGTAAAAAAGGCAGAAGAGGGCCTGCGCGAAAGTGAAGGGCGGTTTGCAGCATTCATGGATCACCTCCCGGTAACGGCCTTCATCAGGGACGAGCAGTCCACCAACCTCTTTGTCAACCGTCGCATGGTGGAGACCTTCGGCGAGCATGAATGGATCGGAAAGTCGGTATACGAGCAGTTCCCGAAGGAAGCGGCAGAAAAGATGGTCGAGGATGACCGGCAGACGATCCGGGACGGGTACCGGAATACCATCGAATACCTTGTCGAAAAAAGCGGTGAGAGAAAGATCTTTGAGACTCATAAATTCCGGATCGACCGCGGGGACAAGCCCCCGCTCATCGGCGGGTTTGCGGTGGATATCACCGAGCGGAAACTGGCTGAGGATGCACTCCGCGAGAGCGAGGAGCGGTACCGGAACGTGGTCGAGGACCAGACCGAGTTCATCTCCCGGTTCCTGCCGGACGGCACGCATATCTTCGTCAACGAGGCCTACTGCCGGTATTTCGGCCTGAAACGCGACGAGATCCTCGGGCACCGCTTCCGGCCGCAGATCCCTGCCGGAGACCGGGAGCGCGTGGGGGTGTTCTTCGCGTCCCTGACCCCTGACCACCCGGTCGATGTCATCGACCACCGGATCCTCATGCCGGACGGCACCCTGCGGTGGCAGCGGTGGAGCGACCGGGCGATCTTCGATCCTTCGGGAACGGTGCGCGAATTCCAGTCGGTGGGCCGGGATATCACGGACGAGAAGGCGACGGAAGCGGCATTGCAGGAGACCGAGGAGAAGAACAAGGAGTCCGTGGAGTTCCTGCAACGGGTGATCACCGGGGCAAGAGAGGGGATCATCGTCTATGACCGGGAGCTGAAGATCCGGCTCTGGAACCGGTTCATGGAAGAGATGACCGGCATGAAGGCAGCGGATGTGCTGGGCAGGAGCACGCTCGAACTCTTTCCCTTCCACCAGGAGATGGGGAACGATATCCTAATGAGACAGGCGCTGGAAGGCATCACGGGCGAGTCTTCCGATTTCGAATTCGTCATCCCGGCCACCGGCAGGAAAGGGTGGGCAAAGAGCATCTTCTCTCCCAACTATGATGCCCATGGCACGATCATCGGCGTGATCGGGATCGTCCGGAACATCACCGAACGGAAACGTGCCGAGGAGTTTCTCCGGAAGAGCGAGACCCGGCTCAGGCGGGCCGAAGAGGTCGGCAGGTCCGGCAGCTGGGAGTTCCGGCTGAATGACGATGCGGTCGATGCTTCTGAAGGTGCGCGGATCCTCTACGGCCTCGAGGGATCGCGCTGGACCATTTCAGATGTGCAGGACGTTCCCCTTCCGGAGTACCGCCCCGTTCTCGATGCTGCCCTGAAGGACCTGATCGCGGGGAGATCCCCCTATAACGTGGAGTTCAAGATCCGCAGGCAGTCCGACGGCGCCGTCCGGGACATCCATTCGATCGCAGAGTACGATCCCGGGCGGAACGTCGTATTCGGGGTCATCCATGACATCACGGAGCAAAAACAGGTGGAGGAGGCGCTCCGGGAGAGCGAGGCCCGGTACCGCTCCATCCTCAACGCATCCCCCGATGTCATCTCGATCACGGACCCGGATGGCCGCATCGGCATGGTCTCTCCTTCTGCCCTGAAAATGTTCGGCATTGCGCGGGAGGAGGAGGTCCTCGGGAAGCCGGTCACCGGTTTCCTTGTCCCGGAAGACCGGGACCGTGCGACAGCGAATATTGCGCTGATGCACCGGGGAATTTTCACGGGACCGGATGAATACCGTGCCCTGCGGGCGGACGGGAGCACGTTCGATATCGAGGTGAACGGCGAGTTTATCCGGGATGCGGGCGGGCAATCGGCCGGCATGGTCTTCATCGTCCGCGACATCAGCAGGCGGAGGCAGGCGGAAGAGCTCACGAGGACAACACTGGAGCGGCTGGAGACCCTCATCTCAAACCTGTACGCGGGAGTGGCGATGGTCTCCGAGGACGGTATCATCGAGCATGTCAACCAGGCGTTGTGCGACCTGTACCACCTGCCCGATCCCCCCGGCCGCATCCGCGGGCTGACATCGCAGGAACTGATCGAAAAGGTCCGGGACAGCTATGCTTCCCCCGCCGGGGCACTCGACCGCATCCGGGAGCTCACCGCCCGGGGGAAGCCCGTCCGGGGGTACGAGATCGCCATGCGGGACGGGCGGACCGTCATGGTCGATTATATCCCGATCATCGACAGGGACGGAAAGCGGCAGGGACGGATCTGGCACCACCAGGATATCACCGGGCGCAAGCAGGCGGAGGAGGCATTGCGGGAGAGCGAGGAGAAATACCGGTCTACCCTCGATGCTCTCAGTGACGCTGTCACAGTCATCGACCGGGATTTTAACCTGATCCTTGCCAATACCAGTGTCCGGGAATGGCTCCGTTCCCTGGGTCAGAGCGACGATATCCTCGGAAAGCCGATCCTCGATGCATTCCCCTTCCTCCCACCCTCTGTCCTCGACGAATACCGCACCGTCTTTTCCACGGGGTCGATCGTAGTCACCGAAGAGTCCTCGCGCATCGGCGCGGCGGAGATCGTAACCGAGACCCGGAAGATCCCGATCGCGGTGCATGGCGTCACCGTTGCGGTCATTGCCGTCATCCGGGACGTGACACAGCGCAGGCAGGCAGAGGAGGCGCTCCGCCAGGCGAACCGGAAGCTCAACCTCCTGAACACCATCACCCGGCACGACGTGACGAACCAGCTGACGGTGCTGCTGGGCTATGTCCACCTCGCGTCCCTGAACAAGCCCGACCCCGTAGTGGCGGACTTCCTCCTCAGGATAAAAGAGGCAGCCGCTACGATCGACCGCCAGATCGCGTTCACCCGTGCCTACCAGGAGCTGGGCGTGCTCGCCCCGGCGTGGTTCGCGCTCGGGGAGATCGTAGCGAAGGCCTCGGGCACCGCCGTGCCGGTCCAATTCTCCGGCACGTGCCGGGCGGTCCAGGTCCTCGCCGACCCGATGCTCGAGCGGGTCTTTTTCAACCTCTTCGAGAACGCGGTCCGGCACGGGGAGCATGTGAGCGCGATCACGGTCCGCTGCGAGCGGGATCCCGACGGCCTGCTCGTGATCGTGGAGGACGACGGGGTGGGGGTCAGGCCGGACGAGAAGGAGAAGATCTTCTCCAAGGGCTACGGGAAGAACACCGGGTTCGGCCTCTTCCTCGCACGGGAGATCCTCGCGATCACCGGCATCACCATCCGCGAGACCGGTGCATCCGGCAGGGGCGCCCGGTTCGAGATGCTGGTGCCCCGGGGGGCGTTCCGGCTGCCGGAGGGGAAGAAGGACTGACGGAAGTTCACCGGAGGGCCGGTCCTCCGCCTTTACCGGCCCGGTATCCTTTCAGGATCCTTCCAGGGTTCCTTCCAGCGATCCTTTCAGGATCCTTCCAGGGTTCCTTCCAGCGATCCTTTCAGGATCCTTCCAGGGTTCCTTCCAGCGATCCTTTCAGGATCCTTCCAGGGTTCCTTCCAGCGATCCTTTCAGGATCCTTCCAGGGTTCCTTCCAGCGATCCTTTCAGGATCCTTCCAGGTTTCAAAAATTGAGAGTTATCCAAAGGTTTATTATTCGCTCAGGAGGAATCCCGGGCAGCCTCTCATGGTGATGTTATGAAAAATGCCACACGTTTGCTCCTCCTGCTGGCAGTTGCCGCGATGCTGCTCGCTGCCGGTTGTACGCAGCAACAGCCTGCACCGGCAGCCACGCCGGCACCGGCGGTTACGCCGGCACCGGCAGCCTCGAAGCCTGCCGATACCATCGGGGTTGCCGCAAGCCCGCTGGGTACCATCCTCGTGGATGCCCAGGGAAAGACGCTCTATTACTTCGCCAAAGACGTCCCGGGGAACGGCGCAAGCGCCTGCGCCGGGCAGTGTGCAGCGATCTGGCCGGCCTTCCCGGCCGGTACCGTGCAGGTGTCCCCCCCGCTCGACCCGGCCGAGTTTTCGTCCATCACGCGGGCCGACGGCGCGACCCAGACCACCTACTACGGCCGGCCCCTCTATTACTATGCCAGTGACACGAAGCCGGGCGATGCGAACGGGGAAGGGTTCAACAACCTCTGGTACATAGCGAATGTCTCCGGCACCCTCCCGGTGGTCACGACCCCGACCGCTGCGTTCCACCCGCTCAGCCCCACGGGCGGCGGCAGTTACTAAAAAAACCTCTTTTTTCAGGGATTCCCGGGGACCGCACCGGGATACCGGGCCCGGGCATTCCTCCGGTCTCCCGCAGCTGATATACCGGCCGGCCCTGCCCGGCCCTGCCCCGGGGATCCCCGCTGGCGGGGTCTTTTACAAAAAGTGAAAGGTATCCAAAGCATTATCGTCCCCGCGGGGGGAATTCCCGGCAGCCCCAAGGGGAATGTTATGAAGCACGCAACACTTTTGATCCTTTTCCTGGCAGTGACAGCCCTGCTGCTCATTGCCGGGTGTACGCAACAGGCACAGCCGGCGCAGCAGACCCTGGCGCCGGCCGCACCGCCGACAACGGCAATGTCCACCGATACGGTCAGGGCCGCCGGCAGCCCGCTGGGCACCATCCTCGTGGACTCCCAGGGTAAGACCCTCTATTACTTCGCCAATGACCGGCCCGGCAGCGGCGCAAGCGCCTGCTCCGGGAAGTGCCCGGCCCTGTGGCCGGCCTTTTCGGCCGGTACCGTGCAGGTGTCCTCCCCGCTCGACGCGGCGGACTTTGGGTCCATCACCCGGGCCGACGGGACGAAACAGACCACCTACTACGGCTGGCCCCTCTATTACTATTCCGGCGATGCGAACCCGGGCGACGTGAAAGGGGACGGCTTTCTCGGGGTCTGGTTTGTCTTCATGCCCGATGAAACGGTCCTGGTAGCACATACTGCGGGCCTCGGCTCGTACCTCACGGACACCTCGGGGAAGACCCTCTACGTCTTCACGAAGGATACCGCCGGGACCACCGCCTGCTCGGGCAGCTGCCTTGCAAAATGGCCGGCCTTCGGTCCCGGCTACCCGCTGAAGGTCCCCTCCTCGCTGAACCTCGCGGACTTCGTCCCGCTCGCCCGGACAGACAACGTGACACAGACGGCCTACAAGGGAATGCCGCTGTATTACTACTCCGGTGATGCCATGCCGGGCGACACGAACGGACAGGGGTTCAACAACCTCTGGTATGTCGCGAACGTCTCCGGTGTTATACCGGTCGTCACGGCGGTTCCCACGACCGTCCCGACCACGAACTACGCGACCAGCTATGGCGGCTCCGGCATGAGCAGCGGCGGCGGGTACTGAAAAAGCGGGAAGGCAACTCTTTTTTTTACGATTTCCCGGGGATCCCGCCGGGATACCGGGCCGGAGTCCGGCATGTCCCGACCAATAATTTCCCGCAGCCGGAGCCACCGCATCCTGACCCGGACCGTGGAGGCGGCGGATAACGGGTCGGCGGGGCAGTACCGTCATCAATCCCGGAACGGGGGCAGGAGGCGCCCGATCAGCCGTTACTCTTTTGTCACACGTCGCGGCCGGGGGTCAGGTCGCAGCCGGTACAGGGAAGGCACATGGTCTTTGAGACGCCGGTGTGCAGCTTGTATTTTTTAAGGAGATCGCGGGTCATTTTCGTGAGTTTCAGGAGCCGCTCCGCGCCTGGCCGCGTTGCCTCGATCTCCCCCTCCCGGTACGGGGAGATGGTGATCGGGCGGAGGACCGGGATCACTCCCATCTTCGAGAGGTACTCAGCCCCTTTCCGGACGCACTCGTCCGTCTCCCCAAGCCCGATGATGATGTTCGAGGAGACCCGGTCCTTCCCGAAGACCATCACCGCATCGCGCAAGGATTCCAGGATGAAATCGAGGGACTGGCCTTTTCTCCCGGTACAGACCTTATCGAAGATCTCCCGGTCCATGGTCTCCACGTTGTATTTCACTTCCGTCACCCCGGCATCTTTGAGCCGCTGCGATGAGCCTTCCGTCGGGTATACCGCGACGCCGATGGGGACGTTGTATTTTTTTACTGCCTGCACGTATTCCACGACCCGGTCGATCTCTTTTTCCGGTGTTGTGGCAACGCCCGAGGTGAATGCAATCGTTTTTAAGTTCCCGCTCTTTTTTGCCGTTTCAACAATGGCAAGGACCTCTTCAAGGGTCTTGATCTTCCCCTGGAACCGGGGGACCGAGCAGAATTTGCAGTCATAGCTGCACTGCTCGCTGATCGTGATGTAGGTCTGCCCGGGACAGTGCGCCACGACCGGGTCGATCCTTCCCCGCACCAGTTCCCTGCCGTCCCTGAAAATGACCACATCGTCGTCCTGCCTCACCATCTTTAAGGGAGATCGTTCATCGATCTCCAGGCGCACCCGGTGCCCCCCGGATTTGAAAAAGACGGACCGCAGTCCTGTCCCGGGGCCTGCGGTGGAGGGGGAGTGCCGTGGCAATAACGATGGTTCGGCATCGACGGTCCCGAGTGCCAGTAATTCCGCCTTGATCTCGCCGTTCATGCGGGTCATATCTTCATCCCAAACAGTTCCGCCGCATTCCTGGCAAGGAGGTTTGCCAGCACCTCAGGCCGGTACGGGAACCGCCGGAATTCCTCGAGGCCCTGCTTCAGGGGCCGGACCGGGTACGACGAGGCATAGAGGATCCGGTCCCCGAGGAAGTGGTTGGCAGCCTCCACCCAGTCCTGTGCTCCCGGGAAGCCCGGGATGGACTGGAAGAAGTCCGGCAGGACCCAGAGGTTCCCCACCGGGGCGTTCGCGATCATCACCCCGAGCATCTCGCTTACGTAGGGAAATGCCCCGTGCACGACCACGATCTGCAGGGCCGGGAAGGCATTTGCCACGCGCTGGATCCGCCAGGGTTCGGCATACGAGATATCCGGCCCCTGCATCAGGCTGCAGGTGAGGTAGAGCACGCCGCCGAGTTCTGCGCACTTTTCATAGACCGGCCAGATGCGGGGGTCGTCCACGTACATCGGGGGGACCCACCAGCCGGGGTCGACGGCGATGCCGTTAAATCCCATCCCCGTTATGGTGCGTTCGACCTCGCGGACGGCAGCGGCCCCGTTATCCCCGCTGATACCCGCGATGGCGACGGGGAACCGTTTCGGGTACTGGTCGCGGAGTTCGGCGATGTCGTCGTTCGAGACCACGCGGTGTCCCGCCTGCCGGCCCACGAGGACACCCTTGTCCACGCCGGCCTCGTCCATCTCCTGCAGGAACAGGTCGACCGACTGCTCTGTCATCGATTTCGGGCGCCCGTACCCGCTCACCAGCGGGCTGCGCCTCGCCGAAGGCCGGGCCCCCGGCGCCGGCGCAAGCACCTCCTTCAGGCTCTTGAACGGGGGCCGGACCCGTGCATCGATTATCATTCCCTTTCTTTCCCTCCCGCGGTATATTCTCCGGGGATGTGTACGGTAATAAAGGGGATCATCGAAGACACGAGCTGGTGAATTGCCTTCGTGCGGAACGGGGTTCGTGGTGCCGGTGTTCGCGGACCGGCAGGTCGCAGTTCCGGCCTGCTCCTTAAGTCCGTGAAATGGCTTATCCGGCCGGTGCCGCCGGCCCTGCCCGGCCGAGGTACCAGCCTACCCCGACCGGGATCAGGAACATCAGCGCATAGTACAGGAAGACGTCCGGCGCGTAATACTGCGGGGAATGGAACAGCCGCACGATGAAGAGGTAGTCGAGCAAGACCGCGACGAGCGTCCAGGACACCCCCACCTCCGCGTAATATTCCCGGGGGAGAGGGCCCCTCATGCGGAACCACCACCAGGTCACCCAGACCGTGAACGGGGTGAAGACCGCGAGGATGATCCAGCCCAGGCTGTACGAGAGGGGCGAGAAGTACAGGGCCATGGACGCGAGGTACCCGATCAGCCAGAGGAGGGAGCCGAGGCCGAGGGTATCTTTGAGGTGCTGCTGCATAGGAGGGTTTTGGCCGGAGGGACGATGGGTTTTTCGGCGATGAAAAAACCGCCCGGCAACCCGGGGCGGCGGGGATATCCCTGTCGCGGATATGCCGGCAACGGCATACCCGGGGAGAGCGCCGGGGCTGGAGGATGACGCCGGACCGGCATGACCAAAAAAATTACTGCGAGATGAGCAGCCGTCCCGCGATGATCAGGATGAAGATACCGATCAGGAAGATCACCAGTTCGAGCCCGAACTCGACGATCAGGCCCTGCTTGGATTCCGCTTTCGAATCCAGCTGTCTCCAGCGTTCGAACTTGTTCGCGATCAGGGTACCGATGAATCCACCGCACAGGCCGAGTGCCGCTCCGAAGAATAGCATGCCTGCTTCAGCTGACGTTATGGGCATGAATAAAAAATATGAAATAGAACAGATATAACTTGCGGTTTGCATTTTTGCGGTTGCCGGGGGACGGCGCCCGAACGGGACCGGGGGGCCGATGGCCTGCTGCGCGGTTGCGGGGTACGGTCCTGCTGGAAAATAAGAAACAAAGTTTATATTGGGATTGATGGAAGGTTACTTCCATAATCTTTATTAATAACAATGGCCCAGCTCTGATCAGGCTGAAGTATTTTCACCGGATGGAGAACAAAAACCGGCCGGGTCAGAACACGATCACCGTCCGTGATGAACGATCGGAAGATCCGGCAGGGAGTGAAGTCCATGAAATTGATCCGTGCAATAATCCGGCCCGAGTCCACCCAGCGGGTGATCGAAGCGCTTGAAAAGAACAGCATCTATGCCATGACCCGGATGAATGTCACCGGGCGGGGGAAGGAGATGGGGATTACCCGGGGAGCGGTGCGGTATTCCGAGCTGCCGAAGGAACTGCTGATGATCGTGCTCCCCGATGACGCCGTGACCAAGGCCATCAGGGTGATTGAAACGGCAGCGCGGACCGGCACGAAGGAGTATCCTGCCGCGGGAAACCCCGGCGACGGGAAGATCTTCGTGACCGATGTCGAGGAGTCCCATACCATCAGGACCGGCGAGACATGAACAGGACCGGGTACCATGAAAGAGATCATTGCAATTATCCGTACTGACCGCGTGGAACCGACGAAAGGCGCCCTTGAGTCCATCGGCGTCAACGGAGTCACCTTTGCCAGCGTCATCGGGCGGGGAAGGCAGAAAGGGACGATCCGGGCACCGGACCCGGAGGGCACCGTGCGGCGGGAGGTCGGCGTGTACGTCATGCAGCAGCGCGGCATCATCGCCGACGCGGACGATCCGAAATACCATCTTCCCGTCCATAAGGAGATCGAACTGGGGTTCCTCCCGAAAAAGATGCTCACGATGGTGGTTCCTGACGGGGAAGTCCCCCGGATCGTGGATACGCTCGCCCACCTCAACCGGAGCGGGGAGCATGGCGACGGGAAGATCTTTGTCTGCCCGGTCTACGATGCCATCCGCATCAGCACCGGGGAACGCGGGGATGCGGCGCTATCATAAATCCGGTACCCGGTCCATTGTTACCAGTGACAGGGGCGCCGGTCCGGCCGCGTTAATACCCGAACCTGCGCTCGTATTCCTTATGCGGCAGCCATTCGATGACGAGGGCGATAACGGTTGTCCCATCACTGGCGACAGAATATATCAGCCGCCAGTTTTTATGAAGATTGTATTTCCAGAGGTTGTCGATGCCATACATCGCGAGATAGGATTTCGGTATCAACCGCTTGGGTATCTGGATCCCGCAGAAGGGATCCATAGCGATGATATCGAACGCGTTGTTCAGTTGGTTGAAGATCTCTTTCTCTTCTGCTTTTCCTAAACGGAAGTGCCAAAAAAGTTTGTCTGACCTGATCATCGGCAAAGTAAACGACAGAGTTCATCGGATTTTCAGATCAGTATTGGCAAGATATCGTTTTATAAGTTCTGGATTATATATCCAGCAGATTTTTTTATCGGCATCTGTTGCGATCTTCCCGGAATCCCCGAGATCACTGATGATCGTCGAGAATGTCTGGTACATCATCTTCCTTGGCAGGTTCTCCCACAATGCCCTTTTTTTGTATTCCCCGGAATGTTCCCTGATGAAGGACTCAACCATCAGTACGGTATCGAGCTGGGGGGAATGTGCGGCAGTTGTCCCGGATGCCATGGGATCATTTTTGTTATATAAATATATATAACATTTGAACCGGTGAGATTTAGTAAACGGAAAATGTCTCTGACTATTTTTTTTCATTTGTACCGCACTTTCAGGTCTGATACGGACTGACACTTATAAGATCTGTCAGACCGACAGTCAGTCCAAAACAAACTAAAAAAAAATTATGCCCGGGTCTTTTTCTTCCCGTGTGCGATAACAGCTGCAAGATATTTGTCAGGATCTTTTTCCAGCCACTGTTTTCGTTCTTCGGTGTAATCGCCGCTTCCCTGGTCATATATCTGGAGGAACCGGACCGTGTCAACCGGTCCAAGCACTTTCACGAGTGCATCGATACCCTGTTTGTGGATTTCACTCAGTGTCTTTGCCTCCATGTTCGTTCACCTCCATAAGCCATGCAACGGGATTATGTACTCTGGTAGTAATCTTGTCTTCGTGCCTCTTAATAGATTTTATCAGGGTGTCATCGGTTGTCAGGAAGACCGCACCGGCAGATTCTGCACATGCGAGATGCAACGCATCTGCAGGATCAATACCTAACCCTGCAAATTTATGATATCGCCGGGAAACGGGTTTTGTAATGGCAACATGCTCTTCTGCCAGCTCAGTAAGCTTCTGGGCTTTTTTCATCCGCGTTCTGTCAGGGATACAGGAAATTTCAAAACTGACAGCATCACTGGTAACCAGCGTCCAGTCATGAGCGCATCGCATCAGGATTTCCTTAATAGCTTCTGCTTCAAGATGGATGCGGTTCATCTTCTGGTCGTCAAACGGCCGGCACAGGCAGCATACGTCAAGATAGATTTTCACATAAACCTCCTGATTCCATTCTCTTCCTGGTATCCGGAGAATCGGGACTGGTGAGGATAAGGAATCCGGTTGGCGGGGTGAAAGTGAGAGGTCGTAGATGCGGAACGGCCGTTATCAGGAACGATAATTGCACATGAAAAAATACCAGGGGTTTCCAGGGGCCCCTGCCCCTTCGCTATCCCCCCGTGATTGCCCCGATCACCTGCTGTGCGGTAGCGGGGTCTGCACACTGTTCTCAGCTATCGTCCCCATCCGCGATGATCGTGAGCTCGAAGAACCCTCCGGGTTCTTCTCGTCTCATCAGCTCCTCCGGAGCTATCGAGAGTTCAAATACCGGGCTCGTGTATCCTCCATTCGCCGGACTGAAGTCCCGGGCCTGCCCCAGCTTCCGCCGTGCCGTCCGGATCCGCACCGTGTGGGTGCCCGGCGCCCGCGGGTACACCCGGCGGCCGTCAATATCGTGCATCTCCCGGTAGGGCGGGACCTCGAACCAGTCCGGCCAGAAGCGGACGCCCCGCGGGATGTCGGTGCCCCGCATCAGGTCGGGGAGGCGCAAAGGTGACATGTTGTCGTAGACGATGTCGATGATCAGGCCCTCGTCCTCGTGCCCGGGCTGCAGCTCCAGCTCGTAGAAGACCGGATTAGTCCGGACTTCCTCAAGCGTGAGCGGGGTGTCTTTGGTGAGCGGTTCGAGGCCCGAGAACGTGCCCCGGTACAGGCCGGTGACGGTCGCGACCGGTTCAGTTCCCATGCAGCGCCTCCATCATGTGTTCGTGCTCGTTTTGGAGTCTCTTGAACTCCTCGACCACCTCGTCGTACCTGCCGATCCGCTGGTGGATCACGAACAGGACCGGGTAGACGGGGAGCACGGTGCCGAGGATGAGGGCTACGATTTCTGCTTCCATAGTGAATGTCCTCCTGAATATGTGCTTCCTGAAAAATCCCGGAAGATATCTGACGCTCTTGGGGTGTCGAACCTCACGAAGTGAGGCGAGACCGGAGAAGAGCCATCAGGCTCTTCGACTTTCACGGTCGAAGAATCCTGAAGGATTCTTCTCCTTCTCGTGGTTCTGATGAACCACTCAAACCCCGCCGCGTAGGCATCCCCCGATGCGATGGTGCCGTATTACCTGTACACAGAAATTCAGAGATTCTCGGTCAGGTAATACCATGGCATCCCCAGCGCCCCCGCCCCCTGTGGGGGCAGAGGTTTCGAAGAACTCTGACGAGTTCTTCTCGTCCTCCAGGTTCTGATGAACCATTCGGAGGCGTAAGGGGGGATGATCAGATCATCTTCCGGATTTTTTCGGATCTCCTCAGGCCAGTGCCGCAACGGTGTCGGCCCAGGTCTCGACCTTTGTCCGGATCGCGTCGTCCGAGTACGAGGTCAGGTTCACGCTCTGCCGGCCGAAGGTGACGTTGTAGATCTCCCCGTTCGGGTCGCGGCACTTGAGGGTCGCGGAGAAGGTCTCGTTTTCGGTGTCCCGGACCGGTGTGCCCCCGTGGGCTGCGCTGAGGGCAGCATTCCCGAGGATTGCCGTGGCCCCGGCACCGAAGCCGGCGACGGTGCTGAACCTGCCGGTCTCGTTCCCCACGGTCTTTGCGTCGGCGTCCTGGTAGATGACCCTCGCCACGTAGTTCTCCCTGCTCTTCTCTACCGGCGGGTGGCTGACGCCGGCGGTCTCATAGGCTACACACGCAAACGGGTTGCCGGTGATGACCGACTGGACGATCGTGTTGAACGCCGCCACGTCTGCAATCGGGGCCGCAAGGGTGCGGACCGCGGTCTTTACGGTTGTTTTCTGTACGAAATCTGCCATTTTGTTTCTCCTGAGGGTTTATCAAAACCCGAAGGAGGAGAAGGGAGGCATCAGCCGACCTTCGACCTCCGACTGGTTTGCTTTGAACCCTCTGTCGTTTTTTAAGAGATCCACCGGATCTCCCGGTTTGCGGGAGTGGTCCGCCCCCGCTTCGGTTCATTGGGCCCTTTGACATACTACCATGAGGCGGGGTTATCAATGGGCTTTTATTATTGGCAGATTTTCTTCAAAATTGCGAGGGGATGCGGGGCCGGATTGGGCTGATTCGCGATATATTTTGCCGGATGGAAGGTACCTGGGAGGTACCTCCGGGGTGGGATTGTGTGCAGAAAATTTTGCAGGAATGTCAGCCTTGCCGGTGCCCTTCGTGAAATCCCGGAAGGACGAGGGGTCCTCCAAGGTCGGGACTTTTCTCTTTCACCCTCCACACCTGATCATTTATCTCCAGAATATCCTCTCATTAAACCGGGGAGCAATAATGGCAACAATTCATGTGCTGGACAATAAAATTTCCATTTACACGCTCAATAATGAAGATTATATCTGCATCACCGATATTGCACGATACAAGGATCCGGACCATACCGATGATTTGATCAGGAACTGGATACGGAACCGCAATACAGTCGAATTTCTCGGGATATGGGAACATCTCAACAACCCGAATTTTAAACCCGTGGAATTCGACGGGTTTAGAATACAGGCAGGGTTGCATAGTTTTACCCTGACTCCCAAGCAGTGGATTGAGAAGACAGCCGCCATTGGTCTTATTTCAAAACCGGGACGGTATGGCGGTACGTACGCTCACAAAGATATCGCGTACGAATTCGCCTCATGGATCTCGGTGGAGTTCAAACTTTATCTTATCAAGGAATTCCAGCGGCTCAAGGATGAAGAGCACAGACAGGCTCGGCTGGGATATCCGGCGTAACCTGGCAAAGATCAATTACCGGATCCAAACGGACGCTATCAAAGAGAACCTGATACCGGCTGAACTGACCCGGCCGCAGATTACCACTGTCTATGCTTCCGAAGCGGACGTTCTCAACATGGCATTGTTCGGTATTACCGCAAAGGAGTGGCGGGAGGCAAACGCTGACAGGACTGGCAATATACGGGATTATGCTGACATCTCACAGCTCGTGTGTCTCTCCAACCTGGAAAATCTCAATGCCCTGTTTATCGGGGAACGTCTTTCGCAAGCCGAACGGCTGGTGAAACTGAATGCGATCGCAATACACCAGATGCGTCTCCTGACGGAAGATGCGGGGATCAGGAAGATTGGGAGCGGGGATTATACGAAAGAGCGGAAGCAGCTGCCAGTTAAGGATTTCGATACGGTTATGGCCGGTATAAAAGAGCGCCGGAGTAAGAAATCCCGGTGACTTTTTTTTAATGGAGGATTGCCCGCGACCAGCCATGCTCGATCGTCTGCCGTGCATACCATACCCGCTCTGCGGATTCCTTTACTTTCTCGATAAGGATCACGTTGTGACCCCACGGGATATGCAGGACCGGTTCCGGCAGCGGGCTTTTTAGTTTGTCCCACAACCTGTGGGACATATCACAATACAAATTAACTCCGGCTGATAATGGATTGGTGAAGATCATCAATTGTCCCGGGAGGGAAAAAGAATATGAAACATACACGTATGCGATATACCGTTCTGATGAACAGGAATGAGGAGGGAGGGTATACGGTCACCGTGCCCGCACTGCCGGGGTGTATTTCAGAAGGGACTGACTGGGATTCGGCGCTGAAAAATATCGAAGAGGCGATCACCGGCTATATCGAGACATTATCCATTCTGAAAAAACCGGTACCGGTTGAAGTTGAAATAAAACTGAAAGACCCGGTTGTCGCATGAAACTCCCCCGGGTGACCGGTGATAAAGTCGTCAAAGCTCTCCAGCGTGCCGGTTTTTCCCTTGTCCATGTCAGGGGAAGCCATCACTATCTCCACCACCCGGGGCATGACTGCATCGTGACCGTGCCGGTGCATGCGAAAAAGACGCTTGCGCCAAAGACGCTCACGTCCATCCTGGAGCAGTCCCATCTTTCTGTTGAAGAATTTTCCTCGTTATTGTGAGAGGCATGTACGGCAGGCCGGGCGTACAGTCATGCCGGTACAACATCGGGATCAATGTCGGTGAGGCGGCCGGGCTTGCTCTCGAGTGGAATGCCTTTGTCATTGGATCCGGCGTTTTGCAGGGGATGGTGGCGATCTAAAGGGGGTTGCGGGGGGTTGTGCCGGGGAAGAGGGGGTATTGACACTCACCAGGGGTTTTGCCCCACAGCCAGCGTGGGCCAGGCCGGGGGAACCATATTTTCCGGGGGGTTGGAGGCCCTGTACAGGCTCGCCGGAATTAACCGGAATAGTTTACCTGGCTTCCGTTCTTTCGGATGCGGCGTCAGACCATTCGATCAGTTTCTGTTTTAATTCTTCTTTTGAGGGAAGGTAGAGCTGATACTGGGAAGCGTAGATGTTAGCATTCTCCGGCAGGGTGAGCCTGACGAGTGCATCGTTCTTTGTCTTGCAGAGGATCATTCCGATGGTTGGATTCTCGTCGTTGAGTTTTACCTCACGGTTGTAATAGTTGACGTACATCTGCATCTGGCCGAGGTTCTCATGCGTGAGTTTTCCGATCTTGAGGTCGATCAGGACATAGCACCGGAGTATGCGGTTGTAGAAAACAAGGTCGACATAGAAATGATCTGCATCGAAGGTGAACCGTTTCTGCCGGGATTCGAAGAGAAAACCCTTGCCGAGTTCCAAAAGGAAGGTTTCGAGTTTGTCGATGATGGCGGATTCGAGATCGCTCTCGGAGTATTGCGAGTTCTCATCCAGCCCCAGGAATTCGAGAACATAGGGATCTTTGAGCAGGTCCTGCGGATTATCGATGATCTGTCCTTTATCTGCAAGGGTTTTTACCCCGTTTTTATCCCTGCTGAGTGCGAGCCGTTCGAAGATCCCGGAGTTGAACTGCCGTTTGAGTTCGGCAAGTGACCATTGGTTTTGTCCGGATTCGATTTCATAGAACCGGCGCTCGTCCCGGTTCCCGATATTCATGAGGAAGACATAATGTGACCAGCTGAGGGTGAACCGTCGGGGGGATTGCGCAGACAGTGTCTGCACAATGGGGGTTTTTGCCAGGGGGTTTGCCGGACATTTCGCAGACAGTGTCTGCGGAATCTGATGAGCGAATTCATGGTATTCGAGATAAAACCGGCGCATGTTTTCCAGATTTCGTTCTGAAAATCCGCGTCCTAATTCATTGGTGAGCTGGCGTGACAGTTCGATGAGCGTCTGTTTTCCATATTCTGCCCGTCGTTTTCCTTTCTGCTCATACTCAATAATCCGCCGGCCTATCTCGAAGTTGGTGGATACCTGCAGAGTGTTGATGTTCTGGCTTGCAGCCCTGCGTGCATTTTGAACCAGGTCCCGGATCTCTTTGACGAGCGGAAGGAGGAGTTCTCCGGTGCTGGTGATGGTATCGCGGTCCTCGTGTTTCATGGTCTCATCGCGTTCCCGTATCCGGAGAGTCGGGAGTGGCGAGGATAAGGAGCCCGGTTGGCGGGGTGAAAGTAATGGCGCAGAGACAGAAGCCAAAGCCTGGCAGATCACGGGGGTTCCAATTTTTTTTATCCAAACAACTATCGTGCGGCGAAAGAAAGGTAAGTCTGATAGAAAATGGCTGAATGCATCCCCGATCGTCTTTCTGCAAAGGCAAGCCGGGGCGAGGAACGCACATTCGCTCTCTTGAAAAAACTTCCCGATGACTATCTCATCTATTATGAACCCAATATCGACAACCGTCATCCGGATTTCATTGTAATTGCACCGGACCTCGGCGTCATTATTATTGAAGTGAAAGGCTGGTATCTCGATGATATCGTCAGAGGTAATCACTCAGAGATAACCGTCAATATCAATGATCGTGAACGGCAGGAGATCCATCCGCTCGAACAGGCCCGGAATTATATGTGGAGGCTGGCCGGGGCGTGTGAGAACAGCCCGAACCGTTCCCAGCTTTTCCATCAGGACGGCCCCCGGAAGAACAAGTTCTTCTTCCCGTTCTGCCATTTTGTGGTGTTGTCGAATATTTCCCGTGACAATATATTGCGACGAAAGGATCAGAACGTTGCGGAAATTTTCAAGACAGATACTACCCTGTTCCGGGATGAACTGGTTGATCTTGAAGATGCCTCTGCCGAAGAGATACGAAATACCCTGATGCGGTTCTTCGATCCGTTCTGGCCGATCACACCCTTCACACCGGAACAGGTGGATGTCCTCCGGTCCATCATCCATCCGGAAATTATTCTGAGTTACCTGCCCTCAAAATCCCTGACTGAAGAGGAAGCGGAGAAATGTTTCGATCTGGTCGTCCTGGACCGCCGGCAGGAGAACAATGCCCGGAAGATCGGCGAGGGGCACCGGATTATTTACGGAGTGGCCGGCTCCGGAAAGACCGTGCTCCTGATCGCACGGGCGAAATGGCTGCACGAATGGGATCCCCACGCAAAGATCCTGCTGCTCTGTTACAATGTTGTCCTGAGCGTATATCTCAAACATATCCTTCAGGACTATCCCCGGATCAATGTGTTCCATTTCGATGGGTGGGCGAAGCATAACGGCATCCAGCCCCGGAAGGAAGATCCATCGACCAGGCAGCTTGAGGACGATGCAGGCCTGGGGACCCGGTTGCTGGATCATCTCCGGCAGCATGGCGGGGATTCCCGGAAGTACGATGCGATCCTAGTAGACGAAGCACAGGATTTCCCGCCGATCTGGTTCTCCTGTGTCCTGGAGGCACTCACCGATCCTCTTGATGGCGATCTGCTGATCGTCTGTGACGGCAACCAGGGCATACGGCTGATCGATGCCGTGAGCTGGAAATCCCTTGGTATCAAAGCGGTGGGCAGGACCATTCATCAGGCATTCGATCTCGACCGTAATTACCGGAATACCCGTGAGATCCTCCGGCTTGCTGCCCATTTCACGGCGAAAAATGTGAAGAACAACGAGGACTCCATCTCGATCGTGCCGGTGGATCCCAGCCAGGCCATCCGCCGGGGGCCAAAGCCGGTTCTCCTGAAATGCAGGGACCATGCCGATGAATGCAGACGGATCTTGAATATCGCAAAAGTACTTCTTGACGGGAATGTACCTTTCAACGAGATCCAGATAACCTTACAGCCCCACGAGATGGGTATACTCTATGTCAAGAAACTTCACAAAGACAACGAGACTTTCAAACGATTCCTCAAAGACCTCGGGACGCTCGCACCGGTCACGTGGCTGAGTGAAGGGTACTATTCCCGGATGAAGGTTTTTGAACAGTCGATCAAGGTGCAGACCGTGGCATCGTCCAAAGGCTTGCAGTACCGGGTTGTCTTTGTAATGTGGGCCGACTTGTTTTCACCTCGAACTCCGGCAGATGTGGATTTGCAGCAGCGGTTCCTGTACGTTGCGATGACCCGGGCGTCGGATGTTCTCGTGATTACATACTCTCAACCGAATGAGTTTATCGAGAGGATGATTGCGAGCGGGGATGCGGTGGAGAAATCGTTCCCGGTGCGGTGAGGCGATGGTCGGCGGGGCTGGCGCCCCACAGTTTGCGTGGGCTAAGGCTCAATGTATTCAGAATCCATAATTCAAAAGGAAAGAACGAAATCCTATTGCGGAAGAGTCCCTAATATGGACTCTGAAGATGCTCATGCTCGACAACAATTTCTCATAAATATGTATGATCAGATGTGGAATAATACGACGAGACATATCACCCTCATATGGCAACCGATAACAGTAATTTTTGCAACAATTGGAGCAATTTTGGCAGCTGAAATAAAAGATCTTAATTTTGTTACAATATCCATATTCATTTTTTTAGCATATTTGGTAATTGGGTGGTTTTTCAGCTCATGTATACGATTCATCCGGCTGGGTTAATCGAAATTTGGTCATAATCTCAAATATTGAAAAACAATTTTTAGGTGCTGATGATGAAAAAAATATACATCCCTATTTTAATTCTGATCCAAAAAAAAGAGAGATGATTGAACATTTTCAAATTCAATTTTTTTTAGGAATAGTCCTTGGCTTAGGAGTGACAATCTATTATATTTGGAAAATCATTCCAAATGCTTTTGATTTTTTGAATATTGTATATATTCCGATTGCCGGAATTGTAATTTCAGCGATATATGTATGCATTATTAGGCATAAAATAAAAAAATCCTTTAAGTATCTACTTGAAAAATCTCCTGGGAAAAAATTTATTTAAAAATTTGATAAATTTTTATTTTTTGGAATTGCTTTTGAAACAATACTAATTAAATCTCCAATCCCTCTCGCCTTCAAAAAATAAAATCGCTCATCAAAAACATTCATTAAAACTTCTCGATATTTCTCTCCGGCTACTACGACGATTTTATCATAGTGAGAGAATTCTTCTTTTATTTTTTCTTCAACACCAGAACGGATATATTCGATATCTCCATTCGTCCGGAGTTTTTTATCATAACCCTTAATTTTTTCATCTGGTTCGACGAGTCCGTGTTCTGCAGAGATTATCCGATAATCGAAATTCATCACTTCTGCAAATAATTTAACTTTTTTAAAGAGAGTCCCTTGATACATCTCTTTTGCCGGCGCAGATATCGAACTGTCACAACCGAGTTTATTTTTACTGCACGCCGTAATGATCAAAACGTTCATTCCTTTTTTCAGGAAATCAAGATTTGTTCTTTCTTGCAATTTCATCCGTCTTGCGGTTTCCTTTTTCCTACATATCTCCCATTTTGAATTGTCCTTTAACAATTGATTGAACGCATAAATATTGTGAAAACCACGTCGACGGTTACGATTATTTCCCCGGAATATCATCACATCGATGCCGATTTCTTTACAAATCGGGCATGGACAATCTCTCCATGGTTTTGATTCGAGAGTTCGTTTGTAGTACGTGAGTAATTTTGGATCGTCGTTTCTTTTTTTGATAAATTCTTCCAACTCATGAAGTACATCGTCAAGACTAATCAAGTCCTTATCAAAATTTCGTAACGCCTCTAGAATATTATGCGACACTTTTTCGTATTCTTGATGATCTAAGAATTCCTCATTTAACCGGTTATATTTTGGAGGTACTCGTATCGCAGAATATCCTTCCCAAGCTTGATCGATATAATTGAATTGCGTATTAGCCGAGGTTAGCCAAGCTTTTCGTAAATATGAGGCAGAGTCAAAAGATATTTGACAACCGATTAATTCCTCAAATTCTTTGAATTTCGGAAAAAGCGCACATCGTGCAACACCGAAGAAATGTATGAACTTAGGTTTTTTTCCAGTAGATTTTATGTTATTTATTAATTCAGTGACCAGCTTGATAATAAAGAATGTTGGGGTTCGAACTAGACTTCCGAATGCAAAATGTCGAATCCCTTCTTCATAATACTTATCGAACATGTCTAGATAATCAGTTATTTCTGCCCCTTGAACTGCGACAATTAATTGAAAATCATCCTTGTATTCTACTTCCCATAGATGAAAAGCTTTCAAACCATTTTCAAAGGTAATTTTAATTCTTTCTTGATTTTGTTCCTTGTACATCGGAACAACGAGATGATCTACACTTACTCCATAATCGAATTTTCCATCTCGATAGAGTTCTAAAACGTCCGATGTTTTGTACGGTGGATTTTTTTTATCAATATAAGAAAATGCTCCGCAATCTGCTAAAATCTCAACACTTTTAGGAAGTCGAAGAAGGTCATGAATACCGGATTTGAGGGTTGCTTGATATTTCGTTTTATTTTGTTGTAATGTGGCGATGGAAACAAGAACCCCGTCAAAAGGAACATTGTCAATACCAAAAATCTCCCACATATAATAATCATTTTTTATCGGGTTGGACTTATGTAATGCCGAATGGGTATCAGTAGGAAAATCATAGTAAGGGTCTACCCGATCGTCCCATTCGGGGATAAAGAAACGCATGATTCAATTGAATTATTAGGTATAAAATGGGAATAAAGTTTTGATATCGATCGCTGATTATGGATGTCTCATCGGAAAAGTATCTCCGACTGCACTACAATCCCACCGCTTATCACAAATTGTGCAGGTTTCAAAGTCAGGCATGCTATTAGGAGCGTCCCATTGATCATGCAATTTACAATCTTCAATTGCTGCTACGGTTTGGCGAAAAATATTCATGGCGTCATTGATTTTAGATAAGTTAGATGGATCTGTGAAGTCTATTTCATATATCGCATTCGTTGGACGACTAACGATTTCATCATCGTCAAGCTCATTGATAAAATATAATTTTGCTCTTAATGGATACATGCCCGTTTTTGATCGGTACAATTCAGCATATACCATCATTTGAAAAATGTACCTTTGAAGTTTATTTCTTCCGGAGATCATGTTAACATTAGGATATTTAGATCCTTTATAATCCCAAATCTCCACTTGGGCAAAATTAGTTGTGCCGGGTTGTTGAGTCAAACTACTCAAGACGTCGACGACGCCTTCTAAAATAAAACTTCCTTGGTTATTTTGAAAATTACATTCCGTGTCAAGAATTCGGGGGTATAATGAGCTTCCTTCGATTCGATTAAATTTTTTTATTACTCTGAGAGATTGATTTCGTAAAGCGGAATTGATATAATGCAATCCTTTAGCTCTTAGACTTTGATCGACTTCGGCAAAATATTCATCAATTTCTTGATCCGTTGGGAGGTGCCCTTGTTGTTCTTCATTGAAAAACCCAGAATAATGAAGATGTAGCTTATCCAATACCTGATGAATTATCTGACCATACCATGCTTGAACAACATGCGCAGGAGTGTATTTTCTATGGACAAAAAAACCATATTGACGTCGGCATATTTGGAATGATAAAATATCTCCGGTTACACTATAACGATGGATAATCGGTCGTTCCGGTCTGAGATTAATTGTGCCTCTAAGTTCGGCGTAACGGCGCCCTGTCATATAGTACTCCTCCTTCATTGAACATATCAACAAAATATTGATTAAAATCTTGGTTCGGATATCCGTATGCCTCTAATCGGTGTGCTTTTGGAATAATATGAATTAAGGCATACTGTGGACGTGAATAAGCAACGTAATAAAATCTCACCAGATCCTGAGCAGATTTTTGAGCGGGCTGTAAGATCGATTAGAGGGAGATTATAACGGAAAGGTAAAAAAGTACTTTCAAGTTGAATTGTGGAATCAATACTCGGTTTGTCATTTAATCCAAAAACAAAAACAAACGGAAATTGTAGACCTTTTGCTTGATGAACTGTCATAATCGGAAGTCGTCCCAAAGGACAGATAACTTCCTCATCTTCAGGATCATTCAAACCTTCAGAGGTTAAGTACCTGATAAGTTCATAATAAAATTGTCTTCTCCAGCCAAAACTGATTCCATGATTGGGGTTTGAACTTCGTTTTAATTGGCCACGGTTAGAGCCTACCCTACCGGGGTAGGGTATTGACGAGTAAGACTCAATTATTTTTGTTATCTTTCCTATGCGATATGTCCGTTCGGGGTCATTCTGCCACTGTCTGAAAGGATCATGTGCGATTATGCGATAAAAAATTTCTAAAATGGAAATATTCATCCATGAATTAACTTCAAACCTTTGTGGGATAAGTCTAATTGATTCGGAAACGTAAAAAGCCAAATGGTTCGCGTCTGGGTGATTTTGAATATATGTATCATAAAAATTAATCCAATTTTGAACCTGTGTTTGTATTCTTGGACTTCCTAGAGAATTTAATGCGTCTAATTGAGGATCAATTATTTTTAATAAAGCTCCAAATGCCAATTGAACTTCTTCTTGAACCAGAAAAGATCTTGAACGAGGATTATACACTGGAATATTTTGAGCGGCAAGAGATGCCATAAACGGACCAGCATTTGTTGAATTGTCTTTCACGCTTCGCATTAGAATAACACATTGAGATGGATCTTCGACAATCCCGTTTTCAATTAAACTTCTTACAAATCGTGCAAAATATACCGCTGTACTATCGATTGTCCGACCCATGATGTACGCAACAGCGGGATAAGTCCCTGTTATCGAACTATGTGGCTCGAGGTGCGGTTTTGCTTGAACTCTTGCTCCATGAATACGCATTTCAGGGAAGGATTGAATATAATTATCAAAGAAAGCAACAATTCTAGCATGCGATCGATAGTTTCGATTTAAAAATTTTCGATTATCTATTACCGTTTGTCGAGGAATTCCCCAATTTCTTTCACAAGCTTGATCAAACGTAATCATGCATTCAACAGTCCCACCTCGAAACCGATACAATGCTTGATCATCGTCACCGACAACGCATAAATTGTGAGTGGATTCGCATAAATTTAAATAAATTTGTTCTTGGATAGGATTCGTGTCTTGATATTCGTCAACCATCACATATTGTACGCCAGGATGGATTTCGTCACCTGACATGAACAATGCACCCAAATCTGTATTTAAAAAATTTGAGAATTCTTGTTGCAAATAGGAATAATCGCATCTTCGATAGGTTTCTAATTGTGCGAGATAATCCTCGTATGCTTCAACCAGTAATTCCATTTCAGGACTGGCGGTCCGCAATTGTTCTAAGTTAATTCTATCTTCAGTTAATCGATTGAAAATTTTTACCGCAGCCTTTGTTCGAGTAAATTTATTTTGAAAATAACCTAAAAGAAAATTAAAAAAGGTCCATACACTATCAAATCTGTCAGTTCTGTCGTTGAGTAAAATTGAGTGGTCGTATAAAAAAAATACCTGCTCGATTTCATCTAATAATCTAAAATTTTCGAATTGTGGATATCGGTATTCCTGCATTATTTCCGAACAAAGACTGTGAAGAGTACCAATTCGCAATTGATGAATATCAATCGTTGTCTCCAATTCAGGAAACTGGGAATAAATAGCTGGTAAATAATTCAATATTCGATCCATCAAATTTTTTGCTGCCTTTTTAGTAAATGTGGTGATAATTATTGATTTTGGGGAGATGTTATCGACAAAAATTAATTTTAATGTTCTTAAAACTAAAACTTCAGTTTTCCCCGATCCGGGACCTGCAATAACCCATAAAGGATCCTCTAAATGTTGGATAATTTCTTCCTGTGTGCCTTCGATAGGATTTCCAAAAATAGGTTCAACGATTAGTTTAAAATCAGGATATTCCATTTCTGTATCATATCCATATTTTGAATATTCGATACAAGCAGATAAACATATTTAAAAAAATTATATGAGAATCGTTTGTTCAATTCGTTTATTCACATTATAAACTCTGATTTTTATTGGAGTGTTTTTCAGTCCTGTTGCTACTTCGGAGGCAAGATACCAATCCTGACCGCTCAGATTCGCAGTGCTATCGAGAATTTCAGAATTTATATCGAAAATCGATTTGATCCTATCTCTGTCTGTTTTCATTCGAAGGTTGCTTATGAAATAGGTCTTTAATTGGGCCATAACACTAGTGTTCATATATGTACAGCGTTGGGAAACCATGCATAATCCGAGATTGAACTTTCTTCCCTCCCGCGCCAGCTTCTCGATTGCTTTTGAGCTTGAGGATGGATCAATGGACGCAAAATTGTGAGCTTCATCGATCACGAAAAGAAGACGGTTATCTGGCTTTCCTTTTTGTAAAGCAAATGCATTGGAAATTGCATTTGACATTAAATGTTTGGTATCATCAGAGGGATCACTAATCACAATATGAAGTCGAGTATCTCCCTCAAGTAATGGAGTGACTAAATCTCTAGGCTCAATGACCTGACACCTCTGGATATAGTGATTCTGAATTTCAGAGATAAAGGAGCTTAATTCATGATCTCGTTGTAGAGATTTATGACGTAATAATTCATATATCGAATCATAAAATTTGTAGGTAACATCCTTTTCATTATCAATCCTTGATTGTTCGTGAATAATTATATCAAAAATGTGCTGGATTGGTTCGTAATCTGAGACATATTCTGATAATCCAGGAACATTTCCCGCGAAAATTTGATCAGGATATCTATCTTCAATTGTTTGTTCAATCGTATCTGCAACGGTATCTGCCTGTGGAAGCCTTTTGATTCCCATTGTGTATTTAACGAGATTAATTATTTCAGATGCTGTTAAAAACGGTAGCATTATTTTTGGAACCGGATCGATAAGATATTTGGAACGATCGAAGACTTCTCTTATTTTTTCTCGGTGTTCACGAAGAGGCTCAGGGATTGTAATTCTTTCTAATAATGCCTCAGCATCATTTACTGCAATTATATCTTCTTTATTTCTGAAGATAATCGAAGTTTTAAAATTTTCATTATGTTTTTCAACGTATTCATCAATTACATCAATCAATAGTGCAGGAAATTCCGGAACGGTATCAAAAATAATACTGCGAACATCTTTATTTAAGGTCTCTCTTATCAGATTGGAGATAAGAAAACTCTTTCCTGCACCAGTTGATGCGAAAACTCCGATATGGTGTTGTATCAATTTTTTTGGATTCAGTAAAATTTGAACACTTTCGATTCCATGATGGTATTCTCCGATTTCAATTGCATTATCGTCGAGAGACAGCCCTTGATTGAACATTTTATCTAATACTTTGATAGTAGGGTGATAAACCATCGAGCCGATGAGAGGTTTTTCCGTACTGATATTTATTGTCTGATTCGTGTCATCAACAATTTCATAACCCGCGGGTATGCATCTGACCTTAATTCCCGCTAAACTCATGTTATGATCCTGCGTACCTTCAACTAACTCATCAAAAGCACGCTTAGCTACTTCAATAACGCTTTCGGGGAAGGGCACTTTCGTTGGATCGAGATCGGTCAAACCCGAGTGAAAGACATCATAGCTCACAACATTAAACAGAGAATAAATTCTTCTTTGTCGTTGAGACCTAACATTCTCAAGAGCTAAGAATGATCCCTCTCTAATGTGAGTAATCGCCTCCTTCGTATATGGGAAGAAAATCTCAACAATAGTGTTCGATCCACTTCCGGATATTTTGATGGCCCGACCTTCAATTCTAAAAGGTTCAATAATTGGTTCCTTCATGTAAATCTTCCCTTAATATCGTTGTATCCATATTCCCTTCCAAAAACGTAGTTGGTTGCCTTAAGCCGAGGGCGAATATAGTCAAAATTTGACTTCGCAAATCTATGAGATAGTGCTAGAGGGAGGGGGTAATACAATGCTTCGGGAAATGCTCCGGTACACATATCCTTTAAGAGGTGGAATATCCATTTTTGTTTCTCATTTCCATCTCTTGAATAAAGATATATCTCAGTTTTATCTGGAAGTTGTAGAACCGGGGGATTTTCTAAAGGTAAGATTAACCGTTCAATTGCGAAGACAAAACCCCCTTTATGGGATGATCCAAAACTCATATACGAGCGCACAATGCGTTTCCTCGGTGCTAATCCACCCCCGCCAAGTTCGATTACCTTTTTAGACTCGTCAACCATTAGGGTCATAAGTGCAGTATCATATTCTTGAGTGCAGACAAGTTTTTGATAAGGTTCAATCCAACTTTGGAGCATTTTGCAATCATCGATTTGAGATAATATTTTTCGAATTTTCTCAGTATCTTGATTATCTATTGAATTCAGGGTGATAAGCAATCTTAAAAATGAACAATCACTTGTTGTTTTAGTAAGACCAATTAATTCTATATTCCTTTCAGAACAGGTAAGAAATAATTTCTCCATTCCAATTCTGCAAATATACATGAGTTCTTCACTGGAGATGTACCGGTCATCGATTTCCAGGGGGTCCGGATGGGACTCCAAAAATAGTCGTTTACAAAAATTCTCGAAAATATTTAATAATTCGTTAATGTCAGTAGATTTTTTTATCGATTTTGCACCGAATTTCTTAAGAATACTATTTTCAGGGACTTTTATACTTGTATTTGCGAGAGTTCCACACAAAGGTCTATCTAAAAGAATTACATTCATATCTTTTTGAGCATATTGACAAGCAACAAAAATTTCCGCCAGAAGCATCAATAAATTAGTAATTGTGCCCGCACTTTCGGTAACGTAGTCATTTCCTGATGTTAAAATTTTGTACGGAAGGGATACGACACTGAATACACAACTTCGATCAATATCGGTTATATCGACTCTGTCATCAAAATTGCCACTTACGGCGAAAGCTCCAGCAAATAATCGTGCATGCGACTGTCCCTCAATGATGTCTCTTGTACCGTCAATTGCAACATATTTTATTGGTTTGCCAAAAATATATTTCTCATGGTTTGGATCAATAACAAGAATATGTTCGTCTAACATCGAGCTTATTTCATGAATTATTTTAATACATTCAATTCTACGTTCATAGAAAAGTTGTTCAGAATCGCGAATAATTGTGCCCAATCGTGATGTATCGTAAGGGGATGATTCTAAATTTGAACTCACAAGATAGGATTCCTTGTCAATCATTATTAAACAATTCTTATTAATTTAAATAGTAAATGTCGTCTAACTGTAGTTTAGATGATCATATGTTAGCCAGAATTGAGCCTGATGTTGAGAGAAACAATCTCGAAAACCTGAATTTAAAATCAATACCTTTTGAAGCTCAAGGGGAATATCAGGACAATATATCGTACGTTGAATCTCGACTAAGGGCTGAAGAACTGAATCAATGTAATGAAATCATTGGGATGGTTCGGTCAAGTGGAAAATTAATTGCTGCGGTTGTGAGAGGAGAACCCGTTCCGGTAAGACTGCGCTTGCATATAAATTGATTAACAATTCCCGTAAGTATCATCCGAAAACGGAACATGTCTATGTTAAAATGGAAAGCGGATCGAATGACGATCCCTTTTATATTTTATCGTTAATTATCGATAGACTAGAAATCGCAACAAGCAAATTAAAACAATCAAAAATTGACGAATGTCTCAATGCCGCTCTTGATCTTCCTTTTCATGAAATAAAAATTGAAAAATCAGAGAAGGCGGATCTCAGAAAAGCTATTCGTCTCATGAGCATGTGGTACGGCTATATCAACGCACTAACCAATGTTGGCGACCGGGATTGTATCGTTATCCACATTGATGAAGTAGAAGATCGGTGGCTGACTCCATCTATTACAAGTCCACAACTTGAGCGAGATTTGAAATATTTACGAGATTTGTTGGGCTACATTCAAAAAGATTCAATGGATCAAAAATTTCCTGTTGCTTTATTCTTATACATGACTGAGGGAAGTTACCAGCATATTGGCGGAGTAAATAATGCATTAAAGACTAGATTGGAAAGGACGATTTTCTTACAACCTTTCACCGAAGATAATGCAATGGAATTTGTAAAGAATCGGTTAAAAGAGAGAAGAATCGATAACAGACAAGCCGATGAGTTTAATCCTTTCACGCAAGAAGGAATTCTTATCCTTATAAAAAAATCCAAGGATGATAAAGGCCTTTTCTTCTGGAGGAAATTCATAATCAGTTGTCACGATATTTTGTTTTACTATAGCCGACGAGGTGGAGGAATTATTGATAAAACCAAAGTAAATGAATGGCTCACTCACCGTTCTACCTCTCCCCTACTTCCACCAACTGCTGGGACAAGTCCGGGTTCTGAACCTTCTGCAGATCCTTTCGACGATATTGATTTCCAGAAAATGGGTAGAGATCGAGCGGATAAATTAACAGACAACGGATTCTTAGAAAATAAAGAACTACAATTGCAACATGCAATTAAAAATATTTCGAGAGTCATTCACGATTGCTCAAATCATTTTAGTATCGATAAATCTGGAAAACTTGTTTTTTCAATCCCTGGAGAAAAAGCCAAAATACCACTCTCATTGAAAATGGCGAATGAAGCGAAAACAAAATCTGATTATTTCTGTATTTTTGTTACAAATGATACTAACAAAGTGAAAAATATTGCAGAAAATGAATTTACCTTAAAATTGTCCGACTCTCCGAATATGATGATTCGATATGCCTTGTACGAACCCGGATTGATTTCTTCTGGGGATCTAACAAAAGCAAAAGATCAGATATCGAAACAAGTTTCTGAACTAAATGATAAATTATCAAAATTGTATGAAAAATACAAGAACGATCATTATATACCGCAATTATTCGGATCAAGATTACAATCCGAGGAGAACTTTGAATCATTTATAATAGAATTACACAATCTCTCGAAATGTGATCTTAAGAAAGTTAATGTAGATTCTCTAACCGACTGGGGATTTTTTGACGGGGCGAGCTTCACAATCCCTCGATGGTATACACAGATGGTTTCATTAGGAATGTTCAATCCTAAAGATCTCTGGTCAAAGGTTTTTTTCTTCAATCTCGAATCAAAACCAATTGAAGCCGCAGTAAAATTGCTCAAAAAACTGGAAATCATTGATGGGATGCAGTTAAGACATTTTGAGGATAGAAAATCAATTTTAATTAAAAAAATTGAAGCGAACTCCAAAGAAATTGAAAATCTAATTGATGAAATGAAGAAAGGAGTCGGAGAAAACCAGGCAAAAAGTTTCATTAGTAAAACAAAATCGTTCATAAAACAATTAAAAGAAATAAAAGCGGCAATTACGTCCTTTAAAGCCACAGATAATATTTTTGGCAATTTTATGGAATTATACTTGCAAGAGGTACATTTCAAAAACGTGTCTCAAGCGTCAGAAGCATACGTCTCGGCGATTAAAGAAATTTCTACGCAATATAATAACCGGAAAAAAACTATTGATTCTGCCCTTACAACCTTGTCTGATTTAAAAATTCGGGATCCGGAACTAGAACGAAAATTAACTGAAACTTTAACTGAATTAAATGGTGTCTTTGAAAGAACAGATATGATCTCATTTATGAGAATTTCAAAACAAACGTTTGACGAACTCATTGCAGAATATAATCAATTCCACGCAACATCAACCCAATTACTGAATGATATAAAAAATTTCAATATTTCCCAATTGACAATTGCTGCCGAAAAAGGTCTTATTGATGAAGATAAAGCTGAAATAAAGAATGCGTGGACATTCATTCAGGATTCTGAAAATTTAAATGAGGTACAACAAAGATTTTTGAAAATGCGCAATCATTATGCGACATTAGAAATATTGGCTGGAAATCATAAAAATCATTTATCAACGAAATTCAGTGAAGGTAACATTTTACTAAAAAATTGTGAACAATACCTTTCGGAAGAGCAATTAGAGAAAATTGGAAATGTCATTTTAATTATGGGGAATAAAATTGAATCCGTCAACACATGTATTCGAAAGGGAGAGTTGATTGAATCATTAAAAATTACCGTTGACTTAGATTTTGAATCATTAGGGCCTATCCTAAAATCCATGTTCAATCCGGAAAAAGATTATACTATTGATTCTATCGAGAATGAATTTAATCTCGATAAAACACGGGCCAAGAATTTCATAAAATTTTTGGAAGAAAATAAAGTTTTAATACCAACGTATCGGATTGCAAAATGACAGCAAATAATAGTTCTAAAGAAGTTTCCAGATCATTAATCTCTATAACAAATATGAGTACGTGTTGTAAAATATTAGAAATAATTTTTAATAGAGAACTATCAGGTAATCCGTACTCAGATTTCAATCGTGAAGTATTGATAAGTTACAATGAAGGAAAAAGAACAATTGAAGGGTCGGATTTCAAACCGGTTTCAGAGAAATATATCTCAGACCAGATCAAACTGTTAGAGAAAATTGATTTTATTGACAATTCTCAATTAACACCACTTGGTAAAAAAGTTGCAGCACGGTGTGCTAATGGGGAATATGATTCAATTGTCTCATATCATTTCTTTAGAAAATTTTACCAATCCACGACATTCTATCGTGATGCAATTTCAAAAATTAGAGATGGGAAATATGATTTAGATGAGATTATTCAAAGTATCTCTCAAACTCATGGGCTCAATAATTCTGCTTCCCCGAAACTCAAACAGTGGATGCAGGATCTAAATTTTACTTTCAAAGAAGGACAAATCGTAAAATTTGATCCACTCTTCGAAAAAAAAGCTCTAGAATGGAGTTCATTATCAGAATTATGTTCTTTTTTGCATTCGCTAAAATTAGACCAAGAGAGTTCTCAAGAAAAAAATCTTTATTTTGAAATTGATCTGAACTTCTTCAACGGGACGGTATCCAAATCGACTATTTCTAAAATTGTTATGAAAATGAATAATGATCATTATTTGACGATTAACCGAGGAAAATTTGATGTAAATTACATTAAAATGAATGAAGCAATTCCCATTGAGAATACATCTCTTCAAAAGTATCTTCTCAATCCGATGGAAGAGTGAATAAGAAAAAATATCATCTCCTCACCCAGCAATTACTGCTTCAAGAATCTCACGATCAATCGTTGGTTTATTAAACTGTAGCGAAGCATCGAGGGCCTGACTGCAAAGCGAAATCACGCGACGAGTATTACCCTGAGAGATCTGGAAAATTTCTTCAATAGAATCTTCGGTAAATGGGAGGAGTGAGTTCTGATCTTTTGCTCTTTTATTATTGAGATAAGACATTAGCAATAGCCTGATTTTATCCTGGTCAAGAGGTTTGAGATTTGTCTCCTTTGCAATCCGTTCGGAGAATGCATGATACTCCGCGACTATAGTCTGCCAGACTTCTGGCGCACACGCAATAATCATCGACAGCCCTTCTCCATTCATATCGATGATATGCCGGAGGGAATTGAGTAACTTCTGTTTTTTGAGAGGAGGAAGCGTCTCGATATATTCGAATTCATCGATAAGAAGAACCAGGGAAGAATAATCAAGATCTTCCAGGATATATTTCAACGCCCCAAATGCACGGATGGAGTTTGTATCATTTAGATTTTTTCCAAGAGACAATTCATGCCGTTTATTGTATTCTATACCTTCGCCACATAGCCATTCCCACGAGTAAATAGAATTTTCTTCGTACGACATGGCTATGAAAGCCCGGGTGAAATCGACAAACTTGATCCCGTTGTTCAATCGTTCAATGGCCTTAGGAACAATATCCGAGATCAAAACATCGCCATTCTCTATTTGTTTCCACCCTTGACCTTTACGGATCTTGGCATCAATCAACCCCTCTTTAGAGAGTTGATAAGCGATCTGGCCAAGATATGATTGCGACAGTTGTTTCACGAAATGGTAGCCGAGATCGTACATGAATTTTGTGTAAATATCGAGGAAGGTTTCCCCCGGTTGTGAAACATAGCCGACACATATTTTCGTTGCCGATTTATCTGTGAATTCATCGCGGATATGCGATTTTATAAATTTTAGAGTGTGACTTTTACCATTCCCGTACGATCCGGTGATAATGAGATGACTGGACTGGTGAGACATCACTGTCGAGGATAAAACAGAATTAATTTGTTCGAGCACTCTATCCTGCCCGATGTAAATGTTTGGGTGTTCATCAGGTACTCCGGAGAAAGGGAAAGGATTCCCGGCCAATCCATATTTTGAATAATCTTTATTTTTCAAGGTCAGAGTAAATTCAGCCAATCAATTCACCTCCATGATATGCAACAAAATAATACGATTTTCTTCCCACCATTACGCCATTGAGAAATTGATTTGATGACAATTTCATCGTGATTTTGTCATGAAGTTCAAGAAATTGCACATTCTTCACTTTTTTTGCAGATTTTTTTGCATGGGTAGTAACCGGAGCACCTGCAAGTTCGATCTTTCCGATATTTTTTTGACATAATTCTATGAAACGCACTTCAAAATTTTCACGAGAAATTTTCAATTTCTGGCATACAAATTCCCGCACTTTGGGAATCTCTACATATCTCTGACGAAGTGACAACCCGGTTTTTTCATTCAATATTTGATACGATTCAAGGAATGTGGAAATGATGGATTGGTTCGAATCTCCGATGGTGAAATACTGATTAGTGAAAATATTTCGCTGAACTGACCCGATTCGCTCACCCCAGTCACAGAGAACCTGACGGGAAGCTTCATTAAAGGGGATTGCTGATTTTTCGAGGGCTATAAGAATCTCTTCCGGAGTTGCCGGTTCTATCGATTGAAGGATCTCGAAAAAAATTCGATAAAAGGAATAGTCCATCATTATTTCATGAATTGCTTTCCAATCATTTTTTCGCAGAGTGACAAGGAAGATGGAACATAATTTCGTCGGAACATAAAGATCGTCTTCTTTGGCTAATATGCCAATATTCACGGACTCTTCTGCAATTTCTTTTCCTCTGGAAAGCGATGATTTCAAAAATTCAGCCAAATCTTTGCTGCTAAATTTCCCTATTTTTCCTGCGAAATCTGCCGTCTCAACAACTCGACTCAGCGAAACCGGACGCATTGTTTGTCTCATACGAAACCTCTGATTTTTGCCTTCGCATATTTGTATGCGATTTTTATCTGCGGATTGTTCGCAAAACGATAGTCAAGATAAGGATCCATATCTCCCTCCTGAATGTGCATCTTCAACTTTCGGATTTCGTAAGAAATCATCCATAAATTATGCATTCCAATCAATCTACGTTGAGAGCGAACCTGCTCTAAGGAATTCTTACAACAGACCGGACAGACACAGGGTAAATACTCCATCTCGGGCATTTCCTTAAATTCCCATGACCCTTGTTCTGGAGTAAAATATACACGATTCGACCCAGACCGAAAGAAACGACGATGAATCAAATGTATCCACGCCGAGATAGGTGAGCAAAGGAATCATCGCCGGTCCACCAAGTCCAAAAACATGAAGGGGTTTATCCCCGGCGCGTTTGCGAAGAGCGATGACAAGATTGATAAGATTTCGATAATTCGATCGTTTGAAGATCAGACCACCAATAGCAAAACCGTCAAAGTTTCCTTTCCGTTTGAGATAATCGATCATGTTAGTCATGACCTTTATGTCGTTTCCGTGAATTACCGCATAGAGTCGCATATCCTCCCGTTCGCGATTTTTTAACGAGAACAAAGCATTCTGAATCGTTATTCTGATATGCTCAGAATGATTATGAGAAGAGATATTATCTTTTGAAAAGACTGGAGCATCGAGAGTTGCTGCGATATCTGCACCGATTTTTTCCTGAATTCTCAACATCTCTAGAGGATCTAATTTCAGATCATAGAGACGACTTTGGAGACCACCGCTGTCCACAAAAATTATCCCAGGGAAGTTGAGGTGCTTATCTAAACCATGGGTTAATATTTTTTTAAAACGTTCACATTCTTTTATACCATTTGCATTCACGAGCATCGTTTTTAATTCAGGAATTTCATTCCAAAATTTCGGACACGAACCCGAACCCCTTTTGTTGAGATGATAAACCGGAAAAAATGCCGGGGTTTCTAAATTCCCGTGTGCCGTCTTGATAAATTTAATGCTAGACAACATTGTAAAAACTCTAACTATTAATTAGACTAATTATTGATTTGACTACTCATAACTATAAGTATCTTTCCAATAGAATTTGCTCAGGAGAACATGGCAGTTTTTATTCCTAAATTTCTGTGGAAAGATCTATCGTTATTATTTTCAAAATTCAACTATGAGGAATTTAATTTCCAAAATGCTGTTACACTACTCAACCATGATGAAAAATATACGGGACAAATTTTATCGAAGCTTGGAAAATCGGGATATATCTCAAAACGTCAAGACCCATCAGATGGGAGAAAAAAAATATACCGAGTAAATAGGGTAAAGTTTGAAGATATCATGAAAGATATTAGGAAAGGATCACTTGACGAAAACTGATGAATCTAAATCAATCAGAAAGGCAGTTCTTATTTTATCTGGTGGAATGGATAGTACCACACTTCTCTACGATCTAATTCATCAAGAATATGAAGTCAATGCGGTCACTTTCGATTACCATCAAAAACACTGCATAGAGATTGGTTGTGCTCAAAAGATCTGTCAAAAATTACATATCCCCCACAAAATTATTGATATTGGGTTCTTCGGTGATATTGCACCATCTTCCCTCACTCAAAAAAACTGGGAAGTTCCTGAGGGAAATTATGCCGACGACAATATGAAACAAACCGTTGTTCCTAACAGGAACATGATTTTGCTCAGTATTGCGGCTGCATATGCAATTGGAATCAAAGCAAATCATCTTTTTTATGGAGCCCACGCGGGAGATCATGCAATCTATCCTGATTGTCGACCGGTCTTTGTAAACTCGATGATGACTGCATTTCATCTGTGTGATTGGAACGACCTCATTCTGGAAGTCCCCTATATGTATTTGTCAAAAGGGGACATCGTAAAACGTGGATTATCTCTACATGTTGATTACTCTATGACCTATACATGTTACAATGGCGGTGAAAAGGCGTGTGGAAAATGTGGGTCGTGTGATGAGCGGTTAACTGCGTTCCGTGAAGCGGGTGTGAAGGATCCAGTTGAGTACCAATAATTTTCCAAAAGATGACTTCGGATCATTCTCAACCATCGCTGTGGGTTGCGACAGTAACTCTTGAAACATCTAATGATCGATTTTCGGAGATCAATCCCTATACTGAAAAAAATAAAGACCGGATTGAAGAATTATTACGAATCATCAAAAAAGTTTCATCTGAAATATCGGGGAATGGTGTCGTCTTATTCCCTGGAGGATGGATTCATACCGGAAAAGATCCGGTAGAATCCATTTTTCCAACCATTGAAAAAAAAATTTGCAACTTCCTACAAAAAATTTCAGCAAATATTGTCGTAAGTCTTGGGATTGATGGATCATTTCGAGAAGGGATTGATAGGGATCAGATCTCTTTTTCCCTTGACAAATCCGGAATTATTGCAATCGGCAGAAAATATCAGGCAAAAACCCAAGAAGAAAAAAAGCGGGTACATCTGACAACCGATTTTCGCTCAGGAGATTTCGGGAAACCACGAATTTTTTCCTTGCACGGAATTCGATTTTATCCATCAATCTGTTACGACACCTATGGCCCCCAACAATACAAACTGGAGAATCCCGGAGTCGATATTGTTATAAGCCATGTTCATTACTTTGTTCCATTAACTGAAGAAGGTCCAAAAGGTGTTGTGGATTTTGTAAGAAAAGGATTTGTCGGAGCTTCTGCCCAGTGGCACGTTCCGGTCTTCGGCGCTGCGATTTTCATTCGGAGATCCATTCCGAAGAGTTGGCGAACTGGTATGAATTATCGTTCATATCCAAAATCATACATGGAAAGCAAGATCGATGAAAATAGTTTGATGCCGTTAAAAGCATTCACGGATTCCAATCTAACCGAGGGTTCAGCATTAATTCAGATATATCGTCTTGAAGATATACAGCAATTTAATCATTAAGGATAATCAATATCAAATTTGAGAAATCATAGAGGTGATAATTTTTGGGTATTTTTGGGGATAGTGCAATTCTTGCAGTCAAGTTATTCGCCGAAAAAAAGGTGGGGGATCCAATTGAAGCGTGGGAACAAGCAATAACAACCCAGACAAAAAGTGAATCAGTAAGGATGAAGTGTTGTCCTAAATCAGCATTTCTGGGTCTTTGTGAAGTTGGATTAATCCACGGGATTCCGAAGGGGACCTATACAAATTCTAAGAAAAACAAAAAATATGCAATTGATGCGGTCAAGATATTACGAAAAAATCCAACATTTTTAAATGAAAACAATTTATGGGTTCAAATTGTTAGAAAAACGATCGTTCAAAATGGACAAATGGAAGTTGTTCTCGCTTTATGGCGGAATGGACTGTTGGTAAAATAATTTTTTGCCCTATTTCTGTTCGATATCCAGGATGAAAGAATTACAATTTCAATATTAGCTTAATAATCCGGACAAACTCAAGCGGTTGGGGCGTCAGCCCTTCGAGCGTTCATCTTTTTTTAAAAATTTTAAAAAAAACCGGCAACAAAAAGATTCCCGAAATAATTTTTCCGGCAAAAACTTCCCGGCTCCCGGCCTCCCGCCCAGCCAGATCCCCTCTCTCCGGCACCCGTCCCAAACTACGTCCCGACCCGACTTTTCCACCTGTAATTGACATAAAGCGGCACATTTTTGGCACGAATATCATGGGAATTACGCCAATCAGGGCCCAAAACAGCCTCCTCCCAAAACCAGCGACCGATTTTTTGGCGAATTCGACCGAAAAAGTGTACCAAAGAGGGTAATCGGAGGTCAAAATGGCCCCAAATGGCCATACCCCTCCCGGGAGGGATCTTTACTACGGAGGATCCATACCCCCGCCGGAGGGGACCTCCCCCGGGACCAGGGAGGCCGGACTGCCCGGTGCTGCCGCATCCTCTTCCTTCAGCCGTTTCTTCTCCGCTGCCCGGCGTTTGAGGTACCGGACCGGCGCCGGCTCACGCGTACCGCTGGCGGCCGGGGCCGTTGCAGCAACGGATTCACCGGATAGTTGCGTAGTGTCGGCAGTCGCCGGAATTTGTCCCGGGCCGGGAGCCGGTAGGTATAAATCGGCCGGTTATTCCTGATCTTCTGGCTGAACTGCGGGTTCGAGCACGGCGATGAGCCGGGGGATATCTTTGGTGACCGTGTTCCAGACTTCATCGAGATCAACTTTCCCGTAGGAGTGGATGAGCATGTCCCGCATCCGTGCCATCGCCGGCCATTCGATCGTATTGAACCGGTTGAGCGTCTCCGGTGAGAGCCGCTTGGATACTACGAATCCCTTCGGGATGAGAAGGGAGAAGAACCTGCAAGGTTCTTCGACACTTCGCCGATCACTTCAAGACAGCGGATGACCGCGTACTGGCACTGCCGGTCGGTTGCAAAGGATTCCCGCGTACGGTCCCGGGTAAATTCGCACGCATCCTTTGCCATGAGAAGAATATCAAGGAGATACGCATCGTCACGCGCCATAGACTTTCTCCATGGATGCGAGGATGCTCCGTCTCCGGATATAGTTCCGGCTCTGCTCGACAGCCTGCCGGGAGATCAGATCGATGCGCCGGCCGAAGATTCCTTCGAGTTCCTCCTCCATCTGCGCGAGCTGGATGAGGGTATGATGTGAACCCGGCAGGAAATCCACGACAATATCGATGTCGCTGTCCGGGCGGAAATGATCGGTGGTGACAGAGCCGAAGACCTGGAGTTCCCGGATGTTCCACGCCGTGCAGAACTCCTCGATCTGTTTCTTCCGGCTCCGGATGAGGGTGTTCATGGTTCGTTGATCAATATACAGTGAACGCTCTTCTTAAGTATTATCTAGGAACCATGGAATTCCTCCGCTCCCTGTTTCCTTTTTCTCACGGGTACCGGAATCATTGGGGTACTACCCGGGCGGATTCCCCGCCTGGCTCTTCTCTTTTGCTTTGCGTTTGAGATACCGGACCGGCGCAGGCTCGCGCACGCTGCTGCCGGCGAGCGGTCCAGGCACGGGCGTGCCGGGCGGTTGCGGTTCATTGCCGGTGCCCGGGGATTGTTCCGGGCCGGAAGCCGGTTGCAGCAGATTTCCGGCAGCGGGAGATTGTTCCGGGCCGGAACCCGGTAATAATCCCGCATCGCCGGATTTTTTCCGCGGCTTCCTCCACCGCGGCCGCAATGTACCGGCAAGCGGGCCCTTCATGAGCGGGGCCCGCTCGGCGCCGAGCCGGTCGAGCTCGGTGATCGTCTCACCTTCGACCCGGAAAAACCGCATGGTGCCCCAGGGAGACCAGAGCCAGAGCTCGCGGGAGATGCCGGGCGCAAGGGCCGCCGCACTGATGCGTGCGATCATCTCCGCATGTTCCCTTGCAATTTCGGCAGGAGAGCCGTGGATGCGGAGCGTCCGGTCCACCCGGATGGCGCTCGACCCGGCCGGGCCGCTGGCGAAGAGATCGAAGCAGGCACCGGGCCGCTGTTCGAAAAACATCACCTCGCCCCGCATCCGGGCTACCGGCACCGCTGCGGCAAGGGCCAGGTCCGAGCGCCTTCCCCGGGTCATCCCGCACCCCCGGCCATCGCGGCCCGTCGGGAAAACTCCCGGTTCACGGGCCGGGTCCGGATGCGGATCGTGTAATAGTGGAACTTCGACCGCCGTACATGGATCCAGTCCAGCTCCTCCCCCACGGCCTGGACCCACTTCAGGATCACCGGCGGGATCAGCCAGAGAGGTACGCAGCTCTCAATCCCGGTCGGTCTCCGGGGCATCACGACCGCTCCTCGTTTTCCCGTCCGGCACCATCGGCACCGGACAGTCTATGGTCACATTGCGATACCTCCGGGGAAGGCCCGGCACTGCCGGCGCTCCGGAGTCCGGCTGTCCGCCTCACTTCCCGTAGCCGGGGTTTCCCGAAAACCTCCCCGGTTCCCCGGTGCAGGACCCGTGCGGACCCTGCGGTAGGTGTATGCTTCTCGTTGTCTGTCATCTGAGTTACATCCTGAAATTTTCCTGAAATTTTTCGATTGTCGTTGCAGGGAGCATCCGCTCTGCTGTGTCAGTCAGGTAAGGAGCGGGGAAAGGCCACATCCCGGGCGTCCGCGTCCCGGGAATCCTTTTTTTAAAACCCCGGGAGGATCCGGCACGGGACGTCCTTATGGATACATAATCCCCGCGGTACCGGAAGAAAACTAGGTATGCAGGACAGGGCAGGAGCTCTTCCCTGCGATGCCGGCCGTTGCCGGGATAAGCCCACGCATGCCCGCAGGAATGCTGCGCCGGGACAGGACCACACCGGAAGAATGCCAGGGCATCCTCTCCTCCGGCCCGCTCCCGTTCCCGGGGAGCCGGACCGTGTATCCTGCCATGGCGCAGAGCAGCACCACCTGGATGAGGATGACCGCCCCGATCCACTGCGCTGTAACGAACGGGTGGCCGGGCGGGATGACCCTCATCGTTAAGGGGATGCAGAATTCCTGGAACATGGGTGATCAGGTAAAGAGAGATAAGGTACGTTATATATTAGCTGGATGTTTCTGGTTAGATGTATTCAGGTTCGGGAATTCTGCGGGGCGCCGGGTTGTCGGGGAGGATCTGCTGGCACGAATGGATACGTGGGCCGGCCCCCGCCGGGCGTCTGACCTCATAATAAAATTCACTTTCACGCCTCCTGCCCCGGCATTGATGCATTTATACCATGCAGGAAGATATATACAAAACAGAGATTGGAGTGCCGCATGAAGACAGAAAAACAGATCAATTCACTTCTCTATGCTCTTGAGAAGTATCCTGACATCGGCAGGGTGAAATTGATGAAGTTCGTGTTTTTTGTCGATCTCGTTATGCACAACCGGCGGAATGAGACCCTGCTTGAGGACGAATATATCCGCATGCCATTCGGCCCCGTTCCTGCCGTTGCCTATACTCTCACGTCCCAGACGAACGAATATTTCTCAGTCGCAAAAGTGCTGATCAGGTATCAGCGATACCAGTACTCATTCAAACCACGGCGATCAGCTGACCTGGAGCTTTTCACACCGGAAGAAAAAACCGTATTTGACGGGGTGCTTGAGATCCTGAAACGTAATACCGCAGTTGCCATAAGCACCCTGACCCACCGGTTCGATCTCTGGAAGAATATCGAGGATGGGTACCGGATACCGCTCGATCTTTTCAAACTCAGGGAAAATGAATTGACCGGGCACCACGCGGAGGCCTTTGTAATGAACGATACTACCTGTGATATGGAACCGGAAAGCGCTGCTGCTCCGAGCGTCCGGGAGGTCCCGGTCACTGCACTCCTGAGTGAACGGTCCCTCGCAAGGGACTGGCTCAGGCCCGAGGAGGATAAGGCTTGGGATTACCTGTAAAGGGAGATGTCGTTGTCGTCCCCTTCCCCTTTTCTGATCTCTCAGGATCCAAAAAGCGTCCGGCAGTCGTATTGTCGGGCGTAATGGGTGATGATCTCATCCTTTGCCAGGTCACCAGCAAAAACAACAGTGATCCTTTCTCTGTTCCGGTCTCATCCGCAGATTTTGTTTCCGGATCTATCCGTGATCCAAGTCTGGCGCGTCCGAATAAACTCTTTACCTTCGATGCAGGGCTCATTCTCTATAGTCTTGGGCACCTGCGCCAGGAGAAAATTTCAGAGATAACGATGATGGCTGTCAGGGCGTTACAATAATCCGGTAACAGTTTCCTGATTTTTCGGCTGGGAATATCTCATGACAGGAAACATGAATCCAAATCCCGGAAAAGTCCTGCTGATCGGGACGCTTGGATCCGGCAAGACGACACTTGCAGAACTCCTCGCTCGGGCCTTTTTTATCCCGTACGCATCCATCGATGCATGCCGGGTCCGTTTTGGCGACGGGACCATGACCGGGGAGGACTGCGCATGGGAACATTTCCTGAAACTCTGCAAAATGCCCGGGCCATACGTCCTGGAATTTTCCGGCATGGGACCGCATGCGCGTGAAGTCAGGGACACGCTCGTACAATCCGCAACCCCCGTCCTGGTCATATGGCTTGTGCTCCCCGCGGACATATGCAGAGCGCGGGCCCGGCAGCGGAAGAAAACGGTCCCGTTTCCGTACCCGCTGGCACCCGTGGAGTACGCCGTACCGGCGATCCATGCTGCAACCGGAGATGCATGGGATACTATCTGGAACACAGAACCCCGTTTCCGTGCAGAACGGCTGGAGTTTTCCGGGACAGAATCAGCTGGTGAGATATATTCTGTTGTCCGCAGGATCTGCTCTTTTCCGGCTGAACCAAAAGAACCGGGGACCGGCACAATTTCACCCCGCACCCTCACCCTTTATGAGAGCACACAGCCGGAACTACACTACGAACACGATGAATAACCCCACTCCCCCGGAACCGGCCACCAGATCAAGGGTCCTCTTCTACCAGTCCGAAGACGGGAGCAGCCGCATTGAAGTCCGGCTCGATGAGGGAACGGTCTGGCTCACCCAGGCCCTCATTGCGGAGCTCTACCAGACCACAAAACAGAATGTAAGCCTTCACATCAGGAATATCCTGGGAGACGGGGAACTTGATCAGGCCGCAACAGTCAAGGAATACTTGACAGTTCAAACAGAAGGATCGCGGAAGATCCAGAGAAAGCTCGACTATTACAACCTCGACATGATCCTCGCCATCGGTTACCGGGTCCGCTCCCACCGGGGCACGCAGTTCCGGAGGTGGGCAACCGAACGGCTGCGCGAGTATCTCATCAAGGGATTCGTGCTCGATGATGAGCGGCTGAAGGATGGGAGGAATATCGGTGCGGATTATTTCGACGAGCTGCTCGAACGCATCCGCGATATCCGGGCATCCGAGAAACGGTTCTACCAGAAGGTCCGGGACATCTATACGCTCGCCATTGATTATGATCCACACGCGGAAGCCACCCTTGAGTTTTTCCGGATCGTGCAGAACAAACTGCACTGGGCGATCACCGGCCGCACTGCCGCAGAGATTATTGCAGAACGTGCGGATGCCTCAGAGCCGAACATGGGGTTGACCTCATGGAAGGGCACAAAGGTTCGGAAAGGCGATGTCACGGTCGCGAAGAATTATCTCAATGAGGCTGAGATCAGACAACTGAACCGCATCATCACCATGTACCTCGATTATGCCGAGATGCAGGCCGAACGGAAACAGCCGGTCTACATGAGGGAGTGGCGAGAAAAACTCGATGCATTCCTCAGGTTCAACGAGCAGGAGGTATTAAGCGACAAGGGGGCCGTATCAATGGAGGTGGCACACCAGCTCGCACTTGAGGTGTATGAAAAATTCTCAGACCGAAGGCTTGCAGAGGAAAACGCCGAAGCCAATACAGAATTTGATCTGGCGGCAAAACAGATCGAACAGAAAAGTGAACTGAACGAAAAGGATATCATAGCACTGGACAGGAAAGTAAAATCAGGAGTCCAGAAGCATTACCGGAATGAGATCTCCCGGAGATCCAACCGGAAGCCGGATAAAGGCTAAGGGAATACCTGCCGGTGATCGACACGATAGAAATGTAATAGGCGGGGCCCGACCCATTTTCTAAATCTGAGAGGTCGTCAGGCCTCGAAGAAGAGAAGCGTCCCCCGGACTCTTCGAGTTCCGACAGGTTTGTAAGAACCTGGAGGAGGAGAAGCGTCCCCCGGACTCTTCGAGTTCCGACAGGTTTGTAAGAACCTGGAGGAGGAGAAGCGTCCCCGGACTCTTCGAGTTCCGACAGGTTTGTAAGAACCTGGAGGAGGAGAAGCGTCCCCCGGACTCTTCGAGTTCTGAAAGGTTTGCAAGAACCTGGAGGAGGAGAAGCGTCCCCCGGACTCTTCGAGTTCTGAAAGGTCATAAGAAAGTCGAAGGTCGGCTTATGACTCCCTTCTCCTCGTCGAGGTTTCGATAAACCTCTCCGACCTTGAAGAAGAGAGGGGTTCATCAGAACCCATCGAATTCGATGGGATTAAAATCCGTATTATTAAGACGTTCCCCTATCCCCAGGAATTCTATGGTATTTCTGTTCCGTAACCAGTTCTGGATAATATAATCTGTTCTTTCCGGATCCTTGTACCGTGCGATATCGGTAAGGCAGATATAATCTTCATTGTTCTGTGAATAAACCGTAATTACCTTTTCCAGTACATTGATCTTTGGCATTGCCGGCCTCCGGTTTCAGGGACAGGGACATTGCATCCCTTATGAAACCAATAATTTGCCTATTATAAAAGGGGTCATGCATGGGGAGTGAAAGTACTCATGATCATCTCTTCACCAGTCAGATGCGGCACCGGCCTCCCCGCCCACTCAGGCCCCGGGCAGAGCCCCGTGCAGCAGGGATCAAACCCGGGCCGGACCCGGCCCCGCCATCCATTTCACTGTTTTTATAATGCACAAATGCAGAATGGGTATACATGGATTTCAAGGCAATACTCACCGAATCGGCCGGGTACGCAAAGGAAGCGCTCTTTGGCAGATGGACCCGCTGGCTCATCTTTGTCGTCTGCAGCCTGCCCATGGCCCTCGTCCCGTTCGTCATGGACCCGAAGAAGATCTTTACCGGCACGGCCGTCCACTGGGAAAGCGTCCCCTGGGGCGAGCTTGCCATCATCGTCCTTGCCGGTATCCTCCTCTCCTTCATCGTGGGGGGATACATCGTCAGGATATACCGGGGGATAAGTCCCGCCCCGGAGTTCGACAACTGGGGGGCCCTGTACCTTGACGGGATCAAGCTGACGGTGGTCGGCATCCTCTGGTTCATCCCGCTGATGGCAGTCCTTGCCCTCATGCTCGGCACGGTCTTCATGACCGGGGGCAGGGGTGCGTCCGCAGGCCTTTGGACCGGCCTCGTGCTCGTCCTGGTCGCGATCGAGATCGTGCTGGCGGTCGTCACCGTCCTCTACAGCATCCTTGGGGCGATCCGCTTCGCCCGCACCGGCAGCATCCGGGAAGGTATCCGGTTTGCGGCGATCACGGGAACGATCCGGACGATCGGGTGGGGCAGGTACGTCCTCGCCCTTGTCATCCTGATGGTCGTGGCCATCGCCTTCTTTGCCGTCATGTCCGTGTTTTCCCTGGTCCCGTATGCCGGCTGGGTGGTCCAGCTCGTCCTCACCCCCCTCTATTCCGTCTTCTCGGCGCGGTACATCTCCCGGGTCTACGATCATGGCGTACCGCAGGCTGCAGCGCCATAACCCCCCTCATTTTTCGCGGGCACGCCATAACCGCTGACCGGGTGCCTCCGGGGATCCTGCGGGATCCGACTGGTTCGCAAGAACCAGGAGGAGAAGAAGAGTCCGTCAGGACTCTTCGCTCATCTGACGGGGCCGGGTTGTCCGGGAGGATTTTTTGGTGATGGCGGGCACTCCACGGGCCCGGGCTCCCCTGGCACCGGGATAATCGGTAACCATTATGCCCTGAGCGGTACCTCTGGTCTTTTATAGAACAGGGCGGGATTAGTATGGAAAATACTACGGGGTGGATCCATTACCGGGATGAAATATGCTATCCGGTGGAAAAATATCTCCTCGGGTATGCAGTCCGGAACAAAGAACGCCTTATCAGTGCGATCATCAGCAATGCCTTCCTGAATGAAAAGGCCGGTTTTGAAGAACTGAAAAAAATTCCTGAGGATCATAGTCTGGAGACGATCGGCGATTTTGTACTTGATTTTGCAATAATCGAAAATTTTCCGAAAACTGAAAGATTCACTCCTGAAGAAGTCGACGATTTCCGGCAATTTTATGGGAAGAATGAAACTCTTCACGGGTTTGCAAAAAATTGTCTCCGTTTACAAAATTTCATTCTCTGGGGACCGGATGAAAGAGACAAACAAAAATGGAATTTTCCGGAGACAGATATACTGGCGGACCGGTTTGAGATGCTTATCGGAGTGATTTATCTCGAACATGGCATCGGTGCAGTAAAGGATTTCCTGAAAAAACAGAAATTCTTCGAAGAGATCGACAAAATGAAAAAAGAGATCTGATTACAGGAATCCAGCCTCCGGGGGAAGCCCGCGCTGCTGAGGGAGTACCTGCCGGGGGTTGAGAAGATGGGGGGTGAAGGGCCGGGATTCTGCCGGTATGGAAAAATAATTACCTTCATGCATCCCATATTGATAAAAAAGAATACGAGATGATATCATGGCTGATGAAAAAAAATCCGATATAAAATCAGGAACGGAGAAGAACGGAGGGCTCACGCAATCGGAGCGTGTGATCCTGGAAAAATCCATGATCCGTCACGACAAAGCCCTCAAAATATTAAGCAAACTCTGATCCCTGTTATTCCATTTTTTCTGCGTTGTTTTGTATCCATGTTTCTATTTCATCCGGCCCGGACCGGTACGAAGCAACGCCCAGCATGAATTCCACGACCTGATCATCACCAACTGCGAGATACAGCCCCTCGTTTCCGAGAATATGTTCCGCAACGATAAGCGCCGTCCTTTTATTACCATCAATGAAGGGGCGCTGGGAGCCTATTGCGTGGAGGGCAAGGGCAGCCCTCCGGAATATGCGCCTGTTACGGTTGAGGCGGTACACCAGGTAATGCAGTGTTGATTCCGAAAGAATCCCGGACGTACCTTCATAATGTAAAATCACTTCATCATGGATCTCGATAATCTTTTCAACCGTGATATGTTCCATTGCCGTGGAATATAAGATCTTGCGGAACCTGAATCTTTTCGCTTGCCGACGATCCCCGGACCCGGCCCTACTCCTGCGCCTGGGTATTATCCGGTAAAGCATCCTCCCGACAGAACAGGAAGATGAGGATATAGATGAGGCCGACAAGGGGGACGGCCCAGGTCCCCCAGTCCGGCCGGACCGCCTGGGAGTCCATGGAGCGGTAGAACTCCTGCCACCCGGCAATCATGCCCGCACTGATCCCGAGGTAGACGAGGGAGAGGGTCGTGGCCAGGAGGGGGACTTTCCTGCCCACGATCCCGGTCCCGTGGAGGAAATATATCACGACCACCAGGCCGAGGATCGCGATCAGCTCCGCTTCCTGGATATACAGGGTACCTGGTGAACCGATCAGGGCTTTGGGGATCATGTCCAGGTTTGCCGAGAGCTGGCTCATGTCGGTTGTACCGCCGTGGCGGTAGAGGGGGAGGTAGAGGAAACTTGCGATGAGGACGACGATCGCGCCCCAGGCATATTCCTGGGTGTCCTGCCACCGGTCGTGCTCCTCCTGGACAAGCTCGCCGGTGTTCCAGGAAATAATAACACCCGAAGACCGCGAGGAGGACCACGGGGACGGTCTGTAATTTATAGGCCAGGAACAGCGGCGATGCCAGCGGGATCCAGGTGACCGAAAGGACCATGGCCGCGGAGACCAGGGCGGATACCAAAAATGCGGCAATGGCAGAGATGGCAGCACCGGTCGCTGTCATCCCAAGGAGGGCCTTCATCCCGATGGCCATGAGGACGATCGTCCAGGCCCAGATCACGAGCGTGAGCCACGACGATGCACTGCTCACGGTCTCTGCCAGGGACGACCCCGGGTACGCCAGCAGGAGGATCACGTTGAGCAGGAGCAGAAAGAGGGCAAGGGGGATACTGGCATAGAGATACACCCGCGCCGCAGGCCGGAGGGTCTGCTTCTTCCTCGCTATCCGCAGGATGATGGCAAGGATCCCGGTCCCGATGAAGGCGCCGGCAAGGGAGGTCAGGAAGGCGAATACCGCTTCAAGTTCCAGGGAAGCCTGCATCCCGGGATATGCGGAATAATATTCAGCAGAGGAGAGGAGTTTTACGACCAGGTTGAGAGACAGGACCAGGAAATAGAGGGCAGACACAAAATACAGGGGATCGTCCTTTGCCTCTTCAAAAGTACGTTTCGGCCGGACGAGTATCCCCGCGATCCGGGAGAGAGGGTTGATCATAAAAATACCACCGTATACCGCTTGTTTCTCCTGCCGGCCTAAGTATTTTATGGTTTATCCGGAGGTACCCCTGATAGTCCCGGGCGGAAACGGGCTTTTTCCCTCACGGCGCAAAAAGGGACCGGTATTGTGTATTGCAAAAAATGAAAAGTCAAGGAACCTTATTAGCCAGAGTAATATTACCGGGATATGGCGTTTTTGCACAAAACGCCGATATACAACGTGGAACCAATGCCACTATCACGCATCCGGATTTAAATGGGGGGTTTTACCAGGAATCCCCTGTTCTTTTCCTCCTTTTGGCCTGAGCCATCCCGGGTCCATACCATGCGGACAGGTTACTCCTGAGCAGTGCATTTGATAGGCATTCACCGGAATAGGGTTTATCGATCAAAGATCCGGGAAAAAATCCTATGAGGAACATCGTCATCACCGGCATGCCCGGCGCGGGCAAGAGCACCATGGGGGTGATCCTGGCAAAGACGCTCGGGCTGCATTTTATCGACACGGATATCGTGATCCAGGAGCAGGCCAAAAGGCTCCTGCAGGAGATCATCGATACGGAGGGGCCCGGCGCGTTCCTGGCAATCGAGGAGGAGACGGTCCTGTCCCTCCGCTGTCACGACACCGTCATCGCAACAGGGGGCAGCGTGGTCTTCAGCGAAAAGGCGATGGAGCACCTGAAAGCGGACGGCACCGTCATCTGGCTCCGGATCTCCTTTGAGGAGATGGTCCGGCGGCTGGACAACATCACGACCCGGGGCATCGTCCTGGTCAGGGGCCAGGGTCTCCGCGAGATGTACGACCAGAGGATGCCGTTATACCGGAAATATGCCGATATCACCATCGACTGCCCGGAAGGGGATTTTGAGGCGGTTGTCGGGGACGTCATCGTCAGACTAAAAAAATTCCAGGGGGAAGGCGCAGGCCGGTGAGAGGACCTGCAGCACCATTCGAAGAATGCACTGCATTCTTCTCAAGCTCATACTACCTAGGGGTAGTAATCGCTTCCCCAATACGCCAGCTCTTATACTTGCAGGGCCTATTAAATAGAACACAGTTTCCAAAAAAGGACTGTACGAGAAATCATTATGTTTGGATCATCAAATTTTGGCGGCAACCGCGGTCCCCGTGACTTCGGCCCCCGCGAAATGACAAAAGTAGTCTGCTCAGACTGCGGCAAAGAGTGCGAAGTACCGTTCAAGCCAACTGAGGGAAGGCCCGTCTATTGCAGGGACTGCCTCCCGAAACACCGGAAGCCCCGCTTCTGAAGTGCTTAAACGGTTTATCATTTCTCTATTTTTCATCAGCTGACAATTTCAGGAAAACGATATCTCAGGGGAGCAGAGCCCATCATTTCCCGGGACGGCCGCAAAAGTACCCGCCGGCAGGCCCGCACCCCCGGTACCCCGCAGCACGTCTGACCGCAATTAATATACCGGCGCGTCATAGAGTCTTTTTACGGAAGAGGATCCCATTCCCGTACCCATCAGCCCCCCACGGATTCCTGCACGGGCAGGCGGCCGGCCACGCGGAGGAGCGGGCGGCAGGCCCCTGGACTGCCTCCTGCCCGCCCTCCTCCTCCTCGCCCTCCTCGCAGCCCCGGCGATGGCGGATGCGGCTGCGAACGCGTCCGCGAACGTGTCCGGGCCGGCCGTCGTGCAGGTCGGCGTCTACGTGGTGGACCTCAAACACTTCAGCGTAGCGGACGGGACCTACGATACCGATTTCTACCTCGACCTGCGCCGGTCCGATGCCCCTGTCTCGCTCGCCGACGTAGAGATCATGAACGGGCATGCCACCTCCGTTGACACGGTCCTCGACACCCCGGATGAGAAGAACTACCGGATCACGGCGACGATGACCGCCGACCCCGACCTCCGCCGCTACCCCTTCGACAACCACACCCTCCCGATTGAGATCGAGCCAAAACTCCTCACCGAAGACAGGCTCGTCCTCGTGGTCGACCCGGAGAGCACCGGCCTCGACACGGATGCGACCATGCCCGGCTGGGAGCTCACCGGCACCGGTTCTCTCATCACGAACAAGAGCTACGTGGCGGGCGAGGTGCCGTACTCCCGGGCGGTCTTCACCTACGGCATCCGGCGGGACGATGCCTCCACCATCCTGAAGTTCTTCCTGCCGATCCTGCTGATCATCGTCGTATCCCTCTCCTCGCTCATGATGAAGGTCTCGTCCCGGCTGGGCCTGAACGCCTCGATGTTCCTTGCCGCGGTGCTGATCCACTGGCGGATCGCGGATGACATCCCGCTCGTGGCCTACGCGACCTTCCTCGACATCTTCATGATCATCACCTATGCCACGCTCGTCATGGTGCTGGTGTCCGGGATCCTGATCCTGAAGTTCACGGAAGACAAGGATCCCGCACGGGTCGATCTGGTGAGCCGCTGGTCGGTCCGCATCATCCCGGCCATCTCCATTGTACTGTATTTCCTGCTGTTCCTGACGCTTATCCGGTGAGGGGGCGGCCCTGCCGGGGAGCGCAGGGAGCGCGTGAAACTCCGTACTCCCGGACGGGCCGGTACGGGACCCTCCGCTGTCCCCGGGCACCGGCAGCCCCGGGCGGAGACGGCACTTCCCCATCCGGAGGAAATAAATACCGCCCGGTACCCTATCCTCCCATGGTGAGACCATGCCTGAACTGAAGATAAACAAAAAGACCGCGGCCCTCGTGGTCATCGACCTGCAGAAGGGCATCGCGGGCCGTCCCATGGAGCCGTATACCGCACACGAGGTCGTCGGGAATGCGGCAAAACTCGTCCACGCGTTCCGGAAGAACGGGATGCCGGTCTTCCTCGTGCACGTCGTACATGCACCGGAGACGATGCTGAAGATCCCGACCGACTCGTCCTTTCCCCGGCCGCCGGTCATGCCCCCGGATTGGTCGGAGTTCGTTGAGGAGATCGCCCCGGTCCCGTCCGATATCGTCATCGCCAAGAAGCAGTGGGGGGCCTTCTACGGCACCGATCTCGAACTCCAGCTCCGGAGGCGGGGGATGGACACGATCGTGCTCTGCGGGATCTCCACGGAGTACGGGGTCGAGAGCACGGCCCGGTTCGCGTACCAGGTACGGCTTCCGGCAGGTCTTCGCGGAGGACGCGATGACGTCGGCGCTGGCCGAGTCGCACCATGCGGCAGTGAATTTCATCTTAAAACGGATGGGCCTCGTCCGGAAGACCGGCGAGATCCTCGCGGCGATAGGGTAAAGCCGGGTGCCGCAGGGGCCGGGGCCCGGCCCCCCTTCAGCTCCCTTTCGCGCTGTCGAACCCGCACCGCTTGCAGCGGTAGCTGCCGTCGGGCTTCTGCACGATATTGGGGTCCTGGCACCTCGCGCAGATCGGGCGGTCGTGTTTCACCTTTCTGGTCTGCTGGGGTTGTTTATCCATGGGAATTGATTGCCGGGTCGGCTATAAAGATATACTGAATCTGCGGTTCTTCAAAAGCGCAGATTGGAGACATATCCCGGATGAGATTTTCGACTGGAACATCGTTCATCAGAACGGTAGGCTGGGGACATATCCCGGATGAGATTTTCGACAAGACCGCCGTCCGTCAGGAGGGCGGGCTGGAGAAAATTCCCGCAGGGAATTTTCGACCTGTCTGCCGCCCGTCAGGATTGCAGGGCAAAAAAAGATCGATGTTTCACGGGGTGTTTCAAAAACTGATCTTCAGGCAATACTACATATAAGCCTGCCGGGAAGATACCATTCACCGCCCCGTTTTCCGGGGTGAAACGAAAGAATAACCTGACCGTCAGTCATGGAGGCGCAAGGGGATGGAAACAGGGAACACGGCAGCTCCGGCGGGATCTCCCCAGGGCGAAACCCCGGCAGGCAATGTTGACGAGGAACTCAGGAAAATCTCTACTGAGATGAAAGCGCGGGTTGCAGAAGTCCCCGCGTACATCCAGCTGTTAAAAGACGGGGGGCTCCTCGAGCGCAGGAAATCCGCGGAGTTCCTGGGGGAGATCGGCGACGAACGGGCGGTCCTGCCGCTCATTGGCGCGCTGAAGGACTCGTCCGTAACGGTGCAGTACGTAGCGGCAAAATCGCTCGGCATGCTTGCCGACCGGCGTGCCGTCGACCCGCTTGTCGCCGTCCTGAAATCGGATGACAAGTGGGTGCGCCTCGGGGCGGCCCACGCGCTCGGGCTCATAGGGGACAAAAAAGCGGTGGACGCGATCATCCCGCTCCTCGCCGATCCCCACCACGACCTGCGTGCCCATGCCGCGTGGGCCCTGGGAAGACTCGGGGATGCACGGGCCGCCGGACCGCTCAAACAGCTGCTCGACGACCCGAAAGAGGACGTGCGTACCGAGGTAAAAAATGCACTCGCAACCCTGGGAGCGGGATAGGGTATGGCCCTTCCGCCACTGAAGCCGTATGACCAGGTCCGGGAGGAGCTGAAGCGCTGCCTGCAGGAGATGGACCTGGATATAACGAAGGAGTTCGATTCGGACGAATTCTGTGGGTTCTGGACGAGATCGGGAGATTTTCCTATCCTGATCGAGAACCGGAAGCCGCTGAAATACTGCGTTGTCGCGTTCCAGATCACGTTCTCCGATGAGACGATCATCGCGGCCCTGAACGATCATTACGACAAGGAGGACCATGGTTTTATCTTCCGGCTGACCCGGGTGTTCACCTCCCCGCAGACCAGCTTCACGAGGGTGGTTGAGAAAGGGCGGGTGATAGGATTTACGATCATGAAGAGCATCTACCCGTTTCACGAGGGGTTCTCGGTGCGGGACCTCGATGAGGCGATCCAGGCGATCGTGAGTGTCGGGGACGTGGGGATCGCCTTCATGAAATCCGAGATGGGATCGATGGCCCTCGACCATACCCCGCCGCGGCCGGTATCCGAACCGGAGGAGATGTATGGGTAACCATTGTCACGGGACGGTACGGGAGAGCCGATGGCAGGACTGACCCGCTCGCTGGGGTTCTGGGGCGCCACGGGGATCGGCATCGGCGCGATCATCGGTACCGGCATTTTTGTCCTGATCGGGGTTGCCTCCGGCATTGCCGGGCCGGCGGTGATCCTCTCCTTCATCATTGCCGGTTTTGTCGCCCTGCTCACCGGCCTTTCTACCGCCGAACTCTCCTCGTTCATCCATGAATCGGGGGGCAGCTATATCTACACTACGAAAGCCTTCGGGCAGTTTCCGGGTTTTGTTGTCGGCTGGATGAAGTCCTTCGATTACATCGTCGGTGCCAGCGCGGTCAGTGTCGGGTTTGCCGCCTATTTCGCGTATTTTGCCGGTATCCCTGCCACCGCCGCGACGCTCGTCATCGTAGCGACCATCTGGCCCCTCGTGCTCATGCTCCTGAACGTCAGGGGCATCCGGGAAGCCTCCTGGACGAACAACCTCCTCGTTGCCCTCAAGATCCTGGCACTGCTGGTATTCATTGTCGTGGGCGCCTCCGCCCTGCTCTCCGGTGGCAGTTATGCGAACTATCACCCGTTCTTCCCCCGGGGATTTTCCGGCGTGATGTCGGGGGCCGCCATCATATTTTTTGCCTTCATCGGGTTCAATACCATCGCGGTCATGGCGGAGGAGATAAAAGACCCGGAAAAAAATGTGCCGAAAGCGATCCTGTTCGCGTTTGCGGTCTGCACGCTGATCTACATCGGCGTCTCTGTTGTGGCGGTCGGGGTGGTGAACTGGGAGGCCCTCGGGTCCTCCAGCGCGCCGCTGGAGTTTGCGCTGAAGTCGGTGACGGATAACATCTTCATCTTAGAGTTCATTGCGATATCCGCACTGTTTGCCACGACCTCGGTCATCATGGCCTCGATCATGGGGGGGTCGCGGGCACTGTTCGCCATGGCCCGGCAGGGCGTCCTGCCCCGCGTGCTGTCGACCATCTCGCCCAGGAGCGTCCCGGTGTACACCATCCTGTTATGCGGGGTCGTCATCAGCGGGATCGTCCTTGTGACGGGCGGGAACCTCGACTGGCTCGCCTCCATCTTCAATTTCGGGACCCTCCTCACCTTCTTCTTCATCAACCTCAGCCTGATAAGGCTCCGCAGAACCATGCCGGATGCCCGGCGGGGTTTTAAGGTCCCGCTCTACCCGTATACTCCCGTCATCGCGATGATCAGCTGCATCGTCCTCGCATTTTACCTGAACCCCAATGCAGTGATGACGGCCTGCGTCTTCCTGGTGCTGGGGATTGTCGTCTATTATCTCAATAAAAGAGGAAAAACCTCTCCGGGGCCGGCGGGGGGCAGGGTATCATGAGAACCCTGCACAGAATGCGGAACAAAAAATAAACGGGGCGATCGGATGGTCTCTTACGTCTGCCTGGTATGCGGATATATCTACGACCCGGAGATCGGGGACCCCACGGCCGGCATCCGGCCCGGGGTGGAATTCAGTGCACTGCCGGATGACTGGGTCTGCCCGGACTGCGGGGCAGGGAAAGACCAGTTTGCGGAAGTGGCGTGACGCGGCGCCGACGGGCACAGGTACGCTTTTTCCCGGGCCGTGCCGGAGAGTACACGGGCACCGCGGCCCGAAGGATCCCGCGCCTGTGCTCACGGTGCGTCCGCGGGAGGCTCCTGTTCCAGGAACTCCTTCAGCGCCACGGCGTTATTGTGTTCCGCATCATGCGCAGCAAACAGGAACGTCACGGTGGCGTGATCACGGATCGCGTCCGCCAGTTCCCGGATCACGTCGGGCCGGGACCGGATCTCATCGAAATACCTCCTGCGGAACTCCTCCCATTTCCGGGGGTCGTGGCCGAACCACGTGCGGAGCCGGGGGCTGGCCCCTGCGTCCTTCAACCACAGGTCCAGCTTCGCCTGTTCCTTCGCCATGCCCCGGGGCCAGACCCGCTCCACGAGTATCCGGTACCCGTCCGCGGTCCCCGGGGGTTCATATACCCTTTTCAGTAGTATCGGCATTGCGGTCTCCGGACTCTTTCCTCAACCCCGGCAGGTATCAATGTTGGCAGAGGGGAACGGACCGCACCGGGGGAAACGGTCCCTTCCGCGCGGCAACACCCGTCCGACCTGACAGTCTTCACGTAAACCCGGGGATGTACGTATCCGGAACTTTTTTCCAGGTAAAGTGTTCGTACACCGTAGACCAGTAAAACCCGAACGCGAGTGCAAACAGCAGCTCCTCCACCGGAATTCCTGCGACCAGGATACCGGACAGTGCCGCAAGGTTCCATACCCGCTGGACGTACCCCGGGAACAAGGCGATGAGCGTGAGGAAGTAGAGGCTGTACAGGCAGAGAAAGAGCACCGCGCTTGCCAGCATCTTCTTCTTGAGGTCCGGGCGGCAGTACCAGGTGGCAAGCCCACCGAGGACCATGGCGATGATCGAGATATAAATCGGGTTCAGGCGCGTCCCGAGCAGGAGGATGAAAAAGACCGCAGGCGTGGATAGGAGGAGCGGAAGGTGGTATTTATGCCGGGCATCCACCCGCTCGTCGCGGGGGACGGAAGGCTCGTGCCCTACCGGGAAGACCAGCATGTAGAGCGCGTACCCGAGCCCCCCGATGGCAAAGGAGAAGATGAAACTCTCGAGGTCGAACCCGGTATTCCGGGCAAGGTCGAACAGCGAAGGAGGATCCCAGTAGGCCGGGACAAAGAGGGGTTCGGCACAGCCAAGGAGCGAGGTACAGAGGCTCACCACCAGCATATCCTGCCGGATCTCACGGCTTTTCAGGAAGTGCCTGACGCTCCCCCAGACCGCCAGGAGAATGAGGCTCCAGGTGAACCATTCCAGGTGCAGGGACGCCAGGATCGGCAGGCTCACCCGGATCCCCTGCTGCCCGTAGGATGGTCGTCGTTTTCCAGGTACATCTTCAGGGCAACGGCGGTATTGCGCCCTTCATTGCCCGACCCGTGGATCAGGGTGAGCCCCCCGTTGTGGTTCTGTTCCTGCAGCTCCCTGATGAAATCACGGTTCCCGTCGAGTTCCCCGTGATACCGGGCTACGAAGTCTTCCCATGTCATGAGGTTGCCGGCATACCGGCTGTACAGCCCGGGGCTCGGGGCGAGATCCTTCAGCCATACCCGCAGGATCGTCTTTTCACGGGGGGCCTTCCGGGGCCAGGCCGGTTCTACGAGGACGCGGAACCCGTCATCGTCCGAAGCATCGGCAAAGATACTTTTTACCCTGATCATGGTTTCACCATCGCATACCTGATACCTGGTCCTTTCGCGCGCAGCGGGACCGGAGCCCCGGCCACCGCAGGAACGCCCTGCAGGGGCGCGGGATCACCGTTTCCTTATCTCCGATTCCGAACCGATGGCGCAGTAAAACGCGTGCTTCAGCCCCATCATGGGAGTCACCGGGCAGGCGGTGCAGATGCAGCCCTTTTTCACCGGCGCACACCCGCTCTCCCCGGTAGCGCAGAACAGTGCCTCCTTCCTGCCTCCCATGCAGTCATTGTAGCTGATGCACTTCGCGCAGGCGCAGAGCGGCCTCACCTTACCGAGAGCCGACGCGCGTTCCGCATCGCTCATCTTCTGCATCATTTCCTCGAATTTGTCCATCGCAGATCACATCCTCCGGATCCTCATTCCCGGGCACCGGTCCTTTGGAACCTGCCGGATCTTCCGCGGCGCACCCGGTCTTTTCCCTCATGGTGCCGGGCCGGAGCCTTTCCAGACCCGGTATTCACCGGGACATGTTATAGGGGCTCTCCCAAAATGCAGATTTTGAAACAAAATTCGAAACGATCGCAAACGCATTAGGGGGAGGAGGTCGCACAACCGGTCATGGTTCCGCATGGCCGGTGGCGGGGGGCCCCGGGCGGGCGTGGCCGGACGGGGGGGATAGATTTGGCGCGGTGGAGGTGCAGCGTCTGCGGGTATACCTATGACGAGGCTGCCGGGGATGCGAAGGCCGGCGTACCGGCAGGGACAGAGTTCGGACAACTCCCCGCCACGTGGACCTGCCCGGTCTGCGGTGCGGGGAAGGATGCATTCCGCAGGGTCCCGGAACAGGACCTGCATGCCGGTTCGGGTTCGACCGTCTCGGACGTCCTCATCGCCGAGCTGGCGGCCTGGGGCATACACCATGTGTTCGGGATCCCCGGGACCTCGTCGCTCGGGCTCGTGGAAGCGGTCCGGAAGAACAGGGAGATGCAGTATATCGTCTTCCGCCACGAGGGGAACGCCGCGCTGGCGGCATCGGCCTACCACAAGCTGACCGGGAGGATGGCCGCCTGCCTGACGATTGCCGGCCCGGGTGCGACCAACCTCGCTACCGGGCTCTATGACGCCAAGGAGGACCATGCATCGGTCATCTCCCTGAACGGCCAGTCGGGGATCCAGTATACCGGGTCCGGGGGCGTCCAGGAGATCGACCAGGACGCCTTCTTCCGGCCGGTCACGGTGTATAACAACACGGTGGCGGACAGACAGACGGCAGTCCTCCTCCTCTCCCGTGCGCTCAAGCACGCGGTCCTCGGGCGGGGAGTGTCCCAGCTCTCGGTGCCGAACGATATCCAGAAACAGCCGCTGGACGCACGCTTCTGCACCCGGGAGTCCTGCATCGGCAGCCAGGACATCCTCCCGTCCGGCGATCTCATGGACGAAGCCGCGGCCAGGATCAATGCAGCGGAACGCCCGGTCATCATCGCCGGCTGGGGTGCGTTTGCCGCAGGGCAGGACGTCCTTGCCATCGCGAAGAGGACCGGGGCGCCCATACTCACGACCTTCCGGGCAAAGGGGATCCTGCCCGAAGACAACGAGTGGGTGATCGGCATCCTCGGGAATGTCGGGTCTCCCTCTGCGCGGAAGTGCGCGGAAGAGTCGGACCTTTTGATCACGTTCGGCGTGGGCTTCTCGAAATATACCAACGTGCCGGAGGACAAGCCGATGGTGCAGGTGGATATCGACCCCCTGAAGCTGGGCAGGAACTCACGATCGCTCGCGCTCTGGGGCAACTGCGTGAATGTCCTCCCCCGTCTCCTCCCGCTGCTCGCCCGGAAGGAAGCCGGGACCGTCAGGACGGAGATCGCACGGATGAAGCAGGAATGGGACCGGAGGCGCGATCTCGAGGCAGACAGCAGCGCAGCCCCCCTGCGGCCGCCGTTCATCATGCACGTCCTCTCCGAAGTGATCCCGGAGGATGCGGTCATCTCGCTCGACGTGGGGGAGAACCAGTGGTGGTTCGGGAGGAACTTCCGGATGAAAAAGCAACGGTTCGCGATGTCCGGTTACCTTGCCACCATGGGGTTCGGGTTCCCCGGCTCCCTTGCCGCCAGGATCGCGTATCCCGACCGCCCGGTCTTCTGCATTACCGGTGACGGCGGGTTCTCGATGGCCATGGAGGACTTCGTCACTGCGGTCAGGTACGATCTCCCGGTCGTGGTGATCGTCCTGAATAACCACCAGCTCGGCATGATCCAGGTAGAACAGATGATGGAGCAGTACCCGAATTACGCCACCGAGCTCCTCAACCCGGACTTTGCCGCGTACGCCGGGGTGTGCGGGGGCGCCGGCATCAGCGTGAAACAGCCGGACGAGCTGGGACCGGCGGTACTGAGGGCGATGGCACTGGACCGGCCGGTGATTGTGGACGTGGACACGGACCCCAGACGGTTCTGATCCTCCGGGCCCGTGACGCCTCCCGGGAAATTCAGACGTGTGGGATCTCGGTGTAACCGGCGATCTCGGCGCTGGTCGTGCAGAGGTGCCGGATACCCAGGGCATGGACGTCGTCGTTGCCGGTGAGCCGGGCAAAATCCTTCAGTTCCTCCGTGGAGACCCGCAGGAAATGCTCGAGCCGTTTTGCCGACAGTTCCGGCTCCAGGCGCGAGCGGAGCGCCGGGGTCTGGGTGGTCACCCCGACCGGGCAGAGGCCGGTATGGCAGAGGCGGTACTGCTGGCAGGCGCAGGCCATCAGGGCCGCGGTCCCGATCGCGACTGCATCGGCGCCGAGGGCAAGGGCCTTTGCAAAATCGGACGAGACCCGGAGGCCGCCGGTGATGACGAGGGATACGTCCTCCGCCCCGTGCCGGTCGAGGTACTTCCGGGCCCGGTACAGGGCAAAGACGGTCGGGACCGAGGTGGCTGCCTTGATGTACTTCAGGGCCGCGGCCGTGGCGCCGGGCCTCCCGTCGATGGTGACGTAATCCGGCTCTGCGAACAGGATCGCTTCCAGGTCCTCCTCGATGTCCCCTGCCGCAATCTTGACCCCGATGGGTCTCCCGCCCGACGTCTCCCGCAGCCACCGGACTTTTTCCCTCAGCTCTTCCCTGCCCCGGATATCTTCAAAAGAGGCGGGGCTTAGTATGTCCGATCCCTCGGGGTACCCCCTCACCTTCGCGATCTCGGCGGTCACCTTCTCGGCGGGCAGCCGTGCGCCCATGCCCGGTTCCGCAGACTGCCCGAGCTTGATCTCTATCGCATCGGCGGACTGCAGGTTCTCCCTGCTCACGCTGTACCGGTTCGGGACATACTCAAAGATATACCGGTACGCCTCCCTCTTTTCCCCGGGCAGGACGCCTCCCTCGCCCCCGCCGATCGCGGTCTTCACGGCGGCACTCCCTTTTGCGAGCGCCAGCTTCACTTCCTCCGACAGGGCACCGTAGGACATGTGCGTGACAAAGACCGGTGTCTCGATCACCAGCGGGTGACGGGCGTTCGGCCCGATCACGGTGCGGGTATTCACCGGCACGGTGCTGTTTTTCGGGATCCTTGCGATCTGGGCGCCCTTGATCAGGATATCGTCCCAGGAGATGACCGGCTTCCTTGTCCTCATCGGTTCGATGATCGACTCACCGGTGGAGGCCATGGTATGGATATCGGCCATATAGACCTCCAGCTCGTCGGCAGGGCGCGCCCATGCAGCCAGATAGGCGGGCGGGGCCCCTTCGGGCAACGGGGCAACGGAGACCGGGATCGAGGCCCCGCACGACGGGCACGGGATCTCGTGGGTGGCTGCCGCCGCGGGCCCGGGCACGGGGACCAGGTGGGTCCTGTCCGAAGCACAGATAGGGCATTTCCAGTCGTCGGGAAAGTCGCGGGGCTCGGTCCCCGGCCTGATGCCCGTGAGGGAATTTCCCCGGGCAGGATCGTACTCGAAGATATTGCAGACATTACACCGGTACAGGCCCATCGTTCCTCCCGGCCGGTAACCCGTCGCCGGGCACCGTGCATACCGGCCCGGCCTTCCCCGCCCGCAGGGCCGTTTCCCGTGCTTCGTCGTTCATGTGCTGACCACCCGATGGAGTTGCCCGGTCGTACCCGGAAAATTACCGCAGGGGGAGCTGGAAGTCCTTTGCTATCCCGGCCATCTCCCGCAGCTTCTTGTCGACGAGATAGTTGACCGTCCCCTCCTCGTACGATCCATCCGGCCGCCGCTCCCCTGCCGGGACCCCGGTGAGGAACTCGATGCCTTCGTCGATCGTCCTGGCCGGGTAGATGGAAAATTTACCCGCCTGTGCCGCTTCGATGAGCTCGTCTTTCAGCATCAGGTTCTGGACATTGCTCGCCGGGATCATCGCCCCCTGCTGCCCGGTGAGGCCCCGGGCCCTGCACACCTCGAAGAACCCTTCGAGCTTCTCGTTGACGCCCCCGATCGCCTGGACCTCGCCCCGCTGGTTCACGGAGCCGGTGACCGCAACGGACTGCCTGAGCGGCAGGCCGGAGAGGGCGGATAGGATCGCGTACAGTTCCGTGCTCGATGCACTGTCGCCGTCCACTCCCCCGTAACTCTGTTCGAAGACGAGTTTTGCGGAGAGGGAGAGCGGCTTGTCCTGCGCATACTTGTTCGCCAGGTACCCGCCGAGGATGAGGACCCCCTTGGTATGGGTCGGCCCGCCCAGCTGTGCCTGGCGTTCGATGTCTATGATCCCGTCCCGCCCCACGGCAATGCTGGCGGTCACCCGGGAGGGCCTGCCGAACGCGATGTCCCCGAGCTCCATCACCGAGAGCCCGTTGATCTGCCCGACCTCTGCCCCTTCCGTATCGATCAGGTACACCCCCCGTCCGATGAACTCCTGGATCTTCTGCTGGATCAGGCTTGACCGGTAGATCTTCTCTTCAGAAGCCTTCCCGATGTGCTTCACGGTGATGTAGGGCGCATTTTCCTGTACCGCGTAGAAATTCGCCTCCCGGATCAGGTCGGCAACAGCCGAAAACCTCGTGGAGAGCTTCTCCTTGTCATCCGCGAGCCGGGACCCGTATTCAACCACCTTTGCCACCGCCGTGCTGTCCAGGTGGTGCAGGCCGGACCGCCTGCAGAGCGTGCAGATGAAGGTGGCATAGTTCCGCGTGGTCTCTTCGTCCCGGTCCATGACCGTATCGAAATCGGCCCTCACCTTGAAGAGATCCGGGTAATCGGGGTCTTTCTGGTTGAGGATCTGGCTGATATCGGGGGTGCCGATGAGGATCACCTTGATACTCAGGGGGATCGGCTGGGGTTTGAGCCCCCGGGTCATGATGAACCCTGCCTGCTCTCCCGGCTCCTCAATCCTGGCTTTCTCTGTCCTGAGCGCGGACTTGAGCCCGTCCCAGGCAAAGGGGTACCGGAAGAGGTCCAGCACCGGGATCACCAGGTACCCGCCGTTCGCCTTGTGGACGGAACCGGGACGGATCATCGTGAAGTCGGTCGTCACCACGCCGAACTGGACTTCCCGTTCCGCCTTCCCGAGGAGGTTCTGGTAGCTCGGTGTCTCCTCGAAAACAACCGGCGCCCCTTCGGCGCCGGCATTGTCGACCACCACGTTCACCTCGTATTTCCTGAACGCGGGATCCTTTCCTCCCGGCCAGGACGGGAACTGGGGCGGGGCCTCCTGCTGCTGCGGCTGTACCTGCCCGAGGAACGCGCTGAGGTTGTCCAGGATATCCATCCGGACGCTGTCGATATACGAGAGCACTTCCGGCAGGTCCCCGTATTTTTCCTTCAGGCCCGTGAGGAGGTGGCCGATCGCGTAGAGGCCGATCTCGTTGTTGAGCGCCGTGACAACCTCCGTCCCCTTTGCTTCCAGCTCCCGCATCCGGCGGAACCCGCTCCTCAGGTCCGCATCGAGGGCTTCCCGTTTCCGGAGTATCTCTGCCTGCCTCTCCCCGGGCAGGGCCTCGAATTCCTCCTGTGTCAGGGGTTTGCCGTCGATCACCGGTATGATCAGGAGGCCGGTAGGGCCCATCCGGATGGTGAACCCCTGCTGTCCCGCTTTCGTGTTGAGCTCCCCGATCACCGTCTCCCGTTCGGTATCGAGTTTCCCGAGTGCCTCCTGGCGCTTGGCCGCATAGTCGTCGCTCTCGAACGCCCGCGGCAGGGCCCTCCTCGCTTCGCCGATAAAGGCAGCCATGTCGGCCTTCAGCCGGCTGCCCGTCCCGGGCGGGAGGCGGATCGCGAGGGGTTCGTACGGGCTGGCGAAATTGTTGACGTAGACCCAGTCACCGGCTTTCGGCTTCGTCCTGGCCAGTTCGTCGAGGAACTTCCTGACCGCAGTCCTCCTCCCGGTGCCGGGCATCCCGGCAACATAGATATTGAACCCTTTCTCCGGGATCCCGAGCCCGAACCGGAGCGCCTTCTGCGCCCTCTCCTGGCCAATGATCTCATCCGAGGGCTTCAGTGATTCCGTTGTGGAACACCCGAGCGCTCCTGGCGCACCGGAGGCCCGGTAATCTGATGGGGGTATCGCGTTGATCATCCTGTTCTCCTCTCCTGTCCTCTGCTTTGTCCTTCCCGCGGAGACGGTCCCCGGTTCTGCCGGGGCATCTCCTGCCGGGTGATCACCTCAGTCCCGGGATGGTCCCGTGCCTGCTCTCATACTGCTGTACCGCATGCGGCGCTCCGGTGAGGATGCGGCGTGCGGTATTCCGGACGCTCGGCGTCTTTTCCGGGTCGAGGTCGCCCAGGAGCCGGGCAAGGATCCCGACGAGCGGCACCTGGTCCGGTTCCTCCATGGCATCGAGGGCCCCGAAGACCCTGAGCATGCCGACCGTGCTGTGCTCGTTGACCGGCGCAAGTTTCAGGAGGGTCTTTTCCAGGAATGCCCGTCCTTCCTCCGTCTGGAGGGATTTTTTCCGGTTCAGGGCAAACCTCCCGTAGAGCGCCCGCTGGTCGTTCGCCTGCTCGATCCGGAACGCGCCCGACTGTTCGACCCGGGAGACGTAGTCGAGCACGTCCCGGCTGCTGTTCGCGGCGATCGCCGAGAGGTAGTTCTCCCAGCTGACCGGGTGCCCCTTCGATTCTTCCTCGAAGTCATCGAGCATGCCGGTGCGGTCGGGCGCCGAACTGTCCATGTACAGGCTGAACGCGACCAGCTGGTCGGTAGCGCAGGACGCACTGATGAACTGGTCATGCACCAGCTGGTGGATGACGGGCGTGTCGAGACGCGCGAGGACGGCAAGGGCAGTATTCCTGATCTGCCTCCGTTTTATGTCAAGGAGTTCCTGGTGCAGGGAATCCCTCCTCCGGCCCGGGACATCCACATCGGCATGGATGTCGAGCAGGCCCGTCCTGTACCCGGCGGCAATGGACCGTAGGATCTTCTCGCGGACCTCGTAGAGCGCCGTATAACGGTGTGCGTATTTCGGATCCGGTACAGATTCGAAAACGGTCAGGAACTGTGCCCCGCACTCCATCATCAGGTCGCGGTCGGAGAAGAGCCGGAACCAGAGGTCAATGCAGGCCGGGTCCGGGCCCAGGGACGGGTCGGTCAGCATCCTCAGTTTCTCCCGGTCCATGATCGTCATGAACGCGATGTACCTATTGACCAGGTCGCTGTCCCGTTCCGCCTGCAGGTACAGTTCCGGTAACGGAGCATCGTACCTGACCCTCCCGTAGAACGAGTACCCCCGGTTGATGGAGACGAACGCAGGGGGTTCGGGCGAACCGAGCTCGAGGGTCTCCTCATCCTTTTCAACCCGGTGGAGGTGCTCCGTGATATCGCTCCCCGAAGCAGCAACGAGGGCGATCCTGACCGGGAAGATCCAGCGTTTTCCCGGGCTGTCCCCTGCCTGCCGGAGGTGCAGCCTCGTGACATGGCGGCCGCTGTCGTATGCAGCCTGTACCGAGAGCGTGGGAAAACCGGTCTGTCTGAGCCACCCTTCCGCCATGGGGGCGAACTGCTGCCCGGACACCTCCTCCATGGCCTGCACCCACTGGCCGCGGGTCGCGTTCCCGTGCCGGTACCTCCGGTGGTAGAGGTCGAGGCCCTTCACGAAGCTCTCCTTTCCCATGAGCGTCTCGACCATCCTCACGAATTCCGGGGCTTTCATGTAGGTAATGTCCGTGATGAGCTCGTCCGGATCATTGAACCCGTCCGGTTCGATCGGCAGGGATGCAGCCCCGCTGTCGAGATCGAGCGTCCCCCCGGGCGCGAGCAGGGAGAGGACCGTCTGGAGCCGGGAATAGTCCTCCCCGGCATGGAAGGCATGGTATTGGTTCTCGACATGGACGGTGACCGCTTCGTTGAGCCAGATCTCGAACGGGGACCAGCCGGTCACTTCCGAGCCGTTGAGGTTGTGGTAAAATTCATGCGCCTTCACCTTGGCGAGGTACTCATAGGCAGGATCGGTCATGGCCGCAAACGGCATGATCCGGTTTGCGGTGATGGTCGTATTCCCCACATTCTCCATCCCCCCGAAATCCGAATTCTGCATCGCGATCTCGCGATAGGTCGCGCCGGTATACCGGTAACCCGGTACGACCTGCCCGATGAGGTCGTGCAGTTCCCCGCGCATTTTCCCGAGCTGCGGGTTGTGCGGGCTCCTTTCCCTGGTACGGTTCAGGCCGGTCGCGAGCAGGTACAGCCGTTCCCGCACCGGCCCCTGGTCGTACCTGCCCGGGCCGGTGAAGAGGTTCACCCAGAGGACCGCGTCCTGCAGGATCTCCAGCGCCTGCCCCGCGGTCTCGGGATCCGATCCCGGGGGGACCAGGAGCTCGAGCTGGCACTGCGACCCGTCCGGGTACTCGCACCCCCGGCCGAACCGGGCCCAGGTGCCGCACCCGAGGAAGAAGAGGTACGGGGCCATCGGCGTGACCGTGTTCTCGTACGTGATCTTCGCCCTGCCGGCCCCGGCAGGCTGGCGGGGGACGGAGACGTTCCCGTTCGAGATCAGGTCCGTGTACCGTTCGTCCGCGATGATCGTCGTGGTATAGGTGCATTTTGCGGTCATGTCGTCGATGCACGGCACCAGGCGCTGGAACCCCCACTGCTGGCACTGGGTGACCTGCTGGGGCGGTGCTCCCGGGGGGGTCTGGTCATAATACAGGCCTTCGAGGATATTTTCGGTCGGGCGGCAGATGGTCTCGGTATGCAGGGTGAAGCGCGTTGCGGGGGGGACAGGGTCACTGAACCGGACCGCAAGCCTGCTTCCGGCGGCATGGTACTCATGGGTACAGGCATGCCCTTCGCAGCGGACGGAGAGGATCTCGAGGTTCCGGGCATTCAGCACCAGTTCCGCCAGCGGTTGATCGAAGCTCTCGGCGAGCAGGTCCGATGTCACCCGGGTATAAGAATCGAAGACATCGAAGAGGAGGTCCATGTGGATGACGCGGACGGGGAGTTTCCCGAAGTCTTCGCGGTAATACCGGAACATGCGGTCGGACATTGCGGTGATTCCTGTCCGATACCGTCACTGCAAAGGTATTTATGCATATTTCCATGTTTCAAAAAGTAACAATACCGTTCTTACTGCCGGACAGATCCCTTTTGTCGCCGGGCAGGGAATCCCGGCCGGCGGAGTGCCGGGCAGGGAAGCCGGATATTCCGGACCCCGTTTTCAGATTTTGAGATTCGGGCGCAGGATTATATATTTACGGGGATGAGGATGCATCCGGTGAGACAATGCCGACATTTGCCTGCAAAGACCTGGGCATGGACTGCCCGTTCAAGGCTTCCGCCCCGACAGAGGCGGAGCTGATGAAGAAGATCGCCGACCATGCGAAGACCGCCCATAAGATTGATCCGGTCCCCGCCGACATGATGGCGAAGATCAAGGGCGCGATCAAGAAGTAGACCTTTTCTCCTCCAGAGTTACGGCCGGCCCCGGCCCGGGACAGCCCCGGGCGGGCCCGGGCCCCATTGCAGATCCCCAAAGTCACCCTTTCTTTTCGAGGAGGACTGCCTTCACCTCGTCGGCATGGCCCTTCGGGCTCACCCTCCGCCAGACCGCGACGACCGTGCCGGCCGGGTCGAGTAAGAAGGTGTCCCGCATGGTCCCCAGGAACTCCCTCCCGAACATCGTCTTCGGCTTCCAGGAATCATAGGCCTTCAGGACCGAGTGTGGCTCGTCCGAGAGCAGCAGTATCGTGAGGCTGTGGCTGGCGGCAAAGTTCTTGTGGCTCTGGGGCGAGTCCCCGCTCACGCCGATCACCTGGGCCCCGAGCCCGGCGAACTGTTCGAGCGCGGCAGTGAACTGCATCGCCTCGATCGTGCAGCCCGGGGTGTTGTCCTTCGGGTAGAAGTACAGCACCACCCATTTCCCGCGGAACTGTTCGAGGCAGACGGTCCGGTCCTCCGCATCCGGCAGGCAGAACGCCGGCGCGGGCTTCCCGAGGAGCGGGTCTTCTTTCACTGGTGGCATGGGAGTGAGGTTGTATGCAGGGGGGCAATAAGGGTGGCGGCGCGACCGGTAGCCGGCAGGTCAACGATCAGCACCAGGACCGGTTACATCACGGTCAGCAGAATCCCGGGGGTGCTGACAAATGAGCGGTTGCTGCCAAATTTTTCACTCCGGTAAAAACACCCCGTCAACCGCCAATGTATCAGAACAGGATTTTTTATCAAAATATTCTGACAGCCCATCCCCCGGCCGATATTGTTGCAGGAAGGAGAATAAGAGGGACCGCAAGGGAAAGCTCCGGTTTTTGCCACGGAAATCATTTTAACCCTTTTTCTCCACTAGTAAACGTATGACACCGTGGGATCGTGAAGAGGATCGGTTGTTGTTGATCCTTATCGGCGGGATCATCATCATTGCGGCAATAGCTTTCTGGCCGCTCATGACCGTCGTGGTCTGGACCACCGCTGTTGCCATAGCGCTGATGCCTTTCCATCGCCGGCTGTCACAGATCGTGAGCCCGGCAGTTTCTGCCACGTTTCTTACCCTCTGGGCCCTTCTTGCGTGTCTCGCTGTCCTCTCTGCGGTTGCAAACGTCATTTATTCCAATATCCAGGACACAGGCACCATGGCCGCCTCCCTTATACGGGGCTTTGAACATACCGGCCTTGCCACCTTTCTCCCCCCGTTCTCGGAAGCCCAGCTGAACGACATGCCCCGTACCCTCGTACAGATGTTGCTTCAGGAAGTCACCTCCACGGGATCGAACCCGCTTCTCCTCGCACTCCAGATCGTCATCTTCTTCCTCCTCCTCTCCATGCTCCTTTTTTACGGCGAAAAAATCTGGGATGCGCTGGTGCGCCCGCTCCCGGGTACGGTCCACACTGCAGTCGGGAGACTTGCAGAGATCACGGAGAACACGATCTACTCGTTGATCATCATCCAGATCTCCGCAGCGGCAATCTGTTTTGCCCTCGCCGTCCCGTTCTTTACCTTTCTCGGTTACGGCCACGTGGTCCTCTTCTCCACGATGATCGGCCTTGCGATGCTTGTCCCCCTCATCGGGGCGCAGTTTTTTCTCCTGCTCTTCCTGCTCTACATGGTCGCGATCGGCGATTACCGGAGCGCGGCGATCGTTGCCCTCGTCGGCTATCCCCTGCTCAGCGGCTGGATCGATTTCTATTACCGGCCGGTGATGATGGGCAAACGGGTGGCAGTGCACCCGGTCTTCATGATGATCGGCATCCTTGCCGGCGTACCGTTCATGGGGCTGGTCGGCTTCATCCTCGGGCCGGTGCTCGTCGCGCTCGTAGTGACCGGGTTCAGGATCTATGCCGAAGATGCAGGTACGCATGCACCCCCGGCCCGCCTGCTGTAATCCGGGCGGGCGGGCAAACCTTATTAAGGTGCGCAGGCCATCCCTGACCGTTGCAGTATGACAAGCGAAGAGATGTTGCAGGAAACCGCCTCCCGTCTGAAAGAGTTCCTGATGGCTGGAAATGTCATGGGCGCATCGATCGATATCGGTGACAAGATAGTAATCCCCGTGGCACGGTTCGGTTTCGGTTTCGGTGCCGGGGAGGGCAGCGGGAAAAACGGTGGCGGAGAAGGAGCGGGCGCTGGCGGCGGAGTTGAGCCGGTCGCGCTCATCATCCTCCACAAGGACGTGAAGGGGCCGGAAGGAGTACAGGTCATGTCAATCAGCAAGCAAAACCCTGTCGCCCAGGTGATCTCGGCGCTGAGCGAGACACTCGCGCCACAGGTAATCCAGGCGATCAAGTCCATGGACCGGAAGGCACCCGCGGGGCCGGATACGAAAAAGCCGGACGACCGGTAACAGGCAAAGCACTGCTCTCTTCCGCTGGTATGGATACCTTCCTGATCCCCCTTTTTGTCACCGCAGTCCTCTGCGGGGTTTTCGTCATGTCGGCGCTCATCCTCTGCGCAGTCCCGGTCCGCTGCGCGATCAGGTATTTCCGGGAAGAGGGGCGGGAAGAGAGCACGATAACTGCATCGTGGGGGCCGGTAACTGGTGCGATCACCCGTGGAGCCCGGCACCGGGCCACTCGCGTTCTTTTCGGCGGCAGGGAGATCTGGTCCCGTTCGGAGCCGGACGAAACCCCGTGGACAGATGCAGTTGAACCCGCTCCCCGCGGACCGGGCATATCAACCGCTGAGATCCTCGGGATGGTCCTTCCTGTTATCGGGGACGCGGGGACATTTTTTGGGGAACTCTGCCGGCAGAGCCGTCCTGACAGGATAACCGGGACGATCAAGATCGGGATGGATAACCCGGCCGCCACCGGTATGCTGTATGGCGGGTACTGGGCGTCCCGGTTCGTGCTGAACGCATCACGGATCTTCGTCGATATGGAACCGGTATTTGGGAACCGGGTACTCATGCTGGACATCACGGTGCGCCTCCGGATCCGCCACCCCCTCGTCATTATCGTCCGGGGGATCGCCCTCATGCGAAACCCGGCAGTGCGGAGATCGCTTGTCCTCCTGCGGCCGGGAGCGGTGGGGACGGCAGCATGACAGGGCCGGAGATCCGGATCCAAACGCCGACCAGGTCCGGGGAGCGCCTTCTTGTCCCGGTCGTACGGGAGAACGGTCTTGCAGGCAGATGCGGTAGTTCCGGGTTCGTAGACCCCGTCGCGCTCCTCTTCGAGGAGGCCGGGCACTGGTATTTCGTCCCGCTCGTTCCCGGGTTTTCCCAGAAGGAACTCGAACCGGCATTTACCCGCTGACTACAATAAAAAAGCTGCCCGTGGAGGGTTCTGTGGGTTGTCGCGGGATACTAAATCCCGGGGCTGGAACTTCAAAAATAACAGTTAGAATGGATACGTGGATGATCAAACCAACGCATCCGGTCACCATTTTTTCCATCCCTCAGGAAGTGAACAGGACCCGGGCGGCGGGGAAAGCGGGTTCCCGTTCACAGGGAGGCAAGTGCCTGCCTCGTCCGCTCGAAGAAATCATCGCTAAGCGCATCCTCCAGCCCGTATTTCCGGTATACATGGTCGGCATAGTGGTAGTTCATGCGGTCGATCAGCAGGTAGTCGATCTTGCCTTTCAGGAGCCCGGCAAGCCCTGCCGCTCCCGGGAGCACCGGGGCGACCATCGCGTACGTCCTGATACCGGCGTTGTGCAGTTCGCCGAGGGCCCGTATCCTCTCTTCGATCGGGGGGGCATCCGGTTCGAATAATTTCCTGATCCCGTCGTCAGCCGTAGTGACGGAAAAGCCGACCTCGAAATCCCGGGCACCTCTGATGATGTCGATGTCGCGCAGGACCAGGGGGGAGCGTGTCTGGATGACGACAGGCCAGCTGTTCCGGGCCAGGATTTCCAGGCACTGCCGGGTCAGCCGGTAGCTTGCCTCCAGGGGCTGGTACGGGTCGCACACGCCGCTCACCCAGACTTTCGCCCGTTTCTTCTTTTGTATTTCCCTGCGGAGGAGTGCCGGGGCATTGATCTTGACATCTACGAACCCGCCCCAGGGTTCCTTGTGTCCGGTCACCCGTTTCATGAAGCGTGCATAGCAGTACCGAGCAGCCGTGCTGGCACCCGGTGTACGGGTTGACGACATACGGGTAGACCTTCGATTTCGAAAGGATGGTCTTTGCCTGGATTTCCTTCACGATCAGGGCCATTTCACGTCCTTTTGCTCTGCCTGACTGATGTTTGCCGGTACCGGGACGGCCGGCAAAAAACCGGTTGCCCCGGGGAGCGGGTTCATCATTCACCGGTGGTATGGGAATGATCTTTTGTGCTGGGGGCAATAAGGGTGGCGGCATGGGCAAGAGCGGGAGCCGGCATGTGAGGGATGGACCGTGACCGGCAACAAAGTGAGACCGGAAACTTTGTTTATATATTGTTTTTTTCCCGCGGTGTTTTTTAATAAAACACCCTTCAATACACAAATTATATAGTCCGGCAAAGATATCTTATTCGATCCACTCTTGTTACAGTATATGCTGGTCGGGAGATATGCCTGGCTTTCGCAGTGGAATACAGAGAGAAACTGGAGGGGAAAACGATGCCGGATATTAATTTTACGGATTTAAATGTGACTGCAAATGTGACCGGGAATGTTACGGGGCCACAATTTGTCGGAAATGATCTGTACGGTGCATTAGCGATTGTTCTTATTTTTGCATTTCTTATCGGAATCGTCTACATGTATGAACTTTATAAAGCCTATGCCCAGACTCAGCAGATCCTGACAGCTGCCGACAAAAAGGAACTGGTCAAGAACCTTAATACAGCGGTGACCGCGATCACCTCAACATTGGACAAAGATAAAAAACCTGCCCTGTCAGCCGAGGATCAAAAAAGCATAACTGATATTACCAGTCTCATACAGAGTCTGACAGACAGCGAGACAACCGGCATTATCGGGTTCACCCGGGGCCAGATCGCGATCAGCGTGATCTTTATCCTCGGGGTTGCGGTCATTCTCATCTTCTTCTCCTCGAGCCAGAATTCCACGACCTTAAGCAATGTACTGAGCATGCTGGGTGCGACACTGGCCGCAGTTGTCGGGTTCTATTTCGGGACCAAAAAAGAGGGGCAATAAAGAAGCGATAGTGCCTACCCCGGCACTGTTTATTTTTAAACGCCGCGTGCAAGTCGAAAATTCCCTCCGGGAATTTTCTCCAGCCCGCCCTCCTGATGGACGGCGGTCTAATCGAAAATATCTTGCTTAGAGTTTCTCAGATCCGTCTTTCTGTTAGACGGCGGCAAAGTCGAAAATATCCTTCGGATATTTTCTCCAGCCCGCCCTCCTGATGGACGGCGGTCTTCCTACATCTTCGACTGGTCGCGGGGGAGCGCCGTGCCGCGGACTCTCTGACCCTTCGCGCCAAGGCCGAGCATCGGGTCGCGCTTCTTCTTCTTCTGCCCTCCGTCTTCGGGGGCCGCTGCCGGCACCTTCGAGAGGAAACAGTCGACCGGGTCGCGGCCGCCGGGGCAGGTCCTGCCCTTGAACTCTTCGCAGTCCCCGCAGGACGGGACCTGGGTCGGCAGCAGCGAAGGGAAGTGGTTCTTCCAGAGGGTGGGGTCGATCCTCCCCTGTTCGAGAAAACGCTGGATATGCCGCGCCGTGTACTTCATGCAAGCTCATGGGCGCTCGTCCCACATATGTCCTTCTTTTGTGGCCACCGGGCCTGCCGGGCCCGGCAGGAGGCAGCCCCGGGGGGCCCGCCGTCAGCCGGCACACCGGGAACCACAGGCTTTATGCCGCAGCCACTGCTACCCTCTTAGGAACTACATGACCAGAAAATGCGGGAAGTGCGGCATGCCTGCCCCTGACGGCGAGTCAAAGTTCTGCAACCGGTGCGGGTCGGCGATCGTGGAGGAGCCGGAACCGCAGTTCCCGGTCTGCGGCACGTGCGGCGCGGAGGTTGCCGACCCGCAGGCGCAGTTCTGCGACAAGTGCGGCGGGCCGGTCAAAAAACCGATCGCCTGCCCGGCCTGCGGGAACCCGGCGATCGACGGGAACTCGAAGTTCTGCACCCGGTGCGGCACCACGTTCATGCCGCCAGGCACCTGTCCCGGGTGCGGCTTTATCAACCCCGACGACCAGGCGCTCTTCTGCAACCGGTGCGGGGCCCCCCTCCCGGGAAAGGGAGCGGCACCGCAGCCGCAGGGAGCGGCCGCCCCTTCCGTTGTCGTCACGAAGAAGCGGGCCCCCCTGCCGGTGCAGGACGGGCCGGTCGCGGACTGGGACCCGTGGAGCGACGGGGGCCCGGAATACGATGCCCGGCTCCCTGCCCCGGAGGACGAGCGGGACGCCCGCCTCCCGGAGACCGCCGGCGAACCGCCCTACCGTGCCCCGCAGGTCAGCGTACCCCCGAAGAAATATGCCCACCTCCCGCTGGTCGCCGACGAGCTGAAGGGCGTAAAAACCCCGGGCCCCGGTGACCTCCCCGCATCCCCGCAGGAGCGGAAGGCACAGAAAAAGAAGGGCTTCCTCGGGTTCACCAAACGGTAGCCTGTCCCCGCACCGGCTGCCCCGGCCGGCCATTCCTCACCGGAGACCCGAAAACGTATAACCGTGGGCGGCACACGGATCAGTACCCAGCGGGGTGGAGATGCGTGAAGTCCCTGGTACCGGTCATGGCCGTCATCGTCATCCTTGCCGCGTGCATGGCACTGCCGGCATCCGCGGCCGTCTATTACGGCTCGAGCACCCCGCAGATCATCACCAAGGGTGATGCGTTCTCCGTCAGCGGCACCGGCGCAAAAAACGGCACGGTCGCCCTCTGGGTGATCGGCAGGGACTATTTCGATGTCCGGTCCACGGCCCCGGACCGGTACGGCAACTTCTCCATCGTGTACAAACCCACCGAGACAGAGAAGTTCTCGAGCGGCCAGTACGCCGTTGTGCTCCAGGACCCCGGGCCGGACGGCACGGTGGAGGTCGAACAGGGCGTTGACAGCACCGGGAACCTCACCATCATGAACCGGGGCAAGATCGTCGCCTGGCTCGGGGCGAAGAAGGACCTCACGGGCAATGTCCAGGCAGAGACCGACGCCCTCCTCTCCTCTGCCGGTCTCCCGGGCGTGGACGATGACTTCCTGCCCCAGTATTTCTTCGTGGAGGAGCCGTCCGTGCACTTCGACAACATCATCCCCGCATCGGGGTCGCGCCTCCCCGACCAGGTCACGGGGGAGCAGATCCATATCACCGGCACCACCAACATGGGACTGGAGAACGCCCTCCGGGCGGAGCTCCGGAACGCTGATTCGGATACGCCGGTCATGACCAGGGACGTGCCCATCGTCGCCGGCAGCAGCCTGAACAGCTGGAGTTACCGGCTGGACGAGCCCGGCCTCCAGCCGGGGAATTACCTCATCTCCGTGGGCTGGACCAAGTCCAATACCTCCGGCACCGGCACTGCCCAGTTTGCCGTCCGGGAAGAGGCCGGACCCGTGCCCACGGCACCGGGTCCCACGCCGATCGTCAATGTCCCGCTCCCGAACGGGCTGGACACGCTGCTCATCATCGGCATACTGTTCGTCTTCGCCGCCGTCGTGTACACGACCGGGAAAAAATAACGCGTTTTTTCGTCCCGGTCAGAGGTACTTCGTGCGCCTGCTCACGATCGGGGTGTCCTTCTTCCCGAGCTTGATGTCCCGGGCCCGGTCGAAGTGGAACTTCGCCTCTTCCTCCTGCCCCATCTCCTTGTAGCAGATGCCGAGGTTGTTCCACGCGTCCATGTTGTTGGGCAGCTGGTCGATCACCATCCGGAAGACCTGGATGGCGGAGTCGAGGTACTTGGTGCTCCGGTACAGGACGCCGATCTTTCCGAGCGTCTCGCCGAGCGTGAAGAGCATCTCGGGGTTCCCGGAGTCCAGCTCCACTGCCCGGAGGCAGGACTTGAGGGCGCTCGTGTAGTCGCTGAGTTCCCGGAAACAGACGCCCCGGTCGTTCCAGGCCTGCGCGCACTTCTCGTCGATGGTAAGCGCCCGGTCGAAGGCCGCGATCGCCTCGGCGTACTTCTGCCCGTTCACCATCAGGGCAACGCCTTCCCGGTACTCGGCCGAGGCTTTCTTGAGGATCTTCTCGAACAGCCGGCCGCCGGGTTTTTTCGGTGATTCCACAGGGGTCTCCGGCCGGGCATCTCCCGCTGCCACCGGCTCCCGGATCACCACATCGCTGAACGTGGAGGTGACGTCCCGGACGGTCCCGACCACCGCGATCACGTTCTCCTGCCCGTCAAAGATCGGCATCGCCTTGGTCCAGATCGTCCACCCGCTCCCGTCCCGCTTCTTCCCCCGGGTGACCGCGATGACGGGACCCTTGGGCACCCGGTTGACCAGCATGTACTGCTGCCTGCGGAGCTCCTCGTCCGGCTCGAGGATGAGGTTGAGGAGCATCTTCCGCTTCGCGCCGAAGAACGGCTCCGAGTACTGGAGGTCGCCCTTGCCGACCATCGCGCAGGCAGGGATGTCGGTCAGCTGCTCCATCGCGTCGTTCCAGGCGATCACGACCCCCTTCGTATCGATCGCAAGGCAGGGGTCGGACGCAAAATTGACCATGTCCGTGATCACCCGCTGCGCGGTCCCCACGGGCTTGCCGAGATACCTACGCTCGATCGCGGTCTTCACCATCGCCATCAGCTCCCGGAACTGCATCCGGGGGTCCTGGCTCTTCTTCAGGTAGAAATTCGCGCCGCTGTTGAGGGCGTCGATCGCGATGTGCTCGTGTCCTGCCCCCGTGAATATGATGAACGGGGTCATATCGCCCCGGGAACGGAGGATCTTCAGGAGCTGGATCCCGTCGGTCTCCGGCATGTCGTAGTCGGAGATGATCGCATCGAATGTCCGCTTCTGCAGGAGCCGCAGGGCGTCCTTTGCCGATGACGCGGTCTGCATCGAGACCTCGCTGGACCGCTCGGCCATGTGCAGATAGATCTCGAGCAGGCCCGGCTCGTCATCCACGAGCAGAACGGAGAACAGGGGCGTGTCCATCAGTATATTGACTTTTTCCCCCTAGCATATAAAACGAGTGATATGCAGCGCGGCAGGGGACCGGGGGCGCCGGGTTTCAAAAAAACCTGCCGGCCCGCGGACGGGGGCCATCCCGGAAAACCTTACGAGAAGTACCCGACAATGTTCCGGAAGAACCGCATGTTTGCCGGTTCTGCGGGCAGGGCCGGTCCCCCGCGCCGCGCCTGCTCCCGGAGGAGCGGCCAGTCGTAGAGGTTCGTCACCTCCATCGCCCGCTCGGGGTGCGGCATCAGGCCGAGCACCCGGCCGTTCGCGGAGGTGATGCCGGCAATGTCCTCCACCGAGCCGTTCGGGTTGTACGGGTACTCGCCGCCCGCCTGGCTTAAGTCCTCGCGGCAGTACGTGAACGCGACCATCTTCTTCTGCTTCATCTTCAGCAGGGTCTCCCTGGAGCACGAGAGGTTGCCCTCGCCGTGGGCGACCGGGCAGTACATCCGTTCGATCCCCTTCGTCCAGAGGTTCTCGTCCGCCGGCTTCAGGGTGACGAACCGGCACTCCAGCCTCCCGAGGCGGTTCGGCATCAGGGCGATCTCCCGGGCATACGTCCTGTCGAACGCGGGGACGAGGCCGAGGTTCGCGAGGATCTGGAACCCGTTGCAGATGCCGAGCACGAGGTTGTCGCCGTCCAGGAACTCCTGCAGCTCGTCCCAGAGGTTGTTCCTGACCCGGTTCGCGTAGGCATTGCCGGCGCCGGTGTCGTCGCCATAGGAGAAGCCGCCCGGGAAGACAAGGAGCCGGTACTCCGCCATCGACCGTTCGCCTGCGATCAGGTCGTTGATGTGGACGATCTCCGCGGCCATGCCGGCCCGGGCGAGGGCTTCCTGCGTCTCCATCTCGGAGTTGATCCCGTACCCGCTCATGATCAGGGCCTTCTCGGGGATCAGCTCCCGGGCGGCCGGGGCCCTTGCCGCTGCCGCCCGTTTTAAACTCCGTCGTGCCGCTGCCATCTCAGTACCCCCGAACGGCGCCTTGTAGGCCGTTTCGATTTCCGCAATCCCTACGTCCAGCAGGAGGGTCCGTCCGCTGATCCGGAGCCGGCTGCCACCGGTCCGGCCGAGGAGGACCGCATCGGGCCCGAGCGCCTGCTCGAACGCCCGCTTGTGGTCCGGCGCGACCGTGACCACGAACCGGGAGAGCGACTCCGAGAAGAGGAAGTAGTCCGGCCGCATGCTGTCGGGGACGGGGACGGTGAGGTCCATGCCGAGCCGGCCGGCGACCGCGACCTTGGCAAGCGCAACGCCAAGGCCCCCGTGGCTGACGGGGAAGGCGGAGGCGACGAGCCCGTGGGCGATCGCGCCGGCGAGCCTGACGTACCGCTCCTTTGCCGCAGCCGCGTCCAGCACGGGCACCATATTCCCGGGACTCCCAAGCAGGGCGAAGTACTCCGAGCCGCCCAGCTCCTCCCGGGTAGCGCCGATCATGTACACGAGGTCCCCCGCGACTTTTGCGTCCATCGAGACCGCGGTTCCCGCGTCGGGGTGGATGCCGATGGAGGAGATGAGGAGGGTCGGCGGCACAGAGACTTTTACCTGCCTCCCCTCCGCGTCGAACCCCGAGAAGTCGTTGAACATGCTGTCCTTGCCGGAGATGAACGGCGTGCCGAACGCTTTTGCGAAATCATAGCACCCTTTCGCGGCGAGCTTCAGCTGCCCGAGGCGTTCCGGCTCGTCGGAGGAGCACCAGCAGAAGTTGTCGAGGACCGCGATCCTGTCCACCGGCACGCCCGTTGCGACGAGGCCCCGGATCGCCGTGTCGATGGCGGCCCCGGCCATATGGTACGGGTCGATCTCGGAGTACGAGGGGAAGAGCGCCTGCGAGAGCCCGACCGCCTTCTTCGATCCCGGCACGACCTTCGTCAGGGTCGCGACCGACTGCACCCGCCCCTTCCCCTGCACCGGACCGAGCACGTGGCCGCCCTGCACGGTGTGGTCGTACTGGACGGTGATGAACTCCTTCGAGCAGATGTTCTTCCGACCGATCATCGCGAGCAGGGGCCCGTCGAGCCGGTCGGGGCAGGGGACGTCCGGCTCCGGGTTTTTCTTTCTGACAAACACCGTCTTCAGGTGCTTCTTCGGCAGCCCCTCGTGCAGGAACGCGAGGCCGATGTCCATCACTACGGCCCCGCCGCACTCCACCACGCACCGTCCCGAGTCCGTGAACGTCCCGATCACGGTCGCCTCCACCTCGCGGCGCTCCATCAGCGCCAGGAACGCGGGGAGGTTCTCCCGGGGCACCGCGAGCGTCATCCGCTCCTGCGACTCGGAGATCCAGCACTCCCACGGGGCCATGCCGTGGTACTTCAGGGGCACGTTGTCGAGCTGCACGCGGCAGCCGTTGCACTCCTTTGCCATCTCCGCCACCGAGCAGGAGAGGCCGCCGGCGCCGTTGTCGGTGATGCTGCGGTAGAGGCCGCGGTCGCGGGCCTCCTTCACGATCACGTCCGAGAACTTCTTCTGGGTGATAGGGTCCCCTATCTGCACCGCGGTGACGGGGCTCTCCGGGTCGAGCGCTTCCGAGGAGAAGGTGGCGCCGTGGATCCCGTCCTTGCCCACCCGGCCGCCCACCATCACGATCAGGTCGCCGGGCCGCGCCGCCTTCTCCCAGAGCTTCCGCCCTCCCGACTCGCGGGGGATCACGCCCACCGTGCCGGCAAAGACGAGCGGTTTTCCCGCGTAGCGGGGATCGAACCAGCAGAAGCCCTGCGGGGTCGGGATGCCCGAGCAGTTCCCGCCCGCGCCCACGCCCCGGACCACGCCGTCGAGGATCTGCCGGGGGGAGAGGACCGGGCTCGTCCTGTCCCTCCCCCGGAAGATGGGGACCGCCGCGTCGGGGTCGCCGACGCAGTACCCGTAGACGTTGATGCAGGGCTTTGCGCCGAGGCCGAAGCCGATCGTGTCCCGGTTCACGCCGACGATGCCGGTGAGGGCCCCGCCGAACGGGTCGAGGGCCGAGGGCGAGTTGTGGGTCTCGACCTTGTGGGTCACGAGGTACTGGTCGTCGAAGACGATCGCGCCGGAGTTGTCGGAGAAGACCGAGACGCAGATGTCTTTGTCCCCCGCCGCCTCGCGGATCTCGTTTGTCGCCGCCTGGATGTACGTCTTATAGAGCCCCCGCGGCACATCGTCGTCCATTGCCGACGCGAAGATCGTGTGCTTGCAGTGCTCGCTCCAGGTCTGGGCGAGGGACTCGAGCTCGACGTCGGTCGGCTTCCGCCCGAGGGAGCGGAAATGGTCGCGGATCGTAAGGAGCTGGGTGAGGTCGAGGGCGAGCGGGCCCCGGCGCTCCCCGGTCTGCGGGTCCGGGATCCCTTCCTTCCCGAGTTTCGTAAGTTCCGCATCGTCCAGCTCAAGCTCTACCGGCCCCGCGGTCGGCAGCTCGTGGAGCTCCACGGAGGGCACGGTGCGGTCCATGCCTGACTTCCCGTATTCCTGCCGGGACTTGATGTGCACCCGGTTCACGAGGGGGTTTGCGAGCGTTGATGCAAGGTTACCGAGCGCTTCGGGAGCGAGCCGGCCGCGGACAAAATAGAGCTGCGAGGAGTAGACTGCCTCCCCTTCCTTAAACTTCATGCCGAGGAAGTCCCCGACCATCTGGCGGGCCGTGGTGCCCACGTTATCGGTCACGCCCGGCAGGAACCCGACCTCGATCGCGTAATCGAAGAGGGGCAGGGTCGCTTCGTCCACCGTGAACTCCTGCACCACCGGGTTGACCAGCTGTTGTGCCAGCTGCACCAGCTCGTCCCGGGTGAAGTCCCGGGTGCTGGTCGCAATGGTATAGACATCGGCAAGGTGCAGCTCGTCGACCGGAAACCCGAGCGACCGGATCCGGTCCGTCCGGGTCTTCAGGCGCGGGTCTTTCGTATAGTGAACTTCTATGCGGTGGACAAAAGAAGCCATGTACACAGGGTTTGACGGGATGGAGAAAATAGGTATCGCAGGACAGGGCAAGGGGCGCACAGGGATTGTGCCGGATGACGGGGGACACGGTCTGCACGGTAAATGAGGGGAACGTCTGACCGATCAGCCTCCATCCTCTGCTTTAGTCACGTAACAGAAGGGATCCTCTGCCAGGAAATCCCCGCCCGCTGCATGCGCCCGGACCCGGCACCCTCCCCCGCAGAGATCGCGGTAGCTGCATATCCCACACCGGCCCCCGAACCGGGACTGCCTGTCCCGGAACCGGGCGAGGACGGGATTGCCTGTCTCCGCCCAGATCCTGCTGAATGGCTGGTTCCGGATATTCCCGACAAGGAATTCTCCGGAGCGGGCAAACTGGCAGGGATAGACGTTTCCCTGCGCATCGATATTTGCCACCCGGGTGCCGGCACTGCACCCGCCCTGTAAGGATGCCAGCAGCCCGCGGGCCTCGGCAAGGTCCTCCGACCCGTCCTTTTCCATGGAAGCGAGGAGGTGGATACAGTCCTGCGGGGCGTCGACGGTGAGGAACTCCATTGCCGCGGGGTCGATCTCCTTTGCTTTCCGGTAGAGGAGGCCGAGGGCATCGGTCACCTGGTCCCGGTCCAGCTGCAACCGGGCATAGGAAGTGCTCCCCCGCCCCGCGGGTACGAGCCAGTACAGGCAGAACCGGGATGCGCCAAGAGAGAGCGCAAGATCGGTGAGGGCCTCCAGTTCCCGGCAGTTCTCCTTTGTCAGCGTCACCCGTACCCCGCACCGGAGCCCTGCCTCCCTGCAGGCGGAAAATGCTCGGATCGTCTTCTCAAATGCGCCGGGCGAATTCCGGAACCGGTCATGGGTCTCAGCCCGTGCACCGTCGAGCGAGATCCCGGCATACTCGATCCCGCTGTCCCGGATCCTGCGGGCTATGTCGGGGGTGATCAGCGTCCCGTTGGTGCTGAGCGCCATTTTGAGGCCCCGTTCCCTGGCATGGCGTGCCAGTTCCCAGATATCCTCCCGCAGCAGGGGTTCCCCGCCCGAGAAGAGGATGAGCGGGACACCCATGTCCGCGAGATCGTCGATGACCCCCAGCGCTTCGGCGGTCGTGAGCTCCCCCTCCGTCGTACGCCCCGGTCCCGACGAGCTGTAACAGTGGGTACAGCGCAGGTTGCAGCGGTCCGTGAGGTTCCAGAAGACCACCGGCCGGTACATGCCCGAGAATGCGAGGTACGCGCTGGGCACGCCGGCCTGCGGTGCGTGGCGGTGCCGCATCACGCCGCTGACCGTTCCCCTGCCATGCATGCATTGCGTGATCCGGTTCACGGGACCCCGCCCCCGTTCTCCCGCATCCTCACATTCGGCCTGCGTTTGAACTCGCGGGTGCTGAAGAGGACGAGGTAGTCCGGACTGCCGGTCTGCTCCGCCACCGTCCTGACCTCGTCCAGCACCCGGTCTCTGCTGCGCCCGTGGTGCACGGTATAATGGGTATACTCCCACCGGCCCGGCACCGGCCTGCGTTCATAGCAATGGGTCACGGAGGGGAAGGCCGCGAGCCGTGTCCCCAGGTCAGCGTCGCGGGCGCCGGTTGCTTTCCAGGCCACGAGGGCATTCGCGGTGATCCCCAGCTTCCGCTGGTCGATGCGGGCCCGGAATTTCCGTATGATCCCTGCTTCCTTCAGGTGCCGGACCCGTTCCACTACTTCGTCGCCGCTGAGGCCCAGCCGTCTTCCCATCTCCTCGAAAGGTGCCGGGACAAACGGGAGCCCATCTTCCAGTTCCCGGAGCAGGCGGAGATCAGTCGGGTCCATCGGTAACCTCCCGGGATTGTCCGGGCGAAAAGGAGAACCGCACATCGATCTTTATCTTTTTTGTCGTCGGCAGGTCAAGGGCGTCCGAAGCCGGGATCCCGGCCCGCTGCAGGATCCCGTCCAGCACCCGGTGGATGCCCTCCCCGTCCTGTGCAGCGATCGTGAACCAGAGGGAGTAGTAGTGATCCCGCTGGAAATTGTGCGACACTTCCGCATAGCTGCTGATCATGGCCGCGACCTCGTCCACCCTCTCCTCCGGAACGTGGAGGGCGACCAGGGTCGCGGCATGCAGGCCGAGGCGGCGGGATTCCAGTACCGGGGATATGCCCCGGATAATGCCTGCCTCCCCCAGTCGTCTCATGCGGCCGAGCATTTCGTTCTCGGTAATTCCGAGCCTTTCCGCGATCACTGTCCAGGGCCGTGACACGAGCGGGAGGTCGTCCTGTAAGGCATTGAGTATGGCCAGATCGGTCTGGTCCGGCAGGAAGTGGCCGCTCATGGTGCCACCTCCCCCGGCTGGTACGGGCACCACGGGTCCTCGCCGCAGCACTCACCGCCGGCTGGTTCCGGCAGTGCAAGGCCGTCGCACCAGAGCGGAGAGGCCGCGCCTTCCCGCCGGTACGCCCGGGCCCTGCACCCGCCGCAGCTGGTCCTGAAGCTGCACCGGCCGCACTTCCCCGTGAGGCGGTCCGGGTCGCGGAGTGCGGCAAAGAGCGGGGAACTGTTCCAGATCTCTGAAAACGGGGTGGTGCGCACATTGCCGGCGCTTACCGGCAGGTACGGGCAGGGGGTCACATCACCGTTGGCAAAGATCCGGCAATAGCTGATCCCGGCGAGGCAGCCGCGTCCCCAGGCAGGGCTGGCGATGCCAAGGCCGTCCGCGATCCTGCGGAACTGCGGGGCGCAGGTCGGGCGGATGTTGAGATCGCTGTCCCGGTACCGGACGAGGATCTGCCGGATCAGCTCCTCGTATTCCTCCGGGCTGCGGGGTTCGATCTGCCGGGCCCTGCCGGTAGGCACCGGGAAAAAGAGCTGGTAATCGCGGACCCCGAGGGAAGTCCCGAGTCCGATCACGGTTTCGACATCGCTAAGAGCGGACCGCATCACCGACATGTTGATCTGGACACCCATCCCTGCATCGCGGCAGTGCCCGATCGCCTGCACGGCCTTCTCCCACACGCCGTCAAGGCCGCGGAACGCGTCGTGGGTGGCAGGGTCTTTTGAGTCCAGGCTTATGGCCACCGCCCGGATCCCCGCTTCCCTGAGTTTTACCGCAGTGTCGTGGCCGATGAGGTACCCGCTCGTGCCCATGACCATCCGGAGCCCCTGCTCCGTTCCGTACCGTGCGATGTCATAGATATCCTCCCGAAGGAGCGGTTCGCCGCCGCTCAGCACGACGACCGGTGTCCCCGTTGCCCGGACCTGGTCGATGACGGCAAATGCCTCCTCTGTTCCGAGCACCCCCTCCGCTTCCCCGGCGCCGGCGTCCACATAACAGTGGGCACACTTCAGGGGGCACCTGAGCGTGATGTTCCACGAGATGATGCGCGGCGCATTCACTGCACTGTTCAAAGCTTCAGCCCTCTTGCCACACACAACCCGGGTTCCTTATTCATCTTCGCTTAAGTTCTCCGCCATGGAAGACGTCAATGCTACGATCCGGCGAGATCGAAGCGATCAAGGTTCATCACTTTGGCCCAGGCCGCCACGAAGTCCTGGACGAACTTCAACTGCCCGTCCGCGCTTCCGTAGACCTCGGCCAGGGCCCGGAGCTGGGAGTTCGAACCGAAGATGAGATCGACACGCGTGCCGGTCCACTTTACTTCGCCCGTCTTCCGATCGCGCCCTTCAAACAGGTCCTTATCGTCCGATACCGGCTTCCACTCCGTGCCTATGTCGAGGAGGTTTGTGAAGAAGTCGCTCGTAAGCGCTCCCGGTTTCCTGGTAAAGACGCCGGCCTTTGTCTGGCCGAAGTTGGTGTCCAGCACGCGCATCCCGCCAACGAGCACCGTCATCTCGGGCGCGGTCAGGGTCAGCAACTGCGCCTTGTCGACCAGCAATTCCTCGGCCGATGCGGCATAGCGGGTCTTCAAGTAGTTGCGGAAGCCGTCCGCCTTCGGCTCGAGCACGGCGAAGGAGGCCACATCGGTCTGCTCCTGTACGGCGTCATTTCGTCCCGGCGCGAAGGGGACCGTCACCTCGTGACCGGCATTCTTCGCAGCCTGCTCGACGCCCGCGCAACCGGCAAGGACGATCAGGTCGGCCAGCGATACCTTCTTACCGCCCGTGGCAGCGCTGTTGAACGCGCCCTGTATGCCCTCCAGGGTCCTGAGCACCTTCGAGAGCCGGGCAGGCTCGTTGACTTCCCAGTCTTTCTGCGGCGCGAGGCGGATGCGGGCACCGTTCGCACCGCCGCGCTTGTCGGAGCCGCGGAAGGTGGACGCCGACGCCCAGGCGGTCGAGACCAGTTCGGAAACCGACAGGCCGGAAGCCAGGACCTTCTTCTTGAGGGAGGCGATGTCCCGTGCATCAACCAGCGGGTGATTGACGGCAGGGATGGGGTCCTGCCAGATGAGCTCTTCGGCCGGGACCTCCGGGCCGAGGTAGCGTGCACGCGGGCCCATGTCGCGGTGGGTCAGCTTGAACCAGGCCCGGGCGAACGCGTCCGCGAGCTGGTCCGGGTGCTCGTAGAAGCGCCGGGAGATTTCTCGTACACCGGGTCGAACCGCAGGGAAAGGTCCGTGGTCAGCATGCCGGGCGGGCGGCGCTTCGATGTATCGTGGGCATCCGGCACCGTGCCGGTGACTGCCTCGCCCTTTGGCTTCCACTGGTTCGCCCCGGCCGGGCTCTTGGTCAGTTCCCACTCGTTCTCGAACAGGACCCGGAAGAAGTTGTTGCTCCACTTTGTCGGCGTGTTTGTCCAGGTGACCTCCAGGCCGCTGCCGATCGCATCCCCGCCAATGCCGGTGCCAAAGCTGCTCTTCCAGCCAAGGCCCTGCTCCTCGATGGATGCCGCTTCGGGCTCAGGCCCCACATGGGACGCAGGGCCGGCGCCGTGGGTCTTGCCAAAGGAGTGGCCACCGGCGATGAGCGCAACCGTCTCCTCGTCGTTCATGGCCATGCGGGCGAAGGTCTCGCGGATATCCTTCGCTGCTGCGACCGGATCCGGGACACCGTTCGGGCCTTCCGGGTTGACGTAGATCAGCCCCATCTGCACGGCAGCGAGCGGATTTTCGAGGTTCCGGTCGCCGGAGTAGCGTTTATCCTCCAGCCACTTGTTCTCGGAACCCCAGTACACGTCTTCTTCCGGCTCCCAGACGTCCTCACGGCCGCCGGCGAAGCCGAACGTCCTGAACCCCATCGACTCCAGGGCTACGTTGCCGGCAAGGATCATGAGGTCGGCCCATGAGATCTTCCTGCCGTACTTCTGCTTGACCGGCCAGAGGAGCCGGCGCGCCTTGTCGAGGTTCACGTTGTCGGGCCAGCTGTTGAGGGGCGGGAAGCGCTGCTGGCCGGCACCGGCGCCGCCGCGGCCGTCACCGGTGCGGTACGTGCCGGCGCTGTGCCATGCCATGCGGATGAACAGGGGGCCGTAATGGCCGAAGTCCGCCGGCCACCAGTCCTTTGAATCGGTCATCAGGGCCTGCAGGTCCTTCTTTGTGGCCGCCAGGTCAAGGCTCCTGAATTCTTCGGCGTAGCTGAAACCCTTGCCCATGGGGCTCGACAAGGGCGAATGCTGGTGCAGGATCTTAAGGTTCAGCTGGTTCGGCCACCAGTCCCGGTTCGATGCGCCTCTGCCGGGTGCGTGGTTATCTGCTCCGCCTCTTGCCGGACGCCTGCTGTCGTCAGTCATACCGTCATCTCCTGTCTTTCGATCCGGTGGACGTCCTGAAGGTAGACCGGGCCACGCGGCCCGGCAGTGAGGGAGTTCCGGTTGTCGGTAACCGTGACCCCCTGTCCCGTGGTGAGGGTTTTCCTGGCCATGATAGATCAAAGCTAGCATTGCCACGGTTTTATTTAATAAGATAGGGTTCACGGCAGGATCCCCGTTTTCACCGGAAAAAACTCAGGCACACAGGACCCACAGGGTGTTTTAGGTTGACCTAATCCTTTATTATTTAGGAGAGCCTAAATACCTGTACATGGCACAGGAGCAGGTCGAGGAGTACCTCGAAACAATTTACGATCTCGAGTCCCGGGACGGGTCGGCCAAGACCACCGCGATTGCAAAATGCCTCAAGGTCGCCCCGGCGAGCGTGACCGAAGCGCTCTGCAGCCTCTCGGACAAGGGGCTGGTAGCGTACGAGCCCTACAAGGGCGCGACCCTGACAGAAGAGGGAAAAAAGATCGCGGATACGATCAAACGGAAGCACCGGCTCCTCGAGGTGTTCCTGACCGATGTCCTCCACCTGAACCGGGAGAAGGTCCACGATGAGGCGTGCAGGATGGAACATACGATCTCCGGGGAGACGGAGGACGCGCTCTGCCGGATGCTGGACGCGCCGGCGCACTGCCCGCACGGCAGCCCTATCGGCCCCTGCGCCAAGGCCGTGGGGAGCTGCGCCGAGTGCGACGGCGCAGGAAAGACCGACATGCCGGTTGCGGTCCGTGATACCAAGATCATCCCCATCACCGACCTCGAACCGGAGCAGAAGGGACGGATCGCGTTCATCCGGGGGGACTGCAAGGTCGTCCAGCGCCTCTCCGACCTCGGGCTTACGCTCGGGACCAACGTCTCCATCCTGAAGAGGGCGCCCATGGACGGGCCGGTGGAGATCTCGGTGAGGAGGACGAAACTTGCGGTCGATCACGCGATTGCCGGGAATATCTTTATCGAATCCCCCGTCCCGGCCGAGCCATGAGCGGGTGCGCAGAATGCGCCGGCTGCCCGGCGGGGAAGGAGTCCGGGATAAAGGGCGCGGACTATACGATTGCCCTGGCCGGCAATGCCAATGTCGGCAAGAGCGTGATCTTCAACCAGCTGACCGGTGTCGACCAGATCATCGGCAACTGGCCGGGAAAGACCGTCGAGCGGGCGGAAGGGCTCCTGCTCCATAAGGGGAAGCGGATCCGGGTGATCGACCTGCCCGGCATCTACTCCTTCTCCACGTACTCGATGGAGGAACTGGTCTCGCGGGACTTTATCGCGCTCGAGCACCCGGACGCGGTGATCAATGTCATCGATGCCTCGGCACTGGAGCGCAACCTCTTCTTCACCATCCAGCTCCTGGAACTGGCGCCGCCGCTGATGATAGCGGTCAACCAGGTCGACCTGGCCGAAAAGAAGGGAATCACCATCGATACCGGGAAACTGTCGGCATTGCTCGGCGTCCCGGTCGTGCCTACGGTTGCCATCAAGGGGAAGGGGATCCCGGTCCTCACGGATGCGATTACGGGTCTCATGCAGGACCACCCGGTCCCGCCGCCCCTCCGCTACGGGAAGGAGGTGGAGGAGCGGATCGAAAAGATCACCTCCCTGCTGGGTCCGGTGACGACACGCTACCCCGTACGCTGGACCGCGATAAAACTGCTCGAGCGGGATCCGGCCATCGTGCAGCTGGTCAGCGGGCAGGACCCGGTCATTGCTGAAAAAGCGGGATCGCTGGCCAGTGAGATCGAGTCCATCCACGGGGAACAGGTCTGCGTTGTCATGAGCGCGGAGCGGTACCAGATCGCAGACCGGATCGCGGCCGGGGTGATGACCATCCATTCACCGGGCGAGGAACCGAGAAAGAGCCTCACCGACCGGCTCGATGCGGTCGCCCTCCACCCGGTCCTCGGGTACCTCGCGGTCATCGCCGTGATCGGCGGGCTGCTCCTCTGGACATTTTTAATCGGCGCCCAGGTCTCAGCGTTCCTGGCCGGTTTCTTCTCGCAGTTCGAACAGTACCAGCCGGTGATCACCGGGCCGCTCATGGATATCCTCGTCAACGGTGCATTCACCGGTTTTGTTGCAGGGATCACCCTGGTCGTCCCCTATGTCCTGCCGTTCTACCTGCTCCTCGCCGTGATGGAAGATTCGGGCTACCTCACCCGGATCTCGGTAATGCTCGACCGCGGCATGCACAAGCTGGGGCTGCACGGGAAGGCGATCATCCCCATGATCCTCGGGTACGGGTGCAATGTCCCCGCCGTTTACGCCTGCCGGATCATGGAGACTCCGAAGCAGAAGACCCTTGCCGCGTTCCTGGTGACCCTCGTCCCCTGCACTGCCCGGACGGTGGTGATCCTGGGCCTGGTCGCCGCGTTCGTCAACATCTGGTGGGCGCTCGCGCTCTATGCCTTTGATATCCTCCTGATCATCGTGGTCGGGAGGATTGCGTTCAGGGCCGTGCCGGGCGAGTCCGTCGGGCTGATCATGGAGATGCCGGACTACCATGTCCCCTCCCTTTCGGTAGTCCTGAAGCAGACCTGGACCCGGACAAAATCGCTCATCTGGATCGTCTTCCCGGCGTATATCATCGGGAGCGCGGTCATCCAGGCATGCTATGCAGCAGGGCTCCTCACCCCGGTGAACGACCTTCTCTCGCCCGTGACCGTCCTCTGGCTCGGGCTGCCGGCGGTCATCGGGATCACGCTGATCTTCGGGATCGTCAGGAAAGAGCTGACGATCCTGACCCTCGCCGTCATCTTCCACACAACGAACTTCGCGTCGATCATGTCCCCGGTCCAGCTGATCGTCCTTGCGCTCGTCTCGATGCTCTATATCCCCTGCATCTCGGTGATCCTGGTGCTCGCATCGGAGTTCGGCTGGAAGAAGGCGCTCGCCATCTCCGTCACCGAGATCGTCATGGCGATCGCCATCGGCGGGGTCGCAGCCCGGGCGCTCGGACTGTTCATGTAAAAAACGGGAAACCTCAGGCCGGGCACTTCACCGGAACCGGTCGTCCGACCGGACCGTCCCCGCGTTGCCGGCAACCGTCTCCAGCCACCCGCAGCCGGAACCGGGGTACGCGTCGAACGCCGGCACGTACGGCTTGATGTCGAGGAGCGGTGTGCCGTCCAGCACGTCCACGTCCTCAATGACGAGTGTCGTACCCTTCACTTCCCTGAGCCGGACCACCGAGAGGCCGATCGCATTCGGGCGTTTCGGCGACCGGGTGGCAAAGACCCCGCGGGGCGTGGTATCGAGGAACGGCATTACCGTAAGACAGGGGCCCGTGCACCGGTGGAACGCGTAGATCAGGATGATCCGCTCAAACCCGGCAAGGTCGCAGAGCCCCTCGCGGTATGGTTCGCACAGCTCAACGGAACCTTTCGTGCCCCGGGCGCCGTTCGGCTGGATGGGCATGCCGGCGATGTCCCTGAACGGCGAGCGGACCGTGCCGATAGGGGTATACGTAACGGCGACAGGAGCGTCCTGCGGGTAATTCATGAAACGTTTAGGGTTCCTGTACTAAAAAATCCCGTGTATCAAAACAAGGGGATTATTGCATCGCCGTCATCGCATTGCCCTTCGCCTCGATTGTGAAGGCCGCCCGGGAGCTTTCGATATTCTCACGGAACTGCCGGTCGAGGGCCTTGATCGCGGTGTTCGTGGACACCAGCGCTTCTGCCGACCCGTTGCCGATGGCATCCTGGATGCCGGAGCGCTGGGCATCGATCTGGTCGGATATATTCCTCGCAAGGGTAGTGTCAATTCCCATCCTGTCGAGGCTCCGGAGGAGGAGCAGGCGCCGGTCAGAGTCCTGGTTGAAGACGGTGATCCGGGACGACTCGCTGGCAAGCCAGAGCGGGCCTGTCAGAGCTGAGATGGCATTGTCGACTGCATCCGTGGAGGAACTGATGGAGGCCCTCATATCGGTATCGTTGCCGCCAAACAGCGCCATCTGGGCCTTGGTCTCGTCAGAGAACAACTGCGTCTGGACGCGGAGGTCGTCGCGGGCCCGGGCGATCTCCGCATAGCTGTGCATGAGGGGGATGGAGGAGGCGATCATGAGGTAATCGTCCTGGATCTGCTGCAGGCCGGTGATCCCGGTCCCGTCGCTGATGTTGTTGACGTACATGATCACGCCATCCATGCGGGCGTCCTGGACCTCGCCTACATACGCGACATGGGTCTTGAGGGTCGCGATCATATCGGGCCGGTCCTCCGCGTTGGGGTCCGTGCTCTTCGGTACCGAGGTGCTGTCGACCATTGCGGACACATACGGTACGAGCAGCAGCATAATGACGAGGCATATGCACAGTCCGGGTGCCACCTTCCGGTCTCTCAGGGCCATCGTTCAATCACCCACGCACCTGCAAAAAAATTCACTTATCAGTTCACTTATCACGTGTGCGGCAGGACGCAAATAATATTGGTATGATGGCAAAGGTTATTCGGATAACCACGGGGTTAGCTCAAAAGCGGGATGCTTTCATGGTTCCCGCGGGGAAGATGCGCTGCCCGGGCCGAAGCGGGACCGGGCAGAAGAGCGAAATGCTATACTGCCGGCTGTCCTACAGGTACTTCGGGGTATGAGCGTGGCAAAGGACATTTTTTTCCGGGACGATCGGTCCACCATCATCAATGAGGACCTCTTTGCCACACGAAAGATCCGGCGCGGGAGCATCGACCTTGTGGTCACGTCGCCGCCGTACAACGTGGACATCCCGTATACCACCCACGACGACCGCGGCACCTACGCGGAGTACCTGGACTTCTCGTCCCGCTGGATGAAGCGGTGCCACGGGTGGCTCAAACCCGACGGCCGGTTCTGCCTGAACATCCCGCTCGACAAGAACAAGGGGGGCCAGCAGAGCGTGGGGGCCGATCTCACGGCGATCGCAAAAGAGGCGGGGTTCTCCTACCACTCGACGATTGTCTGGAACGAGGGGAACATCTCGCGCAGGACCGCGTGGGGGTCGTGGGCGAGCGCATCGGCGCCGTTCGTGATCGCCCCCGTAGAGCTGATCGTGGTGCTCTACAGGGACTCCTGGAAGAAGACGAGCGGCTCCCGCGAGTCCGACATCGCGAAAGAGGAGTTCATCGCCTGGACCAACGGCCTCTGGACATTCAATGGGGAGAGCAAAAAGAAGGTCGGTCACCCGGCCCCGTTTCCCGTGGAGCTCCCCCTCCGGTGCATGAAACTCTTCTCGTTTGTGGGCGACACCGTGCTCGACCCGTTCATGGGCAGCGGGAGCACGCTTCTCGCAGCCAGCAGGTGCCGGCGGGTCGGGATCGGGATCGAGATCGATCCCCGGGTACTGTGAGCTTGCCCGGTGGCGACTCGGGACCGGGTGCTGAAGCGCCGGCCGCAATCACCTGCCGGTATTAGCCGCAGGCAAGCATTGAAGAGGGCGCGTGCGGTACAGGTTCCTGTGGGATCAACGTGACGGACATGACCGATCTCTTTATTGCCGGTGCAGCGGACCGTGCCGCCGGCATCGGGGCGGTGCTGGGGGAGTTCGAGCCTGTCGGGGCTGGCGGGCACGTCCGTAGCCCTCAAGGCGAACTTCAACAGCGCGGACCCCTTTCCCGCATCCACCCATATGGGGACCCTGGACGCCGTCTGCAGCGCCATTCTCGAACAGGGACCGGCCCGGCTCACCCTTGCCGAGCGGAGCGGCATGGGCGTGACACGGGAAGTGCTGGACCGGACGGGCGCCCTCGCGCTTGCAAAGAAGCGGGGGTTTACGGTCGTTGTGCTCGACGAGCTCGACCGCCCGGGCTGGCAGGAGGTCCAGGCTCCCGGCCTCCACTGGAGCAGGGGGTTCTTCCTTGCCAGTGTCTTTGCCCGGGCGGACCACGTGGTCCAGACCTGCTGCCTGAAGACCCACCGGTACGGCGGACACTTCACCCTCTCCCTCAAGAACGCCGTGGGGTGCGTGGCCCGGACGGTGCCGAACGTGAACCATGATTTCATGAACGAGCTGCACACTTCGCCCCGGCAGCGCTCCATGATCGCGGAGATCAGCAGGTTCTTCCGGACCGACCTCGTGGTGATGGATGCGACAGAGGGGTTTGCGAGCGGCGGGCCGGACAAGGGAAAACTGGTACAGCCGGGCGTCATCTTTGCCTGCTCCGACCGGGTGGCGATCGATGCCGCAGGTGTCGCCCTCCTCCGCTCGTACGGGACCGTCCCCGATGTGGCCGACGGGAAGATCTTCGAACTGGAACAGATCCGGCGGGCCGCGGAACTCGGGGTCGGCGTCGCGTCCGCCGGCGCGATCCGGCTGGTGCCGCTCGATGGCGCCGGGGAAGCCGCGGCGCACCGGATACAGGACCAGCTGGACCGGGAACGGTGAACGGGAAATCCCTGCCATACCGGTTGTCCCGGGCGGATACCGGCGGTGAGAAGCAAGGTTCTTTTTTCCTGCAAAATCGCCCCCGCGACCAGAAACTATGTGAAGCATCCTGTCCTGTTACTATGATCATGCACTACACTATCATCACGGAATCCCACGAGATGGGCGGTTTTACTGCCCGTTGCGTTGAGATCCCGGGAGCCCGTGGTCATGGCAGCACCCAGGGAGAGGCGATTGCCAGGATCAAAGCGGCGATCGAAGTGGTGCGGGAAGCCCAGAATGCGGAACTGCATAAAACGATTGCATCCGTCCATTCTGAGATCATCAGGATCGAAGTCGCTGACTCCGCATAACCTCTCCGGCCATTTTGGCCGGGGGGAAAAATTTCCCTTTTTTTCTGCGGGCGCCCTGCACGATCACCACCGGGCACGCCGGGATTGTTGTCAGGACCGGTCTTCCCCGGCCGGCCTCTTTGCATATCCGCATCAGGGAGGCAGCAGGAGATGCAATGCAAAGCACTAAAATACCGGGACGGGAAATGTTCATGCACCAGAAGGTGACTATCGTGGATGATGACAACTACCGGCTGCTCGTGGTGATCGTCTTCGCCATCCTTGTCGTTTCGCTCCTGATCAACAGCCTCCTCTCCACGTTCCCCGAGTCCGTCACCGGGCCTCCGGTCAGGATCAACGGGTACTTTGGCCCGGACGGACGGCCGGTGCCCGGCTACTACAGCACAACACCGGCGGAATTCCTCCCCGCGGCGCAGTCTTCCGGGAAGACCCTCGGGGCCCACCGGTGACCTGAATGCATGGGGTACGATCCCCACTCCCGTCCTGTTTTGTACAATAATTCTTTTCTTATTTTTCCTCATCCCCGTCTGTCATGCATGCGAATGCCAGGTAATCAATCGTCCTGAAGGCACGACACCGTGCTCAGAGTTTCATCTTCCTGAAGGCATACGTACCGATGAGGATCATGGCCAGTGAGAATAGGCTTATGACGAGGAGATCGTAGGCAGGGTTGAACCGGTGCAACCCGATGAGCGCCCCCCGCAGCCCGTCCACGGAATAGGTGGCCGGGTTGACCAGAACGAACGGGGTGAGCCATGCTGGCAGGTTCTCGATGGGAAAGAGGGCCCCGGAGAGGAAGAACATCGGGAATATCAGGAAGCTGCTGATGAGCTGGAATCCTTCAGGGCTCTCCATCTGGGAGCCGATGATAAGACCGATGCTGACGAGCCCGACCGTAGTCACGAACAGAAAAACGCACGAGATGACGACCGAGAGCGGGGAGAACGTGATCCCCTTCAGCACACCGGTCACAGTGAATGCATAGCCGATGACGATCAGGATGGCCGACTGCAGGAGCGTATCCGTGGATCCCCCGAGGATCTTGCCGATAAAGATGGATGTCCTCGACATCGGGGACACCAGGACTTCTTTCAGGAAATCAATTTTCTTATCCCAGACGATATACACGCCGAAAAAGACCGCCGAGAACAACACCGACTGGACAAGGATTCCCGGGTACAGGAACGTCAGGTAATCCACTCCCCCGAAGGATAACACGGATCCCAGGCCTCCGCCGATGATCAGGAGCCAGAGTACCGGGTTGACAATGGATGCGACGATCCGGGACCTCTCCCGCTGAAAGACCTTGAATTCGCGGTACCAGAGTGCATAGATCCCTTTCAGGTCGCTCATTTTCTTGACCCCGCCCGCATCACTTTCTCCGCCCAGCCTCCCTCGGGGGCCCCTTCCCGGATCGCCCTGCCGGTGTAGTGGATGAACACGTCCTCCAGGGTCAGCGGGCGGACTTCGACGCCTTCCACCGTGCCTACGCGGCCCAGGAGATCCTGCAGGTACTGGCTGGCATCTTTGACCGTCACACTGATACCCCCGTCATCTTTATTGACATGAGTGACATAGTCCAGCTCCCTGAGCGATTCCATGTTGAAGTTCCTGGCCCTCAGGCGGATGATATCGCCGCCAAGCTCTTTTTTCAGCTGGTCCGGGGGTCGAGGACCGCGATCTTCCCGCGGTCGATGATCGCGAGCCGGTCGCAGAGCCGGTCGGCCTCGTCCATGTAGTGCGTGGTGATGATGATGGTGATCTTCTTCTCCGTGGCCAGTTTCCTGATGTATTCCCAGATATGCTCCCGGGTCTGGGGGTCGAGGCCGAGCGTAGGCTCGTCCAGGAACAGGATCTCGGGATGATGCATCAGGCCCCGGGCAAGCTCGAGCCTTCTCCGCATCCCTCCCGAATATTTCCTGACCATGTCGTCTTTTCTGTCCGTAAGTTCGACGAGCGCGAGTACCTCCACGATCCGTTCCTCTCTCAATCCGGCGTCCATATCGTAGAGGAGCCCGTGGAGCTTCAGGTTCTCGTACCCGGTCAGCGTCTCATCCGAACTCGGGTCCTGGAATACGATCCCGATGGATTTCCTGACCTGGTCGGGCTGGCGCAGGATGTCAAAACCGTTCACGATCGCCGTCCCGGATGTCGGCGGGATTAAGGTGGTCAGCATCAGGAGGGTTGTCGACTTTCCCGCCCCGTTGGGGCCGAGCAGGCCGAACACTTCCCCCTTCACGATCTTCAGGTCAAGGTGATCGACCGCGGTGAGGCTGCCGTAGGTCTTTGTCAGGTTTTTTGTCTCGATGATATCCATACCTTCACCGTTCCCCCTTTCGAGGTCGCCAGCGCTCTGTTCGCTTTTAGAGCTGTGTTTCAGTCTTTGTTAATTAAAACTGTGGCATGCACAGCCGCCGGCCTACAGGATATCGCCACAGGGGCCGGCCCTATCCGCTTATTAACTCCCCGGCCCATAGGATGTGGTAGCAGCAATGGATTACGGCAGGGTCTTTCTCAATATCGGGTTCTGGATCGTCTTCTCGTTTGCCTTCGACGCTTTAAGCGGCATCCTCTTCCCCGACCTTTCGCTGGACGCGACACTCTTCCTCTGGTTCACCGGGATGCTGATCGGCACGATCCTCTTCAACGTCGTGTGGTACTGGTTCACCCTCCGCAGGAGATAGCGGGGAACGGCGGGGTTCCGGCCCGGATGTCGAATTTAAAAAAATCAGAACCCTGCCGGGTCGACGGCATCCCAGCGGAGCTTTGCTTTCTGTACCAGCAGCCATGCCGGGATCATAAGAAGGACCGACACGAGAGAATAGTACGGGTTCGCGAAGGCCACCGAAGTGAAGACGGTCAGCACGATACCGACGAGGACGAGATAGGTGGCGAGCACTTTCACATCGTAGACCAGCACGTTGGGGGAGAGTCCGCAGAGCCATGCCATGACGGAAACCGCATAAAACGAGACGGAGATGCCGAGCACCACGGCGGGGACAAGGTACGCTGACTCTCCCGAGAGGAGCGCCACGGCCGCAAGGAAAAGCGCGGGGACGATCTGGAGGAGCGAGAAGGTGGTGAGCTTGCTCGAGATCAGCGTACTCACGGAAACGGGCAGGCAGGCATACGGCCCGAAGGCGTCGAACATCGTGACCCAGGTGTACATCGTCGACGCGATCACGCCGGTCGTGATGGCAAAGATGAAGAGCAGGCCGTGGGGCGGGAAGTACGGGCCGAGAAGGGCGAGGAAGAACCAGATCACCGCAAGCGGGAGGAGGAACGAGAAGATCGTCTGGCCGACCACGCTCCCGCTCCGGTACAGGTCGAGGGCGTCCTTGGCGGTGAGCGGGGGGTCCGGCAGGAACGAGAAACGCTGCATGAGGGGCGCAAACGCGTCCCGGTAGATCTTCTCCGATCCCACGGACTCCGGGTTGAACAGCACGATCGCGACGGCAAAGAGGAGGGCGAGCACGGCACAGGAGACGGCCAGATTCGCCCAGGTGAACGCCTGCTCGAGGAGGAGCGGAGGGAAGAAGAGCGCCGGGTTTGTATGGTTCACTGCCGCAAGGCCGCCCCATACCGCCCCGAGAGCCAGCAGGACGAGCCAGAGCAGCGGTTTTGACCGTGCGTAGACCGTCGAGAGGAAGAAGACCCCGCAGAGGCCGAAGAGGAACGACAGGGTCAGGGTGAGGAGCAGGAGCAGGGCGCTCGCAAGGGGGACGCCGGTGAAGGGCGATGCAAGGATATACCCGAAGCCGAAGGGAAAGACCCAGAGGAAGAAGTAATAGACCGTGTCCTTGACGACAAAGTTGGTAAAGATGAACTGCTCGGAGAGCGGGAGGCTTCGCGCGGAGTAAGCGAGCAGGCTTGCCTGGCCGAAGCGCCGGTTCATCACCTCGTTTCCCAGGAGCCCGAACCCGCCGACCATGATCCCGAGCATCAGGTAGTTCGCGTGGACGATCAGCGTGAGATTGCCGGCGGGAAGCGTCGCCCGCATCAGGGGGATGAGGAACGAGCCCATGAACGCGATCCCGAAGATCATGACCGGGAAGAGGGCGAAGGAGAGGCTGCCGAACATCGTGGAGTGCAACCGCCACTCCTCCTTGACCATCGCAATGAAGAGCTCAAACATGGCGATCCTTCCGGACGAGCGAGAGGAAGAAGGCGGGCAGGTGCTCGCCCCTCCCGGTCAGTTCGGCAACGGGGCCGGCGTGGAGCAGTTCCCCCTTGTGGAGGATCGCAAACCCCGAGCAGATCTCCTCGGCCACCTCGAGGATATGGGTCGAGAGGAAGATCGTCTTTCCTTTCTTTGCATACGCCACGAGGTAGTCCTTGACAAGGTCCTGCATGATCGGGTCGAAGTTGATGAGAGGCTCATCGATGAGGGCCAGCGCCGGCTCGTGGATGAAGGCCTGCGTGAACATCAGCTTCTGGCGTGTACCCCGTGACAGGTCCTTGCAGAGCACGTTCTTCTTGTCCGCAAAGTCGAGGAACTCGAACCACCAGTCGGCCTTTGTCGCGATATCCGGGATCTTCCTCACTGCAGCGACGAACTCGAGGTACTCCATTGCCGTCAGGAAACTGGGCGGGGTCTCCTGCTCGGGGATGATCCCGACCCGTTCGCGGACCCCGACCGGGTCCCTGATCACGTCGACCCCGAGCACAGTCGCCGTACCGCCGGTGGGCCGGGTCTGCCCGGTCAGCATCTTGATCATCGTCGTCTTGCCGGAACCGTTCGGGCCCAGCAGGCCGAAGAGCGCCCCCTCCGCAACCGTCAGGGTCATGCGGTCCACGGCCTGTACATCGCCGTAGGTTTTCGATAAGTCCCGTGCTTCGATTACGTTCGTCATTCCATCACTCCGTTGCCGGTACTGTTCTGCATTCTGTCCATCACGTATCCTGTCATGTCGTCACCACCATGCTGCCACCATCACGCCTTCAGCCCGTTCCAGACAATATCCAGCCCCTTCTCGATGACCGCTTCCCGCTCCGCCGGGTCGTCCGTGGCGGAAGCCCGGGCGATCAGGCCGGAGAGGGACGAGGCCATCATGCAGAAGAGGAGGGGCGGGTCGGCGTCCCGGATCACGCCCTCCCGGATCCCTTCCTGCACGAGGTCCTGCAGGAAGAGGAACTGGGACATCCCCTCCTCCTGGGCGTTCGTTGAGACGAACGGGGAGTGGGCGAACTGCTCCATGAATTTTATCTTCGCGGGGTTCCCGATGCCCCAAGCGACCGCGTTGAACCCTAGGCGGCGGAGCTTCGCCTTCGGGGTCTTCTCCTGATCGAGGCCCCGGCACATTGCCTGCGCCGCCTCGCTCTTGGTCCGCCGGTAGAGCGTATCGATCAGCTCTTCCTTGGTCCTGAAGTAAAAGAAGAGCGTACCGGTCGCGACCCCCGCTTCCTTCGAGATCAGCGAGGTCGGCGTGCCGAAGAACCCCCGCTCGGTAAAGAGGGTGAGTGCCGTTGCAAGGATCGCCTCCTGCTTGTCCGGGTCCCGTTCACGCATGGGGCTTCTCACCCGTGATCGCCCGTTTCACCCGTCCAAGCCTGCCGGAGCACCAGAGCAGGCCCTTCAGCACCGGGACCGTAACCCCCATCATCCCCTCCATCTCCCTCGAGACCTCTTTCATCAGGGAGGGGATCGGCAGGGCCTGAGGGCAGGCCTTCGCGCACTTCCCGCACTGACGGCAGAGCCCTGCATACGATCTCTCACCCATGAGGCCCCCGTGATGGCCCAGATACTGGAACTTTGCGGCCCGGTCGCCGGGGAAGAGGGCGTGCGCGTTGTAGCTCGCAAAACAGCCGGGAATATCGACTCCCGCAGGGCAGGGCATGCAGTACCCGCAGCCCGTGCACCCGACCTTCATCAGCCGGCGGTACTCGTCCCGCACCCTGCCGATCAGTGCACGTTCGTCCGGGGTAAGCGAACCCGGCAGTGCCGTATTCGCCACCCGCAGGTTCTCGTCGATATGCGCCTCATTGTTCATACCGGAGAGGACCACGGTCACTTCGGGGTGGTCCCAGACCCAGCGCAGGCCCCATTCGGCCGGTGACCGTTTCACCGGCGCCCCGTCCCAGAGCTTCCTGACCGTTTCCGGCACCCTGCCGGCAAGGTTACCTCCCCGGAGTGGTTCCATGATGATGACCGCAAGGCCCTTTGAAGCCGCGTACTGCAGGTCTTCCGTTCCCGCCTGGTTCTTCTCGTCAAGGTAGTTGTACTGGATTTGGCAGAACTGCCAGTCGTACGCGTCGACGATCCGCTTGAACACTTCGAGGCTGCCGTGGAACGAGAAACCGGCATTCCGGATCCTGCCGTCCTTTTTCGCGGTGTCGAGGAACTCAAGGACCCCGAGGTCCCGCATCTTTTCAAAACCGGCACCGGCAAGGCTGTGGAGGAGGTAATAGTCGATATGATCGGTCTGCAGCGTTTTGAGCTGCCCGCCCAGGATTCGGTCCATGTCCGCCCGCTCGAAAACAGACCAGTGGGGGAGCTTCGTCGCGATGCGCACCTTTTCGCGGTACCCTCCGGCCAGTGCTTTCCCCAGCACCTGTTCACTCCTGCCGAGATGGTAGATGGGGGCGGTGTCCAGGTAGTTGACGCCGCCATCGATCGCATGGCGGATCTGGCGAATCGCCTGCTCCTCGTCCACGCCACCGGTCCGGGTGGACGGTAAGCGCATGCAGCCAAAACCGAGGATCGAGAGCCTGTCGCCGGTCTTGGGAACGGTACGGTATAACATGGACACCACGGGAATTGACTAGTCAGTCAATATTTAGGCACGCTGTTATTTATAGGTACGGGCGTGAAAAACAGGGGGAAATCCTGAAAAAATTATAGAAGGGTTTCCAGGATCTCGCCGGCATCGCAGACAAATTTCGAGCATTTCGCATGGAACAGTTTCTTCTCCCGTGCAACCGCCAGCTCGCCCGGATCCGAGAGGTCGTGCCCGATCAGCTCCGTGCAGATCACCGAATGGTTCCGGTGCCGGAATTCCTGTATGAACCGTTGCGCCATCTCGTACGTTTTCTCTTTTGACGCGAGGTCGTCGAGCGCCGTGCGCCCGTACTTCATCCCGATCACCATCAGGGCGCCGGATACCGCCCCGCAGGTATTTCCCGTGTGCCCCATCCCGCCCCCGAAGCCGCAGGAGAGCCGGAGGGCGGTCTTCTCATCGGTGCCGAAGTCTTTTGCAAACGCACAGCAGACAGCCTGCGAACAGGACCAGCCGCTCCGGAAGAGCGCGGCTGCATCCTCACCCCTGGTCGGTGCCATGGGGTACCGGTTGTCCCGGATACAAAAAAGGATGCCGGTCCGTGTTTTCCATACCTTTTTTTCTCCTGAGGCCCAATGCACGTGCGGGTAATCGTTCATCACCATCAGGTTCCAGGTCATACCATGAAATACCGGTTTGCAGACAGAGTCGCACGGGCCCCCGAATCCTTTCTCGACGAGCTGTTCCGGGTCTCTGCCGACCCATCCATCATCTCCTTTGCCGGGGGGCTCCCGTCTTCCGCACTGATCGATACCGAAGGGATCTCACATGCCGCCCGCGAGGTCATGGAGGAAGAACCGCAGGTTGCGCTCCAGTACTCAACCACCGACGGGTACCTCCCGCTGCGGGAGTATATCGCGGAGAGGTACCGCCGCCGCCTCGGCATCCCGGCAACCGCCGGGGAGATCCAGATCGTCAACGGCTCGCAGCAATGCCTAGACCTGTTTGCCAAACTCTTCCTCAATGCCGGCGACCACGTGGGCATGGAGCGGCCGGGCTACCTCGGGGCGATCGAGGCGTTCCTGCTCTATGAACCGGTGATCGATACCGTGCCGCTCGAAGAGGACGGCCCGGACCTCGGGGCATTCGGGCGGCTGGTCAGGAATACGCAGACGAAATTCTTTTACGGTATTCCCAACTCCCAGAACCCGTCGGGGAGGACCTATTCCCAGGAGAAGCGCAGGGCGATCGCGGAGATCCTGGAGGGCACCGGCACCGTCTTCTACGAGGACGACGCGTTCGGCGAGCTCTTCTTTGATGCAAAGCCCCGCCTGCCGGTCAAGCACTATCTCCCGGAACAGACCGTGATCTCGGGCTCGTTCTCGAAGGTTATCGCCCCGGGGATGAGGATCGGGTGGATGCATGCACCGGCGGGGATCCTCAAAAAGTTCAATGTTGTCAAGCAGGCAGCCGACCTCCACTCCAACTTTCTCTGCCAGAAGATCCTGCACCGGTACCTCACCACCCACGATCTGGATGCGAACATCCGGACGATCGTGGCCGCGTACAGCCGGAAATGCCAGATTATGTGCGAGCTGTTCGACGAACTGATGCCACAGCTCACGCACACCAGTCCGGAAGGCGGCATGTTCCTCATGGCAACACTCCCTCCAGGCCTCTCCTCCCGGGCCGTGTTCGACGAGGGGGTCAGGAACAAGGTCGCCGTGCTGCCGGGTTTTCCCTTCTACGTGGACGGGGGCGGTACGGACACGATCCGGCTGAACTTCTCGTCGGCGTCCGAGGACCAGATCACGGAGGGTATGCACCGCCTCTCGCGGGTGATCGCATCACTCCGATGAAACCGGATCACATATATATCGCCGTTGCCTGATGTATCATTACAGGAAGAGATACCGTGAGAAAATGTTGTCCAATCCTTATCGTGCTCCTTGTTGTGTGTGCGTTCTGTGTGGTAGTAACTGCACAAGACGCCGCCGATACGGAGACGCCTACAATTACCATACCACCTCCCGTGACCCTTGAGCCGGTCACCACGGAGACAACGGTCCCCACCACAGTCCCGACAATAGAACCAACAACGGTCCCAACTACGGTGCCTACCACCCCGCCTACCGCTGAACCGACCGTCACCATCACGATCCCGACGGTCACTCCTACAGCGATCGGTGGCGGGAAGGGCTACATCGACACCTACAGCAATGTGGACGGTGCCTCCGTCTCATTCGACGGTACGTACCAGTGCACGATCGTCCAGGAGGTCTGTACCGTAGGGGTCTCTCCCTCGGGTACCCCGGTCAGGACCATCACCGTTGCAAAATCCGGGTACAGTTCCTGGTCCGGCCCGCTCCCGCATATGCCTGCAGACGGCGAGCACGTCACGGTCTACGCGACCCTGAACCCGGTGCCTACACAGACGACCACCATCCCGCCGGCACAGACCGGTACCATCTACGCCCAGTCGAGCCCTGCCGGCGCCGCGCTCTACCTGAACGGGAACTTCTACGGGTATTCACCGCTCACCATCCCAAACCTTATGCCGGGATCCTATTCGATGAAGGCGTCCCTGGCCGGGTACACCCCCGACACGCGGATTATCTACGTCTATGCCGGCCAGACGGCCCCGTATTACCCCGTGCTCCAGCAGTCCCCGCCGGCGCCCCGCAGCACCGGCACGGTCACGGTTACCTCGAACCCGGACCATGCCCTGCTCTACGTTGACGGAACGTACCAGGGAAAGGTTCCGCTTACCGTCACCCTCTACCCGGGAAGCCATGCACTCCGGCTGACGCTGCCGGGATATAACGATTACACGGCAAATGTCTATGTCAATGCCAATACCAACCAGAACCTGAACGGGGTCATGGCAACCGGGGTTTCCGGGACGGTGGCAGTCACCTCCCTGCCGGGTGCTGCCGTGTACATGGACAGCACGCCGCAGGGAAACCTGCCTGCCTCAGGTTTGCTCACGCTCTCTAATGTGGCAAACGGCAACCACCTCTTCAAGGTGACGGCGACGGGGTATAATGACTGGATCAACTCCGTGTACGTCCAGCCGAATGTCGTGACCCCGATCAATGCCGCGCTCACACCGGTCGGGACGAACCCAACCCCGGCCCCGGCCACAGGAGGCCTCACTATCGTTTCCGCCCCCTCCGGCGCCGAAGTGTATGTCGACAACCTGTTCAAGGGATACACGCCGGCCACGCTCACCGACATCGCGCCCGGGCAGCACCAGGTCCTGCTCCAGTATTCCGGCTATGTCGATTACTCGCAGGCCTTCCCCGTGAACTCCGGGCAGACGACCCCGCTCGCGATCAGTATGCAGCCCGCACCGACCCCGACCCCCGCATCCGCCTCCTCCCCTGCCGTCATCATCGGAGGTATCGTCATGGCGCTTGGGACAGGTGCCGCGCTCAGGAGGCGATCCTGAAATGACATGTTCCTGCTCAAAGTCAACGAAAATTGTGGGGAGCGCTCTCCTCGTGATCCTCATCATCGGGGCGCTCACCCTGTTCGCGTATACCGGTGAACAGAATGCGCTGAAAGGCGCCACCCAGATAGGGATGAAGTCCACTGTCGCCGTGATGGCAACCCAGGTCAATGCAAGTGACATCGCCGGCCTCATGCCGGGGGACGAGATGTCCCCGCACTACCTTGCCGTGGCAAGGAAACTGGAGACCATGCGCAGCATGGACGACAACATCCTCAATGCATACATCCTGAAAGTGAACCCGGACAGGACGATCACGTTCCTCGTGGACGATCTCTACCCGCTGGACCCGCAGGGCTCGGCAAAGATCGGCGAAGTATCCACAGCGCCGGACCAGACGGAGATCTTTGCAGCCCTCTCGGGCCCGACGGTCTCGAAGCAGCCGTACACCACGAAATACGGGTCGTTCATGAGCGCGTATGCCCCGATCGATGATTCCGCCAGCGACTCCGGCGGCAACACAGTCGCCGTGCTCGCGATCGATGTGTCGGCAGAGGATTACAACAACTATACCTCCCAGGGCGGGCTCATCCTCATCACGGGATTCGTATCGATGGTCCTGGCCGTAGGAGCAATTTTCTTCTTCAGTGCCCGAAAGGACGAAGAGAAGAAGGAATAATACGCGACCGCGGGAAGAGGATCCCGTAACCTCTTTTTCCCGGTAACGCACATAATAATGAGAATGTCGCCAGTCAGATCATTGTTTATTGCAGCCTTCCTTATAACTGCACTCGTGCTCTGTGCGGGATGTGCCCCGTCGACTCCCTCCGTGAATGCCGGGACTGCAACCGGTATCAGCACGCCGGTACCTGCTGTAACAACCGCGGTCTTTCTGTCTCCTGCGGTAACCGCTGCACCGCCGGTTTCCGGACTCTCAGTGAAGAAGGTCCGGCTCGAGACGACGATGGGCAACATCACCATCGCGCTCGATCCCGAGATGCCCACAACGGCAGGCAACTTCGGGACGCTTGTACAGCAAGGCTTTTACGATGGCACCATATTTCACCGGGTCATCGGCGGCTTCATGATCCAGGGAGGAGATCCCACCGGTACCGGGATGGGCGGACCGGGCTACACGATCCAGGACGAGTTCACGAATCACAACATGAACAGCCGTGGCGCAGTCGCGATGGCCAATGCCGGCCCCAACACGGGCGGAAGCCAGTTCTTCATCAACCTCGTGAACAACAGTGCCCTTCAGCCCGACTTTGATAACCATTACCCGGTCTTCGGGAACGTTGTCGAAGGGATGGATGTCGTCGATGCGATAGGAAACGTGCAGACCGATGCGAACAACCGACCGCTCCGGAATGTCACGATCATCCGTGCCACGGGGGTCTGAACTTTTTTTTAATCCCCTGGTATTTTCTTATAACCGGATACCCCATACTCTTACAGCACATCATGACAGCACCAGCAACCCCCGGAAAAACCGTTCGGCTCGAGACGAATATGGGCACGATCAAGATGGCCCTTGCTCCCGACATGCCTATCACAGCAGACAACTTCGAGACGCTTGTACAGAAAGGCTACTACAACGGCGTGATCTTCCACCGCGTCATTGACGGGTTCATGATCCAGGGCGGCGACCCCACGGGAACCGGCAGGGGCGGCCCGGGCTACGCGATTAAGGATGAATTCCCGCCCGGCAACCGGAACGACCGCGGCACGATCTCGATGGCAAATGCCGGCCCCAACACGGGTGGCAGCCAGTTCTTCATCAACCTGACCGACAACAACTTCCTTGACGGCAGGCACCCGGCTTTCGGGAAGGTTGTTGAGGGTATGGATGTTGTGGACAGGATCGGGAAAACAAAGACCGGCCCCGCCGACCGGCCGGTGAAGGATGTCGTTATCGTGAAGGCAGTCCTGGAGTGAGCGGGGAGGCCATGACCGGATCCCCTGCTCGGTAGAACCGGTCCCGCCCTATTTTTGAGCCGCCCCGCACTTGTTTTTTATCCATGCCGGCAGAATCCGGAATAAAAAAATTACTCCCTGGCGGATCCGTTCACCCGTACCGGCAATGTCTCTGTGAACCGGCGGATGGCACCGAAGCACTGCTTCTTGTCCAGGGCCGAAACCGTCCAGACGGGTGAGGCCCCGAACGCCGATACGAAGCCCGCGGGAACCGGGGCTTTCGCATCGCACTTGTTGAGGAAGACCACGAACGGGACTTTCGCGGCGGTCAGTGACTCATAGAGATGGCGGGTGAAGTCGTCGGGAGGCGAACTCGCATCCACGAGCAGGACTGCCCCGTCCATCCCCTTTGCGATGATCTCCCGGGCGAACTCGAACCGCTCCTGTCCCGGGGTTCCGTACACATGGATCTGGCGTCCGTCCAGTTCCACGCGCCCGAAATCGAGAGCTACCGTCGTAGTCCCGCCCGCGCAATTCGCCTCGATATGGGTGGATTTGGGATCGATTGTTCTTATCAGCGTTGTCTTTCCCGCACCAAACGCCCCAAAAATGACGATCTTCTGTTTTATCTCAACTTCCATTGGTATATATTTGGGCTGAAGGCGTGTTTACCGTTTCGGTTTATGAAAGGACCGTCAGGTGTCGAAGCCCGGCTGTTGCCTCACTTCTCTTCATCGAGGTTTCCAAGAACCTCTCCGATTCTCCTTTCCGGGGTTTAAGAAACGTTCGAACCCTGAAGACGAGAAGAAACCGAAGGTTTCTTCACTTTGGTGAGGGGCATCAGACCCGAACCCTCTACCAGAATCACGGGGATCGTTCGAGTAACGACATCACCGGTTCCAGACAGAAGCCTCGGTAACGAGAATAATTCACCAGTGTTCTTCGAAGAATCCTACACAGATTCTTCTCATCCTCCAGGTCGGATGACCTGTCGGATGAAAAAAGTGACGGGGAGAATTATGCTGCGAGATAATCGGACGGCGTCGGAAGCTGCTCCTTAAGACCCTTGCGCTTGCGGATCGCAAGAACAACTTCCTTGACCATGCTGTTGGGGACGAGCTCGAATCCCGAGAACTCGGTATTCCACATCGCACGGCCTTCCGTGGCGGACCGGATGTCTCCGGCAAACCCGAAGAGCTCGGCGACCGGTGCCTTGCCAACGACGGTGATCGTATCGCCCTCGCTCTGCATGTCAAAGACCTGGCCGCGCCGGCCCTGGATCTGCGAAGTCGCTGCACCCATCTGGTCCATCGGGACCGTGATCTGGATCTCTGGACCGGTTCGAGGAGGGAGTCACCTGCAATCAGCATACCTGCCTTGATGGCACTGCGCACTGCCGGGATGACCTGCGCGGGACCGCGGTGGATTGCGTCCTCATGGAGCTTGACATCGACAAGGGTCATCTTGAGGTTCTGGACCGGTTCATCTGCAAGGGGGCCACCGGCGAGTGCCTCGTGGATACCCTCGATGATCAGTTCCATCGTCTCGTTGAGGTACTGGACACCTTTGGTCCTGTCGATCAGCATGTTGGTCGCCTTGATGTCCTTGATGTTCTTGGCGTCATCCTTGTCCATGCCGGCCTTCATGAGCACATCGCGGCGCTCGAGCATCGGCTGGTTCATGGAGACCTCGCCGCTTTTGATCAGGTTGACAATCACATCAGGCATTATTTCGAGATCGAAGTAGAACCGGTTGTGCCGGTTCGGGGACTTCCCTTCGACAGATTCTATCTTCTGGGTAACCGTCTCACGGTAAACCACGATCGGTTCGGACGTGATAATCTCTACACCCTTGTCGCGCTTGATACGGCCGGTAACGATTTCGAGGTGAAGTTCGCCCATACCGGAGATCAGGTGCTCGCCAGTCTCCTCGTTGATGGCGATACCGAGCGTCGGGTCTTCCTTCGCCACCTGCCGGAGCACTTCAACGAGTTTCGGCAGGTCCTTCATGTTCTTGGCCTCAACGGCAACGGTCATGACCGGTTCCGAGTAGTGCTTGAGGGATTCGAACGGTGTCATTTCCATGAGGTTGGTGACAGTAGACCCGACAATAGCGTCCCGGAGACCCGTGACTGCTGCGATGTTCCCGCCGACAATCTCCTCGACTTCGACGCGCTTGGGGCCCATAAAGATACCTACCTGCTGGAGACGGTTCTCCTTCATGGCAGAACCCATGATATAGAGGCCGTCACCACGCTTCAGCTTTCCTGAAAAAAGACGCCCGGTGGCGACTTCACCGGCATGGGGGTCAAACGAAATATCAGTAACCATCATTGCGACCGGACCATTCGGGTCGCAGGTGATCATTGCTTTGCCTTCCTTTGATTCCTTGTCGCCGTGCCAGATGACAGGTATACGGCGTTTCTGTGCATCGAGGGGGTTGGGGAGCTGGTTTACGACAATATCGAGAAGAACATCGGAGAGCGGACTGTTCTTTGCCAGGTACTTCATGTCTCCTGCACGGCACTTATCGTACACATCTTTGAACGAGATGCCACTCTTCTTCATGAACGGGGCGGAAACCGCCCAGTTGTAGAGCGCGGAGCCGAACGCCACGGTACCCTTGGATGCATCGAGTTTCCAGCCGTTATTGTAGGCCTCCTCGTTCATGCCCTTGATCAGCTTGTTCACCTTGTCGATGACCTTGCCGAGACGGATCTGCATCTCCATTTCATCGACTTTCAGTTCATTGATGAGCCGGTCGACTTTGTTGATGAAGAGGATGGGACGGACCTGCTCCTTGAGTGCCTGCCGGAGCACTGTTTCGGTCTGGGGCATGGTGCCCTCGACCGCGTCAACAAGCACAACAGCACCGTCGACGGCACGCATCGCACGGGTGACATCGCCACCGAAGTCGACGTGCCCCGGCGTATCGATCATGTTGATCAGATAATCCTGACCTTCATACTCATGCACCATCGAGACGTTGGATGCATCAATGGTGATACCCCGGGCCTGCTCTTCCTCATCCGAATCCATGAAGAGTTGCTTCCCGGCAAGTTCTTCCGAGATGATACCGGCACCTGCAAGCAGGTTGTCGGAAAGGGTCGTCTTACCATGATCGATGTGTGCTACGATACCGATGTTCCGAATATGGATCGGATCCTTCATCGAGCTCAGTTACGCGCTCGACTGATTTTTTGCCGCGGACCATGAAAATAACCTCAAAAAAGATAATTAACGGGCGGATTTTGCTATACGCTCGCGTTCTTCCTTTTTACCAACCGAGTAACATTTCATGTCGCCCTTGGAGGCAGCGATGAGTTCATCGGCTAGAACTGCACTTGCACTCTTTTTGCCGGAACTGGATCCCTTCAGGGTGGCTTCGGCAATGAAGTGGATTGCTGTGTCGACCCTGCGCATCGGCGCGGTGTCGACCGATTTCGGGACGTTGATGCCACCGTATTTCAGGCGTACTGTCTCTTCACGGGGACCGGAATTTGCAATTGCCTCAACCAGCACTTCGATGGGGTTGCGCTTGGTCTTCCTGTTGATGATCTCGAATGCATCCCGCACGATCCGGATGGTCAGCTGCTTCTTTCCGGTATTATTCTCGGTCTGCATCAGGCGGTTGATCAGCCGCTCGACGATCATCATGTTGCTCTTGCCAAATTCCTGGCGCGAAAATTTGCCGCAGGTATGGGGAATGATCTGGGCGGTGAGGGTGACGTAGCGCATGAGGTCTGGGGTCGGTGACCTTTACTTCGGAGGCATCCCACTTGTTGAACAGGAGTTTCTTTACGGTTGCTTCTGCCATCATCATCACCTGCGCGGTTTCTCCTTCCTGCCAATGACCATCTCGTGGAGGCAGACGTTGTTCACCTTGGTGACCACATACCGGACTCCCGGGATATCCCCCATGGAACGCCCGAGACGGCCGCCGATGCCCTCGATCTCGACTTCATCGTGTTCATCGATGAAGTTGATGGCACCATCGCCGACTGCGAACGCGCTGACCTGCCGGCCGTTCTTGATCAACTGGACGCGCACGCACTTCCGGATCGCGGAGTTCGGCTGTTTTGCCTCGACACCGATCTTCTCAAGCACAATACCTCTCGCCTGCGGAGCACCTTCAAGAGGGTCCGATTTTACATCGAGATTGAGCTCGCGGCGGGCGTAGTTCTTGTCCGCCCACCGGAACTTATTTGAGTCCCGAACCAGTTTTCTGGCTGCAAATTTACCCTGTCCCATTAAATAGCCTCATTTTGGTTTGTTCTGTGGTTATCGATAACCCACGCTGGGATATGTACTAACGCGGGTGATCGATTTATAAATTGTGGCAGCCCACCTGCCTGTCTTATACTATTATCCCTCACTCATAATAATCTTATATCCTGTCCCTGCCAATAGTATACGATGAAAATCGGGATCTATAAGGAGGTGCAGATCGATGCGAGCCACCGCCTCCTCCATTATCAGGGCAAATGCGCCAGCCTCCACGGGCACCGCTGGAAGGTGGAAGTCTGGGTCGAGGGTGAGCCCGACGCGAAGACCAATATCCTGCTTGATTACAACCTGATCAAGCAGGCGGTGGCAAAATACGACCACCAGATCATCCTGAACCAGGACGACCCGATGGTGTCCGCGATCGGGCAGTTCCAGCACGTGATCACGACACCCGGAGACCCCACGAGCGAGCTGCTCGCACTCATAATCCGTAACGATCTCTATGAGATATGTAAAACACAGGGAATCGATGCGGCCATCCCCAGGATCCGGGTCTGGGAATCGCCCAACTCGTACGCGGAACTGAAGACTCCCGAAACCCTTTCCGAGCTTCCTGATGCAGATCGCTGAAATTTTCAAGAGTCTCCAGGGGGAGGGGAAGAACCAGGGCAGGGTATGCCTGTTCATCCGGCTTGCCGGGTGCAACCTCAACTGCACCTGGTGCGATACGAAATATGCACGGGGCGGCGGTATGACGATGAGCCTTGATTCCGTTCTCGAACAGGTCTGGCGCGTCAACCCCCCGTATGTCTGCATCACCGGGGGAGAACCCCTCGTCCAGGTGGATGCAATCGAACCCCTGCTCTCCTCGCTGCACAAGCGGGGGACGGAGATCGATATCGAGACCAACGGGACGATCGATTTTTCCCGGCTGCAGCAGTACGCCTCTGTCTGCATGGACGTGAAATGCCCCTCGTCGGGAGAGAAGAGCGACCTCGCACTGCTCGGGAAGATCCGGCCGCAGGACAGCGTCAAGTTTGTCGTGAACGATGAGGCGGACTGCCGGTACGCACAGGAAATCATGAATGCGCACAGGATCGAGGGGGAGATCTTCTTCTCGCCGGTCTTCGGTACTGACTACAAGGCAATAACGAAATTTATCCTCGTCAATAACCTGCCGGTGCGGTTCCAGATCCAGCTTCACAAGATCCTGGGAGTGAAATGATGAAGGCTGTATGTTTACTTTCAGGGGGTATGGATTCCTCGACGCTCGCGTATGTCGCGAAGAGCCAAGGGTACGATATCCTTGCCCTGCACCTGAATTACGGGCAGCGGACGGAAAGGAAGGAACTTTCAAGCGCAAAGAAGATCGCAGGACTGCTGGACGCAGAGGCATTTGTCGAGATCAACCTCGATTATTTCACGAAGTTCGGGGCGAGCAGCCTTACGGACCAGAGGATCGCGGTCGAGGAGTTCGACCCGGCCCGGGCCCACATGCCCAACACGTATGTTCCATTCCGGAACGCGAACCTGCTCTCCATCGCGACGAGCTTTGCCGAGGCGAGGGATGCGGACGCGATCTTCATCGGCGTCCAGTCGCTCGATTACAGCGGCTACCCGGACTGCCGCCCGGAGTTCATCGCGGCGTTCCAGAAGGTGATCGATCTCGGGACAAAAGACACGACAAAGATCACCCTCTTCACGCCGTTCATCCGGATGACCAAGACGGATATCCTGCGCGAAGGCATCCGGCTCGGCGTGCCATACGAACACACGTGGTCCTGCTACCGGAACGAGGGGAAGGCCTGCGGTACCTGCGGGTCCTGCCACTTCCGGAAAGAGGCATTCGATGCCGTGGGGATCTCCGATCCTATCGAGTATGGGGGATGAATGGAGATCTTCCGCGGCAGGCGCCTCTGGATCGAGAGAAAGACCATCCGGTTGCCGACCGGGACGGAGCGGGAGAAGGTGATCGTCCACCCGTCGAACGCGGTCGCGATCCTCCCGATGAACGGGGACCGGTGCGTGCTGTTGCGGCAGTACCGCTATGCCATCGGCCAGTACATCCTCGAAGCACCGGCCGGCACGATGGAGCCGGGAGAAGACCCCCTTGCCACCGCAGGGCGGGAGCTGATCGAGGAGACCGGCTTCGCGGCACAGACGATCGTCCCGAAGGGGTTCATCTACACGACCCCCGGGTTTACGGACGAGAAGATCTTCCTGTTCGAGGCCCGGGACCTGTCGCCGTCACAGGAGTACGTGAAGGACGAGGATGAGGTGATCGAGGTGATCGATGTCGCCGCGACCGACCTTTCAGGTATGATACGTGATGGCAGCATCGTTGACGCGAAGACGATCTGCCTGATCCAGCGCTGCCTGGGGTGCTGAAATGCGAATACTCACGATCCTTATCCTCGCAGCAGTCCTCGTTATGACTGCTGCTTTTGCCGGCTGTACCGGCGCACCTGCAAAATCCACATATTCCGTAGACAGTCAGGGAGTGCTCTCCGTGACCTGCGTCCCGGCGACCACCAGCGAAGACGTGCTCTTCTCAAACGAGACCTATACGAAATCAAAGATTACCCTGCACACCCAGAACGGGGACGTAGTCACTTATCTTGCCACGCCGCAACATCCGAAAGCTGCGATCGTTTATGTACCTGGTGCAGGTGAGACCGTCGCCGGCCATGAAGTGCGCATGGTGAAGTATGCTGCTGCCGGGTATGCATTCCTCTTTGTAGATACACGGGGGAGGGGAGGGGAGACCCCCGGTGTCCCTTTCGGCCAGCAACTGGTCCAGCAGGACTTCAGTACATTCGAGTCCGGAGAGTGGCCGCAGTATTATCTCACGATCTGCGATCTTGTCAATGCCCGGCAGTTCCTCTCTGGCAGGTTCTCTGTCCCGGTATATGCAGTGGGATCCAGCAACGGCGGCCGGTATGCTGCGATTGCGGTCGGGGTCGACCCGGCTTTTGCCGGGTACGTGGGTATATCCACTTCCGACTGGGGGGTGCTGGATACCGTGCACCAGCAGGGCTACACGGGTGATCCCGTCCGTTTCGCCACGTCCATTGAACCTAGTACGTACCTCCGGAAGATCTCCCCGCGACCGGTCTGGATCTTCCACAATGCAACGGATCCCATCATCCCGTTTGCAAGCGGGAAGGCATTCTTCGAGCAGGCAAAGGAACCCAAAACCTTCACCGAGTTCTTCGGCAGCCACGGCATCAACTCGGACGTGGACGAGAGGCTCCTCGCGCAATGGGCGCAAATTTATGGCAACCGCGGGTGAATAGGTAATAGCTCTAGAGAGAGGTTTGAGTCCGGCAATGGCAGAAGTGGCTGAGATGGACGATGCGCGAAAGCGCTATGAATTCAAGAAGACCCTGGAGAAACTCCAGTCCCAGCAGGGAGATGGCACTGAGCTCATTACGCTCTACATCCCGCCCGACAAACAGATATACGATGTGACCGGGCAGCTCAAGGACGAGTTCGGGCAGTGCGCCAACATCAAGAGCAAACAGACGAGGACTAATGTCCAGAGCGCGATCTCGTCCATCCTCTCCCGGCTCAAGTACTACAAGCGCCCGCCGGAAAAAGGACTCGCGGTTTTCTGTGGCACGGTCAAGACCTTTGGGGACCGGACGGATTTCCAGTGCACCATCATCGAGCCCCCCGAACCCCTAAACCTCTACATGTACCGGTGCAGCTCGAACTTCGAACTCGAACCCCTCAAGCAGATGCTCGAGGAAAAATACGTGTATGGCCTGCTCGTCCTCGACAAGCGGGAAGCGTACTGGGGATTCCTGCGCGGCAACCGGATCGAACCGATGGGCGGGGCGAACTCAACGGTGCCGGGCAAAATGCGAAAAGGCGGCCAGTCTGCAGCCCGTTTCGGGCGCCTGCGTGAGATCGCCATTGACGAGTTCTATACCAAAGTCGGCGAGCGGTCAAGTGCGATCTTCCTTGCCGAGAAAGATTTCTTCGAGCGATTCAAGGGGGTCCTTATCGGAGGGCCAAGCCCGACAAAAGAGGAGTTCGAGAAAGGGAATTATCTCCACCACGAGGTCCAGAAACGGATCATCGGGCTTTTCGATGTGGCATATACCAATGAGGACGGACTCTCGGAACTTGTCGATGCGGCAAAGGACGCCCTCAAGGGCATGACCGTCATCAAGGAGAAGGCGTTCATGGAGCGGTTCCTCAGGGAGCTGGTCAAGGATGACGGTCTCGCCGCATACGGCGAGGAGAGTATCCGGCACAACCTCGGGATCGGGGCCATCGATACCCTCCTCCTCTCGGCAAACCTCCGCAAGTCGCGGCTGAAGATCAAGTGCCAGAGCTGCGACTACACGAACGAGAAGACCGTGAATGTCGAGGCCGGCAAGACCGTTTCGGATATTGCCCTCGGGAACTGCCCGAAATGTTCGGCCCCCCTCATCCTTGACGAGGAGATCGACATCATCGATGAGCTGACAAAACTCGCCGACCAGAGCAGCGCGAAGGTCGAGATCATATCGGACGATTTCGAGGAGGGGTCGATCCTCTTTTCGGCTTTCGGTGGGATTGCCGCAATCCTCCGCTACAGGACGGGATACTAAATGCTGCGCGAGATGACCATAACTGTCGCGAACGCGATTGTGGAACACACCGGTCTGCCCGATGCACTGCTGACTGACGGGGGAGAACATGCCGACCTCGCGTCAACGGCCGCATTTGCGCTCGCAAAACAGAGGAAACAGGCACCGGTAAAAATCGCACGGGAACTTGCCGCGGAACTGGTGACGGACGCGCGCCTTTCAGGTATCTCAATCGAAGCAAAAGGGCCTTACCTCAACTTTGTGTTCGGCAAAAACTACGTCACTAATTCGGTGAAGGCCGCAGTGCATCCCGGGTACGGGACGCTTCCGCGCAAGCCGATCCGGGTCGTGCTCGAGCACACGAGCGCCAACCCGAACGGCCCCCTGCACGTAGGCCATATCCGCAACTCCATTATCGGAGATACCCTCGCCCGGGTATTCCGGAAGGCAGGATACCCGCTTGAAGTGCAGTACTATGTCAACGATATGGGCCGGCAGATCGCGATTGTGGTGTGGGGGTTCGACAACCTCGACAGCACCCAGCTCCCGGGGGAGAAAGAGGATGCCCATATTGCCCGGGTGTATATCGCTGCGAACCGGGAGATTGAGAAAGATCCGGGGATCACCCAGCAGGTGAACACACTGATGCAGCTCGTGGAGAACGGCGACCCGGTAACCGTGAAGAAGTTCCGCAGGGAAGTATCCCGCTGCCTTGACGGGTTTAAGGTAACCATGAAGAACCTTAATGTGGCCCACGACCGGTTTGTCTGGGAGAGCGACTTCATCCGGAACGGGTGTACCGAGCGGGTCATCGCAAAGATCCGGAAGCTCCCGCAGGCCGTGGATGACGAGACACTCGCTCTCGACCTCTCGGCATTCGGGTTCGGGAACAAGTATGTCATACGCCGCAGCGATGGGACGTCGGTCTATGCAGCCAGGGACCTTGCGTTCCATGCCTGGAAATCTGCAAACTTCGACCGGGTGATCGATGTCCTTGGCGCGGACCACAAGCTGATCGGGGCGCAGCTCCAGTGCACCATGAAACTCCTCGGGGAAAAAGCACCGGAGATCGTCCATTTCGAGTTCGTCTCCCTGCCGGAAGGTTCGATGAGCACCCGTGCGGGTAAATTCGTATCCGCCGATGACCTCATCACCGAGATCACAAAACGGGCGTTCGATGAAGTGACGGCACGAAGGCCGGAGCTCGACGAGGGGATACGGCACTCGATCGCAAAATCGGTGGGGCTTGCTGCCATCCGCTACGATATCGTGAAAGTTTCACCGGAAAAGAGCACCGTCTTCGACTGGAAGGAAGCGCTGGACTTCGAGCGCCAGAGCGGACCCTATATCCAGTACGCCCATGCCCGCGCCTGCAGTATCCTGGAGAAAGCCGGCACATTCACAGAATGGTACGATCTGGAGACAGAGCAGGAGATCGCGCTCGCCAAACAGATCGCAAAGTTCCCCATGGTCATTGAAAAGGTTATTGCCGAGCTCCGTCCTCACATCCTTGCCACCTATGCACGGGAACTCGCGGATACCTTCAACTCATTCTACCATTTCGAACCGGTGCTGAAAAGCGAAGGAACAACCCGGGACCGCCGGCTGACGCTGGTAAAAGCGGTGCAGAATACCCTGCAAGAGTCCCTCGAAACGCTCGGGATCGATGCCATCAGATCCATGTGAACCCCTGAAGAAACAGGGGTACCAGTTTTTTTCGAAAACTTCCTCGGCCGCGCTCAAGCCCTGCATGTGGTGCAAGCGGGCGCTCGCGGGCGGGGAGATGTGCTATAAGCACCAGTTCTACGGGATCGACAGCCACCGCTGTGTCCAGATGACCCCGACGCTGCGCTGCAACCAGCGCTGCCTCTTCTGCTGGCGATCGTTCGAGCACGAGCCGGCAGAAACTGACGAGTGCCCTCCGGAGACCATCCTTGCCGGTATCCACAAGTACCAGAAGAAAGCACTGGCCGGTTACAACGCGGTGCTCGATAATACCGTGACAGCGGAGCGGTGGCGGGAGGCGCTGGACCCCCGGCACGTGGCGATCTCGCTCTCGGGAGAACCAACACTGTACCGGCAATTGCCGGAACTGATCGAGCTCTTCACCAGCAAAGGCTACACCACGTTCCTTGTCAGCAACGGGACAAACCCGGAGATGCTCCGCCGCTGCCACCCCTTCCAGACGTACGTCTCGCTGGACGCGCCTGATAAGGAGACCTATCACGCGGTCTGCCGCCCGCTCGGGGACTACTGGGACCGGATCCGGGAGAGCCTGTCTCTGCTTGGCTCCCGTAGATCTGCGGTCAGGATCACGCTTATCCGGGGCCTGAACGATGTCTCACCCGAACAGTATGCGGCCATGGTCCAGGAATCGGGCGCGACATTTGCGGAAATAAAGGGATATATGTATCTGGGATACAGTAGAAACCGTTTGGCTAGGGAGAATATGCCGGACCACGTGTACGTGCGATCCTTTGCGGAGAGAGTCGCTGCCGCGTGCGATTACCGGATAAAGGATGAGAATGCGTTGAGCAGAGTGGTCTGCCTGGAGCGAGGAACATGAGATTCAATCCGGATGAATGGAAACGGAAGGCACATGAGAACTTCGAAGGGGCATGGCATGAAGGGCCATCGGTATTGACGCCTTCGGGTCATGCGGCCACCTACCCGAACAGGATCTATAAGCGTGCACAGGCCCATCCGGTCTTTGCCACAATCAACCGCCTGCGTGAGACCTACCTTGCGCTGGGTTTTGATGAGACGGAGAACCCGGTGATCATCGAGGAGCAGGACATCTACCGGCAGTTCGGCCCCGAGGCAATGGCGGTACTCGACCGGGTCTTCTACCTCGGCGGTCTTCCCCGGCCGAACGTGGGTATTGCACGCAAGCAACTGGACGAGATCAACGAGATCCTGCAGAGTCATGGCAGTCCTCTTGCGCACCGCGATTTTGTCCCTGCAGAGCAGCCCCAGGAACACTACCGGCCGATGACCACGGAGACCGAGGCGCACCTGAGGGAGACGCTCCATGCCTACAAGAAATCGGAGATTGATGGCGACGAACTTACGTTCGAGCTCTCCAAAGTGCTTGGCATAGATGATGCGCTCGTCGTGCACATTCTCGATGCGGTCTTCCCGGAATTCAGGGCCCTTGCTCCCGAATCATCACGGTCAACACTCCGCAGCCATATGACGAGCGGCTGGTTCATGACCCTCTGCTCTCTCTGGAACAGATCGCCGCTTCCCATCCGGCTCTTCTCAGTAGACCGCTGTTTCCGCCGCGAACAGGCCGAGGGGCCGACCCGGCTCATGACCTACCACTCTGCTTCATGTGTTATTGCCGGGGACGATGTGACGAACGAGGAGGGAAAAGCAGTCAGCGAAGCACTCCTCTCCTCATTCGGGTATACGGACTTCCGGTTCCAGCCTGATGAGAAACGATCCAAGTATTACATGCCGGATTCCCAGACCGAAGTCTATGCCAGGCACCCGGTCCATGGCTGGGTGGAGGTGGCGACCTTTGGCATGTATTCTCCCTCTGCCCTCGCGGAGTACGGCATCGGCGTCCCGGTCATGAACCTCGGCCTTGGCGTCGAGAGACTGGCCATGATCGCGTACAATGCAGACGATGTCCGGCAGCTCTGCTTCCCGCAGTTCTTCCCCCGGCAACTGACCGACCGTGAGATCACGCGGGCTGTCCACCTGCGCGAGGAGCCTGTTTCTCCAGAAGGAAAAATACTTGCAGCAGCTATTGCAAAGACCGCTGCAGGACATGCCACGACGCAGGGCCCGTGCTCCTTTGACGCATGGAAGGGCACGCTCGGGGGCCTGAGGATCAAGGTTATCGTGGAAGAGACGGAATCCACAGCAAAACTCTGCGGTCCTGCCTGTGCCAACGAGATCTTCGTCTATAACGGCTCAATCCTCGGCGTACCGGATGCAGAGAAGTGGAAGCAGGTCCGCACTGATGGTGTCACGACCGGTATCACGTACCTCAGTGCCGTCTCGGCTTTTGCAGCCGCAAGGATCGAAGAGGCAGCAGTGCGCGGGAATACTACCGCCGTTCAGGTGAAGATGGCGAAACTCCCCAGTGATATCAACCTGAAGATCGATGAGTACGCGATGCGGTTCATTACCGACAACAAGAAGAAGGTCGATGTCCGCGGGCCGGTATTCCTCTCGGTCCGCTCTGTGGCAGGCGAATAAGCTGCACTTTTTTACACCCGTTCCCGGATAAAAATCCGGCGGTGGATGATGCGCCAGGAAAGGATGAGCTGGACAATGTCTGTCGGGGTGATCGTGTCCCGACCCTCAAACATGGCTATCGGGTGGACACCGGTCTGGTGCTCGATACTCTTCTCCAGCTTCCGGATGGTATCGTAGTTCATCTCACCATCGAATGTAAGTGCCCGCATCTTCGCGCAGTCCACGAACTGCGTGGAGAATTCGATTAAGAAATTCTCATCGTGAAATGAGAGGAGCGAGTACAGGTCAATATTGAGATCAATGTCAGTAATTGTGCGTTTCATACGGTTCTGCATGAGGGAAACGTTATAGATATTCCTTCCAGGACCCTTGTCTTTACCGTATTTTGAGGGGGCAATCCGGATAATGGCATCCGCATTACAACGTTGCGGTGCGATGTACGTCTCATAATCTTTCTCGCGCGACACAATCTCTTCTTTCACTTCTGCAGAAGTATAACCACGGCGCTCCACATCGCGGAGCCGTTTCCACGCATATTTCACCTCTTTTTCCGGATCCACAAAGATGGAAAAATCCATCAGTTCGCGGAGGCGCGGGGTATACAGTGTATGCAATCCTTCAAGGATCAGGATCTTCTTTGGTGAGAACGGGACCGGGGGGTTAAACCGGCCTGTGGAGTGATTGTATACCGGTTTTTCTACGGAAAGCCCCTGCTTTAACAGTGAGATATCGTTTTCGAGCCGGGAGATATTATTGGCATCCGGATGAAGAGGCGTGATGCCACGCTGCCGGCGCTCTTCCCGGTCGTATTTGTGGTAATCGTCCAACGTGACGGTGGAAACCAGCCCTGGACCGAATATCTGCCGGATTGCGTTTGTAAACGTGGTCTTTCCCGAACCGCTGTCTCCGGCAACACCGATGGCAAAGACAATAGGGGAATTGGCAATGATCTCCTTGAAATTGGGCAGGTGATCCATGGTGTTAGTACCTGTGTATTCCATATCCATATTAAGACCCTGCGAACGGTACAGCGACCGAGATTACTGAAAAATGCATACAAACTGGTATAATCGACACATCCAATGTTAGAGATAGATAACATTAATATGTAATATGTTAGAAATAAATAACGTTAGATTGTGAAAGCGATGAAATTAGGAAATTTTTATCTTCAAATTCCCGGAACCGTGATTATAATTGGCGGTTTTGTAATGAGGATTCGACTTCTGGTGTTGTGTAAGGAAGAACGATGCGTCCAGATTGGCATACTGGATGACCCTCCTCTTCTTCAAAGGAGTGTTGACTGATGACTTCAGATATACCTGGTCACGTAATGCATACCAAAATCAGGGAGTACCGCGCCCGGCTCTCGCTGACGCAGGATGATCTTGCGAAAAGAGCCGGCGTGCGCCGGGAGACAATCGTATTCCTGGAACAGGGCAGATACAATCCATCGCTTGGACTCGCCCACGATGTCGCTAAAGCATTGCACGCAACTATCGATGACGTTTTCGTCTTTGATGATGAACCTGAGGAGCCGGAGAGCCGGGTTGTGCTGGTAGACTGATTCTATGGAATTACGATGTGGAAATTTCCTGCCCTGCCATTGAAGTAGTATGTAACTCTTTTTTTTCAGATCCCTGGCACAGCTCGCCGAGAATGATGGCAGTCGCTTCCTTGTCCAGTGGCTGGTTATCATTCCCGCATTTGGGGGAGTATATACATGAGGGACACCCTGCTTCGCACCGGCAGTCCCTCACCAGTTCATACGAACTTGAGAATAAACTCGGAAGAATCCCGAATGCCTTTTCTGCGAGCCCGATACCGCCTTCATACGCATCGTAAACAAATATGGCCGGCTCACTCTGCTCACCAAACACCGGTGACGACAAACCACCGATGTCCCAACGATCACAGATCACATGCAAGGGCATAAGCGCGATGATTGCGTGTTCCGCACCGTGTAGCCCCCCGGCAAAATCGAACCTGGAGCCGGTAATTTTTTGTTCAACTGATTCGGGCGGGGTGAACCAGAATGCTTTTGTCCTGAAGGTAAGTGCCGGAAGGGACAGCGGCTCCATGCCAATGATTGTATCACCACGCTTGATCTTGTAACCGGTATACTGTTCCGTCACCTCTACATCCCCAAAAGAGCACCGGACACCATTGATCGTCCGGGTTTCCAGAGTCCCGATGATAGAGAGATCCACTTCCTTGAGAGGCTGAGTATAGTAATCCACATCTGTTTCCGTTACGCGGATCGTATGAGTCTCGAGGTCCATCTCGTTAACAACAAACGTCTCGCCCTGGTGGATCATGATCGCGCCCTTATGAGCCTCGCGATATGCCTGCCCGCGATCCATGGTCTCAAGCAGCCTGCCATGAGACATCACCCGGAACGTTTCACAGGAAATACCATCGAGCTTCACGGCATCGGTTGCCCGTCCCCGCCCGGCATATACCCATCCGCGGGAGGTTCTCCTCAGCAGGCCCGCTGATTCAAGGTCCGTCAGGAGCCCGGGAATGGACTCCCCAAAAAATATCCTGTCAGATCCTTCGTTCAGGGGAAGTTCGGCAGCAGCACAGAGGAGGTGCCCGGAGACGATATACGGGTTACCGGTGTCGATGATCGCATGCTCGTGTGAGCGATCGAAAAACTGTCCGGGGTGATGCATGAAATACTGGTCAAGGGGATTTGCCTGTGCAACGAGAATGGCAAGAGATTCTTCTCCTTTTCTCCCGGCCCGTCCGGCCTGCTGACGTGTAGACATCATAGTACCGGGATAGCCGGACAGGATTACCGCATCCAGCGAACCGATATCGATGCCCAGTTCAAGGGCATTCGTTGACACCACCCCTTTCATGGCCCCCTCTTTGAGCTGTCGCTCTATCGCCCGCCGTTCTTCCGGGAGAAAACCGGCCCGGTACGCAGAGATCGATTCTGCGAGCCGCGATGAGACACGACGGATATCATCCCGTGCCCAGACTGTGACAAGCTCCGCCATCCTCCGTGATCCAGTGAAACAGAGTGTCTGGAGGTTCTCCTTAACACAGGAGACCAGGAGATCTTTTGTTTCCTGGTGCATGGACCGCTCGTTGATACCATTATAAAATGGATTGTACAGTACGAAATTTCTCCTCCCATGAGGGGATCCGTCATTCCCTATATGTACAAATTCCCTGCCGGTAAGACGGTGCGCAAACTCATGCGGGTTTGCAAGCGTTGCAGTAGAAAGGATGAACCGGGGGTTTGATCCATAATGCTGGCAGAGGCGCAGGAGCCGCCGTATCACGAATGCGATATGCGACCCGAACACTCCCCGGTACCGGTGCGCCTCATCGATAACGATGAAGTCCAGGTTTGACAGGTATGACTGCCATTTTGCATGCCAGGAAAGCACCTGGTGGAGTTCGTGGGGATTGGAGATGATCATCCGGGAGTGCTCACGGATCGCGGCCCTCTTTGACTGAGGTGTGTCGCCGTCATAGATAGCGGGCTTCGCTGCAATGCCGGTGAACTGTGCCATCTGTTCTAGGGACAGGAGCTGGTCGTTCGAAAGGGCTTTGGTGGGATAAAGGTAGAGGGCACGCGCGTCAGAATGCGATTCAAAGTGGCCGAAAACGGGAATATTGAAGGCAAGGGTCTTGCCACTCGCTGTTGACGTGGTAAGGATCACGTTCTTTCCGGCCCGGAGGTGGTTGATCGCTTCGCACTGGTGTGAATAAAGCCGGATACCCTGCTGGTCAAGGTAGGCATCCAGCGAGGGAGACAGCGGCGTTTCCAGCAACCCGTACCGGGCAGGTTCCGGCTCGGACGTCTTCATATGGACAAACCTGGTGCGATAGACCGGGTTCACGTTCAGGAGCCGGATCAGATCAATGACAGCCATAGGACTCCTCAAGCAGGTGGAAGAAGAGCATGGCAAGCGAAATAACATCCTGCCGGTTGTGCTCAACAATGGGTACAAGCGGCCCGATATTGCCGGTATGGAGGTACGTCTCGTAAAATTCCGGTACCATCTGTCCCGGCACGTCATCACTCCGGCAGATCCCAAGGATCTCCTTTTCCAGAGAAGTCAGGCAAAGTGAGTGGAGCCGGTCTTTCCACCTTCGGCGGCTGAAGTGGAGGACATCAAAGTGGGATATCTTTGCGGGAGTCCCCATGCCGTAATAAGCCAGACGATCGGTGACGTAGGGCAGGTCGAACGATTTGCCATTGAAGGTAACCAGTGCCGGATGCTCCCTGGACAAGTGTTCAACCGTTGCGATGAGGGCGGCCTGTTCCTCCGCTATATCTCGCAGCAGGTACTGGTGGATAACAAGATGATTGTTATCTATCACGCCGATTCCGAACAGGATAATGGGGCGGGAAAAAAGCCCGAGCGTCTCGATATCAAGGAAAACATAGTCTTCCGGTTCATGGAGTCCGGCTGTCCCCAGAACCGATGCGTGGGATTTTGGATGACGTCTGCCGATCAAATCCATGATCGCGAGAGTATTTCCTTCAGAAAGGCATGCAAGGACCTGATGTGCGCGGGATTTCAGCACCGGATGCCGCAACAGATCTGTTAAGGAGTGGAATCCCCGGGAATTCAACTTCTTCCGGGTTGCCGGCCCGATTCCATGGACAAGAGTCAGGTCTTCAAAGATATCGGTCCGGAAACGATCGAGATCGAATGCGGGGCTTGAAAAATCCTGCCGGTATTCAAGTGCAAAACAGGTCCCGCCATCATTGAAGATTTCCTTGCCACGGAACAGTTCATCGATTGTCATTCCCCGGTGGCGGGAAAGGAGTGTTTCGAGCTGATATCGTGCCTGCTCATATTCAGATAAAAGGACACGGGAATTCGAAAAACCGGCCCCGAACACATTTCCGTCGCGGACGACCTCGTATTCCTGCAATGTCTGCATCCGCTGCTGCCAAAGTGCGCCAATTCGTGAAGGAGCCGGGACAACTGACATCTTCCGTATTCAGAATCCCGTCAAGAGGGTTTAAATCCCCGTGCGGGCGGTGTGAAAGTAACGGCAAGACTATTGATGGGTCCGGATAACCGGTTAATCCATGATCATAATCTTCCAGCATGGGGAAGAGGAGTCTGCCGGTGAGATCGGTAAATACCTGAAAGAGTGCCGGTTGCCGTTTGAGATTGTCAGGCTTTATGAAACGAATGAAGTGCCGGCTGATCTCCCCTCACATCTGATTATCCTTGGGGGACAGATGAGCGTCAATGACATTCCTGATTACCCGTTTTTTGCCGATGAGAAAGAGATCATCAGGAAGATGGTTGCCCTTGAAATGCCGGTGTGGGGGATCTGTCTTGGTGCACAGATGATCGCTTCAGCTTTCGGTCAGCCGATCTTTCCTTCTTTAAAAGAGAGGGGTTGGCATACCATCCATGGGTGTTCACCGGATCATGTACAGTATTTTCCGGAATCATTTCAGGTATTCCACTGGCATAATGAGACGTTTAATCTTCCGGGCGGTGCAACTCTTCTCTCTTATGGAGATAACGTGAAGAGCCAGGCATTCAGGCTGGGGAGTGCAATAGGTGTACAATTCCATCCTGAAATCACCCTGCAGATTATTTCACGCTGGGTAAAGGATCTTGATTCCGATGAGAGGATGCGGCTTTTACTTAATTCAAAGCACTCTATTACAGGAAGCAGGAATTGGTGTCGTCTTTTTACTGATGCGTTTTCACGTGGTTGGGATTTCTGATGAAGTGCAGGGGCTTCCTGATCGATCTTGACGGGGTCCTGTATATAGGAGGCCGACCGGTCACAGGAGCCCGTGAAGCAATCGGATACCTTGCAGAAAAAAAGTATACATTCAGGTTTGTTTCCAATACCACACGAAAATGCCGGAAGACCATTGCCCGACAATTGTTTGCAATGGGTTTTGCAATTCCAGAAGAATATATTTTCACGCCGCCATTAGCCGCAATTGCCTACATGAAAAATACCGGAAAGAACCATTTTTATCTTTTAACAACCGGCGATGTTGACCAGGACTTTGTCGATGCGGTGCCAGGAGACCTGTCAGGAAAGACTGATTATGTTATCCTTGGTGATGCAGGAGACGCAATAACCTACGACAGTATGAACTCCGCCTTCAGATTCCTTACGGATGGTGCGGAGCTCATAGCACTTGAAAAAGACCGGTACTGGATGGCACATGACGGACTTTCCCTCTCGGCCGGACCATTTGTAGCCGCCCTCGAGTTTGCCACAGGAAAACAGGCCATTGTTATGGGAAAACCATCGAAATCATTCTTCGAACTTGCACTTCAGGATATGAAACTTCGTCCGGATCAGGTCGCCATGATTGGCGATGACGTTTATACTGACATTGCCGGTGCACAGAACGCCGGTATGTCCGGAGTTCTTGTCCGGACCGGGAAATTCCGCGAAGAGATCCTGCAGGATTCACGGATCCGGCCTGACGCGATCATTGACTCCATCACCAATTTGAAAGACATTGTGTGAGAATACATGAATTCCCTGAACCGGATAGTAAAATATGCAATCCCCATCCTGCTTTTCCTGATAATCATTACAATTGCTGCAAATCTTCTCGTAAATAATAACACGGTCATTCCCCCACATATTGACCCGCAAAAGACGGATATCACGCTGCCTCCCCCGGTCTATTCATTTCCCTTCGAAAACACTATGGTAACCATCACGAGTCCTGTCGATCCCACCGTGTACGCCGGGGCAAAAGCTGCGGACAAGGAGACCCTCACCCGGGGAAATGTCTCCGAAGATATATGGCTTACGGCAACATACCTCTCGATGATCAACGATCCCAATCAGGACCCGTTCTATACCGACCTTATCCAGGATATGAGATCGATCCGGGACAAGCAGGGCCTTGACGATGACGAATATCTCGAGCTGATGACCGTATTTGTTCAATCGATGCGGTACGAGACAATCAGCGAGAACCCGCCAAAATTCCCCATAGAAACGTATGTAGAAAAATCCGGGGATTGCGATGATAAAAGCCTGCTTCTTGCAGGCCTTCTGTCCCGGGAGGGATATAACGTCTCTCTGTTATTGTTCACACCGGAGTCACATATGGCAGTCGGGGTCGTATGTCCGGGTGGGGAATATAAACAAACCGGATATACCTATATTGAGACCACCAATCTCTCCTTTGCAGGAGTCCCGACAGATACTCTCAGCGAGGGTATACAACTTCGTTCTGATCCCCTTGTGATTCCCATAGGAAACGGTACGAAGATCTATGGAATGTGTGAGGAGGGACTGTATATCGATTCCGTGGACCAGTCATCAGAACAGAAAGTGAAGGATCTTACTGCCCAGATCGATTCGATGAAAACTGTGATTGACGGTTTTTATGTGGAACATGACGTCAATAATTACAACCTGCGTGTCCCTCTTTACAATGACCTTCAACGCAAACGCCTGCAGTATGCGGAACTTCATAATTATATCCTCGATCACCAGTATGACCGGAAAGGTACGTACCTGTATGTAAAACAGAACCTGCCCGGATAAGGCTCGTTCAAAGGATTTATTTCTCGATCTCCTCGAGATGTACACTTTTTGGCAGCGGATATGATTCCGATGCGTAATTCTGGCCAGCTGATGCTGTCAGCCTTGATTTCGCCTTGTCTGAGGACCGTTCTGAAATATCTATGCCGATAAACCTGCGCCCGAGTTTCCATGCCACGAGCGTAGTCGTGCCGGCACCGTTGAACGGATCGAGCACTATGTCATTTTTATACGAGAACAGTTTCATGAGCCGTCGTGGCAGCTCTTCCGGGAACATCGCAGGGTGATTGTAGTCCTTCATCCGGGTTTCCGGGGGAAATGACCACTTGCCTAATACCCATTCCTTAAATTCCTCCGATGAAATATCGATGTCCTCTCTTCGGCCGGTTTTCTTGTGTGATTCCTTGTCAAAAACCTCGATATATTCCCATGTATATTTTATATAGGGCATCGAGGGGGACTTCCAGCTCCCCCAAGCGGTATATTTCGCATTATAATTATTTTTTTCCCAGAGTATTTCCGCTCTCCAGAGAAGACCAAGGACTGCAAGCTGGTTCGAGACGATGTGGTGGGTCGGAACATAGTCCGAGAAGAGCGGCTGGATATTAACCGCTATCCGCCCACCAGGCTTGAGTATACGTTCGCATTCACGCCAAATCTCGAGAAGTTTTTCAAAATATTCATTCCATTCATGGGTGTCATCATGAGGATCCTGGGCATAGGAATGGCCGAAATTATAGGGGGGTGATGTGATGATGAGATCGATGCTCCGATCCGGGATCTGGGAGAGAGTCTGCCGTGCATCGCCACAAATAATCCGGTTTATGAAAGGGAGGAGCCCTGAGGGTTCCTCAGAATGCAGATCCTTTTTTGCTTCCCGGGATCCCTTCCGGATCCTGGCTTTCCCGACCTTATCTCTGACTTTCTCCGTTCTCATTTTCCGTTGCCGTATGATACTGTATTTCGTGATGAGTAAAAGGTGCCGAATCAGTACTTGTTTTTGGTAACGAGAAAAGCGTTTAATGCAGCGATGGACATATTGTCTACGATTATCTTATGCTGGATATTGAAGACCTGCATGTAAATGTCGGCGACAAGGAAGTGCTGCATGACATCAATCTCCACATCGGAGAAGGGGAAACTCATGTTCTCCTTGGCCCTAACGGTTCGGGAAAGACATCGCTCCTTATGACAATAATGGGGTACTCAAATTATACGATCACGGAAGGGAAAATTGTCTTCAAGGGAGAGGACGTGACAACCATGAAGGCCCACGAACGGGCTGAGCGTGGAATTGGCATGCTCTTCCAGCGTCCCCCGACAATTTCAGGCCTGAAACTGGGCAAGCTCCTCACGGCAATCTCCCGGACCAAGAAAGAAGACATTCCTGAGCTTGCGAAGTCGCTTCATATGGATAAATTTCTTGAGCGGGACATCAACAAGGGATTCTCCGGGGGCGAGATCAAGCGCAGCGAAGTTCTTCAGCTGATGATCCAGAACCCGGACTTCGTTATGCTCGATGAACCAGAAAGCGGTGTCGATATCGAGAACATCTCCCTCATCGGGACAGCAATTGGATCTCTGCTTGAAAAAGACAAACATATTGTAAATCGCCAGAAAAAGTGGACTTGTAATAACACATACCGGTTACATCCTCGATTATCTCGAAACGGATCGGGGTCATGTTATGTGTGACGGGCAGATAAAATGCCACGGGAATCCACGCGAGATCATGAAAGACATTAAACTGCGTGGTTACAAGGAGTGTCTCGAATGCCGCAACCCGTGAAAGTCCCGGAGATTTCAAAAGCCGACAGGGAGAGAATGGCCCAGACCGGGATAGACTTTGAGATGAAGAACCGGTGCGGCAGTTATCTCCAGATGGACCAGGATGTCGTCCATGCAGAATGTGCGGAAGAGGGTATTGAAGTTCTCTCGTACAAAAAGGCGATGGAGAAATACAACGGGATGAAAGAGTACGCGTGGAATGTCGTCTCTTCGGAAAAAGACGATGTCACAAAATATGTGGCAGCGCAAAAAGATCCAAAAGGCTACGTGATCATCGCGCACAAGGACTCGAACAACATCTTCCCCATACAGGCATGCCTTTTCCTCGGACGTGACCAGATCCAGCATGTGCACAACATCATCATTGCCGAAGAAGGGGCGGAACTCCATATTATTTCAGGGTGCTCGAGCGGGGAACACGTAGGCAAAGGCGGAATGCACTACGGAATTTCCGAGTTTTACGTGAAAAAGAACGCGAAGATCAGTTTCACGATGATCCATAACTGGAGCGAGAATATTGAAGTATACCCGCGGAGTGCTTCGATCGTAGAAGATAACGGCGTGTTCCTCTCCAATTACGTCTGTATGCAGCCGGTAAAAAAAGTGCAAATGTACCCGGCAGCGACACTGAAAGGAGAGAACTCGGTTGCCCGATTCAGTAGTGTTGTTATCGCAACTCCCGGCTCGTATATGGATCTTGGCTCCCGTGCAATCCTGGAAGGTCGAGGTGCCAGTGCGGAACTGATTACCCGTGCTATCACGAAAGGTGGTACCATCATCTCCCGCGGTCACATCAACGGAAAAACTGCCGGTACTCGTGGGCATCTTGAATGCAAAGGTCTCATTCTCAGGGATGGTGTCATCTACGCGATCCCCGAAATCGAAGGATCGGTTGTCGGGACCGAGCTCTCTCATGAGGCCGCAGTGGGGAAACTCGCCCAGGAAGAGATCGAATATCTCATGTCACGGGGACTCGATGAGGATGAAGCCACTGCAACTATCATCCGCGGGTTCCTGGATGTAAAGATCTCCGGTCTCCCGGAAGCCCTGCAAAAGCAGATCGATGCTTCCATTGATGAAGCGGAAAAAGCAGGATTCTGAACTGATTGCATATGGATACATTTCCCCGTGCTGACGAGCGTTCCAGAATGGTGGAGCACCAGATCCGTTCCAGAGGCATTTCCAACCCCCGGGTACTTTCGGCAATGAGGGAAATACCCCGTCATCTTTTTATCCCCGCCCCATATGACAGATCAGCATACACAGACTCTCCGCTCCCTATCGGAAACGGCCAGACAATCTCGCAGCCCTATATCGTTGCTTTCATGACCGACTTGCTTGATCCCGGACCGGAAGATCATGTTCTCGAAATCGGGGCCGGGAGTGGGTACCAGGCCGCAATACTCTCGAAACTTGCGCGTCACGTGATAACGATCGAGCGCATACCTATGGTCGCTGATCTGGCGAGAGAGAACCTTGAGAAACTCGGATTGAAAAATATCAGCATTGTTGTTGGTGATGGGACACTGGGTTGCCCAGAACACGCACCTTACGATGGTATTATCATAACGGCTGCAACCCCGGAAATCCCCCGGCCCCTCATCGATCAACTCGCCGTAGGGGGAATACTTGTTGCACCGGTAGGAGGCAAGGAGATCCAGGAACTGATCACGCTCACACGACATAAGAATGAAGTAGTGCGATCATCCCATGGGGGAGTCAGGTTTGTTCCACTCATTGGTGAACACGGCTGGGCTGATACCTAATGAAAATTACTGATATAACCCGGCCTCTCTCAAGTGATTCCGTTGTCTATCCCGGTGATTTCCCCCCGCATTTCACGCAGGAAGACCGCGGTCTGTACCTGATCTCGGAACTCCGGATGAACAGCCATTCCGGAACACACGTTGATGCGCCGGTACACTACCTCAAATCCGGCCGTACCGTTGACACACTGCCACTCTCCAATTTGATCGGGCCGTGCCGCGTGCTTGATGTTTCCGATGCGGGCTCGAAAATTGACATGCCTAGTATCATGGGAAGAACAAGTGGTGTTACCCGTATTTTGTTGAAGACCGCATTTTCCGGATGTTCAACGTTCAGGCAAGATTATCCTTCGTTGACTATCGATGCAGCACGGTATCTTACAACAACAGGCGCACTCTGTGTAGGTATCGATTCTTTCTCAATTGAAGCATTCGTTTGCGACGGATCAGTACATCGCGAACTCCTCAGTCATGGGTGCATTATCATCGAACTTCTCGATCTCTCTGGCGTTGCCGAGGGAGACTACACCATGGTCGCATTGCCACTTCGTCTGACCGGTCTTGATGGAGCTCCCGCACGGGTCATTCTCCTGAACGAAGAAAGAGATGTGAATGATGGACATCATCATTGAATCAGTAAAAAAAATCGAGAGTCTCCTCGAACATGGTGGATGTATGGATGCCGGAGTACTCCTTGATGTTGATCCTGACGCCGTTATCTGCCAGTTCGAGGGGGGGGCATCCATGTCTGCCTCTTTCGGTGGAAAAAGTGCGGATTTTTCCACCTATGATCCTATACGGGCACGAACGAAAATTTCCTTCATGTTCAGTGCGCCACTTGATACCCAACCTGTCCGTGGTGCAGCATGCGCAATTATCAATGTGGTCCTGGGCTTTCTCTGTATGTCAAGGGTGCTTCATTCCTGTCAGAAGTCCTGCCATAAATCCTGTCGTGACCAGATCGAAAATGAGGTGGCTGGTAGGAAGGTTTTTTGTATCGGGTCGAAAGGGGCTATGGGTCCAGGATTAAGTAATTATATTACAGATACCCCCTCCTGTGCTGAAATAATTCTTATTAATGGTGAGGGGCTGATCGCACAGGGAACCGGGGACATAATCGCGAACCATAAGATTGCAAAACGGATTATCTGTATCGGACCATCGACTGCTGGAGTCGCCCGCCTCCATGAGATAGAACACTGGTGTCCCTTTGGAAGAAGTTGACACGTCAGGTTCCTCTCCTTCCGATTCCGGAACTATTCCCCATCACAGCATAAGCTCTTTTGGATAAGCAACCAATATCTGATCATGCTTTTCGGATCGTCGGGGATACGAAGGAAGTTTGACCAGGTATTGGTCGATACTGCCCTGAAGATCGGGAACGTACTGTCTCAAGGGTTCTCGGATATCCTTGTCGGCATGGACACACGCACGACAAGTCCCCTTCTTGCCAAGCTGGTTGTTTCCGGAATCGTGAGTAATGGCGGGACTGCCCATATTGCAGGGATTGCCCCAACACCGACGATCGCTTTTAATACGCGCAAGGTTGGGGCAGGCTGCATGATCACCGCTTCACATAACCCCGAAGAATACAACGGGTTTAAACTCTTCAATCCTGACGGTTCGTCATTCACACGAGCTCAACAGGAAAATACGGAAGACCTTCTCAATACCCGGCACTTCACTGACTGGGAGCATCTGGGAAAAGAGCTGAACGACCGATGCCCTGACACCCCATAAACGTGCTATACTTGACAATGTTCATCCCTGTTCAGCCGTTTCAGCCATTGTAGATTGTGGCAATGGTGCAGGTTGCATGCTGACACCATTCGTCCTTTCAGATGCGGGAGTCCGGATCACCTGTATCAATTGCAACTCATCGGGACACTTTGCCCGGCCATCAGAACCATTACCGGAATTCCTTGGGTACATAGGGGACATGGTGAAAAAAACCGGTGCTGATTGTGCAGTAGTTCATGACGGCGATGCCGATCGCATGATGGCTTTTGACAACGAGGGGAGGTACATCGATGGTGACCATCTCCTCATGCTTTATGCAAAATATATGGATGCAAAGCGTGTCGTAACAACCAGTGATGCATCCATGATCATCGATGATATTGCTGAAGTGCACCGTACACCGGTTGGTGATACTTATGTTTCTGAGGAACTGATGACCTGGGGTGATTTTGGTGGTGAACCTTCTGGTGCATGGATATTCCCCCAGATCTCTCTCTGCCCCGATGGTCCGTTTGCTGCGGCCTTTTTCTGTGAGATCGCATCTGAATGGGATATTGCAGAGGAAATTGATGCCATGCCCCGTTATCATATCCTTCGGGAATCATTTCACACCAGTTCCGCAAGGGAAATTCTGTCCGTTCTTGGTGCCTCCAGCCCAACTGACGGCATACGGATTTCAGAAGATGACGGATGGTGCCTGGTTCGGGCAAGCGGTACCGAGCCGAAGATTCGTATCACCGCCGAAGGAAAAAGCCCGGAAAAGGCAAAGGCCATGCTTGCAAAGGGCAGAGAACTCGTCCGGCAGGGGAAAACTGCTTAAAGCTTGTAAGAAGAGCTGTACCTATGGAATGTGTCGTTCTCGCAGCAGGAGAAGGGAAGCGGATGCGCCCCCTGACCGCGAAGCGCCCGAAAGTAATGCTCCCCCTTGCCAACCGCCCGATGATGGAGCACCTTGTCCTTGCAGTCCGAGATGCGGGTATCACCGAGTTCATCTTTATTGTCGGTTATGGCGAACGGGAGATCCGGAGGCATTTCGGAGATGGTTCCGAATGGGGAATTCACATCGAATATGCCCCGCAACGACACCAGCGTGGTACTGCTGATGCCGTTGGGGCAGCCCGTGAACTTGTCACAGGTCCTTTTCTTGTCATGAACGGGGATATGATCCTCAAAGGAGAGGATATCACGGATCTGTGCCGCCGAGAACCTCCGTGCATGTGTATCTGCTCAACAGACCATCCCGGGGATTACGGAGTAGTATTAACAGAGAACGATCTAATCACCTCTCTTGAGGAAAAATCAAAACAACCAAAATCAAATCTCATCAATGCGGGTGCATACCTGTTTTTACCGGAGATCTTCGATCTCATAGATAAGGTTCGCCCTTCGCAGAGGGGAGAACTTGAACTCACCGATGCACTTTCTGAATTGGTTGACGGTCGGCAATTACATGCACACCAACTCTCGTACTGGATGGACGTCGGCTACCCTTGGGACATGCTCGAAGCGAATTCCGTGCTCATGCAGACCCTTGAACCGGTTAATAAAGGAGAAATTGAGGGGAACGTGGCCCTTAAGAACAGCATAGTCATCGGAGAGGGAACCGTGATCAAATCCGGCACGTACATTGAAGGGCCATGTGTAATCGGGAAAAACTGCCGCATAGGCCCTCATGCTTATATTCGCGGGGCAACCAGTATTGGAGACGATTGTCATATCGGGCACTGTTCCGAACTCAAGAACTCTATCGTTATGAGCGGGACAAAAATCCCGCATTTCAATTATATTGGAGATTCCGTCGTTGGAGCGGGGTGCAACTTCGGTGCTGGTACAAAGATAGCAAATCTTCGTAACGATTATGCGGATATCAGAGTCTGTGGTAAGGACACACGTCGGAAAAAATTCGGGGCTGTTATCGGAGATGAAGTTAAATTTGGAATCAACTGTTCCATCAATGTCGGCAGTAGGATCGGAAGCGAGGCACAATTTGCACCCAATTCATTCATTGAAGGCTGTATTGGGGATAAAGCAATAATCCGGTAGAGCGGTAGGTGAGATATGCAGGCAGTAATTCTGGCAGCAGGTGAAGGGAAACGGGTTCGCCCACTGACAAGGAGCCGCCCCAAGGCAATGATCCCGGTGGCCAACCGCCCGATCATTGAATATGTGATCGATGCGCTGTTGAAAAACGGGATCCGTGAAATCATCGTTGTTGTAGGATACCGGAAAGAACAGGTGACACGTTACCTGAACCAGCTTGATGTTCCGATAGAAGTCGTCGTTCAGAACAAACAACTGGGAACCGGGCACGCCGTGCTGTCTGCTGAATCAAAAATACGAGATAGTTTCCTCCTACTCCCGGGGGACAATTATATCGATCCATCATCTATCGCCCGTATCAAGGATCTCCCGAATGCTATGCTAATAAAAGAACATCCGAATCCTTCGAATTTTGGCGTTGTGATGTTAAGTGAGGGGCACGTTACCAATATTGTCGAAAAACCAGAATTTGCTTCCAGTTTCATGGTCAGCACCGGGATTTATTCATTGACACGGGATATCTTTTCCCACATCAAAGAAAACGATCTGACCGATGCCATATCTTCCATGATCGAGAACGGTGTGAAGATCAAGGGTATACCTGCCGATGATTGGCAGGATGCTATCTTTGCCTGGGATCTCCTCAAGATGAACCGCCGTTTATTACACAATCTGCCATCCGCGCGTGAAGGTACTGTAAGCAGACAGACAATTATAAGGGGTTCAGTCAGGATTGGCAAGGGGACGACAATCGGACCGAATACTGTTGTTACTGGCCCGGTTGTCATCGGAAATGACTGCACCATAGGGCCAAACTGTTGTGTCATGCCAAATACAAGTATCGGTGCCCGTGTAACGGTTGAACCATTTACTGTGATCGGCGATGCAATTATTATGGACGATACATCGATCGGATCTCATTCGCGGGTTATAGATACTGTGACAGGTGAACGGTGCATACTTGCAGATCATACATCAACCTGGACAGTACCAGGGCTCATGGAAATTGAGGGTATCCCGACACGATCTGAATTCGGGGCAATACTTGGGGATACCGTAGCAAGCGGGCCGTTTACAATCTTGAAAAACTCGGTTATCGGGAACAATGTAACCATTGAAGGTCGCGCCGACCTGTCATCTAGATATATCCAAGATAATTCCACGGTGATATAACGTGTGTGGTATTGTGGGATACATTGGCAGGAGGGAGGCTGCACCTTTGATTGTAGAAGGATTGAAAAAACTCGAATACCGGGGTTATGATTCTTTTGGCGTCGCAACGACAGGAAATGGAATTGCCCTTATGAAACACCAAGGCAGGATCTCGGAAAATACCGGTTCTGCATCCAACATGAAAGGTAAGATCGGTATCGGACATACGCGATGGGCAACACACGGTATTCCGAGCGATGCTAATGCTCATCCACATACAGACTGTTCTGGAAAGATTGCACTGGTCCACAACGGGATCATAGAGAATTACGCCGGGTTGAGGCGTGATCTTCTTGCGCGGGGGCATACATTTCGTTCAGAGACAGATACCGAGGTAATTGTCCACCTTATTGAAGAGGAATATGCAAAGGAAAAGGATCTTCTTGTGGCAGTGCAGGCTGTTATTCCCAGCCTCAAGGGATCCTTCGCTCTACTGGTTATCGCAGAAGAGGAGGAGAGGATCATTGCGGCCCGAAATGCAAGCCCGTTAGTGATCGGTATCGGCGATGGGGAGAACTTTGCCGCATCCGATATGACGCCTATTCTCGAACATACGGAACGGGCAGTTTTTCTCGAAGACGGAGATATTGCATCCCTTACGCGCGGAATGGTGGAAATCTTCAGCAATGGCAAGAGGGTTACACGTCATATTGAACTAATTGACTGGTCTGTTGAAGACGTAAAAAAGGGTGGATTTGCCCATTATATGCTCAAAGAAATTTTTGAGCAGCCTCAGGCGTTCTACAATACCATTCGTGCCGTGAACTTGGACATTCTGCCAAAGTTTGCAAATCGGCCCGATTCCATCACGATCGTCGCTTGTGGATCATCATACCATGCCGGGCTTATTTTCAAGTACCTGCTTGAAGAATCGTGCGGGATCCCCGTTCGTCTTGAATTTGCATCAGAATTCAGGTATTTTCCTCCCCCGGTCAAAGGGCTTGTCATCGGGATTACCCAGTCCGGGGAGACTGCAGACACCCTAACAGCGCTTAAACAGGCAAAAGCACACAACTGCAGGACACTTGCCGTAACCAACGTGCTTGGCAGTACAGTCACAAGAATTGCCGACACAACCCTTTTTATGCGAGCCGGCCCGGAAATCAGTGTAGCTGCAACCAAATCCCTTATTGCCCAAATAGCCGTGCTTATGCAGATTACCAACAGCCTGTGTGGCGGGAAGGATGACAACATACTTTTGCACGCCCATAAAGCAATTGAGGAAGTACTTCTTATGGATCTCACGGAAAGTGTTACCCTATGTGAGAACGCCAAGAGTATTTTTTTTGTTGGCCGGGGTCCGTTCTATGCTGTTTCCCTTGAGGGTGCTTTGAAAATGAAAGAAATTTCCTATATTCATGCTGAAGGGTATGCCGCAGGAGAACTCAAACACGGACCCTTTGCCCTCCTTTCGCAGGATACTCCGGTAATTGCACTTTGTATGCCTGGAGTTACGTATGACGTGATGATCTCCAATATCAAGGAGATGAAAGCACGAGGTGCACCCATTATCGCAATTGGGTGTGAGGGAGATGCAGAACTGTCGGATATCGTCGAGAGTTTCATCCCACTTCCAAGGGCAGGTCTTTTCGTTCAGGTCCTGACAACCCTTGTCGTACTTCAGCTCCTCGCATATCATACCGCAGAGATACTGGGAAGGGATATCGATAAACCGAGAAATCTTGCAAAGAGTGTGACGGTCGAATGATTGAATATGGGTTTAACCAAATTGGTCCGGATGCAAGGATTTTCGAACCGGTCACCCTCGGTTTCCCATCACGGGAAAATCTTTCGAAAACTGGTTTTCATGGCACGACAATTGGAAAAAACGCGCTCATACGCTCGGGGACCATTATCTATTGCGATGTCATTATCGGCGATGATTTTCAGACAGGACATAATGTTATGATCCGGGAACAAACCACGATCGGTGATCGGGTCGCTATTGGAACAGGAACAGTGATCGAGGGGCACTCAACCATCGGAAATGATGTAAGTTTGCAGAGTATGATATATATTCCGACGAACACACGAATCGGGAACTGTGTGTTTATCGGTCCGAATGCCGTATTGACGAATGATCGGTATCCTCCACGAAAAATCGGCGGACTCAAGGGACCTGTGATCAGGGACGGCGCTGCATTGGGTGCAAATGCAACGCTGCTTCCAGGAATCTGCATAGGTGAAGGGTCACTGGTTGCTGCTGGAGCAATCGTAACGCGTGATGTTCCTGATCATATGCTCGCAATTGGATCACCGGCACGAATAAAGCCTCTTCCATGCCAGATGAATGCAAACGGGCGATGAATGTACTGAATTCTGTTTTGGTATGATCAAAATAAACAATTCTTGACCTATGAAGATCCTTCTTATTTCTACTCAGGATTACATCCATCATCCGGTCCCGTCACGGCACCACTATATATTTGAGGATTTGGCACAACGGCATGAAGTGCATGTGGCTCACTTTCATGTCAGCAGGGCGAGCCCGCGTCCCACCAGATTAATTGTGGAAGAGACGACACAAATCCCGTTGAAAAGTCCCCTGCTTCACTATACCCTGAACACGCCGTATCACTTCTACATTTTTGATAAGATTATACGAACGGGGGACTTCGATGCGATCGTGGCCGCCCATGTACTTGCCGGGACGGCTGTCATCCGGGCAGCAAAGAAATACCATGTGCCAGTCGTATTCGATCTCAAGGACTGGTTCCCGGATTCTGCTGCCGCATATTTTAAGGATCAATATCTACAGGAGATGGTAAGTAAGAGTGTCTGGGCTATTACCAGGCACAACCTGTCCAATAGTGATAAAATCACCACTGTCTCTCCGTCTCTTGTGGAAAAACTCTCCGGTCTTGGTTTTGCTGCAGATCTCATCACCAATGGCGTTGACACAACTATTTTTAAACCAATGGACGGGAGTGCAGTGAGGAAAGAACTAGACATTGGTTCTGATGATTTTGTCATAGGGTTCTCCGGGAGTATTGAACGATGGTATGCTATTGATGAGATGATCCGGGCACTTCCTACTCTGATCAGATACCGTCAGAACACAAAATTGCTGATCGTAGGAGGATCGCTTTTTACTAATTATCAACGGGAACTCGCAGCGCTCACCTGCGACCTTAATATGTCAGATCATGTAATATTTACCGGAACAAAACCCTATCATGAATTACCGAGATACATTGCATGCATGGATGTGTGTACAATTCCACTTTTTCCCTCCCAGTGGGGAAATATCGCACTTCCCAATAAGTTTTTTGAATACTCAGCCTGTGGTAAACCGATTGTTATGCGCCCAATGCCGGACGTGGAGAAAATGGGAGGTCCTCATCTGCGGGTTTACCGAACTCAGGATGAATATATCGAACAAATAAAAAACCTGATGCAAAATCCTGTTATATTCTCCATGAATCTCGAAAACAACAGTTGGAGAGAGAAATCCAGACAATTCGAGACGATTCTTCGAAGCATTATCTGATGCAGTTATCCAAATTTATTAATGGTCTCAACCGAAATCGAATACGGAAGATAGGTTGATTTCATGATATCTCTTGATCTAAAAAATCGCCGGACCTGGCTGGTCATCGGGCTTGTATCTCTGTTTTCACTCTTTGCCCTATGGCTCCGCATCCTGCCCATGCTTACCATTGGGAATACCGATAACCTTTCGCTCGTTGCGAGTGATGATCCTCTCTATAACCTTCGCCAGGTCGAATTTTTACTGGTGAATCATCTGCACTATCAGTGGTATGACCCCATGACCCTTTACCCCACGGGTTCGAATATTTATTGGGGCCCGCTATTTCCGTTGATCATCGCAATCTGCTGCCTGATAACCGGGGCTACTACACGCCCTGAAATTATTAGCGTGGGGTTACTTGTGCCACCACTCATGGCAATGATTGTTACTGCAATAATGTATTTCGTAGGAAAACTCTGCGGCAATTGGAAGACGGGTCTTCTTGCATCAGGATTCACCGCTGCAGTGACAGGGCAATATTTTTACCGATCCATGTACGGGTACATGGACCACCATATCGCAGAAGTTCTTTTTTCTACGATATTCTGTCTTTTCTATATGTACGCGGTCCTTTCCGAGAAGGATACCAAGATCGATTTGAAAATTTTCAGCACCTATAAAACAGACTTTCATCATTTCTGTGCTTGCGGGACTCGCGTACCTTCTTGGATTTTTTGTTATGCCGACAATGATACTTTTTGCATTGATTGCAGGAGTATTTACCGTCATACAGTTTGTCATAGATACCTATCGTAACCGAACAAGTGAATATCTCCTGATCATCAACGGTGTGATATTCCTTATTGCTATTATCGGGCTTCTGGCATTTGGATTCAAGAGTTCTACACCGGAACTTTCAACATATTCCGTTGCACACGTCTACGCCGATCTTGCGATGATTGGAGGGACGCTCTTCCTGTATATTCTGCAGCGTTATGTAAAAGAGAAGCCGAAGTTTTATTATCCGGTTGGAATCATCGGTTCCACATTCCTTTTACTCCTCGTCCTTTACATAATTAGTCCGAACCTATTTACCTTGCTCGTTGTCGATTCATTCGCATTTTTCGGACAGGCACCGATAACGAACACCGTTCAGGAAGCTCGTGGTTGGGCCCTAGATCTTGCCTGGCAAGCATTTAATTATGGCCTCATTCTTATGGCGGGTGGCGTCCTTGTCATGATATATAATAATATACGGGATGAACGTCCGGAGCAGGTTTTCGCTATATTATGGTCGGTAATTGTGTTATTTTCGACATGGCAGCATATCCGATATGAATACTATCTTGCAATCAATGTCGTGTTACTCTCCGCTGTGTTTGTAAGTTTCTTCCTTGAGCGCAGCTGGCTCGGTATCCAGCCACTGATAACCGATCATACCTCTCGGGCAGTTTCAGAAAGCTCTTCAAAATCAGATGGCAAAGATATTTCGTCAAAGGGTAAAAAACAGAAAAAAATCCAGAAAGGTCCATCATACAGGGACGGATCAGTATATCTTCTGATAGCTGCCACAATTGTAATCATTGGGCTGAGTGTTCTTTTTGTGTACACCTCGGTTATTTACAGCTATACAAATGCTTCAAATAATCCGACACTCATGAATCCAGACTGGAAAGAGTCGATGATATGGATGCAGAACAATACTCCGGAAACGGGTGTTGATTATTATACGTTATATAATAAAGACACGTTCCACTATCCGAACGGATCGTACGGTGTGATGTCATGGTGGGATTATGGTCACCTCATCACAGAGGTGGGAAGGCGTATCCCCAACGCGAATCCGTTCCAACAAGGTGTTGCCGGTCCCAATGGTTCAGCAGCATATTTCATGTCCACTTCTGAGGACACGGCAAATGCTATTCTTGATACAGATGGCACCCGGTACGTTGTCACAGATGTCGAGATGGATCAGGGAAAATTCTGGGCGATGGCAACATGGTACAACGCAACAGAAGCAGCAGGACCTTACTATGATTCCATGCTTCTGCCCGGGCAGGATAACTCGCTCACATCGGCAGTCCTGAACAAACAACCGTATTATCTGACCATGATATCGCGGCTCCATAACTTTGATGGTTCGATGACCGATTCGAACGGCGTGTATTATATTGTATATGCAGATCCCACGATTTACAGCACGTCGCTGCCGGTCATTACTGACGGAGAGGTAATGAACTTCTCTGCTGCAACACAGAAGGCAACCCAATACAACCTTAATGCCGCACCTGGTTACCATGCCTCAGTTTACAGTCCAAGCGTCATTGCGCCACTGGAAACGGTTCCGGCACTCCAGCATTACAGGCTCGTCCATGAGTCCCCGACGAATGTTTTCAATTCGAAAACTGTTGATCTGAAATATGTCAAGATCTTCGAATACGTCAAAGGGGCCCATATCAAAGGAGATGGTATCATCGAGGTAACGGTTGTCAGCAATACCGGAAGAAATTTCATGTACCGTCAGGCAAGCGTCAATGGGGAGTTCATCGTGCCATATTCAACAACGGGTAACCAGTATGATGTGAAAACGATCGGAAAATACCAGATTGTCGGCACGGACCGCGAATATGATGTTCCGGAATCCGCGGTAATGCAGGGTCTGACGATTCCATAACCCAATCAATTTTTTCTTAAGAACCCGGATATTTCGTTTGACTAGTTCATGGGAGATGGAACTCTTGCGTTCTTCTCAGATGAAATATGGAAAAAACATATATCATAGGATGCCGATCATTCACAGATATGTTAGCGGAAGAAATTACCCTCGGTATGCGGGTTCGATACCCGCGGACCGGCACGACCGGTAAAATCTTGCATATTGAACAGGTCAGGGGTGACACCTTTGCTGAACTTGATACAACCAACCTCTTGTACCGTATTGATCTCCTGATCCCGGCCAATGTTATTGCGAAGGCCACAACAACTATTATCGAAGACGCAAAAACGATCATCGCCCGTGAACGGGAATTCGCTTCAGGAAGCGAACTGCAGGAGGCATTGAAGAATATCGATCAGAGTTGTGAGGGAGGAGGTTAGGACTCCTTCATTTTTCCAATAATTCACATTTGGATCCTGTATTTCCGGTTCCTGATTCAATTATCGCATTACTAACAACAGCTCGCAAACCCTATTCCTTTTATTCAGAATCCCCCCAGATTCATTCTGTAAAACCTTCAATGCTCTGACAATAAAATGCGCGGTCTGATTCGATGAAAGAATTAACCAATAAACATATCGCCGGAATTCATTCTGACTGGTTACGTATAAGTATGACCATTATATATAGAGTAAGGAGGTTCGATTTCATTTGCACGATGTGACAGTTCCCAGTGTCAATATAGGGGTTGTGGGTCATGTCGACCACGGCAAAACCACTCTCGTCAATGCACTTACCGGGACATGGACTGACCGGCACAGCGAGGAGGTGAAGCGGGGTATATCCATCCGGCTCGGATATGCCGATGCAACATTTTACCGGTGCGAAACATGTGAAGGTACTGACGCCTTTTCCACCGGCCCCGAATGTCCGGTTTGCAGAGGAAAAGGGAAACCTTTCCGTTCAGTATCGTTTGTCGATGCCCCCGGGCATGAAACCCTCATGGCAACGATGCTCTCGGGCTCGGCACTGATGGACGGTGCGATGCTCGTTATTGCTGCAAGTGAGAAATGCCCGCAGCCACAGACGAAAGAGCATCTTATGGCCTTGGAACTTGTCGGTATAAAAAAAATTGTCATTGTCCAGAGCAAGATCGATGTGATCAGCCAGAAAGAGGCGATGGATAACTATCACGAGATCAAAGCATTTGTCAAAGGCACAATTGCTGAAAACGCTCCCATTATCCCGGTATCTTCACAGAAGGGGATCAATATGGGGGCGCTTGTGCATGCATTGGATCTAGTAATCCCTGAGCCTGAACGTGATCCCAATGCTGAACCACTGATGCTAATCGCCCGCTCATTCGATGTGAACAAGCCCGGCTGTAACTGGAAGGACGTGAAAGGCGGTGTCGTCGGAGGGTCTCTTATCCGGGGCATCCTCCGCGAAGATGAGAAGATCGAGATCCGTCCTGGCAGGCAGACTCAGGTTGAAAACAGGATTAAATGGATCCCAATTACTACAACAATCACGTCGATCAATGCCGGTTCCAAGACAGTCAATGAGGCAACACCAGGAGGTCTTCTGGGTGTTGGAACAAAGCTCGATCCTGCACTGACAAAAAGCGATGCACTCGCCGGCCAAGTGCTGGGTCATGAGGGAAAACTTCCTCCTGTATGGGACAGGATCCGATGCAGGGTTACCCTAATGGAGCGGGTTGTGGGAGCTACGAGCGAACTGGTTATAGAACCACTGAAGCATTCCGAACCATTAATGCTTTCTGTGGGTACCGCAGTCACTGTTGGAGTTGTCACGAATACCAAGAAAGACAGTGTTGAAATACAGCTGAAACGACCCGTATGTGCAGAAATCGGCTCACGGATCGCCATCAGCCGACAGGTGGGAGCACGCTGGCGCTTGATCGGGATGGGTGTTCTGGGAGAATAAAGGTTCTCCTGGATGCCAACGCACTGATGATGCCCTCCCAGTTCCAGATCGATCTCTTCGATGAGCTTCGGAACCTTCTTGGGGGGTTCGAACCCATCGTACTCTCATCAGTAATACGCGAACTAGAGGGCCTCACCAGGGCGAAGGGTCGTCATGGGGCTGCTGCCCGCTTGGGTCTTGCACTTGGTGAGAAGTGTACAATCGCAGAGTGCGGGGACGTATCATCGGGATGTGTCGATGTGATGATAATCGAATATGCGGTACAGAATGGTTGCCTGGTGGTAACGAATGATCGTCGTGTAAGGGACGGTCTGTTTGCACGCGGTATCGGTGTAATATCCATGAGAAAACAAAAAAAACTGGAACTATTGCGGAGATGACGTAAGTATGTATCATAAATTGATGCTTGAGGACAAGGTACGGGTACCCCCTTTGAGGCTGGGGGAAAAACTCGAAAAGGTGATCCTCGATGTCCTTCAAGAGCAACTCGAAGGGAGTATCGACAAGGAGATTGGGATTTTTATATGCGTCACGAAAGTGCAGGACGTTGGTGAGGGAGAACTCGTTCCCGGCGATGGCGGCGTATATTACGACGTGAAGTTCGAGGCATTGGTGCTTCGACTCGCCCTCCAAGAAGTAATTGAAGGTGTAGTCGTGGAAACGACAAGTTTCGGCGCGTTTGTCAGCCTCGGCCCCATCGATGCGATGCTTCACGTGAGTCAGATTTCAGACGAGTATATCAACTATGATGAAAAGAATGCCCGTCTCATCTGCCAGGAGTCCAAACGTTTCATCGGTGTGGGCGACATTGTCCGGGTCCGTGTAGTGACATTATCCTTAAACGAGCGGGAGCCCCGCGACAGCAAAATCGGGCTCACCATGCGGCAGGTTGGTCTCGGTACAGCGCTCTGGCTCGAAGAGGAGATGAACAAGGAGAAAGAGAAAGCAGGGCAACCGGCAGGGGCCGCAAAGGAGCGGACGCCCGAGAAGCCAAAGGGTAAGAGGAAGGAGCATGCCGCCGGCGAATAAAAAGAAACAAGGCAAGGTCTGCCGCGATTGTCACCGGGTAGTTGACGGAGAAAGCTGTGTTATCTGTGGCACTTCGAACCTAAGTGATGACTGGTCAGGGTACCTCGTCATCATCGATCCGGAAAATTCCGAAGTGGCAAAACGGATGAACATCAAACTGCCGGGCCGCTACGCACTGAAGGTCCGCTAATGCTCACGCTCCCGGAGGAGCACCGGCGACTCTTCAAGGAACCTTTTGGCGAACTGCACCGGAACATTGAAGAGGTTCTTCCCCTTCTTTCCCGCAACACGGTGTACACCGTCGGGGATGTCGTTACCCATAATCTTCAGGAAAACGGCATCACGCCAGCAGTTGCCGTAGTTGATGGGTATACCATGCGATCGCCCTGCAGTAAAATGCCTGCAATATCTGGCGAATGCATAAAGGTAAAAAACCCGGCCGGATCGCTAACCGAGAACCTGATAGAAGCGATCAACCATGCCGTTGCTCATCCACCGGCCACGATCATTGTTGAGGGTGAAGAAGATCTTGCCGTGATCCCGATAGTAATTGCAGCACCGCTCGGGGTAATAGTCCTTTATGGCCAACCCCGTGAGGGAGTCGTCCTTCGTACGGTCACACCCGAATCACAGGCAACTGCACGGAAGTTATTGGAGCGATTTACCAGATCCGGGGAATAATACCTGCCAGCAGGTTAATCCTAACCCCTTCATTGATATTTTATCGGGAAATTGAACGAAGGTCATGTTTTAAATAAACCGGTTCCCAATAATTACAGGATATCGATGGACTTTGAGATCACCAGCGATAAAAGAAATGAACTTTTATCCAGAAGAGAGGTTCAGTTTACCCTCAAATATGACGGAGCGACCCCCTCCCGTATGCAGATCATCGGCAAACTCTGCGCCCTGCTCAATGTGAAAGAGCATCAGGTTACCCTTGACACATTACACAGCAGTTTCGGCAAAACGGAACTCGCCGGTTCGGCACGTGTTTACGATAGTGAAGAGGGCAGGAACAAGACCGAACGCCCTCACCTTTCAGCGCGCGGTATGCCTAAGCCCAAGGAAGAGGGGGCGGCATAACAATGGCAGCAAAGAAGGTGGCAGCCGCAAAGGGACCCCAGAGGGGTGCATACTTCAAGATCGAAGGTGCCAAGGTTACCACCGCAAAAAAATACTGCCCACGCTGCGGACCCGGTGTCATGATGGCGGACCATAAGGACCGGACCACCTGCGGAAAGTGCGGATATACTGAATTCAGAAAATAAGAACCAATGCCTGTTTTTGGGCAGATACTGGGAATTGAGGGCACTGCCTGGAACCTCAGTGCCGCTCTATTTGATCGCGATCTCATTTCTCTTGCTTCACGACCATACCGCCCTGTACAAGGCGGCATTCACCCACGCGAAGCCGCACAGCACCACGCGTCGGCGATGAGGGATCTTATTGGTTCTGTCCTCAAAAAGCCGGAAATGGTGGAGGGGATCGCATTTTCGCAGGGCCCGGGTCTTGGACCCTGTCTCCGGACCGTTGCCACTGCAGCCCGGTCGCTCGCCCTTGCGCTTGATGTCCCCCTAGTAGGAGTGAACCACTGTATCGCCCATGTAGAGATCGGGCGTTTCGCCACCGGGTGCAGGGACCCCATCGTGCTCTACGCCAGCGGGGCCAACACTCAGGTTATTGGGTACCTGAACGCGAGGTACCGTATTTTTGGTGAGACACTGGATGTCGGCATCGGAAACGCGCTCGACAAGTTTGCCCGGGCGAAAAATTTCCCGCATCCGGGCGGTCCGCATATCGAGACTCAGGCAAAAAATGGACGATATATCGAACTCCCCTATACGGTGAAGGGGATGGATCTTGCTTTCTCCGGGCTGGTATCCGCAGCAAAGGAGCACAAGGCACCTCTGCCCGATGTCTGCTATAGCCTGCAGGAGACCGCTTTTGCCATGTGTGTGGAAGTAACCGAGCGGGCAATGTCCCTTGCCGGAAAAAATGAGGTGCTGCTTGTCGGTGGTGTCGGGGCAAACCGGCGCCTGCAGGAGATGCTTCGTATCATGTGCGAGGATCGCGGGGCGGATTTTTTTGTTCCCGAACAGAAATATCTCGGGGATAACGGGGCGATGATTGCATATACGGGAAAACTGATGCTCGAAAGTGGCGTAGTCCTTCCTGTTGAATCCTCCCGAATCAACCCCTCGTTCCGTTCGGATGAGGTCGCGGTCACTTGGAAACATGAGCCCCCGGACACGCCCGGAAATGCACGTCCCGTAGATGGGACGCATAGACTCGGTGCAGAAGCAATCATCACATTCCATGACGGAATAGCGGAGAAGCACAGGGTCTCCAAGCAGTACCGTGTGAGTTCCCTTGACAAACGCCTGATTACAGAAAGGACCCGAGCCGAGGCACGTCTTATCCATGCCGCACGCAGGAGAGGCGTACCTACACCCGTCATGAGCGACATAACTGACGACACCATTATCATGGAGCAGGTTCAGGGCATGCTTCTCAGCCTCGATCTTACCGGAGAGAATCTCCGCGAGGCGGGTCGGATGGTCGGGAGACTACACTCATCGGGAATCATGCACGGAGATCTCACTACCAGCAACCTGATCGTTCGGGAGAGCGACAGAAAATGTGTATTGATCGATTTCGGGCTCGCACAAGTGACGCAGGAGATCGAGCAGAGGGGGGTGGACCTCCATGTCCTGTACCAGACCATGAAGAGTACCGCCCCTGATCGTTCGGACGAGCTGAAGACCGTATTTGATGAGGGATACGGGGAGACATTTACCGGTGCCGGTGAAGTGATCGCACGCGAGCACGAGATCGAATTGCGGGGGAGATATCTTTGAAAATAACGATAGTGACAAGCAATGCCAACAAGGCAGCTGAAGTTGCGGCATTTTTCGAGGGTGCGGTCGAAGTAACCCACATATCGCTTGATCTCCCCGAGTACCGTTCCGATGACATAGGGGAGATCGCACGCGGTAAGGCACGGTACGCGTATGAGCACCTGAACATCCCCCTCATGGTGGATGATACCGGCTTCTTCATCGATGCCCTCAAGGGATTCCCGGGTCCATATGCCGCTTATGTGTTACAGTCCATTGGAAATACCGGCATCCTGAAACTGATGGATGGTGTATCGGATCGCACTGCCCGGTTTACAACAGCCATCGCGTTCGCGGATGTGCAGGGGGTTCAGGTATTCAAAGGTACGATTGATGGCCGGATAACATTTGCCCCGCGGGGGATAGGCGGATTTGGCTACGATTCCATCTTCGATGTCGATGGAAAGACTCTTGCCGAACTTCCGCTTGTGGAGAAAAACCGGGTTTCCCACCGTTCCAAGGCCCTGATGGTGTTTCATGACTGGTTTATGCAGGAAGACCGGGCGGGACAATGACGCAAACGGTTAATACTTCTTACAGCTTTGTTATAAGGGCAGACAGGAGTGTTAAATAATGGCAAAGTTCCCAGAAGCTGAAGCCCGGCTACTCAACGTAAAAATATGCATGCACTGTAACGCACGCAATGCAATCCGCGCAACCAGCTGCCGTAAATGCGGTTATCAGAACCTGCGCCCCAAGAACAAGGAACGTAAAGCGTAATTCATTTCCAATATTCCAATCCCATTTTAAATTGCTTGGATTTTATCGCTATAATTACAGTTTCTGCGGTATTCATATATCCGTATACTATAGAATCCACCGTTCTAATGTTCCGAGTTGTGGGGTATTGTCTGGAACACCGGATTTTTATGCAATAAACAAGATCCAGCAAAAAAAATTTTTGTATCCCCACACCTTCTGCTGAAAAAAATTCATGCAGGATCCGATCGATCGACCGGAAATCAAACGCCGTCTGAAATAAAAATGTGTCAGTTGTGCACCCGATTTGTAGGATAATTATCCGATAATCGCATGATCAACTAAAACCCCGCGCTCGCAATTGAAAAAGGACGAACGTGAATGTCCGCAGGACATCCATGAGAAGCTGCCGAAAACCAGAAGCATGTTCATGCTTTTTCTTGCCAGATTCTGCAAGAAAGAACCGGCTGCGGCAAAACGTTCCAGAGACCATGACCTTTCTATACATGCATCCAAGTACCCCTACGCGATCACAAGGTTTGGATAAAATCGATCACGACGAATAATACGTGACTCTTTTGCCTTTCTTCGCATATTCCCCGGCAAAGGTCTCGATGTTGCGCTTATACCCGATACGGTCCACAAAACCTAGCTGCCGAAGTTTCTCGCGCACACGCATGACATCACTCTCTTCTGCCCAGTCTTTCGTATATACATAAATCACCTTCCGGTTATCGCGGGAATCGGGATTGGGTTTGGCAGTACTCACTTTTGCTGAAATGCCCAGTTCCTGGGAAACTGTTGCATCCCGAACTTTCTTCCATGCGGCATCCACGAGATCCGGTTCCTGGAAGATCAACCATTTTCCTGCGTTCTCATCCTCGATGGCTTCAGGTGCACTGCCGGGTGCATCCAGCACGATCCAGTACATCTGTGTAGTTTTTGAAGGAATCACCCCCTCCCCATCGCAGAGCATTCGGTAGATTGTATCGATGCCGGTGAACCGGGCCTGTATTGCCCCCGCAATCTGCGGATACTCTTCCTTGAACTGCTCAAATATCGCAGTCAGATCCGCCTTGAAGTCAACACCACTTTCCACAAGGGAATACAGGTACTTGCCCTGTGCCTGCAGCCCACGGTTCAGGAGATGCTCGAAGATGCCGTATGCCACATCAGCCAGCGCTTCGGGATCGACTTCAACCATAGGTACCCGAACGATGTTGGCCAAAAAAAAGTTTCTGTATTGATCCTGAGATCTGGATATTGTACCGGGTACATTGGCGAAAACAGAAGAATCACATGCATGTGATGGCGGGATGCTCCCGAAGGGTATTGCATCTGTCGATTGCTTTAAGAGCGCATGGTAGAAATGTGTACCAATTATGGAATGGAAACGCGACTGGGGACTTACGGCAAGAGTCTGGCTGACGGGGTTATTGCTGCTGATACTCTACCTTGTCTTCATGACGGTGTTATTGGCATTCGGAGCCGGTTACTGGCTGATAGTCCTCCTTGCGGTAGGAATGGGATTGGTCCAGTACTTCTTCTCGGATAAGCTGGTGCTCTGGAGCACCCACGCCCGTATCATTGCAGACGATGAAGAGCCTGAACTCCACCGGATAATCGAGAAACTTTGTAAAGAAGCGGATCTTCCCATGCCGAAGATAGCGATCATGCAGAGCCCGGTACCGAATGCGTTTGCCACCGGCAGGAGCCCGAAACATGCAGTAGTCGCCTGTACAGATTCCATCATGAGGCTCCTCAATGACGATGAACTCGAGGCTGTCCTGGCCCATGAGCTCTCGCATGTCAAGAACCGCGACATCCTGACCATGACGTTTGCCAGTTTTATTGCGATGATTGCATCGATGATTATGCAGAGCTTCTTTTTCTCCGCGCTCTTCGGGGGCAACAACCAGAGGAACGGCGGGGCAGGGATCATCATCTGGATCGTCTCGATTATCGTATATGCGGTCAGCACGCTGCTCATCCTCGCGCTCTCGCGGTACCGCGAATTCGCGGCAGACCGGGGCAGTGCGCTTATCACCCGGAAGCCCCGGAATCTCATCTCCGCTCTGAACAAGATCAGCGGCAGGATCGAAGTGGTTCCCGCAGAGGCAAAAGCAAAAGTCGAAGTCGCAAATGCGTTCTTCATCATACCGGCAATCTCTGGCAAAACCTTCATGGAGTTCCTCTCCACCCACCCACCCCTTGAAAAGAGGATTGCCCATCTCGAGAATATCGAGGTCGAGCTCCGGGGCTATTAAAATATGATACTTTTTTAATTTGCCAACAGATCTCTAAAATTATCAAGAAGATTTGTTTTAATGATTTTTTGATCTAAAATGGTGAGTCAAAGACTCCCGGGTGAACGAGTCTGATGATAGGATGGATAACACAGGTAATCACAAGATATGCAGTGGCAATTATTAATACAGCTCCCCGCCAAAATTACAGAGCACAGTGCATCGATGGTCTAGAGGCATGACTTAGGCCTTCCAAGCCTATAGCCCGGGTTCGATTCCCGGTCGATGCATGCGGGCTCGTGGTCTAGTTGGCTATGACGTCGCCTTCACACGGCGAAGATCTCGTGTTCGAATCACGACGGGCCCACTTATTTTAACAGCTTGTCACTTCCCGGAGAGAAGGTTCTTTTATTCATAAGCCCCGACAGTTCATCGTAATGAAACCGGTTTTCGTCCACGGGGTTGGGACAGCCCCCTATGGAGGTTCTCTTGCCCCGGCTATCCGGGAAGTCATAGTTAAAACCTCTGACAACTTCTCCTGGCTTGGGAAGGGTGACCTCGTCCTGCTGAAACCGGCACTCAACTCCGGTGATCCCTATCCTTCCACAACACATCCTCTCGCCATCCAGACCGTTTCGAAACTTCTGGTTGAGCATGGAGCCCGGGTGGTTATAGGTGACCAGTCGGGAATAGAACACGTGCTGCATCATCCAGATGGTGTTATAAGGGGCAGCAGCCGGGAAAATTACATCAGGTCCGGCATGGGCTCCCGTGAAGATACCAGGTTCGTAAGTTTTGAGGACAATGGATGGGATGATGGGTTCTTTTATTACCGATCGGATAACACACGCTCATGGCCGTATGGCTTTTTCATCACTAACTGGATTAAAAAGGCTGATCACATCATCAGCCTTCCCCGCCTGAGTACGCACAGCCAGACAGGTGTCACACTGGGGCTGAAGAGCATGGTGGGCTTGCTACGGGAAGACAGCCGGATGGAGTTCCATGCCAACGGGCCGTATAACGGTTTTATCACGAATGCCGCAAAGGGAAGCGCACTCTCTGCACAAGATGACAGGACCAACACATTCTTTGAAAAGATCGTAGAGATCAGCGACGCCATACGAGACAAACTACGGCTTACACTGTTCGTAGCGACTCAGGCACAGACAACCTTCGGTCCTGATCGGTACGGGATCCGCCTCGGCCAAGTGGGCCTTGGCAGGACTCACATAATGGATTTTTCACCAGGACTGGTCTTTGCCAGTTGCGATCAGGTCGCAGCCGAAGCATATGCCCTTGCTGTACTGCAGGATCTGAAACAGTCAGTCCCTTTCCTGCCGCGGATCATGGAGCGATTGTTTCTCTTCCAGAATTCGCACATCATGGATCTGTCAACAATACCGGTACGGATTCACCCGTTCATCCGACATGCGATCCGGATCAATCTGGGGAGGATGCCTCAGGAGATTGAATATACCGCTGTCCCTTATGCAATGCAGGATCGGATAAACCGGCGCCTTTCCTGAACAGCCGCAAATTCGGTATATCTCCACTGGAAACAAAGGGGTATCTATATGCCATTGTGATAACCCAATAGATTGCCCATGCATTGCCTATGCATCCATCGGATTATTATCCGAAAGGAATCATGAGAGAAAAGTCCATCTTTTTTAAAATCTAGCGCTGATGATCTGCACGAATGAGGGTTGGACCATACGTGCCCTCCCGCCAGCTATTTTTCGTTACATCACGGCAAAAAACATGATCGAGAAACTCTGGCGTGGAATTAAAAACTATGAGCAGTCCCGCCGCCCGGATTGCTCCGGATGGCAGACGGACCGCGTGCAAAAGGAAAAAGTGAGATTATGCGTTCTTCATCTTGGCTTTTGCGACGAATCCGTCTTTGCCAATGTAGTACATGAAGCCCTTTTCCTTGGCAATCTTCTCAGTTCCGACTTTCTTCTTCCTGCCGGACTTGTTGTGCTTCATCGGGGCTGCCCAGACATACCCGTCCTTGCCAATGAAGTAGAGGTATCCCTTTTCGCGCTGAATCTTTTCTTTTCCAATTTTGGTTCCCATTTAAACACCTCAAAACCTTAATCGGGTTTTGATAATGAGAGTTAACGCCTGATAATATAAAAGGTTTCCGTCGAATGCCCGTCGAAGTCTGGATTTTGGGCATCTTTCTGGGGGTATTTTTAACATTCTGGCGCACTATTCGCGCCGATTAAATTCCTAATTAAAATGCCCATTTTTACCTAATTCAAGACCATAACGGGCTGAATCGATGCCGGCGCTGTCAGGCTCACCGGAAGCAGCAGCGCAGCCCCAGGGAGGGTTATAGTGATGGTGAACTGCCGGCAGGGCGCGGCACCTGCTTCCTGGGCAGATGAAGATTCGTAGGGATCGACGATGGTGTCCGAATTTTCCTCGTGGCCAGGTAGAAGATTATATTTATCTCTGATCTTCAAGTTAGGACAGATATGAATCATACCCAACAGATGCCCTAAATTTATCATTAAACAGCATCCAGAGGTACAGGCATTTCATGTACTATCATCTCATCCTCACTGACAACTGCAATCTTTGTTGCAGGTACTGCCGTGCCAAGGCGTTTCTTGATATTGATGAAAGCCGGGGTATGTGTGCGGTTGAGATTGACGAGGACATACCTATAAATCTTGAATTCAATCTGGAAATGCTATACACCTTTCTGGGAAGGGATCCCTTACCCACACTGACGTTTTATGGTGGGGAACCGCTTCTCCGGGCCGATCTGATCGAACGCATTGTAAGAAAAGCCCCGGTAAAACGGTTCATGATGCAGACCAATGGGCTGCTGCTGGACCGGCTTCCATCAGAAATAATCAACCGGTTAACTACCATTCTTGTCTCAATAGATGGCCGCAGAGAACTCACCGATGCAAACCGGGGGGAAGGAGTTTACAACCGGGTTATGGAGAATGTCCGGAATATCCTGGCCAATGGATACTGTGGGGAGCTTATCGCACGGATGACGGTTACGGAAAGTACGGATATTGTGGATGCCGTCCACTGGCTCGCGGAGATTCCCAATCGACCATTTACTTCCATTCATTGGCAGATGGACGCAAATTTTTCCAGCGATTTTTCCCGCAGGCAGTTTGCTGACTGGGCTTCAGTCAGCTATAATCCTGGCATTCGCACGCTAGTCCGGGACTGGGTGAACCACATGGAATCGGAGGGTGAGGTCCTCCACTGGTATCCGTTTCTCGACCCGATGGATGACTTGCTCAATGGTCGTACAAGCAGGCTGAGGTGTGGATCAGGCTATGCCAATTATAGTATTATGACTGATGGCCATATAGCACCCTGCCCGGTCATGATCGGGATGAAACAGTATTATGTCGGGCATATCCGAAATGCCGACCCCTGCCGGCTCGACCGCATCGATATAGGTGGCGAGTGCCAGGAATGCCGGATCCGTAGTTTCTGCGGCGGAAGGTGCCTGTATTCCAATATCACACGCCCATGGAGGGGAGCTGAGCGCCGGTTTGTCTGCGAAACCGTAATGAACCTTCACGATGCCCTGACGGATGCCCTCCCACGCGTTCGGTCTCTTATATCAAGCGGCACAATAACAGCTGAGGATTTCACTCATGAAAAGTTCAATGGGTGCGAGATCATACCGTAATTCAATATATGTATATATACTAAGTTGTATAAAAAGTAGGCTCATAATGCAGATGTATTTATACTGAACCGTTAATTGAATATGTGCAGATCAAAACTGCATGAGTAAAACAATGGAAAGAAAGAGTTTTGGTGGCCCGAGAAATTTCGGTCCCAGAGAAATGACAAAGACAGTCTGTTCAGACTGCGGAAAGGAATGCGAAGTACCCTTCAAGCCAACTGAAGGAAGGCCGGTCTACTGCAGGGACTGCCTGCCCAAGCACCGGAAACCCCGGTTCTAATCTCATAATTTTTCTCCTTTTTCGGGATTTTCCAATGTGATTTTCATATTTTATTATTGTGCACATTTTCCGATAGGCTCAAGATACCGATGAGCCAATGCTTTCGGGATGGTAACATCATGGCAAGAGGCAAAAGAGTGTGCCATAAGGGAGAGTCTCCCCCAGGTCTATCATGACTGCGATGACAATCTCTACGGAGCCTGCAGGGACGGGGAACGGCAGGGCGCATTTAAAAATGGCATTTTTATCGAGCACCGCTGCATCTGCATGCCGTCACACCTGAGTGCCAAGGAACTGGAGGAAAAAGAAAAAATTTTCCGGTCCGAGAATCCTGACTGGTAATAAGCTTGGGGGCGGCATTGTGTGCCCGGATCATTAGTGTTTTCTTTTGATTTCCTGACGGAACCGATGAATAATATCGTACAGCATCATGCGGAATTCGGCCCCGATCTCTTCCCAGGATTTCGCATCTGCGACAAGCGTGCCGGCAGACTCGTCAGCATGATCTTCATGTATCGCATGTTCGCTGATATCTTCATCGATCCGGGACTGCCACCAGAGCTGTTGCATAATCTTGAAATAACCGCTTGCAAGAACCATGAGAAACACCAGTGGTACGATGAGGAATGATAAGATCCAGAACATCGGGTATAGTGTCGTGGACGTAACCGAGTCAACCCACTGGAACGCCCGCAGAATAAATGCTATACAGAAGACGCTGCCGATCGCCCGGATGATCGGTGACGGCAGATTGAGAGGGAAAGGAAATGCCCCGAATATCGCACCAACAAACAGGATGATGGCAATCAGCATCAGGAGCCAGAAATTTTCATTGATGAAAGATACCCCCCCATGGAAGAAAGGGTTCGACACATAGTACGTAAGGATATTTGCAAAGACGATGATGATCAGAAAGCAGATGATTCCGATCATCTGAGAGACAAATACCCAGCCAAGTGGTTTTGTACGACAGCGCACCATAGTTCCTGCCCTCCAAATGCTGTATCTATTTTATCGGGCGTGCTATAAGAGTGTTTGACATCGATCAAGGATTTCCCGTGATCTTACGGAACAGAAGATGTATTACAAGGACAAGGGATGATCTGGTATGCAGGTCAACTACAAACGGTACAGTCTTTACCTGCTCCGGTGGCAGGCAAGCACGCCTATTCTGGCAGGTGTAGGAATTCTCCTGGTTTCGATGGGCCAGTTGGTGTCAGCAATTGTTGCAAACCTGATCGGGGGGCTGCTTTTCTTCTGGGTTGACCAGTTCATCTTCACATCGCAGTCGCTCGCCGCACAATGGGAGGTCAGGGACAATATCGTCTGCGTGGACTGCGGGAAAATTGCCCGCGGGTACAGGCTGGTCCGTTCCGGGAATTACGACCGATCCTGTGATCAAGAGCCCGAGTTCCGGTGCGAAGCGTGCTCACAGAAGAAAACTGAGGAACTGAAAGGCCGGGGGATCAAAACCGAGTGAGAGACGGGATTCCTGCCACCACAATATTACTTTTTACCGATATCATAATATTTCCGGAGAAACTCGTGGATCTTTTCCGATTTAATGTATCCCTGATCGATCTTATTGACAATCTCATCGATCATCCGGGCATACTTAATGATCTTCTGTGCCAGCGGATCTTCCATCATATCAGCAACACCAACTATTGCCTGAAGGGGGTTGCGAAGATTGTCATTGAGAATGGCAAACTGCTGCAGGTTACTCTCAATCTGGCGGAAGGCCTCCCTTTTCAGGTGCTCGACCTCCTCCCTCTCGCTGATATCCCGGATGATCGCGACAAATGCAGGTCTGCCAAACTGGTCGAAGGACCGGGCGTTGATCTCGACCGGTATCATCCTGCCGGATTTTGTTTTGCAAATACCCGCATAAATTACGTGGCCAAACGAGGTAAGTACCTCAACCGGTAGATCGACACCTCCGGCATTCTTTCCCATGAGCAGGTCTGACAAATCCAATCCTAGAAATTCGGTCCGCAGGTACCCAAGGACTTCGCAGGCAGCGTTGTTTACTTCCAAGATCTTTCCCGGTGTGTTATCCGGGTTCATCCGACAGACGCATACCGGATCCGTGATGCTGTTGAAAAATAGCCGGTATTGCTCTTCACTCTCGATGAGGCGGTTGTGCAGGACAACCTGTGATGTCTCAAGGTCTTCGAGCATACCATTGACATTCCCGGCAAGGTCCCCTATCTCGTCCCCGCCACCGATCCCTACGCGTGCCGAGAAATCCCGTTTTCTCCCGATATCATTCACCCGACGGCTCAGCTGGGCAAGCCTCGAGAGGACAGTTTTTTCAAGGAGCCAGAGCGTAGCCAGACCAAAAATGAGACCCGAGGCGATGAGCAGGATGATAAAATACTGGCTCGTGGACTTTCCCTGTGCATAGATATCCCGGGAAATACTGACTTTGAGGATGAGCGCCGGGCTGCCGGATATGTCGCGGATAAGTGAGTACGTGCCAAGCATTGTACTGTTGACAGGTTCGATGATCGTAGGTGCATCAAGCGTCAGAGCCTCTTTCCCGGCTCGTTGAATGAAGGGTGATGAGGATGTGGTAAAACCGGGGATTACATCCGCAAAATCCGGTGGCATAGAGTTATCATGGTACTGGTGCATTTCAAGGGGAAGCTGGGCAAGGGAGGAGAGACGGGACACCTCCATCGTATCGAGATATCTGCCCATCAGGATATATCCCACGATGTTCCGGTTGCCGGGATCGTCAAAAACCGGGCGGATGGCAATCATCATCGGACTATCGGGGAGTCGGACAATGCCCATAATTCCCGAGCCGGCGCTTCCGGTATAGTTTGAGTGAGGATAAATATGGAGCACCGTACGAAGCCCCGCCGGTACCGGGACAAGTGTGTGGTTTGTGAGATCATATCCCTGTCCTGATATGAGGTTTCCCTCAGCATTCGAGAGCAGGATATCATTGAACCCGAGACGTTCGAAGATGTCAGTATCAAGCTGTGACCATTGTCCCCCGGAAGCGTTGGCTGCCACAAACATCCTCGTATCGTCACGAGATGCCCAGTCGTTGGCAACCGCATCAAGTGTGTTGATATCATTGCCCAGCGCGACAAGAACCCGGTTCGTGTCCTTTTGTGCACTCTGCGATTCAACGCGGGAGAAACCACCCTGGACAATCACCTCCGACGAGATGTAGAGGGCGAGAATAAGACAGAGAAGAGTAATACAGACAATGACGACAGTCTTTTTACGTATATCCACTGACCTGCACCTGCCGCAGACCCGCTGATAGGCTGATCTTCTATTGCCCGGGGATATTCTTGTTTCTTTCGCAGAAATAGTTCAATTTATAGCTAATTCCTGAGCCTGCGCGGATATAATCCCCGGATGCTCCAAAAAAATCAGTAGTTCGAATGAAAATTGCCAACAAAGTGTAATAAAAAATACATCGATATCCAGATAATTACAGCAATGTATAAATATGTACAAAGTTAGACCTCTAATCCAGATACAAGTCGTGGTTCTTGCAGAGATTTTGCACAGGAACTGATGAGGTTGATAAAATTGGCAGTCACCTGTGGGCCCGCCGATAGGATCCTGAAATCATGAAGCCGACACTGATACTTAATCTTGGGCCAGATGAGTTCATCACCGCGGTGAAGACCCAGCCAAAACCGCTCATCATACCGCTGTGTGCAGCATTGCCGCTCCCGGATATTTCCCCGCTCGATGTGTACAAGGGGATGAGGACAGGGTGCGGGTTTCTGCTCGAATCGATGGAAGGAAGCGAGAAACTCGCACGGTACTCGTTTATAGGGATCGATCCGGAGATGATAGTCACTATGGGAAAGACTGTGGACATACGGGGCAACGAGCCCTTTGTTTCCATTGCCAGCAACCCTGATGGCAATAACCCGGTTGACAGGATCAAATCGATCCTTTCCCGCTTCCATTATATGAATGTCAAGGCGCCCCGGTTCTTCGGCGGCATGGTCGGCTATTTTGCATATAACTGCGTGTATTCCCTTTTTGATAAAGTTCAGAAAACGGAAAAGAATGATCCGGGAGTACGGGTCGCAGATAACGATGCCTCCTTCATGCTGTCAAAAGACTGCATCATCATCGATCACCGGGATAAGAAACTGTATATTTTCTCAAGCCCGTTCCTGACTTATGATTCTGATCTGATGGAAGAATATCATAAGAGTGTCTCAAAGATCCAGTCCCTTGCAGGTCGTATCGCATTGCTGGGCCGGGAGACCCGGACCGGTTCGCATAACAGCGGAAATGCCCCGTCTGCACCAGCCATCCCGGCCGCAAATCAGCAGATATTCGAGCACGCAGTTGAGAGAGTCAAGGAGCACATCGTCGCCGGCGATATTTTCCAGGCCGTGATCTCGCGGCGCCTTGATTTTACCATATACAATGATCCATTCGCGATATATACAGCACTTCGGGAGATCAACCCGAGCCCGTATATGTTCTATCTGGATTTCGGGGAGGAGAAGATCATCGGGGCGAGTCCTGAGATGCTGGTAAGAGTCGAGAAGCGCCGGGTGACAACGGTCCCTATCGCCGGGACTCGCCCCCGCGGCCGCACAAAGACCGAAGATGAGCGGTTGGCGGAGGATCTTCTCCTAGACAAGAAGGAGCGTGCCGAGCATACGATGCTCGTTGACCTCGCACGGAACGACCTTGGCCGTGTATGCCGGTTCGGGTCAGTGGATGTCAGCGAGTTCATGGGGATCGAGAAGTTCTCCCATGTCCAGCATATCGTCTCCACCGTGACCGGGACTCTCCGGGACAACCTCGACTGCTACGATGCCTTCAAGTCCTGTTTTCCGGCAGGGACCGTCTCCGGCGCACCCAAAATCCGCGCTATGCAGATCATCGATGAGCAGGAGCCGTGTACCCGTGGGCTGTACGCCGGTGCGGTGGGGTATATTGGTTTTGACCGGAACCTCGATTTCGCCATTGCTATCCGGACGATACTGGTCCAGAAGGACCGGGCATATGTCCAGATCGGGGCCGGGATCGTTGCAGACTCCGTGCCGGAAAACGAATGGAAAGAGACGGAGAACAAGGCGGCAGCGATGATCCGGGCCATCGAACATTCGGAGGCCACGTTATGAAAGTGCTGATCGTCGATTGTTATGACAGCTTTACTTTCAACCTCTACCAGCAGGTGGGAAAACTCGGCGCAGAGCCGCTGGTACTTCCCTGTGATACCCCTCTTGAAGTGCTGGAGAAAACCGGGTGTGACCGGATCATCCTTTCACCGGGCCCGGGCACTCCCGAGGAGGCCGGTGTATGCCTCGATGTGCTGAAGACCCTGAGCAGGAAGGTGCCGACCCTTGGCGTCTGTCTTGGCCACCAGGCAATCTGTACGGTATTCGGAGGGGAGGTCGTTCGGGCGCCTCACCTGATGCACGGGAAAACCTCTGCAATCCAGCATGACGGGAAACGGATCTTTGACGGGGTCCCGGCACCCTTCACCGCTACCCGGTACCATTCTCTTGTCGCTCTCAAGGAGACCCTGCCAGACGAACTTGAGGTAACTGCTACGAGCATGGATGACGGGTATGTCATGGGGGTGCGCCACCGCGTTCACCCAATCGAGGGAGTACAGTTCCACCCTGAGAGCATTCTCTCGGCAGATGGCGATCATATCATTAAAAATTTTCTCAACGGAAACGGGAGCGTTTTATGATATTCAAGGACGCAATCGTCAGGCTCATCGGACAGCATGACCTGTGCGAAACCGAAGCCGCGGGAATTATGGATATGATCATGGAGGGCCAGGCAACCCAGGCACAGATTGGGGCATTTCTCATCGCACTCCGGATGAAAGGCGAGAGCCCGGAAGAGATCGCTGCATTCGCACGCGTAATGCGCCGGCACGCGGTCGCTGTCAGACCGGTCACGAATGGGATACTGGTCGATACCTGTGGCACCGGTGGTGACGGGGCACATACCTTCAATATCAGCACGACTGCTGCGTTCGTTGCAGCAGGTGCTGGTATACCGGTCGTCAAGCATGGCAACCGGAGCGTGAGCAGTACCTGCGGTTCAGCGGATGTCCTATCCGCGCTGGGCGTAAATATTACCACAGATCCGCTTTCCCAGGCGCGGATCGTGGAAGAGATCGGCATCGCATTCCTGTTCGCGCCACTTCACCATCCTGCCATGCACCATGTCATGGCGGCCCGCCGGGAGATCGGGTGCAGGACCGTGTTCAATATCCTTGGCCCGCTCTCGAATCCCGCAGGTGCACAGGCGCAGCTGCTGGGAGTCTATAACCACGATCTTACCCGCACCATGGCAGAAGTCCTCAGGCTGCTCGGGCTCTCCCATGCCATGGTGGTCCACGGCAACGGGCTCGACGAGATAACCACAACCGGTAAGACCGCGGTATCGGAACTTTTCGGGGATACCATCCGCTCCTATACCCTTACCTGCGAAACGTACGGCATTGCCCCGGCAGAACTCCCCGATCTTGCAGGAGGGGATGCGGGGATCAATGCCCGTATCACCCGCGAGATCCTCGGGGGTGAACGGGGCGCGGGCCGGGATGTCGTGCTCATGAATGCCGGTGCTGCGATCTACGTGGGAGGACAGGCACGGGACCTGCATGAAGGGATCGCCCGTGCAGGAATCTCCATCGATTCCGGGAGTGCCCTGGAGCGGCTCAACGCTCTCGTGGATATTACTGGGAGTGCATCGTGATACTTGACGAGATTGTCCGGAGGACGGAAAAACGGGTGGCACACCTCCCATCATCGTTCCCGGAACAACCCTGCCATGACGGGATGAGTCTTTCCGGAGCAATCCGTGGAAGAAACGGAAAAAACGCAGTCATTGCAGAGATCAAATGTACGTCCCCCAGCCGGGGTATCATCCGTCGCAATGTGGACATGGCCCAGATGGCAGGTGTTCTCGCAAGCGGGGGATGCGTTGCCCTTTCGGTACTTACCGAACCGTACTTCTTCGGAGGGGCGGGGCAGGATATCGCCCGGGTGAAGTCGGCTGTCAGTATACCGGTGCTCCGCAAGGATTTTATTATCGACGATCGGCAGATCGCGGAGTCGAAAGCGCTCGGGGCCGATGCAGTACTCCTGATCGCCGCGGTACTCAAAGACAGTTTGCCGGAATTTGTTGATTGTGCCATCGACTATGGTCTCGAACCCCTTGTAGAAGTTCATACAGAGGACGAGGCATCGGCAGCCGTCGCGACAAACGCGACTCTCATCGGGATTAACAATCGTAACCTTGCAACCCTTGGCATCGATCGGTCGACGACAAGGATCCTTTCGGAGCGAATCCGGCCGGATGACCGGCTGATCGTGTCGGAAAGCGGTATGAGGTCTGCTGATGATGTCCGTGAGATGAAACAGGACCGTGATGCATTTTTGATCGGTTCTTCGATCATGGCCCATGACAACCCGAGAGAGAAACTGGAGGAGTTCGTATGCGCGTGAAGATCTGCGGGATCACATGCCCGGAGGATGCACGATCTGCCGAAGAAGCCGGGGCCGATGCAATCGGCGTCGTTGTCTTTTCCGGTGGTGTGTCACGCCGGGTTGTGTCTGCTGAACGGGCACTGGAGATCTTCGATTCAGTAGGACCGTTTACGACGACTGTCGCAGTAAGCCATACGGAGTCCAGGGAGGATCTTGAACGGATACTTGCACTGAACCCCGATGCGATCCAGATCTCACACCCTTTCACATTCAGGGATGATCCGGGGGTCCGGGTAATCCGGGTGATCGGTCGGGGGGAACCAATGCCGGAAGACTGCAATGCCATCATCGTGGATGACAGCCATGGAAAAGGCCGGCACTATGATCCTTCTTATGCTCGTGCTGCCGTGCAGGAATCCAAGGTACCGGTGATCCTTGCCGGGGGATTGAATCCGGAGAACGTGCGTGATGCGATCCGGCAGGTGCACCCGTACGCCGTTGACGTCGCAAGCGGTGTTGAGGACTCACCGGGAATAAAAAACAGAGAAAAGGTCAGGGCGTTTATCGCCGCATGCAGGGGTTTCTGACATGACACAGAAAGGACGATATGGTAATTACGGCGGGCAATACGTTTCGGAAACATTGATGGGCGCCTTACTCGAACTCGAAGCAGCCTACGAGAAAGTTGAGAATGACCCGAAGTTCGCTGCCGATCTCACTGCACTCCAGAAAGAGTATGCCGGCAGGGAGACCCCCCTCACATTCTGTGCGAACGCATCGCGGGAGCTCGGGTGCAGGATCTACCTCAAGCGGGAGGATCTCGTGCATGGCGGTTCGCACAAACTCAACAACACGCTCGGCCAGGCGTTGCTGGCCCAGCGCATGGGCAAGAAAAAACTGGTCGCCGAGACCGGTGCCGGGCAGCATGGCGTGGCAGCAGCCATTGTCGGGGCAGCACTCGGGATGTCCGTTGAAGTATATATGGGAGAACTCGATACGAAGCGGCAGGCACTCAATGTCTTCCGTATGGAGCTGATGGGAGCAAAGGTTGTCCCGGTGACCTCCGGGACCCGCACCCTCAAGGACGCTGTCAATGAGGCGCTCCGCTCCTGGGTGGCACACGTTCAGGACACCTATTTCCTTTTCGGCTCGGTGGTAGGCCCCCACCCGTACCCGCGCATTGTCAGGGATTTCCAGTCCGTGATCGGGAGGGAAACCCGCGACCAAATTATGAAAAAGGAGGGCAGGCTCCCGGATACAATCGTCGCCTGCGTCGGAGGCGGCTCGAATGCAATCGGTATCTTTTACCCGTTCCTCAAGGACGATGTAGAACTGATCGGTGTTGAAGCCGGCGGGAAAGGGATAGAGACCGGCGAGCATGCGGCCACGCTGTGTGCAGGAGAGCCCGGAGTGCTCCACGGGGCGCTTTCCTATCTGCTGCAGGATACTGACGGGCAGGTAATGCCCACTCACAGTATCTCAGCAGGGCTCGACTACCCGGGCGTTGGTCCCGAGCATGCGATGCTGCGGGATAACCGGCGGGTCACCTACGCCGCAGCTAATGACCCGGAAGTCCTCGATGCGTTCAGGTTCCTCTCCCGCACTGAGGGCATCATCCCTGCGCTCGAGTCAGCCCATGCCATTGCCTACGTGATGACGAACCGTGACCGGTTCGGCCGCAACGATATCGTTGTCATCAATCTCTCCGGCAGAGGAGACAAGGATGTAGCCGAAGTGGCAAGGATGCAGGGGTATGCAGTATGAGTCGGATTGGGACGGTTTTTGAAAAGCCCGGGACACCGGCTTTCATCGGGTTTACCGTCGCTGGCGACCCGGACGAAGCGACATCCCTCCGGATCGCAAAAGCGCTCATTGACGGGGGAACCGACATCCTCGAACTTGGTGTTCCGTTTTCGGATCCCGTAGCGGACGGGCCAACGATCCAGCGCGCGGATGACCGGGCGCTTGCTGCCGGGACAACCCCGGACACGATCTTCAGGATGGTGAAAACGATCCGGGCGTACTCCGATGTCCCGATCGTGTTCCTGACCTACTACAATATTGTATACCGGAGGGGTACCGAGCGGTTCTATCGCGAGGCCCGCGAGGCCGGCGTGGACGGGATTCTCATTGCCGACATGCCGGTCGAAGAATCGGATGAGGTCACAACCATTGCTGCCGGGTACGGGATCGATCCCATCTTTCTCATCGCACAAACGACAGATGACAGTCGGATCGGAAAGATCGCAGCACAGGCACGCGGGTATCTCTATCTTGTTTCCGTACTCGGTGTGACCGGTGTGAGGGATCAGGTATCGTCCGGTGCGATCGATCTCCTGCACCGGGTCCGCAGGCACACGGATCTTCCGCTGGCGCTGGGTTTCGGCATATCAACTCCCGATCAGGCAGCGACGTGCGTTGCTGCCGGTGCCGATGGCGTGATTGTCGGTAGTGCGATTGTGGGTATCATTGAACAGAACCTCAAGAATCCCCGGCTCATGGAACAAAAACTCAGGGACTATGTCATGCGGATGAAGCGTGCGACAGGCTCCGCAGGGATCAGATAACCAGCCGGGGAGACTATCTTTTTTATCCCGGCCTGCCAACGGTATCGTGGAGTTATCATGGTGTCCAGAACCGGTATTTTTTTCATTCTTGGAGCCTGCGTCATCGCGGGCATGTTTATCGCGGGATGTACGCAGCAGCAGGCGCCAGCAACGGTCCAGACTTCCGCTGCCCCGTCCCAGGCCAGACCATCGGAAGCCGTAACCCCGGCAAGTGCAACAACTGCCGGCATGGCAAACCCCGCCTCCGTCAACTGCGGTAAGATCGGAGGGACCACCGAGATCAAGACCGCTGCGGATGGCGGCCAGTACGGCATGTGCACTTTTGCCAACGGTACGAGCTGCGAGGAGTGGGCACTCTATCGCAACGAAGGATGCGAGCCATATGTTGCCGCAGTGGCAACCAATGTATCGAAATAACACGTAAACCAGTAACTCATTTTTTATTCTGCCGCATCCCCGCGATACCCGTGTGCTGCGAGGATCCCTGTGACGTTTTTCACCCATGCCGGATCGTTTGCATCCGCAGGGTGTGCATGGGGGATTGCTGCGATCTTCTCTTTCCAGAGGCGGGCGAGTGCCTCGTCGGAAGTGCTGATCTGACCGGCCCCGATCACCTTTCCTGAAAGGTGCCCGCTGCTGTCATAGACCAGCATCCGGTAACACCGGAACTCGCGGCAGACCTGGGGGCGGGTGGTATAAATGGCGCAGGCAAAGCCGTCACCGTATTTTTTGCGGCACAGGAACGGGCAGGGTTTCTTCCCGGCGGGTATCCCGTTGCCGGCCGGGCTGGAATATCGTCCCGACACTTCTTCAGCATATTCTGTGTCCACATGGACCGGGAACAGGTTGCGGGTCGGGGAATAACGGCAGTAATAGTCCCGTTCATTCAGTTGGCGCTCGATGGTGATGAACGAACCGAAACTGGAACAACATTTTCCACACGAGTCGCAGGTGAATCTTGTCATGCAGTAATCCTTCTGTTTACCGGGTACTGATAAAAATGGGTCTGGCGCATGTCACATCACGAGATACCTGAGGCCGTCGGGAGTGATGCTATAAATAATCCAGTTACCGTGATACTCACCAGAGATAAGCCCGCTCTCTTTGAGGATGGTAAGATGGTAGGAGAGTTTTGAATCGGCAATCCGCATGAAGCGGTTGATAACGCAGACACAGAGAGGCTGGTCCTTGATCAGGTACAGGATCGTGAGCCGGAGCGGGTCTGAAAGCGCATGGTGGATATGGCTCTCCTCGAGAAGGTCTTTTTCTGCCGGCATCGATCCGGCAAATGCTTCGAGACCCCCGAGCCGCTCGAGTTCTTTCCGGATCACTTCCGGGATCTCTGCTTCTGCCATCTTCTTACGCCGGATTTTTATTCCACAGCAGGAGGTTTCCCGATCAGACATTTCAAATTATTATGAAATGCAAACCTATTTAATCATCCCCATCCATATTGTTTCAATAAAAATTGAAATACTGTTAGGTAATATGGATATTCTCGCCAGCATTGGTATGACCGAAGAGAAAATTACCGTGACCGGATCATCAGCCCCGGCATGCGCCGGCGGAACGAAAAGGGAGAATTCATCCTGCGGATGCACTCCGGCCGGTACAGTCCCGACAGAAATCCGGACAATCGACAGCACGATCACTTTTGCCAACCGGCTCGATCACTTTCTTGCACGCTGGGGAGTGAACCGGGGCGGTCACCGGGTGAAGCCGGGCCTGTACCGGCTCGGGAACCCGGAACCGGAGTCCCGGGTCTTCGCATCGGCAAATTACACCCTGAGCTTCGATGCCTTGCGTGCAGCTCTCGTAGGTATTGATGCGTACATCCTTGTGCTGGATACCAGGGGGATCAATGTCTGGTGCGCTGCCGGCAAAGGCACATTTGGCACGGGGGAACTGGTACACCGGATCGCGGTGACGGGCCTTTCCGGTGTTGTCAGGCACCGCAGGATCATCGTCCCCCAGCTGGGGGCGCCGGGAGTTTCGTGGCCTGAGGTGCTGCGAAGATCCGGGTTTACCGTGGAATACGGCCCGGTACGGGCGCGTGATCTGCCGGACTACCTGAGGGCCGGCATGGCAACCCCGTCGATGCGCGAGGTGCAGTTCACCCTCCGCGACCGTATCGTGCTTACTCCCGTTGAGCTGGTCCACGTTGCCCTCCCCGCAACAATCGCTGCGGTTGTCCTCTGGTTCCTTGCGGGTTTTCCGGCTGCCCTTGCTGCAGTGGCAGCGGTCCTTGCCGGGACCGTGCTCTTTCCCATACTCCTGCCGTTCATTCCGACCCATGACTTCTCCACAAAAGGGTTCATTCTTGGCGGTGTTGTTGCCGTGCCATTTGCACTATTGTATGGGGGGAACGCCGATCTCCCGGCGTGGGCGAGGGCCGTTGCAGCGATCACACCCCTCTTTCTCATCCCTGCAGTTACGGCATACCTTGCACTCAACTTTACCGGGTCGACCACGTTCACATCGAGGACGGGTGTGAAAAGGGAGATCTTCCGGTATGTTCCGGTCATGGCATTTATGGCAGGTGCAGGAATTTTTCTGGGAATCGTGCTGGAGGCAGGCCGTCTTGCCGGGGTGATCTGATGCTGAATTCGTATTCACGGACCACGCTCCGTTTCAACCGGGAGCGGTGTATCAACTGCAAACGCTGCCTTCAGGTCTGTCCCCACGCAGTTTTTTCGGCGGGTACCGAGACTGTAGAACTTTCCTGTCCTTCTGCCTGCATGGAATGCGGCGCCTGTGCCCTCAACTGTCCCGTACAGGCGATAGGTGTGCAGAGCGGTGTCGGGTGCGCATGGGCGATGATCAGCGCGGCGCTGAGAGGTAAGGATATGGACAGCGGGCAGTGCAGTTGTGGCGGCGAAGAAGGATTCTGCTGTGGCGGAAGTGAAGACCCGTCATCGTGCGGAGGGCAGAGGCAAGAGGAAACACCAGGTTCCGGGGAACTTTTTTGACGTGTCCTGCCGACATATATCCCGTACAGGACTGGCAAGCGCGCCAGAAACAGGATATCCATTATGGACGACAAGCTCACTCTCTGTGCTGCAGATGCCCTGCAGCAGGTCCGGCAGATCACGGTGAATGAAAAGCCGGTCGGCATTCTGCGGCTCGATGAGACGATCGATGAGGTCCGGGCTCTTGGTCTGTCAGAGGATGCCGAGATCCGCGCCGCGCTCATGCAGCGCATCGCCCGATACAACTATGTCCCTGTCCCTGCCGAAGACGCCTATGCGCAATCTCTGCTGGCGGAGTTCTATGCCGACCGGATGAAGCGGCGGATGGAGCAGGCGCTGAAAAATTATTCCCGGCTTAATCCCGGATAATTACACTCCGGGGGGTTACATACCATGGCAAAAACACAGGTCCTTTTTATCTGTACGGCCAATGCCGCCCGTTCCCAGATGGCGGAAGGATTACTCAGGGCACGATATGGCAGCCTGTACGAGGCATACAGTGCCGGCACCCGCCAGTCGAAAGTGAGTGTTCGCGCGATCGCTGTGATGAGAGAGATCGGGATCAATATCTCCCGCCACCGGTCAAAAACCTTGGACGAAGTTTCGGGAATCACGTTTGATCTCGCCGTCACGCTGTGTGACAATGCACGCACAGTCTGCCCGGTCGTACCTAACGCCAGGAAGACGATCCACAGGGGATTTACCGACCCCCACCTGGCATCCGGGATTGCCGGGACCGATGAAGAGATCCTTGATGACTACCGGAGAGTCAGGGACGAGATTGCGTCATGGATCGATGCCACCTTTGGCGGAGCGGGCGGACATGAACTTCCTGCAGGCAGCGACAACAACATTGATGAGATGCCATCGCTTTTTAATGAATTAAGGTCCGGTGAATAATGAGACGGGGAAAAAAAGGAGATATCTACTCTGAATCCCTCGACCTTCACAGGAAGCACCGGGGGAAGATCGAAGTCTATTCAAAAGTTCCCATCACCAACCGGAAGGAACTGTCCCTTGCGTACACGCCGGGGGTTGCAGAAGTCTGCCGGGAGATCCACCGGGACAAGGATCTCGCGTACAAATATACCCTCAAGGCCAACACCATTGCCATTGTTACTGACGGTTCCCGGGTGCTTTCACTGGGTGACATCGGGGGGTATGCCGCAATACCCGTGATGGAGGGAAAAGCCCTCCTGTTCAAAAAACTCGCCGGGATCGACGCATTCCCCCTCTGTTTTGAACGGTACCACACCGAATTTGCCGATGATATCAGGAACATCGCCCCGGTCTTCGGCGGGATTGCCCTTGAAGATATTGCGGCTCCCCGTTGTTTTGAACTCGAGGAGTCGCTCCAGAATATCGGTATCCCGGTGATGCACGACGACCAGCACGGGACAGCGATCGTGGTGCTTGCCGCCCTTCTCAATGCCTGCAGGGTGACAAAAAAGAGGTTCGAGGATTTAAACATCGTAGTATGTGGTGCAGGTGCGGCCGGGTTCGCCATAACCCGGATGCTCAAATGCATAGGCTACAATCCCGATCTCTGCAGCAGCGTGAACGACATCATCGTCTGTGACAGGAACGGGATCATCCACCGGCACCGCGATGGCCTGTACGCGAACAAATACAAGTTCATCATCGGAGAGGAGACCAACAAGGCAGGGCGTACCGGCACCCTTGCTGATGCGATGAAAGGCGCTGATGTATGCATCGGTGTGTCCGTTCCGGGGATCATCACGCCATCCATGGTCCGTTCGATGAACAAAGACCCGGTAATCTTTGCCCTTGCCTACCCTATGCCGGAGATTCTTCCCGGGGACGCACTCCAGGCCGGGGCGGCAATTGTCGGCACCGGCAGGATCGACTTCCCCAACCAGATCAATTATGCCCTCGCATTTCCCGGGATCTTCCGGGGAGCGCTCGATGCCCGGGCAACGCGGATCTCGGACGAGATGAAAGTCGCCGCTGCGCACGCCCTCGCAGATTATGTGAAACGGCCCCGGAAAAACCGGATCCTGCCGGCGGTACTCAACCGCCAGGTCGTGACCGCCGTAGCAAAGGCCGTCCGCAAGGCCGCGGTGGCGAGCGGGTGTGCCCGCACAGTTAAATAATCCAATCAGAAACGGGGCGGGAAATGGTAAAGCGCGTAACCGGACTGAGGTTCAGCCATGTCTCATCACCCGGCACACGTTCTCCATCAGCGCGTAGTGCCGGGAGAGCTGATCGATAAACAGGGTACTGCGCTCACCTGCGGGCAGCGGGGTCCAGCTGAGACCGCAGTCAGTATCCCAGAGGATCAGGCCCTCGGCTGGTGCAGGCTGGAGGGGAGTTTTGGCATCCGTCGTCAGGAGTTCATCGATAGAACTTTCCTCCGCTTCCCCATTCCCGACCCGAAGCAGGGCGGTCGCCATGCAGCGGACCTGGTGCCACAAAAAACTTTCTGCCGTCACTTCGAGATAGACAAAACCGGACTCTTCCGATACCGTGGCATCAAGGACGGTCCGGTTCGGGTTCCTGCCATCGAGCCGGGCGAAGTTGGTAAAATTGTGGTTGCCGATAAACCTGCCTGCCGCCCGTTCCATCAGACTGACACGGAAAGAACGTTCGGTAAAATAATAGCGATATGTCCTTTTCTTTGCATCGTACCGCGGGTGGAACGCCGGTGAAACTTCCGCATAACCGGTACACCAGCAGTCCGGCGGGAGCTGGGTGTTGATGGTCCTGATCGCCCGTTCCGGGGCAGATGTCGTAAAGGCAGCCACCTGTCCCCGGGCGTGGACGCCGCGATCGGTCCTGCCGGCAAACAGGAAATCTGCTTCCCGCCAGTCTTCGAAAAGACTGAGCCGCTGGCAGGCGGCAATAAACTCCCCTTCCACCGTCCGGTGGGACACCTGCTGCTGCGATCCGAAGAACCTGCTGCCCAGATAGGAGACCCGGAACGCGAGCCTTACCGGAGCTGCATGTGCCGGGTGATCCTCTTTATCTTTCTCCATGTGTTGTTGATAGACTGGCGCGTGTAGGTGCGCAGCGGTGTCTTCCTGCCTCCGCAGGATACTCTCCCCGCCCGGATCGCATCGAGGATCGCGGGGACCGTTTTTTCTGCATCAACGTATGTCCTGCCGAAACCGACGAACTTCGCGTTATGGGCATCGCTTCCGCCAACGCATGGCTTACCCAGCCGTTTTGCAATGCGGGCCGCCTTCTGGTTTGCCGAGCCGACGATATACCGGCTGTTGAACGCCTCGACCGCGTCCACGATATGCATGCCTGATTTCTTCCGCCGTGCAACGCCATGTCTCCAGACGTGGTACGGGTGGGGGAGGATGGCAAGGGCGCCCATCCGCCGGGCTATGTTCACGGTCGCCGCAACATCAAGACCTGCAGGTATGATCTCCGTGACTCCCAGCACCAGCAGGTGACCCTGCTTTGTCGAGACCTCGATCCCCGGGATCACGAGAACCACGGACGGGACTGCGAGCGCTTTTTTTGCCCCGTCCACGGAATCATGGTCGGTGATTGCGATCGCATCGAGCCCGTCCTTCTCGGCCTGCCGGAGGATCTCCTCGACGCTACTCTCGCCATCCTTCGAATAGTTCGTATGCACGTGTAGATCGCAGGTCAGCATCTGATCATAGTATTTTTATCTCTCTGGTATTAAGGGAACTTATGCGCATTCTCCTCCCCACCGGCACTGCCACCGAGGAGATGGTCCGGAAAGCGGCCATGGGATTTGATGCAGATGTTGTCGTCACCGGGGAGATTGCATCCTTCCTGACACCGCACCGGCTCGGCGAGCTCCTGAAACGGGCGCAGTATGACATGGTGATTGTCTCCGGGATGAGCACAGCCTCGTTCGAACAGGTGGAGCGCGAGAGCGGTGTGCCGGTGTACCGGGGGCCGCGGCACGCAGCGGATCTTGCCTCGATCCTCCCCATCATCGGTAAGGTTACCCTTTCCCGGACGGTCCCCGCTGATGAATTCCTCACCTCGCAGCAGGAAGAGGAAGCGATCGCCCTTGTCGAAAAGCGGGAACGGGAGGCCACACCGGACTGTCTTGTCCGCGGCATGAAGATCGGCGGCGGATCGCGTATGAAGGTGCTCGCGGAGATCATGGACGTACACCGGTGCAAAAATATCCGCGAGAGGGTGGAGTACTTCTTCTCTTCGGGTGCCGACATCGTTGACCTCGGGTTCGGGTTCGATGCAACTCCCGCAGACGTCACCCGGGTGTTCTCGGAGCTGGAAGGGATCGACCGCCCGCTTGCGGCTGACACCCAGGACCCGGCCCTGATCCGGGCGGCACTCGTACGTTCCGATATCATCCTCAGCCTGCAGGAGGAGAACATCCCCCTTGTGGGAGAAGAGGTGGCACGGGCGGGCATTGTTGCGGTTGTCGTTCCGGGATCAGGTACGCTTTCAAAAAATATTGCCCTTGCAAAACGGGCAGGGATCCGGTGCATCATTGCCGACCCGCTCCTCAGGCCCGTGGGATCCGGCCTTGTTGAATCCCTCAGGAATTTCAAAAGAACCCGCTATCCCCTTTTCTTTGGCGCCGGCAATATAACCGAACTCCTCGACGCGGATTCACCCGGCACCAATGCCCTTCTCGCCGGCATGGCACTGGAGGCCGGGGCTGCCGTGATCTTCACGAGCGAGCACTCCGACAAGACGCGGGGATCCGTCCGCGAGATGCGAAGGGCAACGGAGATGATGGCGCTTGCCCGGGACCGTCCCTACCCGAAGGACCTCGGGATCGACCTCCTCATCCTGAAAGAGAAGCGGCGCCGGTGCGAACCGCCACTGGACTATGAGACGATCATCCCCGCAAAGGAGATGCCGGCGCAGCTCGAACTGGATCCGAAAGGGAATTTCCGGATCGGCATTGAAGGCGATCGAATCGTTGCGGTGATCCACGGAAAAGCCGTGCAGGGAAACCATTGGCAGGATGTCCTGTACACCCTCCTGTCGCAGGGGGATGTCTCCCTGCTGGATCATGCCGGCTACCTTGGCCGGGAACTCTACAAGGCGGAGCTGGCGATCCGGTACGGGCGGAGCTTCGAGCAGGACGGGGAGTTCTGATCCCTTATACCAACCTTTTTTTGCGGGAAAAAAACACCAGTACTCCATGTCCACTCAGGCACGAGCGTCACACATCCTTGTAAAGACTGAAGATCAGGCAAACCAGATCATGAAGCGCCTTGCCGGCGGGGAAGAGTTCGACAAGGTTGCCCGCAGGTTCTCGTCCTGTCCTTCCGGCAAGCAGGGAGGAGACCTCGGCTGGTTCGGGAAGGGCATGATGGTCCCGGAGTTCGAGAAGATCGCTTTTGAAGAGCAGGTCGGCAAGGTTGTCGGCCCGGTCAAGACCCAGTTCGGGTACCACGTCATCAAGGTCACCGGCAGGAAATAATTTTCGAAGCGGATCATGGAATCGCATAAATTCCTGCTCGGTATCGGGCTTGCCATCGTGCTCGTGTTTTGCGGGGCATCGGTGTACACCCATGTTGTCAAGGCCGCACCAAACCCGGTGGACCGCGATACCCTGTACCAGGTCTCGACTATCGATGCGCTGATGCAGGGCGTCGACGATGGGATCCTGCCGATCGCAGAACTGAAAAAACACGGGGACTTCGGGATTGGTACATTCGACGCACTGGATGGCGAGATGATCCTGCTGGACGGGGTCGTTTACCAGGCAAAGGCAGACGGCCACATATACCAGGCTGCCGACAACCTCACCACGCCGTTCGCAACGGTGACGTACTTCGACAGGGATCTTGCCCTCACCACCGACAAAACGATGAATCTTTCCGACTTCTCGTCCACTATGGCCGGCAGGCTCCCCACGGGGAATATGATTTATGCCGTGAAGTTACACGGGACATTTCCCATGATGACGGTCAGGGCAATACCGGCACAGCACAAGCCCTACCCCACGCTGGCCGAAGCGTCAAAGATGCAAGCGGTTTATCGTTACTCCAACACCACTGGCACCGTTGTTGGTTTCTCTACCCCGGTCTTTTTCAGCGGGCTCAATGTCGCCGGCTACCACCTCCACTTCATCAGCGATGACCATTCGATCGGAGGTCATATCCTCGATTGCATTGTACCCTCAAACACAACGGTCGATTATGACATCACACCGGAATTTACTATGACGCTGCCGACAAGCGGTGATTTCACCGGTGTCAACCTCTCGCAGGACCTGAGTACGGACCTTGCGAAAATAGAGAGGTAAGCCCCTCCTTTTTGTGAGGAGAGTTTTTTTGCGATCGAGTCCAAGAGGATCGGTACAGTACGTCACGTGCTTGTAAGGACTGTACCATGAATATCCGCGGCATCCGGCAGGATCTCCTCACCCTTCTTCTCCAGATGGGGCGCGAAAGTCACCCCAACGAGTTTGCCGGCCTGATCCGGGAACGTGACGGTGTCATGGAGGAACTGGACCTCCTTCCCGGGACCATCGGGCGCACGGGCTCCGCGTCCCTGTTCTACGATATGATGCCACTCGATACCCATCTGGCCGGCAGTGCCCACAGCCACCCCAATGGGATGATCAGGCCCTCGAATGCCGACATACGTTTCTTTCCGAGAACAGGGCGGTACCACCTGATCATCGGGTACCCGTACCGGAATAACGACTGGCATTGTTTCACTTCGGACGGGCAGCCCTGCGAACTGGAGGTGATCCCGTGACGGCCCGCCGCGTTGTCGCCACCGGCACCTTCGACATCCTCCACCCCGGCCACCTCTACTACCTCGAGGAGTCCCGGAAGCTCGGGGACGAACTCTGGGTCATCGTGGCACGCGATTCCAACGTGAAACACAAGCCCCGCCCGGTCATACCGGAGGAGCACCGCCTGGCAATGGTTGCGGCCTTAAAACCCGTCGACCATGCAGTCCTCGGGGACACGACGGACATGTTCCGGCCCATCGAAGAGATCCGCCCGGAGATCATCACGATCGGGTTCAACCAGATGTTCAGCGAGACACAACTTGAGGAACAGCTCAGGGCCCGCAACCTCTCCCCGCGGATCGTGCGCATCGGCAGGTACGCCGATGGCGAGCTGTGCAGTTCGCGGCTGGTCGTCAAGCGCATCATCGACAAGCGGTGCACCGACCGGCACCACCCGGAATAAACCGGCAAACCTTTATCTAGTTCATACGCATCCAATGGCACATTGTGGTGTGTATGGCAGCAGATCTTCTGGAAGAGATTGAGAGACTGAGGGGCCTTGCCGGGGAGCGGGGTGTGAAGGTTCACGAGATTACCCCGGACGAGATCGTTGTGTCCCAATGGGTACGGTTCAAGTGCCGTTACGGGTGCAAGGGATACGGGAAACATTTCGGTTGTCCCCCGTATGCCCCTTCGTATGAAGAGACCCTCCGCATGATGGGGGAGTACTCGGCCGGGATCCTCCTGAGGTTTGACGGCGTGCCCGGCCACGGGTCGTTCGGGGCCGATGACATCCCCGAAGACTTCCACCCGTGGTACGGGGATCTCATCCGCTGGGTGAACGGTACTGTGCACTACCTGGAAAAGACCGCATTCTACGATGGTTTCTACAAGGCTTTCGGGTTCGGCGGTTACCCGTGCATCTGGTGCGAGCACCAGCACTGCATTGCAGAAGAGCAGGAAGGCCCCGTGGACGAGAGCCTGCGCAGGAAGTGCCGGCACATGGACATGGTACGGCCGTCGATGGAGGCTGCCTGCATGGATGTCTTTGCAACGGCGAAAAACGTGGGGTGGGAACTGGTCACAATACCCTGCAAGAACCTCGAGTATGGCAAGGTGATCCACTCCGATATCCACTCGGTGGGCCTCGTCCTGATCGAGTAATGGTCAGCGGCCTGCATGGACACGGTGTGACGGCGCTTTCCGCCGGCCGAACGAGACGATACCGCGCCGAAGGATGGTACTGTATTTCGCGGTAAATGAGCCGAGGATCGATGTCACGATGACCATCGCGGCAATGGTCGTCCCCACAATCGGCGATCCATACAGGGCTGCGAGTGCAATCGAGAACTCTCCCCTGCCGATGGTATTGGCCCAGATCTCAAGGCCGGAGAGCGCCGACCCGTGGATGACAATCCCTGTAATCAGGCCGGAGAGGAGCTTACTGACAATAGCGAGAACGCAGATGACCATGATGTTGAAGAGGTTCGGCCCCCCGCCGGAGAGATCCATGGTAACCCCGAAGAAGACGAAGAAGACTACGAGGAAGACGTCCTTGAACGGCCGGGCATGCTGCTCGAAGGCATCGGGATCGGTCGTGGCGAATGCCACCCCGAGGGCGATCACCATCATGGTATCAGGGATCTGGAGCACGATCGCGAAGGATGCCGTGGTAAGGACTGCGGCAAACGTGAAGATGATCGGCAGCTCGTCGTCCCGGTCGAGGATGGAGACGAGGAACTCCTTGCCGTACAGGGCCAGTGCGTACAGGACCCCGAGGACACACAGGATCTTGAAGCCGAAGAAGACCAGGTTCTGGTTTCCTGCGGACATGATCGCAAGGAATATGATCAGGACGAGATCTTCAAAGACCATGAGCCAGATGATCGTTTCGGATTCGCGGAACATCAGTTTCCTGTTCTCGATAAGCGAGGTCATCGCCATCGCTGTGCTGGATATATAGAACGCCGAGGCAACGATCAGGGACTCCGTGATGGAGAACCCGAGCAGGTATGCTGCAAAGAACCCGATGAGCATGTTCACGTTGAGATCGATGATCCCGCTGGTCAGGACCGCCGATCGGTTGGCCGCGATCCGTTCGAGCTTCATGCCGAGACCCATGAAGAACAGCAGGAAGATAAGCCCCATATCGGAGAAGAAATGGCTGACGTCATCGGCCTGGACAATACCAAGCCCGGCTTTCCCCAGAAGCACACCCGCCAGTATATAGAACGGTATGGTCGGTACGGACAGGTACTTGGTGACGAGCGCAAGCACGAGGCAGACAAAAAGCGCGATTACGAAACCTTCCATTACTCCACCATGATCTCGCGCTCAAATTTTTTTATCTGGTCGCTCTCTCCGATGACCAGTGCCGCGTCCCCGTTCTCGAATACGAATGACGGGGCGGGGTTGATGATATTTTTATCGTGCCGGCAGACTGCGATGATGGTCGCTCCTGTCTTGGCGCGGACCTGCAGGTCCTCGATGGTCCTGCCTGCAATGCTTTTCGGAACATAAAATGTATGGATGGTGACCCGGAGGTCGGCGAGGGCCGAGAAGGCAATCTCCACGCTTTCCTGGTCCGCTTCGATGATCGCGCCGGTCAGGATATTGCCCAGCCTCCGTGCCTCGACCGGGGTCATCTCCGCAGCGCTGGAAGTGTGGCACCCTTTCTGGAGGGTATACATCTGAATGGATCCGGTCTTGGTGAAAAAAATTGCAACCGTGTCACCTTTGTCGGTCTCGAACTGGTACTTTGTTCCTACACCGGGAAGATTCAGGGATCGAAGCGCCATAGCAGACATTAGAGAAATGATCCTAAAATATATTATGATTGTGAGTCGGGGCATACCGCCGGTACTCAATTTACGAATACTGCACGAAAAAAGAAAAGTGGGTTTCTGGTTTGGGGTCTGAGAGTTCGGGAGGAGCGATGCACGAACTGATCTGGCATCTGACTCTTGAGGGGTTTGTATCGCCCTCCCTACATACCTTGTTGAAACAACCTGCGTTTAAACCCGGGGCGGGCGGGGTGAAAGTGCTTTTTCCCTCCCAACCGGGCAACCGACAAACAACCATTTAACCCGCCGTGCCTGAATGGATCTGTGGAACGGACAGCACACGTCCATATCATCAGCGCCGGTGAGAAGATCAATAGTGCATATCCGGCAATGTTCCGCGAATTGCCGGGGATCTCCCGGACCATAGTTTTTACCGACAGCTTTGTTCATGAGGGATCTTCCGACCCGGTAACGGACAAGCACCGGTTCGCGGTCCGGAATGCTGTCTCAGCAGTGCAGGAGATCTCGGCATCGCTCTCGATACCCTTCACCCGGGTGATGATCTTTCCCCCTGCCTATGTCTCTGTCCGATTGGCGCTTGCGAAAATCCGCCGCGAGTACCCGGATGACCGCTTCACCTTCGATCTCTCGGGCGGGTCAAAGGAACTCTGCCTGGCGCTCTTTGCCTTCGCACCCTGGCTTGGCGGGGAGGTGTATGCGGCATTCGATGAGAAGACCGCACGCACTGTCCCCCTGCCGGACCGCACCATCAGTTCCCTGCTTTCCAATCCCAATCACCAGACGATCCTCGCGATCCTTCTCAACCGGAAGAAGATGAAAAAGGATGCGACAAAGGGAACGGTTCCCGCAGTCCCGGCAGTTCCGGAAGTCCCGGCGTTGTGGGTCTCCCGGCAGTAACCTGTACAAGCAGCTCTGGTCGGTGTATGTCCCGTCACGGACAAAGAAGGAAAAACCCGGCGATCCCCCAAAGCCGGTTGTTCGCTATAAGAAGGGCGAAAAGCCTGCCGCTGATTTGTCCCACGCCACCTTCTCCGGGTTTATCCGCACCCTCCGCGATGCCGGGCTCATTGAGGAGCAGTATTCCCCGGAGAGCCGGAAAGAGAAGAGTTACCGGATTACGGAAGCGGGAGAGACTGCCTTCCGGTTCTTTTCCGATCCTGCCACCAGCTCGCTGGTCAGGAGCTTGCTGGAGAGTTCCTGAGGCAGGACCCGGGACCACTTTTCTGTATATTTTGGTGCACAATTTTTAGGGGCCGACCCTGATCAAAAAATTTTCATTGCGATCACGATCGCGTTTGAAATTTTTTCATCACGATAATGAGGTGTTAGTTTGTGAGGCTACAATTGGATAATTATGCTACAAAATGCCTGTACATGCTACAGAATTTTTCGTTCTCCGGCGTGAGGGGCCGGGCGTGTTGGCCAGACCCTGCCGGAAAAATTTTGGGGAGGGGGTGATGTGGTGATTGAAAATTTTTTGGCACAGGAGTGATCGCCTCCGTCCAACAGAACACTTTTTGATGCCGGAAGGCGATGATTAGATTTGGAACCGCGATCGTTTACCGCTCGCGTCATCTGAAACAAAACTACCTGCAGGAGTTGGATACCATCCCAGAAATCCCCAAGGAAGAATATATCCTGAAGTGCACTTCCGCCTGTGCCGGGTGCAGCGACTCGCTTGCCCTGCGCTACGTGCTCAAGGCGGCAGGACCGGACACCGTGCTGGTTGTGCCGGCCTGCTGCACGAGCGTGATCCAGGGCATCTACCCGAACACGGCCTTCAATATTCCCGTGTACAATATCGCCTTCGGAGCCGCTGCCGCCTGTGCCTCGGGCATGAGCAATGCATTCCGCGCTGCCGGCAAAAAAACGAACGTGATCGTCTATGCCGGTGACGGCGGGACGCTCGACATCGGCATCCAGTCGATGTCGGGGGCCTTCGAGCGGGGGACGGATTTCCTCTATATCTGTTACGATAACGAGGCATACGGCAATACCGGGATGCAGCGCTCCAGCGGTACGCCGCTCGGGGCACGGACCACAACGACTCCGGCCGGCAAGACCGATGCCAAGAAGGACATCGATGCAATCATTGCAGCCCACGAGCCGCCGTACCAGGCAACCGCCTGCGCTGCTTACCCGCAGGACCTCTTCAAGAAAGTTGCAAAAGCGCTCACCTTCCGCGGTCCGAGTTTTATCCACATGCTCGCGCCCTGCCCCCCCGGCTGGCGCTACTCCACGGAGAAGAGTGTCGAGATCGGCAAACTCGCAGTGAAAACCGGCATGTGGGTCCTGTACGAGCGCGAGTACGGGAAACTGACTATCGGGGCACAGTCAAAAGCCGCGCTGAAAAAGCCCGTGCCGCTCGAGGACTACCTTGCGCCGCAGGGCCGGTTCAAGGGAATCGATCCCAAAACGGTTGAGATCCTCAGACAGCGCATTGCCAGAAATCTTGCAAAACTCTTATCAGAGGAGGCGGCACCATGAAGAAGATCGCAACCGGCAACAAAGCCGTTGCCGAAGCGGTAAAACAGGTTGTCCCTGCAGTCGTGGCCGCATACCCGATAACGCCGCAGACAGAGATCGTGGAGCAGATCGCTGAGTTTGTTACCGGGGGGGAACTGAATAGCCGGTACATTGCAGTCGAGAGCGAGCACTCCGCCATGGCCGCCTGCATCGGCGCGAGTATCACGGGTGTCCGCACCTTTACGGCAACAAGTTCTCACGGGCTCCTCTACATGCACGAGATGACCAACTGGGCTGCCGGTGCGCGGCTTCCCGTGGTCATGGCGACCGTCAACCGGTCGCTCGGGCCCGGCTGGAACATCTGGGCGGAACACACCGATGCCCTGCAGGAGCGGGACACCGGCTGGCTGCAGGTCTACGTCAGCACTGTGCAAGAAGCATACGATGCAACCCTGATGGCTTTCCGGATCGCGGAGAACAACGATGTCCTCCTCCCGGTGATGGTGAACCTCGACGGGTTCCTGCTCTCCCACATCATGCAGCCACTGGACACCGTGGATGTGGGCGACTTCGTCCCACCTATCCACATTCCGCATGCAATCGACGTGAAGAATCCGGCAGGCTACGGGGGTCTTACCGGCCCCGACCAGCAGTTCAGGTTCCGCTGGGACATCGAGCGGTCGATGCGGGACTCGGTAAAAGTGATCAAAGAGACCCAGGAAGAATTTTCGAAACGCTTTGGCCGGAAGTACGGGTTTACCGACGATTACCTGTGTGAAGATGCCGATGTGATCATCGTCGCGATGGGCACGCTTGGGAAGGAGGCGGAAGTCGCAGTCGATCTCCTCCGCGGGGAGGGGGTAAAGGCAGGGTCCATGCGCCTGCGCTGGCTGCGCCCGTTCCCGAAACTTGACCTGAAAGGCAGGCAGGTCGTGGTCATCGACCGCGACTACTCATTCGGGTACGGCGGTATCCTCGCAAAATCGATCGAGTCGCAGACAAAGGAGCCGGTCTTCAGCGTGATTGCCGGCCTCGGCGGCCAGGAGGTCACGTACGAGGACGTGGCGGATTTCGTCCGGAAACGTCGGATGGGAGAGGAGTTCTGGTTCGGGGTAAACGGCTATGTATGAGATCCGGATCCATTCCCGGGGCGGGCAGGGCGGTGTCACCGCGGCACGTCTTCTTGCCCTCGCTGCGATCCATGACGGCAAGTACGCCACCGCGGCCCCGTTCTACGGCGCGGAGCGCAGGGGGGCGCCGATCGTCTCGTTCGTCCGGATCGATGACAAACCGATCCGGATCTACAGCCAGATCAGGAAGCCCGACATGGTCATCGTGCTGGACGCAAGCGTCATGGACGTGGTCGACGTCCTCCAGGGTCTCAAAACCGGCGGCAGGGTACTGGTCAACAGCGCCCATGCCCTGGAGTTCAAAGGTTTCAGTTCGGGCCATGTCGACCTGACCGGGATCGCCCTGAAGGAGAACCTTGTCGTTGCAGGGAGCCCGATCCTGAACACGCCGGTCATCGGTGCCCTCGCAAAGCTCGGGATCGTTTCGGCCGAATCGGCGAAGAAGGCGATCCGCGAGATGTTTACCGACGAGCGTAATGTCACGGCAGCCGATGCAGCCTACCGTGAGGTGAGCGTATGACCGGTACAAAACGCGAGCGCCTCGCCATGAGCAAGCCAACCGTGGGAGCCGCCGGTAAAACCGGCACATGGCGCGTGTTCCGCCCCGTTGTCGACCGGGAGAAATGCAACGAGTGCGGGCTGTGCCAGACGTACTGCCCGGACGCTGCAATTGACGAGGACCTCAACGTAGACCTCGGGTTCTGCAAGGGGTGCGGCATCTGTGCCAACGAGTGCCCGAAAAAAGCGATTGCCATGGTCCGGGAAGAGAAATAGGGCATGACAGCCAGCTACCCTTATCTTTTTTACAACGGAAAATATAATTTCACAACCTTTTTCATCCCGCGTTAAAGATATCACCGTATAAGGATGATCACATGAACATTTCATTTTCCGGCGATACGCGGGATCTCTTCAAGTTCGATCTCGTCCGCCATCTCATGAAAAGTTTTCCCGATCTCGGCAGTTTTACCTTCATCCCGATGCTGACAGACCGGGACGTGCCGACGACCAAGAAGAAGAGCAGGAAAACAGATCTCACAAAGGCAACAAAAGCGGGCAAGGCGGGTTCCCAGAACAGGGACCTGATGGAGCACCTGGGGACTCTGCAGGAGATTGAAGATGACATGGACTATTTCTCAGGTATCCAGTCCTATTTTATGAAAGAGAACATCCTTGTCGATATCCTCCACAAGGACCGGTTCTCCCATGAGCACCGGGTGAATTATTTTAAGAAAATGTTTGAAAAATTCCCGCAGCGGTCGCTTATTTTCCTCGACCCCGACACCGGGCTGGAAGTAAAAAATCCAACGCAGCGGCACCTCCTCTTTGACGAGGTAAAAATGATCGCCGACACGATGGACACCCGATCGATCCTGATGATTTACCAGCATTTCCCCCGGGAGTCGCACGACGGGTATGTGAGGCACCGCTGTTCGCAGATCGCGGAAGTCACCGGCATAAATCCCGTATCCATCACGGACAACGAGATCGTCTTTTTCCTCCTTGCAAAAAGCCCGGCACTCCGGGAAAAACTCGCAGACGTTGTGGCGACCTATGCCAATACCTACCCCGTCCTCCACTCGTCCGGGTGCGACTGATCCGAAGATCCTTTTTTATCGTGCAGCCGTCAGCCGGCCTTGAGCTCGTCCTTTGCCATATACTCGAGATCGAATTTATAGAAATGCGTAAAATTGCAGTTCCGGCAGCGGACCGTGAGGTGCCGGGAACTGACGATGACATCGTGCGGACCGGTAAAATGGCAGTTCCGGCACGTAGTGTCCTGTACCAGTTCCCAGACCGGGTACTTCCCGATTTTTGTGAGTGTGCCTGCCGCGTCCACGTCCTCGATGCGGGGGACGAAGACCCTAGTCGCCCCGCAATTGTCGCAGGCCACCTGCGCCTGGTAGGGGACTGCCTTGATGATCTGGTCTGCGAGTTTTTTGCAATGGTAGCAGTCCGTACGGTATTTCGTGAAGATGAACCGGTCGCTCATGGGAGATACTGGAGGCGTACGGGTTCATTAACCTGTTGCCCGCGAGAGATCCTCCGGGAGCGCACATATGAGGAGATTTTTCCTGCCAAAAGAAAATTCATGGCTTATGGTTGAAAAGAAATGCGAACTGGGGAGTAAATTTAATTATCAGGTGAAATCAATTTACTGATTATGAAGAAAATTATCGGACTTCTTATTTTGATCATTGTCCTGGCTGCGGTCAGTGGATGTACCCAGCAGGCAAAGACCCCCGCTGCGACCACGCCCACACAAACGGCAGTTGCAACCGTCGTTGCCACACCGGTAGAGACCAGTGCAGCCCCGACAACTGAGGCAACAACCGTTGCACCTGCCGAAACAAGCATTGTCACAAATGGAACTGCACCTGTGGGGAATGCAACAGTACCTGCGGCGATTCAGACCGTCGTTCCGGCGGTAACCTTCTCCCAGGTTTTCGTCGTCCAAATCGCGAACAATACGTTCAGTCCTGCGACCATCATGGTCCTCCCGGGAACCAGGATCACCTGGATCAATGACGACAGTACCGTCCACTCCATCAAGACCATCGGGGATTCTGCGGGCAAGTTCAGTTCCGGCGACATCGCCCCCACGGTCCAATGGGGGTACGATTTTGGTGCGGACGAAGGGACATTCCAATACGCAGATGGGTACAACCCGAACGTGACCGGTACGGTCATTATCAAAAAGGCCGAAGTGTTGTATGGCGTGGTACCAGTTACATCGCTTGCTACCAGTAATGCAACATGGTAACGCAACCCATTCTTCTTTTTTATCCTCAATTTATCCTGACTGATCCATAACCTGACGCAACCGCGAAACAATGGACCGGATCCTCACTACACGGGGAGGACGTATGATGGTACCGGGAGCCGTACCGCCGGAAAATTTCCCGTACAAACATGCGAACAGGAGTGAAGATACCAGGATAATTACTAACCGGGAAAAATATTCCGGGAAAAATTTTTTATAAAAAAGGTCCGGGTCAGAAGTCTCCGCCCATGCCGGGGGGCATACCGCCCATCCCGCCCATTCCACCCATGCCACCCGGGGGCATTCCCTCGGGTCCGGGCGACGGGCTCTTGGAGGAGGCGATAACATCGTCAATGCGCAGGATCATGACAGCTGCTTCCGCGGCAGAGGAGATTGCCTGGGTCTTGACGCGGAGGGGCTCGACGACGCCAGCCGCCTTCATGTCCACTGCCTTGCCTTCGAACACGTTCAGGCCGTGGGTCTTCTTGCCCTTCTCGTGGGCTGCACGGATCTCGACAAGCATGTCGATGGGGTCAAGACCTGCGTTCTCTGCAAGGGTGCGGGGGATGACTTCGAGGGCTGCTGCAAACGCTTCGATGGCGAGCTGTGCCCGGCCACCCACGGTTGCCGCGTACTCGCGGAGACGGAGCGAGAGCTCGGTCTCGATTGCACCGCCACCGGCAACGACCTTCTTGTCCTCGACAACGACTCCGACAACACGGAGTGCGTCGTGGATCGCGCGTTCGAGCTCGTCGACCACGTGCTCAGTGCCGCCCTTGATAATGATCGAGACTGCTTTCGGGTTCTTGCACTGCTCGACAAAGGTCATCTCCTCGCCGCCGACCTTGCGTTCTTCGACAAGGCCCGCCTTGCCGAGCTCGTCCTTGCTGATCGCGTCTATAGAGGAGACGAGGGTTGCACCGGTTGCACGAGAGAGTTTCTCCATGTCGCTCTTCTTGACACGGCGGGTTGCAAAGATTCCTGCCTTCGCCAGGTAGTGCTGCGCAATGTCGTCAATACCCTTCTGGCAGAACAGGACGTTTGCACCGCTTGCCACGATCTTGTCGACGATGCCCTTGACCATCCGCTCTTCCTCATCGAGGAATGCCTGGAGCTGGTCGGGGCTCGTGATATTGATCTCGGCGTCGACTTCGGTCTTCTTGAACTCGACCGCTGCATTGAGCAGGAGGATCTTCGCGTTTGTTACCTTCTTGGGCATCGACGGGTGGACGCGCTCCTTGTCGATGAGTACGCCCTCAACGATCTCGGAGTCCTCGATCGAGCCCCCGCTCTTCTTCTCGACCTTGATGTTCTCAATGTCGACTTTACCATCATCGTCGGTGACCATGGTGACTGCCCTGACAACGAGGTCGCAGAGCTTATCCTTGCTGGCCTCTGCACCCTTTCCGGTCATCGCGGTACCTGCAATGTTCTTCAAGAGAGCTTTGTCCGTTGACTTCACGTCAAAGGCCAGGTCTTTCAGGAGTGCCTGCGCCTTCTCTGCTGCCTGGCGGTAGCCTGCGGCGATGATGGTGGGGTGGACGTCCTGCTCGAGGAGGTCTTCTGCCTTCTTCAGGAGTTCCCCGGCAATGACGACTGCGGTCGTGGTACCGTCGCCAACTTCGTCGTCCTGGGTCTTGGCGACCTCGACCATCATCTTTGCGGCCGGGTGCTCGATGTCCATTTCCTTGAGGATCGTGACACCATCATTCGTGATCACTACGTCGCCGATAGTGTCGACGAGCATCTTGTCCATGCCTTTGGGACCAAGCGTGGTCCTGACTGCACTTGCCACTGCCTTTGCGGCGGTGATGTTCATACCCTGGGCATCGCGGCCGCGGGTACGGGTGCTGCCTTCCTTAAGAATAAGTATCTGCTGTCCTCCAAGTTGCTGTGACATAAAAATCACCACTTTTAGCACTAAAATTGGTCTGCGGTTCTATATAAATGTTATCGAAAGTTCACTCGCCGAGCAGGTCGAGGAGTTCAAAACCGTCTTCGATTTTGTGCAGGCGCTGCTCGCTGATCACGAGCGTCCTGCCGATCTTCTTCTCCTTTGCCGAGTCGGTGATGATACACATCGCGTGTTTTTTCGCGATCTGCGAGAGGTTCCCGATAAGAGCTGCCCTTTTAACGACTTTCTGCGCAGGGCCGTAACCCGTAAGGATCGTCTGCTTGTCAAAGGTGAGAAGGGCCTGGAACGGGGCGCCGTGGAGCGTGTGGAGCCGGACACCGATCTGCTCGAGGAACTCCATCGGGCTCTGGATATACGAACCGGTCCGCTCTCCGCCATCCATCGCCTTCGGCTTCTCGTGCCGGATGAGGTCGATGGACTCAACAACGCCGGTATTGAAGAACTCCTCGATCCGGATCGCAACATCGAGTGTCGTTCCCATGCCGCTCTCGTACTTGCTGATCGTGCGCCGCGAGACCCCGAGCACATTCCCGAGATCCCCAAGGGACATGTTGCGCTTTTCGCGGAGATCCCTCAGAACGTCGCCATCGATGTTGACGTACAGGCCGCCGGGCGATGCGTACACGAGCGGGGGTATCTTCTCGACAAAATAGTCATAGAGGGTCGAGGGGCTGACTGCGTAGATGCCGTACCGGACATAGACCGCCCCGCGCTCCAGCTCCGCTTCCCTGGCCTTCTCACCGACAATCAGCGGGATGCCGCCCAGCAGGCGCGAGATGAGCTCGAGGTCGAAGGCCACCTCCTCGCTCACCGAGTCGATGTGGGAGACCACCTTGATCACGAGCAGCGTCCCGTCGTTGCGGGCGATGAGGTCGAAACTCCGCGGCCGGAGGGTAAACCGTTCGGAGACATCGAAGCCTGCCGTGATCATCACGCTGGTGACCAGCTGGAGCTGGCGGTCCTGGGACATGTGGATACAAATGGATGGAGCGTACCCATATATTAATATAGACATGCTGATCGGCGTCGATGACACGGACTCGCCTCAGGGTATGTGCACCACCTACCTCGGGGCCGTGCTTGCCCGCCGGCTGATCCGCGGGCACATGACCGTCCGGGAGGCCCGGCTCGTCCGGCTCAACCCGAATGTGACCTTCAAGACCCGGGGGAATGCTGCGGTCATGCTCGATGTTGAGGGCGACCCGGACCGTGCGTTTGCGATCGCGTGTGCGCTCGTGGAGGAACTGGCCGATTTCGCATGTGAGAACACCAACCCCGGTGTGGTGGTTGCGGAAAAACGCCCGGACCCGGCATTCTACGAAAAGGCGGTGAAGGACTTCTGCGAGATCGACGAGGCTGTCGCAATTCTCGAAGCCGCAGGTGCACGGTACCGGGGCTGGAAGAACCGGCGGGGGTTGATTGGCGCCACTGCAGCCGTGGCGAGCGTCCTCGCGGACCAAACCTCCGAAATCCTCGTGTACCGCGAGCCGGTACGGTTCGGCACGCCCCGTGAGGTGGGCCGCGACAGCCTGTTCTGCGCTGAAACTGTGACCTTCCCGCACACGTGGGACACGGTGGATACTGCAAACGGTGTCGTAGTCTGCGTCCCGCACACGCCCGACCCGGTCCTCTTCGGAATCCGGGGCGAGAGCCCGCGCTGGGTGATGGCAGCCCGCAGGATGATCCGGTCTGAACCGCCCGGGCTCGAACAGTGCTGGGTGACCAACCAGGGCACGGATGCCCACCTGGTAGATGGCACGATCGGCGCATTACGCGAGGGGCTCTCGTACCGGGTCCGCGGGACGGTTGCGGGAGCGCCGGAGACGGGTACGGGCGGGCACGTCTCGTTCACAATCCGGGAGGGCGGGAATGCGGTGCGGTGCATGGCCTACGAGCCCACGAAAAATTTCCGGCAGATCGTCCGCCAGCTCGTACCGGGCGATGAGTTGAACGTCTGCGGAAGCTACAAAAAAGGGAGCATTAACTTAGAGAAGATGAGAATCATCTCGCTCGCCAGCGCAACCTCCACCCGACCGCCGGTCTGCGCCGCCTGCAGCAAGCGGATGACAAGCGACGGGAATGGCAAGGGATGGAAGTGCAGGAAGTGTGGAGCCCGGGCGGATGTGCCGGACATTCGGGCAATTCCCCGGACGCTGAACCCCGTGTGGTACGAAGTCCCACCAACTGCAAGGAGGCATCTGGCCAAGCCGCTGTGCCGGGGCGAGCCGGAGTGCTAGGTTTTTCTCAACGACCCTATGTCAGTGAGACACTATTTTAAGGAGCAATCTTACCGAAGACCAGGCCAGATGTTATCGTCAGATGGGGCGGCTTTCACCGTCAAAAACCCCTGCGGGAATTCTGGTACATCAAAGCCCGCTGCGGGCCCGGCTGTACCTCTTTTCCCCCGAACCCTGGATCTTAGAGGTCATAATTCGGAAAAATGCGGAACCGGCCAGGAATAATCGGGCAATCTCCGGCGGGAATGGATGAGGTCGTATATAGCAACGTTATGGAGACCCCAAGCGGGAGGGGACGTGGTTTGGGGACGCGGCGAGTACCGGCCAGGGGATATGCCTGCCTCCTCTTGGGAACGTCAGGGGAATTATCAGAGCAAAAAAAAGTGAATGTGTTACTTCCCAACGCTCTCCTCCACCACCACAACCTCATCGGCCGTCAATCCATAGAGCCCGTAGACCAGCGAGTCGATCTGCCGGTCGATTGACTCGATCTCCTGCGTGATGATCCGTTTCTCCTGGTCGGTCTTCGCGTGGCTCAGGTGCTTGTGCAGCTCCAGCATCTCGGTGACGAGCGCAACCATGCGGTCGTGCCGGGCTTTGTCATCCGGCTTGTCGAAGTCGGGGACATATATGGGGAAATTTTTTAATATTATCCAATTTGGTTCAAAAAATTCTCCTCGCAATTTTGGTAATAGTTTATCGAATAGGAAAAAAATGAGAGAACTGTTCAAAATTCCGAGAAGATATTTATCATTTCGTGGAATAATGAAACATTTTTGATTTGAATAATAGTTTGAGTCGTCAAACGTAAATTCAGGTCTTCTGCAAATATTGGGATAGATAATTTTTGGTTTTTCGAATTCGGCATAATATTCAATTGTATCTTGGATTTCATACCATTCGTATAATCCGGGTTTTCGACCCTTCCATTCATTTCCTTTCCAATCTTTTGGTTTAGGAGTTAATTTTGCCTTAAATTGTGTGAGATAATTCAGGATGGCAGGATATTTTTTTATTTCAACGCCATGTTTGGTAAAAATTAAAAATTTCCCTTCATTTTGTAAAGGCATGTAACGTTTTACATCCCTTCCAACTAAAAATGGCTTAATGAGATCTGCACTATTGGGGTCATCTTCAATTAATTTCTGTTTAATTTTTTCATCAATAACAAACGCTTCATTATAGCCGGTAACAATCCCACGATACACCTGCCCCATCGTATACTCTTCCAACGGCCGCCCGGCACCCTGCAATTTCTTCAGCAGGTTCTCTGTCCGCTTGTCACCGAGCGTCCAGCCGCCGTTCGTGAGTGTGGCCTGCTCGATCGGGTGGCAGTGCTCATTCACGTGCCCGGCAAGTTCCGGAAAGTCAAGAGCCTCAACTTTAGAGACGCAGATTTCTTTTGCCGGCTTCGCGTTTCTGACCCTGATGATGCACGGGTACGTGGTCGCGGATTTGAAGACCGGCAGGTTGCCGAAGTCCACGATCTCCTCGATCTGTTTCGTGAGCAGGAATTTCCGGAGCGGCTTGCCATAATTCGCCCGCATCCACTTGTTCGCCACGATATACGAGAAGACCCCGCCGGGGCGCAGGAGCGTGATACCTTTCTCGATGAAGTACGCGTAGAGATCAGCGGTGCCCTGGTAGACCGCGTAGCGCGACTGGTAGTATTCCTTCTGGTCCTTGAGCGATTCCTGCCGGACGTACGGCGGGTTGCCGATCACTACGTCAAACCCGCTCGCCTTCATGATCTCCGGGAACTCCAGCGGCCAGTCGAACGCGTTGACGCGCTTGCGCTCCTCCAGATTGAACGGGTGCGCCTGCTTGTAAGTGAAATAGTCCGGGGCAACGAGCGAGTTGCCGCACCGGATGTTGCGGTGCAGGGACGGGAGCGCCCGCTCCGCGAACAGCTTGAGCTGCCGGGAGACATTCTCCTCGCTCTCCTCCTCCAGCACTTTCAGGAGCAGCGAGAGCTTGGTCACCTCCACGGCCTGCTTGTCGATGTCCACGCCATGGATGTTATTTAAGAGGATGCGCTTGCGCTCGGCAGTCGTGAGCCGCCAGTCGCTCCGCATCTTCGACGCATCGCCGTTGCCGGCCTTGTAGACCGGCAGTTCGTACGCACCCTCTTTCTTTGCCGCTTTTCCCGATGCAGCCGGATCCGGCAGGAGCGCACGGACTTCCGGCGCAGTGGCCGGGCGGTCCTTCAGCACCGGGACGAGATGCTCGATGTACCAGTCGCGGTGCCAGTCCAGCAGGAACTGGTACGCCCCGAGCAGGAAGGAGCCGGAACCGCAGGCAGGATCGAGGATCGTCAGCCGTGAGATGTCGCGGGGCGCCTTTCCGTTTACCTGTTCGCCAACGGTCTTTTTGACAATGTATTCCACGATATACGAAGGCGTATAGAAGACCCCGCCGGCCTTGCGCACCTCCGGTTTATCCTCCACATCCGCCCGGTGCGCGGCCGTGAGCCGGATCACCTTGCCGAGGAACTGCTCGTACACGTGCCCGAGGATCTCGGATGGGATCACCGAGAACTGGTACGGGCTCTCAGGGTAATAGAGCCGGTGGATGATCGTTTTCAGGACGCTGTCATCGATGACAAGCCCGGGCGTAAGCGTGTCGGGCGTCTCGTCGCGCCCGGGTTCTTCCGAGAAATGGAACAGCCCCGAGTTGTATTTCTCATCGGCCCGCTGGAACTGCCCACAGAGACGCGGGTAAATGCCCTCTCCCTCAGTAAGCCGGTGCAGCGCCTCGTACTGCTCGATCCCCCGGTCCTCGCAAATCCGCAGGAAAATAATCCGGTCGATGATCAGCTGGACAGCGCTGTTGATCTCTTCCTGCGTGAGGGCAAGATTACGCAACGCGATGTTGCGGGCAAGCAGCAGCCGCCAGTTCTCGATGTCCTCGAGGAATTTCTCATCGACACCGGCTGTACCGTGCTTCTCCCCGTTGGTCTCGACATACTTGTCAAACGAGCCTCGCCGTATCCCCTCCGGGGAAAAGACCGATGCGATCCGGTCCCACCGCTTCTCATACTCAGTATACGGGAACAGTGCAATCCGGGCTGTCGCCACCGTATCCTCTTTCCGGATCGGGACATTGCAGTCATAGACCGCAAACTCCTCGAAGTTGGTCAGGATCGAGAGCTTCAGCTTGGCATTCCACGCGTACCTGCGCAGCTGCAGCGCCGCGCTGAGATCGTCCCTGACCGCCACTGCCGGCTTCTTTGCCTCGCAGATGAACTTGCGCTTGTCGCCGATCCGGAAGGAGTAGTCGATGAACTTTGTCTGGCCCCGGATCAAGATCCGGTCTTCGTGGACGACCTCTTTGTACGCCTCGGAGTACCCCTTGTTGTTGTCCACGTCCCAGCCGAGCGCCCGGAAAAAAGGGTCGAGAAATTCGCGCCGGAGTTCGGTCTCGTTCTTCTGCCCCTTGTGATAGACCGGGCGGTTGAACTCGTAACGCTGGACAAGATCGATGACTGCCTGCGGTGCCGGCATCAGGCTCTGCGCCTCACGTATGATAGGTAAGCAGGGATACCTGCATCTATCTTTCTATTATTATACCGAAATAGTTCATCGCGAAACACGGTTCCCCAATTAGAGCCCTAACACAACTTCCCCGTCACTGCTGCCCGTGGGCGCCTTCTCCGCCACCGCGAGCATCAGCACGATGCCGGCGACCTCCAGCGCCATACAGAAGAGGAATGCGGCATCGAACGCTCCCGCGAGATCCGCTGAGGGGATCGTATGAGCCGAGACCTCGGCCAGTTTTGGTCCCGCTGCGATCGTGGCGACAAGCATGACAGCCGCTACCCCGAGCGATGACCCGAGGTTGGTCATCATCTTCACCAGACCGCTCGTGGACCCGCGGTCCTGTGCCGGGCACTCGCCCATCACGGCACTGTTCAGGGGAGAGAACGCCACGCCGGTACCGGCTCCAAGCAGGAAGAGGTAGATCTCGACGTGTCCTACGCTCGTCTGGGCGGAGATGGCGGAGAGGAGGAGGAGGGACAATGCACACATCGCAAATCCGGCGATGATCGGTTTTTTCGTGCCGATCACATCCGAGATCTTTCCTGCCGGAGGTGCCGTCAGGATCATGCCGAGGGGTAGCGCGAGCAGGATTGTGCCCGCATTGTCGGCCGGGATCTGTTTGACGAGTTCGAGATAGAAGGGCATGACGACCATGACACCGGCCATCGCCATCTGGATCAGCATCACGTTCAGGTTCTGGAGCGAGTACCCGCGGTTCGCAAAAAGGCTTACATTCACGAGGGGCTCCTTTGCCCGGCGTTCCCGGGCGATGAAGAGCACCCAGAATAGTACCGAAAGGACGATAGCTGTCATCCCGGCCACGGCATTACTGCCCTGGACCGAGGTCAGACCGACGATAAGCGTGGAGAGCGCGATAAAGGCCAGCAGGACACCGGGGATGTCGAGCTTTGCCGCGGGGGAGACCGGGTCCCGCCGCGGAAGGATGTGCATGCCAAGGAGGATGGCAATGATCCCCACCGGCAGGTTGCAGAAGAAGATGTACTGCCAGGAAAATGCACTTGTCAGGAACCCCCCGACAACCGGGCCGAGCGCCGCCCCGAGCATGGTGAACATGGCAACGAGCCCCAGGGCCTGCCCCCGCAGGGAGGCCGGCAGGTACGACGTGACCATGACCGCCCCAAGCGCGGCAATGACGGCCCCGCCAATGGCCTGGACCATCCTTGATACGATGAGCAGATCGATCGTGGGGGACAGCCCGCAGAGCACCGACCCGGCCGTAAAGAGAGCAAAGCCGCAGAGAAAAAGATTCCGGTACCCTTTCATATCCCCGAGGCGCGATGCCGCGAGCAGGAGGCTGACCAGAACGATGAGGTATGCGTTGAGGACCCACGTCACCATCACGGTAGACACATCAAAGGCTTTTGCAATGGCGGGGAGCGCGATGTTCACAATCGTGGCATCGAGACCGGCCATGAACGATCCGAGCGCAATAACGATGACGATCATCAGATCGTTCGGGGACATGGTCTGTCGGGAGACAGGTTCAGCCATGGTTTAACCATGAGGGAGATTGGTTTGTTCCCATAAGAACGCTCGGGTCGGCAGCCCCGCGGTCCGCCCGGGACGAACCGGCGAGCCTGTGGCGAAAACAGAGTTATGTGCCTTGAGCGCCAATGGTATGCAACACGTGTGAAACAGACCATGACACATCCATGCGATGAGCCGGTCACCCAGCTCCATGTGAAACCAGGCATGACGGTGAACGAACTGGTGGACGCGATGGGCAGGGCCGGCGCATACAACGGCGGGGCGCTGCACCGTGCGGCGAATATTTACGAACAGATGCTCCGCGATCCGGAGACAACGAAGTTCTTCGGCCTTGCCGGCGCGATGGTGCCGGCGGGCATGGGAGGCATTGTATCGGATCTCCTGAAGGCCGGACATATCGACGTGCTCGTCTCGACCGGCGCCAACCTCACGCATGACATCATCGAGGCGATCGGGTGCCACCATTTCCATGGCACCGCGTTCTGCAACGACGTAGAGCTCCGGCACGACGAGATCAACCGCATCTACGATGTCTACCTCCCGAACGAGGCCTTCGGGCACTTCGAGGAGTTCATGCAGGCCGTGTTCTGCGAGCTTGAACCCGGGAGCACCATCTCGATCTCCGATCTCCTCGCCCATATCGGGAACCGCACGAAGTCCGGCATCCTGCATACCGCTTCGCGGAAGAAGATCCCGGTCTACTGCCCGGCCGTTCAGGACTCGATGATCGGCCTCCAGGTACTGGCTCTTCTCGCAGACGAACCGGGTGACCGTGGACGCGTTCGCCGACATGCCGGCGCTCATGGACCGCTGCTTCACGGCGAGAAAAGCCGGGGCGCTCCTTGTCGGGGGCGGCGTGCCCAAGAACTTCATCCTCCAGAGTATGCTCATGACACCCAACGGGTTCAGCTACGCGGTGCAGCTGACCGGCGACCGGCCGGACCTCGGCGGGCTGTCGGGAGCAACGCTCGACGAGGCACGGTCATGGGGCAAGATCACGGAAGAGGCGCAGGCCGTGACTGTCTATGGGGATGCGACGATCACCCTCCCCGTCCTGGTCGCAGCCGTGATGGAGCGGATGGCGAAATGACGGAACTGATCCTCGCGCTGGACGTGACGGAGAAGAAGGAGGCGCTTGCCATTGCGGAAGCCTGCGCCCCGTACCTCGACGCGATCAAGCTCGGCTACCCGCTCGTCCTCTCCTCCGGCCTTTCGATTGCCGGAGAACTGGAAGCGTTCGACCGGCCCCTCATAGCGGACTTCAAGCTCGCGGACATCCCCAATACGAACCGGCTGATCGCTGAGCAGGCCTTCGATGCCGGTTTCTCCTCCATCATCTGCCACGGTTTTACCGGAAAAGACGCGGTGCAGGCCTGCGTGGAGGTTGCCGGCGATTACGGGGGCGCGTGTTTCGTGGTGGCAGAGATGAGCCACCCGGGGGCTACCGCATTCTTCCACGGCGGGGCTGCGGAGAAGATCGCCCGGCTCGCCATGGTGTGCGGGGCCGACGGGATCATCGCACCCGCCACGCGCCCGGAACGGCTGAAGGTCCTGCGCAGGATCGTAGGCAGCCGGAAGATCCTTTCACCGGGTGTCGGGGCACAGGGAGGGGACGCGGCAACCGTCGCGAAGCTCGTCGACGGGATCATCGTGGGAAGGGCAATTTACGAGGCAAAGGACCCGGTGGCGGCAATTAAGACGTTTTCAGCCATCCGGTAAGGCGTCGGGGTTTATAAACACCATCCAAATTCCGGCCAGATCCGGATATGCGCGTTTTTAAAACCATGAATCGCCCTTTGGCTTAACCTGCAGGTTCTAAAAATTTATTAAGGACTTGTGCGATGTTATAGTATGGAATGGACAGCGGATCAAAAGGATATTGCCAATAAATATAAGCGGCTCGATGATATTCCCGAGAACGAGCGTAAATACAAGTGCCACACCTGCCACCTCATCGTAGAGGAAAATCCCTGTCCGAACTGCGGAGAGACACACCTCGAGCTCATGTGCCCCCTTGACCACTGCCACTGCAGCCACGAGATCATCTCGGGCATCGAGTACTGCCCGCTCTGCGGCCAGGCTATCTGCCCGGACTGCGGCTCCCATGACGTCACCCAGATCAGCAGGGTCACGGGATACCTGCAGGACGTCTCCGGCTGGAATGCCGGCAAGCAGCAGGAGCTCAAGGACCGCACGCGCTATTCGGTTGCATGAGATATTACCTGGAGAAGGATACTCTTTTTATCCGCGGGTCGTTCCGCGCTGCGAGTACCCGGAACCTCCGGGGGTATCCGCTCGGTAACCACCCTTCTCAACCATACGGTTTCTGCCGACGGGGGCCATGAAGACCCGGAGAAGGAGATCGGGATCGTGGCAGCCGGTGCCGGGATCGGCCCCGATATCTTCGGGCTCCTGACCGCGATCCCCGTGCAGCAGGCCTGCGTGCTCCAGGACCATTTTATCACCGTCTTCATTACCGCCGGAATCCGGCGTGAACCGCCGGCAACCGCCGGCACGGTCAATATCATCGTCTGCAGCAGCGAGGGCATGGAAGACGCGGTCCTGCTCGGGACGATCATGGTCGCGACCGAGGCAAAGGCGGAGGCGCTGCTCGGCCTCGATCTCCCGGCAACCGGCACGCCCACGGACGCAGTCATGGTTGCCTCCGAGGGCGAGGTACAGCACCGCTCCGGCGGTCGCACCACGAGGGCCGGGCTGCGGGTCAGGGAGGCTGTGCTCCACGGGATACCGGAAGCGCTCAGGCGTCATGATGCAGGTGTCCGGCCGGATCGCCCGGCATTGTTCATCTTCAGCCGGTTCCAGGGTGGCCACTGGGTCGAGTGGACCCCGTACAAGGAGTGCCCTTACTATCCCTGCCATTTCAACGGGCAGGCCTGCGATTTCTGTTACTGCCCGTTCTATCCCTGCCGGGACGTAAGTCTCGGCCAGTGGGTGGACAGTGCAAGCGGGGGACGGGTCTGGAACTGTGCTTCCTGTACGCTCCTGCACGAGCCGGAGATCGCGGGCTATTACCATAAATTCCCCAACGCCTCGCTGCAGGAGATCGTGCGGCTGCGCGGGAAAAAACAGGGCAATACATAACATCCGGATTTCCCGGGCCCTGTACCGCTAAAGAGAGGAAAGAGATTATTCCCTGAATCTCTTGCCGTAATTATTGCACGCCAAAAAGAAGTATGCAGATTATTCTTTTACACCGAGAGCTGCGAGGAGCTCGGGCAGGGGGATGCCATGGGCCTCGGCTGCTTCGCGGATCGTTTCGCCGCGGGCAATCGCACACCCGACACAGCCCATGCCGAACTTGAAGAGCGCTTCGGTTGCCTCGGGTTTTGCCTTGAGGAGATCGTAGATTGTGCTGTCAGCAGTAATCTCAGTCATAGTATCTCTAAGTCAGCTTCAGGTCAGATAAACCTCACCATGGCGGCTGTTGCGGGGAGTAGGATCCAAAATGCAAAACAACACTTTCACTACGCATGCTGACACACTTATACACTGAAGAAATTTGGAATTATAGCTGGAGATGTATGAAAATGGATTATTCCGAAGCAGCAAACAGAATCTCCCGAAAATTTGCAAAAAGCGGACAGATCCCCGATGTGAAAAAGATCGAGGGCAAGCTCCGCAGGCTCGTGGAAGAATTCAGCGTCCAGCCGTCTGAGGCAGAACGCAGCGTGACAAACGAGCTCGCAAAGGAGTTCAACCTCGCTGCACCGGGGTCCGGTGGCAGTCCCGGTAACGGGAAGGGCGGCGGCACTGAGGAGAAGAGGATCGCTGACGGTATGCCCGGCGAATGGGTGACCATCGAGGGCAAGATCGTCGCATTGTCGAGTCCACCCTCCCCGTCCATCGCCCAGAGCGGCATCATCGCTGATGACTCCGGCGCGATACGGTTCGTGGTCTGGGCAAAATCGAATGCACCCGCGATGGCCGAAGGGTCATGGTACCGGATCGAATCGGCGGTGGTAGACGAGTTCAAGGGAGTTGCCAACCTGAAGATCCATTCGGGGACAACGATCAGAGAGATCACCGAGGACCGTTCACTTATCCCGGCACCGATACCGATCAGGGATCTCCGGCCAGGCATTGGCAGTGTCCGGGTGAAGTTCGTCCAGGAGTGGGACGCTTCGCACGAGCGTATGCTCCAGTCCGGCCTGCTGGGTGACGAGACCGGCACGATCAAGTTCGTTATCTGGAAAGAGCCCGGCAAGGAGAAGCTTCTGCCGGGAGCCGTGTACAACCTCTTCTACGCACAGGTGGACGAGTTCAACGGCCGGCTCTCCCTGAACCTGAACACGGCAACTGTCCTGCAGGAAGAGGGCGAGATCGCGGTCAGCGGCGGCGAAACTGCCGTGACCGGCGCAATCGTCCATATCGCGCCGGGCTCCGGCATCATCAAGCGCTGCCCGGTGGAAGGCTGCAACCGTGCCCTCTCGCGCCAGAACTACTGCCCGGTCCACGAGATCCAGCCGAAATTCATCTACGATCTGCGGATCAAGGGCTGGCTTGACGACGGGGAAAAGACCCGCAACATCCTGATCCAGCGCGATGTCGTGGAGTCGCTGACCGGGATCTCTCTTGCCCAAGCACAGGAGATCGCGGAGAACAACCCGCTTGGCATGGACGAGGTCTTCCTCCAGATGCGGGACAAGGTGCTCGGCCGGTACATCACCTGTCACGGCCGCGAGATCGAGAACCGCCTCCTGGTAAACAAGTGCGAGAAGGTGGCGTTCATGTCGGGCGACCATACGGCCCTGCTGAACCGCGCCGGGGGGGCACCCTCATGAGCACGAACGCGAAGGATATGGGGCGCAGGGAAGGCGCCTTCGAGCGTGAACCGGCACGCCGTGTATTTGCCGCGGAACTGCGTGAATGCCGGTACCAGTTCAAGGACGGGGAAGACGAGAAGAGCCCGACCTTTGTCCTGCTGCCGACCGGCGAGCGCTCGAACCGGATCTTCCTTGTCGGAACCCTCACCGAGAAGACCCGGCAGGGCGAGCAGAACATCTTCTACCGGGGCCGCGTGGTCGATCCAACCGGCACCTTCTTCATCATGGCCGGCAGCTACCAGCCCGAAGCGATGCAGCAGCTTGCCAAGATCGAGACTCCCGCATTCGTCGCAGTGATCGGCAAGCCCAACCTCTACCAGAAACCGGACGGGACGTTCATAGTCTCGGTCCGGGTCGAGTCGATAACGGTCGTGGACAAGGACACCCGCGATCTCTGGGTGCTGGACGCGGCACGGCACACGCTGGACCGGGTCGACGCGTATGCAAAAGAGCCGACACCGGATATCCTGAAGGCAAAGGAACAGTACCCCACGATCGACCCGTCACTGTTCCGGAAGATTGCCTACGACGCGCTTGCGCAGATCCGGATGTAATTTTTTTCTGCACGCATTAAAAAAACCTTCACAGGGCCATGCTCTCATATACGGGCCTCTCGGCCCCACTCGCAAATTTCGCAACAACGATCACATTATTGAGGCCGGAGGTGCCGGTAAAGATCTGGCTCGAACCCGGGCTGGTACCAAGCGTTGCTTTCTGTTGTGCCCCGTTAATAGTCACTCTAAGCTCAGAAATATCTCCTGCGCTGCATTGATTGGTCATGACCTGAAGCTGGATCTTGGAGGGCGGCACTTTCGTACCAATAACCGCGATGGTACAGGTCGGCTCTGCCGGGGCGGAGGCAGCTGCTTCGGTTGGCGGGGCAGTGACCGGCGGCGTTGGTATGGTTGCCGGTTGCGGGGAAGGACTGACGAGGAGCACAACGGCAGCAAGGATCGCGACCACGATAATACCAGCGATGATAAGCCAGAGTGAACGTGAGCTTTTCTCTTGCAGGACCATCCGGCAGGCCGGGCAGACCGTTCGGCTGGATTCCATGGATGTGCCGCAGTGCGGACAGGTCTTCTTCGCCATATGTTCCATTTGTTTTAATCCATGGCGTATATGTGTTATTGACCTGCTTTCCTGCGGTAACAAAACGGCAGATCCATGACCGCGGATAAAAAACAACAGAACGAAGATAGGGAGAGGATTGTTCAGCCGGAATGTTTCTTTTCCTTCTCCCACTGCTCCAGCACTTCCTCCCCTTCGATAAAGACGAGCTTGTGCTTGCGGGCGTAGAGCTTTGCATCTGCCTTCGAGAGCGCATAGCCGGACTCATCGTCCAGCATCTCGCAGATCGTCACGGAGGGGGTGATCCCCGCCATCTGGGCCATCGCGATCGAGAGCTCGGTCTGGCCGCGCCTGACATCGAGGAGCCCATCGGCGGCCCGAAGGAGGGCCATGTGGCCCGGTGTGCGGAACGTCTCGTGGAAGTTCACGCCACCGCCATTGAGGGCCCGCTTCACCTGCTCGGCGATCGCATTGACGGTCAGGGCCCGGTCCCGGTCGGTGATACCGGTGAAGGTGTTCCGGTGGTTCACCCAGAGCGAGAAGGAAGAGTGGTTCTTCCGGTCGTACGGGATGTCCCCTTCCCGTTCGGCCACAGCGATCGCCCGCAGGGCATCGCTTGCGAACGGGAGGCCGAGGCGCTGGGCCGCGACCGGGTGGACCGCGGTGCAGATCAGGCCGCCGCCGTCCTTGCGCATCCGGACAATATCTTTCGGCGTGACGGCATCGGACCGGATCGCAAAATCCGTCTCACCTTCGCGGTCATCGAAATCATACAGGAGGATAAACTTCCCGTCCCGGAGGGCTGCCAGGGCATCGTCGATCATTGCCCCACCTCGACGTTGACGCTGTCGTTATCCTCCACGCCGAGCTGCCTGCGGAGGGCGATGGGTGCAATCACTTCGATGAGGTCGTCAGGGTAGTGCGTCCTGCCGGGCACCACGATGCCGCATTTGATCGCCCCGATCCGGCACGGAATGCAACGGGCATCGCCAAAGGTCCTCCCGTCCGTGGAGAACCCCTTGATCCGGGTCCAGTCGAGCGCATCGATCTTCTTGCGCACGGTCATGCTCGAAGGCGCGAGCCGGATATTGAGGGTGCCCGGGTACGGCTCGAACCCGAGGGTTGCACTGAACTGTTCCCTGTACGGCCCGAGGCTCATGTAATATTTTCCTTCACCGATGCCGCTCACCACGGATCCATTCAGGAGATATGTCCTGCCGCCTTCCGAAAAAATCCGGCAGTACTCCTGGTATTCCTTCCGCAGCACATCTTCGCCGGCCTTCGTCACGGTCACGTGCTGACCATCTGCTGACATGGTTCTTGTGATGAGCCCCGCTGTCTCGAGCCCCTTGAGCCTGCGCGATGCGGTCTGCTGGCTGATCGCGAGCATCTCGCCGATGCTCTGGGTGGAGACGAAGACCGGACCGTGGCAGCCTCCCCGCACTGCAATCGCCTTGAGACACTGGAGATCTTCCGCTGGTATCATGCTTATCAAAATTGAGATGCTTATTATTTATGGGTTGCCCTCCGCGCAAACCTCCGTCGTGGTTCGTTTTGTGTCGAATACCCGTTCGTTAATTATTTAACGCCCGGGCTCCTTGATCATGAGCATGAAATCCGGAATGCGGAACCAGCTTGCCGAGAAGATGGCGGGCGAGATTACGCTGTCGGACTCACCGGGACATGCGCTGAAGAAGTGGCGCATGAACTTCGAGATCGCACCGGGCGTCCTCTCGGACCGCCTCGGCGTCTCCCCGTCTGTCATCAGCGATTATGAGAGTGGCAGGCGGAAAAGTCCCGGCACTGCCGTGGTCGGCAAGATTGTCGACACGCTCCTCGCCATGGACGAGGAGAACGGCGGGAAACACATCCAGAAATTCTCAACCATGCTCTTTTCGAATGTCGACGATGACGTGATCTACGACCTCCACGAGTACGGGCTCCGGTCCCCCTGAAGGACTTTGCCGATGCAATCGGCTGCACCCTGCTCTGCGGCTCAACGGACCAGGTCATCTTCGGCTATACCGTGATCAACAGCCTGAACGCGATCATGCAGCTCTCATCCGACGAGTTCAACCGCATTTACGGCTGGAGCACCGAGCGGGCGCTGGTCTTCACCAACGTCTCGACCGGCAAATCGCCGATGGTCGCAATCCGCGTCACGCCCTTCAAGCCGCGATGCGTGGTACTGCAGGGGATCGATGCCCCGGACGTCCACCCAATCGTCGAGAAAATGGCAGAACGCGATCGCATCACCGTCTTCTGTACGAGCATGGATGTTGACAAAATCGTGAGTACCCTGAGGGAGAAAGAATGGTAGGCATCATTACCTACGGTGTATATATACCGAGATACCGCATCAAGGTCGAGGAGATTGCCCGGGTCTGGGGTGCAAACGCATCTGACATCAAAGGGGGCTTGGGCGTTTTTGAGAAATCCGTACCGGACATGGATGAAGACGCGGCAACGATCGCTGTTGAAGCGGCCCGCAATGCCCTGCTCCGCAGGCACGTGGACCCAAAAGAGATCGGGGCTGTCTACGTGGGCAGCGAGTCCCATCCCTATGCTGTCAAACCGACCGCATGTACCGTGGGCGAAGCCGTGGGCGCGACACCGAACATGACCGCTGCGGATTACGAGTTTGCCTGCAAGGCAGGCACGGCTGCGATCCAGACCTGCATGGGCCTTGTGAAGAGCAGGATGATCACGTACGGGCTCGCAATCGGGACCGATGTCTCGCAGGGTGCGCCGGGCGATGCTCTCGAGTATACCGCGGCGGCGGGCGGGGCAGCCTTCGTCATCGGGAGCGACGACCCGGTCGCAACGATTCACCACACCTGCTCGTTCACCACGGACACACCCGACTTCTGGCGCCGCGAGGGGCAGGACTATCCCCGCCACGGCGGCCGGTTCACCGGAGACCCCGGCTACTTCAAGCATGTGAAAGGGGCAAGCAACCTCCTCTTCGAGCAGACGAAGAAGGGCCCGAAGGACTTCACCTACGCGGTCTTCCACCAGCCCAACGCGAAGTTCCCCCAGAAGGTGGCAAAGGATCTCGGCTTCACATCGGATCAGATCAAGCCGGGCCTCGTGGTCCCGCATCTCGGCAACACCTACTCCGGCGCATCCCCGATCGGGCTTGCCGCAACACTGGACATCGCACGGCCGGGCGACACGATCTTCGTCTGCTCGTTCGGCTCCGGTGCCGGTAGCGATGCATTCGACATCGAGGTGACTGACGCGATCACGTCGGATGCATTCCACCGCGACGCGGCACCGTGTGTCGGGAAACTTCTGGAAAACCCCATCTACCTGGACTATGCACGGTATGCGAAACACAAAGGAAAACTGGTGATGCAGGAATGAGAGACGTAGCAGTGATCGGCGCAGGGTGTACAAAATTCGGGGAGAAGTGGGAGAGCTCGTTCCGCGACCTCTTCGTTGAGGCCGGGACCCTCGCGCTCGAGGATGCCCGGCTCTCCGGCGAGAAGATCGATGCAATGTACGTCGGTAACATGAGCGCAGGGCGGTTCATCGAGCAGGAGCACATCGGTGCCCTGATCGCGGACTACGCAGGCATGGCAACCCGGCACATCCCCTCGACCCGCGTCGAGGCGGCCTGCGCATCCGGCGGCCTTGCGTTCCGGCAGGCAGTGATCGCGGTCGCAAGCGGGATGGAAGATATCGTCGTCGCCGCAGGTGTCGAAAAGATGACCGATGTCGAACCCGGTGCGAGCACCGACATGCTTACCGGTGCTGCCGACCGCGAGTGGGAAGGCTTTGTCGGTGCAACATTCCCGGGGCTCTATGCAATGATTGCCCAGGACTACATGCACCGCTACCCGCTGACCCGCGAGCAGCTCGCGCAGGTCGCGGTGAAGAACCACTTTAACGGGGCACGGAACCCGATTGCCCAGTACCAGCAGGAGATCTCGCTCGAAACCGTCCTGAGGTCCACGATGGTCGCCGACCCCCTCCGGCTCTTCGACTGCTCGCCTATCACCGATGGGGCGGCGGCAGTGATCGTCGCACCGCTCGAACGGGCACGGGAGTTCACGGACACGCCGATTAAGGTGCTCGCAAGCACCCAGGCAAGCGACTCCATCGCGCTCCATGACCGTCGCGACATCTCCACCCTTGACGCGACCGTGGCCGCAGGGCAGTGGGCGTTCAAGATGGCGAAGCTTACACACAAGGACATCAATATGGTGGAAGTGCACGACTGCTTCTCGATCGCGGAGATCTGTGCAATCGAGGATCTCGGGTTCTGCAGGAAAGGTACGGCAGGCACATTCACCGCAGACGGTGAGACCGCGCTCGGAGGGAAGATCCCGGTCAACACGAGCGGCGGGCTCAAGGCCTGCGGCCACCCGGTCGGTGCAACCGGCATCAAGCAGGTGTACGAGATTGTCCAGCAGCTCCGTGGCGACGCAGGCAGGCGCCAGATCGACGGGGCAACGATCGGTATGACACACAACGTGGGAGGCACCGGTGCAACGGTTGCCGTGCACATCCTGGGGAGGGTATGAAATGACCGTCGCACGATTCTGGAGAAAAATCCCCCAGCGCTACAACCTGATCGGCACGAAGTGCGAGAGATGCGGGAGGCACTTCTTCCCCCCGAGGACGTTCTGTCCCGACTGCCGCAGGACCGGCAAGATCGTGGACCACAAGTTCTCCGGGAAGGGAACCGTGGTGACCTACACGATCATCCAGACCGCCCCCGACCAGTTCGCTTCTCCAGGGCCCTACGTGCTTGCCATCATCAGGCTCGATGAGGGGCCCCAGATGACGACCCAGATCATCTGCGATCCGGAGGATGCGAAGATCGGCATGCGGGTGAAAAGCGTCTTCCGCAGGATCGCAACCGATGGTAAGAGCGGCATAATCCACTACGGCACGAAGTTCGTGCCGGAAGTGTGATCCTTTTTTGTCATTTTAAATAAATATCCTAAAAACCTGGATTTGTTATCGTTCCAGCCGAGAGAAAAAGACCCTGCACCTCGCGTAACCGGGCACCCTCCGGCTATACCTCTTTCTTGAACGGCTTGTATACAACGCCCCCGCCCTCATAGAACTTGGAGAAGAACTCCACGATATGGAGACGCATCGCGTGGATCGAGGGGGAAAACATCGCAAGCAGGATGTTGAGCGCGTGCAGCAGGACAGCGACGATGATGCCGATGATGGCAAACTCGAATGCCCCGCCCAGCCGGTTTGCCACCATGGCGAGGATCACCGAGGCCATACCGATCGCCATCAGCCTTGCGTAGGAGAGGATGTTGCCCACCGTACTCATCACCTCGATCGTGCCGAACACCCCGGCCCCCATCAGGATGAGGGGCAGGGCGATAACAATGAGGACAATAACCAGGTATATCACGACCTCCGGCAGAACACCTGCAAGCATCGCCATGAGGAGGATGAGCGCACTTATCATCATCAGCATGCCGGACTTTTCGAACAGGTGCTTCCGGCTCTTCGTGATGATTGCATTCCGGATGCCGATGAGGAGGCCAAGGGAGACGTGGATGACCCCGAGCGTGATGGCGAGTATGAGCATCGGTATCATCGCGTCCACGCGGTTCCAGGTGATGCCCAGGACCTGCACCGGGTGGAGCCAGCCCATGGTCTCTCCGAGGTCCCCGAAGAATTCCCCGAACAGGTACCCGAACAGGATCGTCGGAATTGATGAGATGATAAGAATGTCGGCAAGGCTCTTCGCAAATGCAACTGCCTTAAACCGGGGCCGGATCACGAGCGCGAAGGCAAGTATAACGAGCCCGTACCCGATGTCGCCGACCATGATCCCGAAGAAGAGCGGGAAGAAGATCGCTAGGACGGGTGAGGGGTCGACTTCGCGGTACTGCGGCGCGGCAACGAGCTGCATGATGAACTCGAAAGGTTTGACCCAGAAGGGGTTGTCGTAAAAGACCGGGGCGTTCTCCATGTCCTTTTCCGTTACCGGGAGTTCGCATACGACCACGCGGTCCCCGAAGCGTTCGTGCAGGGCCCGCTGGATCCTCTTCAGGTACTTCTTGGGGATCCAGCCCATGATGACAAACGTGTACTCCGAGATCCCGAAGTTCCGGTACGCGCCGAGTTCCCCGTGGATGTTCCCGAGCTGCTTCCTGAGGACCACGAGTTCCTGGTACCAGGTATTCGAAAGCGCGAGCAGCTCCGTTTCAATGCGGGCAATCTCGTCCTGTGCGTTCATCCGGCTCTCTTCGAGAAGGGCGTACATCTCGTAGAACGGCCTGCCGGTGTATCCTTCGGGAGCCTCACCTCATTCACGTTTACGGAATAGATAAACGAGTGGACATCCTCAGAATACCTCTTGGGGAAGACCATGATGGCAGCGAGGGTCTCGGCATCGACCGTTGTTGCGATCATCTCGAACCTGTCGCTAGTGATCGTGTTCAGCTCTTTCTTGATCAGCTCGAGGACGTCCCGGTGCTCCTCCTGGATGAGGAGGATCGTGACCTCGAACCCTTCCAGTACCGGCAGTTCCTTCTCGACGGGCTGAATGATGTCGAGTACCTTTTCATAACGGTTCAGCGCAGTGATCGAGAGGGAGAGTTCGCTCTTCTTGGCAGCCAGCTCCCGTGTCGTTGTCTCGAGGGTATGGATGATCTCACGGGCCCGTGCGATAAGTTCCGCATGAGTCTTTTTTTCAAGAGAGGCCCGCAGCCGTTCCTGGAGGCCGGGATCATCCGAGATGGCGGGGAGGGTGGTGAAGATCGCACTGATTTTGACGAGGACCTCCTCTGCCGCCTCTGCTTCCTCCAGTCTGCCGCTGTCAAGACAGATCTCGCCCCGCGGGATGAGCTCCGGCGCGTTCTCGAGATGGACACTGCCTGCCCGGTACAACAGGTCGACTGCCTGGCTCAGTTCGTTTTTTGGCCCGATAACCTGTATGCGTTTCATCACCTGGAGCATACGACACTCCACCGGCCGTCACGGCATTAATCCATGGTCACGTACCTGACGATCCGGTCCGCCGCGGCGGGAATATTCTTCCCTCCCTGTGCCGCGACGGTCTCCCGTTCCTGTTCAGCAGTTTTTTTCAGCGCTTCGATCTCGATCTCGGTCTTTCCGCGCTCCTTCCAGTATACCTGTTCGGCAGTTGTTTTCCCTACGGTATCTGCCGTGCAGAGCAGGTCTTTCGCCTCGTCCCGTGCGGCGGAAACGGTTGCTTCCGCTTCTGTTCGGACTGCGTCAACCTTCCGGGCAAGATCCTGTTCCTTGTCCCGTATCTGCTGCAGGAGTGTTTTATCGGTATCCATACCTCTCGCCTCTCTAGAGCCCGTGCTTCCGCTTCAGGACCGAAGTCACGCCGTGCGGGGGGTCTTGGCACCGGCACTGGGTATCCGCGTCCTTTGGCCCGCTCCTGATGATCCCCTTCGCCCTCAGTGCCGCATCCTCGATCCGCTTACGGCAGTTGCCGATTGCCGTGTTCTGCAGTGTGCTGATCGTTTTCAGAATGTCCTGCGCCATAATCCACCTCCCCCGCAAGAGATGATCAATTGCCTATACCATCGATGTTGGATATATACTTTCTTACCTCAGGCATGACCGGTACAATAAAAAAACATATCCGTGAATCCTCCGGGTGCACCACGTTTTTAAAAACCGGATACAAAAAGAGTACCTGAATCCGGAGACGGGAAATGGACGTGCTTGCTAATCTCGGGCTGCTCATCATCTTCGCACTTGTCCTCATCCTGCCGTTCCGGGTACCACGTATCGAACACAACCTGGAGCTCTTCCTGTTTGCCTGCGGTGCCGCTGCCCTCACGATTGCCGGGTTCATGTCCATCCCCGGCACTCAGACCGGCTGGAGCCCTGCGATCGTCGCCGAGGCGCTGCTCTCGCCCCTGAACATCACAAGCTTCTTTGGTATCCCCATCGGGATCGTCCAGATCGTGCTTCTTGCCGGGCTCCTCCTCCACTTTTTTTACCACCGGATCCAGGAAGCGATTGTCGGCATGGTCGGCCGGCTGCCCCTGCGGTGGATCGTCTTCCTGGTCATCGTCATCCTTGGCTTCGTCTCCAGTATCATATCCGCGATCATTGCCGCAATCATCCTCGTCGAGATCGTCAACGCCCTTCCCGTGGTGAAGAAAGCAAAGGTCGGGATTACGGTGGTAGCGTGCTTCTCGATCGGGCTTGGGGCCGGGCTGACTCCGCTGGGCGAACCGCTGAGCACCATTGTCATCTCCAAGTTATCCGGCGCCCCTTACCATGCCGGGTTCGCCTACCTCTTTGAAAAACTGGGATGGTACATCCTCCCTGCCATTGTTGTCCTCGGGTTTGTGGGCGTTCTCCTCGTCTCGCGGAGCCATACTGGGAACCAGCATGTCGAATGCCGTGTCGAACGGGAGACGGTCTCGGAGATCTTTACCCGGGCCGGTAAGGTATACCTGTTCATCATGGCATTGGTCTTCCTTGGCGAAGGGTTCAGGCCGCTCATCCTCGAATATGTCATCCTGGTCCCGTCCGCCGGCCTGTACTGGATCAACATGGTATCCGCTGTGCTCGATAATGCCACCCTTGCCGCTGCGGAGATCAGCCCCGCCCTGTCGTCCCCGCAGATCACGAGCGCACTCATGGGGCTCCTCATCTCCGGAGGGATGCTCATCCCCGGCAACATCCCCAACATCGTCGCTGCCGCTAAGCTCGGGATCAGCAGCAGCGAATGGGCACGGGTCGGTATCCCACTCGGTATGGGGCTGATGCTTGCCTGCTTTGTCCTCCTTTTTATCCCCGGCTGGCTGGGGCTTGCATAATTATTATACGGTTCCGGAATACCAGTTGTGTTCGAAGAATTGCTTCGCAATTCTTCTCGTCCTCACAGTCTGATGACCGTTCGGAAAAGGAAAAAACCATGAGGAGGGAGTGCCCAGATCAGTGGTACGTATGGCAAAAACCGGCGGGAAAAGGAAGGTTACCGATGAGGAGATCCGGGAGCAGATCGAGGCCCTCCGGTCGCCCTTGATCGGTCAGCGGCATGAGGCCATCTCGGCCCTGAAGGAGACCGGGACGATCGCAATCGAACCCCTGATTGCGACCCTGGCGGGAGCACAGGACAATGACCGGCGCTGGTACGCAGCAGTCGCCCTTGCGAAGATCGGCGAATCCGCAGTCTCTCCCCTGATCGCGGCAATGCAGGAGCATGCAAGCCGGGAATTCCGGCGCTATGCTGCGGCAGCACTCGGCGAGATCGGTGCCCCCGCAATTGAATCGCTGATCACGGCGATGGCAAGCGATGATCGTGAACTCCGGGGTTTCCTCTCGCAGGCGCTCTGCCGGATCGGCGAACCGGCCGTGGAGCCCCTGCGGCAGCGGCTCGACGATGCTGACGAGATCATCAGGAGCTGTGCCACCCTGACGCTCTGGCAGATGGGGGAGGCCGGGCTTCCTTCTGTTGTGGAGCATGTCAGGAAAGGCGGGTGAAGGTTTTTTTAGTCCATCCGGGGGAGCGGGCGGGGAGCACGTGTCCCGAAACAAAACCCCCCCCGGACTTCCTTCGATGTAAACCGGGACGGATCTTCCGTACGACAATGTTTCCCCCGAACGGTACTTAAATGGCATACAGGTCCGGCAATGTGCAATACCATCCGGGCACATGGTGGCGAGCCGTGTCTGGCAAGATTCATCAGGCCGGAACGCTCAGTAATTTCCTGAATCATGATCTGTCTCCCGGCGGCACCCAGGTAAGGAATGATGTGAATCTCCTTACAACGGAATCCGGTGATGAATCCATTGCCTTCGTGCGGCCGGGTGGCGATGAGACAAGAATCCCGATCGGACAACCCGTCAGGAGCCACGGGCACGGGTTATAAGGTAATAATGGAGATCGTATCGTGAGAAATACCTGTACGCAGCTCGTTATTCTTGTCGTGGCTGCGCTCATGGTATTACCTGTTTCTGTCGCTGGCCAGGATACAATGAATGCTACGGTCGTGCCGACGACGGCAACAGGAGCAGCGACACCGGTGACTACCGGAGTCCCCCCGAACACGACAGCAACCATTCCAGTTACCACATCAGCGACGGTCCCTCTGGTTAATACTACTCCGGTATCAAATACGACGATGCAAACTCCGACGGAAACGGTGCCCGTGACGACAGCGACAACCGTGGTGACAACGGCGGTTCCTGTCACCACAATAGAACAGGTTACACAGGTCCCTGTCGGAAATATTACGGTCGCCTCATCCCCGCTCGGCGCCAGTATCCTCATTGACGGGGTATACTATGGGGTTACCCCGGCGAACCTTACCGGCATTCCCGCGGGAAACCACATGGTACGGCTTGCACTGAGCGGGTACTATGACTACGAGGGGACCCTCTACGTTGTGCCCGGTCAGGTCACGAATGACTTCGGGACACTTCAACCCCTTGGCGGGTCTTATACCCGGCCCCTGGCTGTGCATGCAACACCGCTCATAGTACCTACAACCGGACCTGCGGTCACCATTCAGCCAACCGTGACCTCTCCGGGAGGGGCACTGGAGAACCCATCGGTGATCGGGGCCATAATCGGTGGCATTATTACCGCAGTTATCGGCGCAGCAGCGACGATCTTCACACATATCTGGAAGATAAAGAAAGAATGAGACTCCGGGAGGAGAAAACCTCCGGCGCCGGGAAACGACTTTGTTCAGGATCCTTAACCAAGGATCGTACGGTCAGGCCGGGCACGACCGCACATCCCCACCGGTACTTGTGGGCACTTCCCGCATCAGCATCCATAAATCCCCGTCCGGCACAACCGTACCGGTATGCTCACGCTCTCGCCCGCCATGCAAGCCTATGAGAGATCCTTACTGGACGAGCTTTATCGGGCAATCGCGATAGCCAAAGAGGCCCGCTCCCGCGGTCTCGATCCCAGCACGGATGTCGAGATCCCGATTGCGAGCGACCTTGCGGACCGGGTGGAGGCACTTCTTGGGATCAAAGGAGTAGCGGTCCGGATCCGCGAACTTGAACAGCAGATGTCCCGGGAGGAGGTCGCCCTCCGGATCGGTGATGATTTCGTTGCCCGGAAATTCGGCGAGACAACCGATGAGGAGATCCTCGATCATGCGATACGGGTGGCGATGGCGCTCTTAACCGAAGGCGTCGTCGCCGCACCCACGGAAGGGATCGCAAAGATCGGACTAGGCAGGAACGATGACGGGACCCGGTACCTGATGATCTATTACGCGGGCCCGATACGGAGCGCCGGCGGCACGGCTCAGGCGCTCTCGGTGCTGGTGGGAGACTATGTCCGGCAGAAACTCGGCATCAGCCGCTATATCCCGCGGCAGGAGGAGGTGGAGCGGTACATCGAGGAGATCGGGCAGTACAACACCATCATGAACCTCCAGTATCTCCCCAGCGAGGCCGAGATACGGCTGATCATCGAGAACTGCCCGGTCTGTATCGACGGGGAAGCGACCGAGCAGGAGGAAGTCTCGGGTCACCGGAACCTCGGGCGGGTGGAGACGAATGTTGTCCGGGGTGGCATGGCGCTTGTTATCGGGGAAGGGATCGCCGGCAAGGCCCGCAAGCTCAAGAGCCGGGTCGAGAAGATGAAGATGGAGGGCTGGGACTGGCTGGATACCCTGATCGCCGGGGCGGCAAAAGGCAGCGATGTGGAGAGGACGCCCGGGATAAAACCGATCGACAAGTACCTCCGGGACCTGATCGGCGGCCTGCCGGTCTTCTCCTACCCGATGCGGAAAGGGGGTTTCAGGCTCCGGTACGGGAGGTCGCGGAATACCGGTTTTGCCGCTGCGGGGCTGCATCCCGCGACCCTCTACGTTCTCGGGGAGTTCCTCGCCACCGGGACGCAGATGAAAACCGAGCGGCCGGGCAAGGCCTGCGGCGTCGTGCCGGTTGATTCCATTGAAGGGCCGACCGTCCGGATGCAGAACGGTGACGTGCTCCGGATCGATGACGAGGCGACCGCACAACGCCTCGTCGCCGGGGTCGAGAAGATCCTTGACGTCGGTGAAATTCTCATCTCCTACGGGGAGTTCCTAGAGAACAACCACCCGCTCGTGCCCGCCGGCTACTGCGAGGAGTGGTGGCTGCTCGATGCGGGTGACGGCAAAAAATCCCCAAAGGACGAGCAGGAAGCACTGGAGTATGCCCGGACGGGAGGGTACCTCCACCCTGCCTGGACCTGGTTCTGGGATGATATATCAACAGATCAGATACGGGCTCTCGCGGAGCATGTGTCGACACAGGGAAGCCTGGGGGAAGACGGCCTGCACTTCCCGAACGATCCTGCCATCAAGGAATCCCTCGAGGTACTGCTCATCCCGCACGAAGTCCGCGACGGCAGCATCGTAATCCGGACATATCTCTCGTTTATTGCCGGCCTCGGACTCACTGACAATCTCAAAAAGAGTGAGATGTGGCAAACCGCTCCGGCCAACGCGGGTCCGCTGGCACTGGTGATGCACCTGGGCAGGATCAGGATGCGGTCCCGGTCCGGGACCCGGATCGGCGGCCGGATGGGCAGGCCGGGCAAATCGAAGCCCCGGAAGATGAACCCGCCGCCCCATGTCCTCTTCCCGCTCGGCGATTCGGGGGGGAGCAGGCGCTCGTTCCAGTCTGCCTCCGCCCACACGGCTGAAGTGGACGCGGAGGACACGGATCTTGACTTCCAGAAAGAGGGCGGGATCATCGAGATCGAGGTCGGCCGGCGCCGGTGCTCGGCATGCAACGAGATCACGTACCTGAACCGGTGTGAAAAGTGCGGGGGGCACACGGTCGCAATATTCTCCTGCCCGAAGTGCGGGCGGGAGACTACGCAGGACCGCTGTCCCGGTTGTAATGTTCCGGCCACCTGCAGCCAGCGGGTCACCCTTAACATGAAGGCAGAGTACGGCAAGGCGATGGAGCGGCTGGGGATGAAACCTGACAGCGTCGCGCTCGTCAAAGGAGTGAAAGGGGTAATCTCACGGCAGAAGACCGTGGAAGCAATGGAGAAGGGTATCCTCCGGGCGCGGCAGAACATCTTTGTCTTCAAGGACGGCACGACCCGGTTTGACATGATCGACCTGCCCCTTACGCACATTCGCCCGGACGAGGTGCGGGTATCGGTAGAAAAACTCCGGGCTTTCGGGTATACGAAGGATACCAAAGGCTACGATCTCCAGAGCGGCTCGCAGGTAGTGGAGCTCCACCCGCAGGATCTCCTCCTCTCCGATTCCTGCGCCGGATACATGGTCAGCGTAGCGCAGTTCATGGATGACCTCCTCGTGAAATGTTATGGCCTCGAACCCTTCTATAAGGTAAAGGAACCTGCCGATCTCCTGGGGCACCTTGTCATCGGCCTTGCACCGCACACGAGCGCCGGGGTCCTCGCCCGGATCGTCGGGTTTACCCGGGCAAACGTCGGGTACGCCCACCCGTTCTTCCACGCCGCCAAGCGCAGGAACTGTTTTTACGGCGATACCGAAATCGAAGTGTATGACGGGAAGTGCTGGGCGAAGTCCCCGATCCGGAAATTTGTGCTGGAGAATTTCGACCTCAGCCGGCCCGGTCTCGACCGGCTCGGCACCTATTACTCGGACCCGGCCCGCCCGTTCTACACCCGTGCCGTTGATACGAGTGGCCAGATCCACCTCCGCAAGATAACCTCGGTCTCTCTCCACCGCTCGCCGGCCGCACTGGTCCGGGTTGTCACCTCGCGGGGCAGGGAACTCGTGGTTACCCCTGAGCATGCGATGCTGGTCTGGGACACGGGATACCTCCGCAAGATCAAGGCGATGGAACTCAGGCCCGGCGACGCGGTGCCGGTTTTCGAAGGTTCGTGTGTCATCTCCGACACCATCCGGCAGGCAGAACCCGTCCCTGCCCCCGAGGAGCGGGTCTACTGCCTGACGGTTGCGGACGACCACACGCTCGTTGCAAACGGCATCTTCACCGGCCAGTGCGATGGCGACGAGGACTGCATCATGCTCCTCATGGACGGCCTGATCAACTTTTCGCGCTCGTTCCTGCCTCAGAACCGGGGAGGTTCAATGGACGCGCCGCTGGTGCTGACAAGCCGGATCGATCCGGCCGAGATCGACAAGGAGGCCCTCAATGTCGATGTCTGCGAGAAGTACCCCATCGAGCTCTATACCGGGGCGCTTTCCTATGTCGAGCCCGCGACCATTGCAGCGCTCATCGACCGGGTCGAGCGGCGTGTGGGGACCCCGGCCCAGGTAGAGGGGTTCCAGTTCACCCACGACACATCGGACATCTCATCCGGTCCACTGGAATCGATGTATACCCAGCTCAGGACCATGCCCGATAAGCTGGAGGCCGAGCTGATCCTTGCGGAGAAGATCCGTGCTGTCGATGCCGACGACGTGGCGGAACGGGTGCTCACCACCCACTTCATCCGCGACCTCATGGGCAACCTCTCGGCGTTCTCCAAGCAGAAGTTCCGGTGCACGAAGTGCAACACGAGTTACCGGCGGATGCCTCTTGCGGGCAAGTGCACGAGGTTCCGAGGCAAAGGGGCCTGCAACGGCAACATCATTCCAACGGTGCACGAAGGCTCGGTGAAGAAATACCTCGAAATGTCGCGCGAGATCTGCCGGAAGTACAAGGTCTCGGAGTACACCAAACAGCGGGTCGAAGTGCTCGACCTTGCGATCACCTCCACGTTTGGCGAGGAGAAGCAGCAGCAGCTCGGTCTTGCGGATTTCATGTGATCAGTGCCCTTATGTATTCCCTCGCCAACAGTATTCCCACAGGTGCGAGGGTATCCAAGCCTGGTCAACGGAGGCAGACTCAAGATCTGTTCTTGAAGGAGTTCGCGGGTTCAAATCCCTCCCCTCGCATTATTCCTCTCGATTTCCGCTCCTCCACATAGACCCTGCACCGTTTTACGGGAACCCTGACACGAGGGGGTCGAGCGACCGGAAAAATACCGTGGAACGGGGGTAGGCCACACCCTCATTTGATCACTCCCGGACCTGCATCTTCCTACCGCAGAGCGTGCACTGGTATACGACACCGCCATGGCCATCGGCCCACACCCGCCGCATCGGGGTCTCATCATGGTTCTTGTCACACGTCGGAGTTCTGGCGTCGTCCATGTTTTCAAGACCTCGGATACCATGAATTGACATCTGCCGGCATTTATGTGTATTGACCCAGTTTTCGGGCAGGATCCGGGATATCCGTATCCCGTGAATCCTGGCTTCCATGCCGGTGGCCTGACAGAACATCCGCACCTGGAATCACCGTACAGGAACTCCTGATAGTTCTGTGCAACATTGATGTCAGGGAACGGACAACAGGTAAAGCAGCGAACAATCCCGGGTGCCATGTGGAGATCGGTATCGTCATACAGGGAATAATCATCGGCCTAATCCTCGCCGTACCGGTCGGCCCTATCGCCCTCATGTGTATCCAGCGTTCCCTCTCTGACGGAAAGTTTCATGGCATTATATCCGGGTTCGGTGTGGCAACTGCCGATTCGTTCTATGCCACGGTGGCATTCCTCGGGCTGACCGAGATCTCAGGGTTCATACTCTCGTGGCAGGTCTTCTTCCGCTTTTTTGCAGGGCTGGTCCTTGTTATCGTCGGGATACGGATTTTTTTCATCCGGCCCGTTACGGGAGGAGAGAAGAGCCTGCACGAGGGCTATGCGAAGGATTATCTCTCCATGGTCGCGATCGGCATTGCAAACCCGCTGACCCTTCTTTTTCTCATAGTGACCCTGCCCGGCTTCGGCTTTTCTTTCGGCGGCACTTCAGTGATCTCGGCAGCAGAATTCGTTGCCGGGTTCTTTTGTGGTTCCGCGGGATGGTGGATCTTCCTATGCGGTACGTTAGGGTCTGTCCGGTCCCGGATCAGCTCAGGAAACCTCGCCCTGATCAACCGGGCATCCGGTCTCTTCATCGGGGGTGTCGGTACTGTAATGCTCATCAGTCTCGCCCTAGCACTGTCAGGAACGCCCGTTCCGTAACGCACCGGTTTTCCGTCCTCCCGGTGGGAATACATATATTTTCCCCCGCACCAACAATTAAGCGATAAAATCCGGAAAAAACATGGAATAAGGAGAGGTTGTACTGACTGATAAGAGACCGGGAGCACCGCCGGGTGATGAGGTTATCAGGGTAAAACTACCCCAGAAACGCAACCGGGAAATGTTCGGGTGCGCAGAACTGATGATGGGGGCAAACCATATCCGGGTCCGCTGTTTTGACGGTGTGACAAGGATGGGCAGGATCAAGGGAAAAATAAAAAAGAAAGTCTGGATCCGGGAAGGGGACATCCTGATTGTCATACCGTGGAACTTCCAGGATGAGAAATGCGACATCATCTACCGCTATACCGGGCCGCAGGTGGAATGGCTCCGGAGGAATAATTACCTGTAATGATCACCTCTCTTTTTTAAAAATGTAAAATCCTAAAAAAGATCAAACCGAATCGATAATCACTTCGTATTTTTTTATGACGAGTATCAAATTCTGGCTGGGATTGACAGGCGCTGGCTGGAACAGGTACTCATTCGGATTTGCCGTTTTAACCATGCCCATACTCTGGGTTAAATAATTGCCCCAGGCCTCTTTATAATCCTGCCCGTTGGGATTCGGGTCCGGGGTATAGGAAACGTAAAGATTGGTCCCGGGCGCCAGCGTATTATAGGTATAATTGGTCAGTCCCAGTTCCATCTGCACGGTCCCGACTCCCGTCCTCGACATAGTGGCGGAGCTGTTTACGGTAATGAGATTGATGACCAGGGTATTGGTCAGGGAATCGTAGAACCAGCGGGGCTCCGCAAGCATGACTGAGCCACTCTCGAGGTGCTGTCGCTTCACGACAGCACCGTTCTGGAGGGAAAGATCCGTATCTGCACTATCGGAAACATACCTGAGGTCGCCCGGGTGGAATGCGGTGACGTAATTGAACACGGGGGAGTACACATTGAAAGCGGAATTCGTGGAACTGCTGTTGTAGGCGAAAAGTGTCCCGCTGCCCCCGATTTGCAGAGAGGTCTCTTTATACGGAACGGTCTTGTACGTGATGCTTTTCAGATCATTCTGCAGGACAATCATGTTCTTCTCCATGATCTTCTCGTCGGCAGTAACCTGTTGCTGCAGGAGCATGGGATAGCCGTAGAGCGTCACAAGACCGACTCCAACGATCACCATGGTAAAAATGAGTAAAAATCCGAGCGCTTCAGACACTGCCTGATCATTCAAGCACTGCGGCCATCTCTCTCTCTTAGTCATCAATATCCTCCAGAATCATAGCTGATCCTCTTCATTCCACTACCGGTAGTGTTACCAGCCACACCCCGTGAGGCGCCAATACCGGCAAGGGAAACATCCGATTCGATATATCCCTGCGATACCTTCACATTCTGATCGATCGGATCTGTTCCCGGCTCAATATCGATATAATAATCCTTATCGGCAACATCCGTGGGGAGGTCAATCTTTGTCGCGATCGATCCATCCACCGGTGCCAGGGCATATACGTCAACGATCCGCGCTGAAACACCATTCCCGATATCAGTAAATGCAATATAACTCAGTTCGTCGGCCGGGTTCTGCAGGATGTAGGTATTCACAAGAAGGAGCATCACGATGAGGAGGCCGGTGCAGACACCACTAATCATTACGTATTCGATCATATTTGCCACGCCGGAATCCGGCCGGTCGGGCTCACAGTGACGACCAGTTCTCATTGAAAACCGTCACCCCGTTATTATAATGGATATTGATGAATGTGTGGTTGATACTCATCACGGTTGTGTAATTGATGATGGCATTTTTCCGTTCAAGCGAGATCTTCTCGAGATCAAGCTGAACAACCGAATTGTTGGGTGTTCCGAGACCATTGTATCCGGTAATCTCACCGTTGATATCCCTGATATCGTTCTTCGGGAATTCGATCACGCCTTCAGCCGTTGATTGTCCTACTACCGTGGACTGGTTGATAACGAGGGCCAGGAAGAACAGGCTGAAGCTGACAATAAATCCCATCATGATAATCCATTGTGCATCATCGTTCAGTCGCGCCACATCAACACCTCCACCAGTACGGCACGGTCCTTTGCCGCTACACTCATCTGGTCACATACCCTTTTATTTACAATTACCCATTTGGTCACCCTTACCGCATGTTCCCCCCCGGTTAAATTCCTGTTGTAAGTAAGGGGAATGCTCTCGGTCTGCTGGAGCAGGTTTGGATCAGCGCAGTTCCCGTTGCAATCCCTGCAGGTGTAACTCGCCGTGAACTTGATAGCATCCGGTCCCAGAAGCGTCCGGTTATCAGTGTAATTCGAAAACATTGTTTTAAATTTCTCCCCGTCATCCTGCTGGATGATCCCTACCAGGGGGGATGAGGAATTCAGGGACGGGGGAGTGTCCATCATCCTCAGTGCATCGCCGCCGAGTACTTCCATCTGCATATCACTGATGTGGGCATCCCCCGGCGTGTAAACCGAAGTGGTATTGAACACGAAATACACCGTCAGGAGCATGATGAGGCCGGCTGCGACCCCTTCGATCGTATAGAGCTGCCCGGTGTCATTCACCATACTGCCACCTCGACGACCGCATCCCGCAGTCTCGGCTGTGTCACGTTATCGGAATAATAATTGTAATCGAAGGGGCTGGCGTACGGGTTGTTGGTGGTGTTGATGAACGTGCTTGGAGAGGTAAGGTTGAAGGTCAGGTTGATGTATACCTTTGCGTACTGGGCATTTATCTGGGTGAACAGGTAGGGTGACAGCTGCAGGGAAATATTATTTTTTACTACTATGGGTAACTGGTTCACGCGACTGCTGTTCCCATCGGTGTAAACAAACTGGTTCGGAGAAATGCCTGCAAAGGAGGACATCCCGGAAGGATCCAGTTTGTAGATGGTTACATTTGTCAATGTTACCGTTGCTGAAGGGGTGCTCATAAAATACTGCCAGTCGGTGATATTGACAATCGTTCGTTCCCGCGCCGGGTTAATCTGGTAGAGGGGATTTGTCACATCACCGAGGAGCTTGGTGTTATTGAATAATATCGAGAATTCATGACGGGTGACATTACCATCCGTGTTATTGTAATGGAAGAGAGCAATCTTCCGCTGATCGATGGTGGCGTTACTGATGCTCTTGATCTTCACAACCCTGCGGATATATCCGTAGTTCTTTGGCAATACGGACCCTACCATCCGGGTCATGTTTGCATCTGTGTCGAGTAACGAGATATTGAAATTGTACGAAACATCACCAAAGATCGCCCGTGACCGGTAATCGTCAGGATATATGAACCCTACCGAAGGGTCAGTTGTTGACAGGCAGAAAAACCGGTTGACCTTGTCATCGGAGAGAATATTGGGGGTCTCCTTTGAAATGGCAAGGCCAAACCGTGATACATTGGATTTTGCAAAATCCGCATAAGATTCCCAGGGCGGGGACGCGGGCCACCCCGGGTCCTCAACGAGAATTACTCCGGTCCGGTACGCCACGGCAGTATAATCGATGGTATTTGCCTGAAGACCCATCAGCAGGCCCGGGATCATGGTGGCTACCCAGATGAATGCCATAAGGAAAATAGTGAAGCCGACAAGAAAATCAATGGAGAGATTTCCGGAATCGGTCATTGTTATGAGGTCCTCGTTCCGGTGGCTGCATCGAAGGTTAATTTCCGGATTGTCGTATCCGATCTCAGTGTCAGGGTATAAACGCCATCGGATAACACGAGACTTCGTGTTACCGGTGATCCCGCAGGGCTCCCCTCGTTGATTGCCTGCTGGTTCTGTTTGAACAGACTGGCAGGGTCGACAACCCCGCTGAGGGAGATCTCGTTCGAAGAGAGCGAACCGCCGGAACTGGTAGTTGTCCAGGTATTTCCATCCAACATGATCATCGTATTATCCGGTGAACTGCCAACGCCAAAGACCCAGCTCGCAGCATTTCCGGAATCATCGATATCATTCCCTTCTATGAAATACACGTGGAGCTTTCCCATCGCGTCGCCGTAACTTTTCATTTCATTCCGCAGCCGCATATCCGCATAGCCAAGACTGACAGGCGGGTGATTCTCAACATTCAACTGGGTGAGGCCCCCGTTGCCTGCCTGTGCTGTCGTCTGCACGGCGGTCTCATTTGCTGTTTGTGGCGGAGACGGTGATGTACAGGCGCTGCAAAAACAGAGGACAAGGAGCAGGCCGATAGCAAACACGGCTGGGAATGTACTGCGCATATTCTTCCTTAGTGCGTTATAGTGAGGAGACCTGATATAAATATTGGTATTTCCCTGTCATGGAATCCTAGTTTCATGTTTCGGAGCGCACTTTGGACTGATTGCAAACAGACAATATTCATAAGCATGAACAGGATTTTCTGCCCGGCTAATGCCCCTTGCCAATTCCTGTATGTTAAAGGAGCAGAGATCAGGGAACGATCTTCGAGATCGGGATCTCGAGGATATCTTCCGCCCCGCATTCCTTGAGTTTCGGGATGAGCTGGTTGACCCCGCTCTTCTGCACGACAGTCTGGATGCTGTAGTAATCGATGCCGTGGAGCCTGCTCACCGTCGGCTTCTTCATCGCCGGCAGCGAGGCGACCAGGCGTTCCATGGAGCCGGCCGGGACATTCATGGTCAGGAGGACCTTGTGCCGGGCATCAATAACACCGAACAAAAGCGTTGTTATTTCATCGATATCCCTGCGCTTTTCCGGATCCGCCCAGCTTATTTTGTTGGCGATGATGACGGTATGCGACTCCATGATCTGGCCGACAATTTTGAGCCCGTTCTTGCGGAGCGTAGTCCCTGTCTCAGTCAGGTCAACCACTACGTCCATGAGGTCCGGCACCTTCGCCTCCGAAGCGCCGTACGAGTGGAAGAGCTGGACCGGGATCCGGAGCTGGTCAAAAAATTTTCTCGTCAGTTCCGGGTATTCCGTGGTGACCCTGCTGCCGGGGCGGATCTCGCTGACATCCCCGATGGGCTCGTCGCGGTGTACCGCGATGACGATCTTCACGTTCCCTTCGCCGGTCTTGCTGTACGAGAGGTTCGCCACCTCCACGACATCCGAACTGGTCTCGTGCACCCAGTCGAGGCCGGAGATGCCCAGATCGAAATATCCTTTTTCTACATAGGTCGGGATCTCCTGAGGGCGGAGGATCTTGATCTTGCCGATGCGGCTGTCGGCGATGCGGGGATTATAATCGCGGTCCGTGCGCCTGACCTCAAGGTCGGCCTCCCTGAAGAGCTGGAGCGTCTGCGCCTCGAGGCTGCCTTTCGGGAGTGCGAGCGTAATCATACCATAGACCATCGCTGTAAAAACCGATAAAGGATAGGGTGACCGAGGATTTCTGCCTAATCGAATGAATGGATGACGAGCCCGCTGAGCAGTTTGGGCTCAAACCACGTGGATTTCGGGGGCATGATCCCCCCGGCATCCGCGATTGAGAGGACAGTATCTATCCGGACCGGCTGCATGGCAAATGCGAGCCGGTACGCGCCGGCGTCCACGAGTTTTTCTAGGTCTGCCACCGGCCTGGCACCGCCAAGGTCCTGGAGCCGTGAATCTCCCCGGGGATCCGCGATACCAAGGATGTTTTCCAGCACATGCTTCTGGAGCACTGCGACATCGAGAGCGTCAAGCGGGGCCGCTTCCGGGTCACGGGGGCGGGCACATTCGTACCATGCCCCGGCGAGATAGAGATGGACTACGTGATACTGCCCGGAATCCGCGAAAGCGGGAGGGATGTTGTACCCCCTGCCGTCGACATTCCCGTATGGCCGCACGGTGAAACAGTCTCCCAGTTTTTCAAGAAAGGCACCGGGAGTATAGGGGCCGAGATCGGTGAGGAGGCGGCTGTACCCGTGGATCTTTACCCGGTCGTGGGCAAACATCACACCCATGAACCGGCAGACTTCGTCATCGGGCACCCTTCCCGAAGCAAGGATGCGGTCCGCAAGGTTCACCGAGGCTTTTGCACGGTGATGGCCATCCGCGATATAGAGGAAAGGAACTGATTCAAAGTGGCGCTCGAGCCAGGAGAGCACGCCGGGCTCTGTGATCCGGAATATCTGGTGGACGACCCCCTGATCTGTTCGCACTTCCGCGACCGGCGGTGTATCGGGTGCGGCCAGGGACTCGAGACACGGGAAAATGCCCCCCGCATCCCGGTACAGGAGCACCACCGGGCCGTCGTGTGCCCTGACCGCTTCGATATGTCTGGTCCTGTCCTCCTCTTTGTCGTACCGGGTCTGTTCGTGCCTGCGGATGTGGTTGCTACGGTAGTCGTCAACATCCAGGCAACAGCAGAGACCAAGGAACGTATCGCCGTCCTGCTGCACCCGGTAGAGGTACATGCCGGGTGTGCGATCCTTTTTCAGGAGGCCATTCTGTTCCAGTGCAACGAACATCTCCCGGGCCCGCTGGTACACGCGGTCATCGTGCGGCGGCGCATCCGGGAGTTCTGCATCGGAACGGCTCACCCGCAGGAAGCTCCTCGGGTTTTTGGCAATAATGGCACGCGCCTCGTCCGCAGTCACTACATCATAGGGTACTGCCGCGATCTCCGGGGCGGCCGATGGCACCGGTCGCACTCCTGCAAAACGATAAATCCTCACCATACCAGACACTGCACCGGGAACGTTCTTTACGCGCTCTCATAGTTGTGTCTGATCCCATATATATCGAAGACTTCCCTCGTGAAGTACCCGATAATGCCGGTGTTTCGCAGGGCAAATGCTATGAATCCCCAGCGCTCATGACTACTGTTGCCTGAAGGCGGAGTTCCCTGATGATCCGGCCGCACGATCTTGCAGTCTATCCCCTGCCGCTGATACGGAGAGCGATGCCACCCGATATCCCGGCGATCGTTACAATAGAACAGGATTCGTTCATCGACCCGTGGGAGCAATCTGTTTTTCTCGAAGCCCTCGCGTATTACCCGTCCACGTATTTTGTCGCAGTCTGCGACGGGGCCGTAGTGGGCTTTGTCGTGGGCGGCCTTGAAGATACCGGGGAGAATATCTACGGGCACCTCTGCAACCTCGGGGTCAGCCCGCGGTACCGGCGCAGGGGGATCGGGAGACTGCTCGTGAACCGGGTCGAGCACCAGTTCGCGCTTGAACTTGCCACAGGGGTCCAGCTGGAGGTGCGCCTGTCCAACACGACTGCCCAGCGGTTCTACCAGCGCATGGGGTACCGCCCGGTGTTCGGTATAGACCAGTATTATGCAAATGGCGAGGATGCCCTCGTCATGATGAAATGGTTCCGGTTTTAGGGGAGCCCGTTTTTCCGGTATCGTCTTTTCCTCCCTCACACGGATACATGAAAACGGTTTTTTTGTGCGCCCATTGTTCTGCCAAGGGAAAACTGCGGGACCGGAACAATGGGAAAAATTTATCCCCGCCCCAGCTGCTGGTGGGCGCGGGCAAGGTGCTGGGCGGCAAGCGCCCCGAGGAGAGAAAGTTCCCCGGCAAGGACGCCGGCCCCGATGATCTCCCCGAGTCTCTTCGCATTGGCCCCGGGGGGTGTCCCGCTCCCGGCGACCCCGAGCAGTTTCAGGCACTCCTGCTGGGTGTCGACGCCGGTCCCTCCGCCAATGGTCCCGACCGGCAGTGAGGGGAGGGTCACCGCGACATAAGCCCCTGTATCCGTGAGGTCGACCGTGGTGATGCAGGTGCTGCCATCAATCGCGTGCGCCGCGTCCTGGCCGCAAGCGATGAACATCGCCGCAACGACATTTGCCGCATGGGCGTTGAACCCCATGGAGCCGGCCCGGGCGGAGCCGACGAGGTTCTTCCGGTAGTTCACTTCAAAGAGGCTCTTTGCATCGGTCTTGAAGACCTCTTTGATCAGATCGCGGGAGAGGGCCACACCCGCGACAACGCTCCGGCCCCTCCCCAGGATGCCGTTGATCGCAGCTGGTTTCTTGTCCGTGCACATGTTCCCGGAAAGGGCGATGAGATGCACACCTGTTCCCTGTGCGATCATATCGGCCACTTTCGCGCTTGCAATGGTCACCATGTTCATGCCCATCGCGTCCTTGGTGTCGAATTCGAGCCGGACAAAGACGCTCGTTCCCGCAACGAATGTGACGATATCTGTCAGTTTCCCATGGGAGGTGGTGCTCTCGGCAGCAGTTTTGAGCTCGTCGCGGTGCACCTTCACCCAGTCGCCGACCTGCGCCGCGTGGCCCACGCTGTCTGCGGCAAAGACCGGGGCCCGGGTCATGCCGTCGTGGAGGATCCGTACCTCGGCACCACCGGCCCGTGTGATCGCGCTGCACCCGCGGTTGACCGAGGCAACGAGCGCGCCTTCCGTTGTTGCGAGCGGGAGCCAGTAATTTCCTGTTGCGTACCCGCCATTTACCAGGACCGGGCCCGCGATACCGACCGGCACCTGCACCGTGCCGATCATGTTCTCGCAGTTCCGTTTTACCACGCGTTCAACGTCAATCGAAAAGATACCGATGTTCTCGAGCTGGGCGCCCGTCTCCTGTTCGATGAACCTGCGACGCACTCGTATTGCATCAATCGGTGAGAGTTCCTTCTCCAGTTCATAGATTTTCAGTGTCCCGTCCCTGAGCCTGTTGTGAATACTCGCGTCCCTGTCCTCATCGTGACCTGACTTCGCGCCGCTGCCATGCCCGGTGAGGCGCTCCGCATCATCAGCCATGATTAATGGTTAGCACCTATACTGTTATGATACACGTGGTCAGGAAGACAGCCTGCCAGTGGGGCCTGCAGGTGCCGGCACAGCAGGGGGAGGAGATGAGGCAGGCGCTCCTTCGTGAAGGAGCGCTCGATCTCTCACTCAGGGTGCTGCACGAGGGAAATAACCTCATCCTACCTCTTTCGGAAGAGCGCAAGGGCGCGGAATGGTTCGAGTTTGAAGCGCGCCCGGGCCGGGACCCCCCTCCCCGCCACGAGCTGGTCGGCGGCATCGCGATCATGCAGGACGATGACCTGGAAGGTGCAGAGAGGCTGCTTGCCTCACGGCCATCGCTCCACACGGTCGTCTTTGCCGAGGGAGAAGTACACGGCGAATACCGGATCCGGGAGTTCAGGGTCCTCGCTGGCGAAGATACGACCCGGACGCAGGTGACCGAACACGGGCATACGTTTGCTGTTGACCTCTCCGGTGCGTACTTCTCTGGCCGTCTCTCCACCGAACGCCAGCGCATCCTCGAGCAGGTTCATAGGGGAGAGGCAGTGCTCGATATGTTTGCCGGGGTGGGGCCGTTTGCGATCACCCTCGCGGAGAAAGGGGCCCTTGTGGTTGCATCTGATATCAACCCGAAAGCGATCGCCCTGATGCTTGAAAATATTGCCGGGAACCGGGCGGAGAACGTGCTGCCCGTGCTCGCGGATGCGCGACACCTCGACCGTATCCTGTCATGGAAATTTGACCGGGTCGTGATGAACCTCCCCCTGGCGGGGACGGAGTTTTTACCGGAGGCGTTCCGGCTCTGCCTGCCGGGAGGGACGATCCATTTCTACTCCCTGGTTTCTCAGGATGGTGAGCACACTGCCCGCATCGTGGAACTGGGCGGGATGGTACTCGCGGAGCGTGTTGTACGGTCGTACTCGCCCGGGCAGTGGCATGCGGTGTACGATGTGCGGGTTGGCAGGTAATCCGCGCTTATTTTTCGGTCAGCCGGTTCGATCAGCTGCGGGCCCCCGACGCGCAAAACTTCGAAGCCTGATGGCTTCTCTGATCTCGCGGATGCAGCGGCAGATACCAGTAGGGTGGTGGCTGTGCACGCAACCTGATCAAGAATTTTTCCGGCGAACCCCCGGGGAGGCGGCCGGGCCAGGGTGAAGAACTCGGCAGAATCCTTCTTCCCCCTTACCGGACCCGCATGGGTGAATAAAGACAATAATAAGTAAGTTCACCGGCCTGGAGAATTACTTTCCTTTCTTCTTCTCCTTCGCCAGCTTCTTCTTTCGCTCCAGGATGCTCTTCACCTTTTTCAGCCGGAACAGGTCTTCCCGCTCCCGCTCCTCGATCGCGTTCTTGATGTACTTCGCCTGGCTTTTCAGCTCCGGGATCAGGATCTGCTCGAGGGCGTTGACCCTCCTGCGGTTCATCTGGATCTCGGCCCCCAGACGCCGCATCGCCGTCTCGCTCTCGGCAAGCTTGATCAGCAGATCCAGCTCCAGCTCGTACCGCTCGGCCGTCTCGTCGATCCGGGCACTTGTTGCAATGATCCCGTAGCCCCGCTCAAGCATATTCTTGGAAACCCGTTTCTTCTCGATCACCGGGACCGGGACGCCCATGATGTTCTTGCCGGTGATACCAACCGTGATCGACCTCCGGGTGGCAAACGATGCGGACTTCAACGTGACCGGGTCGTCAGTGGCCTCAGCGATGAGGAGGGCGAGATCGGCTGCCCGGGAGACCTGTTCAAGCTCGTCGCGGGAGTCTGAGACGCTGCTCAAGATCTTGAAAAATTCCTGGATGAGCGCGTCCATCTTCTCCCGGAGGAGGTCCCGGCCCTGCTCGGCGAGCTTGATCTGGGCCTTCTTCTTCATCAGCTCCATCCGCGTGGGCTTGACCTGTTCCATATTGTCGTCTCAGCTCCCGCCGGTTTTTTCTTGGGCCTCTTTTGCATCCGGGTGGTATTTTTGGATGTGCTCCCGCTTGATCCGCTTGAGTTCGTCTACCGGCAGGGTGGAGAACAGGTCCCAGGCAATGGAGAGCGTGGTCTCGATCGATCGGTCGTCGTCTCCCTGCGTGATGAACTGCCGCTCGAACCCGTCCGCGAACTTCAGGTACTTCCGGTCAAGGTCCGTGAGTGCCTCCTCTCCGACAATCGCCACGAGTCGCCTGAGGTCGCGCCCGTACGCATATGAGGCGTAGAGCTGATCTGCCACACCGCGGTGGTCCTCCCGGGTCTTCCCCGGACCAATGCCGAGGTTCATGAGCCGTGAGAGGCAGGGGAGGGCATCGACCGGCGGATCCGCGCCTCTCCGGAAGATGTCCCGCGAGAGCACGATCTGGCCTTCGGTGATATAACCGGTCAGATCGGGCACCGGGTGGGTGATGTCATCGTCCGGCATCGTCAGGATCGGGATCTGGGTGATCGAACCGGTACGGCCTTTCAGCCTCCCTGCCCGCTCGTAGATCGAGGCCAGGTCGGTGTACATGTACCCGGGATACCCCCCCGGCCGGGCACTTCTTCCCGTGCGGTCGAGATCTCGCGGAGGGCTTCGCAATAATTGATCATGTCGGTCAGGATCACGAGGACGTGGAGGTTGTGGGTGAAGGCAAGGAACTCCGCGACAGTAAGGCCGCACCGGGGCGCCGCCAGCCGTTCAACCGTCGGGTCATCGGCAAGGTTCATGAAGAAGACCACGCGATCGAGGGCTCCCGTCCGCTCAAAATCCTGCATGAAGAACGAGGCTTCCTTGTGGGTGATGCCCATCGCAACGAAGACCACGGCAAACTGCTCCCCTTCGCCCCGGACCTTTGCCTGCCGGGCGATCTGCGCCGCGAGCTTGCTGGCAGGGAGTCCCGAACCGGAGAAGATCGGCAGTTTCTGGCCCCGCACCAGCGTGTTGAGGCCGTCGATCGCCGACATGCCGGTCTGGATGAAGTCCGCAGGCTTGTCCCGGGCAGACGGGTTGATGGGGGTCCCGGCAATGTCCAGCACCGCCTCCGGGATGATATCGGCGCCACCGTCCCGTGCAGTCCCGACACCGGAAAATATGCGGCCCAGCATATCCATCGAGACGTTGATCCGTGCGGGTTCCCCGATGAACCGGACCGTTGTGCCCACGAGGTCAATCCCACGGGTGCCCTCGAAGACCTGGACGACAGCATGGTCTTCCGAGATATCGAGCACCTGGCCGGTCCGCTCCTCGCCGTCCCGGAGGGTGATCTTTACGATCTCACCAAACGATGCCCCAAGGACACCGCTGACGAAGATCAGGGGACCGGAGACGTACTCGATCGTCCTGTACTCTTTTGTCAGGAGCGGGGCCTGTTTCATTTCTCCACCTCCAGCCCGGCAATCTTCTCACCGATCTCGTTGAGCATCCCCCGGATCGTCCCCACATCTTCCACATCCTTCATCCTCCCGATGGTCGCCTTCAGCGGGAGTGCCTGGATCTGCCGCAGGCCGACGCCCCGGTTCATCGCGAGGTTCACGTGCTCGTAATACGTCATGATCACCTTGAGCATCATGTACTGCTTCTCGATCGGACAGAAGGAGTCCGTGTCGCTGTAGGCACTTTGCTGGAGGAAGTCCTCACGGATCATCCGTGTCACGTCGAGGATAGCCTTCTCGCTGTCGGGCAGCGCGTCCGGACCTACCAGCTGGACAATCTCCTGGAGCTCGACTTCCTTCTGGAGCAGGTACATCGCCTTCTCCCTGAGCTCCCGCCAGTCGTGCGCCATGTTTTTGTTGTACCATTCCGTGATGCTGTCAAGGTAGAGAGAATAGCTCTTGATCCAGTTCACCGAAGGGAAATGCCGGCGGTAGGCAAGGTTCGTGTCAAGGGCCCAGAACGTCCCGACCACGCGCAGCGTGTTCTGGGTGATTGGTTCTGAGAAGTCCCCACCGGGAGGTGAGACCGCGCCTACGACCGTGATCGAGCCGTTTCGTTCGCCGGAACCGAGACAAACCACCCTGCCGGCCCGTTCATAGAAGGCCGAGAGCCGGGTAGCAAGATAGGCAGGATAGCCCTCCTCACCGGGCATCTCCTCGAGCCTGCCGGAGACCTCGCGCAGCGCCTCGCCCCAGCGGGAAGTCGAGTCCGCCATCAGCGCAACATCGTACCCCATGTCCCGGAAGTATTCAGCGATCGTGATCCCGGTGTAGATCGAGGCTTCGCGGGCGGCGACCGGCATATTCGACGTATTCGCGATAAGGATCGTCCTTTCGATCAGCGGGAGTTTCGTACGGGGGTCGACGAGCTCAGGGAATTCCGCCAGCACGTCTGTCATCTCGTTGCCCCGTTCCCCGCACCCGATATAGACTACGATCTGGGTATCCGACCATTTCGCCAGCGTCTGCTCCGAGACCGTCTTTCCCGTCCCGAAGCCGCCCGGGATCATCGCCGTCCCGCCTTTTGTCACCGGGAACATGCAGTCAAAGACCCGCTGCCCCGTGATCAGCGGCAGGACAGGGTCGAGTTTCTTGGTATGGGGGCGGGGAAGCCGGACCGGCCATGACTGCATCATGGGGAGCCGGATAGTGTCGTCGAGAACGCAGACAATATTCTCGACCGTGAACTGCCCTGCCTGGATCTCCGTGACCTTCCCGGATATTTTAGGGGGGACAAGGACCCGGTGCTCAAACTGGAACTCCTTCACTGTCCCGATGACATCACCGGGCCCGAGCGCATCACCGATCTTCACCACGGGAACAAATGCCCATTTCTTCGACCGGTCGAGCCCGGGTGCGGTGATGCCGCGGCCGATGAAGTCCCCGCTCTTTTTCAGAAGGACCGGCAGCGGGCGCTGGACACCGTCGTAGATGGAGGCAAGGAGACCGGGGCCGAGCTCAACGGAGAGGGGGGTCTCCGTATTCTCCACGTTCTCGCCCAGCGTGAGCCCGGTGGTGTCCTCGTACACCTGGATCACCGCCTCGTCACCTTCGAGCCGGATGATCTCGCCGCGGAGCGCCTCGGTCCCCACTTTCACCACGTCATACATCTTGGACCCCTTCATCCCCCGGGCGATGATCACAGGCCCGGAAATCCTTGAGATTGTTCCCGTTTTCATTCCTTCACCTTTTCAGCACGATGTTGTACCCGATCGCCTTCCGGAGGAGGCGCTCGATATATGTCCGCCGGTCCACCTCCCTCGATTTCGAGGGGATCGGGATGATGAGCGGGCGGTGCATCTTCTCGATCCGGTCCATCAGTTTCTCGTCAAGGGAGAGCATGTACTCCTCGTTCACCGCCACGATCCCGATATCGTCCTTGTGGAGCAGGGGCGGGATCACAATCCTTGCCTCTGCCACGTCTTTTGCCTCGAAGACCTCTGCGCCGGCGAGCCGGAACCCGGATGCCCGGTCGGAGTCCGTGACGATGACGAACTTATACATACACGAGTTCCTCCCTGAGGTTCTCCACCGAGAAATCAGCGGTCTTGCACCGCGAGATGATCCGGATATTCGTGATCTCGTTGTACTTTGCCCAGAAATACCCGATAAGCGAGGCCACGCTTAAGGGGTCACCCAGGAACGACCTGACACCCTGCTGGACCAGGTACCGCTCCAGCTGTTTTTCGATGACTGAGATCTTCTGGGCCCGCAGGGCTGTCTCGGGTATGTCTGAGAGGAGCCGGTAGCGCGTGGTTGCGAGCATGGCAAGGGCCTCCTCGATCGTGTGGAGGGCGAGCAGGCGGTCGAGCTTCTTGGCGTCAAGCTCCTGCCCGCCGGCAAGAAGGAACTTTTTTGCCTCCCCGGGCTCGACGCGGTCCCGGATCATCCGCAGGGCCGTCTTGATGTTCACGACATCGATCTCGAGGGAGATGATATCCCGGATCATCGCATTGTTGGGGGAGCGGGCCTTTACTGCGAGGAGTGCGTCCTCATAATAATACCGGTCGAGCGCACATTCGAGCATGCCGAGATCCCCGCTCTTTGCGAATTCCGGGAATGCGGTCGTGAGTGGTGTGGCGTAGGGGATGCGCCATGTAGCCAGGAGATCGATCACTGCCTTGGGGTCCGGCTGCCGGACGAGCTCGGTCAAGGTTACCTCGTCAAGCTCGCCGGCAGGAACAAGACAGTCAAGGATCTCCTCGCTGGTCACGTGGATGTTCTTCCCCCGGAGCACGGTCTTGATGTTCTGGACGTCCCAGCGGTGGAGGAAGATGCTGATGTATCGTTCCGCTTCCTTTTCCTTCGAAAAACCAAGGACATTCCGGAACGTCCGGACGAAGTTTTTCCGGAGGGCGTACTCGATGCAGGGCATGCCGGAGTACCTGCCCCGCGCCTCGATGAAGTCCTCGCGGTAGGCAGTTTTCTCGAGCTCGCTTATCAGCGAGTCGAGGTCCGGCTGGAGGATGAGGTTGTCGAGCGTACGGTGGTCCAGGAGCCGGCTCTTCATCCCCCGCATCCGGGCATTGATGTACCCCCAGTCCATCTCAACCACCGGACAGGATGGCATAGATTTCGAGTTTCTTGTGCTCCTGGATCCGCTGGAGGCGGGACTCGATCGTGTTGGAGATGCTGATGAGGCCGTCCGGCGAGCTCGCCACGAGACCCCCCGTGCACTGCAGGTCGGTGAGGACCTCGCACCGGATGTTCATGGCTGCAAGGGTTTTTTTGCAGAGTTCCAGATCACGCCCGTCAACATGCACAACAAATGGTCTGTCGCCCATGGCGCCGGCTGCTTCGCGGGCCAGTTTTTCGAAAACGGCAGGATAGTTTTTGTCCTGCCGCAGCGTTGACAGCCGCTGTCCTGCTAAGTCGAAGGCCGCACTGAAGACCTTCTCGCGCATGCGGAGGCCCTGTTCCTTGATCTCCCCCTTCGTAAGGTACATCAGACTTGTTGCGCTCGATAATGGCGGATTTTTCCGCTTCCTTAATGGCGTTCTTCTGGATCTCTTCGGCCCGCTCTTTTGCCTCCGCCCGGATTTCCCCGGCCTGCTCTTTTGCCTTTTCCCGGAGCTCCCGCTCCCGCTCCTGTGCGCTCTCTTCCACGGATTTCAAGAGGTTTTCATAGGCCATGGAATCACTTTGTCCTCCCTCCCGTTTTTCATACAACCGTCTGGCTGCCTGCACACTCCCGGGTGTTCCCGTCCCGGGAGTGAAATGAACGATCGGTTCCGGGGGAACTATAGTGCGTTTGTGGGCAGCTGCTGTGCCGCCAGGGTCACTTCACCATCAGTATGATCATTGCCGCGACGACAAAACCGAGGATGACCAGCGTCTCGGGGATCGCCTCCAGGATGATGATGGTACCTGCGGTCTCCGGTTTTTCAGCAATTGCACCCGCCCCGGCTGCACCGATTCGCGACTGCGCCCAGCCTGTGCCGATCGCACCAAAGGAGAATGCGACCGCAGCTCCGATAGGAACTTCCCAACCAGCCATGTTGATTGATACCTCCTAATGATAGAACCTAACAGAGTGCTGATATATTAAGGTATGCGCTGGTTTCCGCCAGAAGCAGTCTTCCACCATCTATGCCTGAAAGCCGGTCAGACGGGGGGATGGCTGTGCCGGGTATGCGAGAGGATCGCGTTCAACTCTTCGAGCGTCGCGCAGCTCAGCATGTGACCCTCAGGACAGGTGCCGAGAGTTATGAGGTCCCGGATGTCCCGGCGGGTGAGCGTAGAGAACGAGTACTCTTCCCACTTCTCATGCTCAAGGTTGATCCACAACTCGCCGAGGACCTCCCGGAGGCGCGTGTAGTCAGTATCTGAAAAAGAGTTCCATTCGGCTGCCGGGGCGTGCCGTATCTTCATTATTGCAGCTTCGACGGCCTGCTCCTTCTGGAGCTGGAACCGCCTCCTCCCGAGCGTGTCATCGCTGGTGCGGGGCATACATGTAATCAATCCGAATTATACTGTTCCGATTAATAGGGTTTTCCCTCACCGCTCCTGGTACTGGCCCCTCCAGGCCCCCGTACCGTACAACAGGGATGCATGACGGGCATTCTGCAGTCCGTGCAGGGCGCCGCAAAGTATATGGGCGCAGAGCGGGACTCATTCATCATCCCCGGGAAGGGGCGGGAGGAACACGTATGCCGGATGTAACCCAGGCCGAGGTGGGAAGGCGCTTGTACCATGTCCACCGCGAAAAAACCGTCGAGCGTGCCATGAAACTGATGCAGCAAGGGATCGGTTCGGAGTGGAAGTCGTTCTCCGAAGACGATATCAACCTCTTGTCGCACCTGCTCCAGTGCACGTGGAATGTCATTGACCAGGGGGTCTGGGACAAGATCACGTTTGCAAGCGTAAAGACTGGAGATGTCCGGCAGATCCTTTCGTACGGGGAAGGCGTCAGGCCGGGCAGGAACCCGAAACCGGAAGCTGTGGAAGCAATCAGGAAGATCCTGCTCTCGGTTGGCTGATCGTTTTCTTTTTTAAGATGCGCAACCGGAATAATTTGCCTGATTGTTATCCTGGCCCGCTCCGCAGCAGGAAGGCTGATCTTCGAAAAGGACGGGGTGGCTGCCTGAAGAACCCGACAGGTTCCGCGGATCTGGTGCCACATGAGGGTGTTCGTGAAGGAAATGCGTAAAAAGAGTCCTTTTTAAAAAAATTCCTCAGAAACTATCACTCCGTTGCCACCTTCACGCACTCCTCGATCGTCCCTATCCGGGCAACCGCGGCGCACATGTCCGGCACGTACGCGAGGGCCTTGCCGGAATTCACCATGATCGCCTCATACCGTTCCATCACCGGCGAGACCACCATGCAGGTGTCGGCAAAGACCCGGGCCCCGCTCTTCTCGATCGCATCGACGGTCCGCTGGTTCTTATCGATCACGCTCTGCGCAGCGAAGACATAGAACGGTATACTGACAACCTTCCCTTTCAGGAGCCGGGCGATCTCCTCCAGTTCAGCAGGGGAGCAGTGCGGGCAGCCTACTGCGACCGCGTCAACCGGGATCTCCCTGAACAGTCTCCTGATCTCAACCGGTTCCACGGTAATGGTTTCGAGACCGGTCAGATCGAAGGCTGCTTTCGCCGCTTCGGGCGTGACACCCTCGACGTGGTACAGTGCCACGGCGCCGGTCGCTGCCATCGCCGCCCCGAGCCCCTTGAGCTGGTCCTTATCCGGGCGGATGCCGGTGAAGTACGGGATCCGGTTGCCCACGGGCTTCCCCACATGGTACCCGAGCGCCCCGTAGTCCGCAATGCCCCATTCCTTCGTGCCGGCCATCACCTTGATGACGAGCTGGGGTTTCCGGTTCTGTCCTAGGTGGAAACCGTAGCAGGGCGTCCTGCCAACCAGCGCCGCAGCAAGGGCGCCGGGGCCGCCCTCCCGGTTGGTGCGGGCCCCGATCACCGAGTTCGCATAGCTGACCGCAGAGGACTCCGACCATGCGAGGTGGTCGCCGAAGTCCGTTTCACTGAGGTAGTATGGCGTGCAGGTGCACTCGAGGCTGATGCCGAGCCGCCCGTACGCGGCGATGACGGCCTGCTGCTTCTGCGCAAAGTCCCCGTCAACGCCCATCTCCTGCCAGCGCCCGCGGGGCATACCGATCGGGTTCAGCACCGCCGGCACCACAGCCTTTGCATCGAGCGAGCTGAGCCACTGGAGGCCGTACTCCCCGATCGTTTTGTAGGATGCCCCGCTTACCTGCGCACTCCGTATCGGTACGAGACGTTCAGCCCCGAAAACCTTCCCGAGCGCAACGAGGAGCTCGAGCATCTTCTGCCGGGTCTCGCCCTGCTCACCGGCAAGTATCCGTTCCTCGTCCCTGTCAAGCTGCATCGCTTCACCACGTGGCACGCGAGAAATCCGCCTCGCGCCCGAGTACCATCGTCGCGTCAACCCCGACTTTGACATTCGTGCCGTCCTCAAGCTGGCACGGGTCGAGCGAAGACCCGCGGACACCGGTGATCACCATGACGTCCCGGTCGCCACTCACCCGTGTCGCGATCGCGTACTCGACGTCATTGGGGTCTGTGGGATCGATGTCCTCGTCCACGACTACGACGTGCTTGAGCGAGGTGTGGGCTGCAAACGCGGCCATGATCGCGTTCTTCGCGTCCCCCTGCGTGCTCTTCCGGATCTGGATCACCGCATGGAGGTACCCGCAGCCACCTTTCGTCAGCACGACATTCTTCACCTGGGTTACGCCGGCCACCGCCTTGTAGATCTTCGGCTCGTACGGGGCGCCCATCAGCACCTTGTGCTCGTCCCCGCCCGGCAGGATCCCGTGGTAGATGAAGTCCTTCTTTGTGTGCATGCCGGTGAACTCGATCACCGGCTGGCGCCGGACAGGATCATAGGTGCCGGTAATATCGACAAACGGCCCCTCGTCTGTTACGTCGGGACCGATGAACCCTTCCAGCACGATCTCCGCATCGGGAACGAGAACACCGTTGCTGCACCGGTTCACCCGTATCTCCCCCCCATCAGTTCCGCGGCAAACCCGAGCTCCATCCCGGTCGGGACACGGGTGCAGCTCGCGAAGGTCACTGCCGGGTGCGTCCCGATCGTGACAGCGATCGGGAGTTTCTCTCCTTTGGCAAGCGCCTTCCCAAGCATCACATGGGTGTGCCGGCCTTCCACGAGCCGGGCGGCAACCCGGTGGTCGTCGAGCACGAGCATCCGGTGGATCGAGGCGTTCTCGACGCCGTCATAACGCGAGAAGACGATCCCGGAGGTGAGGTACTTTCCGGCGTCCTTCGGGAAGTGGTGCATGATCGGGATGCGTGAAAGCTCCGGCTTCTTCATCGCAAGGTTGCCATCTGTCACAACCTTCCCCGCATAGCTTGCGTCGGCCAGTGTTGGCACGATCTCCGGCTCGTCCATCCCGAGTGCTATGGAGAGGGCGGCCCGGCTTGCCGTGAGGTTCATCACCGCACGGGAGTTCCCGATCCTGTGGAAGAAGAGGAGCTTGTCGGTACCGGCCGCCATCTTCGGGGCTTCCATGTCCGCCGAGATCTGTTCCTCGACATCGATCACAAGACCCTGTTCCCGCATCTTTTCTATGAACTCACGCATCGTAGCCCTCCCAGCGCTTCGCGAGGCTATGCTCCACTCCGAGGTGGTCGAGCACGCGGGCCACGACCATGTCCACGAGGTCATCGATCGTCTCCGGTTTATGATAGAACGCCGGGCACGCGGGCATGATCGTTGCCCCGGCGTCTTCGGCGGCGAGCATGTTCTTCAGATGTATTTTCGAGAGCGGGGTCTCGCGGGTGACGAGAATGCACTTCCGGTGCTCCTTGAGGCAGACATCGGCGGTCCGCGTGATCAGGTTATCGGCATACCCGTTCGCGATGGCGGCGAGTGTCTTCTGACTGCACGGGATCACGACCATGCCGTCGGACCGGTGCGAGCCGCTCGCAATCGGTGCCGCGATATCGTCGATCCCATGATACGTTGCGGGAAACCCTTCAAACGAGACCCGCTCGTGGGCCGCGATCTGCTGCGCAATGTCCGTGACGATAAGGTGAACGGTCGCATCCCTGCACAGGACCTCGAGCAGGCGGCGGGCATACACGACCCCGCTTGCCCCGGTAACACCGATTATGTACTCCTTTTTCATGGTAGCCTCGCGCTCTCGTGTGGTACCAATGTCTGACTGATGGCAAAAAGAGTTTGTGCCGGGATCTGCCCGGCTATGGCAGATTTTTTATTTTTTTGGCGGTGCAAAGAAACGGTACCGGACCTGCGCCTCCTCTATCTTCTTCGCGTGCGAAGGGTTCAGGTCCCGGCGCGCCTCGATCACGAGCGTGTTGAGGATGTTGTGGAGCCGGAGTGTGTCGTAGTCCTTGTCCTTGTGCTCGTTCAGGAAGTCCAGCAGGTCGTTTGTGCTCCGAAGGACCCCGGTGCTTCCCACGAGGTTGAGGCGATTGAGGGTCATCGCAAGGTTCTTCTTCGCGATGTCCATCTTGTACGGGTCGCCACCGGCCAGGTTCAGCTCGGTGATCGCATTGAGGAGGTCCGTATAGACTTTCAGCTTATGGGTGCTCTCGTGCACCCGGCGCTCCGCGCTGCGGAGCTTCCATACAGCAACCGCGATGGCAGCAACGATAACAATGACCCCGCAGATTATTACAATCACATCGTCAGACATGCGTTACTTCTCCGTTATCATGGGTTCCGCTTTGCCGCGGTGACATCCACCTTGACCAGAGTGCCGGTCATATCGATCTTATATGGCCCGGTAGTGTACATCGGGAACTGCTGGTGCGTGTCATTTCTGAAGGGGGGGCGGCCGTACCCGAAGGTATCGGTATGGCCGGTGTCCATGTTCGTCACCGTCATCTGGAACCAGCAATACTGCGGGTCGGTGTTGAGCGGGAGGACGTTGATATCGATACCCCACGAGGAATTGTCCACCCGGAACTGTTCGGTATACTGGTCCTTCTCGCTCTGGAAGGAGTAGGACTTCTGGAGGTAATGGTCACCGAGAGAGAACGATGGCTGCGGCGCAGCCGTGGCAGCCGCGGCAATCGTGGCCGCAGGGGCAGGGGCCGGGGTCGCAGCGGTGCCCTGGCTCTGGGTGCAACCGGCGATCAGGACGCCTGAAATAACCAGCACAACGGTTAAAAGTACACTGTATTGCATATGGGTCAGTGTTGGGAGACAGAAATATATTATTTTTTATTTGCGTGCCGTACGAATTCTGCTGTCCCGTGAGGGCGTGCCGGCCGGACACCGTTTCATGCACACTAAAAGAGCGTGTCCTGCCGGGTTGGCTTTCTGATGTGCAGGACCTCGCACGCCGCATCGGCCACGGTTTCCCGGTATTCCGGGAGCGTATAGACACCGAGGCGCCACTGCTCGCGCCGCGTCATGTTGAGCGTCCGGATACGGGGCGAGATCTCTTCAAAACTCGTCACGGAATACCGGTTCTGCACCCGGACACCAAGGGTCATCTCGCGGGGGATCGGGGGGATATCCACCAGCACCTCCTCCGGCGGATCCCGGCATATTCGGCAATACGTCCCGCGGATTTCCGGGATTCTTCCAGCGGGATCCCGTCCTGGTAGGCCGTACTGCTCACCTGGTCGCTGCCGGCATAGATGGCCCGCTTGTACAGCCGGCGCTCGTACAGCCGCAGGGCAATCCCCCGGGCGATCGCATTTTCCGAAGACAGCAGCGTGTACAGGCAGCCTGCATCGTCCATCCTGAGGAACTGACGTGCCCCGTCATTCCCCATGCCGGCACAGTGCTCCAGCGCCGCGAGCTGGAACATGCTCTCCCCGATCCTGCTGACATGGTGGTAATAGACCGTCGGGCGCATGAGCGTCCGGGCGATCAGGAGGGACTCGGCTGCGTTCACCCCGTTCTCATCCAGCACGGTACCGTCAGGGTACCGGATCAGGTGCCGGATCAGGCGCTGGGCATCGACCGTGCCGTACGGGGCCCCGGTATAGTAGGCGTCCCGGAGCAAGTAGTCCATCCGATCCACATCGAAATCGCCGTGGATGATGCCGGAGAGCGGGTGCTTTCCCCCGACAACCGCACAGAGATCCCCGGGGTCAACGCCGGCCGCACGGAGCAGGCCGGAGGCGCTTTCCTCCACAACCGGGTCAATCTCGTCGTGGGTGCGGTGCAGGTATTTCTCCATCAGGGGCTCGCTCGCGTGGGAGAACGGCCCGTGGCCGATATCGTGGAGGAGGGCTGCGGCCACGACAAGCGTGCGCTCGTCATCGGGGAGCTGGAATCGGCGGCATGCAACTTCCGCAAGGAACATGGTGCCCAGGGAATGCTCGAACCGGGTGTGGTTGGCACCCGGGTACACGAAGTAGGAGAACCCGAGCTGCCGGATGTAGCGGAGCCGCTGCAGCACGGGGGAGTCCAGCAGCCGGAGCGCGAACTCCTCCACCTCGATATATCCATGGACCGGGTCCTTGATGATCTTTACATGCACTAAAGAATCTTCATATACATCGCATAAAAGTATTGAGTAATGATTACCTTCCTGTCGGGCGGGACCGGCACGCCGAAGCTCCTGCGGGGCATGCAGAAAGTGATGGACCGGCATGAGATCTCCGTGATTGTCAACACGGCTGAGGACATCTGGATATCGGGCAACCACATCTCCCCAGATGTCGATACGGTGATGTACCTGTTCGCCGGTATGCTCAATACCGATACCTGGTGGGGCATCCGGAGTGACACCTTCACCACCCATGAGGAGATAACGCGGCTGGGAGTCGATGAGTTCATCGCGATCGGCGACGGGGACCGGGCCGTACATATCGCCCGCGGCACCATGATGCGGAACGGGATGCGGCTGACCAACGTGACCAAGATCCTGTGCGAGCGGTTCGGGGTCCGGGAAAACGTCCTGCCCATGACCGATACCGAAGTCACGACCCTGGTGAAGACAGACCTCGGCCTCATCCATTTCCAGGAATACTGGGTCCGGGCAAAAGGGAAGATCGAGATCCAGGAGGTAGTGAGGAATTTCAGCGAGCCCCCGGTGGCGACGGAAGAAGCCCTCGAAGCGATCGCGGCGAGCGATGCGATCGTGATCGGCCCTTCCAACCCGGTAACGAGCATCCTTCCCATCCTATCCTGCGAGGGGATGAGGGGGGCGCTCAGGGACAAGGTCGTGATCGGGGTCAGCCCGTTCATCGGTGATACACCGGTGAGCGGCCCGGCAGCGGCCCTGATGCGGGCAGCCGGACTCGAGTCAAATTCGATCGGGACCTTCAACTGTTACGCCGGCCTGCTGGACCTGTTCGTCCAGGACGTCCGCGATCCTGTGGAGGTGAGCCATTCGGTGCGGTTCGATACCCTGATGGAGGACGAGGAGAAGAGCATTGCCCTGGCACAGGAGATCCTGCGGCTCATCGGGACCTGCTGACAAAAGCCTCTTTAAAATAACCGGAATGAGGATAAAAAGTTCCCGTCTTGAGATCGACCAGGTTTGCAAATCTATATATCGCTTCGCAATAACGGTTATCGTGAGAGGGAGAATCGCACAATGATTCGGAAATGGATAATTTTACCGGTAATTTTTTTTGTCGTTCTGTCAGGATGTGTTACGGAAAAGCCCCCGGAGAGCGGGGTCATCTCGTTTACCTCCTCACCATCCGGCGCCATGATTTATCTTGACTCCCAGTTCCGGGGAAACACGCCCGGTACCGTGACCGGGATCGAACCTGGCAACCATACCCTTGAATTCCGGTATCCCGGATATGCCAGCTGGTCGACCGTCATGGTGGTGTCACCAGGTCCGAATAACGTATTCGCCGCATTGTTGCCCCAGACAGGTAGCGTTCCGGGGACGGGTACGACCACCACCCCCTCATCCGCAGCACCTGTGTCCGTGACCGTGCAGACAGGAAAGGACAGTATGGTTATCGGAGATTCGATGCTTTTTTCCGGGACAGCCTACGGGTGTGACCATGTGCTGCTGACCCTGTACGGGCCGGGATCGTATGCAAACGGGGTACTCCTTGACCAACCGAAGGTCGATGCCCTGGATTCATGGGGATATACGTGGAATCCGGGATCGTCAGTCCTTCCGGGGACATTTACGGTCATGGTCACTGACCCCAACAAAGGAGTATCCGACAAAAAGGCGTTCTCTGTTACCGGTGGCGGCCAGGTGACGGTTATATCGAACAGCTACGCAGCAGCCAGAGGCGATACCCTCCGGTTTTCCGGTATCTGCACAACGGGGGCCAAGAATGTCGATCTGGTGTTATACGGCCCCGGCCAGTATGCCGGGGGAGTGGATCTGGGCACGTTTTCCGTTATGGCTGATATGAACTGGAACTTCCGGTACACTCTCGATAATTCCATGCCAACCGGTCTCTACAGGATATACGTGTACGATGTTCCGAAGACCACCTCGGGCACAACCCAGTTCACGGTGGGTTTCGCCGGGACCTGAACTCTTTTTCGTAATTCTCCCGGTTTTTCGCGATAATCCCGCGCGATCGCTACAATCTGGCCAGAATGCTTCTCCGATACCTATTTGAATGATTTTATACTAATATTCGTTCGGAGAAGTCACATGAGTATCATCAAAAAATTCCTCAACCTGTTCAAATCAGGGAAGGGAGAGGAGGACGAGGCGCGCCTCCAGGCACAGAAGGAGCGCTATGACAACTTCCTCAGGGCGCTTACTGAGGGGGACCTTGATGCCCGCTGGGCTGCCGTACGGTCCGTCGGCGACCTGGGCGAGCCGTTCATCGAACCGCTGATCCGGGGCCTCAGTGACGAATACTGGATTATACGGCGGGGATCGGCCGATACGCTAGGCAAGATAGGCGCCCCGGCGGTCAGACCGCTCATCGGGGCACTGGATGAGACAGGCGACGATATCCGGCAGGAGACGATCCGGGCGCTCCAGCTGATCGGAGAGCCTTCGGTCGCCCCGCTCGTCCAGGCCACAAAGCACGGCCACCCCCTGATCCGGAGGGGGCTGTCCAGGCCCTCGGGATCATGGGTGAGGTGCGGGCAGTCCCGATCCTTGCCGAAGCGCTGAAGGACCCGGATGCCGGTGTACGGCACGAGGCAGCGGTGGCCTTCGGGCGCATCGGCGATCCCCGTGGTGTCGGGCCTCTGATCGAGAGCCTCAACGATCCTCAGGAAAAGGTCAGGACCTCCGTGATGGCAACCCTCTGCTCCCTCGGTGCGCCTTCCATCGATCCTCTGATCCGGGCACTGGTCGATCAGAACGAGGACGTCGGCCGCCGGGCATCACTCGCGCTTGTCACGATCGGCGAGCCGGCCATTGATGTCCTGATCGCTGCTCTTGGTGACCAGAACCCGGGCATCCGCAGGGGTGCAGTCGAGGTGCTCGGGCAGATCGGGAACTCGCGGGCCATCCCGAAGATCATCGAGAGCCTCAATGATCCCGAGCGCTCCGTGCGGATCGAAGCCGTCAGGGCCCTTGCAGCCCTTGGCGTTCCGGCCATCGCCCCGCTCATGCAGCTCTTCCGTGAAGGAGACGGCCGCATGAGGACCGGCGCCATGGAAGCCCTCTGGATGCTCGGGCAGCCGGCCACGACGCCGCTCATCATGGTCCTGAAAGATGACCAGAGCGATGTCAGGAAGCGTGCCGCCCTCCTTCTCGGGGAGATCGGCGACCAGAAGGCAGTCGACCACCTGACCGGCCTGCTCTCGGATGAGAACGTGACAGTCCGGAAAGAGGCCTTCGAAGCCCTCGAGATGATCAAGAAGCGGACCGCGTCATAACCTGCCGGCATTTTTTTCCCGGCTGCGCCGTCCGGAACGCACATTTCCGGTAGCGCCAAACGATAACATACCTTTTTTTTCGGGCCAGCCCAATAGAATGCACGGAAACCATGCTCGGGCTTTTCTCACGCTCCAAGAGGATGCGGGAACAATCGGCAGCCGAAGCCAAACAGGGCGCGGCCCGTCTCTCTGTTGTCTCCAATTCCATTCTTGTCGTCATGAAACTGGTCATCGGGTTTGCCGTCGGCTCCCTTGCGATCATCTCCGAGGCGATCCATTCGGGCATTGACCTCCTCGCCGCGGTAATCGCGTACATATCAGTAAAGAAGGGGAGCGAACCCCCGGACGAGCTCCACAGATTCGGGCACGGCAAATTCGAGGATATGTCCGGTTTCTTCGAGGCGCTTCTCATTTTCGGGGCTGGCGTCCTGATCACGTACGAGGCTGCGATGAAACTTATCAACGGCGAAACCGGCCTGGACACCGGCACGCTGCTGTACGTCGGTATAGCGGTCATGGGAGTTTCAGCGCTCGTCAATTTTTATGTATCCGGGCGGCTGATGAAGGTGGCAAAGGACACCGAGTCCATTGCACTCGAAAGCGATGCCTGGCACCTGCGTACCGATGTCTACACCTCCCTGGGGATCCTTGCCGGCCTTGTCCTGATCAAGCTCACCGGCATCCTGGTCCTCGACCAGCTCTTCGCGTTCGGCGTTGCCGTGATGATCATGCATGCCGCGTACGAACTGACGGTGCGCTCGTTCGGCACCCTCACCGACCGCCGTCTGTCCGATGCGGAAGAGGCCCGGATCAGGAAGATCCTCTGCGACCATGCCACGGATTATGCAAATTTCCACGCCCTGCGGACCCGGAGGTCCGGGGCGGACCGGTTCATCGACCTGCACCTCGTGGTGGCAAAGGACACAACGGTCGGGGAGGCGCATGACCTTTCCGATCACCTCGAGTCGGATATCCTCACAGAGTTCCCGAGGACGAGCATCTCCATCCATGTCGAGCCCTGCAACGAGACCTGCGACGGCTGTTCATCGCTCTGCAGGATCGAACGGTAGCCGCAAGGGTAATTTTTTCGCCCGGCATCCGCCCTGTCCGTGGGATCTGCCGGAACGATGATACAGGACCGGCATGTACCGTACAGTTTGAGGTGTCTGATAAAAAACGTGCGGAGATGCCTGGAGGGAACTGCTCAGAGTTCTCCCAGGTCCTTCCAGTAGTCGGTACTCGTGCTTCCAGAGGTCCTTGTTGAACGAGACGAGGCGCTTGAAATACTCTTTCCGCTCGTGGTGGACCTTCTCCTGTGCCGGGTCCTTCACCTTCCCCCTGATCGATTCCGCCAGTGCCCTGCCCAGCTCCTTTGCCTGCTTCTCACCGCCAACAATCGCGTTCGGGTCCGCCCCGACGAGCACGGCCACTTTGCCGACCGTAGTGGCTCCGTAATGGAGGAGCGCCATGTTCATGTAATCCGCCACCTCCTCCGCGTACGAGCCGCCCGCAGTGCAGACCGCACAGCCGTACCTGCCGGAGAGCGCCTGGCAGTGTACCACGTCCGCCATCCGGTCGAGCACCGTCTTGAGCTGGGCCGTGACGCCGTTGATGTAATTCGGCGATCCGAGGACGATCCCGTCCGCGTCCAGCATCTTCTCAAGGAGCGCCGGGTAATCATCGTCGTGAATGCATTCGCCCTTTGCGTAACAGGTGCCGCAGGCAGTGCAGTAGTTGATGTCCAGGGCGCAGATGTCCACGAACGTGATGTCCGCTCCCGCCTTGCGGGCACCTTCAAGAACGCCCATGACAAGGCGGCGGGTCTGGCTCTTCTCACCCTTGGGGCTCGCGTTGATCCCAATGATCTTCATATGGTTCACCATGTAGAGGTGCGTCCCCAGGAGCATAAAAGTGTGCGCCCGGTGTCGCGGAGGACGGGTGCTGCCCGGACCTCCTGGCCGCAACCGCTATCATCATTCCCGCAGATATAGCTGAAACAGGCATGGACGGGACAGGGGAGAGAACAGAATACCATATCGCCAAAAACCGGCTGGAGACCCTGGCAGACGGGATCTTCGCGATCGCAATGACCCTGCTGGTGCTTACGATCACGATAGATAAACCCGCACCGGAAGAGGCACAGGCAGTACTGCCGGGCATTCTCTGGGGCCTGTTGCCGCAGATATTCACCTTAACCATCGCTTTTATCGTCCTTGCGGTCTTCTGGCAGGTGCACAACCGACAGTTCCATTTTGTCCGCGCCATGAACCCGGTCCATATATGGATCATCATTTTTATGCTGGTAGCCATTGTGCTCATCCCCTTCTCTACCGATATTTCCGGCGATTACCCGGACGTGGGTGTCGCCGCCCTCCTCTTCAACCTGAACGTTTTTACCGCCGGCATCATGATCGCCCTGCAGTGGTGGTATATCTGCAAAAACCCGATGCTCAGCTCCCCATTGCCGGAACCCCGGGTCAGGAGGATCTGGTCATGGGAAGTGGCATTGATCCCTGCAGTTGCCCTGGTCGCGGTATTCCTGTCCTTCGTAACGCCCGTGGGATCCCTGACCCTCTACCTGTTCGCCCCGTTCGTGTGGATACTCCTTCACCGGTATCCCCCATCCTTTCCGGCATTGGGGACCTGATGGTTTCGTCCGGTCCTCTTTTTCTGTTGTTTTATATGCGGGTGCAATGCTGTTCTTCCGGAGATGGCGTGCAGAACTGCCCGGGGCGTTGGAGCACTCGTGCTCCGCTGAGGTTCCGTAACCGGGAATAACGGCAGGAAAAAAGGGGCTTTGTGTTAGTCCCAGTAGTTTTTCACAAACAGTTTTGATTTCTGGACTCTCGGCGTGAGGTGCCGGAGCGCAAGGGGCACGATCAGGGCGCAGACAATGACATCGCCGGCCAGCCATGAGGAAAAGACCGCACCCATGTTCACCGTCTCGGCGAGAGAGATCCACCACGTCGCCCAGGCCGCACCGATGAGGTTGTTGATGAGCACGCCGAACAGGAGCACGTACGTATAGTCCCGCGGGTTCTCCATCGACAGATTCACGTCGAAACTACGGACAGCCACCAGCGGGATGAGGACCTGCAGGAGACCGGCAATCGCCCAGAAGACCGCGATCTCCGGGTTATGGGCAAGCGTGTCCGAGGCCAGGAGCCCCAGGCCGACCAGGGTCCCGGCATATGCCGCGATCGCACCGTAGGCGCCGAACCAGAGCGTGAAGAGGATCATGAATGCTATGGCGATATAGAGCCAGGATGCAACACCGCCGGCAGCGGACGGGAAGACGGCAGTGGATGGGAAGATCGTTACCGAGGCCCAGGCGAGGAGGGTATCGATGAGGATGAGGATGAACGTAAGAATGACAAAGGAGTAGGTTGGTTCATTGATGGTTTTCATGCATTCACCTTAATTCCTTATTGTTCGCTCTATAAATAGCATTTATTCCGGAAAGCCGGGTTGTGGAGGAAAGTGTGTCCGTGGTGGCAGACGTTTCTGCCTCATACAAAATTTTTATGAACACATAGCGGAACGTATCAGATATGAATACTGGCGGTACCATGAATTCCCCCAAGGCACCGGAACCTGCCCGCCCGCCTCTCTCGCGGGAAGAGGCTGAGCTGCTGGAGAAAGCATCCATTGTCATACAGGAACGGAATGATGCCGGGCTCGATGGGCTGGTAGGGGGTCTCGATTCGGTCATCCTCGCCACCGAAACCGACACACTTGTACCGGCAGTCTTTGAACTGCTGCGGTATACCGGGCTTGCCATTACGGAGGCATTCTTCGATGCCGACTCCCAGAGTTACGTGTTGGGCCTGCCGGGCTCGGCTTCGGTGATTGTCCGGTCCCGTGCCAGTAAGGGGAATCCGTTTTCACAGGTGAACACGGCCCGATTGACCGGCCACCTCCCCAACACCCGGCTCGAGACTTTTGTCTTTACTACTCCTGACCTCGCCCGGTATATCCGGATCCAGAAAAACAGGGGAGTCCGGTTCCTCACGGACAACCCGCTCGAATCGGCGTCCTGCTCCTTTATCCAGACCGTTCCCTCCCCGTTCACAGGAAACTCCCTCGGGTTTGTCGAGTGGAAGACCGGCAAAACATCCTGTCTCCCCCGTGGCGGAACCGCGATCTACCCTGACCTCACCAAGCCCGCATCTGCCTATCTCGGGAACATTGGCAGGCTTGACCATACAGCGACCCGGGTCAGGGCACAGGATCGGAACTCCGCGATTCTCGAATTCCTCAACCTCACGAACTACCACTACGATTTCGGGGTGTATGTCAAGTCCCTCAACTCGATCACGAGCGTGGCAAGGAGGGAGAAGGAGGACTTTGCCATGGTATTCACGTCAGGGATCACGGCATTTTCCGGTGAAGGTGATTCGGGGCCGACCGAGAAGTTCATACAGAACTATGGCACCCGGGTCCACCATATGGCGTTCCGGACGGAACGGATCGAGTCGACGGTCAACAGCCTGAGAAAGGACGGTATGGAGTTCCTGCTCGATCTGGTCGGCTCTGAAGAGGAGGGGCTCAAACAGATCTTCTCGGAACCCTCGCAGCACACCCTGATCGTCAACGAATATATCCACCGGTACGGGGATTTCGACGGGTTCTTCACACGATCCAATGTGGAGAAACTGACCGCGGCGACCGGAAAACAGTAAATGCTGCACGGCACGATGTATCGTCATCGTGCTATCTCACCCGGCCGGGGCCCGGGGATTAAAAAATGTTCTTCCGGCTATGCCGGCTGGGCGTTCATTGACGGGGGGATCAGGCGACTTATCACGTACTCCGGCACCTGTTTTGAAGTCCTTACCGTCATGTCGAAATTCGCATTGTCTCCGGTCGAACCCCGGTAGGTGAGGGTGATCTGGAAATCCGTGTCAAGGAGGGAGATGCCCGCGATGGTGATCTGGGCGTGCCGGGGACTGAGGACCCGTTCCTGGCCCACGACCAGATTCTCCTTGGTCCCGTCGACATCGGCAATCAGGACGTTGTTATTCGAGAGGACGAGGATGTGGCTGTTGCCGATCGTGATGGGCTGGCCATCCGGCAGGGCGACGTGGTAGGTCGTGGTGTACGGGAATTCCGTGCCGGTCTTCGTGTCAATGACCGCAATGGTCAGCGTGAAGACCGCAAGCATGGCAACGGCAATGACCAGCACCACAATTCCGACAAGCACCTTGGTCCCGGTACTCCAGCCTTTTTTGCCCGGCGATTCAGGCATTTGTGTAACATCCGCCATAGTTCTTCCATTAAACAGGGGTTTATGAATATTAATATGGGTTGTGGAATGACTGCGTCCCGTCACACGGTTCAAAACGGATCGGCCGGTGTCCCGTGAATCGCCGGCCCGTATGCAGCTTTTCGGCGTCCAGTCGAAGAACGCGGGTGCGTTCTTCTCCAGCCTGATGCTCCTGAACGGTGTCCAGTCGAAGAAGGCGGGTGCGTTCTTCTCCAGCCTGATGCTCCTGAACGGAGCATCAGTCTTCCCCAAAAATCCATAATCCCCCCCGCCCAAGTGTTATAGGATTTTAAATGCGCGTACCCATTCGTTCAGTCACACCCGACAGCAGCCATGCGGAAGTCTGCGGCTGGGTCCACGAGGTGAGGGACCTCGGCGGCCTCGCATTCATGCTCATCCGCGACCGGACCGGCATCATCCAGGTGACCATTCCGAAAAAGAAAGTATCGGAGGCCGTCCTTGCCGCGGTGAAATCCGTTTCCCGTGAATCGGTGGTCCGGGTCGCCGGCCTGGTCAAGGCGATCGACAAGGCCCCCGGCGGCCGCGAGCTCGTGCCCGAAACCATCGAGATCGTCAGCCTTGCCGAGACCCCGCTCCCGCTTGACGTCTCCGAGAAGGTCCCGGCGGAACTGGATACGCGCCTCGATGCCCGGTTCCTCGATGTCCGGAGGCCCCGGGTTGCTGCCGTTTTTGAGATCCGCAGCGCCGCCACCCATGCGATCAACCAGTACTTCCACGACAACGGGTTCACGAACATCGCCACCCCCAAGATCGTTGCCGCGGCAACCGAGGGCGGCACCGAGCTCTTCCCGATCGCCTACTTCGACAAGGAGGCCTTCCTGAACCAGAGCCCGCAGCTCTACAAGCAGATGATGATGGCGGCCGGCTGTGAGAAAGTGTACGAGATCGGCCCGATCTTCCGGGCCGAGGAGCACAACACGACCAAACACCTCAACGAGGCGACCAGTATTGATATCGAGGTCTCGTTTGCCGACCATCTCGAGGTCATGCGCATCCTCGAGGATCTGATCGTCAAGACCTACGCGTATGTCGACAGCAAATGTTCCATCCAACTGGAAAACCTCGAAATTTCGGACTTCCTGCTCCCGAAGGCCCCGTTCCCCCGGCTGCCGTACGCCGATGCGATCGGGATCGCGAAGAAGAAACTCGAGGAGCCGGTCAAGTACGGAGACGACATCAGCCCCGCGGCCGAGCGGGCGATCGGCGCCGAGATGGGCGGCCACTACTTCATCGTGGACTGGCCCAGCGAGATCCGGCCTTACTATGCGATGCAGTACCAGGACGATCCCTCGATCTGCAAGGCGTTCGATCTGATGCACCCGCGGATGGAGCTCTCGAGCGGGGCCCAGCGGGAGCACCGGTATGACCGGCTCGTGCACCAGATCAGCAAAAAAGGCCTCAACCCCGGCAGCTTCGAGTTCTACCTCCGCCCGTTCCGGTACGGCATGCCGCCACACGCGGGCTGGGGCCTCGGCGCCGAGCGCCTCGTCATGACGATGCTGGGCTTGTCCAATGTGCGCGAAGCCGTCCTCTTCCCCCGGGACATGCACCGGCTGGTCCCCTGACCACGAACTATTTTTGCCTGCGGGACAATCGATCTGTAACGATCGGGCCCGGGTCTCCCATGTCCAAAGCATATTTCATCAATAAAGTCCTGGCAACCACGGTAGTAGGCAGCTACCCGGTCACGAAAGGCGGGGGAGGCCTGCGGAGCCTCTTCGACCCGCTCCACGCGGCGGTCGAGACCGCGGTCTCCGACCAGATCAATGCCGGTATCGATATCATCTCCGACGGTCAGGTACGGGGGGACATGATCGGGGCATTTGCCGCAAAACTGCCCGGCATCAAGGGGCAGGATGTGACCGGCAAGATCCAGCCTGCTTCGGCAGCGATCACGGTGGCTGACACGAAATATGCCATCTCGAAGTTTCCGAAAGTGAAGGGGATCATCACCGGCCCCTCCACACTTGCCCACGGCCTGCATATCAGTACCCCGATGTACCGGAACCGGGAGGAGCTTGCGCTCGACCTTGCCGCCGCCCTCGTTGTCGAGGCCAGGAGCCTGGAGGCGGCCGGCGTCACCCTGCTCCAGATCGACGAGCCGATCCTCTCGACCGGCATCGCCGACCTCGCGATTGGGAAACAGGCCGTGGAGATGATCGCCTCTTCGGTCCGGGTCCCCACCTGCATGCACATCTGCGGGAACCTCTCGAACGTGCTCGACGAGGTCCTGAAATACAACGTCAACGTACTGGACTTCGAGTTCTCGAAAAACCCTTCGAACCTCGATGTCCTTTCACGCCGGGACCTTGCCGGCCGGATGCTCGGGTACGGGTGCGTGGACTCGTCCTCAGATGAGATCGAAGGCGTGCCGGAGATCCGGAAGCGGATCGAGAAAGGCGTGGAGTATTTCGACCCGAAGATCCTCCTGATCGACCCGGACTGCGGCATGCGGATGCGGAGCCGGGAGTCGGCCTACTGGAAGCTGAAGAACATGTGCGATGCGGCGAAGGAGGTACGGATTGCGCTGTAAGAATGGAATGACCCCCCGGCCTCCGCTCATCTGAGAGGATAATTCCCTGGAAAGTACCGGAACGGATCAACAGGTTCATGGGATCATACCGAGCCAATATCTTCTTGCGTGAGGTTATGATCAGGATTTGTCCCAGCTGCGGTTACCGGACCGCCGATGCCCAGTCGCTCTTCTGCAACAAATGCGGGTACCCGTTTCCCAAGGAAGAACCAAAACCGGCACCGGTACTAGAACGGACAGCCCCTGCCCGTGCCCCAGCACCGCCGGCGTACCCGCCCGGGGGGAGCCGCGCCCGGCGCGGCCTCCGGGGGAAAAAACCCGTCGGCAGAAGGCCGGCAGGGGCGGTGCGCTGCCATTCAGGAGATTCATAGCCAGAGATCACATCAGGCTCCTCTACTTCCTGGGCGCGATCGTGATCATCCTGATCCCTCTCGTGGCGATCGGGGCCGTCCTTTCAGCTGCCGGGACCGGAGGGACGGACGTTTCGGGCCAGTTGTTCACCAACACCACCGCCCTCATGGAGACCCCCTCCGCCTCGCCCCTGTTCTGGATCGGGTTCCTGATCATCGGGAGTCTTGTCTGGAGGGTATTCTGCGAGCTCGTCGCTGCAGTGTTCCGGATATATGATATTGTCAGCGAAGGGGGGGACGCTCTTCCCGAGGGGGGTGCAACGGGTTATGGCGGAGAATGGGCAGAAGGAATGGTCAGATGCACCCGCTGTGGCAAAGTTGTCCCCACCGACCAGTTGCGGGAATGCGAGCATTGTGGCGTCCAGGGGTGCAGCAGCTGTATCCGTATGATGGGGCTGCTGAACAAGACAATGACCTGCAGGGAGTGTTTTGAGAATAAGTAAAAAAAGGTGGGGCCATCTTACCCCATCATCCCTGCATCTCACATCCAGTATTTCTTGCAGAAATCCCTGCCTGAAAAATCATGAAGTAAAATAATACAGAGCGGCAGGCCGATCTAAAAAGAAAAGATTATACAACCCTCGATGTTGTCGAGGCCTCGATGCCATGGTCGGTGATGAGGAACGGAAGCAGCCTCAGGGGCGCTGCCGAGTCCTTGATCTTGTGGACGCACAGCGTGCGCTCAATATCGGACTGGTTGATATTGGTCTTGTACTCGATCACCACGTCCGCCGCCCGCATGATCTTTGTCATCTCCATGGGCGTGTGGATACCGGTATAGACCACGAACATCAGGTTGGCACTCCGCTTCTTCATCTCCTCGCGGGTGAGCCGCAGGAACTTGAGGGCCCCCTCGATCCCGTATTTGATGATGATCGCCGAGAGCGAGTCGACCACAATCCTGTTCCCTGCCATCTGGGTCAGGTACATCTCGGGATGCATCTCGGTCGCGTCGATCATCCCCACCTCCACGTCCCCGTCATTCATGAAGTACGTGCCCTCTTCCCCACCTTCCGCCTTCCAGAACTGCACAGCCGCAAGGTCGACCCCGGCAAGGGGCGTGCCGTAGATCATGATGAGGGTCCCCTCGGGAAACCCGCCGTCGAGCAGCAGGTTGAGGCCGACAATGCCGGTCGACCGTTTCTTGGGCCTTCCGGTAATCGGGACGTCCTGGATCCGGGCTCTGGTGTCTGTCGGGGCGGCCATCGGGGATGCACCGGAGAGTATTATTTAATATCTGCTTAAAAGGTTTGTGGGGTACCGGGCAATTTTGTCGCAGAATATCCCGCCAATTCGGATTAGGGGCGCGATCCGCCGAACTTTTGCCGCAGCTCCCGGCGCAGCAGCTTCCAGCCATGGACCCGGGGCAGCGAGTCCACGATGATCAGTTTCCGCGGGACCTTGTATCCGGCCATGTGGTCCCGGCAATAGGACTCGAACTCCGCATCGGTCAGGACAGTGCCGGGCCTGAGCACGATCGCGGCGACCGGGATCTCCCCTTTCCGTTCGTCCGGCACGCCAAAAACAGCGACATCCGCAACTGCCGGGTGCCGGATGATCACGTTCTCCACTTCCGTGGGGTAGACCTTCCAGCCCGACATGATGATCATGTCTTTCTTCCGGTCGGTGATGCAGAGGATACCGTCCGCGTCAAGGTTCCCGATATCACCGGTCAGGAACCAGCCGTCCGGGCGGAAGACCTCCCGGGTCGCGTCCGGCAGGTTCCAGTACCCGGTCGCGATCGCAGGGCCGCGGAGGGCGATCTCCCCGCTCTCGCCGGACGGCAGCTCCTTCTCCGGGTCGGCCGTATCCACGATCCTGATCTCCGTGTAGCCGACCGCGACGCCGACGCTCTGGTAATTCTTCGTGAGGTGGGGGTACTCGGGCAGCGTTGTCGTGCCAGAGCCGATCACGATTGTTTCGGAGAGGCCGTACGAGTTTGCAACCGGGATGTGGTACCGCGTGTCAAATGCTTCCCAGACCGCAGGCAGGAGCTGGCCGCCCCCGGAGATGATCACCCGGGCATGCCGGAGCCGCTCCCCAGTCCCGGGTGCGGCATGGACGAGCGCGTGGATGACCGGCGGCATGCCGGCGAGGATGGTTGCTTCGTACTGCTCCGCAAGGGCAAGGTAGCGTTCCAGCTCGAACCGCTCCATCATGACGTACGTGCCCCCGGCCCGGATGACCGAGAGCCCCCATGAAAGGCCGACGTGGCCCATCGGGTAGATGCCGAGGTACGTATCAACGGGCCTGATGCGGAGGGCATCGCGTTCCGTGTCAAGCGCCGTCATCCAGTTGCCGTGCGTGAGCATTGCCCCTTTCGGCCTGCCGGTAGTCCCGGCCGTGTACTGGATATGGCAGAGGTCCCCGGTCGAGCAGTTGGCCGCCCGCATGTTCTCCGGGGCCGGAGGGAACGACTCCCAGGCCACAGACCCGTTGCAGGTCCCACCGGTGCAGATAAGGTGGGAGACCGTGGGAGCGTCCTTCCGGATACTGCCGATGACGCCAGCACCCTGCCGGTCCGTGATGACCGCGACAGCACCGGCATCATTGATCACATGCAGCAGTTCCTCTCCCTTGTAAACAATGTTGGTCGGCACTGCCACGGCACCGATCCTCCAGATCGCGAAATAACTGACCAGGTATTCCGGCGAACTGTCCAGACAGATGCAGACCCGGTCGCCCTTCTTCACGCCAAGGGTCAGGAGACCGAGACCGATCCGGTTCATCTCCTCCCGGATTTTTTTGTAACTCCAGGACTCGTCCCGCGAGGGGCAGACAAGAGCTGGTTTTGCTGCGGGGACGCTCTTTGCATCCAGGAGGGTGGTGACGTTGGACATGGGAATCCGGGTTCCGGTTTTAAAACAAAATTGGACCCTGATGTATATAGTTGTTCATTATACGGGGCGGGCCCGGGAGCGCCTCCGGATTCCATGGCGGCCATGCCAAACTATTTCTTCTCCCTGACCCGATTGATCAGCCGGACATTTATGGCGGAAGAGACAGAGCAGCCACAACAGATAACCGGCGACCAGCCTTCGCCGGCTCCGCAATCCCAGCAACCCCGGGCCGCGCAGCACCAGTCCGGGCAGCGGGGGCAGGGCCGGCACCAGGGAGGCCCGCGGCACCATTTCCGGAGGGACCAGCCCCCCGGCCGGCGCAGGAAACACCCGCGCCCTCCGGACCTTCGGAGAAAGCAGCCGATATCGACGACGAGGAAGAGACCGAGCAGGACCGGTCTTCCTCCCGGCAGCGGCACCACCGGGGAGGCAGGCCGCCAAAGAGAGTCGTCGAAGAGTGGGCAAATGATATCTACTGTGAATAAAGGTCACCCTCCCGTACGGGATTGCGGGAGAGAGACCGATCTTTTGCCGGTGTATCCGGCCGACAGGCTCCTGACACCGGGCACATGCTATCTCTGAAGCAACTGCTCCGGAGTGCGCCATGAACCTGCCCCTGCAGTACCTCAGCCTCTTTTTCACCGGGATCCTGACCGGTACTGCCTCTGGGCTCTTCGGCGTCGGCGGCGGGTTCCTGATGACACCGGTGCAGTTCTGGCTGTACACGGGTGGCGGTCTGGACAGCACGCTTGCCACCCGGCTCGCCTTCGGGACCTCGCTGGCCGTCATGATCCCGACGATGATCAGCGGCGCTGCCGCCCACCATCGCCGTGGGGCAGTGAACTGGCAGGCCGCCCTGCCGATGGGCTGTACCGCTGTGTTCGGGGGATTGACCGGAGGAACGCTCGCTGCGCACCTGCCGGGCATCATGCTCCGGACGTTCTTCGCCCTGTTGATCATCGTCATGGCCCTCCGTATGGTCTGGCACCTCCGGTCGTGCCCGTCCTGCAAACCCCGCGGGTCCACCGCTCTTTACCTCGTCACAGGGTTCTGTATCGGCGTGGTCTCCGGGCTGGCCGGGATCGGCGGCGGTGTCCTCCTTGTGCCGGTCCTTGTCATGCTCTTCGGGTATCCCATGCATACGGCAGTCGGCACCTCTTCGGCCTGTCTCATCTTCTCGTCCACCGGCGCAGTGATCGCGTATATCGTCAACGGCATCGGGATGGCGGGGCTTCCGCCGTACTCGGCAGGCTACGTGGATCTCCTGACGTTTGCAATCCTTGCCGCAACCACGATCCCCCTCGCACGGTTCGGTGTGCGGTGCGCCCACGGTTGTTCCGGGCGAAACCTCCAGATCGGGTTTGCCGGGATACTGATCCTCATCGGCGGGCTGATGCTCGCGAGCGGGTAATTCGAAGAACTCTGATGAGTTCTTCTCTTGTTTCAGGTCTGATGACCTTCAGCAATTCGAAGAACTTTGATCAGTTCTTCTCGTCCTCCAGCTCGGAGAGGTTTATCAAAACCTCAACGATAAGATGGGAGGCGTAAGCCGACCTTCGACATTCTGATGAACCGGTCGGATAATTCGAAGAACTTTTATCAATTCTTCTCATCCGCCCGGTTCTGATGACCCGGTCGGAAAAAGAAAGTTACTGGTATTCCGGCGGCTGGACCTGTTTTGGCAGCCCGCCCTTGAAATGCTGCTGGATCTTGTCATAATACTGCCGGAGGTTGTCGTTCATCATCGGGTGGACCTTCTTCTGGGCCTCGTCGAAGTGTTTCCGGGTGACGGTCGGCGCCCCTTCACGGAGGGCGAGCATGCCGGCTTCCCGGCAGAGGGACTCGAGGTCCGATCCCACGAAACCTTCCGTAACGCCGGCAAGGTCCGCGGCAAGGCGCTCGCGGGCCGGGTCGGTGAAGCTCGAGGTTCTTCTCGCCGAGCAACTCGAGGAACCGTCTCCGCCGCATACCGACCGGGAGCCCCTTGCTGTCAACCGGTGCCAGTGTGATTGCAGCCCTCATTTCGTCGGCAGTGACGGTCCTGTCCTTCCCGAGCTTCTCCACCAGTTCTCCGAGTGCGTCCTCGTTGAACCGGTCGGTCAGCTTCACGAGCTCCTCGAACGCCGATCCCTCCAGCGGCATGTACCGGGTGTGGATGCTGATGATCTTCTTCCGGTCCTCGTGCCGGGTTCGCCGATATAGACCAGCCGGTCGAACCGTCCCGCCCGCAGGAGGGCCGGGTCCACGATGTCCGGCCGGTTCGTAGCGCCCATCACCACGACGTCCTTGAGCTCCACGAGGCCGTCCATCTCGGTCAGGATCTGGTTGAGTACGTTGTCGATCACGTGGGAGTCGCTGCTCGTCCCGCGGGCCGGGGCCAGCGCATCGATCTCGTCAAAGAAGATAATAGACGGCGAGACCTGCCGTGCTTTCTTGAAGACTTCCCGCACGGCCCGCTCGCTTTCGCCCACCCACTTGGAGAGGAGCTGGGGGCCCCGGACGGGGATGAAGTTTGCGCCGCTCTCGCTTGCCACCGCCTTTGCGATCAGGGTCTTTCCCGTACCGGGGGGGCCGTAGAGGAGGATCCCCCGCGGGGGTTCGATGCCGAGGTCCTCGAACTTCTGCCGGTCGGTGAGCGGCAGCTCGATTGCTTCGCGGACCTCGGTCTTCGCGGCATCGAGGCCGCCGACATTCTGCCACTTGACATGCGAGACCTCGAGCATCACTTCCCGCATCGCGCTCGGGCCCACGTCGCGCTGAGCGCTCCGGAAGTCGCTCGCCAGTACCTTGAGCGAGTCCAGCACTTCTGCCGGGATCTCCTCGGCATCGAGGTCGAGTTCCGGCAGGTAACGGCGGAGGGCACGGATCGCTGCCTCGCGGGCGAGGGCCGCAAGGTCTGCGCCTACGAACCCGTGGGTCTGCTTGGCAAGGTTGTCGAGGCTCACGTCCTCGGCAAGCGGCATCCCCCGGGTGTGGATCTTCATGATCTCGATCCGGTCGGGTTCGCCCGGGACACCGATCTCGATCTCGCGGTCGAACCTGCCGGGCCTCCTGAGGGCAGCATCGATCGCATCGACCCGGTTCGTTGCCCCGATCACTACGACCTGCCCGCGTTCCTCGAGCCCGTCCATCATGGTCAGGAGCTGGGCGACGACCCGGCGCTCTACCTCTCCCGTCACTTCCTCGCGCCGGGGTGCGATCGAGTCGAGCTCGTCGATGAAGATGATTGAGGGGGCGTTCTCGCGGGCCTCTTCGAAGACCTCGCGGAGACGCTGCTCGCTCTCCCCGTAATATTTCGAGATCACCTCGGGCCCGGCAATGGAGATGAAGTGCGCCCCGCTCTCGCTTGCCACCGCTTTTGCGATCAGGGTCTTTCCGGTGCCAGGCGGGCCGTAGAGGAGGACCCCCTTGGGCGGTTCGATGCCCAGCTTCTGGAAGAGTTCCGGGTGTCGCAGCGGGAGCTCGATCGTCTCGCGAAGGCGCTGGAGCTCGTCCTTGAGGCCCCCGATGTCCTCGTACGAGAACCGCTTCACGCCCTCGAACCCGGCGGCCGGCTTGTCCGAGAACTCGACGGAGGTATTCTTCGTGATGATCACTGCTTCCTCCGGCTCGATCTCTACGACCTTGAACCCGACAATCTGCGGCTGGATGAACGGCAGGCCGAGCATGACCGGGACGGTATCGTTCCTGACCACCGGGAAATCGATCAGCCCGTTGACTACGTGGGGGTTGTTGGCGATCGGGATCTTCTTCGGGAGGTCCTCAGGCGGGGCAAGCACGACCCGCTTTGCCTCGATCTCCTCCGTGATCTTCGTGACCCTGACCGTGTCGCCGATGCTGACACCGGCGTTGATCCGGGTGAAATTGTCGATCCGCACCTTGCGCTGGTTCCAGTCCTCGACCAGGGACCGCCAGACTTTCGCGACCGTCCGGCGTTTCCCCTCGATCGCGACCAGGTCACCGGGCGAGATCTTGAGCGCGAGCATGGTCTCGGGGTCCAGCCGGGCCTTCCCGCCACCCTGGTCGCCGGGGTACGCGGAATCCACCCTCAATTGCACTTCAGGCATTACCTTAAAGGTCATATACGCAGGGATTTATAAGTACTGATAATGCGGGTTCTCATCCTCGATCCCTTCCACGGCGTGGCGGGCGACATGGTCACGGGCGCCCTGCTGGACTGCGGGGCGGACAGGGAGATCGTCCTGCGTGCGATGCAGGCAGTCGTAGCTGAGCCCTTGATCTCGGAGGTCACCCGGGCCGGTATCCGTGCACTGAAGGTCGACACCCGGTCAACGCCTGCCCACCGGACGCTGGAGGAGGTGCTGCAACGGCTCGACGAAGCCGCTCCTTTTGTCCCGGCACCGGCGCTTGCGATGGCCCGCCGGGTCCTTGGCCGGATCCATGCGGCAGAGGAGGAAGTGCACGGGTCCCATCCCCATTTCCACGAGGTCGGGGCCGATGACGCGATCGCGGATATCCTCGGGGCCTGCACCGCCCTCCATGCGCTCCACGTTGACGGTATAACGATCCTGCCGGTCCTGCTCGGACACGGGACCGGCACCGGTTCCCATGGCACCTTCCCCATCCCGGCGCCGGCGACCGCAGCGATCCTCCGTACCGCACAACTCGCCACAGCCCCCGGCCACCATGCCGGGGAGCTCTGCACCCCGACCGGTGCTGCACTCCTCGCGGAATTTGCCACGCTGGCAGCTGGCGAGCTCCCAGCATATACCATCAGGGCAGTCGGGTACGGTGCCGGCGCACGCGACCCCCACCATGCGCCCAACGTGCTCCGGGCGATGGTCGTGGAGACGGCCGGCGATACCGGGACCCCCGGCGGCCTTCCTCGGGACACCGTCGATATCCTCGAAACGAACGTGGACGATGTGAGCGGCGAGGTGATCGCCCACGCGATGACCCGGTTCATGGAGGCCGGGGCCCGGGACGCAAGCGCCGTCCCGATCGTGATGAAGAAGGGACGGCCGGGGTTCCTGATCCGGGTGATCAGCCTGCCGGCCACGAGCGGGGAGCTCGCGGAGCTGATGGCCCGGGAGCTCGGGACGCTGGGAATCCGCTGCGTCCCGGCCGTCCACCGCTTCGTCGCGGACCGGACGACCGCGGACATTGAGATCGAAATTGCCGGTACACGGCGGACGCTGCCGGTAAAATGCGGCTGGATGCACGGTTCGGTATATACGCTTAAGGCAGAGTTCGGGCCGGCCCGGGATTTTGCCGCCGAGGTCGGGGTGCCGGTCCGCGAGGTGCTCCGGATTATCGGGGAGCGGGCCTGGGAACAGGTGAAAAAGGGAGGCCCCCGGCTCCCCCGCCAGGGAGGGTAAAATCCGTCCAAAACAACCGGATAAGCCCGCCATACTCACTCCTCTCGCCATTTGACTGCCGGCCCCCTCCACTGAATACGACATCATCGCTGTCGATCACCCATGCGATGATTGCACCCGGTACGCTGACATGCAACGGGACTCCTGCGGAACGGACGAATTTCTTCCCCGGTACCGGGCTTTATCGTTCGGGCTTTATAGTATACCGGCTCATATCTGAAAATAACACAGTACTGAAGCTTCAGTCGTTTCACGTTTCGTGAAGATACGAGCGGGATGAACACCGGGGGTTCCTGATGAAAACAGAGAGACGGACGAGCGGGAATGAAGCCCTTGACGCCCTCATCGGGGGTGGTCTTGAGATGCGGACCATCACCCAGATCTACGGCGAGCCCGCAAGCGGCAAGAGCACCCTGTGCATGATCGCCTCCGTAGCCTGCCTGCGGGCCGGCCACGCGGTGGTCTACATCGATTCCGAGGGTTTTTCCATCGAGCGCTTCCGGCAGATCGCAGGTGCGGACACCGAGAAGATTGCGGACCGGCTCTTCCTCTTCGAACCGATCGATTTCGAGCACCAGGCATCGATGATCTTCGAAGCCGAGAAAGTGCTCAAGGCGCAGAGGCCGGGACTGCTCGTCATGGACTCAGCGACGGCACTCTACCGCACGGACCTCGAAAAAGGCCGCGATGCCATGCAGGCACTCACCCGGCAGATGATCCACCTCCTCGGGTATGCGAAGCGATACGATATGCCGGTGATCATCACCAACCAGGTATACATGGACACCATGAAGAACACCTACTACGGACTGGGCGGGACCGCCCTCGAACACATCTCCAAGGTGATCGTCCGGCTGGAGAAGACCGATATGCCCGGCCGCCGGAGAGCGCGGCTGGTCAAGCACCGGTCACGGCCGGAAGGCGGATCCTTCGAGTTCGAGATTGTCGCAGATGGCATCAGCACGCGATAATTGCCTGTTTTTCGTGCGACGATCTGTCAGTGCCCGGTGTTTCCTTCCGGCATGGGATAATTGGAATCATTATATCTTCATAAACAGAATATTTCCTGACCCATGGCACTGAGGCGGGAGATCACTTCACAGATTACCGACCTCCTGCGGCAGAACCCGCAGGGGCTCAGCATAACGGAGATTGTCAGGATCGGGGGCATCAACCGGAACACCGCCGGGCGGTACCTGGACAACCTGCTCATCTCCGGCAAGGTGGAGATGCGTCATTTCGGGATGGCAAAGATCTACTCGCTCTCCCAGCGGTTACCGGTCTCCTCCGTCCTCTCCATTTCCTCTGAATTCGTCATGCAGCTGGACAGGTACCTCAGGGTGATGTACGCCAATGAGCCGTTCATCCGTTTTCTCGGCACCACCCAGAACGATCTTTTTGGAAAAAATATCCAGTACTCCCGGCTGGTGCCGGTCTTCGATGACATGTTTGAGCCCTTCATGGAGAAGGTACGGAACGGTATTGACGGTGTCGAATGGCGCGGGGAACTCTTCCTCCGGCAGCAGGGGATCATCTTTGCCTGCCGGATCGCCCCGACCGTGTTCGACAACGGGCATCACGGGGTCTCCGTCATCCTCGAAGACATTACCCGGCGAAAAGAGGACGAGGAGCGGATACAGAAGAGCGAGGAACTCTACCGTTCTCTCGCGGAGAGCTCGCAGGACCTGATCTTTGTCATCGACGGGCAGGACCGGGTGGAGTACGTCAACAGTTATGCCGCAGCCGCCCTTCAGAAGCCATCCGAAGAGATCATCAGTTCAGGCCGCGGCTCCATATTCCCGCCGGACATCAACCGGCGACAGGAGGACGCCCTGCGCCGGGTTTTTTCCACTGGCACGCTGAGCAGGAGCGAATCCGCGATGTCGTTCCCCGGGACTACGCGGTGGTTTGACCACGTCCTCGTGCCGCTCCGGAACCCCAACGGATCGGTGCGGGCGGTCCTTGGCGTATCGCGTGATATCACGGATCGCAAACAGGCCGAGGAGGCCCTGCGGGAGAGCGAGGAGAAATTCCGGGCCCTCTTCAATAATGCGAACGAAATGATCACGCTGCACGGGTTTGACCGGGACGGGAGGCCCGGGCAATATCTCGAGGTGAATGATGTGGCGTGCCGCAGGCTGAAATATACCCGGGACGAGCTCCTTGCCATGTCACCCGGGGATATCGTTGCACCGGAGTCAGCTGGTCTGATCAGCCGGAATGCAAAGCAGCTGCAGGAGAACGGGCATGCCACCTTCGAACTGGTCCACCTGACAAAAGATCGCCAGAGGATCCCGGTAGAAGTCAGCGCCCACATCTTCGATTTTAACGGGAAATCCCTGGTGCTTGCCCTCGTACGGGACATCACCGAACGCAAATCTGCGGAGGAAAACCGTGCACTGAGGGATCAGCAATATCGCCTGCTCGCCGAAAATTCCGTAGATATCATCAACCGGCTGACCCCGGAGTGCGTCTGCACGTTCGTTTCCCCCGCGGTTACGCCGGTACTTGGTTATCGCGAAGAGGACGTGCTCGGAAAGTCCATGCTGGAAATGATCCATCCCGACGACCTAACGATGGTCAGGCAGGATCTTGCAGCAATCGCCGGCAGCGGTATCGACAGGAAAACATCGACCTTCCGGTTCCGCCACCGCGACGGCCATTATCTCTGGTTTGAGTCCACGACCAGGATCATCCGCGATGGAAAGACCGGCCGGGTACAGGAATTCCTGAGTATTTCCCGGGATATTACCTCACGGCAGATGCAGGATCCGGCCGGCGAGCTCCTGATGCCCTGCCGCTCCCGCGATATTTCCGCCTTTTTTACATATAATTCCGGTGTCGGGAAAAGATCATATTGTAAGGCTTAAATTCCCACAGGCAATAGATTCCTTCAGATGCCAGCTGACAAGGAACCGTCCGCCCGGTCTGACGAGCGCAGCGTGGATGGGGCGCTCACCCATTACCGGCACCTGGCTGAGTTCTCGCTCGACGGTATTATTATCACGGACCTTGAAGGACGGGTGCTGATCGCCAACCCGGCCGTGCTCGCCATGCTGGAGATCGACAGCGCGACGCCCAAACAGCTGCTGGACGTCTTCGATTTTATTGCACCCGAATCGATGGCAGAAGCGCGGAGGGATTTTGCCGGCATGCGGGCGGACCGAAAGGGGATCGTCCGCACCTACAAGGCTGTCAGCGCCCTCGGGCACGACCGGTACGTGGAGGTGCTGGGGAACAGGATATCGTTTGAAGGGAGCCCCGCGAATATCCTCTCTGTCCGCGACGTGACGAAGCGCAGGCAGATAGAAGAATCCCTCCGGAGAAGCGAGGAGTTGTACCGGCTGCTTGCCGAGAACTCCCCGGACATTATCACGAATGTGAGCCCGGACCTTATTGTGGACTATGTCTCCCCCGCGGTCGAACCTCTTCTGGGATATAAACCGTACGAAGTGACCGGCCGGAACGTCCTTGACGTGATCCACCCGGAGGATCGCGACCTCGTCGAGGTTACGGCCCGGGACGTTGCCGGCGGCAAGGACGCGGCGAGCATTGAGTTCCGCGCATTCCACAAGAACGGCCATATCCTCTGGTTCGAGACAACGAGCCGGGCCCTGCGCAATAGCCGGACCGGCGAACTCCTTGAACTGTATAACGTCTCCCGGGACATCACCGGGCGGAAGATCGCCGAGGAGACGGCACACCGGAGGGACAGGGTCCTGCACGGGTTTGCGTCCGCATCGGGTTTTCTCATAACGGGCCGTCTCAGGAACCCCATCCCCCGCATCCTTTCGACCATCGGGGATTCCATGGATGCGGATATCGCGTACATCTATGAGGATTCGATCATCGAGCCCGAGGGTGGCCGCGCAGCGGTCCGGCGGTACCTCTGGGCACGGGAGGGGGAGGAGGACAAAACGGCCGGGAATAAGGATTTCACCGGGCACCGGTTCCCCGAGGAATGGTCCCACCGGCTCGCATCGGGGACCTGGATCTCCGGATGCATGAGCAGGTTCTCCGGCACCGACCTGGAGATCCTGCGGGAACTGGGGATCCAGTCGGTCCTGCTCGTCCCCGTGTTCGTCAGGGGAGCCTATTGGGGGTTTATCGGCGTGAGCGATCTGCAATCCGACCGTGTCTGGTCCGACAGCGAGATCGAGATTCTCATGACGCTGGCCGCAATCATCGGCCTGGTCTTCGAAAACCGGCTGTACCGGGATACCTGATTCTCCTGCCGGGGTAAAAAAATCTGCTCTGTAGAAATCATTTAGAAACCTCTGACGCTCTTGGGGGAGACAGGCGTTCCTGAAAGGAGCCGCTGGCTGGAGAAGAACCCGATGGTTCTTCGACTAACTAGGCATGCATCGAAGAACTCTGGCGAGTTCTTCTCATCCTCAAGGTTCTGATGAACCATTCGGAGGCGCAAGAGGGGGGCAATCATATCGCTAAAAATGTTTTTTTACAGAACCAAAAAATCAGTACGGGATGATCCCGGTAAACACCGTTGCCGCCGGGCCTTCCATGGTTGCCCCCCCGTCCTTCAGGGAAATGACCAGAGGGCCCCCGCGGGTCTCCACGTTCACGACATCCCCGGTCATCCCGAGCCTGTGGACCACTGCGGCAGCTGCCGCCGCCCCGGTGCCGCAGGACAGCGTCTCTTCCTCGACACCCCGCTCGAAGGTCCGGATCCGGATGCCGGACTCACCGGTCTTCTCCACGAAATTCACGTTCGCGCCTTTCTCAAACGTGACATGGCGGCGTATCGCAGGCGCCACGGCTTCCACGTCGACCGCATCCACCGCACCAACGACGATCACGGCATGGGGAACGCCGGTATTTACCGCATAGACATCGAACTCCCCGATCCGCTCCTTGTAGTCCCCGGTACCCGTTGCCGGGATATCCTTCCGGTCGAATTTCGGCGGGGTCATCGTCGTGGTCGCGGTAAATTCGTCCTCCTCATACCTCATCGCCACCGCGATCTCGCCGGCAGGGGTCTCCACGGTACAGGACTCTTTCACGTACCCGGCGTCGAAGGCATATTTGGCAAGGCAGCGGATGCCGTTGCCGCACATCTCTGCCTCGCTCTCATCCGGCTGCAGGAGGCGCATCCGGAGATCGCTCTTCTCCGAGCGCAGGAGGAAGATGACGCCGTCCGCCCCGATGCCGAAACGACGGTCGCAGTAGATTGCGGCAAACTGCCCTTTCATCTCATCCGGGATGACGACATGTTCACGCTCGTCGATCACGATGAAGTCATTGCCGTTGCCGTGCAGCTTGGTAAAATGTATTTCCATCAGACACACCTGCCGTTGATTTTCGTTACCTGAAACGCCCTTCTTCTGCGGATCGGCACATTGTGTACAGCTCAGCGTCCTGCCGTTCCATAAAGGCATCGGTACCCGTGAATATCCCGTATACCGGGACGCGGGCCGGGGCCGTCCCGAGATCAGTCATCATGTCCTGAATTCATGCCGAAGACCTTGTGGAACTCCCCGATGTCCCACCCCAGGTACTCCCGGATGATCACGTACGCCATCTGCGGCGGGATCGCGCCCTGTTCGGTGACGATGAGATCGATATATTCCGCCGGGGTCACGTCGAATGCCGGGTTGCGGACCGTCACGTGCGGGAGGGCCTTTGCAATTTCGTCGGCAAGCACCTCGCCGGGAGGACGCTCCTCGATCTGGATCAGTTCCCCGACAACCGTCCGGGGCGCAAACTTGTAGGTCTCGGCGGCCACGATCACGTTCACGCGTGCCTCGGCTGCCGTGTGGGCTACCTGGGAGGTCCCGATCTTGTTCACCACGGCCCCGTTGACCGTGACCGCATCCGCCCCCACAATCACGAGGTCGATGTCGTGGATGAAGGAGCGGACCGCAGAATCGACAATGAAATTGGTCTTTATGCCGGCTTCGTTCAGCGTCCGGATCGTGATGAGCCCCTGGTTCCTTGGCCGCACTTCCGTTGCAAAGACCTCGATCTCCTTTCCGGAGCGGTGGGCCTCGATCATGCAGGCAAGCGCCACTTCCGAGTTGCAGTGCGTGAGGATGACATCCCCGTCCCGGATGTGGCGGGCGCCGAACTGCGCAATGTTTTCCACGGCATGCTGCGAGGACTCGATAAACTGCCCGGCACGCCGGATCACACCGTCCTGCGCCTCCTGTGCGGTCTTCGCTGCCGCGAGCCCTGCCATGACAAAATGGACCGCGTTCGGGAGCGAGACTGCCGTTGGCCGCGTGGCCACCAGCGTGGCTGCCGCCTGCTCCATCTCCTGCCGGAACGCGGCAAGATCCGATGCCTTCATGGAAAGGGCGTGGTCCCGGAGGGCACCAGCTGCTGCCCGGGCAATCCTGCCGGCACCCCGGATTTCCATGCTCTTTATCTGCTCTGCAGTTTCAGTAACGAACATCAGCTTCAATGATCCAATGGAACGAGTAATACATAGAGTTATTGCCGGGTGTAAAAGTGTCAGTTGCCGTGGTCTTTGACAGTGCCGGAACGCTCATGAATACCTACCGGGTGGCAAAGGACATCTCCCACGGGAAACTGCTCCCCGGTATCGAGACCACGACGCTCACCTTCAGTTCCCCCGACCGGGCACTCATTGTCCTCCCCGTCCACTCCACGGACCTCATGGCAACCGCGGGTGATATGCTCCTCTCCGAGTACCTGGCAGAGAAAAATGTCGGTTTTGGCATCAGCTGCACCCGGAAGATCATCACCGCCGAGGATATCGGGGACGTCCTCTATACCGACCGCCGGGCCCGGGTAGGCGACCTCCAGGAATGCATCCGCAACGTATGGTCAGTCTGTAAACAGGAGACCATGGTCACGCTCAACAGCGGGGCGATCATCAACATGGCGCAGAAGGGAATCGAGTTCACCATCACGGCCGGGGGCTGGCCCTTCGAGGGGGCAAAAGAGGCGATCACCGCACTGCACAGGATGGGCGTCCCGACATTCATCGCATCCGGGGACCGGGTCACCAAGCTCGAGAAGATGGCCGATCACTTCGGCATCCCCCGGGACCGCGTATACGGTGTCGCAACCCCAACGGTCAAGGCGCAGATCGTGAGCGATCTCCGGCAGGAGTACGACCGGGTGCTGATGGTGGGCGACGGGATCAACGACCTCTCTGCCATGCGGAACGCCGATATCGCGATCCTCACCGTCCAGCAGCCGGGCGATCGCCCTGAAGAACTGTACAAGGCAGCGGATCACGTGGTGAAAAACGTGAGCGAGGTCGTGGCCATCGTGCAGGAGCTGCTCAGGCCCGGGAAACAGGCCCGGGAAAATTTGCGATCGTGACGGCTGCGATGTATCATATAAAAGGTAATATGATACTTCTGTCACATTAGGTACAAGGGTACTATGAAGGCTCCATTGATCACGATCGACAACCTCTGCATGGATTTCGATGGCGAGAGGGTCCTCAAGAATATTTCCTTTGAGATTGGCGAGGGAGAGATCCTCGGGATCATCGGCAGGAGCGGCGCCGGGAAGACGGTCCTGATGCACCTCATCCGCGGGGTTGAACAGCCCCCGACCAGCGGGCGCATCATCTACCACGTGGCGGCCTGCGGCGGGTGCGACTACCTGCATGTGGCCAGTTCCGCGGGAAAGGCCTGCCCCTATTGCGGCGGCATCCTGTCGGCAATCGATATTGATCTCTGGAACGAGAAGGACGAGAACCTGAGACGGCGCCTGATGCGCCGGACCGCGATCATGTTCCAGCGCACTTTCGCCCTGTACGGGGATGACCGGGTGATCGAGAACGTCCTCCACGCGCTCGATGACATCGATTACCCGGCAGACAACGCGATCAACCGGGCCGCAGACCTCATCGACCAGGTGAAACTCTCCCACCGCATGATGCATATCGCCCGCGACCTCTCCGGTGGCGAGAAACAGCGGGTCGTGCTCGCCCGGCAGCTCGCAAAGGAGCCTTTCATGCTGTTTGCCGACGAACCCACCGGCACGCTCGACCCGGGGACCGCAAAAGTCGTCCACTCCATGCTCATCGATGCCGCGAAGACCAACAACATGGGTATCGTGGTCACCTCCCACTTCTCCCAGGTGATCGAGGACGTGGCACACCGGGCGATGCTGCTCGTGGATGGCAGTATTGCGAAGATCGGGGCTCCCCGCGACGTGATCCAGGAGTTCATGAAAGGCTGCGACGATACCGAAACGTTCGAGGAAGCGGAACTCGGGGACAAGGTCGTCGTTGCACGGGACCTGATCAAGCGGTACATCTCCGTTGACCGGGGTGTCGTGAAGGCGGTCAACGGCGTCTCCTTTGAAGTCTATACCAAGGAGATCTTCGGTATCATCGGAAAGAGCGGGGCAGGAAAGACCACGCTCTCGGGCATCATCGCCGGCCTCATCGAGCCGACGAGCGGGGAGATCAACATCCGCATCGGAGACGAGTGGGTCGACATGACCAAGCCCGGCGTAGAACAGCGGGGCAGGGCGACCACCTATATCGGGCTCCTCCACCAGGAGTACGACCTCTTCCCCCACCGGACGGTGCTCGACAACCTGACCGATGCGATCGGCCTGGAATTTCCGAAGGAACTCGCCATGCGCAAGGCCCTCGTGACCCTGAAGATGGCAGGGTTTACCGACGAGAAGAGCAAGGAGATCCTCGACCGCATGCCCTCCCAGCTCTCCGAAGGGGAACGGCACCGGGTCGCGCTTGCACAGGTCCTGATCCGGGAGCCGCGTATCGTGATTCTCGATGAGCCGACGGGCACGATGGACCCCATCACGAAGATCGATGTCAAGCACTCCATCATGCATTCCCGCGAGGAGATGGACGAGACGTTTATCGTCGTATCCCATGATATGGAATTCGTGCGGGACATCTGCGACCGGCTCGCCCTCATGCGGGGCGGCAGGATCGTCCAGATCGGCAAAACTGCCGAGGTTCTCGCAATCCTTACCGAGGAAGAGCGCAAGGTCATGAGCCAGCCCCAGGCATGAGGTGAGGAGCCCGTGATCAGCATCCACCTCGACGGCAAGAGGCTGGAGCGGGAAGAGGGCAGCAGGCTCGGTTCCGTACTTCCGGATCTCCCCGCCAGTTGCGCCGTGGGCATCATCCGCCCGGCGACCCAGGAACAGACCAAGACAGCGAACCTCGCGATCAGCACAACAGCCGGTGAAATTACCATCGAGATGGCCGGGAAGGAGGCTGACTTCCTCGAATCACCGGACATCACCGGCAGGCTCGCGCTCCACTGGAGCGACCGGTACGCCGCAGCCTTCGGGCCGTTCCCGTCGTCTGTCCGCCCGCATCGCAAGCCCCACCTCTATGAACGGGGCGACGTCATCCTCGGGTGCGGCGGGTACGAACCCGGGCGATCGTACCTGATCTTTTCGAAATCCAGGCATTCGGCTGATCACGGGGCCGACGAGAGCGGGGGCATACTCGGGAAAGTCGTGAGCGGGAGAGGCATGCTGGACCGCTTTGCTGGCGGCGACCGGATCACCCGCATCGAACCTGTTGTCAGCTGGGCGGATACCAGCAGGTCGTTCACCACAACGGACCCGGACCTTGTCCTCGAAGACGGGATGCAGGTCGTGACCCGGCTTGAGATCGTGGCGCAGGGATATGCACCGGACCGGATCACGACGGAGGCAGCCGGCAGCGTGGAACACCTGCTCCTCGCACTCAGGTCCGGAACATTTACCGTCGGCCAGGCAGCCAGCACGCATATCTTCGACTCCCGCCTTGCCGGCACGGACGATGTCCCGAGGGAAGTCCGGCGCCCGCGGAGGGAGGGGACGGTCACGGTCCGGAATACCGGGAGATCGGCCGGCGGGATCTACATTTACCGGGCCGATGTGCCTGCCAGCTTCGTCCACAGCGTGGTCGGGCAGGTAGTCCGGGGCATTGAACTTGCAAAGCTGGCGAAGGAGCACGATGTGCTCGCCGTCACCGTCAGACCGGAGCGTATCAACCTTCTTGGCCGGCCCCTTGCAGCGGCGCAGGAGATCGCTGCGGCGTCCGGTTTTACCCTGAAGCCCGACAAGGAGGCAGGGGACCGGATCGTCGTATCGCAGGAACCGGGGACTACGCTCGATATCCTCAACGAGCGGCACGTCACGGTGACAACGGCACCGGTCGATTCGGTGATCGATATCGAGCTGTACGATGCGGCCGCCCCGCTGAGCTGTGAGGTGTTCCGGCGCTTCACCGGCCTCAAGGAGCACGATGCCGGTATGATGCCGGTCTTCTTCAAGTTCGACGACGTGGTCCTCTTCAGGCCCGCGATCACGCCCGGCACCCGGATCACGCCGGAAAACCAGCCGGAGGGCGAGGCCCCGGCAGCCGCACTGGGAATCACCAACGATTCCCGGAAAGGTGCGGGCCTTGTCGGGGTCCGCGTGTCCGCAAGCCGGGAGTTCGGCCCGACATCGGAGCCGTTCGAGGGGACGAACATTATCGGCCGGGTCATTGATACCCAGAAACTGAAAAACGTGAAGGAGCGGGAGACCGTGTATATCAGGGAAGTGAGACGATGACAGACTACACGCCGGACCACGTGGGCACCGTGACGAAGTACGTGGTTGTGGAATCCTTCGAGATCACGCCGGCAGACCTGGCGATCCGCGGGTACGAGATCTCGAACGGGGCGATGATCAAGGAGACCTGTTTCGGCCTTGTCGTGAATGGCAGGGAGGAGGAGGTAGACCGGATCGTCACCGAGCTCCGCAAGGTGGACCCGGACCATATCTTTGTCAAGGACCGGGGGTTCCCGCCGGGCGATTCACGGCGGTGCCGGGCAAACCTCGGCGGCGCACGCCCGGGATACCACGGCATGGAATACGAGATGACCGTCATCCCCTATGTCTCCCACGGCCTCGAAGAGCTCAGGAAACGCGACGAGAAGACCGTTCCCGCACCGGAAAACCCGCTCGAGCACAAGGTGCTGGACATCACCATGCTGAAAAAACTGATCGATGCACAGGAGTCCTGAAATGGCAAAAGTATTCATCTATCCCGCAACGAGCCTGATCCTCTCCGACATGGTGGCACGGCACGGCCATACCCCGCTCTCGTCGGCCATTGCCATCCGCGAACGCATCCAGACCGCGGGACTCGAATCCCCGCCCCTCCAGATCACGCCCGAAGAGCCCAAGAAGGGGCTGAAGTGGGCGGCCGTGGAGGTCCCCAGCGGGGTCCGGGGCCGCATGGCGCTCTACGGGCCGATGATCGAGGAATGCGAAGCCGCGATCATCATCGACGATGCGGACTTTGCCTTCGGGTGCATGGGCTGTGCCCGGACAAACGAGCTGATCAAGTTCCTCCTGCGCCAGAAGGATATCCCCCGGCTCGACCTCAACTACCCGGAAAACGAGGAGGAAGGCACAAAATTCGTGGCCGCGATCCAGCGGTTCCTTGCCGGGCTCGGGGGCAGGAAATGACGCCCCCGGTGCGTATTGCCCAGCTCTCCTGCGGTCCCGATTATTCAGGAGTCCAGCATGAGATAGAGTCCGCAGCGCACGAGGTGAACGGGGAGATCTTCTTCCCGGATATCGCTCTTGCGGACATCCGCCGGGACTTCGATGTATTCGGGCTTGACGTGAGGAGCCCCGATCTCCGGCTCGCCATTGCCCGAGCCAAGGCCCTCGTCGAGGGGAGGGTGGAAGCCGACGCGGTCTTCATCGCCACCTGCTTCCGGTGTGCCGAGGCCGCGATCGTGAGAAACGAGCTCCGGCGCTACATCCACGAGCACTCGAAACTGCCGGTGGTCAGCTACTCCTTTACCGAGCGGACGACTGCAGGGACCCTGCTCACCCGTATGGAGGCCCTCACTACCATTGCCCGCCGGCGTGCCCTGCTCGCCCGCGAGGCCCAGCAGGGGATCACGCTCGGCGTCGATTCCGGCTCGTCGACCACGAAAGCGATCGTGATGCAGGACAACCGGATCATCGGGGCGGGCTGGCAGCCCACCACGGAAGTGATGAAGAGCGCCCGGGACGTGATCGATCATGCACTCCTGGAAGCAGGAGTCACGCTCGCCGATATCCAGGCGACCGGCACGACCGGGTACGGGCGGTTCCTCGTCGGCAAGGAGATCAAGGCAGACCTCGTCCAGGAAGAGCTGACCGTGAACTCGAAAGGGGCCGTCTATCTCGCGGACCGTCAGCACGGGCCGGCGACGGTGATCGATATCGGGGGTATGGACAACAAGGCGATCTCGGTCATGGACGGTATCCCCGGCGTGTTCACGATGGGCGGCATCTGCGCCGGGGCCAGCGGGAGGTTCCTCGAGATGACGGCAAAACGTCTCGGGGTCGAGATCACCGAGCTCGGCCCGCTCTCCATGAAAGGGTTTGGCGGGCGCGTGCCGATGAACAGTTACTGCATTGTCTTTGGCACCCAGAGCCTCGTTAACGCGCTTGCTGCCGGGAGCACCCGGGAAGACGTGGCGGCCGCGGCCTGCCACAGCGTTGCGGAGCAGGTCTTCGAGCAGCAGCTCCAGGAAGTGGACATCAAGGAGCCGGTGATCATGGTAGGCGGCACCTCCCTCATCGAGGGGCTCGTCCACGCGATGGGCGAGCTGTTGCAGACGAAGATCGTCGTGCCTCACCATTCCCAGTATATCGGTGCCGTCGGATCAGCGCTCCTCGCATCAGGATTCATCAGGGACGATTAGATGTTGGCCATCGAGTACTTTGAGGTGGAATGCCCCGAGCCGCTGGGCGCAGAGTACTACAAGCAGATCACGAACGACGTCCTCCTCGACCACAACCTGCTGAAAGTGGTGAACAAGCTCCACGTCTACATCGATCCCAGGATACCGGTCTTCATCGCCACCGGTATCCTCAAGAAGATCACGACCGTTGTCCGGGTCGGGGATTTTGCGAACGTCAACCCCCAGGAGGGCAGGATGACGCTCGTCATCTCCGAAGAGACCTACCTTGCACCGATGCTGAAGATCTTCTGGCAGCGGTTCGGCAAGGAGAAGGTCGAGCAGCCTGACCGGTTCACCGTGATCCTGTACGATGTCCCGGCAACGCCCCGGGAGATCGAGGAGATCGTCGTTGCCGACCCGAGCGAGTCGCTGCACAAGGACCTCATCTATGCCTTCCGGTGCATCGCTCCCGAGGGCTTCCGGCTCCGCACCGAGATCTTCTCGAAGGAAAAATTCATCTTCGTGGCAAGTGAGAACACGCTGGCCGAGGACCTCGGGGGAACCGTCAGAGAGAAGTTTGCGCTGATGGGCGAGGTGCCGCCATGACGCTCGTGCCGGTCACCTACAAGGGCGGGATCTACCAGCACGACATTGTAACCGACCTCATCGAGGACCTCGGGGGCTACATCATCCAGAAGCACATCATTGCGGCGGAAGTCGTGCTCCAGTGCTTCGTGCCGAGGGAGGACATCGATCTGATCCGCGAGATCTCCCGGCCGCTCTTCGGGGAGGTGACCGACTCCCCCCTTGTCGGCACGGAGATCGCGATCGTCAGCATGAGCCTCGAGATCCACCACTTGCCCCACCCGTCCTGCGATATTGCTGAATACGTGCGGCGGCTGGGCGCGAAGAGCAACATGGTCAGCCTCGCCCGCGGCCCGGGGAAACGGATCGCGGGCCTGAACGACGAGGAGCGGGATGTGATCAACGAGCACGACATCGCGGTATACCTCCTCGGCAATTTCGAGACCTGCATCGAGTACAAGATGCCCACGCTCCGGCGGGGCATCGAAGTGCCGATCGTGCTCTGCGGGGGCCCGGCCGACGACGTGCTCAGGAAGATCATCGACCCGCCGGTGGAGGGGTACGTAGGGAACGTAGGAAGGTTCATGCGGAGGACGAAGGAAGCCGACCAGCTGGACAAGATGGACGAGATCATCGCGGAGATCACCCGCGTGCTCGAGAAGAAACGGGACGAGATTGCCAAGGACCCCCTCTCGGTCTCGCCGGCCCGGCTCATGGGCCTGATCCATGAAAAGGTCCCGGAGATCCTGGACGTGACCTCGCCGACCCCCCTGACCGTGCAGATGTCCGGCCTCAGGGTGAAGCTGCCCTATGACACCTTTGCGGAGAGGGTTCGGAAGGTCGAGGTCGAGGACGGGATCGCCCTCGGGGATATCGCGGAAGTCGTCCCCTCGCGGATGCGGGACTACATCCTTGTTAAGATCCTCCCGTTCTCGGAGACGAACATGGTGGTATGATGGGAAAAAAGGTATCAGAACTATCCACGAAGGACCAGTTCGAGGAGAAGCTTGCCCAGATCGTGGCGCAGGGCGCAGATGCGACAGCCGATGAGTGGATGAAGGCGATCGAGGAGGAATACGGCCGGGTCCCCCTGATCTTCAAGCGGATGGGCGAGCGCCCCGAGGTGCTCATCTCCCACCTCCTCTACAAGGGGACCGTGGCCCAGACGAGCCCGCTCGACCCGAAGTACGTGGAACTGATCAGCATGGCGGTGGGGGCGGCCCTCAAGTGCCCGCACTGTACCGGTTACCACATGTCGGCGGCGCTCCGTATGGGCGCGAGCCGGGAAGAGATCCTCGAAGTGATCCTCCTCGCGGGGATGATCTCCAACTCGTCCGTGCTCGCCAATGCCTACCGCATCATCGACGAGAAGCTGGAGAAGTGCGTGCCCTGCGAAGTGAAGGATGTGGAGAAGAAGAGGGCGGGGAAAGCTCCGGTGAGAAGATCTGCGAGAAATAAGAAGTAATTGCGTGTTCTTTTTTTGGCGCGGGCCGGCCTTTTCCGGATCTGTTCAACTTTTTGCAACCAGGGTCTGCTCAAAAGAATGTGAGCAGGGTTTCTTTATCGTGACAAAAGATAAAGCAAAACGTGTGATAGCATGCCCATACCAGATTTTCAAAGTCTGATGTTACCCGTTCTGGAGTTTTATGGTGACAAACTTGAACATGGATCGCAGGACGCTCTCGGTCATTTAAAGACTAAATTAAAGCTTACCGACGCAGAAATCAACGAACTCCTGCCGAGTGGTAGACAGCAAAGATTCAGCAACCGGGTTGGCTGGGCAATAATTCATTTGATGAAATCCGGTTTGCTGAAACGGCAATCCCGGGGAAAATACATTATTACTCCTAGAGGACTGGAGGTTCTGAACGAGAAGCCGGAAAAAATTAGTATAAAATTTTTAGAAAAATTCCCAGAATATCTTGACTTCAGAGAAGCAAGACAAGAGACAATCGAAGATAAAAATCTTCCACCTTCTGAAAATGATAGAACATCAACACCACAGGAATTGCTTGAGGCAGGTTATCTGGAAATTCGAAATGACCTTGCCGATAATCTATTAGAGCAGGTTCTGCACTGTTCTCCGAAATTCTTTGAACAGATGGTTATTGATCTGCTCATCAGTATGGGATATGGGGGCTCCCGACTGGATGCCGGCCTGGCAATCGGTCAGAGCCATGACGGGGGTGTTGACGGGATAATCAAAGAAGATAAGCTGGGGCTTGATGTGATTTACATTCAGGCGAAGCGCTGGAGTGACGCACCCGTGGGTAGTCGCGAGATATCTGGTTTTATCGGAAGTCTTGTTCGCAAGAATGCCGTAAAAGGAATTTTTATCACAACCTCTAAATTTTCACAGGAAGCACGGGACGCTGTCAAAGGAATTGATAGGAAGGTAGTTCTTATCGATGGTAAGGAGTTGACTCAGCTTATGATAGATCATGGTATTGGGGTGACGGATATCGCTTCATACACAATAAAAAGAGTTGATTCTGATTATTTTAATGAGGAATAATTCTCTCATTTCTTATTCAATTTCTTGAAAGTCTGGGTTTATTTCCCATTTCCCTCAACGATCTTAATCTCATCTTCCGTCAGCCCGTAGAGCTCGTACACCAGCTTATCGATCGCCGCATCCGTCGCCTCGATCTGCCGCTGGAGCAGCGTATTGTCGTGTTCGAGTTTGGCGTCCTGCAGGCGCTTGTTCAGGTCGAGCATGGTTGAGACGAGCGAGACCATGCGATCGTGGCGGGCTTTGTCAACCGGATCGGAGAAGTTGATGATGGGGATGGGGAGTTGCTCGATGTATTGTGTCATGTAATGCGAGTAGCCTTCTCGCATAACTGTACAAATCCGTTGATAATACCAAAATAATAATTTGGAATTGAGAAGTCCTAGTATGTATTCATAAGATAATTCAGTATTTTGGAGAATAATCCCATATCCGGTTTTAAAGAAATATCCCTCTTTATCATACGCATATGCCGCTGTGATATGGTAGAAAGGACAGATAATTTTCGGTTTCTGGAATAATATCATGCTTTTAGGGTAACCAAATGCCCACCAATCTTTCCCTTCAAATTTCCCCTTTTCTCTACTGGTTAGAAATTTTTTATGTCTTGAAAGATACTCGAAAGTTAACGGAAATTGTGATACCATTTCATCCTTGGAAAATAATCTGAAATTCTTTTCAGTAATCTCATATGGACTGATAAGTGCGAATTTAGTTTTCAGTGGTTCAAATCTACGAATAGCGCGACCTTTTAAAAACCACTTAGTAACATTCTTTTCAATGGTTACTTCCCGATCATCTGCTTTAGAATATCCAATTATGAGATTGTCATGGATTCTACAATTCTGAAGGACAAAAATATCCTCTCCACTCGTTTGGGTACCAACGAAAATATGAGCAATTTTTTTTAAAATAAAATCCATTGCTTGCATCTTTTCGAATAACGAATTCCCGGATCCGACAACTAAATTCCAATCGGACGTTCCAACTTTATTCGATGATAAATCGCCATCAACAGCAATTCCAGTATTTTTCCATTCTTCCAAATCATCTACTTTGGTGAAATGGAATGACGAATTTTGGGCCTTTTTCAAGAACAGCAGACATGTGTATGTTGTTGCGCCGTGGAATATCTGTTGATGTCCAAAGTGAACGATTTCTTTGAGATTTTTTTCCTTCGAAATTAGTATGCGTAAGGGTTCCCCATATTGTGCCGTGAAAAATTTATGCGGCAGAATGTACCCTAGGAGCCCATTCTTGTCGAGAAGTGACAACCCTTTCTCGACAAAAACGACATAAATATCATAATTCCCTTTGCTCGCTGAGATGAATTTTTTCTTGTAAAATTCCACTTCCTGCGGCGCCCATTCTTTCATCGTTTGGATCCGGATATACGGCGGATTCCCGATCACCACATCGAACCCGCCCACTTTCATGATATCAGCAAATTCCGTGTCCCAGTCAAACGGGTTTATCCGTTTGATATCCTCGGCTGACATCTCCGGTGTCATGACATCCCACCCGATCAGTGAGTTGCCGCACTTAATGTTTTCGTGCAGCGAAGGGAGCGCCCGCTCCGCGAAGAGTTTGATCTGCTTGTCGATGTTCTCCTCATTCTCTTCTTCGAGAACCTTCAACAGGAGCGAGAGTTTCGTCACCTCAACTGCCTGCTGGTCGATATCAACGCCGAAGATGTTGTTAAGAAGGATGCGTTTCTTCTCGGTAGTCGTGAGACGCCAGTCGCTCCGGGTCCGTGTGGAGTCGCCGCTCGTGCCGGCTTTATAGATTGGGAGTTCGACCTGTGCGAGCTTCTTTTTTCCTCGCGGGGTAGCTTCGGGCAGGAGGGCGAGAACGGCCGGGTCGGTGACGGACTTCTTGTCGATGAAGACCGGCACAAGGTTCTCGATGTACCAGTCGCGGTGCCGGTCGAGGAGGAACTGGTACGCCCCGATCAGGAACGAGCCGGAGCCGCACGCGGGATCGAGAATGCGGAGTTTCGACCACTCGCGGGGTGTCTTGTCCTTCAGGAGTTCGCCCACCGTGTGCTTCACGATATATTCCACGATGTACTGCGGCGTATAGAAGACGCCGCCCGCCTTCTTGACCTCCGGCTTATATTCCACCTTTGCCTGGTGCCCTTCCGTGAGCCGGATCACCTTGCCGAGGAACTGTTCATACACATGGCCGAGGATGGCTGGTGGTATAACCGAGAAAATGTACGGGGTCTCCGGGTAGTAGAGCCGTTTGATAATTCCTTTCAGCATCTTGTCGTCAATTGAAAGCGAGAGCGAAAGGGTGTCGGGCATCTCATCCCAGTCCGGTTCCTTCTCGAAATGGAAGATCCCGGAATTATATTTCGCGTCGGCGAGCCGGAATATCTCGCAGAGCCGTGCATAGACCTGCTCGCCTTCAAGCAGCTTGTGGAGCATTGTGTACTCCTCAATGCCGCGGTCCTCGCAAATCCGCAGGAAGAGGATCCGGTCTATGGTGCGCTGGACAACCGTGTTCAGTTCCTCGACCGAGAGTTTGTCGTTACGAAGCGCGATGTTCTTCGCAAGGGCGTCACGCCAGGTTTCGATCTCGGTCAGGATATCGTCATCAACGGTCGCCGTCCCTTTCTTGCCTTTCTGGGAATCGGCGTACTTGTCAAACGATCCTTTCAGAATGGACTCCTGCGAGAAGATCGAGACGAGGTACTCCCACTTCGCGGGAATCTCTTGGTAGGTGAAATATTCGATCCGTCCTTTGGCCGCATTATCGCCATGCTCCGGCTTGATCGTGCAGTCATAGATCGCCCACTCCTCAAAGTTCGTCAGGATCGAAAGCGGAAGTTTTGCGTTCCATGCATAGCGTCGCAGTTGGAGTGCGGAATCAGCGTCATCCTTGATCCGAACGGATGGTTTTTTTGTCTCGACAATGAATTTCCGGACGCCCCCGATGCGGAACGTGTAATCGAGATACTGGGTAGTCCCACGAATCCGTATCGGTTCCCCGTGCATCACTTCCCGGTAGGCTTCCGAATGCCCCTTGTTGTTGTTGACATCCCAGCCTAATGCATGAAAAAATGGATCGGTAAAATCCTGGCGGAGCTGGGCTTCGTTATATTTTTCCTGACCGCGAAGATAGGCATCACGGTGGTACGTGTACCGGTCAACAAGAGGCTGGATTGTTTCGGGGACTGCCATTTATTGAGTGTCGCTCTCAAGCCCGTTAAAGATGTTGAATAATATTTCAGTGATTTTTCATTCTTTTTATGGGACAGCGGTTAGCTTTCATATAACCAGCATCATCCAATTATTATTTATACAGTTTTAATAAACAAGAAAGAATCACAAATGCCAAATGAAAAATTCACACAGAAAAAAAGGTTAATCATTATCCCCAGCCAGCAGCCGGGATATACCAGCCGCAAGGGTGGTACATGACCCGGGGCCGGCCGCCATCCAGCGGGCTTCGCGACGCGCTGCCCATAGCCCGGGCCCGGGGCCGGGTCATGGAGATCGTGCAGAACGGCGAGACTCCCGCCTACTTTGTGATCTCCGTGGACGGGAAGATCATCTTTGTCGGGATCCGTAGGATCGACCCGTTCCGTTGTACGCCGGAAGAGATCAACACAGAGAACAGGGAGTTGCTTGCCCGGCTCCGGTCGATCCCCGGCACTGCCGACATCCTCCGGGAATTCTGGGCGTACTCGAAGTTCGGCACGCTGCGGTTCTTCCGCGTGGAGGATACCTGGCTCCTGGAGATCGGGCGCGACGGTCTGCCGCTCGCTGCCCGCCAGACAAAGCCGGAGCCGGAAAAATCCGGAAAAGATCCCACAGAATCCTGATACCATGCCGGATCCTGTGAAAACTAAAAAAAATACAACAGAACGCCCGAGTGATACCCATAACGAACCCCCCCTCTCCGGAACCTGTTTCTCGGTACCCCTCCGCCGGAGGGATCCCTCACATGGGAGATACGGAAATCCGGGCCCTGTGAGGGCTCCGATTACCCATTCTGAGGGGTTCAACAGGACAAATTCGTGAAAACACAGGTGTAATTACCGGACAAATTCACGGGAAAACGACCATTTTTCCGACGTGAATCCAACGACCGGAACTACGGACGCTAATAGACGCTAACAGACGGCCGATCAGGCATGATAGCGGGTTTCCGTCTGTAGCAGGGGTTTTTCGGGGACCGGAGGGGTGTTGTGACGGTTTTTGGAGGGGGGCGATTCTCCGACGGAGAATACCCCTCCGGAGAGGGGTATTGAGGTATCTCCAGGCATTCCGGATCGGAATGTTCGCCGGACGTCGACCGGAATTTTTCATGAGGGGGACGTACGCGAAATCTTTTGAAAAATTTTCTCTTTCAAAAAAATCGTAATGAAATTTATTTTCTGATAAGTTCCTGGTCCCTCTCGCGATGGAGTTGTAATAGAATTTTTTAGGACCTTTATCGATCCTTTCCTTTTTTTCGAACAGGTAATGGGACGTTATCGCAAGAGGGGGCGCCCTTGCGGCGGAAGCGTCAGAAATCTTTAAAAATTTCTAAAACTTTTTTTTAAAAAGAAAAGTTACACCCCGCCCTTATCCGCCTCTCTCCTCATCGGGCAGACATTGCACCCCTGCATCTCCCCGAAACAGAAGATGAACCGTTCCCGGATACTCTGCGGGAGCTCGCCTTCCGGGATCGGCACGAACCCCAGCGTCCTGTAAAAGGCGATCAGGACCAGGGTCGAGTGGATGAAGATTGCTTCCGACCCGCACGCCTTCAGGAGCGCCCCGACCGCCATCCTCGCATACCCTTTCCCGCGGAGCTCTTCGGGAACGAAGACGCAGTCCATCTCCGCCCCGTCAGGATGACGGGTGTACCGGGCCGTTGCTGCCAGGATGCCGTTTTCAAAGACGCCGATGATCCGTTCATGCACCGGGTTTGCTTTCTGGCCCCGGTACTGCTCCCAGAGCTTCTCGGCAAGCGGGAATTCCTCAGGTTTCAGCTCGCGGGTCTCGGTTGGCATCGCAATCTCACTCTGATCCACTATAGACAGTCCTTGTTCACGATCCTATTTCAGTCTGCTTTCTGTACACTGGGCTCCTCTCGCACCTCCGACTGGTTCATCAGAACCTGAAGGTCGGCTTCGCCTCCCTTCAGATCGTCGTGGTCTCTGACCTCTCCCAAGGAGGATGAGAAGAACCCTCCGGGGTTCTTCGAATTGCTGAAAGTCACCGGACTTGAAACCGGAGAAGAACCCTCCGGGGTTCTTCGAATTGCTGAAAGTCACCGGACTTGAAACCGGAGAAGAACTCTTCAGGGTTCTTCGAATATCACCAGAGTCGAAGAACTAACGTTCTTCAAAGACTTTCGAGTCTTCTCATATCTCAAGTCTGATGACTTTCGACAAGAGGGATTTTTCAAATCCCTCTGATTCATCCTTAAAGGATGAAGCATTCTCCTCCTTCGGGTCTGATGACCCTCTGGATTCTCCAGCCTGCCCTTCCTGATGGAACGGCATTCTCCTCACATCCTTTTAAACCACCGGTACCCACCTTTACCATAATGTGCGGGATCGCGGGCCAGTACTGCCTTGACGGCACAGCACCGGATACAAAGCTCCTTGCCGCGATGTCGGAGCGGCTCATACACCGCGGGCCCGATGGCGAGGGCACCCGGATCTGCGGCAGCACCGGCCTCGTCCACCGCCGGCTCGCCATCATCGATCTCTCGGAAGAAGGCCTCCAGCCGATGACGAACGAGGACGGGACGCTCTGGCTGGTCTTCAATGGAGAGATCTACAATTATGTCGAGCTCCGCGAAGAGCTGGTCCGGAACGGCCACCGCTTCCACTCGCATTCCGATACCGAAGTGATCCTGCACGCGTACGAGGAGTGGGGCGATGCATGTCTCAACCGGTTCAACGGCATGTGGGCCTTTGCCCTCTGGGACGGGAGACAACAGCGGCTCTTCTGCGCCCGGGACCGGCTGGGCATCAAGCCGTTCTATTACACACAGGCCGGCGGTTCGTTCCTGTTTGCATCAGAGATAAAGGCTCTTCTCGCCCACCCGGACGCAGGAACGCGTCCCCACGACCTGACCCTCGGCACGTATCTCGCGTGGGGGGTGCTCGACCATTCCGGCCGGACCATGTTCGAGGGGATCCTCCAGCTGGAGCCGGCCCACGCGATGGTGGTCACCGCAGCCGGCCCTGAGAAGCCGTTCCGGTACTGGGATGTGACGGTCAGCCCTGCCATCCGTTCCGGCATTTCGGACAACGAGGCTGCTCGCCGGCTCCTCGCGATCCTCCGGGATGCGACCCGGATCCACCTCCGGAGCGATGTCGCGGTCGGCACGTGCCTCTCGGGGGGCATCGACTCCTCGACGCTCACGGTGCTCATCAATGAGCTCATCCGGGACGAGGCCCCGGCCAGTGTCGGGGCAAGGCAGAAGACCTTCTCCGCGGTCTTCAGGGACCCGCGCTTCGACGAGAGCCGGTATATCGATGAGATTGTTGCCGCTACCGGAGTCGACGCCCGCCGGGTCGAACCTGCGCCGGGACAGGTATGGGACGATATCGACCGGCTGGTGTATATGCAGGACGAGCCGTTCGGCTCACTCTCGATCTATGCCCAGGTACCTGCGTGATGCGGCTGGCAAAAGAGAACGTGAAGGTGGTGCTGGACGGACAGGGGGCGGACGAACTCCTCGCGGGATACCTCGCGTACCAGGGAAGTTACCTCGGCACCCTCATCCGGACGTTTCACTGGTGGACTGCCCTTCGCGAACTTGCCGGCAGCCTCAGGCACCACGGGGGGTTCTTCCGTTCCTCGGTCCGGCAGCTCCTGGAGCGAAAAAAACGCAGGAATCTCCTGAAGTGCACCGCTGAAACGATCCGGCGGTATAACGGCCGCCTGGGGCTCGTGCTCCGCCGGGAGCTCATCTCCACCAACCTGCCGGCGCTCCTCCATTACGAGGACCGGAACTCCATGGCGTTTTCTATCGAATCCCGGGTTCCGTTCCTCGATTACCGGTTCGTGGAATATGTCGCATCGCTCCCGCTCGACCAGAAGCTGAGGAACGGTATTACAAAAGTGGCCCTCCGCAACGCGATCCGGGGGATCGTCCCGGAATCCATACACTGCCGTATGGACAAGATGGGGTTTGTCACACCGGAAGAAGTCTGGATGCGGGAAGGCCTGCGCCCGTTCGTGCTCGAAGTGCTCTCGTCCGATGCGTTCCGGACCCGCCCGTACTGGGACGCGGACGCGGTCATACAGGATTATCTCGCGTTCCTCGACGGGCGGTCCACCTACTCCCCTGAGCTCTGGCGCATCGTCTGTGCCGAGCTGTGGCTGCAGAAATTTTTTGACTCCCGCGGTGCTGCCGAACGTTCCAAGGGACGGGGTTGTAACGGGTGACAGTGCGCAGGATCGAATTCTATAAATGGTCAATCCCACGAGATGTATGTGACGAGTCCCCGGTGAGCGGTACGAGCCTCTACCGGTCCGGGCCGGGTACAGGATCCCCATGAAATCGATCATCCTTGCAGGAGGTGTCGGGACGCGGCTCTGGCCGCTCTCGCGCGAGCATTACCCCAAGCAGTTCATCCAGCTCGACGGCCTCTCCCTGTTCCAGAAGACCTACCAGCGGGCAGTCCGGCTCTCCGGGCCCGATGGCATCTTCGTGGTTACGAACGAGATCCACCGGTACCTTGTCCTCAACCAGGCCGATGAACTCGGGTACACTCTGGACGATGCGCACCTCCTCGTGGAACCCGAAGGGAAGAATACCCTGCCTGCCATCGGGTGGGCAATGCAGCGCATCAGGAACGACGATCGCCATGCCACGGCGGTTGTCTTCCCGAGCGATCATGTTCTCGGCGATGCTGCGCTCGACCAGATCCGTGCAGCAGAACCCCTTTCAAAAAAATACCTTGTTACGTTCGGTGTCAAGCCGTCGTCTCCCCATACGGGATACGGGTATATCCGGCCTGGCAGGAAGCTTTCGGTCGGCTCCCTCGTCGAGGAATTCAAAGAGAAACCTGACGAGAAGACCGCAGAGGAGTATGTCCGCCGGGGATACCTCTGGAACAGCGGGATCTTCCTCCTCTCTGCGGGCTGTTTCTTCCCGGAGCTCAGGAAATACCAGCCGAAGCTGGAGGCCTCGTTCGCGGAAGGTAAGGACCCGGATTACCGGGATCTTGACGAGGTATCGATCGATTACGGCCTGCTGGAGCATTCAAAGAAAGTTGCCGTCGTCCCTCTTGATGCGGATTGGAGCGATCTCGGCACATTCAAGGCCCTCTACGATACGGAACCCCACGACCCCGAGGGAAATGTCGGGGACGCGGAATACCTCTCCGCCCGGAACAATTACGTGCATGCCCCCGGGAAACATGTCGGCCTCATCGGCGTCAGCGACCTGATCATTGTGGATACCACGGATGCGCTCCTGGTCTGCAACAACCAGGAGACCGAGCAGGTCAAGCACCTGGTCAACCGGTACAATACCAGCAACGATCCGGTGACCAAGTTCCACCGGCAGGTCCACCGGCCGTGGGGTTCTTACACGGTGCTCGAGGACGGAGCGGTCTACAAGATCAAGCGGGTGACGGTCAAGCCCGGCGCGACACTCTCGCTCCAGCTCCACCACCACCGGAGCGAGCACTGGGTGGTGGTCCGTGGCACGGCAGAAGTCGAGCTCAATGGGGAGACGCGGTTCCTGCGAAAGGGAGAGAGTACATTTGTCCGCAGCGGTTCGAGGCACCGGTCTGAAGAACCCCGGCCTGATCCCCCTTGAAGTGATCGAGGTCCAGCTCGGGGATTACCTCGAGGAAGACGACATCGTCCGGTTCGACGACCAGTACGGCCGGAAGTGATCGATCCTATCGATGAGACAGGAGTCGCCGAACCCGGGCAGCTGACCTTTTTTGCTCCGGAGAGAGCCTCTTGACATTTCTGACGCTCTTGGGGGAGACAGGAGTTCCTGAAAGGAACCGCTGGCTGGAGTAGAACCCTAGGGGTTCTTCGACTTACTAGGCATGCATCGAAGAACTCTGGCGAGTTCTTCTCATCCTCCTGGTTCGGAGAGGTCAGAGACCACGACGATCTGAAGGGAGGCGAAGCCGACCTTCAGGTTCTGATGAGCCATTCGGACCCCGCCGCTGGGGCACAGCGAAGGTGCCTTGCACCTTCTCGGGCTCTCATCGCTTTCTGCTGATGAGAGCATCCCCACGATGCGATAGCGATATATTACCTGTCAAGAAAATCAAAAATAATTGGCAAACCTCACAACGTCGCATCACACTGCGCCCCGTCCCCCGACGGGGGACTGGTGGCGCAAGAGGGGGGATCATTTCAGGTTGTGTTCAGATCCTATTATTTCGATCCCCGGTGTTTTCCTAAAAACGATCGCGGAGCGCCGGGCCCCGCTCCCACCAGGCACGTTTCGTCCCTGCCGATGAGATCCCTCCTCCCCACCATTTCGAGCCCCTCGACTACCATCCGGTAGTTCCGCGGTTCCCGGTACTGCAGCAGGGCCCGCTGGACCTGCTTCTCGCGCCCCTTCGCCACGTGCACCGGTTCCATGGTGAACGGGTTGAGCCCGGTATAATACATACAGGTCGAGACGCTCATGGGAGTTGGCGTGAAGTCCTGGACCTGTTCCGTGTACAGGTTGTTGTCCCGGATATATTCCGCGAGCTCGACCATGTCAGCAACTGTACAGCCCGGGTGCCCGGACATGAAATAGGGCAGCAGGTACTGCTTCTTCGGTTTGTCCTGCTGGAGGAGAGAGAACCGCCGGCGGAACCGGTCGAAGACTTCCTTCGGCGGCTTGTTCATGATACCGGTGACCTTTTCTGCGATGTGCTCGGGGGCCACTTTCAGGTGGCCTGAGACGTGGTGGTTACAGATCATTTCAAGATACCCGGTGGTGTCATTGAGTACCAGATCATAGCGGATACCGGAACCGATGAACACTTTCCTGACACCGGGGATATTCCGGAGTGCCGTGAGGAGATCGCACTGGTGACGGTGGCTCGTGCGCAGGGTGTTGCAGGCCGGGCTGCAGTGCCTGTCCCGGCACGCCCCGCACTTCTCCCAGAGGTCACAGGAAAGACCGTACATATTCGCAGTCGGGCCTCCCACGTCCTGCACAATCCCCTTGAAACCCGGCATCCTCGTCATCCGCGTCACCTCCCTCACCAGGGATCCAATGCTCCGACTCTGGACGATCCTGCCCTGGTGGTGGGTAAGGGCGCAGAACGAGCAGCCGCCGAAACAGCCGCGGTGGCTTGTCACCGAGAACCGGACCGGTTCGAGAGCCGGGACCGGCAGCAGGTAGGACGGGTGCGCCTCGCGGGAAAACGGCAGTTCATAGATGTGGTCGAGTTCCTCCATGGTCAGGGGCGGGGCAGGGGGGTTCTGGATGACGACCGTTTTTTTGTGCGGCTGGGCAACGGGTTTCCCGCGGACCGGGTCCTGCTCGCGATAATGCCTAGCAAAGGCCCGGGCGTACGCGGTCTTGTCCTGCGATACTTCAGAAAACCCGGGGATCTCGACAATATCCGGCGGTCGCCGGCTGCGCCATCCTGCAAGATCCATGGTATACGTCGTCCCGCGGATGTCACGCAGTGACTGGACGGGCTCTCCCGCGCTGAGGCGGCGGGCGATCGCGACCATCTGCATCTCGGCCATGCCAAACGCAAGGAGATCGGCAGGGGCATCGGCAAGGATCGCCTGCCGCACCCGGTCCTGCCAGTAATCGTAGTGGGCGAACCGGCGGAGGCTGGCCTCGATCCCGCCAAGGACAACCGGCACATCGGGGAACAGTCCATGGATCCGGTTCGCGTACACGATCGCGGCCCGGTCCGGACGTTTCGGGACGCCCCCGGGGGAGTACGTGTCATCGCTCCTCCGCTTCAGGTTCGGTGTGAAATTGTTCACCATCGAGTCGACATTGCCCGACGAGATGCCAAAGAAGAGCCGGGGGGCCCCGAGCTCCGCAAAATCGGTCCCGGACTTCCAGTCCGGTTGTGCGATAATACCGACAGAAAAACCGGCATCCCACAGTACCCTGCCTATCAGTGCAGTCCCGAATGAGGGGTGGTCGACATAGGCATCCCCGGTGACAAGAATGACATCGAACCGGTCTATGCCGAGCCTCTGCCCTTCTTCGGGTGACAGGGGGAGAAACCGGGGCTGGCGGATCATACAACAGGTGATGCGGCTGGATTATCGGTAACGTGGGGGGCTGGAGCGGGAAATTATCCCGGCGGGCGACGGGTCAGGTCACGGATGATCTCCGCCAGACCCCCGGGTAACTCGCTCTTCTCCTCTTTTTTTTCTTCGCGGGAGACCGGGCGGGCTTCTTTTTCTGCCTCTGCCGTCTCACCCTTTCCGGCTTCGTCCCGGCTCCTGAGGACAGGGAGGTGGAGCTGGGTCTTTTCATCGAACTCTTTCCGGGCCGAGAGCCCGGTGAATTCGTAAATGACTGCCTCGACGATGAGATACGTAACGGCCTTTTCCCGGAGGCAGCCGGTCAGGGCATGGCCCGCCCGGCCCACCGAGGCATGGTAATGGATGTGGGGGCCCCCCTCGCCGGCATAGATCGTGCCCACGCCGAATACTTCCCAGCCGCCTTCGAACATCACGTAATGCGGAACCGGGGGGATGACCGGTTCTTCGGGGCCGGTGACCATACGTCCGTTCATCAGGGCACCGAGGAAGAAGATCGAGCCGGCATGGATCCCTTTGTCATCGATAAACTGGCGGAGCGCGACGAGCATGTCCTCCCCGTCATCGATCCTCACGACAAAGACCCTGCCGAGCTGACCTTCCGTATACTGCATATACTAAAGATTCCCTGTTTGATATTCATATGGTTTGCGCGGCTTTATAACTTCCATGACCGGTTCCGGGCAGTTTGTCACCGGGCGGAACGGGTCTCCCGGGGGCATACCGGAGTTCCGGAATTACCGTCCTCCGGCACCGCCGCCGCCAAACCCGCCTCCTCCTCCAAAGCCTCCACCGCCGCCAAAGCCTCCCCTGCCGCCACCGGCACCACCATGGCTCGGCGGCGAGAAGAGGATCAACGGGACAAACGCGGCGTTCATGCCTATGGCCCCGACCGGAACACCGGTGTCGGCCACCTGGATATTGAGGGACTTCATGGCCTTCTCCACGTTCGCTCCCACGCCGAGGGCGGTCCCGTAGATGAGCCAGTCACCCCACATCGAAAGATCAGCAGGTGCGTACTTCTGGATCATGGCCATGTCGGAGAGGAAATGAGTGAATGAGTCCCATTCCAGCTTTTCTTTATACCGGTCGTCCTTCCAGTGGCCGAACAGCGTAGACGGGGCGGCAAAGGCAATCCCCGCCTGGACGAGGGCCACCCCCCAGAGAACTGCTGCCGGGAAGAGGATGTACGACTGCATGGACCAGACAAGGGCAAGGATCACGGTGATGCAGAACAGAACGGTGGCAGCCATTCCCAGCGGCGTGATGTGGTCCCGGCCATCCACCATATACTGCGTGGAAAGGCTGGTATCCACCCTGCTTGTCACATCCGTAATGTTGCGCTGGTAGCGGATCGCGGTCTCCTCCGCACTGCTGTCGGACTGCGCCCGTTTCGCAAGTGCGGCAATCCTTTCCGTGTCCAGCACGCCCTTTTCCGCAACCTGGTCGATGAACGCAAGGACCCTCCGCTCGTAGGGATCGAGGTTCGTGGTTGACAGCACCCGGATCTCAACGCCTTTACCGTCCCCTTTCTCCGCGATCGCGATATTTTTGCGCCTGTGGAGATCGAGCAGGGTCGCATAGTAGCCGTCCACATCGAAATCCAGCACATCGCCTTTGAAGAGCAGGTTCACCTGCCAGGGCTTGAGAGCGGTAGAGGGAATGGTACTCAGGTATGCCGGGACCGTGAACTCCTTCTCCCGCCCGTAACGGTAATAGATCAGGAGGAGGAGAAGCGGGATGAGGATGACGGCAACCGTACCAGTCCCGTCAAGGAGGTATGCCGCGTAATAGGGTGCATTGTACCAGAAATTCGCGGAACCCGTCTGTTTCGAAAGATCGGAAGACGCAGTCCGGAACCCGGGCATCCCGGCAAACGCGTTGTTTGTACCGAGCATCTCGACTGACAGGATCTCGTTCGCCGCCACGGTCCCGGTAATCACGTAGCTGTCGCCGGTTTTCCGGGTCTGCAGGCTTGGGGGATAGACGTAGACCTGCTCCACATCATCCGCGGGGATGGTGATGTGGACATTGTTGTAAGGGATGTGCGTATCCCCGGCGAATTTCAGGTTGAGGTGGGTGGTGCTGCCGTCATACTCGATCGGGGGATAGAGGAGGTAGGTGTATCCGGCGGAATAAGTACCCTCAGTGAAATAACCCGGATCGAAAATGCCCACTTCACTGGTCTGGGCCAGCTGGTCGATCGCCTCCTTCCGGGATACCGCCAGTGCATCTCCCGGTACCGTGAGAGTACCGTCACCGGCTTTCGCGTACCCGGTTGCACCTGAAGGCGCCACTGCCGAAACGAACAGGACGGCGGGAGACGAGGGCGTAGAAAAGACCAGGGGGGCGTCCCAGCTCCGGTACAACATGCGATACTCCCCTGAGGTGTGCACGTCGTAAGTGTAGTGCTCCGTCAGGGACCCGTTGCTCTGGAGGGCGGCATCGTACGAGTCCACCACAAGGTCCCCCGCAAACAGGGCCGGCGCTGCGCTCACCACGATCAGGCCGATGATCCCGATGACAAGGCCGATCACTACGAGACCGGCAAGTTGTCGTGTCTCTCCCACGGCAATTCCCTTCAGAACTCAATCTTCGGAGGCGTAGCGACGGCTTCCTCGAACTGCAGGTACTCCAGTTTGGCGAGCCCCATGAACCTGCCAACGAGATTGGACGGGATCGTATCGATCATCGTGTTGTATTCCTGCGATATGTTGTTGAAGGTATAGCGCTGCCGTGCAATTTCGTCCTCGAGCCCCTTGACGGAATCCATGAGGCTCGTCACTGTCGAGGAGGTCTTGAGGTCCGGGTAATTCTCTGCAACGGCAAGGAGGCGGCCAAAGATGGAACGGGACTCGGCTTCGACCTTGTTCAGGTCACCGGGCCCGGCAGTTGCGACAGCCGCCCGCATGGCAGTGACTTTCGTGAGGGTCTCCTGCTCGAACTTCGCGTAGCTCTTTACCGACCCCAGCAGCTGCTCGATCATGTCCAGCCGTTTTTTCATGGCAACCCGGATCTGCCCGAGCGTGGCCTCGGACGCATTCCTCAGGCTCACGAACCGGTTGTAGATGCCGATTAACCACATGGCCAGTGCTATGATGATGATGATGGCGACAAGGACAATTACGCCAAGGATAATCCATCCAATAATGTCTTCCAGCATTGTTCTCGCAGTACAGATGATCGTTCCAAAAGATAAGGTATGAGGGTAAATGCGCTGGATCCGGCGGATCCGGCCGGGTTTTATGGTACCGTCATCGATCCGACAACCCGCAGCTTCCCTCCTTCAAGATAATGGAGCACGACATGGGCGCCGGGGGTGTAGACAAGCGCTTTTTCCAGGGAAAGGGTCAGGGTCGGCATCCTCCAGTCACCTTCGACAACGGCTCTTTCGAGCCGGGTGGGGAGGAACTGCATCCAGTGCCCGGCATAGAGGACCATCCCCTCTTTGAGCGGGGCAGGCCAGTATTTCACCAGCCGGGCTTTCCCGGTGATGGTGGTGGCATGCTGTACAGAGGGATCGGTCGTAAGGACAAAGCCCCGGTCGAGGTCCTCCGATTCGATATTTTTCAGGGCAAGACCGACCCGGTCACCGGTGACCGCAGTCCCGGCATCGTCGTCATGTTTCTGGATGGAGCGGATCTGGGCGGTCTTTTCTGTCGGGAGGACCTTCATGGTGTCGTGCTTTTTAATACTTCCCTGCACCACGGAGCCGAGGACAACGACACCCACGCCTTTCACATTGAAGTGGGCATCGATGGGGACGATCCCTTTTCCCATATCCTCGTGGGCTTTCTGGTGGGCAGTCTGTCTGACAGAGATATCGAGCATCTTCTCGCGGAGGCCTACCATATCCTCTTCGAGGATCTCGTAGCGTTCGAGCACGGTGCCTTTGATGAGCGGTGCGATCTGGTCCGGAGAGATATAGTTCTTGAGGATGAGATAGCCCTCCGGCCTGCCTGCGCACTGGAGCATCAGCACGCATTCGCCGAACGAGGCATTGATCTCATCGACGACGAGGATAATACGGTCCGACATCGAGACGGCATAGAACAGGGAGGAGAGCTTCTCAGGATACCGTGTCGGTTCGACAAAGGTGACGGTCGCGTCACCTTTCTTCAGGTTATAGAAGGTGATATCGCTCGTTGTCCCTTTCTTTCCCAGATCCTTGGCATAGTCCGGGGGGGCGAGGACTGCGACGGTGAAGTTGGACATAGCTGTACATCCATTGACTTTTCGGGATATGAGAGTTTATACTGGAGGTTTTATCGAAGCTGATCTGCGTGCCTGCCGGACGAACTGCACCATGATACAAAGAACGGATGGGAAACCCCCCCGCCCTGGTTTGTTCTTCTGTTTTTTTTTTTTGAGCGCGGGGTTCATGCTCCCGGTGTCTTTTCCGGGGTGTCCGTTTTTTTGGGGATCCGCCGGATCTTACCGTAAATTTCCTGGGGGTTGACCACGAGCCAGAGACAGACGAAGAGGGCAAGATATTCCAGCGTGAATACCACGAGGGTGATCACCCAGCCGGAAGACAACACCGGATCCGTGTAGGTAACGGCAGTATAGAATGTCCCGAACATCAGGGGAAATTCGAGGTAGGCCAGCCCTTGGTAGATGAACAATGCCACAATTTTCCGGATATCGTCCGCGGCAAGGAGGCAGAGGAGGGGCGTGAACCAGACGATGTACTGCGGGCTCCGGACTTTTGCGCAGACAACAACGAGAACGACTGCGCACAATACCAGTTTGATCAGGAGTTTCGGCTCCCTGCCGGGAATGGTGTATGCCGCATAGAGCAGGGCAAGGATCCCCACGCCCATGCCGATATACATGAGCGCCGAGATTATATCGATGGAAACCCCGGCATGAAAGACATCGTGTACCCACGAAAATACCGTAAAGGTCAGGGTATTTGAGTAATAGCCCAGCTCCGACCGAACCGGAACATAGGTCCAGAACGTATCCGGTCTCAGGATGAACAAGGGCAGGAAAAGAACCGCCGAGACCGGGAGGACGATCTTCGCTGCCGCAATGATCTCCTGTTTAAGGGACGTTCCTTTGGCATTGTACAGGATACAGAAGGGGAGGGCCAGCAACGGAAATACCTTGGCGAAAAAACCCACAATGGAAGCTGCATAGCCTTTCATCCCATTCCGGTAGACTGTGAACAGGATGGCAAGCATCAGGAGGCATGCGGGAAATGCGTCGTACTTCGTGATCACGAAATACGCGGCCGAGAAAGCGCAGGCATAAAGAAGGCCCGAGTAAAAAGCGGTCCGCTCATTCCCCAGTCTGAGTCCGATAAGGTAGATACAGAGGATGGTAACAATGTCGCATATCACCATGAGGGCCTGAAAGGTATAGACGAACATCATGGCAGTGTTCGTGAGAATTGCCGGAACGAGTGCTATCGCGATAGGGACAATGAGCAGGACCGGGTATGCAAAATCGAAGTTGACGTACGGTATCTGCCCCTGGGCCAGCAGAGTGCCCTGGTCCAGATCAGTACCCGATATCGAACAGGTCCACAAACGAGTGAAAGATGCTTACCGTGATGAAAGCAACGAGCAGTTTTGCGGCAATCACGGCAAAAATCAACAGGAGAATATGGTGATAGACAGAGGTTTTATCCGAATGTTCAAACGTGGTATTTAAAAAGGTAAACGGCTCCCCGGCCTTTTTTCCTTTTTTAACCTGCGATTCATACCCTTCCCGGGTCTTTTTCACCATGCCAGTTCCCCCCGTGTCAGCTCTCGTTCTGATGGATTTTTGTATTTATTCCAGATATAGTCTCGGAAATGGTTTCCCTGGAGAGCATGCCTCTGCCCTTTGCGCGGGAACCTGATCGCAGGTTACAGACTGAATAAAATGACCCCGAGTGAGATGATGACGACCCCGACCATCCTGTTCCGTGTAAAGGATTCCCGGAGAACAACATATGCCAGCAGAGGGATGCATATGTATGTTAATGAATTCAGTGCAAAAAAAACCTTTAAATCGAGTCCTTTCATCGCATAAATGGATAAAAATGCAACGATTGCGAAAATCACATACGCCACCAGCGAAATGGGGTGCGTATAAAGCCGCCCGCCGGATACCGCCACCCGGGACGATGCAATTTTCAATAACAGATGGCCGATGCTCGTAAACAAGACCACGATCAGGGTAAGGATATAATAGTACATCACGATAGTATCTCCTTATCCCGTGCAAGGTAAAATACACCGAACGTGATAACGGACAGCCCGAGAATATTCATGGGAGTGATCGTTTCCTGAAAGAGAATGACTGCCGAAAACAGGACAACAAAACTGACAAGGCTCCTGAACGGGTATGCAAATGAGAGGGAGTAATATTTCAGGGCATACTGCCAGACGATCACCTGCAGTCCCATGGATATCAGGATAACCAGATAAATAAAGATATCAACACGTATTCCCAGGAACAGATCGGAAGAATTCCATTCTGCAGCGTATTTTGTGCATATCGCACCGAACGCCTGGATGAAAATGGAAAGCACCAGGAGGTGCAGATGAATTTTCGGGCGGATGTGTTCTTTCAGTGCATGCCAGTCCAGTCCAGACATAAAACCCGTAAAATTGATGTAACGTATTAAAAATTCATCGTATTTCAATATATATTTTCATGGGGGTTCCGGAAAACCCGGGGGGGCGTACCATCAGAAATGGCGTCCTGGTTTCCGGGGTTCGCAGGAATAAACCAAACGATTATTACGTATTTAGTCGAATGTAATGCCAAATTTCTGGTGACAGATGCAAGAGTGGGATAAATATTGGGCGAAAGATCAGAAGGCATATAATTATTTTTATGACCGCGTGGCGGTCTTTTACCGGAAGCATATCATACGACCCTATCTCAGGCGCTATTTTGAGACCTATTTTACAAAAGACTCCATAATCCTTCATGCCGGGTGCGGCAGCGGACAAGTCGAAGAGGGATTTGATACGTCCGTAACGATTATCGGCATGGATATTTCCCGCAATGCGCTGGCACTCTACCGCCGGTATCATGGACCATCAAGCCTGATCCTCGGGGATATCGCGTCGGTCGGGATTAAAAATGAGGCCCTTGACGGGATTTATAATCTCGGGGTGATGGAGCATTTCGACGAGGGAGAGATACAGACCATTTTACGGGAATTTCACAGGATCCTCAAGAGAAACGGGGTCATTGTCATGTTCTGGCCGCCGGAATTCGGGCTGACGGTAATCGTATTGAAGATTGGGCATTTCTTTTTAAATTCGGTATTACAGAAAAATGTCCAGCTGCACCCCCCGGAACCCAGCCTGATCGCGTCCCGGGCCCAGGTTGAATATATCGCGAGGAACGCAGGATTTAGTCTGAAAGAAATCAATTTCAGTCCGGCAGATGCATATACGTATATGGTTATTGTCATGGAAAAGACGGACTGACCCCGGGTGATCGCTTGAAGAAATTGCCGGAGAGTGATACGGTCCCCTGCCCCGTCTGCGGTTCATCGCTGCAAAAGTTGCTGTTCGAGGATACGCTCGGAGATGACCTGCCATCATTCGATTATGCCTTTTCGCCATCCCACAACCGTACCTATCGTATCGTGAGGTGTCTGTCGTGTTCTCATGCATTCAGCATCGTCCCGCATAAAAATCTCTGGGAAAATTACCAGAGCGTGATCGATAATGAATATCTGAAGCGCCAGGATGAACGACTGATGACATCGGTCAATGTGGTCAAAACCCTCAGGAAAATCGCCTCCTCCGGAACATTACTGGACATCGGGTGCGCCACGGGGGATTTTCTCTCAGTTGCCCGGAATTTTTATGATGTGGAAGGACTTGAGCTCTCCGCGTGGTCAGCACACATTGCACAGGAGAGGGGATTTGCCATCCACACCTGCACCCTTAGTGAGATGCAGGGGAGCGGGCTCTACGATATTATCACACTCTGGGGAGTTGTCGAGCATTTTGAATCTCCCCGGAGCGAGATCGGACATATCTCCCGGCTTCTCAAGCCCGGTGGGATTGTGTGTTTATGGACGGGGGATATCGACTCCTGGATTGCAAAACTGCTCGGGAAGAGGTGGTGGTACATCCAGGGCCAGCATATCCAGTTTTTCAGCAGAAAATCGCTCTGCAGGTTATTCGCAGATTACGGTTTTGAGCTGGCGTCCTTGGAGAAATATCCATTTACAACAAACTACCGCTCGCTGAACAAGTCGCTGAGAAGATATCCCGTTGTGAATGGCATATCCCAGCGTCTGTTCGAGCACAGGTTGTTTGCGGACAGGAACATACACCTGTCACTCCCGGGGGAGATGTATGCAGTTTTCAGAAAAAAACCCTGAGTGAAGTACTGCCGACCGGTCGGGGATCCGGACGGTATCGTTGCAGGGTCACCGGTCCTGCCTGAGCAGGAATTTTTGTCTGTTGAACTGGATATTCCAGAATATGGTAACCATAAAGGCCAGGGCATGGACCATGTCCCGGAACCTGAGTTTTGAATGACCATAGGTCCGCGGGGGAAGTGCGATGGGTATCTCCCTGATCCTGTACTTGTTCAGGTTCAGGATGGTGAGACTCTCGAAAAAGAATGAGTACCCCCTGCTTGTGACGAGTCCGAATACCTCTTGGGGGATACGATCTATCCGGTATAACCTGAACGCCCCGGTAGCATCGTACGGCATTCTCAACAGGACCGTAGTGAGAAGGTGTCCTGTCCGGGTAATGCACTTCCGCCACAGGTTCCACCCGTTCAGGCTGTTCTCAAGCATATGCCGCGATCCAACAACAACGTCATAGTCTTCGGAGAATTTCAGCAGATCCGGTATATTATCCGGGGAATGGGTGAAATCGCAGTCCATGGTGACAAGATGCGTGTATCCATGAGCACAGGCCCACCGGATTCCATCCAGGTGGGCGCTCCCGATACCCAGTTTTCCCGGCCTGTGGATTACCCTGATCCGGGGTGTGATTTTTGCCAGCTCGTCCAGAACGTCTCCGGTTCCGTCAGGAGAATGATCGTCGACAAATACCACATCCGCAGATAATCCGGTCAGAGAGATATCATGACACATTTTCCGTACGTTTTCACGTTCGTTGTAGGTCGGGATCATCACCAGGATTTTTTTATCACTCATGATCTGCCTCTGCTTTTTCTACGAGGAGCCGGACCATCTCATCAAACGTAACCGATCGTTTCCATCCGGTCATTTTTACCAGTTTTTCCGGGTTTCCCACGAACGCAACAGCAGGCCGGGTGATAATCTCCTGTCTTTCCGTCACGAATTCCCGCCAGTCCAGCCCGAGAGTGCCAAAAGCAGTCCTGACAAAATCCTCTACCGTATGCTTCTCCCCGGTAGCTAGGATAAAATCGTCTGCTGCCGGAAGGTTCAGGATCCTGTGCATCGCTTCGACATAATCCGGTGCATATCCCCAGTCCACCTCCACGGACAGATCGCCCATAACGAGCCGGTACTCCGGGTCTTTTTTGCACCTGACTGCGGCTTTGGCGATCTTCCGGGAGACGAATGTCTCACCCCGTAGATGAGATTCGTGATTATAGAGAATCCCGACTGAAGCGAAGATCTGGTGGACGGACCGGTACATGCGGCACAGATACAGACCGGATGCCTTGGTTATGCCATATATAGCGAGAGGGTTAACAGGGGTGTTTTCATCCTGCGGCTCTTTTTCGGGTCTTCCGAAAATATGGGAAGAGGCTGCATAAAACAGCCGGGTTTCTGGAGAGAATTGCCGGACTGCCTCCAGAAAATGAAAGAGGGATACGACATTGACTGCATAACTCTGGCTGAACAGTGTCACCGCATCGGCAACGGGATCCTCCGAAGACTGGTGAACCGCTGCAAGATGGTAAATTTCATCCGGCTGTATCTTCTCGATGAGCGCAGAGACCTGCTGGAAATTCCCGATATCAACAGCCCGCATATCCTCCCAGGTTTTACAGTTGGTAAAAACCCTGTTTCGCCCTATTCCGAATACCTGATATTTTTTCCCGTCGAGGATCCGGTACAGGAGCGTGCCGTCCTGCCCGGTTACTCCGACGATGATTGCGCGTGGCATTTTTTAAACCTGCATCTAGACGATTTCTACTTCCGGCAGGGGAAAGATGAATTTCCCACCGTCCTTCAAAAACTGCGATTCCCGCCCGATAAATTCATGTTTGAAATGCCATGGGAGCGCCAGGAAGTAGTCGGGCTTCTGTTTTCTGGCCTCCTCTTCGGAGATGATCGGGATATTGGTGCCCGGGGTCCTGCTGCCCCATTTTTCGGGATTCCGCTCTGCGGCCGCCGTAATGACCGACGGGCCGATGCCGAAGTACTGGAGGAGGACGTTGCCTTTCGTGGATGCCCCGTACACGAAGATTTTTTTGCCTTTCGCCTTTTCTCCCAGTAAGAGGGTGTTCAGGTCCGTCCTGATCTTCCCGACCCGCGAACAGAAATCCCGGTAGGGTTTCTCAGTATCCAGTTTCATGCCCTTCTCTGTCCTGATGACCTTCTCCAGGACAGCCCTGTTCGGGAGGAGCGCCGAGCCGGCATGAGTGACATAGACTTTGAAACTCCCCCCGTTGATGGCATTGAACTCGATATCGATGGCCTTCAGGTTATTCCGCCCGAGCATCCAGTTGATCTGGTGGAAAGCGTAGTATTCCAGGTGTTCATGACAGATCGTATCGAATGAGTTCATCTCGAGCATGGTCGGCAGATAGCTCTGTTCAAGGACCCATACGCCGTCCCGATGGAGTATCTGCCGGATGTTATCGACAAATTCCATGGGCTTTTCCAGATCGTAGAACATTGCAATGGAAGTGATGATCTTTGCTTTCCCGCGGGGAAATACCGATTTGAAATTGGGGGCAGTAAAAAAGTCGCTGACCAGCCGTATCTCCTCCGGATAGTATTTCGAGTATTGATCCCCGCCGGGATCCATCCCAATCCTGCGTATGTCATGCCGGGAGTAACTTTTCAGGAGGGTCCCGTCATTGCTGCCGATATCGAGAACGATATCATTTTTTTCCAGACGGACAATCTTCTGGACCCTGCCGGTGACATCTGCCAGATGCTCGCTCATCGTCCTGTTTATGCCGGAACGGTACCCGTATTCGCAGGTATACATGTCCAGGGGCGGGACGGAATGCTTCAGCTGCACCAGCCCGCAGGCATCGGGATTTTTTGCATTATCGCATTTGACCAGCACGAGCGGGGCCAGGGGCGGCTCGGGATCGTTTTTTTTGGGAAACCTCCCGGACAACGCCTGGTTGCCCAAATCGATAACCGTGATGAATTGATCGTTTCCGCATATGCGGCATTTTTTCAGCTCGCTGATCTGCATTATTTCACCGGATTTGCGCTCAATTGTGATACATTATTCGATGCCGGATGTAATAAATCAAAGCCAGATTTACTGCCCTCCGTTTTAACCGGTACAGGCCGCCCGCGTGACGTTCGCGGGTTACCCGCCGGGGGATTACAAAAATTATATCATTTTAAAAAAGAATCATTTCTGGAGAATTTTTAAAGAGCATTTACCGGGTGAGGACGTCATGCACTCATCTGATCCTATATGAGATAAAACCGGGAGGGGATTGTGTGTCAATAAAAAAAGCATTGATTACCGGAATTACCGGTCAGGACGGCTCGTACCTTGCGGATTTCCTGTTGAGCAAAGGGTACGAGGTGCACGGGATCATCCGGAGATCCTCATCGTTCAACCGCCAGCGGCTCGAGCATTTGTACGTGGATCCCCGGGATCCCCATGCCCGGCTGTTTCTCCATTATGGCGATCTTTCCGATGCGGAAGCCATGTCCCACATCCTCTATAACATCAGGCCGGATGAAGTCTACAACCTCGGTGCCCAGAGCCATGTGAGGGTCAGTTTCGACATGCCGGAATATACCGCAAATACGACGGCCCTGGGACTGACCCGGATCCTTGAGATTGCGCGAAGGAGCAACCAGAAGATAAAAATTTACCAGGCATCCTCCAGTGAGATGTTCGGATCCACGCCACCCCCCCAGGATGAGAACACCGCATTCTGCCCGCGTAGCCCCTATGCCTGCGCCAAGTTGTATGCATACTGGATGGTGAAAAATTACCGGGAGGGCTATCACCTGTTCGCCTCAAACGGTATCCTGTTCAACCATGAGTCCCCCCGGAGAGGGGAGACATTCGTGACCCGGAAAATCACGTACAGCATCTCGAGGATCCTCACGAAAAAAGACCAGTACCTGTATCTGGGAAACCTTGATGCGAAAAGAGACTGGGGGTATGCACCAGAATATGTCGAGGCGATGTGGAGGATCCTTCAGCAGGACTGCGCCGACGATTTTGTCATCGGGACCGGTGAGTCGCATTCCGTACGGGAATTCCTGGAGCTCGCATTTGCCTACACGGATCTGGACGTGGACCAGTACGTGAGGATCGATCCGGCGTATTTCCGGCCCACGGAAGTGGAGGTTCTCATCGCAGACCCGCGTAAGGCTGAGAATAAACTCAGGTGGAAGCCGAAGATCAGATTCCGGGATCTGGTAAAGATTATGGTGGACGCGGATATGCGGGCTGCGGGACTCGAACCGCTCGGAGAGGGCGACCGGATCATCTGCAAAAAATTCCCCGGCAGGTTCTGGTCTGCAGACTGATCTTTATCAATGGTCCGCTGCACTGGTTCCGGTATCCTGTGAATACCGGAGGTTTCACAAAGGAGGGGGGGCAGATTATGTTCTTCCCCAGGTGAACCGGCGGTTGATAAGAAAATTCCAGATAAAACCTATGAGGATACCGATGAGATCGGAAACACCGAGATCCATCCCCATGAAGTGGGTGAGCAGGACAGCGACCCCGTAATTGATGACTGCACCTCCCGCTGAGACGATGTAGAATAACCGGAGGCGTTTCCCGGCACTGGTCACCATTCTCCGGGCCGAGTCCTGAAAGGTCCAGAGATCGTTCCATACAAAGTTGTTCAGGATCGCAAGAGTAATGGCGAAAAAGAGTGCGATGTAGCCGGATATCCCGGCCATAAGCAGGAGTTTGAGCACTGCCAGATTGACGATGACCCCCGTCAGTCCCACAATGCCGAACTTGAACACTTTTTTCCATTCGCGCCACGCCGCGCTCTGGTGATGGGAGAACGAGAACAGAGTGATATCCACGACCTGCTGCGCGTATTCGATGATTGTTTTGATCTTCAGCTTGCTTGCCCCGGTCTCCCTGTCGCTGAATTCGAATGGAATCTCCTTGTCGTTTTCCCAGACACCTTTTCCCAGCACTTCAAGGAGGATTTTGTACCCCCGGGGCTTGAGCCGCGCCTGTGCCACCACATGCTTCCTGACCGCAAAAAAGCCGCTCACGGGATCAGTTATATCAGGAAAGAGGATCCGTCCCATGAAGGTTGCCCCAAGGGAGATGACCCGGCGCCTGAGTGGCCATTTTCTGATGCCCCCTCCTTCCATATACCGGCTGCCGATGACGATGTCGCTGCCCACCCGTATCTCTTCATACATCTTCGGGATGAGAGAGGGGGGGTGGGAAAAATCGGCATCGATGACAACAAAGATATCCGAGGATGCGTGAAGAAAACCATCGGCAACAGACTGCGAGAGCCCGTGATCGGAGGTCCTGACCAGCAGGCTGATATTCGCTTTTGTCTTCTTCAGCTCATTGACGATGGCGATCGTGTTGTCGGGAGAGTTGTCGTCAACAACCAGTATTTCCCCGTTCAGGGCGTTTTTCTTAAAAACCCCGTCCACTTCATTGATAATATTCCGTATGTTCGCCTCTTCCTTGAACGTGGGTATGATAACCGTCAGGTCGTACATGATGAATCAGATGGGCTCGTGTTAACCGGAAGTGAACAGATAAATTCCCGTGGTCTCGCCAGCCTGCTTGCTATGTTCCTGGAGCCAATCGATCGCATCACCTGAAGGGTCTGCGGAACTGATATCGCCGGTCACCACGTAGTAGACCGTGTTGTTCGTCTTCCGGGCAGAAATAGCCGCCAACTGGTCGGCATTCGTGGCATAGAATTCGAATGTGCCATCTGAAACATTGGAATAATAATAGTCAAACGGCTGGTAAATATACCCGGGAACCAGAACGATGAAATCCCCCGGCCTGGTCACCTCGTGGATCTGCCCGGAAAAACCTCTCCAGTCCTCCTTGGTGTATTGCGTGTAATAGCTCGCGAAGAACGGGCTGGTGACACAGAGCAGTACCATCAGTGCAACAAAGCTGTACACCACACCGCGGCTGCTGATGAGGGAAAAGACGGGTTTGTAGGAAAAGGCGATCCCGATAAAATAGAACGGGACAAGGATGATGAGATACCTGGGCACCATCGGGATCCGGTAGGAGAGGAACCAGCTGATGGCAAAAGGAAGGAGAATAAGTACGAGGAGGAAGATCCCCTTTTTCCTGTCAAGAATAAATGCCTGGGCAATTCCCACGACGAACAGGATCAGGAAACAGTACATCGCTATCGTCGAAAACCCGGACAGCTCCCTGAATGTCTCGATCACGATGTCGAAACCCTGTATTCCAAACGTGGGTGCGGATGCCGATCGTTTTGCGAAGAGCTGGATCGTGACGATGATCAGCGGCAGAGAGATAACAGCAAACACCGCTGCTGCCAGAACAAGGGGTTTGAATGTCCTGATGTCCTGCCTGAGTTCCGGGATCTTCACTGCAAGGGCATAGAGGCCCAGGGCACCTATGACGACCAGGGTGTAAAAATGGGACCAGAAGGCGAGCGCAGACATGACGCCGAAAAGGATCCAGTATGTTGTCCCATTGGTCTTCAGGGCCTTTAAGAAAAAGAACGTGGCGAGTGCAACAAAGAAGAGGCCCATGGAGTATGCCCGGGCTTCCTGAGAGTAATAGATGAGGAACGGAGAGAAGGTACATGCCGCTGCCGCAATGATCCCGACATTCCTGTCAATGAACTCCTTCCCGATAAGATACATCAGGGGAATGGTCAGGACGCCGAGCAGTGCCGGTACGATTCTCAGGATCACCTCGCTGTTCCCAAAGGTCAGCATGAGATGCTCAATCCAGTAGAACAGGGGCGGGTTGAATTCTCCTGCCGTCGTAGCCTGCCAGATGCCCGGAATCGACATCGAGGCAAACGTGTAGGTCGAGGCTTCGTCAAGCCAGAGGGAATTGAAGCCAAGATCGTAAAGCCTCAGGAACAGGCCGACGATGGTTAACGTGATAAGGATCTGGGCATACCTGCTGTGAAGCAGGATCAGTTTGATATTTTCAATGGTAACATTCCGCAACGAGAGCGCCGGGGAGACAAAACCGTCATCCAGATCACTGGTTCCGGCGGGATCACTGGTATTGCATCCGGTCTTTTTTTTTCTGCCTTCCCGATCCTCCCGTTTTTTCGCCATAATAACGCATTACTATTGCGTAAATATTCTCATATAGTTTATTGCTTTGCCGTTTTCTCGAAAGATTTAACGCATTTTTTTGAAATTCGCTAAAAAACACTCCATCTGGGATTTTCCCGATTATTGATCGCATTTCAGCAACAACGGAGCATTGAGGGCTTCCAGGAGTTTTTCCTGCGTGGTGACAACGACTGCCGATTGTTCGAGCATGAGGTTGACATGTTCACTGGAGCCGACGTGGCGGAAGTCTGTCCTCAGGGCAATAACGGTTTTGCCTATGGCATACGCATACCCCATTTCCCAGGCAGTGCCGGAATCTGCATCCGCGCCGTCAACGATTGCAACAACGATATCAGACTGTTCGATGGCCTTTTTGTTTATCGCAAAGAGCTGTTCCTGAACATTCCGGTCCCTTCCTGCTGAATCATCTCCGGCATCCTGCGGCAGGTAGACCTCAAACAGGTTCTTTTTCAGCAGTCCGGCAATAAAGGAATTGTAGGAGCGTTCCGCATCGGAGAAGAGGGGGGCTGCAAGATACACCCGGTACCGGGAAAAGGTTATGGTATCCATTGCAGCTGCCTCGGCGAACCGCGAAAGGAGAACCCCGCGCCCCGGACGTCTGGGCGGTTCATCGCCCCTGCTCCCGTAATAGGTGCTCGTCACCCCGCAGGTGGGCGATGAATTGACCCCGATGATGCAGAGGGGCGGGCCGTGTTGTGCGAGGATGCTTCTGACCTGCTTCTCCAGCTCATCCAGCAGGAGGGAGAATGCGGGACTGTCCAGCCGCTCCAGGAATGTTCCCGGTCTCCGGGCCGGTCCCAGAAAAATGCTCTCAGGACAGGCCATCAACACCATTTCGATCCCAAAGGCATTGCACCGGGCTTTCGTACGCTCGAATGCTTCGAGATCCGACGGCTTTGTTATGCCTTCGGCACGGAGTGCCGGGTTGAGTATGCAGGGGCTGCACAGCACGTACATTGATACTGTGTGTGCACGCACAGATGATCAATGATCCCCCTGTACGCCTACCGGGACAACAGCTGCGATCCCCGGAAATGCACGGTCAAGAAACTGGAAAGGGCGGGTTTCCTCAAAATTGTTAAAAAATTGTCACAGATCCCCCGCAATACCCTGCTGCTCGATCCCACCGCTGAACAGGCGTTGTCTCCCGCAGACAGATATGCAAAATCCCTCACCGTGCTGGATTGTTCGTGGGAAGTGCTGGATACGGATGCCATCAGTTTATGGAGGATACGCAGGGCGCTTCCTTTTTTAATGGCGGCAAATCCGGTCAATTTCGGCAAGCCCTGCAAGCTCTCATCCATTGAGGCCGTTGCCGCAGCGCTCTATATTCTTGGAGAACACGAGCGGGCAGGGGAATTACTCTCGAAAGTGAACTGGGGGATCCGGTTCCTGGAAGTGAACAGGGAACCCCTCGAGCTGTATGCCACGGCGAAGGATAGTTCTGAGATCATTCAACTCCAGGCACTGTTCCTGTGATCCCGGATCTGTGTTGTAGTATTTTCACCGGGATTCCGGTATTGCGCTGATCGCTGGGCTCCCGTTCTCTATGATCGGGTTCCATGAAAAAAGATGAGCCAGGTATGACTAAGGAAGAGGAAGTATGGTTGGGTTGCCGGGTGGTGAGGGTCTTATCCATTTCATCGACATGCCTGCAATAATACACAGGATACCGATCACCCAGGCATAGATTCCCCAGATTTTTAACAGCGCGACAGTCGATAGCGCCGGGAAGAGCGCAATCAGGATACTCAAAAAGAGGGTGAGCATGCCAAACAGTACAATCACGATGCGGGTCTTCCATTCATCGGAAAGATTACAGCCGACGATGATTAAAAGCACGCTGTTGATGATAGCGAGAAATGCCATGATGATGATGAGCGAGATCCCGATGATCTCCGGCTGCACGATTGCTATCGCGGCGACCAGCAGTGAGAGCACTCCTGCAAAAAAGATCGGGAACCGGTAGACGAGATCCTGTTGTGCCGATAGAGAATATACCATCATGATGATGCCGACTGCAAGGGCAAGGATGCCAAAGAGCGGGATGAGCAGTCCGAGAAACGTGGCGGTCCAGAAGAATGCATCAATCCCTGATAAAAAAATAATGAGGCCAATAATTGAGATCTGCCACCAGCGAACGGGCATGTTAGACAGTTCCAGGGAGGGTAATTTCATATAGTTCTTGTTAATTCCGGAGAGCATTTAAATATATGTAATAAAATGGGTTAACTCACCGATTTTCACGGGCTTTGTTTTTCCCGGAGCACGACCATTCAGCATAGTTTTTTCTATCAGAGCGCAATGTACGATTGTATGATCAATGTTGCCATCAACGGGTATGGTACGATAGGCAAACGAGTGGCCGATGCGGTTGCCGCCCAGAAAGACATGAAAGTGATCGGCGTATCGAAGACGCGCCCGAACGCGGAGGCGTTTGTTGCAAAACACCGGGGATATCCGCTGTATATCGCAGACTTATCCAAAAAACCCGCTTTTGAGAAGGCCGGGCTCACGGTTGCGGGATCTGTTGAGGAGATGTGCAAGGCAGCAGATATTATCGTCGATGCGACCCCGGGCGATGTTGGTGCCACAAACAGACCCCTGTATGAAAAACTGGGTAAGAAAGCACTCTGGCAGGGCGGTGAAGACCACGAGGTTGCCGGGTTCTCCTTCAACTCATCCTGCAACTATAAGGATGCGATCGGCAGGCAGTTCGTCAGGGTGGTTTCCTGTAATACCACAGGCCTGTGCCGCATAATCCACGAGATAGACAAGGAATTCGGGGTCACTCATGTCCACGCGATCATGGTGCGCCGCGGTTCCGATCCGGGCGAGATCAAGAAAGGACCGATCGATGCGATTGTCCTGGACCCGGTAACTGTGCCAAGCCACCACGGTCCTGATGTCCTCTCTGTACTGCCGCACATCTCCATCACCACGATGGCCATGATCGTTCCTACCACGATGATGCACATGCACGCGATCCAGATGACCACCAAAAAGGCCGTCGGCAAGGAACAGGTCATCGAGCTCATCAACAAGCATCCCCGCCTTGGCCTCATCAAGAAGAGTGCCGGGATCAGGAGCACCGCCGAACTCAAGGAATTCGCCATGGACCTCGGACGCCAGCGGTCGGATCTGTGGGAAAACTGCATCTTCGAGGACTCCATCTACGCAAACAAGAACGAGCTCTGCCTGTTCCAGGCCATCCACCAGGAGGCGGATGTGGTTGTGGAGAATATCGATGCCATCCGCGCCATGATGGGTGGGGAGACCGATGCTGCAAAATCGATCGCCGCAACGAATGCAGCGCTCAATTTCAAAACCATTCAGAATAACCATTAACACCCACCATCACCCATTCTTTTTGATGGACGCATACGAGTGTGTTACCCGGAACACTGTCGAAATCGTCACGGATGACGAACTCCGGGCACTCCTTTTACATCCCACCAAAAGGGTCTATGCCGGCTACGAACCGAGCGGCGAGATCCATCTGGGCCATCTCGTCACGATAAACAAACTGGTGGATCTCCAGACCGCGGGTTTTGAGGTTACGGTCCTGCTTGCCGATCTCCATGCTTTCCTCAACCGTAAGGGGGATATGGAGAGGGTCCGGGAACTTGCCGATTACAACAGGCGCTGCTTCGAAGGGCTCGGACTTAAGAACGTAACATATGTCCTTGGATCAGATGTTCAGCTCAACCGGGACTACGAGCTGCTGGTCCTCAGGCTCTCCCAGGAAATCACCCTGAACCGTGCCACGCGGAGTATGGACGAGGTCGGGAGGCAGATGGACCACCCTGCCGTCTCCCAGATGATCTACCCGATCATGCAGATGGCAGATATCGCCCTTCTGGGTGCGGACGCAGCGGTCGGGGGTATCGACCAGCGGAAGATCCATATGCTCGCCCGGGAGCATCTCGTCAGCTTCGGGTACAAGGCACCGGTCTGTATCCACACGCCGATTCTGAACGGGCTTGATGGCAAAAAGATGTCCTCATCGCAGGGAAACTACATCTCGGTCGCGGATTCCGAGGAGGAGATCCGGAAAAAATGTCAGAAGGCATTCTGCCCCCCGGAGATTGCAGAGAACCCCATACTCCAGATCTTCCAGCACCACATATTCCCCCGTCTTCCCCGGATCACGATCCACCGACCCGAAAAATTCGGCGGCGACCGGGCATTCGGCTGCTATTCCGAGATTGAAACGGCGTATGGCAACGGAGAGATCCACCCCCTTGACCTCAAAAAATCCTGCGGCGAATCCCTCATCGAGATCCTTGCCCCGGTACGGGAATATATACAGTGACTGGCACTATAACTGGATAATCACTGGTGGCCGTGTGTGAAAAACGGGAAAAGCATCGATAACAAACTGGATCAGTTTGATCAGCAGCTCGAAGAGATGGGGGTTCGTATCAAGGACGCCGACCAGCTCAAGGTCAGGGAAGATGTGTTCGATGAGGTTACCCTTCTTTCGCTCTACAAGCTCGTTCATAAGAAATGGCTTTCTGTCATCGGTGGCTCGATAAGCACCGGCAAAGAGGCTAATGTGTTTTATGGCGAGCGTGACGGCACCGCCGTTGCGATCAAGATCTATCGCATCCGCACGGCAAACTTTACCACGATGAGCTCGATATATCGTAGGTGACCGCCGGTTTTCCCATGTAAAAAAGGCCAAAAAAGAGCTCATCTTTGCCTGGACGAAAAAGGAGTTTTCCAACCTTGCACGTGCAAAGGAGGCAGGAATTGCCGTGCCCGAACCCTTTGTCTGGAACCGGAATATCCTGATCATGTCCTTCATCGGTGAGGGGGAGATCCCCTATCCTCAGCTCAGGAATGTGGAATTGCCCGATCCTGGGGAGATTTATGCCCGGATCCTGAACGACATCGATGTTCTCTTCAACAAGGCAGAGCTCGTCCATGCGGACCTGAGCGAGTTCAATATATTGTACGGCGACCAACCATATTTCATAGATATGGGACAGTCCGTCACCCGTGATCACCCCCGGGCCCTCACCTTCCTCATGAGGGATATCCGGAACATCAACCGGTTTTTCAGGAACCGCTGTGATGTGCGCAACGATGTCGACGTTTTCAATGCAGTGACCGGACTGGATGCTACGGAGCCATGATGCAGGAGTATTCAATGCCGGCAGATATCTGATGTTTGCCCGGACGAAAAACCACAACGAGATACGAGGGAGATAAAATATGATGCAGGAAGTAAAAATTGCCGGAAGCAGGGTCGGTGTGCTGATTGGCAAGGCTGGCGCAACAAAAAAGGAGCTTGAGACCAGGACACATACGACCATAACCATCGACAGCAAAGAGGGCATCGTCAAAGTAGAGGGGTCAGAAGAAAATACGATACCCCTTCTCAGGGCAGTGGAGATTGTCAATGCGATCAACCGCGGGTTCTCACCGGAACGGGCCTTTGAGATGATTGAGGACGAAGACCTCCTGCTCGAAGTGATCGATCTTTCCGGTATGGCAGACGGGCCCCGTCAACTGGACCGGCTGAGAGGAAGGATCATCGGGAAAGACGGGCGTGCCCGTGAACAGATTGAAGATATGACGGATGTTGAATTATCCGTGTTCGGAAAGACCATTGCACTGATCGGATATCCCGAACAACTGAAGACCGCACGGGCTGCAATAGACATGCTGATTGAGGGTGTGCCCCATGAAAACGTCTTTGCCTTCCTTGACAGGAAGAAGAAAGAATCGAAGCAGGATATGATCAGTTATTATTATTGAGATCCTGATAAATTCAGGAACCCGCATATATGTATTTTGCTACATTTCCTGTGGAAAATATGTCGATTTATAGGTTGGATTTGTTCAAGAGGACTGGAATAAGAGCGAATTTCAGTGGAATTAAAGGGGTTCGGTACAGGATATGACATGCAAATAAGCAGCCTCCCGATTCCGGAAAATCTGAAACAGCATTACATCACAGCAGGAATCTCGGAACTCTATCCTCCTCAGGCAGATTGTGCTGAAAAAGGGATGTTTACCGGCAGGAACCTGCTCGTTGCAATACCGACTGCCAGCGGTAAAACCCTTGTCGCTGAGATGGTGATGCACAGTCATATTGCCAGGAAAGGAAAGTGCCTCTACATTGTCCCACTAAAGGCACTGGCAAGCGAGAAATTCGATGAGTTCAACAACAAAGGTGTCCGCGTCGGTATTGCAACCGGTGATTTTGACCGGCGGGATGACATGCTCGGCAGGAATGATATCATTGTCGCCACCAGCGAGAAAGTAGATTCACTCCTTCGCAATAATGCATCGTGGATCGCTGAGATTACCCTCCTGGTTATTGACGAAGTGCACCTGATTGATTCCCCGAGCAGGGGGCCTGTTGTCGAAATGGTGATCGCAAAAATGCGGTACCGGAACCCATCCATGCAGGTGATCGGTCTCTCCGCAACCATCGGTAACCCCCATATCCTGGCGGGGTGGCTGGACGCGGAGCTGGTCACCAGCAGCTGGCGCCCGGTCGATCTCCGCCAGGGAGTGTTTTATAACGACTGCATCCATTTCCGGGACGGGGCGCGCCAGGTAAAGGCAGTGTCAAAAAATTACGAGGATCTCAATCTTTGTCTCGACACCGTGGCAGAAGGGGGGCAGTGCCTCGTTTTTGTCTCATCGCGTCGTAATGCTGAGGCGTTTGCAAAACGGGCGGCAGGCGCCCTCCGTTGCGATGACCGGGAACTCAATATATATGCCGCCCAGCTGGAAAAAACAGCGGAGACAGAGATGGGAAAAACACTGGCCCTGTGCGTGTCTCAGGGTGCTGCATTTCACCATGCCGGGTTAAGCCGCCCGGAGCGGGCGATTGTCGAAGAGGGGTTCCGGAAAGGCCTGATAAAATGCATTTCTTCAACACCAACTCTTGCCGCGGGACTGAACCTTCCCGCACGGCGGGTGATCATCCGGGATTACCTCAGGTTTGCCGCAGGAGAGGGAATGCAGCCGATTGCTGCAAGTGAGTACCACCAGATGGCAGGACGCGCTGGCCGCCCCCGTCTGGATCCCTATGGAGAGGCTGTGCTCATTGCCAAGGATGAGGGGCAGGTAGCGGAACTTTTCGAATGGTATATCGAGGCGCCACCGGACGAGGTGCATTCGAAACTGGCCGAACCGAATGCACTCTATACCCATGTGCTGTCGTTGATCGCATCCGGGTTTGCACGAACCCGTCGCGAACTGGCTACATTTATGGACAGGAGTTTTTACGTCCACGAACACCGGCAGGGACGCCTCATCCAGAGAGCTGTGGAAGCAGCCCTCAAATTCCTTGCATCTTCCGAGATGGTTCTTGAGATCGGCGATCATATTGGGTCAACAGAATTCGGTACCCTGGTCTCGAGATTATATATCGATCCACGGAGTGCAGCGATGATTGTCACAACGCTCCGCGCGACTGCGGATTATTCCGATCTCGGCCTCCTTCACCTTATCTGCAGCACGCCGGATATGCCAAAGCTCTATGTCCGCAACACAGACCGTGGGGCGCTCGATCGTATGATCGACGCGCACGAGGGTGAACTCTGGATCGCCCTGCCTCACGATGATGAGTCTCAGGAAGAATATTACCGTGCACTTAAAACGGCGATGCTCCTGAACGACTGGGCTGACGAGCTTCCGGATGCAAGAATATGTGAGCGGTACTCGGTGGGACCCGGCGATGTGTACGGGATGGTGGAAAGTGTGAACTGGCTGCTGCATGCCGGCGGGGAGCTCTCGCGAATGTTCGCGAAGGGCTTTCATCCAAAGATCCGCGAGTTCGAGATCTGCATGAAGAACGGTATACGGCGCGAGCTCCTGCCGCTCGTAAAATTGCGTGGCATCGGCAGGGTCCGTGCCCGACGTCTCTTCAACAACAACCTCACCTCTCCGGAAGCGGTCCTTAATGCCGGGATCGGGACCGTGACAAAACTTATCGGCCGCGGGATCGCCGAGCAGGTATTTTCCCAGCTGAAGAAAAGAGGACCCAACGCTACTGTACATCCGGCAAGTGAAGATAATATTGCAGGACAGTCAACACTCTCACGGTTCGGGTGATCTGATGGCGGCGGGCAACGACATGGTTGAGATCCGGGCTGCTCTGTGCAGCGTCGACGATAAGCCCGCATTTCTCCTGATGCTCAAGGAGACGGCACGGAGATTTAATACCCATATCATTTGTTTCAATGCTGACATGCTTGCCGGCAGAAGACATGCCGAATCAGCAGTGATGCATGCTGTCCGTTCATTCGAGGCCGGGGATTCCATATCAGATACCCTTGAAATGGAGGCACTTTTGTATGCTGCAGGATCCCGCCAGTGCAATGTCGCCATATTGTTTGGTCTCCATGGTGGGGAAAACCATCTCTGGGTGTGTTGTTCTCCCCCAAGAAAAGGTGTATGGGGGGTCCTTACACCGGTTCTGCACGTTCAGGATGACAAAACCTGGGAGGGGATAGATCCTGATAAACGGAAAAGACTGATGAAGATATTTAAGATTACGAAGGAAGAGTGTAATTCCCTTGAAGATAGGGACCGGATTGCCGATCTGGTTATTGAGCGGGTTGCCCTGCTGGACGTCCTGAGGTAAAAAATTGCTCTTTCGATCCGATAATCCCTGGATTCTATGCTGCTAATTCATATTTTAATTGATATCTATCAAAGAAAAACGCCATCTTACCTGTTCGCATGAGAGAGTATATGGGCAATTTCCGGGATGATAAGTTCTTTTGTTGCGAGTGTGACTGCCGGCGTTGAACCCGGGATGCAAAAGACTGCCTTCCCGTTACTGATACCGGCAACGGCACGGGACAGCATAGATGCCGTGCCAATCTGCTGAATACTTTTCATACGGAAGAGCTCGCCAAAACCCTCGATCTTTTTCTCCAGAAGTGGTGATATCGCTTCAATCGTACAATCATCGTATGTGAGGCCCGTACCCCCGTTGAAAATGATGCAATTGGAGATTTTCATTGCCACAAACCAGGCGTCCCGGATACGTTCGATGTGATCCGGAACAATGGCATAATAGCTAATAGGAATGTTATTTTCCTGAAGGATCTTTTTAATTTCTTTACCGCTGATGTCATTTTCTTTCGTCCTTGTACCTGAGACCGTAATAATTGCCGCATGGATCTCAAGAGATCGGACATGGATATGACTCATAGTAATGTGAATGTTGTCTAGTATTATATAAAGAGAATTCCGGATACGAAACATTGTTTTGTTTCAGGACCGGAGACCCTTTCATTTCGCATGGAATTTTTTTCTTTTCCGGTCTCTGTTTTTAGGTAAAAGAACCACTGATTGAGATTTCTCTCTCATGTTTTTATTGGGATTGAATCAAAAAATTATTTCGATTTATTTATATACTATTAGGAATAGATCTTAAAATGACTGTTTTATCAATATCAAAAAAGAGAACCATATGATATTGTGTCATTTCCACACGAAACGAAGGGGTGTGTCCCTATGCAATATTCATTAAATAATTATCTGACATTGTTGTGCAATATTAAGTGAGAATACCACTGGAAAAAGTAAATCAATATGGCCGGAAAATGAAAGATGCAAAAATAAAATATTCTTAATTATCAGGCCATTTTAAATTTAAATTGTAAATCCACCGATTTCCACACGAAACAAAGGGGTTTATATGCAGTCGGACAAACCGATCGTTTTTTAGTCTCATCTCGCCAATTCTCAGCTCCACAGTGTCGTCATCATGCCTGAAATAGAAGACCCCTCTATGGGATTATTCAAAAAATATCTTACAAATAACAGGATATTTAGGGACCGTGAAGTGCTCAGGCACTCATACCGGCCCCAGATCCTTCCCCACCGGAAGCCCCAGATAGATGAAGTGGCATCGATCCTTGCCCCCTCTTTGAGGAATGAGACTCCATCAAATATCCTCATTTACGGAAAGACCGGTACCGGTAAAACCGCATGCGTCCGTTATGTGGGTTCAGAGCTTGAGAAAGCCAGCAGCAAAATGGGAACGGTCTGCCGGATCGTTCACCTCAACTGCGAAGTCATCGATACCCAGTACCGGGTTCTGGCCCAGATTGCAAAATGCCTGGATGTTGTTGACGAGATATCCAGTGACAAGACCCGCACCCACATTCCGATGACCGGATGGCCGACCGATCAGGTATACGCGGAACTGAAAAACCAGCTAGAAGCCGGCGGGGGTGTCCTCGTCATCGTGCTCGACGAAATCGACAAACTGGTAAAGAAGAGCGGCGACGACACGCTCTATAATCTCACAAGGATAAATTCCGATCTGAAAAATTCCAAGGTCAGCATCATCGGAATATCCAACGACCTGAGTTTCAAGGATTTTCTGGACCCGCGGGTCCTGTCCTCTCTCTCTGAGGAAGAGATTGTATTCCCACCGTATAACGCTCCCCAGCTGGTGGATATCCTTGCACAGCGCGCCGAGGGGGCCTTTATCCCCGGTGCCATCGCCGAAGGCGTTATCCCTCTCTGCTCCGCGCTTGCGGCACAGGAGCATGGTGATGCCCGGCGTGCACTCGATCTTTTCAGGATATCCGGGGAACTCGCCGACCGCGACGAATCCACTCAGGTAACTGAAGAACACGTCAAGCAGGCCCAGGCAAAGATCGAGACGGACAGCATGATCGAATGCATCGCGACGCTCCCCACGCAGAGCAAGCTGATCCTCTTCTCGATGCTCATCCTTGAACAACTGGGTCAGAATATCTTTACAAGCGGGGAAGTCTCACGTATATATCAGGATATAGCCCCCACCATCGAGCTCGATGTTCTTACGCACCGGAGGATCACAGATCTGATCTCCGAGTTGAACATGCTTGGCGTGATCAACACACGTGTCGTGAGCCGCGGGCGATATGGAAGGACAAAAGAGATGTGGTTCGATGCGAACACAGGAAAGATCCGCGAGGTCGTGCTCAAAGATTCGCGTCTGAACGGGCTGAAGGATCTCGATGTGTCCCAGATGGAAGCAAAGTGGTTAAAGACCTGGTTCAAGTGATACTGAATGGATGATAAGGATCTTGAGCTCCTCCGGATTCTTGAGGAGAACAGCCGCCTTTCGACAGATGAAATTGCGACTATGACCGGCTTGGACGGGGTTGAGGTTGAAAGCCGCATCTGTACTCTCGAAGAAGCCCAGGTTATCAAGCGATACTCAACCGTAGTCAACTGGGAACTGGCCGGCAACGGCGAGGTCTCCGCCATCATCGAGCTGAAGGTAAGTCCCGAGCGCGATTTCGGGTACGACCGAATTGCCGCACGGCTCTCCAGGTTCAGGCAGGTTAAAAGCCTGCGCCTAATTACCGGTACCTACGATCTCCAGCTCATCGTTACGGGAAAGAACATGCAGGAGGTTTCGCGTTTTGTTTCCGAACACGTTGCACCGATGGACCGGATTCGCGAGACCGCAACGCACATTATCATGAAGTCCTACAAGGAGAACGGTAATACGTTCTTTGAACAACCGGAAACGGAACGACTCCCCTACAGCCCGTAAGGTGGTACCATGCGGAACTTTGTATCAGAACGTGCTCAGGAGATCCCGCCGTCTGGGATCAGGAAGTTTTTCGATCTTGTGCTCACTATGGATAACGTGATCTCCCTTGGTGTCGGAGAACCGGATTTCCACACGCCATGGAACATCTGCGAATCAAGCATTTACTCAATTGAACAGGGAGTCACCTCGTACACCTCCAACCGGGGGCTCCAGACGCTCCGGGATGCTCTCTCGCGCTATCTTGCACAGCATTACAGCCTGACATACCACAGCGACGACGAGATCATCATAACTGCCGGCGTTTCGGAAGCCCTCGACATTGCTGTAAGGGCAATTGTTGATCCTGGTGATGAAGTCCTCGTTGCCCAGCCCAGTTATGTCTCATACGCACCCTGTGTAACACTGGCCGGAGGGAAACCGGTCCCGGTCAGGTGCACGGAAAAGGATCACTACAGACTTAATCCTGATACCCTTACCGAACAGGTAAATGCAAAATCAAAGGCAGTGATCATCAATTTCCCGAACAATCCGACGGGTGGCGTCATGAGCGAGAGCGATCTGAAAGCGATCGCTGATATCGTTATCGATCACGATCTTGTGCTCATCAGCGACGAGGTATATGCAGAGCTGACCTATGGGGCACGCCACTGCGCAGCAGCAGCGGTCAGTGACCTGTGGGAGCGGACCATCACGCTTAATGGTTTCTCCAAGGCCTATGCGATGACCGGGTGGCGGGTCGGGTATCTCTGTGCCCCGAAGGATCTCTGCGATGCGGCCCTCAAGATCCACCAGTATGTGATGCTTTGCGCCCCGGTGATGGGGCAAGTCGGAGCTCTCGAGGCCATCCGGTCAGCCGAGGAGGAGAAGAACAGCATGGTCAACGAGTACCGTCTGCGGCGCAATATGTTCGTTGCAGGTCTCAACCGCATCGGCCTCCCCTGCCAGGTCCCTGAGGGTGCGTTCTATGCATTCCCCTCTGTAGAAAAGACCGGTCTTTCCGATGTGGATTTTGCCGAGAGGCTGCTCAAGGAGCAGCGTGTGGCGGTTGTCCCGGGAAGTGTTTTTGGTGCCGGAGGCGAGGGCCACCTCAGGTGTGCCTATGCCGTTTCCCGGAAGGATCTGAGTGAAGCGCTCCGGAGAATGGACACGTTCATCCAGTGCCTATAAAACGGTGTGATCTCTCTCTGTTCTCAGGCGCCCGTTCTTTTTAAAAACTCGCGTGATTTCGATGCAAGGAATAGTTTATTGGGGAACTCGTTCAATATTATATGAAAGACAATGAGCTGTACTATCATCGTTGGTGGATTTTTTGGGGATGAGGGGAAGGGCAAGGTTGTTGCCCACATTGCTTACAAGGACAGACCCGTAATCATCTCCCGCGGCGGTGTGGGTCCGAATGCCGGACACACTGTCCAGGTCGGAGAACGTGAATATAGCGTCCGCATGGTCCCGTCCGGTTTTGTATACGAGGGTGCAAAGTTATGCATAGGAAGCGGCGTTCTCGTCGATCCGCGTGTCCTGAAACACGAGGTTGAGATGCTGGGTGTCAAAGGGAGGGTCTTTGTGGACAAGCGCTGTGGTATCATCACGGAAGACCATATTGCCCGCGACAAGGGGAGTGCCCACCTGGCAAAGAAGATCGGGAGCACCGGATCGGGTTGCGGACCTGCGAATTCTGACCGTGTTATGCGGATATCCCCTCAGGCAAAGGACATTCCCGAACTTAAGGAATACCTTCTCGACGTCCCGAAAGCGATTGACGATGCGCTGAAAAAGAAGGAGACCGTCCTCCTTGAAGGAACACAGGGGTTCGGCATCTCCCTGTATTACGGAACCTATCCTTTCGTGACAAGCAAGGATACCTCAGCTTCTCAGATTGCGGCAGATAATGGCGTCGGGCCCACGAAAATCAATGATGTGATCGTTGTCTTCAAAGCCTACCCCACACGTGTCGGGGAAGGCCCGTTCAGCACAGAAATGACAGCTGAAAAATCCGATGCGATGGGGATCAAGGAGTTCGGAACGGTCACCCACCGCAAGAGGCGTATCGGCGGCTGGGATGGGGACATGGCCCGGTATTCGGCAATGATAAACGGGTGTACCATGGCGGCGATCACCGGGATCGACCGGATCGACAAGGCTTGTTTCGGTGTCACTGAATATGCAAGGCTTACAAAGAAAGCAAAGGATTTCATAAAGCAGGCCGAGGAGGATATCGGAAGCCCCGTAGCGCTCATATCCACCGGGCCGGAGATCACCCAGATCATCGACTTGAGGGACGATCTGAAATGAGACGTTCACTCGTGGATATTCTCTGCTGCCCGGTATGCAAAGGTGATCTGGCTCTCCGCGTGGATGCGGAAGATGAGAAAGAGATCCTCGAAGGCAGCCTCCATTGTAGTGGGTGCAACGTGTACTACCCAATTCATGAGGGCATTCCTAATCTCCTGCCCCCAGCAGGGCATTAACACGAGGCGCCGGTATGACCTTCCCGTTCCCTGTTCCGGTGTTTTTATCGGCTGGCGAGGGCGGGAATGACGTTGGGTACGAAGTACATCTCAACCGCAGCGGGATCAATTCTATCGATATCCCCCGGGAGAAGATCACCGCACAATCCGGCGGCAGTCTTCACATCCGGTTCCTGAACCGGGGTGCACCGATCCACATCACTATCACATCATCAAATGCCGGCATGTATACCGACTTTTTCCATGAAAACCTGTATGTTGTTGACGAATCCGTGCTCACGATCCCTATCCGGAAAGAGAACCCGGAGGGTGTATTTGATCTTGAGATCATCTCCGGTTATGGCGTGATGAAGGCCCAGATGCAGGTTCACGTCGTTCATCCGCAGATAATAAGACCGAGCATTCAGGAAGAATATCCCCTGCGGCCGGTAGCGCACGGACGCCCCCACCTCCTTATGATTATGATGGGCATTGCCCTCCTTCTTTATTGTGCCTGGCTCTATACTACAACCGAATTCCTGAATATCGCCTCGTTCATCATTCTCATTGTCGGGGCACTCTACACATGGTACCGTCAGCAGTAACGCTTGCGGCCATCGCACTCTGCGCTGCACTTTTCGTGGACCGGCTGATCGGAGATCCCCATTCCCGGTATCATCCGGTCGCCCTTCTTGGCTCATTTATTGGTTTTTGGGGCAGACCGGAATATTATCCTCAAAAACTCCAGCGGGTGACAGGTATCCTGTTCTGGGCACTCACGGTATTCCTCTTTACCCTGCCATTCTTTCTTGTGACTGAATTTGCTCCATGGTATCTCTACCTTCTCCTCGCCCCATTCCTGCTGAAGTGCTGTTTTGCCTGGCGGTCACTCGAAGAACACACGCGGGCTGTAGAATCAGCATTGGACACGAGTGTAGAGTCCAGCAGGGAAAAAGTCCGGTTGCTGGTGTCCCGGGATACGACTGTACTTGAAAGGGACCAAATCCTCTCGGCAAGCTATGAATCTCTGACAGAGAACCTTACGGACAGCATCATCGCACCGTTGTTCTATTTTTCCTTCTTCAACCTGGCAGGTGCCGCAGCCTGCCGTGCCATCAATACGATGGACGCAATGCTCGGTTACCGCGATGAGCGCGAACGTATCGGGTGGTGTGCCGCACGCATGGACGATGCCCTCAATTTCCTTCCGGCCCGGATTACCGTCCTGTTGCTGCTTATCTGGTTTATCGGGAGGGGGACTTTCTACAGTGCATGGCATGTCATGCGCCGCGATGGCAAAAAACGGCCGGGATTCAACGGAGGGATTGTGATGGCTGCAATGGCCGGCGGGACAGGTACCGGTTTGAAAAGCCCGGGGTTTATATCATCGGTGACGGGGATCGGACACTGGACGAGGGAGGTGCGGATATCCTGAAAGCAACCCGGGCGGTTTCGCTGATGTTCGCAGTTTTTGCTGTAAGCACACTGTTTTTATTGGGAACCATGATCAATAATATTGGCATATGAAACTGGAAGAACTGAGATTTGGCACCGAGCTCCTCAAGCGCGGCTTTGCATCCATGCAGAAAGGGGGCGTCATCATGGATGTCGTGAATGCCGAACAGGCGAAGATCGCCGAGGAAGCCGGGGCGGTCGCAGTCATGTCGCTTGAGCGTGTGCCTTCCGACATCAGGAAGGAGGGCGGTGTCGCACGCATGGCGGACCCCGAGAGGGTCATCGAGATCATCGAGGCTGTCTCCATACCGGTGATGGGAAAAGTGCGGATCGGCCACTTCGTTGAAGCCCAGGTACTGGAAGTCCTCGGGGTGGATATGATCGATGAGAGTGAAGTCCTGACTCCGGCAGACGAGCAATACCATATCGATAAGAAGCAGTTCAAGGTTCCCTTTGTCTGCGGTGCGCGTGATCTCGGCGAGGCGCTCCGGCGAATCAACGAAGGGGCGGCAATGATCCGGACGAAGGGAGAGGCAGGGACCGGCAATGTTGTTGAAGCAGTCCGCCATATGCGCACGATCATGGGCGAGATCCGGATGCTCCGGGGCCTCGATAAACAGGAGATGGCAGATTACGCCCGGGAGATTGAAGTCACCGCGGAACTGGTCTTTGAATGTGCGGAGCGCGGCAGGTTGCCGGTCGTGAACTTCTCAGCAGGAGGTATAGCCACACCGTCGGATGCAGCCCTCATGATGCAGCTGGGAGCCGACGGTGTTTTTGTGGGATCCGGGATTTTCAAGTCCTCGAGCCCCGAACGGATGGCCAAGGCAATCGTGGAAACGGTTAATCACTTCGACGACGCAAACGTGATCGCAAAAGTCAGCAAAGGTCTCGGCGACGCAATGCCAGGCCTCGACGTCCACAAGCTCAGGGATGATGAGGTGCTCCAGACCCGTGGACGCTAAGATCGGTGTGCTTGCGCTTCAGGGAAACGTGAGTGAGCATATCGACGCGTTTCTCCTTGCGCTCGAGCGTATGGGTCACGGGCCGGCGTCCGAGGTCTTCGAGGTGAGAAGTCCTTCTGATCTCACAGACTGCAATGCCCTTGCTTTACCGGGCGGGGAATCCACTACCATCTCGCGTCTTATCGACAAGAACGGCCTTTATGAGCCGATCCGCGGATTCCGTGGCGGCATTTTCGCTACGTGTGCCGGCATGGTGCTGATGGCTACCTTCGTGGATGACCCGCGGATCCGCCCGCTCGGACTCATCGATATGGTAGTGGATCGGAACGCGTTTGGCAGGCAAAAAGAGTCCTTTGAGATGGATATGGCGATTGAAAACCTGCAAGGGGAAAGATTCCATGCGATTTTCATCCGCGCCCCGGTAGTTACTTCCATTGGCCCGGAGGCGAAAGTGCTTGCGCGTATCGATCAGGGTATTGTCGCTGTGGGGCAGGGAAAACACATTGCGTTATCGTTTCATCCCGAACTCAGCGACGACACCCGGTTGCACGAACAGTTTCTGAAAAAGATCGGGATTACTCCAACCTCCCGATAAGTACAGTGCTCCGGCATGTACGATGGTGATGGTGGCTGTCGCAATTACCTCCCCAGCCCCGCAAACGTGTATGCCTGATCGGAAACTGCTTTTAATTCAGGGATACTATCCACAAGAGAATGACCCGGGTATGAGACTACGGGACTCCATGAGGCGCGCCCCATTCAGTATGGGAAATTGCCCGTATTCCAGAATACCTTGCGAATCAGATAAAATTAATCAGGGATATTTATGAGCACACCACCCGTTGTCGACAGCATCCTCTCCGCACGCTACCTCCGGAAAGGGGAGAAATCATTTGAGGATATTTGTCATCGAGTTGCATCGGCTCTTGCTTATGATCCGGAGGAAGAAGTCCGCTTTTTTGAAGCCATGCATTCACTGCGTTTCCTCCCCAACTCCCCTACGCTGATGAATGCCGGCACCGAACTTGGGCAGCTCTCTGCTTGCTTTACCCTGCCGGTTGAGGACTCAATCGATGGGATCTTTGATGCGATGAAACAGGGCGCAATTATCCACAAAACAGGCGGCGGTACAGGATATAATTTCTCGCACCTCCGGCCTGAAGGCTCTCCCGTACAATCAACCGAAGGGGTCGCATCGGGCCCTGTCTCGTTCATGCGGGTCTTCAATGCCGCCACGGAGGTTATCAAGCAGGGTGGCCGCCGGCGCGGGGCAAACATGGGGATCCTCAACGTCTGGCATCCGGATATCCTACCGTTTATTACCGCGAAGACAAAAGAAGGCGAATTTGCGAATTTCAATATCTCCGTGATGGTCAATGATACGTTTATGGACCTTGTCTCCCGCCGGCAGTTTGAGACTGCCTGGATCACCCACCCCAATAGCGGCGAGAACGTCACGGTCGGCCAAATCTGGAACGGTATCATTGACGGGATCTGGAAGAATGGCGAACCGGGCCTCCTCTTCTATGACGAGATCAACCGGCGGAACCCGACGCCGCAACTCGGCGAGATCGATACAACCAATCCCTGTGGTGAACAGCCCCTCCTCCCCTTCGAGAGCTGCGTACTTGGCAGCATCAACCTTGCTGCCATTGTGCACAACGGGAGCCTCGATGAGAATGAACTTCGCACCACTGCACGCATGGCAACACGTTTCCTCGACCTTGTTATTGACAGGAATGTCTTCCCGATCCCTCAAATTGAGGATGCGACGAGGAAGACCAGAAAGATCGGCCTGGGCCTCATGGGTGTCCATGATGCCCTTCTCATGGCCGGGCTTGCGTACGACTCTACCGCAGGCAGATCCTGGTGCGAGCGGGTCATGCAGATTGTGACCGAAACTGCCGTGGATGAATCCCGCCAGGGTGCTGAAAAAATAGGCCCGTTCCCGGCATGGCAGGAAAGTATCTGGAAGGAGTTCCCGGTCAGGAATGCGGCAATGACGACGATCGCGCCTACCGGCACGATCTCCCTACTTGCCGGGTGTTCGAGCGGGATCGAGCCGGGTTTCTCGTTTGCCTATACCCGAAAAAATACCGTCGGCAAGACTTTTGTCATCGTGAATCCTGTTTTCCGCAACCGGTTAAGGACCACACTTTCCGGTATGGGGCTTGCGGGGGACGATCTGGAGAAAAAAACCGTAGACGTCATTACACATGTTCACAAAACCGGGACGGTGCAGGATCTGCACTGGCTCCCGGCAGAGTTCCGGAGGCTCTTTAAGACCGCGCTGGACATTCCGTGGAAGGATCATATTCTGATGCAGGACGCCTTTCAGAGGCATGTCCACGCCTCAATCAGCAAGACCATCAACATGCCCCCATCGGCGACAAAGGAAGACTGCGCAGAAGCCCTTCTGATGGCCTGGTCTTTGAAGCTCAAGGGAATCACCATCTACCGCACCGGCAGCAGAAAGGATGTGGTCCTCACCCTGAAGGAGACAACCCCTGTGCCGGCACTCGTCCCTTTGCCCGTCGCTGGCAGAAATGTTCCGGAAAAAATCCCTGCGCTTTCGATCAACCGGCCCCGGGAACTCTCGGGGAGGACGTATCTCTGCCAGTCGGGATGCTGCCGCTTGTATGTCACGGTTAATCTCCTTGACGGGAAACCAATGGAGGTCTTTATCAGGACCGTTGGGAGCGGGGGTTGCGAGGCAAACAGCAGCGCGCTCGGCCGTGCGATCAGCACCGGTCTCCAGAACGGCGTCCCTTACCCCAAATTCGTCAAGCAGTTCGCAAAGGTGAATTGTATCGTTGCTCTCAAGAACCCCTCATCGGAAGGGCACTCCTGTGCGGATGTGGTCGGACGCTGCATCGAGCTCTCGGCAAAAAACCAGAGCATCACTACCTTGAAAAACTGGGACATCCGCGAAGTGGATGAACAACACCATTGTCCTGACTGTCACGAACCCCTCGATTTTGGGGAAGGATGCAACAGGGGGATTTGCAAGAACTGCGGCTGGACCGGGTGCAGCTGATAAAACGTGACCGAATCCCCCACAAGGCATTGGATCGATCAGATCCCAAAGTATAAGCACTGAAAAAGAGAGTGGGTTCTTATATGCCATCCGGGAGAGCTCTTGTTTTTGTCTATAATCTTGATAGTGGTGTATTACCAAAAATCAAGGACTATTCTGCCCCGGGATCTGCACCGGTTGCGGAAACTTGTAACCTGTATATACTCACCAACAGCCCCATCGGCATGAAAAAAGAATGGAAGCGTTTCATCAAGGATCTTGGCATACCGGCCCGATTCCTGAGCCGGAATGAATTCTCATCAGAATTTGGCACCGGTCTCACCACCTTTCCTGCCATCCTCGTCCAGGAAGGAAAAGACCTGTCGCGGGCTATCAGTGCTGAGGAGATCAATCAATGTCGGACACTTGAGGATCTATTGAACTTGGCACGACAACGGTTCTTGGACATCTCCTGAGACTGCGGCATGTACTTTGCCTGTCTGTTTACTCGATGCTTTGCGACACCATAGCAGGTAACCCGATCACCTTATGCATCTTACAGTTGACAAACACTTACCGGTATAACATTGAAAACACTTATTCCTCGTCTACCAGTTTTTCTTCATCGCTTCGGCCTTGAGGTCTTTTGGCATCAGCTCGATCGCATACCTCAACGCCGTCCGGGGCATCGCTCTCTTGTTTCTCATCACAAATGAGAAGACTTCATCCGTATGCTTCCGGCTCTCCTCCTTCAGCAGCCAGCCGTAGCCCTTCTGCACCATAACGTCTCCATCAGTCAGCAGCAGGTCTGCAATTTCTATAGCCTCGGGAAGGAACTTCCCGTGCTTGGCCGGGACGATGAGCGAGACTGCGGCTGCCCGCCGCATCCAGCGGTTTTGCGATCGTGTCCATCGCTTAAGCTCCTCGATATATTCCGGGTACTGTTCCAGGAAGACTCCCATCGTGTGGTTGCAAAGGCTGTCGCAGGAGGCCCAGTTAGTAATGTACGAGTCAATCCATCGCTGGAATACTGAGAGATCCCCCCTCTCATACCTACCGGAGAGAGCATAGGCCCAGTTCGAGACGATCAAAGACTCCTCTAAGCAGCCCGACCGGCAGAGTTCCTCACAAAGCGCGAAGATTTCCTGTTTGTCCCGGTCTTTGATCTCCTTCCAGTACCTTTTTGCGATACCCGTGACGGTTGCGCTCTTCACCCCGTAACACGTGATCTCCTCCTTGAAGAATTGTTCTGAGGTTTTCCGGATCTCAGGATCTGCCTGAGCTTCGAGTTCCTCCCGGATATGTTCGATGACCAGGTCCATGAAAAAAGATGGGAGGGATCGGAGATAAGGATGCGGCATGCAGGAGTGTGAAGGTGGATATCGCTATGTCCCGGTGTCTTGCCGAAATCCGTTATTGCATAATCCACCCCAAGGGACTTCTGGGTAAACGGTCCTCCGGATCACCGTGTCTCCTCAAGTTCGCGGAACTGTCTAGCGGGCATGGTCATTGATATCCGGCCGTTCTGCAGTTCACCAAAGTCCACACGTTTCCCCAAGAGCCCGGAGGATGAGCGGGGTTGCCATTTCCCAGTCACATCGAGTGCAGCCACGACCGGGAGTAATATGTCTTCCCGTCTTTTGTAGGGCATGGTTACTTCAATGAAAGTATTTTCTGGTATACCGGTATTTCATATATATTCAGGGAAGGGAGAGTTTAACCCAATGGCTCAGATTGCCCGAGAGAAAAAATTGCAGTTTATGGCTTTGCCATGGTTCTCAGCACGATGCAGGGTGAGATGAAAAATGGAAAAGAAACAGATTGGACAAAACTTTTTCATCCCGATGCCGGTGGTCCTTGTGGGGACGCAGGTTGCAGGGAAGGACAACTTCATGACTGTTGGCTGGTGTGCCCAGGCGAATGCGAACCCGCCAATGATCCTCTGCGGGATCGGGAACCATCACTACACTCCGAAGGGTATAGTTGAGACAGAGACCTTCTCGGTGAATATCCCGTCTTCGGCCCTTCTGGAGAAGACCGATTACTGCGGTCTCGTATCCGGTGAGAACACTGACAAATCCCGTGTATTTGATGTATTCTACGCTGAAAACAGCCCCGATGATCAAGGATTGCCCGGTTACCCTCGAGTGCCGGCTTGTCAGGATCGTCCCGCTCCCGACGAACACGCTCTTCATCGGTGAGATTGCAGGAGCATATGCGGACGGCAGAGTAATCAAGGATGGAAATCCGGATTTCCCGGCGATCGACCCGCTTTTCCTGACAATGCCGGACAACCGCTACTGGATGCTCGGCAGATATGCCGGTGACGCTTGGAGTTCAGGAAAGAATCTGATGAAGAGGAAATGAAATGACAAAAGTAGTTGCATTCAACGGGAGTCCGCGGCCGGAGGGGAACACCCGGCTCCTGATAGGCCAGGTGCTGCAGGAACTCGAAAAGGAAGGTATTATCACGGAACTTGTCCAGATCGGCGGAAAGAAAATCCGCGGGTGCACCGCCTGCATGAAGTGTTTCGATAACCGAAACAAGCGATGTATCTTCGATGATGATATCGTGAACGATTGTATCGGGAAAATGGCGGAAGCTGACGGGATCATCCTTGGCTCCCCTGTCTATTTCACGGATGTAACAGCCGAGATGAAGGCGCTGATTGACCGGGCCGGCTTTGTATCGATGGCGAACGGGGGGCTGTTCCGGCATAAGGCGGGATCCGCGGCCGTCGCTGTCAGGCGTGCCGGAGCCGTGCATACGCTCGACTCGCTCCTTCATTTCCTGCTGATCAGCGGGATGGTGGTGCCTGGCCTGCCTCCCATCGGGGTCGGGAGGAATATCGGCGATGTCATGAATGACGAGGAAGGCATGGCCTGGGCGCGGGATACCGGTAAGAACATGGCCTGGCTGCTGGAACTGATGAAAAAATCGGAAGTTTCCGTCAAAAAATCAAAAAAACGCTGACGAGAGATTGGTATTACACCATCAGGAAACCATGATGACCACGATACTTGTTGACCAGGATCTCTGCACCCGATGCAGGATCTGCTCCATCGTATGCCCGATGTCAATCGTTGATCCAGCGGATGAGAACACCCTCCCCCGGGTCCAGGATACGAAGGCCGGTATGTGCATCCAGTGCGGACACTGCGAGATCTCCTGCCCGTCGCAGGCGCTCCTCCTGAACGTCCGCCCGGACGAAAAGGTGCAGCTGCCTGGCAGTGCGGGGGCGATCCCTGCAGGGGAGATGGCATCCTATCTCAAGAAACGCCGGTCCGTGCGGCATTTCACGAAAGATCCTGTTCCGAAGGAGAAGATAATTGCAATCCTCGATATCACCCGGTACGCAGCCTCGGGAGGCAACGGACAGCCGGTGCAATGGATCGTTGTCCACGACGCAGAAAAGGTCAAAAAGATTGCCGGGCTGACGATTGAATGGATGAAGACCCTGAAGAACAGCAGCCACCCGATGAGCGGCTATGTACCGGGGCTGATCGGGGCCTGGGAAGCCGGACAGGAAATTGTCTGCCGTGGCGCACCGCACCTGCTTTTCGCCCACATCCCTGAGGGCAACCCGGTGGCATCTGTCGACGCTATTATCGCCCTCACACATTTCGATATTGCAGCGCCTGCATATGGAGTTGGGACCTGCTGGGCGGGTTTCGTCGCCATGGCAGCTGCGTCGTATGAGCCGCTCCAGAAGGAACTCGGCATCCCTGCAGGACGGAAAAGCGCTTATGCGATGATGTTCGGCCACCCGCAGTACAAGGTCTATGGGATCCCCCGAAGGAAACCCCTTGAGATAATGTGGCAGTAAAACTGCCTGAAGCTTCAGGAAGGAATACGATCATGAACGTACTTGCAATCAATGGAAGTCCGAGAAAGAACTGGAATACGGCAACCCTCCTCCAGAACACTCTCGATGGTGCGGAATCACAGGGAGCGGAGACAGAGCTGGTACATCTCTACGATCTAGATTTCAAGGGATGCACCAGTCTGTTTTGCCTGCAAACTGAAAGGCGGGAAAAGTTACGGGAAGTGTGCTCTGCGGGATGAACTGACACGGGTCCTTGAAGAGATAGAGGATGTGGACGCCCTTATCCTCGGCTCACCTATCTATTTCGGTAACGTGACCGGGATGATGAGATGCTTTATGGAACGTCTCCTTTTCCCCTACCTGATCTACACACAACCCCCCTCATCTCTCTTTCCGAGAAGGATCCCGACGGCATTTATTTACACGATGAACGTCTCTGAGCAGCTGATGAAAGAGACCTATGGCGCTTTCATAGGTGCGAATGAGCAGGTGCTCACACGGATGTTCGGCCATGCAGAATCTCTATTCGCGAACGAGACGCTCCAGTTTGAGGACTACAACAAGGTGGTCTTCAGTTACTTCGATCCGGAAGAGCGCAAAGAACGGCGGAAGACCGTTTTCCCGCAGGACTGCAAGCGGGCTTTTGAACTGGGAGCAAGGCTGGTACAATCATGAAAAGTGAATGTCCCCATCGAAGCCCGCGCGACGACGTAAAAATCCGCCCAGCAGGGTCACCTACGTATTCCTGATAAAACCATATCAGGACCGGATCCTCAGCAGCCCGCGGTGCGGCCTTCTTTTCAGCCTCCCGTCTTCAGGTGCAGTCGGGGCGGCTCCCTCGTCCAGACCTGACACATCGGGAGCAAGCACCGCCCCTTCGCCTCTGACAATGTAATCGATGCCTGGAAAGTAAATATTCAACGCGGAGAAGAAGTACCTCGGGAACGTCATCTCCACGTTCCAGGGTGGAGCCGGTCTTGGCCACGTCACGAAGATCGCCATCACCCTTGAACCGGGCGGACAGAACCGCGCAGACCGGCACGCCCGGGATCATCCTTGATTCCACCGCAACACTTGGAGGGACGAAGAATACCGACCGGGCGATCGTTGAGGTCACTCTTGACGATGGTAATACCTACAAGATGGCCGACATGCAGGTCCCGTTCAAGCGGATCTGATACGGCTGCCCGGCATTCCCGGCCCTCTCATCCCCGCGATGTTGCAGCGAGGTATGAAATTATTTTTGAGAGTCATCCGGAACGATGATATGGGAGATGTCTTGGACGATACCATTGATGAACACCACATTCCCGGTTTCATCGAATTCTGCGAGGGCCGTGACATTGACGCAAAATGGTGTGCCGTCCGGTTTTTTCAGGTGAAGCACCCGGTTTTTCACAAACCGGTTCTTTTGCAGATCCTCGATGAGTTCGCGTCGACCGTACGGTTCATCGAAAACATCAATGACAGGTACTTCCCGGAGGTCGGAGATGGAATGATATCCGAGAATCTTGAGAAGAGCCGTGTTTCCCCAGACAAACCGGCCGCGGGGATCACCGGTGCTCCGGTATATTCCGACATTGAGATCTTCCACGAGCGTGCGGTACTGATCCTCGTGCTGGCGGAGGTACTGCTCCATCTTCTCACCGGTGATGTCCTGAACAATGGATGATGCCCCGACCACTGCCCCGTTTTCACCCACGATCGGAGAGACAGAGATCAGGACGTCGAGGACGGCCCCGTTCCTGATTGTCATCTTCAATTCGTTGCGACGGATGCTTTCTCCGCGTGCGACCCGTTCCAGGATGGTTTCCAGATCGTTTCGGGATTTCCCGGACAGGAGTTCCGTGATAGGCGTCGAGAGCACCTCTGCCTCCTTAAATCCGTACAGCCGTTCTGCTGCCGGGTTCCAGCTGGTGATGCTGCCATCCGGGGCGCTCCCGATGATCGCCTCCCCGATGGACTGGACCAGCCCCCGGTAGCGTGCTTCGCTGATCCGCAGCATCTCCTCGTATTTTTTCCCGGCAGTGATGTCTTCGGCAATAAACGTGAAGCCGTCGCTCCCGTCTTCGAAGGCAGTAGGCACCTGCTTGATCCGGAAATAGCGTTCCCCGCCTTGGATCAAACAGCTCATGTCACTGACATGCTCCCCGTCTGTAATGGGGGCACGGGAATTCTCGGCTGTGCAGATGAGCCGCATGAATGGGCTGTCGAACTCTTCCGGAAGCTTATGGATCATCGCACTCCGTTGCAGGTCGAGCAGGGCAGTTACCGGTTCGTTGACTTGCAGGATTTTCCGGTCGCTGCCGACAACGATTACCGCGTCCTTGGAGAACTCCAGAAGGGCTGAGATGGGAACCCGCCGTGAAAGGAAAAAAACTTTTGCAGCCCCGACGATCTGCATCTCGACTTGACCTGAAACGAGAAGCATATCAAGATATTTCGCCACAAGGTTCCTGTTCATTTTCATCTTGGATGAAAGGTCCGAAATGGTGATTCCCCGCGGATGCCATTTGAGGATTCTCTTGATCGCATCGATCTTTTCCGAATCCAGAATTCCCATACACCTACATTGAATGGCGGGATAGTAAATATACTGCTTCATCGATAATACGCCGCGAATGGAAAAGGATGGCGCCGGCAGGGGTGGAACAACCACGTTATACCCGGATCTGTCGACGGTATTCCATACATCATTTGTACCCATTCTCATTATGCATGGCATACCGTACCAGCAGATCTGCTGGGCGAAACAGGTGTGCAAATTTTGAATATATGCCCCGGATGAATGGGTGGTTGACCCCGGAACGGGGGCAGGTCGGATATGTATGAACTGGGATGTAAAAAGCGAGACTACCACCGAGGTGGCTGCCACCGCTGTATCGATGGCGATAAAAAAATTCCGGCAGCCTATGGTAGAATATCTCCTCAGCGGGCTTGAAGACCACAATAAGTGGGTACGGATCATGGCAGCAGAGATGCTGGGAACCATCGGAGATCCCGGTACAGCCGGGTATTTAAAACCACTTCTCGCTGAACACGATCGTGACACAAGGATCGTTGCAGCAAGATCGCTGGCAATGATCCGCTCCCCAAGAGCGATATTCCCGTTCGCATCAGCGGACAACTGCGGGGATTGCATGATCCGGCTCGTTGCCGATGAAGCACTGGAGAAACTGAAGGCTGAAAAAGGGATTGCGCGTCACCTATGAGAAGAGAAAGCCGTCACGCACGGGAGATCTGCCGGCGGGTTCCAAAATTGGAAACCTCTGGCTGCAGGAAGAAGAACCAGAACTATTTCGAGGAAAAAGAAAAAAAGGGAGAGGAACATGAGCATGTACGGGATGAACGGGATTCCGCTGGAAGCACAATACCTGTACCAGCGGGGTCTGGAATTATCGGGCCGTAAAAAGCCCGATGCTGCGGTGAAATATCTCCGGCAGGCGATTATTATTGCACCCCGGTTTACCAGGGCTTACCGGGAACTGGGTACTTGTCTCACCGGGCTCGGCAGGCAGAATGATGCGGAGGACTGTTACCGGAAATTACACTGGATAGAATCGTACAGATCCTGTCACCCGGTTCAGTCAAGCGCCTGATCCGGTAAATGATCCTCTTTTATCATAACGCCCGTTCAGGAAACCGGACCCGCCGGCAAAGAAAAAAAGATTTTAGATAAAGAGCGGCGCGAGCACGAGCGTCAGCGTTGCAAGGAGTTTGATGAGCACGTGGAGCGACGGGCCGGCAGTGTCCTTGAACGGGTCACCGACCGTGTCTCCGATGACGGCTGCCTTGTGGGCCTCGCTGCCCTTGCCTCCGTGGGCACCGGATTCGATGTATTTCTTGGCATTATCCCACGCCCCGCCTCCGTTGTTGAGGATAAGGGCAAGGAGGATGCCGGTGATGGTTGCGACCATGAGGAAGCCGGCGAGAGCCTCATACTTCATGGTGATACCAATGATGATCGGGAACCCGATGACAAGGATACCGGGAAGGACCATGTTCCGGAGTGCACCCTGGGTTGTGATATCGATGACGGCTGCATAGTCAGGCTTCTTGGTGCCTGCCATGATGCCGGGGTCTTTGAACTGGATGCGGACTGCGTCGATCACAGACTGTGCGGTCTTGGAGACGGCGCGGATGGCAAAGCTCGCAAAGAGGAAGACGAGCATTGCGCCGAGGAGTGCGCCGACGAAGACGTTCACACTTGCAAGGTTGACTATATCGAATACCTTGCCGGTGAGCTTGGCAATGTCTGCCATATACGCGTTGAAGAGCAGGAACACGGCAAGGGATGCACTGCCTATCGCATATCCCTTGGTGAGTGCCTTCGTCGTGTTACCGGCTGCATCGAGCTTGTCCATGCGCTTGCGGACTTCTTCGGGAGCCTGGCTCATCTCAACAATGCCACCGGCGTTGTCAGCGATGGGGCCGAAGGTGTCCATGGTAAGGACGTACGCACAGACCATCAGCATGCCGATCGTGGCGACGGCAGTGCCATAGAGGCCACCGTTCGTGACCCCGCTCATGGTCCCGCACCAGTAGGAGATGATCAGCGAGAGGCCGATGAGTACGGCGGGAATCGCGGTGGTCTCGAGACCGACCGAGAAACCGGTGATGATATTGGTGGCAGCACCGGTCTCAGAGGCGTCGGCGATCTCCTTCACCGGACGGTAGTGGTGGTCTGTGTAGAACAGGGTGACCCGGAGGAAGCACACGGAGAGTGCGATGCCGACGAGACCTGCAACGAAGAAGTATATCCAGCCCGGTGCTGCGCCTAGGAGCCACTGGACCCCGAAGAAGAGGAAGATGGCGGAGATGATGGCGGTTATGTAATAGCCCCGGTTCATGGCGTCCATCGGGTCAGCGCCGTCTTTACCCTTGACAGAAAGTATACCGATCATGCTCGCAAGGAGACCGAGTGAACACATGATGATGGGGAAGAGGATTCCGTTGACACCAAAGACCGGGAAGAGCGCGACACCGAGGATCATTGCACCGATGTTCTCGGCGGCAGTGGACTCGAAGAGGTCGGCACCACGGCCGGCGCAGTCCCCGACATTGTCCCCGACAAGATCGGCAATGGTTGCAGGGTTCCGTACGTCATCCTCCGGGATGCCGGCTTCGACTTTGCCGACAAGGTCGGCACCGACATCGGCGGCCTTGGTATAGATACCGCCACCGAGCTGGGCAAAGAGGGCGACAAACGAGGCACCGAAACCAAACCCGACGATAACGAACGGCGTGTGAGTCGGGTCTGCCCCAAGAGCAATATACGTCAGCGACACACCGAGGAGCGACATCGAAGTGATGATAAGGCCGGAGATAGCTCCGCCGCGGAATGAGAAGTCGAGTGCCTTCCCATCGCTGGTCTGGGCCGCTGCTGCCGTACGGATATTTGTCCGGACGGCAATCCACATGGCGACCACACCGGCAACGGCACTGCAGGTAGCCCCGACAACGAAAGCACCTGCTGTGGAAATGGCAATGGACTGCTGTCCGGTAAGGTAATAAACTGCAAAGATCACCACTGCCAGCACGATGGCCAGCATGGCGATAGTCGAGTACTGACGCTTGATGAATGCTTCCGCACCCACCCGGATCGCATCGGAGACCTCGCGCATCTTAGGTGTTCCCTCATCCTGTGAGAGGAGACTACGCGCTAAGAGAGCTGCAAGACCCAGTGCGATAACGCATATCGCAATCACGATTAGTAATGCAAAGTCGATCATTCCATGACCTCCCTGCCGTGTCAGAAGAATCCTTCAGTGCGACCCGGCCCGTACTTTTTGACGGCACAGGCAAGGTGCAGACCAGTCTGGACGCTTTTACAAACACTTCAGGCATGTTACATTGGCATCAGCAGAGACCTGCTCAAATGACCCATAGGATGGCCTTCCATGCTTCCGGGGATCGTCCCGCACATGTACGCAACCCATCCTAAGAGATTAATAGTGCTTTTTTGAAACATTAAACTTTTATCCCGCATGTCTCCCTGCGGCCCTCACGATCCGGGCACGGGGAACACGATACGGAATCATCTGATTTTTATCCCGGTTTTGTTCTGTTTCTCCACCCCTTTGATCGAATTGTATCATTTTCCGGGGTAAAAATCCGGATAGCCGTTCAGTTTTTATTTGAGAAAAGATCGTGTACAATTCAATATGATTAATAATGAAAAATTCCCATATTCAGAGAAGGAGGGTATCTGGTGCAGATTCTTCAACTCTTGCTCTATCTCATTTTGTTTCCCTTGATCGCGGCGCTTTTCCTATTCATCGGGCGCAGGGATTCCGGGCGTAATATGATCGTGCAACTCTCGGCGATTGCGATCGGTATTGTATCCCTGGCGCTGCTGGTACTCGGATATGACAAAGGTACGCTCATCTATTCCATTGCCTCCGAGCCGGTCAGCCAGGTGATGTTCTTTATCGAGATGATCCTGGCTGCATTCATTCTCTATTTGGGTATAAAGCACAGGAAATCGCTGACCGTGGTCCTGATACTGCTGCAGGCCGGGCTGTTGTTCTGGTTTGAAACAAGCTTTACCGGCCACGTGCATGTTGAGGAGAACCTCTTTGTTGATCAGTTCTCTATTATCATGGCCATGATCATCGGCATCATCGGCACCCTTATCTGTGTCTATTCCGTGGGATACATGGAGACCTACCACTACCTCCATAAGGAGATACGCGACAGGCGGAGTCTCTTCTTCGGCCTCCTGTTCATCTTCCTTGCCGCTATGTTCGGGTTGGTCTTCTCGAACAACCTGCTCTGGGTCTTCTTCTTCTGGGAGATCACCACCATCTGCTCGTTCCTGCTCATCGGGTACTCGGAGACCGAGGAAGCGACCAGCAACTCGTTCCTCGCCCTCTGGATGAACCTGCTGGGAGGCGTGGCGTTCATCACCGCCATTATCTACCTGGTAATTTCCGATCCCTCCGGCAAGCTGCTGGGCCTGAATTACCTGCTCACTACCGGAAAAGCGATTGCGCTGGTGCCGGCGGTCCTGATCTGTTTTGCCGGCATGACCAAGGCGGCCCTGATGCCGTTCTCATCGTGGCTCACCGGGGCCATGGTCGCGCCTACACCGGTCTCCGCCCTGCTTCATTCGAGCACGATGGTCAAGGCAGGCGTGTATATCATCGTGAGGTTTGCCCCGGTGCTTGCCGGTACAACGGAAGGCCTTATTATCAGCCTTATCGGAGGGATGACGTTCCTCCTGGCCTCGTTCATGGCAATATCCCAGAACAATGCCAAGAAAGTTCTTGCCTATTCGACCATCGCCAACCTCGGGCTGATCGTTGCCTGTGCAGGGGTCGGGACCTACAACCTGATATGGGTGGCGGTTCTGCTGATCATCTTCCATGCCGTCGCAAAGTCGCTCCTGTTCCTCTGTGTCGGGACAATCGAACAACGGATCGGCAGCAGGAATATCGAGGACATGGGGGGGCTGATTGTCCGGATGCCCAAACTTGCCATCATGATGTTCATCGGGATGGCGGGCATGTTCCTTGCGCCTTTCGGTATGGTCATCTCGAAATGGGCAGCGATCGAAGCGTTCATCACCGCTCCGTTTGGCCTGATTTTTATTGCGATCCTTGCCTTCGGCGGTTCGGTGACCGTATTCTTCTGGAGTAAGTGGATGGGAAAGATTATCTCGGTGATGCGCGACCAGACGGTAATCGAGGACATCGGTAAGAAAGAGAAATACGGTGTGCTGTATATCCTGACCGGACTGGTCGTCATCGTCTGCCTGATTTTCCCGCTCATTTCGTCGATTCTGATCGAGCCGTACGTCCTGAATATCTACGGCCAGACCACCCGGCTCGCGCAGGCAAATCTCACGATCATGCTGATGATGCTCTGCCTGCTGATGATCATGCCGTTCTCCATGCTTTTCTACCGGAAAGGTGTGAAACCCGCACCACCGTACATGGGTGGCCGGCCCATGGACGATCCTATGCATTTTGCCGGCTCCATGGGGATATCCCGTGAAGTGGTTCTCTCCAACTACTACCTCGAAAAGACCTTTGGCGAGGAACGGCTGTTCATGATCGGCGCGTCGCTCTGCTGGGGGCTGCTCCTCTTTGCCGGTATCCTGCTCCTGGGGGTGATCCTGTGATCCCCGAAGCGTTCGTCCCCATCTTCTACGCACTGGTGTATATCCTCGTTGCACCGCTTCTCGGGGGGCTGATTGCCGGGATCGACCGGAAGGTGACCGCTAGGATGCAGGGGCGGGTCGGGCCGCCGATCTTCCAGCCATTTTACGACGTGGGAAAGCTCTTTGAGAAGGAGAACGCGGTAGTCACGGTGACCCAGAACTTCTATGTCCTGAGCTACTTGGTCTTCATGGTTGTAGCAGGAGCCCTATTCTTCTCGGGCGGGGACATGCTGCTCGTTATCTTTGCATTTACCCTTTCCCATATCTTCCTCGTGCTTGGGGCGTACGCCTCATACTCCCCATACAGTCACGTGGGGGCGGAACGCGAGCTCCTCCAGATCATCGCTTATGAACCGATGATCATCATAACTGCTGTGGGGATGTACATGGTCACGAAGAGCTTCTTTGTGAGTACGATCGTGGCCTCACCCGTTCGAATCATCCTCTTCCTGCCCGGGGTCTTCATCGGGTACCTGATCGTACTGACTATCAAGCTCCGCAAGTCGCCGTTCGACCTCTCCACCTCGCACCATGCACACCAGGAGATTGTCAAGGGTGTGACCACGGACTTTGCCGGACCCAACCTGGGCAAGATTGAGATCGCCCATTGGTACGAGTATGTCTTCCTGCTGGGGGTTATCTGGCTTTTCTTTGCCTGGAATCCGTTTATCGCAGTTGTGGCGATCCTTGTCGCCTATTTCCTTGAGATCCTCATCGACAATACCATCTCCCGGGTCAAGTGGCAGCTCATGCTCCGGAGCGCGTGGATCATTGCAGGGACCCTCGGGTTAGTAAATCTCGGGGTGTTATATTACCTCAGGATGGTGGTGTCGCCATGACCTACTTACAAAAGTCCCCCTGGATTGTTCATTATAATGCGTCATCGTGCAACGGGTGCGATATCGAAATCCTCGCTGCCCTGACCCCCGTTTTCGATGTGGAGCGGTTCGGCATTGTCAATACCGGGAACCCCAAGCATGCCGATATCCTGCTGTGTACCGGGAGCGTCAACGAACAGAACAGGGTGCCCTTAAAGAACATATACGACCAGATACCGGAGCCGAAAGTGGTAGTGGCAATCGGTATCTGCGCCTCATCGGGCGGCATCTTCCGGGAGTGCTACAATGTCGTTGGCGGGATCGACAAGATCATCCCTGTCGATGTCTGGGTTCTTGGGTGCGCAGCGCGACCGGAATCGATCATTGACGGCGTGGTAAAGGCACTGGGCATCCTCGAACAGAAGCGGGCAAAGATGCTTGAAAAAAGTAGTTCGGCAAGCACGAAGGCCGGTGAGGTCGTATGACCGCGGAACAACAGACAACCACAAATATCGATGTCGGGAAATTGATCGGGAACGTGGAGCGGTTCCGGAACGAAGGGTACCGCCTCGTTCAGGTCGGCTGTACCAAGGTTGGCGAGCTGTACGAGATCAATTACTCGTTTGACAAGGACTACCATTTCGAAAATATCCGTATCACGGTCTCGGCTGATACCGAGATCCCGAGCATTTCCGGTATGTACTGGAACTCGTTCATCTACGAGAATGAAATGCACGACCTCTTCGGTATTCAGGTCAGGGGTATGAATATCGATTTCAGGGGCACCCTGATCCGGACCGCGATCAAATTCCCGTTCGGTCAGGCACCGGTCACCGTGACAAAAGGTGATAAGCCATGAGCAAGCAGATCATCGTCCCGTTCGGGCCGCAACACCCGGTCCTGCCGGAACCGATCCACCTTGACCTCGTCCTTGAGGACGAGAAAGTTGTGGATGTAATCCCGTCGATCGGGTACATCCACCGGGGTTTTGAAAAGCTCGTGGAGAAGCGGGAATTTACCGATTATGTCTACATCGCTGAGCGGACGTGCGGGATCTGCAGTTTTATCCATGGTGCAACCTACTGCCAGGGCATCGAGCAGATCATGAATATTGACGTACCGGAGCGCGCCCAGTACCTGCGGGTGATCTGGTCAGAGTACTCAAGGCTCCATTCCCATCTCCTCTGGCTTGGGCTCTTTGCCGATTCTTTCGGCTTTGAGAACCTGTTCATGAACGCGTGGAAGATCCGCGAGGATATCCTCGACGTTATGGAACAGACCACCGGTGGCAGGGTCATCCAGGGGTCCAGTAAAGTGGGCGGCGTCCGGCGGGACATCAGCAGCGAGAAGCTGGACGCGATGGCAAAGGACCTGGACCGGATCGACCGCGACATGAAAGAACTGACCACGGTTTTTCTGCGGGACGACTCGATCCGTCATCGGCTCAGGAATGTCGGGATCCTGTCCCGGGAGGACGCGTACCACCTTGGTGCGGTGGGGCCCACAGCTCGCGGGAGCGGTGTCTCTCTCGATACGAGGAAGATCGGATATGGTGCGTATGACCGGCTCAATGTTCACGTGGTTACGGACAGTTGCGGGGACAGTCTCTCGCGTTGTACTGTAAGGGCAAAGGAGCTCTTCACGTCCACCGATCTCCTCCGGCAGGCGGTGAAGAAGATCCCCGACGGGCCCATCGATGTGAAGGTGTCAGGGACACCGGACGGAGAGTATTTCATGCGGGCGGAACAGCCCCGGGGAGAACTGGTCCATTACCTCAAGGGTAACGGCACCAAGTTTCTCGTCAGGTCACGGATCCGGACTCCCACCCTGACCAATATCCCGCCACTGATAAAGATGCTGCAGGGATGCGAGCTTGCCGATGTCCCGGTAATTGTCTTGTCCATCGACCCCTGTATCAGCTGCACGGAGAGGTGAGGATCATGGTATTTTTCGAGATGGTAAAAACCGCACTCAGGACCGTTGTCCAGCGGCCGGTGACAATCCTTTACCCTGCCCAAGCTGCAAAAAAGACCCCGCTTTCCCGGGGGCATGTGACGATTGACGAGAGCAGGTGCATCTCCTGTGGTACATGCCAGAGGAAGTGTCCTGCGCAGGCTATTGTCATCAGCAGGGAGGCGAAAACTTGGCAGATTGATCGGCTCCGGTGCGTTGTCTGCAACTCGTGCGTGGACACCTGTCCTGTCAGGTGCCTCTTCATGGATACCCAGTACACCGCACCGGTAACTGCACGGGGTGTTGAGATCATTGCGATCACATACGTAAAACCGGCCAAGCCGTAAATAAAGGATGAACCGAAATAATATTCTCTCAATTCTCCATTTTCTATAGAACAAACATGGATTAAATCTGTATAATCCGGCGGAAATCACTTCGAAGAACTCTGATGAGTTCTTCTCTTCATTAAATTATATTTCACGTCATTTCATGGAATTCGAAGAATTCTGAAGAGTTCTTCTCGTCCTCACGGTCCTGATGGACCCCCCGGACGTTACGTCGAAGAACTCCGATGAGTTCTTCTTCTCTTCGCGGTTTTGACAAACCGCTCGGACTCCCAAAGGTTTATGCTCTCCGTTGTGATAAGATGAAATCATTTAAAAGATAAAAACCGCCAGCGATGTAGTCGGATAACCAGAAGATGGTAATGAACCGGCATTCCGGAGCAGGATGCCAGCAGGTTGCAGGTAACCCAAAAGACCATCATGACAGATCCTTCCAGTCCCGTCAATTCAGTGCCGATGCGGGCATCTCTCTTCTCTATCCCGTTATTTTTAGCCTTAAACCTCTGGATGGCGATATATCCATCTGCGCGCTGGCACGAGGATTCCGGCCGGGGTGCGTGATCTCCGATGCCGGATGCTGACTTTTTCATCATTCTCGTGCTCGGTGCATCAACGATCATAATGGCAGTCACTGCAGTGTTACAAAAAAATCTCATCCGTGCTGTCATTGCATTCGCAGTCTCCAGCGTCTCTCTTGCTGCCCTTTTCTTTGTGCTCGCCTCGCCATACGCCGGTGCCCTTGAGCTTACTGTCGGCGCGGGCCTTGTGGCAGTTCTCTTTCTCGTAGCCCTCATCCTTGCGGGTGGTGAAGAGGAAAAGGTGCGGACATGAATCCAAAAAATGCCTGTGCGATGTTACTGGGAGTGGTCTTTCTCCTCCTCTTTATTGTCATCGTGATCCCTCATTTTACCTCTTGGCCGGTCGCGCCCGTTGTGGCGGTTGTTGCAGGTGAAGCCCTGTGGAAAGGACGTACGTATGAGGTGATCCTCCAGGGGTTCATTATGCTCGCCGGTGTCATGTCAATCCTCCTGCTCCTCGGCCTGAACCATTCCGGGAGGATGCAGCCATGATCTCCGCCGAGGCGCCGGTGATTGTCCTCGTTGCAGCTGCACTCTTTGCTATCGGGCTTGCAAGCCTGATTGCCCGCTGCAACGTGATCAAAATGGTCATGGGACTCGAATTCCTCGGAAAAGGCGTCAGCCTCCTCTTTGTTCTTGGGGGATACCTTGCCGGCGACGTGGGGGTGTCTCAGGCCGTGGTCATAACCCTGATCGCCATCGAGGCGGTTGTTGCGGGGGTCGCGCTGGCACTTGTCATCCTTATGAAGAGGATATACAAGACATTTGATATTGCTGCCATCTCCCGGCTTTCCCGGGGTGGTGACTTGTGATAGACGTCCAGCCGTGGATGCTTGTCGTCATCGTTGCTATGCCGTTTATCGGGTCCGGATTTGTGCTGCTTCTCCACAACCGCCCGGATGCCCGTGAAGCCGCATCGCTTGCATCTGCTGTTCTGACGTTCCTCTTCGGTATCTTCTGCCTCCCCTCGGCATTTGCGGTACAACCCATATCCACACCTGCACTTCAGATACTTCCCGGGCTGCGTCTCCAGTTCACGGCGGATGCCCTCGGCCTCCTGTTTGTAAGCATCGCCTCGCTGCTCTGGATCATTACGACCGTGTATAATATCGGCTACATGCGCAGCCTCAGGGAACATGCGCAGACACGGTATTACTCCTGCTTTGCCCTCACCATCGGGTCGGTGATGGGGGTCGCACTCTCCTCCAACATCTTCTCGCTGTTCGTCTTTTACGAAATCCTGGCAATTGCAGCATATCCTCTCGTTGTCCATATCGAGACGCAGGAAGCGCTTGCAGCAGGGATGAAGTATCTCTTTTACACTCAGGCCGGGGGAGTAGCGATCGTAGCGGGAATAATGGCCCTGCTCGCTCAGGGAAAGACCCTCGACTTTGTTGCCGGGGGCAATCCCGGCATCGCAGCCATATCCCCCGACTTTGCCCGGCTTGCTTTTTTTCTCCTCATGGCGGGTTTTGCCGTCAAGGCAGCGCTCGTCCCGGTTCACGGGTGGCTGCCCAGCGCCATGATCGCCCCGACACCAGTCAGCGGGCTCCTCCATGCCGTTGCCGTCGTGAATACTGGTGTTTTCGGGCTTCTCCGCCTTATGTTGTACCTGTACGGGCCCGGCCTGATGGCGGGCCTCGGCCTTCAGAACATTGTCATTGCTGCGGCTGTCATCACGATTATCGTCGGCTCCCTCCTTGCACTGCTGCAGGACGACTTTAAGCTCAGACTCGCGTACTCCACGGTCAGCCAGCTCAGCTACATGATCCTAGGCGCTGCCGTGCTGGTGCCGCCCGGAATATCCGGGGTCTCCGATGCAGGGCGGGCTGCCGCCGTGATAGGGGCAACCTATGCATTCTGTGCCCATGCATTCGGGAAGCTGACCATGTTTTTTGTCGCAGGCACCGTGGCCGTGGAGACGGGGAAGAAAAAGATCTCGGAACTTGACGGCATCGGCCGGAAAATGCCATGGGAGTTCGGCGCATTCACCCTCGCAACCCTGAGTATGGTGGGGCTGCCCCCGATGGCGGGGTTCATCGCCAAATACTATCTCTCGCTGGGTATTGGTGCAGGAACTATCAGCACGTGGTGGATTCTCCTCATCCTCATTTCAGCCAGCGTCCTGAACCTTGCGTATTTCCTGCCCGTCATCATGCGTGCATTTTTCGGGCATTCTGATGGTGAAATTCCGAAGGTACGCATGACGCTCCGTGCACCGGTTCTGGTGACCGCTGCGGGGGCGCTGGTCCTCGGTCTCTGGACTGTGTATCCCGCGAGCCCGTTCGCACTCTGTGCGCAAATTGCCGCAGACGTTACCCATACCACGGTGATTGTCTCGGGAACTTTGATACCCGGCACCGCGATACCGCCATTCCTGATCTTCCTTATCGGTGCACCACTCGTGCTGGCCCTTAAGGGGCGCGCACGACAGGTCGGGCTCATTGCGCTCGGCGGGCTTGCTGTTGCAGATGTCCTCCTCCTCCCCGGTGGAGCCATTGCCGGCACCGCTGCTGCCGGTGTGATGCAGTGGAATCTTCCCTTTGCCGGGTATACCCTGGTCCTCCTGAGGGTTGACAGCCTCTCCTATCTGACTGGGGTCGTTTTTGCAATCATTACCTTCCTTGCAATCCTCTATGCTGCAGCCGCTGCAGCACCCCGGCTCCACCTTTTTGCCCTGCTCTATGCCGGGACTTCGCTCGGCGTGGTCTTTGCGGGGGACTGGATCACCCTGTTGATCTTCTGGGAGCTGATGGCGATCACCTCGACCTTCCTCATCTGGCAGGAAGGCGGGGAAGCGATCCGTGCGGGATACCGGTACCTCCTCTTCCATGGACTCGGGGGTTCGCTCCTTGCTGTCGGGATCGCTCTGCTCTTTTTGGGTGCGGGCTCCCCCATTGTCGGGCCCCTTGCCGGCATCCCCGGTGTGACATACCAGCTGTGGGCAACCGTCATGATTGTTCTGGGCATCGGGGTGAATATTGCGTTCATCCCGCTGCATACCTGGCTTCCGGATGCCTATCCCCGGGCCAACTTCGTCGCCAGCGTATTCCTGAGCGTGTACACGACCAAAGCCGCCGTCTATCTCCTTGCACGGGCACAGCCGGGGACGGAATATATCGCCTTTATGGGGGCAATCATGGCAGTATACGGCGTAACGTTTGCCGTTTTCCAGAACGATATGCGCCGTCTCCTCTCCTACCACATCATCTCGCAGGTCGGCTACATGGTTGCCGGTATAGGGATCCTGGGGTGGCTGGGAGCAGCGAGCGGGATCGGGCAGCTCGGGCTTGACGGCGGCATGGCGCACCTCTTCAATCACATCCTTTATAAAGCGCTCCTTTTCATGGCTATCGGTGTCGTCATCTGGAAGACCGGTGAAAACGCACTCAGCCGCATCGGCGGGCTCCAGAAGAAGATGCCGGTCACGGCGTTTGCCTTCTGGGTTGCGGCATTCTCGATCTCGGGAGTACCGCTCTTCAACGGCTACGTGTCCAAGGGAATGGTGCTGATGGCCGCACAACAGACCAGCTTCTGGCTCTGGGTACTCCTTGAGATTGCATCGTTCGGCACGTTCCTCTCGTTTCTGAAGCTCGGATATTTTGCGTTTCTCAGGCCGGGGGACAATGAGGCCTCGGACCCGCCCCTTCTCATGCAGCTGGCCATGCTCGGTGCTGCAGGACTTTGCATCATCATCGGGATATATCCGCAGGTCCTCTACGGTATCCTCCCCTACCCTACCACGTACCTGGCATATGACCCGGAGCACCTGGCCAGTGCCCTCCTGGTCCTTGGTGCTGCGGGGATATTCTTCTTTGCATTCGGGCGTAAGATCCTTGAGCCCCATGAAACACACATAAGGGACATTGATGTGGTATATGTGGGACTGGCCCATGGAATAACCACGTTTGCCGGGGGACTCCGGGCGTTCTTCGTGCTTGTCTACCACTGGGCAGTCGCTGCAGCTCTCGCCCTCTGTACTGCCGGGAAGTATGCCATGGGGATGGAAAACCGTGATGAGAACTGGAACATTGCCCTGTTCGGGGGTGTCCTTGTCGCCCTCATTGCCATTGTCATTCTGGGGGTGGGCTTGTGATACCCAATGATATTGCCGCTGCCACTCCTCTCGTTGTGGCCATGTGTGGCATAGCGATCTACTTTATCACGAAGATCCTTCCACGAAACCTCCGCCACTGGAGCGGGACACTGACCGCACTGATCCTCCTCGGGACCTTCTTTATCCTTCTCTCTGTGATTGCCCGGCATGCCTCCCTCACCCATGTTTCTTTTATTGGCATTACCGGGGGGCTGCTGGTCACGGGTATCGGTGCTGTGTCGGCATGGGCTTCCGAAGCGAGCCTTGACCCGAAAGGGCCGGTCCACCTGTATTACCCGCTCTTCCTCTTTGCACTGGCAGGTGCGATGGCAATAGGGTTTGCAAACGACCTCTTCACCATTTTCGTGATGGTCGAGCTGTCGGCGATCCCGGTATATGCCCTGTGTGCCTACCGGCACAAGAAAGACCCGGCCGCGCTCTCTTCGGCCATGAAGTACCTGATGCAGGGAGTGGTGGGTACGCTGACCGCCCTCTTCGGGGTGGCAATCCTGTACCTCCTCGGGCATACCCTGGACATATCGGAACTCCCGAAAGCCCTTGCCGGCGCGGACCCGTCGCTTGTCGTATTTGCAGCCGTTCTGATCCTGCTCGGGTACGGGGTGAAACTGGCGATCGTCCCGCTGCACACCTGGCTTCCGGATGCCTATGCCCGGGCACCCGTCGGTGTTACCGCGATCATGGTGGGGCCGACAAAGATCGGCGTCCTGATTGCGATGTTCCTGACCTTCTCTGCCATGCCCGCCGGCTCCGGCATTCCCAGGACCATGGGTATCATCATATTATTTTTCGCCGTCCTGTCAATGACAGCGGGAAATCTCCTCGCGCTCATCCAGAAGGATCTCCGATACGTCCTTGCCTACTCCAGCGTAGCCCAGATGGGGTATATCCTCCTCGGGTTCGGGATCGGTATGGTCTATAACCTGCCACTTGGGTTCACCGCCGGCTTCTATTATGCCATTGCGTACGCGATGATGAAAGCGGGGGCTTTCATCGCAACAGATGCATTTGCAAATGATGCAGGATCCTACGAAACTGCACAGATGAGGGGGCTCGGTGCAAAATATCCCGTTCTCGGCCTCTCCTTTGATATTTTCATTTTCGGACTGAGCGGCGTCCCCTTCACTTCCGGTTTTCTCGGGAAGCTGCTCCTGGTGCAGGCCGGCATGCTGACCTCGACGACAGGGGGCGTCATTCTGGCCCTGGTCCTTGTCCTGAACAGCGCTCTCTCCCTCGGGTACTATGTGCCAATCATATCGACGCTCATGTTCTACGGTCCGGAAGGCGACCGGTCCCCGCGCGCCGGATAACGATCCCCCTCCCGGTGATTTCGGCAGTGGTATTTCTCGCATTCGTCACAGTCTATTTCGGGCTTTTCCCGGCATCGTTTGACTGGATCTCGCATGCATCCGGGCAGATCTTCATGTGGGGGGTATCGTAAATGCCGTCGTGGGATCTCATGGGATCACCGATCGTCATCATGGCGGCCGCTCTTCTGATCGGTTCCATGATATACTGGTGGTCCCGTGCCGTGGCACCTGCATCTTCACCGTCCGTCAACAAGACCATGCCCTACATCGGCGGCGAGGTTGCGGAGGCGCAGGCCTGGCAGCCGGGGTACCAGTTCTTCTACGTAGCCCTGTTCTTCACGGTCGTGCATGTGGCAGCACTTGTCCTTGCAACCTCCCCTGCCGATGCACCCCTCTGGGGGCCCCTGGGTTACCTGGCCATCATGGCGGTTGCGGTAATAGTCTTGAGGTGGGAGCAATGAGAACATGCGTTGGCCTGCATCAAGGCGTCCCGGGCGGAAAGTTGCGGGAGGTTCGGGGTCTCCGGCACAATGCCGGCGGAATTGTCCCGATCCATGGGTTTATATTTTCCCATGGAGGTGATGATTAACCATGGCAGTCCCGGCAGCCGGCCTGAGCCAGCGTCTCCTCAACTGGGCGAGAATGAAATCACCATGGATTACCGTCTTTAACAGCGGAGCATGCAACGCCTGTGATATCGAGATTATCGCCTGCCTGATGCCGCGCTTCGATGTCGAGCGTTTCGGGATCCTTGTCAAGGGCTCGCCCCGGCACGCAGATATCCTGATCGTTACCGGACATGTTACCCTGAAACAGGCGTCCCGTCTCCGACGGGTGTGGGAACAGATACCCGAGCCGAAATATGTGATCGCCATGGGCGCCTGCGGTGCATCCGGGGGAGTGTTCCACGGTCTGTACCACATGATGGACAGCGTAGACAAAGTAGTCCCCATTGATGTCTACGTTGCCGGCTGCCCCCGCGTCCGGACGAGATCATCAATGCCGTTGTGACATGCCTGAACCTTGTCCACGAGGATGCTGCCCATGGCGGCAAGGAATGGAGGCAGAAGAAGGCCGCCCCGGTTATCGGGGCGGACGCAAAGACCTGCGGGGTGATACCATGACCGGCCCGTTGACACTGGACCGTGTCGCGGGGAAGATGAAGGAATTCGGGACTTCGGAACAGGTCCGGAAAAACCGTATCAGGATAACAACAGTACCGGATAAGGTCCATGAGGCGATACGGACGATCCAGGCTGTTTTGGGGTTCGACCGGCTGATTACCATCAGTGCCGTGGATAACACACGGACAATTGAACTGGTGTACCACCTGACCGGCCCTCACCGGATGGTGGTTTCGATTGCCGTTGAACTCACGCGGGATCAACCGAAGATGCCGACAACCTCCGATATCCTCCCCCCTGCGGCGATCTATGAGCGGCAGATCCACGACCTCTTCGGCATCGTCTTTACCGGCAACCCCAATATGAACCGGATCCTGTTGAACGAGGACTGGCCGTCTGACGAATACCCTCTGCGGAAGGATTGGAAGCCCGGCCCGGATACCTTCTACGGGGGCATAAAGGTGGAGAGGAGCTGAAAATGCCCGAGGTTGTCGTTTCCATCGGCCCGCACCATCCCGCCCTCAAGGAACCGGTGAATTTCAAGGTCATAGCCGATGGTGAAAAGATTGTCCGCCTCGAACTTGACCTGTCCTATAACCACCGGGGGATCGAGAAGGCAGCCGAGCAGCGCGACTTTATCCGGGTCCTCCCTCTCATGGAGCGGGTCTGCGGGATCTGCTCCCACTCCCATTCTACGGTATTTGCCAAGGGGATCGAGGAGATCATGCAGCTCGAGATCCCGACACGGGCCCAGTACATCCGCACCATCATCGCAGAGCTGGAACGGATGCATAGTCACCTCCTCTGGCTCGGGGTGGCTGCCCACGTCATCGGGTTCAACACCCTCTTCATGTGGACATGGCGCGACCGCGAGGCGGTCCAGGACACGGTCGAGGAGATGAGCGGGAACCGGGTCCACTATGGTATGAACGAAATCGGGGGTGTCCGCCGCGACCTGATCCCGGCCCAGGTGACTGCTGCCCTCGATCGGCTTCCCCATCTCGAAGAACGGTTAAAAAAGTACGTGGATATGGTGGACAGCGAGGAGACCATGCTCATCCGCTTCCGGGGAGTCGGCAAGCTCTCAAAGCAGGAGGCCCTCCGGTACGGAACGGTCGGGCCGACGGCACGCGCAAGCGGGATTGACTATGATATCCGGAAGGATGACCCGTACCTTGCCTATGCAGACGCCCCCTGGAACGTGGTGACGGATACGAACGGGGATGTCTACGGCAGGACTCGTGTCCGTATCTGGGAACTCCAGGAGAGCCTCAAAATTGTCCGCTACTGCCTTGAAAACCTCCCGGAAGGACCAATCCGCATAACGGCACCGAAAAATGCGCCGAAAGGAGAGATCCTCTCCCGGTACGAAGCACCGCGGGGAGAGCTGGCGCACTTTATCAGGACAAACGGGACTGACAAGGTGGAACGTGTCGATATCCGCACACCGACACTCGCAAACTGGACCTCGGTGGCAATGTGCCTTGTCAACCAGAACCTCGCTGACATACCGGTGATTGTGGCCGCAATCGATCCGTGCCTCTCGTGCACATCACGGATCACGCTTCTGGACAACCAGACTAAAAAAACGGGAATAATTACCCTCGATGAATTGGTACGGCGCAACCGTTCCCGCTATCAGGGGCATGGGTGTCCATGATGGACCCCGTATTCGGATTGATCTATATCTTCATCTTTCCGGGCTTTTTATTCCTTTTTGCCTATGCCCTGTTCCTCGCGTTCTTGGATCGCAAGATCGCGGCCAGGATGCAGCAGCGGGTAGGTCCGCCTTTTTTCCAGCCGTTTGCAGATTTCATCAAGATGCTGGGGAAGGAGGTCATCGATCCGGCCGGCGTTGACAGGGCCATATTCGATGCAGCGCCTCTCGTCGCTCTCGCAGCGGTCATGACGGCATATCTCTATGTCCCCATCGTCGGGAACAGCCCGCTCGCTTTCCAGGGCGATCTGGTCGTCGTCCTCTATCTCCTGTCGCTGCCGACAATCGTGCTCTTCCTGCTTGGCTGGCTCTCCCGGAATATCTTCTCTGCTATCGGAGGGATACGGGCGGTCACCCAGCTCTTCATTTACGAGGTACCTTTTTTCCTTGCACTCCTGACCCCGGCCCTGATGGCAGGCACATGGTCAATCTCGGAGATCGTGACATGGCAACAGAAGAACATGTGGTTTATCTTCCTCCAGCCCATCGGTTTTGTTGTTGCATTGATCGGTCTCCAGGCAAAACTGGAGAGGACGCCGTTTGATATCCCCGAGGCGGAGACCGAGATTGTTGCCGGGCCATGGACGGAGTTGACCGGGCGCAGGCTTGCGATCATGGACCTGACGATCGATATGTCACTTGTCGTCGGCAGCGCACTGGTTGCGGCCCTCTTCCTTGGCGGTCCGTTGACACCGTGGACTTTTACACCTGCCTGGATTGAAGGGGTCATCGGCTTTTTCCTGTTCCTTGCCAAGACCCTCGCCGTGCTCCTGATCCTGTCCTCGATAAAAGTGGCAACCGGCCGTATCCGGATCGACCAGCTGAATGATATCGGGTGGAAATATATCGCCAGCGCCTCGATCGTGCAGGTCGGGATCGTTCTCGTGATGAACTATCTCTGGGTGTACGCATGAGCGTCCTGCGGGAGATGTTTGAAAACCTTCTCTCACGGCCGATCACGATCCTCTATCCAAAGGAAAAGGTCGCTATCCCGTCAGCATTCCGCGGGAGGGTTGCCATTACCGATGAGAAATGTATCGGGTGTTCAAAGTGTTCCCTTGTCTGTCCGGCCCAGGCCATTACCATGGTTGAGGGCCAGCGCGAGGTTGAGTTCAAGGGGAAGAACCTTACCCGGAAGAAACGGCCCCAGGTAAAACTGTACAAGTGCATCCGCTGCGGCCTCTGTGAACGGCACTGCCCGACCGGGGCGATATACCTGAAAAATCGAGCTCTCGAGTTCAGGCACGGACGGGGAGATCGTGGTCACGTGAATCAGGTTTCCGGCCACGATCTTGCGGCCACCCTTCGCCTAAGGCTCGGCAAGGCCCGGCGGATTGCGGTCATAGGTGTAGGCGATGAGCTCCTGCCATTTGACCGGCTTGGTATGGTCGCGGCAAAAAAGATTGACCAGTTGCACCTGTTGCATGTCGGCGTATTCTTTGCAGGGACAGTACCGGAGAGCGTCACGGGGCCCGTCCGCAGGTTCAGGCCGGACCACACAGTTTTTCTCGATGCGGCCGATATGGGAGCAGAACCCGGCACGATTGCTGTAATCGACCCCCAACGGATCCAGGCAGGCCTCTTCTCTACGCACGTCCTGCCGCTCACGGTTGTCATGGAATTCCTGGCGCAGGAGTCCGGCACCGGCGTAACACTGATCGGTATCCAGCCGGACCGATCGGAGCCCGACAAGGGACTTTCCAAGAGTGACGAGGAACGATTTAACCGGAACCTCGAGATCCTCTCAGAGGTACTCGGTAACGTATAAATCCGGCCTGGATTTTTTACCGGATTAAGACTCTCCCCGCGTGTGAGAAATGCTGAGGGGCTTTCCAGTACACTAGCAAAGTCTGTCAACCCGGGAATAAAATTTTCTTGCTCTGTAGAAATCATCAAAAATTACCTGACGCTCCAGGGGGATTCGAAGAACTCTGATGAGTTCTTCTCTTCATCACGGTTCTGATGAACCATTCAGACTTCGCTCGAAGAATTCAGGGAATTCTTGTCGAAAGAATCTTCGCTGATGCGAGGATTCTTTCCCCGCACGCTCGTGGCGCCCCGGTTGCGATAGTGTCGTATTACCTGTACACAAAATACAGAGAATTTTAGAAAGGTAATACCGATGCATCACATGCGCCCCGGGTCGAAGAACGCTCCCGCGTTCTTCTCCTGCTTCGGGTCTGAAGACCCTCATCACCCCCAATGGGGTGCTTCATTCCGAAGGAATGAAGCAGAGGGATTTGAAAAATCCCTCTTGTCGAATCCCATCAGGGATGAGACACGAGAAGAATCCGGAGGATTCTTCGAGTCGGGGCTAGCGCAAGGGGGGCGACTTTCCTCATGAAACAGGTTTTCTACAAAGCCAATTTTCTGACGTGATCAGTAACAGCGCATAACAAGACTGATTTCCCGGACCTTACCCGGACATCACGCGAAACTGAACGTCTCCGGCACCAGCGTCTGCAGATCCACGACAACCGCGAGCGCCGGGGTCGGGTTCACGTTCATCTGCTTCTGGAACGCGGTCTGGGACTGCCAGGTGCCGGCATTGATCCCGAGCACGCCCCGGTAGTTCATGATGCCCTTGATGTGGACATGGCCGGTATGGAGGATCTCGGGCAGGGGGTCGATGATCAGCCGGTCGGTCTTGCCGGCGGCGATCGGTGTCTTGCGGCCATACGCGGGGGCAAGGTGTCGGCGGACCAGCATTTCCTCCATCATCAGTCCGCTCTGCTCGTAGGAAGCGCCGGGGATCAGGCCGATCATGTCGTCGATTGACCTCCCGTGGTACATCAGCACCCGGACCCCCTGGAGGTTGACGACCGCGGGGTTCTCGACAAGCGTGCAGTTGGCCGGGAATTTTTTCGTGAACGCCTCCGGGATCACGGGCTGGGGCTCTGCCCCCCGCACAACGTCATGGTTGCCCGGCGATACAATGATCTTTATCCGTGACGGGAGGTCGGAGAGCATAGTGCCGAACGCGTCGTACTGCTCGTAGATGTTCTTGATGGTCAGCTCGCTTTCCTGATTCGGGTAGATGCCGATCCCGTCGACAAGGTCCCCGGCGATGAGGAGGTACCCGGAATCAGAGTCCGAGAGCCAGTCCGCAAACCGGTTCCAGCACCCGTCAAGGAACGTGTTGCTGCCGACATGGACATCCGAGATCAGGACCGCTTTCCCCGGCTGTTTGCTCCTGAATGGGGTGTTGTCGATCCGGATGTCCGGGCGATAGAGCTGCTCGGCAAAGAAGAGTCGCCCGTCATTCGAGAGCTTCCCTTTCACCCCTATCACCTCATCATGGATGATCCGCTCGGCATCGCCAAACACCGGCAGGTCTTTCCGGAAGAGCACGGATATGGTAGCGGAGGAGTCCTCGATCTCGGCGATACGGTGGCCGTTCGTTGTAGTCTTCACCTCTGCGACCATGCCGATGATGGTGCATTCCTCCTGCCGGTAGCGTGTGCTCCGTGTCAGCCCTTCGATGGGCATCGCGCCCACCCGGCTCCGGATCATGCCGCCGAGCCGGGCATAGCGGTCCCGGAAATAGTGGAGGTAATCGCTCGTCCCGTTCACGCTGCCCGAAGTGCCTGCGCTGCCGCTCACGACCTCGACACTGGGATCGATAAGGAAACGCGTCCCGTCACGGGTGGCATGCATGCCGGGAATATGGTTTGAGGACACGACCACGGTATGTTCCGGCACCTGCGCAAGGATGCGGTCGATCAGGCCCGGCTCGTCCTGCTCCTGGATATAGCGCACCACGTCGGGGTGGACCTGCAGTTTGGTATCGAGGAAGCGGAGCGCGATCTCCTGCGCAGTGAGCATACCAGATCATTGGCTGCCGGTGAAATATATCCTGCCATTCCTACACGTGCTCGACCGGAGCAGACACATCTGCCACACAGCCGGGCATGGTTGATATTCTCATCCGGTATATCTGGTACAAACCACCACGGGTGAACCATGTACGATCTTCTCTCGATGCTGCTGCTGGGGTTTGTGATCGGCCTTACCGGGGCGCTGGCACCCGGCCCGACACTGGTCGCCACTATCAACGCGTCGCTTGCGGGGAACTGGACAACCGGGCTGAAGATATCACTCGGCCATATCGTTGTCGAGACCCTCATTTTCCTGCTGATCGTCCTCGGTCTCGCAGCGGTTGCGCAACCTTACACGAACGAGATTGCCGGTGTCGGGGGGATTGCCCTTGTTGTTTTTGGTATCATGACGGTTCTGGGCAGCCGGGAAGCATCGCTCACCGCATCCCCCGCTGGGACGGTCTCGAACCCCTATATGGCCGGGCTCCTGACCAGCGCCGCCAACCCGTATTTCTGGATCTGGTGGCTCTCGGTCGGGAGTGCAATGGTGATCGCGGGGCTCGAGGGGGGGCTCGTGCTTGCCGGGGTATTCATGATAGGCCACTGGTGCGCGGATACCGGCTGGTACACGTTCGTCTCCACCGGCGTTTCGCGGGGCAGGACTATCCTGTCCGACCGCACGTATCACCGGATCATGGCGGCCTGCGGGATCTTCCTCGTCCTGTTCGGCCTCTATTACATATCGGGTCTTTTTCATCCCCGCTGATTTTTGAACACCCGCGTCCCGCATGGTTAATGTGGAACGGACGGTAACACTATACAAAATCCTACCAGGTACATCCATGGCAGAAAAAGACACCTCCCGGAATATCCGTTCGCTGTTCACGCAATTCCGTACCAGTAACCACTGGGCGGTATCACTAGCCCGCGATCTCCTCTGGGTTGTCTGCGTGGTAGGCATCATCGCGTTGGTCCTGTACCTGATCTGCGGGACATGGCCTGCGGTTGTCACGATAGAGTCCCGGAGCATGGAGCCCAACATGAACGTCGGTGACCTCGTCGTGGTCGTCCAGAAGGACCGCTACGGGGAGTTCATGACATGGGATATGGCAAGGCAGGCCAATGTAACGAAATACAACGGGTACGGCGATGTCATCATCTACAAGCCCAACGGTATGACTTCCGTCCACCCGATCATCCACCGGGCGATCAGTTACGTCACTGCAGGTTCTCCGGTTACGGAGATCCGCGGAAGCCTGCTCCGGGCGAATTATACCCCTGCCCACGACGGGTATATCACGTGGGGTGACAACAACCCTGCCCCGGACCAGTTCGTTGCCTATCAGGGAATCGGCACGCCCGAACCGGTAAAAGACGAGTGGATTGTCGGCAAGGCGCTCTTTTCCGTTCCCCTGGTCGGGTACCTCCCCCTCAACATCCTGCCGGTCATTATCGTCGTCATCGCGATCATGCTCCTGCACGAGCTCTACCTCCGCTCTCGCGAGGGGGAATCAGAAAAGGGCAGCCGGAGTGGCCGGCAGAAGAAGAAAACCGGGAAGAAGCAGAAACAGGGATGAGGGGATTATGACAACGATCCCAGCGCTCCTCTCCGACGTGCTTGGCGGCCACCGGCTCACCGGGGAGGAGGCTGCCCGGCTCCTCAGGACCCGGGCCGGGACGTCTGGAAAATCACTGCGGCGGCCGATGAGATGAGGGAGCGCCGGGCAGGGGATACCGTCACCTACGTCCGGAACCAGAACCTTCACGTGACCAACATCTGCAAGAACCTCTGCGGGTTCTGCGGCTTTGGCAGGAAGGAAGGCGATCCCGGGGCGTACTGCCATGACAAGGACGGGATCCAGGCACAGGCCCGGCTGGCATTCGGGCGACAGGTGACCGAGATCTGCCTGCTTTCCGGGGTGCACCCGGCCTTCACGCTCGATACCTTCGTCGACCTTATCCACTGGGTGCACGAGGCAGCCCCCGGCGTCCATGTCCACGCGTTCAGTCCCGACGAAGTGGCCCATGCTGCAAAAAGAGGACGGTGTGAAACGGCGGACGTGCTTGCCCGGCTGAAGGAGGAGGGACTCGGGACCATCCAGGGCACGGCAGCAGAGATTCTGGTCGATTCCGTGCGGCAGGTGATCTGCCCCCGCAAGGTTTCCACCGCAGACTGGGTCCGGGTTATCAAGGAAGCGCATGGCATCGGGCTGCGGTCCACGGCGACCATCATGTACGGGTCGTACGAAACGCCGGAGGACCAGATCGAGCACCTCGGTATCCTGCGCAGCATCCAGGACGAGACGCACGGGTTTACGGAACTCGTCACCCTCCCCTTCGTCCACGCCAACACCCCGCTGTACCAGCAGGGGATTGCCCGGGCGGGACCCACCGGGCGCGAGGACCTCCTGATGATTGCCGTGTCCCGGCTCTTCCTCGACAATTTTGACAATATCCAGGTGGCATGGGGAAAAGTGGGCCTGAAGATGACCCAGCTCGCGCTCCTTGCCGGGGCAAACGATCTGGCGGGCACCATGTTCACGGACGACGTGACCGGAGATGCCGGGGCAGCGGGTTCCGATTATCTGGATCCCGGGGACATGGAACGGGTTGTCACGGATATCGGGCGGACTCTCAGGCAGCGGACGACACTTTACGAACTCGTCTGAACCGGCAAGACCGAAAGGCAGCTCCAATGATGCTATTGAAAATTGGAATGGGGTCTAAAAATCAGAGCAGTTCCAGCGCCTGGCGCCCGGTCATGCCGGTCTTGATCCCGCGACCCAGCGCGGAACGGTTTGTCTCCTTCACGATCCCCCTGAGGATATCGTCGGTATCGACAATAGAGGGGCCGAGGGACGGCCTGACCTTGACAGCGGGGTAACTGAAGGAGTCGAGGGCGGCGACATCGAAGGCCCCGCACCCTACCATCCCCACGTCGGTTTTTACGGCGACAAGGTTCGCCGGGCCAAGCGGTATGACAAACCCGTCTGCAACTTTCCGTGTCAGCTGAACTTTTATCTGGTGCATATCGTTCCAACAGATATCATGGTTGTACGGGATTATAATCCTGCGGCACGGGGATTCGATACCTTTACTTTTCGGGAGACGCTACACTCCGTAGCACAACCGCGGGGCACGTTATGGAAAAGGGGCTGAACGCGATACTGGACGATATCAGGAGCGGCAAACGGCTGAGCGTGGACGAGGCGCTCGGTCTCTTTCTCACCCGCGACCGCCAGGTATGGGAGATTGCAGCGGCCGCAGACGAGGTGCGGGAACAGCGGGCCGGGGATGAAGTGACCTATGTCCGGAACCAGAACATCAACGTTACCAACCTCTGCGTGAACGCCTGCGGGTTCTGCGGTTTCTCGAAAAAACCCGGTGATCCGGGGATCTATTTCCACGACAAGGCGGCAATCCAGAAGAAGGCATCACAGGCAAGGGAGCGCAAGGTCACGGAGATCTGTACCGTGAGCGGCCTCCACCCGGACTTCACGGCACAGTCTTACATAGATGTTTATCGCTGGATCCACGAGGCAGCACCGGGCATCCACCTCCACGCGAGCAACCCCATGGAAGTGGCGTATGCGGCACGGAAAAGCAGGATGAGCACCCGGGACGTGCTCGGGGCAATGAAGGAGGCTGGTCTCAACTCGATGTGCGGGACTGCTGCCGAAATCCTTGTCGATCCCGTCCGCGCAAGGATATGCCGGGAAAAGATCTCCACGAAAGAATGGGTCCGTATCATCCGTGAGGCCCACGCAATGGGGATCAGAACGACAGCTACCATCATGTACGGGCACTGCGAGAGCGATGCCGACCGTGTCGCACACCTTGCGATCCTGCGCGGGATCCAGGACGAAACACACGGGTTTACCGAATTCGTCCCGCTCTCGTTCATCCACATGAATACGCCGCTGTTCCGGCAGGGGAACGCCCGGGCCGGGGCGACGGGCAGGGAGGACCTCCTGATGGTCGCCGTTGCCCGCCTCTTCCTCGACAATTTCAAAAACATCCAGGTCTCGTGGGTGAAGGAGGGGATCAAGATGGCCCAGCTGGGGCTCCTTGCCGGGGCAAACGATCTCGGGGGGACAATGTTCGAGGAGAGCATCTCCAAGGGAGCGGGGGCGACCAACACCGATTACCTCGACCCTGCAGAGATGCAACGGGTAGCGGAAGACCTCGGCCGGACCCTGCGCCGCCGCAGCACCCTGTACGAACTGCTCTGAAGCTCCGCCACCCCCTGCCGTGGCGACGCGGGGCATTCCCATTATGAGCTGATACCATGCGGAAGACCGGGAAAAACAGGGCGACTGATCGCTCCTAATCGTGGTTGGGCCTGAGGAGGCGGACGATCTTGTCCCCGATCTTCCGGGCCCTGCGCACCGCTTCTGCATCGTTGAGCACGTCACCCTCGCGGTAACCGGTACCTTTCACCGACCCGAGCGATGAGAACTCGTGGGTGGAGAGGAACCCCTCGAGGGTCTGGATGGTCCGGTTCGCCCCCTTGTTGGCATGGACCGCGATGGCAACGCCTTTCTTGCCTGCGAGCTTGCGGTCGTGGTAGAGGGAATACGTGCGGTCGATGAAATTTTTCAGGTGCCCGCAGACATCGAAATAATAGGTCGGCGACCCGATGACGAGGACATCGCACTTCATGACCTTCTCCATCACCTCGTTCCAGTCATCATTCTCGATCACGCACCATTTCTTCTCCCTGCACTTCTCACACCCGAGACAGGGCAGGATCTTCCTGCCGGCAAGGGATATGAACTCCGTCCTCACGCCCGACTCCTCGCAGCGCCCGAGGACCACTCCGACGAGCTCTGCAGTATTTCCCTTTTTCCGCATGCTTCCCGATATGCCCAGAACCTTCATAGGTTACCCTTACGGCACTACCGGCTCATGATTGTTGTGGTGACCGGGACGAGACCGAGGCTGCTGAATGCAGCGGCAATCTCATAGTACGGGTCCGTTTCCCGGCAGAGCAGGTGAGACGGGCAGCGGCAGTCGCTGCACCCGAAGAACGGGACGCCCGGATCCCCGAGGGTTCCGGCGAGCTGGCATTCGAGTCTCTCCTGTGTTTGGGCGTATACCGCATACCTCAGGAAGAAGTGATCGTCCAGAAGCAGGTAATCCACGTGCCATTTCGGTTTTTTGTCGCGGTCCCGGGCCAAAGCGATATGGCGCCCGAGCCGGGCAAGCCCCCCGCTCCCGAGTGCCGACCCGGTATAGATATGCCAGCCATTGCGAAAACCGGTAGGACCGAGGGCCCCGACCTTTATGGTGCAGGCCGGGTTCTCAAAAACGAGACAATAGATCCCCTTATCCATACCCGCTCTTCATCAGGCCCAGTGCTGCGGCAATGCACCGGCTCCCGCCCTCATCCACCGGCTCCCCGTGGCCCGCGTATAATCCTTCAACCTCGAGCACCGATAACCGTTCGAGCGAGCGGGCCAGCTCGGTCCTGCTCCCCCCGGGAAATCATAGCGGCCGAAGTACCCGTCGGCAAAGACCGTGTCCCCGGCAATGAGCACCTTGTCTTTTTCGGAGAAGAGGCAGATGCTGCCCGGCGTATGGCCCGGTGTATGAATGACGGTGAGATCGCCAATGGTATCCCCTTCGGAGAGCACGATGTCGGGGACGATCCCCGGCGAACGGGCGCCAAAATGCATCGAGAGGCTGTGCGTCTCTTCAACAAGCCCCCGCGCATCGTTCGAATGGATACCGACTTTTGCCCTGCACATGTGCGCGATCTCTCTCACCCTGGCGATATGGTCGAAATGACAGTGGGTCAGGAGGATTGTGTCGATGGAATCCTTGTAAGGTGCCACAGCCATCGGCATCACGCCCGCGTCCACGAGGATTGTCCCGAAGATATATGAATTCGCAAAGACCGATTCCCCGGGGATCCACCGTACCTTCATGCACAATAATAAGGACTCCCGACAGATGTTTCTTATGGATTTGCTCATCCGCAGGTGCTGTGGCGGGCTCCCCGGAGAACTGGAAGCACTGGCACGGGCGGAACAGGTGGACCCGGCAGCACTGGCGAAGGGCATTGCTGCGGGACGGATCGTGGTCCCGGCCAACCCGAAACGGGAGCACCGGCTCTGCGCCATCGGCGAGGGCTGTACGGTCAAGATCAACGTGAATATCGGGACGTCTGGCTCCCGCTGCGACCCTGCGCTGGAAGAGGAGAAGGCCCGGGCAGCGCTTGCAAACGGCGCCGATGCCCTGATGGACCTCTCGACCGGCGGGGACCTCGTCGCGATCCGTAAGAAGATCCTCCTGCTCGACACGACCGTAGGCACCGTCCCCGTATACGAAGCGGTTCGCCGGGCAGGCAATGCCGGGGATGTCACTGCCGACCTGCTCTTCAGAGTCATACGCGAGCACTGCCAGCAGGGTGTGGACTTCCTCACTCTCCACTGCGGGGTGAACCGGCAGGCGCTTACCGCCCTCCGGGCAGACCCGCGGCTGATGGGCGTGGTGAGCCGGGGCGGGACGTTCCACTGCGCGATGATGATGCAGCGGGAGGAGGAGAACCCACTCTATTCTGAATACGACTACCTGCTGGAGATCCTCGCGGAATACGACGTTACGGTCAGCCTTGGCGACGGGATGAGGCCCGGCTGCCTGCAGGACGCGGAGAAACTGGCGAAATCAGTGGAGTACAATACATTGGGGATACTGGCGAAGCGGGCGCGGGCCGCCGGTGTCCAGCGGATGATCGAGGGCCCTGGCCACATGCCGCTCGACCAGGTGGGCTACAATGTGAAGATGATCAAGGAGATCACCGATCACGCCCCCCTCTACCTCCTCGGCCCGCTTGTCACTGACATCGCGCCAGGCTACGACCACGTCGTCGCGGCAATCGGCGGTGCCACGGCATGCCTGAACGGGGCTGATTTCCTCTGCATGGTCTCGCCGAGCGAGCACCTCGCCCTGCCGGATGTTAAGGATATCATCGAAGGCACCCGGATCGCGAAGATCGCGGCGCACATCGGGGATACTGTCCGGAGGCCCGGGGGGTACCGGATGGAGCGCGAGGTGCAGATGGCGGAGGCCCGGCACAACCTCGACTGGGACGAACAGTTCCGGCTTGCGCTCTACGGCCAGCATGCAAAGGAGATCCACTGCCGCGACGGGGACATGGAGACCTGCTCGATGTGCGGGGATCTATGCGCCGTCAAGATGGTGAACGAGCTGTTCGGGACGGGGGGGAAGAAGGGGAACGGAAAGTAAATACCTCTCTGCACGTCAAAATCCCCATATTCACACAGAACTCCTGTCTGAAAACTTGATTTTCCCTAAATTGTCAGACAGGGGGAGTAATCCCCCCTCCCTCAACGGGAGGCACCCCCCACCCCCCGCTTGAAAAAAGAGAGGGGGGGTCCCCCTACCCCCTCCATGCTCCGGAGGGGTACCCCCCCTTTCCTGCATGGACAGAAGCTATAGTTCGTGTGGAAGTATCGACGGAGAGTGGGATTTCCTGCGGTTCCGTAAAAATCAGGGAAGGGGGGTACCCACCCCTCTCTCAGTGGGTGGGGTAGCTACCCCTCCCTCAGTACGAGGCACCCCCGCCCCCTCAGGAAAAAATCCGGCAGGGGGGGTCTCCATGATTTAAAATCCAAAGGGTGGGGGGTATCAGGCAGACCCCCCCCTTTGCGAGCGTGCCGGCCGGCACTTTAGTCTTTCTTCTTCTGCCCGGCAAGGGAATCTGCAAGCTGTTCCATTGTCACCGGCATCGTCTTTTCAAAAGGGATCGACCATCCGAACAGGAGGCAGTCGATGACTGCAGTCCCATGGATCGTGACCTGCAGGCTCCCTCGTGTTACGAAGGCTGCAAGCGCCCCGATGAGGGCCGCGTTCTGCGACCTGACCGGGACGTGCAGCAGCGTGCCGTCCCGGGCCGGTATCTTCACCCTGCCGGTATTGCCGGCGGCAATTTGTTTGTCCCGGTCCCCGGTTCGGCACAGCACGGTGAACGGCAGTTCTCGCAGGGTTACGCCGATGGGGTTTGCGTTCTGCACCCGGATCGCCACGTCGAACTCAATGGAGGAGAGTGAGAATGCCCGGAGCTTGACGGATTCAAGGCTGACAACCGGCTCATGCAGGACTGGCATCGTACCAACGTTCGGCAGGCGGGTTCATAATCCTGCCCCATCACCCCTCCTTTGGATCAGGAATCACGGACCCGTTTTTCTCTCAGGTTTCCCTTCGAGGACGTCCAGGACCTGTCTCTCTGTTACGTTTACGGTCTCGGAGAAAGGGAGTGTCCACCCGAGGATATGATCGATCACCGCATTTCCCTGGATCTCCAGCTGGATCGCGCCTCTCTCAACGATGGCTGCCAGGGCTTCGATGAGCTCGAGATCGTACGACGTGACCGAAGCGACAACATCCGTGCTCCCGTTGGCAGGGATCTCCAGCCGGCAGGCATTTCCCGAAGCGATCTCATCACGACGGTTTCCGGCCCGGAAAAAAACGGTGAACGGAAGCTCCCGCAGGACTGCATCGATCGGGTTGGGGTTCTGCACCTTCACTTTAACATCCAGGTCAAGGGAGGTGAGGTGGATGGCCCGGATCCTCACCTCTTCGAGAGTGACAACAGGCTCAACCAGGGCGGGCATGGTTCAGCTGTAGGATGCTCCTGACGTTTAAGCTTGCCCGTCACCACACGAGTACCCCCGAGACCGCCGGTATCTTTTTCATCGCCATAGGATGAAATGACCACAAGGGCATGATAAAGGAAGGGTTCAGGGGTGAACGTGGGTAAAAACCCCGGAAATGAACGAAATCCTCACGGTTTATTTCAGTTTTAAAATCCGGATCGCCAGCCACGCGGCATTCTCGCCGTTGTCGACACCAACGCAGGCGACCGGTACGCCTTTTGGCATCTGGGCGATCGAGAGCAGCGCGTCCATGCCGTTCAGCGTCCCGCTGACAGGGACCCCGATGACGGGCTTGTCGGTCTTGGACGCGATTACTCCCGGGAGTGCCGCGGAGAGGCCGGCGATGGCGATATAGATCTTGCAGGTACTTGCCCTGATATAGGCGTCGAGCCTGTCGGGATCGCGGTGGGCAGAGATGATCTGGGCGTCATACGACACCTTGTTCGCATCAAGCACTTTCTTCACCTTGTCGGTAATCGCCGCGTCGGATGCGGATCCGGAAATAATAGCTACGTCTGCCATATCTGCCATCCAAACTTATATTGCGTCTATATTAAAATACTATGAGCAGATTCACATGGAAAAAGAACCACTCCTGATGCTGCCAGGCCCGGTGCCGATGCCGGAACGGGTCAGGCTCGCAATGTCGCGTCAGGCAATAAACCATCGCAGCGCCGAGTTCGGTGCTGTCTATGCCGACTGTGTCCGGATACTGAAAACCGCCTTTGGGACCGGGAGCGACCTTTTTGTTATCAGCGGATCCGGCACGGCCGGTATGGAGGTCGCGGTCGCAAACGTGGGAAAGGACAAGGAGATTGCCTGCCTCGTCAACGGCAAGTTCGGGGAGCGGCTCTACAAGATAAGCCAGCGCTACGGAAAGGCACACGAGATCAAGTCCGACTGGGGGACCCCGCTCAACCTCGCCGCTCTTGAAAAGCAGCTCGAAAAGGGTGCACAGATCGTCACCCTCGTCCACAACGAGACCTCGGCGGGTATCAAAAACCCGGCTCAGGAAGTCGGGAAACTCTGCCGGAAGCACGACGCACTCTTCATCATGGACGGCATCACGTCCATTGGTGGGGACGTTGTCGAAGCCGATACGTGGGGCGTCGATATTGCGATCACCGGCTCGCAGAAGTGCCTTGCGGCCCCGGCAGGGCTTGCGATGGTGTCCGTGAGCGCCAGGGCATGGGAACGGCTGACGAAGAACCCGCCCTTTTACCTCGACCTTGCAGCGTACAGAAAGAGTGCGGCCGGAAAACCGATGGAGACGCCCTATACGCCTGCCGTGCCGCTCTTTTTCGCACTCCGCGAGGCATGCCTCCTGATCGAGGAGGAAGGTCTCCCCGCCCGGATCGCACGTCACCGGAAGATGTCCGGGGCCGTGCAGGCCGCGGCGAAGGCATGGGGACTCTCCCTCTTCCCGAAGCTTGACAAACTGCACGGCTATTCGACCACCGTCACCGCGATCGAGTACCCTTCCGGCGTAAAGGATGACGAGATGCGGGGGGTCATCAAGAAGATGGGCATCGTCATTGCGGGCGGCCAGGACCACCTGAAAGGAAAGATCTTCCGTATCGGGAGCATGGGGGCTGTCGGCGCACCGGAGATCCTCGCGACCCTTGCGGCAACGCAGGTCGCCCTGAAGAAGTCCGGGTTCAGGCTGCAGGGCGATGGTGTCCAGGCAGCAGGCGAGGTGCTGGGATGAGGGTGGGCGTTGCCGATACCACCTTTTCGCGCGTCAATATGGGAGCCATCGCCATCGATGAGCTCAAAAGACATGCCAGTGTAGCTATCGAACGGGTCACCGTGCCGGGGATCAAGGACCTGCCGGTGGCCTGCAAGAAACTGATCGAGGAGCGCAGGTGTGAGATCGTCATGGCGCTCGGCATGCCCGGGGGAAAAGACAAGGACAGGATGTGCGCCCATGAAGCATCGCAGGGGCTCATCATGTGCCAGCTGATGACCAATACGCACATCATCGAGGTTTTCGTCCATGAGGACGAGGCAAAAGACGGAAAGGAGCTCGCATGGCTTGCCGAGCAGCGCACCCGGGAACACGCGGTCAATGCGGTGAAACTGGTGCTCCACCCAAAAGAGCTGGAGAAAGAGGCCGGCACCGGCCAGCGCCAGGGATTCGCTGACGCAGGGCCGGCGCGCCGCTAGTGCATAAGCGTACGGATTTAAGAAGTTCAATAAAAAAGAGATGATCTGCTATGTGTGATACCAACCCGATAAAACTGGGATTCGTTGTCTCGGAGTTCAACCGCGACATCACGTACATGATGGAGATTGAAGGCCGCGAACATGCAGCATTCCTCGGAGCGGAAGTGACCGAGTGCTTCTATGTTCCGGGTGCGTACGACATGCCGCTTGCGATCAAGAAGATGCTGACCGCCGGCAAAGTCGATGCCGTAGTGACGATCGGCTGCGTGATCGAGGGATCGACCCAGCACGACGAGATCGTGGTGCAGCACGCGGCGCGGAAGATCATCGACCTCTCGCTGGAATTCGGCAAGCCGGTCACGCTGGGCATCTCCGGTCCCGGTATGACCCGCCTCGAGGCGAACGAGCGAATCGATTACGCCAAGAGGGCCGTTGAATCCGCCATCAAGATGGTCAAACGGTTGAAATGAAGTCCCTCTCGGCAAAGATCGCAGCAGTCGCCCCTTCCGCAACGATCGCGATCTCCGACAAGGCGAAGAAGATGGAACGGGAGGGGATCGATGTCATCAGCCTCTCGATCGGCGAACCGGACTTCGATACGCCACAGCACATCAAAGACGCCTGTATCGATGCGCTGAACCGGGGCGAGACCCACTATGCCCCGAGCAACGGTATACCAGAGCTGCTCAGCGCCATCAGCGACAAGATCAACCGCGACAACCATTTCCCCTGCACCCCCCGGCAGGTGATCGTCGCCTGCGGGGCAAAGGACGCGATCTACGAAGCAATGGAAGCGGTCCTGAACCCGGGCGACGAGACGCTCCTCCTGACCCCGGCCTGGGTCTCCTATGAGCCCTGCGTCCTGATCGCCGGTGGGAATGTAGTCAAGCACGCGGTCAACCGGGAGACCTTCCAGCTCGACGACACGATCCTCGAGCGGGTCACGAAAAAGACCAAGATGATCGTGGTCAACTCGCCCTCCAACCCGTCGGGTGCAGTCTTCGACAGGAGCTCGATGAAGCTCGTTGCCGATCTCTGCGAAGACCGGGATATTTACGCACTGTCGGACGAGATCTATGAGACGCTGGTATATGGGAAGGAACATATCTCGCTCGCATCGCTTGGCACCATGGCGGAGCGTACCATCACCATCAACGGGTTCTCGAAGTCCTATGCGATGACCGGCTGGCGGCTCGGGTACGCGGTGGCCCCGGCAGAGATCATCCGACAGATGTCCAAGGTCCAGCAGCACTCGGTCAGCCAGGCGGCGACCTTTGCCATGTGGGGCGGGGTGGCGGCACTCAACGGCGACCAGGCCTGCGTCGAAGAGATGCGCAGGGAGTTCGACCGGCGGAGACACTACATCATAGCCGAACTGAACCGTATGGGATACCGGACAGCTCCAGCGGACGGGGCGTTCTATGCCTTTGTCAAAGTAGCCGGCGATGATATGGAGATTGCGGACCGCTGGCTGGAGCAGGCCCACGTGGCAGTCACTCCCGGGAGTGCATTCGATGCCCCGGGATGGCTCCGGCTCTCCTATGCCGCCTCGATGGAGAAGCTGAAGGAAGCCGTGCAGCGGATCCGAAGGCTTGAAGGGAACTAAAACAACCAATTCGCTCCACCAGGGACTTTTTTTTATTAATAAATGTTGTCAAGATTTTTTCATAGTTGGGATGTAGTGAATTCAGAACGCCCGTTCACGGATTCACCGCATCTTCTCGCATTTCCTGCCCTTTTCGACAGGTACATTAACAGGTCACGGTAATCTTTCATAAGATACCGCATGGACACGAAGCAGAAGATCATCATATCCGTCCTCATGCTCGGCACGCTCATGGGGTCTCTTGACTCCACGATTGTTATCCTTGCCTTCCCCACGATCTCCGCATCCCTGCATGCGGCCTTTATCACCACGCTCTGGATGATCCTGATCTATCTCCTTGTCGTTGCGGTCTGCACCACCCAGTTCGGCCGGATCGGCGATATCTATGGCAGGAGCCGGATGTTCAATGCCGGGTTTGCGATCTTCACGGCGGGTTCACTCTTCTGCGGCCTCTCCCCCGGCATCTACTGGCTGATCGCCTCCCGGGGAATCCAGGCAGTCGGTGGGGCGCTGATGCAGGCCAACAGCGGTGCGATCATCGCCGATACGTTCCCGCCCAACGTGCGGGGAACCGCGTTCGGCTATATCTCGCTGGGCTGGACGAGCGGCGCCATGCTCGGCATCGTGCTGGGCGGCATCATCACGACCTATGTCGGCTGGGAATACATCTTCTTCATCAACATCCCGATCGGGATTGCGGCTACCGTGCTCGGCATCCGGTACCTGACGGACAATCCCCGGGTGAATGCCAGTCTCGATACCACCGGCATGATCCTGCTGGGTGCCGCGCTCACCTGTATCTCTTTCAGCGGGGTGGACTTCGCGACGGAGGGGACCGCTGCCCTGAACATTGCCACGTTATGCCTCGGACTCGTCCTCATCGTCCTCTTCGTGCTCTTCGAACGCCGGACGGAACGACCTATCATCGATTTCTCCGCGCTGAGAAACCGGATTCTCAAATATTCCATGATGGCGGCATTCTTCCTCAGTCTGGGATACCTGTCGGTGGTGTTTCTTATCACGATGTACCTGCAGGGCATCCGTGCCTTGTCGCCTCTCGATGCCGCGCTCCTCCTCACGCCGGGGTATGTCGTCGGCAGCCTGCTTTCGCCGTATATGGGCAGGCTTTCCGACCGGTACGGGGCACGGGCGCTCGCGACCTCAGGTACTGCGATGCTTATCCTTGCCACGCTCGTCTATCTGACGTTCAGGGTCGATACCCCGCTCTGGGAGGTGCTGGTCGCATCGGGCATCTCCGGCCTGGGGACCGCGATGTTCTTCCCGTCCAACAACAGCGCCGTCATGGCAAACGCACCGCAGGGTTCCTATGGCGCGATCTCTGGCATCCTCCGGACCATGCAGAATATCGGAATCCTGGGAAGTTTCGTGATTGCCATCACCGTCTCCGCGGCCTCAATACCACGGGATGTGGCGTTCGAGGTCTTCATCGGCACCACCAATCTTGTGGGGGGGGTATCCGACGCCTTCATCAGGGGGATCGACGGTGCTCTCTGGGCGTCGGTCATCATCATCGGTATCGCGGGGGCGCTCTCCTGGATGAGGGGCCACGAGACCCGGGGATCAGCACCCTGAGCGCGTGACGGGATCATCCCCCGGCGATCGACCCCCGGTGGGGACCGATACCTTCCTCCACCATATCTTCGCAAACGTTGAATCGCCGGAGATCACGACGTCGTCTCCCGCTTGCCGCACGAGCGGTGCCAGGTAGGTATCCAGCACGCGCTCCTGCTTCTTTGTCGTCACGCCAAACCTCTTCCGGAAAAAATCCGTCATCTCCCCACGGGATGCGAAGCGGTACTCCTTGTCCAGCGGGAGCATCTCGACATCTGCATAGATCCCCATCTGGTACAGCACGTTCCAGAGACAGTCCGCTTTCGGCCCGGGATAGTAGGGCCTCCCGTGGAGTGGCGTAACGAGGTCGGCATACATCCGCTCCCAGAACGGCAGGTCCACGAACCAGTACAGGCAGACCTCGCCGCACGAGACCGCATCCATCTTGCGTACCGCGTCCCGGATATCGTGCATAGTTAACGAGAGCGAGGCGATCACCAGCTCATACGGTCCGGTAAGGTCGTGGCCGGGATCCACGTCCTCCCATAATTTCCGGATACAAGTGATGTTTTTAATCCCCTCTTTTTCTGCCCGCTCCTTGAGAGCTGCGATCATCCCTGCACCGGGCTCCACCGCGGTGATATCCCGTACCTTTCCGGCAAGCGGGATTGCAAGCGTCCCCGGCCCGGCACCTATGTCCAGCACCCGCGTTGTCCGGTTGACACAAAGGCCTTCAAGGGTCATCCTGATACGCCGGTCATATTGGCCTGCAGACTGTGCAGCGTACCGGTCCGCATTCTTCCGGTCGTTCCAGTTGTGGGACGGATCGTCTGCAATCTTCGTGGACTCGTGCCGATCCTGCCTCTTCTTCCATACCTCGTTCCAGTCAGGATCCGTTCCTGACGGTACCCGGTGGCTCATAATTTTAGAGTATGCACGCGGCCGGTAATAAGGTTCACCTGATAAAAAATGGGGAAGGATGAGAATTAACCGTGCATGAACGTATCGGCATGGCTGAATTCCGCAGCCGGCTATTGTTAAAAAGTGGCTACTCACGATTAAAATGTATGTTATATTCCATAAATACGCATTTTTGCTCCACAATGTATTTATTTATACAAAACGAGTATTACTTCTTATGCAAACAAAAATCCTCCTTGATGAGGAGCAGATGCCAAAGAAATGGTATAATATCCAGGCAGATCTGCCCTCCCCCCTCGATCCTCCGCTCCACCCTGCCACCCACAAGCCGGTCGGGCCCCAGGATCTTTCAGCGATTTTTCCCATGGAGCTGATCCGGCAGGAAGTGACTACTGATCGTGCTGTCGATATACCGGAAGAGGTTCAGGAAGTCCTGCATCTCTGGAGGCCAAGTCCCCTGTACCGCGCCCAACGGCTTGAGAAATTCCTCAAGACTCCCGCAAAGATCTATTACAAGTGGGAGGGCGTCAGCCCGGCCGGGAGCCACAAGACGAACACTTCCGTTCCCCAGGCCTATTACAACATGAAGGCCGGGATTGAGCGGATTGCTACGGAGACAGGAGCCGGGCAATGGGGATCTGCACTCGCATTCGCCACGATGCTCTACGAGCTGGAGTGCACGATCTACATGGTCCGGTCCAGTTACACCCAGAAGCCCTACCGCAAATCGATGATGCAGGTCTGGGGGGCGGAATGTATCCCGAGCCCCAGCACCACGACGAATTCCGGCCGGGCAGTACCTCGAAAAGGACCCGGAGACACCGGGTGCGCTGGGCATCGCGATCTCCGAAGCGGTCGAGGATGCGGCGACCCACGCAAACACCAATTATGCGCTCGGCTCGGTGCTGAACCACGTATGCCTGCACCAGACGATTATCGGGCAGGAATGCCGGGAGCAGCTGGCGATGGTGGGCGAATATCCGGATGTCGTGATCGGGTGCGTGGGCGGGGGGTCCAACTTTGCCGGGATCTCGTTCCCGTTCGCGGGCGACAAGCTGACCGGGAAGCACAAGGACATCGATCTCATCGCAGTGGAACCAGCCTCATGTCCGACACTCACCAAAGGGCTCTATACCTATGATTTCGGGGATGTTGCCGGCCTGACGCCGCTCATGAAGATGTTCACTCTGGGCCACGATTTCGTCCCGCCCTCCATCCATGCAGGGGGCCTGCGTTACCACGGGGATTCGCCCATTGTATCCCGTCTCGTACACGATGGCGTGATGCGGGGGGTCGCCTACCACCAGACCGAGGTCTTCGATGCTGCGCAGACCTTTGCAAGGACGGAAGGAATCATCGTCGCCCCGGAGACATCGCACGCAGTGAAAGCGACGATTGACGAGGCGCTGAAGTGCAAAAAGACCGGGGAGGCAAAGACGATCCTGTTCAACTGCTCCGGGCATGGCAATTTCGATATGTCCGCTTATGATGCATACTATGCCGGCAAGCTCGTTGATTACGAATACCCGGATGAGCTGATCAAAGAGGCGATCGGCCGCATCCCCAAAATTACCTGAAATACCTTTTTTTTTATGTACCGTATCGGTTTCATCGTCAACCCGGTTGCCGGGATGGGCGGATCCGTAGGCCTCAAAGGAACTGACGGTGTACTGGCCGAGGCAGTGAAGCGGGGAGCACATCCCCGGTCACCGGCACGGGCGAAAATGACCATGAGCCTCCTCAAAGATACGGGAGTTGAATTCCTTACCTGTTCCGGGGACATGGGCGAGCATGTCCTGCAGGATGCCGGGATACCCTCCTACCAGGTCGTATATCATTACCTTGGCGAAAGCACGGCACTGAATACAAAAGCTGCAATCAGGACCTTTCTGGAACACGGGGTAAAACTGATTGTTTTCAGTGGTGGTGACGGGACGGCCCGGGATATCGCGGAAGTAGCGGGAAAGAGTATTCCGCTCCTTGGCATACCCGCCGGAGTGAAAATGTATTCAGCAGTATTCGCAATCGATCCACAATCAGCTGCAGCCATCCTCCGGCAGGTTCCCGATGTCAGGTACCATGACGCAGAGATCGTCGATGTTGATGAAGAGGCCTATCGCGGTGGTGAGCTCAGAACCCGGATTTTCGGATATGTCAGATCTCCGTATATTCCCGGGAGGACACAGGTCATGAAAGGGGTATTCGAGGACCAGGATGAGGACCGGGCAAAAGATGAGATTGCTTCCTTTATCCTGGAGATCATGCAGGACGATACGCTCTATATCCTCGGTGCCGGTACCTCGACAGAACATCTTGCGCACAGGATGGGCGTAGAAAAGACGCTTCTGGGCGTGGATGCGGTGTACGGGGGCAATGTCGTTGCATCCGATGCGGATGAAAAAACCCTGCTTGAACTGGTTTCCCGGATCCCACATGTCAAGATCCTTGTCAGTCCTATCGGGGCTCAGGGTTTTATCCTTGGCAGGGGTTCGCAGCAGATCAGCGCCACCGTTGTCAGGAAAGCAGGGATCCGGAATATTATCGTACTGGCAACTCCCGGCAAACTTTCCCGTACCCCGACCCTGTACGTCGATACGGGGGATTCGGCACTGGACCGGCAGTTCGGGACATCCATACAGGTAATATGCGGATACCGAATTGCACAACGGAAGAAAATTCACCAGTCTCCGGTATAATTGTTCCGGCAGCCAGCCCGGTCTGTGATAATAAAAAGAGGATTGAATGCAGATTTGTCCTGCCAGCACGGCTTTATCCCAGAGGTGCAACAGTCCGCTTGTACATATCGTTAAGCACTTGGGCCAGACCGGCATAAATCGCAGAGAACCCGCAGATGATGCCTTCGTATCCTGCGATCATTGTGATGGTACTGTTACCGGTGATCTCTCCAAGCGCCAGCAGGAAGAACAGGATCGTCAGTGACGCAAAGACGAACTGCAGTGCCCGGTTGGTTTTCAATGCCCCTATGAACATGATCGCGGTGAACAGCCCCCACATCGCAAGATATGCTGCCATGGAAGTCTTGTCCGGTGCATCCGCAAGCCCCATCTTCGGGAGGATGAGCAGGCCTACAAGTGAAAGCCAGAAAATGCCATAGGAAGTGAATGCTGTTGCACCGAACGTGTTATTCTTCTTCCATTCCTGAATGCCGGCGATGATTTGAGCCAGCCCTCCGTAGAAGATCCCCATGGCGAGGATCATGGATCCTAGCGCGAAGAACCCGGCATTGTGCAGGTTCAGGAGTACGGTCGTCATACCAAACCCCATCAGCCCGAGTGGTGCCGGGTTTGCGGTAATATCAAGGTTTTTTACTTGGGTCACACTGTTTTCAGTCTCGTTTGCCATTGTTTATCACCTCCATAGTTCATTCATTCAACAGCCAGTCCGATTCCATACGATGGTCCACTACTCCGTACCAGTCCTTTTTCCACACTCACTCCTCCAGTGTTGAGATGTCCCCGGGATCGATACCCATCTCTTTTGCCTTGAGGACCCGCCGCATGATCTTGCCGCTCCTGGTCTTGGGAAGCTTGTCCACGAAATCGATCTCATGGGGCATGGCGATCGGTCCCAGGGTTGTCCGGACATGGTGGAGGAGATCCTGTTTGAGGTTATCACCCGGTTCATTCCCCACCCTGAGGATGACGAATGCCTTGATCGAATTCCCTTTCACGGCATCGGGCTTTCCGATCACCGCAGCTTCGGCCACTGCGTGATGGGAGACGAGTGCACTCTCCACTTCCGCGGTGCCGATGTTGTGGCCGGCAACGATGATGATGTCATCTGCCCGCCCGAGGATCATGATATATCCGTCCTTGCCCTTGACGGCGAGGTCGCCGACCGCGTAGACCCCGTTGATGGTATACCAGTACTTGCGGTACCGTTCATCGTCCTTGTAGACCATGCGAAGCATCGCCGGCCACGGGGATTTTATCACGAGCAGCCCACCGGTCCCAGGCTTTACCGGGTTCCCGTCCTTGTCTACCACGTCGGCTTCCACCCCGGGAATCGGTCTGCCGGCAAAACCCGGGCGCATGGGTTCACCGATCATGGTGGTGATCATATGCATCCCGGTCTCGGTCTGCCACCAGGTGTCCAGTATGGGGCACCTGTCCTTGCCGATTACATGGTAGTACCACTCGAATGCCTCGGGGTTCAGCGGCTCACCCACCGATCCGATGATGCGCAGGGAGTCCAGGTTGTACTTGTTCGGCCATGATTCGCCCATCTTCATGAACATCCGGATGGCCGTCGGGGCCGTGTAGAAGATCGTGATCTTCTGCTCTTCGATCAGGTTCCAGAAGCTGCCGGCATCGGGGTAGTCGGGGGTCAGCTCTGATATGAAGACCGTTGCACCAACGGCGAGGGGCCCGTATACAATATAGCTGTGACCGGTGATCCAGCCGGGATCAGCCGTGCACCAATAGATGTCGTTATCCTTCAGATCGAAGACATACTTACTGGTGTAATAGGTGCCGACCATATACCCTCCGCAGGTGTGCACGATACCTTTGGGCTTTCCGGTCGAGCCGCTCGTGTAGAGGATGAAGAACGGATCTTCGGCATCCATGACTTCCGGTGGGCAAACATCTGACATGCCCTCCATCAGCTCGTAGAAATCAAGCTCCCGCTCGTTGAGATCAACCGGGGGCTCTCTCCGTCTCAGGACAATGATGTGTTCTACGGTGGATGCATTGATGGTGGCCTCGTCGACGATTGCCTTGAGCTGAATGGCCTTTCCGCGGCGGATCGAGATATCCGCCGTGATGACAACCTTCGCCTCCGCGTCCTGTATCCGCATGTTCAGAGCGGAAGCGCCGAATCCTCCGAAAACAACGTTATGGACCGCACCGATACGGGCGCAGGCAAGCATTGCGATAATCTGCTCGGGGACCAGCGGCATGTAGATGCAAACACAGTCACCTTTCTTCACGCCGATTTTTTTGAGAGCATTGGCGAAACGTGCCACCTGCGAGAGGAGCTTCTGGTACGTGAAGATCCGCTCCCTCCCCTCCTCGCCCCTCCAGATCAGGGCAACCTTGTTGCGCCTGCTGTTGTTGACATGGCGGTCAAGACAGTTTGCCGAGATATTCAGCTTGGCACCGGGGAACCACCTGACGTACGGGTAGTCCCATTCCTTTACCTTATCCCACGGCCTGATCCAGTCAAGCTCCTTTGCCATCTTTTCCCAGAATGCATCGGGATTTGCCAGAAATTCATGGTACGCTTTCTGGTAATCTCCCATCCATGCATTTTTCCTGTACTGTGGGTCGGGCGTGTATGATTTCACATCCTCGACGAGTCTGACATCAAAGTTCTCTGTCAATCTGCCCACCTATTCTACATTATTAATCATGTGAAACAACCTATTTAAAAATTTTGGAATTGACCTAAAAATGATCAAAAACAAGGAGTGATATTTCTGTATGAAAAAACCGTTCAGGGTTGGAAAAACGGGTTCCGAATATGAGATCCCCCGGCGAATCTGCCCGTAGTAGATACGAAGGGTTATCTATCCGGATTTTTCAATATAAGATCGATGCTCAAGAAATTCAAGGGATGCCTGCTGGGTGCGGCGATCGGAGATGCACTTGGTATGCCCAACGAGAGCGCATCTCCGAACCTGAATAAAATGAAGTACGGGTACCGCCGCCCGTACAAGGGACATCCCAACGAAGGGCTGAACGCAGGACAGTATACCGATGATACTCAGACTGATGATCCTCGTGGGCACCCTTCTCGCTGATGGCAAGTACAATGAGGACCGGTACGCAAAGGCACTCCTGGAGCTGTATATGCGGGGCGCCCTGCGATTTCCTGACGGATCCATTTCCGCTGCCTGTGAACATATGGCCCGGGAAAACGTCCTGCAGAAGGGAGTCAAATCAACAACCTCGGGCTGCCTGCCGATCGCAGTCCCCTTCGCACTGACGTTCCCTGATATGAACGAGGCCTGTGAACGTGCAGTGAGGGCCTGTAACATTACCCATACCCACCCGGCAGCTCACGCCGCAGTATCGACATTCGTAACACTCCTCTACCACGCTCTCCACGAATCGCCCGACCCCATCGGAAAGGCTGTTGAAAAGGCAATGGTCGAAGATGAGATACTTGGAGTAAAATTCATAATGCCCTCCTGCTCGAAAAGGACGGGATGGATACGGAAACCGCCCTGCTCAAGATCGGCAATGATGTCTCGGTTTTCCAGACCCTTCCGATCGCATTCTTCCTGATCAGCCGGTATTCCCACCCGCCCGACCTCCTGACCGTCTCCGCGAATACCGGGGGAAATACTGATACTATTGCACTGCTCTGCGGTGCTTATCTCGGCGCAGCAAAAGGCCTGGATGCACTTCCCGAAGATCTCCTCAACGGTCTCGAGGACCGGGACCGGATCGAGCTCCTCGGCCAACGGCTCTTCAATGTCTATTCACGTAAAAGTGAGTAATTGCGGGGCAGATTTTTAAAAAACCAAAAGTAAACCGGGAACTTCCGGAATGCCTCTTTTAAAAAGGATTAAATTTTTACAGCCGGATATTACTGTATGAAAATTGCGATTGTCGGGGCCTCCGGTTATGCCGGTGGTGAGCTGGTCCGCCTCCTCGTTCACCACTCCGCTGCAGAAGTCACGTGTGCCACTTCTCGGAAACTGGCGGGAACCCCTCTCGACCAGGTCCATCCCCACCTGAAAGGGTTTACCGATCTCCGGTTCGAAAACCCTGAAATCGATGCCCTTGATGCCGACGTGGTGTTCCTTGCCGTACCCCACACTGCGGCAATGACGTATGCGGGCAGGTTGCTATCCCGCGGGATCAAAGTCGTCGATCTGAGCGCGGACTACCGGTTGCCAAAAGAAGTCTTTGAAAAGGTGTACGGGGTCGCCCACACCGACTTTTTCCCCGCACCCTACGGTATCCCCGAGCTTCACCGTAAGGAATGCGTCAATGCGGACTTCGTGGCTAACCCGGGTTGTTTTCCGACCGGGGCAACCCTTGCCGCGGCACCCCTCGCAAAATATGCCCATACTGTGATATTCGATTCCAAGACCGGTGTCAGCGGAGCCGGGGACAACCCTTCCGCAACAACACATTACCCCAACGTCGGGGACAATGTCGGGCCGTACAAGTGGACGACCCACCGGCACCTCGCCGAGATGAAACAGGAGCTTGCATTCCTTGGATCGAAGGCAAACGTCTACTTCACCCCCCACCTCGTCCCCGTCAACCGCGGGATCCTGACAACAGCGCATATCCTGCTCAACGAACCCATGGAGCAGAAAGAGGTGGAAAAAATCTACCGTGACTTCTACAAAGGAGAATATTTCGTCCGGTACCAGAAACCTTCGCTTGCGGCGGTCCGCGGGAGTAACTTCTGCGATGTCATGGTGGAGAGTGAAGGACACCGGGTTGTCGCGGTTTCTGCCATCGACAACCTCGTCAAAGGTGCAAGCGGCCAGGCCATCCAGAACATGAACCTGATGTGCGGGTATCCTGAAAAGGACGGACTCTTCGGTGCAGGGATGCTGCCCTAGGTGGATGGTACCATGCTCGTTCAGGATGCAATGACAAAGGACCCGGTTGTATGTACTGCGGAGACATCCCTCCGCGACGTGGTCGCACTGTTCCGGAAGCACCATATCGGGGGTCTCCCGGTCCTGGAAGGAAAAGAGCTCGTCGGCATCATCACGGAGTCCGACCTCATCTCCCTTCTTGAAACCGAGAGGATCTCCGATGACCTCTGGCTCCCGTCACCGTTCGAGATCATCGAAGTACCGATTCGGGAATATATCAACTGGGAAAAGACCAAGCACGCGCTGACAAATATAGGGGACATGCCGGCGAAAAAAGTGATGACCCACCTGGTGGTCACGACAACCGAAGATGTGGACGTCGAGGCCGCCGCCGCCCTCATGCTGAAGGAAGGAGTCGCCCGCCTGCCGGTCCTGCGGGGAAAGAAGATCGTAGGGATCATCACAAGGGCTGATATTATCAATGCAATCGGATCGGCCTATACCGGAAAAGAAGAGGCGGGTGAATAGATGTCATTCAAGAGCATATGCGCAATCCCCGGCGTCAAGGCCTGGGGTGTAAAAGAGGGGAAGTTCGGCCTGGCGCTCATCGAGGCGCACGGGGCGGCTGCCGGTATGTTCACAGAGAACCTGGTAAAGGCCGCACCGATCGAACTGATGCGCAAACAGATACGGGCAGGAAAACTGGAAGCGGTCATCGTCAACAGCGGGTGTGCAAACGCATACACAGGAAAACGGGGATATGCCGATGCCGTCGCAATGACGGAGTATGCAGGATCTCTGCTCCGGGTTCAACCCTCTCACACCGGTGTAGCCAGCACCGGTGTTATCGGGAGGTACCTGGACATGCCCCTCATCAGGCGCCAGTGCGAGACCATTGCACCGAAGCTCAACCATACTCCCGAGGCAGAGATCCTTGCCGCGCAGGCAATCATGACGACCGATACTTTTCCCAAGCATGCCCTCGTGGAAAAAGAAGGTTTCAGCATCGGAGGCATTACCAAAGGAAGCGGGATGATTGCACCGAATATGGGCACCATGCTTGCGTTCCTCTATACCGATGCGGAAATCGGTGCCGGGCCGCTGGCAGATGCCCTCCGGCAGGCAACCCGCCGCTCGTTCAACCGCGTCGTAGTTGACGGGGATACCAGCACCAACGATATCGTGCTCTGTACCGCCACCGGCGAAGCGGGCGCCGTGAAGAGTGTGGAATTCGCAGCTGCGCTTGAAGAGTGCTGCCGCACCCTTGCCGAACAGATCGCAAGGGATGGCGAGGGCGCGACGAAACTGCTCGAGATCCTGGTCACCGGGGCCAAAAGGGAAAACGATGCCGATAAGGTTGCACGCACCGTCATCGAATCCCCGCTCGTGAAGACCGCCGTCTATGGTGAAGATCCCAACTGGGGCCGGGTGATTGCCGCAGCGGGAAGGGCGGGAGTGAAGTTCGATCCGAACGCGGTCTCGCTCTGGATCAGCGACGGCAGTAAAAACCACCTGCTGGTGAAATCCGGCGAGATCATCGCCGACCTCGATGCAGCCAGGAAGGCGATGAGGGGTAAGAAAGTGATCTTCATCCTCGATCTTGCGGAGGGAAAGGAGCAGGCGACCGCATGGGGTTGCGATCTTACCGAACGCTATGTGGAGATCAACGGGAGGTACACCACATGATGAAGCGCGAGGATGTCCTCATGGAGGCGCTGCCCTACATCCAGCAGTTCCACGGGAAAACGATCGTGATTAAACTGGGTGGCCACGCGATGGTCGATCCGGTAGTACTGGAAAATGCGATCCGGGATGCGGTCCTCCTCCACTACGTGGGTATCCGGGTTGTACTGGTTCATGGAGGGGGCCCGGAGATCAGCGAGAAGATGAAGCAGATGGGCAAGGAGTCGGTCTTTGTCGGGGGCCTCCGGGTAACCGACGAGGAGACCCTCGAGATTGCCCAGATGGTGCTTGTCGGCAAGATCAACAAGGGCATCGTCTCCCTTATCGCCAAGTGCGGCGCCCGGGGGGTAGGTCTTTCCGGCAGTGACGGGAACCTGATCCTCGCAAAGAAGATGGATCTCCAGAAAGTGGAGATCGGCGGCGTCCAGAAAGAAGTGGACCTGGGGCATGTCGGCGAGATCGAGTGGATTGATCCCACGATTCTCAACACTCTGCTTGACAAGAATTATATCCCCGTAGTCTCCCCCATTGCCATCGATAAAAACGGGGGCAGCCTGAATATCAATGCCGATACCGCAGCGGCAGATATCGCCATCGCACTGAATGCCTACAAACTCGTCAACATGACGGATGTCGATGGTGTCATGGACAAAGGCCGCACAAAGGTCTTCCGGAAACTGACCGTCCGCGAAGCGAACGATCTCCAGAAATCCGGGGCGATAGGGGAAGGGATGATCCCGAAGATCATGTCCGTCATCAAGGCCGTGGAGAATGGTGTCAGTTACTCCCATATCATCAACGGGAATATCGAGCACAACCTCATCCTCGAACTCTTCACCCGTGACGGTGTCGGGACGATGATCTCCCTCGCCTGATCTTTTTAAACGCTTCTGATCCGATAGGCATTTTATTAAATGAGAAGTTTTCAAAATAACTAACAGGTTTATCTCTATGGATAAGATCCTTAAGATCGCCGGCGGTTTGTTCATTGTTGTTGTTATCGCCAGCCTTGCGGCTTTTTTAGCCGGCTCCCCGCAGCAGGCGGCTCCTTCTTCAGCCACTATTTATTTCTTCTACGGTGAAGAATGCCCCCACTGCCATAATATCATGCCCTTTATGGACAACCTCACGCAGAAATATCCGGATGCGAATATCCAGTTCCTCGAAGTCTGGCATAACCAGACCAACCAGGAGATCTATACCCGGGCAAATGCTGCAGCCGGAATATCAACACCTCCCGGCGTACCTGAAGTGGTCATTGGCAAGACCGTACTTGTCGGAGAACGGGATATCCCCGACAGGCTTGAGGCGCTGGTCCAGGATTACCTCAAAAAAAAACAGTAAGTAATCCGCCCCCACCGCCCGAGCCATCCGGAAATACCCCCCCGGGAACCCCCGTATCTTCAAGCAGGTCTGTCACTGCCATCTATTTCTATGGTGACGGGTGCGAACATTGCGAGAAAATAAACCCCCTGATCACCGGCCTGCTGATAAAATATCCCGAACTGCACCTCGAAATGCTGGAGGTCTACCACAATGCCAGCAACCAGCAGGAATTTGTGGAGATAAACAGGGAATATAACATCAGCAACTCCGGAATCCCGGAAATTTTTATCGGAAACAACGCACTGGTCGGGGAAACAGAGATCAGGGACCATTTTGAGGTGCGCATCCTTGCGGAAAAGGCACGGGTTGCTTCGTGTAATATGACTGCAACCGGCCCGTCGTCATCGGCAGAAAACTGCACTACTGCAGCCACTTCCCTGACCCCCCGGATGGTGATCATCCCGGCACTGGCCGACAGCCTCAACCCCTGTGCCCTTTCGGTCCTTATATTCCTCCTCATCTCGATTGCAGCGGCAGAGAACCGGAAGCGGATCCTGTTGATCGGCGGCTCGTACATAGCAGCCGTTTTCCTGTTCCACCTCCTCATGGGGATTGGGATATTTTCCGCAGTATCGCTCTCCGGGTACTCGAAACTGTTCTCGCTACTCGGGGCAACTGTCGCCGTGGTCCTTGGCGTCATAACGCTGGGGGATGTCATAAAAAACAAGGAGACCTTTCTCCTTTCCGTGCCCGCTGCCGGGAAGGGCATCCTCCTGCACTATACCCGGATCGCGTCCCTGCCCGCTGCCTTTATTCTCGGCATACTGGCCGGGCTGCTCGGCTTCTCCTGTACCGGGGGGATCTATATCAGCATAATCGCCCTCATGGGGAGAGAGCTGACCCTCGCAACCGGTTTCCCGTACCTCATCCTGTATAATCTCATTTTCATACTGCCTCTCGTTTTGGTGACGCTCCTCGTTGCATATGGTGTATCCCCGGAAAAGGCGGATATGTGGAGGACAGAAAACCGTCGGGTCCTCCGTTTTGTCATCGGCATCGTCATGACTGCTCTGGGTCTGGTAATCTTCCTCGGGTGGTTCGGGTAAAACACTCTATTTTAAAATGGTTACGGAAGATTTCCGTTGCCGGAATAATCCCGCTGGCGCTTCTCGCTCATCGCAATAAGGATCTCAAATATTCTCCGGACAGAAACGGGATCGATCCTGCTCTCTACGGCCTGGCTGGAGACGGAATCGAGGATGTCTGCGGTTCGCTTCTTGTCATGGATGGCAATACCGTCCCGGATCTTGATCCCTGCCACCCTGTCTGCCAGCTCCTGCCGTTTCGCGATGAGGCGGATGATATCGGCATCCACGTTTGAGATCTCGGCCCGCACATGTTCGAGAGACATATCAGGTACATTCCCGGGCATTTTCATAAACGTAATGCTTACGAACACAGAACACCAAATAATTAATACGGGAAATCCCATCTGATCAGGTGTCTTACATGCTCGAACGAATAACCCGGCGCGAAGAAGCGGACCTTTTTGTTGCCTGGATGGCAATAGCACTCGCATTCACTATCATCAATATCGCGCCCTATGGTATCCTCGGCCCGGTTGCGGCGATTGATCCTTCACATGCCCTTGTGTATTTCGGGATCGCCCTTTTTACGGTCGGTATCGGTTTTATCCTCCATGAAATGGCCCACAAATTCATGGCGATCCGGTTCGGTTACTGGGCGGAATTTGTAAAAGACAACACGATGCTCCTCATCGCGGTTGTCATGGCAGCGCTGGTCGGGTTTGTTTTTGCCGCCCCGGGAGCGACCGTCATTTATTCCCCTGACGGGAGGGGCCTGAGCAGGGAGCAGAACGGGATCATATCAGCGGCAGGGCCGGTCATCAACCTTGTCCTGTGCATCCTCTTTGCCGCCCTCTTCCTCATTGCCGGCGGGGCCAGCCTCCCTGCAGAGATCGGTCTTGCCGGGGTCAGGATCAACGCGATGATCGCGGCGTTCAACCTCATCCCGATCAGTATCCTCGACGGGACAAAAGTTTGGGCATGGAATAAACCGGTATTCCTGATCCTGATCATTGCAGCGTTCGGGACACTCTATGCCTCGTTCGCCTTGATCTGATTCCCTTTTTTTGACTCGCGTTCGCTGTTCAGTTTTTCAATCACGCCGACAACGTTCTGCCCCTTGAGAAACGCGTCTTTCATAGCGGTCGGGTGGTTTTTGATTCCCTTGTACTCGTCCATGTTGTTTGCTATGATATTGTCGTAATACTCGAAACCGGTGCCATTGAAGATCGCAGTAATAGCGGGAAATGCCCCGTCGAACACGTGATCCCAGTTCTGCCCGGCAGTTGAGACAAAGAGCCCTTTGTGTTTCCTGATGTGGTCATCGGAAAAATACAGGGTTTTCAATATGAATTTCCGGGCCCAGAGGTATTGCCCCCGGTCGATCAGCCCTTTGAGTTCTGCGGTGATGCCCATCGTATAGATGGGAGAGGCAATGGCAATGCAATCCACAGCAAGTATCTTTTCGAAAATGGAGATCGCGTCATCTTTCACGACACATTCCCCGGTCTTATGGCAGGCATTGCATCCCCGGCAGGGAGAGTAAGTGAGATCCTTGAGCACCACTTTCTCTACAGATGCCCCTGCCGACCGTGCGCCTTCGAGGAAACTGTCGAGCAGGGTCTCGGTGTTCCCGTGCCGGTGCGGGCTTCCCGATATTCCCAGTACCGTAACAACCATCATGACCTCAGGCAGCGAGCCGTTTTTTCAGTTCGGTGATCATGATCTTCCCGAGTGTCGTCGCGTCGGCTTTTGCAGTCGGGTGCCGTTCGATCGCCCCCTTCTCGTCAACGCCGTTGATCATAAGGTAGCTGATATCGGCGTCCCTGATGTCGATCACATGGTAGAAGCATTTGATCGAAGGAACGGCAGCATCGAAGACGTACTTCCAGTTCTGGCCGGCACTGGCAAGGAAGGCACCGAGGCGCTTTCCTTTCCGTTCCGGTGGCACGACAGGGAGTTTGAGGACGTATTTTCTCGACCGGAAAACCTGCGCCCGGTCGATAAGGGCCTTGGGCAGGGCGGCAATCCCCATGCAGTAGATCGGGGACGAGAGAAGGATGCAGTCGGCTTCGACGATCTTGTCGTGCCAGATGTCCATCCCGTCGCGCTGGACGCACTTGTTGAGGGTCTCGCAGGCATTGCACCCGCGGCAGATATTGATATTTGCCTCGGTGAGCGGGACTTTTTCAATGGACACGTCCGGGTCCTCTGCCATCGAAGCAAGCACCCAGTCGAGCAGCGTCTCCGAGTTCCCGAACCGCCGCGGGCTTCCGGCAAAGGCGAGGACCTTGATCGTCATTACACTCTTCTATGTCATCCGCGTTGAAAAATAATTGGATGGCAGTCAGGGCAAATCCCCGGCTGTGGACGATTTGAGCACGAAAAAACTGCGTGCACGAAAAATGCTCCCACCAGCCGGATCGCTGCGTCCCGCCACGCTTAAGGTGAGGGTCAGTGATCCCGGCCTGGGCCGTAATGCTCATTGCGGAACCGGATCAGTTCGTTACAGAATTCGCCCAGATACTCGTCCATGGAGAGACTCCCCTCCTCGAAAACGCAGTCTCCTTCTTCCACGACTGTGTTGATCGCGTCCCGGGAAGGGAGGATCAGATCGATGGGAATGCCGGACTTTGCCGACCCGCGGATCAATGCCTCGCGGAAGAGCCCGATGCAGTACGCGATGCGGTACGTATAGGTATGGCGGGTCTTTTCGAGATACTCTGCAATGCGGTCCGTCTCAATATGAAGGAAATCCTCGAGGATCCTATGATCCCTGCACTTCCCGAGCATGTACTTGTAATGGGCGTACGGGTACATCTCCTCGAGTTCCGCGGGGACGATTCCGCAGGTCCCGAAGACGACGATATGGTACTGGGGCTCTTCGAACACCTGCGAGATGATCATCCTGATCAACTGGTGGCTGGGGCTCGCACTATAGGGTTTCCGGACCGCACAGGGCATGAAGAGAGCGATATCCTTCCGGGGGATCTCGTACTCGTCGATGATGTACCGGTACGACCGCTCGAACTCCGGGAGGTAGAAAGGGGGATCGGTGAGGATCGGCAGCGGGCCTGCTTTTTTGTCTTCCGGTTCATCGCCTGCCATCGTCTTCCATACCAGATCGCTCCCGGAGCAGATGAACCACACGATCGCCCTATGGTCATGCAGGGCTCGTGATAGTTTTTTATTGAGGAGAATGTCACGCAGATAAAAGAGGGGATCCGGTCCTTTCGGCTGGTTGTGACCGGGTTCAAATTTTCTTGTAACAGAGGTACCAGTCCTTGCATTCGTACCCCTCGGTCGGTCGCTTCTCCATCTCTGCGGCGGTCTTGGGAGCCGGCACGACCACCTTGTCGCCGGGCTGCCAGTTTGCCGGTGTCGAGACCTTGAACTTGTCCGTGGTCTGGAGGGCCTTGACAAGCCGTATGATCTCGGGCATGAACCTGCCGTTCTGGAGGGGATAGTAGATCATTGCCCGCATGACCCCTTTGTCGTCGATGAAGAAGATGCAGCGGACCGCAGCAGTCGAGCTCTGGCCCGGGTGGATCATCCCGTATTTATGGGCGACCTTCATGTTCAGGTCGGCGATGATCGGGAAGGGGATCTGGACCCCCATCTTCTCCCTGATGTCATGCACCCATGCAAGGTGTGCGGAGATGCTGTCCACTGAAAGCCCGAGCAGCTGGACGTTCAGGCTTTTGAGTTCATCGTAGATTGAAGCGAATGCCATGAACTCGGTGGTACAGACCGGTGTGAAATCCGCCGGATGGGAGAACAGCACAACCCATTTTCCCTTCATGCCGGAGAGCGTGATGGGGCCGTGGGTTGTCTCCGCCTCAAAGTCCGGTGCCGGTTCCCCGAGGACCGGAAACGAGATGCAACCTTCGATGTCCATCGCACACACCTCGTTACTTCTTCATTACTTCGTCGAGCTGGGCTTTCCCGTACACATAGGCCGGCATTCCCGAGAGGAGGAAGGTGACGCGGAGCGCCTCTTCCACTTCTGCTTTCGTAACACCGAGATTTGCAGCGCCGGCAAGCTGGGCCCGGACCGCATGCTGGTCCCGGAGGGCTGCGGCGATCGCAATTGCGATCAGCTTCTTGGTCTTCTTTGTGAGTTTGCCATCATCCCAGATGTGCCGTTCGAATTTCATCACGAGGTCGAACATCTCGGGATCGTTCGTGGTCAGTTCCTTGAAGAATTTCGGTACTTTGCCAATCTTCTTCTCCAGGTCGTTCAAGTCCTTCTTGGTTGTGTTTTTTGCCATATTCATTTCACTCCTCAAGTTGCATGGGCTCGCCGCAGCAGACCAGCTCTCCTCCGCCGGCCTCCTTTACCACGACGACATTGCCGCAGATCTCGCATTTGAAGATCTGCCCCGTCTTCGAAACATTCACCATGATTGTTTCTCCCCCTTCAGCAGGGTGTTCCTGGAGCTGAACGCCACGCAATAAAGCATTCAATGGGCTGTTGCCCATGTCCGGCACCAGTGTTCATAGCGGCAGTACGCTGATTCTTAAAAAATAAGAAGTTACTGGAGGCTCTTCCCGCGTTTGGGCGGGTGTTTTGCATCTTCCGGCGTCTTGACGTCGGGACGGATGTGGGTCATCGGGAAGCACTGGTATTCTGCACAGGAGCAGGAGGGACACTTCCTGAGGTCCTGCTCGCTCTTGTCGAGAGTCAGTTCTTTTCCGCAGTCAATGCAAACGTATTTGCCCGGCCCGACCTTCTGGCCTGCGCTGTAGGTCTTCTGTTCAGTCAAACGAAACACCAAAACTCTCATTCACGCCAAAGATATATATGGATTGTGTTGCTGCCCATTCGGGCGCTTCACCCGTGGAATGAAAGATCCGTTTTGTTTTGCAAAACTTTATGGCACATTTATCTCCAGTTGTATTATGGCTGGCAGGATTATCGGGATCTTAGGAAGCCCCCTTCCCGAGGGAAATACTGCACGACTGCTGGATCGGGCGCTGAAAGGTGCTGAGGACGCAGGCTGCACGGTGGAAAAGATCGCGGTGACGAATCTCTCTTTCGATGCCTGCCAGGAGATGATGTTCTGTCGGGAGCATGAGACCTGTATCATCGATGACGATATGCAGCAGATGTACCCGAAACTCCGGGATGCAGACGGCCTCATCCTTGCCACGCCGATCATGTGTATGGGCATTCCCGGGAAGCTCAAATCCTTCATGGATCGCTGCCAGGTCTTTTTCATGGCAAAGTACCTTCGCAAAAAGCCTCTCGTTACAGCAGACAAGACGGCGGTGCGAAAGGCACTGTTCATCTGCATCTCCGGCATGAATATTCCTGAAGTGTTTGTCGGCGCAAAACTGACGACACGGTCATTCCTCGATATCATCGACTTCCAGTTCTGGGACGAGCTGCTGGTGAGCGACATGGACACCATCCGCGATATCACGACTCAGCCCGGAGTTCTCAACACGGCCTACGCCAAGGGATTTGCGCTCGGGAAGACGCTCAACCCGTGACATCGCTGCCCCCGCGTCCCTCGTTTTCGGCGTACAATGATTTTTCCGAATCGTGTATAGTATCACGGCCGTGAGCAGGACAAAGAGCCCGCTTCCTGAGAACAAGGTACTACACTACCGAATCATCCGGAGGGAACCGGAACCCACGAGCCGGGGCCGCGCCCGCGCGAGGATCGCCAGGGGTACCTTGACCGGAAGGGATCGGCGGCAGCGGAAAAATTCACGCTTTTCAGTAGCATCCCGGTCCTCCCGTCCGCGAGGTTGAGGGGTCATCTGGTCCCGGTATTACGGCCTGACAGCCGTGAAATCTGCGGCACCGGAACAGTTGACTGTTCCTTCCGTGGGCCGTTTTGTGCCGTTGTCGCTGATCACAGTATCACCAAGCTGGTATCCCGGACCCGGATGTCGGACTGCGCAGGACTCTTATGTGGACGTATCCGGGTGTTCACGGATTTCTTGAGAGATCGTAGTACAGATCCCGTCAGACAAGCCCGCGTTCCCGCATGCTCAGGTGCCCGGTTTTCGTGACGATAACGTGATCGATTAGCTGGATTCCGACGAGTGAGCCGGCTTCCTTGAGCTGGGCGGTGATCGCTATATCCTGGCTGCTTGGTTCAAGGGAGCCGGACGGGTGGTTGTGCACGCAGATGATAGACGCCGCCCTGTCCGTGATCGCGTCGGCGAAGACTTCTCGCGGGTGGACGAGGCTGTGGTTCAGAAGGCCGACAGTGATTACCCGGTTGCCAAGCACTTCACCGGCACCATTGAGGGTGATGCAGATGAAGTGTTCCTGGCGTTTGTCACGGAGGTGCGCGACAAAAGGGAGTATGTCATCGGGTTTTGTAACTTTTCCTCCATTCATTTCCGGTGCAAAATACCTCCTTCCCATCTCGAAACAAGCCATGATCTGTGATGCCCTGCTGGGACCGATCCCCTCGACTGCCCGTATATCCTCGTATCGTATGTCCTGTTTCTCCTTAAGGATCCCGCAGACGTCCTTGGCAATTTCCCGGACATCCCTTCGTCGTGTACCCCGCCCGATGATTGCCTCTATCAGTTCCGTATCCGATAGTGCAGACGCCCCTTTTTTTTCTATCTTTTCGCGGGGCCTGTCCTGGAGCGGTACATCTCTCATTTTTCTCATAAAAACCTGTTTTCCCGGCGGTATTCCCGAGATCAGGAATACTCCCTCAATCAATCATTTCTCTCTTTTTTATTTATGTTAAATTATTCCTATATTTAAATGCGTTCTTTGATCCTCCGGCTTTCCTCCAATCGCTCTCATGCGTTTACGTGCCCCATGAAGAATATTTAAGAACCCCTTCCTGCCATACCATTCCCTTATGACAACAAGCGACAATGCAAAGGAAGCATTTGCCGGCGAATCGCAGGCAAACCGGAAATACCAGGCCTTTTCTGAGAAAGCTGCCGAGGAGGGGTTCAAGAGCGTTGCAACTCTGTTCAAGGCAGCATCGGAGGCAGAAGCGATCCATGCAAAAAAACTGTTGAAAGTTCTCTCTGCAATCGGCCCTACCGCACAGAACCTCGAGGGGAGTATCGCGGGAGAAACCCATGAGTATACCTCGATGTACCCGGTTTCATCAAGCTTGCGGAAACAGAGAAGAAGACCGATGCAATTCTTGCATTCACGCATGCGATGAAGGCAGAGGAAGTGCACGCAGGTCTTTACAAGAAGGCATCCGATGCGATCAAGGCGGGCCATGACCTCGGGCGGGAGAAGGTGTTCCTCTGCCCGGTCTGTGGTAATATCGAACTGGGCAAGGCCCCCGACAAGTGCCCGATCTGCGGGGTTTTCGGTAAGCAGTTCCGGGAAATCACCCTATAATCTCTTACTGTTTCTCCTCCCCGGTATCTGTTGTCTCTGGTTCTGCCCCCCGGGGCCGCTCCTTTTTCGCTGCCCTGCGCCGGTGGATCCAGACAATCACGAGAAGCACCGCTATCAGCGTCGCCCATGATGCCGAATAGATCACAATGCCGGGATTGGCAAGGATATTATGGGGGATTACCGACGGGAATTGAGGTGGAGGCGGAACGCACTGGAACAGGACATCGACGCTGGCCGGGAAACGGTATTTCCCATCAAAATACCGGACATATACGGTTGCGTTCCCGGAAGGGATCGTGCCCTCTACCGGTGCATTGTTGGTGTTGGGAAATGCAATCGACCTGTCTACACGCCGGTTCCCATCCGCGATCTCGATATACCAGGCGTCAGGATATGCCGAAGAATAGAGATCATATCCACTGACAACAAGTTCCGAACCTGCGGGCATGGAGATGTGCCAGGTTCCGTTTACTGTTTTATCAGGGAATACCAGGGTCCTGGAAGCAGATTCCCCGTTGTTGAGACTCAGGGCCCCGGAACTGAAACCGCAGGAGGATACTGTTGCGGTTGTATTCACAGGCTCTGGCGGAAGAACTCCCGGCTCAGCCGAGCAGCGGTACCGGTCGTCCATAACCTGACTGTAGTCCAGGGCAGTGTCGTATATCCTGACCTCATCGAGTCCGCCCTTCAGGTAACGGGGGCAAGCAGAGTCCGGTGACAGGATCGTCCCGGCATCAGCGCCGAGAATAATATAATTATTGTATTCATAGTGGATGGGACCCGATGCATTGACAAGGTTCCTCAGTGCCCCGTCGAGATAGATCTTTGCAGTCTGTCCGTCGTAGGTTCCTGTGACATGGTGCCATTGGCGGGGCGTGATCCCCTCATGCTGCACCGGAACGGCAACCACCCCTGATCCTTCGGTATCGACCGTCCACCACAGGTCGTCCCCATCACCAAATCCCAGCCAGTATCCACCGTCATCATAGCTCGAGACAAGGGTCTGGGGGTCGTATGAATCCACGTAGAACCAAGATGAAACAGTAACCCCATTTTCCGGGTGGTTTAAAGTGGTGAATGGTATACTGACATAACTTCCCGTACCATTAAAAAGAAGTGCTCCCCCGCACCCGCCACTCTCCGTTCGTGTGGCACCATATATTGTCCCGGCATTCCCGTGGCCTGAAGCGTCGAGGGCAACGCTGCCACTTCCTTCATTGAAGTCGAGATAAACCGCAGGTTCGGCCTGCGTCCCCGCACCAGCAGGAGCAGCATGAACGCTGCCGGCAAGGACCAGGAGGATGATGCAGAACAAGAGGTACCTGTGCAGCCTCAGGGTTACATGATCGGGATCCATGGCTTGTATCCACTGGTGTATTTGAATTCGTCCGAAAAGAACATTGCGATGGAAAAGCATAGTGGGCTCTTGCATCCGTCAATATGTTTATATTTTTCCGGAACCTTTACGGCATAATGACCAAAGTCACCGTCTATTCCACAAAAAATTGTCAGTACTGCCGGATGGCCAAGGCATTTCTGGAAAAATACGGCGTTCCTTATGATAACATCGATGTCGGCGCGGATGAGGATGCGGCACGGAAGATGATCGAACTTTCCGGTCAGCGCGGTGTCCCGGTCATCACGGTCGACAATGAAGTGATCGTTGGTTTTGACACACAGCGGCTCAATGAGCTGTTCGGCGAGCCTGCCGCTTCGGGTATCTTCGATGTGCTGATTGTCGGTGCCGGCCCGGCCGGGCTCACGGCCGGGGTCTACTGTGCCCGGAAGATGCTGAATACCGTGATCATCAGTGAGAATATCGGGGGCCAGGCTCTGGAATCATGGGCGATCGAAAATTACATGGGCTACCGCATGATAACGGGGGAGGACCTGATGAAGAAGTTCGAGGAACAGGTGCGGACACTCAATATCCGTCTGGAACTCGACAAGGCACTCTCGGTAACGAAGCAGGATGACATTTTTTCTGTCACTACCATTTCAGAGAATGTTTTCCGTGCGCGGGTCCTGATCCTCACGCAGGGAAACCGCCCGAGAAAGCTGGGGGTGGCAAACGAGGAGCAGTTCCTCGGCCGCGGAGTATCTGTCTGTTCGACCTGCGATGGCCCGCTCTACAAGGGAAAACGGGTCGCTGTGGTCGGCGGCGGAAACTCTGCGCTCCAGACCGCGGTCGAGATGAGTGAGATTGCCACATCCGTTCACCTGATCGTCCGCAGTTCGATCCGGGCTGATCCGGTCTATGTCGGTAAACTGAATACGAAGAAGAATATCACCGTGCACAAGGATTCCCAGATCTCGGCACTTCACGGTGACAAGTTTCTGAGCGGCATCACTGTCAAGGACGACAAAGGTGTTGAGCAGAAGATCGATACCGACGGGGTCTTCATCGAGATCGGCTGGCTCCCGAATACGGATATGGTGGAAGGGGTCGTCGCCCTGAACGCGAAGAAGGAGATCATCGTGGACTGTGATGGCAGGACGAGTGTGCCCGGTATCTTTGCCGCCGGGGACGTGACGAGCGTCAAGAGCAAGCAGATCATCATCGCGGCCGGTGATGGGGCAAAAGCGGCGCTGGAAACATACGAGTACCTGATGAAGTTGTGAGCGGCAAAATTATCGAATAAGAGTTAAGGGCCGAAAGCCGCGATCAATTGTGGGCTGTCGTTAAGCCCTTCTTTTTATCTTTCTCCCTGTACCCTTCGAGCAGCACGGTCGCGATATTTTTTACCGGCTTATCGGTATGGCCCATGATATGGAACTCGCAGAACGGGCAGGAGGTGATCACGATCTCCGCACCGGTCTTCCTGATCTCTTCACCTCTCCTGCTCCCAAGCGCTGCTGCCTCGTCCGGGTTTCCGGAACGCACGCCCCCACCCGAACCACAGCAGATCGAAGGCATTTCAACAAGGTCAATTACCTGCCGGATCAGTTCCCGGGGCTGGTCGCGGATGCCTTGGCCCCGCATGAGGTGACAGGGGTCATGGTACGTGGCTTTTATCGGGATACGGGCCGGGGGCTCGATGCCGTACTTGGTAAGGATCTCGTTGATGTCCATAACTTTGAAGGGAGTCCTGTAATCATTCTTTAGTGTCGAGCCGCAGCCGGCGCACATCGTCATAACAGTATCGATCTTCCGCGAAGTGAACGTCTCGATGTTCCGCTGTTTGAGCGAGTCGATGATCGCGAGTTGGCCGGTCCGGATCAGGGGCGAACCACAACAGACCTGTTCTTTGGGAATTATCACCCGGATCCCGTTCCTCCTCAGCACTTCCATGGCATCGAGGGCCGACTGGACCTGGCGCATGTTGTACATGCAGCCGATGAAGAACCCGACCGTTGCCTTTACGGGTCCGTCCGGCTCCAGTACCTCTCCGACCTGTTCGAGGAACGTGGTGCCGGTCCTGGGAACACTCCTGCCGGTCTCTTTGATAAGTGCCGCCACTTCAAGGTGCCTGGGCAGGGTGAGCCCCCGCTTGTTCGCGTGTGCCCGGAGTTTCTCGATCGCTTTTGCCGGGATCTCGATCTTCTTCGGGCACACTTTCCAGCAGGCCTGGCAGGTGGTACAGGTAAAGAGGCCGTCCCTGACCGCATCGGTGATGCGGTCGCGGCTGTCCCGCGGGTCGAGCACGAGCCGCATTTCCTGCCGCATTGCGGTAGGCCCGAGGAACTTCGTCACGTCAACTGCAGGGCAGACCGAGACGCATGCCAGGCATTCTATGCAGTCTTTCAACGGTTTTATCGCATCGATGTCAGCCTTCTTCGGGAGGACGGTCTCTTTTCCGGACTGGAGGTACGCGATCTCCTCGAGTTTTGGTACGAGATCGGTGACGAGGTCCTTTTTCACGGCGAGCTTCAGGGGCTCGATGGTGATCCCGTCCTGTGCCTCCTCCATGCAGGCAAGTACCGGTTCGCCGTTCACCCTGACCGCACAGCTCCCGCACTGGCCCGATGCACAGGAGTGGCGGTACGAGAGCGTTGGATCGATCTCGTCGTGGATCGCATGCAGCACGTTGAGGACCCGGGCACCGTCATTGACCTTCACGGTATAGGTCTCAATATGTGGTTCCCGGTCCGTATCCGGGTCGAACCGGGATACCCCGACCGTGAGTTCCTTCATCTCATCGCCCCCCGCGTCTCGATCCCCTCGCGGGCCTGCGATACACAGGTGTGGCCGAAGGGTGAATGCTCTGCGTCGTGTGTCTGTGCGATATCAGTACGCATGTGTGCCCCCCGGGACTCGGTGCGGAGCAGGGCGCCCCGGCAGATGAGTGACGCGGTCAGGCACATGTTCTGCACGATGCAGCATTCCGCAAGGTTCCGTGCCGATGCTGCACGGAGGCGGGCGGTTGACAATTGCCGGGAGGCCTGGAGCGTCTTTTCGAGGTCCTGTACGTTCCTGAAGATGCCTGCCCCATGCCACATCGCCAGCTGGAGTTCCTTGCGGACTATCGACGGGTTGGTATTTCCGGAGAGGAAACCTGCAAGCCGAACCTGCTGGGTTTCGACCTGCCGTTTGTCCACTTTTTTTTGCCGTATCTCCGCTTTTCCCGCTGCTTCCCCGGCACGTTTCCCGAAAACCTGTGTGTCAGCAAGGGCGTTGCCACCCAGCCGGTTTGCGCCGTGCACTCCCCCGGCCACCTCCCCGCAGGCGAACAGCCCGGGCAGGGTTGTCCGGCCTTCAGGTGTGATCCGGAGGCCACCCATGATATGGTGGGCCGTGGGTGCGACCTGCATCGGCTCGGTGCGGATATCCACGCCGAACTTCAGGAACTGCTCGAGCATCACCGGCAGGCGTGTCTCGACCTGTTCCCGGGGCAGGTGGGTCACGTCGAGATAGACGCCGCCATGCTCCGTTCCCCGTCCCTGCAGGATCTCGGTCGCGATCGCCCGGGCGACGATATCCCTGGTGGACAGCTCCATCCGTTCGGGATCGTAGTTCTTCATGAACCGCTCGCCCTTCGCATTTTTCAGGACTCCGCCTTCGCCCCGGACCGCTTCGGTCACAAGCCTCCCCCGGGCATCGTAGGGGAAGACCGCGCCGGTCGGGTGGAACTGGACCATCTCCATATCGATCAGTTCCGCACCGGCACGGTATCCCATGGCAAAACCGTCGCCGGTGCCGCTCGATGAGTTGGTGGAGATGTCGTAGACCTTCGTCCCTCCACCCGTAGCAAGGATCGTGCTGTCCGCTTTCATGAGGACGAGGCTCCCTTTCTCGTCAAGCGCTATCGCCCCGATAACAGCATTCCCGTCTTTCAGCAGGTCGATGACCGTGAACTCCTGCAGGGTGGTGACCTTCGTCGCGTCGAGCCGCTCGACAAGGGTCGTCATCATCTCGTGGCCGGTGCGGTCTCCTGCATAACAGGTCCTCGGGAACCGCTGGCCCCCGAACGGGCGCTGGGCAACCTCGTCCCTGTCTGTGAAATCGAAGACCGCACCCCATTTCACGAGGTCCCCCATGCGCAGGGGGGATTCCCTGACGAGAATATTGACCAGTTCCGGGTCGTTCAGGTACGCCCCCCCTTTCATCGTATCCTCGTAATGGATACTGCACGAGTCCTGTTCCCGCAGGACCGCGTTGTACCCCCCCTCCGCCATCGGGGTGCACCCCCCTTTCCCCACGATGGTCTTTGAGATGAGGACCGTGTCGCCATACTGCGACGCCTCAATGGCAGCGCGGACACCCGCACCTCCGCTCCCGATCACCAGCACGTGGCAGTCCACAACCTCATCTGCAAGCATCTTATTATTTTGTGGATCGTATAGTTACATAAATAAATGGCACGTCCAAAAGTGAGAGGAAGAATGAGATTTTTGATGAAATTTGGCGGGACATCCGTTGCCGATGCCCAGTGCATCCGGCGTGTTGTCGATATCCTCGAGAAACACCACAAAGCAGGAGACGAACTTGCCGTTGTTGTATCGGCCCAGCGTGGCGTGACTGACCAGCTCATCGCGATCGCCTCCGCCCTCCCGACCGCGAAGGACAACACCGCCATTGCCCCGCTGATCCAAGCGCTCAGCAAGCGTCATATCACGACGCTCGAAGGAGCGGCGCCTGACTACGTGGCGGAAGTCGGGGCGGAGATGGAAGAGCAGCTCATCCGCCTCCAGAACATCCTCTTTGCGGTCTACAACCTGCGGGAACTCACTCCCCGCTCGAAGGACTATATCATCTCGTTTGGCGAACGGCTGCTTGCCCCGATCCTCTCCGCAGCCCTGCGCCAGCGGGGCATCGCCTCGACCGTGATGGACGGCTGCGAGGCCGGTATCCTCACAACAGACCAGCACGGGGAGTCAACCTCCCTCCCTGACAGCGATGAGCGTATCAAGCGCCGTATCGGCCCCCTGCTCGGTAAGGAGGTCCCTATGGTCATGGGGTTCATGGGCTGCACCCGCGAGGGGGTCCTCACCACGCTCGGGCGGAGCGGTTCGGACTACTCCGCCTCCATCATCGGGGCCGGCATCGATGCGGACGAGATCTGGATCTGGACCGATGTCGATGGCATCATGACCTGCGATCCCAGAGTGATAAACGATGCCCGGGTGATGCCGTCGCTCTCGTATCTCGAGGTGATGGAGTCTCTCGTATTTCGGTGCCAAGGTGATGCACCCGCGTTCGATCGAACCGGCGATGAGGAAGAACATCCTCGTCCGGGTCAAAAACACCTTCAACCCGTCCCACCCGGGCACCGTGATCGTGCGTAACGGCCAGCGGGACAACCGTGTAGTCAAAGCCCTGACCTACATCGACAAGGTCGCGGCAATCAACATCAACGGCGCCCAGATGATCGGGAGGCCCGGCGTGGCAAAAGCGATCTTCACGATCCTTGCCGACCACGAGGTGAACGTCATGATGATCTCGCAGGGGTCGTCGGAAGCGAACATCTCGCTGATCGTGGACGAATCGCACGTCTCCGCCGCTGTCAAGGCATTATCTGGACTTATGAAAGAGGGTGTGGTCCGTGAAGTGAGCCACAACCACGACGTCTGTGCAGTCGCGGTTGTTGGCGCCGGTATGGCCGGGGCCCCCGGTACCGGGGGAGGATCTTTACCGCCCTTGGTGCTGCCGGTGTCAATGTGATGATGATCTCGCAGGGGTCATCGGAAGCAAATATTTCGTTCGTTGTCAGCCAGGATGACGGTCCGCGTGCAGTCCGCGTGCTCCACGACGAGTTCCGGCTCTCGGAGGAAAGCGATGAGTAAGAACGCCTACGCGGAAGCCGGTGTGGATATTGATCTCGAAGCGAAAGCGATCAAGGCGCTGGTCAGGAACCTGCACTACAGGCGGAAGGGAAAGACGAAGATGATGGGGTCGGTCGGCCATTTCGCCGGCCTGATCGATTTCGGGGAGATGGCGCTCGCCCTGACAACGGATGGTGTGGGCACAAAAATGCTTGTCGCTGACCAGCTGGGGGACTGGAGCACGGTCGGCATCGACTGCATAGCGATGAACGTGAACGATCTCTATGTGATGAACGTGGAGCCGATCGCGTTTGTCGATTACATCGCGACCGACAAGCTCTCGGTTGAGAAGATGGCCCAGATCGGGATCGGTCTCAACGAGGGGGCAAAGCAGGCGAATATCGATATCGTGGGCGGGGAGACCGCGTCGCTCAGGGGCCTCGTGAACGGCCTCGACCTGGCCGGCACCTGCCTCGGGTTGCAGAAGAAAGACAAAATTATCGCCGGCGAAAAGATAAAACCGGGCGACACCATTATCGGCGTGTCATCGACCGGCGTCCACAGCAATGGGCTCTCGCTCGCCCGCTGTGTAGTGGAGAAATATGCAAGCTACGATGAGAAGTTCACGGGTAAAAAGACGTTCGGGCGGGAGCTCCTCACCCCGACCCGGATCTACCACGAGAGCCTGAAGGTCACAGCGTCCTGCATGGTGCACGGCATGTGCCATGTCACCGGTGGCGGCCTGCTCAACTTCAACCGGCTCGAGTAAGTACGGGTTCCGGTTCGACACCACCATTACCCCTCCTGATATCTTCGGCTGGATCCAGAAGGCCGGCGACATATCACCGGTCGAGATGTACCGTACCTTCAACATGGGCATGGGCTATGCCTACGTAGTGCCGAAAGCGAGCGTGCCCTGCGTGCTGAAGATGGTGAAAGGTGCGCAGGTTGTCGGTTCGGTAGTGAAGGAACCGGGTGCGTTCCTGGGCGAGCTGGAGATAACGTGAGGACTCCGAGAATATTACTGATATATTAAACGGTACACTTTGATAGGACAAACATGCTTTTTTCATAGTTATTCTTTTTATTATTCTCACAGCGTTGCTTTTCGCGGATTTTTTTACAACTTCCTATGCTTTGTCAATTGGGTTGGATGTGTTGAATGAAAATTCCCGATTTTTTGCTGGCAGTCCAAAACTCCATATTGTTGTGATCTGTGGGGATTTCTCTAAAGCTAAATCGCTCCTTTCATCCAGCCCAAAACACATTTGCCCCTGCCCGACCCCCCCTCAACGGTTGCCGGAAATATAGGCATTTTAGGGAAAATGACGACGTTAACAGTATGAATTTTTTCCGCATGTGCCTGAGGGGGGTCGGGCAGGGGCAGATCGATCAGTTGTGCGATTCAAAAAAAAAATTTACAAAAAATGTTGAAAAAACTGCTGATGTTCACCAGTTCACTCTTCCGGCACGTATGCTTCTTTCACTGCCTTATCAGCAATGATCCCGCTGTTCCCGCTTGGGTCTTCCAGGATCAACGTAATCGGAAACGTCCCCGCCTTCACCCGGACAATATCCGCAAGGAGTGCTGCTGCGTTTTCCTTCTCCACGTCTGTGCCCCAGGTAAGGGCTCCCTTCACGACCGTTTCGATCCGGTCGAGTACACCTTCCACATTGGACACGAACCCCTGGCATGAGGGTCCTGGATCGATGCGTACTCCAAGTTCCGGGATCTCAATGGCGGCGCTCATGCTCCGCACCACCCGGACCGAGAGGTCGTCCACCGTCTCAACTGCCATGGTGTATCGTGAGGGGTCAGCCTGTTTCAGGAGCTGCGTGTCGACGAATTTGTACCCGCAGGATGGACAAACCGCCGAAATAATGAGGATATCAGAAAAATAGGGAATATTTTCCGTCTTATACAGGTATTCGATTTCAGTATTGCAACAGGGACACGGACCCGGGACGACCGTCTGCACTTACGCTCCACCGATCTTGTCGCGCGAGATCTTCACCGACATGGGGGTCAGGACAACGTAGCGCTGGTCGCCAAGGCCGATGATGTCGCCGTTGACATCCTTTGCCACTTCTTTCAGGTCCTTCAATACTCGTTCGTAGGAGATTTTGTCCATTTTCAGGCGTGATATGTCGACGATCACGATATTGCCGGAGTAGACCTCGTCCTTGACGCGGGGGGTATCCTTGAGGTCGGTGATGGTCGCAATCTTTACGAGCAGTGCCGGGGATGATCCCCCGTGTTCCTCGTAGGATGCGAGGTCGAGTTCCATATAGTCGTCGTCCGAGTTCGCGGAACTCTTACCAAGAAGGGTGTCTATGATCTTAACCATAAAAAAACTGTATGACGAAAATTATTTAATAGTATCTATTTTGAGGCTCCCGGTCAGGGTTTTCTTCCAAAAAAATGGGCAAAACCGGTGTTTTCCCGCATATCCAACATTACCTTCTTTTTATCAGATTTCCATGTTCCAAATCTCGTCTCCGACGTGGTGGAACTTTTTTACCATCTTTCCTGCCGTACTGGCACGCAGATCGTGCGCATCCAGCAGGGCGACGCCGATTGCAAGCGGCTTGCCGTGCCGCTCATCGACAATCTGCACAGGACAGTTGGCCTTCACGTCATCCGTGACCGACACGATACCGGGCCGCATGATGTCCGCACCGTTCACTACGTAGGGGATCGCCCCGGCGTCCACGACCACCCGGCGTTCCGGGAAGGGGATCTGGACCGCGCCTTTCAGTGTCGGAAATACCCAGGATGCGGTGGCCATCAGGAGCGGTTTCTTATTGACCATGAAGAGCGAGACATTTGCCGTTGTCTCGAGGACTTCAATCATATCCGCATGGAAGAGGTTTGCTGACGGTCCGATCTGCTCAGCGAGCCTTGAAAGCAGCTCCTGTGCCTGGCTTCGCCGGATCGAATGGCGCTTCTTTACGACAATCTTTTTCATTGTTCTGCTTCAATAATCAGAGTGCAGGCATGAAAAAAATTTGCTTCGCGGCGAAAGGCTCCCCGTTTCTCAAGCCTGCAGCAGGCAGGAAACCTTATTGACCTGAGGGGATCTACGGTATGTTTAAGTAAACCGCTCGCACATATATGTTACTCCAGAGCGATGGTAACAGGGTAGTATTATGACCAAAAGGCCGTTGGATATTTTGGATCAGGTGCTGAACCGTCAGCCCGTTATTGTATCTCTCAAAGGCGGGAGAGAAATACGGGGTGTTCTCCAGGGATATGACGTACATATGAACCTCGTCTTAGACAAGGCCGAGGAAGTGGAGAACGGGCAGGTCCAGAAGGTCGGCACGCTCATCGTCCGTGGGGATAATGTAATCTATATCTCTCCATCACTCGAACAATAAGGTGAAACAACATGTCAAAAGGCACTCCATCGATGGGAAAGATGAACAAGTTCACCCATATCGCCTGCCGGCGCTGTGGGAAGATCTCGTATCACGCCCAGAAGAAAGTCTGCTCTGCCTGTGGTTTTGGCAGAAGCACCAAGATGACCAGCTACAAGTGGAACACCAAGAGACCAAAAATCCCGACGCATTAGAGTTGTACCATGTGTGGAATCGTTGGCATCGTGGATGCTGGCGGTGTATCAATCCAGCTCTATTATGCCCTGTACGCTCTCCAGCACCGTGGCCAGGAGAGCGCCGGAATATCCACGTTTGACGGCACCAATCTTCACAAGTTCAAGGGGAACGGACTGGTTGCCGATGTTTTTTCCCCCTCTGTTTTATCCGATCTGAAAGGCACGACCGGCATCGGACATGTGCGGTACCCGACCACCGGTGCAAACCTTCCCGAAAATATCCAGCCGTTGAATTTCCAGTTCCAGGACCATTTCATTTCCATCGCCCACAACGGGAATCTTGTCAATACCTGCGAGCTCCGGGCCGAGTACGAGCAGGCAGGCCAGATCTTCACGACAACGACCGATACCGAGATCATCGCGAAGATCCTGATCGATGCGATCGGTGATTCCGGGTCGGTTGAGGACGCCGTCAGCTTCTGTATGCGCAAGCTCGTAGGGTCCTATTCGGTCGTGATCCTGATCGATGGCATACTTTACGGTTTCCGCGACCCTCTGGGGATAAAACCGTTCTGCATTGGCAAGACCGAGAGCGGGTATATGGTCGCTTCTGAGAGCGTTGCCGCCGATGCCCTGAGTGCGAAATTCCTCCGGGACGTGAAGCCCGGCGAACTGGTCAGGATCGATGCGGAAGGGGTCAGATGCATGCAGATCGCGATTGCCGGAAGACGTGCCCACTGCATATTCGAATACATATACTTCGCACGGGCCGATGCAGTCATAGACGGTGTACCTGTGTACGATGTCCGGCGCCAGATCGGCCAGAAACTCTATGAAGAAGACCCGGTGAAGGCCGATTCAGTCTGCTCAGTACCCTGATTCGGGAACCGCATATGCGATCGGATACGCGGAACGCTCGAAGATCCCGTTTGTCGAGTCCCTGATGAAGAACCGGTACATGGGGAGAACGTTCATCATGCCGTCCCAGAAGGAGCGGGAGAAGGCGGTGCGGATCAAGCTCAACCCGATCCCGGCGCACCTGAAGGACAAGTCCGTTGTGCTGGTAGACGACAGCATTGTCCGGGGCACGACCTCCAAACGGATCATCGAGATGATGCGGGATGCCGGTGCCCGTGAGGTCCACATGCGGATCGGTTCGCCTGCGATCAAGGCCCCGTGTTACCTCGGCGTGGATATGCCGACCCGCGAGGAGCTGATCGCAAGCAATCGTGTCGAGGACGAGGTCCGGCACAATATCACGGCGACAACCCTTCACCATGTCTCGATCGATGCGCTCGTCGAAGCGATCGGGTTTGACCGCGAGAGCCTCTGCACCGGCTGCCTCACCGGCTGCTACCCTCTCCCCATCGAAGGGGAGAAGGCCAAGACCTGCCAGATCAATTTCGTGGACGGGACGGTCCAGTCCAAGCTCGGGTCATTCGAAGCATAATCGCGAATGTGATATATCCGGTTCGTGGCAGCGATCTTTTTTGGCTTTGCCGAGCTGACCTGTTATCACAGACTACCCGTACCGGGTTCTGACGATGGTGTATTCATGGAACACATCAGGCAGGCGTTCAACAGGTTCGCACAGGACTACGATACCCAGCGGGAGTACATCATCCCGGAGATGCGGCAGTTTTACGGCACCGCTATCTGGGCAGCAGACTCAGTAGATCCTGAACCGGAAATCCTCGACATAGGCGCAGGTACCGGGCTTATGAGCGCTTATATGCTGCAGAAGTTTCCGGATGCACACCTGACGCTCGTGGATATTGCTGAGAACATGCTGGAGATGGCACGTCAGCGATTTGCCGGCCGCGATCACACCACGTTCATAGTGAGTGATTATTCCAAGGGAGATCTTGGCGGTCCGTACGACATCGTCTGCTCCGCCCTCTCTATCCATCACCTCTCTGCCGATGACAAGCAGCGGCTTTTTTTGCGGATCTACTCGGCGCTGAAACCAGACGGGATCTTTGTGAACGCGGACCAGGCAGATGGAGAGACCCTGTACTTCCGGGAGCGGTACCTGGAGTACTGGAACGAGTTCCTCAGGAGCGGTCCGATGACGGAAGCACAGCATCAGGAGATCCTGAAGCGGCGGAATGAGCTTGACAGGAACGAGAAACTCTCGGATCAGCTCGCGTGGCTTCAGGAGGCTGGATTCTCTGATGTGGACGTTGTGTACCGGAACCGGACGTTTATCGTAACGGTGGCGAAGAAAAATAACAATCTCGTCCTCTGTAGAAAACCTGTTTCATAAGATATAATCCCCCCCCTTGCACCTCCGAATGGTTCATCAGAACCAAGAGGACGAGAAGAACTTGTCAGAGTTCTTCGAAATCACTGCCCCGTTGGGGGATGTTGAGGATCTTCAGACCCGAAGCAGGAGAAGAACGCAAAGCGTTCTCCGACCTGGGGCGCATGTGATACCTCGGTATTACCTGTACAAAAATTCGCTCTATTTTTGTGTACAGGTAATACGGCACTATCGCAACCGGGGCGCCCCAGCGGCGGAGAAAGAATCGTCGCATCAGCGAGGAATCTTTCGAGAAGAATTCCCTGAATTCTTCGAGCGAAGCCCTTGGAGCGTCAGGTAAATTTAAATGATTTCTACACAGTATAAATTTCCTTTCATTAATAGTAAAGAAAAGCGAATTAATGTGAGCGCCGAATTATTGAATTTTCAGCAAATGGATATTGAAAAATTATTTGAAATGAATTTTGAAGTATTAGATTACCTTAAATCTTTGCCACCAGCCAAATTGAAATGATGAATCTTATTGAGAGATTTTTCATCAGTTCTCTACAATAGTTGCATGCCACATTTATTGCTCGTTTTGTTTTCGGCGTATTATATCACATATCAAGAAGAGTAATACCATCAATAAGACAAAACTACCGGATGTAAATATTACTCCATCAAAAAAGGTAGCCTTTCCATCCATACTTCTATACAAAGATGTTATGAAAATATTTGTGAAAATTCCTACCATCAATCCTACGTAAAAATCAAAATGCTGAATATTCCATTTTGATTGTCTACGGGGTACTGGAAGTCTCTCCCCCCAATATACACCTATTAAAATCATTATGGAAATTGTTAGTCCAATTAAGGTTATCCCTAAAATACTTTCAGATATTTCACAAGAAATCGTCATGAGGCATAGTTAGTTTGATAAATATTTATTTTTTCAAATCGCATTAATATAATTTTTTCATATCAAGGATATTTAGAAAATGCGGAAGTCCTACACTCATTAAATAATCTTTTTTTAAGATCAATGCTTCTTGCTTCAAGATTCTTAATCTCTCTATTTGCCGTTATTTTATTATTGAACGATATTAAAAAAAGGATCAAACCAAAAATTAGAATTAATATTCCAAAAATATTAAAGATAGTTACAATTATGCCAATTCCTGTTAAAATCGCATAAAATCTTACATATTCATTGCTCGATTTATATTCTTTTTTTGTAGAAGAAAGTTTACCATCAACATATGCAAATTCTTGTAACATCAACGCATTTGATAAAGAACAGTTTTTTAGATCAAAATTGTATATATGCGCGATTTCGTCAATAGATTTTGTTCCTTTCCCTTTAAATGCATTATAATTATCGCGATGGATAATACCATAATAAGAATCATTATCTATATCAAAAATATCAGTATCTATTTCCCAAACATCAATGTCTGAATATTGGGCGATTCTTCTTGCATATTCCCGCGCAGCATCCCTTTTCGGTGCAGGACTCACCTCTTCCGCCCAAGGAAATACTTTATACCCAAATTGTTTGAATTTACCTCTTATACCAACCAAATATAATCTATTTTTCGAGTATTTCTTTCTGGGATTAAAATACCATTTTCTTAAAATGCCGTAATCACGACCATAGTCATCCTTTACACGGTAGTGGTCGGCGTTGACTTCCCAAACTGTAATAAAGTTGAATTCAGAACTTTCTTTTGCGTGCTCCATTGCTTCCCTTTTTGAATCAAATTCTTGTTGCCACCCCGAAGTATCAAAATCTCCGACAATATATTTCCTTCTCATTAAAGTGAATTTTGATTATAACTACTTATAAAGATATTGCGAGCCTTAGTTCACTTTAAAACCGACGCATCCATGTGGTGGTTCTGCCGTCTGGAGGGTAAGGAGTTGAATTAGGATTTTTCAACTATATACCCCTTTACAAACAATGATAAATTGGCTCTGTAGAATTCCTCAATGAAAACTAGAAACAACAAAGTAAAGATCAATCTTGAGAGTTTGTAGAGGATCACTTTGATTTTGATCTCCTTGACTTGAAGCCGGTATATTCGAGCCTTAAGGACTTCTCCGAACTTTCTTTTCATAACGGAGAATCTATTTTCCACAAGTTGTCGTCTACGATAGTGCTGGTTCCGGTAATCCTTGAAGAGAACGAGGACAAGATGCTGTTGTTGGGTGTAAATTCTCTTTGAAAATTTACTTGTATACGGCTTAAGATGGGTTGACTTCACAACGGAAATGGCTGCCTGGATAAACCTGATATTCCGGCTCATTGATCTCTTAATTGTCTCCTTACATTTTGTGCACACATCATGGTAAGGAGGTACCGTACCTTAGATCTTTCGGTCATCAGTACTATCTCTTTTGGATTAGGATTTCCCATGAAAATCAACTAAGTTGAGCTAACAATTCCTATCAAAAAGGAGTCTGGATATTCGATTTTCATGCTTCGGGTGTGAACTCCCGTTCATGTGCGTTTCTACAGAGCACATTCTCGCGAAAAAAATCTGTTAAAACAGTCCAGTAGCGAGGGATGGATTTGAACCATCGATCTACGGGTTATGAGCCCGTCGGGATATCCTGACTACCCTACCTCGCTTCCCATAATCAGGGTTATAATATAGTCGGCATCCGCTGATAAACTTTACTCACTTTCAGGGAGATACGGCAGGGATCCCCATTTCGTTAGCATTAAATGAGCAGCGCCGTTATAATGAAAATATGGATGATGAGCTTGCCCGGTTAAGGGAGAAGCGGATGCAGGAGATGACACAGAAGATGAAACACGCAGAGAAGGGCGGGGTAGAGAATGTGGACGAGATGCACTTCCAGCAGTTTGTCAGCACCAACAATTTTGCAGTCATCGATTTCTGGGCGGAATGGTGCGGGCCCTGCCGGCGGATCGCACCCATCATGGACGAGCTCTCCGTCGAATTTCCCGGGAAGGTCGCGTTTGGCAAGTGCAATACCGACAATAACCGGCGCCTTGCGATGCAGTTCAACATCGATGCGATACCGGCGATGATGCTCTTCTCCCGGGGTCAGCTGGTGGACCGGATCATCGGGGCATACCCCAAGGAAGCGATCCGGGAAAAGATCATCAGGAAGTTCGGGCTGTACTAAACCTGTTTAAAAAACAAAAAAAAATTACTGCTCTTTTCCCTGTTCATTGAGCTTTGCGGCGATGATAAAATCATTCAATGTCAGGCCACCGGCAGGATAGGTATAGAGCGAAACTTCCACGAAACGTGACTCCCTCATGCAGATATCCGGGAAGTGCCCTTCTTCGGCCGAGAGGGCGGCAATATCGTTGAAAAATGCGATGCAGGAGGCCGCGTCTTCCTGCTCAAAGGTTTTTATGATGTGACCGTGATTGAGTGTCCAGCCCGGTACCTGCCCGAGGAGATCCATCGTCTCCTTTCTCGTGAGAGGCGGCGAGCCTGCCTTGTAGGTTGTGCACTTTTTCCGTGCGAGTTCCATGATTATTTCTCGTACCTTCGGGCAAAAATAGTTTCTCCAAGGGGTCGCAGTTGCTGACGCCCCAACGGGTGTGTTTTTCCATGAGACCTGCGGCCGGCTGCGGTCTGCGAGTCTGCCATTACATGATAATCACGGCAAGCGGGGAGATCATGAGTACTATTCAGGATCGGGTCACTTTCTGGACCCGGTGAGAGAGACCGGCAGGACGGGGCAGGCTTTAGAGTCCTGTAAACATGGCGGTGGCCCGGCAATGGACGGGAAAGGCAATAACACCCGAGACACAATCACTCTTTGTAAAAACTGTGGAATCCATCTTTTCATCCCTTCATGAGTCCCTCCAGCAGGTGCTCACCCAGAGGCTCGACTGGTCCGAGCTGCGCGAGGTGCAGGAGCAGTCATATGCCGGAGTCACTGCAGGAAACGATGTGCTCATCATCGCCCCGACCGCCGGAGGCAAGTCTGAGGCGGCACTTATTCCGGTGATGGATGACATCCTTAAACATGGCAGGACCGGTGTGACCTGCCTCTACATATCCCCCCTGAAAGCTCTGATCAATGACCAGGAAGACCGGTTCGCTGCGTTCTGTGTCCCGACCTCTCTTTCCGTGATGAAATGGCACGGGGATGTGCCGAAAGGAGGCCGATCGTGGAAGGACGAGCCGCCCCACTTCCTGATGATCACGCCAGAATCTCTCGAAGTACTCCTGCGGGAGCGGGCCCGGTCTCTGAGTCTCCGACAAGTACGCTTCATTATCATCGACGAACTGCATGCATTTGTGGAGAACGACCGGGGGGTGCAGCTCAAGGTACTCCTCGACCGTATGGATGGCATCGCCGGACGAAAGATCCAGCGGATCGGGCTCTCGGCAACGACCGGGAACCCGGAAGAGGTCCTGCGCTGGCTTTCAGACGATCGCCATGGTGCTGTGCTGGTTGCGGTCCAGGCGCCGGCCCAGTCGAAGCGGTTCAGTTTCCTCATCGAACCTGAAGAGAGCAGGCGGACCGATGCCCTCACAAGGATTGTTGCCGGCAGAAAGGCACTGGTCTTTGTCAACAGCCGCAGCAGTGCGGAAAATCTGGCAAAATCCCTGCATGGACGGGTCCGCAATCTGCACATCCACCATTCCTCCCTTTCTCTGGAAACGCGGAAATCCGCAGAAGATGCGTTCCTATCGCTGGAAGGAGCCTGTATTATCTGCACGAGTACCTCTTGAACTGGGTATCGATATCGGCGACCTGGAGGTCGTGGTCCAGATCGGCCCTCCGGATTCGATCTCCTCGTTTCTCCAGAGAATGGGCCGGAGCGGGAGGCGGGGGCGTGCGGCATATGTGGCATGGATACTCAAGGAACCCTGCGAGCTGCTCTGCAGCTGCGCGATCATTGAATGCGCCATGGACCGGGAGGTAGAGAAACTGAGGGCACCGGAAAAACCGTACAATGTCCTGCTCCAGCAGCTCTTCCTTGCCCTGCACCACTCCCCAAGGTCGAGTCGCAGAAAGATTGGCGGAGAACTCCTCTCCCACCCGGCCTTTGCCAATATCGGCCACAGGGATCTCGACCGGATATTCAGGCATCTCATCGGGGAGGGATTTATCGCCACCGATGGCGAGATGCTGATGCCCGGCACCGAGGCGGAACGGGTGCTCGGGAGGTCGAACTGGAAAGACCTGTATTCGGTGATCAGCGGGAGCGGGGAGTATCGCGCAATAACCCCGGACGGCGAGATGGTGGGGAAGCTCGATGCCCGGTTTGTCAACCACTGCAGTTCAGACGGGATCACGCTTGGCGGCCGCGAGTGGACCATGGTGAAGTGCGATGAGGGGCGCAATATCGTTGTCGTTGTACCTTCCGGTGCCGGTACAGCACGCACGTTCTGGACAAGCACCAGTGAAATTGGTCTTTCGTCCCTTCTCTGCGAAAGGATTCAACGGATCCGGATGCGGGGGAGTTCCGTACTGCCACTGGGCGTATATGAGAACGGGATTCTGCAGGGTATCCTTACCAAATTACCGGAAAGCATAGGGAAACATGGTCTGTATATCCTGGAGAAGGACGAACCCGGGAGACGGGAAGTCATTGTATACTCTCTGCACGGGAGCCGGTTCAACCGTGTCCTTGCCCTCCTCCTCAGGGAATGTCTTGGCGCAAAGGCACATGCCCGTGCTACGGATTTTGTCATACGGGTTACCCATGCGGGAAAGACCGGTGCCGGAAAAAACGTTGCAACTGCACTGGCGGCCATCAGGAATATGTCGCGCAAGGAGCTGGGCGACCTCCTCCCACTACCCCCGCGGGATGGCTGGAAGTTTGCCGGGCTGCTTCCCGACGACCTGTTCTCGGAATGTGCACTTGCCGATTATTACCATATCGGGGAATTCATGGAAGAGATTTCATCCATGGAGATTGGCCTTCTCCAGAACCCGGTTCCGGTAACCCCGCACGTTCCGGAATAACCGGCATGCGTTTTGATCTGAAGAGCCGATCACCTTTTTGTGGTCAACCGCTGAAGATAACGTATGCAAAAATGGTTTGTGCTTCCTGCCCTGGTGGCGCTTCTTGTACTCGCCTGCGGATGTACTCAGGAGGCCCCTTCAGAACAGCCGTCAACACCGGTGCATACGCCGACAGCAAAACAGACCTCGTTACCACACACCCCGCTGACAACTGCCACAATACCGGTCGCAACGCTTTCGGTATCGGAAACCACTATTGCGATCAGTGATAATACCTTCATCCCGGCGAACATAACGGTGAAGGTGGGTTCGACCGTACGGTGGGTAAACGAAGACGACCATGTCCACCGGATCGAGTTTGCCAACAAGATGTTCTCTGCGTCAACGTATCTCCTCGGGGCAGGCCAATCCGCCAGCAGTATTCCGTTCAATCGCCCGGGCACTTATGACTATGACTGCCTTATCCACTCGTTTATGCACGGTACCGTCACCGTAGTGGAGTGAGCTATGTTCCAGGAAATTTCCTATGCCCTCATTCTCGGGAAACCCCTTATCATGTACCTGGGCATTTTCACCCTGCTCTCGATTCTCGCTACGGTTGCTGTCGGGTTCATGAATATGAGAGGGGTTACGATCATCCCTTTCGTGTGGCACCCGCGGCTTGCCGGCTTTACTATCTGTCTTGCGCTGATCCACGGGGCGCTCGGAGTACTGGCATATTTCTGAAAAAACGAGGACGGGAATACAGTTGTGTATTACAGCCCGACCATGCGGAGTATGGCACCGACAAGGATACCAAACATCGACGTGGATGCGGACAGCATACCTAAGAGTATGTACCCTGCGATCGCACCGATCTTCAGGGGCATGTAAGTACGATTAAGATTCAGCCTCCTTATTGCGCGGAAGGACTTCGCGTCTGCGGAAATAGGAGGTTTGTTCAACTTAATCCGGGTCATACCTTCTCACTAATCCCTGTGTGCCGCCGTACAATATCTGGTAGCAATTTTCAATTATTACCATGTACTATGAACATGATATATTTATCTCTTTTGAAATGCCAAAATGTGAAAAAAACGATTATATTGATTTTTTTGCGGAAAATCCGAGATATTTCTTTTTTTTGGAAATTTCAGGGGGGGAGATATCGGGATGAAAAATGGAAATAAAACTCAAGAAGAATAAAACCCGCCAGTATTAACGCCGAGGGGGAGATTTGAACTCCCGAGGCGCGAAGCGCCAGTAGCTTTCGAGGCTACCGCCTTCCCGGGCTAGACTACCTCGGCACCCGGTTCTCTATTTTTTCTCATCGATTGCTCTAATAGTTATCTGATGTGAGCCAGAATTAGCAGAAGTGCCGGGTCGTAACCTGGGAGAGATAAATCCCGGGTTACCGGAACCACGACGTTAAAAAAGGAGGGGGATATGTGGTATTCACATCGCGGGCGGCGCGCCGGCCCTGCCACCCTGCTGGGTGATCATCATGTCGTCGACACGGATGAGCATGACGGCAGTTTCCGAAGCACTCTGGATGGACTGGCGCTTTGAACGCAGGGGCTCGATCACGCCCTCTGCAAGCATATCCACGACTTTACCCTCATAGACATTCAGGCCGGTATTCTTCTTGCCCTTGGAATGGACGTTCTTGAGCTCGACCAGCTTATCTATCGGGTTGAACCCGGAGTTTTCGGCAAGTGCCCGGGGAATGGACTCGAATGCTGCCGCATAGGCCTCGATCGCAATCTGGACACGGCCTCCGACCGTCTGGGCGTATTCCCGGATCTTCATGAGCAGTTCGGTCTCGACTGCACCGCCACCTGCCACGTACGTGCCGTCTTCCATCACGTCCATGACCACGCGGGTCCCGTCAACCACTGCACGCTCGAGCTCGTCGAGCAGGTAGTCGCTGGTCCCACGGAGGAGGATCGTTATGGTCTTGGGATTCTTGCACCCGGAGATCCTCGTGACATTCCCTTCGGTATCTTCCTTGACAAGATCTGCGGATCCAAGATCCTTTGGCGTCAGGGACTCGGGTTTTGTGGCAATATTTGCATGGAGTGCCCGTGCCGCATATTTCATGTCCTTCTCAGGCACGTCTTCGATGGCAAGGACGCCCGCCTTGGCAAGGTAGAACTGGGCGATGTCCGAAATGCCCTTCTGGCACAGGAGGACATTCGCACCACTGTCGATGATCATATCGGCGAGTTTCCTGAGTGTTTCGCGCTCCTGTTCGGAAAACGCGTTGATCTGCTCGGCAGATGAGATCTTGATCTTTGCCTTCACCTGGGTCTTGGTAATCTCAAGGGGTGTCGCGACGAGGGCGACCTTTGCCTTTTCGATCTTCTTAGGCATACCTTCATGGACCCGCACCTTGTCGATGACAACGCCACGGATTAACTCGGCATCGTCCATTGACTGACCCTTCTGCTTCTTGATCATGACATCCTCTTCATCGACTAGGATCTTTCCGTTGGTCTTCTCGGCAACGGTCATGACCGCATCGGCAATGATATCGCCCAGCTTGCTCTTGACCTGCTCGATAGACTTGCCGGTGATCGCGGTGTCGGCGATCTTGAGCAGGGTCTTCCGGTCGGTCGGGTCGACCTTGAGAGCGAGACCGTCTGTGATCTCGAGGGCCTTTTCCATGCCCATGCGATATCCCTGTGCAATCACGGTCGGGTGGATACCCTGTTCAAGCATTCCCTCAGCCTGCTCCATCAGGGCGCCGACGAGGATAACTGCAGTGGTGGTCCCGTCGCCGACTTCATCATCCTGTGTCCGCGCGACTTCGATCACCATCTTTGCCCCGGGGTGCTGTACGGCAATCTCTCCAAGAATGGTAGCACCGTCATTGGTGATGACAATATCACCGGTGGAACCGACAAGCATCTTGTCCATGCCCCGTGGTCCTAGGGTCGACCTGACGGCACCGGCGATTGCCTTTGCTGCCGCAATATTCGAGCGCTGGGCTTCCTTCCCGTAATTACGCTCCACATTTTCTTTTAAGATGATAATTGGCTGTCCAGATAGCATAATGGATCCTCTGATGTTGTAAAAGGTGGAATTGAACTTCTATATAAACTATGCTGTAACCTCCCCAAAAAAAAGGATTGGTCAATCAATACGGGAGATTTTAAAGAGCGAATAGACCGGGACTCCATCTATCTCCTTGATGCCGCGCTTGTCAAAGATGACCCAGATGGCGACCGGTGTCGCATTGTGCTTCTTCAGATACTTGACCACTTCCTTCATGGTACTACCGGATGTAATCACGTCATCTACAATGATACACTGCTGCCCGTTTACGGGAGCAAAATTCCCGCTGACCGATCCCGTAGGGTGCTCACTCTGGCTCTGTTTGGAGGGGTGATAAATCGCAAGCTGGGCTGCCTCCTGTACAGCAATCACCGTTGCAAGCGGAATTCCCGAGAGCGCAATACCCACGATGACCTCAGCTGCAGGAGACCCGGCAGAATCGTCATCCCGTGACTGGTAGTACCGGTTCAGCAGCATCAGGGCAGTCTCCTCGAGCAGGGGGGCATGGCTCGATACCGCGGTCCAGTCGATGTGGACATCCTTGGGAGCAGTCGTTCCTTTTGCCTGCGTCAGGAGCCACGTTACCGTCTCCATGGAAAGGGAGAGTTCATCTGCAATCTGACCCGGGCTGTGACCTTCTGCTCGGAGCACCTTTGCCCTGCCAATCAGATCGTCTAGGGAAGACATGAACAAAGATTTGCCGGTATCTATTTAAGTTTTCTTTTAACCGTCGCACCGCAGACCGGACACTCCCCGGCCTGATCAAAATACCTGCCACAGCCAGTACAACGGTATTTCCAGTGGATCTGTTTCGCCCTGCGCTGGCTGATGGGGCGGGTCTTCACACCCAGAATGATGGCAACATTCTGGATAGCAAAATCATCCGTGTACAGGATCGCTCCCAGTTCCCGGGCAAGGGCCAGCAGGTCCAGGTCGGTATCGGATATCACCCCAATATCCCTGCTGGTAGTTGCGGCAGTGGTTACTGCCGCTTTGCTCTCACGTCCCGGCGAGACAACGGTAAGTCCTTCGGCACAGAGTTTTTCGTAGTTCCCTCTGGAGCGGATATCACGCAGCTCGTCGCAGACTGAATGGGTCGTGAAAAGATCTCCTTCGGGGTGCCAATCGGAAAAAAAAACACTTGCATCAAGAACTATTTTCATTGTCGTAACCTGATGGAATCAAAAAGGGGTCATGCTGCTGACATGAGATCAGGGTCTCCTGATCACCCCGGCAATCCTTTCCGCTGCAGATATCCTGCTGCATGCCCGTTCGATCGTATCGCTGCAGATCACGTCACGGATGCCGGTTGCCATGAGCTTCGCATAGGCTCCATTGGCAAGAACTCCGTGAACGCACGCTGCGTAAACATCCGTTGCACCCTGCCGGTACAACATGCCAGCCGCTGTCGCGATTGTTCCGCCGGTCGAGATGATGTCATCAACGATAACAACCGGGCGTGATTCGGTACGCACCTTTTTGGATGCCATGCGGACCTCCGTGCCGCTCAGCCGTGTCTTCTCGAGATGATCGAAGTCCCAGCCCCCGGCAGATGCAACCTGCCCTGCAAAAGAAAGTGCCCCATCGTCCGGTGCAAGGATCAGGGGTTGCCTGAGTCTGAGGGTCTTGATAAAAGAGCCGATATCGCTGGCGAGAGAGAGATTTTGTGCGGGCACGGAAAAGTTTTTCAGCACTTCCGGGTCATGGACGTTCACGGTGATAATTTCCGATACGCCCCGGCTAAGCGCCTTTGCCACGACCCGGGCACTCAGAGGCTCTCCCTTTTTGAACTGCTTGTCCTGCCTGGCATATGCCATATAAGGGAGTACCAGCCGTGTATGGGAATGTTCGCAGGTGTCGATCAGCAGCATCAGCTGGACAAGCGCGTCACTATCTGTAACGCTCCCGACAACCACGGTCTCGTCATCAAGATCACCGGTACGGAGGTAGTGCTCCCCATCCGGAAAACGGGAAAAGGTTGTATCGACAATCGGGATCTGAAGTATTTTTGCAAGGCGGGCACCGAGAACCTGGGATCGTTCTGTACAAATCACTTTCATGGTATCGTTCCTTTTTCCGGGACATCCCGGATCGGGGCTTGGTCAGCCAAGTAGATATACGATAAACTGTATTGTAGTTTTCCGCTTTTCAATTGTTTGGGAACACGTCACGGTTTTACCTCCCCCCCTCCGGATGCTATCAGCTGAAAGTACTTAAACTATCATGAGACATTGTATATGAAAATCCAAGGGTAGGAAGAGGGTATAGCCGCAATGGAAAATTCTGAAATCCAGCCTCCGCAGGGAGAACCGACAAGGCATGAAGGTGCGACTCCTGAGGTGCCCACAACCGACAGCGTAGTTGCGACATCATCGCAGATTGAAGTTCCCGCAACGCTGATCGATCAGGTGATCGGCCAGGAGCATGCAGTCGAGGTCATCAGGAAGGCAGCCGTCCAGCGCCGGCATGTCATGATGATCGGCAGCCCCGGTACTGGCAAGTCGATGCTAGCGAAGGCGATGGCAGAGCTCCTGCCCAAAGAAGAACTGCAGGACATTCTCGTGTACCCGAACTCCGATGATTCCAACAACCCGGTCATACGAACAGTAGCCGGAGGCCGTGGCAAACAGATTGTCGCAGCCCACAAGGCAGAGGCCAAAAAGAAGATACAGTTCCGGCAGACACTCCTGATGCTCCTCCTGCTGGGTATTGCCGGGTATGCCATCATCACCATGCAGCTCCTGATGGGACTTATCGCCGGTGCATTTGTCTTTATGGCGCTGCGGTACTCCACGCCCCGGGAGGAAGCGATGGTACCGAAGCTCCTCGTATCGAATGATACCAAGAGCATCGCCCCTTTCATCGACGGAACCGGTTCCCATGCCGGAGCCCTTCTCGGAGATGTCCGCCATGATCCTTTCCAGAGTGGCGGCCTCGAGACCCCGGCGCATGACCGCGTCGAAGCCGGGGCGATCCACCGCTCGAATGGCGGCGTGCTTTTCATCGATGAGATCAACACGCTCGATCCCCATTCCCAGCAGAACCTCCTCACGGCCCTCCAGGAGGGGGAGTTCCCCATCACCGGGCAGAGCGAGCGCTCGAGCGGTGCGATGGTCCGCACGGAACCGGTGCCATGCAGATTCGTGATGGTGGCAGCAGGGAACCTCGATGCGATCCAGGGCATGCACCCGGCGCTCCGCTCACGCATCCGAGGGTACGGGTACGAGGTCTATATGGCGGAGAGCATGGAGGACACCCCGGAAAACCGCCAGAAATATGTCCGGTTCATAGCGCAGGAAGTGAAAAACGACGGGAAGATCCCGCATTTCGAACAGAGTGCCATCGACGAGATCATCCGGGAAGCCCGCAGGCGCTCGAACCGCAAGGGCCACCTGACCCTCAAGCTGCGCGATATGGGCGGCCTGATCCGTGTTGCCGGGGATATCGCACGGCAGGAAAATGCTGCCATCACCACGGCGGTGCATGTGACCACCGCGAAGAAGACTGCACGGTCGATCGAAGACCAGGTTTCTGACGAAGTCACCCGGCACCTCCGGGAATACGAGATGACCGTGGTCGAGGGGACGCGGATCGGCCGGGTGAACGGGCTCGCCGTCACCGGGAGCGATGCCGGTTCAGTACTGCCGATCATGGCGGAGGTGACTCCGGCTATAGGAAAGGAAGGCGGGGAAGTTATCGCGACCGGCTTGCTCAAGGAGATCGCGCAGGAGTCCATCAAGAACGTCAGCGCGATCCTGAAAAAATTTACCGGTAAGGATGTGAAGAACATCGATATCCACATCCAGTTCATCGGCACCTACATGGGTGTGGAGGGCGATTCGGCATCCGTCAGCGTCGCAACTGCAGTCGTGAGTGCCATTGAAGGGATCCCTGTCCGTCAGGATGTCGCGATGACCGGCTCGCTCTCTGTGAGGGGGGACGTCCTGCCAGTGGGCGGCGTAACGTACAAGATAGAGGCTGCGGCAAAGGCCGGGATAAAGACTGTCCTCATCCCCCGCATGAATCTCGGAGATGTCCTTATCGAAGAGCGGTTCAAGCCCATGGTCACCATTATACCTGTCGATAATATCGACGATGTCCTCAAGATCGCCCTGGTCCCGGAAAATTCCGACGGATTCCTCACCAAGCTCAAGAAGATGGCGATGAGGTCGACCGCGATGATCGCAGAAGCTCCGGCAATCAACCAGACAACGGCCTGAGCGCAATGCACGGTATCACTTATTATGATCTGCGGCACGTGACCGGCGAGGTCACCCATATCGATATCGATAATGGCGTCGTCGAATCCGCCGGTACTTCCTTTTTCAGCAAGGCTATTCTCCGTGTGCTCGCCGGAACCGGCTGGGGAGTCCTCCAGATCGATAACTACACTCCCTGTTCCGGCCGGAAATTCGATGCACTCATTGAGAGAGCGAAAAGGCTTGCGGATATCACCGAAGAGGATGTGGTTCTCGGGGAGGCACCCCGGGGCCAGCTCTCCGTGCCTCACCTGAAAGAGGATCCCAGGGAGGTGAGCATCGAAGAGAAATCTGCCCTCCTCGCCGATATTGAGAAAAGCGCCACACACCCCTCTGTCGTGAACCGCCGGGCAAATTATATCGAGAAGATCGAGCGGGTCCGGTTCTTCGACAGTTCCGGGAACGAGCACTCGTTCGAGATGAGCCGATCAGGTTTCAACGTCCTTGCGGTGGCATCCCGGAACGGCAATGTCCAGATGGGATACGAGCGGGAGCATTCCATCGATGGTTTTAACCTCCGGCACCGGCAGGATCTGGGAAAGAAGCTGCCGAGATTGCTGTCGCCCTGCTGGATGCAACCGCTGCAAAAGGGGGAAAGATGCGGGCGGTGCTCGACCCGGAACTGGCCGGTGTCTTTGCCCATGAAGCCGTTGGCCATGCCAGCGAGGGCGACCTGATCCAGGAAGGCAATTCCGTCCTGAAGGGGAGAACCGGGGAACGTATAGGAAATGTAAACCTCACGATTGTTGACGATCCAAGCCTCCGCGAATTCGGGTTTGATCCCGTGGATGCGGAGGGCGTGGCAGTGACCCGTACCGAGATCATCCGGCGTGGAGTGATCAATGCCTTCCTGCACAGCCGGGAGTCCCTGGCAGCGGTGGGAAACGGTATTGCCGGCCATGCCCGTGCGATGCCGGGCGAACTCCCTCTCGTCCGGATGAGCAACACGTTCATCGAATCCGGCGATTCGGCTACAGAAGAGATCTTTGCGGAATGCAAACAGGGGATCTTTCTCAAAGGCTCCCGGGGCGGGCAGGTCGATCCGGGACGGGGCATCTTCCAGTTCAATGCGGAGTACGGGTACCTGGTGGAAGACGGGCAGTGTACGAAGATGGTCCGGGACGTCTCCCTTTCGGGGGAGATCCTCACGACCCTTCACGGGATCGTCCTGTGCGGGAACGACAGGACCATGAGTCCTGGGTATTGCGGGAAAGGCGGGCAGAGTGTGCCGGTGAGCGACGGGGCTCCGCACATCCTTCTCAACGACGCGGTGGTGGGTGGCAATGGCGTGGATTGACCAGCTGATCCGGGAAGCGGAGAAGGATGTTGACGAAGTCGAGGTCTATTACGTAGAGGGCACCAGCGTCTCTGCAGACCTGAAAAAGAAAAAACTGAGCGTCGCCACAACATCGCAGGACTGCGGTCTTGGCATCCGCACCATCCACAAGGGAAGGATCGGATCGTCCAGCACCAACAATCCCGGTCAGTGGCGGGAATGCCTGGCAGCGGCGGTAGCGAGCGGGAATCTCGCAACCCCGCAGAGATGGACCGGGCTGCCCGGGCCGGAACCGCTCGATCAAGCCCCGCTCTCGTTTGATCCCTCCATGAAGATCCAACCCGGCACGGCCGGGAATCTTCTCGATGCCATGCTTGAGGGTGCAGCGGAGCACCCGGCCGAAGTAACATCCGGGTCGGCAGGTCTTTCGTCAATCGACGTAACCCTTGCCAACAGCAGGGGAATACGCTATACCGATCGTCACACATCAGTCTCGGTCTCCCTCGAAGCGATATTAGGGCAATCGACCGGCTATGAATTCGACCATAGCTGGTCGGTGGATCGCATAGATCCGGTCAACGTGGGGGAACGTGCAACGTTTTTTGCCTGCGAGTCTGACGGGGGAAAGGAGATCCCGACCGGGGAACACGATATCCTCCTCTCGCCCCTTGCCTATGCCGAACTGCTCGGGAATGTTTTTGTCCCTGCCCTGAACGGGCGGAATGTCCATGCAGGACGGTCGCGGCTGGCCCAGTCCCTTTCAGAACAGGTCGCCAACCCGATGATCTCCATTTACGATGACCCCCTCCTTCCCGGGGCGAACGGGAGTGTCCGGTGGGACGCGGAGGGTTCCCCGACCCGAAGGATAGATTTCATCCGGGACGGCATCCTTTGCGCCTTTGCCTACGATCTCAAGACCGCTTCACGTTACGGGAAAAAAACCACGGCGAGTGCTGTCAGGGGCGGGTTTGGCGGGTCACCGGCGATCGGACATCATAACCTCGTTGTGGACGGCAAGCGCGAGACGGTCGATGACGACCGGGTCGTATACGTGCATAATGTCGTTGGCGCCCACACGGCAAACCCGATGAGCGGGGAATTTTCGGTCGAACTCTCCAATGCATTCTGGATGGAGGAGGGGGAATTCCAGACACCGATCCGAAGTGCCATGCTTTCCGGTAACGTGTTCGATCTCCATCATGCGATAACCGGATTGAGCAGGGAGTCCCGGACCATCGGGTCGCTGATTCTCCCGTCAGTAAAAATTAATAAACAGCGTATCATTGGTAAATAGGTAAGACCATGACAAACCTTCTCGTCGCTCTCATCCTCGTCATTGCGATCATTGCCATTGTCTGGTACCTGGTGAAAAAACTCACGATTCTCGTTGTGAACGCGGTCCTGGGCCTCATCTGCCTCTTCCTCATTAACTTCCTTCATGTCATGCAGTGGATGGGAAAGCCCGACCTCGGGTACTCGGTTGCAACCCTCCTGATCTGTGCCCTCGGGGGACTTCCAGGGGTCCTGATCCTGATGCTGCTCAATATTCTGGGCATTACGGTCTAAAAAATCAGAAGGGATTTTTTTAAAACACGTTTGCTTCAGAATAGACGAGGACCTGGTCCTGCATCAACTCGTACGGTTTGATCTCACGTGAATGTGCGGACATCCGCATCTTCACCACTTCAAGGGCGAGGTGGACATCGGTAAGGTCGGACGGACGTACATACCTGAGGAGGATCACCGTATCCGACAGGTATTCAATGAGCCCGTGGCGGCTGGAAAAGACATTATCCCTGTCTGTCTCCGAGGTCATCATAATGGTGCATTTCTTGTCCCGGAGCCCCTCAACGAACCGGAACATCTCCTGCCTCCGATCAGCATCCGTTGTGAACAGATCCTCGAAAAGGGAGATGGGATCTATGACGACCCGGCTCGCTTTCACCTCTTCGATAAGTTTGGGCAGTTCGTTCTTTATCCGGTTGTTGGCAAGGTTAAAATCGGTGGGGTCAAGCCGGATTACGTAGAGTGATTTATTCAGGAAGGGCTCAACATCCCATCCTTTCTGGTGCATGTATGCAAGGATCCGCTCCTCACGCTCCTCGAGACTGATATAGATGATGTTCTCCTTTTTTTTCAGCCCATCCCAGACAAATTCAAGAGAAAATGTCGTTTTTCCGGTACCGTACGTGCCGATGATGGAACAGATGCTCCCCGGTATAAGTCCGCCGCCCAGCATGTCATCGAGGCCGAGGATCCCGACCTTGACCCGCTCGCCGCTCATATGACCACCCGGATATTGCTCACTTCAAAACCGCCGGTAGTCGAGATCCTGACGGCAAATTTCACAAGATCCCTCTCCTCGAGGTGGGGCATGACCCCGCGGAATTTCTCAAAGAACATCACCCGCTGCCTCCGCGCACCGGTCGTCTCCTCCCATTTGAAGAGCAGCACCGCATCCGCAATATCCGCCAGTTCCCGCTCCTGCGACGAGTCAAGGATCCCCCGGCTGAGCAGCAGGTACGTTGTAATGCCCCGCTGCTTGGAGATCCTCTGCAATCCCCGTAAGAAACCGGTAAGGTTGTGCCAGATATTGGGGATCGTCGACTGGGTTGCAATGTCCGTAACGGAATCAAGAACGAGGAGGCTGCCGGGAGTGATGCCATTGATGACATTTGCCAGTTGAAGGAGGATATTCGCATGGCTTGCACGCTTCTGGAGCCGGGTGATGGCATCGCTGTGGCTGTACCATTCGTCAGGGACAACGCTGTTTTCAAAATACAATTCGGACAGGTCATCGAATCGGATAGTATCCACCAGGTTCTCGAGGCCCTCGATATGCAGGGAACTGACAATTTCCTGCCGTACGTCCTCTTTCAGGCGGGTGAACGTGATGTACCGAATCTCGTGGGGGACACTGGCCTTATCCGGCGGGGCCTCTTTCATGAGACGGAGTGTATTGACGACCGAACTGAATGTGAATTCGTAATTGCCTGCACCGAGATCGCCGAGGAGGAGAATAACCGAACCCGGCGGTACCCCCCCGTCAAGGATAGGGTCGAGCGACGGGATCCCGGTGGGCATTTTCTGCTTATCAAAATCCTGCATATTCTGCCTCAATAAGGATAAATCTGTAAATTTCGCAAAAGAAACTCTCATCGATTGGCTGATAAATATATCTGTCGGAGTTGGATACTACCCGATATCATCAGCGAAGGAAGGGGAACAGGGGAAAAACGCCCGGAAATGTACCGGATTGACACATAATTATATAGATTGGTCTCCCGAAATATAAACCGGGAACACTAGTAACCTTCGGAGAGGAGCTTACGAACCATGCAGATTGGGGATTTCATAAAATCCATTAAAAAAAATAATACCGGGGAAAAGCCTGTTCCGGAACCGGGCATTCCTGCTGCGACAGGGATTCCACAAGAAAAACCGGTTGAAGAGAGTGATACCCGTACCGTGCCCGCTATACCGGAACAGAAAAAACCCGATGCAACCTACCGCCATTACTTCCACCTGCTGAAGGGTGGGGAAAAATCAGCGATCCGAGAATATGATTTTGAACAATACGGCTCTCTCATTGAAGCCCAGATCCCCGACAACTATGAACTGGTTGACCAGTACTGGGTCGAACAGGGTCTCTCTCTCGTCGTTATCGCCCACAACAAACGAACAAACCAGAAAGAGTACCTCCTCTTTGAACCGTCACTTTCCGATTTTGAATACGAACTGCTTGAACGTCTGCACGAGGATTTGCGGGATGTCCTGATCCTCTCTTCCGACGAGATCAAGAAGGACCGCAAACGCATCCTCCTTGAGAAGATGCAATCCCTTATCGATGATTACGGCCTGACCCTCGAGATGTCCACGGTATTCAAGCTCCAGTATTTCCTGACCCGGAACTTCATCGGATGGTCGCGCATCGATCCCCTCATGAAAGACGCCTTGCTGGAAGACATCTCCTGCGACGGGAACAAGATCCCCCTGTTCCTGTACCACCGGAAATATCGGAATATCAAGACCAACATCGCATTTGAGTCTGAAGTCCTCAATTCCCTTGCAATTACCCTTGCCCAGCGGTCTGGCAAGCACATCTCCACCGGTTCCCCGATGCTCGATGCGACTCTTCCCGAAGGCTCCCGCCTGCAGCTGACCCTGGGAACAGAAGTGACGACCCGGGGGACTTCATTTACCATCCGTAAATTCCGGGAAGAGCCCTTCTCTCCGGTCGAACTGATGGACAATGGCACGTTCAATGCTGATGCCCTGGTCTATTTCTGGCTGGCAATCGAGAACAACAAGAGCCTCCTCTTTATCGGGGGGACGGCGTCAGGAAAGACCACGTCACTCAATGCAGTCTCTCTTTTCATCCCCCCCGTGGCAAAGGTCGTCAGTATTGAAGATACCCGTGAGATTACCCTCTACCATGACAACTGGATCGCAAGCGTCACCCGGGAAGCGCTGACGGAGGGCGGAAATGCGATCAATATGTTTGACCTGCTGAGGGCGGCTATGCGGCAGCGGCCCGAGTTCATCCTTGTCGGAGAAGTCCGAGGGGCCGAAGCCCAGACGCTCTTCCAGGCCATGAATACCGGCCACACGACGTTCTCAACAATGCACGCAGGGAGTGTCGATGCCGCCATCCACCGCCTGGAGAGTGAACCGCTGAACGTGCCGCGGAACATGATGCAGGCGCTGAATATCATCAGCGTCCAGGGACTTATCTACCACGGTACCGAACGTGTCCGCCGTGTCCAGGAAATCGTCGAGGTCGCCGGCATCGATCCCGCGACCGGCAACCTGCGGGTCAACAATGTGTTTGTGTATGATCCTGTCCTGGACGTCTTCGGATATACCGGCAGATCACAGGTATATGGGGACATTACCGAAAAACGGGGCTGGACAAAGGAGCAGCTCGAGGAGGAAATCGGCATTCGCAAATCGATTCTCGATGCAATGAAAAAACAGGGCATCATGGACTATATATCCGTCGCGTCCCTGTTCCATGCGTACCATATCGACCCGAAAAACGTTATCGCCCATATCGAAGACCTCCGCAAGGTAATCCGATAATGGTCAGGAATTACATCCATCAATGGATAAAAAGCGATCCCGTCCGTTACCATAGCCTGCATGCCGATATGATCTCCGCACGGATCGGCATGACCCTTGACCAGTATATCTGGAGGTCAGTCAAAGTTGCCTTCCTGACCGGAATCATCTTTGCCGTTATCGGGTATTTTGCAAGTGCCTTCCTGTCCATTCACATTCTGACCGGAAAAGCCGGTATAACCAATGTTTTCAATGTACAGATGCCGGTGATCTTCAACACCATTTATCCTACCATCTATATTCAGGCAATTGTCATAGTACTATCGTTTTTCATCGGCATCTATGCCGGATATGTCCTTCTGCTGAAGATGCCGGGTATCGAAAAGAACAACCGGGCCATCAAGATAAACCTGACCCTCCACAATGCTGTTGCGTATATGTATGCAATGCGAAGAGGAGGGGCCCAGCAGATGACCATTTTCCGCTCCCTTTCGGACCGGGCGAACATTTACGGTGAAGTAGCCCTGGAATTCCGGCAGATCGTCCGGGATGCCGACTTTTTCGGGTATGATGTCGTATCCGCAATCCGCCACCTTTCGGAGACCACCCCCTCTGAAAAACTCAAGATCTTCCTTGAAGACCTCCTTTCGGTGATTGAAAGCGGGGGGGACATGGCCGAATTCCTCTCGACGAGAGTGCGGCTGTACCAGGAAGAGGCGCGGTTCGAACAGCGACAGTTCCTCAACGTCCTATCCATTGTTGCCGAATCGTATGTCACCCTTTTTGTTGCGGGACCGCTCTTCCTCATCATCATCATGGTCGTGATGGGAATGATGGGCGGGACTGCGGTTCTCCAGTTGACCCTTGTCACGTACGCGATTATGCCCATCGGTTCCCTGATCTTCATTCTCCTCATCGATCTCATCTCGATCAAGGCAGAGAAGACCGAGCGCTATATCAGGACAAAATGGCTGCACACCTACTCGGATATTACCCTGGTCAAAAGAACCAACGAAGAACCGCTGTTCGAGCAGTTGAAAAAGTATGACCGGCTCCGCACCCTGGTGCACCACATCCGGCATCCCCTTGAAAGTTTCATCAGCAACGTCAACCACACGCTGTATATCACCGTTCCCGTCGCAGTTCTCTATCTCGTGATTGTTTTCATGAGGGTACCGCACTATACTGACATCGAGACGTATATCGGTGTGGTGGATGACCACATTATCATCGCCCTCCTCATTATCCTGATACCGTACGCGATTTTTTACGAGATCTGGTCCCGGAAAGTCCTTGGGATCCAGGCCCTGATCCCGGATTTTCTGGAACGAATGTCAGGTATCAACCAGGTTGGTCTCACCATTGCACAGGCCATCGCGATCATGGTCAATACGAACCTCGGGCTGCTCAGCTATGAAATCCGGAGGATCAAAAGGGATATGGAATGGGGCGCAAACTTTACTGAAGCGCTCATGCGGTTCGAGGAGCGCGTCAGCACGCCTTCCATCGCCCGGACCGTGACGCTCATTACCAAAGCCAGCGAGATGAGCGGACAGATCCACGAAGTTCTCTCTATCGCGTCCAGCGATGCGAAGATGAGTGAAGTGCTCAAGAGAGAACGGCTATCGGAGATGTTTATTTATACAGCGATCGTATACCTCTCGTTCTTTGTTTTTCTGTTCGTTGTTGCCGTCCTGACTACACAGTTCCTGCCGGTCCTTGCACATATTTCCGTAAAAGGTATGCCGACGTCCGGGGCACTTGCAGGAATCGGCTCTGTTCCCGTGGTAACGTTCGGGAGGCTCCTGTACCATGCATGCCTTATCCAGGCTCTCTTCTCCGGGCTCATCGCGGGTCAGATGGGGGAGTCATCCGTTGCTGCGGGAGTGAAACATTCCTGTGTACTCCTGGTGATATCGCTCGTGGTATTCAATTTTATCCTTGTATAAGTGTGGGAAACGAAGTCGGATTCGTAGCAGAAAACGAGGGTCAGATACCATTAAATCTTCGCATGAAGATGTCGTAGTGAGGTGACAGAACATGTGCACTGTTGGTGGCCCTCCCACGGGGGATCTTAACTACGATGAGCGGGTGAAGGGGAAGAACTACCGCTGCAATGACTGCGGAGAGAAGTTCGAAAGTGTCAGCAAGAAACCGATCTGTTCCAGTTGCCAGTCCGAAAACGTGACGGTACTTTGATACTATGATCATGCCGTTACGGGATGAGTTGCTGCTCATCTCGGGCACCCGCTCTTTTTTACTGGTTGCAAAGGCCAATGCCCGGTTCGCCCTCCGTATCGAAACACCGGAGAATGAATTCTGCCAGACAATCGAACCATCGGACATCGTGGTAGTGTCGGCGCCGGAAGGTGGGGCTCTGGAGCCGGCGATTATGCTTGCCGAGTTCGTCCGGATATACCGCATGCCCCTGATCGTCCTTCCGAAAAATCACCCGGGATCCAGACATTTCTCGTACCTTGTTTCCGCAGGCCCGATGATTACCACCAGCTGCACGATCCTACGGGGAACCCACCCGGAGCAGCATCAGGTCTGCTCCAGCGACGAACTTGCAGGGACAACTCTCAAAGGGCTTCCGGACGGCGTGGAAATTGCAGATCTTCCGCCAGGTGCATCCCACCGTTATGTAAATTACCGGATGTTAACCGAATTTTCCTGATCCACTGTATTTTTTCAGGTGTATTTTTTTTGTGCTTCCGGTTTCCTGAACCTAAATAACAATACATATATGGTTTTTTTCACCTATTATTGTACTTGCCGTGAGAGGAGGGTTGGATGAAGACTGAGGTCCTGAAAGACATCAAAAAAGCTGAAGAAGAATACCAGTCTGCAATCAGCAAGGCCCAAGAAGAGAAAAAACACAGGCATTCCCAGGCCGAGCTCGAAGCGGACAATCTGGTTACCAAAGCGCAGAGCAATGCAGAACAGTATAAAAAGCTGAAACTGGAAGAAGCACGGCACCAGGCGGCACTTAAGCACGCCGAAATCATAAAAAATGGCAATCAGCGCGCAGCAGCACTGAAATCGAAAGGGGAGCAGAACCTTTCAAAGGCAGTGCAGCTGCTGGTTTTGCGGTTTAAGGAGCAGCTGCATGTTAAAGCCTAAGCAGATGAGCCGTCTCCTCATCGCCGCCTCGCGGGACCAGATGGCCCCTGTCGTCGCGGATCTCTATCGCCATCACCTGTTCCACATCGAGGATTATGTTGAGGGTGGGGCGGAAGGTTATGAGGGTTTTAAGATCGGCACGCCTCTTTCGGGAGCAAGCGAAGCGTCTGTGGATCTGCTGAAGATCCGGGCGATTGAAAATGCCGTTTCCATCCACGGGGACGACATGGATTCTGCACAGGCGTGTTCGAGGTCCGAACTTAAGTCAAGGATTGAGCGGGAACTTCCGGTTCTTGAGCGGGAAGTCGAAGAACTTACTGTCAGACGTTCAAAACTTGATACCAAGTTCAAGGAGTTCGAGCAGAAAATTGCCGAGATCACGCCGTTCGTCAGTATTCCGGCGGACCTCGACCTGTACCGGGGATACCGGGGGTTCACCGTGTACGCCGGTTACGTGGCACGGGAAGTGAAGGTTCCGGTTCCGAATGAGATGTTCTTCACCAAAGGCAAAGAGAAGAGTTTTGTCGTCGTTGTTGCACCATCCGTGCAGCGAAGCGAGGTCGAGCGGGCCCTGCAGGAAGCAGCGTACCAGTCAGTCCCGATCCCCAATGAATCCGGTGCCCCTCAGGGGCGTATCGATTATTACACCGGGCAGATTACTGCCCTGAAAAAAGAGATTGAGGAGATCGAGCCGGAAACTGGACGACGTCAAACAGAGGCATGCTGGTTTCCTGGTGGCCTGCGAGGAGTTCTTAAAGGCAGAAGTTGAACAAACCGAGGCACCGCTCAGGTTTGCGACCACAAAACAGACCTTTGTCGCCGAGGGCTGGGTTCCTTCCGATAAGGTGGATGCGGTCAGCGATTCGCTTGTCAAAGTCACCGGCGGCAAGGTATTTGTCACTGTGTTGCCGACGGACTTTGAACACGACTCGGTGCCCGTCGAGTACAACAACCCGAAGTTTGCCCAGCCGGCACAGATGCTGATGGACATCTATTCGAGGCCCACGTATACGGAAGTGGACCCGACCCTGATGCTCGCCATCGTATTTCCGCTCTTCTTCGGGCTGATCCTCGGGGATGTCGGGTACGGCCTGATCCTCCTCGCGATGTGTTTTGGCCTGCGGAAGATGATGAAAGGCGATGATGGGCAGATGTTTTTGACGGTGCTCCGGAACGCGAGCATAGCCAGCATCATTTTCGGCCTGCTCTTCTCCGAGTTCCTAGGATTCGAGCTCCCGTGGAGCCCGATCATCTTCAGCAGGCACCTGCTGATTGGCGGGGGCGGGGAGGGGGCAGGCCCCGCGATCCCTGCTCTGATAATCCTGTCGATCTGGATTGGGATCCTGCACATCTCACTGGGCAGGGTGCTCGGTATGTATAATCATGCAAAACAGGACCACGGCGACCACCGGATCAAAGCCGTCATGGCCAACTTCGGCTGGCTGGCGGTCATGTGGGGGCTGGTCATCGCTATCTGGTCCAATGTTGCAATGCCGTACATGCCCAACCTCACAGGCTTGTCAGCCGTGGTCATGAACTTCAACCTCGGGACATTCTTCGGGGCCGGTCTCCTCATCGTCGGTGTACTCTGTATCGCACGCGACTCCGTCCTTGAAGTTGTCGAACTCCCCACAATCATCTCCCATGTGCTCTCCTATGCCCGTCTTGTGGCAGTAGGACTCTCATCAGTGGCCATCGCGATGGTCGTGAACTACCTGTCTATCGGGATGTTCATCGGTCCCGCACTGAAAAACCTCTCAATTGTTGGAATTGTAATGATCCTCGTCGGTGTCGTGGTATTCCTGCTCGGGCATGCGCTCAACACCGCACTGGGTATCCTGGGTGGCGGGCTCCACTCAATTCGTTTGCATTATGTCGAATTCTTCACCAAGTTCTACAAGGGTGGAGGCAAGAGGTACGTTCCATTCGGAATGAGACGCAGATTTACGGAGGAATAAATTATGGTAGACGCAGGAACAGCAACAACAGTGGCAGTAGCAGCAACAGATCTCGCATCAATTCAGGCATCGCAGATGGGAATGAAAGCACTCGGCGCAGGAATCGCCGTGGGCCTTACCGGTATCGGAACCGGCATGGCCGAGATGGGTATCGGATCGGCAGCCGTCGGTGCAGTCGCCGAGAACAAGGACATGTTCGGTCTTGCACTTCTCTTCACCGTCATTCCTGAAACAATCGTTATCTTCGGTCTGGTTGTCGCCCTCCTGCTGTTGTTCTAACGGAGCAGACAATGGGACTGGAAGCAGTAGTTGAAGAGATCAGGGCAAAAGGCAGATCCGAAGCGGAGCAGGTACAGGTCGCGTCCAAGGCTGATACAGATCAGATCCTTGCCGCAGCCGGCAAACGTGCCGGTGAGATCAAGCTTGCCGCGGAAGATGAGTCAGCAAAACAGTCCGCCCACCTCGTGAGCCAGGATGTTTCCGCTGCCAATCTCCTTGTCAAGCGCGAGCTCCTGAACACTCAGAAAGCGCTTCTTGACCAGGTCTATGAAGCCACACGCTTGGAGATCACCGCCCTGCCCGAAAGCTTCCATCGCGAAGCAATCAAGAAACTCCTCACCGAGGCAAAGAAAGAGATCCCCGCCGGGACGATCTTTTGCAATGCCCGGGATGTTTCCGCAGCAAAGACCGTCATCACCGAGCATCCGGAGTTCTCCGGATACAAAGTCGGGGAACCGGTCAAAATCGACGGGGGCGTCCTTATCGAAGGTGAAGGAGGAGCATTGCAGATTGACTACAGTTATAGCACAATCCTTGCAAAAGTCTGGGAATCCGGGTTGAAAGATGCATCCGATATCCTGTTTGGATAAGGAGGTAAACGTATGGTTGGGGTGAGAGGTATCTCAGCACCGTACATTTACGTATGTACCAGGATGCGGGTGAGAAAAGCAAAGCTCATTCCGCGGGAAGAATACCTGCGGATGCTCAACATGAGCCTTGCCGAGATTACCCGTTTCATCGGTGAAACCGAATACAAGCAGGAGATCGAAGAGCTCGGCACGATCTTCAGGGGGATCGACTTAATCGAAGTGGGCCTGACCTGGAACCTGGCCAAGGAATACCAGAAGATCCAGGAGATCACGCCAGGTAACCTGAAACAGTTCACCCAGGCATATCTCCGGCGCTGGGATATCCAGAACGTCTTAACTATCCTCAGGGGCAAGGTGCAGGGCGCCAAGACCGGCAAGATCAAGGAGATCCTCGTTCCTGCCGGAAGTCTTGACGCATCGGCACTCGATCGCCTTCTTGGCGAGGATAATCCGGAACGGATTATTGATGCACTCAAAGGTCACCGCATGTACCCTGTTCTGGCACGGGAATATCCCTATGCCAAGGAAAGCGGATCGTTCTCGCGGATGGAGAACGAGTTGTTCAAGCAGTTTTATACCGAGATCATTGCAGGAGCAGAGAGCGGGATCAAGGGAGGCAACCAGTTCCTTGATTTCATCAAGCTTGAAATTGATGTGAAAAATTTAAAAACCCTGTTCCGGTTGCGGGCAGATACATTCGAGGAAGATGCCCGGGAAATGCATATTCCGGGTGGATCTCTCTCGGCCACATATTTCTCGAACCTGAGTCTCATCAAGAATCAGGGCGAGTTCATCGACGCGCTCAGGGCGTTATACCGGCATAAGGCACTCCTCTCCCTCCTGGATGAGATCAGGGATGAAAAGACCATTCGCGATGCGGAAGTACGTCTTACCCGCGTGCAGCTCGAGCAGATGGAGAGGATGTCCAAACGCAATCCTATCTCGATTCACCCGATCCTCGTGTATCTCGAAAAAAAGAAATACGAGGTCTTCAACCTGCGGGCTCTTGCCCGGGGCAAGGAATCGAGGCTGCCGACTGAGAAGATCGCGGAGTACCTGGTGATATAAATGGAGATCGCAGTAATCGGCAACAGTGAGTTCATTCTCGGGTTCCGGCTCGCAGGTATCCGCAAGACCTATGCTGCAGAGAACGAGGAGAAACTCAACGAGCACATCACCACGGTGCTGCAGGATGGCGAAGTCGGAATTCTCGTCCTCAACAGCAGCGATATGGAAAAGATTCCCCGCAGGCTCCGTGCCACGCTGGAGAATTCGGTGAAGCCGACCGTGATCGCGATCGGCGGCGAAGAGGGAGGGCTGTCCATGAGAGATAGAATCAAGAGATCGGTGGGTGTTGATCTGTGGAAGTAAAAGGAAAAAATGCAAAAGAACAGAAACAAGGGGTTCTGAAAAAAATCGCCGGCCCTGTCGTTACGGCAGTCAACCTTGACGCCCACATGTATGATGTGGTGAAGGTCGGCAAAGAAGCGCTGATGGGAGAAGTCATCAAGATCCAGGGTGATAATATTATCATCCAGGTGTACGAGGATACCTCGGGTATCCGGCCCGGCGAACCCGTGGAAAACACCGGCCTTTCGCTTTCGGTAGAACTCGGACCAGGCCTTCTTACCAGCATCTACGATGGTATCCAGCGCCCGCTTGCCGTCCTCGTGGAGAAGATGGGCAACTTCATCGAGCGTGGGGTCACGGCACCCGGGCTCTCCCATACGAAGAAGTGGACGTTTAAGCCTCTCGTAAAAACCGGTGACAAGGTAGAACCAGGTGCGATCTTGGGCGAAGTCCAGGAAACAAACATCGTCCATAAGGTCATGCTCCCACCCAATGTAAAGGCAGGAGTAGTCAAGACGATCAAGAGCGGTGACTTCACGGTGGACGAAACGGTCTGTATTCTTGATGACGGCCGAGAATACCCGATGATCCAGCGCTGGCCTGTCCGTGTCCCCCGCCCCGTGAAGGAGAAGAAGAACCCGACAATTCCCCTGATCACGGGCCAGAGAATTCTCGATGGTCTCTTCCCGATTGCAAAAGGAGGTACAGCTGCAATCCCCGGACCATTCGGAAGCGGCAAGACCGTTACCCAGCAGCAGCTGGCCAAGTGGTCGGACGCCGAGATCGTAGTTTACATCGGCTGCGGCGAACGCGGCAATGAGATGACCGAAGTGCTCACTGAGTTTCCGCATCTCGAAGACCCGAAGAGCGGTAAGCCGCTCATGGAGAGGACGGTGCTCATCGCGAATACTTCCAACATGCCGGTTGCGGCCCGTGAAGCATCCGTGTACACCGGTATCACCATCGCGGAATACTTCCGTGATATGGGATATGACGTATCCCTGATGGCGGACTCCACATCCCGGTGGGCAGAAGCGATGCGTGAGATCTCGTCCCGTCTCGAAGAGATGCCCGGTGAAGAAGGGTACCCTGCGTACCTCGCGGCACGCCTCTCAGAGTTCTACGAGCGTGCCGGTCTCGTCGAGACCCTGAACGGTGCATCCGGGTCGGTATCTGTCATCGGTGCAGTCTCACCGCCGGGCGGAGATTTCTCGGAGCCCGTTACCCAGAACACGCTGCGTATCGTGAAAGTCTTCTGGGCTCTGGATGCAAAGCTCTCCCAGCGCCGGCATTTCCCGGCCATCAACTGGCTCAACTCCTACTCGCTCTATCTCGAAGCCCTTCACGACTACTATGACAAGGAAGTTTCTCCCGAGTGGAACAAGATACGGTCATGGGCCATGGAAGTCCTCCAGAAAGAGGCAGAACTGCAGGAGATCGTGCAGCTCGTCGGTTCCGACGCCCTGCCCGAGTCAGAACAGGTGACGATCGAAGTCGCCCGGATGATCCGTGAGATCTTCCTCCAGCAGAACGCGTACGACGCGGTCGACACGTTCTGTGACATGAAGAAGCAATACGACATGATGAAAGCGATCAAGCTCTTTGCCGAGCTGGCCTATTCGGCCCAGCTCGCTGGTGTCAGCCCGGCGCAGATCAACGGTGTCAAGTCCAAAAACGATCTGCCGCAGATCAAGTTTATCAAGGACTACAAGCCCGAACTGGCGAAGATCGAGAAGGAGATGGACGCTGAGTTCAACACACTGAGGTCGGCAGCATGAAGGAATACAGGACGATCAACAAGATTGCCGGTCCCCTCGTCTTTGTGGAAAAGACCGAACCAATCGCCTATGGGGAACTCGTGAACATTGTCCTGGCCGATGGCACAATCAAGCGCGGCCAGGTGCTTGACACCAGCGATGAGCTGGTGGTTGTCCAGATCTTCGAGACGACTACCGGCATCGGAAAGGACAGCGGTGTCAGGTTCACCGGAGAGACCATCAAGATGCCCGTGGGCAGGGACATGCTCGGGCGCATCCTGTCCGGCGGCGGTAAACCTATTGATGGCGGCCCGGAAATTGTCCCAGAGAAGCGCCTTGACATCACCGGTGCTGCCATCAACCCGTACGCCCGGGGCATGCCGGCGGATTTCATCCAGACCGGTATCTCGACCATCGATGGTACCAACACCCTTGTCCGGGGCCAGAAGCTCCCGATCTTCTCGGGTGCGGGCCTCCCGCACAACAATGTTGCGCTGCAGATCGCCCGGCAGGCAAAGGTGCCCGGTTCGACCGAGAGTTTTGCAGTGGTCTTCGCTGCAATGGGTATCACCAAGGAAGAAGCCAACTACTTCATGCAGGACTTCGAACGCACCGGTGCACTCGAACGGGCAGTCGTCTTCCTCAACCTTGCAGACGATCCGGCCGTTGAGCGTATCATCACGCCCCGTCTCGCCCTGACTACTGCCGAATACCTTGCCTTCGAGCTCGGCATGCACGTGCTTGTCATCCTGACGGATATGACAAACTATTGTGAAGCGCTCCGCCAGATCGGGGCTGCCCGGGAGGAAGTTCCGGGACGGCGTGGCTATCCTGGGTACATGTATACCGACCTCGCCTGTATTTACGAGCGTGCCGGTATGATCAAGGGCCAGAAGGGCTCGGTCACGCAGATCCCGATCTTAACGATGCCAGGTGACGATATCACTCACCCGATCCCCGACCTGACCGGATATATTACTGAAGGCCAGATCGTGGTCAACCGTGATCTGCACCGGAAGGGCATCTACCCTCCCATCAACGTGCTGCCCTCGCTCTCCCGTCTGATGAACCTTGGTATCGGGAAGGGACACACCCGCGAGGACCACAAGAAGGTCTCCGACCAGATGTACGCAGGGTACGCCGAAGGCAACGACCTCCGTGGCCTCGTGGCCATTGTCGGCAAGGACGCGCTCTCCGAGCGTGACCGCCTGCTCCTCGAGTTCGCGGACCTCTTCGAGAACCGCTTTGTCCGTCAGGGTTATGACGAGGACCGCACCATCGAGGACACCTTGAACCTCGGCTGGGAACTCCTCGCTACGCTGCCGGTTGAACAGCTGGTCCGTATCGACCGCGAGCTCATCAACAAGTACCACCCGAAATTCCGTGCCGGTGCAAAGAAGGAGTAATTATCCATGGCGCTGCGCGATATCAAGCCAACCCGTTCGGAACTGATCAACCTCAAGCGGAAGATCCAGCTCTCCGAGCGTGGCTACAAGATCCTCAAGATGAAGCGCGATGGACTGATCCTTGAATTTTTCAAGGTACTCGCAGATGCAAAGGACTGCAAGGGGGACCTCCTCCGGAAACATGCCCATGCCGTCGAGATGATGGCCGTTGCAAATACCGTCGAAGGGGCGATCGGTGTGAAATCCGCTGCATTCTCCGTCAAGGAAGTGCCGCAGATCACCCTGAAGAGCAAGAACATCATGGGTGTCGTCGTCCCCCAGATCGAATCCTCGAAAGTCAGGAAGACGCTCGCAGACCGCGGCTACGGAGTCCTTGGGACGTCCACGGTCATTGACGAGACTGCTTCGGCGTTCGAGGAGCTCGTGGAAGCGCTTATCCTGAGCGCCGAGATCGAGACCACGATGAAACGCCTGCTCGACGAGATTGAGAAGACCAAGCGCCGTGTCAACGCCCTCGAGTACAAGGTGATCCCGGAGCTTACCGCAGCCCGGGACTTTATCAAGATGCGTCTCGACGAGATGGAGCGCGAAGAGCTTTTCCGGATGAAGAAGATCAAATCCCGGAATACTGCGTGAATCTTTCAGGGGTGTATCGATGCCGATTGGAACGATAAAGGACCTGGGAGCTGAGGGAAAAACAGTCCTCCTCCGGCTGGACCTCAACTCCCCCATCGACCCCACAACCAACCTTATTCTCGATGACAAGCGCTTCCGGGAGCACCTCCCCACTCTCCGCGCCCTTGAAAAAAGCCGGGTCGTGATCGTCACCCACCAGAGCAGGCCCGGGAAAAAAGATTTTACCACCCTCGAGGCCCATGCGGAGAAACTCGAACAGCTGCTGGGCAAACCGGTCCTGTATGTCGACAGCATCTTCGGGCGTCATGCCCGCGAAGCCGTTCATGCGATGAAGGCCGGGGACGTGCTGATGCTCGAGAATGTCCGGTTCAATGCTGAGGAGAATCTCACTCTCAAACCGGAAGATGCGAAAAAGACTCACCTCGTCAGGAAGCTCTCCTCCATGGCTGACGTATTCGTCAATGACGCCTTTGGCACTGCCCACCGATCACAGCCAACGATTGTCGGCCTGCCCCTTGCCATGCGCTCGGCGGGGGGCCTCCTGATGGAGAAAGAAGTTTCCACGTTGTCACGGGTTTTTTCCGGTGCTCCCCGCCCTGTCTGCATGGTGCTTGGCGGCACCAAGGTAGATGACTCCATCGACGTTGCCCGTCACGTGCTGGACAACGGCATCGCAGACCAGGTCATCGTGATCGGCGTGGTCGCAAACGTCTTCCTGATCGCCGCCGGGTATAATATCGGCAAACCCTCAATGCAGCTGATTGCCCAGCTCAAATACCAGCCGGAGATCGAGAAGGCAAGAGAAATCCTCTCCCGCTACCACGACCGGGTCGTGATGCCGGAGTCCGTTGCCGTCCGGCAGGACAACCGCCGTGTCGAGTATGCCATCGGGAAGATCCCCGATGATACCCCGGTACTTGATATCGGGATGGATGCCCTTGCCTCGCTTGTCCAGACACTCAAAAAGGCCGGGACGGTGGTCTTCAACGGCCCGGCCGGTGTCTTCGAGGATGCCGACTTTGCCACCGGCACCTACGAGCTCCTCAAGGCAGCATCGAAGGTCGAGTTCTCGGTGGTCGGTGGAGGACATACCGCAGCTGTCATCGAGAAGCTGGGGATCGAGAAGGATTTCACCCACATCTCTACCGGCGGGGGAGCCTGCATTGAATTCCTTACCGGCAAGAAACTGCCCGCAGTCGATGCGCTCGAGCAGTCAAAAAAGATCTTCGGATAATTTTAATCTTTTTTCAGTATTGTGTCCGTCACAAGGCCGGGGGGGTAATTGTTATATCGTTTCCGTGACACAACAGTCGGCTGACCATCCCCCTGCTGGGAGATAGTGATGACCTCGACCGGCGTACCGACCTGGAGCACCGGCGTCTCATCCCGGTTCTTTTTCCTCCGCAGCGTGCTGAGTACGGCAAACGAGAACCCGAGTGCCGTGAACATGAACAGGCAGACCGCAAAGAGCGTGGTGATACCGAGGATCAAACCGAACCGGGTCTCCTGTAATACGGCCCAGATCCCGATGATGAACAGTACCCAGAAAAGGATCACGGCGATCTTTGTGGACTCGATGGGGCTTGCAAGGCTGCGTTCGCGTTTCGATTCATCGCCAGCAGGAAACCTGTCGATCATTTTTCCAAGGGCAAGGAGCGCCACGCTGCACCCAACGGCAAAAACACCGACAATGGGCAGGAGTAACAGGAGAATCTCATCCACGATTTTACCTCACAACAATCTCCTGTTGACTGCCGCGCTATAAATAGTAATCCATATGGATTATCTATGAAATACTTTTTAAAAAAATGTATTACTTAAAGATTATTACGGGCAATTAACAGCCTATTTATAGTAATTTACCCTATTTTCTAGGGAATGGTTGAAAAAGCACCGGCGATTCGCGGGGAGCGTGTGGCAATTTCTTACAAAATGCCCCCCAATATCTATGAAAAGGTCAATAAGCTCGTGTATGAGGAAAAGAAATTCTCTACGGTCTCCGACTGCATCACGCAAGCTTTATTATCCTTCGTCGATAATCACCACGATATGGGACAGTTCAGGGAGCTGTTCAAGGACTATATGTCATCTGATGAGGGACGGGAACTCATGAAAAACATGATGAAAGAAGTGCTCCTGGATGTGTTATCCCACCAGAAAATCGAGACAAAAGATGCTAAGGGTAATTCATAGGTAACCTACTTCCGCCTCTTCTCTCCCATCCGTGTAGCTTGGGTTGTTGACAAATACTGGAAATCTGGTGCTATTGATCATGCAGATCCGGATTGTGGCAGTAGGGAAGATTAAGGAGAAGTTCCTCCAGGACGGGATCCTGGAATACGAAAAACGTCTGCGACCCTACGCGAAGGTGAGGGTATTCGAAATCCCTGAGGAGAGGCGTCCGCCATCTGCGTCAGCGTCCATGGCAAATGCCGCGGTGGAGAAGGAAGGCGAACGGATCCTTGCAGCTCTCCCCGACGGTTCGTTCGTTATTGTTCTTGATGTAAAGGGGCAGGGCCGCTCAAGCGAAGAACTGGCTGAGTCCTTCCGGCATTGGGAACTGGCCGGGCAGAACCAGCTGGTTTTCGTAATCGGCGGCGATCTCGGGCTTTCCCCGGCCGTCCTTGCCCGGAACGACCTTTGCCTTTCCCTCTCCCGTATGACCTTCACCCACCCGATGGCACGGTTCCTTCTCATTGAGCAGATATACCGTGCGTTCCGGATCCTCCGGGGCGAGCCGTACCATAAGTGATTTCAGCCGGGTTCTTCGATCAAGCAATCCATATGAACGGATGCATCCGATCCACACTTATATCTTCCCGCACGCCGACACGAAAGGATGATGACCAGGAACGAGCACACCACAAAAATTGTCGATGAGAAGTCAGGACTGATGGAATGCCTTGTCTGCGGGGAGAAGTACCACACTACGATGAAACCTGGCGCTGATGGGAAATTCCTCCCGGAGAACTGGGAGTGCGTCAACAAGTGCCAGCTTATCCGCCACGAAGAGAAACCGGCACAGAAGAAATAACTCTGATTTTCATTTCAATTATCTTTTTTACCCCTCCTGTCGACACTGCAGATGCTGTGCATACCGCAACGCTGATTCGTTCTGATTGAACAGGCCAATATGTGTCGGGGGGCAACGGCTGCGTTTGACGCCTTCCGGAGCACGGGATCGGCACTGGGCCTGAAAAGAGTTCGTCCCGGATGAGGTGAGGACCCGCGCCCCCCCTTTACTTTGAAGGGCGAACCGGATAGCATGAGGTGAATGTGAAAAGATCCCCGCGGATTCCGTAAAAAAGAGATTAATCACTGCACAATGATAGTGCCGGTCATGGAGGGGTGAATCGAGCAATGATACGTATAGATTCCCGGTTGGGTGAACGTAAATTTGTAGGAGGCACCTGTTGACAATGAACCGGACGAGAACGGTATCGGAGAGCCGGTATCCGAAGCAACGGTATGAGTCGCTACGTCTTGGTTCACCCACGTGATTTCGGTACCGCTTTTTACAGTCAGGGTCGATGGATCGAATGCGAAATTTTTGATCGTGATCGTGTCCCCTCCTACCGGGGAGGGCGTTGATGTCGACGGTGCTGTCTGGGACAGGCTGGAAGAACAGCCGGTTGCCATGCATACAAGGAACAAAAGGATGGTACATGCTGAGCAGAATATCAGGCGGGAGTGTGCGGGCATATTTCATAATAGGGTGTCAGGTTAAAAATTAGTGACCTACATGATCAGCGAATGTACCGGCCAGCGATTCCCGTACTGTCCGAAACCCTATAAGTAGTTGTGAAAGCAATAACCAGCCAGGAAGATTGATCATGGATAAGAAAGAGGGAATCGGGCTTTGCATCTGCAGGATCTGCCCGAGTTTTGTGGATTGCAAAGAAGAGATCGCCTTTTGCCTTTCTGAAAAAGGAACGAGCAACTGCATCAAGGAGGAAAAGGGGTGTCTCTGCCCGGGATGCCCTGTCCAAGAGGAGGAGGGTTTCCAGCATGTCTTTTACTGCACCCGGGGAAGCGAGACCGGACAGTCTCACGCCCGGTAAAGACTGGAAGTGCTCTGTCTGCGGTTACATCTTCCGGGGAGGGAGTCCGCCCGAAGAATGCCCGCAGTGTGCCAGCACCGGAAGGGAGTTTGTTGAACTTGCCGAAAAGAAAGCGCTTCGCTATCATGGGGAAAAATTCGATGTTCTGCTGATCAATGGGAGCAACCACAGGGCGAATAATACCGGCTATCTTTCAGATCTGGCAGAGGAAGTCCTGCAGGAGAAAGGGGTGAGCTACCGGCGGTACAATATCAATGAATTTACCATCAACCATTGCTGGTGCTGTTACAGCATGCGGGACAATGCCTGTCGCTACCCGTGCAGGGACCAGCTCGACGATATGCCCGCATTTCACGAGATGGTGATAGCATCGAAGGCAGTGATCATTGCATCCCCGATCAACTGGAACAATATGTCTGCACGGCTCAAGGATTTCCTCGACCGGTTGAACTGCATCCAGAACCTTTACCTGTTAAAAAAGCCCGGCCTCACGGAAGGAAAGGTCATAGGCATCGCGGTTTCGGGACACGAAGACGGTGCGACCAAGACTGCGATGGACATCTACCTGTACTTCCAGCAGATGGGGTACGTGCTGGCGCCGTTCGGCGTCGCGTACCGCACTCACGGCGCGCAGTTCAACACGATAACGGATACGGAATTCCTGAAACACGATCCGCTTGTTATCCAGAAGGTAAAAGGGATGGCAAATAATGTCGTGGAGATGATGAGGCTTGATAGTGAAGAAAAACTGAAAGGAAAACTGGTGCCGGTCTGCGAATAACTCTATCCTGTTTTTTGTTCCGGCAATCAAAATTTACCCGGTAAAAGTGAAGGTCTTTGTGTAAACAGGATGTTTTTCAGGAATTCCCACTGCCAAGGAACATCCCGCCCGAAAATTTTTACCGGCCTTATCGTGTTAAAACATGGTATTGCTGTTGGCCGATGATTCCGGAATCTCCTGCAGGACATCCCAGTGCTCGACGATCCTATTGTTTTCGATCCTGAATATGTCCATGACTGCCATTCCCCGGTCTCCAGGCTGACGGACAAGGTGACTATGGACCATCACGAGATCTCCTTCGGCGACGAACCTTTTGAAATCGAAATGGAGCCTAGGAAACGCCCCGGTAAATGCACGCACGAACGCGATGAATGCTTCAGCCCCGTCCGCAGCAGCAGGGTTGTGCTGACGGTAGTATGGACCAAGATATTTTGCCACTGCTTCTTCTGGTTTCCTGAGGTTTAACGAGAGATGATAAAAATCCCGTACCATTTCTTTGTTTATTTTTATCTGCGCTCTCATGGAATCTTCACCGGATATGCATTGCTCTATCTTGGATATATAATTCCTCGGATATGGACAATAATCTATGATGCAACGATCCCCTTACGCAGATCGGGGGGACCCTTCCCTTACGGATTTTTTTGAGAGGGGGTACCTCACCTGTCATTTTCCGCCCGGTACCGTGTAGTTTACGACGGAGTCCCTGCGATTTTCCCGTGCCTAGGCAGGTGTCCGGGAGGGGGGTACCCCCACCCCCCCGCTAAGGGAGCCACCCCCCTCCTCCCCACCCCTCTTAGTAAAGGAGGGGTAGCTACCCCCCCTCGTTTTTCAGCCCGACAACCATTGCTTCGTGTGGACTGTCTTCGGAGAGGCCGGTTTCCCGGTCACTGCCGGGCAGAGGGGATACCCACCCCTCTCATGCCCGGAGGGGTACCCACCCCACCCCCACAACCCTCAGGGAGGGCTATCCCCCTACCCCCCTCTTGATTCGGGAGGGGTGGGTACCCCCCTTTCTGCACGGCCACTCGGCAGATCCCATGCGGAATTTCTATCGAAAAACTATCCTTGTATGCATGCCGGTCCGGTTCTCAGACAGGGATCTCCAACCCCCCCACTTCCATGCAGGGGGGGTTAGAACGATTTGAAAAATAAAGGATAGTGTGGTGGGGGGGTTGGCTGGAGACCCCCTTTTACCGGCTTTAGTATCGATCCGTTTACCCTTTCCTCAGCCCCGCCGCCCGGTTCACGAAGTACCAGAAGCGGTCAACCTGCCGGAACCCGGTCTCTTCCGCCAGCGTAAGTTTCTCCTTAAACTCCCTGCCGGAGACAATGAACGGGGGCTCGGTGTAGAAGAATGTCCCACCCGGCTTCATGAGCGTGAATATTTCCCGGAACAGTTTTTCCGGATCCGGTACTTCGTGGACAACAAAGATGGCAAATGCGGCATCGAATGTCCCGTGCAGGTCTGCGGACAGACCGATGGAATCCGGGCTGCACTGGTGAGTCCTGATACGCGACATCAGCTCTTCGGGGTCCAGTTTTTTTCGGAGGATGGCAAGCATTTCGTCCTGGAGGTCGACAGACCAGACCTGCCCGATCTCCCCGACCCGCTTTGCGAATTCGCGGGTGAAGAACCCCGGCCCGCAGCCAAAATCGAGCACACGGTCGCCATACTTTACGTACTTCTCCGCAAGCCCTTCGGGTCGGTATATAAAGTGTCGCAGGGGTGTATCGAGATGGGCGGCATTCTTTGCGGAGAAAACTTCGTGGTGGTGGTGTATTCTGGGAGTCTCACCAGGATTCATGGGGAACTGTTGGCTGCATGTTTCTGATAACCGTTCCGATGAGAAAAAAAGATTGTGACCGTTCACGGCCCAGGTACCCGTTTCCCCTTTTTCTTACGGACTATGTGTTGCTCGGGAGCTTCTCACTCCCGGCGCCAGTTTTTCCTTCACCCTCTTCACCCTCACCCGGCTGCAGCGTCTTCATTGACGGGAAGAGGATTACTTCCTTGATGGAATTGTTGTTGGTGAGCAGCATCACGAGCCGGTCTATCCCGATGCCGACCCCGCCGGTTGGTGGCATGCCGTACCCGATCGCGTTGATGAAATCGTAATCGATCATCTGGGCCTCAGGATCTCCGAGCCTCCGTTTCTCGTCCTGCGCCTCGAACCGTTCCTTCTGGTCGACAGGGTCGTTCAGTTCCGAGAAACCATTGCCGACCTCCATGCCGGCAATGAAGAGCTCGAAGCGTTCGGTGAAGCCCTCTTTTTCGCGATGGCGTTTTGCGAGCGGCGAGTTTTCGACCGGGTAGTCGTAAATGAAGGTCGGCTGGACGAGCTTCTCCTCGACAAGCCCTTCAAAGAATGCGATGAGGTACTCCCGTTGCGACTGCGGCTTCTCCCAGTTATCGATCTTATGCTCCCGGGCGAATGTGCGGAGTTCCCCGACAGAGTGGGCGAAAATATCGATACCGCCTATCTCCTTCACCGCGTCAACCATCGAGAGATTCTTCCAAGGCCTGGTGAAATTGAGTGTGGTCTCGCCAAAGGGAAGTTCGAGTTTTCCATGGATATCCTGAATGACAGATACGACGATCGCCTCGGTGAGCTCCATCATGTCCCGGAAGTCACGGTACGCCCAGTAGATCTCCACCATCGTGAACTCGGGATTGTGGTCCGTGTCCACTCCCTCGTTCCGGAAGTTTCTTGAAATCTCGAAGACCCGCTCAAACCCCCCGACAACGAGCCGTTTGAGATAAAGCTCCGGGGCGATCCGGAGGAAGAGTTTCTGGTCGAGGAAGTGATGGTAGGTGGTGAACGGGCGGGCGTTTGCCCCGCCGTAGACCGGCTGGAGAATGGGGGTCTCGAACTCGAGGAAGCCGTGATCATCAAGATACCGGCGGAGGAGCGAGATGATCCGGCTCCGGGTCCGGAAGGTCTGCCGGTTCTCATCGTTTACGATCAGGTCCACATACCGCTGGCGGTACCGTTTCTCGACGTCCTTCAGACCATGGAACTTCTCCGGCAGGGAGCAGACCGCCTTGCAGAGGAGGGAGAACCTGTCCACCCAGATGGTGATCTCGCCCAGTTTCGTCCGGAAGACATGCCCCGTAACCCCGATGATGTCCCCCCGCTCGACATACTGGTTGAAGAGATCGAACTGCTCCTCCCCGAGATCGTTCTTGCGGATATAGAGCTGGATCTTGCCGCTCTCATCGGCGAGATCCGCAAAGATCGTCTTTCCGTGGTTCCTTACGATATGGATCCGCCCTGCCGTCGAGACGCTCTGCTCACTTTTATCGTGGGTGATCTCCGCGTAACGGGTCTTGATATCCAGAATGGTATGCTTGCGGTCGAACGTGGGTGGGAACATGCCATGTCCCTTGTCACGAAGGGCCTGGATCTTGTCGAGCCGTGTCTGGTCGAATGCAGTATTCTCAGTGGGGCTGGTCATAGGAAAACACCCGGGGACAAATGAGGATGTGTACCGTGATTATGCGATGCCGGAAGTAATAATACCTTCAGCATTTGCGACGGTATGGGGGGCGGAACGATGAAGGATTTACCGGGCCCCTCGTTTCTTGAGGATCTCCGAGGCATATTTCGCAAGCCCGTAAACCCCGTCCGTGGTGGGATGGACCTCGATGAAATCCTCGAAATCATGCACCGAAAAGTGGTGCTTCATCAGGAATGCCATATAGCCGGCAATCAGTCCTCCTCCGGGCGAGGCAGAACACATGCCACTGATGGATCCATCCGCATCAACCATGATCTTGGCAAGGCCGGTGTTTGAATCGGGAACCTCCCAGAACGTGCCCGGACCGGCGGCCCGGCGATGACGAGTGGTTTTGCGGTTGAGCTGCCATCCGAGCAGAACGCGAGCTCGTACCCGAGGTTGAGCGACTGGGGGATTGCAGAATAGTCCATCTTCCGGTGTTTTCCGAGGATGTTGTCAGCGGCTATGATCCCCTGCTGGCGGGCAACGGGGGTCAGGAACGGGGGCCCGGTCACGTCCCCGCAGGCATAGACACAGGGAACATCCGTCCGCATGTACTCATCCACGATCACTTCGCCATTTGTCCGTTTGCTGACCCCTTCGAGCATCCCGGAGTTGGGGATAAGACCGGCAGCAATGAGGACCATATCGCAGTCAAGGGTATCGGCCCCTGTGGCGGCTTTCAGATTGAGGAGGAGGTTCCTGTTTTTCATCCCGACCGAGAGGACGTCCGTCCTTTCCCGGATATCTACCCCGGATAGTTCCCGGACTGCATGTTTCCGGAGGTGTTCATCGAGGTTTTTGAGAAACCGGCTCCGGGAAAGGAGAGTCACCTTACTGCCGAAACGGGAGAAGATGAACGCGAACTCCGCTGCCATGATTCCCCCACCTATGATGGCGAGTTTTCCCGGCAGGCAGTGCATGCTGTGGAGGGTGTGCGGGGTATACACCCCCCTCATGGGAATCCCGGGAATTGCCGGGATATTGGGGCGGGACCCGGTGGAGAGGATAACGGCATCGGCATCCAGTTTTTCATCCCCAAGAACGACCCGTTTCCCGTCAAACCGGCCCTCCCTGCCGTAGATGATCTCCACACCGGCATCCCGGGTCTCCTTGTCGAGTACCGATGCGATGGTCGCCTGGACGTTCTGCATCTCGCGGAGGAGCGCAGGGAAGTTCACTTCAGGAACCGAGTCGGTGATCCCGAGGTCCCGGAAAGTACCGGCTGCATGGACATGACGGGCCACATCGTTGAGGGCACAGACCGGCATGCAGCCGAAATGAAGGCACTGCCCCCCGATCCCGCCTTTTTCTATGAGTGTCACCTCTTTACCGGCAGATGCCAGACGGACCGCTCCGAGCCGTCCTGCCGGCCCCCCGCCCAGAATGACGATCATCCGAAACCCGAGCCTCCCGAAATCGATCCGTTATTATAACCGGCACCTCCAAAAAGAAGGGAAGAAAAAAGCGGTCGCAGGGAACCGGGCGTCCTGCGGAAAAAAAATGTATGGGGGCTCATTCGCTTCAGAAGACTTCGACGCCCTCATCCATCGGTTCTGAGAGCAGCTCGCCGGTAAATGCGTTCACTTCTACAATCTTCTTGCCCCTGATCTGCCATACGGGAATGTAGACCTGTTTTGCGTCGACCGTGATATTTTTCTTGTCGGGCTTGAGGATCTTTTCCTCGTAGAAGATTGCATCCCCTTTCTCCTGCTTGATGCGGACTTTCTGGGTGAGCCGGTCGATCAGCTCGCTCACGATCCGCTCCGTGGCCTCGTCTTTCCTGATATGGGGATCGCAGACCTCTGCACCACCGGGGATTTCCTTCTCTTCCACAAGTTTTCCGTCAAGGTCGATCTTGATACCATTGATCGCATTGATCGCTCCCCACCCGTCAGCATCGAACGGGATACGGCGGTCCTTGTACACCTGCTCCCCCGTGCTCTGGTAATGGAAAAGGAAGTACGGTATGAACCGGAGCTTCGCGGTCCCCGGGACGCCACCTGCCCGGATTGCTGCCTGTTCGGAGAGTTTTATGGGAAAGTGAGGGATGGTGATCCCTGACGGCTCTTCCTTCTCGGCAGCGGCAGCCGCGACAGCGACCTTTTTTGCTTTGGTTGGCGTGAGATCGAGTGCCAGTTCGCGGCCGAGGATGTCTGCGAGCACGGCCTCACCGGTGAACCGCACGAACTCATCAACCCCCCATTGGATACAGTTCTCCGTTGCCAGGTCCTTTTCAAGGGAAAAGAGGAGTTTCTTGCAGTTCATTTCGTGATCGTCAATCATGAGACTGTAATTCGTCTTATCGAACTGGCTAATCATGTCCCGGTCGTTTGAACAGAGTACCAGGAGACATGTGCTGTCACGTACTGCTGAAAGGTCCAGAGGGTCATCAACCTCCTCCACCTCAAAACGAGCCGCTTCAAGAATGAGTCTCATCGCATTCTTGGCTTTTTCCCGCATATCTTGTTCCATCATACATAAATTGCCATGGTCTTATAGAACAATTTTTCTATTGTAATGTCCGAGATTAGTGTAATGATGGCTCCCCTGAAATTCGTCAATCACAATATTGAGGATTACGCCATCCAGGTTACGTTCGATCCCACTGAGGGTACGGGAAAAATCGTGTATAACCTTTCCCTGATCAAAAATGAAGACCTGGAATTTGCCATATCCGTCCTCAAGGATGCAAATAAAACCGGGGTCAGTGTCAGCGGGCTGGTCAAGTTCTATGCATCCGGCCAGAAAGTCGCGGATTTTACCGTCCCGAAAGGGTGCACGGGAATCTGTACCATGTGCAGTATCACGTTTGATGGTCTCCTGATCCGGCGCGGGATCCCGGTCAACCCGATCGGCGGCGGGGTTGTCGAGATCGAGAACCGGGTGCCCATCCGGTTCACCCATATCATTCTCTACGAGCATACCACCATTGATCCGCTCCAGGTCCTGATTTCCCAGAAGACAACCTCGGTGACAAACGTGATGCGCCAGGGCAGCGGCAACATCCTGGCCAATATACGGGAGTTCCACATGGAGGCGGAAACCCTTGTCGGGCAGGTGCTCGATGAGTTGTCGAGCAGCAGCTGATTCGGGGATCCTTGAAGTGGGCATACCTAACGTCCCCCTTCTCGGCGTCCCGGTAAATCCCCAGTTCATTGCCATCGCCGCAGTCGGTGGGACGAACCCGATGGCAGCGATACGGGAAGGCGATCGGTGGGTACAAACCCAGGCGATGAAAGGCCTGATGGATATCGAAGAGATGGAAGAGATCCGGGATTTCTGAACGGGAATACCCGCGTCCCCCCTCCGTTTTTTGCCCACCCGATAATCAGGTGTCACGGTACAGCGCCCACTTGACCGGACCCTACAATAACCAGTACCCGGTTGCCTTTACCGGTAGCCATCCTCTTGCGGTGGATAGCCGATTGAATCTCAGTGACATACTCTCGCGTTTTGTTCAGGGTCAACCAGCAGATGGCAGTCGCATCCTTGGGAGAGGGTTACCGCAAACCGCTCCGGAACATTTTGCGATACTGCCAAGTGACTCCTGGGGCAGATCATGTGGAATGATCAGGTAAACCGATTGCGCGCGGAGGTCACCGGGAAATTCGCGGATCCCGTTTGCACAGGCACTCATCGCCCTCGGCAGCGGAGGGTACGGGCGCCTTGTATTTTGTCAATTCAAGGGGATTTGAGGGAATCATTGAGCCGGACCGGATCCTCCGACGGTTTTTTCATGGGAACATCACTTTATATCCCGCAATATTAGATGTTGTTATAACAATAGCAACACGTGATCGCCGATGAAATATCACAAGGAAATTATCGTCCTGTTGATCGTATCAATCGTATGCGCTGCCCCTGCCATGGGAGCGACGACCTATCGTGAAGGGAGTCCGGAACTGTCGGCCGCAATCTTGGGCACCAACGAGTTCGCACCCGGGCAGGATGCCACCATCACTGTTATTGTGCAGAACAACGGGCTGAATAATGTCAAGGACGTATGGGATGGGACGATCGACCCCGAGGACAATCCCACCACGGCAAAGATGGTGAAGGTAGGGCTTGCAGCAGGAAACGCGCCGGTAGTCATCAAGAGCGATCCCCAGGTTGTCGGGGACATTGCGAGCCAGGCATTGGCAACAGTCCCGATCTCTGCAAAGATAACTCAAAATGCGACAATGGGGGAATACCATCTCCCTCTTACCATCAGTTATACGTATCTCGCATCATCGGACCAGCCCACCTCCGAAACCCTGCTGTCCAATTACCAACAGGCGAGTGTGACGTTCCCGGTCACGATCAATATCAAGCCCCAGGCCAGCATCGATGTCCTCAATGCCGTACCCGAGAACCTGAGTGTCGGTACCAGCGGATACCTGGACCTGAAAATCAGAAACAGCGGATCCGACGATGGGACGAAAGCGACAGTACAGCTCCTCCGGAACGGCGACAGCCCGATCGTGCCTGTTGACAGTAGCGTGTATATCGGGGATTTCTCCCTCAACCAGACCGTATCCTGCAGGTACAAGATTGAGGTCTCCAGCGAAGCGGAAAAGCAGACTTATCCGGTGGATGTTGCCGTGACCTACGAGAACCGGTACGGTGATACCGTGACGTCAGCAACCCAGACGGTGGGGGTTCCTGTCAGGAGCAAGATCACCTTCACCGTTGTTTCAGGTACGGCAATGGTGGTACCGGGCTCGGGAAATACCATAGCCGTCCAGTACCGGAATACCGGCGATGATACCGCATACCATGCCCAGTCGAGACTCTCCGCTGTCGACCCGTTCACGAGTTCGGATAATACGGCATACCTGGGGGACGTTGGACCCGGCGACACGGTACCAGCACGGTACCAGCTCAGTGTTGGCACAGCTGCCGATATCGGGAATTATTCGCTGGATACTGAAGTCAGGTACCGCGACAGCCAGGACAACAGCCAGGTCTCGGACACGTTCAAAGTCCCGGTACAGGTTGTCGCGCCACCAGCATCTGCCGGTATCCTGCAGGTGCTGCCGGTAATCGTATTGATTGCCCTGATCGCGATTAGCGCCGGGTATTATTTACTTGTAATGAGAAAGAAGAAGTGATGCTTGGATGGGACGGGGAGCTGCCTCCCCCTGCGGTCCGGACTATCGAGGAGATGCGTCCTGTCCTTGCCGAGTCGTCGTGTACATGCAGTGGGCCACTCTATTTCATGTACCGCGATCTGGCAAAGTCAGATGCCGACTGGCACTGGTTGCACAGTCACAACCTGAGGTATGACCTCACCGTGATTCCCCCCCGCGATCTCTGCGGGGAATGGGTGAAGACCAAGGGCCATTACCACCCGAAGAACCCGGCCGGTGTGGGTACCCGGAGATTTACGAGGTGCTCGAAGGAAAAGCGCACTACCTCCTCCAGTCCCGGGATCTTGGCGACATCGTCATTATCAGTGCACATGCCGGGGATGTTGTAATCATACCTCCTGAGTACGGGCATATCTCCATCAACCCTTCACGGGATGAGACGCTTTCGATGGCAAATATCGTCTCTACTGCGTTTGAGAGTGAATACGGGGAGTACGTATCACACCATGGGGCAGCGTATTTTGAATTATGTTCCGGCGAACTCAGGAAAAATCCCAGGTACTCGGATATCCCGCCGGTCAGGTCGGTCAGGCCAAAATCCGGAAACGGGGTTCACCGGGTTCTCCGGGCGCCCCTGTACAGCCTGATTGGAAACGCGGAAGCGCTGGCCTTCCTGAACAATCCGGAACGCTATTCCGCTATTCTGGACATTCTGCTAAAAGATTAGGTGCCGGCTGCCGCTTGTGCCCGCTCCTGCTGACGAACGCCAGTACTTTTTCTTCTACGGGTGTCCGGGCTTTCCACTCTTGTTCTTCAAGGGACCTGAGTGAGGCATCGATCTCTGCATAGGAAAGACCGATCTCCCCTTCGTCGCTCTGCCCTTTCCATAATCCGGCAGACGGTTCCTTTTTCATTATCGGGTCCGGTATACCGAGCTCTTTGGCAACAAGGTACACATCCGTCTTATAGAGATGCAGGAGGGGTTGGAGATCTGCCGCATTGTCACCGTACTTCGTGCAGTACCCCAGCATGTACTCGCTCCTGTTCGATGTGCCGCAGACGATCCGGTGATCCCGGTTTGCATGGTAATAGAGCACGGTCATACGGATACGGGCCATCAGGTTGCCGAAAAGGTATGGGGATTCCGTAAAACCCGGAATGGTCCTGAAACTTTGGAGCATAGGGTCAATGTTCACAACAGTATGGCCCATTCCCATCTGCGTACAGAGGTTTGCGGCATCCCGGATGTCATCCAGGCTGCTGATCGATGACGGCAGGGAGAGACCGAGCACCTTGTCCGGGCCGACTGCACGGCAGCAGAATGCAGCCGCGACTGCGGAATCGATCCCCCCGCTCAGCCCGATGACAATCCCTTTGCACCCGGTATTCCAGTATGCGTACCGGATCATCTGCTCCACCCTGCCCATGCTGCATCCGAGGTCTGCCGACATGCACTTCACTCCGTTATAGTAGACGGATAAACGACTTTAACTGATCGGTATTTCCGACAGCGATCACATTGTCCCCTTTCTGGAGTACTTCGTCCTGGCATGGTGCCACAATCGAACGGGTCACACTCTCCACACCGATAATCCGGACCTGGGTCTTTCCGGAAAACCACCCGACTGTCCGGGAATCGGTTTTTTCAACCTGCTTCATCACTACGATATCCCCGTTGGGCAGGTCGAGAAGGATGGTTACCGTGTCTGCAAGCACGATACGTCCGATTGTCTGCCCTCCGATCATGGGGAGGAGGGCGACGTAATCCGCCCCCGCACGGTAGAGCTTGTCCACGGATGCCGGTTCGTTGGCCCGTGCAAGGATCCGGATCCCGGGGTTGATGTTCCTGGCCATCAGGGTAGTGAAAATATTCACGTCATCATCGTTGAGTGCGACGATGCAGTACTTGGCGGACTCGATATGTGCGGCTTTGAGGACCTGCTCGTCCTCGGCATTTCCGATCACCTGGCCTGCGATACTGTGCTGACGGGAATCGATCACCGTGCAGGAGGTCCCGGACGACAGGAGTTCCTGGTACGTTGCCCTGCCGACGTCCCCGAAACCGGCGATGATAGCCCGGGCGTCACGTCCCCCTTCAGCGTTGAATTCAGCAGTGATGGCCATGACAATGGCATCAGCCCTGCCGAAAAGAAAAAGGGACGTGGTGTCGTCAACGATCACATCCTCTCCGGGTTGTGCAACGAATGTGCCCGATTTCCAGAGGAACAGGACAATGATACCGAACTTTTTAAACAACTGAAGTTCGCGGAGGTTCTTTCCTTCGGCATTGCACCCGGCCACGACCGGGATATTGATAAGCCGTATCTCATGGTCCGGTGTAGTATTGAAATTGATGTTGATCCGGTCCATTCCCGGGATCTCCGCAACCGTGTCACCTCCGGGATTGAGGACGGCGTGCCGTGCGAGAATCCTTCCGGTCGAATGCTTCGGTGAGAGGACATAATCGGCGCCTGCATAGCGCAGGTACCTGTCGAAGGCGATCTTATCTACAACAGAGATGATCTTCCCCCGTGCCATCTTGCGGATCCCGAGGATAATATTTGCCGTCAGTCGTTCCGCCTTGCTGATGACAATGAAGTCCGCGTGCCCGCTGTGGGAAGCAGACCACGTGCCGGGATCCGTGTAATCCCCCCAGACCACGTAAGCCCGCTTCCGGTACTGGGTCGCAATCTCGAGCGCGGTCGCCTTATCCTGCTCAACAATTACGATATCACGGTCAGAGATCGTGAGGCTGTCAATCACCGACCGGGTAAGCTCGTCATAACCGAAGATGACCGTGTGGCCATTGAGTGTGTGCGGGGTCTTTTTTGGAGGGGCCGGGGCGAGGAGGGTCGAAAGGAACGGCGCGAGGAGCAGGGGAACGACGATGAAGATCATGATGACCCCCGAGATCATCGTCTGGATCGCGAGCAGCATCGTGAGATCGTTGGTGAAGGGGAGGAGCTCCCCGTATCCCACCGTTGTCATAGATTCAACAACGAAGAGGAGGGCCTGTACCCATGAGAGCGGTTTGTTCTCGAGCACTGGATAGAACATGTGGAAAATATAAGTATACAGTCCAATGAGCAATGCAAACGCGATGAAATAGATCGATATCTGGATACCGGGAGAATTTCGTATTGCCCGCCAGACCCGGCCGCGTTTGGGTGTCACAGGGCAGGACCGCCTTTCAGAATGCTGCAGCCCGGGCAGGATTCCTGCAATGATTCAGAAAGGCTGAAACAGTACGGGATTGATTCCGAAGGATGAGTATCAGTCTCGCTCAGGGCGCCACCAAGGTTTGCAACTGCGTACCCTGCGGCCGGGTGATTGTCTGTATACTCATCCAGCATGGTCCTCAGCTCTGCCCGGAGGGTTGTATCGGGATGCGGAGATCCGGGGTCAGGATATCCAAGCCCAAGCAGGTCTGCATAAAGCTCCACTTCCCCGGCAGGAATCGTGGAGAACGGACTGATACACGGAACCTCTCCTGCAGCCCCATGCGAAGCCAGGGCGGTGTAGCATCCGGGAAGTCCCTGGACGAACGCTTCCAGTATTGCTACCGCAGCATCCTCGAGGGTGTACCCTGTGGCAAGTGTTGTGACACCCATTTTTCCTGCGATTTTCCGGAGCAGTGCATGGCGAAGCAGGCGGCACATGCAGCAGGGTTCTCTCTCCCCACTCCCATGAGGGAGGTCATGCGGGCCCATGCCCAGCTCCCTCTCCAGAAAACTATGATGGAATTCCGTTTCAAGATCGCTTGCAGCCTGTTCCGCATGTGATGCAGGATGGATGGCCGACCCGGTATCAAGGAAAACTGCCGAAACTTTGATATTATGGCGGTTCTGGGTCAGGTTTTTTAAAAAGAAAAGGAGAGCGCTGCTGCACCGGTCACCGGAAAGGGCAACCACAATATGATCCCCCGGTCTCACCCACTGGTTACGCCGGATCACCCATTTTGCCCGTTTCTCGATACTCTCTATGAAATGGTCCGGGCAGAGATACTGCCCGGAATATGGCTGGTGAATGATCGAATCGTTCCTGCACTTGCTGCACTGCATCCGTCTGATCCGATCTTATTCTGGAAGATGAAAGATGTTTAAGGTTGTGCTGGCTGCGTGGGCGGACGCAGAAATCCTGCGATCTTCCGCTTTTGCCGGGACCGATATCCTGTTTCATGAACACGGAAGATCTGCGATCTTCCTCTCAAACCTTGGGCCTGATGTCCCTCAGCTTGACACGGAAGATGCGATTTTATAGTCTCGAACATAACCACTCTAACGATTATGGTCGTCGCCGCGGAACATATTCGCACCTTGAACAAGTATGAAAAATCCATACTTCTTGCCCTCGAACGGGGGATGAAGCGGTACTCGTGGGTGCCACTGGAACACCTGAAGGCGACAACAAAATTGTCCGAATCGGAAGTCAGTTACCGGCTCTCCCGGCTTATCGCATGGGGGATGGTACGGTTCAACCCGGTGCCATATGATGGATATTCCCTTGTTTTCGGAGGATACGATACGCTTGCCCTTGCCGCACTCACTCAGAAGGGGACCATTTCGGCACTGGGGGCGCTTATTGGCGAAGGAAAGGAATCCGTGGTGTACGAGGCCCTCGGGCTGGGGCCGGTTGCCATCAAGTTCCACAGGGTAGGACAGCGCTCCTTTGCCTCGGCCCGGCTCAACCGCGAGTACATGGATGAGGGGCACTGCCCATGGCTGATCGCGTCGCGGAGATCTGCGGAACGCGAGTATCAGGCCCTCAAAGCGCTTCATCCCAAGGTGAGCGTCCCGCTGCCGATCGCCCAGAACCGGCATACGGTGGTAATGTCCCTGATCAATGGTACCATCCTCAACCGGTGCCGCCTCGAATCCCCAGCAGAAGTCCTCGATGAGATCCTTGAAAATGTCCGGACGGCGTTCAAGGCTGGAATCATCCATTCAGACCTCTCGGAATACAACATCATGGTCGAGGGCGGGAAGTGTATCCTCATCGACTGGCCCCAGTGGATCGAGACCAGTCACCAGAACGCAGGAACGATTGTCGGCCGCGACATCGACAACATCCTTGCATTTTTCAAGCGGAAATACAAACTCAGGCGCGACCGGGAGGTTGCGTTGCAATGCGTGATCGGCTGAAGGTCTTTGGCATCGATATCATCAAGGGCTCCGTGAGGTCACGGTCACGGCGGCCGATGTATGCTCTTGTCAGGATGGACGGCTCCCGGATCGAGAGCGAGTCCGAAGTGTCGATGTTCCGTCTCTTCCGCCTGCTCAACAATGAACAGCCGGACATCCTCGCAGTCGACAGCATTCAGGAGATTGCGGCCGACCAGCACGAACTCTTCTTCTTCCTTCAGGGACTACCCCCCCAGACGCGTCTCGTTCAGGTGACGGGAGGAGAACGCAAAGAGACTCTGGGTAAGGTTGCGGCACGGTTCAATATCAGCTTCAACAAGTTCGATCCTTTTGCAGAAGCCCGGACCACAGCGCAGGTTGCAACACTTGGTGCCGGCGCGGAAGTCATTGCGTTTGAGAACGAGAGCGAGATTGTGGTCAGCAGGCACCGCTCACCGGGCAAGGGCGGGTGGAGCCAGAACCGGTATGTCCGGAAAATGCACGGGGCCGTCCAGCTCAAGGGAAGGGAGATCGAGCAGGCGCTGGTTGCTGCCGGGCTGCGGTATGAGAAGAAGGAAACCCGGGCATTCGGGGGGTGCAGCAGGGTTGCATTCCGCGTCTTTGCCACCCGGGATCAGGTGCCGGTTTCCACCTACCGGGGGGCTGATGTACAGGTTCGCATCAGCGGAAAGCGCCTCGAGCGGATCCGGTTCCGCCCGCTCTCTGCAAAACCACGGTACCTGATAGTCGGGATCGACCCTGGTACTACCACTGCAGTTGCCGCCCTCGATCTTGACGGAAACCTGCTTTACCTCACGAGCTCCCGGCAGATGAACATGTCCGAGGTCATCGAATCCCTCTTCAAGGTAGGAAAGCCGCTGGTCATCGCGTCCGATGTTGAGAATATGCCTTTTACGGTGGAGAAGATCCGCCGGGCTTTCTCTGCGATTGCCTTTACGCCAAAGCAGGACACAAGCGTTGAGACAAAGATGGAACTGGCTGCACCGTTTGCATATGGGAATGATCACGAGCGGGACGCCCTTTCAGCGGCCCTTGACGCGTACCGTCAGTACCGCCACCGATTCCAGAGCTTACTGAAACGCATCCCGCCAGGCCACGACCTCGACGAGGTCCGGGCCCGGGTGATCCGGGGACAGTCACTCGATCAGGTGATCGGGGAGATGAACACGGTGGCTCCCGTACCGGAGGTACAGGTTCCCCCGGTTGCAGTTGATGAGAAACATGATGAACGGGTCCGGGTGCTGGATGGGATGGTAAAACGCCTGCGGACCTATGTGGCCGAGCTGGAGGAAGAGGTTAAAGGTAAGGATTACGAGATCCACCGGCTTTCTGCACGCCTGCGGATAGTCCATACAACGAGAGATGCGGAGCTGGCAAAGGAAACAGAAGTGGTCAAGAGAGATGCTGTTATCCAGAGTCTCAAGAAGTGCCTGCACAAGGAGGAGCGGCACAACCGGAACCTGGTAAAGCGCCTTGCCCGTATCAAGAAATTCGCCGAACTCTCCATGGACGGAGAAGTGGTGCCGGTGAAAGTGATGGAGACCCTGACAAAGGAAGGGCTCCGCCGGCTCATTGATGATGTGGGGGTCGATGAGGGAGACATCATTTACGTGAACCGGACAGACGGTTGGGGCAGGACCGTGATCAAGGACTTGTCGGAACTCCGGGTAAAGGCGGTTGTGATCGGGGGAAAGAACCTCTCTGAGAGTGATTCCCTGATGCTTCCCGGCTTCCGTGAAGCCGGTGTTCCCCTGCTCTCTGATAAGGATGCCGGAGTTCAGGTGCGGGGAAAACAGGGACTCTGTGGGAAAGAGAGACTTGATGGTGCCATTGCACGCTGGAATGACCAGCAGGCTCAAGCCGAGCGCGAGAAGAGATCTGAAATGATCGAGCACATCTTCAAGGAGTACAAGAGCGAACGGGGTAAGGAGGTGCGCAAAGGTGGATGACCGGGAGCTCCTGAACGTCGTGATGGGCATTGTCGGGCAGGAGAACTGCCGGGATGACTGTGCGGTGTTTCCCTGTGGCGATCAGGTGATGGTCGCGACAACCGACATGCTCCACCGGACCACGGATTTTGTGCCAGGCATGAACGACTGGCAGGCAGGGTGGATGAGTGCAGCGGTCACCCTTTCCGACATCGCGAGCATGGGGGCAGTGCCGAAATACCTGCTCATTGCTGTCGGGCTCGATGACTGGAAGAGTCTCGCCGGGGTCATGCAGGGAGCAAAAGACTGCTGCACGCGCTACGGTGCCGGGATCATCGGGGGAGACATCGATCGTCACGACGAACTGACAATTGTAACAACAGGACTGGGCCTCGTCGACAGACAAAACCTTGTCCGGAGGACGGGGGCACGACCGGGCGATCTGGTCTGCATTACCGGAACCCCGGGACAGGCACAGGCATGGCTGGACGGCTATCACCAGTTTGAGAAGGCCCTGTTCGAACCTCAGCCCCGCGTCGAGGAAGGACAGATCCTCGGCAGGGCAGGAGTGAGCGCGATGATGGACGACAGCGACGGGATTGCACTCTCGCTTTATGACCTGATGAGTGTGAACGACTGCGGTTTTTCCCTTGACTCGTCAAACCTCCCCCTGCCTGAAGGTATTCCTGCAGTACAGGCCCGCGAGCTCGCCCTGTATGGTGGGGGGGACTATGAACTGATCTTCACGATCCCGACAGGAAAGTTCCCGGTCGCCGGTGTCCCCTCGACGACAATCGGCACTGTCATTCCTCAGAGAACCGTCATGGTGGATGGCCAGCTCTTGCAGAAACGAGGGTATCAGCATATGTGGGAATAATTTTTTTCATGCCGGTTTACCACTCACCGCGTTCCCCTTAAATACAAGTGAAAGAGACATTTTGCAAGGAATTTTTGGCGGAGGGATACTGATAGAATCTCTTGAGAGCAGGATGGAGCGTCTGACACCGGAACAACAGAAGAAGCAGAGAATTTTGTGGATTTCCTCCTGTTAAAAAACAATATCCGGCTGTTACCGGCCAGCAACTCATCACTATCTCCCGCTCTCCTGGATACTCCTCCCATACTTTCCGCTGCTCCGCCCCTTTCCCTACAACCTCCTCCCGTCCGGATGCAGGATCTGATTGTCCGGGACGAATCACGTCCTCCGGCGACCATTGTCGAACCCACCGGGTCTCCTGTCCGGGAGATCGTGGCCGGCGGCGAGGACTGGATCACTCGCGATTACATGGACTACGGGCAGTTCGACCGGCAGCCTTCCCCGGCAGAGGAAGCAGTGAAGAAAGTGAAGAGGATGCCCCTCCAGCGCGGGAAGGACGGGAAGCCGCGCCAGCTCCTTGACTGGATCGACTAGTCCGTCACCGGATCTCAGTGGAAATAATGGTAGGGCAGCAGGGTGTCGACAATGGTCTTTGTCGAGCCGGAATAGAGCGTGACGATGACCTGGAGCCGGTCAGTGCCGCGGGTGCCCTGCAGGCTGACTTCCGAGAGACGGTTGCTGAAATCGAGTTTACCTTCCGTGACTGTCCCATCGGACCTCGTCAGGATCACCCGGTTGTCCTTCACGAGGCCTGTCCCCGGCCCGCCGTTGAACACGATGGTCACCATCGCATTACTGTCATCCTTACTCACATCCACGAACACTTGGGTGTCCGGTGCAAGCGTCTGGGTAGGTTTTGTCGTGAGTACGACAGTATTCACTGCTGCATCCGAACTCCGGTAATCCACGGCAGCCGATGATGAATGATTGATCGAACCCGATGTGCCAGGAATCAATCCAATGTTGAATATACCTGTCTGCATTCCAATTACAAGCAGAATCAATGCTGCGAGGATGATCCCTGCAACGGCGAGTGTTTTTTTCTGTCCTGCAGAAAACATCATAGGGTGACTGCCCGGTTCCGGGAGATGTTCCGGCCCGGGTTCGGGATAAGCCGTTTGATCTTCTGGAGTCGGGTCAGGCGGGGACAGGACCGGAGAAACTGGTGCGGGGGATCCTGGGATCTGCGGACTCTCCGGGACTGATTCTGCCTTCGGGCAGGCATCCGGTTTCTGGTCCGGGTTTATGATGCATTCAACAGTCCCGACCAACAGATCGATGTGTTTCTCCATGGGCGGGGTGACGGCATCGAGCCAGTGCGGGACGCTTATCAGGTATTCCATGGATTTTGAGGGGAGTACATCTTCAATCCGGAACGGGATGATAATCCGGCCTTTGTTCACCGCATTCGTCAGCTCCCTGGTGACATGGGGGGATTTGTTCGCGAAGGAGGAAAAGATGAGCACAACCACTTTTCCGTCTTCAATCCCTTCGATGATAGCTTCCGGGAAATTTTTTCCGGGAGGGATATCCCGGGGGGCTATCCAGCATCGGATATTCCGGAATTCAAGCTTTGCGCAGATCGCATCTGCAACAGGTTTATCTTCCTGGGCATAGCTGATGAACACATCGTGATGGCCTGGGTTTTTCCGAAAAGATTCATCAGACATAAAAGGATCAGGGTTTTGGGCTCTTCGATGGCTCTTTTTAAATGCTAACTGGGATTGCGAGATATTAGTAGTTTTCCCACGAGCCTGACGGAGAGTTATGAAAAACACCCGGGGCCGGGATTCAGAAAAAAACCTGAAGGGTCGTCGAACTACGGGACAGGCGGATCATAATAGGATTTTTCTCCGATTGTAAAAACAGCGTGAACCGGGGTATCAGAGATTCAGGATAACTTCCGGGGTTGCTTCATTGAATATGATATGGAAAGAGGTGATCATCTGGTTTCGGTCCTGGACTATGCAGTCATAGTTACCATACATTACTCGGAACCCGACACTGCCGTCCTCTGTTGTGACATCGCTGCCGACAATTTTGCCGGCTCTCCGAATAGATACGCGGATGCCGTTCTGGGGCTCCTTGTCCCTGAGGATGATCACCCGGAGATGCCCGATGCCAAGGCGTTTTTTGCCGATCTCCGGGATCACGTCGGGGACGCTCTTCCTCAGATGGATCTTCTCGAGGATCCTGCACCCTACGACAATGGTCTCGACAATATCCGGCGTTATATCATAAAGGACGAATTTTTCATGGCCGGTTATCATCATCACTGCCTTGTCCCCGTAAAGTTCCCCCTTCTTGTCGATATAGATCGCACCTTCGGCTTCGCCATCGATAAACGAGAGGTACAGCTTCCCGGCTGCCCTCTTTTGCCATGGCTATCCCGCTGACGCTGCCGGTCTTGGAAAACCTGAAGAGCTCGGGGAGGGTGAACGTTCCTAGGTACTTCGATCCCTTGAGAATATTCTCGATGAGGTCCTTTATCGACCCTCCTGTAGGATGCGATGGGGCCTGAACCGGGTGAGCCGGCGAGATATTCTCGGGAGATATGATATTTTCGACCGTATTTGTCAGGATCTCGATATGCGCATCAAGTGGCGGGGTGATGGCATCAAGCCAGTGAGGGATGCTTATCAGGTATTCCATGGATTTTGAGGGGATCACATCCTCAATCCGGAACGGGATGATAACCCGGCCCTTGTTCACCGCATTCGTCAGCTCCCTGGTGACATGGGGGGATTTGTTCGCGAAGGAGGAAAAGATGAGCACAACCACTTTTCCGTCTTCGATACCTTCGATGATAGCCTCCAAGAAATTTTTCCCCGGGGGGATATCCCGGGGGGCTATCCAGCAGCGGATATTCTTGGACTCAAGCTTTGCGCAGACCGCATCAGCAACTGATTTGTCCTCCTGGGCATAGCTGATGAAAACATCGTGATGGCCAGGGTTTTTCCGAATTGGTTCATCAGACATAGGCAAATCAGGATCGCGTAAATCTCCTGCTCCTGCTATGGATTTTTATTGTGGGTTGTAAGATTATTATTGTTGCTCTCGTCCAGACGGACGATTTTCAGGTACACCTTTGCAAGGACTCCCGGCAGGGCTGTGACGGCGTTCCGGTCCTTCTGTCGTTGCGCCTCTGGTAGTTGTTCCCACGGGATAATACAATCATGGATCTTCTGCTGATCATCCCGCTTCTTACCGTAAGTCCACCCTTTTTTCAGACGCTCGTTTACCCACTGCTCGTGCTCCTTTTCTGCAAGGAATTCAGCCTCGCTACCGGTAAATACAAAAAGCGGCTCACGGCCGTTCGTCGACAGTGCGATGGTGCAATGGATCATATGGAGGGTCTTCCAGATATCCTCGACTTGCCGGAGATTTGACTCTTTCAACCGGTGTGGCAGTTCATCCCAAGGACGCATCGAAGAGTTTGATTCCGGTGTAGCACCGGCTTTTCTCTCCTGTTCGATGTATTCCTCATGGATGGCCCGTGCAACCAGTTCGTGGGTTCCGGTTGCACCGATATCGTAGTATTTTTTAATGATATTCCGGACTTTTTCAGAATCGATCCACCCCCGGTCAATCCGGGTAATCAGGGCGTCGATCTCCATTGCCCGTGCCTGGATTTTGGCAGCAGCAGTTCTGTCGTCCAGAAGGTCACACAGGCCGATGATCGCCGTGAGCGGGTTACGCAGGTTGTCACCTAGGACGGCAAACTGCTCGATATTTTTCTCGATTTGGGTAAATGCATGCTTTTTTAATTGTTCCATCTCAATCGTGTCAGTGATATCGAGGCCGCATAAATAAATGCTGGAAGTGCGCTGGTCAGCACCCCTCCGTGGAAGGGCCGTGAAACGGATAACTTTCCTCTCCCCGGTCTGTCCTTGAACAGACCGGACAACGCCGGACCGTAATTCCCCGGATTCGATTACCTCATGGAGGTCTTCCATGATCTCATCTGCGTCTGTAGGAAATATCTGCCGTATATCCCAAGGAGCATCGCTTCCTCCCCGTGTACCCATGAATTCATTGAAAGCACGGTTGGACCATTCAACGATGCCGTCGGATCCCAGAATTAGCACCCATTCGGATACCCCCTCAAGGGCATCTGTGAGCGTTTCAGTTTTACTAGCAGATACATCCATCCTGTTTACCCTGGTGCATTCCTTATGAATACTATCCGTTAGTCATTATCTAATAGTATTTGTTCCTGCCCGTTCCAGGGTTCACCCCCCGAAACCGCCAATATACCTAAAGGTTTTGGAAAAGAAGGATAAGAAAAGGAATGGACTCGACGGGATTTGAACCCGTGGCCTTCACGTTGCAAACGTGACGATCTACCCCTGATCTACGAGCCCGCGGCTGCTGGTTGCGGCATACTATTTCTCAGCGGATTCCATATAGTTGTTACTGATCAATCGGGGATCAGGGTTCTGGACAAAGACTGGTGCCATGTGCCAAAACCATTTTTTAGACACGGGAGAGATACAAGAATAGCACTCCGGGAATTGATCCGGGATGGAGTTTTCATGGCCAAACTGATCATCGAACCCAAGAAGGTCAAGGACGGACAGATCGAATACATCGTCAACTATCATGATCCCAAAAGCGACAACTCTTTTACGGTGACAATTACCAGTGATCTCAACGAAGCGGTAGACCGGCTGAAGACAACGCTGGAGAGCGAAGTTCAGACGATGCTGGAGAAGAAGTAACAATCAGATACCATTCTTTTAAAACAGATATGGACCCGGCGGGATTTGAACCCGCGGCCTTTACGTTGCGAACGTAACGATCTACCCCTGATCTACGAGCCCGCTGCTGATGTGGTTTATAGGTTTTGAGCCGCAGGAATATAGTTGTTGGTGTCCAGCGGAAGAAAACGGGGATTAAAAAGGGATTTAGAGGATAATCTCGATATCGAGTTTTTCCGCCAGTTCTTTGTAACGGTTCCGGATGGTGACCTCAGTCACACCGGCAACTTCCGCAACCTCGCGCTGGGTGCGCCGCTCCCCGCCAAGAATGGAGGAGATATAAATCGCTGCCGCAGCAACACCAGTCGGCCCCCTACCACTTGTTAATTCCCGTTCCCCGGCCTGCCGGAGAATCTCTACGGCGCGGCTCTGCACCTCGCCCTTGAGAGTAAGACCCGAGCAGAAGCGTGGCACGTAATCAATAGGAGATGTAGGGAGAAGTTTAAGCCCGAGTTCGCGGGAGATGAATCGGTAGGTCCTGCCGATCTCTTTCCTCGAGACACGTGACACTTCTGCGATCTCGTCAAGCGTGCGGGGTACGCTGCACTGACGGCACGCGGCATAGAGAGCAGCAGCCGCGACGCCTTCGATGCTCCGCCCGCGGATCAGGTTCTTGTCGACGGCGTCACGGTAGACGACAGCTGCGGTCTCACGGACGTTTCTCGGGAGGCCCAGTGCGGAGGCCATGCGGTCCAGTTCCGAGAGGGCGAACGCGAGATTGCGCTCCGTTGCGTTGCTGACACGGATGCGGCGCTGCCACTTGCGGAGACGATAGAGCTGCGCCCGGTTCTTGGAGGAGATCGCCCTTCCGTACGAATCGCGGTTGCGCCAGTCGATCATCGTCGAGAGACCTTTGTCATGGATAGTGAAGGTCATCGGAGCACCGACACGGATCTCTTCATCCGCTGGTCATGGTCAAAGGCACGCCATTCCGGGCCGCGGTCGATGAAGTCATCGTCGATGACAAGCCCGCAGCTCTGGCAGACGAGTTCTGCACGCTCGTAGTCATGCACGAGCTGCCTCCCACCGCACTCCGGACAGACAGTCTCGGTGTGATTCTCGGCCTTTTTCTCCTGTTCTTTCTGTTTTGTACGTGATTTGAGCGCTTCACGCTCAGTCTGGAGGACTTTTAATTTCTCAACTTCCTGCATCCACATTCACCTGATTTGAGATTGGTTGTCTTGGTTTTCTGATGGCCGGACCGGTATATCCGCGGGGTTTTTACTTTGCGAAAAGTTTTTCGTTGGCCTGGACAGTGCATTTCTCCCGGCAGAGAACGGCGGCATAGGGGGCCTTTATGTTCCCGAAGAGATCCAGTATTTTGCCAACCGGCTTCATATGCCGGTCTTTTACCTCGCTGTAGAGGGCGGGGAGCTGGGCGGCATCACACTGTATAATGAGCATCCGGCTGCCAACGGTGCTCATCGCTCGACCAACAACTTTCACGAATAACCTCAAGGACACAAATAATGCTGAAATATTTTAGTAATCTATATCTGTGCGACACCACAATATTTAAAGATTGCGTGAAAGTATAAATAGAAAATAACATTCTCAAAAGTTGAAGAATTGGTCAATATTTAAAGATAACACCCGTTTGCACTCAGCATCGCTCAGTCCGGCCCCTTTGGCCACGATAAATTTCGCGCGCTCGTCAAGGATGTCATAGGGTGCATGCGCATCGGAGTCAACGACAAGCTGGCATCCGGCCACCCGTGCAACCCGTGCTACGTGACCATTGGCCCGGTTATGGCCCGCGCGTGATGTGATCTCAAGGGCAATCCCGTTCTTTACTGCAGCCTGCGCATCCTTAAGAGAAATTATACCGGGGTGAGCCAGGACATCGACCTCCCTGCACGTGCAGGCGGCGTGGTTTGTGCCCTCTGCAACCGGTTCGACCGGTGTTTCGCCGTGGACCACAACGATATCAGCCCCCGCGGATTTTGCCGCTTTTGCAAGCGATGCGATCTGGGTTGGGGGGACGTGGGTGATCTCCACACCTAATAGCAACCGTACGCCATAGAGATCGGCAGATTCCCGTACGAGTGCGAGAGTAGCGAGAACGGGTTCCGCATTGGAGAGATCTACATGATCCGTGATGGCAACGGTCGTATACCCGGCTACTGCCATCCGGCGGATGAGTTCGATGGGGAGCATCTCGCCATCAGAGAGGATTGTGTGGGTATGCAGGTCGTACATGCTGCTCATTTTCTCACCTCAAGCTTCTGTGCGAGCTTGCGGATCAGGGTTTGCTTGCTCTCCGACCAGTCGGCGATAATCCTCCCTTCGCGACGCGTCCAGTGGGCCGGGTGGTTCCGGTCTTCAACCCGGTACGTGATGCCTGAACGTTTGAGTGCGCGTTCGAGATCCGTAAGCACCGGTCCCTTGACTCCTAGACTGCGCGGCACCCTCCTTCCGAGGGCACGTGTATATGCCGCATTGAAGTAACAGGGATATAATATGCACTCGCCAGCTGCCATTGCCGGATTGTTTGTGGGTCAAGGTATAAACACTGCACGCTCCCACCATTTACCATGCACCATATCGACGTCAGGCTGGAGAAAGATGTCTACGACGCCAATAATTCTCTTGCTGACAACAACGCAAAACATCTGAAGGCTCACGGGGTGCGGGCGTTCGACCTGCTGGGAGCAATAGGGTCAGGTAAGACTGCCCTTATCGAACGTCTCGTCCCCCTGCTTGAGAAGAAGGGTCTTAAGGCAGGTGCAATAGCCGGTGACGTGTATGGCGACGATGACTTCAAACGGATCGTTGCCCTCGGAGTTCCCGCATACAATGCCAACACGGGCAAGGAATGTCACCTTGATGCACATCTTGTCGAACATGCGATCGATCACCTTCCGCTCGATACCATCGATATCCTCTTTATCGAAAACGTTGGCAACATGGTCTGCCCCACCGATTTCCGGCTCGGGGCTGAGAAGCGGATTGTCATAGTGAGTTCTACGGAAGGGGATGATGTAGTGAACAAGCATCCGATGATGTTCCGCGACTGCAAAATCGGCGTTATCAACAAGGTTGACCTGGCACCGCTGGTGGGGGCGAACCTGGAACGGATGGAGTCGGATATCCGCCGTTACAACCCGGGCATGCCGGTTTTCAGGACCAACCTGAAGACCGGTGACGGTGTGGCCCCGCTCCTCGAGACTATCCTTGCCTGAACTGGTATTGCGGCGCAGGGAAAAACAAAGAAGTACTATAAATAATTCTGAAAGGAATATATAGAGCACCATCTTCGGGAAGGATTCCCGGAGAATACAAAAGAGAGTGACACCATGCAGTGGCAGGGAGAATCAGTACGGAAGGTAACTGGCGGCAGGCGCCGCCCGGCCCAGATGAAGAGGAGAAGAGAGATCGGGCTTGCACCGGCCGACACCCATATCGGTGAGAACCGTGCAAAAATTATCCGGACGTTTGGCGGAAACGATAAAGTCCGTGCGCTGCGTGCAAGCGTCGCGAACGTGACCAACCCGAAGAACGGTGATACAAAGAAGGTAAAAATCCTGACCGTTGAGAAGAACACGGCTAATCCGAACTATGTCCGGAGAAACCTTCTCACCAAGGGGGCTGTTGTCAAGACCGAGATCGGACATGCCCGGATAACCAGCCGCCCTGGCCAGGACGGCATCATCAACGCGCTGCTGCTTGAATAACCCATACATCAATATCCCTTTTTACCCGTCAGGATTTTCCGGCCCGCGCCGTACCTGCTATACTATTCAGCAATCTTTTTTCTTTCAGATGTGCAATTCTCTAACCATGCGAAGGATCTATTATCGTTTTCCCCAGCGGGTGGATCTCTCGTTTGCGATGGGTATGCCATTCAACGAAACCCTCAACTATATCGCACACCTGAACAACGAGGAATCGACAAAGACCACCGGGAAAGAGCTCGTCAAGGTCAAGACCCGGGTGGAGATTGCTGTCGACCGTGCCACGTTCGGCGATATAACCCCGGATGTTCTCCGTCCCGGTGTTATTACGGAAGCTGTCGATCTCCGCGTATCCGTACTCGCGCTTGCCCTGCGTGGCGGCGGGAAAGTCCCCATTGCCAATGATGTCTTTTACCTCCGGCTGAGTGACCAGGTCTCACGAACAGATATCGATATTGCAAAGGAGGGCCGCGGGGATGGACTGGATGCGCTTGATATGAAAAATATTCTCTTGGGTGCCCAGAAGTGACCCTCCGCACGACGATCGCTGCTCCCTTCAGGCATACCCGGAAATCCGGGATGAGGAAAAACGAACTGGTCTATTACTTTGCTCTCGACCGGAAATGGATGAGCACCGATCAGGCCAGCCAGCTCCTGCGCCGGGCAGAAGAAGACGGCCTTATCCGGCAGGAAAATGGGATCTATTCCCTCCTATTTGATAGTGCGGGAGTGACTATACCAATCGGTTTCAAGCCGACATCCGCTATCTTTGAGCGTAACGATGCTACGCAGGAACTTATCGGGCGTATCGCGAAAACCCGGAACGTCGAGGAGACAGAAATTGTCGCAGAGATGAACCTCATCATCAAAGACGGGTATGGCACCCACCTCCTCCCCCCGGCAGCCCTGGTCCTCCTCGCAAAAAAATACTACATTCCTTTTGAGGATCTGCAGGACTCACTCAGGGAGGCAGTAAAAAAAACATAGCACGTCGGACCGTTCCGGTCACTCTTCGTGCGGCTCAAATAAATCAATACACAAAGTATTTCCTTAATTTATTCATTAACTATCATAAAGCAAGTCTGGAGATCAGATATGAGACACAGGAGAAATGATTTAGGGGATAAACCGTGGGTCACCATCGCGGCAATTGTTGGCGTGATCGCGGTAGTGGTCATCGCACTGGTATTTTTCTGGGGCGGGAGTTCAGGACAGACTTCCGGATCTTCGCCTTCCGGGAGCAGCAGTGCAGTGCCTCAGACAACATTATTGTCGAACACGGGAGTCGCAGCTATCACAGTAAGGCAGACTACAGCGGTAACGGTCCCGGCCACAGGTGCTTTTGTAGAGGTAAACTATCTTGGCAGTTACTCCGGGACATATGGGACGAATGCTTCGGTGCAAACGATACAGAATTCCGGTGATCAATTGTTTGGCCTTGAGGATTCCAACGGTACGATTTCAGCAAAATTCCAGAAGATGGACTCATCTACAAGGCATGATTTGACCGTCCAGATCTGGAAAAACGGCAAGGCCGTCAAGTTCGCAGATAACAGCTCGGCATTCGGTATTGTCAGTATCAAATACCCGTAATACTTTTTTTAAAGAAAGTTTCCAAATTACACTATTTTTGGAGTATTTTGTATGAATATTTATATACTCCCGTCGCAGACACTATTCTATGGCAACGAGCAGCAAGAAAAATAGCGGGAAAATTGCAGCCTATGTTGCGAAGTATAGCAACCCCTCCAGCGGAGCAGGATACAAGTCTGCCATTGAGGGATTCCTGCGATGCATATATGGACTCCAGAAAACCGGCAATGATGGCAAGAAGATTACACACGATTATGAAACTCTTTTCAATTCTTACCTGTCTGATAAGAAACGGGACAAGATCGCAGACATAACCTCATATAGCGCCTGCCTTGTCCGTGAATCGGTCAGCAAGCAATCAGCCCGGCAGAAATTAACCTATGCGGTGAAATTCCTTCGGGCGCATGGTGTAAACATCCTAAAAGACGATATTCAAGATATCAAGCGGGAAGCGAAGGGCGGGGCTGCAACCATCGATAAAGTGATGGATCACAACGTCATCTGCAAAGCATTGAAGGGGTCCGATGTCAGGAGCAGGGCACTCGTACCTGTACTTGCATCGTCTGGCATGAGGATCGGGGAGCTGCTCTCACTGTCAATGTCTGATATTGACATGAACATAACCCCATCAATGATCAATATCAGAGCAGAGAACAGCAAGAACGGGCAACCTCGGTATACCTTCATTTCAAGCGAAGCGAAGGAGGCCATCCTTGATTATCTGAAAGTCAGGAAAGATTACATTGCCCGTGCTGACAAGCATGCAGAAGTCCTTGGAAATGCTCCGAGGAAAGAAACCGATCTTCTGTTCCCAGTCACCGATTCAAGCGTAAACAAGATGTGGGAAACGATGCTGAAGAATGCCGGACTCTACACAAGGGATGAGAAGTCAGGTAGGAACCAGTACCGGATTCACTCCCTCCGCAAATTCTTCATCAGTCAGCTAAGCATGGCGGGAGCACGCACCCTGGCAGAACACCTTGCAGGGCATACTGGATATCTTGATGCATCCTACAGGCAGGTAAGCCCAGAGTTTGCTGCAAGGGAATACCTGAAACTTCAGAGTGTCCTTATCGTCTGCATTCCTGAAAATATTAAGAACGGGATTAAGTTGGCGGACGAGAAGATCGGCGTATTGATGGAGAAAACCGAACTCCAGAGTGAGAGCCTTGAAGGGTTGAAGATCATCAATGCGCAACTTCGTGAGCAAATGAAACAACAGGATGAAAAATTAAACGAGCTCTCCTCATCAGTAGAATATCTTGTATTAGCATTATCGAAGGCAGACCCGAAGATCTTTAAAAAGATCAATATCTCCGATCTTAAACCCGCAATTGGATCGAAGCAGTAATCTTTTCCCTTTTTTGTGGTGAGTATAGCCGGGATTACCCATTCCAATTTTTTTCTGCGCGCTTGCCTACTAGAGTAACTACAATAGCAAAAAAGCCCAATTTGGGCTTATTTTCTCCACTAGTTCACTTATTCTAAGGATTAAGTTCTCCTTTAAGTAGGGATGCTCTCTAACCGTTTTTTATGCATTCAGAACGCGCTTGGGTTTATGTTCCTGATGCACTTGTCAGGGAAGCCCGCAAAAACGGCATGACAAACCTTTCGGGTTTTGTCCGAGAAAAGTTGATCGAATTTAACACTGTTGCCTCAACCGCCAAGTCAAATGCAACGGCGACAACTCCAAGAGGAGGGCATGATCATGTCAGTACTTGAAAACAAAAAGTCACTTGTTATCAATGAACATCTAGCCCTGAAGATCACTCCCGATGTGTTTGATTCCCTGCTTCAATTATACAAAGGGTTTGTAAGACTATTGCAGAAAGATGGAAAAGTGTGGATTGTGGGGGAACCCCGATGATAAGGAAAGAGAAGCTGCCCCGCCAAGGGCAGGAAAAAGATGATGAATTGACATTACACGATTTATCAAACAACACAAAAACCCTATCCCTTATTCACAATACCATCTGCAAGAAGGGGTGGATTTCCGAGAGCGATCTTTTCAGCTATTTTGAAAACCGGAAAAAGGCCATTGAAGCTGTCAGACACCTCACTAGTGGCCGATATCACGCGCTGGGATCAAAGATTCAGAACGGGCAAAGACTCTACTACTGCACCCGGTATACCTGTCCAAACCGGCTGCAATGCAATAGGACTCTTGAGAAGGTGAAATCGTGACCGGCAAGAATACCGACCAACTTACCGGGAGAACCTGCGCAAACCGGATAAACTGCATCCCTTCGAATTGCATCGGATCAACGTGTTCCCGGTATGAGGTGTGCACGGCTGACTTGTATCGAGCGATGCATAATATTGATGCACTCAAGAGGCATCCTCGGCATCATCGGATATTATGTGGGCTGGAATGGGGTGAGCGATGACAAACCCGGTACGAGACACAGTGGGTGCAGAGATGAACCGCATCTGGAGACAACAACAGCAGATGCGGCATCCAAAACCATCAGATATACCCTCTCCTGCCCTTCCAATAGCGGAAAAGCCTGGCATGAATATGGATAAAAACACCCGACAAGACCAGCAAGCTTCAAAAAAGAAATTCCAACAGGGTCAACAAAGGCCAGCAGAGTGCGAGACCTGCAAAGTTCGCCCGGACTGCAGGAAAATATTGGCACTCTGGCATCAGCGTGCGCCGCGAACGAACCTTGCGCGGGGATGGTGTCAGCTCATTGACAACAACGCACCGGATATGGTTTGTCTTTCCGGACTCCGTGATGGTGCAAAATGAATGATCTTGATCAGATCGCGCAGGACAAGTCGAAATTTCCTATCTCTATTGAAGACGGGAAGATGGTGGAGGAGCGCACGTTAAGGACCGCTCCTCTTTGTGACCTAACCATAGATCAGGTAATCTCGCATAGGCTCAATGATGTTGCAATATTTGGTCGGGTTGATGAGGAGAGCCAGCGAAAATACTGGATCGGTATCAGATCAGATGTTCGTACTCGCAGGATGATCGAGCAGATCACCAATGAGCACGTGCAGATTGGTTTTTATCAAGCCAGTGCGGTTTATGTTTCGGTACAGCATGGACGAATGATAGACTACGTCAAGCACGCTACGTACATTAAACAGATTAACGACCTGTATGCAGATATTGAGAAGAGCAATAATGTAGACCTGAAGGACGAGCGTGACACTCCCACAGTTCGATTTATTAAATCGCCATACCGGGGCGGTAGAGAAGCCAAGTCGGGTTTCATTCTACGTGATGCGGAAGAGATCAAAACAGATGCTTCTCGACGTGGAATTGCAGTATCAACATATAATACGATCTGCTCAATTCTATCCTGTAGAAGCTCGAACCACATATCAACAGACTGTATTGATGTATGCAATTGGTACACAAGGAAATACCAAGCGTATCTAGATGACCGTATACGTGATCTTGAGAGAATTGTTGATGGGTCATAATATCATATAGTATGCTTTCAGACTAGGTGAAGTCCGTAATCAGAAGTCGGAAGTCCGAAATACGAAGTCCGAAAAATAATTTTTAGATATACCGTTCAAACTTTTTTTCTTGTACACAGAATCCCTTGATTTCTATTTGAAATCTAGAAAAATGATAGAGGGCGTTACGATACAATATAAAATCTGAATCGAGATTCTGCTAATGGTATAGATGGGTTTCCCCCCCTTAGAAACCCCCCCTTCCGAATCCTCCACCCTAACGCGGGCGCGGCGGGCGGGATCGCGCGGGTGTCTAGATCGGTTGGCAGCGAGAGGGGGGTATGCGATTTTGTAAAAATTCAGTCAGAGGTACCGACGGTACGAAATTCAGCAAAAAGGTTTAAATATGAGGATAATGCGAGCATGAGCGCACGTCTGAACGAAAACACAAAATCGGGTGCGCGAAGCGGTATGCGGGAGGACGCATGGGAGATGGGAATGGTGTCTGAAAAGACGCAATATGATGCTCCCGTTTTAGGAATTTTTCATACCTAATAAAGTATTTCAGATTACTCTCAATCTTTTGAGAAGAATCCAGATGACCCGTAAAAAAAAGTATATGAATATACAAATTGCATAAACGATCCCCAAAGGACTTCCAATTAAAATATTTATCAATGTTATCAGGGCGATAATAATTAGTGCACCAATCTCACCAATGATATCCAAGTTATCTGGAGATACATATTTTTTTAGTAAAAATCTTACTAACCAGGAAAGTACTAAAAACCAGATTGTAAACGCAATTAATCCTGGGAAAATATCTAAAGGACGCGTTGAAAAGAAATATATCAATTCGTAGGTAATTAAATCAATTATAGATGCCATACTCCCACATTCTTTTACGATATAATATATTCTCTCATTTTTAGATCTAGAGAAATGCTAAGTTAAATGACGTAAAACGTGACCAAAAATCTAATGTTCAGTACCTCCTCACTTGATTATGATACGAACCATTAAAGAGACAAAATAGTGTTAGCAAACCGGCATAATAGGTTTGTTGAATTGTCCTATGGATTGATCCTGAATTCCCGAATACCTCTATTTTCATCCAAATTCTCTCAAAAACCTAAAAGAACGCAGCGTGGAAGATGCGGATGGCGATCTTTTACCGGGTGTGTTTTCCTTCGGCACGTATTCGGTTCACCGGTCCTGCCGGCGATAGTGGTCCGGGGCCGACGTTTTCTCCGGCACTGTTCTGTGTTGGGGGAGAGACCGGAGCAGTTCGAGAGCGCATTTGCGGGGGCAGAGGGGGTATGGATTATACAGAAGAAGTAAGGACAACCGCTGAACTGAGTAATGGATATTATTTCTTTGAAGAATTAAAACAATGATTATGGGATTAGTTGATTGTTTTATTCTTAATGGAGTTATTAATTGGGATGCTATTAGCACAATATCAACCACAATATTGACAGCTACTTTAATCGGGGTTACCTGGTGGTACGCTTCACAAATCGAGAAAAGAGCGAAGAAAGACCGATTGCAAGAAGAAATGGATCTTCTCGTATCACCCTTATACTCGAAATGTCATGGCGAATTAAAAACAATCTTTTTTATGAAAGGTTCCCCCGGATATTACGATAGCGGTAGAAATCGCGAGCAGGCATATTTTCAATTTTGGGATAACATTCGAAGATACAAGTATCTTGGTCCTGATTATTTACAATCTGCATTAGACACGTACTTTACCAATAAATCTCACACAGTGGGAGATAACTCCCGTGATTCCGAGTATCAAGAAGCTGAAAAACAATTGTTCGAAAATATCGATCGACGATATTTGGCACTCCAAAAAGACCTCTAAATGTACAGTCTAAAAAAAATATGACTTGATTTAATTTTTTCGTCGGGTATCCTGTAGAATTAATTTCTTTTAATGGCCGCCGATGCCTGGATTATCCCCTTTTCACTTAATTCTTTTAATAGTACTTCATGCGCCTTTCTCACACCTTTTCCTCCCCCAAGGAAGGCGAATGGCGATGAATCTTTATCCCAATTAAATTCCTCAAGAGGGCCAAGGAATTTTTTTATTGACTCCGCATTATTCGGATCTATTCCCTCATCGACGCACCATGAGTATACATCATTCGAAAGGAAGTTGAACGCGTAAATTGAGGTAGTACGAAGAAGTAAGAATTGTTTCCGAGTTTTTTCCTCAAATCCTTTCGGAAACATTCCACGGATACATGCCCAATAATTGATTAAAAACGTCGTTTTTTGATTAAAACTTAATTCTTTAAAAGAAATATTATCGAACAACGGTTTTAAGGACGAGACAAATGAAAATAATGGCACCGGATGACCATTGCTTGTTGTGCCTCCGAGATTTATGAGGCCTTCAAAAGGAGATGATTTTTTATTGAGTTCATTTACTATGGGAACAATCTCAGTTCGCCACTTTTCTTTTTCAATAATTGGAATCCCAGTAATTCCTGCCCTCAGTGTTTTAAACGCCAGTTCATCCTTTAATGAAGGGTTGACTGGTTTTTGGGTTTTATTGATAATGAAGAAAAATGCACCTTCAAGTTCTGATTGTTTTACTGTCAGATTGTTGGGGGATTCCCTTCTCATCTTTTCGATGACCGCTTTGGCGTCGACAAAAACAATTGGAATCTCGAAGGATAGTAAATCTGTATACTTTTTAATTAATTCCTCACGGTTTGGTAACGAATGCTTTGTCTGCAATTTTTTTATTTCTCGATATATCTCCTCAAAACCACCGGTTCTTTGCTGACCATCTAGTATTGAAATTGCACCAGGCCTCAAAGGAATTTCGAGAATTCCGATCTCCTCATCCGATGATAAAAATTTTGCATCGCCGAAACTCGCTAAAATTGCTGGAACAATTGAGATGGAGCACCCTTCGAGATATTTTTTAATCTCGCTTGTTTTTTCCCGGAACTTTTCCCGCTGATACCCATCAAGTACCTCGTCTCTCCATTGATCGGATGTCGCTAACAACAAGAGTTCTTTCGCTTGAACTTTCCCAATATAGAGGGGCATTCCTTTTTGTTGAATTTTAATTACTTTAATCTTCAATTTCACATTAGCAATATTTTTCCAAATGCCTTCGAGAGGCTGGGACTTAATTTTTGGGAAATTTTGATAAATGTCAATTATTTCCACCGTATTGAACTGATTGATATCGCTCTTGATATCATTTTGAGCAATGTTTTCAATCGTTTGTGTCATTTTGTCCGGGAAGAACAATGCAGGGTTGTTCCAACAGTTATCACAAACGAATCTCCCATCATACGGACCATGACGCTTACCTTTTATCTCAAACCCACACGAGGAGCAAATCATTCTGACTCTCCTGATTTTTCTGGATATAGTTCAAACGCCTCTTCAAAACCTGATGCATTATTGAATTTATTTACAAGACCTTCATAGGCTGGGAATGCTCCCCCATACCCGATTACCCGTCGTGCGTGTTGTACGAGTTCAATCGTATGGTTGTTCCATAGCGGTGATATGTAAGAATTTTTTCCAATTGTAAAAAGTGATTCATATCGCATCGGATAACAGACAACGCCCCAGTTTAAAATCTCCTTAACCCGACTGAAAAATTCGTCGGGGGTCTCGGTGTAATTAAACAGAGTGTAAACAAAAATATCCCTTTTCTTAATGCCAACATCCAGTAGCCTGTCAATCGCTAATTTCACAAATTTCTGCTGACCGTGAGAATCGTAAGCTAGACGGATCGTCGAATCCAACTTTAATGATGCTATCATTTTTGCAACGGGCTCTGTGATAAATCTCGCATCAATCCCTTGGTTGAAATCTACTTTTTTATCGAAGTCGATAAGTTCTCTGAATATGTTCATTCGATATTTGTTTGCCAAAAAATTGTTATCGAAAAAGATAATTTTCGAATGCTTATCCAAAACGAACGGCTTGATACTTTTTCGCAAAGAGCTCATCTTTCCTTCAAGGCGGGGCACTGCACAGAAGTCACAATTGTTGCAACATCCTCGCGATGAGAAAATAATACTCCCATCCCAATCCGGTACCAGATCGTAATCAGGTAGTAAATTTTCAGCGTCTACGAAAATACCTTTGAAGATGTGGTCGGCCCTGGACATTTTTGCATGTTCTGGCATGAGAGATGCATAAACGCCACCAAGCCAAATTTCAGCCTTTGGAAATTCATTTTTATAATAAGCAACTGCATCCCACACTGGTTTCCAGGTCCAGGTAAAAAGACTCGTGATGTATATTTTGTTCGGAGTCTTTTTTGGTTCCCTTCGATCTTGATTCTTAAAATCAATGTATTCGGTCCTATCTCCCTTTGATCTGTGATAGGTAGATAGCTTTAACAGACCAATCGGAGGGAACTTGGAATAGTACGCCGGTTCGACGAGAAGAATTTGATTGGCCATCAATGATAGTTTAGTGATCCGCTTTATTTAAGATCTGGTATTTGTTGGATCCCAGCTGCATTAATTTTCCAGATATTACAATTGAAAAGAAAATTCCTTCAGGTATTCTCTGGGAGAATAACATTAACAATGGTACAGCGTTGAACCTTTCCCTCGATACTCGCATCCATCTCACTGAAGTGGTCACTGATTCCCCGAGTAACCCGCGCAATAGAACGTCCAATAATTTGAAGGATCGTGCCTACGTCCCTTCCTTGAGAATTGATAATTTGGTAATCTTCGATTATCCTTTGGTGACCGATTAAACGACCTAAGGCGAGCAGGTCCTTATCATTTTTAAAATAATAATGGTGGTGCTCGTTTAGCGCAAAAGTACTGTATTGTTTGAAGGTTGGTTCTGCGAGTGAAAGGCCTACAAATTGAGCAAGTTTGAATAATTTTTCATAGGTGATCTGAATTCTTCTACCTGTGAAGATCTGTGTTAATTGGTCGGAAGATATTTGCCCGTAGTAGATATTGTTGACATCATGTAGCAGCGTATCCAATTCTGGCGATGTCGGCTCTCGTAATAATAACTGCATCGTTTTGAAAAGAATCGTATTTTGTGTTTCATCAAGCCAATATAATTTTTTCATGGCCTCAGCTGGATATTCCCCCAAATAATCTACAGAATTCAGGGTCTCGTAAAAAAGTCTCAGGCAAGAAAATGGTTCAAAAATTTGTTCGAGAGATATCCCTTTCTCCTGAACAAAATCTCTTATGAGGTAGTTGTCAATACTTTCACGCTCATTTGTCTCGATATATAGAATTTCATCATCCTCAACAAGATCATCGACCTGAGTTAAAACAAAATCTTCTCCGCTTCTTCTCCGTATCAATGTCCCACTCATAAAGGCAATGCTATCTTCCGTACCGTCATCAAATTTTACTTTAAGAGTAATCTGTTCTCGTTGAATCGGTGAAAATGCTGAGGTGGGTTTCACCCCATCGATACTTGTAACTGATTTCTTTCTGCCGATACGAGTCCAAATTTCTTTTAATGTGATCAGTTCTTCTTTTTCGTCTTCCGAGGCTCTGGATTCATCGAGCAGTTCGGTGCGGACCGCAGTATCGAAGACGGTGTCCCCCTCCGTCATTTTTTGAGGGGTATCCTCAACTGAAGGTATTACAGGAAATTCATATCTCTTTGATTTGTTCATATGCTCGATTGAAAAATGTAAATCCGCATTGGATATCCTTGTAGGTTTTTCTGAGAAAATTTCCTTGTAAAGCCCGAATTGTTTAGCAATCCTTTGCAAGTTTCGCCCCGGATATGCGAAAAAGACAATTTCTTTAAACGGCAAAAGGAGTGCATCATACCCTTGGGAAATACATAATTCCCCATTTGAAATAGTCTGGAATGGAACGGGACCCGGCATTAAAAGTCTGCTTTTAATTATTTTTTCTTGTGAACTATGGCAGATTGAAGAAAGTTCGCTTAAATCGATGTTCATTTTAATCTCATGGGTTTTTGATGATGTATTCGTAGAGGTGAGGTATTTTATCAGATAACTTAACGAATTTGAATATAGTTTGCTCTCGTTTGAGAATTCTGACAAATACATTTCAAAATATTGTCCGGTCGGCGTAATTTTCAAACGGTAAATATCCAAACTCTTGCAGTATTCCTTTTTGTAATGATTTTTATCGAATTCTTCTATCCTCACATATGGGATTTGAATTTTTATTGCAACAGAAATCTCTAAAAAATCTGATTCTTTAGTCAATGATACTTCGATCGGATACAGCCTTTCACGGTCTATATTTTTATGAATTCTCTCGCATGATGGAATTTTGAAGATGCTATCTCCGAAAATTGTAATTTCTTCATTTCCAATTTTTATGACAATTTTATTGGTTTTCTTAATTACATTTGGTAGCTTTATGTGCTTCAATAAAAACGAGAAACTCTCGAAGAAATATTGCAAGGATTCGAAATTATTTTTTCTGGTTTCAAAAAAAGGATGAAGTTTCGGAATTATGATACTAATTTCCTCATTGGAATTCTCTCCACCGGAGGATAACCTAATTTTTTTTGCGGCTTTTTGAATCTCCTCAATAAGATAAATCTGAAGGAGTGTTTTTTTATTCAGGGCAGAATATGTTCTCAATCCCCGAAATTCCCGGGAAATGTCCTTGCATGACTCAATGTCCGAGCACAAACTTTGGAATGATTGGAAAGAATGACTATCTTCTTCCGTCTTAAATTTTAAAAAGTCTTGAATTGTGACATACCTGACCGCTTTTATCCTGTCAACATATGATCGGACCTTAATTTCTGAAGGCAGGAGAAAAGAATCGACTATTGTTGGAAATATCAGAATATTTTTGGTGAAATTATCGACGATACTCTCAAATTTTACACTATCCCGGATATTTTGTAATCGGCTGTCTACTGTCGAGTAAGATCCAGTTAAGGATTTGAGTGAGATCGATTGGCTATCTTGTTGATTGGGAAGAACAAATACCGAGATTTTTGATTTATTTGCATTATCCGGGTAATACACGGTATTCCACAATTTACCCTCTAACGATAGCGGCAAGGCTTGTGCAGGGGGTTTTTGAAATTTATTTTTGGAATCCAGACAGAACCTCTTTCCAAAATGAAAGATTTCTATGTCCGAATTATTTTTGATATCTGGATCGGACAGAAAATTGTCCAATCCCCTTAGATATGGCCATGAAAAGTGTAAGACCAGCTTTAATTTCAAATCTCCTGTTTTCTTAATCAGGTTTTTCAAGTGTTCAAATTGAAAATGCCGTTCATTGATTGATTCCAGGATAATCATTCGGGGATTAAAATCCTTGATATTGTAATTTGTCTCCTTAAACTGAATTTTGCTTACTTCGGAGATATTTGAGGGTATAGAGAATTCAATCGGGATTAAAACTATCTTAGGACTTTTGTTGTAATGACCAGTGCGTAATTTTTCGGAAACCGTCTTTTCATAGGCATCTCGGTATGCATTTTTTCCATGAACTGGATATTTTTCAATTATCAAATCAAATAATTCATTTTTTTCTTCGTCGATTTTTCCTTTGCACCATAGAACATCCTGATAAAAGAAAAAAGGATTCGTTGATGAAGAATTCAGTATTTTTTTGTAAAGCAAGGAAAAATATTCTGAGGTATATTCCTTGTATTTATCTTGAAAAATTTGCTTTGGCAAACCTATAACAATATTATTTGGAACGTCAATGTCGTTGTTTGATATCGCGTAAAGACATGAGACAAAAGGTGTGATGTTTAGCGGACCTTGCGAAAATACAATGGTAACCCGTTTTTTGAGAATTGTATCTATTAAATCTAATGATAAGGCCGATAATTTTGATTTGTCTTTCGAATAAAGCTCGAATTGTTGGCCTGCAGCAGGAATGTAATCGATTTCCTTGAAATGTATCATTTCCAAACAGTCCCTTTCGAAAACATCGTGTCAAAAATTTCACAAAGGCCTGTAACTTGAGATCCAGACAGCAAACATCCCACTTCAAAATTCGCGATTAAACTGTTTTTCCGTAATTCTGCGCTCCCAACATAGGCAAGTTTGTCATCGGAAATAATTAATTTCGCGTGTGTACTGGAGAGAATTTTTCCTGATTCAGCTAATAAATGATAATCGACGATAGACAGGTTATTTTCTTTTTCCAAGCTCTTCGCTAGCTTCAGGATCCATGCAATTTCTCGCTCTCCTCTTGTTTTCAGATCCCGCGTCAGAATCCTCACCTTAACATTGCGATTAAGGGCGTTCGACATGCAGTCAATTAAATCTGGAAAAGCATCGTCATCAATAACATCAGATTGCATGAAAGGCGAACAAATTCTTATGGTGCGGCTTGATGAATCGATGAGGGTCCTAAAACAATCAATCGTATCAATCTGATCATTTCTTTGTTGAATATTTACTAAGCCTAACTCTCTGAGCCGAGGTTTTGAAATTACGATGTTTACTCTTGGGATCTCTTCCATACAAGTGATCGGTTCTGCCAGCAAAACGGTCGCCAGATCGCGAGAGGTTCCGGTCGATTGATTGATATTTAGAAAGCCCTTTTTTATGGAGTCGTTGATTACCAGTCTGATTTCTGCCTCGGTTACCGTTGGGATCGACGAATAATTTTCAATGAGTTCTTTTACCGTCGCAGATTTATTTTTTTTAAGGTAATCCTGAAGATATTGTAAAATGGTTTTTTCGATATTCTGATTTATCTTCATGGCATGTAACCGGTTTTATTCAGATATCCAATTTCGAATCGTGGTCCGCCGACTAATGTTGAACGATCCAAGTCCTGGTTAAACCGCTCACAAACAAATTCCGGTACATAACTACACGCATTACAGGCCCCTCCCTCATCGATCATACATGCAGGATCCTGTGGACAATCCGTGGCAATTTCATACATCCTCCTAAACCAATCCTCAAGGTGATAGTCATAGGTAAATTCCAACCCGCCAATATTCAAACCACTCGTTGAATAAATAAAAAATGAAGCGGTTTTAGGATAAATCCGTTCGGCGAGGCTTTGAATTTCCAAGCCGGTATCAATAGTTGACTGTTGAATGAGCATGTGACTGTATGTGTGCAATAAAACCGTTACCGCCAGCTTACATTTTTCATTGTGAGAAATCAAAGATCGGAAATGATTTTCAGGATCTCCTTCGAAAGGCAGTATTTTCATTGTTGGATCGATGGTCATTTTATTTCGATCAAGCCAATATAGCAAACGGTTAAAATCGAGTTGAAACACTAGACCTTCGGTTAAAAAATCCCTTATAAAAACTGTCGGCTTTTTATTATTCCGTTCGCCGGTAACTATTGGATCAAAAAGAAGGGGGTCACGTCTGGTAGATCCGGTAATTGTCCCAATGAGGGCTTGAATCATATTGAAATTGGCGATGTGAAGGACCTGCTTTAGCCCAAACTCGTGTAGCCAGTCTGTGAAATTTTCCGGTGGGAAATTAGGGATTTTTCGTTTTTTCGGGATCAGCTTGCCATTTTCAGTGCTACTCACCGAAGTCAGAAGGAACAGACCTTGAAGATCATTTTCATCAACCCCTACGTCCTTAACCTGGTTCAGCGCATTCAAAATTTTTTCTATACCATATTTACTTTTTAAGAGATCGGGGTTGCCCCCCTCGGAAATTTTCAATTTTACATCTTTGATGATAGATCTTACAAGTCGCTGAACCTCGTTAGATCCCCAGCCATTTTTGTTTAAAATATTCAAATTCAGTTCTTCACACAAATCTTCAATTCTTCTCAATCCCCAAAAAGAATCATCTTTCTTTATTGCTTCATGAAATTCGGAGAGGTACAATAAAGATTCTTCAAGATCTGGTGAAAACAGTTCTCTAAATGCCTCGGAAAGAAACATTCCGTCTCGATTCCTTCTCCCCGAACTGTCAATTTCATATTCTTGTGGAATATCGGGAATCGAAACTACATAGGGATGAATTATAGTTTGAGCCCTTGATGGCACTCCTTTAAACCTTTTTTTGGGCTTAGCCGAGAGAACTTGATTAGTCTTGTGAATTGTATGGTCACATTCGTAAAAATACAATCTTTCAGTGTAATGACAATGTATGCATTCAACACTATACGAACCCAAGTCATCTTTTTTTGCCCATTTTAGCTTTTTCAAGGAATTTTTTTGAGAGCATTTTTTGCAGTCATGATTAATATTCGTCATCAGGTGCATCGGGACATATCGTCCACAATCATCGCAGAATGCAAGAAATGTAATCTGCTCCCATTCATCATCGTCGGTGTGTCCGCATTTGCGCCCTTCATCGACCAAAAAATACTGATTGCATTTATCCTTTTTACAAATTGCCGCTTGAGGAGATAATCGAAAAAGTCCTGATAGGCCATCATCTTTTTCATTATCGACGAATTTTATGCCGTGAATGATCAGGTTATCCGATGAGACCAAATCAACCGAATATCCTTCTTTTTGCCGTTTGCTCACAAAATTATTGATCAATCTTAGAAAAATTGGTTTGTATTTCGCAATGTTAATTTGAGCAGATTTGTCCCGGTCTTCATAGTTTGCAACAATTTCAAAACTGAATTTATCCTTTGAAAAAAATTGCTTGAGGTGACCTTGGAAGAAAGCACTGTTCTCTGGAACTCTGTGAGTGTCGAGAGGCATTTTATTTCCCCCTTCTTAAAATTCTGTTTTTATCTTCATTAACCATACCGAGAATGAGCTGCTTTTGGATGCCTCGCATTCCTGACTGGTTTCGGTAAAAATAATCCCCACTTTTTGCTAAAATTTTTGGAAAATATGTTGTAGATTTCTCATTACTCTGCATAATTTCATTGATTCGGTCCTCAACTTCCTGGTGAACATTGATATCGAGAATATCTCTTCTGTACACTTTTTTAATAAATTCAACGACGTGTTTTTTATCATTTAGATCAAGAATCGCTACGTCCTGTTTGCGATAGAGCGGTTTTCCCTTTAGATTCGACATATGGTTAATCACTGTCGCACAAAAAATCGAATTGATAGTTTGATGCAATCCTAAACGGGAATACCGGTTGACCGGTATTGGTTTGACCTGGTGATCCAATGTTTCATGATATCTTTTGAAATTTCTGTAGAAACTATCGTCGCGCACCCGGTTGGGATAGAACCAAAGTAAAACAACCCCGAGTTCCTTCCTCCCAACCCGTGACAAGGCCTGTATATATTCAGATGTTGTATATGGCAGACCTTGAAAAACCATGAGATTCAATTCTTCAAGATCTACTCCATGAGAGACAACAGACGTTGCATATAATGGTTCAAAAATTTGACTACCGGAAGCAATTTTTTGAGGATCATAGTTTTTGATATAGTTTCTCACGTCGTCGATTGCTTTTTTCAAGTCTTCCAAATTTGTTTCGCCAGTCAGTGTTTTACCCGCGATGCCAACTTTGTATCTCTTCTCTAAAATGTCTCCAATGACGGCATCCTTCAACCGGTCCATATCGTAGACATCCTGTTTTTTGATGTGGTACGTAAGCGGGATCAGGAAATGATTTATCAAACTCTGACCTGTTTTTATTTCTGAAACAGAGTATTTTTCACAAAATTGAGTCGGATTTGAATTTAGTTGCATCTGGGCCTCAATGATGAATTCCAGATAATGCAAAAGCGTTCTTAACGCAGCATAGTGGTTATCCCTGAGGTTCGGTTTTAAACCGTAAATAATTCTTTTTGGGCCGTCGATTCGTTCAAAGAAAATATCCGTTGAAGCTCCTACACCATCAGGACAGCGACCAGGTATGAGGAAAGTACCTTTTTTGTAGAGCTCATCAATTTGTTTCTTTGTGCCATTCAATGTAGCACTCATTGCGACATGTTTGAACGGCCGTTTTGATGAAAATTCAGAAATTGTTTCAATTAATCCTTCAAAATGTGCGGAAATTGTACCAAATCCTTCTTTTAACAAATGCATCTCATCTTGAATTGACAATCGTGGGCCGGTAGAACCTTTTTCGTTTTTCCCGATGTTTTTACACTGGAAGGCTTCATCCTTTTTTTCCTCGCATGTCTCTCCGGAGGGAATGAATCCGTGCCCCTCTGGACAATGACTTCCAGACCCCCCGAGCAGTGAACGGATCCGTCGTTGAGATGACAGTGCCGCCCATTTATCAACGGTAGACACAATAACCGTTGGTCTCCAGCGAAAAACTTCACGATCACTAAAATAAATATGAAACTCTTCCCCACATTTGTCGCATTTGTGAACTATTCGACCATGTTTTTCGTCGTCGATCAATCTCACTGTACCTACAGGTCGAGTTGTACAAAGAGGACAGCGTGAAATTATTATCGATTCTGGGGCAGGATTTTTAAGTATTTTTTTCGAATAAAGGGTATCTTTGACTTTTTTGTATAGATCGGGAAATTCTTCTGTGTTTCCAACGTAATACCCCAGAGAAAAATTCTGACCCGGAAAAAACGCCTTATTTCTTTTGCGGACTTGATCTGCATGAATCAGAATGCTTGATAGTCGCTCCAGTTGTTGAATTGACAGCATACGAAGTGGAAATTTAACAATGGCTGTCACACCCTCTGCTTTTCCCTGAGTCCTCTCAAAGAATGCAGTGAACACAACAAGTGCAAAATAGGCTTCAGATTTTCCTCCACCAGTATCAACATGGAGGACATCTACAACATCTAATTCGGTTTCCTTTACAACGGATTCCAAACTTGAAATAAGAAAAACTAATTGAAAAACTCTCCATCCTGCGTTTGTAATACCCTTCGTAGCATAATAATTTTCAAACGCCTCATTGGTCTTTAAAAACGACTCTCTTACTTTTTCATCCGATTTTATCAGATCGATTCCTCTTGAAAATCGAGAAATCAGATTGGCATTTTGCTGGATCAGTTCCAGCCGTTCACTCCATGATTTTTGTTTGTCTCCCTCTCTCGGCTGGAAATCGATTTTATCGATGTCAGGTGGAATATTCTTCAAATACTGATGATGATGCTCATTCATTTTTTTCAAGAGATTTTCGAGACCGCAAATTACCGACTCGGAACGCATTAAATTATTAAAATTCAGGTTTGTCCCAGTCAGAGATGCTCTGGGTCGAATATTTTCCTGCTCGAAATAACCAAAATGATCCGTGGAGAATAATTTTCCTTTGAGGTCCCATGAAGCCTGGCAGTTGATTGTTCTAAAACTGTAAAAATATCGTTGGTTGTGACCTTCGTACAGATATTCATCAGAGAATTCATGAGAGAAATTATTATTCAGTTCCCCTATTAATTTGCAATTAAACAGTGTCCTTTCAAAGGAATCCGGCTTATCGGGTTCAACTGCATTGTTCCTGAGGTAAATCGTTACCATCAGATCTTTTTCATCAAAATCGCTTACGTGGACTGATATTTCTGCTTTCCAAATATCTTCGTATATTTTTTTACTATCTCTTAACAATGGATCACTATTCGCGAGAAGTCTCACCGCTGAAAAATCTATATTTTTTTGTTGGGAATCTATCGGAACAGAATTGAAAAGTTTCACATTCCAAGTTTCAGAAAAGTCGAGCCGTTTCCATTTTTGAGTGTCTTTATAGGTGGGCGTTTTTTGATCGTCATCGGTGTCTTTTTTTTCTTCGGTATTCTGAACGATTCTCTCATTGATCTGATAAAACACATTCCCGGTAATTTTTAGATTTATTTCCGACGATTCATTGATTTTCGTTCTGTCCACAAGCAGTGAAACCTTTAATCGCTGTGCTCGAATCGAAGCACGATCTCCCTCACTATCATGGGATAACAGATCCTTTTTCCTCGGAGCAGCCAATGTTCCAATAATAAATTTTCTACTAGGACGAGCGTCTTCAAATATTTCGTCTTCCTGGTGCGTCCCTGCAGTTCTTGAGATGATATATTTTACTAAATGATTGGAAAAAATCTGTTTTGAGGATTCTGTCAAAAATTCCACCTGTTTTGTTATTCTTAATATTATACAAGATATATTTTCTTAAATCGTTCGAGAATTTTTTTATGATTCGGTATGGTGTATAGTAATTAACACGAAAACATCATTTCAAACAACTATGAATTCGTCTTCTAAATCGTATTTTTTTAGAATATTCTGATAGATTATTTTGTGTTTTTCTGATGTATCATATCCAATTTCATTTATCATGTCAACGATCTCATCTCCATCTCTGACAATCTGCGAAAAATTGGTCAAAAATATTTTATAATATGAGGTCAGTCCGAATTTATCATCCCCATGAATTATTTCATATTCAAGAGCATTTGACACAAAATGAGATGCCAAAAGTAACCGATTGTATTTATTGTCTGAAGAATGCCAATTTTTTAATCCTTCAATGGTTTGTTTCATATCTTTTGACAGATGAGAAGCCCAATCAAAACCATAATCAGCGAGAAAAGAATTTACTTGAACATCCGTAAAAATACTGCTTACACTTCCCGCCAGTTTCCGTTTATTGCTGTAAGAAATTGTACCCACTTTAAGAGGCTCTTCTGGAAATCCTTTCGGTCTAATTCCCGAAAATCCATCTATATCAAAGATAATATGAGTTAATTCATGCGCAACGCTAAATTGGTCATGTAATGATGCTGGAATCCTTTGGAGAAGAATCACGTTATATGAAATTCTTTTCTCTGCATCTAAATGTGAAAGAAGTTGCGCACGATCGCCGCTCTGTTTCTTAGAAATCTCAGACCAATATAGTGTGTGAGCAATTTTTGGTCTTTCAATTTCGTAAAATTTTGAAAAATGAGGAGAGAATAATAGCTTACCAATAACGAAATTTTCAGGATAAAATTTTAGATTTGGTAAAGGACCGACGACATATTTTTCAAAACAACAATCTTTATACTTTTTTCCACTATTACATGGACAGTAATCGTTCCGACCGATATTGACCAAAACCATTGAAAGAAATAAGGAACCAAATTATTAAAATTGAATCCTGCATCATCTTTACTTCGCTAAAGCGCCATTTGATGTTGCCGGAACGAGCACCAACAAATAATCACACGGATCTTGGAAACCCCCGGTGATTCGATGCGGTTGAAAGTGGTTCAATATTTTACCGAGAAAGAGGAGGAATTTGTCAATCTTCTCGTAAAGATCGGGACGAATAAAAACATCGCAATGGTACTCGTTTTCCTTGCAAAAAAAGAGGAGACAACACTTCGACAGATTGAACGCGGAACATCTTTGAGACCAGTCTCAAGTGAGCCTTGCCGTGAAATATTTCGTAGAGAGAGGCTGGGTTAAAAGTCGTGAAGTTTCTGAGAAAGGGAAAGGGCGTCCTGAAAAAATATACAGACTGGTTCGATCGATGAAAGAAATAATGGGGGTCGTTGAGTCAGAAGCGAAGGAGGATCTGAAGAACCGGCTGACACTCATCGGGAAATTGCAGGAATATGTTTGATTACAGTACACTGGCATACTTTCGCCCCTTGCATACCACTATCACATACCCCCCGGCCCTTAAACCGGGATATGTATGAGAGACCAATCGTGTATTCATTCTGGTAAAACACTGAACTCTCCCGAGCCTCTCACTGGTCTAACCTGCACCATCAGGCCGAACGATGCGGACTGTGGGTATTGTCTGTACATATTGGACTGCGAACGTCAGAAGAAATGGCCAATAAATAATAAGTAAACATTAATTTAATGAACTTAATAAAAACACTGTCCATTTATTGTTATCACGGGTCATTTTAGAGGGATTTAATCCTCAAAGTGAATCGTTATAGGATAGAGTTATTTTTTAAAAGCTTTTGTTAGGTTTCTGGAAATGCACTTCGATAAACAGATCCCCATTCTTTTTTCCATAACCTCCTGCTTCTCCATACCCTTCCAAACGAATACGCATACCGTTACTTATTCCTGCTGGGATATGGACAGAGACTTTTCTTCTAACATGGTTAAAACCGAAGCCAAGGCATTCGTTACACATTTTCTCAGGTATTTTGCCCAGACCCTTTGCAAAGGGTACAAGTACCTGACGCTATTAAATTGACCAAAGAACGTCTTTCTAACTGTTCTCTGTTGTCCGCTTCCCCCGCATTGGGAGCAAATATTCGGGTTTTTGGATTCATTACCAGTACCATTACAGAGAGTGCACGGTTCGGTGTGCACTACTTCAATCTCACGATTAATACCAGAAATTGCGTCTTCTTCAGGGATCTGGATCTGCATTAAAAGATCTGTCCCCTGTTGGATTCCCTGGTTATGCTCTTTAAAAAAATCAAATTCATCATTAAAATTTTCTGCTGAATTTTTATCTAGGTATTTTTTTTCCGCCATGCTATCACTTTTTATTTTGTATCAAAATATTGTTGATATGAACGATTTACTTTTTGGACCATAATTTCAGGATTTTTTTCCCATAATTCGTTTAATTGTTCATTATAACCGTACAGAGCCCACGGAGCAAATTTTTGAATGATTAATAGGCAATTCATTGCATTCTCTCGACTTTTTGATGGTTGTATTACAAAAATTATTTTATTTTTGGTATTTTTTAGCATTGAATGAATTTTAATAGAAAACGTAATTTCACCGGTAGGAAGAAAATTTAATGAATGACTAGTCTCGATGTGATAAACCCATATTATTTCGGAACTATGCAATGCCAAAAAATCTGTATTTGATCTTTCTATTAGCCATTGTTCCGTAAATATTAATTTTTCATGAGAAAAGATAACTTTACTATCTAACTCTTTCTCGATTAATTCACCGATTTTTAGCGGATTTTCAAATCTTAAAAATCTTGAATATATTGGATGCAGACGAAAGTCACTCAATGGTTTTGATGAATATCTAGTGCATCGAATAACCTCTTTTTCAAGAAAATTCTTTTCCATATTTAAATATTTTAACTTGACCTATAATAATTTCACATAGGAATGTTTTTCGAGATCTTCATTATCAGTCATTACCGTTGGACATTCTTAAGGGCAACGCCCGTTATATTTTTTCCGAGAGTTACCGTGATTATTATTATCAAGATGATGAGGTAGAGATGATTAAGTATTGTAAAAAAAAACGAATTAACAAAAATCCTCTGTGACATACACTTTGTTGTCAGATGACATGGCTACACCAATTCCTTCCCGGTAATATGTCGATGTCAGAATATTTTGTCGGTGACCGGGACTATTCATCCAGCCAGTGACGGTTGACTGGGCAATCGCTTCTTGTGAATTCCAATCATACCGGGGAATTCCGTTGTAATAGGTAACGGAATCATAGAGATTATTCTGCATGATATTTTCCGCTATTCCAGTTGTATAATACGTGCCATAATTTTTGTAACAAGAATACCCTACTAGGTTTCCCCTGTCAGTAGGATCAAGACCCTGAAGATTAACATGTGCAAAATAATTATTTTTCGCCATATCCGTGCTATGTTTTCTGGCGATAGATGCAAGAGATGAATCAAAACTTAATGACGAGAGTCTGTGGCTGGTTCGTTGTTGATTGATTAATTCGTGAATGCGGAGTTCCAGCGTAGGAATCTCTATTGTTGGTGCTGCATTGCCAACTGTTTTTTCAATATTGTTTACAATATCGGGTTGGATAGTGGGCAGAACTTGGATATCCTGATATGTTGTAACAAGTAAAGATGTGGCAGTATATGACGGAGAATTGCTTTTCTGAAAGGAATTAATCGCTGTGGTCACATTTTCTGATACTATAATAGCACTCCCCAAATTTACAACAAAAAATGACACCACAATCACTCCGATAAAAGCGTATAATACATGGGGGCAGAAATATCGAGAGTATCCATGTGTTTGTCTAAAGAAAAATGATTCAATTCCCGATATCACTTTACCACTGATATATAATACAACGACGGAGATTATTGCATAAAGACAAAATTGGATGAAAAGGTAAAGGAAAATATTTGTGGTTGATTCCGGAATTTTTGATGTCGCAAAATAATAAGCAAACATAGGAATAGAAACCATCAAAAGTGCACAGACCTTACTTGTCGCACCCCAGTACTTTATTGCATACAAGAAGTATGCAAGGATGAAACAGAATATTCCGATTTGAAAAAAATCTTTGAAAAAATCAGTGTAATAATTCAGGGAATAGATGAATGGTATCAATCCGATAATAATGAATATAATTGAAATGCTGGTGAAATTTTTAAGAGTAGTCTGTTCCCTGATCTTTTTCCAGTCATAATTTAAGGTCGTGTTTTTATTTGGAGGGGGTGAGGAAGCAGTCTTTTTGGGAGTGACTGCACATCCATGATTCTCCGGTAACCAACAATGATCGCAAAAGACCACTCCACAACGGTGACATTTGTAGGGATTCCCAATTATTTTTCGACCACATTTTCCACAATATTTTTGATTGGCATTATCATCGTGATGATGGTGATGCCAGGAACAATGGTGATTTTCTGGCAAATGATGATCCACACAAAAGATTTGGCCACATCGTCGGCATCTGAATGGTAGTTCATGGAGAATTTTTCCACACTGATGACAACGCAGCATTGTGATTGAATCATAATTTGGAAAGGAAATAAATATCGATTTTCATCAAATATGAAAAATATCATCAATTAATCGTTATTATCAACCAAGATTCCCTTTCCTATTTCCCAACCCGCCAGATTTGAAACCTAGATTGCATTATAATTCGATAACTATTTCGTGTTCTTTTTTTAATGTAAACATTGATTTTGAAAATGTTAGATTTAAAAATGTGTCCCAAGTGCACAAAAATGACAGCAGTCGATATTGATGTTTGCCCGTATTGTGGTAATCATTTTGAAAAAAATTCGCAAAAATCTGATATTTCACCCCAATATACTGCCTCCTCAAAACCAATAGTTCCATCAAATAATGCACCTCCTGAAGATTGGAAGAGTATTTGGAACAAACTGAACTCATTAACAAAGGGGGTAATTCTAATTTTAATACTCCCGCTTTTTCTCGCAAACCCCCTCGGGGGAATTATTGGTTTACCATTAGGTTATTTTTGTTTTGCTCCATGGACTGCCAATCTTGCCAAAGAACACAAACGTAATATAAACTGGGCATATTTCTATGGTTTTTTCTTTTCCCTTATTGGATGCGGGCTCTATTGGGTATATGTAAAAATGACGACAGATCCAATTGTTTCACCGAATCGTGTCTATCATACGGATACAACTGCCGGTGAGTTGGTTATATTAGGTTTATCGTTGATATTTGCATTTTTTGCCACATTTTCACCATCGAATATTGGAAGTGGCTCAAATATTTTTGGCGTTTTCATTGGATCATTTATCGTATCGTTAATAATTTTGTATGTTGTTTATTGGCTTATCACCAAACTGTTTCCAAGGAGTAAATATTGGGGTATTGTTTATTGGATTCTTGCGTTTGTGGGTATTTTAGTTATTTTATGTATTTTTTTCGTCGTTGTCGCGGCATTTTTATTTGGGATGCCTGGATCAACATCTAATGCAAATGCACCAATTTATTCACCAATAAATTCCACACAAGATCCGATTATAGGAACGTGGCATTGGACATTGTATGATCGATCTAAAACAATATTCTATACATTCACTTCAGATGGTCACTATTCCACTTCAGATTCGATGAATGAAGGTACTGAAAGCGGGACGTGGATAAAATATGGTAAAAATAGATATAATGTTACAGTTGAAGGAAGAAAAACAATTTTGTTCGTATATCAGCCGGAAACTAATACCATTGCAATGGCAGATACGCTCGATTTGCATTTTTATCCTCCGGGAAAGGGTTCAGCAATAGTTACACCAAATCCAAATACACCGGTAACGCTGACTTCTATATCCGCTTCAAACGAGTTGAATAGCCAACAGAATGGTAATCCTTATGAGAAAAATGCCACTATCGCATTAGAATTGTTACACTGTTATCATGGTGATGATTCATATTCTTATGACGATTGTGTTACAATTGCGACCCGTGACTTACCTAAATTGGGGGCACCAGTATCAGATGTATCTATGGTAATGAAGGACTGGTGCAAAATCCGGACCGATCCGAGATGTAATTCACTGTAAATTTATGCAGAAAAATTATGCAGAAAAACAATTTTTTTTTTAATATCCCATTTGGCTATTAATGAAACTAATCCCTTTACATCTGCCCACAGTCCGGGCACATTAAGTCTATTTTAGTTATCCTTTACAAGCGATCAAGAATCCAAAGCCCAATGAGAATGAGAACCACCGCTTTCACAAAACTCCAGACGAGACCTGGCACACTATCCAAGATTGGGAACGCATTGAAAACGGGCTGAGAAATCATATATGTGGCATTTTCTTTCCAAAAGGTAAAATTGGTCAAAGTAGACTTTGCCGAAATTGTATGAACCAAAAATGAAATTGATTGCATCGACGATCATTTTTATTTTGTTTAAGGTATCGTATAACTCATACAAACCCCACAAAATTGCCACTAGAGCAAGGACAGGCGCAAAGATGCTTTTAATTTCCGTATCTAGGTTCATTGGATGAGGTTTTGTAAATCTCAGGTTATATGCTTTGTAATATCGTTGTGAAATGCCAGTCCTATGTCAATACTGTTTTTTATTCAGAATGGTAAGGAGAGTACATGGAAATATCTGAAGACGAGAGGTTAATGCTCGTTAAGAAAAAGGAGGAAATCTTTGAGATTACTTCTGAAATTATAAGACTATACGAACCCGGAAAGAATCAAATCGAAATTAAAAATAAACTAAACCAAATTCTATCATTGTTAAGCACTATGGCGGGATATGCAAAACCGGATAGAGACCTGAATGGTTTTACAAAATTTGTTATTCATTTATCTATAAATTTAGATACCAAGGGCTATGATACGGGAGTATCGTTACAAGCCTTCTGTACTATTGTTAATTCTATCAAATTTGACTTCACAAAAAATGGATTAATTATATCCCTTCCGTTGAAAATTGAAGCAATTTTAAATAAAAATCAAATCGGTTAATCTTTCTGCATCTGCCCGCAGTCCGGGCACACCCAGGCGCAGGGAATGAACTTTGCATTAACCCGCTTGTAGAGCCTTTGCATTTTGTATGATTGGTCTGCATGTTTGCAGAGCTTGTGTTTTATGTCTGGCATAGAGATGTATACAACTTGAAAGAATTTAAAGCCCATACCGGGTTCCGATTCTTTTCATTTCTCTTCAGTTTTTTAATTTTGGAGTCTTTTTATTGAAAAAGAAAAGTCAGATCGGGTTTATGCGCGTTTCATACAAAATACTCCATAAATGGAGTCTTTCTTTAAAAAAATTCGCAAGTACCCGCGAAGAGGATCAAAAAGAGTTTATTTTATTTCTTGCCGACCCGTGCTTTCGGTGCTGATTTTTCTGCCTTCTTCTCCCCCTCAATTTTCGGGAAGAGCTCGTCAAGCGGCTTTTCGCCATACGTGGTGACACGTGCGTTGATCTGCACGAAGTCCTGTGTGATCTCGTTTGAGCGGATCATCTTCCTGCGGCGCTCTCCCTCCATCGTCGGGTGAAACCCGATGCCGCCTGCAAGAAGGAGCTTCCTGCGCCCTGCGCCCGGAAGACCTTTCTTTGCCGTGATCCCGGTCCGGTCCGATGCTCCGGTGATCAGGATCTTGTATCCTGCCAGCCCGAGGGAACCTGCTTCCAGTTCATCACCTATTCGTTTGCCAACGATAGCACCTGCCGCGCCACCACTGGCGTCGACATTGTAGGCGCGACCGGTTTTGGGGTCTGATACAACGACTTTGAACTCAACCATAACTGATTCTCCCTATTGTTTTATCCAAAAAACCCGATCCTTCGGGTTTTTTTTCACGTCTCCGGCTGCTGGCAGATTCGCCTACACATGAGAAGTACCCATTTTATTATACTGATACGCTATTAAACCCTCGCGTCACCGGCAGACAGGGTAACACCTATTTACCCCAGAAGGGGTCGCCCTTTCGCCGCATCGTGGTATATTCGGACAAGACTTCCTGCGTGCTCAGATTCAGGGTCTTGATCATCTCCTTCTCCAGCACCTTGACGTGACGCTCCGGAATGTCCACGAACAGGTCATCCCCGACGTTCACCTGACGGCCAACTGTCGCCCCTTCGATGGAAATAGCGACTTCGAGGCCGGCGTCGGCCTCCCGGATGGCTTCCTGCCGGAGCTGCATGGTCTTAAGATGGCCGACTTTTCTGCCGTCCATCTTGATCAGGCCGACATCACTGCGCAGCTTTCCCCCGAGCACCCGCACACCCACGACCGCCGGGTTGCTCTGGCGGAATACACAGTCAGGGAGGAGCCGGATCTTGGCCGGCATGACCACGTGCTCGAACCGCTGCTTTTCCTGCAGGCGTTTCTGTTCGTCCCGCCATTCAACATACTGGTCAATCAGCTGGTAGATGACACGGCCGTCGAACACCTTAACCTGGGTATAGAGTGGATTCCTGATCATCTCGGACCGCAGCCGGGAGGATCGGCGTGTTGAATGAGAGCAGGACCCGGAACATCGGATTCTTGATGGTCTCGGTCTCGATAAGATCGTGACGGCTGACTGCCCCGACCTCTGCCCGCATGACGCCAATCTCCTTGCCTTCGAGTTCCTTGCAGAGCGCCTCAAGCGCCCCGATCGTGTCCGCCTTGATCACGATCCCTTCTTCAGCAAGGTTCACATGGATCTCGGTCATCTCCTTACGGATCCTCGTTTCGATTTCCTCGCGGTTCCCGCGGACGACAAAAAACGGTGACCCTGCGATCACGCCCTCGAGATTGGGGGCGGTAACCTTGATCCCTGAGGCAGCGGCAACGGATTTCACCCGGTCGAACCGATCCTCCACGAGAATCTCCTTCATGGGCCGGGGTTTGAGCAGGGACCGCACTTTTGTCACCTGGACATCGTCCTGCGTAGCAACTGCGATCTCATCACCTATTGCGAGAGTGCCGTCATAGAGAATCACATCGAGCGTGGTCCCGAGGCCCCGCTCTTCCTTGACCTCGAGGACCGTCCCGGCCCCGGGCCCTCCACCGAGAGTTTGAGCGCATCGCCCATGTACCGCTGGGCAAGGCCGATCATGACGAGGAGAAGGTCTGGTATGCCCTCACCGGTATGGGCACTCACCGGCACGATCGCGAGATTGCGCTGGAAGTCAGAGACCCGGTCGAAACGGTCAGAAGAGAAGTCCATTTCGGAAAGTTTGCCCACGATCTCATAGGTCTTGTTCTCGATATCACTCTTGACCCTGTCGTTCTGTTTTGCAAATGAGGAGAGAAAAGACTCGCCCTCATGGGTGCGCCAGCCGTGGATACGATCGATCTTCGTGGCGGCGATGACAAACGGTGTCCGGCAGTTCCGTAGGATCTGCAGTGCTTCGACGGTCTGGGGCTGGAACCCCTGGTTGATATCCACCACAAGGATCGCCATGTCCGCAAGCGCACCTCCCCGGGCCCGCAGGGTAGTGAAGGCATGGTGTCCGGGTGTATCAATAAAAAGAAGGCCGGGAATATTGATCGGGACCTTGTCCATCGAACCGCTCATCGTTCGGATGGCTTCGATGGGTACGATGGTGGCGCCGATGTGCTGGGTGATCGCCCCGACTTCGGAACTGACGACAGATGATCCCCGAATCCGGTCAAGGAGCGAGGTCTTGCCATGATCCACATGCCCCATGACGCAGACAATGGGTGTCCTGATCTTCGGGTTCTCCGCCATAACCTCAAAAGCCCTCTTCTGTCGTCCAAGCTCCGGTACCGGGTAAAAACCCCCTGCTCCCCCGTGCCCACGCCACAGGACACGAAGCGCCTCATCGTCAGGAAAGAGTAGTCAGAGCCACCTGATATGTAATGGACGCCTGACCCTATTAATAATCACCTCCCGGCCGTGGCAGGAACTGTCTCCCTGTCCCGCCACCGGGATCCCTTTTCAGGCGGCAGCAGTATACGGATAGATTAATCAGAGTCCGGTGACAATGTAAAAAGGACATCTGCCAGGGTAGGGTAGTTGGTTATCCTAGAGGACTGTGGATCCTCCGACCCGGGTTCGAATCTCGGCCCTGGCCTTTTCTCTTACTTCGGTTATGGTGTTTTGGGATTGCGTTTTTTCCTGTCTGAACGCGATTGGATTAATATGCCTCCATTCCAGATCCAATAATATAGCACAGTACTTTTTTGTGCAACAACCATCAAATATGTTCATAATATGCCCTTCCAGCCCCCTCAAGCCGGGCGTGGTCCGGCAAGGTCCCGGAGTTTATGACAGAAAACAACTACGTCCACGGATATTCAGAACGCGAATCGGAACGACTCGCTGACCAGGCAGAGACGCTGACCAAACTCCTCCATCATGACACGCACTACCCCGCGGGATCGCGGGTGCTGGAGGCCGGCTGCGGGATCGGCGCACAGACCGGGATTCTTGCACGGAACAGCCCGGGTGCACTGATAACATCGATCGATATATCAGCGGAGTCCCTGAAGCGGGCGGAAGAAACGATCCGTAAGGAAGGGATCACGGGCGTGACATTCCGGCAGGAGGACATCTTTCGGCTCCCGTTCGAACCGGAAAGTTTCGATCACATCTTTGTCTGTTTCGTGCTGGAACATCTTGCAGAACCACGGTGTGCGCTCGAACAGCTCCGCCCGCTCCTGAAAGAGGGCGGCACGCTGACTGTTATCGAGGGGGATCATGGTTCTGCGTTCTTCCACCCGGAGGATGAAGATGCACACCGGGCGGTGCGGTGCCTCGTGACCCTCCAGCAGCAGACAGGAGGAAATGCCCTGATCGGGAGGGAACTCTATCCGCTGGTCAGGAGTGCCGGGTACCGGGACGTCCATGTCTCGCCGCGGATAGTGTATGTAGATGATTCCCGGCCAATGCTCGTGGAGGGGTTCACGAAACTGACGTTCACCGCCATGGTTGAAGGAGTCGGCCCGGAGGTACTGAAGTATAGGTTGATGAGCCGGGAAGAATGGGAGCGGGGAATCGCGGCACTGTACCGCACCGCAGAGCCGGGCGGAGTTTTCTGCTATACGTTTTTCAAGGCAACCGCACGGAGATAACAAGCTGCGTCAACGGCTCCATTGCAAAGCCACTTTCGCGCCATGCGTCCGCTCATTTTTACTCTCTCACCCCGAGTTTTTTTCTGGAGATTATATATGGACGAAACTGGGCGAAGCCGTGATATTGAAAAGATTATAATGTCAATACGTTGCCCTGTGGAAAGGACAATTACCTGCAACTCAGGAAGAAAAACGCGGCCGGTATAAATGGTCATGCAAAGAATACTAGAGAAGAGACGCCATGGACTCCATCGTAATCGTCGGTTATATCGCAGGGGCCCTCACAACCATCTCGTTTGTCCCCCAGATGATCAAGGCATGGAGGATGCGGGAGACACGGGACCTCTCGCTCGCGATGCTCGTGCTGTTCGGCATCGGCATCCTCCTCTGGACCATCTATGGGTTCTGGGTGGACTCCCTTCCCATCATCGTCGCGAACGTGACCACGTTCGTCCTGATCCTCGTGCTCCTTGGCCTGAAGTTCCGCTATAAATAACCGGGCGCGGACACTAAACCTGTACCGGTATGCCCGGCTGAAGCGGATCACCCAACGCATGAAACGGTTCAGCTAAAAACTATGAAAAAAGGATGGGAATGTTCAGTCCTGCAGGAGCACAAGGCATCCCGCGATCTTGTCGTGGAGCCCCTGGTGTTTTTTCGTGAAACCGATCATGATGAAACCGATGAAGATGATCAGTGTAGAGATATATTTCCCGAAAAAGCGGAGTGTCGTCCGTGCAAAAGACGGTTTGTTGCCTTCGAGATCCGTCACAACGAGGCTCATGAGTACCTTGCCGGGCGTTGCCTGACTGCGCGAAGACTCAAAACCTGCATAATAGAGCCAGGGGATAACAATGAGGGTTAGGCCATAGGCGGCGATGATCGAACCGGCCAGTGCGGTCATGGATCCTTCCGTTGTCAGGTCGGAGGCCGGCACACCCTGGGACGCGTAGAAATACAGGTTCTGGAAACCCCTGAAAAGGCCAAGCGTCCCGGCAGCCACCAGATCGAACAGCAGAATGATAATGATATCGACAATGAATGCTATTAACCGCCTGCCCAGACCTGCATAAACCCCGACCTCAGGCCCCTCGTCCTCTTCCATAGCGGCGACGGGTCTCGACTGGACGGACTCTATGTCGGACCCGCACCACTGACAGAATTTTCCGGAGGCATCAGTCTCTTTTCCACATTTAGGACAGAACATTCGTTTTACTCCTGATATGTAAAGTTAATCCGGGTGTCCTTTTTAATTTAACTGTTCATTCCTGATGTTTTCTCCAGATCTTCCTTCCGGATCCGATTATTTCACGAAATTACCGGAGCCGGACACGACTGCCCGTGACGACGCTGTCGGAGCACAAATCAGTAATATGAATACATTCAAGCAATCTGCATGAAATATGCCCTGTTTGCAGCAGTCCTGGCGGGACTGGCGCTCTGTGCGCTCTCTGCCGGCTGCACCAGCCCCACCCAGGCAGAGATCCGTCCCGCGGAAACGACCATGCTTCCGACTACGGTTCCTGCGACGCCGGTTCTGCCGGTAATGGCGACACCGGTACCGGTGGAAACGCTGCCGGCCGAGCAATATGTCGACCTCCAGTTGTCCAAGGAGCGCCCTGACTACACGCTCCACCTTCTCTACAATGGCGGCAAGGGACAGGCCTTCGTCCAGAACGTCCTGATGAAAGCGACCCTTTCGGATGGACAGGTCGTCGAGCAATACATGAATGATAACCAGAGAAGGCCCCGGCTGGGAGACGAGATCATCATCCAGGGGACGCGGGGCAGCGACCGTGTCGAGGTGTTCGTGACCAGCGCGGGCAGGACCTATAAGGTGCTTGACCAGCCGATGATCACGCACATGATCTGAATTGCCAAAAAAATTCTTTTTTCCGCTATCCCGTGTGGCTGATCCTGCTGATCCGTTCAGCGTATTTCTGGGTCGCGTAACCGAGCACGGCAACGATGGCGAGTGTCGTTCCGAGCACAAACCACTGCTCAGATCCGGCCGTCCCCACGGCAAGGCGGGTCAGGAGGTTCATCGGGTTTGCCGGCAGGGAGATGGCGAACAGGATCACGACCACGAGTGCAGTCGAGAAGATGAACTGGGCTGCTGTCCGCTCGCGGTAGTGGAGCGCGGTGAGCGCCCCCAGCAGGATCAGGATAAGGGAAGTGACGACCACATCCATGAGGATCAGCCCGGCGTTCTGGATCGCGATACCGTTGATCATCAGGAGTATCAGCCACATCCCCGCCTGGATCGGGACGAGCAGCTCGCAGGTCAGCACTTTTCCCCAGACTATCTCGGGGAACGTGACGGGGGTCGAGACCAGGGTCTCGAGCGTGTCGTGCTGGTACTCTTCCGTGATCAGGTCGATGACAAGAGCCGAGGAGATGATGGCCGGCATAAAGACAAGCAACGGGATGAGGAGGCCGTACACGAACTCGTAGAAGTCTGCTCCCCCACCCGAGGGAGGGATCTGGAGTGGCAGGGGCTGTTCGTCCAGTCTCGCTGCCCGGATCCCCCGGAGGTCCTTCTCGTACTTCAGGAAGATGTCCTTGAGCTTGACGTCTACAATCGCGCTCTGAAGATCGTTCTGCAGAGTGTACAGCGTGATCTGACCGGCTCCTGCGCATCCGGTGGAGTATTCGGCACCCAGATCACTGCTGCGAGTTTCCGCTCCTTGAGGGCCTCAACCGCTGTGGAAAGGTTCATCGTGAAGACCCGGAAATCAGGGCTTGACCGGAGTGAGGTGAGCAGTTCGGAGTCATTGCCCGCGTACGCCACATTGTATCTGAAATGCGAGTATTTCGAGAGTGACGAGGGGTCATACATAGAAGTCAGGCCGACCATGAGGAAGGACGAGAACAATGCGATGAAGAGCTGGAGCAGCACGGCGAGCAGGATCGTCCTCTCGGAAAAGAGACCCCGGAACTCTTTTTTTGCGATAATGGACAGATGCCTGGCTTTCATCCGATCCACCCCAGGATGAAGTAGAGGTTATAGAGGCAGTGCACGACCATCGCGATGGCAAGGCCGGGGGCAAACCCTTTCGCCCCCCATTTCTTCAGGCAACAGGCGACGATGAGCACGCCCGCGAAATGGAGGAGGAGCGGGAGCCAGAGGGACCCGATCGAGAGGAAGAGGATACTGCCGAAGACCGAGTCTGTGATCTGTGTGAGGGTGACGAACAGGAGCAGTTTCTCGGCAACAAAGAACCCGATCGCTGTTGCCCCGCAGGCATACACGAGGTTTTTCCATGTCAGGAATGCAGGGTCGCGGACATAGAGCGTGTAGATCCCGACACCCTTGGCGATCTCTTCGATTAGCGCTGCAAAGAGGAGGAGGAAGACGAGCGAGTACGGCATGGGCAGGTTGAAGAAGAGGACAAGACACATCATCTGCACCATGAAGACGAACGGGATGGAGAATCCGGCGAGCAGGAAGAGCGATAGGAAGGGGTGCTGGCGTGGGAGGACCTCCGAGAGGAACTCCCGCAGCCGTGTGACCATGTTCTTCTCGGAGAAGAGCCGTTCCTCCTTGAAGTTCTTTGCAGCGATATAGAAGAGGACCGCGCCCGTCAGCCAGAAGAGCGAGGTCGAGTACAGGTAATCGGTCACCGTCCATGCCGTCCCCTGCAGGGTGAGGACGATGAGTGTCAGGGGGGAGATGAGGCTGATCACGTGAACATTGGCAAAGATGCTCGGGAAGAAGAGGTATGAGGTAGCAATGGTCGAGAAGAAGATGGAGACAAAGGAGAGTTCCTTGAAACTCCGTGATAGCATGCCGATGAGGAGCGCGTTTGCAAGGAAGAAGAAGATGACCGGGATCAGCGGGAGCATGATCAGCAGGGACGCCCTGATCCAGATCGTGAGGACGGCGCAGATCGCGACCATGCCGATGAAGTAGGGGAGCATCTTGCCGATGATGATGGACGAAGCTCTGACCGGTGTCGAGAGCAGGATCTCGCCCCTGCGCTCGATCCGCTCGTTCATGATGCTCATCATGAAGAACTGGGATGTGAAGTAGAGCGGAAAGATGAAGACAAAGACGAGGATGATGGAGTCGAAGGGCAGGGGCGGGGAGAGCTGGGACGGAGTCTTGAAACTTCCTATCGAAGGGTTACTTGAGGACAGGACGTCCGTGTATCGCGAGATCTGCGTGTTTTTTGCATTGGACTGGACCAGCTGCTGGCGGAGGGCGTCTTCCGAAATGGCAAGGGTCGGCGATGGCGTAGCGATCTGCTGCACCGTTCCGACGGGCACCGGTGCTGCCCGGCCCGGCGCGGCACTCACGTACTGGCCGCTCTGGGTAGCGAGGAAACTGAGCTCGCTCTGGACACTCTGCGTATCGATCCAGAGCGGGTACGCAGCGAAGAGGTCGCCTTCGGTATTATAAACGCTGTTGACATACTTGGCATAGTCCCGTGCAAGGGTGTTCTGGGCGGCAACCGCCCTGCTACTTGTCCCAGCGCTCACATTCCCGTTGATAATCGTGATGTCGAATTCGTTCCGGTGTGCGATCAGGTCCGGTGTATCGAGCTGGTATACCGTAAAACGTGCATCGCCTGCGAGCAGCTGGGCGATCTGCGGATCATCGACGCCTACTTTGTACATGCCGTCCTGGAGGTGCAAGCCGCTCTGGGTGGAAAAACCGGTCACGGCCACGAGCAGGACAAAGAGGACGATGGCGAGCGGGAGGACATCCCTGCTCATCATGGAGAAGGATTTCCTGACTTCCCATCGGGCGATAGTCCATATATCGGCAAGTGTACCCATGCAGTTGTCTCACCCGTTTCATCTCACATGTTGCGGCCCGGCACCATTACGAGGGATCAGGCATTGTGCTGAGTACAGAATAATACGGGGAATCAGTAAAATACTCATCGGTACCTGCACATGCTCCGGGACTGCTCCCATCCCAACGTATATCTGACCTGCGACTCAAGTCTGATCGGAAGTGAGAATCCGCATGATCACCGCCCGCGGACTCAAAAAAGATTTCGACGGTTTTGTAGCACTCGATGATGTCAGTTTTGAGTTCGAGGACGGAGAGATCTTCGGGATCATAGGCCACAATGGGGCAGGAAAAACGACCCTCCTCAAGATCATCTCCGGTCTTATCGCCCCGACAGCCGGGGAACTCTTCATCAACGACATCGACGTGGCAAAAAATCCCCTTGTGCTCAAACAGAACCTCGGGTACCTGCCCGAGGAATCGCGCCTGTATGAAACAATGACGGTCGAGAACTACCTCGCGTTCTTCGGAGAGATCTACGGGTTATCCCCGCAGGAGATTCGTATACGCTCCAACCAGCTCTTCGCAGCACTCTCGCTTGAACCGGACGGCAAGAAGATCGGGGAGTTTTCCAAAGGCATGAAGCGGAAAGCTGCGATCGCCCGCTCGCTGATCCACGACCCGGGCTTTCTTGTGTACGACGAGGCGACGAGCGGGCTCGACCCGATGACTTCCCGGTTCATTGCGGATTATCTGCGCCGGCTCCGGCAGGATGGAAAAACAATCGTCCTCTCGGCCCACAATCTCTACCAGGTCGAAGCGATATGCGACAAGGTGATGATCCTCCGGAGGGGAAGGATGGTAGCGTTCGGCACCATGAAGGAGCTCCGCGACCAGTTTGGCAGCCTCACCTATACGATCTTCTTCTCTGTCGATGATCCCGGCAAACTTATCGGGCATTCAAAACCTTACCGGCGGGAACAGGGGTTCTTTGTCGCCGAGGCTGCGGATATGGAAGAGCTCAATGAATCTACGGCAAGTATCACGGAAGCCGGCGGCAGGGTCGAAAAGATCGAATCCCGTTACCCCTCGCTCGAGGAGATGCTCCTCAAGCTAGGGAAGTGACCTGCAAGGGGTCACTCATGCAGGACGGCTTGAAGGAGTCAGCACCGGGTTCAGTAAACGGTGCGAGCCACCGATGATGCGAACCCGTTGATATGAAATCCGGGCAACGAAACCCTTTTTTTACCCACGCATATATACTCTATCAAAGTCAAGGCGCCATCCGGAGTACCGGAAGGCTGCTCGCGGGACTCTGGTAGCATGACAAAAATTCTATTCATTGATGATTCGTCTTTTCAGCGCAGGATCGTTTCCGATATCCTCAGGGAAGCGGGGTACGAACCGATTGTGACAGAAAATGGCAGGAGTGGCATAGACCTTGCGCAGAAGGAAAACCCCGATCTCCTGATAACAGACCTCCTCATGCCCGAGTACGACGGATACTTCGTCCTGAAAGAGGCGCAGGCCTGCGGGCTGGGAATTCCGATCCTTATCATGACTTCTGATATCCAGGATACCACGCGCGATCAGTGCATCAGCCTCGGTGCAGCAGGGGTGGTGAACAAGCCTGTCAAGAAAGACATCCTCCTCCCCACGATTGCCAGGGTACTGTCGGGTGAGCTGCCGTGATCGAACCCAGCGCAGATGATGTGGACGCGATCCGGGAACTGATCAACATCGGCGTGGGCCGGGCTGCCGGGATGCTCAACGATATCACCGGCTGCACGATCCATCTCAAGGTCCCTTCGATCCAGATCGTAGATATCGCACGCTTTACTAACGGGACCCAAAGCGACGGGAACACCCCTCTCTCCACGGTCTCGCTCAGTTTCCGCGGCCCGATGTCGGGCCTCGCCGCTCTGGTATTCCCGCCGGAAAGTGCTGCCCAGCTGGTCATACTGATGACCCGGGAGAGCGAGGAGAGCAGAGAAATGGATGCTATGCGCATCGAAACCTTAAAAGAAGTGGGCAATATCATCATCAATGCCGTGATGGGATCGATAGCAAATGTCCTGAAGCAGCACCTCAACTACTCGCTGCCGGACTACCAGGAACTGGGTATCCGTTCCTTGGCCAAGTCCCTGCATACAAAAGTTGATGACCGATTGGTAATCGCCAATGCGCATTTCCAAATCGAGAAAACATTGATAGAGGGCAACATCCTGCTGATCCTCGAACTGGGATCGATGGATACCCTCATCTCCAGTATCCATAACGTGAACACCTAGGGGGAGCGATGTCCGATCGGATGATATACGGCCATGATGGAGATCCCTACGACATGCTGCCGGTCGGAATCATTGTCATCCGGGAAGATTATACTGTCCTTTCCTGGAACGACTGCATCGCCCATTGGACTGGCATCCCCAAAAAAGCAATGGTTGGCACAAACCTCAGGGAGCGGTTCCCGCACCTGGACAAACCCCTGTACCTCACGCGGATCGAGCAGGTCTTTTCCGGAGGGCCTGCCGTTATCTTCTCGTCGCGGTTCCACCCGCATTTCGTGCCCGCAACATTGCAGAACGGTGAGCTTCGCGTCCAGATTACCACGGTCGTGCCAGTGGTATCGGGCGACCGGTTCCTCGCGATGATCGTGATCGAGGATATCACCGATCTCTCGCGGCAGGTCCGGGCATTTCGGGAGATGAGGAACGTAGCCGAACGCGAGCTGGAGGAGCGCAGGAAGGCAGAGGAAAAGGCACAGCGCCTCGCTGCGATCGTGGAATCCACAGATGACGGGATCATAGGAATGAACCCGGACGGTACCATCACGAGCCTGAATTCCGGAGCTGAGCGGCTTTACGGGTATCCCGCGGAAGAGGTGATTGGCAGGTCACTCTCGATCCTTGTACCCGAGCAACAGTCCGGTGATCTGCCGTATATCCTGTCACGCGTCCGGAAGGGAGAATCCATCAGCCATTACCAGACCCAGCGGAAGACCAAAGGGGGGAAAATTTTTGATATTTCCCTGACGGTCTCCCCGATACGGAACGCAGAAGACCGCATCACCGGAGCCTCGTCCATTGCACGGGACATCACCGAGACCCGGCACATGGAAGAGGCGCTCCGGCAGGCCAACAAGAAGCTCAGCCTGCTCAATTCGATCACCCGGCACGATATCCTCAACCAGCTTACTGGCCTGCGGTCCTATATCGAGCTCATGAAGGAATCTGCAACGGAGCCGAAGTTCATCGAATACATACGGAAAGGAGAACAGGCTGCGGATAATATCCGGGAGCAGCTGGAGTTCATGCGCTCCTACCAGGATATCGGGGTGAAGTCCCCGGCCTGGCAGAACCTCCCTGACACGGTTCATAAGGCTGTCAGGCCCCTTGATCTCCAGGCAGTTACCATTGCTATCGATCTCCCGCAAATTGAAGTCTTTGCCGATCCCCTGCTCATGCGTGTGTTCTACAATCTTGCAGAGAATGCGATCCGGCACGGTGAGGGAGTCCGTACGATCCGGTTTGGGTTTACGTATGGCCAGGACGGAGGGATCCTTGTATGTGAAGACGACGGAGTGGGTGTGCCGGACGGTGTCAAGGAGCAGATCTTCAGGCGTGAATATTTCAAGCATACCGGTTTTGGTCTGTACCTGTCCCGGGAGATCCTGTCGATCACCGGGATCTCGATCCGGGAGACAGGAGAACCCGGTACCGGGGCGCGGTTCGAGATTACGATCCCGCCTGTCGCGTATCGCCCCGTCGGTTAGGAAATACCGGCACACGCCGGAACCGGCTGCCGGGATCCCCGGGAAAACAGGGGACTATATCACCCGGACGACCGCCCCGCTGTTGCGGGCTGCAGTGATAATGGTCATTCCCCCGCCGGCGTGCACCGCCATGAATGATTGTGCTGCCCGTTCGAGGACATGCATCCCGGTATCGCTTATGGCATAGACCGCGGGGCCGAATGAGCTCATGCCTGCACCAGCGGCACCGGCCTCACGCAGGCAGGAAAGAAGGCCGGTCACGGCGTACGGCTGGAGACTGAGCTCGACTTTCTTGAACCCGAGGCCCTGCACATTATTGATGGAGGAGCCGAAGAGATCGAGGTCTTGTTCAACGATCCCCGGGAGCATCCGCATCATCACCTCGTGGGTAATGGCCCGGACGTCTTCCAGCGGGACCGGGCAGTGGCACCGGAATATAGCCGCTTCATGTCCACCACTGGCACCGGGCGGGAGGTCAGGGACGGCAAGCAGGATGTGCCAGTCGTCCGGCATGGCATGGCGGACGATCACCGGCGGGGGGCCGATACCTCGTGAGGCGGATGAAGGGAGGAAATCGGATTTCTCTGCCCCACTCCCGAACCGGTGCCCCCCGTCGATAATGAACCCGCCGTGGTCGAATGCCGCTGTGCCGATACCGGAGGTTCCGCCCCGTCCCACGAGCCGGGCGAGTTCACGTGCGCTCAGGTGACGGTCGTGGAGCTCGGAAATGGCCCGGGCCACCGCCAGCGAGAGCTGCGACCCGCTCCCGAGCCCGACGTGTGAAGGGAATTGTCTCCTGACTGTAATAGCAACGCTCCCGCCAAGACCGAGATCCCGCAGTACGCCTGCAACCACCTGCCCGATTCGTTCCTGTGTTGCGGGGTCGCAGCCGCTCACTGAGAGGACGGGAGAAAGTTCCGCTTCCAGCAGGATGCCGGGTTCGTCCAGAGTAATGCCAATGCCGCCGTCAACCCGGCCGGATCCACCGTGCATGTCAATGAGCGATACATGGACCCGCGAGGGGGTATTCACGACCACCCGCCGGCTGTCGAGGAACCTGTTGTAGGGGAACTGCTCCTCAATGAAGATGAGTGGTTTACCCCCGTGGATAATCTGGTACTGCCGGGAGAGGAGAGGCTCGTTTTTGAAGATGGAGAAGCGTCTGCCAGCCTCTTCTGTGGCAGTGAGGAGACGGGCTGCAAGGATCTTCCGCCGTGCCTCGATGCTGTGTTGCCTGATGATCCTGCCGATGGGGATGTCGGCCTTCATCAGATCGTCCCTGAATTCCGGCGAGAGTCGGTTGACTGGTGTATGGGATATTGCATAGATCAGCACCTCCCCGCTCTCTTCAGTCTTGATCTCAACGATACGGAAGTTGACCGGGTCACCTTCGTCAATGCTCAGGTTGTCAGCGGCAGTGCGATCGGCAGGGATGATCTCCTGGACCAGCGTCCTGATAACGACTTTTTTTCCGGTGATCGATTCAAGGATCTGGGTGACCGAGCCGTCCGTGCCGAGCAGGAATTTCTGCACGGGCGAGATCCTGCCCACCTGTGCCTCCATCTCCCGAATTGCCTGTGCGATGTCCATCCAAACTACCTTATTACAGGAAATAATAAGGATGCTGATGCACCACATCCGGGCCGGGAAAAAATTTCTGATTATCCAGTCTATCAGCGTACGTTCCGGGATCCGCCGTGACGTTTAACCGGTGCGGGATGAGGCGGCATCGTTGCCGGCACATGTGCGGTTATTTCCGCAAGTGACTCGGTTGTGAGACGGCCCTTTTTCGCGGTTATATTCCTGACCGGAAGGGTGAGCACCCGCGATGTCATCACGTAGCTTACGCCGAAGAGATCGAGTCCCCCGGTAGAAAAACTGTCAATAGAGAGCGGCAGGCTTGGTGCATCGGATGGCGGCCTGCTGCTCACAGGGCAGATATGGATCGTGCCGGGTCCTTCCGTCCGGATTACCACCACGGGCCGGGTCTTGGGCGCGGCCCGGTCATCCAGTGCAACCGAAGCAAGGAGGACATCACCTTGTACGTACTGGCCCATGCCTACTATGTCCGGCACCCGGTATCATAAGGTGTTTGATCCTGCGGGCGCAGGATTTTTCTCCCCGGGTGGTTTATTCACATAGGGAACGATTACCGGGATGATCGAATGGGAGCAGCACAACCGACAGCAGACGAAGCCTCGCTTCTGATGGGAGCGACCATGGCCGTATCCATGATCGGCATATTCATTGGCATTTTCTTTCTTTTTATCAATACTGACATCGCGGTCAGGATAGCGGCAGCAATCCTTGTCGGTGTCGTGGGCATCATCAGTTTCTTCCGCCATTCGGTGTACTTCCATTCCGACCAGATCCGGATGGGCTGGCGACAGGATCATCCTGAGTTCCAGATCGAGGTGGGATATGCAAACCTTGCCCTCGGCATCTGGGCATTGGTCGCTGCGGTGCTCGACTGGGGGGCGCTCGCCTGCGGGATGGTGCTTGCCATATATGCGACCTACCTTCTCTGTGCCCTCTTTCTCCACCTCTTCGAAGTCCATGCATGGGAGGATTTGCACATCCCGGCACACCGCATGAGGGCGATCCGGAGCGTGCTTTCGACCGGGTTTTTTGTTCTCGTGCTCTTCGGGTTCGGCGTGGTGGCATTTGCCCGGGCGGGTGTGTTACCGTTCGTACATCTTTAACATGAACTGTCCCCCTGCGGGACGAGGACTACGGCCCCGGCTTTCCGGTTTTCCCGGAACAGAATTCTTAATGCCCGGGCACCCAACTGAACAGTAATGACACGCTGCGATCACTGCGGCAACGAGACTGCACTGCCGTTCACCTGCCAGCACTGCGGGGGAAAGTTCTGCGCTGACTGTAGGCTTCCCCCGAACCACAACTGTACGGGGATCAGCGGCTGGAACAGCAAACCCCGGCCTGCGGTTGGCATAAGCTATCGGAGGGGCGGAGGCGTATCCGCAACAGGAGGGGTCAACATTGAATCGCGGCGAACGGCAAAACCAGAGAAGGCAGGAGAGATCCCGTACCTGAAGATCATGGTGGTCATCATTGCCCTGATCCTGCTCGGGCTTGCGTGGCTCGTCTTGAGCGGGTACCGGTTTGGCTGAGACAGAATCCGGTCAAGGGTACCCCATCCGGGTTCATCTGCATATTACCTGCAGTCGACCAATCTCCTGAACAGGAAAAACCATGAAAATTCTTGCCATCAATGGAAGCCCGCGGACAATCCGGAGCAGCACGAGAAAACTTACCGGTTATGTACTCGAAGGAGCGGCAGAAACCGGCGCGGAGACGGAGATGATCGACCTCTGCGATCTCCGGGTGACACCCTGCACGGCCTGCGAGGGCTGCTCGTTTTCCGGGATCTGCGTGTTTGAGGACGATATTCCGGCAATCGTTACCCGGATGAAGGGAGCGGACGGCATCATCTTCGCATCGCCGGTCTATATTGACAACATCTCCGGCCAGATGAAGGTTTTTTTCGACCGGCTCGCCGACGCGATCCATTACCAGCTCCTGGCCGGGAAATACGGCTGTTCGGTAGCGACTACGCACGCATCGGGTGGGGACGATGTGGTGGGATACCAGAACCATGTCCTGAATTATCTTGGCGTGGTTTCAGTCGGGGGGCTCAGTGTTGCTACGGGCGGGAACGCGGAATCTGTTGATGCTGCGGAGGCTTCCGCCCGTCTGCTCGGGAAGAACCTCGTTGAAGCGATCGGAACCGGCTTTTCCGATCCCATACAGGAAAAAGAGATTGCCGGCAACCGGGAGTTTTTCAAAGATCTCGTAGTTGAGAACCGGGATTTCCGTCCCGATGACTATCAGCGGTGGGTTCGGATGGGCTGGATCGACTGAACTGTCAGGATGTCCCGGACCGGGAACGACAATTTCCCAAAAAATCAGTAATTCTCCGCCACAAACTCGAAGTATGCCTGCGGGTGGTCGCAGACCGGGCACTTCGTGGGTGCGGACTTCCCGTCATGGACGTACCCGCAGTTCCGGCAGTACCATTTCGCGGGCATCTCCGATTTAAAGACCGTTCCTTTTTCCATGTTCGCGTGCAGTTTTGCATACCGCGCCTCGTGGCGGGCCTCAACCTGTGCGACCATCTTGAAGAGATGGGCAATATCCCTGAACCCCTCCTCCTCCGCGGTACCTGCAAACAACGGGTACAGCGTGCCCCATTCCATCCGCTCTCCGGCAGCCGCGGCAGCGAGGTTCTTCTTTGTATTTCCGATCACACCGGCAGGATATGCGGCAGTGATCTCAACGTCGCCGCCTTTGAGCTGCCGGAAGAAGAGTTTCCCGTGTTCCTTCTCCTCGTCAGCGGTCTGCTGGAAGACTGCCGCGATCTGCTCGTACCCTTCCTTCCGTGCCGTGCTGGCAAAAAATGTGTACCGGTTCCGCGCTTGGGACTCACCGGCAAATGCCGCAAGCAGGTTCTTCTCGGTTTTGCTTCTGTTGAATTTCATGGCAACAAGCCCCGGAATGTTCTCTTTTTCCCGGTGAAGATATACCCTGCGGTCAAAGCACAGCCGGATAGCGGATCCGTTGTTTCCGTTCATGAACACGGACATGACGGCAGGTCAGAAGGACCGGTATGTCCCTTTCGGTACCGCGATCTCGAACCGGGCCCCCTTGCCATGGGCCCCCGTTTCATGGATGGAAATGCCGGTGATCGCCAGGATCTCCCGGGCAAGGAAGAGCCCGAATCCCGTGTGCTGGCCAAACCCTTTCTCGAAGATCTTCTGTTTCTCGTTGAGCGGTATACCGACACCATCGTCGGCAAACGTGATGACCAGCTCGTCACCTGCCAGTTCGCACCCGACCGTGACCGTCGTCACCCGCTTCCCGTACTTTACCGCATTGTCGAACAGGTTAAAAAAGACCTTATCGATCATCGGGTCGGCAAAGATCTCCGTGGAATCGCAGGTGCAGACAAGCGTGATCTCCGGGGCCGGAGGGAACGGATCACGTCGCCGACCCGGAACCATGCCGGTTCCTGCACGCCCAGGTCCTGGTACGTCCGGGTAAACTCGATCTGGTGCTGGATCATATCAACCGCGGATGCGATCTTGGCGAGGAAATCTGCAGTGATCTGATCGGTTTTCCTGAGCGCTGCCGACTGCGTATATCCCTGGACTACGGTGAGCTGGTTGGCAACGTCATGTCGCGTAATGCTGCTCAAGAGGTTCAGCTTCCGGTTGCTCTCCCGAATCGCGGTCTGGAACCGTTTCATCTCCGTGATGTCGCGTGCGCTCCCGATGTAGGAGATGATCGAACCCTTGTCATTGAAGACGGGGGAGATGGTCGAGGTATGTATGTGGATCGACCCGTCGGCATGGAATACCCGGTACTCGACGCCCGACTGGCGCTGCCGGGTGGATACGACATGTGCGAGGAACGCCTTGAACGCAGGGATATCGGCAGGGTGGATAAAGTGCTGGAATGGCTTTCCTGTCACATACGCGGGGTCATGCCCGAGCAGGGTTGTCCAGCCCGGGGAGACAAAAGTCAGTATGCCCTCGGGGCTGATCGTATAGATAATATCATGGCTGTTTTCTACGAGCATGCGGTATTTCGTCTCAGATTCCCGGAGCGCCTCTTCAGCCTGTTTCCGGTCCGAAATGTCGTGCGAGAGCCCGAGCACCCCGAGGACGCGGCCGGTCTCATCGATGAGGGGGGACAGGCGGACATCGATCCAGACACCACCTGAAGGGAGATCTTCATATATCTCGTTCCGGAGGGTAGTACCACTGCCTATAACACGGTTTATAGCGTCCAGGTGTTGCCGGGCGGTATCCGGCGTGAAGAGTTCTGTTACATGTTTTCCGGCAAGATTTCCGGGTTCAGCGTGCATTGCCTTTGCAGCGAAAGGGTTGACATACCGGATGTATCCCCCGGGGTCGATGAAATAGATCATGTTGGGAGAATTTTCAGAGATAAGCCGGTATTTTTCCTCGCTCTCGCGGAGACGTTTCGCGCCTTCTGCAAGTTCGTCATACTGCGCCTGGAGTTTCTCTTTGGAAGCGGCGAGCTGCTCGTTTGCTGCAGCGAGCTCCTCCTCGGCCTTTTTACGGTCGGTGACATCCCGGATTGCCTCGATCGCACCGGCGACCTCCCCCTCCCTGTTATAGAGCGGGCTCGCGGTCCCCATGAGTGTCCGCTGGTTGCCTTTCGGACGGGGAAGAGTGGTGTCGGCCACGAGGATCCCCCGGTCACGGCTGATATGGGTATAGTATTTCGCGAGCACTTCGTCGGATTCAAAGACCATGTCGATCAGGATCGGGCGGCGTTCACCGTAGAACGGGATTGCGTACTCATGGTCGCTCTTCCCGAGCATCTCCGAGGCAGGGACTCCGGTCATCTCCTCGATGGCATGGTTCCATGCAATGATCCGCCCCGCCCGGTCGATGGCGAACGTGGCTTCGGGGAGGAAGTCGATGATATCGGCAAGGCGCTTTTCCGATTCCACGAGACGGTTTTCTGCCTGGCGCCGGGCCACGGCCTGCCGGATCTTGTGCGCGAGTTCCGCAAACTGCGCCCCGGGATCGCCGCCTTTCTGGAGATAAAAATCCACCCCGTTGTTGATCGCCTCGATGACGATCTCCTCGCGACCCCTGCCGGTGAAAAGGATGAAGGGGACATTCCCGAAGGATTTCCGCACGCATTTCAGCAACCCGATGCCGTCCATCTCCGGCATCTGGTAATCCGATACTATGGCATCGAAGTGATGCTGTGAAAGCTGCACAAGCGCTTCCTGTCCCGATAGGGCGGATGTGACGGAAAATTCCCCGGTGCTTTCGAGAAACAGTTGCCCGATCTCCAGCAGTCCTGATTCGTCGTCAACATAGAGGAGGGAAAACATAGTGGCTCCGTTGGAGGGTGAATTGCTATGAGACTGGTTGACAGGCAATTGTTCTGATAGATCTTGAATGTTACGAACGGGAATCGTACTGACACGGACAGGATCCGGGTTGTATCCTCTCCCTTTTTACGGACCCACTCCTTTTTCAGCAGGAAACCACGATAGCAAGTGCCTAGAAATCACCTCTCCCATGGGAATAAATTTCCCGTGCACCGGCACTCAGGAGGTGTACCGGTAACCCTCTTTAGGCACGGTAATCTCGAACCGCACCCCGGCGCCGGGCTCACCATTCTCAGTGATGGTGATACCAGTGATCGCAAGGATCTCCCGGGAGAGGAAAAGGCCAAGACCGGTATGTTTGCCAAACCCTTTCCGGAAGAGTTTCTGCTTGTCCTCAGCAGAGATGCCCACACCATTGTCGCAATAGGTTAGGACAAGCCCGGCCTCTGATTCGCGGGAGGAAAACGACACTGCCGTCACCCGTTCGCCGTGGCGGAGGGAATTTTCCATGAGATTGTAGAATACTTTCTCGATTAACGGATCGGCAAAAATTTCCACTCCTGTAACCTTGATCTGAACATCGATTGCCGGAGGGTTAAGCTGCGCCACTGCATCCTGGATGACTGCGTTTACATCCTGCCATTTCGGTGCATTAACCCCGATATCCTGGTAAAATTTCGTGAACTCGATCTGCCGCTGGATCGCCTCTGCCACCTGGTCCTCTTTCTCGATGAAAGCGGAGAAGGGGGTGTTCTTGAGGTCCTCTCTGGAGAGTTCGAGGTACGTCCGCAGTCCCGTGATCTGGTTGAGGATATCGTGCCGGGTGATGGAGGAGAGCATGTTCAGTTTCTTGAGGGCCTCTTTGAGCGCCTCTCCGGTCTTCTTGCGTTCGGAGATATCCCGGATAATTCCTTCCCCTCCTGTATACTCTCCATGCTCGTCTGTATGAAGGTGACCACTGACCGATCCCCAGAACACGGAACCGTCCTTTTTAACAAATTCAGCTTCCCAGTCCTGCACCAGTCCACCCTGTTTCCCCATGACATCGATCATTTGTGCCCTGGCTTTCGGATCCTTCCAGAGTGATAAGGCCGGTCGGCCCAGTATTTCTGAAACGGAAGCATACCCGAACGTGCGGACTATCGACGGGCTTGCCATGACCAGGCGGCTTTCGCTGTCGAACCTGAAATACACGTCCTGGATATTCTCGATGATCGTCCGGTACCGCTCCTCGCTCTCGCGGAGGGCGTCCTCGGCCCGCCGCTGTTCCGTGATGTCGTGGATAACCCCCTCCACACCCTGAATAATCCCTGCAGCATCGCGGTAAAAGTGGCTGCTCGTTATGACATGCCTGATCGTCCCGTCGCGGATCTTGAGGTTCAGGGGGTATGCGTACACGGATCCTTTCTCCCGGAGGGCCGCAAGGAGTCTGTTCCGGCCGGCCGTATCGGAGTATACCGAGGTAACATCCCGCCCGAGAATCTGGTCGTTCGAATCGTACCCGGCAAGTCTTGCTGCGGAAGGGCTGAGCATCGTGATCTTCCCCTCAAGGTCGGTCCGGTAGAATATATCCTGCATCTCGTTGATGATCGCCCGGTACTTCTCTTCGCTCTCGCGGAGGGCGGTCTCGATCTGCTTGCGTTCAGTGATATCCCGTCCCTCAGGAATCAGGTACAGGATCCTCCCTCAGCATTTACGACCGGTTTTACCGAGAAGTCGATATAGGCAAGGTGCCCGTCTGCTGCCGGGTGGGTAGCCTCGAACCTGACAGTTTCGCCAGATGCAGCCCGATGGATGGCCTCTTTGAGCTTTTCCTGAAGCTCCTTTGAATGCGACCACCAGATGGTCTCCCAGAACGGACGGTTGATAACATCGGATTCTGTAATACCGGCAAATGCCAGGGCAGACCGGTTAGCCTCAATTAATGTGCCGTCAGTATCCATCAGGCCGATGAACTGGAAGGTCTGATCAATGACAGCCCGGAATTTGGCCTCGCTGTCGCGCAGGGCCGTCTCGATCCGCTTGCGTTCCGTGATGTCCCGTGCACTATGGACGCTGGCGATCAGCGTGCCGTTCTTACCGTAGATAGGCGAAGTAGTGACAAGGAAGTCCCCGCCAAGCCTGTCCTCGTGGATCTCTTCAGTATGTACCTTGCCATCCCTGAGGAGCATGGCATGGGGGCACTGCAGGGGAGGGGCCGATGAATGATGCACAACTTCGTAACATCTCAATCCAACAGCCTGTTCCGGGGATACACCGAGGCGGTCTGCCATCGCCCTGTTGACCCGTAGGATGTGATGATCACTGCTGATGAGTGCAATGAGGTCGGGTACGGCATCGAAGGTGAGCTCCCACTCATCTTTTGCCTGCATGAACTCTGTCTCCCTCATATAAACGCGCTCAGAGAGATAGGAAACAACTGCCGCGATGATGACAAACACGATACAGCGGGCTGCAGCTGATAGGAGGTCCGGATTGACGCCGAGAGAGACAACAAGAACCATGAGCAGGTATCCCGCTGACACAACACCGGCAAAAGCAATCCCGCGGCGGGGGTAGAAGAATGCAGCAAGGATGATGGGGATGTAAAAGAGATGCGGGAGGACAATGGACACGCCGGCAATCAGGCCGCAAAGGTTAGCTGCGAAGGCGATAATCAGGGTCAGGAGTATAAGGAGTAGCTTTATGATCGGATGGCCGCGAAGCCGGAAGGTGGATATCGAGATCATGGCAGACCAGATTCCGATAAATTGCTCCCTGAGCACCGTGTTGGAGTGCGGAATTTAAAAAGTACCATGATATTCCGGAACAAGAAGGACAGGCCCGGACAAACCGCTGGCCCTATAGCATTGACACCGGCCAAGCGGACGCCGGAGATGACCCGCATCCCGATAATCAGGTAAAAACCGGACAGGATCACATTCCCTCATCATTCTCCGGCCTGAGCGGTATCCTGTGGGAAGGCAATCACGGTGAGTGTTCACGATAAGAGTATTAATGTACCCGTCCGGTCCGGGACCTAAGGAAAATGCTCTGCCGGGACAATCGAGAGAGAAAACGGGCCTGAAGGGATTTGAACCCTTGACCTGCGGATTAAGAGTCCGCCGCTATGCCGAACTAAGTGACAGACCCAAGCCAGTTAGACCTAATAATGTGGTCTATTCTGCTGAATAAAGGTTTTGGCATGCTGAGGGTTATCCGACCCGAACCAGGAGAAGAACCCGTTAGCGTTCTTCGACTTAAATGAGGTTCGAAGATTTCCTCCGGAAATCTTCTCATCCTCGACCTTCTGATGAAGGTCTCGGATTCATCAGATCTGAAGGTCGGTCTTCGTCTTCCTTCAGGTTGTCGAGGTCTGCGACCTCTCCAATCCCGAACCAGGCGAATCGCGAGGGTCATCAGACCTGAGAGAGGAGGAGAACCCGTTTGGTTCTTCGACCGAACGCATCAGCGTTCTTCGACATGATTCCGAAGCAGGAGAAGAATGCATCAGCGTTCTTCGACATGATCCTGAGGAATTCCTTAATACGCTCGAGTTGTACATCTTCTGTAATATGCCACCAGAAGCCGCATTTGAACAGCCGGGACCGACAAAATACAGTATTTTCGGGTGCGGTACGAATGGGTACAATATCATTCTCGAGCTGGCAAAAGAGAACGAGCGCGTGGTGGTCGTTGACAAGGACGAGACCCGGGTACGACACCTCCGGGACCAGAAATTCGATGCCTACCAGCGTGATATTGCCTCCCCGGACCTGCTCGCCGGCCTCCCGGCGTTTGAGATCGCCTTTGTCATGACCGGTGACGGGGACGTAAATCTTGCTGCAGTCCAGACCATCCGGAAGCGGTATCCCTCGACCCAGATCGTTGTCCGGGCAACCGATCCGGTGAACGGCCAGAAACTCACCGCTGCCGGGGCGGAAGTTGTCCTCTACCCCCAGGAGGTAGTCGCACGGTCCGCGATCCTCCAGATCAAGAAGCAGCACTCGAGCAGGATCTCGCAGCGGCTCTTCACTCTGCTCGCCGGCTGGGAGGGAACGCTCGGCATCATCACGCACAAGAACCCCGACCCGGATGCGATCTCGTCTGCAATGGCCCTTGCGGAGATCGCAAAGCACGCGAACCCCAGGACACTTGCCACCCGTATCTTTTACGAAGGGAATATCGGCCACCAGGAGAACCGGACCTTCGTCAACCTGCTCGATATCAAGATGGAGCACCTCACTGCCGATGCCCTTGCAAAGTGCACGTACCTGGCCCTCGTTGACTGCTCGGGCCCTGGTGCCAACAACGACATCCCGCCCCAGACCAGGATCAATATCATCATCGACCACCACAAGGAAGGAAAGCACATCGCGACCCAGAGTATGTTCGTCGATATACGGCCCGGGGTCGGAGCAACAGCGAGCATCATGACCCAGTACCTGCAGGAACTGGACGTGCCGGTCGACAAGAGGGTAGCGACCGCACTCCTCTACGGCATACGGACTGATACCAAGGAGTTCAAGCGCAACGTGACGCCGCAGGACCTCAACTACGCGGGTTTTCTCCTGCCCCTGACGGATGCCGACCTGCTCGACAAGATAATGTCGCCGTCCATGTCGCAGGAGACGCTCGACATCATCGGGAAGGCGATCCACGAGCGGAAGATCCAGAGCGGGTACCTCTTCGCCAACGTCGGGTACGTAATGAACCGCGACTCCCTCCCGCAGGCTGCCGACATCCTGATCACGCTCGAAGGCGTGAACACGGCGCTCGTCTACGGCATCACGGACAATGCGATCGTGATCTCGGCCCGCAACCGCGACATCCGGCTTCATATCGGTAATGCCCTCTCCGAAGCATTCGGGGATATGGGGGATGCGGGCGGACACCCGAACATGGCCGCCGCCACCCTCCCGCTCCACTACTTCGGCAAAGTGGAGAACAAGGCCCAGCTGCTCGAGATCGTGATCGAACCCGTGCTCCAGAAGTTCAAGAACCTCGTAGGTCTTGAGAACGAGGGCAGGAAGAATGGAGTTCCGTAATCGGAAGCGTTATCCGGTGCTAATGAGGGGGAAAGAGATGAACTTCGATTATCCGAGGCGCCATCAGGCGCTGAGGATCGAGAAGTTCGGAGCGAAGCGATGAACTTCGCTGTGTGGGAACCCTGTTACTGCAGGATCCTCGAGTATTTCGGGTTCGACCGGGCGGCGGACGAGGAAGCGGCCCGCCTGCTCGCCTCGCTCATGAACCGCGACAATCTCCTGTCCCTTGTCACCCTGACTGATGGCAACGAGGTCACGGTATGCGGGAACGCCCGATGCCTGAAGAAGGAGCTCGATAACGTCAGGGGTGTGGTGTTTGCAGCGGATGCGGCGGCAGAAGTGCTCGAGGATAACGGCATCCGCCCGGATGTGATCTTCACCGACCTTGATGGAGCAACCGACCGGTTCCTTGAGATGAACCGGGAGGGGACGATCGTGGTTATCCATGCCCACGGCGATAACATCCCGCTCCTAAAGTACTGGACCCCCCGGTTTACCGGCCCGGTGGTCGCGACAACACAGGCGGCACCCCTCCCCCATGTCCATAACTTCGGCGGGTTCACGGACGGGGACCGGGCCGTATTCGCTGCCCAGGAACTCGGGGCATCCTGCATCATGCTGGCCGGTTTCGATCTCGACGACGAGAACGTCGACCCGCTGAAACGCGGCAAGCTCCGCATTGCAAAAAAACTTCTCGCCATGCTCGGGTTCCACCCATGAGTGCGACCGCCTATATCCTTGACGGGTACGTGGACGAACCCGCATGTCTCGGTGTCCCGCCGTATATCTCTCCGTACATCCGCACCGTCGCCGGGGCACTCATTGCCCACGGGCATACGGTCGGGTATCTCACGATAGACCAGCTCCGCAAAGACCCGATGAGGGCAGACGAGCTGAACAGAGCGGCCCTGCTGGTCGTGATCGCCGGGGTCACGGTGCCGGGGAAGTATCTCGGCGGCACACCGGCCACGCTCACCGAGATCCAGCAGGTCGGCCATATGGTGAGGGGGCCGGAGAAACTGATCGGCGGCCCCATCGGCTTTGGCTATGCGGGGGAAGGCGGGCAGAAGGCGGTCCGGCAGGAGATCAGCGGCTTTACTGCCCTTCTCACCGGTGAACCGGCAATCGCCCTCGACAACTGGCTCACCGGCAACGACCCGGACGGAGTACTCGATTATACCCGCACCGACCCGTGGAGCGTGGCGGGCAGCGGGATCATCGGACAGCACCCGGACTACCCGTACGTGATGTGCGAACTGGAGACCGCCCGGGGCTGCTCCCACGGTGCATCGGGGGGCTGCTCGTTCTGCACCGAACCGTTCTATGGCTTACCGAAATACCGGGACACTCCTGCGATCGCGGAGGAGGTCGCTGCACTCCATGTCCACGGGGCCCGGCACTTCCGGGTCGGCCGCCAGCCGGACATCCTCGCCTACGGGGCCGGCCCGGGCGAGTACCCTGCGCCGGTACCGGAGAAGATCGAGGCGCTGTTCTCTGCGATCCGGGTGGCGGCTCCGGAGCTCGCGACCCTCCACATCGACAATACAAACCCTGAGACCATCGCACGGCACGAGGAGGCTGCCCGGGAAGCACTCAGGGCGATCGTACGGCACCACACGCCGGGAGATGTTGCCGCGTTCGGCATGGAGACGGCAGACCCTGCAGTAGTCGCGGCCAACAACCTGAAGGCAGGGCCGGAGGATGTCTTCCGTGCCATACAGATCGTCAACGAAGAAGGCGGGAAGAGGCGGGAGAACGTGCCCGAGCTGCTCCCCGGGCTCAACTTTGTCTGCGGGCTTGCCGGGGAAACCGAAAGGACATACGATCTCAATGAGCAGTTCCTCGTCGGGGTACGGGATGCAGGGCTCTCGGTCCGGCGCGTCAACATCCGGCAGGTGATGCCGTTTGAAGGCACGCCGGCCTATGCGGACAACACGCTCGGGCAGCACGAGCGCCGGTTCCGGGCGTTCAAGGAGTTCGTCAGGCACAACGTCGATTTCCCGATGCTCCGGCGGGTATTTCCCATCGGTACTGTGCTCCGGAATGTGCTGGTCGAAGTTCCGGGAGACCTCTCATTTGGCAGGCAGATGGGTTCGTACCCGATCCTTGTTGGCATCCCGCTCAGGCTTCCGGCCAGAAAGGTCATCGACACAGTAGTCGTCGACTGGGGCATGCGCTCGGTTACCGCACTTCCTGCCCCGATACCGATCAATACGCTCCCGGCCTCAGCGATTAAGTGGCTTCCCGGTATGGGGAAGAAGCGTGTAGCATCGGTGATCGCAAAAAGGCCGTTTGAGGATCTCGCAGCGTACCGGAACGTGGCCGGGAGTTCCATCATCGATTCGCTCGTGGTATTCTGAACGTTTCAGATCTGCCTGAGTTCCATCACTTTCAGGATATCGGTCCGGGTCACGATCCCGACGATTTTGCCGTCGGCAAGGACCGGGATCCGGCCGATGTTATGGGCTGACATGATCCGGAGGGCGTCGATGACCGGTGCTTCCGGAGGGAGCGTGATCAGGTCGCGGGTCATGATGTCCCTCACCTGCATCGCTTCACGATCGATGGTCGGTGTCCGGTTGACATCCGCAAGGGTAATGATACCCACCAGCGTGTCCCGGTCGACGACCGGGAAGCCGAGGTGTTTGCTTGAGTACATCATGCCGATCACCTGGGTCACCGGCAGGGTAGGGCCTACGGTCGTCACCGGGCTGCTCATCATACTGCCTACCGTGACATCCTGCAGGAAATGGCTGTATTTCACGGAGGTCGATTCCATGTTCGCCCCGATATAGATGAAGAGCGCGATCAGGATCAGGAAGGGGGAGAAGGCAAAGAGACCGATGATGCCGAAGAGGACTGCAAACCCCTTGCCGATGTCAGCCGCTATCTGGGTTGCACGGTGCAGGGGCATCCTTCCCGCCAGCCACGCCCGGAGCACCCTCCCCCCGTCCATGGGGAACGCGGGGATGAGGTTGAAGGCGCACAGGATGATGTTGAGCACGCCAAGATACCCCGCGATGAAGATGAGCACCCCGGCCATTCCCGGGCTGGCAGTGACAGACGGGACGACATACACCAGCGCACTGCAGAAGATCCCGAAGAGAAGGCTTGTAATCGGTCCGACAAGCGCCATCGGGAGCTCGGCCTTCGGGTCGGGGACCCCCTCCTCCATCGAGGCGATGCCGCCGAAGATCATGAGCGTGATGCTGTTGATCGCGATCCCCTTTGCCCGGGCAACGATCGAATGGGCGAGCTCATGCACGAGGACGCCGAAGAAGAGGCCCAGGGCGACGATCGCCCCGAGGATGTACGGCATATATCCCGCAGTGGCGAGCGTACTATCGATCGGGACCTGATAGATCTCCCTGAGCATATCGATGGTGAGGGTAATCTGGCTGCCGATAATCCAGGCAAAAAGGGGGATCACCAGGAGGAATGTGTAGTGGATCAGGATCGGAATCCCGAATATGCGCCCGATCCGAAAAGATCCGTCCATATCAAAGGATTATCTTTTTAACTCTTAAGTATATACTCTCATCTGATAACGATGGAAGCCCAGATTACGGAATTGTTCGGCCTGCAGATCTATACTGATAAGGGAATGTTTATCGGTGAAGTCGAAGACGTGGTGATCGACGTGGACCAGAAGAAGATCGAGGCCTTAGTCGTCAGCAAGGTCAACGACCAGCTCTTCGAACTCAAGAATTTCAAGGGCCTCAAGATCCCTTACCGCATTATCAGCGCAATTGACGATATCGTTCTGATCCGCCACCTGCCGGGTGCTTTCACGGGCAGCACCAGCGGCGAAGAAGAGTAAGGAACGAAGCGAAGAGAACAGCGGGAGAATCCCCATATTTTTTGTACTCCCGCATGGTACTGGTATGGAAAACCGGGAAATATTTTCAACTATCACTGCCATTCCCCCTGTTTTCATTCGACTTGACGGCCGGGGGTTCCACCGTTTCGCCGACTGCGTCGGGCTTGAAAAGCCATTCGATGCATTTTTCCATAAGGCGGTGGTGACTGCCTGCACCTCGCTTGTGGCCGACAGCGGGCTCAATCCCAATCTCGCGTTCACGTTCTCGGACGAGATCAGCCTTTACTTCACAAAGCTCCCGTTCAACGGCCGCGTGGAGAAGCTCGATTCGGTGGCGGCATCGTACACCGCAAGTTCCTTTACGCTCGCCATGGGCTGTACAACGCCGGTCGCTTTCGATGCCCGGGTCATCCCGGCTACGCCGGAATTTGCGATCGGGTACTTGGCCGGCAGGCAGGCCGAGGCCTGGCGTAACCATATCAATGCCTACTGCCAGCAGGCCCTGATCGAGGAAGGGATGGATGCGAAGAAGGCGGCAGAACAGCTCAAAGGTCTGCAGTCGAAGGAGCTTCACGAGATGATGCACGGGCGGGGTCTCAATCTTGCGGCCACCCCCGCGTGGCAGCGCAGGGGAACGCTCGTCTACAAGAAGATCACGGAGAAGGAAGGGTTCAACCCGATCACGAAGGAGATCGTTATTGCCGAGCGGAGTTCGGTTGTTGCCGAATCGGACCTGCCCCTGTTCACGAGCCCTGAAGGGCAGGAGTTCCTGAGGATGGTATTGGGCGGAGTTTGACGGGCTCTTTGTTAATTTGGATTGCTCTCCCCCAATATGCCAGTGGTTCAGGAAACTGATGCCCCCCATGAACTAACATTGGGATAAATTATAAGGAAAGAGTAATTGACCCGCCGCGGGGGAGTAACTCCTTACATCAGTGAGGATTTTCTGGAGAAGATTCCATTAGGAGTCTTCGACTGCGTCCCGTCGGAGACAGCCGAAGACTGTGGAGAAGTGTGAACTTCGACTGCGGCGGGGTCTATCGCAAAGGGGGTATGGGGGGCATCAGCCCCCATCAATTTCCCTTGCCGGATTTTTCACAAATTCAATCGCACGTGCCCGCCCGGCAAAAAATTTTCAATCACCCCCTCAGACCCCGCCCGAAATTTTTCAGGCGGGGTCCGGCAGATCGGCTGAACCCTCACGCCGGAGAAAATGAAATGGTGTCAGTTGTTCATCCGCGTATGCGGATATGTATCCGTGCCGCGGTTCGTGAACTGACACCTCCTGATCGCGATCAAAAATTTTCAGTCGGGGTACGAGCTAATCACGCATACGAAAAAAATTCCATCATCAAATAACCTCTTCCTGAGGTGGACGTTCAGGTCTTCGTCTCTACAAAAATCCCGTGGAGCCCGAACGGGACATGATGGGGCAGGACCACCTGTGCGAGCTCTTTCATGGTCGTCCCTTCGAGCACGAGCAGGAACGAGGTCTTCGTTCGCCCGTCGAAGACGAAGGAGAGGACACACCCGTCGTCTTCATCGGTGCCGCCGGGACGTGCGACAAAGACCGGCTCTCCCGGGAATGCCTGTTCTCCCTGCCACGCGGTGCTGCTCCCCCGGCTCAGATCAATTTTCAGGATCCTGGTCACAAAATCGGCTCCTTCCCCTACAGGCATCCCGAGGCCATAGGTATAACGGTAGTTCATGCCCGCGACTCTCCGGTTGATGCGGGGGAGATCGAACGTCTCTTCGCCGCAGATTACCGCACCCGAGACAGTTCCGTTATCAGGGTCGAGGGTGAACCGCTCCAGGTGGGCTGCAGACTTCCTGCTCAGGCCAGACTTCAGGAGATTATAGAAAAAGAACTCGGTGTTGATCCCGGAATCCGGGTACGCTGAGAGGTCGATGATGATCTTCCTGCCTTCCTCGAACGCGTTCACCGTGTGGAAAACGAAGAATGCTCCGGTTGTCAGGGTAGTGACTTTGCCGTCCTTCCTGCTCACGATATGGAACTTCGTCCCTTTCTCGGGGCGCCATTCATAACTCTCAGCGAGCGAGATCCCGCGAAGCTGACCTGCGATCAGCCTTGAGAGGTCTAGCTGGAAGGGCATCTCGATAAATATGAAATATCCCGGGGTGAGGGCAAAACTGTGGAAATATGTCTGTTTTTCCGTTCGGAAACTGGCGATGATCTCACGTTTGTCTCCTGCACCCGGAGCGATCCGGTACACCAAAACCTCTCCGCTGGGCCCGAAGCGGGAGAGCGCATTGAAGATCTCCCCGGTAACGGGATCGACCGAAGAGTGAGCGGCGCTTCCCATGAGCGTATCCCCGAACGTATCGTTGAAATGGATATCGCCGTGGGTCTTCAGGGTTAGGGGGTCGAATGCGACCATGTTCGAGAAATCCGAACAGGCAACATATTTCCCGTCGACGATATTAATGGTGACATTCGCATTGTCGACAATTGACGGGTGGAACAGGTTCGCCAGACGGGCCATGAAGCTTCCGCTGTACCACGCTGCAGTACCCCATTCATTGCCGGCGACCTTGCCGAGTATTGTGTCATGTACATACTCTGAAGATCCAAGTATGCGGCTCTTATATGCAACTGCGCCGTTGTGAAACGAGAACCGGTGCAACATCGCGTAGCCATCGAAGAAATGGCGCATATGATCAGGTCCCTGTTCGAAGATGGCCGGTCCGTTCCTGTATAGTTCCCCGGATAACCATCCTGGGACTTTACCTGTTACCGGGACATCGCTGATATCGAACTCCCGGGTCTGGCTCCTGAATAATTCAGTGTCCACGCGTATTCCTCCCCCTGACATAGGGGTTTTAGTTCCTCCATAGCGAAGGATTGTATTTACACCTTTGCCTCGGAGAACTTCATCCGTCAGAACAGCAGGATAGTAGTATGAGCAAATTCCGGACCGGGCTGCATATGTCCCTCCTTACAGGTGTTAAATCTAAGGAATGCCTGACCCTGCCCATTCAATAAAAAAAGTTCTGGAAATTCAGCCCGCTTTCCCGATCCCGATCGTCATCGCCACGCCTTCGACGTCCCATTCCTTCACGGATGCAAAGCGTGCCGGGTCGGGCTGTGTCCCGTCCTTTGAGAACCCGAAGAATTTCGCCCGGACTTCGTCGGCAATCATCGCGATCATCTCATCCGTGTGGAGCAGAGAGAGAATCCTCTTGTCGCTCACTGCCACTTCCACGTTGATGAAGTCCTCGACCGCGAGATCGAGCTGCCGGCGGGTCTCCTGGATCCTCCGGATCACTTCCCGGGCATAACCTTCCGCTTCGAGATCGGGGGTGAGGGCCACGTCCACATAGACAGTGGCGTCAGTCATCGGGGCGGAGAAGATATCTGGGGGGAGTTTCTCGTTGAATGTTACATGCTCCGGCCCGATCTCGAAGACCGCGTCGCCGCTTGCGAGCCTGAATTTCCGCCCGGCATCGACTGCGGCCTTGATTGCGTTGCCGTCCGCCGCTTCGATGAGTCCTTTTACTTTGAAGGAGTCCTTGCCGAACCCTTTCCCGAGGGCTTTCATTACCGGCTCCGCATGCCAGCCGATCCGGTCCCACCGGCCCATGACCACGGAGACTTTCCGGGCATTCGCCCGGTCCATGCAGACCGCGTTCAGCCGTTCGATTGCATCCCTCACCATCCCTGCACTGGTCACTACCACGACTTCTGATACCGGCCACCGGAGTTTCCGCTTGCCGGACTGCCGGGCATTTGCCGATGCCTCGTCGAACGAACGGACGAGTTCGACCGCGTGCTCCAGCTCCCGGTCCACGAGTGTCGCCTCCCCGGCATCCCAGTCGAGGAGGTGGATGCTCGCGGGGTCGTTCGCGCAGCGGAGGTTCCCGTAGATCTCCTCGGTGAGGTGCGGGCAGAACGGCGCGAGGAGCCCGGTCGAGCCGGCGCATCACGTAGTACATCGTCTCGTATGCGAAGACCTTCTGCTCCGATTCGCCCTCCAGCCACATGCGGGGCCGGACGAGCTGGACGTACCAGCGCGAAAGGTCTTCTAGGATGAAGTTTGTCAGCTCGCGGGTGGCCCGGTGAAGCTGGCATTCCCTGGTCGCGGCATCAACTGTGGCTGCCACCGAGTTGATGCGGGAGATGATGAACCGGTCCTCGTCCGGCATCTGCCGGATATGCGCCCTTACATACGTATCGTCCCAGACCCCGGTCAACGATTTCGGTTCGAACGCATCGAGGATCATATAAGGAAGGGGGAACCGGTATACGTTCCAGAGGATGTTGATCGCGCGGTTGATCGTGCCGACACCTTCCCAGTTGAACTTGAGGTCGTCCCATGGGGCCGAGGAGGAGAGCACGTAGAGCCGCAGCACGTCCACGCCGACCTTCCCGATCACGTCTTCGGGGTTTACCACGTTTCCGAGGCTCTTGGACATCTTCTTGCCCTCCGCATCGAGGGCAAAGCCGTGCATGCAGACGCTTTTGTACGGCGCCCTCCCGAACGCGATCGTGCTTGCGCCCAGCTGCGAGTAGAACCAGCCCCGTGTCTGGTCCTGCCCTTCGGTAATAAAATCGGCAGGCCAGAGGGCATCGAACTCCTCCGTCTTCCCCGGGAACCCGAGCGTTGCCCACGAGGCGACCGCGGAGTCGAACCAGACATCGAAGATGTCCTCAACCCGCTTCATGGTGTCGCCGCAGCTGCACGGGATCGTTATTTCGTCAACGTACGGGCGGTGGGGGTCGGCAAGGGGTTTACCGCTCCTTTCCTCGAGCTCGGCAATTGTTCCGATCACCCGGTAGGTGTCGCACTTCGGGCAGACCCAGACGGGGATCGGGATGCCCCAGTAGCGCTGGCGGGAGATGCACCAGTCCCGGGCCTCCTTGATCCAGTCATAGAACCGGGCGCTGCCAGCCCAGTCGGGGTACCACGTCACCTTCTCCACTTCCGATAGCATCAGGTCCCGCATCTCCGAGGCCTTCAGGAACCATTGCGAAGTTGCCCGGAAGATGATGGGGGTCTTGCAGCGCCAGCAGTGGCCGTAGCGGTGCGTGACCGTCTCCCTGGCAAGCAGGTGGTCTCCCAGAGCCGCGAGGACGTTCGCGTCTGCGTCCTTCACATACTGGCAGGCGAATTCTCCGGCCTCCTCCTTGAACCTCCCGGCACCATCGACCGGGCAGACAATGGGCAGGCCCTCTTTTGTCCCGAGCACAAAATCGTCCCAGCCATGGCCGGGGGCGATATGCACCATGCCGGTATTCTCGAGGGCCACGAAATCCGCGGTCACGACCTTGTGCCGGATCTCCCGCTGGAGGGGCACCTGTTTGTGGAGGGGAGACTCGTAGACCCACCCCGCAAGTTCGGCACCTTTCTTCGTCTCTATGATGGAATAGTCCTTGAACCGGCCTTTCTTCAGCACTGCTTTGACGAGGGGCTCAGCGATCCAGAGGCACTCTTCCCTGCCGTCTTTCTTCGCAAGGACTTTTGCGTACACGAACTCCTCCGATACGGCAACTGCGACGTTGGCCGGCAGGGTCCACGGGGTCGTGGTCCAGATGAGGAGGGACTCACCCGGCTTTCCGGCAAGCGGGAACTTGACAAAGATCGAGGGGTCGCTCTCGTCCCAGTATTCCACCTCGGCGTCCGCGATCGCCGTCTCGCACCGGGGGCACCAGTTCACGACCCGGTGGCCGCGCTCGAGCATCCCCCGCTCGTCGGCCTTTGCAAGGGTCCACCACGCCGCCTCGATGTATTCCGGTTTCACGGTCTGGTACGCGCCCGGGAAATCGAGCCATACCCCGAGGCTTGCAAACTGGTCGTCCATCAGTTTCTTGTTCGTGACCGCGAACTCCCGGCACTTCTCGATGAACGGCCGGATCCCGAACTTCTCGATGTCCTTCTTGGATTTGAAACCCAGTTCCTGCTCGACTTTCACTTCGATCGGCAGCCCGTGCATGTCGTAGCCTGCCCGGTCGATCACGTGCCGGCCGCACATCCGGTAATAGCGAAGGATGCTGTCCTTGATGATCTTGTTCCAGGCAGTCCCGAGGTGAATTTGACCCGTTGTGTACGGGGGGTCGTCCACGAAAAAGAACGGCTTACCCACACTCCGGTGCTGCCTTACGGCCTGGTACGTGTCGTGGATGCGCCAGTATTCCTGCACCCCGTGCTCGATCTCTTGTGCATTGAAATTCGCGGTGACTTCCCTCAAAAAAACCCCTCTTGTTGCCCCTCATTGCTGAGCGTGACGCCCGGTTATGCGATAGAATGTTGGTGCCACTGCACAAAGTAGTTTTTCTTGGGGGGTGCACAAAACCCGTACGGCAGAGCGATCGCGCTACCGGCATCACAACGTATATGAGCACCGCTTTTGAACATGAACATCATGAGATCCCATGCATATGTTTCCCTGACAGCCTCCCTTCTCGTGCTGGTTCTGCTCATCTGTGCAGCCGGCTGCACCACTGCCCCGACCACCAATCCTGCGGCCGGGACGCCCGCCCCTGCCTCCACGGCCGTCCCGGCAGGGGGCACGTCTGCCGGAGTCATTTCCACGAATGCGGTTGCAAAGACTGCAAATATCGATACAATGATCGGTGTCCATTTCAACGATTATGCGTGCCTTGATGTGCAGAAAGAGATGGGCGTCTCGTACCTCTATCCCGGCGAGATGTATACCCTTTCCGCGACTACCCCGGGCACCGTGAACGTCAACATCATCTTCCTGGACACGAACGACCATATCGCCATCCAGGCGGTCCATCCAAAATGGGACAGCGTGAACAAGAAATGGGTGTACGAGGGTATCGTGCCGGTTGTCCAGTTTGACGATGTCACCGGCCCCGTCCAGAAGACCTTTACGATAAAGAATCAGGGCCAGTATTACCTGTGCGCCGACGACCGTAAGGAGACCGGTGTGAACGATGTGATCTATCAGGTCCCGGTCAAGCTGCTGAAACTCTAGGGAACCCCCTCTTTTTCATTGGGTCGGCGGGACGATGTTCACCTGCAGATGGCGATCGACAGGGACGACGGGACGGATTAAATACTATTTTCCGGATCTTTTTTATTCGATGTGGAGTGTTTCCGGGGAGAACGATTTCATGAGCTGCTCGATATGCATGTACGACTTTTTATGGTCGATATAGACCCGGAATGATCCCCCGTCTTTGGTTGAAACCGTCAGGAACCCGGAGAGGAGTACCGGTTTTTTCAGCTCTATGTCCGCGATATCCGCTTTTTCCGCCGAGTAGATCTCCAGTCTCTCCAGGTCTTTTATGGACTTCTGGCGCGTATCCACGGTAGTCCCGAAGAGCTCGTCCATCATGAATGCCCCGAACTGGACCCCCTGACCGGTCTCCGCGTTCAGGTCGGGGTTCTGTATCACGAAGAGTCGCCGGCTCGTAGCATACACCCCGTATCCTCCGGTGGAGGAACCGATTGCCCCGGCGATTGCACCGCCGAGCCCCTCTCCGGAGACTTTCAGCGTGACGCTCGAGATCCCGCCAAGGTACTCTTCCTGGCCGGCCGCGTCCCTCTGGGGCTCCCCAACCGTTATCGCCTCGATGGCTGCAATAAGCGATCCCTTCGCATCGTATACCGGAGAACCCTTGCCCCACAACAGCATCGGTTTCCCCCGGATGCTGATATGCTCGACGTCCCCGATGTAGGTATCCCCGACTTTCTTAATCCCGGTTCCGGAACCTGCGGCAGGACGGATGATATGATCGATGAGCATGCGCGTTGGCTTGCCGTAGAAGGGGAGTGCGTACTCGTGGTTGCCTTTGCCGACCATGGATGCAGAAGGGACACCGGTCAGCTCTTCAAGCCCCTTGTTCCACGCGATGATCACGCCATTTTTGTCGACAGCAAAGACCGGGTTGTCCAGCGACTGGATGGTCTCTACAAGCCCTTTCCAGTTGGCAGCCTCTTCCTGCGGTGAAGGGGGAGCTGCCGGTGCCGGCGCTGAAACTGCGGGCGCTGCCGGCGCTGCCTGCACACCGGCCGCCACTGCCGGCGCCGGGCTCCCGACACGGATCAGGCCCTCGGTATCCCGGCCGGAGACCTGGTATTCCGATACGCCACCGGTACCGGCGAAAAAGCCGCGGTAACTCCAGAGGAGCGGGAGCTGTCTGTTATCGCCGCTTGTGATCCGGTGCTCAAGCAGAACTTCAGGTTTTATCGCCGAGAGGTTCTGGAGCCGGAGGAGGACGGACGAACGCTCCGCATCCGGGATACGGGAGAAGAAATTATCTCCCTGGAGTTCATCGTAGGTTTTTTTGAAGAAATGCACCCCGGCCTCGTTCACGTAACTGATCGTTCCCTGGGAATTGATCCGGCAGATCAGGTCGGTCTGGTTCTCGACCACTGACTGGTAGAATCTCCCCCATTCCGTCAGTTCATGCACGGCACGCCGATCGGGAACGCGTTTAGCGATGAACTCTACGAGGAGGTTGATCTCCGGGCCCGCGTCCGCCCCTTTCTGGAGGTAATAGTCCGCGCCGGTATTCAGCGCATCGATGGCGATATGGGCAAGGCGCTTGGCCGTCACCATGACGAAGAGGGACTGGCAGCCACGCGCACGGATCTCCTGCAACAGTGCGATGCCGTCCATTTCCGGCATCGCGTAATCCGAGATAATGACATCAAAATACCGGGTATTGATGAGTTCCAGGGCCTCGCCCACAGTCGATGCAGAGCTGACCATAAAACCGGGCTGGCGCTCAAGTTTCTGCGTAAAGGCATCCAGGAACAAGGGCTCGTCGTCTACGCATAAGATGGATATCGTATCAGGTTGTGGCATGAGATCTCCCCTTGTTGTAGTCTTTTTCTCTTTGCTCTTGGTAAAATAAATTGCGTAATCCTTTCAGGAAGTCCTGGTGCCGGGCTGTTGAAAAACCGGGTTTTATCAGCTGGCAGGACAACACACTCCCCATGCAGATCGCAGTCACCGGAGCTGCCGAGACGACCCGGCAGGAATACGAAACCGCCTATGACGTAGGCCGTCTCATCGCGGAGAACAAAGCGGTACTGGTCTGCGGCGGGCTCGGCGGGGTGATGGAGGCCGCGTGCAGGGGTGCCCGCGACAGCGGCGGCACGACGGTGGGGATCATCGCCGGCACCGGCGACGGGAACCCGTATCTCGACATCGTGATCCGGACCGGGCTCGGCCACGGCCGGAATGTCCTTGTCGCCCAGTCGGGGGATGCGATGATCGCCGTTGGAGGCAGGTACGGCACCCTCTCGGAAATAGCGGTCGCCCTGAAGACCGGCTGCCCGGTTTTCGGTCTGTCCACGTGGGATATCGAGGGCGTGGTAGAATGCGAGACCCCGGAAGAGACGGTGAAGCGGGCAATCGAAGTGGCACGCACCCGGTGCCCCGGACCGGTACGGGTTGAGCGGAAGGAGTCTGCCGGAGACGGGCGGCAACGGGCATCCTTAATCGTCTGCCGCGTCTACCTATGCTCTGATGAGGATCGCGCTGGTCAACTCCCGGCAGGACAAGGCAGGGCTGAATATCCGTCACCATATCGAGCTCCGTCTCGATAAAGGAGACGGGACACCATGGCGGGAAAACGGCTGTGTGTACGATTTTTTCGAGGTCGAAGAACGGCTGATCCATGCCGAAGGCATCGATACCCGGACTGATGCAGACCTCGTCATCTTTCTCTCCCGGCACGCGAGTGTCAACCCGGTCCCGGTCCTCACCGTCCACGTCACCGGGAACTTCGGGGCCGCGGAACTCGGGGGCACGGCCCGGACGCTTGCCCCCGCCGCACCGGGCATGATGCAGGCAACCCTCCGGGCCCTCGCACGGCACTGTCCCGAAGGCTACCGGGTCTCGTACGAGGTGACCCACCACGGGCCGACCGGCCTCTCCCTCCCCTCGTTCTTTGTCGAGATCGGCAGCACGGAAAAGGAATGGACCGATCCTGTTGCCGGCAGAGCGGTGGCCGAAAGCGTGCTCACGGCAATGCCGCAGGAGCCCGTCCCGCTGATCGGGTTTGGCGGCACCCATTACGCGGCCCGGGAAACGGAGATCGCCCTCAGCTCGCGGGGGGCCTTCGGGCACATCGCCCATACCCGCGAGGTCCCGGTACTTGACGAGGGTATGGTGCGGACGATGATGGAGAAGAGCGGGGCCGTCGCAGCCTATATCGACCGGAAAGCACTTGACCGCGAAGTGCTCAACCGGCTATCAGGGATGCTCGAGGCACTAAAGATCCCACGGCTTTCCGAGAGCGAGATCGCCGCACTGGGCCACCTGTCCTGGGATACGTATTGTGCGATCCGGGAGATGGCCGGGGAGGTTTCGCCCGGATCACGGTGCTATATCCATGCACTGCAGGGTGCCGGTACACCGGTCCTTGTCCATACAAATCCTGTTTTACTGGCCGAAACGGTGAAAACGGACGAGCCGTGCCTAGTAAAAAATCTTGACAATCTGCCCGTGGTTCACCTTTCCACGCATGATAATCGCCTGCTTCCCGAATTTATCACGTATACGGAACATTCGCCGCAAATAATAAATGATTTAAATACATTGTGCGTAAAAATCATACGTAGTAAAGAGATCACTGCAACGGAGAGAGATTACCTGATCATTACGAAGGTCCGGTTCGACCCCGGTAAAGCGCGCGAACTGGGGGTTACGCCCGGACCTTCCTACAAGGAGCTGGCAGGGGGCCGGCAGGTAGCGATCGATGGCAGGACAATCACGCCGGAGATGGTGTGCTCCCGCAGTGAAGTCAGAATCCACATCCCGGGGTTGGAGAAGTATTCATGAGGTCAATTGTTGAAGAGGCACTCACGAAGGCGAGGGACGAAACCACGTCCCCCACGCAGAATAATGAAGATCTTGACCAGGTCCTTGCCGAGCTCAAGACCGAGATCGCGGTGATTGGCTGCGGAGGCGGCGGGTCGAACACGATCTCCCGCATGATGGAGGAGGGCATTCACGGGGCGAAGCTCATCGCGATGAACACGGACGCCCAGCACCTGATACGGACCCGTGCGGACCAGCGTATCCTTGTCGGCCGGCAGCGGACCCGCGGGCTCGGTGCCGGCTCCATCCCTCAGATCGGTGAGGAAGCCGCCCTCGAGAACGAGCAGGAGATCCGGGCAGTCGTCTCCGGCTGCGACATGGTCTTCATCACGGTCGGGCTCGGCGGAGGCACCGGTACCGGTGTCGCGCCGGTCGTGGCAAAGGCCGCCCGGGAGGAAGGGGCCCTCACGATTGCTATCGTCACCCTGCCGTTTGCCGCGGAAGGTGCCATCCGCATGGAGAACGCAGAAGCCGGCCTCGAGCGCCTCCGGGACGTGGCGGACACGGTCATTGTTGTGCCCAATGACCGGCTGCTCGAAGTCGTCCCGAAACTCCCCCTCTATGCGGCCTTCAAGGTAGCAGACGAAGTCCTGATGCGTGCAGTCAAGGGTATAACCGAGCTCATCACGATGCCCGGTCTCGTGAACCTGGATTTTGCCGATGTGCGCACGGTCATGGAACGCGGAGGCGTGGCAATGATCGGGATGGGCGAGAGTGACAGCGAGGACAAGGCTGTGGATTCGGTCAAGAAGGCGATCCGCTCCCCTCTGCTCGACGTGGATATCAGCGGGGCGACCGCTGCGCTCGTCAACGTGGTCGGCGGCCCTGACATGACGATGGAAGAGGCCGAGGGCGTGGTGCAGGAAGTCTACAGCCGCGTCGACCCGGCCGCCCGGATCATCTGGGGTGCCCAGATCGACCCGGCGATGGAGGACAAGATGCGGTGCCTTCTGGTGGTCACGGGCGTACGGTCGCCACAAATATATGGTCGTAGTGAGAAGCTTACCCCCAAAGTACAGAAACAGTTTGAGATCGATTTTCTCAAGTGAGCAGATATGGAAATTTCAAAACCTGATATCAAAACGAGCGTAATACACGAGGAATTGTTCCGTAAATACCTCCGGGTCCTGAAACTCGCGCGCACCCCCACCCGGGAAGAGTTCACCAAGATCGCCACCGTTGCGGCAGCCGGCGTCCTCCTTGTCGGCATGATTGGGTTCATCATCTTCGTCGGATTCGAACACAAGACCATGCTGGGATTCTAACCCCCGATGTCCATGACCCAGCCACCAACCCCCGCGCCTGCCGCTGCGCCGCAGGCTCCGGCAGTACCCGAAGTCTTTGTCAACCGGATCTTTGCGATCAAGACGACCTCCAAGCAGGAGCGCACGGTAGCGGACAATATCCTCAAGGCGATCGAGACCAAGGCGACCGATGTCAAGGTGACCGCGATCATCGTGCCCAACGAGCTCCAGGGATACGTGCTTGTCGAGACCCCCGAGAAGCAGAACCGTATCGAGCAGCTCGTGGAGAAAGTCGCCCACGCGCGTTCGGTGATCAAGGGCGAGACAAGCCTTGCCGAGGTCGGCCACTTCCTCATCCCGAAGCCGGTCGTTTCCGGCATCGAGGAAGGCACGATCGTCGAGCTGATCGCAGGGCCCTTCAAAGGCGAGAAGGCCGTGGTCAAGCGTGTCGATTCCGCAAAGGAAGAGATCACGGTCGAGCTGTACGAGAGCGTTGTCCCGATCCCGATCACCGTCCGCGGCGACAATGTCCGGGTGGTCGAGAAGTTTTCCGACCGGTAATCTTTTCCCCACCTTTTCTCCTGACATCCATTGGTGCAGTCCGCAGCTGTGCAGCGGTTTTCACGCATGGGGGGTCCGGTTCTTATCCTGCGGGGATGTTGTCCTACCGCAACCCTTTTTCCCTGTCCGCGCCATCTCTCCGGCATGCCCGGGATGGAAACCAGCCGCGCTCTCTTCATCCTCGTTCTTGTCAGTCTCACGATCGCTGTCGCGATCGCCCTGAACAACGGCGGATTGCCGGCAGGCCCGGGGCCGGTACCGGGACGCTGACCGGCAATGTCACCATCGGCCCGCTCTGCCCGGCCGGGCCGTGCCCACTCCCCCACGACCGGCTTGTCGCTGCGTACGCGGCACGCCCGATCACGATCTCAACGCCCGGGGGGCCCGTCATTGCATCGGTAATTGCCGACCCGGAGACCGGTTATACTGTTGCTCTGAAACCGGGGAAGTACATTATTGATATTTCCCACCAGGGTATCGGCGGGAGCCGGGAGCTGCCGGAGACCGTGACCATCCGGAGAGGGGAGACCGTCCGGCTCAATATCACCATTGATACCGGGATCCGGTAGCGATCACCTGTATTGAGGGTGGTCGTCCCGTTCCTGCAGAAGGAATGAGGAGTGTGTGCCCCGGATTGTGATTACTTCTCCTGACTCCGGTTACCGTGCCAGAATCCCCAATCAATACCTTTATCACCGATATTCTCCGATTCCCATCCAACAGGAGCGATTGTACATGAAAGTGATCGGACTGAATGCAAGCCCCAAGGGAAAGGACAGCAATACCCTCCGGCTCGTGAACGCGGTACTCGCAGGTGCGAAGGAGGCGGGGGCTGAGACGGAACTTGTGGATATCTACTCGTTGCGTATAGAGCACTGCACGGCCTGCGGGACCTGCTATGCAAAAGGGGAGTGCACCCTGCTCGATGATTTCCCGGACCTCTTTGAAAGTATGATGAATGCCGACGGGATCGTGCTCGGCGCCCCCAACTATATTGACAATGTGCCTGCCCCGATGAAAGCGGTCTTTGACCGCATGGCGGACGCCATCCACTGCCAGATGCTGACGGGAAAGTTCGGCTGCTCGGTCTGTACGGCCGGGGGGAGCGGGGAGCACGAGGTCGTCGGGTACATGAACAAGGTGCTGATGACACTCGGCGCGAATGTCGTGGGAGGGGTTGGCGTTGCGATCGGCAGGGACGCCTCAGCACTCGGGAAGGCCGAGAAGGACGCCCGCGAGCTGGGGAAGAGACTGGCAAAGTCGATCCGGGGCGAGATTACGTACTCCGATCAAGACGAAGGCCATAAGCAGAGGAGGGAGTACTTCTGCCAGCTCGTGAAGTACAACAAGGAGAAGTTCGCCCACGAGTACGACTGGTATGTCCAGATGGGCTGGATGACATAAGCGGGTGGCAACAGGGAAGTGAGCTGGTATGAAAAGTATCACCGCAGAAAAACTCCGTCTTGCCCACGAACCCGTGGCAATTCTCTGGAGCAATACCAGGCCCGAAGGGGCGCTGCAGATCAAGCCGCACGGACATGCCTGCATCATGCCGTTTTTTGCGCACGTGGCAATGAAGGGAAAGACCGCTGTCTTCGACCGGGAGAGCTATGGCTGCCCCGGTGCCCGTGCAGGACTCGGGTTCGGGAACGGGTACTACGATGCCTTCGGCGGCGCCGGTGTCGAATTTATGTCTGCATTCTTTGTGAAAGGGCAGGAGAGCAGCAGGAACCCGGAGGCCTATTGCGCGACCGTGCAGCATATCCCCGAGCGGGAGCGGGCCAAGTTCCTGCATGGCGAACGCCTCCATAAGAATACGGAGAAGGCAAAGCGGTTCATGACCGTTGACTTGCCGATCACGGATATCGCTGAGAAGTACGTGATCTTCACCCCCCTGAGCAGGGTGAAGCCCGGGGAACGCCCGGTCGTTGTTGTATTTGTCGCAGACCCGCTGCAGATCACCGGGCTCGTCACGCTCGTCGGGGCAGTCCGCGAGGGCACCGATCCGGTCCGGGTCCCCCCCATGGCCGCCTGCCAGCAGATCGGGGCGTTCGTGTACGAAGAGGCGAAGAAGGAGCACCCCCGGGCAGTGCTCGGGTACACGGACCTTGCAGCACGGGAGAATGTGGGAAAGACCATCCCGGCACATATGTTCACCTTTGCCGTACCCTTTTCACTCTACGAAGAGATGGAGGAGGAGGCAAAGGACGGCGTGTTCGACGGCCCGATCTGGAAAGGGCTTGTAGCAGAAGTGTGAGGTGGAGTGATCATGGCGAAAAGAGATTTCAGGGAGATCGGGGCGAGGCTCAAGGCAGCATTCAGGCTAACGACCCGCCCCCTTGCAGTGTACGGATCTGAGGTCCTGCCGGCGGGTATTCCCCCCATGGCCGGGGTGAACCGGTGTTTTGCGGTCTCCCTGTACCGGATGGCAACGGGAAAAGAAGTATCAGGAATATATGTAAGTGCTGACACCGGGGAGGGTTGTTGTCTCGGGGGGCTCTATCACGTGGGGTACATTCCCGTGCCCGGTGAGATCAAATACTTTGTATCTACCGGCAGGAAAGATGTCCGCGGCGGGGCGGCCGAATTCCTGAAGGCGAGCCCGGAGCTGGTCGAACAGTGCACGCTCGCAGCGGGGCCGATCCACCCACCGGGAAAATACCTCGTCGTTCAGGCCTGTGATGCACTGCCGGATCCCGGGCCTGAGGTCAGGTCCCTCTGCTGCTTTGGCACGGGCGAGCAGATCCGGAACATGGCGGCACTCATCCACTTCGACCGGGACGACCCGTTCTCACCGGTTATCGTTCCCTGGGGGTCTTCCTGTTCGACCTTTATCACGTTCCCGGCCGGACTTGCGGAGAACACGCCGCGCAATACCGCGTTCATGGGCCCGCAGGACCCGACACAGAACCATTCGCTTCCCCCGGAGATGATGGTGCTGGGCATTCCCGCCGCAATGGCCGCACGGATGGCAGACAACCTGGACGCCTCGTTCGTTATCCGGAGACCGCAGGTGGCATTCCCCGGTCACGGGAAACGAACGGACTGACATATCACGGGGTCTCGTGCATCTTTCCCCGGACCAGTGAGAAGAAGATTCCCACTGTGCAGAAGATCGCAAACAGGATGAACCCGATATGCATGCTGGCCATGAACTGGGGATAGTACGCGGGGGTGATCTCGACCGGACCAATGACGATGGCAAAGACCAGCATCGCGATCCCCATCGATAACATCTGCCCCAAGAGACGCATCGTCCCGACCATCCCCGATGCGACCCCGTAATAACGCTTTTCGACAGCGCTCATGATAGCGTTCGTATTCGGCGAGGAGAAGAGACCGAATCCCGCCCCGAGTACCGATGAGGCAGAGGATGAGATACAGGAGAGAACTCGTTTCCGTGAGGAAGATCAGGAGAACGAGACCTGCCGCCGTGAGCGCCATTCCTGCCGTTGCGACTACCGCGGGTTCAATACGATCCGACAGTTTTCCGGCTACCGGGGAAACCATGGCCTGGAAGGCCGGTTGCGCTATCAGGATCAGCCCGGCAGTTTCCGGGGTGAAGCCGCTCGTGTACTGGAGATAGAGGCTTAACAGGAACGTGACCGCATACGTTGCACTGTAGTTGATCAGCGCGGCAAAGTTGGAGAACGCAAAGATCCGGTTTCCGGTGAACAGTTTTACATCGAGGACCGGGAAGGAGGTCCTCCGTTCGTACAGGACAAAGCAGATCCCGGCCGCTATCCCGGTAAGAAGGAGCGCGTATCCTGCACCTTCGGTAGCAACGGAGAGCCCGTACATGATCGCAACAATGGATATCCCGTAGATAACGGATCCTGTCAGGTCGAAGCGTTCGCCGTGGCACTCGGCCCAGTCGCCTTTCAGCTTCCATGTGACAAGAAGAACAGCTGCGATACCGATGGGGACGTTCACAAAGAAGATACTCCTCCAGACCGAAGTACTGGGTCAGGACACCCCCAAGGAAAGGACCGAGGGAGAGTCCGAAGTACACCGAAGTGATGTAGATGCCAAGCGCCTTCCCCCGCTCTCCGGGCGGGAAGACCGAGCTGAGAATTGCCACCGTGGTCCCGAAGATCATCCCGCTCCCGAGACCCTGGATGACACGGATTACGATCATCAGGTTCGGGGAAGGGACCATGGTCATCGCGAGCGAAGCGGCGGCGAAGATGCTGATACCGTACAGGAAAACTTTTTTTCTCCCGTAAATATCTGCAATCTTCCCGAACGGGACAAGGAAGAGCGCTGCTGCGATAAGGTAGGCGGTTGCGATCCACGAAAGGGAGATGACATCCATGTGGAACTCGGACCCGATCGTGGGGAGCGCGATATTTACCGCTGCACCGTCGAAGGGAGTCAGGAACCCCGCGAGAACCGCAATGAGAAGAACGATTCCCTTCTCGGTCCCGGTCAGGACATCCGGCGGATTCCGGCAGATTTCAGTGGTCCCCCGTCCCGGGCTGGCTGTCCCGGGTGTCGCAGGGTGAAGAAAGGTACTGTCCGGCGGTTTTGGTTCCTGCATTGGTATCAGTAGTCCGGTCTCAGGTAATCCTGGAAATTGATTTGTGCAACCCGTTTAACAGGTAAGGAATGGTGTCAGCAACCGGCTGAGAAGTGCCCCGTCCTGCTTTCCCTAAGTGTGTTTTCTGTCATAACAAAAGAGTTTCCTTACTGGATCCTTTTCAGCCGGATATAGTACAGCGGGGGGACGAGAACGTACACCGCCAGCCCGAAGGGAATGGAAAAAAATGCCAGGACGAGCCCGATGCAGGACAATGCCGGGATGATGAGCGTCACTTCGGTCCCCCGCCTGATGATGAACGATGAAAGCGAAGGATCCACGAGGCGGTGGTGATCGGTGGCATACCGCCACTGGAGATGAAAGAGCAGCCCGGTCACCAGCAGGTGGATCTCGAGTACACCTGCCGCCAGGGGATTTTCGGGATAGACACCGGCGATTGAGCTGCTGAACGGGATGAAGGCAACGAACATCAGGATAATAATATTGAGCCAGAGCAGGGTCCGGTCAATATAGCGTATATGGTGGAACTGTGTGTGATGCGAGACCCAGAACGTTGCCAGGATGAGAAAAGAGATGACATACAGGATAATATCCGGAACCGACTGGAGGAGAATCTGGGAGACGGGCCTGCCTGCCAGTGTTTCAACAGCAAACGGATAGCCGGCCCCGAGCACGAGGAGTGTCATGCCGAACGCGAAGATCCCATCCGTGAGGGACTCGATTCTCCCCTTGCCGAATCCGATGTTCACTTCGGTCCTGCTTTCAGGTTTCTCCATCGAAGTCTCTCCGTTATTAACAAAACAATTCCTGCCGGCCGGTTTTTTGATCTTCCCGGTGTATCCGTATCTTCTTCATGTTACCTCGTCATGAATATCTATCTAGTTTTCGCTGGCGCGGGCTGACATGCTCGGGCAATGGTGAGAAGAGACCGCCGACACGTCCTCATAAGGCAATAGTCTGGCCACCGGGTGTGCAAGGGATGAAAAGTTCACTTTTTCTATAAGGATGTGATCCGAACCCATACATATTCCATCTGAAGCATTCAGCGCCGCTCCGCCAGCAGATAAACTGCACAATGGGAACCAAATTTCCCTCCCACCTCAATCGTTTTTAATTCACGGATGGTGAAATTCGGGGAAACAAGGTCACGGATCTCTGATTCTGAGGAGAAGTAGAGCGTTGTCCCGATACGGGTCGTGCGGTATTTTCCGTTTCCGCCAAACTGGGGGTCGTGCTCGCTGAAACAGACAGAGCAGTACGTTGCCCCGGGGTTGAGGATGCGATGTACATTCCTGATATAGGTCTCCCGGTCTTCCGGGAAAATATGGTGCAGGAGCTCCCAGTCATACGCAAAGTCAAACGTGCCGGTCACTTCATGCAGGTCGCCGAGGAGATCGGCGACAATAAACCTGCACCGGGCCCCCCGTTTTTTTGCGTTTTCTCCGGCGATTTTTATGGCGGTGGGAGAACTGTCCACGCCGGTTACATCGAACCCGAGACCTGCCAGCCAGATCGCATAGTTGCCTGCACCGCACCCGAGATCGATGGTTGCGCAGGGAAGGACTTTGCCTTCCTGTACAAGCCTGACGAGCGCATCGGGGGGAGCCCCGCTGTTCCAGGGGATGTTGTCCAGCGGCATGGTCCGGTAAATCCTGTCGATATCGGCATATTTCATGCATGCCACCCTGATTGAGTAATCAACCGGAGGGAGGTTTCAAGGTTTTCATTGATTTTATTTTGCCCTCGCGTATTGCATGGTTCGCATCCAGGCCCGGGAATCCTGCATCTCGCCGGGGATATTCTCATATGCAGGAGCTCTGGAAACATTATAGTCCTAAAAGATCAAACTTTGTAAGTTATATTTTACATGTCCAGGAAAATACCCGGATGAACCCGGGGGACAACCCGATCTCATGGAGAAGAACGAAACCACCGGCAATGGCACAGGCCCCGCCAGAAAACGGATCGACTACAAGTGGATCGTGCTCTCGATCACGACCATCGAGATGTTCATGGTATCCGTGAACGGGAGCATCACCCTCATCTCGCTGCCCGCGATCTTCAATGGCATCAATATCGACCCGCTCACCTCGTTCCAGTACCTGATCTGGGTGCTGATGGGGTACAGCCTCGTCACCGCGACCCTCCTCCTCAGCTTCGGCCGGCTCTCGGACATGTACGGGAGAGTGAAGCTCTACAACATCGGGTTTGCCATCTTCACCCTCGGGTCCGTCCTGCTTTTTCTCACGCCGGACAAGGGGGATGCCGGCGCCCTTGAGATCATCGCGTTCCGTCTCGTCCAGGCCGTGGGTGCGTCCTTCACCTTTTCCAACAGCGCTGCCATCCTCACCGATGCCTTCCCTCCCGATGAACGGGGCAAGGCGCTGGGACTGAACACGATGGCGTTCCTCTCGGGCCAGTTCGTGGGCCTCATCCTCGGCGGCATCCTCGCGTTCTATAACTGGCGGTACGTGTTCCTCGTCAGCGTGCCGGTCGGCATCCTGGGCACGGTCTGGGCGTTCCTGAAACTGAAGGAGACCCCGTTGCCGAAACGGGCCCGGAAGATCGATGTCTGGGGCAACATCACCTTTGTCGGCGGGCTGACCATATTTTTGATCGGTATCACGTATGCCCTGCTCCCCTACGGGCAGGACCCGATGGGGTGGGGCAACCCGCTGGTCATCGCCGCATTGTTCACCGGCATCGTGCTCCTGGTCGCATTCCCGTTCATCGAGAGCCGGGTCGAGGACCCGATGTTCCGGCTGAGCCTTTTTAAGATCCGGGTGTTCTCCCTCGCCAACACCGCCGGGTTCCTGAGCGCCCTTGCCCGCGGCGGCATGATGTTCCTCCTGATCATGCTGCTGCAGGGCATCTGGCTGCCGCTCCATGGGTACAGCTACGAGTCGACACCGTTCTGGGCCGGGGTCTTCATGCTGCCGCTCACCGCAGGGTTCGTGATCATGGGCCCCCTCTCGGGCTGGCTGTCAGACAAATACGGCTCCCGGTGGTTCGCCACTTCCGGCCTGCTCCTGATCGCCGTCTCGTTCCTGATGCTGGCCATGCTGCCCTATAATTTCGAGTACCCGGTCTTTGCGATCGCCCTCCTGATCATGGGCCTCGGGAATGGCATGTTCGGCACACCGAATATCGCGGCCATCATGAATTCCGTGCCCCCGGAAGACCGGGGCGTTGCGTCGGGCATGAGGTCGATGCTGCAGAACAGCGGGATGGTCGTCTCCATGGCCCTGTTTTTTACCATCGTCATCGTCAGCCTGACGCACCTCTTTCCCCCGGAACTCGCGACATCGCTCGCCGGTGCCGGAGCCCCGGAGCTGCTCGCTCCCATGAGCGCAATCCCGCCGACCGGAGCGTTGTTTGCAGCGTTCCTTGGATACAACCCGGTCCACGCGATCCTTGTCACGTTACCCCAGGCTGTCGTCGCCGCGATCAGCCCGGCGACCATGGCGACCCTGACCGGCACCACCTGGTTCCCGACAACGCTAGCTCATGCCTTCATGCCATCGCTCAGGATCTCCTTCTACATCGGCGCCCTGCTCTCCGTCACCGCCGCGATATTGTCCTCCATGACCGGGTCGCGTTTCGTCCACGAGATCCACGGGAAGCAGAGGGAAAAATCCGAGGAAACAACCGAACCCGCGGAGGAGCCCGGCTGGGATATTGTCGAATAACATCCCATTCTTTTGGATATAAAGACGGGGAGAAATAATCCGGGCCCCGGCAGGTCCCGGGTTTTTAAAACCCGGAGGACAATCAGGATCCCCCCTCCCGGAACCAGACACCGGTTTTTTTGGGTCCCGTGGGTCCTGTGAATAATCTCCCTCGCGGCCCTGGCTCAATCCGGACAGCAGATTTTCCGGATAATACCGGTATTCCCGGAAGTTCCTTCTTTCAAAAACTGTAAACAGGCACTATCAATAAGACCCACCAAAGGGAGTGCGGTATATGAAGACCTTCATTGCAGGATTACTTGTCTGTGTAATCCTGGCCGTTATCGCTGCCGGATGCATGTCCCGGCCACAGGCAGTTCCGGCAGGAACCCCCGCTGTCCCCGCGCCGGCCCCGGTGTTCAGCACGGCGCCGACGTCACCGCCACCGGTCGCGCCCTTTCTTCCGCCGGTCTCCACAGCGGTCGTTCCCGCGCCGGGCGAAGGCATCCATAAGATCCGGCACGTGATCATCATCATGCAGGAGAACCGGGCATTTGACAATTATTTCGGCACATATCCCGGAGCCGAGGGAATTCCCATGACGGATGGGATCCCCACGGTCTGTATTCCCGGCCCGGTGGGCGGGCAGTGCATCCGTCCCTACCATGATGCGAACGATTCGAATTACGGCGGCCCGCACGGGGAGTACGATTCCATCGCCGATATCGATAACGGGAGGATGGACGGCTTCCTCCGGCAGCAGTACGAGGGAATAAAACTCGCCTGTAATCAGACGTCCAACTATACCGGCTGCATGATAAAAACAGCGACTGCGGATGCCGTGGGATACCATGATCGGCGCGAACTCCCGAACTACTGGACCTATGCCGATAATTTCGTCCTGCAGGACCACATGTTCGAATCGGCAGCTACCTGGAGCCTTCCCGCACACCTCTTCATCGTTTCCGGCTGGTCGGCACGGTGCTCGACAACGGATCCGATGAGCTGTGTCAATGAACTTCAGGCGCCTGACCGTCTCCTCCTGGATAAAAACGGGACGCCGACTGCCGTCCCCGATTATGCCTGGACCGATATCACCTACCTGCTGCACAGGAACAAAGTCACGTGGGCGTATTATCTCGACGAAGGCACCCAGCCGGACTGCGCCAATGACGAGATGTTCTGCGAGGAGCAGCCCCAGAGGGCGAGCGTACCCCAGATCTGGAACCCGCTCCCCTGGTTTGAGACCGTGCAGCAGAACAACGAGACGTCAAACGTCCAGTCACTGGACAATTATTTTGTCGCAGTGAAGAACGGGACTCTCCCGCAGGTCGCGTGGATCACCCCCAACAACCGGGATAGCGAGCATCCTCCGAGCAGTATCGCCACCGGGCAGGCCTATACGACTTCGATCATCAATGCCGCGATGGAAGGGCCCGACTGGAACAGCACGGCAATATTCCTTGCATGGGATGACTGGGGAGGTTTCTATGACCATGTCGTGCCGCCTCAGGTCGATGTGAACGGGTACGGCCTCCGCGTACCGGCGCTCGTGATCAGCCCGTATGCAAAAAAGGGTTATATCGACAAGCAGACCCTCAGCTTCGATGCGTACCTGAAGTTCATCGAGGATGATTTCCTCGATGGTGCGCGCCTTGACCCGTCCACGGATTCCCGTCCTGACCCGCGAACGAGCGTCCGGGAAGATGCCCCGGCCCTCGGTGACCTGAGCCGGGATTTCGATTTCACGCAGGAGCCACGTCCCCCGCTCCTCCTCCCGGTGTATCCCAACGCATCAGGATCTCCGGGGAACCGCGGGAGCTGAAAATGGCAATGCGACGGCTGGTATCCTTGAGATAAGAATGGAAATCACACCGGGGGTTTCAGGGTTATGAAATTCGTCATCCCATGGGCAGCCATGATCCTGCTCCTCCTCCTCCTCGCGGCAGGATGCACGATAACAGGTCCGAAGGCGGCACCGGCTCCTGCAACGACAACCGGATGGACAACAGTCCTGCCGGGCCCGGGCGGGGGGATCCACAAGATCCGGCATGTGATCATCATCATGCAGGAGAACCGGGCATTCGATCATTACTTCGGCACCTACCCCGGGGCAGATGGCATCCCCATGGAGAACGGGACCCCGTCGGTCTGCAACCCCGATCCCCGGACGAAGACGTGTGTCCCCCCGTACCATGACCCGGACGATATCAATTATGGCGGGCCCCACAGCCAGTACGAGTCCGAGGCAGACATAAACGGCGGGAAGATGGACGGCTTCATCACGCAGGCGGAGATCGCCATCAACAATACCTGCAACCGGACGGCACAACCCGGAGAATGCATGGCCGGAATGGCACAGATAGACGTGATGGGGTACCATGACCGGCGGGAGATCCCGAATTACTGGTCCTATGCCGATAATTTTGTCCTGCAGGACCACATGTTCGAATCTGCGGCTTCCTGGAGCCTTCCCTCCCACCTGTACATGGTCTCCGCCTGGTCCGCAAACTGCAAACCCGGCGATCCGATGAGTTGTTCCGATGCCCTCCAGGGTCCAAGCCGCCTGATAGTTGCCGAGAACGGCACGCCGACTGAAATTCCGGATTATGCATGGACCGACATTACCTATCTTCTCCATAAGAATAACGTTACATGGGCATATTATCTCGAGGAAGGCGACCAGCCGGATTGTGCCGACGACGCGATGTTCTGCGAGGCGCAGCCCCAGCGGGTGGGTGTGCCCGAGATCTGGAACCCGCTCCCCTGGTTCGAGACGGTCCGGCAGAATGATCAGGTGAAGAATGTCAGGGCGATTGACCGGTACTTCATCGCAGCCAGATCCGGCACCCTGCCCAGCGTGTCATGGATCAGCCCGAACCAGACTGTCAGCGAGCATCCTCCTTCACGGGTATCGGACGGCCAGGCGTACACCACATCGATCATCAACGCCGCGATGGAAGGGCCCGACTGGAACAGCACCGCCATTTTCCTGACATGGGACGACTGGGGCGGGTTCTACGACCATGTTGTCCCGCCAAAAGTCGACCAGAACGGATATGGGATCCGGGTCCCCGGGATCGTGATCAGCCCGTACGCGAGGAAAGGATTTATCGACCATCAGACGCTCAGCTTTGACGCGTACCTGAAGTTTATCGAAGACGATTTCCTCAACGGGTCGCGTCTCGACCCCGCGACCGATACCCGCCCGGATTCCCGCCCATCGGTCAGGGAGAACGCTCCGGTCCTTGGAGATCTGACAGAGGATTTTGATTTCAGCCAGGAGTCACGGGCCCCGCTCGTACTCCCGCTCTACCCGGAAAAATAGATACTCTCATTTTTTTCAGGATGAAAAGGGTCGGCGCTCTTTCATCCAGTCATGGGAGAAGATCTCTGCCTCGCCGCTCACGATACCCCCGGCAATCTTCCCGGCGACAAATTCTGCTGAATCCGGTGGGTACGGGCCGGTCGGTTCCTCCCGGTCTTCAGGCACGGGAACTGCCCGGATGGTGTTCTTTTCGAAATTGGTAAGGGTGATGTACGGGTAGACGACGGAAATGACAATCCTGTCAGCCTCCAGTTCCTGCCGGGCGGTGAGGCTGATGCCGGCCAGGGCCCGCTTTGACGACGAATACGGGCTCATTCCCGGCAGGTGCATCAGTGCGGTGCCGGAACTGATGTTGATGATCGTCCCCCCGCCCTGCGCCCGCATGACCGGGATCACCTGCTGCATGGCGACCAGCGGGCCGATGACATTCAGGTCATAAATATACCTGAACGTGCCGATCTCTGTGGTTTCCACCGGCGCATCATAGCCCTGACCTGCATTATTGACAAGAATGTCGATCCTGCCAAAATAGTCCTTCGCCCTGCTGACCATTGTTTTGATCTGCGGGAGCTTTGTCATGTCGGCGGGGAAAGCCTGTGAACCGGGCATGGTCCCGGAAAGCTCCTCAAGTATATCCCGGGATCGCGAGACGAGCCCGACCCTGACACCGTTTTCAGCAAGGAGCCGTGCGGTTGCGCGACCTATCCCGGATGAAGCGCCGGTGACAATCGCAGTTTTTCCCCGTAATTCCGGATAATTCTCAGTCATGATTTCACACCTCATCCACTTTTTACCGGACAATGAACTTCCCGGTCATGAGTGCCGGGTGGACATCGCACCGGAAGAAATAGGTGCCCGGTGTCGCGGGTGCGGTGAACCGGTAGCTTGCGTCCTCTCCCCCGGTAATGATCTCCCCGCTGAAGATCGTCGTCCCCGCTGCCGGGGAGTCGTACACCGCAAAGTTGTGGGAGATGCCGGTCACCTGCGACGATCCCGCATCCTCCCGGTTGTGGAAATTCACGATCACGGTTGCACCTGCCGGCACGGTGATGACAGACTGGTTAAAGGCCATGTTTTTTGCGGTGAGTTCGATGGTAACGGTCTGCTGTGCCCCGACGGGAGGAGCTGAAACCGGCACAGCAGCACCGGTGGTCAGGAACTCTCCCGGGGTGATGACGGGAGTCGCCGGGTTCGGGGTACTGCCATAACCGCCACCGGTTACTGGTACAGCCGGTAACGCAGGTGAATGCGACTACCATCAGGGTAAGAAAGAGGACCAGGTTGCGGAGTTTCATAGTTGCGTTGTAGGGATCGTCCATGGTAATAAGGATATTTACCGTGACACAGGGGCAGGCGGGTTCCGGACCAGCGGGGATGAGGACCCGTTACAATAATTTTTTTTAAAGGATTTTTGCCTTTAAATCCCCTTCGAGAGGTTATACTGCTGGATCAGTTTTGCGCAGAGGATGAATACCAGGATTACGATAGCGAGGACAGTGATATCAAGAACTGCGGGGTACACCGGATTGCCGTTGATCGACCCGTTGAACAGGTCGACGAGGTAGGTGAGCGGGGAGAGCGACGTGAGCATCCATTCCCAGTCCCCCAGCTGGTTCAGGGGAATAAAAATACCGCTGACAAATATCAGGGGGAGGCGGATCAGGTTGGAGACCATCATCACGTTGGATGGATTACTCATCGCCGGGGACGAGAGCAGGGTACCGAGGGAAGCAAAGGTGAACGCCCCGAGCACCAGTGTCACCGCGAGGAGCCCCGGGTTCGCGAGGGGCAGGTGAAGGATAAGCGATCCTGCACCCCAGACGATCGTTGTGATGACGATCCCGAAGAGCGAACCGGCAAGGATGTCGCCGAGGATAATGCTTTCCAGCGTGACGGGCAGGGACAAGAGGCGCTCGTAGGTCTTTTCCCGTTTTTCCCATGGCGTGATGAGTGGCCCGGTGGAGGACGAGGAGAAGAACAGCATCATGCCGAGGAATGCCGGGAAAAAAAGGACGAGGTTGAGGTTCCGCCCGATAAAAAACGTCAGGAACATGATGAACGGGAAAAGGAGCCCGAAGATCACGACTGCCCCCTTGTAATAGTAAATCCGCATATTCTTCTCGGTGACTAAAAGGACGCTCCGGGCAAACAGCCTGAGGTCCATCACGCGCCTCCCGTGAGCTGGACGAACGCTTCTTCGAGCGTCGGGGTCGATGTAGCAAGGGAGAGGATTTTTAAGTGTTCCCGTTCTGCGAGTGCTGCACAATATTTTACCGTCCGGTCCGGATCATCCGTATACAGTCTCCACTTGTCCCCGTGGGGCTCTGCCCGGGATATTCCCCCCTGTGCAAACAATTCCCTGGTCACCGGCTGTTCGAACGCTATCTCGACGTAGTTCGCCCGGTCAAAACTCTTCTTGAGTTTTTCCGGGCTGCCCGTTGCTATGATCGCTCCCTTGTTGATAACGCTGATGATCGTGCAGAGCTCGTTTGCCTCCTCGATATTGTGCGTGGTAAGAAAGACCGTACTGCCCGTTGCATTCATCCGCCGGATCGTTTCGATCACCAGCCGGCGGCTGTACACGTCCAGCCCTCCGGTGGGTTCATCAAGGAAAAGGACCGGTGGCGAGGGGACGATGGCGCACGCGATGCTGATCCGCTGCCGCATCCCTTTCGAGAAGTTACGGACAATGTCATCCCTCCGTTCAGAGAGTCCCAGGTCTGAGAGGATCTCATCAGCCCGCTTTTTGCGGGAGGCGCTGTCCATGCCGTAGAATTTTGCTGTCCAGAGAATGTTCTGTTCGGCAGTCAGGTCGGAATAGACCGTGCCGTTCTCGGGGATGATCCCCATCTTCATCTTGGCTTCGAGCGGGTTTTCGTGGATATCGATCCCGCAGATCCGGGACGAACCGGCATCCGGTGCCAGTACCCCCGTCAGCATACGGATGGTGGTTGTCTTCCCGGCACCGTTCGGCCCGAGAAAACCGAAAATTTCTCCCTCCTTAACTGCGATGCTGACATTGTCAACAGCCTTGAACGACCCGAAGGATTTGCTCAGATGATCTGCTTCGATGATATCCATGCGTGTCCCGGGATCAGGTATCGGGCAGAACCATATGAGGGTATCTGTCCGGTGGTTTCCTGCGTTACCAGAGGAAGGGGACCAGCCGGTAGCGGACGTACCCGGTATATTCGCGGTAGCCTTCGAGTTCCCGGCCCAGCATCTCCTCCTCTTTTCGGATCCTCGCCATCAGGAGCGCGGTCAGGGCAATACCGGCAAGTACTCCATAGCATGAGCCGAGCAGGAGGGGTGCCCCGAGGAACATCAGGATCGCCCCAAGGTACATCGGGTGCCTGACGAGCCCATAGACTCCGGTTGATACTATCCGCTGCCCCCGCTCGCCCTGGATCCGCACCAGCGGGGAGAGGAAGGTATTGTCCGTGTAAGACCGGAAGAACAGGAAGAAGGACCCGGCCAGCAGGGCCAAACCGGCGATATTCAGCCAGAGGGGAAAGGCAGGGGACCACCCGAACCGGCGTGCATCGAGGGGCATGACGACGATCCAGAGCGTGAACCCGAGCCCGAGGCCATAAACCACGTACCGGTCCCAGCTCTCATGTCCTGCGGCACCGGGCTTCCGGAACCGTTCGGCGAGCAGTGCCGGGTCTTTGCGGTACAGGTAGAGGATCGTGGAATAACAGAGCAGGAGGAACCAGGCGGCAAAGATCCATCCTTCCGGCCAAAGGAAGTCTCCTGAGAGTACGAGGATGAGGGCAGGAAAGATCAGGACAAAGAGGAACGCGAAGACGAGCTTCTTCTCCATGCAGTACCTGTATGGCCGGCCGGGGGATTATGTCTCGCCCTCACCGGGGCAGGGACGATCTTCCGGCCCGGTTTTCGCAAGAGGCTCCCGGAGAAAGAACGTTCCCTACCCGACCCGTATCAGGCCGGGGTGGTTGCCGGTGATACTGCGGCCTCCGGCAGGAGTGACGACAAACGTGTTCTCAGTGCCGACCATCCCGATCCCCCGGATCCCTTTCTTGGGCTCAAGTGCGATGACCATACCTTCTTCGATGGACGTGTCGAATCCCCTGGCGATCACCGGGTTCTCGGCGATCTCGAGGCCGATCCCGTGTCCGAGGAACTGGACTTTCCGGTCCCCGTAGCCCATGAAATTTTCAAGGAACGCAGGCCCGAGATCGGCCGTTACTGTCTCGTAGATCTGCGAGGGGACCGCTCCCGGCCTGAGGAGCGGGACGATCTGATCCTGGATATCGACGCACTGCTGGTGAATCGCGATCACTTCGTCCGGCAGCGTCCCGCCAAACACGTAGGTCATGGTCTTGTCGGTATGGTACCCGTGGTACCCGCAACCGATGTCACAGAAAACAAGGTCGCCTCTCTTCAGTTTCCGGTCCCGGCTGCCGAGCAGCGGGACGGCGGGTGACATGCCGGCATTGCCGCCGGGGCTGTCGATATACGTCGGGTAGATGGAACTCTCGCCAAAGCCGATCAGCCCGAGCATGATCTCGGCCCCGGCGATCCCGAACCGGACGATCCCGTGGTGGCCTTCCCGCACCATGACCGCGTAGAGCTCGGCCGAGAAATCTGCCTCGCTCATGCCCTCCCGGAGGAGACCCGGGGCGAGGTCCTCGAGGACATGGCGGTGGATACTGCCCGCCTTCTCCATCAGGTTCCGTTCGTACGGGCTCTTGACCGACCGGATATCTGCCACCACGCCATCGACTGATATCACGTTACCGAAGGGGAAATGTTTCCGCAGCCGCTGGTACGTGGCGAGCGATACCTGCTCGGTTTCGAGGTACACGGTCCCGGGGATCGCACCCGTCGCCCCGGCCGCGGTCCGGTAACTCTGCATCGGCCGGATCTGCGGGAAGCAGGACTCGTCCACGGCACGCGCGTAACTCCGCCGTACCCAGAAGACCGCCTCGCCATCGCGGGGGATGAGCAGCATCCCGTCCTGCAGGGTCCCGGTAAAATAGTAGAGATTGATGGTGCTGAAGATGATCGCGAGCTCCCAGCCGGGGTTCGTAATGTCCATCCGTGCCCGGAAACGCTGCAGCCGGTCGTTGAGTTCGGTGAGGGGGACCTTCGCGTGCATAAGGTACTGTTGATTTTTATCACCAAATAACTGGCGGGTGGGATCGATGGATCGTGCGGTTGTTTTTTGGGGGCATGGGGGGGTCGGGCGGGTACAAACTGATCCCGTGCGGAAGGGGTTGTGCGGGAAGTTCACATCAGGAACTTAGGTCATACCGGATCGCCCATAGTGTCCGTTTTCATTTTGTACCCATGTGACCCCCCCCAACCCCCTTTCATTTTTTGGCAGATTTTTGTATATTTCGGAGACAATTTTACGATGGGAATTTTGTGAATAGGCAGGGGCAAATCCGGATGAATGCGATAGGGGGGGTCGGGCGGTGTACTTTTAGTGGCAGGCCGGGATCCTCCGGACTGCATTGGCACGTCCCCCTCATTCCAAGATCACCTTTATTTCCCTTGCCATCAATAGTTACAGACCCAAGCTTGGAACCCGTTTATACGGGACGGCATGGTGCAAAGACTATGGCAGAAGTGGTCGAGGTTTTAGTACCCGGCGGAAAGGCTACGGCAGGTCCACCCCTTGGACCGTCGCTCGGACCACTCGGTATCAACGTGAAGGCAGTAGTCGACGAGATCAACAAGAAGACCGCCACATTCAACGGAATGCAGGTCCCGGTCAGGATCGAAGTCGACGCCAAGAAGGCGTTCACGGTCACGGTGGGAATCCCGCCGACGACGGCACTCATCAAGAAAGAGGCCGGTATCGAGAAAGGATCCGCAGAGCCCAACGTCAAAGTGGCAGGCAACCTGCCATTCGAGGCCGCTGTCAGGATTGCCAACATGAAACTCGAAGGCATGCTCTCCTACGAGCTGAAGACCGCAGTCAGAGAGGTCGTCGGCACGTGCGTCAGCATGGGAGTCACCATTGACGGGAAGAAGGCCAAAGAGGTCTTGTCCCTCATTGCAGAAGGCAAGTACGACAGCGTGCTCGTGAAATAAGCGTGAGAAAACCATAGGAGATCGAAAGGTCGCAGAACTATGGAGGAAACTGATGGTAGACAGGGCTAAGATTTTAGAAGCCGTGAAAACGGCGATTGAAAAAGCGCCTAAGCGTAAATTCTCTGAGAGCATCGATATTACCATCAATCTCAAGAATATCGACATGGCGCAGCCGAAAAATCGTATCGACGAGACGATTATGCTCCCCCACGGGACCGGTGAGAACATTGGTATCTGCGTGATCGGCAAGGGAGACATCGTCACCCAGGCAAAGGATGCCAAGGTTGATCTGATCATCGGCCCTGAAGAAGTTGAACGGCTCGGCGGACAGCCCCGCGAAGCACGGAAAGTTGCCGGCAAATACCGGTACTTCCTTGCGGAGACGGGGGTCATGCCCGGTGTCGGACGGTACTCAGGTCCCCGGCTCGGTCCGCGGGGAAGGATGCCGATGCCGATCACCAGCGGTACGGACATCCGCCCGATCGTGGAGCGCCTGAAAAACTCGGTGAAGATCAGGACCAAGGACAAGACGGTCTTCTCCACCAAGGTCGGCACAACCGCAATGAAGCCGGAGCAGGTCGCCGAGAACATCGAGACGATCGTCAAGCGTGTCGAGTCTGTTCTCGAACAGGGTCCGCTGAACGTCCGGTCCGTCTTTGTCAAGACAACGATGGGCCCCTCCGTGAGGTTGGAATAATGGCGTTATACACCCACCACCTTCCGGCATGGAAGAAAGACGAGGTCGCTGACATCCAGAAGAACGCGAAGCAGTACAAGCTCATCGGGCTTGTCGACATGTACGGGATCCCCGCACAGCAGGTGCAGCAGATCCGCAGGAACCTGCGGGGAAAGGCTGTCATAAAGGTGACGAGGAACACGTTAATCAGGCACGCGTTCGACGAGATCGGCGGGGAGACCAGGAACCTCGCGAAGTACATCTCCGGTCACTCGGCGATCATCTTCACGAACGACAACCCCTTCAAGCTCTTCAGGCAGCTGGAGAAGACCAAGACCAGGATGGCGGCAAAGCCCGGCGAGAAAGCGCCGGAAGACATCGTCATCCCGAGCGGTCCGACCAGTTTCAAGCCGGGCCCGATTGTCGGTGAACTGCAGCAGGCAGGGATCCCCGCAGCAATCGAAGGCGGCAAGGTCAGGATCCGCGAGACCAGGACGGTCGTGAAAAAGGGCGGCGTCATCTCGGCAAAACTCGCCGCGGTGCTCGTCAAGCTCGACATCAAGCCCATGGACGTGGGGCTCGCCCTCCAGGCAGCCTTCCACGACGGCAGCATCTACGAGCCGTCCGTCCTTGCAGTCGATGAGACCGTCATCCTCGGACAGATCCAGCTCGCAGGCAGGCAGGCACTCGCCCTCGCGGTCGAAGCGGCTTTCCCGACGAAGGACTCGATCGATGTGATCCTGACGAAGGCGGTCAGGGATGCACGCGGTCTTGCGATCGAGGCGAGCATCTACGAGAAAGACGTTGTCGATGCGATTATCGGAAAAGCGTACAGGGAAGGCCAGGTCATCAAGAGCCTGGTAAAATAATTTAACTGAGGTGAATTAAGATGGAGTATATCTATGCAGCACTTCTCCTGCACAAGGCAGGCAAGAAGGTCGATGAGAACGGCGTCAAGGCAGTCCTTACCGCCGCAGGTGTAAAGGCAGACGAGTCACGGATCAAGGCACTCATTGCAGCCCTCGAAGGCGTCAACATCGAGGATGCGATCAAGGCAGCCGCCGCAGTACCGGTCGCCGCAGCACCGGCAGCACCCGCAGCAGCAGGCCACGCCGCAGCACCAGCCAAGGAAGAGCACAAGGAAGAGCACAAGAAGGAGGACGAAGAGAGCGGCATGGCAGGGCTCGGCGCCCTGTTCGGCTGAATCCGACTGGTTCGTCAGAACCAGGAGGACGAGAAGAACACATCAGTGTCCTTCGAATTCTCAAGAGGTTCCATCGAACCTCGAAGAAGAGAAGATTTCCGCAGGAAATCTTCGAATTCTTTTTTTTAATCCCTTTCTTTAGAAAGGTTCAGTCCGAATCTAAAATCTGAGAAAACTTTATCAGAAATCTTCGAAATCCGAGGGGTTCATCAGAACCAGGAGGACGAGAAGAACACATCAGTGTTCTTCGAATTCTCAAGAGGTTCGCCAGAAAGTCGAAGGTCGACTTTTGTCTCCCTTCTCCTCGTAGAGGGTTTGAAAAACCTCTCCGACCGCGAGGAAGAGAATATTTGTGCAGCAAATCTTCGAATTTCAAATTTCTTCCGGAAGCAATTGAGAGAATCTTTTTTCAATACGGCTTGTTTCTCCTAGTGAGAGCTTCGCCGGGGTATATCAAAACCGAAAAAAAGTGCCTGTTTCCTAGTTCGTCTTCACGTACACCACGTTTTTCACATCTGCCACTGTCATCCCCGGGTACAGGCCGGCGCTGTACATAATCTGGATCGCCTTCTGGTCGACCAGGGTGAGCCGGGTATTGGTGTTGGGCTGGTAATAGAAGATGCTGTCCGGGTACTTCAGGGTCTCGCCCTGGAACCCGAGCGCGTACAGGATGCTCCGCAGCACGATGTGGCCCCGCTCGTCGCCCGTGAGATCGTCATTGATGTAAATGATCTGAGGCCCGATCTTTGCGTACGAGAGGTTTCCGGACTTGATCTCCCTGGTATAGGACTCCTGCGGGATCGCGTCCATGCCCGCCGTCGACACAAACTGGATCACGATGTCCGCATTTGTGCTGGTCTTGATGTTGGTGAAGAACTGGTTGGTGGCGGAAAGATCGTTGAAATGGCTGATGAACGACTGGATCAGGGCGGTGTCTGCGCTGTTTCCGTTGAAGATCGAGATGGTGTTCATCGGTACCTGGGGGGTGGGGGTGTAGGGGAGCCGGTCGAGCTGGGTATTGCCCGAGCCGAACGCGATGTCCATGAAGTGCTGGGTGATGTCATCGGAAGTGATCGGAGGCGAGGCAGTTACCGTGGGTACCAATGGCGCCGGCGCCAGGGTGGTTACCGTGGTGGTTACCGGAAGGGTGACGGCGGGAGACGGGGCAGGGGACGGTATGGAGACCGGCGGGGCCTGTGCCGGGCCGGGCCCGGTGCACCCTGCGGTGAGGAGGATTACCGTTGTCAGCAGGATAGTGAGAAAGAAAAACACTCGCGTTCGTTCCATGGAAGTCTCTTGTCCCGGATTCTGATATACTCTTTCGTTACGGGGAAGTTAACCGGAATACAGGTGCACGGCCGGAAACAACCTGCCCAGGTACACAAGGTCGGGCTGACCGGTATACAGGTAGAGTGCGACCACAAGGCCGAACACCGCAAGCATCCCGTAGAGCAGGTAACTTGCCCTGCCGATAAACGGCCGCTCGTACCGGTTGATCCTCCGGGCGGACCAGAGGGCTTCCGCGAGCGCCGCGAGCCAGATCCCGTAGAACAGCTGTGTCTGGTACGGGGTGGCGATGATGTTGAAGGATATCGCGATAAAGGCAAGAAAGAACGCGAGGCCCCTGAGCAGATCCCCGTTGTAGAACTGGCCGAGGCCGACCCCGATAAAGGAGAGGAGTGCCGAGACATATGCCCGCCGGACCGAGACTACGTACGTGTCGGGCTGCCGGGTGGACGGGGCGTCGAGATCGTTCTGGTCGGTGAATTTCTTGTGGCACGAACGGCAGAAATACTCGTCGTACGAGACCATCGCCCCGCAATACGGGCAGTGGCGCCCGATCTGTTCTTTCCTGCTTCCCATTACAGGAATATATAAAATGTCAATATAAATGGATTTTGATTGCCATCCCGGGAGTCACCGTTGCTGTGTCAAAAAAAAGCATAGTGTAACGGATTCCGGCAGCAGGAGGTCACCGGATATAGACGACCCGCTTCACATCACTCACGCTCATGCCATGCGTAAGACCCGTCCCGTACATGATCCCGATCGCCCCCAGGTCCGCATCGGTCAGGTTGACGTTGGTGTTGTCCCCCGCATAAAAGACACTGTCGGGATATTTCTGGGTGTCGCCGACAAATCCCATCTCGTAGAAGAGGCTGCGGATGAGGGTGTGGTTACGCACGTCGCCTTTCAGGTCCGCGTTGATGTAGATCGCCCCGCGGGTGATCTTCGCCGCAATGATACCGCCCTGCCTGAATTCCTGGCTGGTCAGGTCCGTTGACGTGTTGAGGGCAATCCCGTCCATGCCGTCTGCCGAAATGAACTTGATCGCAATATCCCCGTTCGACCCCTCTTTGATCCGCTCGGACAACTGGTTGGTCTGCGACATACTGTTGAACTCATGCGCCGCTGTTTCCAGCAGCGGGATATCGGCATCGTTGTTCGCGATCACGGATATGATCAGGCGGCCGTCGTTCTCCGTTGCGTTCCACCGTTCGAGGTACGCGTTGCCCGCCCCGAAAGCGAGGTCCATGAAGTGCATCTTGATTTCGTCCGAAGAGATCTCCGGTGTGGCCTGAACAGCGGGTATTCCCCCGGCCGGTGATGCCGGCACCGTGAGGATCGGGGCTGCCATGGCAGGCGCTTCAACGGCAGTATGCGCCAAGCCCGGTGACAGGGTTGCCACCGGATTCGCAGCGCCGGGCGGGGAACCGCGGCCCGGTTCGGATGCAGGCCATCCGGTCAGGATCCCGGCAAGGCCGATAGCGATGACAACGATACCGGTGAGTAAGAACGCCCAGCCCGTTTTCATATATGCTAAGTTCATCGATAAGGATTTTAAGCCTGTTTATCGTATTCCGGCATCCCGGCCCCGTCCTTCATACCGGCATGGCCGTGTAGATATTGTGCTTTGTCGAGACGATCTTTACGCGGACCTGCCCGGACTCCTTCGGACAGGCATACACGGATACCACGCGGTTGCGTGCGACCCCCAGCATCTCGCCATGGATCCAGCCCGGTGCCCGGATCTCGACCGTCACCTTCTCGCCCTTTGCAAACGCGAGCGGCACGAACGGGCGCCGCACCGTGCCGAAGTCCCGTTCCGCGTCAAGCCTGAGGACAAGGCCGGTCTCCCTCTCCCACGGTTTTATGCTACGGTTGAAAAACTGCCACCAGCTCTGGGCCTTCACTCCCCTGGGCGACCTGCCGTACCGGTAGTGCTCGAACTTCTGGATGCCAAGCGGCGGGAACCGTTTTCCCGCCCCGATCTCCTGTGCAAACCGGATCAGCCGGGGGATCTCGGCATCGTTGATCCCCGGGACGTAGACCGGGGCGATGAGGAGGTCGATCCTGCTCCGGGCTACCGCCCGTGCCGCTTCGGTGACCTGGCCGATATCGAACCAGTCAGCGCCGGCCAATCTCCGTGCGGTTGCCGGGTCGAGGGCATGGAGCGAGAGGTTGATCCGGTCGAGCCCCGCGGATTCGAGGGCGGCAATCTTCGCCGCATCGAGCAGGGTGCCGTTGGTCTGGAGCGAGATGGTGCTGACGCAGTCGATCCCGCGGAGCGCTGCCACCAGCTCCGGGAGCCGGTGATACATCAGCGGTTCGCCCGGGGAGTCGATATGGCATTCGACGCCGTCTCCCTTGAACCGGGAGATCTCCTCTACTGCCCCGAGCAGGTACTCCATCTCCACCTCGTAACTGGTGGCACGGGTCTTCGATTCCGGCCCCGCGTCCACGGAGCAGAACGGGCAGTTCAGGTTGCAGCCGCAGCTCGGGCGCACCTGCAGGATGTTGGTGCCCCGGTCGATGATGCCAAAGTACAGGGAGCCGAGGAGGGGGATCCCCGAGGCCTCCGTGATCCGGATGTGGGCCATGGTAAGGAAAGGACTGCACCGGAGTCAGCCGCTGCCGGGCCGAGCCGGTAGCCGATCCATTCGCCCCGGTCAAGTACCGGTGCAGGGTTCTCGATATGCGCAAAGACAAATTCGAAGGTCTCCTGGTCCACGACGCTCCTGCCGTTTTTTTGGCAGTACCTGACGAACGCGTCGTACATCCCCGTGCAGGAGACATGGGCAGCCGGGTCCGCAGCGAGTGCGTCCTCGTGGAACCGCCAGATGCCCTCGAACTCGATGTCCTCGTCCGCGAGCGGTTTTGCGATGGTCTGGTCCACCGCTTCCACCGCGTCCTGCCGGCGGGAGACGCGTTCGAGGTCCCGGTAAAAGTCGGTGACGACAGTAAGCCCCTGGCGGAGGTCATTCAGGTCCTGCTCGAGGCTTTTTATCTTCTTCTCCGTGTCGGTTATCGTGTCAGGTGGATCCATTGCTCGTGATTCTCTCTTTCTTTTTCCCGCATAATAATGTGCCCGATGGGAATCCGCATCCTCCCGTCTCACGCAACTAGTCCCTGAGGGCGAGCCAGCAGCCCGCGTACACGACCTGCCCGAACGAAACGCAGCCGTCGCCGAGCGGGTAGTCCCGGTTGAGGATGCATGAATAACCCCGAGCGGTAACTTCCTGCTCTATGGTCGTGCGGATCGCGTGGTTGTACGCGACCCCGCCGCTGAGCGCGATCTCCTTCATGCCGTCCCGCTCCGCTGCACGGACGGCCATCTGCGCAATCCCCCGGGCGAGGTTGTACTGGAACGAGGCCGCGATCCTCCGGACAGCCCGCAGGTCACCGTCCGGTGCTGCAAGCCGGCGTTTGAGCGCGGTCTCCATGAGAGCGCGGGTGGAGAGAGTCTCGCACCCTTCCCGGGTGGAAAACAAAAGCTCCCACGCTTCGGGCTGCACGGCAGCGGCGGCCGCCTCCAGTTTCATCGCAGGTTCGCCGTCGTACGTCCGCTCCCGGCAGATACCGAGCAGGGCAGCGGCAGCATCGAGCACCCGCCCGGTGCTCGTGGTCTGGGTCACGTTGAACCCCGAGGCGACCTGTTTTTTAAGCACGCCCAGCTCCACGTCCGACCAGCCGCGCCGGGCCAGGATCGAGAGGACCCGTTCCTCCGGCAGGATCCCGTAGAGCATCCGCTCCGGGAACCGGGTCGCAAGGTCCCCGCCGGGCATCGCCACCGGCTCGAGATGGGCGACCCGCCGGAGCTCCGGCACCTGCCCGGCAAAGATCTCGCTCCCCCAGACCGTGCCGTCGTCCCCGTACCCCACGCCGTCGATCGCGATGCCGATACAGGGCATCGTGGTCGTGGCAGCGATATGGGCCCGGTGGTGCTGGATGGGAATGAGTTCGAAGCCGTGCTCCGCAGCGATCTCCCGGGCGAAGCGGGTGGAGAGGAACTGGGGGTGGAGGTCATGGGCGACCACGTCGAACTTCGCCCCGAGGATCCGCCGGAGGTTGTGCACGGTCTCCTCCAGGTACGCGAGCGTAGCGGGGTTGCGCACGTTCCCCACATGGGGCGAAGTGACCGCAAACCCGCACTTGTAGATGGTCGCGTTCGCGTTCAGCTCGGGACCGACGCCGAGGATGCAGCGTTTCCCGAGATCGACCGCCGTCCGTTTCGGGGCGATCCCCCGCGAGAGCCGGATGATGTACCCGTCCCTGACCACCGAGTCGTCGCACCGGTTGACGATCTTCCGGTTGTGGGTGAGGAAGAAGTCGGCGTCGCGGTTCAGCTTCGCCATCGCTGCGTCGATCTCCGTGATCATCGGGTAACCGGGCATATTTGCGCTCGTCATGATCAGGAGCGGGTGAGAAAGATGCGAGAAGAGGAGGTGGTGGAGGCCGGTGTAGGGGAGCATGCAGCCGATCGTATGCAGGTTGCTGATCCCGGCATGGGCGGTCGGGTCGCGCTTTTCGAGGACCGCGATCGGGTGGACGGGGCTCATCAGCGCCTGTCGGTCTCCCGGAGGGACGACCGCGAGCTGGTCGATGTAGTCCGGCCGGACCATGATCGCAAAGGGCTGCTTGATCCGTCCGAGCCGGTGCTTGAGCTTGTCGGCCGATTCCTCGACACAAGCGAGGTGGAACCCGCCGATGCCCCGCACCGCGAGGATGAACCCGGCGTCGAGCAGCCCGGCCGCCTCCGCTACGGGGTCGGAACAGTCGACCTCATGGCCGAGCCTGTCGAAGAGGGTGAGGGCAGGCCCGCAGCTGGCGCAGGCGATCGTCTGGGCATGGTGGCGCCGGGAGTGCGGGTCATTGTATTCCCCAGCGCAGGCAGGGCACACCGGAAATTCCGCCATGGAGGTCCGCTCGCGGTCGTATGGGATCTCGCTGATGATGCTGTACCGGGGGCCGCAGTTGACGCAGGACGTAGCCCAGTAGTTCCCGTAACGGCCGCCGTCCGTGAAGATATCGGTGATGCATTCGTCACAGATAGCGATGTCGGGCGGGATCATGCCGGAGAACGACCCGGTACCGCTCTTCAGGATAAGAAACCCGTCCGGGATCGGTGCGGTTGTCTCCGTGCACTCCACGGAATCGATCCGGGCAAGGGGCGGGCCGCGGGAAACGGCGGCGAGGAACTCATCAAAACGCGCGCCTTTCGCAAAAATCTCCACTTCGCTGCCGAGGTTTTTCACCGTGCCGGCAATACCGAATTCGGCTGCCTGCGCAAACACGAACGGGCGGAACCCGACACCCTGGACAATTCCCCGGACCGTGATTCTGCCTTTCTGCATGATTATGTCGCAAAATTTTATTGATGCGCACAGCGATATAATGATAGGGTTTTCACCGTGCCGGGCCATATTCGCATCGTAAACGATCCTGTAGAGCTGGTCCCTCTCCTGATGACATTCAACGACCCCTCCTTCAAGAAAGTCTATGAACTGCTGAACAAGTCGTGGCTTACCGAGCCCGAGATACGGGCCCACATCGATGACGGTTCCGTGCCGCTGTGCCTCCAGATCCTCAAGAAGGGAAACCTTGTCGAGGAGCAGTGGCGGATGCCCAAGCCCGGGGCCAAGCCCGAGAAGGAGTTCCGGGCCACCTACAACAAGTTCCGGGCGAACTTCCAGTGCAACCTCTCCGACCTCTCCGACATCCTCTACATCTCGCTCTCCAACGATGAGAACCTCCGCGAAGTGGTGGAGCAGATCGAGGGTGAGCTCACCAGGGGCAACAGTTCCATCAACGACCTCTCCCGGAAATTCGGCGTCAGTTCTGTCTTCATCAAGGGCCTCGCCAAACGGATCACCCATATGGATGTGAAGGGACAGGGACTGGTGCTGCTTGACACAGGGCGTTAAGGACCCCCTCTATTCTATCCTTCGGAGCAAACGCGAGGTCTCGCGCCTCCAGATCCTCGTGGAGATTGCCGAGCACCAGCCGGCGGTGAGGCAGCAGGAGATCGCCGAGAAACTCGGCGTGACCCCGCAGGCGATCTCCGAGTATATCCGCGAACTGGTCGACGAGGGGATGGTCTCGGCGAGCGGCCGGGGCAACTACGAGGTGACGAAGTCCGGGATCGAGTGGGTGCTCGCCAACGCCGAGTCGCTTGAGTCGTACGCCCGGCACATACGGCGCGACATCATCCAGCAGGTCTCGGTCTGGACGGCGATCGCGGCCGAGGACCTCAAAGCCGGCGACGAGGTCGGGGTGTTCATGAAGGACGGCTTCCTCTACGCCGCGAAGAAGCCTTCCGCTGCAACCGGATCCGTGGTCGCGGATGCAAAGAAGGACGAGGACGTCGGGGTCGCGAGGCTGAACGGGATCATCGAACACCACGAAGGCGTCATCCACGTCTGCAAGGTCCCGCGCATCCAGCATGGCGGCTCGCGCAAGGTAAAGCGGGACCGGCTGCTGGAAGTGACCGGTAAGGCCGGGATGGTCGCGGCAGTCGGCCTCGAGGCCTACATCGCTCTGAAATCGGCGGGAAGGAAGCCAGACATGTTCTTCGGCGCCCGGGAAGGCGTGATCGAGGCCGCATTCCACGGGATCGACTGCGCAATCGTCATCGTGGACGAGGAGTTCACGGACTTCTTAAAAAGGCTGGAGAGCGTGGAACTCGCGTACGTGATCCACGACCTGATCTCCCCATGAAGATCATTGTCCAGCCCCAGAAAGGGGGCAGCTACAAACTCCTTTTTTACGACGGCAGGAACGTGAGGGGTGCCGGCTATGTCGACCTCCAGGACACGCCCCGCGGCCCCCGTCCGACCAAGTACCGGGTGAAGTGGGGGGAGAAGGAGGATACCGCCACACCCCCTCAAAGGACCTGGTCGCCAACCTCCGCGAGTCCGACGTGCGGCTGGTGAAGCGGGACCACCCGTTCGAGACGTTCCTTGCCGATTTCCAGGTGAAGGCGGGGACGGTCGACGCCTGCCGCATGTGCCTGCTGGACGAGAAGTTCACGCCCCTCGATGCGAACAACACCGTGGAGTTCGGGAAGAACGAGCGGATCTGCCTCGACTGCGGCAGGCGCGAATTGCGCAGGGAGGTTTCGCATATCGGACGGCTGGGACGGGACGGGATCACCCACCTCGAGAGCCTGCTCGTCCAGTTCCGGAACCTCGACCGGGTGCTTGCCACGCTTAATCCCGAGAAACTGACGATGGGGGCTGCCCTCTTCGACCGGCTCGAGCCGCACCCGGTCATGACCACGGCTCCGCTCGACGAGCTGCCCCTCCCCAGGCAGTTCATTGACGCGAGCGGCGTGAAACAGCTGATGCCCGCCCAGCAGCTCGCCGTGGAGGCGGGGCTGCTCTTCGGGAAAGACCTGCTGGTGGTCGCGGCGACCGCGAGCGGCAAGACCTTCATCGGCGAGATGGCGGGGATCAAGAACTATCTCGAGGGCCGGGGCAGGACGCTCTTCCTCGTCCCGCTCGTGGCCTTAGCCAACCAGAAGTACGAGCGCTTCACGGAGCGGTACGGGAAGTTTGCGAAGACCGGGCTCCTGACCGGGGTGAGCCGGCTGAACCTGCCCGAGACGCGCAGAGTCGGGGACCGGAACCCGCAGGCACCGATCGTAGTCGGCACCTACGAAGGGGTGGACAACATGATCCGCTGCGGGCAGAAGATGGCAAACATCGCCACGGTTGTGATCGACGAAGTGCAGATGCTCGAGGACAAGGACCGGGGCCACCGCCTCGACGGCATGATCGCGAGGCTGAAGTATCTCGCCCCCCAGGCCCAGTTCCTCTACCTGTCGGCCACGATCGGGTCGCCCACGGTGCTCGCGAAGAAACTCAACAGCACGCTCGTCCAGTACGCGGAACGCCCGGTAGGGCTTGAGCGCTATCTCCTGTTCGTGGAGCGCAAGCAGAAGATCCCGAGCATCAAGCAGATGACGACCGACGAGTACAAGCGCACGTCGTCGAAGGGGTACCGGGGCCAGACGATCATCTTCACCAATGCCCGGGCCCGGTGCCACACGATCGCCGATGCGCTTGGCATGCGTGCCGCCGCCTACCACGCAGGCCTGAGTGCACAGGAGCGCAGGGACGTCGAGGGCCGGTTCCTGCAGGGAAAGCTGATGGCCGTCGTCACCACCGCGGCCCTCGGTGCGGGTGTCGACTTCCCGGCCTCCCAGGTGATCTTCGACGCCCTCGCGATGGGCAGGGACTGGCTCTCGGTGCAGGAGTTCAACCAGATGGCGGGCCGGGCGGGGCGGCCGGACTTCCACGATCTCGGGCGGGTCGTGATCCTCGCGGAGCCCGGCGGTAGCTACTCCCGCGAGAGCCCTTTTACGGAGGAGGAGGTCGCGATCCGGCTCCTCAAGGGCGAGATGGAGGAGGTAGCCCCGGAGCACGACTTCGAACAGAGCTCGGAGGAGTACGTGGCCAACGCCGTCGCCTGCGCGGGAGAAGAAGCGGACCTCAACCGGATCAACGGCATGATGGTCGGCAGCATGGAACCGGTCCTACCGGAGCTTATCGCCCATAAGTTTGTCGAGAAGCACGGGACGAAGCTCGTGATGACCCCGCTCGCCCGCGTCATGGCCGAGCATTTCATCGGCATGGAACGGCTCCTCGAGATCATCCGGCTCACAAAGACGATGAAGGACCCGGTGGCGATCATTGCCGAACTGGAGAGCGAGGATGTCCACAAGGAGAAGAAGACGGACCCGGCGAAGGTGAAGGGGCAGAAGCGGGCCGGCCGCACCCGCAGATAAGCGGGAATTCGGGCAAATAAGTACAAATCATGCAGAATTTCAGCCATCCGACATGATTTCAGGTGATTTTACAATTCCAAGAATTTATCAATCCGGCCGTGCAATGCATGGACATGGAACCCGGTGAGGAGACGGATGCCGGCACGGAGCAGGAGATCCAGGTGCAGAAAGACCTCCGGCATCTGAGCAGTTCCCTCAATGGCGATAACCTCAGTGCCGATATCATGTTCGCGAAAACGCGGGGGATCCGGTCCGTTACCCCGCCATTCGACACGCTTCCTGTCAATGCCGCCTCGGTCAGCGAGCGGCTGAAACGGGTGGAGCCCCCCGAGGAGTGAACGGGCCGGGCTTTTTTTCAATAACCTGGGTGAAGACACCCGTTTTTTATTACCTGCCTCCACCGAACGTGTAGTACTCGCCTGTATGTTCCTGTGATGGTTACGGTCATCCAGCTGCAGGTCCTGCCACTTCTGCCCATGTCCCGGCTCTGCCCGGGGATCGCGACCCGCCGGCCAGGTTGTGATTACCATGGATCCGGCGATAACGTTTGCAATTTATAACAGTCTCCACGCAGCCGGCCGTCATGGTACGAAATCACAACTACCGTTGGCACCTGAAGAATCAAAAGGGTGTTATTTTTTCCTGAATACAAGGAGCACGATAAAAACCATCAGGGGGGGAATCAGGATAATGGAGGATGCACTTGCCGTCGGGGCCTTTATGACGAGCGTGGGGGATGGGACAGGGGCGACGGTCTCATGCTGGGGCACAACAGAGATCAGCGCAAAGATCGAAAGTCCCCCGGGTGACGTACCGGTAAAAGCCATATTAAGTGAGTTATCTACACCGGAAAATTTTGTATCGAGCAGCTGGGAGGTGCCGTCATCTGCCAGCCGGAAGATTTCGACATTTGCGATCCCCCCGTGATTCTGGACCCATGACGGTGCAATGCTCATAGTGACAACCGATGGGCCAATATATGTCTGATCCTTGAGATCCGTCTTTTCCACCTGCGCGGTATAGGCAACCTCATCCAGCTGGTATCCCTTTTCAGTGACGGTTTTCTCAACTACGGCCATCGTATGGGTATCCGGTTGTTCAGCGACAGTAAATTTGATTGCCGCATCACCGGGAGGCATCTTGTTCATTACAGAATGGAAGGATGCAGAGACCGTTCCTTTTTCAGCGAACTGTGCGGTAACCGGTGAACTTTGCATGGAAATCGCTGCAATTTCCCCGGAAATTTGTCCATTATTCACCGTCGGGGCCGATTTGGTTGAGACGGTGATGGCAACCGGGCCCTTCTCAAACGATACGGCATTATTCTGTTGTGATATTTTCTCACCGGCCAACTGAGCGCTCTGCACATTGACGGAGATCTGCTGGCCAGTACCAACCGTGCTGACTGTTGTTCCCTGAACCCCTACTGCGACACTATACGATCCCTGGCTCTGAGTTTCTGCTTGTGCCTGCCCCGGGCTCCCCCGGCACTGGCACTTCCGGAATTACTGGTAGTACCGTAATTGCTGCTGGTTCCGGAAGCACTGCCAGTTCCGGAAGTGCCACTGGTTCCGGAATTACTGTTGGTTCCAGCACTACCACTCCCGGAACTGCTGCTTCCGACGCTGCCACTCCCGACGCTGCCACTCCCGACACTGCTGCTTCCGGCACTACCACTCCCGGAGCTGCTGCCGCTACCGGAGCTGGCACTCCCGGAACTACCGCTTCCGGCACTGCTACTCCCGGAACTGCCGCTTGAGCTGCTACTTCCGGAACCCCCACTATCACCGGCACTACTGCCGCTCCCGGAGCTGCTGCCGCTACCGGAGCTGGCACTCCCGGAACTACCGCTACCGGAGCTGGCACTCCCGGAACTGCCGCTTGAGCTGCTACTTCCGGAACCCCCACTATCACCGGCACTACTGCCGCTCCCGGAGCTGCTACCGCTACCGGAGCTGGCACTCCCGGAACTGCCGCTTGAGCTGCTACTTCCGGAACCCCCACTATCACCGGCACTACCGCTGCTCCCGGAACTGCTACCGCTACCGGAGCTGGCACTCCCGGAACTGCCGCTTGAGCTGCTACTTCCGGAACCCCCACTATCACCGGCACTACCGCTGCTCCCGGAACTGCTGCTTCCGACGCTGCCGCTTCCGGCACTACCGCTATCACCAGAGCTGCTGCTACCGGAGTTACCGCCGGCATTCCCCCCGGCATTGCTGTTACCGGAGTTACCGCCGGCATTCCCCCCGGCATTGCTGTTACCGGAGTTACCGCCGGCATTCCCCCCGGCATTGCTGTTACCGGAGTTACCGCCGGCATTCCCCCCGGCATTGCTGCTACCGGAGTTACCGCCGGCATTCCCCCCGGCATTGCTGTTACCGGAGTTACCGCCGGCATTCCCCCCGGCATTGCTGTTACCGGAGTTACCGCCGGCATTCCCCCCGGCATTGCTGTTACCGGAGTTACCGCCGGCATTCCCCCCGGCATTGCTGTTACCGGAGTTACCGCCGGAGCTACTCCCGCCGCCTCCGGAGCTACTTTTGGCAGGGGCTGTTATACCATGACCGCCTCCGCCACCACAAACCGTCGCGGAACCCCCACCACCAGCATGGCCGCCGGTACCGCCTCTGAATGCCATAATATGACTGGCGGACACAGAGGAATCAGGAACGAATTGCTGGAACTGTGATGACGGGTCACCAAAACTGCTATCCGGGGTTCCTGCCTGTACCGAACCAATCAGGGGGGACGATGGTTCAGACAGTCCACCATGTGCCGTCATCTGTACAACAACCAGGACTACCAGGAACGCCAGAATTTTTCTGATGTGCACATACTGATTGGATGGCGGCATTCAAACCCTTTCCAGATACCCGTTCGTACTTATCAAATTTTTGATATCGTATGGACGACTTATAGCCCTATTTTAAAAAAAATTACGGATTTTTGGGTAACTTCTGCATTTGTATTCTTATATAATAAATTTTTCGCATTATACATAGATAGATATTGTACCAATCATTGCGATAAACAAGCCTGCCAAGCCTGCAAACGGATCACTTTTTGCCTGTGGGGATACCAGCTGCCCGCCCGGCAGTTTGTTTCTTTCCGACATCGCAATTTCAACAGGAACCCGGGGATCGTTTCAGGTTCACGGCCGGGAACTGATCGATAAGCCGTACCTTCGAAAGGCGGGAGGTCTGCCAGTAAGTCGAAGTTCGGCCTCTGCCTCACATCTCGTTGTCGGGGTTTACAAAACCCCTCCAATTCTCCTCGTCAAGGTTTTAACAAACCATTCCGAACGCGAATCTCTGGGAAGCCGTCGGGTTTCGGGTTGTTTTGCACGCGACGCAGGGCATCACCACAGACAGGTTTGTTCAAAAAAATGGTGTATTAACATGAATTGTCAGCCGGCCTTCATTCTACCGTGGACCGGCATACCCACAGGTCATAGATTGGATCCTTCGGGTTTTCCACGACTTCGACCTTCCTGCCCAGTTCCCCACCCCAGCTCCGGATGAGCAGGGCTTCCTGCTCCGTCCCGACGGTGATGAGAGTCTCCCGCGATAGTGCGAAGAGCTCGCTCACAATCCGCTGCCACATGTCCTGTGAGAAACTGTTGATCTCGCCCATCATGATGCCGATGCCTTTGGAGACGGGCGGGATGTACCGCGAGGCGATCGTCGCGTCCAGCCACATCGTCTCCTCCGGCAGGAGTCGGTGTCCGGTCAGGCCCCGGCAGAGGAGGGTCTCATCATTGTCGTACGAGAGCGGGGCGTAGCCGAGGTCGCGGAGGACAAGCGATCCGACACCGGAACCGCAGCAGGCGTCAAGGCAGGTCCCGCCGTTTCCCTCTCCCCAGAACCCGCTGATGAGGTCGGTGAGGATGCCCCGGCGCTTCGGGTTGAGGTCTTCCATAGACGGGAGCACCTCGGAGAGGAGAGCAGTGCTGTAATACTCCCGTACTGCCGCAGCCCATACCTCCCGGTCTTCCTGGAAGATCTCGCCGCTGACATTCTCGAACCGCTCGATCACGGCCACGGAAGGGTTCCGGCAGAGGAACGACCCGGCCGTCCAGCCATCCGTCCCGCGGAAGGAGAGCGCAACCGGTTCCTCGTGTTCATCGACGAGGAGGCGCCCCTCGTCGCCCGGAGTCTCTGCAAGGAGCGTGTTGAACCCGGCGTCGGTGAGTGAGGCAAAGGCCGGCTCCACGAACCGGACTGTGTCAACACCGAGGATCTCCGCCGCTTTCATGCCGTCATGCTCCCCGCACGATCCGCAGGCCGTGGGGTGCCTCGATCGTACCGTCAATCTTGGCGTCCTCGTGGAGCACGATCGACGTTGCCTTCACGTCGCCGAGGATATGGGCACCTTTCTTGATGAACACGGTCGAGCCGCTCTCCACGTTCCCATGGATGGTAACGCCGTCGACCACAGTGATCCGGTTCTTTGCCCGGAGGCTCCCGAAGATGACTGTGTTCTGCTGGACATCGATGGAGCCTGCCCTGATGTTCCCGTGCAGCCGGCACCCCCTGCCGATCTTCATCGTCGAGGGGACGGCAAAAAATTTCATGTTCAGCTTCGAACGGGCCGGGATCATGAGGGGGATCTCCATCTTCTCCTTCTCTTCCGAGAAAAGGTCATCGAGGATCCGGTCGAGCTCCTTCTCGTTCTCGATGTGGAGGAGGGTCATTAAGTAGATGAGGATGAACATGAAGACCGGCATCGGGTTTCTGATCTCGATGTCTCCTTTCGCCTCGAACCCTTCCCGGATCTCGACTTTCTCGCCGATATCGAGGGCTCCCGCAACGGAGAGTTTCCCGTTGATCTTCACCCCTTCGCCGATGTAGGCGTCCTGCTTTGCGATCACGTCGCCGCCGATCTCGGACCAGTTCCCGATCCGCGTATCTCCGCTCGCCCAGACGTACTCGCGGATCTTCGAGGATTCGCCCACGAAGACATCCCTGCCCCGGAGCCCGTAGTCGATCTGGCAGAACTCGCCGATCACGATGTTTCGGTCGGTCTTGATGCTGTGTTCCTGGAGTTCGGTCCCGTCAGGGAGCAGGCAGTGCTTGTGCCAGTTTTTCACGGATCGTTCTTTCATGCATCACCCGGCAGTGCCATCAGGCCCCGAACTTGTGCGTCCTGTTGACGAGGTCGAGCGCAATGGGCATCAGGGCCGTGCCCGGTATCCGGCAGAGCCCGCCCTTCGCGCAGGCTGTATTCATTGAACCGGACCACGTCGTCCGTGCGGACCCCGTCGCCGCGGACGATGAGCGGTACCGGGTCTGCGGAATGGTCCTTGATGGTACAGGGGGTGGAATGGTCGCCGCAGATGATGATGATGCAGTCCCTGCGGTCGAGCAGAGGTTCGAGCACCGTGTCGATCTTTTCTATGAAGTCTCTTTTCTGCTCCGCGAGGCCGTCGTGGCCGGACTCGTCGGCGCCCTTGATGTTGACGAGAACGAAGTCCTTTGTGTCGAGTTCCTTCTGGGCAGCGGCAATCTTGCCCGCGATGTTGCTGTCCTGCGAGCCGGTGATGCCCGGCACGGGGACCCGGGTGAGGCCGACAGCGCTGCCGATGCCGTTGATCAGGCCCGCGGCGGCGATGACACTGCCGGAAAGACCGTACTTCTTCGCAAACGGCTCGAAATGCCCCATCTCGCCCGCGCCCCGCATGAGTACGATGTTTGCCGGGTTGAGGCCTTTCTCCAGCCGCTCTTTGTTGACCGGGTGGTTGAAGAGGATCTTTGTGGACTGCTTCACGAAATCGTTGCAGACCCGGGCGGTTTTCTCGTGGTCTGCCGCTTTTTTAACCGCGGTGATCGTAAGCGGCGGGACACCCTCCTGCTTCGGATCGTTCGAGGAGACGCAGTGACCGAGGCCGTTGCCCTTCAGGGCGAGAGCGGCCCGGTGCCCCGCTCCCGAGCGGAACGTGAACTCGATGCCGAACTTCGAGAGGTCGACCCCGTCCTGGATCGCCGCACTGAGAGCGGCAGTGTCGTGGATGCGTCCTGCCCGGCGGTCGAGGACCTTTCCGTCCTCCGAGACGGTCGCGTAGTTACACCGGAACCCGATCATGCCGGGCTCCATGTGGATCCCCGAGCCCTCGCATTCGAGCGGGCCCCGGCCGGTGTAGTACTTGTACGGGTCGTAGCCGAGCAGGGCGAGGTGGGCGGTGTCGGACCCGGGCCGGATGCCGGGGCCGATGGTATCCATGATCCCGCAGATCCCTTCAGTGGCAAGCTGGTCCAGCACCGGTGTCCTTGCCGCGGCGAGCGGGGTCGTGCTGCCGAGCGACGGGTTCGGCCGGTCAGAGATCCCGTCGAGCACGATGAAGAGGATTTTATTCGCGGTCATTCGTATGGAATGGTTGGGCGGGCGGGGTAATTAGGTTTCTGCGAAATTTTCCCGGACATGGTAAGGAGTAGCGCAAAACACGAGAGTATCGGTCGTCGCTTCAGCAAAGAGAGCCTTATGGCTCTCTTCTCGTGTTCCTTTGTCGCACAGCGAGGACTGATATGAGAAGCCATCAGGCTTCGAGGCGTTTTGCGCGTACGCCCCAAATTCACTTAGATCTCTTGCAAACAATGGCATCATCTTTCGCGCAATTATACAGCGACCCTCCTCCAAAATTTTTCAAAACCAGATCACCCCCCCAATCTCCTCAAAATTTTTCGATCAGGGTCCGATCGATCAGCCAAAACCCTCACACCGGAGAATACAATTTGCTGTCAGTTATACATCCGCGTCACGGATTATCATCCGTGCAACGGTTCATCAACTGACACCCCATGACCCTCATTGAAAATTTTTCGTGAGGGTCTGAAGCTTCCGGAGCGTGCATGAAATCTATTAGGACCGCAAAGAAAACCAAACGGAATTCGAAGTTGGAGAGGATTCACAAAACCTCGACGATGAGAATTGGAGGGGTTTTCTAAACCCCGACAACGAGATGTGAGGCAGAGGCCGAACTTCGAGGGGAGACGCAAGTCGACCTTCGAAGATTTTCGACCTCTCGCAAGTCGAAGAACTGCTACACAGTTCTTCTCGTCCTCGCGGTTCTGACAAACCGCTCGGAGAAAAAAGTTATACTGTCGAGATCCGCGCTGCTACCTGCTCGACCTTGGACTTGATGACCTCGACCCTGCGGGTTGGGTAGATGGTTTTGACCGCCTTGAAGAGATCGCGGGAGATCTCGCCTGAGACGATCCCGGAGAGGAGCGTGTTTAAGTCCCATGCGGATGCCTGTGCGGCAATGGTCTGCAGGATCGCGTTCCGGATCGCGTGCTCCTGCGAGATGTTGGCACGGGCGAACGTGTACGTGCAGACCGTCAGCCTGACCTTCTTGCCGTCCTTGGTTACGATAGGGACGATGGTGTCAATTCGGGAGCTGCGGCGCTTGACGAGCGAGCGGAGGTAGTCCCGGGTGACTTCGTGGCCCACGAACTCGGTGTATGCCGAGTCGCCGGTCACGGTCTGGATCTTAAAGCTCATCTTCATGTGCTGCTTGGCGTAGTCGTTCGTGATCTCGCCGAGCGTTGCGGTCATGATCCGGCCGACAACGCTCTCAGCATCGTTTGCAATGGTGTCACCGATGTACGCCTTGCCGAGGTTGTCGGGGACGTGCACCTTGAACCAGCTCTTGGCTTTCCAGCCTTCAACTCTTCTTCCTACCTGTTTCTTCTTTGCCATACTATCACCTGTTTTGTGTGGTTTTCCCGGTGCGGAGGGAACATGCGTCCTCCGCTACAGCCAGGTTCATCAGATAATCGTCCACCGATGCAATGATCGAACGGAGCTGGGTGCCCGTGATGGCCGTGACCACCCGGTCGCCATCTGCCCCTGTCTCCATGCTGCGCAGGTTGTCGGGCGAGAGCGCCGCGGCAATGCAGGCGGCATCCTCATGCCGGGTCGTGATCGTTCCCTCGACCTGCATCATGATGCGACCGCCTCCTGCCAGCCTTTCGCGAACAACCCGATCTTGTCGCAGGGGATCCTGGCCCCTGCCCGACGGGAATGCCCGCCGCCGCTGCCGCCGCAGGCTGCGGCCAGTTCCCGGACTTTCTGCCCGAGTTCCAGGCTGCTGCCGGCGGCTGTGCGTGCGGAGATCCGGCAGACCCCGTCGCTTCTGGCGTATACAAGCACCGGGCCCGATGAGACGAGATCGCGGGAGAGGATGTCGGCAACGTCGCTCGGGACGGTCGCGTCCTTTACCTCGAAGACCCCGGCGATTCCTTCGTGCGGGCGGGCAGTCCTGACCGCCTCTATCACCCGGATGCGGTATTGCCTTGCGATCTCCCACGCCCGGTCGATGTCGTGGGAGGAGCGGAGGCAGAGCGTTGCGCCGATGTCGCCGTTACCGGTCTTGCCGCAGGCGTCGATAACCGCGGCGAGGGCATGGGCGTCCTCGATCACCTCGCGCTGGAGGTGGTAGGTGTCGCCGTATATGCCCTGCAGGCCGGCGAGGGTCGCCTTCGGTGCCGCTTCGAGCACCACCCGCGAGATCAGGACGTCGAGCATGAGGGGCTTGTTGGGCGAGGACGGGTCCTTGGCCTGCTCCACGAGGTCCGCGACGAGCTGTTCGTTGCCGCTGATCTCCGCAAGGTACGGGTTCGTTGCCGTGTACCAGCGCTCAACCATGTCCCGACCCGGCAACGTCAGCCCCCGGTCCGGCACGATGATCCCATTTGCCACGGCATCGTTGAAGATCTCGAGGTTCTTGCCCGCGATCTCCTGCCGGTCCCCGATGATGCCGGGGATGACGAGGCCGGCGAGGTCGCGGTTGTCGCCCAGTTTCCGGGCCACGAAGTACGCGGTACCGGCTGCGGAGAGCTCGCGGTCGCCGTCGATGCCGGCGAGACGCGGGTTCGCGTGGAACTCCCCCTCGAACAGCGGGAGGTGGTGGTCCACTACCATCGTGGTCTTCGGGAGGTCTGCCATCCCGGCCCCGGTATCGCAGAGGAGGTATGCATTCTCACCCGAGAGATCCGATGCGCTGACGTCCTGCCGCACCCGGAGCCGGAACCGTATACCGGCGCGGAGCATCGCGTGGCAGAGGATCGAGGCGGCACTGATGCCGTCCGCGTCGTGGTGTGCGAGCACCTCGACAAACTCCTGCCTGCGGATCTGCGCTGCAACGGTCTCTGCCTGGGATTCGAGCGACATGGACATGATGGACGATTCCTGATTGGTTACCTGGAGAGGAGGATCTCCGCGTTCTCCGGCTTGTAGACCCAGCCTGTGGGCAGTCTCCTGCTTCCCGTGTAGTACTTCACGAGCCGGCGGATCTTGGACTCCATCAGCTGGAGCTGGCGCTTGTTGTGCAGGTCCTTCTTGTTCTCGGAGAGGTGCTTCCTGAGGCCAAGGGCCTTGACCATCAGGTCGCGGAGGTCCTCGGGAATCTCGGACGCGGCCTTGTTCTCCCGTAAGATATCCCCGATGCGCTTGCCGGTGGCAAGCTTGACGTCGGGAACGCCGTACCGGTCCCGCAGGACCAGTCCAATCTTCGCGCTCGATGAGCCGTCCTTGCGGAGTTCCAGGATGATCTTGGTGATCGCCGCGGGGTCGGTGTTCGACCACGAGGGCGCCTGTTTCCGGTAGGGTCGGACTGAGCTCGACTTGCCCCTTCTTCGGGCATGCATTCGTGCCATGGTATAGCCTCCTTGTAGACTAAACGTAAGTCCAGAAAAGTGCAGTATGTTGCTACTGACTCTCTGTAATCCCAAAGCCACATGTTCAGGCAGTGCGGTGTCGCACGTCGGACTTACATCTGTCAGCACATGTAAAAGTGCTGTTCTACTATTGGCAGGGAGAGGTAATAAAAGGTACCGTAAAGAGGGCATCATCGCGGATCCAACAGTACGGGAACGGAACTGGCCGGGAGAAGCGGGGGTTCTGCTGATACGGTATAACCTGCAGGTTCAAGGCTTCGCCATGCGTTTTTACACGGCAAACCGCTCCCATTTTACCAATACATAAGCTCCTCCGGGCAACAGGTGATCAGGGTGGGAACAACCCCCCGGGAATATCGGAGGAAAACCATGAACTCAAAGACTCTCATGAAAGGCGCACTTCTCGCCTTCTGCATCATCGGCATGCTCGTGCTCCCGGCAGCGGCAGCAGGGCAGGCGACGACGACCGGGCAGGCATCTGCCATCGACCAGGGACTCAAGGATGACCTCTGGGCCAGCCACCACACCTACCGGCTCCAGGAGTTCGACAGCCACGTCGCCCAGGCAAACAACGTCATCGGTATCCTTGGCAAGTACAGCATCGACACGACCCAGATGCAGGCTACCTTAACGACCATCAGCGGTGAGCGTTCAGGGCTTGACACCGCACTGACCAACAAGGACAAGGACGGCCTCAAGACGATCAACGCAGCTCTCGTATCTGACTGGAAGCAGTTTGCCCAGGAAATGAAGGACGCAGTCAAAGTTCACTACACCGCGGCCCGGGCGGCAGCGAAAGCAGCAAGGACCAGCGCAGCAGGGACCTCAGGCACCACGTCCAGCCCGGACCTGAGCCAGCCGGCAGCAACAGCAGCAGGTCTGTAAGCCGGCATTTTTCCCGTTTCACCATTTTTTACCTTCCCCTTTTTACGTTACGGGACTAATGAAATGGTAACGATGGACAAGATACCTCTCGAAACAACCGGCGAGGAGTCGGCAATCAGGTTCCGGGACTGTTTCTCCGTACGGTACCTCCAGTCGGCCGCGGTACTCTGTCCGGCTCGGGTACGGTATCGAGCATACCGGCACGGAGGGTAACGATCCGGCACCGGACCTCCTCATCCGGCACGAGGCCTTCATCCTCAACTCGGTCCTCTCCACCGTCGCCTTCCTCGAATCCACCATCAACGAACTCTATGCCGATGCTGCGGACGATGCCTATTTCTTCGCCGATGAAAAGAACGAGGCGCTTCTCAAACTGATCGGTGAAAAATGGCGCAATGAGAAGAACTTCGACCGGGCGCCGATGATCAGCAAGTACCAGAAGATCCTTGCGATCGCGGGAAAACCCCCGTTTGACGAGAACGACCAGGCGTTTGCCAACGTCCGGACCCTGATCGAGATCCGCAACCACCTCATGCACTACAAGAGGGAGTGGGTGGTGATCCATGATGACAGCAGGACAGGCAGTGGCGAGGAGAGCACTGCGGAGAAGTTCGGGAAAGTCCTCAGGAAGAAGTTTGCGAAAAACCCGCTCGCCCCGAAGAACCTGCCGTTCTTCCCGGACAAGTGCCTCGGCCACGGGTGTGCGGAATGGGCGATCGTGAACAGCATTATCTTCACTGACGAATTCTTCCGTCGCCTGGAGCTGGCGGCGCCGTACCAGGGGATCCGGGACGAGCTGGCGACGAGATAGCATCTGATCCCAAAAAACCTGACAGTTCCCGGACAGTATTTTCGATCACTTCCCGTACGGCGCAAACGGTCCGGTCAGGAATTCATCTGTCAGGACAGCGGAACCCTGGTAGTATCCAAAATCCGGTTATCCGGTCAATGAATGCGGAGAACTCCTGGACCGCAGTCGTCTCATCTTTTTATCGTCACGTCAGGAAAATGCACTGGGGGGTACCCAAGAGGTACCTCAATTGTAAGTTTTAAATTACATTAAGTTATTTAAATTGTACAAAAGTACGATATACATGCCAGACCTGGCGCAGGGAAGAGCAACCCGGGAGACGGATGGGGAACCGAAGGCAGAGGGATTGCGGACAGCGGTGTTGAGTCCATGAAGAAACAGAACGGGAACCATGCGCGGAAAAAACGGGCACCGGTTCTTGCTGTTGTTGCAGCCGGGATTCTCCTCCTGGCAGGTGGCATGATGGTATTGCCCTTTCTGAACCCGTTCCTGATACTCAATGCATGGAATGTGAATATTATTGCCCGCGAGCAAAGCGATGCCGATAATATCACCCTCCTCAACAATTACATGGCCGACCGGTACAACCATGTCATCTACCCCGAGGGGAAGGAACGCATTTCTGCAGAACTGGAAACGATCCGGCAGATACCTGATCCGGAGTCCCGGCTGGACGCGATCTTTGTCTGGGAGATGAAGGACTGGATCCGGCCGAATGATAATCTGTCTGCCTTTATCTGTCCCAATACTGCCTGCACTTATGCATACCTTGACTCCGACCACTACCGGATAAAAGCAAGCCCGTATTACGATGGGATCCTCTATCCCCAGAAAAATCCGGAAGGCACCATGTACGCGGACGATCCGTACTGGATCGCGTACAACATGGTCGGGGAATGCAGGGAATACTCGGCACTGTTCGCATTCATGGCGCAGCAATCCGGCATCGGGGCCCGGCTCGTCCGGACGTATTCATATTCCCACCAGTGGGTGGAAGTCGATCTTGCCAACGGGTCCTATTACTACGATCCCTGGTGCGCCGATAACTATGGGTACTACAATGCCACTGACGGCAACATGACATTCCGGGACAAGTGGTTCAATAAGATTGGGGTATATGAGGAGAACTGTCCTACGCCCGGTCCCTACCCGTTCCTGATGAGCTATGACGGGCCTCCGTATGTATGGGCAACCCAAAAATACCTGGGGGCGTCCGAATGGCATGCGCTCGGTGAGGGGCTCAACGTGACGCTGCCGGGATAGCGCCAACGTATACCATATGAGATACGGCTGAGCGATGCCCTACGCGCCGACTCGAAGGTTTCACCTTCTCGAATCAGTCCTCGTTGATGCGACGACTGATACTTTTTGGATTTGCAAGGATTTTTTTCATTCATTCGACCCCCCTCATGTGCCACCAGTCCCCCGTTGGGGGACGGGGCACAATGCGATTCTGCGCCATAACAGGTAATACTGCACTATCGTTACCGGGGGAGCCACAGCGGCGGGGCGGAGCCCCGTGAGCGTCTAAGCGCAGTGAGAAAAAGTGAAAAATAAAAAAGCGGGTGAAGCCCACTCACTTCTTCCGGCGCTTCTTCTTTTTCGGCTCGTCCTTTGCCATCGACATCAGGTCGATGATATACGAGCCCTCCTTGCCCACGCTGACGATCCGCTCGTCGCTCTGGGCCATCTTCTCAAGGTTGATCTCATAGGAGCCGGGCGAAACGATCCGGATCGTTTCAACCCGGTCGTACATCTCCACTTCCCTCCTTTTCTGCTTCGGCCCGACAACCTCCAGGATCTCCTGCTGCGTCTCCTCCGCGATCTCGTCGATCGTCTTCTCTTCGAGCACGTCCTTGTGGAGCTCCGCTTCCTTGACGTAGAGGAACTTCTTGTTGCCGCAGCTCTCGCAACCTTTCAGGATCTCGGTCGACCCGTCCTTGTATTCCCGCCCGCATTTCGTGCACTTGTGCGGCATGTTTCCTCACCCGAAGTATTCGAGCATCGTCTCGTAAAGGTCTTCAACGTTCCTGCCATCGAGCCCCGAGATTGCGACAACCGGGTGCTGGGGAAATGCGCTGCGGATCCGTGCAGGCGCTGCATCCGGCAGGTCGATCTTGTTCGCGACTATAATGACCGGGAGGTCCCGTGCCTCGATGATCCCGATCATCATGATATTGACCTGCATGAATGGGTCGAGCGTAGCGTCCAGCATGTAGACCACGCCGTCGATGTCCTCGCGGAGCCAGTGCATTGCTTCTGCGACGCCCTCGGTCGCTTCCCGGGCCCGGATGATCGACTCCTCTTTCTCCATGCCGAACTCGAGGAACTCGTGATAATCGACCTTCGTGGTCACACCCGGCAAATCGACAATATCGATCGTGATCGTCTCGCCGTTCGCGCCGGAAATGATGATGTCTTCCTTCTTCCGGGCCCTCCGGGTCTCGTGCGGGATCTCGCTCACCGGCCCGACAGCATCGCCGGTCCAGTCGCGGGCGATGCGGTTCGCCAGGGTCGTCTTTCCCGCATTCGGGGGACCGTAAATACCGATCCTGGTCTTTTTCTTCCGGAAAAACTGGCTGAGGAAATTGGAAAATCTCTTCTTTACCGTACCGAAGGTCTGATAAAATATCCTCACTATCCACCTCGATGGGAAAGTATTGTACCTAGGGTACTCGGAATTCATCATACTAACGTTAGTAGTGTATAGAATACGCAGTTTATTAGGTTTCTTATCCCGGGCCGTCACGTCCCCGCCGGTACCGGAGGGCCGGCCCGTCCGGATATTACTGTGCTGCATCGGAGCTTGCTACGGCCACATTGTATTTATACAAGAGGAAGGGAGTATGCTAATTGTAATCATCAGCACAAGCACTTCAAGGAGGTGACTCATGAAAAAGACTTCCAACGCAATCCAGTTTGAGACCCGCGTCCCCCTCAGGGAAGTGATGGCGAAAAACCCGATCATGATTGGCATCGAGGCGACCGCAGCAAAGGCAGCGAAAGCCATGTGCCAGGCAGAGGTCGGGAGCGTCATCATCCTCAGGAACACGAAGCCCATCGGTATCGTAACCGAGGAAGACCTTGCCTGCAAAGTGGTGGCACAGGACCTCAAGCCGAGTACCTGTACAAGTAAAAGATATCATGAGCACGCCACTCATTACGGTGAGTGCGGAGAAGACGGTAGTGGATGCTGCCCGGATGATGGTAAAGCATAAGGTAAGGAGGCTCCCGGTCGTCGATGAGCACAAGAAGGTCATTGGCATTGTGACCGTGCGGGACCTCCTTACCGTCTCCAACGAGCTCAACGAGCTCCTCACTGACCTCATCGAGATCAACCGCGAGGAGCTTGTGGAGCAGGGCGTGTGCGACCGCTGCAGTCAGATGTCTGATGACCTCAAGCGGGTGGACAACGTGATGCTCTGCCCAGGCTGCCGGGAGGAGGAAAATATCCGATGAGGACGGCACAGGATTTCATCCTTGAGATCCCTGTGCTGAAACCGGGCGACCAGATAACCAAGGCACGGCAGATCCTGAGGGATGACCGTTTCCGCGAAGTTTATGTCGTGGACGCGAAGAAAAACCTTCTCGGCTATATCGACATCACGGACGGCCTGCGGGTGACCGCGACCAAGTCGAACGTAACCCTCGAGGGGTTTGTCCGGCAGGCGCCGGTCGCGAAGCCCCAGGACACGATCGAACAGGTGGCAAGAACGATGAGGCAGTTCCATACGGACAGTGCAGCTGTCGTCGATGAGAAGTCGCACGTGGTCGGAGGGGTCCTCCTCGCCGACCTGTTCCCGGTGATCATATCCCGGAACGAGCTGCACGGGCCCGTCTCCCGGTACATGTCCGGGAAGGTGGTCTGTGCCGTGCCAACGGACGAGCTCCAGAAGGTCTACACGATGATCATCGACAGCGGGTTTGCGGCCTTCCCGGTGATGGAAAAGAAGCGGCTCGTAGGGATCATCTCCCGCCGCGACCTGATCAGCAGCAGGAGGGTGAGATCGTCGATCGCGCAGCACGCCCACACGACGATTGGGGATGCGATGACCACGGAAGTCGTGACCATGGCGCCGGACATGCCGATCGGTGCCGCGGCGGAACTGATCGTCAGGCATGACATCAGCCTCCTGCCGGTCATCGATGACGGGAGGCTGGTCGGTGTCGTCAACCGCCACGATGTCCTCGCAGCACTCGCATGAAGGGACACGATATGAAACCATACAGACAGATCTGAGAATGAGCCGGGCGGGCACGTCCCGGGAAAAGAACGATAACCGGATGATCGGAGGACAATAATGCACCAGAACGGCCGGGGGGTCAAACAGGGCGACCGGCTCCTGAAAATGCAGGGCAAACTCGACCGGGGGCCGGTGGAGTTCAAATCCCATATCGCGGAACAGGAAGGGGAGATCATGGCGATCGCGACCTGCGATGTCATCTCAGTGCCGCCGACACAGAACATCATATCAGCAGTGGAGCAGATGACGAAGTGCGGGTTCCGCAGGCTCCCCGTCACGGATGCCGGCACAAAGAAGCTGCGGGGGATCATCACCTCGGGCGATATCATCAATTTCATGGGAGGGGGCGACAAGTACCGCCTCGTCCAGGTCAGGCACAACGGCAACCTGATCTCAGCCGTCAACGAGAGCGTTCGCTCGATCATGACGCAGCAGCCCGAGACGCTCTCCCATGACGCACGGATCAGCGATGCCGTGGATGTGATTGTCAGGAAAAAGATCGGCGGGCTCCCGATCGTCGACAGGGATGGCGTACTTGCGGGGATCGTCACGGAACGCGACGTCCTCGGGGTTTTCGGGGCAGAACGGAGCCCCCTGCATGTTGAGGATATCATGAGCACATCCCTCAGGATCACCGCGCCGGACAGCCCGATTGCTACGGTTACCCGCGACATGACGAAGCACCGCTTCCGGCGCCTGCCGGTGGTGAGCGACGAGGTGTTGTACGGTATCGTCACGGCGACAGACATCATGCGGTACCTCGGGAGCCGCGAGGTCTTCTCCCGCATGACGACGGGGAATGTTGCCGAAGTGACCGGCCTTCCGGTACGGACCCTGATCGCAGGCGAGCTCTTCACGACCAGCCCGGAGAAGAACATCAACGAGGTGGCCCGGGAGATGCTCTCCCGGAACATCGGGGCCCTGCCGGTGATCGAGGACTCCCGCCTGATCGGGCTCGTCACCGAGTTCGATCTCGTGCGGGCGTTTGCGGGGGGGTGAAGGCGATGTATGCACGTGATGTGATGATCTCACCGGTCTTTGTCGTCGATCCCCATGCGACGGTGGCGCATGCCCGGAACCTGATGGTCAGGCATAAGATCTCCCGCCTGCCGGTCATGGAAGGCGGGCGGCTTGCCGGGATCATCACCAAGAAGGACATCGCGTACCGCCTGCGACAGGGGGAACCGGCCTGGCGCCGACGCCCCCTTGACCGGATCCCGGTGGGAGTGCTCATGACGGAGAACCCGGTCGTAGTTGCACCCGATACCGGAGTCCGGGAGATCGCGAGGATTTTTGTCGACAGGAACATCAGCAGCGTCCCCGTTGAGGATGAAGGTGCAGTGAACGGAATCGTGACCAAGACCGATCTGATGAAATCCGCCTTCGTCCGGGCACTCTCCTGCCCGGTCGGGGACGTGATGGAGGATGTGGCAACGGTCAGCCGCTACCACTCGCTCGACCACGTGGTTGGCGTTATGAGAGAACGCAATGACAAGGTGCTGGTGACGGACGATGACGGTTACCCGGCGGGGATCATCACCGAGACGAACCTGGCATTCTACGAAGACGAACCGAAGATATCGGGTATGTTTGGAAAGGATGTAACCATACGGAGACGGGAAAAGGCGTGCGGGCCGGGGGAACAGGGCCTGATGGTGATCCCCTCGGTGACTGCGGAGGACCTGATGACGAGTCCCGTGATCATGGTCCCGGTGAATACACCGCTCCCGGACGCAATTGCACTGATGGAAAGACACCATGTCAACAGCCTCGTTGTCATGGAGGACAAGACGATTTCAGGGATCATAAAACGCGATGATATCATAAAGGAAGTGGCGAAATGACAAAAGAAGTTTTTATCAAAGACGTAATGGCAAAGCCCGCAACCATAGCAAAATCAGCCAAGATCACGGAAGCCCTCGACAAGATGCTGGATTCAGGCCTCGACCCCCTGATCGCGGTCAACAATAGCACGGTGGTCGGCACGGTCTCGCGGCAGGCGATTGCGCAGAAGCTGGGCAGCAGGCAGAATTCCGGCCTCGCCCCTACCGCCATCCACGTGGCGAGCGTGGTCGAGGAGGACTTCACCAGCGTCTATCCCGATGAAAACACCAATGTCCTGATCCCCCTCCTCCAGAAATACAAGCTGGTGGTCGTCTATGACAGCGACCACAGGCTCATCGGGCAGGTCACGGCCGGGGACCTGCTGAAGAAGTTCCAGCCCGAGGACGGGTTGGAGAGCGCGATCGAGAAGGTGCTCACGATCGAGGCGGACGAACGCGTAGTCCACCTCCGGCGCCGGATGCTGGACGACAACATCACCCGGTTCGTGGTGACGGAGCACGAGAAATACACGGGGATCGTGACCGAGACCGACGTTGCGATCGCAATGCGCGAGTTCCGGAAGCAGGTCGACGGCAACCACCAGGACCACCGCATCCGGAACCTGCTCGTAAAAGATATCATGAGCGCCCCGCTCATCTCCATGGAACGGACGGCAAAGGTATCTGACGCGGTCGCCCTGATGCTGAAGAAGAACATCAGCGCCGTCCCGGTGATGGACAAGGGCAGGCTGGCGGGGGTCGTCACCCGGCGCTCGCTCGTCAATGCGCTCTGACCCGGGACCGGGCATAATCTTTCCTTTTTTTGGGTCTCGAAAATTTATTAAATCCCAAGATAACGCTCCAGGGGCTTCGCCCCGCCGCTGTGGCGCCCCTGTTGCGATAACGCCGTATTACCTGTTCACAATAGTGTGGACGTTTCCTGAACAGGTAATACAGGGGCATCGCACTGCGCCCCGTCCCTCTGGGAGAAGCCTGCCGTTGCTGCATGCAAGGGAAGGCTGGAGAAGAGGCTATCGGCTCTTCACCTCTGGTGGCTGGAAGAACTCTTACGAGTTCTTCTCTTCCTCGTGGTCCTTTGATGAACCATTCGGAGGCGCAAGAGGGGGGCATCGTATCATGTGAAAAAATATTTATTCAGAAAATGTTTTTGAGTAATCCCGGTTTTCTTTTACTACTGGACGAGGAGCGCGATCCCGACAACGATCCCGATGGAGACGATCGCCCACCGCAGCCGGGCCGGGTCGATCCTCCCCGCGATCGTCCCGCCGGCGCCGCCGCCGATCAGGGCGCCGGCTGCCATAACGAGGGCGAGCGGCCAGATCACGAGGCCGGTGAAGAGGAAGAAGACCGCCGCCGCGACGTTGACCGCAAGCGAGATGCACTGCTTGAGGGCGTTGAGCCGGGTGAGGTTGTCATCGATGAAGAGGCCGAGCACGGCAAGAATGATCACGGAAAGGCCGGGACCGAAATAGCCCCCGTAGACCGCGGCAATCCCGACAGGAAGGGCTGCCCTCCCGGCGGGCGTGGTACCGGCAGCACGGGGAGCATGTGCACTAATCCAGTCCCTCACCCGGTCCTGCACCGCGAGGAGCACGGCAGCCATCAGGATCAGGAACGGGATCAGCACCCGGAAGATGTTCTCACCGATGCTGAGCAGCAGGGCGCCTCCCGCCACGCCCCCGATGATACCGGCGGGGACGAGGATGAGGAGGCGCTTCCTCTGCCCCCGGAGGTCAGCCCGCTGGGCCAGCGCTCCCCCGAGGTAGCCGGGGCAGAGTGCCACCGTGTTGGTGATGTTGGCGGCCACCGGGGGGACGCCCATCGCGATGAGCGTCGGGAAGGAGACGAGCGTGCCGCCGCCGGCAAGGGCATTGATGAGGCCCGCTGCCACTGCGGCCAGTCCTGCGAGTGCGAGTTCGGTACCGGAGAGCATGGTTCAGGATCTCGGGAGGGGGCCGTTCAGAGTGCAGCGACCAGGTCGCGGGCGGTCATGATCCTGACCCCGATGTTCTGCATGTCCCGGACATTGGCGCCGTGGATCTCGTCCGTCTGGGCAGCGGTCGCGTCCACGACCAGCACCACGGGGTAGTTGTACGCGACTGCATCGAAGACCGTTGTGCGGATGCAGTTGGGGGTCTGGATGCCGGCAACGACAAGGTCCGTGATCCTGAGGTTCCGGAGCATCAGGTCCAGCTCGGTGCCGATGAAGGCGCTCATCCGGACTTTCGGTATCACGTACTCGCCGGGGAGCGGGGCGAGTTCGTCGATCACTGCCGCCCCCTGCGTTCCCTCGACAGCAAACGGCTTGTTCCGGAAGAGCTCCTGCCGGTTGATCTCGACATCGGAGCCGTCCTTCCGGTGGACTCTCAGGATGTGGAAGACCGGGAGCTTCTTTGCCCGGAACGCGTCGAGGACTTCACGGATGTTCGGGATGACGGCACGGGCGCCGGCCACCCGGAGGGGCCGGCCTTCGAGAATGAAATCGTTCTGCATATCGATGATCAGCAGTGCGGGTCGCTGCATGGGAGATTCCTCTAACATAGAATGGGGCCGGGAATATGAAATGTGTGGCCGGGGATGTTGCTTCAGGGTCTGAACAGGGTGCCGTATTTCTGTATGGGGGGTCACCCTTGATGACGCTCGTACCCATGTGACCCCCTCCACCCCAAATCCCCTTCTTTGCCCGTCAGTTACCCCCAATATTCAGTCGTAAAACTGCGATGTTTTCTTTGGTATTCCGCGCTGAAAATCCGGATGCGATGGTGGGGGTCACATGGGTACAAATGGAAGATCAGTGAATTTTCGTGCGTACAAAAAGATTCCGCAACGACCGGATCCGGCTGGATTTCCACGACTGATATCGGGCAATGCCGAAACAGGAACAACAAACCCGGGACACCGGGTCACAATGATAAAATGTACCCATGCGACCCCTCTCGCACCCGTTGACTCATAACGCCACCAGGCAACCCCTTTATGATAGTAATGCCCTTAGTATGAGTGCTGCGGCATTCAACTGCATAATGATACATAGTAAGCACCTCATAAGCAGGGACGCGTATCTGGCAAACACTTATTACCCGTACCTGCCCATATTATAAAGCACCATTCATGGAGCAGCAACTATCCGCTGCGAGTGTCTGTACAAGATGCGAGATTCCTCTGTTGAGGTAGCCTAGCCAGGTAAGGCGCAGGTTTGCTAAACCTGTGTCCCCTTGGGACTCGAGGGTTCAAATCCCTCCCTCAGCGCTCAAAAGAGAAAATCTCACCAGTCGAGGGGATTGGATGGCTCAGGAAGACGAAATAAAATACTTTGTAAGGGTTGGCACCACCGATCTGGACGGTACCAAGTCCGTGAGGGTCGCCCTCACCGGCATCAAGGGTGTCGGCAGGCATACCTCAACGGTGATCGCCCGCATGGCAAAAGTCGACGAGTACGCCTCGCTCGGCCGCCTTGACGAGGACTCGGTCAACCGGCTCCGCACCGCTGTAGAACAATACTCCGGCAAGATACCGCACTGGATGGCAAACCGCCCCAAGGACGTGTATACCGGCGAGACCAAGCACCTCCTCGGGGGAGATGTCGCCCTAGCAAAGGACGAGGACATCAACCTGATGAGGAAGATCCGCTGCTACCGGGGCATCCGGCACGAGACCGGCCAGAAGGTCCGTGGCCAGCGCACCAAGTCGACCGGCAGGACCGGGACTACGGTCGGTGTCAAGCGGAAGTCCGCTGGAGGTCCGTAGACCATGGGATACCCAGGCAAGAACCACAAGTCCTACCAGACGCCCAAGCGCCCCTTCGAGAAGTCCCGCATCGAGGCCGAGACCCGTCTCGTCATCGAATACGGCCTGCGCAACAAGCGTGAGGTCTGGAAGGCACAGGCATACCTGCGCAAGTACCGCAAGGGCGCCCGCAGCCTGCTCGCCCTCGGATCGAGCACCGCCGATGCAACGCTCTACGATACCAAGAAGGCGGAACTGATCACCTCGCTCCAGAGAGGGGGGCTCCTCGGCCCTGACGCGGACATCGAAGACGTCCTCTCCCTCAGGGTCCAGACCCAGCTCGAGCGCCGGCTGCAGACCCTTGTCTACCGCAAGGGACTCGCCCGGTCGCCGAAGCAGGCCCGGCAGATGGTCACCCACGGCCATATCGCGATCGGCAACCGGCGCGTCAGCATCCCCGGTTACCGTGTGAACCGCATCGAGGAGACCCAGATCGGCTACTACGGCAAATCGCCGTTCATTTCCGATTCCCACTCCGAGAAGGTCCGGATAGCAAAACCAGCGTCCAACCCCAAGCCGGCGCCCGGCGGGTACGGCGGGTACCAGGGAAGGGGAGGAAGGAGATAGACCATGGCGGCAAACGATAAGGAAAAATGGGGCATCGCCCACATCTTTGCGTCCTTCAACAACACGATCATCACCATCACGGACCTCTCCGGTGCGGAGACCGTAACGAAGAGCAGCGGTGGCATGGTCGTCAAGCAGGACAGGAACGAGAGCTCGCCCTATGCAGCAATGCAGATGGCCAGTAACGTAGCCCAGAACGCCCGCGAGAAGGGCATCATCGGTGTCCACGTCAAGGTGCGTGCACCTGGCCAGGGCAAGCAGCGCAGCCCCGGCCCCGGTGCCCAGGCCGCAATCCGTGCCCTTGCACGGGCGGGCATGCGGATCGGACGCATCGAAGATGTCACCCCAATCCCCCACGACTCCTGCCGCCCGAAAGGCGGCCGGCGTGGAAGGAGAGTGTGATGGAGATCGAATTCGCCAGTCTGGACGACTCCCTCGCACGATTCACCCTCTCGGGAGTGAGCACGGCCTTTGCCAACACCTTCCGGCGCGCAATGATCGGTGAAGTGCCAACCCTCGCGATCGAGGATGTGCGCATCTATGACAACACGAGCGCACTCTTCGACGAGATGCTGGCCCACCGGATCGGGCTCATCCCCATCACGACAGACCTTACCGCCTATTCGACCCAGGACACATGCTCGTGCGGCGGGGCCGGTTGCCCCGGCTGCACGGCTACCTACACCCTCAGTGTCGAGGGTCCCCGGACGGTCACCTCCAGTGACCTCATCCCGCAGGACCCCGGCGCGGCGCCGGTGTATGACAATATCCCGATCGTGAAACTCACGAAAGGCCAGAAACTCGTCATCGAGGCACGTGCCGTCCTCAACACAGGGCGGACCCACGCGAAATGGCAGCCAACGCTCGTGTGCGGGTACAAGAACCACCCGGTCATTGCGATCAGCGATGTCTGCGACGCCTGCGGCATGTGCGTCGAGGAGTGCCCCCGCGAAATTCTCGAAGTGAAGGGCAAGAAAGTCCAGGTTGCAGAAGGAAAGCTTCCCGACTGCTCCATGTGCAAGCTCTGCGAACGGGCATGCCTTGCGAGCGGCATCGGGGAGGAACCGGCAATCCGCATCACCGCCGAACCCGACCGTTTTATCTTCGTGGTCGAGGGCGACGGGTCGCTGCCGGCAAAAGAGATCATGAACCGTGCGCTCCTGTATATCAGGGAGCAGGCAGACGAGCTGGAACGACAGCTTGGCGAATTATCCGGGGATGAAAAGAAATGACAAGAATTGTGGAGAAGACGAACCCCCGTCTTACCAGTCTCATCTCGCTCTTGAAGAACAAGTCGCGCGAGAACGAGGCCAAGATCTGGCGCGAGATTGCAAGCAGGCTCGAGACCCCGAACCGGAACTATGCCGAGGTCAACCTGTCCAAGATCAACCGCTATGCCCAGAAGGGCGAGACGATCATCGTCCCGGGAAAAGTGCTGGGCAGCGGCGTGCTGGAGCAGTCCGTGAAAATTGCGGCGCTTAATTTTTCAGCATCGGCGACCAGCAAGATCCGCGACGCGAAGGGACAGTGCATGACGATCGAGCAGCTCCTTGCGGACAACCCGAAAGGCAGCGGTGTCCGGATCCTGAGGTGAAGAGAACATGGTTACAGTAATCAACGGTGACGGACTGCTCCTCGGGCGCCTCGCGAGCCTTGTCGCACAGCGCGGGCTTGCCGGCGAAGAGATTGCGATCGTCAATGTCGAGAAAGTGGTAATCTCCGGCAGCCGGGCACGCGTGCTGGCCAACTACCGGCACAAGCGGGAACGCGGTGCATCCGGTGCCCACTGGGGCCCGTTCGTCCCGCGCAGGCCCGACCACCTCATGAAGCGGACGATCCGCGGCATGCTCCCGTACAAGCGCCCCCGCGGGGTCGATGCGATGAAAGCGATCAAGTGCTATGTCGGCGTCCCGGTCGAGTTCGTCGGCAGGGAGATGGAAGTGCTGGAAGAAGCGCACATGAACCGTCTGAACAACCCGAGCCACATCACCCTCGGTGCAGTGAGCACGTTCCTCGGAGCAAAGTTCTAAGGTGGCCACTATGGTAAAGATCATCAACACAAGCGGAAAACGCAAGACGGCAATCGCACGGGCGACCCTGAAGGCAGGCAAGGGCGTGATCCGGGTCAACTCCGTCCCCCTCGAGGCCTACGGTTCGGACACTACCCGTATGAAGATCTCCGAACCGATCCTCCTCGTCCCCAACGCGGTTCACGGCATCGATGTCACGATCGACGTCGCCGGTGGCGGTGTCATGGGACAGGCGGAAGCGGTCCGGACGGCACTCGCCCGGGGCATCATCAAGTGGCACAACGACCCCGCGATGAAGGACATCTACCTGGCCTATGACAGGACGCTCCTTGTCAATGACTCCCGGCAGAAAGAAGCGAAGAAACCGCACGGCCGCGGTGCACGCAAGAAGTTCCAAAAGTCTTATCGTTAAACCAGAAGATATGATGAGAGGTCAGATAACTTGATACCCGTACGATGTTTCACCTGTGGAAAACCGATCTCCACAGCATGGGAAGAGTTCAGGGTCAGGAAAGAGAAAGGCGAGGATCCCAGGAAGATCCTCGACGATCTCAAGATTTCCCGGTACTGCTGCCGGCGCATGCTCCTGACGCACAAAGAGATCATCGATGAGCTCAACCCGTACCAGTAGGCAGCTGACATGATGAACACGGGGTCGTAGGGTAGCCTGGACCATCCTATTGCGTTCGGGACGCAGTGACCTGAGTTCGAATCTCAGCGACCCCATTAATCCGGTTAAGGACAACAGAGAACAATCATTTTGAGGACAAGGAATGCAGACGCAGACATATACCCGGTATGAACGGGCAAGGATCATTGGAGCAAGGGCTCTGCAGATATCAATGGGTGCTCCGTTACTTATCACTACGACACGGATCGATCCGCTTGAGATTGCGATCGAGGAATTCAACAACAACACCATCCCCATTACGGTAAAGAGGAAGTAGGGCGTTATGACGATCATTGAGGTTATCGAGCTGAGGACCATTCTCGACAGCCGGGGCAATCCGACGGTCGAGGCCGATATCTACACGTCCGGCGGCTTTGGCAGGTCGGCAGCCCCGAGCGGTGCCAGTACCGGCACGCTCGAGGCAAAAGTCAGAGAGCCCCGGGAAGCGGTGGACAGTGCCATCCAGAATGTGCTCCCTGCACTCATCGGCATGGACACCTGCGACCAGGAAGGGTTTGACGAACAGCTCCGGGACATCGACGGGACCGCGGACTTCTCCGGGATCGGCGCCAATGTTGCCGTTGCCCTCTCGCTTGCGAACGCGAAGGCCGCAGCCTCCTCGATGGACATGCCGCTCTTCCGCTACCTTGGCGGCGCATTTGCCAAGGAGATACCATTGCCGCTCGGGAACGTGATCGGAGGCGGGGCCCATGCGGCGAACGCAACCGAGATCCAGGAATTCCTCATCGTCCCCGGGGATGCCGCGGATGCGGAGGAAGCGGTCTTCGCCAACGCTGCCGTCCACCGCACGGTGAAAGAGCTCCTGAAGAAAAAAGGAATAGCCGCCGGCAAGGGTGATGAGGGTGCATGGGCGCCGCAGATCGACGATGCCCTCGCATTTGAGCTCATTGCCGAGGCGGCCGGAACTGTCGCCGACGAGATGAATGTCTCGGCCGATATGGGGATCGACGTCGCGGCGAGCCAGATGTGGAACGGGAAGGAATACCAGTACCGCGGCCAGGTTCGCTCGACCGAAGACCAGATCGCCTATATCGCGGAACTCGTGGACAAGTACAATCTTGTCTATGTCGAGGATCCCCTCCATGAGGACGATTTCGACGCGTTTGCGGAACTGAACAGCCAGATCGGCAACCGCTGCCTGGTCTGCGGCGACGACATCTTTGTCACGCAGGTAGACCGCATCCTGCAGGGCATCGAACGGGATGCCGCAAACTGCGTCCTGATAAAACCCAACCAGGTGGGAACGCTCACTGACACGTTCGATGCAGTGCAGCTGGCCCATACCCACGGCCTGGACACGGTGATGAGCCACCGGTCCGGTGAGACGACCGATACCACCATTGCGCACCTTGCCACTGCATTCTCCTGCGTTTTCCTGAAATGCGGTATTGTCGGCGGGGAACGGATTGCAAAACTGAACGAACTTATCCGCATCGAGGAACAGCTATGACCCAAGTAAATGAAATGGAAATTGAACTGAAAGAACCGCTCATCCCCGTCGAGGAATACCTGGCAGCCGGCGTCCACATCGGCACCCAGCAGAAGAGCGAGGACATGAAGAAGTTCATCTACCGCGTCCGCGGTGATGGCCTCTATATCCTCGATATCCGCGAGACTGACTCCCGGATCAAGACCGCTGCCAAGTTCCTGAACCAGTACGAGGCCCCGAACATCCTTGTCGTCACCTCCCGGCAGTACGGCCAGTACCCGGCCAAAAAGTTTGCCGACACCATCGGCGCGATGTCCGCGACCGGCCGGTTCATCCCGGGTCTGCTGACAAACCCTGTCCTGGACGGCTACATCGAGCCGCAGGTTATCGTCGTCACTGACCCGATCGGCGATGCGCAGGTGATCAACGAGGCAGTCCAGTGCGGAATCCCGGTTCTTGCGCTCTGCGACACCAATAACATGACCAAGTTTGTCGACCTCGTCATCCCGACCAACAACAAGGGCAGAAAAGCGCTCTCGATGATCTACTTCCTGCTCACCCGCGAGATGCTCCGGCTCCGCGGTATCTCGACAGCTCTCACCCCCGAGGACTTCGAAACCGATTTCTGATACGGTCTCCCCTTTTTTTAGGGCAACCGATATCTCGATATATGAGAAAGACCAGAGGGTTGATCCGATGAAGATGCGTACATGCGCAGTGGCTGGCATGTTCTATCCGCGCGAGCCCTCCCACCTGGAGCAGCTGCTCGGGAAGTTCTTCTCGGGCACCATGGCGGAGGCAAACCCGTTCGGCATCGTCTCACCCCATGCCGGGTATATCTATTCCGGCCAAGTCGCCGCCCATGCGTTCGGCACCATTCCCCGCGACTTTGCGGGAACCTTTGTCGTGATCGGACCGTCCCACCGCGGGTACATCACCTGCGTTTCGGAGGTCCCGTGGGAGACCCCGCTCGGTGTCGTCGACACCGACGCGGAATTTGTCCGGGCCCTCGACATCGAGACCGACGAGTTCTCCCACCGGGACGAACACTCGGTCGAAGTCCAGGTACCGTTCATCAAGTACCGGTTCCCGCGGGCGCGGATCGCGCCGGTCATGATGGGACAGCAGGACTACGCGAGTGCGATGAGGCTTGCGGAGAAGATCGTCGCCGCGATCAGGCTGACAAAAAGGGACGTCAGGATCGTGGCATCCAGCGATTTCTCGCACTACGTGCCGGAAGCAAAGGCGAAAGCAGATGACCTGTACGCGATCGAACCGCTCAAGACCCTCGACACGAAAGAGTTCTACCGGCGGATCGGGGAACGGCAGGTCACTGCCTGCGGGTACGGGCCGATCACCGCGATGGTGACTGCCTGCGCCGCACTCGGGGCGAAGGCGGCAGAGCTGATCCGGTATGCGACGAGCGGGGATACGACGGGCGACTATCGCGAGGTCGTAGGATACGCAGCCATTGCGGTGATCTAGGTTGGCAACATGGAGTGCGCCGGGCAAGGTATTTTTGTTCGGCGAGCACGCAGTAGTATACGGTAAGCCCGGCATAGCGATGGCGATCAAGCCCCGCGTCTTCGTGACCGTACGGAACACCAGTCGTGCCACGAAGGCAAAATCGCCCTACATCGACAGCTGCTTCGACGCGATGGGCGTGGTGGGCAGCGTGTACATCAACTCGCAGATACCGAGTTCGTCGGGCCTTGGGTCGTCAGCCGCGGTGACGGTTGCGACACTCTCCGCGATCAACGATGAGTTCTCGCTCCACAAGACCCGCGAGGATATCGCGGATATGGCGTTCGAGATCGAGAAGAAGGTGCAGAAAGGGCGTGCGAGCCCCACGGACACCACGGTCTCCGCGTTCGGCGGGATTATCCTGATCAGCGGGGGTTCGCGACGGAGGCTCCCGCCCCAGAACATGCACCTCGTGATCGGCGATTCGCTGGTCTCGCACAACACCTCGAAGATGGTCGAGCAGGTGGCCGAGCTCAGGAAGGACCACCCGGAGATCGTGGACCCGGTGCTCGACGCGATCCAGGGTGTGAGCATGAGCGCGATCCACTACCTCAACAATCCCCGCGAACTCGGGCGGTACATGAACATGAACCATGCGCTCCTCGAAGTCCTCGGGGTGGGTCACCCGCAGCTCGCAAAACTCGTGCTCGCTGCCCGGTCCGCGGGGGCGTTCGGCGCAAAGATCACGGGGGCTGGCGGGGGTGGGTGCATGATCGCCCTCTGCCCCAAGCAGCTCAAGCACCGGGTCGCCGGTGCGATCGAGGCCTGCGATGCGCGGGCGATCGTCACCGGCATCGACACGGAAGGCGTGCGAAAGGAGAAGAATGTCTGATGGGGTAATTTTAAAACTCGGCGGGAGCATACTTACTGATAAGAGCGCCGACTGCGCAATCAACCGGGAAAACCTTGCGACCATCGCCGCGGCAGTTGCGGAGGCAGGGGCGGAAGGGATCGTCATCATCCATGGTGCCGGTTCCTGCGGTCATCCCGAGGCGAAGCGCTACCACCTCGATGCGGGGGCCGCGGCCGGGAAGACCGAAGGGATATATGTCACCCACCGGGCGGTCAGCGGGCTCAACGACGCGGTTGTCGCAGCGTTCCGGGAAAAGGGCGTTGCGGCAGCCGGCGTCCACCCGTTCCACGTTGCGGTTGCGGACAAGGGCAGGCTCGTTGCGTTTGAGTGCCGGCACCTCAGGAAGATGCTCGCGCTGGGGATGGTCCCCGTGATCCACGGCGACGTGGTGATGGACCTCTCCCGGGGTGCCTGTATCGTTTCGGGCGACCAGCTCGTACGATACCTCGCGGCTGCGTTGCAGTGCAGCCGCGTAGGGCTCGCCACCGATGTACCGGGAGTACTGGATGGAGGACGCGTGGTGCCGGTAATCACCCGGCGCACGGTTGCGTCCCTCCATATCGGCGACTCGAAGCATACCGACGTCACCGGTGGAATGAGAGGGAAAATGGATGAGCTGCTCGGCCTCGCGGATGCGGGGATCGGGTCGGACATATTCCATGTCTCGCGGGTGGCGGACTTCCTTGCGGGAGCCGGCCACGGCGGGACGAGCGTGAGACGGGAGTAGGAGAAATGGGAGAAAAGAAGCGGTTCACGTCATTAAGGAAACTGGATCACCTGCGCATCTGTGCAGAGGAGCCGGTCGAATGCGGGGACGCCGGGTTTGGCGATATCCGGTTCGTGCATAATGCCCTGCCGGAATGCGACATGGGTACGATCGACCTCTCCGCCAGGTTCCTCGGCCACACCTTCTCCTCCCCCCTCTTCATATCGGCGATGACCGGGGGTCATCCCGGTACAAAAGACGTGAACGCCCGGCTTGCACGGGCCGCCGGGCGGTACGGCATCGGCATGGGCGTCGGCTCCCAGCGGGCCGCGCTCGAGAACCCCGGGCTTGAGGACACGTTTTCCATTGTCCGCGACGAGGCACCGCGTGCTTTCCTCGTTGCGAACCTCGGCGCCGTCCAGCTCCGCGACCATGGCATGGAATGGGCGGAGCGGGCGGTCGAGATGATCGGGGCGGATGCCCTTGCCATACACTTGAACTTCCTGCAGGAAGCGATCCAGCCGGAAGGCGACCATAACGCTGCCGGGTGTCTCGGCGCAATCGGGGAACTCTGCCGCCATTTCCGGGTCCCGGTCATCGTCAAGGAGACCGGCTGCGGCATCTCTGCATCCACGGCACGGCAGTGCTGGGGTGCGGGCGTCCGGGCGATCGACATCGGCGGGCTGGGGCGGGACGTCCTGGGCCGCGGTCGAGAGCCTGAGGGCTGACAAGAGCCCCGATGCGAAGGACAGGGCACTCAAGACGCTCGGGCAGGACTTTTCCGGCTGGGGCATACCCACCGTGGCAAGCCTTGCCGGGGTGCTCGCAACCGGCGGCCCGGTCATCGCCTCCGGCGGTATCCGGACCGGCCTTGATGTCGCAAAGGGACTGGCGCTCGGGGCGGACCTCTGCGGCATGGCACTCCCGCTCTTAAAACCGGCGATGGAGAGCGACGAGGCACTCGCGCGCACGATCGAGGCGATCCACCGGGAACTGACGGTTGCCATGTTCCTGACCGGCTCGGCGGGGATTGCCGGCCTTAAGACGGCCCCGCTCTATCTCACCGGGAGCACGCGCCAGATGATCGACAAGGACAACCCGGTGCGGATCAGGCGGTAAAAAAGAACAACTTTGAGAAACGGGAATTTTTAACAGAAAACCCGTGGAAGACGACAAGGAGATACAACATGGATATCGAGATTATTGCAGTGGGCGGATACGACGAGGTCGGGCGAAATATGACCGCCGTCCGCTGCGGAAAGGAAATTGTCATATTTGACATGGGACTCCGCCTGGACCAGGTAATGATCCACGAGGACGCGGAGATTGAGAATATGCACTCCCTTGACCTGATCAAGATCAAGGCGATTCCGGATGACACGATGATGAACTCGGTCGAGGGAACCGTCAAGGCGATTATCTGCTCGCACGGGCACCTCGACCATATCGGGGCGATCCCGAAACTGGCGCACCGGTACAATGCACCGATCATCTCCACCCCCTACACAACGGAACTGATCCGGCAGCAGATCTCCGGTGAACAGAAATTCGGTGTGAACAACAAGCTCTTTGCGCTCAAATCGGGCCAGCGGTACACGCTCTCCCAGAACCTTGTCTTAGAGTTTGTCCGCACCCAGCACTCCATCATCGACACGGTAACCCCGGTCCTCCACACCCCAAACGGTGCCATCGTATACGCGCTGGACTTCAAGTTTGACCGGACCCGGTGATCGGGGAACCCCCGGACTTCGCCAGGTTCCGCCAGATCGGGAAAGAAGGCGTGCTTGCCCTGATCGTGGAGAGCACGAACATCGACCGCCTCGGGCGGTGCCCGAGCGAGCGGATTGCAAAGGACCTGGTCCGGGACACGATCACGAGCTACGAGGACGACAAGAACGCGATCATCGTGTCTACTTTCTCGTCGCATATCTCCCGTGTCAAGACGATCGCGGAGTGCGCCCACGAGATCGGCAGGAAACCCGTACTCCTCGGCCGGTCGATGGAAAAATATGCCGTCACTGCCGAGCAGATGAAACTCGTCTCGTTCCCTGAGACCACGAGTGTCTTCGGGAACCGGCGGACGGTCGACCGCACCCTGCGGAGGATGATGAAGGCCGGAAAAGACAAGTTCCTGCCCATCGTCACCGGCCACCAGGGCGAACCCGGTTCGATCCTTACCCGGCTGGCACTGGGCGACACTCCCTACCAGCTCGCAAAAGGCGACAAGGTCATCTTCTCGGCGACCGTGATCCCGAACCCGCTGAACTACGGCCAGCGGTACATGGTGGAAGCACGGCTCGGTCTCTCCGGTGTCAGACTCTTCGAGGACCTGCACGTGAGCGGTCATGCGTACCGGGAGGATCACTACGAGCTGATCCACCTCCTCAACCCCCAGCATATCATCCCTGCCCACGGGAACCTGAAGATGACGGCAGCGTATACCCAGTTTGCCGGCGAGCTGGGCTACACGGCCCCCTCCACTGTCCACCTGTTGAGCAACGGGCAGCGTCTCAAGCTCAGTTAATGAGGAACACTATGTCGGAACTTTCACCGTATCTGGAATCGGTCGCAAAGCAGATCGACCGCATGATCGACCGCTATTATGTCGACAAGGCGGGTGAACTGAACAAGGCTGCCGCCCACCTCCTTGCAGCGGGAGGCAAGCGTCTCCGACCTGCCGTTGTCATGCTCGCGGCAGATGCGGTGAAGCACGGGAGCTCGGATGATCTCATGCAGGTCGCCCTTGCGCTCGAGGTGACTCACACATTCACACTCATCCACGACGATATCATGGACGACGACACCCTGCGCCGCGGGGTGCAGACCGTGCACACGAAGTGGGACATGCCCACCGGCATCCTTGCCGGGGACGTGCTGTATGCCCGTGCATTCGAGCACATCTGTCTTGTCACGGCAAACGATGGTGCCAAGATCCGGGCCGTGACCATGCTCTCCCGCGCCTGCGCCGATATCTGCGAGGGACAGCACATGGACATGTCCTTCGAGCACCGCACGGACGTATCGGAAGGCGAGTACATGGAAATGGTCAGGAAGAAGACCGGCGTCCTCTACGCCGCCGCGGCGGGTATCGGCGCGGTTCTTGCCGGCGGGAATGCGGTACAGGTGAAGGCGCTCTACAACTTCGGGCTCAACACCGGCATCGCATTCCAGATCCAGGACGACCTGATCGATCTCCTTGCACCCTCGGAGAAGAGCGGGAAGGACCAGGCTTCGGACCTCCGGGAAGGCAAACAGACCCTCATCATGATCAAGGCGCGGGAAAAGGGCATCGACCTGCTGAAATACCGGCGGGAGCTCAGCAAAGCCGACATCGAAACGGCAATCCGGGAACTTACCGACGCAGGGATAATTGACGAGGTGAAGAACATAGCCACGGACCTCGTCACTGCCAGCAACAAGCACCTTTCACTTCTTCCTGCATCAAAAGAGCGGCAGCTCTTGATGGAGATCGGTGAATTCTTCGTGACCCGGAGTCATTAGGATGGCAGGGGAAAGTCCGGAAGAGTTCCTCTTTCTGTGCGCCCTCCAGAACGCGGTGAAGCACGGCGGCGTTCCCCAGGCAGGCGCCGTGATCGGCATGGTGATGGGAGCACACCCGGAGCTCCGGAGCAGGGCAAAGGAGATATCAGCCCTTGCCCGGGACGCTATAGGAAAAGTCGCCGCGCTCTCTCCTGAAGAGCGGGTTACAACCCTCCAGTCCCGTGCTCCGGAAATGTTTGCTGCCCTCTCGGAGAAGCACGAGCGTAAAAAAGCGCTCCCCGAGCTCGAAGGGGCGGAGAACGGCGTAGTCATGCGTTTTGCTCCAAACCCTTCAGGCCCGCTCCACATCGGGCACGCCCGGGCGGCAGTGCTCAACGATGCCTATGTAAAACAGTACGGGGGCCGGTATATCCTCCGCATCGAGGACACGGACCCGAAACGTGTGGACCCGGAGGCATACGAGACCGTCAGGGAGGATATCCGGTGGCTCGGGCTTGGTATCACGGAGACGGTGACCCAGAGCGAGCGCCTCCCGATTTACTACGATCTCTGCAGGCAGCTGATCGAACGGGGCGGGGCATATGTCTGCACCTGCGACAACGAGCACTTCAGGGAGCTCAAGCAGAACAGGACCGCCTGCCCCTGCCGCGACCAGACCGTTGAAAAGAACCTTGAACTCTGGCAGAAGATGCTCGACCATGGTTTTAAGGAAGGCGGGGCATCGGTCAGGATCAAGACCGACCTCAACCATCCGGACCCGGCGATGCGGGACTTCCCAGCGTTCCGGATCCTCGACTCGCCCCCCCACCCGAAGGTGAAGGCACATGTGTACCCGCTGATGAACTTCTCGGTAGTGGCGGACGACCACCTGCTCGGCGTGACACACGTGATCCGGGGCAAGGACCATATCGCGAACACCCGCCGGCAACGCTATATCTACGACTACTTCGGCTGGAAGGTCCCGGTCTACCGGCACTACGGGCGGATGGGGATCGAAGGCGTCGTCCTCTCCACCTCCCAGATGCGCCTCGGCATCAGGGAGGGGACGTACACTGGCTGGGACGATATCCGGCTCGGCACCCTACGGGCCCTCGCCCGCCGGGGGATCCTGCCGGAAGCCGTGAAGAACGCGATGATCGCAATCGGTATCGGTGACGTCGACATCTCCTTCTCGTGGGACAACCTCTACGCGGAGAACCGGAAGCTCGTGGACCCCGTGGCGAACCGGTACTTCTTCGTGCCGGACCCGGTGACCATTAGTGTCCATGCAGCCCCGCAGCTGACAACCCGTGCCTTGCTTCACCCTGCCGATGAGAAGCGGGGTGTGCGGACGCTCATGTTCACCGGTGCCGTTTCCGTCCCGGCTGCGGAGTTTGAGCGAAAAGACCGGCCCATGATCCGGCTCAAGGACCTGTTCAACGTCACGGTGGAGCACGACCACGGCAGACCCCACCTCACCTATGCCGGCGATTCGCTGGCCGATGCCCGTGCTGCAAAGGCCCCGATCATCCAGTGGCTTCCTGTTGCAGACCAGATTCCCTGCACGCTCCGGACACAGGAAGGCGATATTGCGGGTGTCTGCGAGCCAGCTGTCGCGGGCGAGCTCGGGAACGTCGTCCAGTTCGAGCGGGTCGGTTTCGCGAAGATCGATGTGGTTTCCGATGACGGTGTAATGGCGTACTTCACGCACAAGTGAAATTATTTTATTTTTCTGATTGGTTTATAGTTGAATATTGAATCGAATGAAGACAAAAACTTGAATTAACTAACTAAGTATATCCGATTCTGCGAATTGTCTATAAGCATATCTCACATCCTTAATTTTTAGAATTCTGTATGATTAAATTTAAAAATTTACGAATATTTGCTATAGTGGCATTAATAATTATTATATTCGTCATAGTTTCTGGTTGGACTTTTCCGTGGGATTCAAATAATGTATCCAATGGAACTAAAGTAAATCTAGCAAATAATCAACCACCTCCACGTCTGTGGTGGGGTGGCAATTCTATTTTAGCCCCCTTGTGCGACCAGCCCCCGGTGGGAGGCGGGGCACAAATGCGATAGTGCCAGAACAGGTAATACGGCACTATCCCTAAGCGCAGGGGCGGTCCGGGGGGACACGCACTGTCCCCTCCGTTAACGTGTCAGTACTCTCTCAATCCACCCTGACCAGCCGCATCACCGCAGCGATCCAGACTGCCTTCGCCTCATCCGCGTCCATGCCCATCATGACATCCATGAGCAGGCCGTTCGCCAGCGCATCGCAGGCGACTGCGAGGACACGGGGATCGAGCCGGTCCGAAACAAGGCCGGTCTCCTGCTGGTGAGCGATGAACCGCTCGATCACCCGGATGTCCTCGAACCGGTCCTGCATGAGCACCGTGCGAAGGCGTTCGTTGCGGGCGGCGAGGAGCAGCATCTCGGAGTACATGCCGTTGAACTGTGGCACGTAGTGCAGCAGCGCCCCGAAGAGGGCGGCGCTGCCGTCCCGGATGTTCCGGCCTGCGTACGAACGTTCCAGCGTTCCCTTCAGTTCCTGCCTCGCAAGTTCGGCAACTGCAGCGAAAAGGTCTTCCTTGCCCGGGAAGTACTGGTAAAGGGCCGGTTTGGTGACGCCAAGGCTCTCCGCGATCTCCTCCATCGTCGTGCGATGGTAGCCTTTTTCGAGAAAGAGGGTGAACGCAGCACTGACAATCTTCCGCTTCACCTCTTCCCGGTATTCCTGGATGATGCGTGGCATAAAAATTTCAGCAGGCCCGCGCGCCTGCAGCAAAAATTCCGGTTTGCCGCCGCCTGCCCCCTGTATTATTAAGTTACCCACGGTAAGTTTTATACCTGTTGGTATTTTACCTGAGTACATGAAAGAGCCGGCGTGCATGGCTCATCGTGGAATGGTAACGTACAGCATCGATCCCGGAGCACGACAGGACACCCCGAAGATCACCTGCCAGCTCAGGCAGGGTACTGGTTCAATATCGCTGGAAACAGAATGAATACAGAGAAAACCGGAACGAAAACATGAGAATCTTCAGTACAGTCATTGCATTGATAATCCTGTTCGGAATTATTGTGGTGCTGGTGCCACCCGTCCACGCAGAGAACACACCGACCGTCACGGTGACCGATTTCAAGGTATCGCCATCAGTGCTCCTGCCCGGCAGCACCGGAACGATCGTGATCACGGTCAAGAATACGGCAAACAGCGCCTCGGTGAGCGAGAAGACCGGGAAGCTGGCACCCGACGACTATTCCGTGATAACGACAACGGACATCAACGTCAACATCGAGAACATCCATCTCGAGGGAAACGGGCTCACCGTCCAGACCAAAGACTTTGACAGCGTCGGGGCACTGGGCCCCGGCCAGTCCATCCCCATCACCTTCTCGATACAGGCCCCCGACAGGAGCGGGATGTACTATCCTGAAGTCTGGATCGACACCAGCGGCGGAAAGAGTACGAAATACCCGATCCCTGTCAATGTCGACACCGCGATGGGCATCCAGAAACAGGCAATCCTGATCACAGACAGCTCTCTCACCGGCAGTGTCAATCCCGGCGAGGAGGTCCCCGTGACCCTGACGGTAAGCAACGCGGGGCAGCTCCTTGCGGATGATGTCATCATCAGCATCGGCAACGTAAGCGGAAGCGTGGCCCCGAAGACGAGCGATCTCTATCATCTCGGGATGATCGGCCCTGGCGAACTGAAGACCCTTGACCTGGTCCTGCTCTCCGACAAATTGACAAACCCCGGCCTCGTCCGTGTCCCGGTAACGATCAGTTACAATACCATTGACGGCACCCCTACCACGCAGGTAACGGGCATCGACCTGATAATGAAGGGAAAGGCAGAACTGGGCTTCGTCTCGGTTGACACCAGCCCGACCCGGGTCGTCGAGAGAACCCCGTTTGACCTCACCATCCGGATCGAGAACACCGGGACGGGAGATGCAAAACAGGTCTCGGCAACGGTCAACCTCCCGACCGAAGGGACAAAAGAGGCGTTCATCGGTAAGATCACGCCGGGCAACGATGCCCCGGCGCTCTTCCTTCTCGAGGGGATGAAAGGCGGCGATTACCCGTACAACCTGACGATCTCCTATACGGACGACATGGGAGCCCACACGCTCACCCGCCAGATGAACATGCGGGTACCCCCTACTGACAGTTCCGGGAATATCGTCCTCGCACTCATTGTCCTTGCTATCCTCGGATTCCTCGCGTACCGGTACTGGTACCTGCCTTCAAAGAACGGGGACGGAACCCTCCCATGGGTAAAAAAGAACTGAAAGTCGCATTCCTGCTTGCCCTGCGTTCGCTCCAGCGCGGGAGCAGGTCGAGCGTGATCCTGACCGTCCTGATCATCGGGATGTGCTTCACCAACATGATCTTCCTGCCCTCCCTGTTCAACGGGATCGAGCAGAGCATAACGAAGCAACTCGTGGACTACGAGGTCGGGAACGTACTCGTCAGCCCCAAATCGGGCGACCAGTACGTCACCGATCTCGACGCAACGCTCTCCCTCATCAACGGCATGCCCGGCGTGGAACGGGCCACTCCCCATTATACCGAGGGGGCGACCTTCACCTACCGCAAGCGGGTTCTCGGGGTATCGGTGCGGGCGATCAGGCCCGATGACGAGAAGTATGTCTCTCCCCTGTACACCAAGATGATTGCCGGCAGTTACCTTGGCGAAAGCGACACGGGCGAGATCATCATCGGGAAACCCGTTGCAGGCGACCCCACCATCCGTGAGGAGGACGAGTTCCAGCCCTCGCTGGGCGGAGTCCGGGTCGGGGACTCGGTCACGGTCGCTTACGCAAACGGCTACACGAGGGACTACCGGGTGAAGGGCATATACTCCACCGGATGGAGCCAGGCGGACAGTGCCGCATACGTTTCGTGGACGGACATGCAGCAGGTCCTGGGACAGCAACCACTCGACAAGGCGCATGACATCACGGTCAAGGCAAAGCCCGGCTACACCGAGACGTTCGTCAAGAACGAGCTGATCCAGTACGGGGTGGCGGACAAGGTCCAGACCACCGGGGACCTGCTCTCCAAGAGCCTGGGAACCGCGTTCCAGAGCTTTGCGATCATCAACCTGGTCTCCCTCATCGTGAGCATCATCATCACGACGGTCGTCCTCTTCATCGTCATCACCATCAAGACCCTCAACAGCCGCCGGCAGATCGGGATCCTCAAGGCAATCGGCGTGGACAAGGAAGTGATCATGCACAACTACGGGTTCCAGGTCATCATCCTCGCTATACTCGGGATTATCCTCGGGATCGTCCTCACGCTGCTGCTCGCGATCTACATGGCAATTCACCCTGTTGTCACTCCTGCATGGTCGGCAACCCTGTACCTGACGCCGATGGATATTGTCATGAACTCCCTGATCCTCTTTGTCGCTGCCATCGTTGCCGGGTATGTCCCTGCCTACCAGGTGTCGCGCGAGGATATCCAGACTGCCATGAGGGCCTGAGATGATCACGATCACTGACCTCCGGAAGATCTACCGGATGGGGAATGTTGAAGTGAAGGCCCTGGATGGGGTGACGCTCGATATTGAGAAAGGGGAGTTCCTCGGTATCATGGGACCGAGCGGCAGCGGCAAGACCACGCTCCTGCACATGCTGGGCCTGCTGGACGAACCCACGTCCGGCACGATCGTGATTGACGGGACCGATATCTCAAAACTCACCGATTACGAGAAGACGATGTTCCGGCTCTACAAACTCGGGTATGTCTTCCAGGACTACGCGCTGGTCCCTGACCTTACGGTGATGGAGAATATCTCCGTGCCGGCGATGCTCCGGAAGGACAGGACCGAAGACCGGTACTGCGGGGACAGCCGTGAAATTCTGCAGAAGATCGGGCTCTGGGACCGGAAGGACCACCTCCCCCGGGAACTCTCCGGCGGCCAGCAGCAGCGCGTCTCGATCGCCCGGGCGATTGTGAACAAGCCGGACATCCTCTTTGCTGACGAGCCGTGCGCGAACCTCGACACGGAGAACTCCCGGATGGTGCTCGACCTCTTCCGGGAGATCAACGAGGAGATGAAGCAGACGATCGTGATGGTCTCCCACGAGGACTGGCACAAGGACTATTTCCACCGGATCATCCATCTCCAGGACGGGAAGGTGGTAAGCGACGGTAAGACCGGGACGCAATAATCCTGGTCGTCCGGTGCAGGATCGCGCACCTTTTTTCCTGTCGCAGCCCACCGTATATATTGAGACATGGACGAGATCCCGATAGAGAACGTCATCCGCTCGCGCCGCAGGACGATCTCTCTTGAAGTGACCCCGCATGCGACCCTGGTCGTGCGGGCACCTCTTCGGGTCCCGGCTTCGAAGATCGGGGAGATGATCCGGGAGAAGAGGGTGTGGATCCTCCGGAAAATGGAGGAAATGAGGAGGCGCCCGGCACTGTTGGTCCACGAGTACAAGGAGGGCGAATTGTTCTTTTTCCTTGGACGATCGTACCCTCTTCACATCGTCGAGGGCGGGAATGGGACCATCGAGCGCAGGGACCGCCTGTACGTCTGCCGCTCGCTCGTGCCAGGCATCCGCGACCGTCTGAAACGCTGGTACATGGACGAGGCCCGGAAGGAGATCCAGGGCCGGTGCATGTGGTTCTCCATGAAAACGGGGCATGTCCCGTCCTCAGTCCGCATCACCGACGCGAGGCAGCGGTGGGGGTCGTGCACGCACAAGGGAGGGCTCAACTTCAGCTGGCGGCTGATCCAGGCACCGCCGGAGATCGTGGACTACGTTGTCGTCCACGAGCTCGTCCACGTAAGCCAGCCGGACCATTCGAAGAAGTTCTGGGCGAAAGTCCGGGAGATCATGCCGGACTACGAGCGGAGGAGGGAGTGGCTGAGGGAGAATGAGAGACTGCTGAGGATATAACTTGGGAGGGGGACAGTGCCCGTTCGAAGATTTCCTGATAGAAATCTTCTGCACATCATACCAGCCCTTCGGGCAGGTATGCTGCCCCTCCCTCCCTAACCCACCCCTGCGCATTATGATAGTGCTGTTATTACCTGTTCCGGGCACTATGATAGTTCTGTATTACTTGTTCTGATGTTATCGCACTGTGCCCCGCCCCAAAGGAGGACTGGTGGCACAAGAGGGGGGCTGAGAGTGAGTTAATTCCGGAAAAAAATATAGCAGTACACCTGCTGATTTTTCACTATACTCCCTCACTCCAATTCCCCCTCTCCGGCCGTAGTTGCATCCGTCCCATCCAGCGTCCGGAGTCCTCAAGCGGGACAAACCCGCACTGATCTCTATGGTGGTGCAATCTGCAAAAAAATGTATGCGTCCCGGAATTCCGGAAGGAATACATACTCCGCTGGCACTCCGGCCAGATGTTACATGAACGCACTGAGCGCGATCCCTGCCGCGTACAGCACCATCGCCACGTGGAAACATGGCAGCGCCCGGAGCGCTGCGTCCGGTGCCGGCTCCTCAGGACGGTGTTTCAGGATCACGGCATTTGCATACAGGATGAGGACGAGTCCGGCAATGATCCCTGCCCTCGCTATCCAGCCCAGCTTCGCCATGAAGAAGAGTGCCGCAACGATATGCACTGCGGTGAACCCGGCAACCCAGTACGCGGTTCCCTGCATGCTGAAGATGACCGGGATCGTCTTCATCCCCCGGGCATGGTCGTTCGCTATATCGACGATGTCGTTCACCCCGAGATGAGCGAGGGCAAAGGGGTAGAAGAAGATGAAGTAGAGGAACGCTACGGCGTCCGGTCTCCCGGCGCAGAGGTACCCGGCTACTGGAAAGATCGCAAAATCGAGCCGGCCGATGAGCTGGGCGAAGGGATACTTCTGCCGACGCTTCTCTTCCTGGTAAAAGATCTCGAGGGCGTAACAGAGGAACATGAGGAGCAGCACCCAGACCGAGTTCGGGTAGGGGAGGAGCAGCACGAGGCCGGTGGTGAGCGTGGCCAGCCCGACAAAGAGTCCGGCAGCGGTCCGGGAGGAGATGAGCCCTGCCGGGATCGGCCGTGTCCCGTACACCCGCCAGTATTTCGTCAGCCTGCCGGTCTCCACATCCTTTTTGTCAAACTCGCGGTCAATGTAATCGTTCAGGACGAGCCCGGCCTCGAACCCGAAGAAGCCGATCAGGGCCGCCAGTACAAGGCCGGGCCACGAGAACCCCCCGTAGGTGACCGTGGCAAGGAGGTACCCGGAGCAGAAGAGCAGGGGCCAGGCAAAGAAGAACCGGAGCCGGGTAAGATCGATCCAGGCCCGGAGGGTCTCGTTCATCAGAAAGAGGTTGGTGCTGCATCCTTTTACACCTTTCACCGTAAGGAACCGGCAGCAGGGATGATGAGGTGTACCGGCACATTCCCTTATCCCCCCGGCCGACCAACAGGTATCGATGGATTCCTTTGTTATCCGGCAGGAACTCCCGGAAGATGCCTCCGCCATATCCGAGGTCCTCCTCCAGGCATTCGGGCAGGACGGGGAATCACGGCTCGTGAATGCCCTCCGGGACGATGGCAAAATCGACCCGGACCTCTCCCTTGTGGCAGTTCACGGCGACAGGATTATCGGGCATATCCTGTTCTGTCCCATCACTATTGTCTCCGGCACGGTCGAGACAGCCGCGCTTGCGCTTGCCCCGCTGGGGGTTCACCAGGATTACCAGTGCAGGGGAATCGGCGCCGCCCTCATCGAAGAAGGACTCGGGGAATGCAGGCGTCTCGGGCACAGCATCGTGATCGTTGTCGGTCACCCAGGCTATTATCCCCGCTTCGGCTTCACCTCCGCAAAGGATGCACGGATCACGGCCCCGTTCCCGTGCCCGGACGAGGCGTTCATGGCGCTCTCTCTCTGGCCCGGTGCACTCGATGGCATCGGGGGCATGGTCCGCTACCCGGTGGCCTTTGACACCGTCGGGGCCCACACCTCGTAGCCGGTACCTGAACACATCTCACTCTTTTTTTCCAACGGTCGCGAGGTAGATCAGGAACTGGTTCCTGCCGTCGATCCCGAGCAGATCGTTCATTGCATCGTCATCGAATGCGGCGATTGCGCAGACGCCGCACCCCACGGCTCCGGCCGCGAGGTACAGGTTCTGGCAGACATGCCCGGCGTCGAGGTGAAGGTCGCGGTAGCCCCGCTCGCCGTACCGCCACGTCATCCGGTACGGGACGGCAGTCCAGAGGAAGACCGCGCCGCTCCGGAGGATGAACTGCTGGTCGAAACAGGCTGCAGTGATCCGGTGCGGAAGGGTTGGATCGGTGTCGAGCTGCTGGAGCCGGTGGGAAAGGGCGAGGTACCGGTACAGCCCCGGCGGGAGCCCTTCCACGTAACTGACCAGCAGGAACGTCTCGAACGCGTGCCTGGCACCGGCAGAAGGGACGGTACGGAACGTGGCCTGCGATCCCTCGACCCTCTTGACCCCCTGTGTGCTCCAGAGGAGGAACGAGAGCTCGCCCGGTGTCATGGGTTTGTGCACGTAGCTCCGGATGCTCTGCCGTTGGCCGATGGCGGTCCTGAGATCGACCGGGGTGATTTCAAGGGATGCCGGCCGCGGGAGATCGATGATCGGCCTTCCCGGGTCAGGCGGTACTTCGAGAGGGGGCTGGGGCACTCCCTTCTGCTGGTCGCTCCTGCCGAGGTACCGGTATTTCGTCTTCTCCATGAATTCCTGCCCGGTACCAGGAGTACCGGGATTCGCCGCTGCAGGTGATTTCATACCATCTCCTCACCTGAGTCCATCTGTGTCTCGCGGCAGTTCAGGATATCGGTGCGGCAGTCCGCACCGCACAGCATTATACCTTCGCTTCACCAACCGGTCTTTACGCGACATGGCAACCGTTTCCCCTATCCCTGCCGGCGATGACCTGATCGGCTTCCTGCGGACCCGTGCTCTCCCGTCCGGCACTCCCGCCGATGCCGGGGAGGTGACCATCGGGACGCGGAGCATCAGCAGGTATACGGGGGAGTTCTGGACCTCCCGCCAGCGGCAGGGAGGATCGATCCACGAAATCTCCTACCGGGCGTGCTTCAAGCCGCAGCTGCCACGGTTCTTTATCAGCCTCCTGACCCGGAAAGGGGACGTGGTGTACGATCCCTTCAGCGGGCGCGGGACTACGGTCATCGAAGCCGGTCTCCTGGGCAGGAACGTGATTGCAAACGATGCAAACCCGTTGTCCCGGATCATGACCGAGCCCCGTTTCTTTCCTCCGGACAGGGCTGCGGTCGAGAAACGGCTGCTCTCTGTCTCCGGGAAGGGCGGGAGCGCAGAGATCGATCTCTCCATGTTTTACCATCCTGAAACCGAGAAGGAGATCGTGGCATTGCGGGAATACCTGCTTGCCCGGAAGGGCTCACACCGGGACGACATGATCGACCGCTGGATCGCAATGGTCGCAACCAACCGCCTTACCGGCCATTCGGCAGGCTTCTTCTCGGTCTATACGCTCCCCCCGAATCAGGCAGTCTCTCCCCGGAGCCAGCAGAGGATCAACCGGAAGCGCAGCCAGTCCCCGGAATACCGGGATATCCGAAGGATCATACTCAGCAAGACAAACAGCCTGCTCCGGACGCTGACGGAGGAGGGAAAGAGGAACCTGGCGAGGGCCGGCAAAAAGGCGATCCTCCTCTCGGAAGATGCAGAGGCAACCCCGAACATCCCGGATGAATCCGTGCAGCTGACCGTGACCTCGCCACCATTCCTTGACATCGTGCAGTACCGGGAAGACAACTGGCTCCGGTGCTGGTTCAACGGCCTTGACGAAGAAGCGATCGGCGGGCGGATTACGATGGCACGGACCGTGGAGGAATGGAGGGCGGTCATGGGCCGGGTCTTCCGCGAACTCTTCCGCATCACAAAACCGAATGGATATGTCGCTTTTGAGGTGGGGGAGGTGCGCAAGCGGACCATCCGGCTGGAGGAGCATGTTGTCCCTCTTGGCATCGATGCCGGCTTTTCCTGTGAATGCATCCTGATCAACCAGCAGGTATTCACCAAGACATCCAATATCTGGGGCGTGGACAATAACGCCTGCGGCACCAATACCAACCGGATCGTGGTGTTCAGGAAACCCTGAAAAGCACCGGGCCCTGGATGCCCCGGGCCCCCCTCTTTTTTACGGCATTTACCGGCAGCCCGATCGCGGGTATTCCGGAGGAAAGCACGCCTTAAGTATCACGACATCCAAGCTGTACCCATGGTCACCCGGATCGTTCGGTATGCGCAAATCGTGGATATCCTGAGCAAGTACGGATTAGGTATCGGTCTTGAGAAGCTCTTTCCCGGGAGGGCACGGTTCAAGCTCCCCTCCGGCAAACCGTCCGAAGGCTCAACGATCTATGAACGGATACGGCTCGCCCTCGAGGAGCTCGGTCCGACCTTTGTGAAGTTCGGGCAGATCATGAGCACGAGGACTGAACTGCTGCCGCCGGAGATGATCGACCAGCTCAAGAAACTGCAGGACCACGCCAAGCCCATCCCCTTCTCGGAAGTCATGGCGGTGATCGAGGAAAACTGCCCGGACTGGGAGGACTGCTTCTGCGATATCGAGGAGACCCCGGTGGCATCCGCATCGATCGGGCAGGTGCACCGCGCTTACCTGAAGGACGGCACGAAAGTCGCGCTGAAGATCCAGCGCCCGGGCATTCCGGAGATCATCGAGACAGATATCGGCATCCTCACGTCCATGGCGGAACGTATCGAGACGGTCTTCCCCGAGTCCAGGCTCTATAACCCCGTCGGCATGGTCGAGGACTTCTCCCACCAGATCGTAAAAGAGCTCGACTTTACCCGCGACGCCCGGAACGCTGACCGAATGGCCCGGAACTTCCAGGATGTCCCGGGCATCCGGTTCCCGAAGATCTACTGGGAGTACTCGACCCCCCACATCCTCGTGATGGAGTTCATCGACGGGTGCCGGATTGACGACCCCGAGGCGATCACGGAGATGGGTCTGGATCCGCACAAGATCGGGGTCCACGGGTTCCATGCCTACCTCAAGATGATCTTCGAGGACGGGTTCTTCCACGGCGACCCCCACCCGGGCAACCTGCTCGTGACCAAGGAAGGAGACATCGTCTTCCTTGACTTTGGGATTGTGGGAATCCTCAGGCCCGAAAAACGCCAGAACTTCATCAACCTGCTCTTTGCGCTGGTGAACGACGATATCGAGCTGATGCTCCGGTCGCTTGAGGGTTTTGGTATCGTAATCGCGGAAGAAGACCGGGAGGCGCTCCGCGACGACCTGTATATCATGATGCACGATTTCTCCGGGGGCGGTGTCGGGGTGTCCCAGCTCAATTTTCAGCTCGTGGTGACAGAACTCACGGAATCGATGCGGCGCTACCGTCTCAAGGTGCCGATGAACCTGATGCTCCTCTTAAAAGTCCTCATGATGGTACTGGATATCGGCGTGCGGCTCGACCCGAAGTTCAACTTCGGTACGGAGGTCACCCCGTACCTCACAAAACTTGCCGATACCAATACGTTCTCTGCGGGATACGTGAAGCGGGCCTCGATGGCCCTCCTTGAAGGGGCGGATGCGCTTCTTGACATGCCCCGCAACCTGAACCTGATGCTGCGCCGGCTCTCGACCGGGACCTTCAAGCTTGAGATCGTGGACACCGATATCCAGAAACTGCAGATGTCGCTTGACAAGGCGAGCGACAAGATCATGATGGGCATGGTGGTCGCCTCACTCGTGATCGGGTCATCGCTCGTGCTGCAGGTCTCACCGTTCACCCTGCCGCGGGAGGTCTCATGGCTGGCGATTGCCGGGTACACGGCTGCCGTGCTCTGCGGGTTCTATGCGATCTACCACGTGATCTTCCTGAAGTTCCGGATGGAGCGGTGAGCGCGGGCAGCAGGGGATTCTCGTTACAAAATTTTATTTCGTTTAAAGGAAATCGGTTCTCTTTTTCCCTGACTTTAGAACAATCTGACGAAAATGTATCCGAAGAAGAACCAGGGATTACGCTGAGTGTCCCGGTATTCTTCTGTCACGTCTCTTACCAAGAATCCGGATTATTTGTGGTGCCTGGGATCCGCGTTCAGCTCTTCCCGGAACACATTCCGTAATGTGTCACGGAATTCTCCATCGTGACGGGCGAGATTGAAGAGTATATCGCGTGTTGTTTCCGGAATCTGTTCATTTTTCTTGTCATGGAACTGGCAATAATAGGCACACGCATCAATAATAATATCAGTACGGTTCAGATACTTCTCTTTTGCAATGGTATCCAGTTTTTCTACCAGCACGACCGGCATTCTCACCGAGACGGTAATTTCGTCATGAGTCATATGTCCGGATTATTTTTTAAGATATTTAATGAGGCTGGTTCGCGGAGGGCGTTCAAAATTTCCCGCAACAACCCGCCAGGCCCGCACCTTCTCCGCATACGGGACCGCTGCGTTCGCCGGGCTCGTGGAGGGGAGTGTCACGGCCGCCAGGTCAGGCACGTCCGCGAGCCGGTGATAGAGGCGGCCGGCCGTACTCCCGTTCAATGCAACGAGCCGGATCGTAGGGTGCGCCCGGACGAAACCTGCGATATCATTCGGTACAGGATGACGGATCCTGCTGTCGGCACTCCCCGGACGCTTGCAGTCCTGTAGCACGTCCCAGAGCGCGATCCCGTGCTGCGTGAGACGGGTGATGCGGTCCGGATAGGAAAGACCGGCCGGGAGCCCGAAGAGCTCCTCCATGACTGCCCAGAACCGGTTCTTCGGGTTCCCGTAATATTCCCGTTTTTCAAGGGACAGGAGGCTGGGAAAACTGCCAAGGATGAGCACCCGGGGCACGTTGCCTGTTAAAGGAGCAAGACCAGCAGGGTCATCAGGCCGGATCGGCGGGGGACCAGACATACAAAAAGAGATCAGATATCCATAGGTTTGATTTCCCCGGGCTCCTTGAAATAGAGGTGGCAGTGGCAGTGGCCCTGGTTTGCCACCTCCTCCTTGTGGTAGACGCACGGGCACTCGATCGCCCGGTCCTTCTCCTCGTCGCCGCTCCGGAGCCGGCAGGGACAGTAGGGATGCCCGAACTTTGTCTTGTTGCGCACGAGACCCCTGATCACGGTGCCGAGCTGCTTCTCGTCCGTATTGAGGGACCAGCCGTGCTTTTGTGCATAGCCCCGGGCCCATTTGAGCATATCCGCTTCATCCGATGAAGTATCTGTCATGGTAACCGTTCGGGCAGTTCTGGTTAGGGTACTTTATGCATCAGGCATGTTAGCCTTTGCGTTCGATCCCGGATCTCGGTATCCGCACGCCGGCTCAGCGCTTCCCGGTCATTGTTTTCCCTGCAGGTTTTTCCACCTTTGCCGCCTTTTTTCCGGGCTTTTTCGTGATCCTCTGTGCAACGAGGTCATAGGTCACCATCACGTCCCCCTTGCTGAAGCGGTACACGTCCTTGTCGAGCGATTCCCCGGTCAGCGTATCCCAGAGGCGCATCGAGTCCATGCTGATCTCGTCGCCGAGGTACATGGTCCTGCCCCCACGCCCGAACTCCAGCTTGAAGTCCACGAGCGTGATGCCCTGCAGGGCCATCAGGTGTACGAGCAGCCGGTTGATCCCGAGCGCGATGGTCTTGATCTTTTTCAGTTCCGCGGGGGTCGCGAGCTTCAGCGCCAGGATCAGGTCGTCGTTGAGCATCGGGTCGTGACGGGAATCGTCCTTGTAGTCGATCACGATGACGGGGGGCTCCAGTTTTGTCCCTTCCGTGAACGGATAGTTCCTCACAATGGATCCTGCCGCGATGTTGCGTACGATCACTTCGAGCGGGATCATCTCGAGTTCCCGCACAACCATCCGGTGCGGGTCGAGCATCTTCACGAAATGCGTCTTCACGCCGTTCTTTTCGAGGTACTTGAAGATGAAGGCCGAGACTTCCGCATTGTACCTGCCCTTGTCCTTCAGCACGTCCTTTTTCCCGCCGTCGAACGCGGTGATATCATCACGGAACTCTACAATGAACTGCCCTTTGACATCCGTGCGGTACACGGACTTCGCCTTTCCGGTATAGAGGAGGTCCTGCTGCTTCAACGTCCACTGCTCCTTGCCTGTACTGTTTGTGCGAGCCGGTTTATTAGGGGTTGCAGACCGGGATCGAACCAGCCGCGCTCGATGTACCGCGGGTAGATGCAGAGCCGCTCCACGAGCCGTGCGTCACCGGCGATCGTCATCAGTTCCTCCATCGCCGGCCACGGGTGCTCCGGGTTCACGTAATCGATGGTCAGGGGCGAGACCCCCCCGAGGTCGTCGACACCGCAGCCGATCAGCCGGCCCGCGTCGACAAGATTCGGCGGGATCTGGATCGCGATCTCATGCGGGAGGATATCCCGGGCCATACGGATCGTGGTGCAGATCTCGTCCGTTCCCGGGACCGGGCTCTGTCCGAGCGGGGTGCCCGGCTTCGGGCAGAAGTTCTGGATGATGATCTCCTGGATGTGGCCGTAGCGCTTGTGGAGGTCCCGGATCGCAAGGAGCGAGTCCTCGCGGTCGGCCATGGTCTCGCCGATCCCGAGGAGCAGGCCGGTGGTAAACGGGATTTTGAGTTTTCCCGCATCCTCCATCATCGCAAGCCGTATCTCCGGCGATTTCCCCTTCGACGCCGCGTGGGCCGGGACCTCCGCCGTGGTCTCGAGCATCAGGCCCATGCTCGCGTTTACCGGCGGAGCCGCTCCATCTCCTCGTACGTGAGGATGCCGGCATTCGTGTGGGGGAGGACCCCGTACCCGATCGCCTTCCGGCACATTGCCTCGCAGTAGTCGAGGATCGTGGCGAACCCGAGCGGGGCGAGGAGTTCCGTAAATCCCGGCTCCTCTTCCGGCCGCTCGCCGAAGGTGAAGAGCGCCTCGGTGCACCCGAGTGCCGCCCCGTCCCGGAGGGTTGTTTCCACCAGGTCCCGCGCCATGAGGCACCCCTCCCGGACCGGTGTCCGGAAGCAGCAGTACCCGCACCGGTTCCTGCAGGCGGTGGTGAGCGGAAGGAAGACATTGCGCGAGAAGGTGATCGTGCGGCGCTGCATGTACAAGAAGTTCTCCTTATGAGCTCTTGAAAGATGGTGCCGGGAACGTGCAGGCTGTCCCCTGCGTGAGGGTGAATAACCATAAATAAACCGGCAGATTATACTTCACTACTTTGGTTCCCGATCCGCGGATACGTACGGGTTTGAGAAGGGGAGGTGTCATCTTTGGAGAATCACGGGGGTGAAGATGCCCGGCAGTGCAACGGTACCGCGCCCTCCTCTACGGAAGCGGAGAACGCGAGGCTGAGGGCCGAGATCGCATTCCTGAAGAAGAAACTCCAGATCGTCGGGAGTGTCACCCGGCACGACGTCCTCAACCAGATGACCGCGATCCTGGGCTACAACGAGCTGCTGGGGATGATGGTCGGGGACGAAAAACTGAAATCGTTCCTGGTGAAGGAGCGGCAGGCGCTTGACAAGATCCGCCGGCAGTTCCGGTTTGCCAAGGATTACCAGAACATCGCTGCAGAACCGCCCGGCTGGCAGGACCTGAACACTGTCGTGAACCGCGTCCGCGAATCATTCGATACCGGGAAGATCAGGATCACGGCCCCTGCCGGCGATGCGGCGATCCTTGCCGATCCCCTCTTCGAAACGGCCCTCTTCGAGGTATTCGAGAACACCCTGCGACATGGCGGTACGGCGACGGAGATCCGCCTCAGTCTGCAGGACGAAGGATCCCGTGCCCTGCTCAACATCGAAGACAACGGCATCGGCATCCCTGCCGGTGACAGGGAGAAGATTTTCGAGCGGGGATATGGCAAAAGTACCGGCCTGGGTCTTTTCCTCGCCCGGGAGATCCTTGCCGTCACCGGCATCACCATCACCGAGGACGGCGAACCGGGGAAGGGTGCCCGTTTCGTCCTTACGCTGCCTGCCGGGACATTCCGGATGGGTAGCGGAGGATAATCTGCCCCTCCCGGAAAAGTGTCTTTTTATCGGTGCCGGAGAACTTTTTTTTATAAAAACAGGCAATTTTTTTTAGCGGTACGTCCATGGAAATTCCAATGATATTCCCTGAGGGGTACGGCCATTTCATCGCGCCGGGGCGGTAGGATTGCAGCAAGGTTTATCTGGTCCGGAACTGTTCATTTATTTTCCTGATTGACGGTGCCAAGGACAGGAGCTTGTGATGTTCGAACGGTTTGATCTGGCAAAAAAGACTGACGACAGGATATTTCAGAAGGAGATCGGACCCATGCAAAAACAGCTGGGAATCCTTCAGAGAGATCTCCGGGACAAAAAGATCCCGGTGATCATTGTCGTCGAGGGATGGAATGCCTCCGGCATTACGATGGTGATGAACGAACTCATCCAGTTCCTGGATCCCCGTGGTTTTTCCCTGCACTCCATCGGATCGCCCACCGACGAAGAGAGGGCACGGCCGGTATTATGGCGGTTCTGGGAAAAAATCCCTGCAAAAGGACGCATTTCCCTCTTTGCCCGGAGTCGGTACAGCCGGTCACTTGCAGAGACCATTTCAGGAATCGAATGGAAGCGCGGGGTCAGGAGGTCGGTAGCGCAGATCAACCAGTTCGAACGCCAGCTTGCCGACGACGGGACCATCGTGGTAAAATTTTTTCTCCATATCAGCAAGGAAGAACAGAAAAAACGGATGGACGAGCGCGAAGACAACCTCCTGACTTCGTGGATGATCACCAAAGGTGACTGGGATTTCCATAACCAGTATGACAGCTATCTCCCCGTCATCGAGGAATTTATTGAAGGAACCGACCGCCCGTACGCCCCGTGGATGATCGTCGAGGCCACGGACAGGAATTATACGATCCTGAAAGTCTTTTCGGCAGTCATAAAGACCCTGGAAAAAAACCTGGCAGCAACGGACGAAAAAACCCGGGAAAAGGCCCGGAATTCCGAAATCAGCAGACCAAAAAAAGTTGAGGTCAAACGGAAAGCCGTTCCCGCCGTTACCCTCACAAGACCTGAATACGAACAGGATTTACTCGCATACCAGGAGCAGGCCCGGGAGATCCAGTACCGGTTGTACAAACGGAGAATCCCGCTTGTTATCGTCTATGAGGGATGGGATGCGGCAGGAAAAGGGGGCAACATCATGCGCCTCGTCCGGCACATGAACCCGCGGGGATACGATGTCATTCCCGTATCCCGGCCGAACGACACGGAAAACACGTACCATTATCTCTGGAGGTTTATCCGGCAGTTCCCGCGGGAGGGACAGGTGACCATCTTTGACCGGAGCTGGTACGGCCGTGTTCTTGTCGAACGTGTCGAAGGGTTCTGTGCAGAGAGCGAATGGAAACGGGCCTACAACGAGATCAACGAGATGGAAGAGACGTACGTGGAAGACGGCGGGGGGATGATAAAATTCTGGCTCGAGATCGACAAGGACGAGCAGATCCGGCGGTTCAGGCAGCGGGAGAAGGACCCGCTCAAACAGTGGAAGATCACCGATGAGGACTGGAGGAACCGGGAGAAATGGGATCTCTACGAGGCGGCAGTCGATGAGATGCTCGCCCGCACAAATACCCCGGCCGCTCCCTGGACCGTAGTCGAATCCGGCAATAAATGGTATGCACGGCTGAAAACCCTGCGGACCGTGGTCTCCTACGGGGAAAAGATCCTGTAGCTGTGCAGGATGCGGCGACATCCGTGGACCATCCCGCCCCATCCACCAGTACCGATACTCCGGATGGCGGGACGTGATGAAGAACTCCGGAAGAGCCGGATGTTCTCCGGGCAGAAACTGATCTCTTCTGCAATTCCCCATCAGAATTTCTCATCACGATCCCGGTTCTGTCAGGAGCATATCAGCACCTTTTTTTCATCTCCCCGCATACAAGCTGTGACATGTGCCCGCACGCCCTTATCCCGTACAAGCCGAAAAACCCGAAGACCCGGCTCTCCGCCATCCTCTCGCAGGAAGAACGCGAGAAGTTCGCCTTTGCCATGCTCGAGGATGTGGTCAGCGCAGCCAGAGATTCAATGTGCTCACCGGTCATTGTCGGGACCGAACTCTTCGATTCCGATCTGGTCCAGGTCACGATAACGGACGCTGACCTGAACCAGGCGCTCAACGAGATCCTGCCCACTACTGATCAGAATATCCTCATCATCATGGCGGATCTCCCGCTTGCCGACGAGGCCGCGATCCGACGGGTCACGTCAACCACAAAAGACGTGGCGATCGTGCCCGGCCGGGGCGGCGGGACGAACGCGATCTACATCAAGGACCCGAAAAAATTCCGGGTTGACTACTACGGCACGAGCTTCCTGAAGCATATGGCGATTGCCCGGGATGCCGGGCTCTCGGTCGACGTGATCGACTCGTTCCGTCTTCATACGGACATCGACGAGGATGATGACTTCGTGGAGCTGCTGGTCCACGGGACCGGGAAGAGCAGGGCATATCTCGAGGAACTCGGCTTCCGCCTTGAGACCGAGATCGAGACCGGCCGGGTCCGCGTGGCCCGGAAACGATAGGATTATCATTTCATTCATCAGAAAAGCATCATATGACCGGCTTCCCCAAGCTGTCGCTGATCGAACTCCTGCACGCACCTGAGCCGGATGTCGACCGGATCGTCAACACGTTTATTACTCTCTTCAACGAGGCATACGGAATCCCCGGGACGGACCTCTGGGATATCACGAAGGAGGACTGGCAGCGGTACGAGTTCCTGGGCGACCGCGTCCTGAACCTGATCATCGCCCAGTCGCTCTTCACGCAGGGGAACGGGGTACTCAATGAAGGCGAGATGACCCGGATCCTGAGCCGTGTCGTCTCGAACCGGGCGCTTGCTACCCTTACAAAGAAGCACGGGAGGGAGACGTTCACCCGCCTGATCCCAACGGTCATCGGGGAACAGAACACGTACGGCGTACGGATCACCGGGGGGGCGTTCGAGTCATTTATCGGGGCGCTGTATTGCGAGGTCGGGCTCGATGACGTGGCGTTTTTTGTCAACGCGATCATGGCGGAGGCCCTGAACAGGTACAACCCGGACGAGAATGCGATCGGGATCCTCCAGGAGCATTTCCAGAAGAAATACCGGGCATCCCCGTCCTACCGGCAGACGAAACGGACCGGGCCCGACCACAAGCCTATCTTTACCTTCCAGGTCCTGTTCAACAACGAGGTCCTCGGCGAGGGAAGCGGGGAGAGCATCCAGCAGGCGCAACAGGCAGCGGCACGAAAAGCCCTCGACACCATAAAGGAGAGAACGTAACCCTGCGGGGAGCGGGCGATCCGGGGTGGATCGAACCTGCGTACCGCCGCCCGTGCCGTTTCCGGGGTCTTACCGTATGACCCGGTATCCCGCCCCGGAAAGAACCCTTTCCACGTATTCTTCAAAGAGCCCTTCGTCCGGTATTCCCGCGCCCGCGATCTCCCGGTCCCAGAGTACCCGCAGTTCCGGGTCCATGGTCGTGAAATACCGCGAGGCGTGGACGACCCGGCCGAGCTCGCTCCCCCGCGGGACCAAGGACGAGGATGCGGAAGCACGCATACTGGCGGCAAAGGTCGGGGCGGGTGTAGTGCACGGTGCAGATCGCGGAGCCGGATGACCGCTGCCGGAGGAACGGGCAGGCCATGGGCCGGATCTTCCGGATATCCTGCGCGAGATAGAGGTCGCGCTTGTCCGGATCGATCCAGACCCGCCGTTCCTCTCCGGTGATCTTGTACCAGACCAGGAATTCGAAGGGCCCGGTCTGCTCCCGTACCCCGATGACATCCCCCATGGAGCTGCAGCACTCCCCGCACTGCTGACACCGGAATACCACGTCATACCTTCCTGTTCCGGTTCTCGTTTCTGGAATGGATAAAATGAGCGATGTGACGGGTGCGGCAGGGAATGGAGGCAGGCCCCGGCATGCCGGTTGCCCCTGTCAGAGGATTAATAATCTGCTGCTGGAAAATGCTGATCCGCAAGCCTGTCACAGGTATTACTGATGTTCGGTTCGTTCTTTGAGAAAGGTGCAGAGGGAAGCCTCAAGGCGCTCACCCTCGAATGCGTATGCCCGGAGTTCAGGGGCAGGAATTTCAGGATCCTTACCAAGACAGAACGGAAGTCCGGGGAATACCATGGCCGGTGCCGGTACTGCCGGACAAAATGCAGGGCCGCATTCTTCCCGCAGGAAACAGAGGTTGCCGGCGAAACGGAATTCATGCGGGGGATCAACCGGGAAGACTTCACGGATGAAGAGATGACTGACATGATCCGGGATTTTGCCGAGATCGCATCCCTCGTTGTTGACGGTGCTCCCCCGGGTGTCATACGGGGAAAACAAAAGGCGCTGGAAGAGAAGATCGCCTTTGCGAAACGGCGGAGAAGATAAGCCTCCTGGTGCTGTTTACCGTAAAGGGAGGTCACTTCACGACGAGGACCTTGCAGGGTGCCAGTCGTACGACCTGTTCTGCGACACTGCCGAGGAGCAGCCGTTCAAAGCCGCGTTTCCCCCGCGTCCCGATCACGATAAGATCGATCCCGTTCTCTGCAGCGAACCTCACGATCTCGGCGGCCGGCTTTCCCTCGAGGACCACCGTCTCCAGCTGTACACCTTCTGCCATGCTCCGGACACGGGCAAGCGCGGTCTCCGCCTCCCGCTGGATCACGACCCAGGTATCGCGAAGCGCTACGTCAGCGGATGCAGATTCGAACGCGCTGAGATCCATCACATAGGCCGCATATACGGCCGATCCGCATATACGGCCGATCCGCAGGGCCTCTTCCACGGCGGCACCGTTCCTCTCCGATCCGTCCGTTGCGATCAGGATCTTCTCAAACAGCCGGTTGGTCATTCTGTTACCTCGTTTGTTCCAGTTTTACCTTCTCTCCTGATACCTCTTGCGGGTGTGCGGTGTTTCCGGCCGGAAAAATTACCACTGCGTGCGGTCCTTCGCAAATGCCCCCATAAAGAGGCACTCGGTGGCATCGATCGTCTCGACGCCGACATGGTCCCCAACGGGAAGGCCGATGCCGCGGATGATCGCCGCAGGCGTGCATTCGTCTGCCTCGCCCATCACCAGCTCTGCGGCGGATGCGATATTGTCGGCAACCGCCCGTTTCGTGACTTCCAGTTTGCGCCCGAAGAGGTCGCTTCTCCCGCGGTCGTCGATGACCGAGGGGATACCTGCCGAACCGATGGCAACTCCGCTGCACCCGAGACCGCATCGCATGGGTGCGGCTGTCGGCGATGATGACCCCGATCCGGACGCCTGCCCGCGACTCGATCGCGGCCCTGACGCCAACGGCGCTCTGGTCCGGGTCCGCCGGCAGGGGAGTGACACAGCCGGGCGGGGCATTCGAGGCATCCACACCGGCATTCGGGAGGAGCGTGCCCCCCTTCATGCAGAGCAGGAACCCCGGGATGCCTCCCACGATCGAGTCGCTCTCCTGAAGGACGACTTCCGCGGTGCGGGGGTCGATCCGGTACTTCTCCCCGAGCTCCTCTGCCCGCGGCGAGGGCGTGACAGAGGAAAGGTCAATAACATTTCCCTCGGAAGTGGCGACTGCAGTCTCGGCGAGGACGAGGATGTCGCCCTCCTCGAAACCTCCACAGGTTCTCTCTGCGGCAGCAAGGACGCGCTCAGCAATGGGGTCGCCGCTGCGGATGATCCCGGTCGTGAGCCCGAACACCTCGAAGGAGGAGTTCATGGGGCCCTCACCATCCGTTCATACACACGGATCGCGTCCCTGGTCTCCTTCACGTCATGGGTGCGGACGATCGATGCACCCTTCTGGAGGAGGAACAGGGTCACGCCCAGGCTTCCCGCGAGCCGTTCCTCCGGCTCCCGGTCCAGGAGGTTGCCGATGAAGCTCTTGCGGGAGACAGCGGCAAGGAGCGGGCGGTCAAAACGGGCAAATGCTTCGAAATGCCGGCAGAGTTCCCAGTTGTCATCGTAGGAGCGGAAGGGAGTCCAGATCCCGATGCCCGGGTCGAGCACGTAGTTGCCGATACCCGCGGCTTCGCACCGCCCGACAACTGCGGCCATGGTCTTCTCCGTAGCCGCAAGGCCGACGGCATCACCGGGAGTGTAATCTGTGGCCATCACGAACGCGGGCAGCCCTGCAGCAGCGACCCGCTGGACGTACGCCTCCGATGCGAACCCCGCGATATCGTTCACGGCATGGATCTCGTGCTTCAGGCAGGTATCCAGCACCCACGGGTTCATCGTGTCGACAGAGATGGTAAACCCGGTCCCGTCCAGTTCCTTCAGGGCAGCGTCGATCCGGTTTGCCTCCTCGGCACCGCTGATCGCCTGGGCATTGGGCGCCGTGCTCCGTGCGCCCACGTCAAGGATATCCGCTCCTGCCTCCACCATCTCGACTGCCTTTTTGTGGACCTCCTCCGTCGGGATGAACGAGTCGTGGTAGAAGGACTCCGGGCTGCAGTTGATCACGCCCATCACGCGGGGTGGTGCCGCACCGCCGATCGTGAGTTTGTTTATAATACACGGTCGCATGCCCTCTCCTGTGCCGAGCGGAACGTGTTCTCCATCAGGGTGGCAATCGTCATGGGGCCGACGCCCCCGGGCACCGGGGTGATTGCCGATGCGATCTCCTTCACTGCCTCGAAGTCCACGTCACCGACCAGCTTGCCGTCCAGCTGGTTGATGCCGACATCGATGACGACCGCGCCGGGCTTCACCATCTCTGCCGTGATGAAGTGTGGCTTTCCGACCGCGGAGACGAGGACGTCCGCCCGCTTCAGTTCTTCGGCAATATCCCGTGTCCTGCTGTGGCAGATCGTGACCGTGGCATCCGCGTTCAGGAATAGTGCGGCCATGGGCCTGCCGACGTCGATGCTGCGCCCGGCGATCACGGCGCGGGCACCGGCTACGGGTATCTGGTATTCTGCCAGGAGCGTCATGATCCCGGTCGGAGTACAGGACGAGAACCGCGGCCTGCCGAGAAAGAGGCGCCCCATATTCTCCGGGTGGTACCCATCCACGTCCTTGTCCGGACTGATTGCCCCGATCACCCGCTCTGTATCGACCTTTTCCGGCAGGGGGAGCTGGACGAGGATGCCGTCGATGTCCCCATCGCGGTTCAGCGCCCTGACCCGGTCGACCACGGTGCGGGTGGTCACATCGGCGGGCAATTCGATCCCGATCGACCCGATCCCGACCTTCTCGCAGGCCCGGTGCTTCATCCGGATATACATCTGCGAGGCGGGATCGTTGCCTGCGATGACCGTCGCAAGCCGGGGATAGAGCCCGGACTCCAGGATCTTCTCCGTGAGGATCTCAAGGCGTTTGTCTGCGGTTTTTTTGCCGTCGAGGATCGTGCTCATGGCAGTTCCAACCTGGGGGTTATTCCGGGTAGAGCGGGAAGCGGCCGGCCATAGCCTCTACCTTGGCATGGATGTCCCGGATCGCCGCTTCGTTGTGGACATCTTTGACCACGGTCGCAATCCAGTCCCCGATCAGGCGCATCTCGGACTCTTTCATGCCCCGCGAGGTGACTGCCGGTGTGCCGACCCGGAGGCCGCTCGTGATGAACGGGCTCTTGGTCTCGTTCGGGATCGTGTTCTTGTTCACCGTAATACCCGCCTTGCCGAGCGCGGTTTCGGCTTCAAGGCCGGTGATCCCCTGAGCCGTGAGGTCGAGGAGCATCAGGTGGTTGTCGGTCCCGCCCGAGACGAGCCGGAGGCCGTGTGCCATCAGGGTCTCTGCAAGCACCTTCGCGTTCTTCACGATCTGCTGGTTGTATTCCTTGAAGGAAGGCCTGAGTGCCTCCTCGAAGCAGACCGCCTTTGCCGTGATGGTGTGCATCAGGGGCCCGCCCTGCATGCCCGGGAAGACCGCTTTGTCGATCGCCTGGGCGTACTCGGTATTGCACATGATCGCACCGCCGCGGGGGCCGCGGAGGGTCTTGTGGGTGGTGGTGGTGGTGAAGTTGACCACGCCGACCGAGTTCGGGTGGACACCGGTGGCGCAGAGACCGGCGATGTGGGCGATATCCGCCATGCAGTATGCCCCGACCCCGTCAGCTATCGACTGGAACGCCTTGAAGTCGATGGTCCGCGGGTACGCGGACGCACCGCAGACGAGCATCTTCGGCTTCTCCCTGCGCGCAAGCTCCTCGACCGCGCCGTAGTCCAGCATCTCGGTCTCCGGGTCGAGGCTGTACTGGGCGACCTTGTAGAACTTCCCGGTGAAACTGACCGGAGAGCCGTGGGAGAGGTGACCCCCCTGCGTCAGCTTCATGCTCATCAGGGTGTCCCCCAGGTTCATGAACGCAAAATAGACCGCCATGTTCGCCTGGGTGCCCGAGTGGGGCTGGACGTTCGCGTGCTCTGCGCCGAAGAGCTTCTTCAGCCGGTCGCGGGCGAGGTTCTCTGCCATGTCGTGGAACTCGCAGCCGCCGTAATACCGCTTGCCCGGGTATCCCTCGGCATACTTATTGGTCATGATCGATCCCATGGCCTCGAGCACTGCACGGGAGACGACGTTCTCGGAAGCGATCAGCTCGAGGCCGTTGACCTGCCGGAGCCTCTCTTTTTCGATGATATCTGCAATTGCTGGATCCGTTTTTGACAGATACGACATATGGAGAAGGGTTCGCTGTGAAGAGGTAATAGGTTTTCTTTCCGAGGGGTCCGTCGGGACCCCGAGGAGGAGAAGAATTGCGGAGCAATTCTTCGACTGGTTAATCAGAGAGGGTCCGTACGGTCACCCGTAACGCGGATATCCGGGAACATAAGAGATATCATCGAAGATTTACCAAAAAGAGCTCGTGGTTCTGATGAACCACTCGGAAATCGAAGAATTCCTACGGAATTCTTCTCGTCGTCGGGGTTCTCCCCGAACCCTCGGACAGCGAAGATTTCTGATGAAATCTTCTCGTGCTCGTGGTTTGAGAACCACTCGCAAGCACAAACCTTTTTTCCTAATCAGGCGATCATTACTATTATTATTAATAAGGAATGCGCCTCACCAGTACAGGAAGTGTTTAGGGTATGGCGCAGTCCGATGCAAAGATCAAATTCCTTGAGCACGAACTCGATCAACAGGAGAAACTGATTACGATGATGGAAAGTTCAGGACCCAGCGAGGACCGCATTGCCGCCCTCGAGAAGAAGGTACGGGATATGGAGGCGCTTGTCAAGGGGCTGACCCAGGAACTGCTGGATCTCAAGTCCATTGCCATGAAGATGTCCAAGCAGACCGAGGAACGGAGCAGGCAGGAGCTGAAGCGGGGGCCGATTATCCAGGGCGCACAGCCCGCTTCACCGTCTGCACCGGCAGCCCCTTCCCCCGGCGGGAGCACGGTCATCCGCCCGAAAGGCCGCCCGTCCGACACCCCGGCAGCGCCGGCGGAACCGGTGATGGACATGATCATGCAGCAGGACGGCACGATGAAACTCGAACCCCGCAGGGGGGACAAGGACTACATCGTCGCATCTGCCGGGTACGGCAAGAACAAAAAAGGCGTATCCAAACCCAAGCAGGGCGAGCTCATCTACGCTGCCGAGGAAACCAAGACCGATCCTGCAAAGAAGTAAGGAGCCGGATCTTTGCACATCACAGGACTGGAGATCGACAATTTCAAGTCTTTTTCAAAAAAGACAAAAATTCCCTTTTTGGAGGGCTTTACCGTTATATCCGGACCGAACGGCTCCGGGAAGAGCAACATCATCGATTCCATCCTTTTTGTCCTCGCCCTCTCCAGTTCGCGCAACCTACGGGCCGAGAAACTCACGGACTTAATCAACCTGAACTCCGGCAGGAATACCGCGGAGGTGTCCCTCGAATTCTCCGACGGCACCCGGATCCGGCGGCGGATCAAGCGGACCGGGAACGGGTATTACAGTTACAACTACCTCAACGAGCGGCTCTGCAAGCAGAGCGACATCGTCGACCACTTGGCAAAACACGGGATCAAGCCCCATGGCTACAACGTCGTGATGCAGGGCGATGTCACCCGCATCATGGAGATGAGCGATTTCGAGCGCCGGAAGATCATCGACGAGATCGCCGGGGTGTCGGAGTTTGATACCAAGAAGCAGCAGTCGCTCGCGGAACTTGATATCGTCCGGGAGCGGATCGAGCGCGAGGAACTCCTCCTCATCGAACTGACCCGGCGGGCAAACGAACTGAAGCGCGAACGGACGCACGCCCTTGAGTACCAGAAATGGCAGGACGAGCTCACGTTCTACCAGAACTGCCGCTCCGCCGCCCAGCTCCACGAACGGGAGAAAGAGTTCTCGTCCCTCCAGCGGTCGACAGAAGATCATAAGATCCAGCTCGCCCGCATTGCGTCCGACCGTGGGATCGAGGAGAACGAGCTCGCCTACCTGAAGGCGGACCTGAAGGATATCGACGAGCTGATCAACAAAAAGAGCGGGGCCGACTACCTCAAGCTGATCGCGGAACTCGAGGAGGCGAAGAGCGGGATCAAGCTCGCCGAACAGACCATCGTCCGCATGAAGAAGGAGAAGGAGACGAACCTCGAGGCGATCAACCGCATCTACATGGACACGAAGCGCGCCGAGGCCCGGGTCGCCGAGTGCACGGACCAGGTCCGCACCCTGACGATCGACCGCACGAACATTGCCATGGAAGTCGCCACCGCCAGGGCGCAGCTGGAGAAGATCGAGATCGAGATCCGGCAGCACAGCGAGGACACGGAAGGCGCCCGCGACCGGCTGTTTGCGCTCCTGAAAGAGATCGAGGAGAAGAAAGGGCAGCGCTCGGAAATTCTCCACCGGCAGGACATGCTGATCGAGAAGAGCCGGATGCGCACCACGGAGCTCGAACGCCTCACCGGCCTCCTCCGGCAGCTGGACGAGGAGTACCGGGCGAAACAGTCGCAGCTCATCGACAGCGGGAAGAGCGTGGAAGACCTCCTCTCGCAGAAGAAGGAGCTGGACCGGAACCTCTCGGAACTGGAGAGCACGCTCTTTGCCCAGCGCTCGTCCCTCGAGCGCCTCCGATCGGAGATCCGGGAGAGCGAGCAGGACGCGATCCGGCTCGAGGCGGCCCGGGAGGCCCGGGGCGAGTCCGGCGGCAGGGCGATCGAGGCCGTTGTGGCCATGGAGGGCGTGCACGGCACGGCTGCCGGGCTGGGAAAGGCACCTGCCGAGTATGCTACGGCCCTGAACATCGCGGCGGGCAACAAGCTCCAGTTCGTGGTCTGCGACGACGACCAGATCGCCGCCGACGCGATCCGGTACCTCAAGGAGGAACGGCTCGGACGGGTCACGTTCCTCCCGCTGAACAAGCTCAGGCCCCCGTCCCTCCCCCCGCTGAAGGATCCCGGGGTCATCGACTACGCGGTGAACCTGCTGGAATATGATCCGAAGTACGACCGCGCCTTTGCCGTCATCCTTGGCGGGACGGTCGTGGTCGACACCCTCGAACGGGCACGGAAGCTGATCGGGAAATACCGCATGGTCACGCTCGAGGGGGAACTGGTCGAGAAGAGCGGGGCGATGACCGGCGGCTCGATGAAGAAACAGGCCGGCCCCCGGGGGTTCGGCGCAGCGGTCGACGATGAGATCCTCCGCATACGCACGCACCTTAACGAACTCCAGGGAGAAGCGGCACTTCTCGAAGCGGGCACAAAACGGCTCACGGAAGAGGTGGACGCAAAGCGGGCGACCCGGAACGAGATCGACCAGAAGATCGCACGGTTCGGCATGTTCAATTCGGAGTTCTCGCGCCGGTTCGAGGCGATCACCGTCGAGAAGCAGACGATCGAGGCGGCGGTCGCGCGACAGAAGGACGAGACGAAGGACAGCGCCTCGGAACTCACTGCCCTCGAGACCGAACTGGACGCGACCACCGGGGCCATAAACGGGCTGAACGGGGAGATCGACGCGATCAAGAAACGCCTTGACGATACCAACATCCCTGCGCTCACGGAACAGATGGAGAAGAAGAAGAGGGAGATCGAGGAGTCCGAGCGCCGTCTCCGCAACAAGGACGCGGACATCAACGATGCCCAGCGGGAACGCCAGCACTTCACAGCCCGGCTTGGCGAACTGGCCGAAGAGCGGAACCGGCAGGACGAGCGCAACCGGCAGATCGACGCGGACATCGGTACGTCCAACGACCAGATCGCGGTCCACAGGAGCCAGATCGCTGCACTCGAGGAGCGGCAGAAGGAGTTCTCCGGAGAACTGGACGAGCTGCGCACAAAACGGGGCGATGTCTCCCAGAGTATACAAAACTCCGAGCTGAACCTGATGAAGTCCGATGCCGAAAAGGAACGGATTACCATCCTGATGGGCGCGATCGAGGAACGCGCCCGTACCCTCGGGATCGAGATCGGGATGCTCCGGCAGCAGGCCGGTGAGATGAAGACGGAGCTGACGCTCTCGGAGATCGAGGGAAAGATCGCGGAGGCCGACGGGGCGATAAGGAAGATCGGGGCCGTGAACATGCTCGCGATCGAGGAGTATGACAAGGTGCAGCGGCAGGTGACGGAACGGACGGAGCGCAAGGAGACCCTCTCGACTGAACGGGAGACCCTGATCGAGCGGATCGAGAAGTTCGAGCAGATGAAGTACGAGGCCTTCACTACGGCGTTCAGGGCGATCGACGCCAACTTCCGGGAGATCTTTGCCCGGCTCACGAGCGGCAGCGGCCACCTGGTGCTCGAGAACGAGGAGGACCCGTTTGCCGGCGGCATGACCTTTGCCGTGCAGCCCCGGGACAAGAAAGTGCACCTGCTCAACTCCCTCTCCGGCGGGGAGAAGTCGCTCACGACCCTCGCCTTCATTTTCTCCATCCAGCACTATATCCCCGCACCGTTCTACGCCCTGGACGAAGTGGACATGTCTCTTGACGGCTCGAACGTGGAGCGGATCGCCTCCATGGTGACGGAACTCGCCCCCAGTTCCCAGTTCGTCATCGTCTCGCTCCGGAAGCCGATGATCGAGGCAGCCCAGCGGATCATGGGTGTCACCCTCAGGTCCGACAAGAGCACCCTTGTTACCGGGGTAAAATCGAATGGATGACGAGAGAAAGGGGGAAAACCCCGCTCCCCTCCCGCCGGAAAGTCCAGAGCCCGGGACTCCTGGGCCGGGCGACCATCCGGCATCCCTGCCCGGTGAGGCTGCCGGGCCGCAGCCGGTCACCCAGGGGATCGTCGAGGACCCGGTCGAGATCCTCGTTGGCCTTGCCGAACGCGGGGAGATCGACCCGTGGAACATCAACATCATCGAGGTGACGGACCGCTTTCTTTCCGAACTGGAAAGGCGCCGGGAACTCAACCTCCAGCTCTCCGGGCGCACGCTCTTTTACGCGGCAACCCTCATCCGGATGAAGTCCGAGCTGCTGGTGGTCGTGGAAGTACCCGATGAAGATATGGATGGCGACGGGGAGGACCTGTTCGGCGACGGGTTCGGAGGCGCCACCGGGGAGGACATCGACTACGGCGGCAGGCTCGGCCCCATCGAGCGGCTCGAGCACGAGATACAGCGCCGGCTCGACCGGAAGAACATGCGGAAGAGCCCGATCACCCTCTTCGAGCTGATCACCGAGCTCAAGAACATCGAGAAGGAGGAGCGGCGGCGCCGGCGGATGACTGACGGCCATGCCGATCTCGCCGATTCCCTGATTGACGCGGACGACGTCGTCAGCATCGCCCATGAGGAGGGGTTCCAGGAGTCGGCGATGACCCGGCTCGCGGAATACCTTGAAGGGCTGGAGATCGACGAGGAGATGACCCTCGCGGAGTTATGCCGGCAGATGGAGTGGGGGATCCCGGAAGTCTACATCCCGCTCCTCTTCCTCGCGCTGGACGGGCGGTGCTCGCTCCGGCAGGAGGAGTTCTTCGGGGATATTTTCGTGCAGATCTGCCGGGCGGGAGAGGGAGAATCTCCTACCGGATCCCTGGCCGAGTGACCGCACGGTGTTCGTTGAACACACAGCCATGCCTGCAACTCCCCATGACCGGCCCGCGCGGACCGTCTTCGTGTTGATCCCGTAGGCACGGATCTCCCGAAAGATCCCGGTCACCCGCGTGGCAGAACCGGTACGCTCATTTCTTTTCCACAGGTGTGGCGACCGGTGTCCGTCTTCCCCTCTTGACCCTGCCCGTCTTTTCCGGGGATCCAGGTGGGTTTTCGAGCAGGATCTTCCCTATCTCGATCCAGCGCTCGCGGAGCTCATCGTGTCGGAGACCGATGAGCGAGAGGGCCCGGAGGCCGTGGAAGAGGCTCAGGACCTCGAGGGCGACCGTGCGGGGATCGCCCCGCGGGCAGTAAAGCCCCCGGGTCTGTTGCTCCGCCACCCCGACGGTGGCATTCTGGAGTGCGAGCTGCAGGTTCCCGGAGAAACTCTCTGCGATCTCGGGGTGCCGGGGTATCATGGAGAGCAGTTCGAAGAAAAGGGCGTTCTGCTCTGCCGAACTTTCCAGATAGTAATCGACGACGGCAGTCCAGGCGTCCAGCGGGGTTGCGCCGGGGTACATGGACATCGTCCTCTCGCGGATCTGCTCGGGGAACGCCTTCACGATCTCGATGACGAGCTCGTCCTTGCTGGCGAAGTACAGGTAGAGCGCAGCCTTGCTTACGCCCACGTGTTCGGCGATATCGTCCATGGTCGTTGCCCGGTATCCTTTCCTGCCCATCACCTCCCGGCCCGCTGCCAGGATCTTCTTCTTCGCCTCCTCCTTGTATTCCGGGACAACCTTAGGCATCTTGGTAGTATCTGGGACCTCGGTGATAATAAGGCTGACTATTGGGTAATAAAAGTGACTTAATGGTAAGTATTATTAGCGTGCGGGATAATTTTATACGAGAGTTTCGCAGCGGGAAGACATTACGACAGGCCGCTTGCGGGGGAATCGGAGGTATGCGAAATGCGAGAGATGCCCGGTCCTTCGCCCCCGGTCAGGTTGGTACCCGCAAGCAGGATTGAAGAGGACGTAAACATATGAAACGATCAGTGATTTTATTCAGTATTGTCGCGCTGGCATGCATGATTGCTTCCGTAGGGGCGGCCACCGGGCCCGTCACTGCAACAAATCCCCAGGATGCCGCAGCACTCGTGTACGTATCCGGGTATGATCTCACCCCCGGGGTCTTTTACCCCTACGAGACAGGCACCCTGACGGTCCATGTCACCAATGCTGCGAACACCTCGGTGGCAGTGTCCCAGCCGGATCTGATGGATCCCCATATTGACGTGCTCAACCAGGGTACATTTGCCACCGCCACGTCCATAGGGCCCGGTGCAACGTTCGATTATAATTTTATTATCCAGGCCGACGGGTCCGACGGGACCTACTTCCCGCTCTTCACCGTCTCAACGAATGCATATGGGACGTCCGGGATCCATTCCCAGATCAAACTGAAGATCGACTCCCATGACGTCCGGGCCAGTGTCTCGAAGAAACCCGATACCTTCTCCCTTGAAAAAACCGACACGGTGAACGTAAGCGTGGTGAACCCGCGGCTCGGCGACATATCCGATGTCCTGATCGTGGCCTCTTCCCCCGGAAGCGACATCTCCCCCTCAGAACAGTACGTGGCATCCGTCCCGGCCGGCAGCTCGGTGAACCTGCCGTTCGATATCACCCCCCACCGGCAGTCCGATGTGACTTTCAATGTCAGTTTCCGCAACGGGGACAATGTCCATGAATCGACCATCGTCCTGCCCCTGAACATCGGAGAGGACAAGTGTGCGGCAGTCCCGCTCATCAGCAATGTCGCCCTCTCCGGCAATGGCGGGACCTATACGCTGACCGGTACGGTCGGTAACGCCGGTATCACCGATGCCCAGGGCATGGTGGTCTCGGCCGGCGCACCGCTAAGACCGGTGGGGCCGTACCCGGACTACCAGATCGGTTCGCTTGCAGCCAATGACTTTTCGCGGTTTACCCTGACCTTCGTCGCATCCGACCTCTCGGCCGTCCCGGTACAGGTCCGGTGGAAAGACTCGCAGGGAACTACACGCACGTCGACAAGCACGCTCGATCTCAGTACTTCCGCCGGCTCATCCTCCGGCGGGATCAGAGGTACCTCTTCCTCTGGCAGCGGAGCTGATCCTGGCAGCGTCCCGCTCTACCCCGCCATTGCCGGAGGGCTCATCGTCATCGCCGGGATCGTCCTGTACCTGAAGCGGAAATGGATCGTTTTGAAGTTTACGAAACAATGAGGGAGCTGGACGGATGATGCGACCCGGCAATCATGGACTGCGGACAGGATCGGCCGAGGGGACCTGAGTGCCATGACCACCACTGAGGAGGAGGCCATGACGGTTCCGGAGATCCAGCCGGATCCGTTCCGGAGAAGAAGGATGGGAAGATCGGCAGCCTGATTGCGAGGATCCGGTCCAATCCCTGGCTGCTCTGGGGGCTGATCGTTCTCATTATCCTTGCTGCCACCGGGGGGCTTCTCTACTGGAACGATGTGCAGAACAAGGTGTACGTGGAGAATTCCCAGATCACCGCACCGGTAATCTCTATCAATCCCACGAACCCCGGTATCATCAATGAGCTGGATGTATCGGTGGGGGACCAGGTAAGGAAGGACCAGGTCCTCGCAAAGGTCGGCGATGAGAACCTCCTCGCCAAGACAAGCGGCGTGATCACGTGGGTCGAGAACTCCCCGGGCCAGCTGGTAAACCCTGCCCTGGATCCCAGGCCCGTGATCTCCATGATAGACCCGCGGGAGCTCCGTGTTACCGGAAGAGTGCAGGAAGACAAGGGCCTCAAGGATATCGCGCCCGGCCAGCACGTTGCATTCACCGTAGACGCGTTCCCGTCCACCCAGTACCAGGGTGTCGTAGAAAAGATTGCCCCCTCCTCCCGGGTGGGGGACATCGTCTTCTCCATATCGGACAAGCGGCAGGAACAGGAGTTCGACGTTACCGTCTCCTACGACGTGAACGCGTATCCCGAACTCAAAAACGGTATGTCCGCAAAGATGTGGATCTCCAAGTAATTTCTCTCTCTCATGGCCGACGATAACCGGAAGTGGTGGATTCTTCTCACGGTCATCGTGGGCACATTCCTCGGCGCCATGGACCAGACGGTGGTAAACCTTGCCGTGCCGAAGATTATGCTGGATTTCAATATCCTCACCACCGATGCTGCCTGGATAGCAACCGCATACATCCTGGCAAACGCGGTCTTCGTGCCGGTCTGGGGCAAGCTCGGGGACACGATCGGCCGGAAAAAGTGTACCTCTGGGGTTTCTCCATATTCATCGTCGGGTCGATCCTGGCAGGCCTCTCCTGGGACCTCGGCTCGATGATCCTCTTCCGCATCATCCAGGCGGTAGCGAGCTCCGCCGACTACCCGACGGCCATGGCGATTATCGCGGTAAATTTCAGCAACGGCAAGGAACGGGCCCAGGCCCTGGGGATCTGGTCTTCGGCGTTCGCGCTCGCGATCGTGTTCGGCCCCCTCCTCGGAGGCCCGCTCATCGATATCTTCGGCTGGCGTTCGGTCTTCCTGATCAACCTCCCCATCGGCATTCTCGGGATTGCAATGGCCCTTACGTTCATCCCGGAATCGGTGAGCGACAAAAAGAGCGTCTCTTTCGACTGGTACGGAGCGATCACGCTCGGCATTGCGCTTGCCCTCCTCGTCTTCGGCCTGGACCGGGGGTACGACTGGGGCTGGACATCTCTCTCCATCGTGCTCTGCTTCGCAGGGTCCGCCCTGTTCCTGTACCTGTTTTACCTGATCGATTCACGGCACCCCGAGCCGATCATAGATTTCAAGTTCTTCCGGATCCCTGCCTTCGTCTTCAGCCTGGTCAACAACTTCCTTATTTTCATGTGCCTGATGGGAGGGATGTTCTTAATCCCGATCTTCGACCAGACCTTCCTCGGCCTGACCGCGACCGAGACCGGTCTCCAGTTCGTCCCCATGGCATTCTGCATCATGGCAGCGGCGCCTATCGGGGCCGGCCTCGTGGGCCGGCTCCAGCCGCGCTATGTGATCGCGATGAGCACGCTCGTGGCGGCGATCGGGCTGTTCCTGTTCACGGGCCTGGACGTCCGCTCCAGTTCCCTCGATGTAATCATTCCGCTTATCGTCATGATGTTCGGTATGGGTTTCGGCATGTCCCAGCGCACGGGCGTCATCGCTGCGGTTGTTCCTAATGAGGAGATCGGCAGTGCCTCGGCGGTTCTTGCCCTGGTCCGGAATGTTTCCGGTGCGTTCGGCATCGCGATCTTTGCGACCCTGCTCAATATCTCGGTAGAAGATAATATGCTGGCCATCTCGGCCCACTCCGTGGTGAACGTGCACACTCCTGCCGCGATGCAGACCGCGACAACGCTCATGTACCTCGATGCACAGATCCTTGCCTACCACACGATCTTTATCATAGGCTCCCTCATCATGGTCGTGGCAGCGGTTCTCGCCCTCCTTATCGACGTGAAGAAGTCGATGGAGGGAAAGGAGATTGTGCTCTAGTCAAACGGATTAAAAGAGAGAAGCGGGTAAGGATCAATCCGCCATGCAGCCGGACATCCACTCCGTGACCTGGAATGTCGGCGGTGCATTGTCCGGGCGCATGTCATTGTCCATGCGCCACTCGAAGAGGCCGGCGAGGTTGTGCTCCTTCACGTAGGCGCATTTCGAACTGACGGAGGCCTCCGTATCCGGTCCCCCGTTCTCCGGGTACCCGCTCTCGCTCTCCACCCCGCCGATCATCTTCCCGTAGGGGAACCCGGCCTGGTAATAGGCGTCTGCATACGATGCGAGATCGTACGTGTCCCCGGGTCCGTACGACATGATGTTGATCTGATCCACGCTGTCCTTCAGGCCGACGACCGTCCCGGGCGATTCGACACCCGGCCAGACCGTGTGGGTCAGCAGGTACGGCCGGCCGCGGGGGTTCGTCCCGGCCGCCGCAAACGTGGCATGGCATGCCGAGAGAAGCGCGTCCAGCCGGGGGGCATAGTCATCGATCTGCCTGCTCTCCCAGTCCATGTCGTAACCGTCGAGCTCGTACTCCTTCAGGTAGGCAAGGACGCTGTCGGCAAACTTCTGCGGGTCCTCTGCAGCCGCATTGTACTCGTCATCGAGTTCCCCGCCGAAATTGGAGGTGATGAAGATCTCCGCTCCCGGGTTCTCCTGCCGGCACAGCGCAACGACATTCCGGATCCTGCGCACGTTCTCTTCGCGCCGCGCCGTGTCATCGGCCGAGCTGCCCGCGGGCAGGTCGGTGAGCACCCCGTCATGGACCGTGGCGAACCCGATATAGATGCGGTTGACCTTCTTCCACGGGATCCGGTCATGCACCGACATGAGCAGGGGGTACGTATCGTCGTCCGGACCGGGATAGATATAGAGGTAGGCGGCGATCACATTCCCGCCCGCTGCCGGTGCCGGGGGGGCCCCGGCCGCTGTCGTACTCCCCGGCTGCGAGGAAGTGACCGGCACCGGCGGTGAAGCGGAGTTCTGGGTGCATCCCGCGGTGATCAAAAAAATCCCTGCCATTACCAGTGCCAAAAGTGTCAGATTCATGGGAAACTTCCTGTCCATCCTGATCTCATATTCCTCCCCCCAATTTATACCAGCGCCGGTACCGTGTCCGTCCACCTTTCGATCCGTTTCCGGATCGCGTCATCAGTATACGATGACAGGGTGATGCGGTCCCGTGCAATATGCAGGAAATATATCTCGTCATCCGGGTCGTGGCACCGGAGCATGACCGAGAAGAGGTCGGCCAATTTGACGTGGCGGACCTTCCCGCGGTGGGACGCGATGTTGGCCATATTCGAGATGACGGAGGCGATCCCGGTCTCGTAGCCTTCGACGGAATCATACATCTCGATGCTGGTCCCGATCCTTTTCTGCCTGCTGTTCCGGTACTCGAATTTCGCCGTGTACATCTCCCGCAGTTTTTCGACCGGCGGGTGGCGGCGCTGCCGTGCATAATACGGGGTGCAGCCGAGCGGGTTTTTGAGGATGAGCGACTGGACGAGTTCGTCGAATGTGGTGATATCCGCGATCGGGCTCTTCAGCCTGCGGTACGCCCGTTTGGTCCCGGGCCTGACCCTGAAATCCGGCATATACAGGGAGAACGGGCGGGTCGGATAAATCCTTGGTGGTCGGATGGGGGGTCGGGTGGGGACAGATGATCCGTACGTTTATGGGGCGGGAGCCGGGGGACGGTGGTCCGGCGTTCCCCTTTTTCCGGGGAAGAACCGGAAGGAACTGCGGCAGCGATCCGGGTTTTTTCCTGTGGTGTTCGCAATCTCCGGAAGTAAAAATCATGATTGCCCCTGCCCGACCCCCTTCTTGCTTTCCGCGTTATTCATGCAGGGATCTCCATTTCTTCAGTTGTTGAATTGGCGGATATCCGGGGATTTTTCCTGTCACGGCCTGTTGGGGGGTCGGGCAGGGGCAATTCAAAGAATGCCAGGGCCGGAGAGCTCGTAATCCACCTTTATGTTGCGGCAGCATCCCCCGCTAAAAAACACCCGATCGCGCGGGTCCGGCGGAACCATGATCTTCCTTCCCCCGCGCTCTGCAAGAATTTCCCGCAGGAAAATCCGGCTGCGCACAACCCCGCCGGTTTTCGCACCATGTACATGGGAAAAACCCGAAACTCCCAGAACAGACGGAAATCCCGGTTCAGGAGCCGGAATGGAGGTATCCGTTTTCCGAATAATTTCCCGTCAATAAAAACAGCCGGAAAAGGGATCTTTCCGAGGGGGGAATCCTTAAATGTCCGTTTGATCAATAATCTGTTCCACAAATTCTGGTGACGAACCGACGGAAACTGCCTGAGGGCGGGGGTCGGTCCTGAAGAAAACGAAATGGACGTTATCGGACGTCCATGAGTTCGAGAAAATGCCCACGGGCATTTTCGAAATACGAAAACAGTCTGCTGAAAACGATAATCTCGTTTCTGGGACCAAGAGGGTGCAGGCAACAAGGTATAAATAATACCGCGCCCTACACTATAGGCCTGTGTTTGATTCGACAAACACGACGAATATCAATCTGATTCTCTTTGATGGAGATCCAACGACAACCGGCTTGACCGGTGTTGGTTCTGACGTTGATACTGGCAATGCGGAAATTTGTTTAGTAACCGCTAATTCCTTAAAACAGTTCAGTAAGTGTGCGTATATTTGAAAGAATTCTGGTTGATCCTGCCAGAGGCCACTGCTATCGGAGTTCGATTAAGCCATGCGAGTCGAGAGGTGCAAGACCTCGGCATACTGCTCAGTAACACGTGGACAACCTACCCTATGGAGGGGGATAACCCCGGGAAACTGGGGATAATACCCCATAGACTATGGATGCTGGAATGCTTCGTAGTTGAAAGGTCCGCCGCCATAGGATGGGTCTGCGGCCGATTAGGTTGTTGTTGGGGTAACGGCCCAACAAGCCTGTAATCGGTACGGGTTGTGGGAGCAAGAGCCCGGAGATGGATTCTGAGACACGAATCCAGGCCCTACGGGGCGCAGCAGGCGCGAAAACTTTACAATGCGGGAAACCGTGATAGGGGAACTCCGAGTGCCCGTTAAATCGGGCTGTCCATCTGTTTAAACAACAGGTGAAGAAAGGGCCGGGCAAGACCGGTGCCAGCCGCCGCGGTAATACCGGCGGCTCGAGTGGTGGCCACTATTACTGGGCTTAAAGCGTTCGTAGCTGGTTTGTTAAGTCTCTGGGGAAATCTTCCGGCTTAACCGGAAGGCGTCTCAGGGATACTGGCAGACTAGGGACCGGGAGAGGTGAGAGGTACTCCAGGGGTAGGAGTGAAATCCTGTAATCCTTGGGGGACCACCTGTGGCGAAGGCGTCTCACCAGAACGGCTCCGACAGTGAGGGACGAAAGCTGGGGGAGCAAACCGGATTAGATACCCGGGTAGTCCCAGCTGTAAACGATGCGCGTTAGGTGTATCGGTGACCACGAGTCACCGAGGTGCCGAAGAGAAATCGTGAAACGTGCCGCCTGGGAAGTACGGTCGCAAGGCTGAAACTTAAAGGAATTGGCGGGGGAGCACCACAACAGGTGGAGCCTGCGGTTTAATCGGACTCAACGCCGGGAAACTCACCAGATAAGACAGCTGAATGATAGTCGGGCTGAAGACTCTACTTGACTAGCTGAGAGGAGGTGCATGGCCGTCGTCAGTTCGTACTGTGAAGCATCCTGTTAAGTCAGGCAACGAGCGAGACCCACGCCAACAGTTGCCAGCTTGTCCTCCGGGATGGAGGGGACACTGTTGGGACCGCCTCTGCTAAAGAGGAGGAAGGAATGGGCAACGGTAGGTCAGCATGCCCCGAATTATCTGGGCTACACGCGGGCTACAATGGGTGGGACAATGGGTATCGACACCGAAAGGTGAAGGCAATCTCCTAAACCCATCCGTAGTTCGGATTGTGGGCTGCAACTCGCCCACATGAAGCTGGAATCTGTAGTAATCGTGTCTCAAAATGGCACGGTGAATATGTCCCTGCTCCTTGCACACACCGCCCGTCAAACCACCCGAGTGAGGTCTTGATGAGGCCGTCGTATACGCGGCGGTCGAATCTAGGTTTTGCAAGGGGGGTTAAGTCGTAACAAGGTAGCCGTAGGGGAATCTGCGGCTGGATCACCTCCTAACGAATTTGATTTTAGGGCAAAAGCGGTTGCTGAACAAACTGTAAAATTGCCGGTGTCGACAAGAGAAGGCTCCGACGCCAGCATGGTGGCGAGGGAGAGAGGTCCGAATCCTCCGGAGCCGGTTTAGATGCACCTCGGGATGCGAATCACGAGGGAAGGGCTGAGAGTCAAACCAATGACTCTTTGAGGCCGTGTAAAGGTTGCACTCAGGACGTTAAATGGGTTTAATGGAGCATTAGTATAATCCTACCATTGGATGGCTCGGTTCAAGTGCCGATGAAGGGCGTGCCAAGCTGCGATAAGCTCCGGGTAGACGCAAGGAATCTATGATCCGGAGATACCCTAATGGGACATCCTAACGCTTTATGCGTTTATCCGTAAGGATAGGGAACGCCCCGAATTGAAACATCTCAGTAGGGGCAGGAAGAGAAATCAACCGAGATGTCGTTAGTAACGGCGAGCGAAAACGACAGAGCTCAAACCGAATCCCGCAAGGGAAATGTGGTGTCATAGCCCACCGTACGACCCTGGATGTGAAGTGGAAGTTGCCTGGAACGGCACACTGGAGAGGGTGATAGTCCCGTACGCAGAAGCAGACAGGGCCAGGTGGTGTCTCGAGTAACGCGGGTTGGAATTCTCGCGTGAATTAGGGGGTCATCAACCTCCAAAGCTAAATACAACTTGAAACCGATAGCGTAGTAGTAGCGTGAGCGAAAGCTGAAAAGTAACCCTGAAAAGGTGGTTAAAAGCGCCTGAAATTGGTAGGAGATCGCGAGTTGCGGCATGAAAGGATCTTGCATGTGAAGGAACCCGCCGCGAGGCGGTAGTACGGGCATGCCTGCCAGTGTCGCAACGTACGTTTTGAAGAACGGGCCAGAGAGTTTATTCTATTGGCGAAGGTTAACCCACAAGGGAAGCCACAGGGAAACCAACAAGTCCGTAGCAGCAATGCATGGGACGGCGTATTAAAAGTGCGCGGAGTCAGTAGGATAAGACCCGAAGCCGGGTGATCTATGCGTGGGCAGGTTGAAGCGTGACGAAAGTTGCGTGGAGGACCGCAAGCCGTATTGATATGCAAATCATTGGTGTGACCTGCGTATAGGAGTGAAAGATTAATCGAACCCGGCATCAGCTGGTTCCTCCCTAAACATGTCGCAGCATGACCTAACCGGAGGTCGTTGGTGAGGTAGAGCACTGATTGGGGGAGCTGGGCGGGAAACTGCTCACCCCCCTGTCAAACTCCAAACTCCCCAACACCCTAGATGGTTGGAAGTCCGCAATGCGGGGTAAGCTTGTATTGCGTAAGGGAAACAACCCAGACCGTGGTTAATGTCCCTCAATGTAGGCTAAGTGTAAACACTGAAATTGGTCCTAGGTCAAAGACAACTGGAAGGTGAGCTCAGAAGCAGCTATCCTTTAAAAAGTGCGTAACAGCTTACCAGTCAAGATTTAGGGCGGTGAAAATGGACGGGGCTAAAGCCTACTACAGAGACCACGGAGCACCGAGAGGTGATCTGGTAGGGAGGCGCTCTGCGTGGGTAGAAGCTGGGGCGTGAGTTCCAGTGGACCGCGTAGTGTTGAGAATTCTGGCACTAGTAGAAGCATAGATGGGTGAGAATCCCATCCGCCGCAGGGGCTAGGTTTCCTCGGCAATGATCGTCAGCCGAGGGTTAGTCGGTCCTAAGGTGCACCGTAACTCGAGTGTACCGACAGGGAAACAGGTTAATATTCCTGTACCATATGGTTTTTAGCGTAAGCCCTGACGCTTTGGGGTATGCCCAGCGGGACCGTCGTCCCGTCCAAGCGTATAATTCTGTGGAGTACCGTAATGGTGAGAAGCGGAAGAAAGCGTGATGGGGAAACTAGGCAAATTCCCGGAGCCCATGAAAAGGGAATCATATGCCCGTACCGAGAACCGACACAGGTGCCCCTCGCTGAAGAGGTGAAGGCGTGTCGGATTTAATCGTAGTTAAGGGAACTCGGCAAATTGGCCCCGTAACTTTGGGATAAGGGGTGCCTGCCTGGAGATCAGGCAGGTCGCAGTGACCGGGTCGCACTAACTGTCTAATAACAACATAGGTGACTGCAACTCCGAAAGGACTAGTATAGTCACTGATTCCTGCCCAGTGCGAGTATCTGAACACCGGGTTCAACCGGACGAAGGACTCGTAAACGGCGGGGGTAACTATGACCCTCTTAAGGTAGCGTAGTACCTTGTCGCTTAATTGGCGACTTGCATGAATGGATTAATGAGTGCGATACTGTCCCTAACACGAATCCGTTGAACTTTTTGTCCTAGTGCAGAGACTAGGGACTCCTGATGGGAAGTGAAGACCCCGTGGAGCTTTACTGCAGCCTGTCGCTGGATTACGATAATTCTTGCGCAGCGTAGATGGGAGGCGTTATATCCGCTACTTTCGGGTGGCGGGGAGCCAACGATGAGACACCATCCTAGTTTTGTTGTAGTCCTCACTCTAACGAGGACACCGGTAGGTAGGCAGTTTGGGTGGGGCGCCACACCCTCGAAAAAATATCAAGGGTGCCCCAAGGTCAACTCATGTGAGTCAGAAACTCACAGAAGAGTGTCAAGAGCATAAGTTGGCCTGACGCGATCATGCAAAGCAAATGATCGCGAGAGGAAACTCGGGTCTAACGAACCAATATAGCCTTTTGGTGAGGCTTATTGACTACAGAAAAGCTACCCCGGGGATAACAGAGTCGTCGCCGGCAAGAGCACATATCGACCCGGCGGCTTGCTACCTCGATGTCGGTTCTTTCCATCCTGGCTGTGCAGCAGCAGCCAAGGGTGAGGTTGTTCGCCTATTAAAGGGGATCGTGAGCTGGGTTTAGACCGTCGTGAGACAGGTCGGTTACTATCTATCAGGAGTGTAAGGAGTCTGAGGGTAAGAATGAAATAGTACCAGAGGAACTTTCATTCGGCGCCTCTGGTCGATCGGTTGTCCGACAGGGCAGTGCCGAGCAGCTACGCGCCAAGGGATAAAAGCTGAAAGCATCTAAGCTTGAAACCCGGCCTAAAAAGAGACTCCGTCTGAGGACTCGGATAAAAGATCCGTTTGATAGGCTCCGGATGTACGCACGAAGGCAACGACGTGTTCAGTCCGGGAGTACTAACGTCCAAACACTAGTGCTCACCACATTAAACCCAGACGAAATTCTGAGTGCAAACCTTATATGATACCATATCCAATACGATAGGGTATCATCCTACACGGTCGCCAAGGTGGCGGAGCGGCCACGCGGTTGACTGCAGATCAACTACACTCCGGTTCAAATCCGGACCTTGGCTTTCGGAGAGGTTCATCAGAACCTCGACGATGAGAAGATTCACGAAGTGAATCTTCGAACTTTCAGCAAGCATCTAACAACACGTGGTGATAGCGGCCATAGCTTTCGGGACACACCTGGTCTCATTCCGAACCCAGAAGTTAAGCCGGAACACGTAGTATGCTGTACCGAGGTACGCGAGTCCCCGGGAACCATACCAAGCTGCTATCACCTTTCCTTCTTACACGGTCTTCTTGTAATATAACACTAAAGAGCGAATGCTCTTGAACTATCACCCTGCTCATCACGGAGCAGCATCGGGTTCGTAACCTGAGTGATACGTAAATCAAAAACCAATGGTGATAGCGTCCATAGCTGTCGGGACGCACTTGGTTTCATTCCGAACCCAGAAGTTAAGCCGGAACACGTAGTATGCTGTACCTGAAGTACGCGAGTCCCCGGGAACCATACCCAGCTGCTATCGCCTGCCTTCTTACAGGGTCACCGTTTTTGCAGAATTTTATTTAGGAACAAAGGCTCTTGGTCATTGTATTAGTTTTCCGGTACACTGGCAGGTCCCTGATCGACGCAATCTTTGTTCTGTACTTACTTCACTTGTATTGTTTGAATTTTGAAAATTACATGAAAATTATCGGTTTTAAGTTCTTCAGTTAATTATTTTTCAAGGATTTTTCAAATTCATGCCAGTTAGCACTCACAATTCAAACTACTACTACTACTACTACTACTACTACTACTCTTTTCTTCAGTATGCATATCTTTTTAAAGTACAAAAAGTATAATATTTGTGTAGGAAAACATATTCGAGGAATCCAATATGAGAATGGGAGATTATGTTGTACCTTCATACCGGCTTAAATCTGTGGTACGAGATTTACAAAAAACATTTGTCTTATACAACGACAAAGAAATTTCCAAAAGTGAACTTGCAAATTCAATGGGTTATGTAGAAAACAGTGGCTTTTTCAACCAAAAGATTTCCGATATGAAAAATTTTGGACTTCTTACTGGTGGTCTTGGAAAATTTAAATTAACCCTTAATGCGATGTCGTTATTCAAGACCGGAGATGTTAAATTGCTTAAAACGGCCGTTTTGAATATCCCCTTCTGGAAATATCTATATGAAAAATATAACACACTCCCAACAAAAGATCAATTTTTAACCGAACTTCAAACTGTTGCTCACATCGGAGATATCTCTCTCAAGGTAATATTAGATAAATTCTATACTGCCTATATCGAAGATATAACGTATGCAATGTCGGGAATGACAATTTCATTAGAATGTGTTCTCGAAAATAAAATCCCCCTGATAAACGAATCAATTAATGATCAAACACAAACTGTGAATCAAGACAATCTATCAACGTTAATGAAGGGAGAACTCCGAGTCAATAAATTATCTTTTAATGCGGATGGACTTGTTATAGATGTGAAAGATAAAGCCTCATACTACCTTGCATTTGTCTATCTCTCTATTAAGAGGAAGGAGATGATCGATAATGGTATTCAAATTTGAGAAGATTAAGGGATGAACATTGATGACTTTATACAATATCCGAATAAAAGAAGCGGCGGAGGAGTGGCTTAAAAAGTACGATAAGAATATCAAACGGCACTTTGTTAAGAAGATACAGAAACTATCCGAAAACCCCGAACTCCACGGAAAGCCGTTGAGAACTCCGCTCCACGGATATTGGGAACTCTATTTTGAGAAGAGTTTCAGGATTATCTATACCATCGATCTTGAAAATAAGATAGTTTATATCGAAGCGATAAAACACAAGGATGAATTCTAAATACCGAGTTCCTTCACGACTTCATTGAAATCGCGGGATTTTACATTCTTCTGTTGCCCTCTCTTTATCTGAGCCATGAGATCCTTGTCAGTAAGCACTTCAATTGTTCTTTTCATAGATTCATACTCGTCTACAGAGATAGTAATCCATTCTGTTTCATGCTTGCCATGAACTAATGCCATGTCAAAATATCATTTCTGTTGAGACGTTATAAAGAGTGAGGTAGAGTGAGTGTACAAATTTTGTATTGGAATCATATGCAATACCGGCAGGTCTGCGGCCTCGTGTGACATGTATAAAAAAGGATGACAGGGTCATCCGTTCAAAAATGATCTTAATGCCTCTTCCGGATTACAATTCCCGCTGCCACGACGATTGCTCCGAGCAAAGCGTACTGGAGCGGGGCGTGCTGGGTCGTCTGCTCGACCGGAGCGGTTGTAGCAGCTGTTGCCTGGGGGGTCGGACTTCCCGCATCAGTGAGATGGAACGGGATCTCCGTATAGGTGTCATCACCATTATTGGGGTCACTGAACGCAGCAACGAGTGCCTCTGCCGCGTCGCTGCCCTGCAGGCTTCCCGGGCGGAGATCCTGAAGAGGTTCGTGCCGTTGTTCAGTTGGAGGCTGCGGACGTAATCCCCGCTGACATCGATGTCGAACGTGGTGTTCTCCATCGGGTGCTGGACAATCACGAAGTACTGGCCGCCTGCAAGCTGACTGGTGACCTCCTGGGGGACTACATACCTGAACGAGGCATCAGAGTTGACAGATACCATCGACGTGGAGTAGTAATTCTTTCCGAGGATCCAGACCTGGACCGTTTCGGGATTTCCTTCAGCAATTCCGGAAACCGTGAAGGGCACACCTTGTGAGATTGTTGCCGGGGAGATCTCTGCAGTTATGAACGGCTTTTTCACAATAATCCCGACACCGGCGGCAACCGGGCCAGCCTGGTCCAATGCTTTCGGCTGGCTGACCGCATAAACGTTGTATGTCCCGGCATCCAGCTTAAGATTGGCCGTATACCAGGTATATTCCCAGGTTTTATCCGGCTTTGTATTCACAACCGTGAATGAGTCCGGGTTTCCGCTGACTACGGGTTCCAGGGGTGAGGCAAGTTTTCCCCCGCCACTGGGGATGCCGGGGCCGGTCATGAAGGTTCCGGGTCCGGTTATAAAGAGGTACGTGGAATCGGAATCGTAATTATGGCCACTGAAAACCACGTTTTCTCCCAGGTAATATGACTGATCCCCTTGTGCGGCAATGGTAACTCCCGTGTCTGCGGATACGGAAGATATCATCAGGGATGCTGCACCGGCTATGATAAGCAGCAGGACCATCTTCCAGGACCCCGACGGGTTGCTGCGGGTTTGTTTGGACATTTGTAAATGTATGCATATTTACAATATAAAAATTATTCTAAACTTATTTACCGGAATGGGTTCGCGGTATTTGCTCGATTACATTCCTGCAGCGCCGGCTCTCATCGATAAAAAGTTATGCGGGAGGTTTTGTTTCAGCGGATCCGGGCATCTGCCCGGTCTTTGCGAAGCGGTAAAGATCCAGTGATGCAATCCCCCCGATCGTTACTGCGACCAGCGTAAGACCGGACAGGGCAAGAACGTACAGGAGGGCGGCAGCAGCCCATGCATTACTGGGGAATGTGAACGAAGTGTATATCTGGCCCGAATCCCACCACCCATAACCAACTCCGGAAAAATGGAAGAGCAGGATCAGGAGAGAGACTGCGAATACTACCATGCCAAGGCCAAGGACGCAGGCCGCCACTTCACCCCGGACCTTCTTCATCAGGATACAGGATCCCAAAACCGCTTCCTTCAGGCTCTTCCTCTCCAGCACGAGCAGGGGTACGACAAACAAGGTAAGGACGAACAGGAATACGGTGATTGCGAAAAGGATCAGGGTATCGTCGAGCGCAAAGCTGATGAACCACCAGTTGCCAGGTTGCAGGAAGGGGACGTACTGGAACGGTTCGAGGACGAAGTTGAAGGGGAACTGGCTTTGCACGCATAACAGGGAACCCCAGATGATCCGGTTCAGCACAAAGGAATATTCACAAATTGTGAAGAGCAGGGTGCCTGCGAGTGCCACGACCACGGACCACCCGGCAAGAGGTACCAGGTATTTTTTTGCCAGCTTGAGTCCCTGGAAAAATGAGACCTTACCGTCTTTCTTTAAAGAGAGGCTTAAGGCGAGGTCCGCCAGTAAGAATCCCAGGCAGAACACTGTAAGGAGCTCGATACCGAATGTGAGGACAAGCGATGTCAATAAACCGGAGTAGTAGGGATCAAGGAGGAGCAGCCACCGGGGGTTGCTGACAAAAAGCACCCCCTGGACAATGAAGGGATGAACAATGAGCTGAATTCCTGCGAGTGCCACGACCACGGATCCCCCGGTAAGAGGTATCAGGTATTTTTTTGCCATCCTGAGTCCCTGGAAGAATGAGACCTGACCGTCTTTCTCTGAAGAGTGGCGTAAGGCGAGGCCCGCCAGTAAGAATCCCAGGCAGAACACCGTAAGGAGCCCGGCCACAAATGTCAGGACAAGCGATGGGAGTAAACTGGCGTGGTAGGGATCAAGGAGGAACTGCAACTCTGATGGTGTGGGGGAAACGATGAGCACCAGCTGGGCGAGGAGGTGCGCGGCCAGCACGAGCCCGGCAAGGAGCGGGAACCAGAGGAGCTGCGGGTTACGGATAAGGGTTCTCGTACCTGACAGGGCGGCCCCGGTTCCCCGCCGGATCGTTCCCGGTCCGCCGCCAGCGCCATCCGGGCTGCCCTCACAGGCCGGTGAAGGAGAATCATCGATCAATGCCTGCGAGGCACGGATCACCGGTGCTTTCCGGCACAGGCCGAGCCGGTGTTCAGCAGTTTCTGATGTCCCGGTCATTCCCCTTTCTCCCGGATCTTTGCAATCAGTTCCTCTGCCATCTGGGTCGGGTCCCGGGTCTTTTCGAGTTTTATCCCCAGCTCGGCTGCGAAGTCCCAGATGAACTCGATGCATTTCGTGAACTCTTTGCAGGAAATGCAATCGCCATCATGCTCGTACCAGACCTGCATGCCATGCTTCTCCGAGACCAGAATATAGGCACTGGTCTGGAAGGGTACAGATCTCCCGAACAGGATGCCCCGCTCTACATCGATCTTCTCAATCTGGATCCGGTTTGCCCTGGCCATCTCCCGCAGCGAGGTCTCGATCTTCTCATCCATGATGAGGAGCGCCTGTGAGACACCCTGCCTTGTTATCCCGATATGGTTTGCGATTGAGACATTGGACATCCCGCTGCGCCGCATCTTCCAGAACCCGAACTGTTTCTCGTTCATGGGAAGGAACATATGTAAATGTATGGATGTTTACAATATAAAATAGTTGTCAAACACTTTTAGCCACATTCGTGGATGTGGGTGGGGGCGGGGTCGGCGGGCATATTCGGTCTCACCCCGGACCGGCAGGTACGCCGATACATGGATACCATCCGGGAAGGTCGTGATGTTTACCGAAGAGAAAACGCTGCCGGTTATCAGGTACCGGACATAAGAAACTCCAGAACAGCACGGCTGAACGCTTCCGGGCACTGGTACTGCAGCCCGTGCCCCGCGCCCGGGAACTGAACGAGTCTGGCACAGGGAATGCGCTCTGAAAGCGTGACCGCGTTTGCCGGGGGGATGACCACGTCATCCGTGCCGGTGACAACCAGTGTCGGCGAGCGGACCTGCGGCAACCGGTTGTACGATCCCGGCCATGTGTAAAATGCATCCGCCTGCCGGGCGGTGCTCTCCTCACTGGTAGTCTCGCGGACCTCCGGGCAAAACTTCCACGGGTCGTTTGCCGCGAGCCAGTCTTTTGTGAAGAGCACTGAGAACATCCGGTTTGCCAGATCGAGGCCGGTCCCGCTCTTGTCCGACAGGGTTTCCCAGACCCGCGGCTCCATCCGGACGGCCTCGCTCCCTCCGCAGGTTCCGGAGACAAGGATGAGCCGGTCCACGCTCTCCGGCCGGGACAGCGCCAGTTCCTGCGCAATGGACGTGCCCATCGATAACCCGAGGAGATGGGCGCGGGCGATCCCCAGCGTGTCCATCAGGGCGGCAGTGTCCTCCGCAAGGAGCGGGATGGAAAACGGCTCGTCCGATGCTGAAGAATAGCCGGTGCCCCGGTTGTCAAAGATGATGACGCGGAAATGCCGGGCAAGTCCTGCAAGCACCGGCGGGTTCCACATGTCCATTGTCGATGCGAACCCGTTGATCAGGACGAGCGGATGGCCATGACCCAGGATTTTACAGGCCAGGAGTATCCCGTTGACAGCCAGCCTCTTTACCGGCACTGCATTTATCCGCTGTTCCGGGTTTTCCGGCATGCCCGGGCCCTGCTCTCCGGCAGATGGTGTATTCATGGTACGGCAAGTGTTCCGACCTGCGGTTTATTGTCCTTTTCGGTTCATGCTGATGCCCGGAATAAAAGGATAGCGGCCACAACTGCCGGGAGACACCTGGTCCCACTCCGGACCCACCGCAGTCACGACGGCACACATGGGATGTAGTACTGAGGTATGCGAGTCCCGGGGAACCATCATGCGGCCATCGCCTTCCCATCTTACATGGCACCTGTTGTATAACCTATCCGCAAGGGATCGGATGCTCTTTTCCCGGGTTTTTGCCGGACCGTGCACGGGAGAAAGGTATTTTCATGAGTTGCTTCTGGTCTGACTGCCCATATTCTTATCAATTATCCTACAGACATGGTTAATCTATGACAGAGAACAGCAGGCCCCCATTGCCGCCGTTCACGGGCGAGACAGCGGTGCAAAAAGTCCGTATGGCCGAGGATGGATGGAATTCAAGAGACCCCGACAAGGTGTCGCTGGCATATACCATTGACAGCACCTGGCGTAACCGGGCGGAGTTCGTAACCGGGCGCAAGGAGATCGTCGAGTTCCTGAAACGCAAGTGGGCAAGGGAACTGGACTACCGCCTGATCAAGGAGATGTGGGCGTTTACCGGTAACCGTATAGCGGTGCGGTTCGCGTACGAATGGCATGATGACGCAGACAACTGGTTCCGTTCATATGGCAACGAGAACTGGGAATTCGATACAAACGGCCTGATGAAGCGACGCATCGCCAGTATCAACGATCTGCCGATCAAAGAGGCAGAACGGAAGTATCACTGGCCGCTGGGACGGCGTCCCGACAATCATCCCGGGTTGTCCGATCTCGGGTTGTAAAGCTCTATCAATTTTTTTTCGGACGGTTCGGGCGGCAGAGCACGGGAGTCCCGGGGAACCATACCAGGCGGCTGTCACTGTTCATTCTTAAAAACAGTCTTTCTGTTATTTTGAAATTTCACTGACGACCGCCGCTCCTCTCTTTCCTGTATTCGTTATACGAATACACGACGGTATAAACTGCTACTGCAATTGCCGGGATGAGGATGAACAGCCACGCATACGTCCCCGCCAGTATACCAATTATGCTCACAAGGCCGGCAAGCTTGAACAGCTTCGCGCCCACCGCGTGTGTCTTCTTCCAGACAGAATCGCTGCTCAGGGTCCACGGGGTCCGGATGCCGACAAACCAGTTCGGCTCCGCATGCTCCAGCAAGAACCCGATATAGATGAAAAGGGCACCGATAAGGACGGGCATGGTGAGATTGGGACTGACCCGCATTCCCTGTCCCCAGAGTATGATCTCGAGCTGGATGACGAAGAGGAACGCTGCCAGCACCAGGATGAGCCCGTCGTAGTAGTCCTGGAATTTCCGGTAATTTTCCCGGAGGGGATCGATGCGGGGAAGGACAATGAAGAGGGCACAAAAAACGCACATGAGCAGGGGGATGAGGAGGAGCCCCCAGAACTTCGGCAGGGTACCGTTCACGTCTCCCGCGGCATTCCAGTGGGAAGCCACGAAGTCGGGCATCGCCGGGTATACGATAAGGGTCATCACCGCGGTCAGGATGAGGATGAGGATGATTGCAGCGCGGATCAGCTTCATGCAGTGAGATGATAGTTACCGGGTTATGAATGAGCGGGTACGCCTGCATATGCCGGAAACAGGTCCGGGCCCGTGTTGAACAGCATATCCATAAGCAGATCTTTCCCGCTGTCCCTGCAGGTTACGCACTGACCTTGGTCCTGTAACACGGTTTAAAAAAAATTATCTTACTTCGATCTCCCATCTCCCCGACCACAGGCTGTGAAGGTTGCAGTACCCGATGGCATGGACAGTCCCGCCCTTCTGCAGCTTCAGGCTCAGAATCAGCTCAGGCTGGGTAGTCACGGGGTTCAGGGATGCCTTTCCCAGGAAGACCGGGTTGAATGCCCGGCCCTCTTCCTCGAACATGACCATGATCCACCGGATCGAGTGCTCGACCGTATTGGGGTGGGGCCCCACGGTCACTTTCAGGCTGAAGGTTTCATCAGGCTTCACTACGGCCGGCGCCTCGATCTTCGGCGTGTGGCTCTCCCGCTTGCCGAGTGCTTCCCCGGCCGCGGCATCATACGTGTAAATCAGTTCTCCGAAAGCATGTTTTGCCATACATTCACCTTTATCCGTGTCTTCCTTTCACCGCCGCCCGTATCGCGGCGGGTTTCCGCACTGCCGGTTCCGTTTCGAGGAAGTCCAGCAGGGCCCGGTTGAGCTGTGCCGCGTGGGTCCAGTTCAGGCCGTGCGGGCCGCCTTCCACCACGACAAGCCGGCTGCCCTCGATCGATTCGTGCGTGAGTTTTCCCGATGCAGCAAACGGGACGATCCTGTCCGAATCGCCGTGGACGACAAGGGCAGGCACCCGGATCGCCGGAAGATCGTCGCGGAAATCGGTCAGCCATGCTGTTACGCAGGCCAGGGTCGCGATTGCGGAGGCTCCCGCTGCAACCGTCCAGCTGAGCTGGACTGACTGGTCGCTGATCAGGTGGTTCCCCAGGAGATCGATATTGTAGAAATCATGGAAGAATTGCGTCAGGAACTTCGGCCGATCCTCCACGATCGCCTGCCGGATCCCGTCGAACACGGCGCCGTCAACACCTGCAGGGTTGTCGTCAGTCTTTAAGAGGAACGGCGGGATTGCCGAGATGAAGGCCACACTCTTTACGCGACGGGAACCATAGGTGTCGATGTACCGGGCAACCTCTCCGCCCCCCATCGAGAACCCGACCAGCGATGCATTCTTCAGCTCGAGTTTCGTCATAACCCTGTGCAGATCCTCGGCGAACGTGTCGTAGTCGTATCCCGAAGACGGGCGGCCGGACCGCCCGAATCCCCGGCGGTCATAGGTGATGACCCGGTACCCTGCATCCAGCAGCACCGGCACCTGTTTCTCCCACGAGGCCCCGGAGAGCGGCCACCCGTGGATCAGGACGACCGGCTCTCCCGAGCCGTGGTCCTCGTAGTAGAGATCGATGGTTCCGGAATTCTCTTTCCCAACGGTTATGTAAGGCATTTTTCCCTCCTCTGGTTGATCAACCTGCCTCATACCATCCTCCACGATAAAAAGATATGGGCAATTTCCATTTTGAGAATAACCGCATGTAATATCTGCGGACCCGGGGAGCCTGCAAACCAGCCCGGGGCATGATGCCGGCATGTACGGTAATCGATAGGTTCATCCCGTCCGGTCCTGATACACGCCATCATGGCAGAGCCGCTCATGCTGGTCACGGGCTCCATGGATGGGATCGGCAGGGCCACCGCGGCCGGGCTGGCTGCCGGGGGGGCCGAGGTGATCCTCCACGGGAGAGACGAAAAGAAAGGGAAACGGGTGCAACGGGAACTGGGGAAGACAGGGCACGGCAGCCCCGATCTGATCATTGCAGACTTCGCCCGGCAGGACCAGATCCGCGAAATGGCCGCGGATCTTGCGTCACGCTATTCCCGCCTTGACGTCCTCGTCAATAACGTGGGGACCTACCGGAAGACCCGGCATGTGACGCAGGAGGGGATCGAGATGACCTTTGCCGTGAACTATCTCGGGCCCTTTCTCCTCACGCACCTGCTGCTCCCGCTGTTCCGGAAAAACTCCCGCATCGTCACCGTTGCCTCCAGCGCCCACGAGGATGTGGACAGGATCGACTGGGACAACCTGCCGCAGGAACACCGGTACGATCCCTGGGGGGCCTACGCTCTCTCGAAATTTGCCGACGTGACGTTTACCTATACCCTTGCCCGGAACCTCGCAGGAACCGGGGTCACTGCCAACTGCCTGCACCCGGGCGTCGTAGACACGAAGCTCTCCCGGTCTGCAGTCCCCGGCATCTCAGCAATCACGCCGGAAGAGGGGGCGCAGACATCGATCTTCCTCGCCGGTTCCCCGGAGGTGGCTGGCGTGACGGGCCGGTATTTCGACGAACGGCAGCCGGTCCGGTCTTCTGCCCTTTCGTACGACCGCGGGGTGCAGGACCGGCTCTGGAAGATGGCGGAGGAGCTTACCGGGATCTCCGGTGATACCCGTCCCGCAGGAAGACCCGCTCCCGGGGAAAAGACCTGAATCCTTCAGCTCATCCCGGACCCGAACAGGATGAATATGATCGCACTGAAGCGGGAGTGCTCACGGCCCGCAGGAAATCCCCAACATTTATCTCCCTTTCTCCCCCACATCCCACTCATGAGAATCGTGCATTGGACCTGCCTTTTTATCACCATGCTGGTAATCACCTGTGGCTGTCTCCAGCCGGCCCCGCAGAATACTCCCCCGTCAACCCCGGTTCCGATCCCTCCCACTACCGCTGCCCCGAACCCGGATGTGCAGAAACAGCTGAATTTCACCGTGGCACAGGCCGGAAGCCTGCTCAACATCACCTACAATGGCGGGCCCGATGCAGCTGAGCTGCAGTCGATTGACATCCTCATCACCAACCAAGACGGTACCCAGGTGGAACGGACATTCACGAATCCCGTGATCGGTTCAATCTACCCATTTACCTACCGGGGCAACGCCAATGCAGCCAGGGTGAATATTATCGGTACCTTCAATGACGGGTATCAGCAGACTGTACTGTTGCAGACCGTGAGATGACGATGATGCCGGCAATCACCCGATCGAACGTGGTCGTGACGGTGCGGATCAAGATCAGACCCCGGTCCGTGAACAAGATGCGGGTCATCGCCCACGACCTCATCGTGGCATCCCGGGCTGAAGACGGGTGTATCCTCTACCTGATCACCGAAGCGCAGGACGATGAGACGGATTTTTTGATCTTTATGGCGTGGCGGGACGAAGAGTCCTACAAAAAACACGCGGAGTCACCCTATGTACGGGCGTTCGAGTACGAGATTGCCCGCGAGATACTTGAGAAACGCGTTGTGACGCAAACGTGGCATTCCCTCGGGTAGCCTGAAGAGAAGATCTATTTTTTATCCAAAGTCCCCGGATTGCATGCTCCGGGTACAGAGTAAAGAAAAAAAAGATGAGGGATTATCCGTACGCGTTCAGTTCCATCTCTGCAGAACCACCCTGCGAGGCGGCGGCCTCCATCTTTACCAGGAACTTGCCCTTGGCCACCCAGACCGTAGACGTGCTGCCCTTGGCCGTGACCGTGCATTTTGTCGCGCTGAATGTCCCGGCAGGCACCGTCACCGACTCATCGACGGGAGAACAGGAGACCTGCGCATCGGAACTGACCTGGTTGGGGTCGCTCTGGGTAGTTGTCCCACCCTTTGCGCTGCAGTCCATGGTAGCCGGCATACCCTGAGGAGCACCCTCGAACCGCATGGTGCATTTCCCACTCTTCTCATACCTGATGTACACTGTCATCTGCTGGCCTACGGAACCGCCGGACATCTTATATTCGACCCAGTTGTAGGACAGGCCCCCGAAGAGACCGGATCCACTGACCGCGGACCCCGCTGCAGATGCACTCCCGCTGCTCTGGCTGCCGGATGCTGCGCCGGAACCTGGTGCTCCCGCACCTGCTGCGGAAGCGGCCTGCCCCGACCCGCCGGACGGGGTGGTGCTGGTCTGCGTTGATGAACATCCGGCGACTGCTACAGCAATCACGAGAAGCATAACTGCGATGACACCGATATCTGAAACCTTCATAGGTAATTCTCCCAATTTAGACGAACAGCTCCCGTACCCGTAAGAATGTCCAAAACAACGGGTTCGGGCACCAGATTGATACTTCTTCATAATCATTATTAAAAATTCCTAAAAAATATCTGCAGATTGCCGAGCCTGCGGGGATAGCCAGCGCCGGCGTTCTCCCATGGAAATTTCCTCACCGTGAAGGAAACGGGGGTTCCGGTTCCTGCGGGTCTTTCGGGAAACGTGTGGGTGAAGTCCGGGAATGCCGGTATCCCAACCCTTTATTATCCAGCCTCTCTAAAACAGAGACATAATGATACGCGATTCTCCTGATGAACTTTTATCGATCATCAGATCGCATGCCCCGGATCCTAAGAAGCCGCTGTCCGTGGTGCGCCAGGACTTCGCCTCGTTTTATGAGGAGATGCAGGAAGAGATCGTCGGTGCCGGGGGTCATGCCGTGGAAAAAGTGGCCATCCGGGACGGCCTGAACGGTTACTGGGTAACGGTACCGGAATCCGAGCAGGGCTATACCGTCCTCTTCTTCCACGGCGGGGGCTTCACGGTAGGATCAACGGAGGACCACCTCGGCCTCTGCATACGTCTCGCCCGGGCGGCCCGGGCCCGGGTCTTCTCCGTGGATTACCGGCTCGCCCCCGAGCATGTCTTCCCGGCACCGGTCGATGACGCAATCGCAGCATACCGCTACCTCCAGTCAAAGGGGTACCTGCCCCACCGCATCCTCCCGGTGGGTATATCCGCGGGAGGAAACCTCGTGCTTGCCTCCCTCCTCTCCCTTCGCGGGCAGAACATCACGCTCCCCCCGGCAGCGGTCTGCATGTCGCCCGCGACCGACCTGCTCTTCGAAGGCGAATCGGTGACACGGAACCAGGAGCGGGACTGGATCACGCCCGCCCGGCTCCACGCCATCAGGACGGTGTATCTCGCAGGTCACGATCCTGCAGATCCGCTTGCCTCCCCGGTCAACGGACCTCTCAAGCTCCTCCCCCGCCTCTATATCCAGGTCGGCACGCACGAACTGCTCCTCTCCGATATCGGCACGTTCGTGGAGAAGGCCCGGTGGGCTGGCGTCCCGGTCCAGGTCGAACTCTGGGAGGGTATGTTCCACTGCTGGCAGGTGTTTGCCGGGCAGATCCCCGAGGGCCAGGAAGCCGTCGATCATATCGGGGTGTTCATCCGGAATGTCCAGGGACGGTAGGAAGCCGCCAGGTATTGCCTGACGGTGCAGCTTTTCTTAGTAACCCAGGCCGGCGCCGGAGGATATGTTGAGTCAGACAATAATCTGAGGCGATAATGATCCGGGATCGTGGGGAAAAATAATAACGGGCAGCCTCACGCGGTACCTTCCGGCATGCGACAACGGGGAAAAGGATCTATGAGTTCCCGAAATAATATGCGGATCCAGCCGGACAGCTGAAAAAGCATTTAAAAAAAATGTACGAGGTGGGGCCCTAGTACCTGTGATTGTTCCGGATATCCTGGCGGTCGGTCCGGATGGCGTCTCTGTTCTGGCTGACCTGTTGCCATGGGGGATTGTTTACCTGCCCGGGCTGGCGATCATCGTAAGTGTAGTTCCGGATATCCTGGTGGTCAGTCCGGATGGCGTCTCTGTTCTGGCTGACCTGCTGCCATGAGGAATTGTTTACCTGCCCGGGCTGGTGATCATCGTAAGTGTAGTTCCGGATATCCTGGCGGTCGGTCCGGATATCGTCTCTGTTCTGGCTGACCTGATTCCAGGAAGCATTGTTCTCCTGCCATAACTGCTGATTGTCCTGCCGGTTGTTACGGAGATCTGCCCGGTCCTGCTGCACCGTGTTCTGGTCGTCCTTTATATTCTTGTTGTCGAGGGCGACGTTCTCCCGGTTCATCTGTATCTCGGCTTTATCTGAACTGATATCCGCCCGGTAGGTACTCGCGTTGTCAGGGTTCTGGTGCATATCCACGTGGTCTTCCTGGATCTGCTGCTGGAGTAGTTTATCTTGCGTCCGGTCCGAGAGATCGAGTGCCACATCAGTCCTGATCTGCGAGAGGTCACTGCTGATACTCTGGAAGATATTGAAATTGTCCCACCAGTTCTGATGGACATCCTGCCTGTTGTCCTGGATGCCTGCGATAAGATTCGCATCTGCTGCCCTGTCGGTATGGATGTCCTGATGGAGACCGAAGATGCCGTAGAGCGATCCCATCGGGTCGAAGCCCGGAGTGGTTGCGGCGGCAATAGTAGCTGTCGGTGTTACATTCACGAGTGCATCGTCTGCTGTAACGGTCCCGATAGCGCAGAGAAATCCAAGCGCCACCAGTCCCAGCAGCAAAGTAAATCTTGTATTCATGGTGTATTCCTCCCTGTTCCGGCATGCGCCGTTTCCGGCATCTGCCGTTACCTTGAGGTGCCATTTTCAATCCCATAAGGGTCGTTACCGTTCCGGTGAATTCCGGTTGTCCGTGCGGTATTCCTTTCTCTTAAAATTGTTCCGGACTGTCCGTTTGGTCAATCGGAGCGATCTCCTTCAGGAAAAAATTCCGGTGTTTTTCCGGGGAAATACCGGCACGGCTGCCGGATCGGCCGGGCGCGCAGGAGCGGGGTGAGTAAAAGCGGGAGAAGGTCTGTCACCCCCCACGTATCTCCCGGCTTGTTTATCTCCCCATGAAAGGAAATATATCGTTAACAATTGCTCTGATCATAAGAGGAGAGTGGATCCGAAACCCCTGATCAGATCTATCTTCTCTGAAACCTGCACGGACAACTGCGTTAACCATGAATAATCGTTTGGCGTACTCTTCTCCTGCGATGTCTGCACCACCCTCTCTCAGGTTCCCACCGGGAAAAACGCTGGACGAGGAACTCTGCGCCGCAATGAAACGGATCGAGGCCTACGGCGTCGTTTATCCCGCGGGATATTACCAGACTCTCGTGGAGAAATACACCAGGGAGGGGGTCCGTTATCCCCATATCCTCATGATCCTCGGAATACCCCGGATCAACAACCACTTCTTTTATTCCCGTGCGCTCAAAGGAACCGGCAGGCTCCTTGATTACGGCTGCGGCACCGGAGATAACCTCCGGCAGATGATCCGCGACGGATTTCCCCGTGACAGGATCACGGCATTCGATATCAACTGGGCGAGCATCGACCTCGGTTTCGACCTGTACCGTGATCGGGAGGATGTCTGCGACCTCTTTGTTGTTTCAGGGACGTTTCCATTCGTGCCGGCGGAGTTCGACCTGGTATATTCCGCCTCCGTCTTCCACGTGATCGCTGATGATGCGGAATTCGTTGCATATCTTGCACATGCGTGGTCTGCCCTCAGGCCCGGCGGGGTTCTCTTTGGTTCTACGCTGGGGCTCGCTGAAGGTGCTGCCAGGTCCCGCGATGAACATGGCCCGCCACGGGTGATGCCGCGGGAGCAGCTGACCGGTCACCTGACCGGCGCCGGCTTCACCCATCCTGAGATCGTCCAGCGGTTTCACGTCCCGCACCGTGTCGCCGATAATAGTGAAAACATGTGCATTTTCGAATTCTGTACGAAAAAGCCGGCATGACCCTGACAGAGACACAGTACTTGTGAGGATTATCCTTTGTCACCAGCAAGACGGATGAGGTTTTCCCGTCCTTTTCGTACCTTCTGGATGATCCCCCGCCGGTGGAGATCGTTGAGTGTGGAGCTGACGGTGGATTTTGGCATGCCGAGGCTTTTTACGATCTCTGACTGGAACTGTTCCCCGCCGTTTGCTCTGAGGAGTTTAACAATTCGCTCTTCGAGAGTTATCAGCTCAGCTTCGGACAAGCGGGATGACTGCTCTTCAGGATCGTCCGGTGGATCGTCAGTCCCGTCCGGCTGTTTTCTCTTCCGGTATACGATGAAGCCGCCGGCCAGGGCGATGATAATGACGACAAGCCCCAGGACGACCGGGAGGACCGGAAACGGGCCCCGCTCCAGCACGATCTGCGGTTCCCCGGCATCGAAGGAATGCTGGCCGTACCAGATGAGCCCGTCGCCCTCCTGCTGGTCAGGGACCGGCTCTGCTGACGTTAGTGTATAGCCGTGGGGGTACCGGATGACAAGGGTTGAGTCCTTTGACAGGTACATCCCGCCGGCAAACGCGTCACCGGCAGTGAGGCCGCCGTCGGATACGGCAAAGTTCGTCCAGGAGAACGAGTAGGTGACAACCCCGAACTTTCCGGTCGGGGACGTCTGGACAACGGCATTACCGGAAAAATTGTCCGCCACCATCTGCCGGGACGTGCCAGCTGCCGCCTGAGCAGCGGAATGCTGCATCAGGTCCTCCAGCTGGGGGAGGTAGACCGTTTTCAGGTCGCGGGAGTAGTTATTAAAATCAGCCAGATCCTCGTCGGTAACAAGCGGGGTGCGGTACTCCACCGTCCAGAGCGCCGAGCCGTCTTCATGGAGCGTGATCGTGTAGGTTGTTGCGGAATCCGGGGCAGGTGCCGCCCATACCGCCGGCAGGGTACAAAGCAGGAGCAGGACCGCAGTAGCCAGCACACCGTACCAGGTCAGCTTGTTCATGGGGCACCTTGTTGTTGATCAGTATTGTGTTTATAATAAAAAATACGTCACCGGTTTTTTTACCGGTGATTCAGGTTACTGTCCTGAGTAGCGGATTTACCTGTTGCGGGACCTGGAATCCCTGTTGGCATTCCCGTTATCATGCCGGTCTTCGGACTGGTTCCCCGTTCCGCTACCGTTAACGGCCCTGGTTTCCTGATAATATGAGGGGGAAAGGGTATGGTCGGGAATTACCTGGACTACCGTCCGGTGCTGGTCCTGCCATGACTGGTTCGTTTCCCGGGGAAACTGACCGGCCCCGTTCACCGACGGCCCGGTCTTTTCCCGGTTCTGGTCTCCCGTTACCGGAATAATTCTGGTCGCGGTGAGGCCGGGCCGTTGTTCCGCAGAGGGTGGAATGTTCCTGTCCTGCGTCCCGTTTTGTGGGCCGCCACTCATATATTCCGTCAGCAACCATGTCCTGTTATCGGTATCCCGGATGCGTTCAAACTGTGTCTGGGTCTTCTGCTCAAATTTCTGCTCCAGGTTACGACTGTTGTCGTAAGCCCTTGAAAGGCCCGGATTACCGGAGTGCGAGGACAGGAGGTTTTCCAGTACGACCTGGTGCCTGAGGACCATCTCCTGCGCGTGCACGAGGCCGGTGTCAACGGGCGCCAGCATGGATCCGGTCCCGTTGACCACGGGCATGGTGATGGGCCGGGTCCCGTTGAATCGGTCGAGGGTACGTTCTGTCTGGTTCAGTTTCTGCCAGTACTGATCCAGTGCCTGGTCCACCGCACCGGTCCTGTTGGCTGCAAGTGCGCCCTTCAGTTCGGCAAGGCGGAGGTCTGCATGGTCAATCTCTTTTGCCAGCCTCTCGCTCTGGTTGAACGTGAAGGACTCGTCAAGGTTTTCAAATGCGATCTTGAGCCCGTACAGGGAACTGTCAGCGCCGATCGATCCGTTGTACGGCGGTATATCGTCAACAAACTGCATCCCCTGCGAGCTGGTGGTGTTATTGTCTGCCGCAGCGGTCCCGATGGCGCAGATCAGCCCAATCACCACCAGTCCGAGCAGAACGCAAAAACGGGTGTCCATTATTTTTCCTCCGGATTCCGGCATGTGCCGTTGGTTAAAAGCTTCCTTTCCGGTGGCTTAAGGGTCGTCACCGTTCCGGGAAATTCCATTTGTCCGTGGGGTTTTCCTTTGTGGGGCAATCGTTCCGGACTGTCCGTTTGGTCAATCGGAGCGATCTCCTTCAGGAAAAAATTCCGGTGTTTTTCCGGGGAAATACCGGCCGAGCGCCCGGATCGGCCGGGCGCGCAGGAGCGGGGAGGGTACAACCGGAAGATCTGCCGGCACCCGCCCCGCCGCGTCCTCAAACGGATAGCTACGGAACACCGACATCTCTATCAGCCGCAAGGTATACTCCCTTCTGCTGAAAACCCTATGAACCCGATCATCAGATCCCTTGTCTGCGGATGTGCCGTGCTTCTGCTCCTTGCACTGCCGGCGGCCGCGTCCCAGGGTACTGACCGGCGAAACCTTCGCGCCCCCGTCACCCCTTGTCGCGGGGGGGCAGCAGCATACCGTCATCCAGTATACGGTCATCCCCTCGGGCGCGACCACGTTCCCCAAGGGCCATAACCTTCAGATGCAGACCAACCTTACGGGCGCACAGTGGGCCATCCAGGTCATTGTCGACGGCAGCAACGCGGCGTACCAGACGGCATCGGGCTCCACCGCGTTCGTCAACGGCGTTATCCTCTCGTACCCCACGACCAAAGACGTCTCGTTCACGGTGACCATCGACGGGACAGTCCCGGCCTCGGGAACCGGTTCGGTGACCGTATTACGGATGGTAGAGATCGACAATACCGGCGACACGGTGCCCGGCAGCGAGAGCGTGATCAGCCCGTCAGTTGCAGGGACCGCCTCAGCACCGGTGCCGGCCATCACCATCGTTCCCGTGCTGACACCGCCTCCCGGTACACCGGCGGCCGCTGCGACCAGGTCCCCGGGATTTGATGCAATGCCCTGCATCGCAGCTGCTGCCCTTGGCAGCCTCGCGTGGATGCGCCTCAGGCGCTGAATGCCCCGTTCCGGGCTGGCCAATTGCCTTTTTTTTTAACGATACCCGTAATCTTCATCTGATACCCGATTCTACGCTGATCCATGTTCGAAAGTATTGGCAGAAGTTTCGCGCTTGTCGGGACAAGCTGGAACATTCTCATGGACGACAAGAAACTGCTCGTATTCCCGGTACTCTCGGGGATCGTCACTCTCATTGTCATCCTCACCTTTGTCCTCCCGCTCCTTGTTTCGGGAGCGCTCGTATCATCGGGCTCGCTCCTCTCGATCATAATCCTGTTCCTCTTCTACGTGGCGAGTTACTTCGTCGTGATCTTCTTCAACACCGCCCTGATCTCGTGCGTGAACGCGAAGCTGAACGGGAAGGATCTGGCAATCGGCGAAGGCCTGTCGAACGCCGCACAGCACATCCCCGCCATCCTTGGCTGGGCGATCGTCTCGGCGACGGTCGGGCTTGTCCTGCACCTCCTCGAAGAGCGTTCGGGCTTTGTCGGGCAGATCGTACTGTCGCTTGTCGGGGGGGTCTGGAGCCTTGTCACCTATTTCGTCGTGCCGGTGCTTGTCCTCGAGGACAAGGGCGTCTTTGATTCCGTAAAGGAGTCCTTCAGCCTGATCAGGAAGACCTGGGGCGAAAGCATCGTCGGGACCGCTTCGATCCTGATCGTCTTTGTGATCATCGGCGTCATTGCCGCGATCGGTGTGTTTGGCACCCTGTTTATCGGCAACGAGGTCATTTTCGGTGCTGCGCTTGCACTGTTCCTCATCCTCGTTGTCCTCCTTGCTGTGGTGTATTCGGCGATGCAGGGCATCTACGTGACTGCCCTCTACACCTATGCAAAGACCGGCTCGGTCCCGTCTGTGTTCGACCCCGACTTGATCCGGAACGCCTTTGCCCCGAAACAGGCCGGGCCGGGCAATATCTGAACCAATTTTTTATATTGTCTGCATTCGCGCCTTTTTTAACTCCCTCCCCTCTCCCCCGATCACAATATTTACACCTGCCACCGCCCCATTATCCGTATGCTGAAAACCACTGCATGGGCAGCCCTGCCAGGTGCGGCCCCTGCCGAGAAACTCGCAACTATCGGCATCACGGTACAAAAATCCGTCGATATCCGGAAACTCGTGATGATCACGGAGAACTACGGGGTCCCGGTCTACCTTTTTTTCGAAGAGGACCTGGCCCGGAACCGGACCCTTGAGTCCGTGCTGGCCGGGTTTTCGAACGTCCCGGAATATGAGCGGCCGGTGATCCGGGTCGAAAGCTTCCTCCGGTTCACGCAGGAGAACGATCCGTCCTTTGAGCAGATGCTGGAGGAGTTCCCTCTTATGGTTGAGATCATCGCGATTGGTGAGATGGGTTCAGGCAGCGGGACCCCCACTGAACCGTACGTCACCTGCCTGATGCCCTTCCTCGACGATCTGGACCTCAGTGCCGGGCCGCCGCAGCCCGGGCTGCATACCGTCCCGCTTGAAAAACACTAGCACCGGTACTTCCCTGAACCTGAACTGCCGGCGATCACAAGATCCAGGACCTGACACGCATGGCAAAAAAGGCACGCACCTATATCTGGCAGTCCGTGATCGGCCTCGGCTTCCTTTCCGGCCTCTGGACTGCAATCGGGATCGACCCTGAAGCAGTCATCCTCAACGCTCTGGGAAAGGCGGTCGACATGATCTACCCGGACCCTGGTATCCGGTCCCTGTTCATCATTCTCCCGGCAATCCTGCTCATCCTTTCCGTGTACGGGGCGTACCGGAAAGGCCGGGCACTGGGGCTCTCTGCGGTCATCGTCGCGTACCTCGCGGGACTGTCGATCCTTGTCTCCATTACCACCACGATCCTCCTCCTTCTCGCGGCAGTCGTCCTCGGCTTCCTCGCCGCGAACCGCCGGATCGCCCGGAACCTGGGATTTCATTGATCCGCGATTTATAAATGACAGGAACACCAATTTTATCAGGCATGAGTCTGTTCCCGAAGAAGAATCTTTTCTGGGTGTTCGATTCCGTCATTCCCAGCAGGTATCTTCTCAAGTTCCGCAAGGCCTTTTTCTTTGAGCCGTTCATGGGTAATGATATCGCAAACCGGGGCAGGCTCTCCCATTACGGGTGCGACGAGCGCAAGGAATTTGCCAAAAACCTCAAAAAGATCCGGAAGGAGACCGAACTCCTGCTCGAGGATATCGAGGCATACCATATCTACATGGCCACAAAACAGACGCAGAAAGTGCCGGGAGAGATCGCGGAAGTCGGCGTGTACCGTGGAGGATCGGCCAAGATCATCTGTTCGGCAAAAGGGGACAAGGCCCTCCACCTCTTTGACACGTTCGAAGGCCTGCCAAAGGTTGACGACATCGACATGGTCTGGCCCTTCTACGAAGGAAAGTTCGCCGCTTCCTACGACAGTGTCCGGAAATACCTCGGGGATGACAGCAATATCCATTTTTACAAGGGCATCTTCCCCGGCACATCGGGTCCGGTACAGGACAAGACCTTCTCCCTGGTAAACCTTGACGTGGACTGTTACGAGAGCACAAAACAGTGCCTTGATTTTTTCTACACCCGCATGAGCCCGGGCGGCGTCATCATCTCCCACGACTATATCACGGCCCCCGGTGTGAAAAAGGCCTTCGACGACTTCTTTGAAGGAAAGGCGGAGCCGGTACTCGAAACCGCCGGTTCCCAGTGCTTGGTCGTCAAGCTGTAAGAAAAAAGAGTTTGATCGGAATTTTTTGCGTTCTTTCTCCGGTATTACTCCCTGAATACGAGAATACCAAAGATCACCAGCATCAGGCCGCCAAGCAGCACGACGATTCCAATGAGTCCCTGTACTGCGTTGATGACCTCTGGCAGGAATGCCCAGATGGCGTAAACCCCAAGGGCGCATAAAACCAGCCCCGCGATGAGCGTGATGACACCAAGTTTATCCATAATGAAATCCTCGTATCAGTTTTGACCGGAAAAATATAAGCATGTTGTTTTTACCGTACATCAGCTCCCGGCCCGTGCGAACCAGGCCTCCCGGGCAGGGCAACACCGGCACGGGCGCCACTGCAGCCGCGACGGGAATGCGGGTTGCGCCAGGCGCTGCGGGTTGTATCAGGGGACCCGTTTCAGCCGAAGGATCTCGACACCGGTCTCCCGCACGTCCCTGGTATGGAATGCAAAGGTCCTTTTGATCGGGAACGATCCGCCCACCCGTTCGGCGATCTCCCCGCGACCTTCCGTGTAGGTTTTTACAAACAGGGCGGATCCCGCATTAAAGATGCCGTACGTGACCGGGGCAAGAGCAAGGGCCAGATCGATGAACGGGCGGTCGGCATGTGCCTTCTGCGCCCCGAACGGCGGGTTCATGACAACGGTGTCGAAGATACCCACCTTCCCAGGAAGGGAACCGTCCTTCACGTCGGCACGGATAAACACTACGTCCGTTTCGAGCAGGGCGGCATTCGCGCGCGCGACAACGAGAGCAGCCTCATCGATCTCGATCCCCGTTACCGATGCGGCTCCGAGGAGCGAGGCGCCGATAGCGAGCACACCGGTCCCGGTCCCGAGATCGCAGACCCGTCTCCCTTCGATATCGCCTTTCATGAGCGCATGGTACAACAGCCGGGCTGCAAGAGGGGCAGGCGTCTGGTACTGCTCGAGAGCAGCCCGGGGCCGGGAAAAGCCAGCGAGGCGCTGGAGGGTCATCTCAAGGGTTTTTAGCTTCATGGGATCTCATCGATCTCGTACTCGTCCCAGCGCCGGGTGCCGCAGAGGATCTCAAACTCCTGAGGCGACAATACCGGTACCGTGAACCTCACCTGGTCATCGTACGCGAGCCGGGGACAAGCGGTGTTGACGTAACAGCCAAACCCGAGGTTCAGCAGCTCGTCCGGGCTGACCTCCTGCATGGTCACGATGACTGCCGCGGCGGAGAGGGAGGCGAGGCGGCGGGCCAGCTCCATCCGCTGCTGCCCGCTCTTGGTGCTGACGATGATCCCCACGCTCGTTGCCCCCCGGGCCTTCTCGATCACGGCAAAGCGCCGGCGCAGGAGCGCATCACCGTTCACTTCCTGTGCGGTACCGGTGAGCGGATCGAGCGCGACGACGCGTGCCCTGGTGGTGAGGGCGATCCCGACCGGGTGGAAGAGCCCGGTGCCCACGAACAGGACCTGGCCGGCCCGCGTATCCCGCGCCGTGGAGAAACAGCACCCGAGCACCTGACCGCGGAGGGGCGTCCTGCCGCGGCCTTCAGCTACCCGCACATCGACGTCCTTCGAGTGCAGGTAGTTTTCCATTGCCGGGATGAGGTGGACGTGCTGGACCGTGGTGACAAGTCCTGTGGTCTCTCCCTTGAGGAACGGGAGTGCGTTGTCCAGCACCTGGACATCGAAATCCACCGGCCAGGGAAGGAAGATCACCTCCGGCCGGTCATCGACAGGCGCATGCCCGACATGGAGGAGCACATCTGCATTGCCGAGCGTATCGAGGGCGAGGTCGCAGGCCCCGTAACAGGGATCCCCGCTGACGATCACATCGAAGCCGGCCCCCCTGAGCGCCGTGATATACGCCGCGGCCTTCCGCTTCAGCCCTTCCGGGAACTGGAGGGCGACCCGTTGCGCCCCCCGCTCCCGCAACTGCCCGACGAGGTCAGAGATATCGCTTGACAACATGCACCCGGTCGTCCACCTCAATCTTTACGAGGGACTTGTAGGGGCGGCCGATCTCCGGATCGCCCCGCTGGATCGCGATGCAGACGTCAACGACCTCGGCCCCCGCTATCTCAAGGGCTTTTAAGAGGGCCTTCATCGTCCCGCCCGTGCTCACAACATCGTCGATGATCACGACCCGGTCTCCCCTGTACACGCCGTTGAGATAGAGCTCGCCTTTCGAATAGCCCGTCGTCTGGTGGACCGGGACCTCGTGAGGGAGCTTATACTCCCGCTTGCGCATCACCGTCATCGGGATGTCGGTCATGGTGGAGAGGACCGATCCGATGTGGATCCCCATCGCCTCCACGACTACGATCTTGTCCACGCCATTGAGGTCCAGCACCTTGACCATCGCTGCCGCCACTTCGCGCAGAAGGGCGGGGTCGACAATCGGTACGCCATCGGTGATGGGGTGGATGAAATAATTGTATTCCCCGCGTTTCACCATAGGGCAGGTCTCAAGCGATTCTACCAGTCTGTCAAGCATGCAGTTCACCAATATCCTGTAAAAATGCCTCGATCCTGTCCGCGTGCACGTGGGGCATGCAGACGATCCGCAGGTGCTTCCGGCAGGTCCACGAGACCTTCCAGGGCCCCGGCACGGCGTCAGGTGAGCAGACAAATGTCGCGACGTTGACATCCGGAGTCGCGGCCCGCGTATACCCGAGCGTTTTCATCCCGGCGATCAGCCTCATCGTATTCTTCATGCACCCGCGAACGACTGCTTTCATACCATCAGTGCCGAGATAATCGAGCACGGCAAGCGCCCCGGCAACGGGAGCGCCCGGGCGGGTGCCGCCAAGGGTATACTCCTGCCTGACCGTCAGGTAGGGAGTGTCGATATTGAGGGTGTCGAGGAGACCCGGTTCACGGGTCAGGAGACAGCCGCAGGGGATGGTGCTCATCCCCATCTTGTGCGGGTCGACGGCGATCGTCGAGACGCCCGGGAGGGCAAAGTCGAAGGGGACCGGCCGGTCGAGGAACGGGATCACCATACCCCCGAATGCCGCGTCTACGTGGCAGAAGAGCTCATGCTCCTGTGCGATCTTTGCCAGGTCGGCGATGGGGTCAACCATGCCGTACTCGGTGGTGCCGGCAACGCCCACGATCGCGATGGTATTGTTATCGACCTGCTCCGCCGCTTTGTCTGCATCCATACGGAAGTCCGTACGGAGCGGCACCCTCCGCATCTCGAGGCAGAGGATATCGCAGGCCTTCCTGAAGGAGAAGTGGGCGGATTCCGGTACGATGACATTCGGGGATGCAACCCCGCTCTTCTGCACCCTGGCAAGACGGAGCGCCTGGATGTTGGACTCCGTGCCCCCGCTCGTCGCGTACCCCCCCGCATCCGGGCAGTGGTAGAGGGAGCCGAATCTGCGGATGAGGAGCTGTTCGAGAGAATGTGTGCCCGGGAAGAGGCCCGGGTCGCCGAGGTTCGTTTCCATGAACATGCAGTGCGCCCTCACTGCAACGGAGTGGGGGATGGTGCACATGGAGCTCAGGATATACTTGTAGTCGAGATCTTCCCGTTTTTTCCGGGAGAGAAAAGTGAAGAGCTCTTCTTCAGACTGACCCTTATTCAGCATCTTTTGTTCTCGCGGCTTCGAGGATGATGCGTTTCTCCGTCTTCGCGACAGCCTCGCGGATCTTTGCGATGGCGTCGATGTTTGCCGAGATGCTGGAGATGCCGTGTTCGACGAGCCAGATCGCCATCTTCGGATCGGAACCGGCCTGCCCGCAGATCGAGCACTCGACGTTATAGGCCCTGCACATCTGGATTGCGTCGTGGATGAGGCTGAGCACAGCCGGATGCTGCGGGTTGTACATGTCGGCCACGTTCTCGTTGTTCCGGTCGATGGCGAGCGTGTACTGGATCAGGTCGTTCGTGCCGAACGAGGCGAACTTGATCCCGGCCCGGAGGAAGTCCTCGATCATGATCGCACTCGAGGGGATCTCGATCATGATGCCGAGCGTTACGTTCTCGACGTCCACGCCCCAGCCCCGCATCATCTCTTTTCCCATGACGAACTGGTCGGGGTGGGAGACCATCGGGAACATGATCCCGAGATTGTCGTACCCCTCTTTCCAGAGGCGCTTGAAGGACTCCACCTGGAGCCGGAACTGGTCCGGGCTCTGGAGGTCGCGGCGGATGCCCCTCCAGCCGAGCATCGGGTTGTGCTCATGGGGTTCGTTCTCGCCACCCTGCATATTCCGGAACTCGTCGGTCGGGGCGTCAAGGGTGCGGACCCATACGGGCTTGCCCGGGAACGCGTCGAGCACGGTCTTGATGCCGTCGTGCAGCTCCACAACAAAATCCTCTTCCTTGTTGTTCGCGATGAACCAGCCGGGGGTCTTGTTGAGCCCGAGGATCAGGTGCTCGATCCGGAGGAGGCCGACCCCGTCAGCGCCCGTTGCCGCTGCCCGTGCCGCAGCCTCGGGGATCGAGACGTTCACCTTCACGCTGGTTGCAGTGATGATCGGGGCATGGCCGATGACGGCCTGCATGGTGGACACCTGCGCCGGTGCCGCATGGGCGACCTCGCCCTCGTAGACGAGCCCCATCTCGCCGTCCACAGTGATGAGCTGGCCGTTCTTGAGGACGCTGGTCGCCGTCTTCGTCCCCACGATCGCGGGGGTCCCGAGTTCACGGCTCACGATCGCCGCGTGGCAGGTCATCCCCCCCTCATCGGTGATGATCGCTGCGACCTTGCGCATTGCCGGCACCATGTCCGGGTTGGTCATCCTCGTGACAAGGATGTCCCCCTCCTTGACGCTCCCCGTGTCCTTCACGTCCCTGATAATGACGACTCTGCCGGAGGCGATACCCGGCGCCGCCCCCTGGCCCTTGAGAATGATCGTTGCGCTTGACTTCTCTCCTGACATGCCCTTTGCCTCCTTCTTCCCGATGGTGGTGATCGGGCGGGACTGGAGAATGTAGATCGTCCCGCCCACGACACCCCACTCGACGTCCTGCGGTATCCCGTAGTGGTTCTCGGCGATCTTGCCGTACATCGCAAGCTTTGCCACTTCCTCGTCGGCAAGCACCTGTGCGTCCTGCCGGTCCTTCGGCACATCCACCAGCTTCGTGCCGTTGTCCCCGTCGGCGATGATCTCGACTTTCTTATTGGCGACGAATACATCCACAAGCCTCTCGTTCCGCTGGTCGAAGACATACTTGTCCGGTGAGACCGAGCCGGAGACGACGGCTTCCCCAAGGCCCCACGAGCCCTCGATGATCGTGAGGGGCTCGCCCGTGATCGGGTGGGACGTGAACATGACACCGGCCTTCTCCGAGTGCACGAGCTGCTGGACGACAACTGCGATATTCACGGTATTGTCGTCGAACCCCTGCTTTGCCCGGTAATAGATCGCCCGGGCACCGTAGAGCGATGCCCAGCATTTCTGGACCGAGGAGAGGAGTGCCGCTTCGCCTTTGATATTGAGATAGGTTTCCTGCTGGCCGGCAAAACTTGCGTCCGGCAGGTCCTCGGCAGTGGCGCTCGACCTGACGGCAACGATGAGCTCCCCGTCAGACATTTTTTTGTAGGACTTGCGGATCTCGTCCCGGATCGCGGCCGGCATCTTCGCCCTGAGCACCATCGTCTTTGCTCCTTCGGCCGCCTTCTCCAGTGCCTCGTTGTTCTCCACGTCGAGGTCCTGGTATGAGGCAAAGAGCTTCTTTTCCAGACCGGTCTCGACTAAAAACCTGCGGAATGCCTGGGCGGTAACAACGAAGGCTTTCGGGACGGGGAGTCCGATGGAGGCCATCTCGCCAAGGGACGCCCCCTTGCCCCCGACGGATATGATATCCTCTTTCCGTATCTCCTCGAGCCACAGAATATTGGGCACATCTTTCATGCTCGCACCACTTATGATCTTGCCGCCACCCTGTTTAATGATTATGATAATCCTTTTCCCTGGTGCCCACATCCCCCGCACCCGTATGCGGCTTCTTCCCACGGCGCGGGAAAACACCTTGTGCACGAAGAATAATCCTCTTTAAGTATGGTGCTGATATTGTATGGGTTTTTTATGGCAAACGCGAGAGTGCTCGTCAGCGATCCGCTGGCGGAAGAGGGTCTTGAGATCCTCAGGGCGGCCGCTGACGTTGACGTCAGGACGGACCTGAAGGAGGACGAGCTCTGCAGGATCCTCGGGGACTACGATGCCCTGCTGGTGCGGAGCGGCACCGATGTCAACGCGAGGGTGATCGAGGCCGGCAGACGGCTGAAGTTCATCGGACGGGCCGGTGTCGGCGTGGACAATATCGATGTGGAAGCGGCGACCCGCAGGGGGATCCTCGTGGCAAATGCTCCAGAAGGCAACACCCTTGCGGCGACCGAGCACACGATGGCGATGATGCAGGCGCTTGCCCGCAACATCCCGCAGGCGAACGCGAGCCTGAAGAAGAAGGAATGGAAGCGCTCGAAGTTCATGGGCGTGGAGCTCAACGAGAAGACGCTCGGGATTGTCGGGTTCGGCCGGATCGGACGCGAGGTGGCAAAGCGGGCGAACGCGATGGACATGAAGTGCGTGGCCTACGACCCGTTCATCACCAAGGAGCGGGCGGCCCAGCTCGGCGTCGAGATGATGTCCATGGAGGAGCTCTTCAGGATCGCCGACGTCATCACGGTCCACACGCCCCTGATCGCAGAGACAAAGCACGTGATCAATGCGAAGAGCATCGCCACGATGAAAGACGGGGTCCGGATCATCAACTGCGCCCGCGGCGGCATCATCGACGAGAAGGCGCTCTACGATGCGATAAAGTGCGGCAAAGTTGCCGGTGCAGCTCTCGATGTCTTCGAGGAAGAGCCCCCGACCGATTCCCCCCTCCTCACGCTTGACCAGGTGATCGTCACCCCGCATCTTGGCGCAAGCACGGTCGAGGCGCAGCTGAATGTCGCGGTCTCGGTAGCGAAGCAGTGCGTCGAGGTCCTGAAGGGCGGCTCCGCGAAGTACGTGGTGAACGCACCGATGGTCCCGCCCGAGCACGCGGAGATCCTCGAGCCCTATGCTCAGCTCGCCGAGAAGATGGGGCGTTTCGTCACCCAGATCGCGGGCGGCCGCCTTGCATCCGTGGAGTGCATCTACGCCGGGGAGCTCTCTGCCTACGCCGGGAGCATGAAGTTCGTCACCCGGCTCGCCCTCAAGGGGCTCCTCGACCCGGTCCTCCAGCAGCCGGTCAACATCGTCAATGCAGATTTCATCGCACGGGAGCGCGGCATCGCAGTGAGCGAGACCGTGACGCAGGAGTCGGGCGGGTTCAAGAACCTCATCACCATCCGGATCAGGACCGACAAGGGCGAGGAAACGGTCAGCGGGTCGGTCTTCTTCAAGGGGCGGAGCCGGATCGTTGCCGTCGGCGGCTACACGATGGACATGATCCCCGAGGGCTACGTGATCGTCTCCCGGCACCTCGATAAGCCGGGCGTGATCGGCAGGGCGTCCACGATCCTCGGCAAGAAGAACATCAACATTGCCGGCATGCAGGTAGGCCGGATCAATCCTGGCGAGGAAGCGATCATGGTGCTGAACGTGGACACCGAAGTGCCCGAGAGCGTGATGGAGGAGATCCGGGGGATGCCCGGCATTTTCACCGCAACGTTTGCCAAGATATCGAATGAGCTGATCTGAGGATACTTTTTTTAAAAAGATCTTGGACTGCAAAGCCGAGGGCGCAGTCCCAAGAGCGGATTCCGTTCGACCTAACCCGATTCATTTTATAAAGAAACTTTCGTTCTGAGCCACACCCCCCGGATCCATTGTCCCTCACGGCATGAGAGGGAGGTCGGACAGTGTACTTTAATTGTCGCATGATCCGTCTCCAGGGGACAAGGTCTTGTCATCCGGGAAAGGAATCTCCGAGAGTAAAAGAGGGGTTGAATCTATTTTTTTGGTGCCTCAATGCAGTGGGCCGGAGAGTCACCCTAACACAAAGTACACTGTCCGACCCCCCTTCCCCCTCAGGAAAAATTGGGCCGGAACCCGGCCATTTTACGACGGATATTGCATGATTGCAGGAAAATAAGGATGAGGGGGGTCTGGCGGTGTACTTTATTTTTTACACCGGGTCGCAGTTGTTCCTGGTCAGTCTGATCCCGACAGCTCACGCTACAGTCTCTGTAGTTGCGTTATCTGCCCCGGCCCCATCGTGAGGCTAAGCCCGCCCGAACGGAACCATTCAGAAATGGGCATAAGGATCTCCCCGGCCCTTGAGGAAAAAAAGTGTTGTTTTTCAACTCGCGTGTTTATGCTTCTTCGTATTCCGAGTGGCCATCAGGCCGCGAGGAGGGAAGAAGAATCCATCAGGATTCTTCAATTATCTTCACAGGCACCGGCAGGATGTCCGGCCGCTTGTCGGTCATGAAATATGTGTACGGCATCACGTGCACCGTGTATTCCAGGTAGCCTTTTGCAAAATTCGCGAGGGGCTCTCGTTCCTGCGCCCGAGGATCAGGATGTGGAACCACTGGATGAACAGGACGATGCACGTGATCAGACCGTAAACCCAGAGCACGATGCCGATCAGGATCCAGTACACGATACGGATGAGGAGCTCGAGCCGTCCGGCGGCTTGCTCGAACGTGAAGAGCTGGCTCTGTGAGGGTGTTCCTTCTGTCATGGTTATACCTGTCCAGAGATGGAGACTGGCGGAAAATAAAGTCTGCGCAATTCTATGCGGAATTATTGCAGCAGGTGACGGGCGGGAGGAGCCCGGCCCGCGCAGGTGCACTAATTTTTAATAATACAAGGACAGATGTTATAGAGCATCAGGCATATGCGGGCTCGTGGTCTAGTTGGCTATGACGTCGCCTTGACATGGCGGAGGTCCTGAGTTCGAATCTCAGCGGGCCCATACGACCGATCTTCTGTTTTTTGTTTTTTAAAAAGAGTGTATGTCATGAATGCAGCCCGGTCTTGCATCGGGTCCGGCACAGCACGCGTATACCTTCATTCCACGAAATGGTGTGTCAGATCCATCACATCACGGTACGGGATCGCACCCACGAGCCGGTTCTCCTCATCGACAACCGGCAGGGCGCGGAACCCGTACCGTGAAAATTCCTGGGCACCTTCCTTGAGGGTATTCCCGGTCGGGAGGCTGATCACGTTCTCGACCATGACGTCCCGGAGGAAGGCCTTGTCATCGGCCTGGAGGAGCTCTTTTAGATCAATGACGCCAATCAGGTGATCATTCTCGTCGACAACATAGATATACATAATGACATCCTTGCCCCGGGCATGGCGCGGGTAGTCATTCTGGACGTACTCAACGGTCGTTTCGGGAGGGAACTTCAGGATCTTCTGGGTAGTATAGTGGATCACCTTCTCTTCCTGCCGGTTCATGATCGCCTGGACCTTCCTTGCACTCTCAGCATTCATGGCGTCGAGGATCACATGGGCTTCTGAAGACGGCAGTACCGAGAGAATGTCTGCCGCCTGACCTGGAGTCATCTCGTTGATGAGCTGGACAACCTTCTCCGTGGAGAGCGAAGAGATGATCTCGCGCTGCACCTTCGGTTCGATCTCCTCAAGGGTATCGCTCGCCTGCTCGTGATCGAGCGAGGAGAAGATCATGACCCGCTGGTCGTGGTCCATCTCTTCGAGAATGTCCGCGAGATCGACGGGATGGATCTCCGAAAGATTCTCTTTTAATACGTTCAGCTTGACGTTGCCTTTGAACCGCCCGATGTTCGTTGGGAGCGGCTGGATGCAGGTCCAGGGGATCATCTGCTCTGCTTCAGGGTCAGCGGAGGAATAGAGGACTTTCGCGAGGAATCCGAACCCGAGCCTCCGGAGACGGGCTGCCTTCCCGGTATCGACATCGGTGACGTAGAGTATCTTGTTCCTGAGAATGAGCCGGATATCGTACACCACCTCGACCTCGTTCTCTTCGAGGTCGATGACTTTCTTGTCGAGGACGTAATCGCGGAGCAGGATGACATCTTCGGCCGGTTCCGCCTCGTAGCTCTTCGTATCGCTGATGGTGACCTCAATCCCCCGCCGGTGAGGGTGTGGACATGCTCCCAGGGAATGAGAAGGCTCGGGTTACCAAACGACCGGGTAACGTACAGGGACCGGACCTCGGGAATCTTCGCGGTCTCGACGATCACGAGGTCGGCGAGCGACCCGATCTTCTTCCCCGATTTGAGGACGGGGACATTCAGGATACCGGAGAGGAGGATCTCGAGGTCCCCCGGCATCGCGTTCGCGTTCTCCGCCATCATGCACCCCCGTGGATGATCGTCCAGAACTTGTACGCGAGCAGGATTACAAGGAAGATGAGGTAGAGCCGGAGGAGGAGGAGCGCAAATTTCGCTCCGCCCGATAATTTGATCTTGGGCTTTGCATATTTCTCGTTGATACCGCGAATCTTCTCCGTAGATTCATCGATGATCGATCCGATTCGTTCCCCGAAGACATTGACAATGGATACCATGTTCTCTCCCTCCTTCACCCGAACAGGTTCGGGAACAGCGTGCTGATCCCGTACAGCGATGAAATGACGATGATGCACACTACGATAGTTATGTTCGCTATATTGTCGAACAGCGTATTTTTGTATTTCCCCATGATCTCCTCGCTGTTGAGAAGGATGATCAGGAAGACGAGCGCAGCCGGCAGGAGCGTTACCGCAACGACCTGGACGAAGAGGGTGATCAGGACCAGCGGTGCTCCCGGGATCAGGACGACCGTTCCGGCAGTGACCAGGCCGAGGAAGTAAAATACGTAGAACCAGAAGGCCTCCTTGACCTTGTAGTTCAGCGAATGGGCCCAGCCGAAGACCTCCCCGAATGCCCACGAGCTGGTCAGCGCGATGCAGATCGCTCCCAGGAACCCGGCATCGAAGAGACCGATTGCGAGGAGCGTGCCAACCCAAGCGTGGGTTCCCATGATGGCCTGGGCCGCCTGGGCCGCGCTCTGGATGTCCATCCCGTGCAGGAGGGTTCCCGCCACGATGATCACGAAGACCGCGACGATGATGGTGAAGATTGCCCCGACAAGGGTATCGAACTTGCCCCACGGGATATCCTTCTCTTTCATGTTCTTGTCGACCACGGCGCTCTGCTGGAAGAAGATCATCCACGGCGCAATAGTTGTCCCGATGTTCGCCATCAGCAGGAAGAAGAGCTCGCCATTGAATCCTCCCGGGAAGTTGGGGATGATCCCGGCCCTGAGGACATCGCCTATCGAAGGGTGGAGGAGAATTGCCGCGGGGACGTAGATCAGGTTGAGGAGGCAGAAGGCCATGGTGATCTTCTCCCAGGTCCAGTACCGGCCCGACATGACGATCCCGAGCATCATGAGAATGACAACGCAGACCGTAATTGACGGGGGGACTCCGAAAATACTCAACGCCGCTGTCATGCCGATGAACTCGGTGACCATGGTCAGCCAGTTGACGAGCGTCAGGTCGAGGAGCGAGAACCACCCCCAGAAGGAGCCGAACGCGCTGAAGATCGCTTCCGCGTGCCCGTGCTTGGTGACCGCCCCTAACCGGACTGTCATTTCCTGTACGAAATACGCAACGGGCCCGAGGAGGATGAGGAACCAGATGAGGCTGAACCCGAATTTTGCCCCGGTGGCAGCGTAAGTGGTGATCCCACCCGCATCGTTGTCAGCGATCATCACGATCATGCCGGGACCCGCGAGCAGCAGGTAGATCTTGATGGTCTTGATAAGCTTACTGTAATTAAAGTATAATTTCGAGAAAAGATCCATGGTATACCGTCCTTCCTTTGTGTCAGTTCATTGTGTCAGTCATCCCCCCATTCGATCCCGCTTCGATCGGACGGCAGTTGAAGAAAGTATTTCCGGAACGCCGGGAACATTTCCTACCGCTCAGCTTGTAGACGCCGGGATCTTATATAATTACCGTTCAAGGCGGGCTTTTTTTTACCATTGACGACATTCATGGGCACGGATTTTCATCACGGTCAAGAATTTGCCGTTTTCAATCGAATAAAATCCAGATTGAACGATTTTAAGGGGAAAATGCGTTGATTCCCGTCAGATCCTTACGAGAAAATTGACACATCCCGGGTTTTGCCACCGGGTTTGCGGTACAAATCTGCTCTGAACAGTGCAGAGGAAAGTAAAAAGGGAAGTCATTTTATGGTTCGTTCCACAGCAGCCACATCGCATAGAGCATGGAAAGACACGCGATGAGGAGCACCAGTGCGTACTTGTCGGCGGAAACATCGAGCGCAAAGATGCGGGCCAGATCGAAGATCACAAAGAGCCCGAAGGTGACTGCGATCAGCCAGCCGTAGAGTTTCTTCTTCTTCCACGCAATCAGCCATGCGGCGAGTGCAATCACAACTTCGGTCAGGGTTGCGATGAACTGGATAATTCCCGGCACGTCCATGCTACGAGGTAGCCCGGCCCGGCTGATAAATACTGCGGGTTATTATTTTTGTAAAAAGGATCAGAAGTGACAGCGGCCTCCACCGTGATTCAGAAAGTACTGCTGGTGGTATTCCTCTGCCCGGTAGAATTCCCCTGCCGGCTGGATGATCGTCACGATCTTGCCAAACCCGAACCGCTTGGACACTTCCACGTCACTCTTCGACTTCCGCGCGATCTTTGCCTGTTCAGGGTCATGATAGAAGATCACTGACCGGTAATTCGTCCCGAAATCCGGTCCCTGCCGGTTGAGCTGCGTAGGATCGTGGATGGACCAGAAGATGTCGAGCAGCTGCTGGTAGCGTACCTTTGCGGGATCGTACGTGACCTGCACCACCTCCGCATGGCCGGTCTCACCGGTGCAGACCTGTTCGTACGTCGGGTTCTCCACCGTTCCGCCCATGTAACCCACGGCAGTTCCGAGTACGCCGTCCACGGTACGGAATGCCTCCTCTGCGCCCCAGAAACAACCTGCGCCGAATGTTGCGAGTTTCGATTCATTCTCTGTTCCGGTCATAGCGGGTTCCCCCAATCCCGTGGCATTCGTAAACTATAATATTCTGCTGTCCGGAACAAGGATCGGCGGGGTTGATTTATACCTGTTAACTCCCATCCCCATCCATGAAACGGCTGTTCCGCCCGGTGCAGGACGGATCTGCCCGGAAGTGGTCGTTCAGGCCCCGGTACGCCCTGATTCAATCCCGCTGTCATCTGACAGCTGAATGGTCGCACCCGTGCTCCTGTCGTATGGCACCGGATTCATCGTCGATATCACCGCATGGATCGTCCTTCCCGGGGAACCCGGCGACAAAACCTCATAATTCATCATTCATCAGGACATATCCCTCAGGCAGGACGAAATGAAGATCCTCTTTGTTGTCTGTGGCGAGGGGCTCGGGCATGCCTCCCGTTGTCTCCACCTCGGGCATTATATGCAGATGCAGGGACATACGGTCCATTTTGCCGGCTATGGCAAATCCTATGACTTCATGAACCAGCACGGGTGCACGAGCCTGCGCCGGATCTGCCGCGAGGTCCGGCTTGAGGGGGAGAACGGGTTCTTCAGCCTGGAAAAAACCCTCTGGTATTCGAAATCCTTTCCCCTTGACGTGGTCCGGTCTGCGCTTGGCGTACGCAGGCTCATCCGCGAGCTTGGTATTGACTGCGTGGTGTGCGATACGATGTATGGCGGGGTGCTGGCGGCAAAAACCCAACATGTCCCGGTGATCTTCATCACCAACCAGAACTATTTCAATGACCCCGATGGCACGACGAAAACGGTCTGGAAACTCCTCAACTTCTCCATCCAGCGTTATCTCCGGCTCGCCAGCCACGTGATCATACCCGATTATCCTGCACCGGACACCGTCAGCGAATACAATATCCGGATTCCCCCCCGTGAAGAAGGCCGGTACAGCTTCACCGGCCCGTTCTACCAGTTCGACCCGGAACGGTACACCTATGACAACAAGACCATCTTCACCAGTTTTGGCGGGGAACCATACAAGCTCCCCATGTATCTCCTGCTCAGGTCGATCGCAGATAAGCGAAAGGACCTGCTCTTCGATGTCTTTTATACCGGGACAGTACTCCCGGAATCATCGGAAAATTTCATCTCCCACGGGTATGTCCCGAACCTCTACGACCATCTCGCCATGGCAAAGATCGCGATCGTGCACGGCGGTCTTACCACCCTGCATGAGGCCCTGCTCTTCGAGAAACCGGTCCTGATCATCATGGACCCGGGACATCCCGAGCAGCAGAACAATGCCAAGAAGATTACCGATATGGGAGCCGGGACGTGTATTGACGGCCGGCATGTCACCCTGGAACTTCTGGAGAAAATGATCGCCGAGACCATGACCCTTGTCCCCCTGCCCTTCCGGGCGGCCCACGGGACAGTCAACGGCAGGCAGAACGCTTGCAGGATCATCCTCGCTGTCGCGGGAAACGGGCAACGTTAATATCGGTTATAAGAGCTTAATGCATCATCAGGAATGTGTATGACTGCTTCCGGGGAGATCACCACAATCAGGGTTACGGGGGAACTCCATACCTGCCCGGCCTGCGGGTACGATCTGGGGTTTCATACGTCGTTCACCAGCACGAGTGCGGACACGGTCAACCCGGTCAGGTCCACCCGCGAAGTCTTCCGGGTGATCCTCATCTGCCCGGAATGCGGTTCCCGCTACGATGCGGGCTGGCGTGTATCGTTCCCGGAACCGGAGAACAAGGTCGTGAATGCGACGGTGCTCCACGACCTATAATCGGTCTGTCCCGAACGCGGACGGTTCCCCGTTTCCACCGGTCCCGGGAAAAAACGGGAGTACATCCCATCGGGCACCGGTGATTCGCGGATGATGCGGTGTGCCGAGTGCAAGGGAAAAGGCCTGTGCGGTCTTCCCCGCTGCCCGATTGTCAGCAGGTTCCATGCCCAGGCAGCCTCTATGACAAAACCATCGACCAGCTACCGGGGCAGCTCCCCCTCGGTGTTCATCGGCAGTTTCGGTTACCCCGATGTCAGGGGCGGCCCGCTCCTGATCAACGACTCCGACAATCCCCCTGACTGGATCCGGCGGGACCTCGGTATGGAAGATATCGTGAGCATCCGGGCCCGCACCCTCCGCGGGAGTTCGTCCCTCCCGGCTGTGGCGGGAGGTCTTCAGGAGATCGCGCTCTCCGCGGTCCCGCTCGATGTGGACGTCGCTTTCGAGAGGCCGGTTGCGTTCAGCCTCAGTTTTGACGGGACGGTCGCCCCGGTCGGCATGACCGGTTCGGTAAAAACCATGGACGTGATCGGGAGCGCCCGGGTGGAACGCGAGGTGGACCGGATCACGTCAGATACCGACCTCGGCGCAGTTGAAGCCTGCGTCACGCTGAAGGATTCGGCAGTCGACGTCTACCAGATCGCGAAGCTGATGACTGCAGGGCTCCTCGGGAGGAAGCGGAAGTTTGTCCCCACCCGCTGGGCAATCACCGCGGTAGACGATACCATCTCTGCAAACCTCAAACGGGAGATCGCCCGGTTCCCCCCCGTTGAAGAGATTCTCTTTTTCTCCGGGGAAATCTTCGGGAACCGTATTGCCTGCATTCTCTTCCCGGGAGACTGGAAGTACGAGATGATAGAGATCTGGGCGAAACATACCCTCTGGGGCGGGGATGAAGACGCAATTGTGCAGGACCGGGAAGGTATGACGAAGCAGGGCTACTCCCCGATCTCGGGAGCATATTACTCCGCACGGCTTGCGGTCTGCGAATATCTCAGACGCGTGCAGCGCTGCGCCCGGGTGATGGTAATCCGGAGCATCTCGAATGAATACTGGGCCCCCCTCGGGACATGGGTGATCCGCGAAGCCACGAGGAGGGCAATGGCGGGGCACCCGCTCCCGTGCCCTACGCTGGAGGCAGCGGTCGGGCAGGCAGTCACCGTCATCGGTTCGGGCGCGTGGGTAGGGCACAGCACCCTGATCCCCGAGTTGCGGACCCAGCGTACGCTCTCTCAGTTCTGATAGGCCTGAGCAGAGTTTGCCTGCCGCTGGTACCTCGCCCGGATGCTCTCGATCGTCTCGATATCGGAAATATCCTTGTCGTCCCGGATCCGGATGAACCGGGGAAAACGGAGGGCAAACCCCGCTTCGTACGTGGGGCTGACCTGGAGTTCCGCATAGCCCACCTCAAAGACGATTGAGGGTTCAAAGCTCACTTCCTTGCCCGCTTTCTTGATCACGGTCTCTTTCAGCATCTCGTATACCTCAGAGAGCTGCTCGTCGGAAAACCCGGTGGCGACCCGGCTGAGGGCGATGAGTTTTCCCTGGTCCTGGCAGGCGACGAGGAAGGAGCCGAAGACATGGGCACGCTTCCCCTCGCCCCACTCGGCGCCGATAACGGCAAGGTCGAGCGTGTCCACTTCCGGTTTGATCTTGATCCAGTTCTTTCCCCGCTGGCCGGGAGTGTAGGGAGAGGACGGTACCTTGATCATGATCCCTTCGTGTCCGGCAGCGATGGCCGCATCGTAGGTCTTTTCGATCATGTCCTGCTCGCTGCTTACCACCTGAGGGGCGATATACATTGTCAGCACATGCTCAAGCCGCTTACGGCGCTCGGCAAATGGCAGCTCGATCAAGGTCTCGCCGTCGAGGTACAGGATGTCGAAGACGTTTGGGAACATCTCGATGGCCTCCTGTGCCTCCGCAATATCGTGCCGCCTCCGGAACCGGCGCAGCACGGACTGGAACGGCATGGGCTTCCCGTCCCGCATCGCGATCACCTCCCCATCGAGGATGACATCATGGGTGGTTGCGCTCATCAGCTGCTGGATCACATCCGGAAGGGCAGCGGTGACATCTTCCAGCCGGCGGGAATAAAGGCGGGCCCAGTTGCCTTTCTTGTGGAACTGGAACCGGGAACCGTCGTACTTGAATTCAGCGGTGATCTGCCCGTGTTCCTGGATCATATCCGCGATGGTGCCCTGCTGGGCAAGCATCATCCGCACCGGGTGGAATGGTGTGATGCGTACATCCCTGAGGGCTTCCGGCCCGGTTTTCGCGAGCCGTGCCACTTCGCCCATATCATTGAGCGCCTGCATCGCGTGTTCCACGAGAGCAGAATCCACGCTGAAGGCTTTGGCGATCGCCCCCCTCACACTGCCTTCCCCTACGCCGATCCGGAGTTCTTCGAGCATGATCCGGGCGAGATAGCGGGCTTCGAGAGGATGGGCGTTGGCAAGAAGGTTGCGTACACCGAGCAGTTTCTCCCGCTGCGATTTCTTCCCTTCCATATCAGCGATCGCGATCAGGCCGGTATAGACCTGGACGAGGTCGAGTTCTTCATGGAAAAACAGGGTCTGGGACTTGAGAGCAAGGAGTTCTTCTATCGCCAGCCCTACGTCCCCGGTTGCGTTGATCTTCTCGATCACCCACTCTTTTTTGACACCAGTCACGTAACCAGCAGCTTCGTAGAGGAGGTTGGGGCCGATGCCGAGCTTGCGGGCGCTCCAGTCAGGAAAAATCCGCCCCATAACGAACCGGACAAAGACCGGCAGCTCTTCCCCGGACAGATCCGGGAGGACGCGGCTGATGACATCGATCATCTCGAGCCTGCCGGTTATACTCTCCAGTCTCTCACAGGTCTTTGCAAAATCCATAAAGAGCATGGCGTTTCTCGTGTGAGATGTTGCTCCGGTTCAGGGATTAACGTTTTGATGTCAGGGCGGAGTGGAACTATTGCTGCCGTACCGGGCGGTCTTTCGCTTTCAGAACCGGATTTCCTGCGGGCGCTCAGGCCGCGTACCACTCTGGGTGGCGACAAGAAGGCGGTCCTCCTCAAAGAAGAGGCCGAGCCCGTCGCGGGCAGTTGCCATTGCTTTCTCCGGGGTATTATTGATCTCGCTCAGGTGCGCGAGGATGACGCGGGGGACATCCCTGCCAAATCCCCGCAGGCAGTCGGCAGCTGCATAATTGGAGAGGTGTCCCCGCTTTGACCGGATCCTCCTCTTCAGTGATTCCGGGTAAGGGCCGTTTGCGAGCATCTCCGGGCAGTGGTTGCTCTCAAGGATAATGCCATCGCAGTAGCGGAGAAGTCCGAGCATGGAAGGGGTCATGATTCCGGTATCCGTGCAGTACCCGATGCGGATATCCCCTTCGGTGATAATATACCCGCAGGGCTCTGCTGCATCGTGGGAGGTTGCAAAGGGTTCGATCAGAAAATCCCCGAGAGTAAACTGTTCGTGATACCGGCACGTGGAATGCCGGATCGGTTTGTGCGACGTCCGGCGATGATTCAGAAAATCGTGGAGTGTTCCCTCTGTTGCGTACACGGGGATGTCAAGCTTCCGGGCGATCACGTCAAGACCCCGGATATGGTCGCCATGTTCATGCGTGACCAGCACGGCATCGATCCTGCCGGGATCCACGGCGGCTGCTGACATGCGGATCAGCAGTTCTTTTGCGCTCAGGCCGGCATCGATGAGGAGGGTGCCGGAACGCCCTTCGATGACAGCACAGTTCCCCTTGCTCCCGCTCGCAAGAACAGTACAGCGCATTGTCTCATTATTCGTCCTTATCGTATTAGAGCGTATGACTCTTCACCATGGTCGGCCAGCGGACCTTCATTATACAACAATCCCGGAGCCCGGAACGTCCCTGATACCAGCAGTTTTTATATCCGGCCGCTCGAAAAAACAGTTATTCCCTGGGCCTGAGCACCTCGTACTCGGCGAGGACCGGGGCGATGGTCTTGGTTGATATGGAACGGCGCACAAGGGTCGTAAGCTTGCGGCAGTAATGTATATGCGCTATCTGGAAACTGACGATCAGCCCGAAACCAAAGCAGGTGATGCTGATCACCGTATAACTGACAACATCTACCATAATGTACTCTCCTTTCAGGTCTCCCTTGCGAGTTCATCCACGAGCGGGATGATGGAATCGGTATCCGAGCATTCCTTTGCTACTACCATAAAGCGCTTCGTATAATACATTATCAGCAGCTCGGTACCCGAGGATCATCCCGATAGTGAAAGTGATGATCCCGATACCGGTGTAGATCAGGAGATCCGTAAGTAAATCAGCCATAGCACATCTTAGTGACTGTTGCAGTCAGCAACCTGATAAATTTTTTGAAAAGCGATCAGATAGCATTACGAAGCACCGGATTTCCGTCGGTTTCAGGCCGGTAACGGCGGTGACTCCCGGCATGGCAACAACCCCATCGTCAGGTAGCCGCCCGGGCGTGATCAACCCGTGCCGGCAGGGTCAACGGAACTGCTCCGCTATGGCCATGATCTGCGGGAACAGGAGGGAGTTCTGCAGTCCACGGTGTGGAAAAGCGGGAAGAACCGGTTTTTTATTAAGGAGAACAGAAATCTGCCATTAATCCACCCGCGGCCACAGAACACTCTTCTGCGCGTCCGGCGATCAACCCCATCCGGTGATAAAGCGTTTGTACTTAATTTTTTGATTCGCATAAAATGAAGGGGTTTATTGACCGTTCCGGTCCCCCCCCCCGAACCCACCGTTATTATCACATTTTCGCAAAAATTCCAGTATCCTTAAATAGCGTTCTGCCAGACCCGTGGTTATCAAGAGGTGTGAATACATGGAATTCAAATATGTACCAACAACGTGCCCGTATTGCGGGACCGGGTGTGGTCTCAACCTTGTTGTCAAGGACAAGAAGGTCGTCGGCGTTGCGCCGTGGCACCGCAATCCGATCAATGAAGGCAAGCTCTGCCCTAAGGGCAACTATGCCTGGGAGTTTATCAACAGTCCCGACCGCCTGACCACGCCGCTCATCAAGAAGGATGGCAAGTTTGAGGAAGCCAGCTGGGACGATGCCTACAAACTGATCGCATCCAAATTCAAGTCCTACAAACCTGACGAGATCCAGTGCCTCTCTTCCGCCCGTGTCTCGAACGAAGAAAACTATCTGATGCAGAAGTTTGCACGGGCAGTACCTGAAGACCCCTAACGTCGACCACTGTGCCCGGCTCTGCCACGCTTCCACGGTCGTCGGTCTTGCCGGCGCTTTTGGATCCGGCGCCATGACCAACTCGATCACCGATATCGGTGAGTCGAAGTGCATCTTTGTTCTGGGTTCCAATACCTTCGAAAACCACCCGCTCATCGGCCGGCAGATCATCCTCGCCCGGCAGCGGGGCGGCAAGGTCATTGTTGCCGACCCGCGGCTGACGCCGACGGCGAAACAGGCAGATCTCTACATGCAGTTCCATTCCGGTACCGATGTGGCAATCCTGAACGGCATGATGCAGTATATCATCAAAAACGGCTGGGAGAACAAGGATTTTATCAAGAACCGGACGAAGGACTTCGAAAAGCTCAAGGAAGTAGTGATGAAGGATGCGTACACCCTTGAGAATGTCTCGAAGGTCTGCGGCATCCCCGCGACCCAGCTCGCCCAGGCAGCAGAGTGGATTGCAAAGGCCGAGTCCAGCAACGTCCTCTACTCGATGGGCATCACCCAGCATACGACCGGTGTCGACAACGTCAAATCGGTTGCCAACCTCCAGATGCTGACCGGCCACCTCGGCAAACGGGGCGGGGGCGTCTGCGCACTCCGCGGCCAGAACAACGTGCAGGGCGCCTGCGACATGGGCGCGCTGCCGAACGTCTACAGCGGGTACCAGGCAGTCATCAACGCCGACCTCCGCAAGAAGATGACGGATGCATGGGGCTGCGATCTTGCCGAGGGAAAGGTCGGATACACGGTGACCGAGATGGTCAACGTGCTCGCCGATACCCCCGGCAAGCTCAAGTGCCTGTACATCATGGGCGAGAACCCGATGATCTCCGACCCCGACCTCCACCATGTGGAGAAGGGGCTGAAGAATGCCGAGTTCATTGTCGTGCAGGACATCTTCCTGACCGAGACGGCCCAGATGGCAGACGTTGTCCTGCCGGCAGCCTGTTTTGCCGAGAAGGACGGGACCCAGACCAACACCGAGCGCCGCGTCCAGATGTGGCGGAAGGCCCAGGACCCGCCCGGTACGGCGAAGGCGGACTGGCAGATCATCTGCGAACTGGCGAAGGCGATGGGATATGAGAAGCAGTTCCCGTTCAAGAGCGCCGAAGAGATCTTCACCGAAATCACGAAGGTCACCCCCTCCTATGGCGGCATGACCTACGCCCGGCTCGAGAAGCCCGAGGCCCTTCACTGGCCCTGCCCGACTGCAGAACACCCCGGGACCCCGATCCTCCACAAGGAGAAGTTTGCCCATCCCGACGGGCTCGGCGTCTTCTCGCCCATCGAGTTCAAGTACCCGGCTGAAGTGCCCGACAAGGACTTCCCGATCATCCTGACCACCGGACGCTGCATCTGGCAGTGGCACACCGGTTCGATGACCCGCCGCTCGCCAAGCCTCGAACGCGAGGAACCGACCGGCTGGATCGAGATCAATACCGATGATGCAAAGGAATGGGGGATCCGGGACAAGGATATGGTGAAAGCGGTCTCCCGCAGAGGAGAGATTACCATCGGTGCACGGGTAACCAAGGGCATCAAGCGGGGAGAGGTCTTCATACCATTCCATTTCGTGGAGTGCGCGGCAAACGTTCTGACCAACAATGCGCTCGACCCGGTAGCGAAGATCCCCGAGTTCAAAGCGTGTGCTTTGAGAATCGAGAAGATTACGGAGGCGCAGTAACATGGCAAAGAAAGGCGATATGCTCTACGCGTGGACCAATGATGCAGAGATCAAGAAGAAAGCCGAACTCGGCGGTGCCGTCACCGCACTCTGGAAGCACGCACTCGAGTCCAAGACGGTCGATGCAGTGCTCGTCATCACCAAGGGGACAGATCTCTATGATGCACAACCGGTGCTGATCTCCGATCCGAAGGAACTCGCCAGGACGGCCGGCTCTCTCCACTGCGGTACCCTCCTCCTGCCCAAGCTGGTGAAGAAGTACCTCGACGGGGCAGAGACCATGAAGCTGGGCGTGACCGTCAAGGGCTGCGATGCGATGGCCTTCTACGAGCTCGCCAAGCGCAAGCAGATCAACCTCGACAACGTCGTCATGATCGGCGTCAACTGCGGTGGCTCGGTCAGCCCGGTCCTCGCCCGGAAGATGATCGCCGACAAGTACGGCGTCGACCCGGACGTTGTCCACAAGGAAGAGATCGACAAGGGCCAGTTCATCATCGAGTACGAGGGCGGCCACAAGGGCATCTCCGTCGACGAGCTCGAGGAGCACGGCTACGGGCGGCGCAGCAACTGCCGCCGCTGCAAGATGAAGGTCCCCCGGCAGGCAGACCTCGCCTGCGGGAACTGGGGGGTTATCGGCGAGAAGGCCGGCAAGGCCACGTTCGTCGAGGTCTGCTCCGAGAAGGGTGCAAACCTCCTCTCCGGCGCGGTAAAGTCCGGCGTCCTCGCAACGGAGCCGGCGAACCCGAAGGGCCTCGACATCCGCGGCAAGGTCGAGGGCGCAATGATGAAGCTCGGCGACAAGTGGCGCAAGAAGGACTTCGAGGGGCTCGGCGATGGGAAGGAGCGCTTGATAAAGATCATGAGAGAGACCTCCCGCTGCATCAAGTGCTACTCCTGCATCTCGGCCTGCCCGGTCTGTTACTGCGTGGACTGCACCACTAGGAACCCGGCGTATGTTCCTGCCGGGCAGGTCCCGCCGAACTTCATGTTCCACCTCATCAGGTTCGCCCACATCGCAGACTCCTGCGTCAACTGCGGCCAGTGCCAGGAACTCTGCCCTGCGGAGATCCCGAACGCACTCTTCATGCACGCACAGCAGCAGGAACTCGAGAAGATGTTCGGCCACGTGCCCGGCGTCTCGATGGAGCTCCCGCTCATGGGATACGTGGAGGAGAAAGAGGAGCGTGCACGGCTCCATAACACCGGCAGCGACATGATCTATGAGGACGTATTCAAGCCGTTGACAAAAGGCCATTAATTTTTTCGTTATTTGCTATTTCCGGAGATACATCTTTTTTCTTTTTCAATACACGTGGGATGGATCAGTACGGTCGCGTATCGCTGTTGAGATTTTAGGCATGCTTCTTTTCCCTGTCAGAAGTATCCGGCAGCACATGGATTGCCGTCGCCTTCACGCCGGCCACCACCGGTGTTCCCACTGCAAGCCTGAGATCCTTGCAGGACCTGCGGGTAATCAGGGCGACAAGGATCGGGCCGCAGTCGATCTTGAGCCGGATGAAGGGGCCGTACGGCACCATCTTTGCGATCGTGCCGTCCAGCTGGTTACGGACGCTCGTCCTGAGGGTCCCGTGATCCGGGATCGAGACGGTCACTTCCTCGGGGCGGATAAAGAGAGTCACGGCACTCTTCGGGAGCAGGGGGGTGATCGCTTCCAGCACCTGGCTGCCGACAGCGATCACTGCATGGCCCCCGTCGTTCGCGGTTACAACTCCCTCCAGTGCCGCATCCATCCCCACGAACCGGGCGATCTCCCGGCTGGCCGGATGGCTGAAAATCTCGGTGCCCGTCCCGACCTGTGCGATCCTCCCGCCAATGATCACTCCGATTCGGTCCCCGAGGCGCTGTCCCTGGACCATGTCATGGGTGGCCATGATCACCGTGGTGCCGCGCTCATGGTTGACCCGGAGGATAAGCTCTTCGATCACTTCCGATGAGACCGGGTCCAGGTTCGCGGTGGGTTCATCAAGCAGGAGTACTTCCGGTTCAGTCACCAGCGCCCGGGCGACCGCCACCCGCTGCATCTCTCCGCCCGAGAGTGTTGTCGCTTTCCGTCCGGCAAGGTGGGCAAGGCCGACGAGATCGAGCGCGGACTGGACGCGTTCTGCACGCTCTGCCTGCGCAACGCTCCTGAACTTCAGACCGAAAGCCACATTCTCTTCTACCGTTGTGTTCATGACCGCGGGTTTCTGGAAGACCATGCCCATTCGCCTCCTGATCGCGAGCCGGGTTGCTTCATCTGCCGAAGTATCCTTCCGGTCGAAGAGGATCGTTCCGGAGCTGGGGGTGTCGAGGAGATCGATCAGCCGGATGAGCGTGGTCTTGCCGCTCCCGCTCGGGCCGATAAAAGTGAAGATCTCTCCCTTCCGGATCTCGAGCCCGATCCCGTGCAGGATCTCCCGGTTGCCGACCCGGCGCGAAAGACCGGTAATATCGATTATGCCCGTGGCGCACCTCCCATGATGCGTTCGAAGTCTGCAGAACCGGCAGTGATCAGATTCATGATGATCACAACGACGAGAGCAATGGCAAGCAGGATGATACCAAGGGCGATGGAGAAGCCGAAGTCGCCGAGCCCGGTCTGGAGGGCGATCGCGGTGGTCAGTACCCGGGTCTGGCCTTCGATGTTGCCGCCGATCATCATCGCCACCCCCACTTCCGAGATCGCCCTTCCAAACGCGAGGATCACGGCACTCAGGATGGCATACCGTGCCTCCCTTATCACCTGCATGACATTCTGGAACTCCGTGGCGCCGAGCGAGATGAGCGTGTCGCTGATGTTCCGGTCGATGCTGCTCAGGGCGGAGATGACAAGCCCGGTCGTGATCGGAATGATTAGCACCACCTGGCCAAGGATCATCCCTTCCGGGGTCCAGAGGAGACCGAAGAACCCGAGGGGACCGCTCCGCGAAAGCAGAAGATAGATCAGGAGGCCGACGACCACGGTCGGGACTGAATAAAGGGTCTGAATCAGCACGATCAGAACGCGTTTGCCATAAAAATCATGGAAGTTGATGAATCCTCCGAGGGGTATCGAGATGCACGCGGCGATTATTGTCGCGGTGAGGGAAACATAAAGCGAAAGGGCTGCGATCTGGAGGACATCCGGATTGAGGGTCACGATCAGGTTGATCGCCTGGAAAAAACCCGAGACGATATCACTCATGGCCGATCCCCTCGTTTACCTGTGATGCCGTTTGCATGGTCAACCAGATCCAGTTTGTTCCTGTAAAAAGGTTAATCCTTATAATCAACGTTAGGCATTTTAATTATTATCCAACGGTAGTAGAAAGGTAAAACGACCGGAACCAGAACGTCCGAAGGACTGGCCCCGCCCTCTTCATCACCTCCCCCCAGGTTCTCTCCATCATCGCAGTTGGTGTTCTCGGGGCGCTGCTGGTCTTTGTAGGGATCGAGATGGGGCGGCACAGCCTGAAGTCCGACGCTCTGGCCGTAACCATTAGCATCGGCGCGCTGGCACTGTTCACTTCAATGACCCTCGCCTTCATCGCCGGGATGATCATCGCTTATCTCCTCGGATGGATCGGAAAGAAGCAGGCCGTTAAACCGTGCTGAGAAAGCGAGAAAAATATTTTTTATTATCCGGCCTGGCAGATCCTGAACCGGACGGGTTACTTCAATTGGCCAGTAATCTGGTTTTTCCGGGATCGGGCAAAGTTCGCCGAAGCAGATGGTATCGGAACGGGCTGTCAGCATATATGCAAAACCAGAATTCCGTTAGTAGAAAAAAGGGAAATTATCAGGTCGTCGCTGTTGCCGCCGGGACCGCAGTTGCCATAGCCGCCGTGGTAGTGTTTGTTATTGCTGCCGCCGCAGTGGTTGCAGCCGCGACCGGTGCAGGCTGGAGATCCGTTGCGGGAGTTGAATGATCCCCGATCCAGCCGGTGGGAGCAGTCGGCACCGAGACACTCATCGGAATGAAGAGTGACTTGCCGTACTTGTCCACGCCATACGCCCCGATATCGGCCTGGGTCTGCGGCGAGATCAGGAAATTGATGAAGTTGTTCGCCATCTGGATCTTCTCGACCGGCTGCTTGTCGTTGTACACGGCCATGACGCTGTAAATGTTGAGCAGGCTCGCACCTTTCGTGACCTGAGGTACGAGGGTCAGGTTGCTCTTGTATGCGAGGAAGGTGCCCTCATCGGTCAGGGTGTATGCCCCTTTGTCACTTGCCATCTGGAGGGTCTCTCCCATTCCCTTACCTGCCTCGATATACCAAAGACCGGATTTTTCGACCTGTGTAGTGTAGTTATAACCGGCTTTCTTCCAGATATTTATTTCAGCAGTCTGCGTTCCGGATCCGTCACCGCGGGAGACAAAGTAGACATTTGCAGTCTTGTTGGTCCCCTTGATGAGAAGGGTCGTGAATGCGTTCTCCGGTGTCATGTTGTTGATACCTGCCGGATCGTTTGGCGGGCCGACGATGATGAAATAATTCGATGCAAAGGACCTGCGGTTCAGGCCTTTCCCGGTCTGCATGAATGCAAGTTCCGCTGCCGGGGAGTGAACGAGAAGAACGTCTGCATCGCCGTTCGTGGCAATCTGGATAGCCTTGCCAGAGCCCTGCGAGGTAATGGCGAGTTTCACGTTATACTGGGATTCGAACTTGGGCTGCAGGTAGCTGAGCAGGCCGGTATCATAGAGACTTGTTGTCGTCGCGATGACCAGTTTCAGCGGGGCACCTTCTGTTGCAGCGGGTGCTGCAGTCGCAGCTGCCGTGGTCGCTGCCGGAGATGTATTCGATGATGAGCACCCAGCAAGAAGGGTTGTTACAAACAGGATTGCAATAACCATTGCAATCAATCCAATAGGCACACACTTTTTCATACTATTACCGGGAGTAACATTACTGGGGGAAATTATTGAATGTTTCTTTTTGTAATAAGTTAAGAGAAAATAGTAACCAATTGATAATCAGATGATAACCAGTTGGTTTTAAGGCATTTCAATTGATTTAAAGGATTTGTTAACTCTCGGTAAAAAGAACGTATCCACCGCGAGGCAGTTAATCATATCTGGTCAGGACCGAATAGATATCCGGTCCGAGAATTTCGGAAACTTCTTTCTGGTAGTTCTCCATAAGGGCGATCATTTTCCTGCTCCCTTTTGCTGTGGTCAGGATCCCGATGCGTTCGGCACGGGTGATCAGCTCCTCTTCCTCCATCATCGCAAAATAGGGGAGGATGTAGTAATGGGGGACATCGAGGAATTCCGCCAGCCTCCGGGTCGTGGGGAATTTGATCCTGACCGAATTCTCCGTAAACGTAAGGGTGATGGATCGCTCCATTATCTGGATGCGGATTGCGGCGTCAAAAAGTGTATCAATCGAGAGTGCGGCCATGAAGATTTCCTGTACCTCATTGGGTTCAACGATCTAATATAGTATCATTATGCGATCATATGCGGTCGAGCTTTCCCTGTACCGATAACCCTGGATACGAGTGTCCCCGTTCCAGGATAAAAAGTCTGATTCGCCTCATATCCACCACCCTGCAGTTTCCCCGGGTCTGCCCTTCAGCCCGAAAAATTACTCTCCCGATCATCTAAAAGGGTCTGTATTGACATTTTTCGGTGGCTGAAATGCACCTGTCCTAAAGAAAGGACAGCGAAAAAGTCGTATTTCAAAATCACTGTGCTGTAATTCGCCAAAAAGTCCGACTATCAAAAAACCGACATCTCAAAATGGGCCCCTGATCGCAAAAAGGAGGATTTTGCGGGCAGTTATTTCTCGCGGGAAGAGTAAGTCCGGGCCACCCCGGAAACGAGGGCAGCCGGAATCACTTCGACAGAGAAATTATTTCTTTTTCTTATGGTCGTCGGCCACGGGTTTCATGAACACGACCTCGGCGCCGACATCCTTTGCGATCTGCTCGATCTCGAACTTCCGGAAATGGGTGGCCTCGATCTGGATCTGGCCGCCGGTCACTGCGACAATGCGGTACTTGGGGGATTCGACTCCCTCACCGACTTTCTGGCGTTCACGCACATAGATTTTCATACTATCCTCCTGACCTGGCAGCAGTTCACGAACGTTTGCGCTGTGTTAGTCCTGATATACCAACTGGTTTACGCGCCCTTATACCTTTGCTTTGCGATACCAAGATGTGAGTCAGCATGAAAAAACGGTTTGAGCTCCGGAGCGGTCTGCAGGGGGAGACCCTTGTCAGGAAAGGGATGATGAAGAGCCGGCCGGCTGGCGGGCAGATCCGCATCGCCCCTGGTATCAACGTCATCAAGATCGGGGGGCACGGTGCGATCGATTACGGGCGCGAGGTAATGCACCCGCTCTGCCGGGAGATCGGTGAACTCTCGAAGAACCACAAGCTCCTTGTGGTCACCGGAGGGGGGGGGCGGGTGCGCCATATCATGGACATCGGCATGGACCTCGGTATGCCGACCGGTGTTCTTGCCGAACTCTCCGCAAAGATCTCAGAGCAGAACGCCATCATGGTCTCGATCCTGCTCTCGGAATACAACGGCACCCGGATCCATACCGGTGATCTTCTCGAACTCCCGATGCTCCTGAGACTTGGGGTGCTGCCGGTCATTCACGGCACGCCGCCATACGGGCTCTACGAGCACCCGTCACGGTCCGAGACCATCCCCCCGCACCGCACGGACACCGGTGCTTTCCTGATCGCAGAAGTCCTCGGGGCAAAGAGCTGCATCATCGGGAAGAACGTGGACGGGCTCTATACCGAGGACCCCCGGAATAATCCGGATGCAGAGCTCATAAAGGATATCACCGCAAAAGAACTGATCAGGATGGATCTTGAGGACATGGTGCTCGAACCCATGGTCGTTGAACTCCTGCAGGATGCTGTCCATATCCGGGAAGTCCGGATCATCAACTGCCACACGCGGGGAAATATCGAAAAGGCGATCAACGGGAAAAATGTAGGAACCATCATCCGGGCAGAATAACAGGGCAGCACTCCCGTCACGAGCGGCCGCCTGTGTGTGACTATGAGCGGCCGCCTGCGGGAAATGAGGAGTACATCAGCACCGGTACATCGTGGCATGATGAATTTCTCCGGGTAAACCGGGACCGGTTGACATAAACTGCCCGTCCTGTTAAGGACATCCAGTATTGGATTCACCTTAATAAAACAATTTTGTTAATATTTTTATATTTACTGTTTGAGAGAAAATTCCCTGGTTATGTGGGGCAGTATCCCGTATTATGGTCCGGGCGAAATGTGGGGGCAGGAAGATTAACAGATTTCATCACAGGAGGTAAGGTAACTAGATTTGATTTACCATTGGTATTTATTAGTCTGACCTTGTAAATTCTTTTGAGTATTATGGGTTTCAGTTCAGACATTATGCACGATTTTGTGGCAAAGGAGATCAGGAACATCTACTCCAGTTATGACGGCTGGAAGATCTCGCCCCATCCGTTGGAGAACGGGTACGATACGATCGTTATGATGGAACGGCGCAATGGCGGGCACCGGGAATGCGTGAAAGTTCTTGTCACGTTCAGCAGATCGGTTCCTGCACCTCTCCCTGAAGAACTCACCCGGGCCGACCGCACAACAGATGGGACACTGACACGGCATGAATATGCTGTCATGGTCCCGGCCAATGCAGATACATCAGCAGTGCCGGCGGAGGTCCGTGTCTACACCATGAAATCTTTTGCCTTCGAGGGCAAGGAACTTACCTGGGTGAAAAAGCCGGTACGGAAGAGCGAAAGTGCACCGGTAAAAGTGCCGGCATAACCCTCTTCCTTTTTTTTTAAACTGCATCAGGCCTGGGGGAGTTCCGGCCAGTGTACCGGGAGGGGACATTCGGTAAGTATTGAATCCGAAGAAAGACACCGGATCATCCCGGTCTGGGCAGTCGCATACCCTCCAGTCTTTTCAAGAAGAGCCCGGTATGCGGGCGACCGGATCAGGGTGAGCAGCGTTTCGATCCGGGGATCGGAGAGCATCTCCCGGCGCACTGCGAGCTCATAGTCTTCAAACGCGAATGGTACGAACTGGAGGCCATTTGAACGTGCAATACTGGAGGTGCAGATCCCGGCGTCCGCAAAACCGTTCCGGATCGCGAGTGCCACGGCCTTTGGCCCGCTGACCTCGTGGAGATACCCGTCGACCTGTGAGGTATTAATATCCCGAGAACAGAGGAGGGCATCGAGTATGAGGCGCGAGGGGGATTCCGTTTTCGTGTTGATAAACCGCACCCGCGTCAGATCGTCCGGACCAAGGCCGTCGCAGGAGGCAATACCCTGCTCGACCGTGGCAATATGGACAAAGATCATACCGTCTGCCGGAATGTGCCGGGCAAGGGGCCGGTATTCCGGAAGCAGGGACCGGGCCGGCAGGCTGAGTGCAGCCGCATGGCAGGTCCGGCGCTCGAGCGAGAGAAGCCCCCCGAGATTGCCGGTACCGCTTGCATGAATAAAAAGGCCCTCATCATGGACGAGGTTTGCAAGTTCCTCAAGTGCCGGATCGAGCGTTCCTGTCAGGATGAGCGTGCGCTCGATACTTCCCGGGTCTGTGGTGAGCAGTACCTCCAGTTCGGTTCCCGCCTCGAACCCTTCAACCGACGCCGGGATATGGGTATACCCGTTTGCCTTGACGGTCGCCATCTGGACGCCGGAGCCCCGGGCATTGGGCGTGCCCCAGAGTTCCGTGCCGATACGACCTACAAAGACCGGAATAAACTCATCGAACCCGGGATCTGAGGTGAGTGCCTGTGCAAGCCTGACCCGGACCGGGTATTTCGGGGCCGGTGCAAATCCCCAGGATTCAAGGAGCGGTGCGGCAAACTCCCGCAGTGCAGTCTGGGCTGCAAGGGGATAACCCGGCAACCCGAGCACCGGCTTTTTGTGGATCTTCCCGAGCATCACCGGCTTCCCGGGCTTGACTGCTACGCCATGGAAGAGCAGTTCGCCAAGGGAGTCTGATGACCCCCGCAGTGAAGTCCCGGGTTCCCGCCGATGATCCTGCAGAAATAATTACGAGATCATTTTCTTTCACCGCTGCAAGCAGTGCATCAGCGATGAGATCGGATTCATCACGGACGATCGGGAGCCTCGTACATTTCGCCCCGGTCGCTTCCAGGAAGACCTGCGCCATGATTGTATTGCTCTCCACTACCTGTCCCGGGCCGGCCGGACACCGAAAGGCACAAGCTCGCTTCCTGTAGGGATGATACCGACATTAACCGCCCGGACCTCGATTCGGGTAATGCCATAGGTAGCAAGCGCTCCGATATCAAAGGCCCGGATCAGGTGGCCACGAGGCAGGACCAGCCTGCCTTCGCGGATATCCTCGCCAGCAGGCCGGATATGCTGCCAGGGGGCTGCAGCCTTCCGGATCTGAAACCGGTCACCGGCCTCCCAGGTGTCCTCGATCATGATGACCGCGTCAAACTCCGGAGGGACGATATTGCCGGTATTGACCCTGGTCCAGGAGTCCAGCGTGACGGGAGTCCTGTCGGTTGCTCCGACCGTATCCCGGCTCCTCACAGCAATCCCGTCCATGGCAGAGATGTTCACTTCGGGTACGGAGTACTTCGCGTACACCGGCGTCGCCGCAACCCGTCCGATGGACAGGATCAGAGGGACAATCTCCGTCCGCTGCGGTGCCGGGAACGATGATTTCATCAGGTTGAGTGCCTGTTCGAGGGAACAGAGCGAGAGATACCGTTTCACCATGAATGTTCTCTGTGAGGGATATTGTTACCTTCACGTTCCGTATACATTATTACCTGAACCGTCTCCAAATGTAAAATAGTATCTCTTAATTCTCTTGGATATATGCATCGAAACAATGGTTATCTCACTACCCGTTTCTCCACTGAAACGGATACTGCCAATGTCAGTGTGAAACGCCCCTCATCTTTTTCCGCAGCTGTAAGATGTATGAAAACCGTTGTCTCAATGAGTCTGTCGAATTCTCCTCAATCGCGAAAATTAGTAAAAGTTTCTTTCCTCAAGAATTAATCGAATTTAACAAATTATATTAACTAATCTTGCAAATAATCCAATGGTATTAACTCATGAGTATCAATAACATCGACACCAAGCAGGTAAAAGAGTACAAAAAGGAGATCCAGGCGGATCCCAAACAGGCGAAATTCACTGCACGGATCGAGGGCGACTGGCTCTTTGAAGAGGGCGGTCCGCAATTCCGGTCCACGGTCAAGGTCAAAGACGGCACCTACACCATGGAGGCGAGCCACCCGAATTTCGCCGGCCCCGGCATCCGTCCCGGCCCGATGGCATTTGGTCTCTTCTGGTTTGCAGCGTGCTACACGAGTACCTACGTAACCGAAGCTGCCATGAGGAACATCCGGCTGAAGTCGGTGAAGACAAAAGTTGAGGCGGACATCGATTACACCGCCCAGTTCGATCTCGGCGAGAGCCCGCTCGTGAACGAATACCGGATCATCATCGAGGTATCCAGCGACGCGACCGATGCACAGCTCAAGGATCTCAAGGAGTATGCACTCAAGCGGTGCATGGGAATGTTCACCATCACCCACGCGATCCGGCTCAAACCGAAGCTGAAGATCATAAAGTAAAATCTCAGCGGTCTACTATGTCAGAGTACACAAAAATGTGGTCGTCACTGGGTCTCGACCTTAAGGGTCATGACGCACTTCTCTCGGTTCTTGGAAACGCTTATTCAGAAATTTTTCTCTCACAAAAGAACCGCCCGGAGGGAATGAAGTATTTTGATTTTGTCATGGGCGAAGTCCATGGACTCCGCATCAAGGAGCTTATGGATGCCAAAGCGCAGGGCCGGGTAGTAATCGGCTCTTACTGCGTTTTTGTTCCGGAAGAGCTGGTCCTTGCGGTGGATGGTGTAGCGGTCGGGTTATGTGCCGGTGCAGAATTCAATTTTGAAGCCGCCGAAACGTTACTGCCGAGGAATACGTGTTCGCTCATCAAAGCCGCGTTCGGGTTCAAGCTCGGGAAAGTATGTCCCTACCTGGAAGCGAGCGACGTTGTGGTGGGAGAGAATACCTGTGATGGCAAGAAAAAGGCCTATGAGATACTGGGCCCGCTGGTGAAAGACCTGTACATCATGGATCTCCCCCAGACAAAATCTGAAGCCGGCAAAGCCCTGCTGAAGGCGGAATACCGTAAGTTCATCGTTAAACTGGAAAAAGTAAGCGGGAAAAAGGTAACCGTTGCATCGTTGAAAAAGGCGATTGAAACCGTCAATGCGAAACGGATGGCAGTGAAACGGCTTGCCGCAATCCGCGCTGCCGATCCGGCACCGATATCCGGACTTGATGCCCTGCTGGTCAATCAGGTCTTTTTCCATGATGACCCGGTCCGGTTCACCGACTCGGTCAACATGCTCTGCGACGAGCTGGAGCTCCGGGTGAAAAACGGAACAGGCGTGTTTCCGAAGGGAACAACACGTCTGGTGATCTCCGGCTGCCCCATGGCAGTCCCGAACTGGAAGGTCCCCCTGCTCATCGAGACCAGCAACGCAGTGATCGTGGGCGAGGAGTCCTGCGTGGGCGAACGCGGCACCCGCTGGCTTACGGACGTGAAAGGTAGCACGTTGGACGAGATGCTGGATGCGATCGTTGACCGGTACTTCAACGTCGACTGCGCCGTTTTCACCCCCAACCCCTCGCGGGTCGACCATGTCAATGAGATGGCAATGAAGCTCCACGCGAACGGAGTCATCCACTACAGCCTGCAGTTCTGCCAGACCCTACATAATGGAGAGCGGCCCGGTTGAAAAGGAGCTGGAAAAGTCGGGCATTCCGACCCTGCGGCTGGAAACGGATTACAGCCAGGAAGATGCAGGACAGCTCAAGACACGGATCGAGGCATTTGTCGAGCGCCTGAAGAGAAAATGAGATACGCGGGAATTGACATCGGATCGCGTACCATCAAGCTTGCCGTTATTGAAAACGGCAGGCTTGTTTTTTCCCGCAAATCGTTAACATCACACAACCCGCTCGAAACTGCGCAGGATCTCATGAAAGGCGCGGTATTCGATCGTATCATGGCAACCGGATACGGGCGGCACCTGATCAAAGGGCATCTCGCGTGTCCGGTGATCAGCGAGATAACGGCTTTTGTCCGGGGTGCCCGTTTTTTTCCAACCGACTGTGAATCCATTCTTGACATCGGCGGACAGGACACAAAAGCCATTTCCCTGGATACTGACGGCAGGTTATGTAAATTCGAGATGAACGACCGGTGTGCTGCAGGGACCGGCCGTTTCCTCGAAGTCATGGCAACCGTGCTCGGGTACACCCTGGAGGAATTTTCGGCAGCGGCTCTTTCGGCAGAGAGAGCAGAGAAGATCAACAGCATGTGTACCGTGTTTGCCGAATCCGAGGTCGTGTCGCTCATATCACAGGGTGCAAAGCGCAATGAGGTGGCGCTGGGAATTCACAAGGCCATAGTCAGCCGTTCCGCGGGTCTCCTGAAACGGGTAGCACCAGCCGGAGGGAAAATATTTTTTGCCGGAGGTGTTGCCCTGAATGACTGCGTGAGAATCCTTCTAGAAAACGAGATGAAAAGACCTGTTTTTGTACCCCGCGATCCCCAGATCGTGGGTGCGATCGGGGCTGCGCTGAGCGCATCAGAAGATGAATAGGTTCATATCCAGTTTATGTATCAACAGGGTGCCTGGGTTCTGTTGCATCTGCAGGACGTTTAAATACGTGACGTTGATGTGTTGCACTCAAAAGAATATGACACGCTGGTGGCCGGCCTGCACTCCCTTCGGAAGATAGAAGAGCAACTGGCCGAGTTCCGGTATCCCGATGTCCAATACGGCATTCAGTTTCGGGTTCTTGGTCAGGTCCCGCTGGTGAAGCGAGGGGTGGAATGCGAAGAGCTGGAGGTTATCACTTCCGGCAACTACATCGATGACTTCCTGGAGATTAAAGAAAACTGTCTCCTTTTCCAGCACATGGTTGCCGGTCAGGGCATACACGCCATCCTCGATGAAGATTACCCGTGTTAGGATCCCTTGGGCAGCGCAGGCGACAGCAAACGAGATTGCGCCAGATGCAACCTCAGTCCCGTAGGGCGTGCATGTTACGAGGATAATGATGGGGGGAGCCCGGCCGCTCTCCTGGAGCAGGAATGATGATGTGGTCTCTTTTCTCAGCTGGATTGAAGCGACATTGTTCCCGAGGATAATGTGGTTGCGCCCGAACCTTTCGATCATCTCGCTGAGGTCACGGATCCGGAACGGCCGAATGGTGCATGCTGAAATGACCTGGCCCTTCCCGTCATCCCAGGTACTATAACCGCGTGCCGCAGCATACCGGCTGCAGGCAATCATCTGGCACTGCAACCCGCGCATGGCAGCTTTTTCTGCGATCTTTTCAAGCCCGCTGCCGATATTCTCGCATTCAGACAGGTTCTGGCCCGTATGACCGAGATGAATGCCATCGAGGTAAGCGTACAACTCTGCCGAAGCGTGGACCTCGAGGGCTGCAGTCAGGCATCGTATTACAGAGAGAGACGATCGGTGCATGTACGGTGATTCCAGCTGGAGATACCCGACAGTACCTGGGACCGGCTGCTCATGCTGCCGTGCCATCCTGGCCACATCGTTCCAGAATGACTGCTGTCCGCTGATTCCAAGCCGGTTGTGATCGATCACCTGCTCATGGTGTTTCATTTTCAGGCCTTCGATAGAGATGCCCCGGAGGACAAGCTCGTGCCGGTCGCAGATGATAAGGACTGATGGCAGCGAGAGGATGATCTCCCAGATCCGCACCGTTTCAGGATCCGTAAGACTGTATAATGCGTCCCCGGTGAGCAGAAAAGAAAAGACGTCCTCCTGGAGTTTTGTATGGTGGAGGAGGTTCTCGGGATTGAGTTTCACGAAGAAAAATTTCAGGCTCTCCTCGATCCAGCCAAGCCGTTCCTGCGTGATGGCCCCTCCGAGGAGAAAAAAATGTGAGGTCATGACGTGTTTCTCTCTTAAGGTTACACGAACATGATTATTTATGGGTTGTGTTAAACGATTTTGGTTATTTTGAGGTAAATCTTACGGATGGCAGGTAATACCTTTTTTGTGCCTGCTGGCTTCAGTTGTTCCCGGCAAACCGTGATAGGGAACTCACGGCTGCCGGTTGATGGAGGAGAGATGGATAAGGAATTTATGACGAATTGTTCTCTGCAATCTTTTCCCGGACCTCATCGATGTGCATGACCACATCGAAGGCCGGGCCGGTAAGGCAGTAGCCCTGCCGGTCGAAGGCATAGACCGGGAACTTCACGAGCTCGTCCGGTACCGGTTGGGCGGTGAGCTTCTTGAAATTGATCAGGTCGCGGGGATTCAGGCCAATCTTGTCACAGAGCTCCCTGAGTTCTTTTATCCAGCGCTTCAAGTCCCGCACATCCGAGCCGTCCCACTTGAAGATCTGGTAGATCTTCATGTAGGCATCGCGTTCAAGGATGATATGGGTAGAGGTCTTGTCCGATTTCAGGTAGAAGTCCAGAAACATCCGGACATCCTTAGTCTGCTGGGCGTTCTCGTAAGCAACAGCCCGGCACTCCTTGATGAGCACCTTGGTCTCTTCCGGCCCGAGATTCGGTACTCAGTTTACCAATATCTTTTGACAGGTCTTTGAGATTATTCTCGATCTCCCGGAGCTCATTGATCATATCCTCGAATTTCTGGTTGAGTTCCACGCCGAAAAAAGCCTCCATGTACTCGGACGGTTTTGTCATATGTACAATATTGGTAAACGAATACTATAATCATTAGTACCGTGATAACATCTATCAGTTAACAATCCCCATACTTGGATGCTATGCCACGACGCCAATCTTCCACGGCCAATCAGGAAATATTCACCCGCGGCGGGATCATCACCGAACGCGACCCCGGTTTTTGTATCGTCCGCCTTCGTATGCCTGCCGGTATGATCACCCCCGCCCGGATTAAAGGTTTAGGAGAGATTGCTGCCCGGCATGGGATCGACAACATCCATCTCACAACACGCCAGACCGTAGAGTTCCCGCATGTCGATCCGGCCATCCTCGAAAAGCTTATCAAAGATCTGGAGGCGAACGGTACGCCGCTCGGTGCCGAGCGGGAAGAGGTTGTGAATATCACTGCCTGCCTCGGGAGCCGTCACTGCAAGTTCGGCATCATCGACAGTGTGGGCCTTGCGGAGGAGATAGATAAGAAATTCTTCGGTAAGGATCTCCCGGTAAAAGTGCGGATTGCCATCTCCTCCTGCCCCAATGGCTGCGAGAGCGAGAGGCTCAATGAGATTGGGATCACCGGTATCCAGCGGCCGATCCGGGACCCCGGGCTCTGTACCGGCTGCGGCACCTGCACCCACTACTGCCGGGAGAAGGCGATCGAAGTCCAGGATGGCATAATCGTCTTCACTCCTGCCAAATGTATGGAGTGCGGGTTCTGCATCATGCCCTGCCCATTCCATATCATCCGGGGTTCTCCCCCGGAGTACCGCATCACGGTAGGCGGCCACCGGGGCCGGCACCCGAAGATCGGCCGGCACCTGATCGATGTGAAGTCGGAAGAAGACGTGATCCGGGTCGTGGACAAGATCATCTACTGGATTTACCGGCAGGCCTCGACCGGCTCGCTCCTGCCGGAGCAGCTGGACGAGCTCGATTTCGATGAGTTCAGGAAGACGATAACAAAGATGATTGAAGGATAAGCGGGTTTTTCCTCTTTTTTTTCCGAATGGTTCGAAGATTTCCTGCGGAAATCTTCTCTTCCTCGACTATCCGATGAAGGTCTCGGATTCATCAGAATCATAAGGACGAGCAATACTCATCAGGGTTCTTCGAATTTTTGAAAAACTCCCCGCAACCATTATCACCTGCACCGTCCCATTGCCGCGTAAGGCACTCTCCATGGTGCCCGGGAGAAAACCATGAATATGGTCTGGGACAGGTATGTATCCAATGGTATCCGTGAACTGGGATACGATGTCGCGACACGGACAATGGCAGTGGTATTTGCGGACAAAACGAAAAAGTTCCATGCGCCGGTACCCTATCTGCTCTATGCATCCATCTTTCACGCAAAGTTCCCCTTACGGCTCTACAGGCAGGTTGTTGAAGGAAAAATTCCCACGGTCAGCGGGTCATAAGTGCGTAAGAAGTCCTGCCGGATAAAATGCCAATCACTCATATTGTATATTCCGTTTTATCTTCATGATCTGCTGAAAATCCCGGCGGTCTTAGCAAAGTAATGTTTCCTGTTTTTGCACGGAAACTGTCGGAAGTCGAAGAATCCTTTGTCGTTCAGTCGAAGACCTGATGGTCAGTCGAAGAACTCTTATGAGTTCTTCTCCTCCTCGAGGTCTGATGACCTCTCGGAAAAAAAAGTGTGTGAACCGCAGGGGTTCACATCAGTAGTTGATCGTCCGCATCGCAGTGAGGGGGTCAAGCTCCACCTTGCGGTAATAGGACTTGGGGTAACCGCAGGTCGGGCATACCCAGTCGGCTGGAAGTTTGGCAAAGTCCATGCCGGCCTTGATCGGTGCCTTTGACATAATCTTGCACTCGTACTGCTCCATCCTGTCCGTGTTGCACAGGATGGTGGTGAATGCCTTCGTTTCGCCGACTGCCGGGTCATAGATATGCCCGCACATCGTGCATCTGTATTTGTCCATCGTGATAACCTCCTTACAACCTCTTAAAAATTATTTTTTCATGAAGAGCTTGCCGTACACGGTCTCGCCCTTCCGCTTGGGGTGGCGCTCGCCAAGGTCGCCGATATACTCGACAAACTTTGCCTTGGTGCCGTCGACTTCGAGATCGGCCTCGCCAACCGGCTTATAGCCGGGCATCATGACATTGATCGTGCCGAAGACGTAGATCTCGCCCTTGACAAGCTGGCCACCGACACGGCGGTTCGCGTTGCCCTTGAGGATGATCTTGCCGCCCTCCATGTGGGTCCCGAGATGGATATCAACATTGCCTTCGATGATCAGCGTGCCGCCGGTCATGAAGGTCGCGACATCCGAGCCGGCATTGCCCTTCACGCGGAGGACCCCACCGGACATGCCGCGCCAGTCCCCACGGTAGGCTGCGCCGAGGTAGTTGCCCGCGTTGCCGTTGATGGTAAACTCGCCACCGGCCATCGCAAGGCCGCAGAACGAGTGGACATCCCCGTTGACAACGAGTTTGCCACCTTTCATCCAGCTGCCGGTGTACATGTCGCAGGCCGAGTTGACGACCATCTCGCCGGCTGTCATCTTCGCGCCGAGGTACTTCATCTTCGTGCAGTCGCCGTTGACAACGATCTTCGTGTCTGCTGCGGTTGCCCCTGCTTCCCCGGTGATGGTGAAATAATCTCCGACCGTGGAGATCTCTTTGCCCTGGAAAGCGCCGAGTTTTGCAATCTGGTCAGCCTTCTTGCCGGGAAATACGTCAGGGTTGACATTCTCGCATTCCAAGTAGAGTTCCGGTTGCTTTTTTACTGTGAGTGTAACCGTGTTCATTCTTTTCACCTCACTGGGTCGCATCCACGGCGATGATGTGCTGGTGCGGTGCATAGCTCTCGGGGACCGAGTAGTTGTTCTCGTTCACACTGTAGTAGCGGAGGAATTTCTCCCGGACATCATGCATGACCTGCTTGTTCTCCTTGACTTTCGCATCCACCCAGAAGGTCTTCTTCTGGCCCATATCAACGATCTTGCCGCTCTCGACACAGATCTTCCCGTCCTTGAAGAGGTAGGCGACTTGGGCGAATGCCTTCTCGATCTCCGGCCCGGTTGACGGGAACTTGTCGGGGTTGAGGTTGTATATGGCAATGTCGGCGTTCATGCCCGGCTTTAAGCCGCCGTAGTCTTTTGAGAGGCCGAGGCATTTTGCCGGGCCTGCACGGGTCATCTGGGCGAGCTCATAAAGCGAGATCTCGCGGTCCATGGTGGCAATGTTGGTTGCACTGATGACCTTGTCGGCTTTTTTGAAGGAGTTGAGGCGCTCGTCACGGACCTTCTTGCTCATAAGCCACGAGTAGACACGCGGGTACCGGGTGAACGGCCCCGCGTTCGGGTGGTCGGTGGTAATGTAGCAGCGCATCGGGTCCTTTGCATACAGAGCAATCTCAAGACCGACAGCCCACTGGCTGGCGAAGACCGCATTGTCCGGATCATAGATGAATGGTACGACTCCCGCTGCCGTTTCGAGTTCGACATCCACGTTGAACCACTTTAAGTGGTTGAGGCCATGGAGATGGTGCTCGAACGGGCCGTCGGCAGTCATGGTAGTGGTTTCGTCAAGGGTGACGTTACCGGTATCGATGGTAAGGTTCTTCTGCTTGTTGACGTAGTCCATGACTTCCTTGGCACCGGACTCGAAGTCTCCCCAGTTCGTGCCCTTGTAGGAGTGGAACTGGAGGTGCGTAGAGTGCATAACCTGTTCGCGGCCGAAGTTGTTCTTGGCCTTGACGCCTTCTGCGAGCTTTAACGTTTCGATCGTGGTCTTGTAGTTACCGGGGTTGCCGAGGTCGTTCTGGTGGATGTGCATCGAATGCGGGAGGCCGAGGTACTCGTTTGCCGCCATGAGGCCTGTGACGATCTCTGCCGGCGTGATATCGAAGTACGGGACCGGGTCGTGGATGGTCAGACAGTTCAGTCCCCATGCCCAGGCTTCGGTGCCACCGGGGTTGACGACCTTGATACCGTACCCTTTGGTCTGGCGCATAACCCATGCAACATAGGCTGCGGTGTTCTCGATCTCCTGGTTCTTGAGGTACTCAAGGATGAACCAGTTGTTGCCGAAGACCGGGAGTGCGGCCTCGTCAATGATCGGGGTGTCGTGGATCTCCTCGTGGACGTGGCGGGCATACAGCGGGGGCATTGCCGCTTCCATGGCGAACGTGAACCCCATGCGGGCGTACTCGTAGCCGGTCTTGAAGACGGTCGGGATTGACTTGCCGCCTTCGATACGGGTGATACCGGCCGTTTTGTGCGAGTCGAAATGTTTGTCCTCGGGCCGGTACCAGCGGCCGGCGTTGACCTTGGGGCCTGCTACGTGGGCGTGCACTTCAAGTGCACCTGCCATAACGGTCTTGTCCTTGGCATCGATGACCTTTGCACCGGACCCGACTTTGTCGACAATCTTGCCGTCCTTGACGGCTATGTCCGTCTTGTCGCCTTTGATACCCTGTACCGGGTCAAAGACGTGACCGTTCTTGATGATATATTCAGACATTTACGCACCTCCGGCGGCAATGAGTTCGTCAACACGGTGGTTGATCCTGGTTAGGAGTTCTTCGTCGGTAAGCACACCCTCGGGCGGGTCGACGACTTTGCGGGTCTCGATCGGGACGTTGTCCATCCGATAGGCGCAGCCCCCAACCTCCACACCAACCAGGGCAACCGGGATGTGGAGATCCGAGATCTCCGTTGTGCAGTTGATATGCGGGTCGATACAGACAGTCGGTTTCTTGGAGCTGCTGATCATCGCGTCGACCGGGAAGTGTGCCCCGGGGTCGGTAGCGATGTAAAAGCAGGCCTCGACCTCGTTGCGGTTGAGGAGGTCGACGGAGGTCGTTTCACCGGTCTGGTGGCGTGCCTGGTCTCTTCTTGAGACGTCGACTGCGTACGGGAACCCGTACTGCCAGCCGAGTACCTGGCCGGAACCGGTAACGTTCCAGTGGCCCCGCATGGCCATGATCGCGAATTTCGTGAAGTCGTTCATGTCGCGGGTCAGGTTGATGGCGATATCGATGTTATGGTTCCTGCCCATGGTGTGGGTGAGGCCCATGCCGAAGAAGATGATCCCGAACCTTCCGCTCTTGAACTCCTCGGCAAGCTCGTAGATCTTTTCTTTGGGAACACCGCCAACGGTGTCCGGGAGTGCCTCGCCGCGGGCGGCGACCCTGAAGGCGTTCAGGAGCTCGTAGTCAAAGCCCTGCTGGACCTGGATGAACTCGTCAGCGCACTTTGCCGTGTCCGTGTACCGGCAGTCAATGCAGTAGATCTTCCGGCCCTTGTGGCCCTTGACGGTGAAGAAGCCGCGGGGGAAGATCGAGTACCGGGACATGTGGCGGGGGTGGGCGTGAGCCGGGTTGCAGCCCCAGAAGATGACGCGGTCGGCACGGTTCTTGATCTCACCGAGCGTACAGCTCGGGACACCGACATCCTCGATAGCGATCAGGGACGAGCCGTGGCAGACGGTCGCACAGTTGTCGACAATACAGCCGGTCTTCTCGGCAATCTCGTGGCCGATGCTCATGGCCTGGCAACTCGTTGATGCCCAGCCGTACATCAGGGTCTTTCGTGACTTGACGAGCATCTTTGCGGTCCAGTCGATCGCCTCATCGTAGGTAATCTCCTTGTAAGTGCCGTCAGCCTGTCTCATCCGCGGGCGCTTGACACGTCCGGGGAGCCGCTGGTGGTTGAACTTCTCGGCGCCGATGGCGCAGGCGTTCTTGACCCCAAGGATGGTCTTGTTGTCATCGGATACCGACACGATGAGGTCATCGCACAGGGTACCGCAGAACGGGCAGATAACATCAGTTACTTCTTTTGGCATTGCTCGTCACTTCCTTATGAGGCCGCAGGCGTCCTGCAGTACCTCGATTGCGCCCATGATGCGTTCGTTCGCAGCGATCTCGACATCGACCGGGAACCCCTTGAAACAGGGTTCGCCGGTTGAGAAGGTATAGGCCGGGACGATCCGGTTCGCCCAGGGTCCCATCGGGATGTGGGCAAGGCCCGGGACAAGGTCCTCGCGGGTCTCGACAGACTTTCACAATAACGCTGCCGGCCGAGCTCGTCACCTTGACATTCGTGTTCTTCCATATCCCGAGTTTCTTCATATCATCGGGGTGCATATGCATGATCGTGCAGGCGTCGAAGTATTTCTGCGACGTTTTGCCTGCCTCCATGCCGACACCCTGCTGGATGGTCCGGCACGTGATCATATTGAGGGTAATTCTCTTCTCTGCCATTGCATCTCCTCGTATATCAGGTCAGGCCTTGACCGGGAGCTCGGCTGAGCCTTTCCCGGAGAGACTGATCACATCGTATGGGCAGGCTTCAACACATACGCCGCATCCTGCACAGAGTTCAGCCTTGAAATCGAGGCTGACTGCCACACCGTCCTGCACCTGGTAGATCTTCTCCTTGGTGACAGGGTCGAGCGTAAAGAGCTCGAGCGCATTGACCGGGCAGGCAACAACGCAGTTGTTACAGCCGGTGCACCGTTCCATGTTTACATGTACCGCAAAAGCCATGCATATCACACACAAATTTTCGATCAAATTTGCTTAATTCAAACGTTGATTCAATACAATAATTAAAGATTGTTAATTTTACAGATGATAAAATGGAATAGGTTAACGGATAGATTATTTTATTTCAACTGGTTAACTCACGATCTTATTTTTTTCGACCAATTGACAACCGGTGAAGAAAAATACCGGGCCAAGATTTCCTTTTGCCTAGAAAAACCTGCATAAAATTTATACCAATAATTATCCGGATTTTTATTATTGAAATTTATCTTTGCGCGCAGGATCGTAGAATAAATAGCCGGGGCATGGTATTGCCAGGTTGGGCTTGTTCCATGGAGAGAACCCGCGATGACTAGCTTCGGTTTCCCTTTGAATAACAATAAGATGATCGGAAAACCCGTTTGCCTTCAATAAAATATCGGATACCGGAAACAGGCTTGAAAATCAATAACTATGCATTATTGAAAAAAAGAATTTCGCTGTTTTGTTGGCTCTCAGTGAAGTTGTGATAAAACAATATGTCTAAATACATAGGAACGAAACTTCTTTCCTATAATTTGGAAAACTTACCAGTGGATCTGCAAAGGAAGTACGACATGATGACATCAGGTACACAGGAAAGCACCGGTTTGTGGGACATTCCGGATCCCCGCCCCATCCTGCACCGTCACATATCGAAATCCCTGCATGTTCGGATGCACCAGCCTTGGACTATCAGGTTCTTAAACTGGCGCGAACTCCAAACATTCTTCATTACAGGTGAAATGAATGGCTATTGACACAGGAGCAACAGCATGGATCCTCGCCTCAACGGCGCTTGTCATGATCATGACGCCGGGCGTTGGATTGTTCTACGGTGGTCTTGTCCGGAAGAAAAACTTCATCGACATGATCACGTTGTCGTTCGTTGCCTTTGCGCTCGTCAGCATCCAGTGGGTGCTGATCGGGTACTCCCTCGCATTCGGTCCGGATGTCGGAGGGTTCATCGGCAACTTACAGTACCTTGGACTGAATAACGTGGGTATGGACCCGGGCCGTACAGCCCTATCATTCCGGGCCTGCTTTACATGGTCTTCCAGCTCGTCTTCGCTACCGTGACCATGGCGATCGTGACATCGGGATTTGCCGAGCGGATCAAGTTCAGCTCGTACCTAATCTTCGCGGCACTCTGGACCACGATCGTGTACGACCCTCTCGCCCACTGGGTCTGGGGCGGAGGCTGGTCCTCGCAGTTTGGCGCTATCGACTTTGCCGGCGGGACGGTCGTCCACATCAGCTCGGGGTTTGCGGCACTCGCCCTTGCCCTCGTGATCGGAAAACGTGTCGGCTATGGCAAGTACTCGATGGAACCGGCCAACATCCCGTGGTCCATCCTTGGTGCAGCCCTGCTCTGGTTCGGCTGGTTCGGCTTTAACGCGGGCAGTGCGGTCGCAGCCAACGGCCTTGCTGTCAATGCGTTCGTCACTACGAACACAGCAGCTGCTGCTGCAGCAATGACCTGGCTCCTCGTTTCCTGGTATATCGGCGGTAAACCGAGCTCGCTTGGGCTGGTTTCCGGTGCGGTTGCCGGTTTGGTCGCAATTACGCCGGCAGCCGGGTACGTGACACCCATGGCTTCTATCGTAATTGGTGCAGTGGCCGGTGCGCTCTGCTATGGCCTGATGCTCTTCCGCCAGAAATGGGGTGTTGACGAAAGCCTCGACGCTTGGGCAGTCCACGGAATGGGCGGCCTCTGGGGCGCACTCGCCACTGGTATCTTCGCGGCGGCTGCAGTCAACGGCGCATCCGGTCTGCTCGAGGGCAATGTCCACCAGTTCGTGGCCCAGTGTGCCGGAGCCGGTGCAGCCCTCGTGTATGCGTTCGTGGTCACCTATATCCTCGCAACCATTATCGATAAAACGATAGGGATGCGGGTCACTGAGGAGGAAGAGTATGTCGGACTTGATATCTCGCAGCATGGGGAGCGCTGCTGATCCGGAGGGATCATCATGAAAATGGTTAAAACATTCCTCAAACCAGAACGATTTGAATTCGTAAAAAAAGCACTCGAAGACAAAGGTTTCATAAGCATGACCGTCACTGAAGTCCGGGGACGGGGGGAGCAGAAAGGCATCTCCTTGGAATACCGGGGAGGCAAGATGACGGTTGACATGCTGCCCAAGATCCAGGTTGAGATCGTGGTAAAAGATAAGGACGTCGACGCAGTGATCGCCACTATCACCGAATCGGCCCGTACCGGGAAGATCGGAGATGGAAAGATCTTTGTCATCCCGGTTGAGAGGTCGATCCGGATCCGCACCGGGGAAACGGAGGTGTGACGGGACAGACTCACACCAGCACACATCCAGAATCTCCTCCGCTACCGGCCCGGGGGGTTTACCACCTCTCAGGCCGGTTTTTCGATATCGCTGGTAACTCAGCGCAGAAATCATCAGGAACAACATGTCCGTAATCTGTCCGGGATTCTTTTATGCAGAACGGGAAGCTACCTGAAACGAATGTATGTTCAGCCCTGTCGTGGGAAATCTCTCGACTGGTGACGGTGCTATAAGGCACAAGGAGACATGAGAGCCGGCTATGAAGATGATCTGGGCCGTAATCCGGCCGGAATCGGCACAGCGGGTGATAAATGCCCTCGACGCCGCCGGTGTTGGAGGTATGACCCGCCTCCACGTGACCGGTCATGGCAAGGAAATGGGAATTACTCTGGGTGCAGTCCATTACACGGAAATTCCCAAGGAGATGCTGATGATCGTAGTACCGGACAGCGACGTGGCAAAGACTGTCATGATCATCCGGACGGAAGCGAAGACCGCGTCGAAGGGCGCATCCGGTGAAGGTACTATCGGCGACGGGAAGATCTTCGTCACGTACGTAGAGGACACATTCGCGATCCGGACTGCCGGCAAGGCAGGCGGGACATAAAAAAAGCATGAAGCAGATCATTGCCATCCTCCGGGACGAACGGATTGAAGTGACCAAACAAGCCCTAGAGGCTATCAATGTCAGGGGTGTAACGTTCCTGTATGTCACCGGCCGTGGCCAACAGAAGGGGAAGGTCATTGCACGCGAACTGGGTGGATCCTTAACCAGAAACCTGCGAATGCCGCTTGCGAGTGCCCCGCTCGGCAACGAACCTCAGGGTGCCGGGACAGACATGGCCGGGTCACCGTTTCACCCGGACACAGAATTCGCATTCGGTTTCCTGCCAAAACGGATGCTCGTCATTATTGCGAACGACGAGGAGGTCAGCCGGATTGTTCAGGCAATCGTGAATACCAACCAGAGCGGCCGGTATGGTGACGGGAGGATATTCATCTGTCCGATGATCGGAGCCATCCGGGTCCGGACAGGTGAGCAGGGCGACATAGCCCTCTTATGAAATAGCAAATTGTTCTCTTTAGTACCGTAAAGGCGGCGCCTCGCATTTTCTGACGCTTTGCGCGCCCGGTCCTGAAATGATGAGCCGGAAATTCCTCCCGTATTCATGATCTGACCCCCTCTCCTTTTATCTCAACGGAACCGATCTATGAATCAGGTAGAAAAAAGACCAGCTGCGTATCATGGGCATTATTAAAAAGTATACGGACTTCCTATCGATCATCAACTTCAGGCTCTTTTCCGTATACCTCGCTATCGTACTTATTATCCCGGCCATCACGATCATCATCGAGTATCTTGTCTCTGTATATCCGTCATTCCGTTCAGGCCTTCAGGTCGACCTGCAGGACTTCCATGTCTACCAGCTCTTCACGTCATCGTTCGTCCATCTGAATTTCGACCATTTCCTCGCGAATGTGACCGCGTACCTGTTAATCGCCATCTACGGCCTCGTACTGGCGACGATCGTAAACCGGAAACGGCTGTATCTCGTCTTGTCCAAGGTGATCGTTGTTATCTTTATCATATTCGGTGCATTCTTCGCCTTCTTTAATGCGACAACGACGTATTATGCCGGGCTCTCGGGCATCGATTCGGCGCTCGCAGGGCTTCTCCTCCTCTTCTGGCTGATGTATCTTGAGCAAAAATCTCAAAGGCGCATGCGCAGCTGATTATGGGCTGGTGCTGGTCTGTGTCCTTGCCATGTCTGCGGGAATCATCGCACGATATATGCTCCTGTATCCGGCCACGAGGAGCTCTGCGCTCTTCTCCGGGCTGGCAGCCGTGATATGCCTGCTGGTGCTGGCCGTTGTTGTTTACCGGCACCAGTTTAAGGAGTTATACGACGTCATGACGGAATTCTCCTGGTCTTCCCGGCTCCTCACCATCGCGATTGTCATCATCTTCGGGTACTTTGTCTGGAACCTCTTCCCGGAGCGGCTGGCAAACTCGACGAGAACCGTGAGCATCTCCCTGCACCTGGCCGGCATTGTTATCGGTATCCTAGCGGGTTATCTCTTCATGGTGTACCTGGAACAGATGGCCTATTTCAATGGAGAAAAGCAAGTGATCTCCCTGCCGTAACAGATGATATTCCAGTATTGATGTGGCCCGGACTATGGCTGACACCGTGACCATCGCGAGATACCGCGGATAAGTATCTTAAAATATCAGAATACCAACACCCGCTGGTGTTCCGCCTGGACGTTCCCCGGCGGATAAAACAGGATCTTCCCAAGACCCGGAAAGCCGATGTCCAGCACCGCGTTCAGGTTCTTGTTCTTGGAAAGTCCCCGCCTCTGAAGCGATGGCATGAGGACGAAGAGGTGGAGGTTCTCGCTGCCGGCCACCGTGTTAATCACGTCATGGATATTGAACGGTACCGAATCCGGAGAAACCCTGTGGTTGCCGGTAAGGGAATAGACCCCGTCCTCCATGAAAACCACCCGGGTCAGGATACCCTGATGGGCGCATGCAACTGCAAATGAGATGGCACCATAGGCGTGCTCCGTACTGTACGGGCTCCGGGTTACAAGGATCGTAACCGGGGGTGCGGTGCTGCTCTTCTCCGCGCGGTCGAATGATACAGTAGGCCCTTTCTTCGGGAACTGGATGGAGCCGGCATTGTCCCCAAGGATGATGTGGGGGCGCTCGAAGCGGTCGATCATCGCGTCCATCTCCCGGATCCGGAACGGCTTGATCGTGCAGGTGGAGATGATCACCCCCTGGCCGTCGTCCCACGTACTGTAGCCCCGGGCCGTTGCACACCGGTTGCAGGCAAGGAACTGGCACGGGAGTCCCAGTTCGGCGGCCCGGTCGTGAATCTCCTCGAGGCCTCGCCCGATATTTTCGGATTCCGTGGGGTTCTGCCCGATATGGCCCACGTGAATGCCGTCGAGATACGCGTAGAGTTCTGGTGAGAAGCGGGCCTCGAGCCCCGCCGAGAGATACTGGAGGCCGTGCCATGCCGAAAGGTGCATGTACGGGGATTCGGTCTGGAGCCAGCCGACCGAGTCCGGAAGGGGCTGCCGGTTCTGCCGGATGAGTGCTGCCACGTCCTTCCAGAAGGACGGCTGGTTGTTAGCAGCAAGGCCGTTCTTGTCGGTCACCTGGTCGGGATATTTCATCTGGATGCGCTCTATCGAGACGCCGCGGAGCTCGAGTTCCTGCCGGTCACAGATGACCCGAACGGAGGTGAGGGAGAGGATCACGGACCAGACCTGCTCGGTTTCCGGCTCCTCAAGGCTGTAGAGGGCATCGCCCGTGAGAAGGAACATGAATACGGGGCTGTCGGTCCTGGCCCGGTGCATCAGCGTCTCCGGGTAGAGCTGGACAAAGAAGAACTTGAGGCACTCCTCGATCCACGAGAGCCTCTCAACGGAAAGGGGTCCTGAAAGAAGGAAAAAATGCGTGGTCATGATCGGACGGCCCGGGAGGTGTATGAATTATTTTCTCGTCAGCCTGATCTCCCAGCGGTCTGACGACGGTTTCTGAACCTCCAGCGACAGGTCTTCTTCCTGTGCGATCCGGGGGATGGAGGTCGTTGCGGCGGGGAAATTATCGCAGGTAATGAATAATTCATCGGATGCCTTTAAAGCCTTTGCTTCTTTTACCACAACAGAGAGGCAGTAGGGGCTGGTTTTTCCGGTGATGTCGAGTTTTTTCTGCTTCATGACAGGTATTCCCGTTTTCTGCCCACATTCTCTCTTTCACCCGTCCCGGTTTATATTCCCATTCCTCGCTTCCGTTTCGCTATGCATATGACAACAGGTCTTCCCCGATCACAAGAAGTAAACCCCATAAAGAAGTACAACAAACAGGGTATACATGAGTGACGAAAAGATCAGGAAGGCGATGCAGGAAGCAGGAGTAGTAGAGACGATCACTTGTCCCCAGGCCTTCATCGTAGCAGAGAAGGCAAAGGTCTCCCGGACTGCGGTTGGCGAGTACTGCACGAAGAACCGGATCAAGATCCGGGGCTGCCAGCTGGGCTGCTTCAAATGAGCAGGTTCCTCAATGTTATTTCGGTAGCAGATGCGATAGCGGAAGCGGAGAAGATTGCCCCGGCACTAAAAACAGAAACAATACCTGTAGAGCAGTCCGCGGGCCGCGTTCTGGCTTTGGACATTGTGGCGGACACCAATATCCCCGGGTTCGATCGGTCGGTAGTGGACGGGTACGCGGTCCGGTCTGCCGATACGACCGGCGCAAGTGACGCCGTCCCCGCCCTCCTCCGGTGTGCAGGACGGGTGGCGATGGGGAAGTACGACACCGATCTCGCCATCGGGAATAGCGAATGCATATATATCCCGACCGGGGGAGTGCTCCCTGCAGGAGCCGATGCGGCTGTGATGGTGGAATATACTGAGGAAGCCGGCGACACCATCCTCGTAAAAAAACCGGTCTCCCACGGTGAGAACGTCCTGTTGCGGGACGAGGATTTTAAAAAAGGGGAACATGTGTTCTGCACGGGGAGGAGACTCACCCCCCGGGATACGGGGGTTCTTGCAGCCTGTGGATGTGCGAAGGTCCCGGTTGCAAAGAAGCCCGTGGTCGGGATCATCTCGACCGGTAATGAGCTCGTGCCGGCCACAACCGTTCCCGGCCCGGGGCGGGTCCGGGACGCGAATGCCCCGATGATCGCGGCCTGGCTCGCGGAATACGGATGCGAACCGAGACTCTATGGGATTGTCCGGGACGAACGTGAGGCCTTTGAGACCGCGATCGCCCGGGCCATTTCCGGATGCGACGTCCTTCTCCTGTCAGGTGGCAGTTCCAAAGACGACCGCGATATGACTGCCGGGGTCATTGCCGGGAAAGGCGAGGTGCTGGTCCATGGCATCGCTATTGCGCCGGGCAAGCCAACGATCATCGGGAGGATCGGCACAAAACCGGTCTTCGGCCTGCCCGGCCATCCGGCCTCTGCCTTTGTCGTCCTAATCTCAATCGTCCGTCCTCTCCTCGACAGGATGCTGGGCCTCACGAAGCCCCTGCTTCGGACCGTGAAGGCGACCCTCGCAGAGAATATACCGTCCCAGCGGGGGAGGGAGGAGTACGTACCAGGTACGGGTGGAGAATGGGGTCGCAACGCCGCTTTTCGGCAAGTCCGGGCTCCTGAACACACTTATCGAAAGTGACGGGCTCGTCTGCATTCCGGCAGGGTACGAGGGCCTCGAGAAGGGGAGTGAAGTCGAGGTCATCTTATGGTGAAGCGGTACCTGAACGTGATGCCGCTTGACGATGTGCTTTCCCTTATCTCCTACGAATTCCCTTGCATCCCTTCGACCGAGACCGTTCCGCTCGAAATGGCCTCCGGCCGGATCACAGCCCATCCAATCTTTGGTAACTATTCTGTGCCGGAGATCCATCTTGCAGCCATGGATGGAATCGCGGTGGTGAGCGAAGAAACGAAGGGCGGCTCTGAACAGCATCCGGTCACGCTCCAGAGGGTTGCCCGGGTGAACACCGGCAACGTCGTTCCGCCTGGCTACGATGCAGTGATCATGATCGAGGATATCTGGGAAGCAGACGGGAAGTTCACTATCCGGAAAGCGGCAGCCCCATGGCAACATGTCCGCCCGGCCGGCGAGGACCTTGCCGAGTCCGAGATGGTAATGCCATCCCGGCACCGGGTACGGCCCCACGAGATCGGGGCTCTTGCCACGTACGGCATCACCGGGCTCGATGTCACGACGGTCCGGGTCGGGCTTGTCCCAACGGGGAGCGAGCTCATTCCTGCCGGCACCCGTCCTGCCCCAGGCCAGGTGGTAGAGAGCAACACATTGATGGCAAAGGCAATGCTCGAAACTGTAGGCGCAAGATGTACGCGGTACGCTTTTGTGGAAGACCGGCCGGAGATGATCCGCACCATAATTGCACAGGCCTGCCGGGAAAATGACATCGTAATCGTCTCGGCAGGTTCCTCCGCCGGTACGAAGGACTATACCGCGGACGTGATCGCTGAACTCGGTGAGGTGCTTGTGCATGGGATTGCAATGAAGCCTGGTAAGCCGGCAATTATCGGGAGGGTAGCCAACAAACCGGTCATTGGCCTGCCGGGCTATCCCCTCTCGGCTCTGACCCTCATCCGCGAACTTATCCTTCCTCTCCTGAGGAACTATGGCCTTGCCGTTCCGGACCATGAGATCATCCGGGCCAGTATCACATCATCAGTGGCGAAGGAGATTGGCTCGGACGAGTTCGTCCTCTGCACGCTTGGAAAAGTCGGTGAACGGTGGGTGGTCACCCCCCAGTCCAAGGGTGCGGGTGTCCAGATGAGTGCCGTACGGGCGAACGCATATATCCGGGTTCCCCGTGAATCGGAAGGGATCAGTGCCGGGAACATGGTCGATGCCCGGCTGATGGTGCCGGTTCAGGATGCGGAAAATGCCCTTCTTGTCACCGGCAGCCACGACCCGGTTCTTGACTATCTTGCAGACCTGATCAGGCCGGAGGGTGTCTCTCTCATCTCCACCCATGTCGGGAGCATGGGGGGGATTATCGCCCTGAAAAAGGATGAGTGCCATGCCGCACCCACCCACCTGCTCTCACCGGACGGTACGTATAATACCGAATATCTGCAGAAATACCTGCCGGGAACGGCAGTTGATCTCGTCTGCATTGCCGGCCGGGAGCAGGGGATTGTATCCCGTGACGGACTCTCACTTGCAGACCTTCCGGGAAAACAGTTCATCAACCGGCAGAAAGGATCGGGAACTCGTATGCTCCTGGATCACGAGCTGAATCTGGCGGGTATCGATACCACGATTATACCCGGCTACGAGCGAGAGGTGACAACCCATATCGCGGTGGCTCTTGCCGTAAAGAGCGGGGAGGCGGATGCTGGTATGTGTGTTTACAGTGCGGCAAAAGCGCTGGGTCTGCCGTTTGTTCCGGTAGCCCGCGAACGGTATGAACTTGCGATCCGGCACGAGCATGTTAAGGATCCCCGCATCGCCACCATTATCAGGGCGATCCGATCTCCTGCCTTCCGGCAGGTACTGGAGCGGCTGGGCGGTTATGATACGTCACGTGCCGGAGAACCCCGGTTCATTCCCTGACAAATTTCTCGAGCATATGCATGGGATCTGACGCAGTGCAGTTTATCAATGCATATTCAAATACAACCAGACTGCGGTAAAACGCGCAGTAAAGTACGGAAAATTATTGAAGATATTTTGTACAATTGATCTGCATAACTTTTTTAAGTCTGGATCTGACGGATGATCCTTTTCGGAAAATTTTAAGCTAATCCGGGCCTGAAATTTATGGGCAAAAATAGAAAATTCTCCGGCGGAGGTTAAGCACATAGTAAAAGAGTTCTCTATGGGTTTAATATATTATGTTAACCGCATGTAAAATGGCAAATCTTTAACTAACCTGCAGGGCAACACTGAGTCTATCGACGACAATGTGTGTGATACGCATGGCGTTTTCAGTACATGTAAACATGGAGCGATGCACCGGTTGTGGCAACTGCGTCATCGCATGTCCGGTCGATGCACTCGAACTGCATACGGTGGACCCGGTGACGAAGGAGAAGATCTACGCTGTCAGGAATGGGAAGTCAATTCACCTTGACGTGAAGGCGGAACTCTGTGCGGGTTGTGGTGTCTGTGTCAATGCCTGCCCATATGATGTGATCCGCCTCTCTGGCAAGGGAGAGATGATCCCGACGGAGGCCTGAGGCAGGAGCCCTGGTACCTAATCATAGTTCTAACGTTTTTACGAGGATTACCATGACAAAGAATATCAGTTTAAACCTGATCTCGGGACGTACCATCCAGCAGGGTGTAGCGATTGAAGGCGGCAAAGAGAAACCCTTGTACCGCACTGCCGCCGGGATCATCGAGATGGATGAGTCTGACTTCAAGAAACTCGGTGCTTGGAAGAGTACCAATGTCCGGGTCACAAGCGAATTCGGCAGCGTTATTGTCAAGGCAGTCGAAACCGCCCAGGGACCCCACCCGGGTATTGGTTTTATCCCGATGGGCCCGTGGGCGAATGCGATCATCGACCCCAACACGTACTCGACCGGCATGCCAACCTTCAAGGGCGTCCCGGTCACCGTGGAAGTCGCCATGAACGAACCGATCCTCCTGGGCATTGAACTTGTCCAGAAACTCTGCGGGGTGAAATCAGCATGACAAAGACAATAACTGATGTAATCTGCCCGTTCTGCGGAACACTCTGCGATGACCTTGAGGTCATTGTCTCGGATGATGGCAAGAAGCTTCTGGAAGTCAACAATTCCTGCGTCATCGGTACCGAGAAGTTCCTTCATTCGCAGTCCCCTGACCGTGTCACCCGCCCTCGGATGCACCAGGAAGATGGCTCGTGGAAGGAGATTTCCTACGATGAGGCGGTCGAATATACTGCCCAGATGCTTGCAAAGGCAAAGAAGCCCATGATGTTCGGCTGGTCCTCCACCAACTGTGAGGCCCAGAGCGTAGGCAACGAGATCGCCGAGATCTCCAAGGCATGCTGTGACAACACCGCGGCCACCTGTCACGGTACTTCCCTTATCGCGGTTCAGGACATCGGTCTCCCCTCCTGTACCCTTGGGGAAGTCAAGAACCGTGCGGACCGCGTCATTTTCTGGGGTTGCAACCCTGCTCACGCCCACCCCCGGCACATGTCCCGGTACTCCATCTTCCCCCGAGGTTTCTTTACCGGTAAAGGACAGATGAGCCGCAAGCTGATCGTCGTTGACCCGCGTGTTACCGACACCGCCAAGATGGCCGATGTCCACCTCCAGGTGGAACAGGGCAAGGACTACGAACTCCTGGACGCACTCCGCGTTGCCTTCAAGGGCGAGTGGCTCCCCGATGTCGTTGCCGGTATTCCCGCCGAGAAGATCCGCGAAGCCGCAGATATGATGAAGAGCGGACGGTTCGGCATCATCTTCTTCGGTATGGGCGTCACCCAGTCGCTCGGCAAGAACCACAACATCGACGAAGCAATCGCTGTGACAAAGGATCTCAACGAGTACACGAAATTCTCAATCATGCCGATGCGGGGCCACTACAATGTAACAGGCTCCGGAGAAGTCTTTGCCTGGCAGTTCGGGTTCCCGTACTCTGTTGATCTCACCCGTGGCTTTGCCCGCTACAACCCGGGCGACACGAGCGTAGTCGACCTTCTCATCCGCGGAGAGCTCGACGCGATGTTTACCATCGGCAGCGACCCGGGTGCACACTTCCCGATCAGTGCTATCAAGCCCATCGCGAACATGCCCTCGGTCTGTGTCGACCCGCACCTGACCCCCACGACAGGTGTCTCGAAACTTCACGTTCCGGTCGCCTTCAACGGTGTCGAGTGCGGTGGCAACTGCTATCGTATGGACAATGTCCCGATCGACTGCCGCAAGGTTGTAGAACCGCCGGAGGGCATGCTCACCGACGAGCAGTTTCTCATCAAGGTCCGTGACCGCCTCAAACAGACTCAAGGGGGTAGCGTAATCATGTCAGAATATATCATCAAGAACGGCCATGTCTTTGACCCGGTCCAGGGTATCAAGGGCGACAAAAAAGATGTCTGTATCAATGACGGGAAGATTGTTGACAAGGTCGGCTCCGGTGCCAAGGTCATTGACGCAAAGGACAAGACCGTCATGGCAGGCGCCGTGGAGATCCACGCCCATATCGCAGGGCCCAAGGTCAACCTCGGCCGCATCTACCGGCCCGAGGACAAGCTCTTCAGCTGCACGCCCACGAAGGGCATGGAGCGGATGGGCGGCGGGGCTTCGATCCCGACCACGTTCAAGACCGGGTACGAATATGCGAAGATGGGCTACACCACCGCGATGGAAGCCGCCATGCCCCCGCTCTTCTCCCGCCACGTGCACGAGGAAATCCGTGATACCCCCATCATCGACGAGGGTGCATTCCCGGTCTTCGGGAACAACTGGTTCGTGCTCGAATACCTCAAGAACCATGAGATCGAGAACACCGCCACATACTGCGCCTGGCTCCTCAAGGCAACCAAGGGGTACGCGATCAAGGTCGTCAATCCCGGTGGCACCGAGGCCTGGGGCTGGGGACTGAACTGTCTCTCCGTCAACGACCCGGTCCCGTACTTCGACATCACCCCCGCAGAGATCATCAAGGGTCTCATCGAGGCAAACGAGTACCTCGGCCTCCCGCACTCGATGCACATCCACCCGAACAACCTCGGGAACCCGGGGTGCTACGAGACCACGCTCGATACGCTCAAACTCGCACAGGGCTTCAAAGCGAAGAACAAGTTCGGCCGCGAGCAGGTCATGCACCTCACCCACACCCAGTTCCACTCCTACGGCGGGACCAACTGGGGCGACTTCGAGTCCAAGGCCAAGGAAGTCACGGACTATGTCAACAAGAACAAGAACATCACCATCGATACCGGTAACGTCACCCTTGACGAGACCACCACGATGACCGCCGACGGCCCGTTCGAGCACCACCTTACCGGCCTCAACCACTTAAAATGGGCGAATGTCGATGTGGAACTCGAGACCGCAGCAGGTGTCGTGCCCTACATCTACAGCCCGAACATCTCGGTCTGTGCCATCCAGTGGGCAATCGGTCTTGAGATTGCCCTGATGATGAAGGACCCGATGCGCTGCTACATTACCACCGACCACCCGAACGCGGGGCCGTTCACCCGGTACCCCCGCGTTATCAAATGGCTGATGTCGGCAAAGGCGCGTGAAACGCAGATCAACGCCTTCAAGCACAAGGACAAGGTCCTTTCCCAGACTGCAATCGGCACTCTCGACAAGGAGCTCTCGCTCTACGAACTTGCCCAGATGACTCGCGCCGGGCCGGCAAAGTCCCTTGGTCTCACCGCAATCTGCGGAGGCCTGAAACCCGGCATGGATGCGGATGTTGCAGTCTACAACTTCAACCCCGACAAGCCGGCAGCAAACCCCGACGACATCGAGAAGGCCTTCAGCCGCTGCGCAGCGGTCTTCAAAAGCGGAGTTCAGGTCGTCAGCAACGGCGAGATCGTTTCGAACGGTCACAAGCGCACGCTCTGGGTCGATGTGAAGGTCAAGGAAAACGCTCAGGTCGCACGCGACATCAGCGAGAAGTTCATCAAGTACTACAGCATGACGCAGAACAACTACGAGGCACTCGGGCACCACTTTGTCCCGAACCCGTACGCCCTTGAGGTGGATGCAACCAACTGAGGTGGAAAAAGATGGAAACAGTTACTATAACCATGAAGAACGCGCCTGCACTGTATCTTGAGGCAGACACCATCTCTCCTGATGCATTCGCCGGTAAGACTGCGGCCCAGATCGCAGAACTCCCCGTGTTCGAGGGTAATGTGTCCACAACCCTCGGCAAGTACTTCGAGATCAGCGGCGGTGCAGGAGCAACCGCGGCTGACACGCAGATCGTTGTCAAGGGTGATGTGAAGAAAGTCAAGTACATCGGCTTCAAGATGAGCGCCGGGGAAGTGGTCATCAATGGCAGTGCCGATCTCTACGTCGGGGCATGGATGACCGGTGGCAAGATCCTCGCGAAGAGCGATGTTGCGGCATTCGCCGCAACCGCCATGAAAGGCGGCGAGATTACTATCGAGGGCAATGCCGGTAACTACCTCGGCGCAGCGTACCGCGGCGACTGGAGGGGCATGTCCGGGGGCAGGATTATCGTCAAGGGCAATGCCGGATCCGATCTTGGTATGTACATGACCGGTGGCCAGATCGTTGTCAACGGCAATGTCGATGTCCATGCCATGACCCATGCAGAGGGGGGCAAACTCCTCGTCAAGGGCAATGTGAACAGCAAACTCGGCGGCCAGATGGTCAAGGGCGAGATCATCATCTTTGGAACTATCGACACCATGATGCCCGGTTTCAAGCCGAACGGTGAAGTCGAGCTCGAAATAGAAGGCACCAAGGCGAAATTTTCGCATTTCATCGGTGACATGGGCGAGCGCCATCCCAAAAGCAAAGGCCAGATCGTATACGGGAACCTGTATAAGAAGATCTAATCTCCTTCTCCTTTTTCGCGCACATCCGTACTCCGGCGGATCCCCCGCTGATCTCCTGATAAAAATCAGGATAGCAAACCGGGTTGCACAAAACAGTAAGTTTTTCAGTAATCGCACCCGTGAGGATATACCTAATACTGCCGGTCTATGAGATGTTTTTCCTTAGGCAATGTAAAAAACAAACTGATTATAATGATTCTTTATGAACGGTCTTTACCTGCTTCCGGTACCTGCTTCGTGATCTCGTCCCGGAACTTTTCGAAATGGAGCTCATCCAGTTGTTCTGAGAGCAGCCTCCCGCTCCATGCTCGACGGTATATCCAATCAATAATCTTGCTGATCACAAAAAGGACCTGGTCCTCGGTCTCCACGGTCATCAGTTCTCGGCCTATCTTCGGGTGCCGGCCTCTCCGCCCGCCGACCGTGATGAGGAAGTGTGTATGCGCCTCCTTGAGCAGGTTGAACGAGCAAGACTTGACACAGATGCCGCACTGGACGCACTTTTCTTCGTTCAGTTCCGAGATCCCGTTCCTGACCTTTATGGCCTTCTCCTTGCAGTAGTACACGCAGGAGCCGCAGCCGGTGCAGAGGCCCGGTGTGCGGATCGGACGGATCCGGCCGATGATTCCGATCTCGTTGAGCATGGGGCTCGTGCAGCCATTCGGGCACCCCGAGAGGGCGATGCGCATCTTGACGGGCATCTCTTTGCCGAAGAGTGTCGCATCGATCTTTTTTGCAAGGCTGATCGTATCGATATTGGCGAATTTGCACCGCTCGGTTCCTGGACAGGAGATGATGTTGACGATCTCGTCTTTCTCGGAGCCGATCGGGGTCCCGTTCTTCTCAAGGCGCTGTGCAACTCTCTTGAGAGATCCGGGATTGACATGGGGTATCTCGATCGTCTGCCTTGTTGTGCAGTGGACCACACCGGTCCCGTACTTCTTTGCGATCTCCGCGATGCCCCGTAACTGTTCTATGGTGAGGATCCCGGCGGGTGCCCTGATCCGGACGGTGGAGAGATCGGGATCCCGTTCGGTGATGACACCGCCTTTCATATGAATGCCAAACTCGTGATGCATCGATCAGTACTGAGAAGAATCGGGTTATTAAGGATGGGGTTGTGACGCAGGATTCAGTCTCCGTCACATGCAATAAAAAAGATCCCTGACCGGTATCAGGCCGCACCTTTTCCCGGTACACAATCAGTAATAGACCAGTGAGCCGTTTCCGGGCAGGGTCCTGTTTGTTGCTTGCGCTTTGCCGGGTTTCATGCCCGGGGCGCTGGCAGTTTTTATATCGATGAGCAGGTTGATTCCCCCCATGGGTGCCGTGACCGTCTGCCGGGAAAGCAGTGTACTGTTGTTGTAGATCTCGACTGTCAACGGATCACCGTAATTATCCTGCTTCTGGATCGTTGCCTGGATGATATTTGTGATCATCAGGACCGGGAACGTTCGGTTACCCGTACCGGATACCTCGTGAAGGAAGCCCGGGTTCCCGACTGTGCCGGCGAACGTACCGGGATAGATCACATTCACGCGTACACCTGTTTGCGGTATCGTCGATGGAGCGGGGGACGGTGCTGGTACAACCGTGATTGCAGGAGTGGTTATCGCTATCTGGTTATCTCCGGTGTGGAACGGGGAGTATGATAGGAAAAGTATCCCCCCGGCCAACAGCAGGAGCAGGGCGGCAAAGACCAGGGCCCCGGCGATGATGATGGGTCTACTCCCATAGGAAGCCTGCATGTTTTTTTCCAAATTGGGAGACCTAGCCGGAAGCATTATTTCCTGCTCTCCGGCAGTGATCCCGGTTTCGGGGATATCCGGTGTATAGGTTCCGGGCAATTCTCTCACGGGCGTCCTGACTGTGGGAGTCGGGATTGCGCCGGGCTCTTTCTGCAGGCCGGGATCATCCGAGGGGCTCTTTGCAGGTATATTCCTCTGATCTTCTGCAACCTTACGGTATTCAGCGGAGGAGGCATCGAGCACTGGTATTTCAGCCGCTGCATTCTGAGCTGGTTCAATGGTATCCGGAAGAGCTGATCTCTCGACATCCGGTTGTTGTGAATCCATGTGTGACATGGATTGCACTGCCGCCAGCACCGTGCTGGCAAACGAGACAGATGGCTCCTGATCCTCTGACGGTAATCCTTTCCCTGTCGCAGTGGAGGATTCAACAGGGATGTTCTCCGTAGATATTGACGGTGCGGCACCCGGTATTTTATCCCACTGGGTCAGATCATCCTCCGCTGGTTTTTGGTGGGCTGGTTGGGGCTCTTCCGGTTGTGCCTCCGCGATGGTAACCGGTTCTGGGAGTTTCGTATCACTTTCCGGCGCAACCATGGTCTCAACCGCTGCCGACAGGATTTCCGGAGCCGGCGGCACACTAAGGCTTTCTTCCTCCGGAGGTTCCGGTTTTTCGGGAGGCTCCTCCTCGAGGAAGAACTCAAGTGAATCCGGTCCTTCGGATACCACAACCACTGGAGGGGGCTGGGGACCGGATTTAATGACTGATGAATGCGGCCGGAGCGGTTCGGGGGCGACCCAGCGCCTGATCGATGGCTGCATACCGCTCTTCTTCCGGGTCGGAATGATTTTTTTCTGCGCTGCCTTCTCGCGGGCTATGACGACCAGCCCGATGATCTTTTTAACCCAGAGCTCACGTTCGTGCATCCTCTGTTCCCCCGGCAGCTGGGAGAAGATGAGGTTGACCTGTTCGGACCCGCTCAAATCACTGGATTCGTCAAGCGTGAGGATAATTGCCGGTTCCCCGGTAGGGACTTTCCCCCCCTTCACAGAAATTATTGCAGGAAAGTGGATCATCCGGGGTTCGAACCGGGTATACCGGCTGTCCATGAGTATGAGGCGCTCGTTCGTCAGCATTGCATCGAAAAGGACGGTGCCGACACTCACCCTATGCGTAGTCATAACGATGGACTCGCCACGGTTCAGGTAAGGAGTGCTCATGGTACCTCAGGACCTTCTCATTTTGGCTGTCCGGGCAGATATGCTTTTTAGGTGCTCCATCTTTTTGCATAACGGTATCCGCGGACTTCAGCGATAATGGCGCGGGAGAAAAATGCACCCGGGACAAAATTCTAAAGCAACAAGCTAAAAAAATACCCTTCTTCCGGAAGAATGGTAATAGTCCCCGGCTCCTTTACCAGCCGGGGATACTTCCTGACCATGAATGAGTGTATGGTATGAGCCGCGGAGTCTCCCGCAAAGGAAGACACAATGTGGTTGATCACGGAGGGTCGTGTCAGGCCACATGACCTGGCTCATGATTAGAGGTATGTATCGTGTGTATATGCATGTGTGTGCATGCGTCCGGTTGGTGCGTGTTTTCCAAAGGGACAGAAATAATATAAGAACTACATGCTTATAATATCTTTTGTTTAACTTTGATATTATGTTAATCCGATCAAATTAACGATAGCTAGAATCTCCTAAAAACTATCTTAAGATTGCTTCTTACAAGGATAAATAATCAGGAAGAAATCCGTTTTATCCTTGCGTCTGAGAACGGTATTATTTCCTCGCCATCGATAATACAATCTGATGATATCTATTGTATCCATCAGGCTCTCTCAAATTACTATATTTCTTTCTCTCGGATCTGCCATGTGAGGATATGATTAAATACGACAAGTATCAATTACGCGTGGTGAAAACCATGAAGATCAGTGCACGAAACCAGATACCCGGTACCGTGAAATCAATTAAGAAGGGGCCTGTCAGTACGGAAGTCGTTATCACCATTGCCGGCGGCAATGAGGTTGTCTCCTCCATCACTACCCATTCTGCCGAACACCTGAAACTGCGGGAAGGATCGAAGGTCTACGCAGTCGTGAAGGCATCCGAAGTGATGGTAGGGATCGATTAAAAAGGCAGTTATTTTTTTTCATTTTTATCAATGTTATCTCCTGGTTAAAACGGGTAGCAGGAAGGGCATTCAGTATTCAGATGGAAAGGCCCCGTTATCCGGGTTGAACCAGGCCAACGCGGCTCGCCGATGATGTGATAGAATTGGAGAAGACCATATTTGTTGTTCTTCTTTGTTGAACATTTATGATTAACCTCTATGAAGAGTAAATATAATTAATAAAACTTATAAGATTAAACTCTCAAAAAGATTGGTGATACGTATGGGCTCATCAAAAAATGTCATGGACTTGTTTGCAGAGAGAGATATCCGGCAGTTATTTTCTGAATATGATGGCTGGAGAGTCACGTCGGTTAGTGTTCCCCGCGCTGTCGGACATTTTTACCGGATTTCCCGCACCAAATGGCCTGGTGAGGAGTCTGCATTTATCGCGGTCTCCTTTGATCCGGTACCCCAGGATGAGACAATCAGGACACTCGATCTGTTGCCCGATGGCCATGGATCCCGTACAAAAAAGTACCTGCTCACTCCTCAGGCAGCCGATACCACCATTGTCCCACCTCACATACGGATCCTCTTAATGAATGCGTTTGCATTTACCGAAGGAAATCTTGTCTGGCTGACAAAGAAGAAGAATGTCGGAAGATTTTCCCTGGAACAGGCAGTCGCAACCTGAATTACCTGGATAACTCCTCCATCACCACATATTTTGCCGAATAAAGTGAGGCAAGGATCGGAAGTCTCTGCGATCGGAAGGCGTCCGAGGTGATGGCAGGGATCGATTCAATCATTTTTCCTCTTTGGATAAACATTCTTACGATCGATTGTCTACTTATTCTGATTAACTTCATCCTAAAATAAATAGTAATAGTTTTACGTAATGCGCACGCATGGATGCACAAAGGAATGATTCTTTTATGGAACACTCTCCGAAGATTAATTATATGCTCATTGCTGGTATCGTCAGTTGTCTGCTTATCGCCACGGTCTTCCTGGCAGGGTGCACATCGAGTTCCCCGCAGCCAGTAACGCCCCAGGCAACCAACCCGCCCGCTCCGGCAACCCCGGCACCCGCTGCAACAGCCGTCGCCAACCCGCAACCCGCAGCGACAACCGCGGCCCCGGTCGCAACACCAGCTGCGGCCATCACAACTCCCAAGCCCACGTTCACTCCTTCGACAGGGAATGTCGTGGCCTACACTGCAGCGTCGCTGACCGGCGTTTCCCCCAAAATGGCTTCGGATTTCGCCATGATGTACCCGGGGCACACGGTGGTCTTCAACCTTGACGGTACGCAGGCCCTCAGGACCCAGGTGGAGAACGGCGCCTATGCCGATGTCTTCATCTCTGCCAGCAACAGTTACACCACTGCCCTCACGAAAGAAGGGTACTTCGTTGACGGCACGGTCAAGCCCCTCACCTCCAACTACCTGATCGTCATGCTCCCTGCCACGAACCCGGCAAATATCCAGTCCCTCGCCGATCTCGCAAAGCCCGGTGTCAAGATTGCGATGGAGGACAAGACCGTCCCGGCAGGTACGGCAACGGTGGCTGTCATCGGCAATCTCGCGAAGTCCACCTACAATCAGGACTGGAACAACTCGGTGTACAAGAACGTGGTGACGTACGAGACCTCCGAGCCGGCAGTGGCAACGAAGGTAAACCTTGGCGAAGCGGATGCCGGGTTCGTATACGAATCGACCTATACCGCTGCACCCAAGAACACCTACCTCGCGATCACCATCCCGAAGAAGGATAACTACCTCCAGACCTATACCATCGGTCTTCTGAAAGGGTCCACGAGCATGGGCGCCGCCTCAGACTTCGAGAACTTCATGCTCTCCACTCTCGGGCAGCAGGATCTCAAGGATGCCGGCTTCAGGCCCATCTCAACCTCATAACCTTTTAAGGTCGCGGACACAGAGTGAATAGCTCGGTGCGGCCGGTCAACACGCATGATCCCTGATTTCCCGTCTTCTTTGAAGATCCGAAGGTTCGTCACGTACCTGGGAGCGGGATTCCTGATCCTTGCAGTAACCCTCTACCTTGCGCTTCCCATTGTCGCATTATTCTTCCGGACAACGCCGGATATTTTCTTCTCGTCCCTTTCCAACCCACAGGTAATGAGCGCCCTCTGGCTGAGCCTTGTGACCACCACGATCTCCCTCTCGATCGTAATCCTTGTCGGTACCCCGTTTGCCTATGTCCATACGCGATGCACCTACCCGGGAAAGATCCTCGTGGACACCCTGATCGATCTCCCGCTGGTCCTCCCCCCGGCAGTTGCAGGGGTCGCCCTGCTCGTTCTCTATGGACGGGTTGGTTTTCTCGGCCGGTATTTCAACATGTTCGGGATCTCCATCGCGTTCACCACGCTCGCCGTCATCATGGCACAGATTTTCGTGGGATCCCCGTTTTATCTGCGGCAGGCCAAGTCCCTATTCGAGCAGTTTGACCTGAGTTACGAGCACGCTGCCCGGACGCTCGGGGCATCGCCGGTACGGGCATTCCTCACCATAACGTTGCCCCTGACCGCGGGGGGTCTCGTCTCCGGTGCAGTCATGACCTTTGGCCGGGCGCTCGGCGAGTTCGGGGCCACGATCATGTTTGCCGGGAACCTGCCCGGGGTCACCCAGACCATGCCTCTTGCCGTCTACGTGGGAATGGAAGGGAACCTCACGATGGGGTTGACGATCTCGATCCTGCTTGTGTTGATCTCGTTTGTCATCATGATCGCGGTAAGGTATCTGTCATACCGGGAGGCATCGCATGCTTGATGTCGCGATCACCCGGCAGCTGCGGGACTTCAAGCTCGATCTTGCGTTTGAAGTAAGGCCCGGCGAGATCCTCGCGCTGATGGGAACCAATGGATCCGGTAAGTCCACGACGCTCAACATCATCGCGGGGCTCCTGTCCCCGGATAAGGGATGCATCCGGCTCAACGGGACTACCCTCTCCGAACCTGCCCTGGGAACGGATACTGCAATTGAAGACCGTCGGATAGGGTAAGTCTTCCAGAATGCAGCGGTTTTCCCCCACCTCACGGTGCAGGACAATGTCGCCTTTGGACTCCGGGCCCGGAGAGCAGACCCCGGGGAGACAAGAACACGTGTCGAAGAGTTGCTCGGTGCAACACATATCCGTGACCTGGCCCTGGTGAAGGCTAGAAACCTGTCTGGAGGTCAGAAACAACGGGTTGCCCTTGCACGGGCCCTGGCGTTCCGTCCCTCACTCCTGATGCTGGACGAGCCGTTCACATCGCTCGATGTGGAAAGTACGCGCATCATCAAAGACCTGATCAGGGAATTCGTCACTGAGACGCAGATCCCCTGCATCGTCGTCACGCACCGGCCAACAGACAGTTCCGATATCGGCGACCGGGTTTTTATCCTCTGCACGGGAAAGAAAGAGTGGGAAGGCAGCCCCGGGGATATCCCCGATGAATGCACGGTGTGCCGGTGCCAATAAAGAAGGAAGGGGGGCCTCAAACAGCGGTCGTCTGGTTGTCAGCCACGGGAGTTGAGGTTCGCAAGTCCGCGTGGAGGTCGACCGTCCCATGGGGATTTCTGGTCGACTCGCTCTTAACAAGCTGGCCATTGTTGAAGAATGAGACCGTGAGCACATTGCCGGAATCGTCAAGTTTCTGGACGGTACCCTCAACGATCTCGTTCGCTGCCGGGACCTGGTAGACCTCTTCCCCGGACCCGGAGATATCCCTCATCCGGCCTGAGGCACCGAATGAGGCAGTATAATTTCCATCATAACTGATCTGTACCCACACGCCATTCTGCGGGACTGTCAACTGAGGGGATGTGGTTTCTTTAGCGGACACTTCGGGTGTGGCAGCCGGCTGCTGCGTTATTGCTGCTGTCAGTTCTCCGGTGGTCACCGGGACCGGTGCAACTGTTGCCGTCGCTTCCGGTGTCGGAACGGGTGTTGCCGAGGTGCCCGATTTGCCAGTGAAGGAAGGGGCAAAGAAATACACGCCGGCAGCGAGGACAATGATAAGGACGAGGACAAGACCTGCTGCAATGAGGGTACGGTTGCCTGAAGGTGGCACGGCACGGGGCTTCCGCGGTGCAAGCGGGGGATTCCGGTATTTATCGTCCGGCACCTCCGGTCCTTTTTCCGGTTCACCCCCCGCCTCTCCCTTAAGAGCGCCGGGGATCCAGGGCGGGTCAAGTTCAGCAGCCTGCACACCATGTTCCTGCTGTGCATTCATACCGGCCTCCTTGAGTTTTACCGCCCACTCGTCACGCTCGCGCATCCGCTTTGTCTTCGGGGCTTGGGGAAAGACGATACCAAGCGTATGCCGTGTCCCGTCTATCATAACAACAGAGAGGGAGAGGACCGGGTCCATGGCAGACGTATCACCGATTGTGACGGTCTCCAGTGCGGTAAAAGGTATATCCTGCGGCCGTAACTGGGTGTGGCGGCTGTCAACGAGAATAAGTCGCTGGCTGGTCAGGATCGCCTCGGCCGGTATGGTATTGATGACCACGTTGTGCGTTGACAGGATGATCGCTTCATTGCTGTTCAGGTAAGGACTTCCCATGATCCCACGTTCCTTGTTCTCATGTGGGCTCTGGATGGCAATAGCCCTTATGGCCCCTGAGTGTTCGTCAGAACCCTCAGGAACTCGAAGAACGCTGATGCGTTCTTCTCGTCCTCAAGGTTCTGAGGAACCTTTCGGAATCCGAAACCTTAACAACCTTTCCTGCCGAAAATATTCGCACTATGTGGAAGGCAGTAGGGATCGATGCATGGCTCGGGGCGCGAAAGACCAGCCTCGAGGATGCACGCAGTACCGTCACCGGGATCATCGGGAGGGTGCAGAACGAGGGCGACGGGGCGCTCCGGGACCTCGCGAAGAAATACTGCATGCTGGAGGACATCGCCGTTTCCGATGAAGAGCGGGAAAATGCATACGATCAGGTCGACGCACGCATCGTCGAAAGCCTGATCGAAGCAGAGGCCCGCATCGAGCGCTTCCACGAACGCCAGCGGCCCCGGGACCTCTGGCTTGAGGAGATGGACCCGGGCATCGTCCTTGGCGTCAAGACCACTGCCCTCAACCGCATCGGTATCTACGTGCCCGGCGGACGGGCGGCATACCCCTCATCTGCCCTCATGTGTGCAGTGCCGGCCCGGGTTGCCGGTGTAAAGGAGATCTGTGCCTGCTCCCCCCCGCCGATCAAGCCCCTGACGCTCGTTGCCCTAGATATTGCCGGGGTCTCCGAGATCTACAGCGCCGGCGGCGCCCAGGCAATTGCCGCCATGGCGCTGGGTACGGAGAGCATCCGGCCGGTCCAGAAGATCGTTGGTCCGGGAAATGTCTACGTGACGCTGGCAAAGATGATGCTCCGCGAGAAAGTAGAGATCGATTTTCCCGCGGGGCCAAGCGAGATCGGGATCATCGCAGACAGCACGGCCAGTCCACGGTTCGTTGCTTCGGATATCCTGGCCCAGGCGGAGCACGACCCCAACGCCGCCTGCATTCTTATCACAACGGACGCCACTCTCCCGGCAAAGGTCGGGAAGGAACTGGAGAAGATGGTGGCGGAGGCGCCCCGGAAGGAGATCATCCTCGCTGCCCTGAAAAACTCAGGGTATACCGTTGTCGCCGACCTGGACGAGGCAATAGCGGCATCCGACAGGGTCGCGCCCGAGCACCTCTCCATCCAGGTCGCCGATCCGCTCCCGGTGGTCATGCGGGTCAGGAACGCCGGCGCCATCTTTGTCGGGAAATACTCCGCGGTCGCATGCGGGGATTACGCAGCCGGCACCAACCACGTCCTGCCGACCGCGGGATATTCGAAGATGTATTCGGGACTCGACGTGCAGCACTTCTGCAAGACCGCGACCGTCGAGATCCTCGACCGCGACGGCCTTGAGGCGATTGGCGATATCGTTGAGACCATTGCAGAAGCCGAGGGCCTCTATGCCCACGCCCAGTCTGTGAAAGTTCGAAGGGCGCTGTAATTTTCAAGAGAGATCTCTGTCAACAATAAAATGAAACCGCCGCCCCTCAGGCCAGCCTATCCCCCGGCGCTGGGTGGGGTGTCTGGGATACCGTTATGAGGTGCGGGAAATCTTTGGATATGTCGGATTCCCGTTTGCGGGAATTCAGGATCGGGGTAAATGCTCAGCGCACGACCCGCGTGGCGTTTTGCGTTTCAGGCCTCGCTACGGGCCGGCGGATCCGGCTCAATGGGATCAAAAGAGGAGTCACCCCCCGGGGATCCTTCATACCCCATCCGACCCCCCATTACTCCTTATGGCCGTGCCCGACCAAATTCTCCGTCGTAAAAAACAGTATTCCGGCCCGGATTTTAAAAGAGGGTTGTGGGGGGTCGGGCGGTGTACTTTGTGTGACTGCCTGTTTCTGGAGGCTGGAAATACAGGAAAATTACGACGGAAATCCCCGGAACACTCCTGTTTTCACTGAGCCTTATGTACACCACCCGACCCCCTCCATCAGGTGCATAATGCAAGCCGCCCTGGTCCGTACAAAGGGGAGGTGCGGAACCAAAGCCTTCCGTGTGCAGCGCAAAACAAAGTGTTGCCATTCAATCAGCAGGGACTAAAATCCGGGAACTTCGGACCGGTGGATAGTCATGAACGCAAGGCACCGCGCCATGACTATACCAGACCAGCCCGTTACCTTTCTCTATCGAAATTTGTATAAAAACAACCAATTCCGGTTTGATGAAGAAATTACCTCTCTTTCAGCGCTGACATACCAAGGAGGAACGCCCGGCTCGTACCGAAGTGTAAGCTCCATGCGCGTAAAATAATGTCATATTTCGGCACCCGGATTTCAGAATGTCACGACCATGACAGCCTCCTCCTCTTTCCTGAGTTCCCCTTTGAGGTGCTCCGCGTCGAAATCATACGCATCGTGGGGGTTGTAGTCTTCATAGATCTCGCACTTGTCGAGGATATCGACGAACTCTTTTAAGAAAATACGGGGGATGATATCCACCCTGCCGCCGAACCGCGTGGTGATCTTCTTGATCATCGCACGGATGAACCGGTGAGAGATGCGCTCCCGGTCCGGTTCGGTATATGCCTGTGCATAGACATCCACGACCTTGAGGGCCACCAGTTCGAGCTTGGCGGTATCGAATTTCGACAGGATAATCTGTGGCTGGCGGGGGTTCCGGAACGAATCGCTCTGCGCGACACTGATCCGGTCATAGAGCGGGGGCAGGGAGCGGATCCCTCGGGATCCCTCGAAGAGTGCCGGGGTCCCTGTGAAGAGGAAATAACAGCGTGGCATTTCGCCCCGGTCCAGCGTATCGATGATCTGGACGAGCATCTGGTAACCCTTCTCGCGCTGGTTCCTCTGGAGTCCCTGGGTAGTCTCCATTTCGTCGACCGCGATCGCAAGGCCGCTATACCCGGCCCCGCGGATGATCGAGACAATGCCCCGGAGGAATACCAGGGCAACGGTGTCGTCGATATCGCCCCGGATCCCTGCCTTCTGCTTGAGATCCCTGCCGATGTTGGGCTCGGCGGAGATCCACCCGAGGGCTGCCTGGGCGAGCGCGAAGTCGCCGGCATTGTTCGCCCGATAGTATGTCCGCAGGGTTGCCGCGAGAGCGGAATTCATCTCGGAAATGCCGGAGAGTGCCGCCTCGATCTCCTTCTCGGTGGCGGCCTCGAGGGCGGCATCTTCCGTCCCGGCACCGCTTACGGACAACAATCGCTCCTCGATACCGAAAAGCCAGTTGTCCACGATCGTTTTCATCGCGTGTTCTTCCTCATTCACCCGCAGGTTGGCACAGACCTGCTGGTAGATTCCCTTCAGTTTGTGCAGGGGGGTTCCGGGCGAGACGATCACGTGGGACGTGACAAACCCCTTGTTTCGGGCGATCTCAAGGGAACGGGCAACAAGGAAGGTCTTGCCACTCCCATACTCCCCCCGTACGAATTTGAGATCGCCGCCTCCCTGCGCAACATAATCCAGCTGCTTTGCGATCACACTCTCTTCCACGTCGAGCCCGACCGCGATCCGCTCGAGCCCCCCTGCCGGTACGGTCCCCCTGCGGAGCGCATTGATGATATTGATGCTCTCGAGCCGGCCTTGTGCCATCCGTTCAGGATCCGGCATATTCGTAGACTTCGCCATCTTCGCCCACTCCTTTCTTCTTGAGCAGGGACACTCCCTGCGAACCAGCTTTCCGTACCAGCCTGTTGACGATCCCGACCACCCGCCGGGTGCCGAGGACATTGCGCAACTCCATCTCGCTCGCCTTCCGGTGTGACCGGAGAAACGTGACGATCGTCTGTTCCTGTTCTGTCAGACCGAGCTGGTCGTACATTGCCTGTGCGGGAGGAACCGCCTCCTGCCGTTCCCGTACCGTCAGGTCATGCATGACCGGGCGATCGGCAAGGGAGAACTCCTTGCATTTCCGGACCAGTGCAAGACAATCCTCGAGACGGATGGCCCGCGCATGGGCTGGCATCACGTCCATCCCCGAGAGACAGAAATATTTGCAGCCTGTGTAATCGGTCTCTTCCAGAGCATTGGACGCGGCGATGAAAAAAGCGATCGCAAGCAGCTCCCGGCCTTCGGAGCTGAGGGACGCCCTCCGCTCTTCCAGTTTTTTTATCAGTTGTCCCGTCAGGCGCTTCATGGAGCGCATCCTGCCGTTTTCCTGAACAATGATGGATGCAACTCTCGTAAGGTCCGTCCCTTTCCTGACATTGGAGAGGATATACAGCATCACTTTCTCGCACTCGCGTTCTTCCCCGTTCTCTGCAAGGAAGAGCGCGTAGTCGGGTCCGCCGGCGAGGAAATCTGCCCGGTAGGCACGGTAATACCAGGACCGTGCCTCAGCAGGGTTGCCGCAGGCATGATAGAACCGCGCAGTCTCGAGCAGGCTGACAACGTTCATGTCCTGCGAGACGAGTCCCAGGAACCGGCGTGCCGCCTCATCCGCTGGAATGTGGCGGGCGAGGTACTGGCGGTACTTCCCGATGACAAGACCCAGTACGCCCATGTCATTCTTGGTTGCAAGTTCGTCCCGCACTAGCGCTTCGTACCGTTCAAGGGCTTTCTTCTCCTCTCCCGCCGTTTCAAGGAGATCGCATTCAGCGAGACGGTACGCAGGATCGACGGGGCACTGGGCCAGGAGTTTTTCTGCAATCTCCCGTGCCCGTTTCACATCCCCGTTTGATTTCAGGAGGAGAAGAAAATCGAACAGGATTGCGCAATCCGGCTGGTCCTGCAAATAGGTCGGATAGGCATCCAGCGATCCCTGTAGATCGTACCGGGAGAGCGCGTCAAGGTACGTGCGGAGGACGTCGGGATCCTGAGTCCCGCGCCAGATCAGAAACGCGGTTTCTGCAGCGGACCGGTAATTCTTCGTTTTTATGAGGGCGTCAACGTATTCCTTCGATGTTGCAGCGTCCCCGGTATACCGGCTTAGGGCGGCAAGGGCTTCTTCCGCCTCGCCGATCTCAATGAGTGCCCGCATCAGGTTCTTCATGTCTTCGGGCTTCTTTGCGAGCATGACGAGGCGCCGGAGGACCGGCAGGGCCCCGCGGTAATCCTTTTGGGAAAGGAGATACTCGGCATAGCTCCTCACCGCGTCCTGGTTGGTCGGATCCAGGTGGACGGCAGCGGCATATTCCGCAATCGCTCCCTCATCGCCCCTCGCCTCAAGTACCTTTGCCAGATAGCTGTGGACATAGGAGGACTCCGGCATCCGCACGGCAAGATCGCGGAAGAAGACCTCCGCGTCTTCATGACGGCCGGTATAGTAGAGGTTTGTCGCCGCCAGCACTTCGAGGCCCGGGTCCCTGCCGGAGTCCAGCAGGCGGTTGCAGACTTGGAGCGATTCCTGGTACCGTCCGTCCTCGAAGAGCCGGAACGCCTCCTTCTTCTCCTCTTCCGGTGACGACAGGATCATGGCCGGCCCCCCGGTTGAACCTGACTTTCATGAGGCCGGAGAGCATCCGGAACATGTCCCGCCCCTCTACGTGGGATGCGCCCTGGTTCTGCCATTCGATAGGCACTTCGGTGATCGTAAAACCGGCGGCCTGGAGCCTCCAGAGCAGTTCGACATCGAATTCAAAGCCCCGCGAGATCATGGACGGCAGCACGGCATCGATGGCGGTTTTTTTGAAGACCTTTGCCCCGCACTGCGTATCATGGTACGGGAGCCCGAACAGGAGCCTGATGAGCAGGTTGAACCCCCGGCTTTCCATCCGGCGCAGTATGCCCTGGCTGACGGTGAGCTTCGAACCGTGGACCCAGCGGGAACCGATCGCACCGTCGACGGACGTAACCGTGGAAAAGAGGCGCACCATCTCGCCGATACTTGTCGATCCATCGGCATCGAAATATCCGACGAGCGGTGCCCGTGCGGCGGCAATGCCGGCGATTACACCCCCGCCTTTCCCGAGGCGGTGATCGAACCGGAGACAGCAGATCCGGAGATCTCCCCGCTTTGCGGCAATGCTCCTGACAACATCCGCCGTCCTGTCAGTCCCGTCACATACGACAATGAGTTCGCCCTCAAACCGTGTGATCCCGAGAAGGAGCGGCGAGATCCGGTGCTCCTCATTGTATGCAGGGATTACGAGACTGTAGGGAATCCCGGGGTCAGTTGTCATGGTATGTGGAACAACCTGTTTTTTATTTCGGGTGCCTGGGCAGATGTTTCATTAACTGTCAGCTACCGGCATCCTGCCGTACGTATACCTGAATATGTACTGCCTCGATTATCTGAGTAATTATGGGCAGAGTTCCCCAATAACATTACTGGTGTTTGCCGAGGTGCCGGGCAAGCATGGTACCGGGCCGGTATTTTTCTGCCATGGCGAGTGCGGTCTCACGCAGGGCGTGGTGTTCCGCGAGGCAACTGGCCGGCGGGGAGGCTTTCCTGGTGATCGCTGAACTGTTCTCGGTGATCTGGATAAGTTCGGTAGCGATCAATGCGTTCAGCCAGACCAGGTCTGCGAGCATCTCTTTGGTCTCCACATCCTTCATGCTGAACAGGTCAAACCTCCCGGGATATTAAGAATGGGGAAGGGCAATCTTAATCCCCCACCGATCAAAATCTCTTGGGAAGACAATGAACTATCTTGAGAAGATAAAAAATGACGGGAGATCGGCCAATCCTTTTTTTTGCCTGATGGGTATTGATGTCGTGAGTGTTGAGGCCGGCAGGGCAGTTCTGAAAATGCTGGTACGGCCGGACATGGTAAACGGCGCAGGCTGGCTCCAGGGAGGTATGCTTGTCGCTCTCGCCGATGAGGCGATGGCGCTTGCGATCTATTCCCAGCTGTCCGAGAGCGAAGGTATCGCCACTATATCCGAGTCCACCAGTTTTATTAGGGGTGTCCGGGAGGGTTTTGTCGTCAATGCCGAAGGACAGGTCATCAGGAAAGGGAGGAGGGTTGCGTTCTGCGAAGGGAAAGTCTGGATACAAAACACTGAAAAGACCCGGCTTTCACGGTCATCTGCCGCGTTTGCAGTGACGCAGGCAAAATAATTTTTGGTGATTGTAAAACATCGGCTCCAGAATTGATAACGCGAAAAGCAAAAACTCAGTCAATTGAAGTAAAAGAATCAATAGCATGAGAAATTCGCTCTTGGGGGCTGCGCCCGCGCCGCTCGGGCACCCCCCATTTGCGATGGTGCTATATTACCTGTTCTGCTATATCGCAATGCGCCCCGTCCCCCGTGGGGGACTGGTGGCGCAAGAGGGGGGCGATAATGACACTTGAAATAAATTTTTTACAGATGGAAGAATGGTGTGATTGTCGCCCCATTGGGGGCTGATTATTGATAATCACCTAATTTTTTATATTTTTATTTCTTTCCCGATGGTTCTTTTGTTTCAGGCTTCCGGAATTTTACATACCATACCGCACCGGCTGCGACGATGATCAGGATGAGGATCAGGGCGATGGAAGCAGGCGGGGAGAATGGCATCCCTCCTTTTTGTGCCTGCGCAATCCCGGCTGTTGCATCCGTGTTACCGGGGTCGAGGGTGAGGGCCTTGTTGAACGAATCTGCGGCTTCCTGGTATCTGCCGGCCTTGATGAGCACATTACCTTTGTTGATCCAGCCTTTCACATAGGAAGGATCGATCGTGACCGCACGGTTGTACGCATCGACGGCATCATTGTATTGTCCCATCTTGAACAGGACATATCCTTTATTGTTCCACAACCCGGAACTGTTGCTGAACTGGATCAGGCCCGCATTGACCGTCTTCAGGGCTTCGTCATACCTGCCGAGATCGGTGAGTGCGCCGGCCTTGTCTTTGTAGGTGTACATAAGACCATCGCCCATACTGAGCAGTGTCGTATTCTCGGCAAGTGCCATATCGAAATATTCCACTGCCTGATCCAGCTTCCCGTTCGAGATGGCAACCTCGGCGATGTTGTAATAATCTGTTGCATTGTCCCGAACCTGCCCGGTGGCGGCAAGGGCCGGCTGCATCATGCAGAGACAGAGTGCACACAGAGCCACGATATATCGGAATTTCATGTCCGGATATTTTGGTCTGGCTGGAGATTAATCTTGCCTCAGACTATTTTACCATCAGGCAAATTATCCCGGAACGCACGATGCGTGCCGGGACAACGCACATGCTCCCGGTTGGGAACGTGCATTACGGTAAGATAACACTAATACGGATTGTGAGCAAAATATACAGCAATCGGGGAGATCTCTAGTGAAATTCATCATTGTTACCGGCGGCGTGATGAGCGGTCTGGGCAAGGGTATCACCGCTGCATCCGTGGGGAGGATCCTGAAAAACCGTGGCTACCGGGTGACCGCGGTCAAGATCGACCCTTACCTGAACATCGATGCAGGGACGATGAACCCGGCACAGCACGGGGAGGTCTTCGTCCTCAAGGACGGGAGCGAGGTGGACCTCGACCTGGGCAATTATGAACGGTTCCTCGAAATCGAGCTAACCGCCTCGCACAACATCACGACCGGCAAGGTGTACCGCACGGTCATCGACAAGGAACGCCGGGGCGATTTTCTTGGGGAGACCGTGCAGATCATCCCCCACATCACCGACCAGATCAAGACCTGTATCCGGCAGGCGGCCGAAGAGGAGTTCCCGGATGGGACAAAAGCGGAGATCTGCCTCGTCGAGGTCGGCGGCACGGTAGGCGACATCGAAAGCATGCCATTCCTCGAGGCGATCCGCCAGATGAGGGGCGAGCTTCCGCCGCACGATTACATCCTGATCCATGTGACCCTGATCCCGGAAGACACGATGGGCGATATGAAGACCAAGCCGACCCAGCACTCAGTGAAAGCCCTGAGGGAACTGGGTCTCCATGCGGATATTATTGTTGGCAGGAGCGAGAGCCCGATCGGGGCCGGCACCAAGCGCAAGATCTCGGCGTTCTGCGATCTCCCCCAGAGTGCCGTCATCTCCGCGGCGACCGCACCGGACACCTATGCCGTCCCGATGGAGATGGAGAAAGAGGGTATTGCCGATGTGCTCTCTGCCCACCTCGGGCTCGACCGGAAAGAAGCGGACAGTTCGTGGTACCGTGTCGTTAACAAGGAGTACACGAACCGGGTGACCGTTGCGATCGTGAGCAAGTACGGCATTGAGGACGTGTATATCAGCATCAAGGAATCGCTCAAACACGCAGGCCGGGCCCTCTCGACGGAAGTAAAGATCGCATGGCTGGACGCGGAGCGGTACGAGCAGTGCACGCTCAAGGATTACGACGGCATCCTGATCCCGGGTGGATTCGGCAAGCGGGGTATCGAGGGGAAGATCGATGCGATCAGGTTCGCCCGGGAGAAAAATGTCCCCTTCCTCGGGCTCTGCCTCGGGTTTCAGCTGGCAACGGTCGAATACGCCCGGCACAAGGCAGGCATGGCCGATGCAACGAGCGAGGAGTTCGGAGAGGGGACGCACGTGATCGCCCTCCTCCCGGAACAGGAAGGGCTTCATGAACTGGGCGGGACGATGCGACTTGGCAACTATACCGCCGATATCCGGGAAGGCACCCTGTGCCACAGGCTGTACGGCGAGAAGCAGGTGATCGAGCGGCACCGGCACCGGTACGAGGTTAACCCGGGGTATATCACGAAGCTGGAGGAAGCTGGGCTGGTCTTTTCGGCGACGAACAAGAACCGGATGGAATGCCTTGAACTGCCCGGGCACCCGTTCTTCTTTGCCACCCAGTTCCACCCGGAGTTCAAGTCGCGCCCGACGAGGCCGTCCCCTCCGTATATAGGCTTCGTTGAAGCGTGCGTGGCCAACAAACGGACAAAATAAGGAAAGGGATCATGGTAAATACCGGGAAATTTATCGAAAAGGCAGTTGCCGAGATCAAAACCGCAGCCGGAGACGACAAGGTAGTGGTGGCCTTGTCGGGAGGCGTGGACAGCTCGGTCTGCGCAGCTCTTGCCGCCCGCGCCATCGGGGACAACCTGATACCGATCTACATCGATACCGGCCTGATGCGGAAAGGCGAAACCGAACGGATCCGTACAATCTTTGGCAACATCCGCCTCCAGATCGTTGATGCTGGTGACGAGTTCCTCGACGCTCTGAAGGGTCTGACTGATCCCGAATCCAAGCGCAAGGCCATAGGGGAACGGTTCATCCGGGTCTTTGAGCGGGAGGCAAAGAAACAGGGGGCCAGGTGTTTGCTGCAGGGCACGATCTATCCCGACCGTATCGAGAGCGAGGGCGGGATCAAGAGCCACCACAATGTTGGCGGCATGCCGCTCCGCGTGGAGTTCGCCAAGGTAATAGAACCGATCCGCGATCTCTACAAGGACGAAGTACGGGACGTTGCCGGTGCGCTTGGCCTGCCCACGGAGATCCAGCACCGGATGCCGTTCCCGGGTCCCGGGCTTGCGGTAAGGGTACTGGGCGAGGTGACGAGAGAGAAGGTTGCGGTCATCCGTGAGGCGAACTGGATCGTCGAGGAGGAACTGGTGGAACGCTACCGCCCTTGGCAGTGCTTTGCCGCCCTCCTTGGTCTCGGCACCGGTGTCAAAGGCGACAACCGGATCCACGGGTGGATCGTGGCGGTCAGGGCGGTAAATTCCCGGGACGGCATGACTGCAGATCCACTCAATATCCCGTTCGAACATCTGACCCGGATCGGGTCGCGTATCACTGCGGACATCCCCAGCGTGGCCCGGGTGGTATACGATATCACGGCAAAACCCCCGGCAACGATCGAATACGAATAACTGGTGAAAAAACCCGGAAATTTTCAGTGTGATAAGAATGGAAACAACAAGCCAGATGAAAGCACTCGACGAGCGCTACGTTATGCCCGCATTCTCCCGCGAGATCGCCCTTGTCAGGGGCGAGGGCTCCCGCGTCTGGGACGCAGAAGGGAAGGAATACCTCGACTGCGTGGCAGGTATTGCGGTCTGCAGCACCGGCCACTGCCACCCGGCGGTAGTGAAAGCGATCTCCGAGCAGGCATGCCAGCTGATCCACTGCTCGAACCTCTACTATATACCTCACCAGGGAGATCTCGCAAGAAAACTGGTCGAGATCACCGGGATGCACAAGGCGTTCTTCTCCAACTCGGGAGCTGAGGCAACAGACGGGGCGCTCAAACTCGCCCGGGTCCGGACGGGAAAGAAGAAGTTCGTTGCGTTCACGCACGGGTTCCACGGGAGGACCGTGGGGTCGCTTGCCGTGACCCACAAGCCGGCGATCCGCGAACCGTTCGAACCTCTCGGCCTGATCAGGACCTTTGTAGAGTATGGTGATACCGGCGCCCTCAAAAAAGCCGTGGACAACGATACTGCCGGTGTCATCGTCGAACCAATCCAGGGAGAGGCAGGGGTCATCATCCCGCCCGACAGCTTCCTTGAAGGTATCCGCGAAGTGTGCGATGATAACGGGGCGCTCATGATTGTCGACGAGGTGCAGACCGGCATGGGGCGCACGGGCAGATGGCTCGCCATGCAGCACACGAACGTGAAACCGGATATCGTCACCCTTGCAAAGGGGATTGCGAGCGGGTTCCCCATGGGTGCAATCGTGGCACGTGAAGGGCTCGAGTTCAAAAAGGGTGAGCACGGCAGCACCTTTGCCGGCGGGCCACTGGCCTGTGCCGCAGCGCTTGCAACGATTGGCGTGATCGAGAGCGTCCTGCCTGACGTGGGCCGGAAGGGCGCACGGTTCGGCGAGGGACTGAAACAACACAACCCGCGGTACCGGGGGCTCATGATCGGGATGACCATCGGAGATAGATGCACGGAGATCCAGAAAAAATGTCAGGAGCAGGGGGTGCTCGTCAACTGCGCAGCGGACGGCAACCTGCGTCTGGTTCCCCCGCTTACGATCTCCAATGAGGAAATCGACCGCGTGGTCGGGGTAATCAATGGAACGCTTGGTTAGGTCCTGCTATAAAAAAAAGAGCGGCTACGTCTTCGCCCGGAAAGCGGAGGATATCGCCCGCGAATATGGCCTCGACCGCATCGCCCGGCTCGCGAGCAACGAGAACCCCGAACCGTTCTCCCCGTCCGCCCTGGCAGCGGCAGAGGAGGCACTCCAGGGAGTGAACCGCTACCCGGATGATCGGGTGAACGTCCTCATGAACGCTCTCAGGGCATACTATGGCGACTATCATTTCGTGACCGGGGTGGGGATGGACGGGGTCATCGAGACTCTTATCCGTACGCTCGTCGACCCCGGAGAGAGGGTGGCTGTCTCGACCCCGACGTTCTCCTTCTATGCGCTCGCAGCGATGGGGCAGGGTGCAGAGGTTGCCGCTATTCCCCGCGGGCCGGACTTTACCGTCGATCCGAAAGAGCTGGTCAGGGCGGGAAAGGAAGCGAAGATCGTTTTCCTCTGTTCTCCCAACAACCCCACGGGGAATGCCACAGGCCCGGAGATCGTCCGGGAGATCCTTGAAGGCATTGAAGGCGTCCTGTTTCTCGATAATGCCTATGTCGAATTCTCGGACTACGATTATCTCCCGCTGATGAAAAAGCACGAGAACCTGATCCTCGGTCGGACCTTCTCGAAGGTGCACTCCCTTGCGGGCCTGCGGATCGGCTATGCCTTTACCCCGCGATGGCTGCCGCCGTGGTACCAGCGGGCAGGTACCCCGTTTGCCGTCAATTCAGTATCGGCGGCAGCAGCCGCGGCAGCCCTCCCGGACAAAGGTCACGCAGAACGCTATATCACGAAGGTCGCGACTTGGAGAAAACGTTTTGCGGCCGAAGTGAAATACCCGGTCCTGCCGTCCGATGCAAACTTTATGATGGTGGACGTCGCCCCCCATACGAGCGATGAAATGGTCGAGGAGCTTGCCCGGCAGGGAGTTGTCGTCCGCTCCTGCCGAAGTTTTGCCGGGCTCCCTGACCACTACATCCGGGTCAGCATTGGCGAAGACTGGGAGAATGCGCGGTTCGTGAAGGTGATCAACACTTTATGATGTGCGGCATCACCGGGACGCCCGGGACCGGCAAATCGGCGATCGGAGAGGAACTGGCGCGCCGGGGGCACCGTGTCGTCCACATTACCACGACGGTCGGACCGTATGTTGTCGGTGATGACGGGAAGAGGGATGCCCGGATTATCGATGTGGACCGGTGGGCCGCAGAATTCGTACCTGTGGAGGGGTTTGTAGAGGGCCACTTTGCCCACCTGCTCGCCTGTGACCTTGTTGTGGTCCTCCGGTGCCGTCCCGATGAGCTGAAAGCCCGGCTTGCACGGCGCAAGTACCGGGAGGCAAAGATCCGGGAGAATGCTGAGGCGGAAGCGCTTGACTCATGCCTCATCGAGACCGTTGAGGAGCACGATCCTTCCCACATCTTCGAGCTCGACACCACCGGTCACGATATCCGGTTCTGCGCTGACCGGATCGAGCAGTTTATCAGGGGGGAGGTGCCGTCGGACTTCGGCCATATCGACTGGTCCTCGTACCTGGAGGCGGGGCCATGACTCTCGACCAGTACCGTTCCCATGCCAAAGTATACTTCGACCCGCTGGTTGCCATTGCGATCCGCTGCCGGCTCACCCCGAACTTCTTCACCATTGCCGCCCTTCTGGCTTCGGCTGCTGCGGGGGCCCTCTTCTTTCTGAGAATGGAGTTCTTTGCGATCATTGCCGTTGCCCTCAATGCCTTTTGCGATGCGATGGACGGCGCCGTTGCCCGCGAGATGAAGGCCCAGAGCAAACGCGGGGATTTTCTCGATCATGCGGTTGACCGGTACGCGGATATCTTCATCATCACCGGTATCTTCGCCGGCGGTATGGTCCCGTGGCAGATCGGTGTCCTCGCCCTGACCGGGGTCCTGATGGCCTCGTATCTCGGGACGCAGGCACAGGCGGTCGGTGTCGGGAGGTACTACGGGGGTCTGCTCGGGAGGGCAGACCGGCTGGTCATGATCATGGTGATCGGTATCATCGATCTTCTCGTCCCGTTGAGCTTCTGTGGGCTCTCTCTCCTTGGCTGGATGCTCGTCCTGTTCGGCGTGTTCGGCCATATCACCGCATTCCAGCGGTTTGCATATGTCTGGGCCAAGGTAGAATAAAACAGGAGTTTTTCCGGGCGGGGGCCCGTGTTCACCATACGGGTTCCGGTTATGATGATGAGAACCGGTTGAGGATATACCGGGTCAGGGTCCTCCCGGCAATGGCCCGGGTCGAGGCATCGACGCGGATGAAGAAGATCTCCTCGCTTCCGGTATCGACAAAGACCGGCCTGTCAGTTGGCGTGATGTGTATGAGGCAGAGGGTCTTTCCCCTGATGACCGGAAAGGATATCTGGATGAACCGGCTTGCCGACTCGAAGATCTCCGGGAGATATTTTCTGACCACGGAATCGATCAGCATCCGCCGGTAGCCGTCGGGATTTCGATCTTTCTCCTGGAGCTGCGGGTACTCGTCCTCGATACCAACCGCCTCGGTTGTGTTGAGCATACGGTCCTCACGGATCCCAATCAGGAGATCCCCGCCATCGGTGTTGAGGAACCCGGCAATCGATCGGGCAACGATGAACTTCGACGCATAGTTCCGGTATTTCCGCACTTCACCGGATTCGCTCGCCATGATATCTTCTTTCGTGAGATCCACGCTCCAGAGCGCCCGGAGCTTGAATTCGATGTGATCGCACTCACCGGTCCTGATCATGGCGGAGATCGCACCTGTATCCTCTTCCGGTTCCGTGTAAGGAACCACCCTTCGGTTTTTCAGGATATACCCCGACCCGACGGCAATGGCGATAAAGAGAATTGCCTGGAAGAGAACCCTTGCCAGGAGAAATGGGTCCGGGTCGGCAAGCGGGGCGGCGATGACCAGGTATGCAGCCGCACAACTACATGCCACGTATATGCCGCGGCTGGGATAGAAATACGTAGTATACAGGATGGGAAAATAGAAGAGCTGGGGGACGATGGCACCGTAGCCGGCAGCCGTCGAAAGGTACGTGATACCGGTGATCGACAGGGTGATTGCAATGATCACGAGAAACCGGACAAGATCTGTCTGCGACAGGTGGAGTGTCCGCGTCCTGTCAAATACCGGGAAGCCGGGCGACGGAGTCATGAACAAGATGGCTTGGTCAGGATCGCTCATATATGTTGCCGGGCAGACGGCGACAGTCTCTCTGGTATCCGTGCAGGACGCCGCACCGCTTGCAACCGCGGTGTTATTCACGGTCTATGCCGGCGATATACTCCAGTGCCTCAATTGCATCCTGCCGCTTCCGGTCACAGGCATGGTCCTGCACCCATGCAAGGAACCGTTCCTTCATTGCTGCATCAATGGAACTGCCGGCTGAGGACGCGATCAGGGGATATGTCCTCCTGGGGTAGAAGACAGACCGGGCAGTGGAGAGCAGGGCATCATGGGCAGGTGCATCCAGGATACCCTCGTCTTGCGCTTTCCTGAGCGTGAAGCGGATGTTGACAAGAGGTTCCGAGAGAGAATACCCGGATTCAGGATCGAAGACGAGCGCGACCTCGTCATCGGACTCCAGCTCCCCGCTTTTATACATCCGGTAAACCTCGCCGATGCCGGTCATGCCCAGCGTATCCATCTCGGCTGCACGGAGCGCTCCCATGCTCGAGGCGCCGATCACCCGGGCACCTTTTTTCATTGCCGTGAGGATCTCGCGGTGGGCCACGGCGGACTCCTGGTGGAAGACGCCATCGATCAACCCGATGATGGCGGCCCCGTCCTCAGCGGCCCTGAGGAGGTCGCCCCTCTTCGCCGGAGGGCGGTATTCTGCTGAGAGGATCTTCTCCGCAGAACAATGGTCAAGGCTTGGCCCGAGAAAGACGATGATCCTGTGCATTCTCCACCCGCTCGCCACGGCGTTCGGGATCCATGGCGAACACTTCGAGACCCGGCACGATTACCCGCACGACCGGGATACCGATCTCCTCCCGGGTGAGGTCCACGATGATCACACGATCGAGACCCTGTTTTTTGAGGGCCCCGATGATATTTTCGATATCCTTCTTGAAGTCATCCGTATCGGTTGAGCGTACGTGGCTGTAGTCCACAGTGCCGTTATCCCTGAACCAGTACCCGTTGATCCGCCGTGCCCGCTCGTAGCCCATCCTCTTCCGGAGCTCTGCAAGGGTCGTATCCTCCCGGGCCCCGTGTATTTGCGTCAGCCTGCTCTGCGCCACTTCGGTGAGCGCCCGCATGATCGCGATCCGGGCGCTGGTATGCGTCCCCATCCCGATCGTGAGGAGCATCGGGTCTTTTAAAAGCACATCATCGGAAACTGCCGCCATGGTCGGGATGCCAATGTCGCTCGTGATATCCCGCACCATCACATCCACCTGTGCCCTGGCAAACTTTTCCTGCATCGCGGTGAGGGGCCCGTCCGTGATATTGACGACACGCGGGCCGGTGTCGCGGCATGCCTCAACGAGCGACCATGCGTCCCGCTCGATCACTTCGGAAAGTGCGTGGAATACTGCCTCCTCGAAGGTGTTCCCCGATGCGAGGCCATTGGTGTTCGTGCGGAAGGGCCCGCGGAAAGCCGGGGGGAGCGGGTGGAAGACCGCGTTCGAAAGCACGAGAATCGGCTCGTCATTGACGATATCGTACCCTTCCGTCCATGGCATAAGCCGGTCGAGGTCGGTACCCTGCGGGAGGATCAGGTCCTTTGGGTCGAGTACGTTCTTACCACTCATCTGCATATACTGGTAGGGCGCGAGTTCGGGTCTCCGGTCATGCAGTTCAGAAGAGTAACGTTCGATCCCTTCCATGATCGCCGAGATGCGCGACTCCTCGATTGTTGCCCCCTTCCCGTTGTACACCGTGATCGCCCCGTCCATCGCCGTCGGCCGGATGCAGGAAAAGACCGGGATGCCGATCCGGTCAAGGTTTGTTATGTCGGCAACCCGGGTGATCCCGGCAGCCGGGACTTTTGGTTCGATTCGGGCAAGGGTTTCCTCCAGAGGTACTGCGCGCTGGGTCTCGTTGTTATATGCCTTTTTGCATGATCGTAGCTGCATGGGTTCACCGGGTGGAGGGGGCGGCACGCCGGACAAGGTTCCTGTCTGCGCTCCGTATAATAGGGTATTCCCTGCAGGGGTTTATACATGCCCATGGAAGGTCCGCGGCAGGTAGTTGTCCCGGTAATAAGATGTGAAAAAAAGATGTGAAAAAAGTCGCTCAGATGGCGGACACCAGCGTCTTGGCAAATTCCCGTACTTTACCGGAGGCATCAGGCCGGAGCGGGACCCCATGCCCCGGGAGGAGGATCTCATAGTTCAGAAGAGCGATCTTCTGGATCGACAGGTGCGAACGTGCCGGATCCATCGTGAACTGGGCCGGTCCTTCGGCGACAGCAGTACCGTCAAAGCGGAGGATGTCCCCGGCAAAGAATGTGCTTGTCCCCTCATCGAGCAGGCCGATGCTGCCGGGCGTATGCCCGGGGACAGGGATGCAGAGAAGGCCGTCGATACGGTTCCCGTCTTTCAGGAGGATATCCGGCTGGAATGTGTCGGGTTTCAGGATTGTCCCGACAATGCGCAGCAGGAGGCCGGAAAATCCGGCGTGAACGGGCAGGGCGTGTGTTCCGCTGACATACCCGGCATCGGCGTCGCCTACGGCGACCTTCGCTCCGGGCGCAGCTTTTTTGAGTGCAACAACCCCCCCGGTATGGTCCATGTGGAAATGGGTGATGATGATTGTCCTGATCTCCCGTGGATCGCGGTGCAGTTTTTCCCGGATATAGGAGAGGATCTTCTTCCCGCTGCCGGGAATCCCGGTATCGATTACTGTCAGGCCATCGCGGATAATGATATAACTGTTCCCGTTGACCCCGTCAACCATGTGAATGCCCGGTACAATCTCCATAATATCACTCAGGAAGGAGTTCGGATCTTTTGGGTTATCAGGTTTGCCGGCATGTTCTGCGTTCCCAAACTCGCGGGCTACAATTCCCCCGAAGAACTGATCGGCATGAATGTCCGGGATGTCTATGTCGACCCGGCCGAGCGGAACCGTTTCCTCTCTCTTGTTACAGAAAAGGGGGCGGTTGCCGGCTACCCGCTCCGGCTCCGGCGCCGCGACGGGTCTGTCCGGTTCGTGACAGCAAGCAGCCACTTCTACCTGGCCCCCGACGGTTCGATCCAGGGCCTAGAAGGAATTATTCATGACATCACTGAACTGAAGCAGGCGGAAGATGCGCTCCGGATGGCCAATAAAAAACTCAACCTGCTCTCTACTGTCACTCGGCACGATATCCGGAACCAGCTGATGGCCCTGAAAGCATATCTCGAGCTGAACGAGGAGGCCATCGATAAGCCCTCCGAGCTTGCGGTTACTTCATAAAGGAAATGAAAATAGCCGACATCATCGAGCGTCAGATCAGCTTTATCCACGATTACGAGGACATGGGAGTGAAGGCCCCGTCATGGCAGAACGGCATATGGTGGTGAAGAATGCGCTTGCCGCGCTGCCGATGAGAGATGTCCGGGTGGACGTGAACAGGTCCGACCTTGAAGTGAATGCAGATGCCCTGTTCGAGAAGGTCTTTTACAATCTTCTCGACAATACCCTGCGGTATGGCGGCAAGGAGCTCTCTGAGATCCGTATCTCTTCCAGCGGGGGACCCTCCGGGTCACTCATTGTCACGTTCGAAGACAACGGTGTAGGTATCGAGGCAGGTGACAAGGGCAGCATCTTCACCAAGGGATTCGGTAAAAATAGCGGCCTCGGCCTCTTCCTGTGCTCAGAGATACTCTCAATAACCGACATCGCGATCACCGAGACCGAGGTCTATGGAAAAGGGGCACGGTTCGAGATGACCGTGCCAAAGGAATGCTACCGGTTTGGCACATAGCTGCAAGACCCATCGTGAAGTGTCCGGAGGGTCCTTTTTTATCCCCCTCACCGGAACCCGATCATCGCACCGTATTTTGAGTATACTTCCTGTATCAGGTCCACCGACTTCGGGTTGCCCCAGTCGTGCATCCATTCCGAGACCAGCGACTCGGTCGTGATGGGAATCACACCGGCCTGCAGCATTCTCTTGATCCCGTACTTGTGGGCGTCCGGTGTCGAATCCCCGGCCGCGTCCATCAGCCCGTACACTTCGTATCCTTCCTTCAGGGCGTGGAGCGCGGTGTAGGCAAAGCACATGCTGGTCCAGAGCCCCGAGACGACCACTTTTTTTCTGCCTGTCTTCTTGAAGGCTTGCCAGGTCTTCTCGTCCTCAAATGCGTCAAAACTCAGCACTGACCGTGCAAACACTTCCTGGCCCGGGAAGATCTTCGTGATGTCTGCCATGAACTCCCCGTTGCGCTGGGGTCCGATTGCCGAGAGAATCACCGGGATGCCGAGGATTGATGCAGCCTTTGCCGCACACGCTGCCGCGTTCCTGATGATGGTCTTGTCTCCCGAGGCGACCCCGGCAAACATCGCGGGCTGGTAGTCCACGAGCACGAGGGCGCTGTTCGTGTCCGACAACAGTTCCAGTTTTCCGTCTTTGGGATTAGGCATAGATTTCCTCCTGTCCTACGTGTCTTTCCTGATGGATACTATTTACAGGTTTGCGGTTGTTTCAGGAACTGTAACGAGCCGCCGGCACAGGAGAACGTTACCAAGGAAAACCAGCCGGTTTCAGATTATGAGACATGAGGCAACCGTTATCTCTTGCCGGTTGTACAACGGAGGGTATGGCATTTGTCAGGGTTGCAGGTTTACGGGATGTCCCCGCCGGGACGCTAAAACATGTCGAAGCAGGTGGGACTGAGCTGGTGCTCGTGAATTTAAGTGGGAAGGTATACGCTCTTGCGGACCGGTGCGCCCACATGAACGCCCCGCTTTCAATGGGAACACTGGACGGTGCCGCTATCATCTGCCCGCTCCACTTCTCCCGGTTTGATGTGAGGACAGGAAAGAAGATCTCGGGACCCGTGATGGGGTCGCTGCCGGGTGCGGAGATGCTCCCACAGGAGACGCAGAAGATTCTGGCCCGGATGGGGGAGATCATGGCACCGGTGAAGACCCACGACCAGCGGGTCTTCCCGGTGAAACTTGACGGGGAGACGATCCTCGTTGACGTATGACCGGTAGCGACAGAGTCCCCGGCATCCGGAAGACCTTTTGTCGTTTGCGAGCGCCGGGCCAGAAAGGAGAAACGTTTGGCGTTCATTCACACCTTCCGTTTCACGTGGCTGCCATCGCAGAACGGCTTGTTCTCCGAATGGCCGCACCGGCAGAGGGCATAGTTCTCCCCGACATGGTACCTGACCACTTCCTTCCAGGTCCGGCAGTATCCTTCGTCATCATTGCAGATCTCGTCCCTTATCAGGGGGACTCCCCCTGAGACGAGATACGGGCTGTTCCTGCTGACAACAATCTTCATCCTGTCATCTGATGGCGGGATTTCTGGTGAGTGTTTTCCTGCCATGGTCCGCACAATCTTATTCCCGGGTATTTTCCCTGCCGGGATTAATCGGTTTGAATAGTAACTGGTATTGCTGTTACCCTAACATTACTGCATGCCGGATACCATTTATGTATCGTAATTTGGCGAATGTATTGTAATACGGCGAAGATTTTCACGGTCAAATAAATTGATAAATAGTACAGGGATGAAGTTTGTGCAACGGATCTGATATCCATGAAATATCCTGTCTTCACCATTCCAGCCTTTATGACAGTCCTTGCCGTCACCCTGCTTGTTGCCGGCTGCACCTCCGCCACACACAGCGGTAATGCGAACGTCGCGCCCGGGACAACACCGGTATCCCCGGGAAACCCGGTCGGTACAACGTGCGGGTTCACGAGTTGTCACGGTCTTGACCTTGCGTGCGGGAACCATGCGCCCGAGGCGTGCACCATGCTGTACCAGATGGGCGACAAGTGCCGGCGTTATGCGCAGTGCACATCCGGCAGTGATGGGAGCTGCTCGCTTGTCACAAGCCCGCAGTTTGCCAGCTGCAGGGCCTGCGTGGAGCAGTGCGGGAGGTCTGCCGGGAGCGATCCGCAGCAGGCCTTTGCGTGCGAAGAGAAATGCTGAGGACTATATCCCAGCTTCCTTTTTTCCCGCATATCGTGTATCAGGTGCACCACTCAGGACTATTACTTTTCAGAACCACCCTTCGAGAGTCTTCTGCCCGGCCTTGACCGCAAACCCCTCCATTGCCCTGTCCACCCGTTCCAGTGAAAAGTCATATCCGTCACAGAGCATCTTCTTTATCCCTTCCGCATCCGGGTGGCCGGCAGCAACCGAGTAGTCATTTGTCACCGGTGGGTTCAGGAACATCTCCATTACCGGTGCCGGGTCAAAGTCCGGCTGCTTTTCTTTGAGTTTCCTGGCAAACTCACCTTTTTGCACGATCTTTAACCCGGTCTTTGCGCCAACGCCTTCAACGCCCGGGTTGAAATCGGTGCCTATGAGAATTCCGATCTCGATCAGCTGCTCACGGGTGAGGTGGAGTCCGGCGAGGGTCTCCGCGAGCACGATCCGCTCGGGGGTCACCGTGATCTGACGCCCCCGGATCTTGCGCTTCCCGGATACGGTCAGGTTCCGGACAAGGGTCGGGGCACCGAAGAGGAGAGTATCGTAGTCCTGCGAGACCACGTACCTGGCATCCCCTTTCGCCACCATGAAGGAGGCCTGTGCCTCCCCCTCGCCGGGTGCCTGCACCACCGGGATACCCATGAGACGGAGCAGTTCCTTGGAAGTGGCGATGATCGTATCATCGACGCGGGTCGAGGACCTAGCCTGCTTGTACGCCTCCTCCTCATCTCCCCGCTCCAGCGCTTCCTTCCATTTCTCCCCGGCAGTGTCCCGGACTTTCCGGCGCTCGTCAATCGTGGCCTGCTTGAGTGGGGTCGGTCTCCCGTCGAAGACAAAGACCGGTTTGATCCCCTTCTCCATGAAGTTCGAGATCCTGAAGAGGATGCCGGAGAGATGGGAGGTGACCCGCCCCTGCCGGTCCATCAGTGGCGTCCCGTCCGGTTGCCGGATGATGGTCAGGAACTGGTACAGGGCATTGTTGGCATCGATTGCCGCAACGCCCGTCAGTGCCTCCCAGGTGACCGGGGTCTTGTATTCCGCGATGATATCCCGTAGTGCGACACCCATGGTGGATCACGCCATACCTGTATGGCTATTTATACGCACGCCGTGAGAATTCGGCGATGAGCTCGTCGAGATGGCTGAGCGCCATGTCGTATTTGTTCACCATGCGGGTGGAAATTTCCTCGAGATTTGTGCGCAGCATCCGTTCGCGGGTGACCACGCTCTGCTCGAGCCGGTGCATCTTGACCTCAAGGGAGAGGAAGAGGCCACCAATGGACAGCATCATCAGGGCGGCAGCAACTGCGATTGTCAGATCCTGCCAGAACCGGAGGATGAGGACGAGCGTGGATATGACCATAATGGCAGTGAGCAGGATGTCGGGTAAGTACTCGCGTATCTCCATGCTTTTAGATGATGAGAGCGCACTAATTAATCTAACGAACATCAAGAACACGGAGATACCACATGGATACCAAGAACCTCGTTCCCATCATTGCAATGCCACTCCTGCTCCTCGCGGTGGAGCTCGGGGCAGTCCTGTTATCGCTCCCCGTACGGGCGTCGGGTATCGTCGCCTTCCAGGACCCGGGCTCGGTCGCAAACCCGGTCATCTTCATCCTCATCCTGCTCGTCTTCACTGCGCTGCTGCTGGTGTTGATCCGTTATGACATGAAGAAGGTAATTACCGCGGTAATCGGGATCTCGATCTTCCTGACATTTGTTTATATCTTCATGGCGCTGGCCTATGGTTCGATGGGCGAGACGGATGCGGCAACCCTTGTCGTGATTATCCTTTCAATCCTTGCAACGGTTCTCTTATACAGATATCCCGAATGGTATGTTATCGACGGGCTTGGGATTCTAATCGGCGCCGGCGTGGCCTCGATCTTCGGCGTTTCCCTTGAGGTCGTCCCGGTCCTGATCCTTCTCATCCTGCTGGCGGTCTACGATGCGATCTCCGTGTACAAGACAAAACACATGATTACGCTCGCCGAGGGCGTGATAGGCCAGAAGACTCCCATCCTCTTCGTCATTCCCAAGAGGAAGGACTATTCCTTTATCAAAGAGGGGATCGGGAAACTTGGCGACGGTGGGGAGCGTGCGGCCTTCATCATCGGTATGGGCGACATGATTATGCCCGCGATCCTCGTTGTATCGGCCAATGTCTTTTTAACAGGCTGGAGGCTTGCCGGCATGATTAATCTCCCGGCAATCGGTGCCATCATCGGCTCGCTCGCCGGGCTTGTCGTACTCCTCAACTTCGTGATGTCCGGAAAACCGCAGGCCGGTCTGCCGCCACTGTGCGGGGGGACCATTCTCGGGTTCCTGGCAGGGTGGGGACTTTCGATGATGGTGATGGGGTAGGGATTTCAATATGATGGGGGTCGATGCCCCAATACCCCGTTTGTGATAAACGGCCGCCGCCCCGAAGGGCGCCCCGCGGCGGCATCATATCGATTTCAATATTTTTCAGAAAAGATAATGCCCGCAGCATCACAAAGCACAGGGGCATGGGGGGCTCACTAAAAATTTTTAATGAGGGGTACCCCCCTCACCAATTATTTTTGCTGAGGGGGTCACGAAAAGTTTTTTACTGAGGGGTACCCCCCTCACCGATTTTTTTGCGTGAGGGTCCGGGTGAAAAACCCGGACGAGTTTACGCCGGTGACTGCTCTTTTCCGATCCTTTTGCCGGAACATTTTAGGCTGAGCGGGTGGGCGGGACGAAAGAATTTTGCTAAGGGGTATACCCCATCAGCGGTTTTTTTGCGTGAGGGTCAATGTGAGAATTCCAGATAAGAGTTGGCAGAACGCCCAACCGAACCCACCGTTATTCATCAATTATCCAGTACTTGTCCCGGACAGAGCACCTTCATGCCCTGACCCGGAAAACTGTCAATATAGACCCTTTTGGATGGCGGGAAGAAAGGAATTCCGTGTTTCTGGTGGATCAGGGAAATGGCGGGGTATCCGGATCCGGGGGAATAAGAAGATCCTCCCCTTTACCTGTGTTGTACTCTTCAGGCCCCGGCCGCTTTTGTCCGGGGCTTCCTGGCCCGTTTGGGCTTGGGCTTCCGCACGACATCCCCTTCCAGATCGTACTCAACCGCAGCGTCCTCGCCCTCTTCCCGTGGGAGGGAAGACCGGATATCCACTGCCCGTGTCCTCTTTTCCGGCACTGGCTTGTGGGTGAGGAGCTCTGCGAGCACCTCCCCGACCCCTGTCCCGTCCGCGGTTGACATCGTGGTGTAGCCTTCCGCCTCAACGAGATCCGACTTGTTGGCAACGACTACGACTGGGACCGGTACCATCCCTTTCACTTCCTCAAGCAGGCCCAACTGCATCTCCATCGGGTACCCGCAGTGCTCTGACGGGTCGAGGATGAAGAGGATGACATCCGCAATGTTCATGATCGCGGAGAGCGCCTGCCTCTCGATCTGGTTCCTCTCTTCAGCGGGACGGTCGAGGATGCCGGGGGTGTCAACGAACTGGATCCGTTCGCGGCCCGTCTCCCGATGTCCGACGATAATGCCTTTCGTGGTGAACGGGTACGAAGCCACTTCCGGGTCGGCCGAGGAGATCCGCCGGATGAATGAGGATTTCCCCACGTTCGGGTAGCCGGCAATAACTATCGTGAACCCATCCTCCACATGAGGGAGTTTGCGCAAGACATTTCTCACTTCATTCAGGAAGAGGAGGTCGTCTCCAATCTGGTGGACCATGGACGCGAGCCGGGCAACTGCCCGTTTGCGTACGACAAGCGTGTCCTCTGCCTTCCGGGACTGCGTGGCAAGCTGGCTCCCTACCATCTTTGTATGCTTTGCTGCCCAGCCCACGGCGCCAAGGGACTGCTTGATCTTTTCGATCCCGAAGAGGATGTCGGCCATCTCGTGGTAAAACGGGGTTATCTGGTCGAACTCCGGAAACCCGCGGATGATATAGACCAGGCGGTCGTGGACGGCAGCCCCCACTGCCCGGACAAACTCCTCGTTTGCCCGCTCCTTGTTGGTCTTTTCCTTCATCTTCTTTGCTGCACGGCGGAAACTCCGGTCAAGGATCTCGTCCGCAGTTGGCACCGTTGGCATTGTCTCAAATTCCACGTATCGCCTGCCTAATTATATATTTATTGAACGCCATACGGTTTATCGTTATGGACTTGTCCCTGATCCAGAAGGATATCCTCATCACCTTGATCACTCTCTATCACCAGCAGTCGCACTCCATCAAGGGGGAGGAGATTGCCGATATGATCCAGCGGAACCCGGGGACCGTGCGCAACCAGATGCAGGCTTTAAAGGCGATTGGGCTTGTTGATGGAGTGCCTGGACCCAAGGGAGGGTACATCCCCACTGCACTTGCGTACAAGGAACTCAACCTGAATGTGGCTGAAGGCGATTATGATGTCAAGATCAGCCGGAACGGGGAAAACATCCGGGGAGTAAATGTCCAGGAGATCGATTTCACCACGCTTTGCCACCCGGACATCTGCCATGCGGTCATAAAGCTGGTCGGCAGTGCAAAACTTTTCGAGATTGGCGACCAGATCACGATCGGCCCGACCCCGGTCAACAAGTTGCTGATACGGGGTGAGGTATTCGGCAAGGACGAGTCGAAGCAGGCTCTCCTCATCTCCACATCTGAAATGATATCTCTTCCCAAAAAATCGATCCGGCATTATATGACAAGTCCCTTAAAGACACTGAAGAGCACCGACACTCTCCGCGATGCACTGACCCTCTTCAACCGTGATCACATTCACGGCGCTCCGGTAGTCGACAACGGGAAACTTTCCGGCATCCTCACGATGAGCGATATCGCCAAGGCAATAGAAAAGGAACGGCCACTCTCAACGAACGTCTCTGAATGCATGACAACGGATGTAGTCGAGGCGCCCTCAGACACCAAACTGTTTGAAGTGATCCGGCGGTTCAAGGAACGGGAGATCGGACGTTTAATCGTTATTGAAGACAAGAAGCCGGTCGGCATCATCACCCAGTCGGATATCATCCGGGTGTTCCCCTCGCTGTAAATACAACATCTTTAGATATCCCGCGCCAAATGCTATGGGAGGAATCAACGTTTTATGACAGAATTATCCCAGGCTGCAGTAGAACGAATTATCAAGAAAGCCGGTGCCGAGCGCGTCAGTGCCGATGCGACGGAAACCCTTGCCGAACTGATGGAGGAATACGGTACATTCCTTGCAAAGGAAGCAAAGAAAATGTCGGATCATGCCGGCAGGAAGACCCTGCGGGGAACTGACGTCAGAATGGCCGCTGAAATGTTCAAATAACGTTCTTTTGCTATTAATTCTGAAAAACTCATTTTTGCCGCCAATTTAGAACATTTTAAATATTTATACATCGTCAATTTTTTTATGACTCGTGTATTTGCCCGCAGCCTGTCGAGAAAAAAAATAATGAGCAATGACGGGAAGCTCATCGGAACCCTGAAGAACCTCCGGGTTGATTTTGATTCCGGCCAGGTCATGGAGATGATCATTCATCCGGACCAGGCATTTTCCACGGAAGGTTACAATCTCGAAGATGACAAATTGCTGATCATACCATTTGAATCGGTAAAGGATATCAAGGACTATATTGTCGTTGATCGCTACCTTGCACGAAAATAAGAAAAATATTTTTCTATCCCTTCAACAAACCCATCCCCGTATCCATTTTCTGCAACATATTCCGCTGCTGCTTTTGTGTCGGGATGGGCATTGGCAACGGTAATACCGGTGCCTGCGGTTTTGAGCATCTGGACATCATTGACAGAATCGCCGATCGCGAGAAAATCTGCCGGGACAAGGCTCATTTTTTCAGCAAGCTCCACAAGGGCAGTCCCCTTGTTGACTCCCGGTGACTGCAGGTGAATGGCATATCCGGTATCGATGACCTGTACCGGATAGTCCTTTAAGATTTTTTTTACTTCCCCGACCGGTACCGTCCGGGCGAATGCCAGGTCCGCGAATCGGTAGGTGGGATCGAACAGATCCAGTTCTTTTCCCTGAGTGCGGTAATACGCTTGTAATGTTTCGAGCGCCTTCCTGCAGGAACTTTGATCACCGGTAATCCGGAGGGCACCGGTATATCCTGCCCGGAACACCCCCCCGTTTTCTGCAATAAAACTCCCCTGCGTACCGATCATCTTGCAGAGTGATTCCATGAAGCAGGATGTATTCCCGCTCGCAAGAACCACAATTATCCCCCGGTCGACCAGAGACCGGATCATTTCGATGGCCCCGGTGTGTATTCTGCGGGAGGGATCGGTGATCGTCCCGTCAATATCCGTGAGGAGCGCTTTTAACACGATTTAAGACCAGCCTCTTCAACAATGAACGGCGCTTCGCCCTCGGGGAGGTTCGGGCTGTCCACGAGACGTGCAATGCGTTTGCCGCCTTTGCTCTTGCGGAGGTAGAGACGGAATGTTGCCGTGTGCCCGACAATATTACCGCCAATCGGTTTTGTCGGGTCCCCGAAGAATACAGCCGGGTTGGACATGACCTGGTTGGTAACAAGGCCCACGGCATTGTGCTCATCAATGAGCTTGAAGAGCTCGTGCATGTGCCGGTTCAGTTTCTGCTGGCGGGTTGCAAGCGTTCCCCTGCCCGCATATTCAGCCCGGAAGTGGGCGGTTAAGGAATCAATAATGAAGAGCTTGACCGGTTTGTCGCTGCCTTTCAATTCATTTGCCAGTTCGCGGGAGTTGTCGATCAGAAGCATCTGATGATCGGACGTGTGCGCCCGTGCAATATGAATATTGTTCAGGAACTCCTGCGCATCGGGTATGTCATCAATTCCGAGCCCGGTTACCATCTGTTCGATACGTTCGGGACGGAAGGTATTTTCGGTATCGATATAGATGGCACTGCCGTCCAGTCCCCCCTGTTCCTCGGGAAGCTGGACGTTTACCGCCATCTGGTGGACTATCTGACTTTTACCGGAACCAAACTCACCGTACATCTCCGTGATGGCCTGGGTTTCGAGTCCCCCTCCCATCAAGGTATCCAGTTCGGGTACCCGGAACGAGAGTTTCCGGATGCCCTTTCTCTGTTCGAAGATGTCTTTGCCGGTCTTAAACCCGCCGACATCGGCGACTTCGCGGGCAGCCTTGATGATCTTCTTTGCGGTGGATTCCGAGATCTCGGAGATCTCGGAGAGCTCGGCAGGAGATGCGGTTGCAATGCTCTCAACAGAGAGATAACCGGCTTCCCGGAGCTTTTCAGCAGTGCTCGGGCCTACGCCCGGCAAATCTTCAATCTCCAATGGTCCTTCAGCCATTTCTTGTAACACTCCTATGGCACAACAAGATATTAAGGACTGGTATATAAACACCCGGATTGCACGGGGCGAAAGTGTGGTTCACGGGCTCAGGCCATCCATAAGTTTCTCCAGGCGGATTATCACATCCTCCGCTTTGATCTCTACTGGTACCATCTCTTCGGTAATGATGCGGCTGCCGGAAAGGATTCCTGTCACCTTCACCTCGATTCCCGGGAGAATACTTCCATCGATAAGGTAGCGTTCCTTCCCGTCATCAATAAATGTACATCCCTGTCCTGGAAGGATGGTTCCGCAAAAGACAATCGGTTGTTCTATCTCTTTTGAAATCCGGAGCGCACTGCCCCTCCCGACTCCCAGCTCGATATCCCCGAACCTCCCTGGCTTTGCTGTTGCATGGTAAATTTCAATGCATTCGCCTGCAGTGAGCGGAATGAGAGCGTTCTCACCCCAGAGCACAACTTTCAGATCCTCCTGGCCATCGGTAATCAACACGTTCCTGACCCAGGAGGGAGAGCCATTCCTCATCGTGAACGACTTGGGCTGCTGCACCTGCTTCACGTTGCCCCGAACTGAATAAATGCCCTGGTCACTGACGGAAATGATCGGGGAAAACGGGATCGAAATGACCTGTCCGGTGATTGTTACTGTGCTCTTCTCGTCTAGACTGTAACTCCTTCCTTCATCGCGCATATTCGGTTTTGCATTGCTGATATGGATCGCAGTTCCCGGGGAAATGGAAAGAAGCAGGTCCGGCACCCATGCGACAACCCGTGCAGTGCCTGCAGCATCGCCGATTATCGCGTCAATCATATCCCCCCTCGTCCCGTCCCGCCTCGTATACGTGCGGGGTTCGCTCCGGGCGATCAGGACAGCATCGAGACCGACCGGTGCACTGGAAAGACTGCCGGCACCAACATCCTCTTTGGAGAGAGAACAGGAGATCTCGCAGCTTGCCTTGCGCAACGCAAGAGCATAGATCTCCTTTGTACTCTTTCCCGGGTGGCGCCCGATGATCTCCAGTACTTCTCCTGTTGAGATGTCAAGTGCGGCCCCTGCTTTCTCATCCCACAGGACGACCCGGGTGGTCCCGGTCTCATCCCCAAGGAGCAGGGTGGCAACCCAGCCTTTCTCCCCGTCTGCCCGGTCGAACTCCCTGGGCTCTGTCTTGTCGATCACTTTTCCGAAAAAAGAGAAAAGACTGGACTTTGCAGAGAGCCCCTTGATCTTCACGTGCTCCCGTCCCAGCTCGCCGACCACCATCATCGCGGCCGTAGACTCGTCGACAAGATCCCCGCATTCATCGATTTTTTGCTCTACGCGCCGTTCGAACTCTTCTTTGGGTATAAGGTCGTCGACCAGTGCATAGTGGAAGAGCACGAAGACTGCCTCCGCTTACGTCTGCCAGGCAGGACGTTCCATGGCAGCCGTGAGATCGCCGATCGTTTCGCCCCTACGCATGAGCCCGGCCTGCGTTCCCCTGATGAGCACCTCGGGGCACCGCGGCCTGCTGTTGTACTGCGAGGACATCGCATAGCCGTACGCTCCGGCATCGAGGACCGCGATGATATCGCCGGCTGCGAGTTCCGGGAGTTTCCGGTCCGTTGCAAGAATATCGCCGGTCTCGCAGATAGGCCCGGTGATGGTGTATTCGGTAGTCGGGGGTGCATCCGCCCTGTTGGCGACAATAACCTCGTGGTAAGAGTCGTACATCGCGGGCCGGATCAGGAGGTTGAACCCCGCGTCCACGTTCGCAAACCGCTTGTGCGCCGATTTTGTGGAGTTGACCCGGGTGAGGAGGACGGTGGAATCGGCCACGAGCGACCGGCCGGGCTCGACCCAGAGTTCCGGTGTGATCCCACAGGCCTCTACGCCGGCCCTGAAGATGGGGACCACCTTTGCTGCATAGTCCTCGGCAGTCGGGGCCGGGTCGGTGTCGTGGTGGTACGGGATGCCGAGGCCTCCCCCGAGGTCAATGAACTCAAGCTTAATGCCCATCCCCGTCAGCTCTTTTGCGATCCGGACCATTACATCGGCAGCCCGGGCAAAGGGCTCAACATCGAGGATCTGGGAACCGATGTGACAGTGGATCCCGACGGTCCGGATGTTTTTGCAGTCAAGGGCTTCCCGGTACGCGGCGGGAATCTCCTTGTGGGGGATGCCGAACTTGCTGGTCGCAAGGCCGGTGGCGATCTTCGGGTGGGTGGGCACTTCGAGGGCCGGGTTCACCCGGAACGAGACCTTCGCAATTTTTCCTTCCTTCTCTGCTGCTGCATCGAGCTGGTGGAGTTCGTCGAGAGAATCAAGCGAGATCTTCACGCCCTTCACGACCGCGAGGCGGAGGTCGGAAGGAGTCTTGGAACTGCCGTTGAAGAGCAGCCTCTCCGGTGCCATGCCGGCTTCGAGCGCAAGGTGGAGTTCTCCGGAGGAGAAGACGTCTGCCCCGGCTCCTTTCTGTGCCAGCGCCCGCATCAGGGCAAGGTTACCGTTTGCCTTGGCTGCAAAGAGCACCTGAACTTTCGGGTAGCGGGCACCGAGGGCTTTTTTGTAGCTCTCGAACTGCTCGATGACCCGGTCCTCGCTCGTGACATAGAGCGGCGTCCCGTACTTCTCCGCAAGTGCGATACAGTCCTGGCCATTTATGTGGAGGTGGCCGTTCTGTATGGTAAGGTGGTGGGCGAGCCTCATAGGTTCATACTCCGCATCCGCTCAATGGCCTCCCGGATCCGTGCGACCGGGCGGGTGATTGCGAACCGCACATAGCCTTCCCCGCTGGAGCCGAAGCCGACGCCCGGTGTTGCAACAATGCCCGCCTCGCTGAGGAGTCGGGCAGAGAACGACATGCAGTCCTTCACCGGCAGCCAGACATAGAATGTCGCTTTTGGTGACGGCACGTCAAAACCGAGACCCCGCAGTCCGGAAATAAGCACATCGCGGCGCTCCTGATACGTGGTGCAGGCTTGTTTTACGCAGTCCTGTGACCCCGTCAGCGCAGTGATCGCTGCGTGCTGGACCGCGTTGAAAACCCCGGAGTCTACATTTGTCTTGACCTGGCCGAGGCCGGCAAGGATCCCTTCGTTCCCGACGGCCATGCCGATCCTCCAGCCGGTCATGTTGTAGGTCTTGGAGAGCGAGTGCATTTCGATTCCGACTTCCATAGCGCCATTTGTCTCGATGAAAGAAGGAGCGCGGTACCCGTCAAAGGCTACTTCGGAGTACGCATTGTCCGAGACCACGATGATGTCATACTCGTTTGCAAAATCCACGACTTCCTTGTAGAACCCCGGGGGGGCGACTGCAGCCGTCGGGTTGTTCGGGTAGTTGATGTAGAGGATCTTTGCTGCTTTTGCCACCTTTTTGGGGATTTCTGCCAGCACGGGAACAAAATTATTCTCCCGCAGGAGAGGCATCTCGTGCACCCTGCCCTCGGCGAAAAGGGTGCCTGTGCGGTAGACCGGATAGCCGGGGCTCGGGGCAAGGACAACATCGCCCGGGTTGACGAACGCCTCTGCGATATGGGCGATGCCATCCTTGGAGCCCATCAGTGCGAGTACTTCATCCCCTGGATCCAGGGTAACGCCAAAACGCTTTTTGTACCAGCCTGCAACGGCGGTGCGGTATGCGGGCATGCCGGCATAGGACGGGTAGTGGTGGTTCGCCGGGTCCTGTGCTGCCTTGCAGAGAGCGGCAACGATGTGAGGTGGTGTGGGAAGGTCCGGATCCCCTACGCCAAGATCGATGATGTCGACACCTTTTTTCTGCTGCTCCGCTTTCATCTCGTCGATCCGTGCAAAAAGATACGGCGGGAGATTGTCCATGCGTGATGCATACATAAGTACTTACTATTTGCGCTGTATTCTCTAGAATTTAACTCCTCTCCGGCAGCCTGATCCAACCTGGTTGCATACCATGGGAAGAACTATACTTATTATCCTGCAGTTCAAAGTTCATCGTCATGGTGGAACCAGAAAACCCGGACCCGGGACAGGAGATTTGCGTGATCTTATCCACGGTACCCCCTTCGAAATCCGCGGAGATCGCAAGGGCATTGCTCGACCTTCACCTCGTGGCCTGCGTGAACGTGGCACCTGTCAGGTCATGGTACCGCTGGAAGGGGGAATTCTGTGACGATGAAGAGCACCTGTTAATCATAAAGACACGGAAGGAGAGCACTGAAATCGTCATCCGGGAACTTCGGGTCCTGCACCCCTACGAAGTGCCGGAGATCATTGCACTGCCGGTAACCTCCGGATACATCCCCTATATTGCATGGGTCCATGGCGAAACACGGGAATGATCCGGGGGCAGGGGGAGAGTGCGACGACTATGCGCAAGGTTATTTCCTGTGGCCGAGCAAAGAAAATATACCATATGGCAGGGACTGGTAATCGTGGCAGATGAACTGACAACGAAACCCGCAACGGCACTCCTCGTGCTCGGGTGTCCGCAGGTACCGGTGCAGACCAGTATCGCGCTCTATCTCATCAACCGGCTGAAGAAAGCCGGGATAACGCCGGTTGTTGCCGGCAACAAGGCAGCAAATACCCTGCTCGTGGTCTCGGATCCGGACCGGCATTACCTCGGGGAAGTCATCGACCTCGACCGTGCAGTGGGATTGATCACGGAGAAGAAACGGGACTTTGATCGGTGCTTTGTCTTTATCCACAACGATGCAGGTGTCAGCTACGCGGCGACCATGGGAGCGATCTCCGGCGCGAAACTGTATGCACTGGTGTACGGCGAACATTTCGAGGAGCAGGTGAAGAAGATCGAATTTCCCTGTACGATCATTGCGGCAAAGGCAGTCCACAACCCCCTTCCCCTGAAAAAGGCAATCGACGAGGTGGCACCATGGGCTGTGTAGAATCGATGAACTATGAAATCCTCCTGCGGGATGCAAGCTTCAAGGAGTCTCGTGAATATATCCGGAGTAATTTCAAGGAATCCATCGACGTGCAGCCCGGGTTCAAGATATTCGACGTCTATGTTATCGGGCTTCCACCGATCGCAATAGGGCTTGATGGCGATTTTGTCATCTTCCCGTACACCAAGCCCTGCCATGGCACGTTTCTGCTCAGGGTGGAAGACAGTGAGGAAGCAGCCCGGCTCCGGGCCCTGAAGAAGTGAGCAGGGGTCCCGGGCATCTCCCGATTTTCTGCGCATGGACCTGTTTTCAGGATCATGCAATTACCGGGAAATCAACAGAACCGGCACCATTAGAACGAATGATATACTATATAGCAGATGGGAAAATAACTAGATTATAACGGGTTCTTTCATGGCCAGCAAGGGAAAAATACTTCTCATGGATGATGAGCAGATCATCCTTGACGTAACCCAAGAAGTCCTTAAGTTTCTCGGTTATGACGTGATATTTGCCAGGGACGGATCAGCTGCGATCGATGTGTACAAACGAGAAAAAAATGCCAACGCCCCGTTTGATGCGGTGATTCTCGACCTCTCCATCCCTGATGGCATGGGTGGAAAAGAAGCCATCGGGTACCTCAGGGAATTTGATCCTGCGGTGAAAGCCATCGTTTCAAGCGGCTACACGAATGATCCAGTGGTCATGGATTATGTAGGACACGGGTTTTCCGGCAAGTTGTCAAAACCTTATAAAATCAATGACATGAAAGCGATCCTGGAACAGTTGGTGAAAAAATAAGTAACCGGCGATTTCAGGCCGGGTAATCAGATTTTTGTGTTCTTTTGCTTTTTTTCTGGATTTTCCCGATTGCCTCATCTGCCGCCCTGCGTACGTACTCATCCTTGTCGTCAAGCAGTATCTTAAGCGGCTCCAGGGCTCTTCTGTCCCCGATGTTGCCAAGGGCATCAGCGGCACCCCAGCGCACATACCAGTCAGAATTTTTCAGGGACTGGATCAGGGCATCAACCGGCGCATCGCTGCCAAGCTTGCCAAGTGCCCACGTGGCGGGTACCTGGACAAACGAGTCTGACTCTTTCAGCGCTTTCCCAAGACACATTGCTGCCCTCTTGTCGCCAATCTTTCCCAGTGCGTCAGCCGCACTCCATCGGACATACCAGTCCTGGTCATTTACCGACTGGATCAATGGCTCAACGGCGCGCCGGTCGCGGATCTCACCGAGCGCCCAGATAGCCCTGACCCGGACCCACCAGATCTTGTCTTTCAGCGCAAGAATCAGTGCATCCACGGCAGGTTCTCCTATGAGGGACAGGGCAAAGGCGCTTCGCCACTGGACATCGCTGTCATCCTCTCTCAGCGCCGCGATCAACGGCTGGATCGATGGCTCGCCGATCTCTGCAAGGACACGGGTCGCATGCCAGCGGACGTCATGATCCTCTTCGGATAGTGCCCGGATCAGCTGGGGTATTGCCATCTCACCGATACGGCCGAGGGCAAGGCCGGCAAGCCACCGGACATCCTGGTCATCTTCCTTGAGTGCCCGGATCAGAGGTTTGATGGCAGGTTCCCCGATATCCCCGAGAGCGAGTGCGGCTCTCCAGCGGATCCCGAGGTTTGGATGGCGGATTGCCTTGATCAGGCCGTCCATGTCCATGCCGCTCGTCGTGTGTATGTAGTAGGCCTTTTTGTCTGGTCCGAGGCCATTTGTGTTCACTGTGTTCACTCCTGGAGGTTCGTTGTCATTGTCCCGGGTGGAACAATTTCAACACGTGCGATGTTCAGATTCCGTGTTACATTCTGCTGGAAATATCGATACTCTGTGTAATGATGAAGATTGATTTTGGCCTATTTGAATATAACTATGTTTATAGGACGTCATGAGTCCGGCGTTTTGTGCGATCGATCCGGCTCCCTGAGGATCGCGATCCCGGTGGTGCCGGTATAACAATGTATATACCTGTAACCGATCACCGTATCATGCGGGGCACACATGAGAGAAGTATCAGTCCTGATTGGCGGAAAGGCCGGCGATGGTATCAACAGTGCCGGCGCGATGGTGGCCCAGCTCCTCAACCACCTTGGCTACCATATCTACCTCTATTTCGATTACCCGTCCCTGATACGGGGGGGACATAATTTCGCCGTGATCCGGGGTGCTGAACAGGCTGTCGGAACCTGCAGGGATAACGTCGATTTCATACTGGCCTTGAGCCAGGAAACGGTGAGCCGGCACCGCGGACAGATGCACGCAGGTACGACGATCATTTTTAATGCCGACCTGGTAAAATCGGATGGCCAGGGCATTTCCGTAAAGTCCATCCTCACCAGCGAGAAAGCACCCGGCATCATGGGGAATTCGGCAATCCTGGGGGGTTTTGCAAAAGCGGCAGGAATTGACTGGGAGACGGTTGAAGCGGTGTTCCGGTCCCACATACCCAAGGGGGTGGAGCTGAACCTGAAGGTGGCACAACGTGCCTATGAACAGCTGGTTATGGTCCAACGGATCGAACGGAGCGGCAACACCCCACTTCCCCTCCTGACCGGGAACGAGGCAATCGGCCTTGGTCTCGTCATGGGCGGGCTTGAGGCATACGTCTCATACCCGATGACACCGTCATCCAGCCTGCTGCATTTCCTTGCGGAGCAGAAGGAAAAGTTTGGTATAACCGTCGTGCATCCGGAGAGCGAGATCGCCGTGATCCTGATGGCGCTCGGGTTTGCTTACGGCGGGAAGCGTGCGGCAGTGGGTACTTCCGGAGGGGGTTTCTGCCTCATGACCGAGGGGGTTTCCCTTGCCGGCATGGCAGAACTCCCCATCGTGCTTGTGGTCTCCCAGCGGACCGGGCCATCGACAGGTCTTCCTACCTATACCGGGCAGTCCGAGCTCCGGTTCGTCCTGCATGCCGGGCAGGGGGAGTTCCCCCGCCTCATTATTGCACCGGGCGATGCGAAGGAAGCATTTGTCTGGTCTGCCTTCGCGATGGATATCGCATGGAAGTACCAGGTCCCGGTATTCATTCTTCCGGACAAGACTCTCTCAGAAGGTACCTATAGCACGGATATTGCCGGTTTACCGGCACAAAAAACCGGAACCTTTCCCCGTTGGGACGCTGGACTTCCCTACCGCCGTTATGCTGACACCCCCACCGGCACCTCCCCGCTTGCATTCCCCGGTGCCAAAGGTGCGGTGGTGAAAGTGAACAGCTATGCCCACGATGAATCCGGCTATACGACTGAAGAAGCGGATATGGTTGCGCTGATGACCGAAAAACGCATGCGTAAACTGGAAGAACTTACCTTGGGGATGAGCGGATATGACCAGGTCAATGACCTTGGGACTGCCGCTGCCCCGGTCACGCTTCTCTGCTGGGGTTCCACAAAGGGGGTGTGCAGTGAAGTTGCCGAAAAGCTCGGGCTGCGGATGGTCCAGCCGGTTGTTCTCTCACCGTTCCCGGTGACCCAGTTGAATAAAGCACTCGAGGGTACGAAGAAACTGATCTGCGTGGAAGAAAATGCTACGGCCCAGCTGGGGAGCTCTCAAGGCAGTACGGTATCATCGCAGACAGGAAGATCCTGCAGTATGACGGACGCCCTTTCACGTACGAGCGTCTTCTTGCAAAGGTCCGGGAGGTTGTCTTATGACCGGGCGGGCGCTTATTACCGATGTCCAGAACACCTGGTGCCCGGGCTGCGGCAACTTCTCCCTCCAGCATACGCTTAAGAATATCCTGACGGAGATGGAGAATGAAGGCAGCTCCCTTGATGATGTCGTCCTCGTCTCCGGCATCGGCTGCCATGCAAAGATGGCCGATTACCTCAACGTAAACAGTTTTTATTCTCTCCATGGCAGGACGATACCGGTGGCAACGGGCATCAAGCTTTCCAACCCTGATCTGACCGTAATCTGCTGCTGTGGCGACGGGGACTGCTACGCGGAAGGCCTTGACCACCTCATCTTCGCGGCGAAACGCAACATCGATATCACGGTCATTGTCCATAACAACCGTGTCTATGGGCTCACGACGGGACAATATACGCCGACGTCCCCACTGGGGTTCAGGGGCAAATCAACGCCCATGGGTACCGCGGAATTCCCTCTCAACCCGATTGAACTGATGCTAGCCAGCGGGGCGACCTACGTTGCACGGGGTTATACAAAGAAGATGGACCAGCTCAAAACCCTGATCCGCGACGGGATTGCCCACCACGGTTTTGCGTTCATCGATGTGCTCCAGATCTGCGCCACGTTCTTCCCGGCAGCCGATTATTATACCCCCAGGGTGTACGATCTTGCGGATCATGACCCCTCCAGTTTCGACCGTGCCTGTGCAAAGGCCCGCGAATGGGATTACAACTCGGATGCAAGGATTGCCCTGGGGTTAGTCTATCAGGCAGCGTTCCCAAGGTTTGATCAACGGATGGCCGCGATCGAGATTACCCGTGAACAGCGGGAAGAGGCAATCCGGGATCTGCTTGCATCGCGGGAATAATTCCGGCAATTTCAGGGAACGGATGGTATACGGGTACACGCCGGATACAGGTATCCGGAAAAGGGGTATAGTATATGCACGGAATGGAGGTTCCATGAAGGAGAACCGGAAAGACACCCCGGGAGGAACAGGACATCCGTATGTGCCCGTACCCCGGAACCCGATCATCCGTCTTCTGCTCATCCCGTTCCTTGTATACCTGGTCTGGGTTCTGGAGACCTTCCTGTTCGAAGGCAATGAGCATCTCTTCCTGCAGCCGGATCCCACGGGACTCCTCCTCTATACATTTGTCTCCTGCATCCTTGTCGGGCTCGTGGTCCCGGTGATTCTGATACGCCGGGCGTTCATGTCCGGTGCCGTGAATATGTTCCAGTTCGGATTCCGGTCACTGCACCGGACAATCCTCACTGCTGCCCTGACCGGTCTCGTGGTGTGTGCAGCCGTCTCCCTGCAAAACCCGTTTGGTACGGACAGGTCCGCATTTGCCGCCGCTTTCCTCCTCCTCCTTCCCACGGGGATCGCATCCGTCATGATCTGCTGGGTTCTGGTCGGGACGCATGTCCAGGCACTTGTCAGGGATGGCGGAGCACTCGTATCGATTTCGGTGGGTGTTGTTATTACCGCGATTCTCTTCGGGTTGACATCCCCGGTCCAGTTCCCCGGAGCAGGATCGCAGGACGGCCTTTTCTGGTACATTTCAGCAGGTATTATTATGGCAATCTTTTTTTTCTCGGTACGCGATGTCTGGGCTGCGTGTATGGCAGTGACTGCGGTTCTTGATTATCTCGTTGCGGGACGGTTCGATTCCGCCCGTCTCCACCAGATATTCCCATTTATCTCTTTCTCTGCGGTGATCACCGTAGTTATACTGGCCATCATTCACTGGTATCTTTCCCGGAATTACGTGACGATACCGGTGCCGGCAGCATGATTCGAAGAACTCCCGCATCAGATGGCATCCGTTCATACCCCTGTGGTCTGGTTTTTTCTGTAAGGTAGGAAGAGTTGCCGGTCCCATGACGGAAAAAACCTTATACGGGTTTATAGAGAAAGTAAAGTTATGATACAGAAAAAATGGTCTGGAATATTCCTCTGTCTTCTCCTTGTTGCCAGCATGATAATTGCCGGCTGTTCAAGCGATTCCGGTGATATGTCCACTCCTGTTACGACTCCTGCACCGGTAGCGAAATATGTTGCCGGCGATATCATTGCGATGACTGATTCAGCAAGTGCACAGTCGCTGTATGTTATAACCAATTATAACTCTGCAACCGATCAATATACCCGGGCTTGGATCTACAAGAATTCCGATGGATCGTGGGGGCATTTTATCAACAGCAAATACGAAAACATCGATCGCACGGTTATCGATACGGCATATAAGATCAAGGTGGCGCATGTCACGCTATCAGCTGTGCCCATCGTTACCCCCACCGCAGTGGTCGCTCCCAACATTACCTATATCGGCTCAGGGCCAACCCTGAGCAACGTCACACCGACCACGGGAGTGAATGGCGGAGCGGCAACGGTGACCATTACCGGAAACAACTTCGAGACCGGTGCCATCGCCAAGCTGATCGAGGCAGGCACCGGTTCTGTGACAGGAACGGCGACATCGGTATCCACGACTACGATAACAACCACCTTCAACCTGAACCAGATGAATCCGGGAAGCTGCGATGTTCTTGTCATCAACCCTGACGGGAGATCCGATATACTCCCGGGCGCATTCAGAATCGGTGATGTCGGGCCGGTGATCAGCTCCATCTCCCCGAACACAGCAGCATTGAATGATACTGTTGACTCCTTCACCGTCAATGGTCAGAACTTCCAGACCACCGGTGTAAAAGTCTCCTTCTTACAGGGATCTACGGAAATCGTTTGTATCAATGCAAACTGTATTGATGCAACACAAATTACCTGTGGGCCGGTCGCATTCACGGGGACAAACAATGCGCAGACCGGGGTCTGGGACATCAAAGTCCTGAATATCGAGGACCAGATGAGTGGGACCGGGAGCCAGATGTTCACGATAACCAATTCCACGACCACCTAGGAGCGGTCGTGGACACGGGTTATTTTTTTACAGGGTTTTATCCTGGATTTCCGTTTTTCTGTCGACACTTCCGGTGGTGTTTCAGGAATCAGTTTTTTGCCCGCCAGAACATTGACGTTGCACTCCCCTCACTACAAATTATTAACACGCGGGACTGAACATTACGTAACGATGCTGGACTCCGTCATAACGCCCGGTGTTTTTGCCTTTGTCATAGTACCGCTTCTGATCTTTTTCGCCCGCGTCTGTGACATGAGCCTCGATACGATCCGGGTCATTTTTATGTCAAAGGGCATCCAGTACCTCCCGGCCATCATCGGTTTTTTCGAAGTGATCATCTGGCTGGTTGCCATAGGGCAGGTGATGAACAACCTGACCAACGTCGTCTGTTATATCGCGTACGGCGCGGGTTTTGCCACCGGAACGTTCGTGGGAATGGCCCTTGAAGAGAAACTCTCCCTTGGCCTTACCAGCGTCCGCATCATCACCAAAGAGGATCCAAAAGAGCTTATGCAGTTCCTGCGCTCCCATAATTACGGCGTTACGAGCATCGATGCGGAAGGCGGCACGGGCAAAGTCAAGATGGTGTTCACCATCATCAAACGGCAGGACCTCCAGCATGTCGTGGGTATCGTCAAGGACTTCCACCCCAATGCCTTCTATTCCATCGAAGAAGTTAAATCGGTGGCGGAGGGAGTGTTTCCCGAGCGGAACTCGCACCGCATCTATCGCTGGATCGATTCGCTCAGTTCCGGCCCAAAAGGAAGATGACCTTCTGCAGGATTGTAACGGCCCGGAAGGTTGAACCGGGCGCACCAGGCTTGGAGTGGTACTCATCCTCCAAGACCAATATGTTCTTTTTGTTCAAAAGTAACGATGACGTAAGGAATGTGTATGCCGATACAGAAGATCCATGTGGAAAATTTCAAGAGTTTTTCCGAGCTCGATATTGATCTTGCCCGGTTCAATGTCGTGATCGGGTCGAATGCAGCCGGCAAATCCAATTTCATCAGTATCTTCAGGTTCCTCCGCGATATCGCAACATCCGGGATTGTGAACGCCATCTCCATGCAGGGTGGTTCAGATTATCTCCTAAACGCAATAATTGGCACGACTCGCGAGCTTGTTGTCAGGGTCAATTACGTTCCCGACAGCACCATGGAATTTGTCAAGAACACTGGGGGCGACACCCCCCTCCTTGGGATGAAGGCCTGCGAGTGCTCGTATGAATTTGCCCTCCGGTTCAGCGGGCATGCGGATGAGTTTGTCATCACCCTGGACCGGCTCCTGATCGGTTGCGAGGTCTCGGCCTGCCGGCACGACGGAACCGCGATTTCCGGCGGAGACCCTGTCGGCAGGGTGCAGATCATGGTCTCGAGGGATGGCAACGGAATCCACTATTCGGTCCATATCCCCGGCGGGTGCCCGTTCACGGAGGATGAGATCATACCGGTCTTCTTCCGGAACAAACGCGTGCCGGAGAAGGCCCTCCTCCTCGAGACGATCCATGGTTTCCCGCTTCCGCAGCTCGATAAGTTTTTTGACCGGATAGCCGTGTACGACATCGACCCGAAACTGTCAAAGAAAGGGGTTGTTATTACCGGCAAACGGGAACTTGAGGCAGACGGGGGGAACCTCGCCCTTGTATTGAAAAAGATCATCGATGACCCGGAAAAGAAGCGTAAATTTTCCAACCTGCTCCGTGACACCCTCCCCTTCGTGGAGGAGTTCTCTGTGCAGAAGTTCATGGACGTCTCGCTCATCCTTACCCTACGCGAAAGGTATGCAAAGAGCCGCGACCTGCCCGCGTCATCCCTGTCGGACGGGACGATAACGATCTTTGCCCTGATCATCGCCCTTTATTTTGAGGACAAACCTTTCATCATCATTGAGGAACCGGTAAGCCACGTCCATCCTTTCCTCATCTCCCGGGTCATGGGCATGATAAAAGAAGCCTCAGCGAAAAAACAGATCATGGTCACTACCCACAGCGCAGAAGTCGTCAAACACACCAGTCTCGATGATATCCTCCTGATCTCCCGTGATAGTGACGGGTATTCTGTGGTCTCACGACCTGCCGACAAGGAGGAGGTCAGGACGTTTCTTGAAAACGAGATCGGAATCGAGGAACTCTATATCCAGAACCTGCTGGGAATGTAAATGAAAAAACGCCTGTTCATCATGGTCGAGGGAGAGGACGATGTCCGGTTCTTCGGCCGTATCATCAAACCACTTTTTGCACCCCAATACGACTCGGTTGAGATCATCCCATATGCCTGCATCAAGCGCGAGAAGGTGAGCAAGTTCTTAAAAAGCGTCAGCCTGATGAAGAATGATTACATATTCGTCGCCGACATCGATTTTGAACATTCAGTGCAGGAAAAAAAGCAGATCCTCTATTCCCGGTTCAGCACAATCGACGGGAGCAAAATCGTCATCGTGATCCGCGAGATCGAGAGCTGGTATTATGCAGGGATTACCGGTGCCGTGACGCAGGAACTGGGCATTGAAGACCTGCCATCCACAGACGATCTCACGAAGGAGGATTTCAATGCCCGCATCCCCAAAAGATTCGACTCCCGGATCGATTTTATGTTTGAGATCCTCAAGTCTTTCTCTCTCGAAACGGCCGACCGGAAGAACCAGTCTTTCCGCTTTTTCGTCAAACGTTACCGGATTTATGTAAGCCCGGGACTATAACGTAAGCCTGCGTTCTGTTCCTGTTTTTAAGGCAATTGTGCATGATCGAAACCATTTTTTAAATCATGGAGCCATTTTCATATGCCCGGAAGTGAAGGAGGAGATATTACGGACAGGTATGTTTGCACCATATGCGGGCATGTATATTACCCTGAGAAAGGTGATCCTCTCCAGAATATTTCTCCCGGAACAGATTTTACCAATCTTCCGGACAGCTGGCACTGTCACATCTGTTTTTCGGGAAAGAAATTATTTACAAAGGAGTGCTGAACGGTCCATGGTATCACGCGAAATCACAAAGGGGATCTTCTGGGTAGGGGCACTGGACTTCGACCGGAGGATCTTCGACGAACTGATCCCGCTTCCGGAGGGGACGAGTTATAATTCGTACCTCATACGGGGAAGCAGCAAGACGGCGCTGATCGACACCGTTGATCCGACCAAGGAGGAGGAACTGATCCTCAACCTCATGAAACTCGGTATTGGGCAGATCGATTATGTGATCATCAACCATGCCGAACAGGACCATTCAGGATCCCTCCCCATGGTACTCGAGATGTATCCCATGGCAAGGGTTGTGACGAATGAGAAATGTCGTGACTTTCTGGTCTCCCTGCTCCAGATCCCACCGGAAATGGTGCAGCTGGTAAAAGATGGGGATACCCTCTCTCTCGGTGACCGGACCCTCCGGTTCTTCCTGACCCCGTGGACCCATTGGCCGGAGACCCAGGTGACTTGGCTTGAGGAGGACCGGATCCTCTTCCCATGCGACCTGTTCGGATTTCATGCTGCCTCAAGCGAGCTGTACGTGACAGATGAAGCGGAGGCATACCGGTCAGCGAAACGGTATTACGCCGAGATCATGATGCCGTTTCGAAACAGCATCAGGGGCTATGTGCAGAAGGTCCGGGAACTCAACCCCTCCCTGATCGCTCCCAGCCATGGCCCGATCCACCGCAACCCGAAGTTCATTCTCGACGCATACGCAGACTGGGTGTCCGATGATGTCAAAAACGTGGTAGTCATCCCCTATGTCTCGATGCACGGCAGCACCCGGAAGATGGTGGAGCACCTTACGGCAGCACTCATTGAGCGGGGAATCGACGTGAAGCCATTCAACCTCACCCACACTGATATCGGCGAGCTCGCCCATTCTCTCGTGGACGCGGCGACGATCGTTGTCGCAACACCGACCGTGCTCTTCGGGCCCCACCCGGAGATCGTCCATGCCACGTACCTGGCAAACCTCTTGAAACCTAAGGTGCGGTTTGCCTCGGTGATCGGCTCCTTCGGCTGGGGTGGAAAGTCGGCAGAGACGATTGTGAAGATGCTGGACCATGTCAAGGTCGAGGTGCTTGAACCGGTGGTCATCAAGGGAATGCCGGACGAGGCAGCGATCGCGGCCCTCAACCGGCTTGCGGACGATATACTGAAGAAGCATAAGGAATTGAAGATCGCGTAGGAACGGAGAATGCACTATGACAAAACCCTCTGAAGTATACAAGTGCGGCGTATGCGGGAACACTACGAAGGTTATCCATGCCTCCGGAGGCACGATGGTCTGCTGCGGGCAGCCCATGACGCTCCAGCAGGAAAAGACTGACGATGCGAGCAAGGAGAAGCATGTACCTGTTATTAAAAAAAGTGCGAAGGGGATCATCGTAAAAGTCGGTTCCATTCCCCACCCCATGGAAGAGAAGCACTATATCGAGTGGATAGAAGTCAGGTCAGGCGCAAATGTTTTTGTCCAGGAACTCAGGCCGGGAGACAAACCGGAGGCCGAATTCTGTATCTCCGACACCGTTGTCAAGGCCCGGGCATTCTGCAATGTCCACGGTCTCTGGACGAACAAGGCATAGGCATGCCGTTCATCCCCTTTTTTCCAGCCCTGCGCTTCCGGGCCAATGCTAATAGAGCAGGGAGGTAACACACTAGTAATGCATTGGCTCGGCGGACAGGAAGTGATCCCTGCCGTGATGCTGTTCTTTGCCCTGATCCGCGGATCTTGATTGATCCCGATGGAGCGTACGACCAGGGTCAGAAACCGGAAACCGTCAGGCTTACAACCAGAACGCAGCCGATCCAGATGCCGTACGCACAACCAAGGCTTTCGAGGAGACTGAAACGGCTCAGAAGGAAATACAGGGAGATGAGGAAGATAAGCGTTGGGATGGCAAAGAAGAATGTTCCCAGGATCAGCTGCTGGGTGGTGGCCCTGCCGGCTTCGTTATAGGTAAAGAGAAAGGCAAGGGTAGTTATAATGGGGGCTGCAGCAAGAATGCCCCCGTACCTCGGATTGATCTGCTGCGCAAGGTAGGTCACCCCGACAATAATGCCCCCGCCGGCAATAAACTTGAGGAGTGTCTGCAGAGCGTCCATTGAGGTATATGATTTCTCCTTTCCTCCTAAAAACCCTCTCAGAGCGGGGACTTGTATCTCCTCGTGCTGGTATGATGAAGAGCGTCGGCCCCGGGTCCCATCATGCCGCCAGTGCCCGCTTCAACGCAAGTTTACTTTTGTTAACATCAGGAGATCTAATATAAATTGCCACCCTATAGTACGGTGATGAAGCAGATCGCCCTGTACGGGAAAGGCGGTATCGGGAAATCCACGACTTCAGCCAACCTCTCGGCCGCCCTCTCCGAAAGGGGGCTCTCGGTTTTACAGATCGGCTGCGATCCCAAGCGTGACAGCACCCGGATGCTGATGCAGGGGCGGTTCATCCCGACCGTCATGGATCTCGTACGGGTACGGGGTGAGGCGGCAATCTCTCTCTCCGATGTCGTCTTTACCGGATACAACGGTATCCGGTGTGTCGAGGCGGGAGGACCTGAACCTGGTGTCGGTTGCGCGGGCCGGGGGATCATCGCCACCTTCCAGCTCCTCGAGAAGTTCGGTGCTCTCCAGGGAGACGTGATCGTCTACGATGTCCTCGGGGATGTGGTCTGCGGCGGGTTTGCCATGCCAATGCGGGAAGGGTACGCGCAGGAGATCTATCTTGTTACTTCCGGGGAACTGATGTCCCTGTATGCGGCAAACAACATCTGCAAGGCAATCCAACGGCTCTCGTCCCGGGTGAAGAGCCGGTGCCGGCTTGCCGGCGTGATCTGTAATGCGAAGGGCCAGATGCGGGAAGAGCAGCTCGTCGCAGAGTTCGCGCGAAGGGTGAACAGTGCCCTGGTGCAGTATATCCCCCGCGACCATGTCGTACAGGAGGCTGAGGTGAACAGGCAGACCGTGATCGAGTATCGCCCGGACTCGGCCCAGGCCGGGTATTACCGTTCACTTGCACAACGTATCATGGAAAATACCCGGATGACCATACCGACCCCCCTTGAGATCGATGAACTCGAATCCCTCGCCCGTGAATTCTTCTAGGCTCGGGGGCTGTACCCTTACCGGGGCCATCTCGGTGACCTCCCATATCCGCGATGCCGTTACCCTGATTCATGGTCCCAGGGGGTGCAGCCACCACAACGCCTCTCTCCTGCATGCGACATGGCTCGACAACGACCATGCCGTCATGCCGGAACTGGTTTCGACCGGGTTATCTGAAACGGAAGTGATTTTTGGCGGGGAGGATGTGCTGCGGCGGGCGATCGGGCATGCTGCAGAGCGGGACGTGCATGCCATATTCGTGCTCTCCACCTGTATTGTCCAGACGATCGGGGACGATGTCGGGGCAGTGTGCTCGGAAGAATACGGCATACCCGTCATCCCTGTCCCTACAGCAGGTTTTCTCGGGGGGACATTCCATGACGGTGTGAATAATGCCCTCATTGCGCTCGCGGGTAGTGCCGGATCGTGCCGGAACAACGGGGGGATCAATATCATCGGGGAGATGAACCTCGAATACGAAGTTGAGGAAAACTATGCCGAGATCGCCCGGCTCCTCTCCCTGCTGGGGCTGTCCGTGAACCTGCGCTTCGTGCATGACATCACGTACGATACCATTTCCACTCTTGGTTCAGCACAGCTCAATATCCTCAGGAGCCCCTCACTACTACCGGTTGGGGAGAACCTCCGGAACCGGTTTGGCACCCCGTTTATTCCTTCGTTCCCCCATGGCCTGTCGGATACGCTCTCGTTTATCGGGTCCGTTGCGGAGGCCGGTGGCATTGACGGGCAGGAGGCGGCTGAAGGGGAGCGGGCCCGGCAGTCTGAGATGATTGCCGGTTTCATCGACCTCTCCCGATCGCATGCAGCCTTCGATCAATCCGTTTCCGGAGCAGAAGATCTCAGGGCTGCTGAAGAGCTGGCCCGTGCACTGGATATCTCGATGGGTACGAACGGGCACTGTGTCCGCCTGCCGGTCAGTACTGCAGTGGGAACCGCAGGTACACGGCGGATGCTTCACCGCTGGAGGAGGGTGATCCATGCCTGAATGCGACAATCCACTCTGGCCCTGTGCCATGACCGGTGCTGCCGCGTGCCTTGCCGGGTTCGAGGGCATTGCGGTCGTGATCCATGGCTCCAGCGGGTGCTACTATTACCCGACAACCCTCCTCCACGCCCCGCTTTATGGCACGTTCATCCTTGAGGACGACGTGGTCTTCGGGTCGGAGGACCGGCTCCTGGAGGTGATCAACGGGCTCTCCGCGACCACAAAGAAAATCGCGATAATCACGACCTGCGTTCCCGCCATTCTCGGTGAAGATATCCGGTCCATGCTTGATGGACACGACATAATCCTCGTCGACAGCCCTGGGTTCTCAGGTAATATAGAAACCGGGTACGCCAGAGCGCTCTCGGCGCTGGGACCGCGGGTCGATTCTGATTCCCATGGTGTGAATATCGATGGAGTGTGCCTGTTTGATCCGTTCTCTTCCGGAAACGTACAGGAAGTGACAAGACTGTTCGGTATGGCATCGGTCCCGGTAGGGACCGTTTTCTGCCAGGACCGGCTTGCCAGGGCTCACCGTGCATCGGCATATACGGTAGGCACCAACGGGGATTTTGTTTCAGGCACCGGTGAGTATCTTGGCGGGACGCTGGGGTTCGATGAGATCCGGGCCAGCTTGACAAAAATCGGGGATACCATCGACGGGTCTGACAGTGATCCCGTCCTTCAGGAACTGGAGATTCAGGAGGAACGGGTCGTGCGGGCATGCGACAAATACCTGCACCGGTACGACCCGCCGTCAGTGGCCGTCTTTGGCGGATATTCCTATGCCGTGTTCGCAGCCCGGATACTCGAACGGTACCTGGATGCGGAGATCTGCTGCATCGGTTCGCGAAACAGGGTGCACGGGTCTTCCTACCTGATACGGGAGGCGGGGAGTCTTTCGCAGGCGAAGGAACTGATACAGGCACATCGACCCGATCTGGTCATCGGGTCCTCGTTTGAGCGGTCTGTCCGTGGGAATGCTGCATTTGTGGGGATTATCCCCCCCCTGCGGGGGAGCGTAAGATTGTTCCCCGCGCCTCTCGCAGGAATCAACGGTACACTCTCGCTTGTCGAGCACGTGCTGAATGCATGCATGGACGGGAAAACCTGAGACCCCACCTTTTGACCGGGAAGAGATCCCGGCGGAGGTCTGGTGAATCCTGCACTTTCACCCTGCACATGCCGTGAGGATATATACCCTCTGCGGCAACGCCATTATACGACAGAAGGTGGTCGTGTATGATGGAAAAAGCAGGGTATCTCCAGCGAACGAGGTCGGGGGCTCTCGACAACGAGGGAGCAGTGCACGATATTGTTGAACTGCATATCCTCGGGAACAGGTACGCAATACGGAAGTCCGATCTGGCAAAAGCAGTTTCAGGCCGGATGTACGTACAGGTCGAGGAGCTGACCCGCAACTGGAATGAGTACCTCGGGTTGACCCGGGGTCTTGCGCATATCTCTGTTTCAGGCAAGGCGCTGAATATCGACCTGTTCGAGGCAGGAAATTTTACTCTCTCTCTGGCCATGCTCCGTGCTGTGATGTATGGCAGGGAACGGTCTGTCCCCATCGTGAAGATTCCCGAGACACCAGCTGTCAAAATCCGCAGGGCGACAGAAGGCCAGCAGAAGATCAGTGCAGCAGTCTGAACCTTTCAGATATGGAACGATCGAAGGTTCCTTGAGTCCCCCTCTCAAACCTCTTCCTTTTTCCCGCTCGTATCGTACAACATTAATAGTTCTGCAACAGATGATCATACGTGGAGCACAACCCTCCTGACTATCCGGTAATACAGACGTGAACCGGCACAAGTAAAGGTGGTCAGAAACGGATACCCCGGATGCAGAATACCGGGATCTTGTCGAGAACCAGCAGGATCCTATCGTCAGGTTCAATCTTAAAGGCCGGCTCCTTTTTGTCAACAGGGCCTACTGCGATACTGTCGGGAAGACCCGGGAAAGTCTCATCAACAGCATCTTCATGCCGGTGACCGAAGAGCGTTATTCCGACGTAATTGCCACGCAGATGACCCGGCTGTTCCGGCCCCCGTTTGCCTGCACCGTGGAGCAGTGGATGCAGACCCAGAAAGGGATGCGGTGCATCAGCTGGTCGGCGCGATCTGTACTCGGGCCTGACAAGACCGTCGTATCGATTGTAGCCACGGGCCGGGACATCACCCCCGTAAAAAACGAACAGAAGGCGATCCGGAAGCGTGACGAGGAACTGATGCTCGTGCTTGAGAGCGGGAGCCAGATGTATTACACCCACACGACCGACAACACGATGGTGTTTGTCAGCCCGAGAATCCGCGATCTGCTCGGTTGCCGGCCAAAGGAAGGGAAACGGACCTGGACTGACTATCTCACCGACCATCCCATGAACGCCTCCGGTCTTGAGCGGACGATCCGGGCCATTGCCTCCGGGCGCCGGGAGCCCCCGTACCGGCTCGAGATGGCAACCCGGGACGACCGGAGGATCTGGGTGGAAGTGAACGAAGTCCCGGTAGTGAAGAACGGAAAAACCGTGGCGATTGCAGGTGCCATCACCGATGTAACTGAAAAGATGGCCGTCGAGGAAGGCCTCGCGGAAGCGGAGTTTCTGATCAAGGACGTCACCGGAGATAAAAAAGTGAATGAATACCGCTCCCGGGTGGCATCCCCGCAGACAAAAGGCGGGCGGTTCGGGTATTTCCGATCCCTCTTCTCGCGATCATCCGATGAAGATGAGGAAGAGGACGTGTTTGCCAACGTCCCGACAAACCTCCGGTAACCTTTTTTACCCCCGGACATCATCATCCTGCCCCACCAAAAAAATCCCAAGCACATAAATCCGACCACTACCCAGTACGGAGAAGGAAGACCATGAGCGGGGAAAATGGCAGGAACGAATGGCTCCACCTTACCAAGGGCAGGCTGGAAGCGCTCTCGGACGGGATCTTCGCGTTCGCAATGACGCTCCTCGTCATTGGCCTGAACCTGCCGGATAAAGCCTCGATGATCCAGTCGACAGAGTATATGCTCCATTTTCTCTACACGATCCGTTATGATTTCTTCCACTATATCCTGGCGTTCCTGATCCTCGGGGCGTTCTGGCTGACGCACCATATCCAGCTCCAGTATATACAGGGAACCGACAAGACGTTCATCTGGCTCAACCTGATCACCCTCCTGTTCGTGGGACTCCTTCCCTTCTCGACATCGTTTGCCGGGGATTTCGGGGATGTCCCGTCAGCTGCAATCGTATTTCAACTGAATCTCCTTATCATAGGTATCGGGATGTTCTGCCAGTGGAAGTACGCAACGGGGAACAAACAGCTGATCGAGCCGGGACTCAAACCCTCCTTTGTCTGGCGTGTGGGAGCGCATTCACTGATCGTTCCCGTGGTCTCTCTCGCGTGTATCCTTGCTGCGCTTGCGGGGAGCACCTGGAGCTCGGCAGTCTATATGACTATCCCGCTGGGGGAGGCGGTCGTGCGGCATCTCCAGAGGCGACTGGCGTAAACGGGAGATGGCAGCCGGTGTCCTGCCGCTGGTAACGCCGATACCTGTCCCGCAGCATGTTCGGATGGTATCGTAATCGCGTAGGCCGATGTCCCTCTGACAAAGAACGTGATTGCCCATCAACGAAGAAATGATCAGTATCCTCAAAAACGGGACATTCTGACCAGCTTTTCATGGGAAGCAGACCCGGGGTTCACGGGGCGTAAAATGGGGCCCACCCGCCCCGGCTCATAACCGCCGCCTACTTTCCTTTACGCACGCAGTCTGCAATATACGAGCCGGCCTTCGTGGTCCTGGCAAGGCCACCCATATCCTTTGTCACCACGCCGTTCTCTATACTCTGTTCGATGGCAGTGACAACGGCTGCCGCTGCCGCGTGCTCACCGATATGATCGAGCAGCAGCGACCCGGCCCATATGGTGGCGATGGGGTTTGCGATACCCAGGTCCTTGTACCTGGGTGCGGATCCATGGATAGGCTCGAACATGGATGTACCATTCGGATTGATGTTGCCGCCCGGTGCAAGGCCAAGCCCGCCCTGGATCATGGCACCGAGGTCGGTGATGATGTCGCCGAACATGTTGGGCGTGACCACGACGTCAAACCACTCGGGGTTCTTGACGAACCACATGGTGATCGCGTCCACGAAAGCGAACTCCGTCGTGACCCCGGGATATGACTTCGCGGTCTCGGTAAAAACATCCCGCCAGAGCCCATACACGTCCGAGAGGACGTTTGCCTTATCTACCGAAGTGAGTTTCTTCTTCCTCTGCATCGCCAGGTCGAAGGCATAGGTCTGGACCCGGCGTGCCCCTTCGCGGGTGATGACCCCGATCTGGTAGGCGATCTCTTCCGCATCGCTCTCCACGTCGAGGCCGAACTTCACGCTGTAGATATCGCGGATAACGCTCAGTTCCTTTTTCTCGTGCTTCCTGAACCGCGAACCGATGCCGATATAAAAGTCCTCGGTGTTCTCGCGGACCACCACGAAGTCGATGTCCTTTGGCCCTTTTCCTGCAAGCGGTGTCTCGACACCGTGTAAGAGTTTTATCGGGCGGAGGTTCACGTACATGTCGAAATGGAAGCGGAGCGCGAGCAGGATCCCCTTCTCAAGGATGCCCGGCTGCACCCGTTCGTCACCGACAGCACCAAAATAGATCGCCTTGAACATCGAGAGTTCCTTCAGTTCGTCCTCGGTAATAAGTTTCCCTGAATGGATGTACCGGTCTGCCCCGATATCGAAATCCGTCCACTGGATATCGAAGTTGTACTTCTCCCCAGCCGCCTCCAGCACCTTCTTTCCTTCGGCCACGATCTCCGGCCCGATCCCGTCTCCCCCGATTGAGGCTATCTTGTACATACCGGCACCTCCTTCAGGTTCTTCGCATATTCTACAAGCCCTCCGGCATCGATGATACCCTGCATGAACACCGGGACGGGCTCGATGGGGTATTTCTTCCCTTCCGATTCGAGGTACCCCTCCCTGATATTCAGGGTAATTTTCACCCCGTCGGCGATCTTGTCTGCATCCGGGCAGACGACCGGAAGCACCCCGACATTGACAGCGTTCCGGAAGAAGATCCTGGCAAACGACCGTGCCACCACGACCCTCACGCCGGCTCCGATCAGCGCGAGCGGCGCATGTTCGCGGGACGAGCCACAGCCGAAGTTCCGGCCGCCGACAATGACGTCCCCTTCCCTGACGTTCTTCGCAAACTCGTCCCGGGTACCCTCAAAGGCATGCTTTGCGAGCTCGTCCGGGTTATTGATGGTAAGGAACCTGCCCGGAATGATCGCGTCGGTGTCAATATTGTCCCCGAACTTCCAGACCCGCATGTCCTGCGCTGCCAGAGGAAGGCGCACCACGATCTTTTTTACCGGTACTGTTTTTCTCGCTACCATCGTCATACCTCCCTCGGGTCGGTGATCTCGCCCGTAATCGCGCTCGCTACCGCCGTTGCCGGGGAGCAGAGGTAGACTTTCCCTCAGTGCTACCCTGACGGCCCCGGAAATTCCTGTTCGATGTCGAGAGCGAGACTTCGCCGGGTGCAATCAGGCCGAATGCCCCGCCCATGCAGGGACCGCAGCAGGGAGCTTCGACAAGGGCGCCCGCCTTGACAAACTTCCCGACAAGCCCGGCCTTGAGGGTCTTGAGGTACTCGTCGCGGGACGCCGGGATGATGATGACCCGGCACTTCGGGTTGAACCGCTTCTTCCCGAGCACTTCCGCCGCCTCTGCGAGATCCTCGAATCGCCCGTTCGTGCAGGAGCCGATAAAGACCTGGTCGACATGCGTTCCCGCAACGCTGCTGACCGGTACACCCGTATCCACGTTGTGCGGGATGGCAACCTGTGGTTCGAGACCGGAAACATGGTAGGACCGTTTCTCAGCAAACTTCGCATCCTCGTCACTGTCAAGCACGAATGGCTTCATCTTCCGCCGGCCCTTCATATACTCCCACGTCACCTTGTCCGGCGCGACAATACCTGCCTTGCCGCCCATCTCGATCGCCATGTTGCAGAGGGTCATCCTGCCCGCCATGTCGAGTCTCCTCACCGTCTTTCCGGTAAATTCGATCGCCTTGTAGGTCGCACCATCAGCCCCGATATCGGCGGCAATCGAGAGGATCAGGTCCTTTGCCCCGACCCTGTCCTGAAATTTTCCTGATACCTCGGCACGGATCGTTTCCGGCACCCTGAAATAGAGGGCGCCGAACTTCAGGGCAAACCCCATGTCGGTGGATCCGATACCGGTGGCAAATGCCCCGGTTGCGCCATACATGCAGGTATGGGAATCCGCCCCCACAACGATTTCCCCCGGTGCCGCCCGTCCCTTCTCGATCGTCACCTGGTGGCAGACCCCCTCGTTGATATCATAGTTGAGGATGTCCTGTTCCGCGGCGAACTTCCGCATGTAGACATGGTTGCTTGCCGCCTCGATGGAATCGGCGGGTATCTGGTGGTCGAAGAGCATGATGACGCTTTTCGGGTCAAAGACCTTTCTTCCGCCCATCTCGTAGAATTTCTGGATGGCAAGAGGGCCCGTGATGTCATGGATCATCGCCCCGTCGAGAGGGGCCATGACCAAGTCGCCAGCCCTCACGTCGCTGTCACATTTCCGGGAGAATATCTTCTCTACGATAGTCGCTGTCATGCTCTGGTCGTCTCTACTATTGACTCCCGGTGGTATTGTATTTTCTCGTGCACCACCTTTGATAACTTCGACCATATTCGCAGTCAAAGTAAGGTTTAACCACATTCCGGGCGAAGATCATGTGAATACCATGATACGAAGACTTTATCTCCTTTCGGTCCTCGTTGTCATCTTCATGATGGCAGCAGTTTGCAGCGTTTCTGCCGCATCGTCCGACACAACGAACCCGAACGTAATCCATAGTTCTGGCAGCGGTACGGTGACCGGTACTCCCGATCGAGTCCAGATCACCTTTTCCGTCCAGACCGAGAACGCGGATGTCAAAACCGCACAGGAAGACAATGCAGCACGCATGACCCAGATCATCAATGCACTCGTAGGTGCGGGCATCTCCCGCGACGCGCTCAAGACCACCGGTTACACGATCACCCCCGTCTATGAGGATTCGACCGGCCTGATGTCGCCAAAGGTCAGGACCTACCAGGTGACCAACACCCTGCAGGTGACCTTAGGCGATGTAAGCCGTGCCGGGGAGATCATCGATCTCGCGGTTGCGAATGGTGCAAACCAGGTCAGCTCCATACAGTTCATGCTCTCGGATGCGCAGGCACTCGCACTCAGGAGCGATGCCCTGAAAAAGGCAGTGGCAAATGCCCGGGCCGATGCAGATACGGTAGCGGGTGCACTGGGAGTCAACATCACCGGATTGGAGACCATTGATATCAGCCAGGGATACACGCCGGTCGTCTATGCGAACTACCAGATGGACAGCCTTTCGGCAGGCAAATCCGCCGTCCCTACCCCAATCCAGGCTGGGGATGTGACCGTGACCGCACAGGTCTCGATCACGTACACTTATCACTGATCTTTTTTTCGCGATCCCTTCACAACTTTTTTAAAATAGCAGCGTAATCATTTCATAAAATCACAGTGCAGAAGCCAGGTCCACCCGGTACTTCCCGGATAAATCTCGAATATCTCTCTAATCAGCGTATACAATAGGATTGATTTTACCATGGAGCGCAATATCGGCTTTAAAGAGCGAAGGTATATTGAAGAACTGCGGATTCTCACCAAGTCAACGGCGCTCGATTGCGTGATTGACGACAGGTTCGACCGGGTCATCTACGTTGTCCGGCAGGGCGATATGGGACTTGCGATAGGGAAAAAAGGCGAGAATATCCGCAGGCTCCAGAACGTGCTCGGCAAGCGTATCGAGATGGTCGAATCCGCTGATGCCCCGGATGCGTTTATTGCCAACATCTTCAAGCCGGCCGAGGTCGTCGGGGTTGAAAGGAATGCGGAGGACGGTCCGGTGAATGTGCTCGTCCGGCAGAGGAGCGACCTCGGTATCGCGATCGGGAAGGCGGGATGCAACATTGAGAAAGCGCGCATCCTCTGCAGAAGGTTTTACGGTATCGAGATCGGAGAAGTACTGCTGGAGAAAGAGGCACCATGAAGACTATGGCCGATCCCCGGGTCATCGCGGAGCTCTGGGCGGTCATCTGCGACCGTGCGGAGAACCCGAAGGAAGGATCCTACACCACCCGGCTGCTGACCGATGAAAAAGGGATCGACAAGGTCCTGGAGAAGGTGGGGGAGGAGTCGACCGAGTTCATCCTTGCATCGAAGAACGGGATTTCGGGACGTACTGCAGCCGAAGCGGCTGACCTCATCTTCCATATCCTTGTCGCCCTCCGCGCATCAGGCGTGGACCTATCCGATGTTATGGATGAGCTGGAGCACCGCAGGAAATGAGTCCCTCATTTCTGGAGGAATGAAGTAAGATCAATTACCTGCGGCAGTTCATCATCTTTCTGTGCTGCCGAGGCGAGCACGTTCTGGTCCACAAAAATCGGGACACCGCCCCGGAGTGCCAGCGCGATGCCATCGCTTGGGCGGCAGTCGAGATATTCCTCGCGCCCGTTACTGACAAACACGAGCTGGGCATAATACACGCCGTCTTCTATACTGTCGATTTGGAGGGACCGGAGGGAGATGGAAAATTTTCCGCAGAGGTCGAGAAAGAGATCGTGGGTGAACGGCCGGGGGAGCACTTCCCGGTTCCTCGCACTGTTGATGGATACCGCTTCCCAGATGCCGATGAATATCGGCAGGAGTCGATCGGTGCCATCCGAAAGTATCACGAGGGGGACGGTGGCTGCGTCGCTGATGGCCATGAATACGCCTTTGACCTCGCACCGGACCAGTGTCATGCCTGTGCACAGTGATTGCTGCTCTCTGGTATAAGAAATGAGGGGATTTTTGGATGCTGCTCACTCTGCATTCTTCGCTTCGCGTCGGACAATGATGATACTTGAGAGGATACCGAGCGCGATATTGAAGTAATAGAGGACGATGCGCCAGAGCACGACAAATATGCCGACAACGGATGCAGGGATGAACAGTGCATACATGGATGTGGCCCCGATCTCGGCAATACCCGAACTCCCGGGAGTCAGGGGCATCATCATCAGGATTGCCAGGATGAGCTGGATGACGAAGGACTCAAGGAACAGGGGAGGCTGTCCGAGCCCGACAAGGATAAGGGATGCGGTGACTATTTCAGAGACCCAGTAGAGGAGGGTAAACAGCATCCCCCAGACCAGGCCGCCCTTGGCGCTCCGGACGAACTTGATGACCGCATCGTGGAAGTTGTCGATCTCCTTGTCTGCACGCATCAGGAGTTCCTCGACCCGGGCATTCTCCCAGGTCTTTGTCAGCCGGACAGTGCAGCGGTTGACGACCCTTTTTACCACGTCCGGCCTGCGGATTGCGAGGTAGAAGAGGAACAGGCATCCGGCAACGAAAATCCACGTGATAAAGACCATGATCTCCGAGACTGCACCCAGGCTCTTCCACTGGTCGGTCAGGACGAGCATGGCAAATGCCGCCAGCCCCGCGAGCGCAATGCCGTCGAGCACACGCTCCATGATGACCACCGCGGTCGCATCCCCGAGAGGGACGTTTGCCTTGTAGAGTTCGTGGATCCGGACGGGTTCCCCGCCGGCCTGTGCCGGTGTTATCGCGGAGGCAAGCAGGTTGGCAAAGACAAGGTTCAGGCTGTACCAGAACCCGATGCGGTAGCCGAGCGAGCCTGACATCTTCTTGACCCGCATCGCCCAGAAGCACATGGTCATGAGGTGCGTAAGGAAGGCGAGGATAAGGAAAAGTGGATTGATCTTCTGGAGGTACGTGATCGTGTTCTCGTTGATGGTGAGGTACAGGATGACAATGAGGACCGCAAGGGAGAACCCCACGGAAATATAGAGCCATTTTACCTGTGATCTCTCCATCCCAATACCGACCCTGCCTGCACGCTCTGGTGGCTGTTATCTTAACAGGTTATGAGCAATAGTATATACCCTTTTATACCCCGGATTCCCGACCCGTGCCGGAGACGGCATACCCGCAGTTATTCCACCGTGAAGATTTCCCGGTGGGAAAGAATGGAAAAGAGCCCGGATGTGACCCCGGCATCAAGCCAGCCGTGCCCGTAACTGAAACAGGCGAGTGCACACTCCGGTTTTCCACCGGATATCTGCCGGCCCCCCCGGAACAGGTACGCTCCTGCGATAAAACGGACCTGCTCGGCAAATGCATAGGCAGGTGTCCCGGGATCCGGCGCAGGAGTGACCGAGGCGATCGCGATCTCCAGCAACCGTGAATACCTCCCGGTTTTCTCGTCAAGCTTCACGTACTGGGCGGCCGGGACGGGTCCGAACTCCCCGCCAAACGGGCATTCAGACCTGTCTCCGGCGGTGACAAGCAGGCCGGATGCGAGGCCGCAGTGGAGCCACCCGAGGGCATACAGGAACGCAGCCAGCGCATTGACGGGATCTCCGGCAGCCATGAAGGTTCTCCCGTCGCTCTCGTATGCAGACGCCATCCGGAGTATTGACCGGCCGGTGCGACCGTACGGCGATTCCCCCGGAGTACTGGCCCGGGCAGCTGCAAGGGTGGCAGCAAGCAGAGCCTGACATTGCGGGAGGTTCATAGGCCGGCAAACACCTCCAGGTATTCGCGTTCCATATCGTGCAGTTCCGCCGGGACAACGAGGATGTGGAGTGGCGGGCCGAAATCCATGGATCGTATCGTATCTGCGGTTCCGGCCCGGACAACCGGTTCACCGGATCCTGCCCGTGCGATACCCACATAGAGCGGGATCTGTGCCTGCCGCTCTGCTGACATCTGTTCCAGGAGAGCAACCGCTTCGGGAACGGTCATGTACTGGTCCTCGTGGATATCGAGATAGACAATCGTGTGAAGGCGGAGGGAAAGGTTCCGGAGGATGACATCGAGGGCGGTGGTCGGTGACCAGTTCTTCTGCGGGAACGGGAGGGAGCAGGACTTGCCGAACCGGTAGTTCTGGAGACCGGAGAGACCGCAGACTGCGCTGGAAATGGATGCGGCATGCACGATCGCAGTCCTGATGCCACGGGCAGCGGCCCTCATACGGAGATCCGCGTGGGTGGTCGATACCATGGGGTCCCCGGCGCAGAGAAACACGACATCCTTTGACTCTGCCTCCGAAAGCAGGACCTCAGGGTTCTGCTCCACGTCCTGCCGGAAGAGGGGTGTGACCGGCATCCGGTAATAATCCTCGAGTTCTTCGAGCGTGGTTCCCATGAGACGCGAGGTGTAACACTCGAGGAAAATACGGTCAGCAGCCCGGATGTGCCTGAGCCCTTTTTCCGAGACATCTGTTTTATCAAAAAGCCCGAGGCCGATGAATGTCAGCATCTCCGCCACATGCCCTCATAAAAATGGTCTGATTGCATGTGTCCACCGATATCCGTCAGTAACTGAACTGCGTGATGGAATCTATCAGCGATTCAAGGACAAAATTCACGTCGGATCTCCTGGTTGCCGAGACGGAAAAAACGGGAATGTTGTCACGTATCCCCAGGGCCTGGCGGATCTCCGCGTGACTCATGACACCCGGCAGGTCGTTCTTGTTTGAGGCAACGACATAGGGTATCCTTCGTTTCACTATGATCTCAATGAGATGCCGGGCCCGCGGGAGCAGGTCAGGTTTTGTTGCATCGACAAGAAGTATTGCCCCCATTGCATGCCTGAGATAGGGTGGAAGGAGGGGGTCGAACCGGGTGTGTCCCGGGGTTCTGTACAAGGTTATATCGAAATCCTTCCAGCGAAGCCAGCCGAAGTCCATGGCAACGGTTGTTTCTTCCCCGTCCGATCCCCTGCGATCGATGGAATACCCGTCGTCGGAAGCATTGGTAACGAATGTGGATTTTCCTGAATTTGCCGGGCCGGTGACGACAATCCTCGGGATGTAAGGTATCACCCGCCCTTCCGCGATGATGAACGGTACGGACCGGACCGGCTCAGTGGACCACGATGTATGGATGAGCGTGAAGTAATTAAAATGCGGGATAGGGCGGAAGGACGACTTGATCGCAAGGACCAGGTCAAACGACAGTTCCCCGATAAACCGGTCGAGCAGAGGCGCCCCTTCGAGGTTCAGGTGCTCTATGATGAGCGTGATCTTCCTGCCATCCTCCCGTTCCCGGGCGGATTCAAGTATGCCCATGGCAGTCTCGAGGCCGAAATCCTCATAGAGAAGATCGAAATAGGCAAAGACTACGTCAACCTGCCGGTCGCGGCAGATCTTCTGGATCCGCGCCTGCCACCCGCGGGCCCGTGCCTCTCCCGACACGGCGCTCTTCTGGATCCGCTCCCGGTCGATCGCATCGATGAATGCGACCGGCTTTGAAACAAGGTCGAGCCGGGTGCCATACAGCCTTGCGGCATCGTTCCGGAAGGCGTCAACGGTGGTATTCGGGAGGATGACAAGACAGGAAAGCCCCTTTGCAAGCGCACAGGAAAGCGTCGAGATCATGAAGAGCTGGCCATTGACACCCGGTTCAAGACTGTACAGGGCCTTGCTGCCCCGCGGGATGCCGCTACCCAGCATCTCGTCAAGCCCGTTCACTCCCGTTGATATCATGGGAGGATGGTCACCTGGCCTTTGGAGACCGAGAATTTCATCCAGTCCCCGCTGACCCCCTGTATTCCCTGGATGCGCAGGAAACTGGTGTTCTGTTCCATCTTGATCTCGATAACGCAGTTCATCAGCTGCTTGATCAGGGACAACGTTTTATCATCGAACGACTCGTTGTTCAGAAGGTATATACCCACCCCCTCGATCTTTTTCAGTTTTGCCGTGAGCACGTGCATGAACTGGTAGAGTACCTCGAGCCTGCGGTACATCAGCAGGGTGGAGATGGAGTTGACGCAGAAGCGGATCGGCGGGGGAAAGAGCCCCGCTTCCCCCTCGGAAAACTCCCCCTCAAAAATGGTTTCGATCATATTGGAAAACTTGATGCCGATACCCGTGAGATCCGTGGGACTGGATACAAACATCAGCCGCTGCGTATCTGCGATGCCGGGAGTGGAACTCTTGGTGATTGCATCGATAACGCCGGTAAACCGCTTGTCTGCCCCGGCCAGTTTGAAGGCATCGACAACTTCCGCCGCACGTTCATTCGTGGAGAGGACGATGGCGTATTCACCCGGGATAGGTTTTGCAAGGGCATATGCGAGCTGGTCGGCATAACTCATGGGAGGGGCGAGGATGAGGACATTGGTCCCCGCCTCAAAACCGCCCGAGACCTGGTCAATCTGTGCAATCCCTGTCTTATATGAATACATTTACCGGTTGATCATTTCATCAGTATGTTTATAATCTCTCCTGTCTGCCGGCCGAATAGGAACCCCGGAAACCGGTATTGGCATTCCCGTCCGTGTCCGGTCATGGCCGGCATCTGCCTGCGCCCGGAGATTCAGGCATCCCGACATGTACCGGTTCAGGTCATGTAGCTGTATACGCCATGAGGTGCACTGATGGAGGTGACGGGCCGCTCTTCCCACCCTCAAGGATATTTACCTTTGGCCGGCAATACTGGGTAATACATGATCTACTGGCTTTACGCGCACCTGCTCAGGCGGCAGATTACCGAACTGCCCGCACATGTCTGTTTCATGATCAGCGGGCAGGATCTTGTGGATGCACCGGGCAATCTCTCTACGGTCACGTCCTGGTGCAACGAGATATCCGCGTATGTCTCCCGGCACACGTCCCCGTCGCCTGGCGGGATTCGCAGCCTCGTCTTCCACATTGCCACATTGTCTCCTGAAACCATGGAGCCATTCCTGCCGGAGATCCGGAAGATCAGCACGATTGCCCGCCTTGTCCTCCACTTCGGGGACCGGGAGGAAATTTCCGGCACGGGCATGGATGTTGTTGTCGCGATCGGGAAAAGCGGGAGGGAGGAGATCACCGCGTGCATCCGGAAGATGGCGCAGGACCAGGTACCTCCCCCGTCCGTGGATGAAAAACTGCTCGAGTCCTACCTGACCTTCCATTATACGCCGGATGTCGTGATCAAGAGCGGGGGTGATCACCTCACCGATTTCCTCATCTGGCAATCGGTCTATTCCGAGCTCTTCTTCTCCGATGTAAACTGGAAACTGTTCCGGAAGGTCGACTTCCTGCGGGTGCTGCGCGACTACCAGTCGCGTATACGGCGTTTCGGTAAGTAACGGTTTATCTGAGCCGGACATTCACCCATGACGGTTCGCCGTCGACCGTCTTCTCTTTCATGGCATACTGGTTCTTGAGCGCTATGGTGACGGCCTTCCGGTCAGGGACCGGTGTAACCCTGTGCTCGCGGCACCACCGGGTAAAGGCCTGGTACAACGCGTCCTTTGAAACATGGTTCCCTTCCGCATCTTCGCGGAGAATGTTCTCGGCAACAAATTTTTTTATTGCCGATCCCCTGCCCTTCTTTTCAGGCCGGGTCTCCGGTGTTCCAGGCTTTTCCGGTTGTGCGGCGATTGCCGGAACCGGTGGAGTCCCGGGAGTCTTGACGGGCGCTGAGACCCGCCCGGGCAGGGTTTTTAGTATTTTTGGTGCCGGTATCCGTGGCGCATGTTTCACCGTTGTGACCGCCCCCGGGTCATCCGCATTGATGACAGGATGCAGACCTGAAGGTTGCGCCATGGCGGGGATCGTATCCCTGTCTGATGGGGTGCTGTCATGCGCGATGATGACCGTCGCCGCCGGTAATATATCCCCGGATGGCGGCTGGTCGTAACGGATACCGGTTGCACAGGCGAGCGCCCGGTTGCACAGCTCGCTGATGTCCAGGCCGGACTCCTGTGCCAGTGCCAGGATGTCCCCACGAAGGACCACGGGGATCTGGCGCCATTCAGCACCCTCTTCCTTCTTTGCCGTCATAACCGATCAACTGTTGATCTGTTGCTCAAGAGAAATATAGTAAGCGATTGTATGCCGGGAATCGCAGATTTCAGCCGGTATTTACGACAATCCTCTGGTCGTAGATGCGGATAGCCCGCAGGAGGTCTATCTTCCGGAAGAGCGGCCAGTACGGGGCGCAGAAATAAACCGCCGATTCATGCCCGTTTGCAAGCCACGGCAGGAAGTTCGAGGTGCGGCATTCATTGCCCGTCCTGATGATCAGGTCGACAGGAGGGATTCCCTTCCCCTGGTGCAGGTGCTCCTCGACGGTGCGGACATCGATGGTGTCCGGATCGGCGCCGTTCTGCCGGACCTCTTCGAGGATCTCCCGGGCTGCAAGGACGATCTCATTTCTCCCGCCGTAGGCAAGTGCGATGTTGAGATAGAACCCGGTATGATCTTTTGTGGCCGCTTCGGCCGCATTGACGGCCTCCAGGAGGTCCTCCGGCAGCATCGACCGGTCACCGACCATCTGCACGCGGATTTTATACCTGTTCACCCGCTCATCGGTGAGCACGCTGGTGAACTTCTCCCTGAAGAGGGCGAAGAGGTGTCCCACCTCGTCCTTCTGCCGGGAAAAATTCTCCGTTGAAAACGTATAGAGGGTGATATACCGGACACCCAGCTCGTGCGCCCAGTCAAGCATCTCCTCGGTCTTGTCTGCGCCGGCCCGGTGACCGTCGGCGGTATCGAGCCCCAGCAGCTTCGCGTACCGGCGGTTCCCGTCCTGGATGATGGCAATATGGTTGGGCACGTGCCTGCACTGCCGTATGAGGTGGCGTTCATAGATGGGTTCGATAAGGTCCCTCGGGATCATAGCGGTGTCATCTCCACGACCATACCGCCGTGCGGGTAGCGCTCGATCACGTATTTTTTCCCTGACATCTCATCGGCATATTTCTCGAGGAGCCACCATGCCATCTCGATGCGGTCGCCACAGACCTCGAAACTGTCCGGCTCCATCCTGTCCCCGCAGAACCGGGCCGATCCTTCCTGTTGTTCCGGCGGGGACTCGAGGACACCGTAGACGATCGTGCCATCGTCCGTGATCTCGTCGAATGGCCGGGCAGTATTCCCCGCGATCCGCTTCAGGCGTTCCCGGAGCTGCACGGAGTCCTTGAAGCCGGAGGAGCACCAGTGCACCTTGTCATGCCGGCACAACTCGTCCGCCCATCCTTTCGCCCCGTAAATGGCGTTATGCACCTCGTCAGCCAGCTCGTAGCCCCTCTTCCGCATCTCATAGGCATTGGTCTCGCCCCATTCCAGCTCGTTGATGTTGAGGAAGTCGAGGTACGGCAGTGCGGATACGAGATGTTCGAGCCCCGGCAGTGCTGGCACTTCGATGCCGATAGCAAACCCCATCTCCTTTGCCCGACGGGCCGACCGGAGGAACTCCGTGTCCAGGATGGTCTTCCAGGATTCGTAAGGCGGGTGGAGCCGGATCTCGTCCACGAGGCCTTTGAGCTGCCCCAGCTCCGCATCGGTCGGCGCTTTTGCGGTATAGAGATGGATCTGGTGCTCCGGGCCGAAATGTTCCTTGAGCATCCGGCAGTATCCCGTGACCCTGTCGAGGCAGAGGAGTGGTTCACCCCCCGTGACGCCTGTCCCGAGTGCGCTCATCATCTCCGCAACCTCGATGATCTGGGACGGGACGTCGACGGGGACCTCGTTGGCAAAGACCGTGTCCGTTCCCTTCCGTTCAGATGAGAGAGGGCAGTACCAGCAGGAGCGGTGGCACCGTCCCGTAACAAAGAGCACCATTTTTGCGCCCTGGCAGCAGAGTACGCAGCCTTTTGAGAGAGTCACGTCCTACACCTGGTGCCGGACCGGAGAGGACCGGTAAGGAAAAGTTATCCTTATGTTTGGCGCCCGTTATTCAAAACCCTTCTTCTGCTTTGCAACCTCTTTCCAGAAAGAACGCACCGGAAGGCCGGCCTTGCCGGATACTGCCGGACAAGAGTGAACGGCTGGCAGGACTACTGAATGGTGACGGGTACGGGTCATCGATCCCGCACCCCCCTCATGAGGGGGGTTGCAATTTGTACCCATGTGACCCCCTCCACCACCCGTGCACTCTTCGCGTTCATTTTTACGGAATGAAACGCACACATTTTTACAGAAAAATGGAAAAGGGTGGGAGGGGGTCGCAAGGGTACAAATGAAATCCGGGCAACTGGTTGCATATGCAAAAAGACTCCGCAATGAATGGGGCGGCTATCTATTCCACGACAGAAAACCTGTCAATATCAGAACAGGAACGACAAACCCGGGACAGCGGGTCGCGATACAAAATGTACCCATGCGACCCCTCCCGAGTCTCGTGGCATGCAATGCGATCTCCCCCAGACTCCCTGACCTCTCGCAGGATCCGGGCATCGATTCCTTTTTCCAGCCGCATCCAGGCAGGTATATGAAAAAACAGTACTTATATCTTTATTAGCCAAGCCATACACGAGTTATTAGATCATGAGAGACGGTACAACGGGGCGGGAGAGGGAGGTTGCGCTCTCGGAAGTGATTGGCTTTGTCCTGCTTCTCGGGGTAATTGCAGCGGCCATTGCCCTCTGGATGATATATATCGTTCCCGTAAACGGGAGAGAGGCAGAGATTACCCACATGAACTCCGTCAAGGACCAGTTTACCGAATATAAGATCAGCCTGGACTCCCTCTGGATCAACAGCCCGTACGGGGCGGTCTACGACCAGAGTGGGGTGACCCTCTCCACCTCCATGGATCTCGGCACCGGCGGGGGCGACACGCAGGCCAGTGGTCTCTTCCTGCCGATGATGAACCCGATCCCCTCCTCGGCTACGCTGTCCTTACTGAACACCGGGGATTCCATGACAATCACCAGCTATGGGCCATCCGGAGCGACATCGAACACCTACAATATGACAATCCTCCAGTACCAGTCCCAGAACAATTACTGGATCCAGCAGACGTATTATTACCAGGACGGAGGGGTCTTCCTCAATCAGCTCAATGGTTCAGTATGCCGTGTCTCACCCCCAATTTCCTTTGTGAACAACTCCGACCAGAGCTATTCGGTGACGATCACCCCCATCACCCTCAACGGTGTCGGGAGCATGGGGGGGAACGGCCCTGTCCGGGTGGATACCCGGCTCAAGACCCTCCAGGCGCCGGTTCAGAATAACATATACTGGGTGAACACCTCTGTATCAGTGGCAAATTATACCATGGCAAAGGTATGGCTGGGTCTGTTCAATACTACCCGTTCCAATGGGGGGATTCTGGATTCACGGTATTACAACTTCAGTATTAGTTCCCCGACTGCTGTCCCGGGAGTTGCGTTCATGAACATCACCGGTGTCTATAATGACCAGAGCCATACCGATGTCAACCTGGCAATACAGCCCGTCCAATACGATGTCACCCTGAACAGTATCGTTTCGAACCTGAACTGATGAGATAGGATCGCCGAGCCATGCCGAAACGTTCCCGCACCCAAATTGCAGGTATTGCGGACTCCGGTGTATCCGAAGTGATCGGTGCCATCCTGCTTATCTCGATAGTTATCGCAGCAGTTGCCATTGTCGGGGTGTTCCTCTTCTCCCTGAACACTCCCCAGGAGATCCCCTCGATCAATTTTATGACCGGCAGCGACAACAGCAACCGGCTCTATCTCTTCCATAATGGCGGAGACAGCCTGACAAAGGGATGTTTCTCCGTCATCGTCGACGGTGTGATGCGGAACGATTACACGATCTCCGACGGCAGCAATGTATGGTCTCTCGGCACGAACCTGATCCTCTCCGGGGTTTCCTCCTCCGTCCCGCACAATGTGGCGATCATCTACAACAATACCGAGAGCGGGGGGGTGTCATTCTCCGATCTGCCACATCCAATATTGTTGTGCCGGTAACGCCGATCATCAACCCGGACGTGATTACGGCCTCTGCATATCCCCCGGTGATATCCATACCGCAACTGGTGCAGAATGTTACGAGTCGTTCCGTTGTTTATTACCGGCAGAGAAATACAACGATTTCCCAATCCCCGAATACGTATCTGAAGTTTAACATTACCCAGCCGAATTCGACGATATTCACTACGCCGGTATGTTCCGGGAGCAATCTGTTGTTATTGAATGCAGGAGATACCGTCACCATCACTCAGTCTGACAGTGTTTCGCAGGGTTTCAGGATTGCCGGCATTGGCAGCCAGATCTGGGAACTGACTGCAGACAATGTGAACCTGGTTATCACAACATCTGCCGGAACTAACCGTTGCACTGTTGTGCCATTACCCTGTGTAATAAATCATACCATGATTACCGGCTACAACAATTTCCAGTCAAACTTTTCGATTGCAACATTAGCAAATCCTCTGACAGGGACCTATTCTACCGGACTGACTTTGAATAACTATACCACAAATGTCACACCTCAATTTTCGAGTCAGCTCATAAACCGGCTGGATGCCAATACCACAAGTATCACCAATATCTCTCCCACCAGTGCCGGTTTCTTCGTGTTCCAGTTCGATAATGCGACAAGGGGCGTCTATTTCGCAGGGAATTCAACAAAAGTTACCGTGAACAATAACCAGGTATATCCATAATCCCGGCTTTGAACAAGATCCTGCCCGTTCAAATCCTATTTATAGGTTTCTACGATGATTTTTGTAAATTTGCATTAGTTTCTGTTAAAAACTCCAATTCCCCAGAATCAATACGTGTACGGAAAAGGGATGGTTCATATAATATGAATAACTTTAAATGATACTATCGATCGTCTTTCCGGAATGGCCCGGGAAATATCATCAACAGGATTTTTATGTCAACGGGAAACGGGATTGAACGCGGCGCAGCGGAGATGGTCGGCGTACTGATGCTGATCTCCATTTTTGTCGTCGCTGCCGGCGTATTGGCGGTAATGTATTTTTCCACCCCCCTTCCCGGGAAGAGTCCCGCCGTGAATCTCATTGCTACCAACCAGAGCAGGATCATCAACCTGTACCATGCCGGCGGCGATGCACTGTCGGGAGACCGGCTCCAGATTTTGGTGGATGGAACCGTGCGGCCCTTCACCGGTTTAGGGAGTGACAATACCTGGTCCCTCGGGGAAACGCTCAGTTATACCGTCAGCGATTCGGATCCTATGCCGACGAGGGTCGATGTTGTTTATAACAACTCTGCGACATTGGGTACCGGGTCCTTCCTCCTCGCCAGCCTGCTTCTCGGAACCCCGACAAGCGTCCAGCAGGACGTAGCACTCCACACGATCACCGCTACCGCCGGGACCGGCGGGTCCATCAGCCCGTCCGGGGCGGTAATCCTTGCAAATGGCACTTCCCAGACATTCACCATCACACCGAACAGCAATTATGCAATATCCAATGTCATGGTAGACGGGGCCCCCCAGGGGGCCGTCGCTTTGTACACCTTCCCCACGGTGACCGCGGATCACACGATCGCTGCAAGCTTTGCCGCGGTATATGCCAGTTCGTTCAGCATTAATGTCACTGCAGGACCCGGCGGTACGGTGACTCCCGGGAATATGACCGTAACCTCCGGCGCCAACCAGACGTATACCATCGCACCGGTAAACTCGAGTTACCGGATAGCCAACGTCGTCGTGAACGGGACATATCAGCAGGGCCCGGTATCAAGTTTCGCCTTCAGCAACGTCACCTCCAACCAGACGCTCTACGCAACGTTCGCCAGCAATAGTTCCAATGGTCTTATCGGGAACTATTACCTCGGGATGACATGGACAGGACCCAGTGTTCCGGAGATTACCAACCGGATCCGGTTTGCCGATGATGCGGAAACCTCGCTCAACGGGTGGCAGTCCGATGTCCTGCACTGGCCGATCGGTTATATTGGTACAGACAACCTTTTCTCCGTCTGGTACACCGGGCTGATCAAGATCGATGCCGCTGACACCTACATGTTCTACCTGTCTTCGGATGATGGATCAAATCTTACCATCGATGGTTCTCCCGTCATCAACAATATGGGGGACCATTCGTGGACCATGGTACAGAACAGTGTGTACCCGACTCCCGGATACCACAATATATCGGTCAGGATGTATGAAAACGGGGGTGAGGCAGGAGTCTACCTCGAATATTCGAATACCACGATGGCACGGCAGTTCGTTACGCAGTTGTATCATTTTAATGCCCCTGCACCCAACTTCAATGCAACGCCAACGAGCGGCAACGCCCCTCTTACCGTCCAGTTTACCGATGCTTCCCTTGATGCAACGGCCTGGACATGGGATTTCGGGGACGGGTCACCGGTCTCGTATGCCCAGAACGCATCCCATACGTATACTTCAATAGGCAGCTATAATGTCACCCTTACGGCTACAAACTCCTTTGGCAGCAACAGTTTGAGGCAGAATAATTACATCACCGTGGGTTCTTATCTCCCCGGTTTTTCCGCTACTTATTATCATGGGCAGAGCTGGACAGACCTTGCAGGTATGCGTACTGATCCGGAGATCCGGTACGCCGACGCCGCGGGCCAGGCGATTGGAGAGCCATCCGATGAGGTGAACTGGCCGATCCCCATGACCGGTGCGGGATGGGACGATAATTTCAGCGTAACCTGGGATGCCTACCTGCGGATCAACGCGAGCGATACCTACACATTCAGCCTCCGGTCCGATGACGGCTCGTACCTGTGGCTTGATGAAGCACAGCTCATCAATAACGGGGGGCTTCATTCCGCCACCACGGTCACCGGTGCGAAAGTCCTCGCGCCCGGCTACCACCACATCGTAGTGGAGATGTACGAGAACACGGGGCAGGCGGTGGCCCGCCTCCAGTACTCGAACACCACGATGCCCCTCCAGCAGGTGACCGATGTCTGGCACGTGGCGGTTGTGTATCCCCCGGTGGCGGGATTCTCCGGTACACCCCTGACCGGAAATGCCCCGCTCCCCGTTTCGTTTACGGATGCGTCCACCAATCTGCCTACTTCCTGGTCCTGGACATTCGGGGACGGGGATACAACGAATTCAACGGTGCAGAACCCGGTGCACCGGTACTCCAATGCCGGTATCTATAATGTATCCCTGACGGCAACGAATGCCGGGGGGAGCGGATCGACCACAAAGACAAATTACGTAAACATCAGCCCGGCATTATCAGCGGTGAGTTTCACCGGCACGCCGACCTCCGGGAGCATCCCGCTGGTAGTAAACTTTACCGACACGTCCACCAATTCTCCGACGTCTTGGTTGTGGAGCTTCGGGGATGGCGACACGACGAACTCGACCGTCCAGAACCCGGTGCACCAGTACACCGCAGTAGGTATCTACAATGTAACCCTGACGGCAACGAATGCCGGTGGCAGCAACTCCACAACACGCTCCGGTTATATCAGTGTCAACCCGGTAATCGTGGCATCGGCAACGTTCGGCGGTACGATCTCGCCCACGGGTACCACACAGGTGACGTATGGTACCAACCAGATGTTCACCATGACTAACAGTACCGGGTATTATCTGGCTTCAGTGCTCGTGGACGGCGCATCCACCGGAATAACCAGCAACACCACCAAAACGTACACGTTCACCAATGTCACGGCATCGCATACGATCGCTGCGACCTTTGCCTTGAACCCGGTCATCACAACAGCGCCCAGTGCCGGTGGGATCATTTCCCCGCCGGGAAGCGTGAGCGTGACCTACGGCGGCAGCCAGACGTTCACGATCACCCCGAATAGCACATATTCTATCACGGGTGTAACGGTCAATGGCGTATCTCAGGGGGCTATCACAAGTTACACGTTCACGAATGTGACCGCCTCCCAGACGATCGCGGCAACGTTTGCAGGCCGCCAGTTCTTCAACTCAACACCTGGCGGTGGCACCTGGACTGTGCCTCCGGGTGAAACGACCGTTCAATATCTCGTTATAGGAGGCGGTGGCGGTGGCGGACGTTACGGAGCTGGCGGTGGCGCTGGTGGAATCCAGACCGGCACATTAACCGTCGTACCCGGTGCTTCTCTGACCGTGACGGTTGGTGCTGGTGGAACCGCGGGAACAAACAGCGGCACCGGCCAGGGTGGAAGCGGGGGCAACTCGGTATTTGCATCCATTACCGCGAGTGGCGGTGGCGGCGGAGGCAGCAATTATACAACTACGAGTGCGAACCGGAACGGAATAAGCGGGGGTTCCGGTGGCGGGTCCGTCGGGACTGGAAGTGCCGTCGGTGCAGGCAGTCAGGGATTTGCCGGTGGACTGGGCATTACAACAGCAACCCGCTTTTACGGCGGAGGCGGAGGCGGTGGCGGCGCTGCTGGTGCTGCTGCCAGCGGTACTACCTGCGGTAACGGCGGTGTGGGATACGTATCTTCCATTTCAGGTTCATCGGCAACGTTTGCAGGCGGAGGCGGCGGTGGCGGCTATACCGGTGGAACAGCTGGCAGCGGCGGCAGCGGTGGCGGTGGCGCCGGTTCTGTTGGTGGTACTGCAGGAAGCGCTGGAACTGCAAACAGCGGCGGTGGCGGCGGTGGTGGCGGTAGCACTGGCAATGGTGGTGCTGGCGGCTCCGGTATTATCATCATCACGTACTGATAATCCCTGATCGGTGCCGGGTGATGAGCGGATAGCAGAAAAGAAACTTCAGCCACAATAAACGGCTATCATCCCTTTTTAAATGCGGAATGGCGCATTCCCCACTGCAGGCGGCCTCTCATCCGCGTAGGCCGGATGTTCCGGTTTGTGATAGAACCAGGGCCGGGAACCGGATTCATGGCCACGGGATCTTCACATACCGGAAAAAAGAATCCTTTGGCCTTTCATTTACACGACTGCACAGCGGGACGGGCCGCCCTCCCTACAGCGTCGTATGGATCTCAACAATGCCCAAAGGTAATGTGGTATTACCGTAGGTGACAAGCGTCCCGTCCTTATACACCTGGACAATCATGTTCTTCTCGGACCCGTCACCCTTCTCGACAGAACCCCCGATTATGCCGCTGGCCATGGTTAACTGATAGAACTGGTCACCGGAACTGTCTACATTCTGGCCCCGACCGTTTGCCGTGATCGTGCCCGTAAAATTCCCCGGGTACGCGACCCGCACCCAGACTCCTGTTGCGGGGACTGCCTTCAGGGCCAGGGAGGTGTCTGGTGTCGGGACAGCCGCGATAACCGCCTCTGCAGGCGTTTCCGAAGGTTTGTTGATGACTGCAGGGCCCACCACCACGTGAATGTCAACCGTACCGAAGGGTTTTGCCGTCGTCATTTTAGAGACCAGGGCCCCGCCGTTGTAGATCTCAACGTCCATAGTATTTCCCGATCCGTCCATCTTCTCAATCGAGCCCTGGATCAGGGTATCGTGGACCGGCAGCTGGTACAGGGTACGTGCCGGAACTGTTCACAACATAATTCCATCCCTGTGCCTGGAGGGAACCGGTAAAATTTCCCGGGTAGGTTACCCGCACCCAGATCCCGTCCGGCGGTACAGCCACGGGGAGGGGGTACGTCTCTGGAACGGGAGCAGCCGTAAGTTCCGGTGCCGGCGGAGCCGGAGCCGGGCCCGTTTCCTGTGGCGTGACGTTATCCGGGCTGGTCAGAGTCTTCTGGTCGGGAACCTGGTGTGGGCCGGTTCCCAGTCCCACGAGGAGGAACATGCCTGCCAATACTACTCCTGTGACAAGAAAAGCAGCAATGATTATTACGAGGGGAGATCGTTTCGGGGCTTCCTCCGGAGGAGGCTGCCTGGCAGAACGGGCCAGTCCAAAAACAGTCCATTCCGGGACAGCGGGACGGGCTGCCGGTTCGTTCCCTCCCTGTGTCCCTGCATCATCTCTCCCTCTGACCAACCGGGGAGTGGCGCGATAAGAACTGACCTGAACCGGAACCTTATGATCCCTGAGGGCATCTATACACCTGTCACGGTCCTGGACGTCCAGACCTCCCGCCCGGTGGATAAAGATGAGTTCTGTTTCCCGCACCTTCCCCTCGGGTAATCTGATCGTGAGCGTTATGACCGGTTCGCGCAGTGCGTTTGTCCCGGCAACAGCGAGTTCTATGTCCGCAAACGGGATGACATCGCGGGTATGCCCCGCCTCGCTCTCGATAATGATAAGGCGCCTGCCGGTGAGCACCGCCTCGTGGCCGATACCGCCGATGATGAGTTTCTGCGTTTTGTAGATGACGGCTTCATCGTCGTCCAGTTTCAGGTTATCCATGGGAACACACAGGAGTATCTCTGTATTTACTGTATGTTTCCCTCATAATAATCCCTGCAGGTTCCCGGCGGGATCCGTCAGACCGGGTTGCCTGCTTCAGGTACCTTTATCTCCGTATTCCTGCTGACAAGCAGGTTGTAGGCATCGTGCGCCCTGTTGTACCGGACCAGCACGCCCCGCATCTCCAGCACCGTGCCGTACGGTGCCGACATGAGCGCCTCGTTCTCCGGCGTCATGTGGAACGCGGGGAGGACAGCATACACCGGGGTCTTTGCCGTCCCGTCACAGAGCTTGAAGAGATGGTTCTTTGCATCCCCCAGTTCCCCGCTCATCTTCACCCCCGCGAGATTGACCCGTTTTCCCACGTGCAGCTGCAGTTTTGAGAGCCGCAGGAACTTTGCGCCGGGAGCGACACGGTACCCTGACCGGCGCATCCCGTCCCTGCGCAGGACCGCATAGCTGTACTTGATATCGGTGTTCACGTACCGGTACGGCTCCCCGCACCGGGCGAGAGCCTCCATCAGCCGTGTCGGCCGTATGGCAGGGGCAGTGGTAAAACTCCAGCACCGGGGTGCACTGCAGGGTATACCCCAGATGAACGAGCACGGGGCATACACCGGGAGCCCTCTCCTCTCCAGTCCGGCGGTGAGGGCCCGCATGCGGGTGGCATTCTCCTCATCGGCAGGTTCGACGATCAGGACGGACCCGTCCGGCACCAGACAGTCTGCTATCCGTTCGACGATCTCCGCCCGGGTGTCCGTCGTGCTCTCCGGCAGTTCGTTCAGCACATTGGAGAAGATGACCAGGTCGACTTTTTCCGGGACTGACGGCGGGAGCGGTTCAAGGATATCCGCTTTTACGGGAGGTTTGACGGAGACCGCACCTCCCCGGGGCACACATGCGTCCCGCAGGGAGAGGAATGCCTCGATATGCTCATCCGACCGTTCAAGGGAGTACACGGCAGCCCGTGCACCGTCGAGCCGTGACCAGAAATCGGCGATGGCGAGCGGGACCACCCCGGGCCCGGTGCCGATATCGAGGATGGTCATGGACTTTCTGAGGAGACCGTCACGGGCGATCCGGGCGAGCAGGTGCTCCGTCTGCATGAAATAGACCGGGAAGTGGTACGCGAGGTAGCCGAGCACGCTGTAGCCTTTCGTGTACTGGAGCGCCCGCCTGTGCGCCGGTTTCCAGTAGTCATCCTTCTGGGCAACGATCGCTTTGCGGAGCCGTTCGAGAATAACGGGATCATTCCACGAGTTCCCTGCCTTTCTGGTAATGTAGCGTTCGATCGCTTCGGTAAGGGCGACCGGCATCTCCCGCCCGGCGAGGAATGCCCCGGTGCGGTCCCGCTCCCCGTCATTCAGGAGGTAGGCAGGGGCCGGAAGAACCCGCGAGATCTCGATATCCCCGTCGATCTTTTTTGCAGCGAGCCCGAGGCGGGATAATTCCGGGGAGATGGTGCGGTATATCTCTTCGACCGGCACCGGGTCGTCAAGGTAGGGAAGGATCTCGGAGAGGCGAAAGGCCGGTCTCATGCCGGCAACATATTTTACGGTAGAGATCAGCGTGTTCCCGGCCATAACCTGCCGGATACTTGGTGACCTGCCCTCTTACATCTTTTGTCTGCACCGGGCACCTGCACCGGGTCCGGGCGGCCGGTCTCCGCCCCGGCTAATGGCGGACCCCCGACAGTCTTCTGCCTTCCTCCTGCCCGGAACGCGTACGCAATCTCGGTCCAGGCCCGCTCCAGCAGCTGCCCGGTAGTACGGGACATCAAATCTCTCCGCACACCATGCCGCGTCCACGCCGTATGCCCCGGCGTCCCTTACTATGTACTGGATCTTCATGCCCGGCGCAATGTACGTGCCGCTCCTGCGGTACGCGTCGACAGCCGCCCCTTCGATGCAGCGGTGGGAGTAGTTCAGCCGGCTGATCCTCCGGCTGATGACCATCCCGTGTACAGGTGCCGACGGGAGCCGTGCTGCCGCATCCCGGTAGATCCCGCGGACCTCGTCCCACACGGCATCCAGTCCTGCGCATGTCCCCGCCCTGCCCATGACGGCGAGCATCTTCCCCTGCATCGTCCGGATATAGTCCGGGGTGTCGTGACGGCGTGCGGCAATGCCCCGCACTCTCACGCTGCCGTCAGGGAGCCTGCCATAGTAGCGGGTGTATGCCCCGGACCCGTCGCTCTGCGGGAGGAATACGATCCAGTCGAAGTGCTCGATCTCGGTGAGGAGCCCGGTACCCCGGTTGACCCGCTCCTGCAGCGCACGGACCGGTGAGCCTTGCACCCAGAGGCAGTCCACGTTCCCGTGCAGCACGGTAAAGCCCATCGCCTCGGCAATCGCTTTTGTCTGCAGCAGGATCTCGCGTGACCGCGCGGTGATCGCCTCGTGCACCTCGATCCTGCCGAACTTCGCGTTCTTGTAGCCGGTGTAGCCGAAGCAGGTGACGAGCATCCACTTGAGGATCGCATCGATGCCGGCAACGGCAGGATCGGTTTTCTTCCGTTGTTTTGTGGCGATCCTCAGGTTGAGCAGGGGTTCGAGCGCAATGGGGAGGAAGCCCCGCCTCTCCCTGTGTCCGAGGGTCTCCGGGGAGAGGTTCTCCTGCACGATGATGGCGGGGTACATCGAGGTAAAATCGATCTCGTCCACGTTCTCATAGGTCCCGGGCTCCGGCTGGAACATCATCCCGCCCCGGTCCACGGTCCTGAGGGAGGCCAGTTTCCGCAGGGCCTCGGCATCGCTCTTGCGGAACGGCACCGCGATCTCCCTCCTCACTGCCTCATAGGTCTCGTACGCGGAGATGAGAGTGCCCGGGGTGAACCGGGAGACGAGGCTGGGGGGAAGCCCCGAGAGCCGGGCAGCCATTAGCACGCCGGCGAGGCCGCCCTCGCGGTACACGAACGACTGTTCGGTGTCGATCAGGACCCTGCCATCCGGGATGAGTGCCGCCTCCTTGTGCTCGACCCGCCCGTAACTCCAGTAGGAGCGGGAGTCCATGGTGCGGTACTTCCCGTTCCGGCTGAACGGCAGTGCAAGCCCGAGTGCCCGGGACCTCACCTGCAGGAGGGGCATCCAGCGGTCGGCACGGGCCATGAGGACCACGTCCGGGTCGTACGCGGCAACGAGCGAGAAGAGATCGGACAGCACCTCCCGCTCGCTTCCGGAGAGGCGTTCGGCACGCTCGTGAACGACATCGATCTCCGGGCAGGTGCGGGCGAGGGCCGGGTCCCCGCGGACCTGCACCTCCATCAGGCGCAGGTCGTGGGTGAACTCCGGCGAGAACCGTGACTCCATGTCCGTGCTGCAGGGAACGATCCCGTGCTCGGCCATGAAGCGCTGGTCGCGCCTCACGTCCACGTTGAAGAGCTGTGCGGCATACCCGGTCTGCCGCTCGATCGCTGCAGCCACCGCCCGCCCGGCAAAGACTTTGTACCCCTCGCATCCGCCAAAGATGGTCCTGAATGTACAGGGCTCCGCACGGTACTGCTCCTCCAGTGCGGTGATCATCCCGTGGTGTGCGTCCGGGTCCGGCAGGTGGAGGTAGAAGGGCGGATCGTACTCGTGGTGGATCAACCGCACTGATCCCTCTTTACTCCACAGGTCAACACCTCCCCGGCATGCCGAGTCAAGGATCCACATCGGGTGCCGGGCCCTCCCCGTCCCGGGACAGTTCCTCCTGATACCGGGCGATCTCGACCAGCGCCGAGAAGATCGCAGCCTCGAGCGGGCCGTCGCAGCCGTAGAACGCCTCGCTCGAATGCTTCCCGGCGGATGCCACGAGTTGCTTCGCGTACGCCCGATCCCCGGACCTGAGTCTCTCGCCGGGCCCTGTCCCAGCGATCCATCATGCCTTTCACTGCCTGGCGTACACTCACGAAACTCCTGCCCGTTTCAGGACACCTCCAGCGTTTTCTGGGCCCCGGCACCCTCCCGGCAGGGCCTCCGCGCGTGGAAGCCGTACCAGCCCGGGGCCGTATCATCGGCAATGATCTCGATAATCCGGTCTGCCCGCCGGGCCAGTGCGGCAAATGAACGGTCGCTCGCCGGTGCCCACAGGATCACCAGTGCCTCCCGTCCGGCCTGCCGGAGTGCCGACGCGACCGGGTCGAAGAGCCGTTCCGCCCCGTCGAAGAGGGTCGGGTCGTGCTCGACAAAGAGAATGGTGTGGCCTGATTCGTGGATCACGGCCAGGAGCTGGTCGGCGGTAAACGGCCTCCTGACCTCGAAGTTGGCTGACGTGCGGCTGATGCCGGAGAGGATGCGCGAGTAGTTGCCGCTGACGTAGAGGAAGAGGAACCTCCGGAGCTCCGGGTTGTTGTTGAGTGCGGCAAGGACCCTCTTTTCCGGTGCGATCACGGCAGTAAACGTGCCCGGGTGGATGGTGACCCCCCGCGAGAGCTCGATCAGCATGGCACCGGATCCCTGCTGCACCAGGAGGGATAAGGCTCAGGCTGGCGGGGGGTGAAAGTGCTCATTGCCTATCGTAAGATTGATGAACGGGGGGAGGAGAAGTGAAGTGTGATGTGCGGCAGGTACTCCCTTGTCTGTATCGATGACCTCGGCAACCGCTTCCGGGTGTACAACCCGATGATCGGCGCCCGCTCCCGGTTCAATATTGCACCGGGGAACGAGATGCCGGTCATCGTCCGTGCCGCAGGAAAAAACGGGATCGCTGTCATGAAGTGGGGGCTCGTGCCGCACTGGGCAAAAGAGAGTTCCACCGCACCGAACGTGATCAATGCCCGGGCAGAGGAGCTGGCTGAAAAACCCCTGTTCCGCCCGCTTCTTGCGAACCGGCGGTGCCTTGTGCCGGCGTCCGGGTTCTTCGAGTGGAAGAAGGAAGGGAAGCGGAAGCTCCCGTTCTGGTTCCGGTGTAAGGACACGCCCCTGTTTGCCTTTGCCGGTCTCTTTGATGCATGGCAGGGGCCGGACGGGCGGCACCACTCCGCCTACACGATCATCACCTGCAGGCCCAATGCACTGGTGGCGAACGTCCACGACCGGATGCCGGTGGTCCTGACCAGGGAGAACGAGGAGCGCTGGATCTCGGACGACCCCATTCCTCCCGGATCGCTCGGGGACCTGCTCGGTCCCTGTCCGGCCGGGGATATGGAGATGGTCCCGGTCCCGGATCTCGTGAACAACCCGGCCGTGGATGACGAGCGGGTGGTGCAACCGCTGGCTTCATCTGCCGGTACGCAGACCTTCCTGCCGGAGTAATCGCATGCTGGACCACTGTCCGGGTGCTGCGAACGTGCGCACCCCCACGCTCTCGATCAGGAAGTGCCCCCAGTGCGGCGGGGAAGTTGAACTCTTTTCGAACGATGTTTCGGTGAAGTGCAGCAACTGCGGTTTCGTGGTCTACAACAATACCATATCCTGCGTCCAGTGGTGCAAGTACGCAAAGGAGTGCGTGGGCGAGGAGATGTTTAACCGGATCATGGCACAGAAGAATGCTGAAAAAAAATAGATGCCGGACGGAGGCAGACGGAATTGAAAATCAAGGAGGAGGCAGTGCCCGTCCCTCCGTTGTAATCCTTAGAGAAACAAGCAGTGTCCCTTGGGTGCTTTAGCAGGTTGTGCTTTCGCCCCCGCCGCTCGGGCATCCCCCTCTAATGCGATAGTCCCTCAGAAAGTTGATGGAAAACCTCGAAAAAAGTGGGGGCCAAGGGGACACTCCCCTTGGGGATGCCTCCCCCTCTTGGGGAGAGTGGGGTCATACTCATAATCTCCAGAGAGGATTAACGAATAAACGGATATAATTTGATCCGACAGAGCACCAAAAGGGCGTATATTTTGACAGATTTATGTCAGTGCCAGCATCCGCTCGATGGCGCCCCGGGCTCTGGCAGCGACCTCTTCCGGCACGGTGATGCGGGGTTTCAGTGTTGACAGGGAGTCCCGCACTTTCTCAAGAGTGGTCTTCTTCATGTTCCGGCAGATCGCCTCCGGAGAGAGGGGATGGCACACTTTGTCCGGGCATTCCTTCCCGATACGGTGGAGGATCCCGGTCTCCGTCCCGATGATGAACTCGCGCTGTCCTGATGTGCAGACCTGCCGGATGATGCCGGAGGTGCTCGCGACATGGTCCGCGAGATCGATCACTTCCGGCCGGCACTCGGGGTGCACGAGCACGGAGGCATCCGGGTGGGCACGACGGGCCTCCTCTACCTGCGCCGGCGTGAACCCGTCGTGCACGATGCAGAACCCCTCCCACGGCAGGATCGTCTTTTTCGTGAACCGCTGGGCATACCGCCCGAGGTTCCGGTCGGGGACAAAGATGATCGTGTCCTGCTCCACGGCATTGACGACCTTCACCGCATTGGACGACGTGCAGCAGATGTCGCTCTCGGCTTTTACCCCTGCCGTCGTATTCACGTAGCAGACCACAGCCGCGTCCGGGTGGCGGGACTTCGCCAGCCGGAGTTCGTCCGCGGTGATCATCTGAGCCATCGGGCAGCAGGCGTCCTCCGCGGGCAGCAGGACGGTCTTTTCCGGGGAGAGGATCGCCGCCGTCTCGGCCATGAAGTCCACGCCGCAGAAGACGATCACTTCCGCGTCCATAGTGGCGGCAGCCCGGGAGAGCTCGAGGGAATCGCCGGTGAGGTCAGCAATGTCCTGGATCTCTGCCGGCTGGTAATTGTGCACGAGGAGGATCGCGTGCCGCTCTTCCCTGAGCCTCGCGATCTCCTCCCTGATGCCGCCCCTGGACTGCACGTACAAAAACTCCTGTATCGTTATCAACCCTCCGTTTTATCAAACCGTCGCTGACTGACACAAGAGTCGAAGAGCCTGCCCGGCTCTTCTCCTGCTTCGGGTCTGACGACCCTCAGCAAGTCGAAGAGCCTGATGGTCAGTCGAAGACCTGAAGGTCTTCTCATGTCTCACGTCTGATTACGTTCGACAAGAGGGATTTTTCAAATCCCTCTGCTTGATCCTTAAAGGGTGAAGTATTCTCCCGCTTCGGGTCGAAAAACTCCGTTCTTCTCCTCTCTCAGGTCTGATGACCTTCGAGAGTCTGAAGACCCTCAGCAAAGTCGAAGACCTGATGGTCTTCTCCATCTTCAGGATCGGAGGGGTTTATAAAAACCCCGACGAACTGAAGGGAGGTGAAACCGACCTTCAGGTCTGATGACCCTCAGCATTAAGAAACCTGCTCTCCCATATCCTGTTGGATCATGAAACTCATCCTGCCGGACCGGAAGGAGCGGGTTCTGGCGACCCGGCCGGTCCCGCTTGACCGGCTGCTCCTTGCCGAGGGCATCAACCCCCTCGGGGTGATCGCATCGCGGGACGGGGTGCTCATCACCGAGGACACGGTGGTCGGCGATGACGACGAGATCCGGCTCATCCGGATAGCGCACGGCGGCTGACGTATGGATACGGTTACGGGCATGCAGGGACCGCCCCGCTGCTCTGTCTGCGGGGAACCGGCGGTATTTTTCGAGCGGCACACGGAGCGCCATCTCTGCAGCACCCACTTTATCGCCGGCGTGGATCGCCGCGTTGCGGAAACGATCGCGGGCCGGCGGATGATCGTGGAGGGGGACACGGTCGCGGTGGCCCTGAGCGGGGGCAAGGACAGCACGGCCCTCCTGATGATACTCGCCCGGGTCCTCCCTGCCATTGCGGATGTCCCCCTCGTTGCGCTCACGGTCGACGAGGGGATCAGCGGGTACCGCGGGGATACGATCCGCTCGGCAGACCGCCTTGCACGTGAACTGGGGATGCAACACCGTACCCTCTCATTTGCGGCGATGTTCGGTGACACGCTGGACGCGATCCTGGAGGGCCGGGAGGCCCGGTCCTGCAGCATCTGCGGCATCCTGAGGAAGAAGGCGCTGGCAGACAGTGCACGCGCAGCGGGGGCGACGAAACTTGCCACGGGCCATAACCTCGACGACGAGGCGCAGTCGGTGCTGATGAACGTGCTCCGGGGCGACCTGCCGCGTCTCGCCCGGGACAGCAGTGCAGATACCTCCGGGCGGTTCATCCCGCGGATAAAGCCCCTGATGTTCGTCTCGGAAAAGGAGATTGCCACGTACCTGGTGCTCCGCGGTGCGTGGCCGGAGCTGCCGGAGTGCCCGTACGCCCGGCATGCCCTCCGGAGGGAGGCGCGGTCGATGCTCTCCACGCTCGAATACCATCACCCGGGCACCATGCTCCGCCTCCTTGAGAGCAGACAGAAGATCGGAGATGCCTGCGCCGGCGGCACGGCCCCGGACGGCCCCCTCCTCGCGTCCCGGCAGTGCGGGGATCCCTGCAGCGGGGAGCTCTGCCAGTTCTGCCGTCTGGAAAAGGAGTTGGGCAGGAAATTATCCGGGAACAGATGCTGATCCCGCGATCCTGTCCGTATGGGTATATATGAGCATTTTGCCGCCCCGGGCAAACCCGACCACGGTCAGCCCGGTCTTTTCCGCGATCTCTACGGCAAGCGTGGTGGTCGCACCGCGGGAGACGATGATCGGGATGTTCGCGATCAGGCACTTACGCACCATCTCTGACGAGATGCGTCCGGAGACGATCACATACGTCCGGGAGAGATCGATCCTGTTGCGGAGCCCGAACCCGATCACCCGGTCGAGGGCATTGTGCCGCCCGATGTCCTCGGATACGGCAAGGATCTTCTCGCGGTCCAGCAGCGCCACGATGTGTATCCCCCCCGTTGTGACGTGGAGCTCGGAGTTCAGGACCGCCTTGACGGAGTTCCGGATATCCGCGGTGCTGATCGTGTAATCGGAGTGGATCTTCGGGAGTTTCTCGGTGTCGATATAGGAGGTGCTCCCGCCGCAGCCGGAGAGGATGGTCTTCTTGGGGCCGAGCACCTTGAAGAGGTTCTTCGTGATCACGCTCATCCGGTTCTTCTCGATCTTGATCGACTCGATCTCGTCCACGTCCTTTATAATCTGCTCGGTGAAGAGGTAGCCGGTCACAAAGTCCTCGAGCTGTACCGGGCTCATCATCGCGGTCATCGCGTGCCGCCCGTTGACAAAGAGGGCGAGGGGCACCTCCTCGATTACTTCGTGGAGGTCTTTTTTGGTCTTCTCGCCATCCACCTTGATACAGGGAAGTCTTCTGAACATGGTATCGTCCGCAGTGTGGAGTTCGCGAAAGAACGTTGTGCAGTGTTACGTCAGCACTTCGTCCATGCTGCCGCTGCGGTACCCCTCGAGATCGAGCGTGACATAGGAGAACCCGAGCGATTTGAGTGCACCGGTTATGGCAGCCTGCTGATCCAGTATTCTCTCCATTTCCTCTTTATGTACTTCTATGCGGGCAATGTTCCCGTGCAGCCGTACCCGGAGCTGGCCGAAGCCCTGCGCCGTCAGGAATGCCTCGGCCTCTTCGATCATGCGGAGTTTTTCTGCGGTGATCGCATCCCTGTACGGGATGCGCGAGGCAAGGCAGGCAGCCGAGGGCTTCTGCCAGACCGGGAGCCCGCACTCCCGTGCAATGTCCCGGATGTCCTGCTTCGTGCACCCGGCATCGATGAACGGTTGGACGATCCCTTCCTCTGCAGAGGCGATGAGGCCCGGGCGGTGCTCGCCCGTATCGGAGACATTGGTACCGTCGGCAATGCACGAAAACCCGAGCCCGGCTGCCATCTTTCTGAGATACGCGGCCGAGATCTTTTTGCAGTAATAGCAGCGGTTGTCAGGATTGCTGCAGAAGTCCGCGCTCTCCAGATGGGGGACCGGGATGATATCCAGCGCAAGCCCGAGCTCCGCGGCGAGCTGCCGTGCCTCTTCCACGGCAGCACGGGGGACCACGGGGCTGTCGAGAAGCACGCAGCGGCTCTTCTCCCCCAGCACATCCCGGGCAAGTACGGCAAGGAGCGTGCTGTCGACGCCACCGGAGAAGGCGACGAGCATCGAGCCCTGTTCACGGATATTTTCGAGAAGGGCCTGCTTTTTTCCAGAAACACTCATGATCTCATCACGAACGGCAGAAACGGGATTGAGTAAATTATGAACCGCACCGTTCCCGGGGGGCCGGCGAACCGCCGCACTGTTCTTCCCCGTCGCGCAGCTGGTGGCAGATGTCACAGATGCGCCTGACGAGGTCCACCTTCCTGCCGTCCCTGAGGTCCTGCGCCAGCTGCCCGATGGACTGTTTCACATCGTTCTCGAACTCGATCCGGTACCCGCGTTTCCCCGAGAGGTACTGCGATACCGCGGAGGGCGCTATCTCGAGCATCCGCGCCGCTTCCACCTGCGAGACACCGCACCTGACAAGTTCCACGGCAATCGCCGCCCGGATTGCCGGCAGCACATCCCACACGATCTTCTGACAGGGAGCTTCCATCACAACACAACCTTTATGTTGTTACATTCCCGAAATAAATAGATTGTATTCACAATTGTGAATTGGCCGTAGCAGCAGATATATTTTGCCGCTATGCCGGCCGGCGCTACGGGCCCGGGCTGCGAGACGCCTTTCCTGACCATTCAGGGAAAGAATAATCAGACGATCAGCGCACATATTCAGGTATACCGTGATTTCGCATGGGAGAGAAACGCACCGTCTACATGGACCATTCGGCTACCACCTATACCCGCAGGGAGGTGCTCGATGCGATGATCCCCTACTTTGCCGAACATTTCGGCAACCCCTCGTCCATCTACGGCATTGCCCGGGACTCGAAGAACGCGATCGATACCGCGCGGGCCCGGGTGGCAAAGGCCCTGGGGGCCGAACCCGACGAGATCTACTTCACCTCAGGAGGAAGCGAGTCCGACAACTGGGCGATCAAAGGAGTTGCATCTGCCAACCGGAAGAAAGGCAACCACATCATCACTACGAAGATCGAACACCATGCCGTGCTCCATACCTGCGGGTACCTGGAAAAGGAAGGGTTCACGGTCACCTACCTCCCGGTCGACCGGTATGGCCTTGTCGACCCCGCGGAGCTCGAGAAGGCGATCACCGATAAGACGATCCTTATCAGCATCATGTATGCGAACAACGAGATCGGCACCATCGAACCCATCGCGGAACTGGGCGCGATTGCCCGGAAGCACAGGATCCCGTTTCATACGGATGCCGTCCAGGCGATAGGAAATGTCCCGATCGACGTGAAAGCACAGAATATCGACCTGCTCTCCCTCTCCGCCCACAAGTTCTACGGCCCGAAGGGCACCGGGGCCCTCTATATCAGGAAAGGAGTGAAGATCGACAACCTGATCCATGGCGGCGGCCAGGAGCGCCGGCGCCGGGCCGGGACGGAGAATATCGCCGGCATTGTCGGGCTCGGTACGGCGATCGAGCTGGCGACAGCCGATATAGAAGGGCACAACAAAAAGATACGCGCCCTGAGGGACCGGCTCATGAAGGGGATCCTCGAAACGATCCCTCATTCCCGCCTCAACGGACATCCGGAAAAACGACTGCCCGGCAACATCAATATCAGCTTCGAGTTCATCGAAGGCGAATCGATGCTGCTCTGGCTCGACGACGAAGGCATCTGCGCATCGACCGGCAGCGCCTGCACGTCGGGGTCGCTCGAGCCTTCGCATGTCCTGCTGGCGACCGGTCTCCCGGTCGAGATCTCCCATGGCTCCCTGCGGCTGACGCTCGGCAACGTGAACACGGACGCGGACGTGGATTTCGTGCTGGAGGTACTTCCGAAAGTCGTTTCCCGCCTGCGGGACATGTCTCCCCTGTACCAGAAGAGCGGGAAGGGAGGAGGGTGCAATGTACAGTGACAAGGTGATGGACCATTTCAAGAACCCGCGGAACGTGGGAGAGATCGAGAACCCGGATGGCGTCGGGGAAGTCGGGAACCCCGTCTGCGGGGACATCATGAAGATCTTCCTGAAGATCGAGAACAACGTGATCACCGACGCGAAGTTCAAGACGTTCGGGTGCGGCGCCGCGATCGCATCGAGCAGCATGGCAACCGAGCTTGTCCGGGGGAAGACGCTCGAGGAGGCCTGGGAAGTCTCCAACAAGGCCGTGGCTGAGGCCCTCGAGGGGCTTCCACCGATCAAGATGCACTGCTCGGTGCTGGCAGAGGAAGGCATCCACAAAGCGATCAACGATTACCGGAAGAAACACGGGCTGCCCGAGTGGGAGGAGAAGAACCCCCATTCCCATGAGCATGAGGGAGACGCGACCTGCCAGCAGTAGCGCCGGGATCTGTTCCGGACACGCGAAATTCAGGAAACATTTGCCGACAGGTGATCCCATTAATAATTCTCCCGACAATAATGGAGATGATACCGACAGCATCGGGCATTGAACCCCCGCCCGGGCTGAACCGGGGAGCATGTGGCTGAACCAGGGTGCAGAATGTTTTCAGAACGCGAACTCGAACGGTACAGGCGGCAGATGATGCTCTTCGGTGACGAGGGGCAGGAGCGGCTGAAAAAGGCGCACGTCTTCATCGCCGGGGCCGGCGGCCTTGGCTCCCCGATATCCCTTTATCTTGCCGTTGCCGGTGTCGGCACCATCACGATTGTCGACCGGGACATCATCGAACAGACCAACCTCAACCGCCAGATCCTCCACAACGACGGCGACGTGGGGAAGAAGAAGACAGTCTCCGCAGAAGAGAAACTCACTGCGATCAACCCGGACATCACGGTGAGGGCGATCGATGCGACCATCGACGAAGGCAACGCGGCACAGCTCGTCGGGAAGGCCGGTGGCATTGTCGATGCGATGGACAATTACCCGACACGCTACCTGCTCAATGAGGTCGCGGTCAGGAACAGCATACCCCTGTTCCATGGTGCCATCCGCGGGTTTTACGGCCAGGCAACAACCATTATCCCGGGACAGACCCCGTGTCTTGCCTGCATCTTTCCCAAGGCCCCTCCAAAGGAAGTCTTCCCTGTTGTAGGAGTGACACCGGGGGTTATCGGTTCGGTACAGGCCACGGAAGTACTCAAATACTTCCTGAAAACGGGGGACCTCCTGGCGAACCGGCTCTTCATCTGGGACGACCTCCAGGCGCACGCGGAGGAACTCTGCGTGGAGAAAAACCCCCGCTGCGCAGTATGCGGGGACGGGAAGCAGGGTACAGTAAAAACGAGGAATACACCATGACAGTAAAGGTACGGTTTTTGCCCGGTTCCGGGAACTGCTCGGGAATGATATCCTGGCAGAGCCGGCAAGCGGGACGGTCCTTCTGGACCTTGTGAGGGAGATTGCCCGGAAGAACCGGGAAGGATACGATGCCATCTTCGACGAACATGGCAACTTCCGCGAGTTCGTCATCGTGATGAGGAACGGGAAACGGGTCGAGACCGGTGATGCGGGAAAGACCGCCATTGCGGACGGCGACGAAATTGCCGTGTTCCCGCCGGTTGCCGGCGGCTGACGTCCCGGGGTCTGCCATGATTGCCATACAGCACGAAGATGTGGATATCGGGAACCTGGTCAGCGGCGCGAAAGTCCCCGGTGCCGGTGCGGTCGTTGTCTTCGACGGGGTGGTGAGAGACGACGATATCCGGGAGATGGAGCTCGAGGCGTACGGGGAGGTCGCGCTGCGCGAGCTTGAGAAGATTGCGGAGGATGCCAGAAAACTGCACGACCTCCTCCACGTCGATATCGTCCACCGGATCGGCAGGCTCTCCGTTGGCGGGAACATCCTCATCATCGTCGTCAGTGCAGGGCACCGCGCCGGGGCGTATGCGGGTTCCCGTTACATCATCGAGGAGATCAAAAAAGGCGTCCCGGTCTGGAAGAAGGAACTCCGGAACAGCGGGGACCGCTGGGTGCCGGGCGAGCACCCGCACGGCGCGGGAAAACCTCCGCTCATTAATCCCGCATATCATTTTTTTGCATGAAGTATCCACGCATCTTGCGCCGCAGGGGTTCCGCGGACATCATCACTCCTGTCCCCGATAGCTCGTGATTCTCGTTGAATTATCAACGGTGCCACAAGCGTGCTGTTATTTCCTCGTGATGGTCAGGTTCACCCGCTCGAGTGCAACGGCGGCCTGGTTTGCAAACGCGGTCAGGATCCGGGACTGTTCCGGCGTGATTACGCCATTTGGTTCCCCGGGCCTGACACCCATGATCCCCACTACGCCCTGGGTGCCCTGGAGGGGGATGAACCGCAGCCGCGATCCATGCAGGGTATCGGTATCATACCCGGCAACGGCCCCGTGCTGGAATGCCCAGGTGGCGACAGCGACATCGTCGCCATCGGTGACAAGGCCCGGGCTTGCCGAGTGGACCACGAGACTGTTCTGTTTTGGCAGCAGGAATACCGAATCCCATTCGAAAATTTCATGGATATTGTTCCGGACCGCCTTGATGATCGCGTCCGTAGTGACTGCCACCGCGAGGTCCTGCGAGAGGGCATAGAGCGTCCCGGTCTCTTTCTCCCGGATGCTGGCCGCGTCGGCGTAGTCTTTTGCCCGCGCCACAAGGAAGCTGGTCAGCGATCCCACCATGATCATCCCGGCGAACGTGATCAGGTATTCCGTGTCGGTGATCCTGAACGAGAGGGGCGAGACGAAGAAGAAGTCGAAGGCAAGGACGCTGATGATGCTGGCGAAGATCGCAGGCCGCAGGCCCCGCCGCCATGCCACCCCGACGACTGCCAACAGGTAGAGCATCGCCAGGTTCGTGGGCGAGATGAACCAGTGGATCAGCCACCCGATGATCGTGACGATCACGACGAGCACGAGGCTGGCGATATAATCCTTCGGGGGCGTTGCCGGGAGGAGCGGCTCCATCTCGGCCGGTTTCTCCGGATCGCCCTTCCCGCTGCTGATGACATAGACATCGATCGGACCGCTGTTGTGGATGAGCTGGTCGACCACCGAACCGAATACGTATTCCTGCCACCGGGGCCTCAGGGTCTTGCCGATGACGATCCTGGTCACGTTATGCCGGCGGGCATAATCGAGGGCGGTGGATGCCACGTTGAGCCCGAACACGGTGGCAGTCGTGGCACCGAGTTTCTCCGCAAGCTGGAGGGTGCGCCAGAGCTGTTCCTTCCCCTCCTTGGAAAGACGGTGGTGCGAAGGTGTCTCCACATAAATCGCGCTCCAGCTCGCGTTCATCCGGTCGGCCTGCCGGCGGGCGGTACGGACCAGCCGCTCGGAAAGGGGGCTTGGGCCGATGCAGACCAGCAGGTGCTCGCTCGCCGCCCAGGGCCCGGGTATCGCCCGCGTCTGCATGTACGCGAGCATCTGGTCGTCGACACGCTCGGCAGCCCGCCGGAGCGCAAGTTCCCGGAGGGCATAGAGGTTGCCTTCGTTGAAGAACTGCTCGATCGCCGTTTTGGCCATGTCCGGCACGTACACCTTACCCTCCCGCAGCCGCTGGAGGAGTTCCGGCGGGGCGAGGTCCACCACCTCGATCTCGTTCGCCTCGTCGATCACCCGGTCGGGGACGGTCTCCTTGACAATGATGCCGGAGATCTGGGCGACCACATCGTTGAGGCTCTCCACGTGCTGGACGTTGAGGGTGGTATAGACATCGATCCCTTCTGCAAGCAGTTCCTCGACGTCCTGGTAACGCTTGGGGTGGCGCGATCCGGGCACCGTGGTGTGGGCCAGTTCGTCCACGAGGACCAGACCGGGTTGGATCTTCAGGATCGCGTCCAGGTCCATCTCTTCGAGCCGGATCCCCGGGTACTCCACTTCCTTTCGCGGGATGACCGGTATTCCTTTGACCAGGGCTTCCGTCTCGATCCTGCCATGGGTCTCGACATACCCGATCTGTACGTCAACGCCTTCGTCCTTGCGCAGGTGCGCTGCCCTGAGCATCTCGTAGGTCTTGCCTACCCCGGCGATATAGCCGAGGAAGATCTTCAGCTTGCCCCGGTGCTTCTGCCGCTCGGCATCCCGTACGCGGGCAAGGAGGGTGTCCGGATCGGGGCGGCATACCTGCGGGTCGTTCACGGCCAGGTCACACTCCCAGGAGGATCAGCAGCATATCGATGATTTTTATTCCGATAAACGGGGCAATAAGTCCTCCGACACCAAAGATGAGGATGTTGTTGCGCAGCGCCTCTTCTGCCGACATGGCCCGGTATTTCACTCCCCGCAGGGCGAGCGGGATGAGGAGGACGATGATAATGGCGTTGAAGATCACTGCCGAGAGGATACCGTTCTGCAGCCCGAGAACGTTCAGGGTGGCAAGGGAAGGATAGGTCGAGGCGAACGCGACCGGGATGATGGCAAAATACTTCGCGATATCGTTTGCAATGGAGAACGTGGTCAGCGCCCCCCGGGTCATCAGGAGCTGCTTTCCGATCTCCACGATCTCGATCAGTTTCGTGGGGTTGGAGTCCAGGTCGATCATGTTTGCCGCTTCCCTGGCCGGCTGGGTGCCGGTATTCATCGCCACGGCGACATCCGCCTGGGCAAGGGCGGGGGCATCGTTCGTCCCGTCCCCGGTCATCGCGACCATCCTCCCGCCGGTCTGGTACTCCCGTATGAGTTTCAGTTTGCTCTCGGGCGTTGCCTCGGCAAGGAAATCGTCAACCCCCGCCTCTGCCGCAATGGTGGCTGCCGTGAGACGGTTGTCCCCGGTGATCATGACGGTCTTGATCCCCATCTTCCGGAGCTGGGCAAACCGCTCCTTGATCCCCCCCTTGACGATATCTTTCAGGTGAATAACTCCGAGCGCTTTCCCGTTTTTCGCGACCACAAGGGGGGTGCCGCCGGCAGCGGCGATACTGTCCACGACCTGTTTGAGCTGCTCGGAAACGCCGGATTTGCCGCACTTCCGGATGTGGGCGAATACCGCATCTGCCGCGCCCTTGCGGATGCGGAGTTCCCCCTGGTCGACCCCGCTCATCCGCGTCTGGCTCGTGAACGGGATGAACCGGGTGTCGGTCCCGGCGTCGGCAGACATGACCGACCGGCCGCGGAGATTGTATTTTTCCTTGACGAGCACGACGATACTCCGGCCTTCGGGCGTCTCATCGGCAAGGGAGGCGAGCTGTGCTGTCTCGGCCAGGTCCATGATGTCAGTGTCATCGACCGGGATCAGTTCCACGGCCTGACGGTTGCCCAGCGTGATCGTCCCGGTCTTGTCGAGAAGGAGGACATCCACGTCCCCGGCGGCCTCGATAGCGCGGCCGGAGGTAGTGATCACGTTGCGCTGGATCAGGCGGTCCATACCGGCGATGCCGATCGCGCTGAGCAGCCCGCCGATCGTTGTCGGGGCGAGGCAGACGAAGAGGGCGACGAGGACCGTGATCGTCACGGTCGTGCCCTCGCCGGCAGCCCCGACACTGTATGCCGAGAAGGCATAGAGGCTCGCGGAGACGAGCATGAAGACCGCGGTCAGGCCGAGGAGGAGGATGTTGAGGGCGATCTCGTTGGGGGTCTTCTGCCGTTTTGCCCCTTCGATGAGGCCGATCATGTGATCGAGGAACCCTTCGCCCGGGTTCGCGCTGACCCGGACAATGAGCCAGTCGGACAGGATCGCCGTCCCTCCCGTCACCGCACTCCGGTCCCCGCCGGACTCGCGGATCACCGGTGCGCTCTCGCCGGTGATAGCGCTCTCGTTGACGGATGCGATCCCCTCGATGATCTCCCCGTCGACCGGGATCGTGTCACCTGCCCGGACATAGAAGAGATCGGACTTGCAGAGGGTGGAGGACGAGACCTCGATATAATGGAGCGGGGATGGTTCCCCGCCCTTAATGATGAGGTGGCCGGGATGCAGTTTCTTTGCCGTGGTGTCCTGCCGCATCTTGCGAAGGGACTCGGCCTGTGCCTTCCCCCTGCCTTCGGCAAGGGCTTCGGCAAAGTTCGCAAACAGCACCGTGAACCAGAGCCAGGCCGAGACCGCCCCGATGAACCCTGCGGGGGCCTCGCCCGCGCCGGTCAGGGCCTGGAGCCAGAGCAGGGTCGTGATGACGCTCCCGGCTTCCACGGTGAACATCACCGGGTTCCGGATCAGGGTGCGGGGGTCCAGCTTGATGCATGCATCGATGACCGCCCTCCGGTAGAGTCCCGGTGTATCATAGGCATTTTTTGTCTTTCCATGGTCAGACATGGATCATCCCCCCTGCGGCCATGCGCATGTATTCGGCTACAGGCCCCAGCGAGAGGGCAGGAAGGAAACTCAGGCCCCCGATAATGAGGATGACAAACACGAGCCAGATGATGAAGAGCGGGCGGTGGTCCCGCAGCGTGCCTTCGCTGACCGGCACGATCTTCTTCGTGACGAGCGCACCCGCAAGCGCGAGGGTCAGGATGACCACGAGGTACCGCCCGACGAACATGGCAAATGCCGTCGTGAGAGTATAGAAGAGGCTGTTTGCCGACAATCCTGCGAAGGCGCTGCCATTGTTCTGGGATGTTGACGAGAAGGCGTACAGGATCTCGGAGAAGCCGTGCGGTCCCGGGTTGAACGCGCCGGCCCTGCCCGTATCCGTCAGTACCGCAACGGACGTGAGGATGAGGATCAGGAAGATCGGGACCAGGATGATGATGGTGGAGAGCTTCATCTCGTTCTGTTCGATCTTCTTGCCATAGAGTTCCGGGGTCCGGCCTACCATCAGGCCGGCAATGAACATGGCGATGATGGCAAAGACGAGCATACCGTAGAGCCCCGAACCCACGCCGCCATAGACCACCTCCCCGAGCTGCATGTCGAATAACTGGACAAACCCGCCCAGCGGCATATATGAGTCATGCATCGAATCAACCGCCCCGCAGGAAGTGACCGTTGTAATCACGGAGAAGAATGCCGACGGCACGATCCCGAACCGGACCTCCTTCCCCTCCATGTTCCCACCCGGCTGTGCATGCGCGGGGTTCTGGTCTATGCCCAGTGCATTGAATGACGCGTTCCCACCCAGCTCGGACCAGATCGCGATGCCGGCCAGCGGCAGGAAGATGATGGTCATCGCCATCAGCAGGGCGATCCCTTTGCGTCCCGAGCCGATCATCTTCCCGAAGGTGTAACAGAGTGCCGTGGGGATGAAGAGGATCGCGAGCATCTCAAGGAAGTTGGAGAACGGCGTTGGGTTCTCCAGCGGGTGGGCGGAATTGGTGTTGTAGAAGCCACCTCCGTTCGTGCCCAGCTGCTTGATCGCGACCTGGGACGCCACCGGCCCGAGCGGGATCGTCTGCGTGGTGACGAGGACCCCGCTGCTGTCATGCACCGGGTCGAGGAGCGGGACGGTGACCGGGCCGCCAAACGTCTGGGGGACGCCCTGCGATACCAGCACGATCGCAATTGCGAAGCAGAGCGGCAGCAGGATCATGACGCTCCGGACGAGGAGCACCCAGAAGTTGCCGATGGTGGTGCCCGATCGCCGGGAGAACGCCAGAATAAGTGCTATCAGTACGGCCATGCCTTTGGCTGCCGAGAGGAAGTTCTGGACAGCGAGCCCGGCCATCTGGGTGAAGTAACTTACGGTGGTTTCCGGTACATAGGCCTGCCAGTTGGTGTTGGTGGCAAAACTGACGGCGGTGTTCAGGGAGAGGTCCCACGGTACCGGCCCGAGCCCGGCGGGATTGAGGGGGAGGAACTGCTGGACGAGCTGGAGGAAGAATACGAAGAGGATGCAGGGTACCGCAAAGACCATGAGGGCGACGGCAAATTCCTTCCAGTCCATCTCCGCAGTCCCGTCAACGCCCCCGAGGGCAAGAAATTTCCGTTCCACGAGATCGGTCACCGGCGTCAGGAAATTGGGCTTACCGGTATAGACCTTTGCCATCCACCCCCCGAGAGGGACGACGCAGAGGGCGATGACGGCGATGTAGAGGACCAGCTGGAGCCAGTCTGACACCCTCATGCCGAATACGGGGGTCTGGAAATAGATCTGGAGCTGGGCAGACCAGGACAATGGCTGGGGCGTGACCGCGATGCGTCCCGCGCTGAGGTCGTCGACCGCCAGGTTCAGGGAGAGAATGTTGACCCGGGGCTCGCCGAAGATGCCAAACTCGCGGGGCTCGATCTGCTGCGCGACAAGCGCATGGACTGCCTGTTCGCTCAGGTTCCGCACCCGGGCAACGCGGGGGACCTGGTACTCGGCTGCCGCGATCGATATGTCAGGATCGAGGCCGCTGCCGGACGCTGTCACGAGATCCACGGGAATCGCCTGCGTATTCCCGGGGTCAGCCGCGTGGAGGGCATCCACCCGGGCTTTCACCGCTTCGATGAGCGCAGGATTGTTCGGCCCGAGATTTGAGCCGGACGATGCACCGGCATTGTACGGCACCGGGGAGGTGGCCGAGGGGCGGCCCCAGAAGTATACCGGGGAACTGAATGGCTGGCCTACCAGCGCCGAACCCACGACCTTACCGTTATGTTCGAGGAGGTTTCCGTTGGCCTGGAGAGGAAAGATCGCCTGTGCGATGCCGGTGACAAATAAGGGATACACGATCCCCGTGACAAGCGTGAGGAGGAAAAATATGACGATTGCCGGTTTGATCTGTTTCCTGATCATCGACTGGAGGGTGCCGGTGGGCATGACGTGACCGCCTTGGTGGAGATGCGCCCCGGGTCATGGGGTAGGGGACACTCACATTACCAGCGTGATGATTCTAAGTATATATGTCCATTGACAATTGTGGCGGTACAGTCGACATGCGGGTTTGGAAAAATCAAAGCGGAATATGCAGCGCAGACGGAACAGACTTTCCGATGTATGGTATATAAAAACCGGTGACCGCGCGAATACCACGCCCTCATTCCCCTGTTACCCGAAGGAACCTACCATCCTCCGAACCGGTGGTAATATTTCCTCCGGGGCTGACCGGGTGAAAAAACGTCCGCTGTCTTTCCGGGCCCAGCTCCCGGCACCGGTCTTCCCGCCCTCCCAGGTGCTGCAGACCGAATTTTTCAGGCATTACGGTTCCCCGAGCGCTGTCCGGAACCGGTTGCGGATCTGTGCCGGTTCAAGCGGGATGTTGGGTACGTCGCTGTTGCCCGGCAGTATCCGGGCGTGGATGAACGCTGGGCCGTCCGTGGCAGAGAGGGCGAGCGCCGAGTCCAGCTCGCCCTGCCCGTGCACGGTCCACGTATGCTCGAAACCCGCCCCCATCGCCAGCAGCCGGAGGTCGGCGGTATCGCATCCCGGGCGGGGCTGGTTACCGGTGCTGCCGAAGACCCCGTTGTCGAGACCGACGACCGTGAGGTTTTTGGGTGCGGCTGCACCGATCACCGGCAGGATCGATGAACCGAGGAGGCTGCCGTCGCCGTCGATGACGATCACCCGTTTGTCCGGCCGCACGGAGGCGATGCCAAGCCCGATCGATGAGGCCTGCGTGTAGCTTCCCAGCATATAGAAGTTCTCACGGCGGTCTTTTGCTGCGTAGAGTTCCTTTGAGGGGACGCCGATGTTCGACACCAGCACCTCGCCGTCCGTCCGGGCGGCGATTGTTTTGATCGCATCGAACCGGGTCATTGACGGGGTCTTCCAGTCCCGGGAGTAGCTGACGGAGTACCGGCACCGGGTCCCGGCGGCCGGGGAGGGTGCCGGGCACGAACTCTCCTCAAGACAGCCGGGGCGGACGAGGATGACGTGGGGCGTGTGGTTCCGGTAGGCCGCAGCAATGGCCCCGCCGATCTCGCGGGGGCTGTTCCGGTCGGAGAGGATGGTGCAGGGGATCCCGGCGGCCGCGAGGATCCGGGGGAGGGGGCGGTTGAAGGGTATCTGGGCCGGGATCACTTCGTTTTTCCCGCCGCGCCAGCTGGCAAGGATCGGGAGCGGCAGGCCGAACGTTGTCGTAAGCGACAGGATCGCGTTGAGCATGTTCCCGAGGCCGGAGCTCTGGAGCGCGACCAGGGGCCGGGCCCCGGCGAGGTACGCTCCCGCGGAGATGCCCACACCGTCCTCCTCCCGTGTCAGGCCGATATGCCGGAACTCTTCCGGCAGCCGGAAGAAAAGGCCCCTTGCCCGGTCGCAGGGGATGGCGCTGACGAGGTTGATCCCCTGTGCCTTCAGTTCTCCGATGATCTGGTTCTCATCCATGGTGCCTGATCCACTCCTTAAGTTCCCTGATCAGTTCTTCCCCCGACGCACCCGGTGGTATTATCGCGGACGGGCGGACCGGGTGGAGGGTGAATGCCTCGCGGATCCGCTCGTATCCCCCGCCCGTGAGGTTCAGGAGGATATGGTCGTCCGGGCCGATGATATCTTTTTCCACGGCCTGTATGAGGGACGCGGTTGCGACCGCTGCTGCGGGGTCCAGGTCGATCCCCACGGTATCCCTGGCCAGTTTCATGGCAACATGGCCTGCTGCATTCGCTATGCCGTACATCTTTCCGTCCGTTGCCATGAGCGCATCGAAAAGGCCGCCGCGGATGCCGTACGGCGGGTTACGGTTCGTCAGCACATCGGACATGACCCTGCTGATGCTCCCGCTGGCATCCGGCATGTCCGTGGCAGGAAGGATCTCGCGCCGTTTCGCCTCCCATGCAGAGACCATGGGGACGAACGGCTCGTTCTGGGAAAGGTGGAGCCGGGGGAGTGTCCCGCCGTAATTCCCGTCCCGGATGAGCCTCATCGCCGCCTCCCATGCGGCGATCGCCCCGGTACCGCTCCCGACTGCCTGGAAATAGTGATCGGGGATCCTGCCGGTCGTCACTGCGGCATCGAGCAGGACGGTGCCCATCCCGTCCCGCCGGGCCACGTTCTTTGCCCCGCCTTCCGCTACGCACCCGGGGACCGAGGCGAGGGTGGCGCTTACCGCGATCGCATCCGAGTAATCCCCGTCCACGGCGACAAGGAAGATGTCATCTGCCGGCTCCGTGGTCCAGAGGCGGGGGACGGCCTTTTCCGGGACGACGATGACGACCGGCCGTCTGCACCGGGCCGAGAGTTCTGCAAAGGCCCTGCCGGTATTCCCCGCCGAGGCGACCACCGGGACCGTCCCCCCCAGTTCCCGGAGGCGCTGCATCGTGGGCGAGGCCTCCAGTTCCTTGAAGGAACCGGTGGTCAGGCCGGCCCCAATCTCCGGGAAATACCCGGAGAAGGAGAGGGTGAGGTTCCGGAGCCCGAGCTCGCGGGAGAGGTCGTTGTCCGTGAACGTTACCGGCCCCCCGGAGGGGAGCAGCGGGGCGGTGACCGGGAGCCATGCCAGGTACCGGTACATTCCTTTGTGGGGGGCGAGGTGCAGTTTCCTGCTGCAGTACTCGGGTCCTGAGGAGGCTGTCATGGCCCTGCGGGCAGGAGAGGCGGGTGACGTCCTCTACGATCTCGTTCCCGCCGACACACCGGATCCGGAACTTGGGTATCATCCGACCAGCTCACTGTATCCGTATGTCCTCGAGCCTGACATGGATACCGGCCTTCTTTTTCAGCACCATGTTGACGACTGCCGTGTGCGACAGGTCCATCATGCAGAATCCCGGCAGGAACCGCTGGCGGGTCCCGAGGACGGGCGGCCTCGCGATCACCTCCGCGATCCCCTCGAAGGCATGGACATGGTAGGCCTGGACATCGTGCACCTTCCCTTTCAGCCTGCGGGCCTCGAGCGGTCCCACCGTGTGGCATTCGAGGACACCGGTGACCGGGTTGGCGGAGAGCACCCGCAGGGCATGGTAGACCGGGCAGCCCGGACCTGCCGGCCGGCCGGTAACGATCTCCCCCGGGCGTATGTCCCAGCGTTCCACGAGGTCTGCCCGGAACGGGACGACAAATTTCCGGGCCGAAGGCTCGCCCGGGAAGGCGGTGAGCACGAAATCGTACTGGTTTCCCAGCACATCGCTGCCGGAGTATGCCGCTTTTTCTGCCGCCCCGGCTTCTCCAATGCTGGAGAACGGGCAGTCGGCATATGCTTTTTCGCCGGCCGCGACCCGCGTTTCAAATTCCCCGCAGCTCGCCGACCCGCACGCGCCGCAGTCCCTGCCCGGGAGAGCCCACGCCACGGTCAGTCACCCCGGTAGAGGTTGTCAGCCTCATCGAGCGGCCGGATCACGCCGAAATGGTGCTGCCACCCGATCTCCTTCTTGCCAACGCAGATGGTGCAGACCCCGAGGGGCGGCGTCCCGCGGAGGGTGATCGCATCAGCGTTCACGATATCCGGATGTTTCGCGATCGCCTGCATCAGGTACCGCATGCCGGTGCCCTGGATCGCGTTGGTCTCGATGATGTCGATATCCGGCGTGACCATACGGATGCATTCCCGGAACACCTCCTTCTCCGCCTGCGAGACAAGGTCGGTCTTCGTTACGACCGCCACGTCAGCGAGCGCGATCATGGGTGCCATCTTGAGCGGCGCGTTGCTCCCGGAGACCGCGGAGAGGACAGCGATCCCGAACGACTGGGTGGTGTACGGGGTGCAGCGGAGGCAGAGGCCGGCGCTCTCGATGATGAGGATACCGGCACCGAGGCCTTCGGCCCACCGGATCGCGTCCCGCATGATCATGATGCCCATGTGGTCCGGGCAGAGGTCGCCCGAGTAGACCTTCCGGGCAGGGATGCCGAACTCCTCCCGGAGCTCCTCGTCCTCGAACGCCCTGACCACGTCGATCTTTAAAAAAACCGGATTTTGGGTTTTGAGGAACTCGCGGATGATCTGGCGGATCACCGCGGTCTTTCCGGCGCTCGGGGGACCGGCAACGATGACGAGTTTCATGCCGGTACGACAGGGATCTTCCGGGGCAGCAGCTCGTTTCCGATCAGGTCACCGGCCCGTATCTTTTCCCGGAGGTCAACGAGGAACGCGTCGATACCGGAGATGTGCGACACCATCTCCCGCTCGGCCCCGTCCGGTTCGATGACGCCGGTGACCGCACCGTTCTTCATGATGATCCGCCGGTCGGTGATCATGGCGAGGAGCGGGTCGTGGGTGACGAAGATGACCGCCTTGTGGTAGTGTTTCAGGCAGCGGATCACCTTCTCCTTGAAGATCCCGGCGTTCTCCACTTCGTCGAGAAGGAGGATGGGGGTCTGCCCGATCAGGATGGCGTCAGCGATGAGGAGCGAGCGGGTCTGCCCCCCGGAGAGCGCGGTCATCCGCATGGACGTGTCGATCTTCTCCCCGGTGAATTCGTTTGCAAGCGCAACAGTCCTGGCGACAAGCTCGAGCGCGTCCGTGTCCCGGGCCTTTATATGCAGGGCAAGGAACCGGCTTACCGTGAGGTCGGCGATAACCCGGGTGTTCTGGGTGATGAGGGCGATGGGTTTCCTGGCCGGGTCGCGGACCATCTCCTCGGAAGGCGGGAGGCCGTTGATAAGAATGGACCGGCCGGTGACGGTATCTTCCTGGGCGAGCACCTCGATGTCGTTGACGAAGGCTGACTTGCCCGACCCGGTCGACCCCACGATCGAGACGGTATCTCCCGGGCAGAGGGTGATACGGTCAAACCCCTCTGTTTCCCCGCACCGGTTGGTGCCGGGCAGTATGGTGAGTTCCCTGAACTGTTCGCTGCGCATACTTAGCATGATCGTACGCGTGCACATATACTTTTTCAAAAAGGCACAAAAGTTAACCTTATAGTAATAATTATAATCTATCATATGCCACTAAAATGTTAATATGTTATCAAAGAGGATATTCGAGACCGATTTCACCACGGCCCTGAACGAGGAGCTGGAGCGGAAGAACCTGAGCGTGAAGGATCTCGCGGAGCTGACCGGCATCCCTGTCTCGACCCTCTACAAGGTCACGGTGGGGGAGCGGGACCCGCGCCTGTCCACGATAAAAAAGATCGTCGCGGTGCTTGAACCCGGGCGCAGCCGGTTCATTGCGGTGATTGCAGCGCGGTTCCTGCTTGATACGATCGATACGCGGGAAACGGAATACAACGGGAGGAAATTCGCGATCCGGGGCTATTCCGCCAACTCCCTGGAAGAATGCATCATTGCGGCATCCCGGGCAGAGAAAGACGGGGCATCCGGTATCATCTGTGCACCCGTCCTCGCTTCCATCATCGAGAAAATTGTTGATATCCCGGTGGGTATGCTCCGCCCGGATCTCGCGGTTATCAACGAAGCGGTGAGTTCTGTGATAAAAAAGATAGGCTGAACCATGTCAGAAGAACCTGAAAAAATCAGGATCGGTCACCTTTCAACGATGTACCATACGGCATTCCTGCTCCGGGGGACCAGCCTCCTCGCGGATGAGGGCCTCGGTGCCACGTGGACGCTCTTTCCCTCGGGACCGGACATCATCGGCGCCATGCAGCGCGGCGCCCTCGACCTCGGGTATATCGGGCTCCCCCCGGTGATCATCGGGATCGACCGCGGGCTCTCCCTCGCCTGCATTGCCGGGGGACACGTCGAGGGGACGGTGATGATCGCCGGCGCAGGTGTCCGCATGCTTGAGGATTGCAGGGGCATGCGGGAGTTCCTCTCCCAGTTCGCCGGAAAGGCGATCGGCACTCCCCCGAAAGGATCGATCCACGACGTAATCGTGAGCGAACTCCTCCGGGAGCACGGGGTCCGCGACGTCACCGTGAAACACTACCCGTGGGCCGATTTCCTCCCCGATGCCCTCCGGGACGGGGAGATCGCTGCCGCTGCAGGGACGCCGGCCCTTGCCGTGACCGCCCGCCGGTACGGCAGCGCCCGCATCGTCGTTAAGGCGGACCGGCTCTGGCCGTTCAACCCGAGCTATGGCATCGTCGTCATGCGGCAGGTGCTGGAGAAGAAGGAGATGCTCGCCCGGTTCCTGCATGCCCACGAGGCGGCCTGCGAGCAGATCCGGCACGACCCCCGGGCCGCTGCCCGGGTCGTGGCCGGCACCACCGGGATGATCGATCCCGACTTTGTCCTGGAGACCTACCGGATCTCGCCGAAATACTGCGCCGCCCTGCCGCCGGAGTACGTCAGATCGACGATGAAATTTGTCGGCACGCTCCGGTCGCTGGGCTACATTTCCCGTCAGGTACGCGAGGATGAGATCTTCGAGCACTCGCTGATTGCTGCCGTACACCCGGGGCCGCACCATTATAACGACGGGATTACCGGATAGAAAAATCCCGGTCCCGGATTTTTTCATAAACCCGGTCGGAGCTGTCGGATATCCTTATACCCACCCCACCCCACATCTCCATCATGCCAGTCCGACAACGAACCATAATCATGGCGGCATTCGCCGCTATGCTCTTCCTCTTCCTCATCGCCATCCCGGCGTCTGCTGCAACCGGCAGTATCCGGGTCTTTTCCAGTCCTACGGAAGCATACGTCTGCATAGACAATTACTACTGCGGATATACCACGGAACAGTTCGATTCCCTGAGCGCGGACACCTACCATACCGTCACGGTCTCCATGGGCGGGTACCAGACATACACCGAGAGCGTCCTGGTGACATCCGGCTCGACCTATGTGGTCAACGCCAACCTGCAGCCGGTCCCGGTCTCGACCGGCAGCATCGAGGTCCACTCGACACCCTACGCCACCGCGTGCATCGACGGGGGGAACTGCCAGCCGACGACCGCGACCTTCGATGGTCTCGCGGGAGACAGCTATCACCAGCTCACCATCTCCCAGAGCGGGTACCAGAGCTACTACGACACAGTCTGGGTGACCGCCCGGCAGACCGCCGTGGTGGATGCGGTCCTCCAGCCATCCCAGCCCGCGACCGGTAGCGTCCAGGTCTTCATCACCCCGGGCGGGGGGACCATCTGTATCGACGGCGGCCAGTGCCAGGCAGGCGTGGGGACAGCGTCCGGCACGGGAAGTTACCAGTTCAGCGGTGTAACAGCGAACGGGTACCACACGATCACCGTTACGGAAAACGGCTACCAGCGGTTCATCACGGAGCTCTACGTGCAACCCGACCAGCTCAACGAAGTGACCGCTGCCCTCCAGCCTCTTGTCAGTCCTACGGGCAACATCCAGGTCTATCTTACCCCGGGCGGGGGCACGGTCTGCCTTGACGGGGCGCGGTGCGATGCAAACGTCGGATCTTCCGACGGCACCGGAAGCACGCAGTTTACCAGTGTCCTCGCAAACACCCAGCATACGGTCACCGTGATTGCTACGGGTTACCAGCCGTATTCTGCGCAGGTCACGGTCCAGCCGGGCCAGACGGGCGAGCTGGACATCACCCTGCAGCCGGCCGCACCGCAGACGATCCTCCCGACACCTCAGCCGACGCCTCCGGCAACGCCACTGCCTACGGCCCCCGCGCCCCAGCCGACCCGGTCCGGGCTCGATGCGCTGCCGGTCCTCGGTGCGCTCGCCCTGTGCGGTGCGGTCTTCCTGTTGAGGAAGGACAGGAACTGATCTTTTTTTTGTGTACGGGCCGGGACTGCAGGATCATTCCCGTTACCGCATCCGTTTTTAAAAAAGCAGACGAAGAGAGATGACCGGGGATTTCAGTCCTCGATCTGGATCGTGGTCAGCTTCACCGACTCCACCCCTTTCTGGGACATGAGCCGCTCGGCAAGCGCCTTGAGCTGGGAGCCGTCGCCATGGACGAGGATCACCTCGAGGCACCGCTCGTGGGTGACATGCGAGTGGAGTGAGGCTTTTATGATACCGTGGTACTCGTGCTCGATATCGGTGATGATGGTGAGGAGGTTGCGCTGGTCGTGGTCATAGACCATCGTGATGACGCCCTCCCGCTCGCCTTTGACATCCGACATCCACTTGTAATAGGTGATGTACGTGCGGATCGCGTCCCGGATCCCTTCCGACCGGGAGGAATACCCCCGGTAGTTCAGGATTTCATCGAACCGGTCGAGCAGGTGTTTTGGCAGCGAGATGCCAATCCGGGAGAGGTCGTCATCGATGGTCATGGTTGTACCTTGATCAGACTATCGTTGCTGATCGTTTTTTAACGTTTTCTAAAAAAATCAAATAAAGTGTTACTTGGTACTATTGTTCTGCACATTTTCGAACTCCCTCAGCAACGAAGATACGGTTGGGACCCTCCTGCCTCCCGTTACGATGAATGCCGCCGCAGTCGAAGATTTTCCTCTGGAAAATCTTCTTCACAGCCTTCGGCTGTCCCCGCCGGGGCGTCCCCCGGCAATCACGTTATCCCAGCGGTCGAAGAATTGCTACGCAATTCTTCTCCTGTCTCAAGTCTGGAGACTTTCGACATGCTCCAAGCCTCCGGCATGCCTCGTGGAGCGTCTCGTCCTTCTTCGAGAACGTGAACCGGAGTTTCATCTCCCCGCCATTGTGGAAGAACGAGCTGCCGGGCACCGCGGCTACGCCGGCGGTCTCGATAAGGTGGCGGGCAAACGCCGTGTCGCTCATGCCGGACGTCCTGATGTCGGTGAAGATGTAATATGCCCCCTGGGGGAGCTCGCAGGCAAACCCTGCCTTCTTCAGACCTTCGAAGAGGATCCTGCGCTTGCGGTCATACCCTGCCGCCAGTTCCCGGTAATAGGACTCCGGCAACTCCAGCGCAGCGACACAGGCCCGCTGGAGGGGGGCCGGGGCGCCGACGGTCAGGAAGTCGTGGATCTTCCGGATGCGGGGAGCTCAGGCCGGCATCCGCGAGGGCGTAGCCGACCCGCCACCCCGTGACGCTGTAGCTCTTGGAGAAGCTGCCGATCGTGACCGTCCGGTCCTCCATCCCCGGCAGTGACCCGATGGAGATGTGCCGGTGCCCGTCATAGACGATGTGCTCGTAGATCTCGTCGGTGATCGCCACCGCGTCGTGGTCGGTGCAGAGGTCTGCAATGAAGGAGAGTTCCTCTTTCGAGAAGACTTTGCCGGTCGGGTTGTTGGGGGTGTTGAGGATCACCGCCCGGGTCTTTTCGGAGAACGCCGCTTTCCACGCTTCCTCGTCGATGGAGAAGTCATCCGCGAGCGGTACGAAACGCGGGGCGGCACCGGAGATTTGCGCATCCGGGCCATAGTTCTCGTAGAAGGGCTCCGGCACCACCACCTCGTCGCCCGGCTGGATGATACTGAGCATCGAGGCCATCATCGCCTCGGTCGAGCCGCAGGTGACGGTGATCTCCGTTTCGGGATCGAAGTGCATGCCGTTGAACTCCCGTACCCGCTCCGCGAGCGCCTGCCGGAGGTCCGGTGCCCCCCACGTTATCGCGTACTGGTTGATGTCATCGTTCACCGCCCCGCAGGCCGCGGCCTTCAGTTCGGGGGGGCAGGGAAAGTCCGGGAAGCCCTGCGCGAGGTTGATCGCATCGTACTTCAGTGCGAGCCGGGTCATCTCCCGGATGACCGATTCGGTGAAGTGATCGGCCCGGGAGGGGTGGGTGGAGAAGAACCCTCCCGGCGAATGTGCCGGCGGGTCTGTTCCCGTACCGGCCTGTGCATGCTTCATGGCATTCCGGTTGGCGCACGATAAAATATAATGGGTGGGGACTTGAGCTGGCAGCCGGGAATATTCCCGCTCTCCGCGTTTTATCATCCCGTCCTGGCGGATGTTTAAATAGGCTGATGCACAGGTTAGGCAAGTTTTATTTAGTTAAAGCAAGTAAGGTTGATCCTGTATTATTATGCATATCATGGAAGGTTTCTTACCCTGGCAATGGTGTGTCGTCTGGTGGCTTATCGCCTTACCGTTCCTAGCCGTGGGCGTAATGGAATTGCGATCGTTGATGAGAAAAGACCGGGAATACCTGCCGCTGCTCGGGGTTTCCGGAGCGTTCATCTTCATTTTGTCCGCTCTCAAACTTCCCTCGGTAACCGGCGAGCTGCTCCCACCCGACCGGTACCGGGCTCGCGGTCATGTGCTTCAGGCCGTATATTACCGCGGTAATTGGTTTCATCGTACTACTGTTCCAAGCGCTCCTGCTGGCTCACGGCGGATTATCCACTCTCGGAGCCAACATGGTCTCGATGGCGATTGGCGGACCGCTGGTCGGCTATGGCGTGTATAAGCTCCTGAAGGATACCTCGGTGAACATTTACGTCACCGTGTTCTGCGTGGCTGCTGTAGCGGATATCGTCACGTACATCATCACATCCTTCGAACTTGCGCTCGCGTACCCCGCGGCAGTCGGCGGAGTCGGGGCTTCGTTCACCGCATTCTTTGCGATATTTGCCATTACCCAGATCCCGCTCTCGATTATAGAAGGACTCGTCCTTGCGCTGGTCTTCAAGTACATCATCCAGCTCAAACCGGAGCTCATCGAGAAACTGGGTGTATTCTCGAAGAAGCAGATCGAATCCGCGCTCGCGTCAGGTTCCGAGGTTCCGGAAGGAAAGGTGTAATTATGTTCGAAAACAGAAAACTTGAGATTCTTACGCTGATCGGCCTTGTCGCGTTTGTGGTCCTCTTCCTGGTCGTCAGCAGCCAGTCGGGTCACGAGTTCAGCGGGTCAGATGACGTGGGATCGGCAAAGATTGCCGAGCTTACCGGAAAGCCGGTTGAAGCATTCACCCCTCTCATTCCCCAATATGTGCCCCCAAGCGGCGAGATTGAGTCATCGCTCTTTGCCCTGCAGGCAACATTCGGCGGCGTCGTAGTCGGTCTCGTGTTCGGGTACTGGCTCGGGCAGAGAAGGCATCCCGTAAATTCCTGATAAATCATGTTCGAAGAACTGCTGGATGATATCGCGCAGAAAAGTACATTCCGGCACATCCACCCGGGCACCAAGGTCCTCCTTGGTCTTGGTTCCCTTATTATCTGTCTCGTCTCGCCTACACCGGTCGTCCCGCTGGTATCCGGTGTCATACTCAGCCTGGTCCTCCTGATTCCTGCCCGCGTCTCCCCGCTCGTGTACGGGGAGCTTCTCCTCGCCCCGGCCATATTTACGGTTATGAGTATCGTGGTCCTCCTCTTCCTGCTTGGCGGGGGGGATGTGATCTGGCGGTTCAACCCGGTACCGTGGATCAATCTCACTATTACGACCGGCTCACTCCGGCAGAGTACTCTGGTCTTATGCCGGGTGTTCGGTTGTTCGATCTCGCTGTTCTTTATCGTGCTGACGACTCCCATGACGGATCTCTTCAACGGCATGAAGCGCATCGGGATTCCCATCGAACTCATCGACCTGATGATGATCATCTACCGGTACCTTTTCATCGTCTATGATCAGGCCGTCGAGATCTGGCAGGCGCAGGTGATGCGCCTTGGTTACAGCCGGCCACGGGAGTCCATACGGTCTTTCTCCATGCTCTGCGGGATGCTCTTCATCTCCACCTGGATTGCCGGAGAGGACCTCATCCATGCGATGGACTGCCGCTGCTATGATGGCATCTTTCCTTCGCTGGATATCGCGGAACCGGTGCAGATGCGGTCACTCCTTCCGGTCCTTCTCTATCTCGTCGGGCTGGGCGGGATCCTGGTGACGATGACAACACAAGGTGTACTATGAACAGTAAAATTATCCTCGAAGCACGGGATGTCAGGTACCGGTACCCGGGAAACCCGGAGGCGATCAAAGGTATCAGTTTCCATATGCGCCGTGGCGAGAAGATCGCACTTGTCGGCCCGAACGGCGCCGGCAAGTCCACGCTCCTGCAGATGTTCAATGGTATGATCCGTCCGACTGACGGTACCATGCTCTTTGACAACGAGCCAATCCAGTACGATTCCTCATCTCTCCGGCTGTTACGGAAACGGGTCGGGTACGTGCTTCAGAACGCGGATCGCCAGATCATTGCCCCGACGGTTTACCAGGATGTTGCCTTCGGCCCGGCGAATCTCCGGTATGACGATGAAGCGATCCGGCAGGCGGTAGCTCTTGCACTCCGCCAGGTCGGCCTTGATGGATTTGAACGGCGAGCGCCCCACCAGCTCTCCGGCGGAGAGAAGAAACGGGTTGCCATTGCCGGCGTTTTGGCAATGGACCCGGATGTACTGGTATTCGACGAACCGACCAGCGACCTCGATCCGTCCGGTTCGGAAGATCTCATGGAACTGCTCGACGAACTGAACCATGACGGCAAGACCGTGATCATCTCCACCCACGATGTCGAACTTGCGTACCCGTGGGCCGAACGGGCAATCCTCCTGCTGGACGGTAGGATCCTTGAAGAGGATATGCCGGAGGTGGCATTCGGAAATGCCGATCATGTCCGGATGGCGCACCTCTCGGTCCCGACCCTCCTCGAACTCTCGCAGGAACTGGGGAAACGCGGGATTGCACAGCCGGAACGAAAACCCCGCAGCGTCCTCGATATGATCCATATCATCGAGAACCTGCTTCACGGGTCCTGCCGTAACTCTGCGCCGGGCACCATATCTGTCTGCAACGTCGATGAGGAACGCGATACTTTAGTTACCGCGTGGGTGAATGCCCGCCCGGGCATTGCTGTCGGGGCGATGGGTACCCGTGCGAAACAGCGTGCGGGCCAGGAACAGCTGAACCTTGAGTTCACGTACGGTGTCATCGACAAATGCATCCTGCGTGCCTTGCGGGGGCAGGATTCCCTGATCCTGACTACCACCGGAATGGTCGGCCGGGTTGCGGTGCGGGTGGAGGCGTATTGCAAGGAAAGCGGTAATTCCATCTGCGTAGTTCCTATGGGCCCGAAACCACAATCTCCCGCACCCGGGGCCATACCGGAACGAGGCCCGACAGAATGATCTTTCCTGCTGAAAGCAACGGACATAACCATGGAGGCTGTCATGGGCGCGAAGGTATCCCGGTATCTCACAAGGGGGAGCTGGGGGGTATCTCATACGTGGGGGGTTGAACATGGTTGACGACGCGTTATTGGTGCTGCTCATCACGACGTTTGTCGTGGCCGCCACCCACTCCCTCTCGCCGGACCACTGGTTTGGTTTCGTGATGCTCGGCCGGACCAGGAACTGGGGCATCCCCAGGACGCTTACCGTCGCCGGTATTGCCGGTGTTGGGCATGTGGGCACCTCAGTTATCCTCAGCCTCATTGCAATATGGGCGGGAACCGCCCTTGCCCATGACTTCGCCTCGATTGCCGAGCTTGCAACTGGAGGGGCGATGGTCATCTTTGGCGTGGGCTTCGCCATGTATGCATACCTGAAAGGCGGACATTCGCATCACGGCATTCCCTTCGTCAATAAAATTTTCAACATCGATAACCGGGAAGCGGAAGAGTTGATGCATGTCCACGATCCCTGCGGCCATGATCACGATCATGATCATCGTCACGATGACCATGACCACGATCATAACCATTATCAAGAGCATGACCACGATCACGACCATGACCATCATCACGACCACGACCATTGCTGGAAGAAAAGCACAAAGCTCAAGGCAGGCTATGGGCTGGTGGCCATCATCGCCCTTACCCCGTGCATCCTCCTCATGCCGCTGGCGCTTCGCGCCGGTGAAATGGGCATGGCTGCGGTAGTCTGGACCATCGCTGTTTTCTTCGTAGCCACGATGGCAGCCATACTGATCCTGGTGGCCGCCAGTCTCAAAGGACTTCAGGTAATCAGATTCGAATTCTTTGAGAAGTTCGGCGAGGTCATCACCGGTATCATCATCGGCTTCATGGGTGTGATGGTGGCAGCCGGGCTCATCTAGATGTAAAAAACCGGCACTTTACGGGACGAGAGCAGGAATCTTTACGAAACGGAGGTAAAAAATGTCAAAATTTTATGGGATCAGCCCGCAGCCGGCAACCCGGCAGGCGGTGGAAAAGTTTGAAGATGAAGTGATGATCAGGAAGGATAACCGGTTCCTCATCTCAACGGTCTACCTCGATATGCAGGAGGATCGCTGGGCTGTCGCCATGGCTTACGATCCGATCCGGAATCCCGGGCTGCACGGGCACGATCACCCGCTGGAAGTGCGGTACTCCTGCCAGCCCCGGAACAGGAATGCCATCAGGATGTTTCGTTCCGATGTGATCGAAGAGTCCGTCATCACGGCCGGGCCGTTTACGGATCCCGATAGCTTTGCCTGCTATGCAATAACCTGCGAGCGGGATCTGATAAACCACATGGCATGAGATAGGGATGAAGTTTGCTGTTCGGGGGAACATCCCCCCGGGTCCTGCCCTGTTCTCGCGACCGGGTGGCCGGCAGCGAAACACTTTTCGACCGGTACCGGCAACTACCCGTGATGGCAGGCAGTCCCGGCAACACGGAAGACGCGGCGATCCGTCATCTCACGAAGGTCCGCCTCACCCGCCTCGACAAGGTGCTGTACCCGGCGGCCGGTATCACCAAGCAGGACGTGCTCACGTACTATATCCGGGCGGCCCCGCTCCTGCTCCCGTTCCTCCAAGATCGGCCGCTGACCATGCACCGGTTCCCGGACGGGGTGGACGGGGAGGGTTTCTTCGAGAAGGACGCCCCGGCGGGCACCCCCGGTTATGTCGACATCTTCACCCGCTTTTCGGAGACTGCCAGAAGGGACGTCCACTTCGTCCTCTGCAACAACCTCGACACGCTCATCTGGATCGCGAACCTCGCCTCCCTCGAGATCCATACCACCCTCTCGACAGCGGGCTCGTACGACTCCCCCGACCTCCTCCTCTTCGATATCGACCCCGAACCGCCGCTCGCGTTCGACGACGTGGTCGAAGTGGCCGGCGTGGTGCGGGAGGAGCTGGAGGCTGCCGGGCTCCGGCCGTACGTGAAGACCTCCGGGAAGAAGGGCGTCCACATCGTGGTCCCGCTCGTGGCCGGCTACCGCTTTTCCGAAGTTCGGGAGTTTGCGCACCGTATCGGAAAGAAGATCGCCCGCAGTACTCCCCGCATAGTCTCGGAGTTCCCCCGGTCCCGGGACCCCGGCACGGTCTTCATCGACTACCTCCAGAACGCCCACGGGAAGACGATGGCCGCCCCGTACAGCCTCCGGGCCACCCCGGGCGCCACCGTCTCCGCCCCGCTCCGGTGGGAGGAGCTCCGGCGCGGGGTACGTCCCGAAGATTTTAATATAAAGACGGTGCTTTCGAGAGATGGGGAACCATGGAGGGGCATCCTTGAAGACCGGCAGAAGATCTGATACGTTACCCAATCGGAACGCCAAGAAGACCGCGGCGGAACGGACGACAGCGGCAGGGCAGGAGAAACCAGATCCGGCAGAGAAAGCAGCCGGAAAACCTGCGAAGATGGCGAAGCCCGCGAGAGCTGTGAACCCTGCAAAGCCCGTTAAGCCCGCGAAGGCCGGTGCGGTCCTCCTGCCCGAAGATCACGAGGAGCACGGCAGGGCCGGCAGGCCGTTCTGGAGCGGGAGCATCACGATCGGGCTCATCAACGTGCCGGTCCGGCTCCATACGATGGTACGGGACCGGTCGTTCTCGTTCCGCCTCCTCCACCGGGCCGACGGCCAGCCCCTGAAGTACGACCGGGTCTGCTCCCGGGACGGCCTCGTCGTCCCGTGGGCGGATACCGTGAAGGGGTACGAGGTCCGGAAAGGGGAGTTCCTGGTATTCGGGCCGGAGGAACTGAAGGCGGCGATGCCCGAGTCGGACCGGAAGATCCGGATCGAGAAGTTCGTGTATTACCTCTCTCTCGACCCGGTCTATTTCGAGAGCTCGTACATCCTCGTCCCCGACCGGAGCGAGGAGGCGTACAGCCTGCTGGTCACCGCCCTGCAGGAGCTCGGGCGGGCCGCGGCCGGCACGATCACGCTCCGGACCAAGGAGTACCCGGCCGTTGTGCACGTGTATGACGGGGCCCTTGTCCTCACCACGCTCCGGCACGCCGACGAGGTCACGCCCCCGCACGCGTTCTCCATCCTGCCTGCACTCCCGGTGCCGAAGGAGGCCGAGCTCGCGCTCGCGAAACGGATCATCACGGACCTGTCCGGGGACTTCTCCATCAACGACTATCCCGACCATTACCGGGAGGCGATCCTCGCACTGATCGACAAGAAACTGGCGGGCGAGAAGATCGTATACGAGGAGCCGCACCCCGAGGAGGCAAAGGAGCTGATGCAGGCCCTGCAGGAGACCATCGCCACGCTCGCACGGAAGTGACGGCATGCCCCGCTACCTCCCGATGCTCGCCCGGTCCGCCCCCGCCCCGTTCAGCGGTGACGACTGGCTCTTCGAGGTGAAGTGGGACGGCGTGCGGGCGATCGCGGCTGCGGGCAGGACCCTCTCCCTCAGGAGCAGGAACGGCACGGAGCTGGCCGGGCAGTTCCCGGAACTTGTGGAGCTCCTGAGGCTGGCACCCGGCACGGTGCTCGACGGGGAGATCGTAGTGATGAGCGGCGGGAGACCCGATATGCAGGCCCTCCTTCCCCGGCTGCAGGAAGGCAGGCCGCCGGCTGTCGCCGTGCCGGTCACCTACATCGTCTTCGACATCCTCGAACGGGGCGGAGAGGACCTGACCGGCCTCCCGCTCGTGAAGCGGCGGGAGATCCTCAAAGGAGCGGTCCGGGAAGGCCCGCACGTGGTCCTCTCCTCGCCCGTGGAGGGCCGGGGCGAGGACTATTACCGGGCCGCGGTGGCGCAGGGCCTGGAAGGGGTGATGGCAAAACGGAAGGACAGCCGGTACGAGCCCGGCGTCCGGAGCGGGACATGGCTGAAGATCAAGGCGCAGCAGAGCTGCGACTGCGTGATCGCGGGGTACACGCCGGGGCGGGGAGGCCGCGGCCAGGCCTTCGGGGCCCTCCTGCTGGGGCTGTACGAGGACGGCCGGCTGGTGCCGGTCGGAAAGGCCGGGACCGGCTTCTCCGACCGGCTGCTCGCGGAGCTGACAGGACGCTTTGCACCGCTGGTGACCCGCGTCCCGCAGCTCCCGAATATCCGGGGGACGGTGGTCTGGCTGGAACCCGTCCTTGTCTGCGAGGTGGCGTACCAGGAGGTGACCCGGGACCGGAAACTGCGGATCCCCCGGTTCCTCCGGCTCCGCACCGACAAGCCCGCGGGCGCCTGCACCACCGGCCAGCTGACCGGCATGCGCCCCCGTCCTGCGGGGCATGCAACACCGGAGGCGGGGCCATCCCCGCAGCACCCGGAGCTGAGGAAGTACCATGAGAAGCGGAATTTTTCTGTTACGAACGAACCGGAGGGGCAGCCGGATATGAGCGGGAACAGTTTTGTCATCCAGGAGCACCATTCCCACAAGCTCCACTACGACTTCCGGCTGGAACGGGACGGCGTGCTGAAGAGCTGGGCGGTGCCTAAGGGCGTGCCCGAGACCCCGGGCGCGAAGCACCTTGCCGTCGCCGTGGAGGACCACCCGCTCGAGTACGGGACGTTCGAGGGCGAGATCGCGAAGGGCGAGTACGGGGCCGGCACGGTCACCATCTGGGACAGCGGGACGTACGACACGAAACACTGGGACGACGAGAAGATCGAGGTGACGCTCCACGGCTGCAGGCTGGACGGGCCGTACGTGCTCGTGAAGTTCAAGCGGGCGGGCAGGAACGAGTGGCTGGTGTTCCGGGCGGGCGGCTGAGGGTTGTCCGGTGCGGATCTGCCGGTACGGGTGAGATCATGCCCGGTGTCACTGCCATGACTCACCCCGGCCATCCTTATAAAAAGTTTTATATGTTTATTCTAATTATTTATAGTTTAATTGGGGGAATGTTATGACACCATCCACAAGTACGAACCTGAGCAGGATTGTGAGATTCGGCAAGCAGCCGGCGAAGCGCGATGCCCGCAACCTGAAACTGTCGGCGATCCTGAAGGCGCCGCCCAAACTGCCCGCGGAATACGACTTCGATGTCCAGCACAACGGCATCCCGACGCCGATGTTCGGCAATGACTACCACGGCGACTGCGTGATCGCGGGCAGGGCGCACCAGACGCTCCGCTTCGAGGACAAGGAGCAGAAGAAGATCCTGCCCATCACCGATAACGATGTGCTGAAGGAGTGGCACCTGGAGAACGGCAATACCGAGAACGGCCTCTCCGTCCTCGACTCGATCAAGCTCTGGCGCACGAAGGGCTGGAAGGCAGCCGGGAAAGTGTACAAGATCAAGGCGTTCGCGGAGATCGACCGGAAGAACCACGACGAGGTGAAGAGCACGGTCTATGCGGATATCGGCACCGGCCTGGGTTTTGCCCTCCCGGATTCGGCCCTTCCCGAATTCCATGCCGGCAAACCGTGGACGCAGACTTCGAAACCGCCGAACAAGGACAACGGGCACTATGTGTACGTGCCGGGGTACACCACGATCGGGCCGGTCGGCGTCACCTGGGGCCGGAAACAGCAGATGAGCTGGGCCTTCTTCGACAAGTACTGCGACGAGGCGTACGCGATGATCGATGCGGCCGATACGCCGAAGAAGAAGGCGCTCATCGACGGGAAGAAGGTCGACGAGTTCCTTGGCACGCTGAAGAAGAAGAAGTAGGGCCAAAAGAGAGCTGTCCGGAACTGCGACCGGCATCACGGGAGCCGGGAATGATCCCGGTGCCCCGCGCCCTTCGGGAACAGGGTAGTGGATCAGGCTCATGGGAAACCGGGCATGCACGGTCATCATCCGGGATAGGAGTGCCTGTGACCCGAAGCACGGGAAGCCGGAGAAAAGAGAGGTCATACTCCACGGCCGGTGGCTGAATGGGCCGCACGTACTGGTGAAGTTCAAGAAGACCGGCAGTCTCTCCCTGTCCGCTGCCTCAGGTAAACCGGTCGACTGAATAGTGTCCCGGTATTGTACTATTTAAGGAAGGAGCAATAATCCCGATGCGGTAAAGGTGTGTCTCATGTCTGGTAACCTGATGGACTACTTCAATAAATCACCGAGACTCGGAAGCCTGAGTACCTCATCAAAAAATGGTAAAGTCAATGCGGCCATGTTCGGTTCACCCCGGATGCTTGATGAAAAGACCGTGGTCATGGGACTCGGGAAGGACCGCACTCTTAAAAATCTCCAGGAAAATCCCCATGCGGTCTTTATGATCATAGAACCGGGAAAGACGCTTGCGGACTGGAAGGGGATCCGGGTGTACCTGAAAATGAAAGCATGTGCAACCAGCGGCCCTCAGCTGGATGCCTATATACGGGAGATCGGAAAAGTGATCGGCGAGGATACAGCAAAAAAGATGATCCATGCCGCGATAACCTTTGAAGTGACGGAACTACGCCCCCTTGTCGACATGGGTCAGGGATGGGAAAAATCCATCTGACGGGGCATCATCCGGTATCATTCAGGCCGAGGATCCTGGCAGATCCTCTCTTCATGTCATCAATGCGGACATCCGCGGGGACCGGGTGTACTGGCGGGGTCAGCAGGTCACGTGCAGAACCGCTGCATACTTCCGCAGTTCTTTTTCCAGCAGCGGGAGGATGTCCGAAGTCGGCCTGACCACCGGCGTATACGGTCCGAGCAGGGCGGCGGCGTCCGGGGTCAGCGGGAGGTCGCCGTACTGGCCGGTGCCGATGTAGACGACCGCGGGTCGCTCCTCCTCCAGGAATCCCAGCTCTCCGGCCGAGAGCGGGGTGTGCCCGTATTCCCCTGCATAGGGCTTCGAGAGTTTCTTCTTCCGTTTTGAGACCGTGCCGTCGGTGTGGATGACGATGTCATGTTCGTACCGGGTGCCCTTTATCCTTATCCACCCGAACCCCGTCTCCACGCGATCGCCCTGTTTCAGCGGTTTTTTCGCTGGCATCCGGTTTACATCACCGGTTTCCAGATGCCGATGCCGTTCCCTTCGGTGTCCCGGATGATCGCCACGAGCCCGACACCCTTTATCATCTCCTTTGGCATCACGATCTTCCCGCCGAGCTTCTCCACCTTCGCGAGCACCTTGTCGATGTTTTCGACCGTCACATAGTTCTTGATGGTCTCGCCCATCTGCCGCCTGTACAGGCCGCCCATGTTCACCGTGCCCTCCTTCGCATCGCCGGTAACGATCTCATGGTACTCCATAGCGGCCATCTTCCCCAGGTCCATGGCCGGCGCCTTTACCGGTGCGATCTTCCACCCGAGGAGGGAGTGGTAGAAGTGCTTTGCGCGGTCGACGTTGTCGGCCGGGATCTCGAAATATGCAATGTTTGCCATGGAAAGTGATGTAAACAGAATTATATTTAGCAATTGGGATGGTACCACAGCCTGTCACTTTCACCCGCCCCGATCCCGGGTATTAATACCGGCCCATACAACTGCATGCCATCCATGAACCGGCAGGCCCATCTACTGATCGGCGTAATATGCTTTCTGGCATACCTCTACGCAACCGGTCTTTTTCACAGCACCTCCGGTGAACTGTTCGTGTCCGGGGTTGTTGGTGTCGCAGCCGGTTCACTGTTGCCGGACATCTTGGAACCCGCGACGAGCGCACGGCACCGGGGGTTATTCCACAGCCGGCGGGCGCTGAAGGTTGTTTCGGTACTCTTCCTGATCACGGCCGTTCCTGTTCTGTTTGCTCCCGGCTTTTCCAATCTTACACCCGTGTTTGCCTCTTCCTGCTTTTTCCTCGGTTACGCGGCCCATCTCCTCGCGGACTCCCTGACCCGGGCCGGGCTGCCGGGGTGAACCCGAACAACCGGGCCGGCAGATATGCGGGTCTCCCGTGTATGAGACCGGGACATACCGGAAAAAATGAGGGGACCGGGGAGTATGGAACGGGCTTCCTGCGCCGGGGGGCCCGATATATCCCTGCGCAATCAGAATGTCAGCTGAGTGCCGGAATCTGCCCCGATCTCGGGGACCCGGATCCCTTTCGTCTCAGAGAACCATTCCGCCACCAGCCCCCGGTGGCAGTGCGTCCGGTCTTTCTCGAAGCAGAGCAGGACGATGTCGTGTCCCGCCCCGTCCACATCGAGGTCCCGGAGCACCCCGTCCGGGTCGAGGCCCGAGAGGACCTCCTCCCGGTAACGGCGCCGGTATTCTTTCCAGTCGCCGATCTTCAGCATCTCCGGTGTCGGCGCGAGTTTCAGGTAGCGTGGGCCCGTAAACCACTTCGGCGGGAACCTGGCGATCGAGATGGCACCCGGTTCCCGTGCACTCCGGGCGAAGTAACTGGTCTTGAGCATAGTGGACGGTGACTAACGATATGCCTCATCATGATGAGCATATTTTACGAGAGTAATCAGCCCTTTCTTCTTTTCAAATTTGTAGATAAGGACATAGTGTCCGATATGAACGCGCCACCGTCCCTGCACAGGCCGGCGGAGCGGCTTTCCGATCTCCGGGTTCTCACCGATCTCCCGGAGCTTCTTCACTACCTGCTCAAAGCGGGGAGCATCTTTCGTCTTCATCTTCCTGAATGTCGCCTCAACATCCGGATCCGCGACAATGGTGTATGTCATTCAGAGATGGCTTTGATAAAAGCGTCCATCGATTCGTACGTCTTTCCTTTTCCCTTTCTGATATCCGCTTCGGCTTTTTTCACCTTTTTGACAAATTCCGGTCTGATCGCCGATTCGGGGGGATAAACATTCTCGTCGATCTTCTCTTCGATGCGGTCGAGCCGGGTGACAATGTCGGAGAGTAATGATTCAATTTTCTGATTATTTCCAGGACCCCCGGCAGACTCATGGACTCCGGCAGGCTGTTCCCTGGCCGTGGTGATCCGTTGCCGATCGTACGCACTGCCTCTCCCCCCGGGACCCGGACTGCCCGGCCGCTCTGGACGTCATAGTAATGATGTAATTTGTCGTCTTCTCTTCAATAGTCTTTTGTGCATTCCGGAGGTCCAATGGGAAAGCGAGTGGGGGGGTTACCCCCTTGAGCTCAGGCATTGGGCGTGGTGGCGGGATAAAGGACCGGAAAAAGAGAAGGAACCCTCAGGTTTCTACAACGCGGGAGGCACGGCTGCGGGAACGGGTGATCTGAGCGGTGGCAGGCTGCATCGCCAGCGTTGGCAGTGCAACCTCGTATAACCCGGCCAGTAGTTTTTCGCCGAGTGTTGTCGAGGTGTAGTAGGTCTTGTTGGTGTCACCGGTATCTGCAAGCTGCTTTACCTTCTTTGCCACGAGACCACTCGCTACCAGTGATTTGAGTGCCTCGTTGATGGTTTTGGGATTTGCGTCAAACTGCTTTTTCAGCTGGTTGAAATATTTGTCCCCGTCTACAGTAAGCGCGATATAGATCGCCCATTTCTGCGGGGTATCGAGTTCCATGACCGCCTCGCGGATCTCAACCGGGACCTGATCCAGGTAATGCCGGACAGCGTGCTCATCCATAAGTTACTTCCACTTAACTAGTTACTAATTAGTAACTCATAATCCTTTTGATAACACTTTCACCCCGCCATGATCGGATATCTAAACCTGTATAATGCAATCTTGATACAATGTCCCTTTCTGAAGAATCAAACCGCTCTTATTCAGAGAGGAGAAAGCGACTTGACCGTCTCAAAAGGAATACTCCCATCGGCATCTTCGGGTCATTTTATGAACCGAGAAAGAGGGATTTAATCTCCCTGAAAGAATACCTGCTGAACGCCGTTTACCATCCCCGGATTTCTGAAGATCTCGATATAAAATCAGGAAAGGAACGGAAGAGACGGGATCCCGTATCAGATCGGGAATTAAGTGAAAGGCTGATCGCTGAAAGTGATATCCATATATTTGTCATGGTTCATGAGAGAGAGAACGAACCTGGCAATCTGATACAGTCCGTTTCCATGGAAATTGAACGGCTGCACACGCTGGATGACTGTGGACAAAAATCTGCGGACCATGTGGCAGTTTATGCAGAGACCGGCCTGATCGGGACGATGGGTGGAGTATGCGAAGGGTTGTTGTTATCGAAAAAAGGGGACTGGATTGTCGAAGAATTCGATGAGATCCAGGAACTATTCCGGCCCGCCAGACAGTTTTGCCTGAACTGCATTCTGGATATGAATAATTACTAATACTCTGTTGCAGGGAGGGGGGTACCCCCTTCCAGGTTCCCGGGCCGGATCCGGTGCAGGGGACCCCCCGCCACTGAGGGGAGGGGTAGCTACCCCACTGAGCATGGGAGGGGTGGGTACCCCCCCTCCCCTGTTTTCCCGGAATTGCGGAAAAATCGCTCCTCCGTCTGAAGTTCCAGTTGAACCGCAGCTTTTGTCCATGCAGCCAGGGGGGGGTGGGTACCCCTCAGGGCCATGGAGGAGTGGGTAGGGGGACCCCCCCTCCAGATTTCAAAGCGGGGGCAGGGGGGTACCTCCCATTGTGGGAGGGGTAGCTATCCCCCTCCCTTTGGGATGTACGGATGTGTACGTTGTCCGGCGGTTGCGGGTGGTTTACCGGGTGGGTGGATGAGGCTGGATGGGGGGAGGGGGTGGGGGGTACCCCCCACCCGGTTAGTATGGAAATCCGGAGCCGGAATGATTTGACCAGAAAATATGTACTGATTCAATTAATGTTCATAATCAGTTATTCCGCACTTGCAGTATACGCTTCCAGAAGTACCTTGAACATCTTCCCATGATTGGGATATTTCAGATGCAGAAGCTCGTGCACGATGATCCTGTTCCGCTCAGTTTTTGGCTGGCGAAGTAACGCCCGGTCGAATGTCAGCCTCCCCCGGCTGGAGCAACTGGCCCATTTGGTCTTCATCCGGCGGAGGTGAATCTCCTTCACTTCAACGCCGCAGGTTTTTGCCCATTCGCGGATGGATCGCTTGAATGATACAGGGGTTATCATCCTGCGGCCCTCCGGAGAACATTCAATATCTGATCAATGCTCTTTCTGATCGACTTGATATCTGTTGTCCCTGAATGGATGAATATTGAGTAGAATTTTTGTTTGACTTCCCGCTCCTGCTGTTCGCTCGTCCGCCAGTGCGGGTATGAACGGAGGATACCCCGCATGTCATGGGCAAATTTATCCGAATCGCGGAGACCGGTTTTCTGGAGGATCCAGAAGATAGAGAATTCATCTGCCGGCATATTCCGGCGTTTTTGCTCTTCCAGCGCCGCATTGATCTCTTCAACAATCTGTTTGAGCTCGGCAAGTGTGTCCTGCGTGGTCTTCTGCCGGTCCTTGTACATCTGGATTATTGCATCGGCTTTTTCCCCAATGGAGAGAAGATAGGGCGAATCCTCTGCATCTGTTTCGACTCTTTTGGAAATTCCCTTGATGAGGTTGAAGACCTTCTCGATATCGGAGACCGGTTGTTCCTCGATGTACCTGAGAACCTTGTCATCAATTTCATAGATTTTCCCGGGGGTTCCGATCTCACTGCTGGCCGTATGAGTCTGGACAAGGTGTGCCACTTTCCGGGAGAATTCCCTGTCAACGGAAATACCGGGGTCAAAGTTTTCCCTGACCATGCGATACATCCGGGCAAGCCGGTCAACGTCATCAATATACGGTCTCAGGAACGCATCGGGAGAGAGGATCTCGTAGATATCTGATAGGTGCTGGAAGAAGTCATAGAATTCATGCCGGTATTTCTCATCAAGGAAATGTTCGAGAATGGCTTCAACTGCCTTGTCCCGGGCCTTTCCGTTTGTCAGGCTGAGATATCCTGCTGCCTTCTTTTCCATCAGCCCGGCGAATTCCCTTTTCAGGACCTCAATGTCGTGGACAACTCCCTCGATATCGGTGGAATCGAATGCGAGTGCCTTTTTCAGGTTGCTGAAGATCCCGACAATGTCGAGGACGAATCCCGAGGGCTTCTTCCGGCCTGCTTCATCCTCGTACGGGCGGTTGACCCGGGCAATGGCCTGCAGGAGGACATGATCCCGCATGGGTTTGTCGAGATACATGCAGTAGAGGACCGGGGCATCAAACCCGGTGAGGAGTTTTTCAGTTACGATCAGGATCTTCGGGTCTTTCTCCGGGTTCCGGAATGCCTTACGGATCCGTTTCTCTTCCTCATCCGAATGATAATATGCCCTCATCGCATCATCATCTTTCGCGGGATTCGGACTATATACAACTTCGGAATATTCCGGGGGAAGATACTTGTCGAGCTCTTTCTTATAGAGTGCACAGGCTTCCCGGTCCACCGCGACAAAGAACGCCTTATACCCCATTGGTAGGATATGGCTCTGGAAATGTTCGGCTACGAACCTGCCGACCTTCGGCACTCGTTCGGGGCTCTTCATCATATTGCGGAGGCTGACCGCACGTTCCAGCGCCTTATTGAGTTCAGCGATATCGCTGATGCCCTCGGTTTCGGCGAGGTCAAGAAATTCCTTTTCAAGGGTTATCCGGTCGATGAGCAGATCATTGGGAGCGAGAGTGTAATGGAGCGGGACAGTCGTGCCGTCACTAATGGATTCCCCGATGCTATACTTGTCGAGATATCCTTTCGGTGGATCGTCGCGCCCGAATGTGACGAATGTTCCCTGCCCGTATGCAGTACGGTCAATCGGCGTGCCGGTAAACCCGATAAAGGTGGCATTCGGCAGAGCCCCCATCAGGTAATTCCCGAGGGTTCCGCCGGTTGTCCGGTGGGCTTCATCTACAAGGATATAGATGTCGTCCCGCGTGCTGATCCCTGCCGGCATTCCCTCGAACTTGTGGATCATCGAGACGATAAGCCCCCGATGATCGGAGGCGAGGAGGTCCCGGAGGTGCTGTTTATTTTCCGCCACTTCGATATGCTCAATACCGGTAGAGATAAGGTTCCCGAAGAGCTGGGACTCCAGTTCATTCCGGTCGACCAGCATGATGACCGTGGGGTTGTGGAAGTCCGGGTTCCTGAGGATCTTTTCGGCAGTCATGATCATCGTGTAGGTCTTTCCCGAACCCTGCGTGTGCCACACGAGCCCCCGCTTCTTTACTGCGTCACCGGCTCGGGCAACCAGTTTTGCAACAGCCCGCATCTGGTGCTGGCGCAGGACGACTTTTTTGAGTTCCTCATCCTGTCGTGTGAAGAGGATACCATCGCTGAGAAGGGCAAGGAAATTCTTCCGGTCGCAGAAGGTCTTCACCAGTGTCTCATAATTTCCTGCGGTTTCGTCTTTCCAGTTGAAGAGCGTCTTTTTAGAGGTGTTCCATGTCGCGCTGTAATAGTACCGGATGATGTGGGTGAGCGCGTAGAGCTGGAGGATGGCGAGCAGTTCCGGGCAGTCCCGGTGATATCGACGGATCTGGTCGAGGGCCTCGGTGATTCCCTCGGTCTTGTGGGCGGCCTTGGTCTCGACAAAGAAGACCGGGATGCCGTTGACAAGGAAGACCACGTCGGCCCGGATGGTCCTCGTGCCGTTGGTGAACGAGTACTCATCGGTGACCTGGAACGTATTGTTCCCGATATTCTCCGTGTCGATGAACCGGACATTCCGTTCCCGTCTCTCGGCAGGGACAAAGACGGTCTTCGCCCCCCGCAGGTATTCCCATGCGGCAAGGTTGCCTTCGATAGTCGGGGGGATGCGCCCGACCTGCTTTGCGAGTTCATCTGCGAGTTCCTGCGTCAGGAACGGACTGTTGAGCCGGATGAGCTGGCGGGTGAAGATATCTCTGAAAAGAATATTCGTGGCCCCGCCCCGCAGCGTCTCGGCGCGGTCCGGCGGGACATATTCCCAGCCAACCGCTGCGGCATAGCCGATGAACGGGTTCTGCACCGATGCCCGCTCACCGCCGAGTGTCATATAAAACTCTTCATCCTGTCACACGAAAATCTTTTACCCACCCGAATCTTTGCAGTCATGAGATCGTGCAGGAGCGAAGTGAACAAGATTTCGAGTGCTTCCTTGCGGGATTGTTCGGAGGCGAGCTTCTGGTCGATGGTGGAGAGAATTTCAATAATTTGTTGTTGGGTGTCTTTTGAAGGTACTGGAATTAGAATTGTCTTGATAATCGTCGCACTTAAATTTCTTTGATGAGCACCATGTCCAAGTGAACGGTTTTTTTCATAGCTATATTCAAGATAGCAATAAAGAAATTGATTTAATATTTTTTCTGAGGGAAATATTGCAGCTACCGCTTGGTTGATAGCTGCATCGATCCCAGTTATTCCAACACGGCCACGAGTTGCACCTTGTCCGTACATAGCCATCAGCAATGTTCCTTTAGGAATAATTCGAGACGATGAATTTTTTAGTCCAGCTTTGGTAATTTTTTCTTCAGTTTTATCAATAATAGAATAATGAATCTCTCCGGTTCTGATCCAAGGGATATCACCATTCCAATAACTAAGCTCAGTTCTGCTCGGAGTTCCACCAGAAGAGATTTTTGATATTTTTCCCAAAGGTTGGAGATCCCATGTATCCGGCACAGGCCCGATCTCCGTCTCCTTCAATGCCACCTTATCCGCCTCCTCCGGTGGCACCGGGCCGTACATGAACAAGTGCTTCATCATCGCCGCCTTGAGCGTTTTTGTCGCCGCGATTACCGCATCGGTTTTCTCCTTTGCCTCTTGCACGGTGCGAAGGGTGGTGGCGATGGCGTGTTGCTCGGGGAGTGATGGAAGAGGGATTTTTATTTTCAGGAAATCTGATTTGCGAATTGATCGACGCCGATTAACTGCTCCCGCAGCAAAGCGATTATACTCGCTTATTGCGTAAGATGTTCGAAGATTATGATCAATATAAAATGGATCTGCTATTCCAATTTTTGCTTCCCATACAGGATATACCGGGCTGACAAGACCTTCTTCATAATATCTTAAAATATGAACAGCGCCCTCCCAAATCACATAAGGATTGTATACAATTTGCCCTTTTTTAATAACTTTATATTTGCTGATATCAATTGTTGCAATTCTTTTTCCAAAGCGTTCACTCTGCCAGATTAATCCAAAATTTTTTGTTAATGACAATACTTGGAATTTCTTTGTTGCGGGAGTTCCTATTTCGGAGAATCGAAGATCAATCTCATTCAGTACTTCACTTAATGGGACAACATTCCATTTTTTCGGAAACACTCCCAATTCCATCGCTCTATATCCTTCCGGAATATCCGTGCTCTCCCTCACGAGTCAACCCTGTTGTTAAAAATATAGTGGGGTTCGTGAATAATTATGTTGATAGGATCTCTTCCCGATCAAACCGGTTCCCCGGATAATCTACATAGCAAAAAGACTGCGGAGGCACAAATCGCTCGAATATCGCATACGGATCCACCGGTTCGGCAAACCGCTCCAGTTCTTCGATCCGGATTGCGAATCCGTTTTCCTTTCCAGAGAAATATTCGAAAAAATCCGGTTCGCTCAGTCCGGAGACATCCCAGAACTCCTCCCAGAGATAATCCGGGTGACCTTCCACGATCTCCCCGATGCGGAACCTGGCAACGATCTTCTTCTCGGGAGATGAAGAATAAATAAAAATGGTCTCCCGGGAACGGTCGCTGAAGATCTGCTTGCGGAACTCGTACAGTTTGGTCCCGTCCAGAATCGCCCTGACGTATTTGGGTTTAATGGAAAGCAAAACGCCGGTCAATTCCACACATCCAATAGTATTCCGGATTCTGTGATGAGCGTCCAGGACTCCATTATTTCTTTGAGTGCAGCTTCCCGCCGCTTTTCTTTTTTGTCCGGAAGATATTCATCGCTTCTTTGGGGTGAACAAGAAGGATATGGTACTCATCGTTGAGCAACCTCTTTGCATTTTTTATCAGGGATTTATCCAGCGTGACAAAATAATCCGCCTTATCGAGAATCGCCGAGGTTAGTAGCGTAGCATCATGGGTTTTTGCCTCTTTGACCATGAACAGGATTGACGAATAGACGTCCCAGTAGTTGGGGTTATCCGGGGACTGTTCAACCATCAGCTCGATGACGCTGTCTTCGAACAAGGGGATAAATGCTTTAGTTGTTTGTTCGTAAACTGCTTTGTAATCCTGAGAGTCAATAATTGGATCGTATCTCGGATTTCTCCACATTGAAATGGGACAACCCTTATTGAAGAGAAGAATGCTTCGCATCTCGTCGCGTATTGCTGAAAACAGCTCATTGATCGCAAGATGCGATACAAAAAAATTATCAGTAATTCTCTTGTTTTTCTTATCAATTATCGTGTTTACAAAAGTCAAAGAAGGTTCATATCTGCTTGAATAAATTTCAAAAAACTGGTCTGGAAGAGAGGATTGTTCACATAATAATTGAAGGACTCCCCCTTTGCCAAGAACCCAGTGCGCTATAACATTTGTATCGATATACCAGCGTTGAGGGGGAATGATACCGACCTTCAAAAATTATCTCTTCTTTTTCGAGCTCCACAACCCCTTGATCTGACCCGCCTCCCCATACGCGCTTGAGCGCTGGCGAATCTCGTAATATTTCCCGGTCAAAGGATTGTAAATTCGTTTTTTTGCAGTCGATGGCGACATGGTTGTCTCCTTCCGATATTCAATTATACATATGCTCTCTGGCTATAAACTTGTTTATCGATCACAAATCCAGCCCCAATCCTGCCAGCACCTTTTTCAGCTTCACATCCGCCTCCAGACCGCTCCTCCTCGGCTTCACGGAGCAGCACAACCGCATCCTCCAGAGGCAGTGTCTCATCCTTCCCGTTCTGTGCAACGTACCGGGACGGGCTCAGGTTGAAATCATTCTTCGCGACATCAGCAGCAGGAACAAGCACACTGATCCCATCAACTGCCCGCCAATCACGGAAAATCCCGGCGACCTGTGCAATACTATCATCCGGTATGAAGTTCTTAGGCCGGCCTTTCTGGAAGAGTTTCGAGGCATTCACGAGCAGGACCTCCCCGGGATGTGCCTTATGTTTGTTGATGACAAGAATAATCCCCGGCGCGGTCGTATTGTAGAACAGGTTCTCCGGCAGGAGGATGACTGCCTCCACAAGGTCGTGCTCGGCAAAATATTTCCGGATATCGCGCTCGCGATTTTTGCCGGTATTTCCGCTGCCCCGCGAGACCGCTCCGGTATCCAGTACGACCGCCATCCGCCCGGTGTCCTTGAGCGATGCGAACATATGCTGGATCCAGCCCCAGTCGGCGCTGCTCGATGGAGGGTAGCCGTATGCAAACCGGTTGTAGGTGTCAGTCTCATATACACGTTGCTCGAAATCCTGGTTCCACATCGGGTTTGCGGTGACGATATCGAATTTCCGGAGCGCACCTTCCCCGACAAGGAACTGGGGGAACTTCATCGTGTCCTGCAGGGCGATATGAGCTTCCATGTCGTGGATGAAAGTGTTCATCTTCGCCATCGCGAAGGTCCCGTGCTGGTTTTCCTGCCCGAAGAACTGGACCGGTGCAACTGAAGGATCGTTATGGTATTTTTCCCGGAACCGCAGGGCGCACTTGATGATAAGGCCACCGGATCCGCAGCAGGGATCGTAGATCTCCTCGCCCGGTTTGGGATCAAGGATCTGTGCCATCAGAATCCCGACTTCACGAGGAGTATAGAATTCCCCGGCACTTTGCCCCGAACCTTCCGCGAACTTCCGGAGCAGGTACTGGTACGCCCGGCCTATGATATCCGGTTCCACATCTGAAATTCCGAGCCGGTATTTCCCTAATACCCCGACCAGCAGTTTAATCGTATCATCCGTGATAATTCGCTGGCCGGCGGCAGTCGCATTGAAATCAACAATATCTATTGCCCCCTGTAGCTTCGGGTTCTCCCGGGCAATAGAGCGCATCGTGTCAGTGATGAATTCCCCCAGGCCGGCACTCTTTCTGGAAATTTTTTCCCAACGGTAATTGGGTGGCAGATAAAACCGGACAAGGGAGTGATCTTCCGCAAGGATTTTTTCAACCGTATCCCGCTCTCCGTACTCCGTCTCCAGTTTTTTCATCTCATTATCGAATACATCAGAGAGCCGTTTTAGGAAAATGAGAGGGAGGATATAATCCTTGTATTTCGGGGCATCGATCTCCCCGCGGATCTTGCAGGCCGCTTCCCAGAGCCAGCCCTCAAGAGTGGTGATATCAAGCTTTTGATTGACGCTGGAATTGGTGGGAGGCACTTCGATCAACAATGGTATGGTGTCTTGTAATAATAAATGCGAATATCAGGAGTCGTTTTTGGGTATGTGTGCATTCTCATTCCCCTACAAACTCCCTCTCCCCAACTCCCCGCGGTTAAATCCTTGAACCTCCCGGTTATACTAATCCAGCCCCAATACAAGCCCCGATTCCCGCACATAATCCAAAACAGTTTCTATTGACCGATTAGCATATATATCACTTTTATGAACCTAAGCTAATCACATATGCCGAGCGAAAACTGCACACTGACTCAAGCAAAGATCAAGGGGCCCGGGTACTCCCTGCTCAAAGCAGAGTGGACTCTACGCCTCATTGTTCTCGACATGGTGCTCATTGCGGCAGTAATTGGTGTACCTGTTGTACTTCTCCAGGCATTGTGGGAATGCAGACATTGTACCACGCAAGCCCGGGCAGACTCGCGGTGTGAGTCCTGTCTGCCCCGGGGTCGTGGTTTGCGTCATTGAATGCAGGTCCGGAAGCAGGTGGTCGTTCCTGATTGGTATTACTCATAGGGAACCCCCGGCATGGGCCGGCGTTCATGACAGGTCCCGGGATGAATATTCCGGGTTCCGGGAATCGCAGGAGAACACCATGTGATGATACTAAAAAGGAGTGATTCAATGAGCATAATAAAAAAACGAACCGGGAGGCCCCGCAGTATCTCCCGGGCTGGAACGGGAGGAAAACCTTCCGCCAGAGGAAAGACTGCGGAACAAGAAACCCCTGTCATGGCAAAAAACCAGAGACACGCCGAATCAGAACAGGAGATCGAAACTGAAGTCATCTTCCACACACCGGTCGATGTGATGGCAGCAGAAGCAGTGAAGGTACGGACGCGGAGCCTCCCGATCGTGCACGAGGCAAAGAAGATCCTCCTCGCCGCCGGGTATATCCCCATACGCCTAGGCGAACCGTCGTTGCCGGTCAACCTGATCGGGCTTGGCGGCAGGGCCGGCACCCTGCTGGTGCTCGCCCTCCGTTCACCGGTACCAGTGCCGAGCGCGGCAAAACTCCGCGAACTCTATACTGGCAGGGTGGACCACCTCCGCGTGCTGGCGGGGAGGGTGCTGCACACGATCATGATCTGGGTCCGGTCCCCATCCTGTGGCTGGCGGTACTACCTCATCTACCCGGGAGGCCTCCGGTACGACCATGACTTCGCCGCCTCCCTGAAATAATCCACTCCCTTTTTATTTCCGGCTCCGATTAATCCCGATCCGCGGGTTTGCGCCCGGAATTGCAATATCGGCCCCATTCTTCTCCCGATTGCCACCCCCGGAATAATCCGTTATATTCATTCTGCCAATGCTGTTTGTCAAAGGGCGCCCCGAGACGCGGTTCAAAAAGAGGTTCGGAGAACCTCTCCGAGGACCAAAACAGAGAAAAACCGGATTCCGATGAGCCTGTCGGAGGTCGAAGATCGGCTGACGCCTCCCTTCTCCTCCTTCAGATTCTGACGAACCCTCAGGAGAAACAAAATGGCAGACTATGTCCAGAAAACCAACGTGAAGAGTGCGGTTCGCAAACTGGCGAACCCGATCGCGGACATCAGTGCGTTCAACACGCTCGTCCAGACGATCATCACGACCAACCCGTTTGGGTGTGTATCGTATATGAGCTCGGGCACCAACCATCCGCCCGTAGAGAAGTCCAGGGAGACCTACACGGCAAAATTCGTGTACCAGGACGGCGATGCCAAGAGCATCGGCAGCAACTCCGAGAGCTACAACTCGATGGCCGGCTACACGGCCGGGATCGCGGCCGTGCTCGCCAACGCCGCCAACAACACGGCGCACGGAGGCGCACCGGTCCACGACGCCGGAAACGACACCTTCTCGGCAACACTGAAGTGCCACGACCCCAACGGGGAAGTGTACTTCGTGAACCTCTCCCGGAAGCAGGTGACCATCTCCTCGTACGAGGACGATGCCATCCGGTCCCGGATCGAGACCTGGTCTGACGGAGTGACCGCGTTAGCCTGAGGTGGGTCCCATGGTTGACAGCGAGATCATCATCACCGGAGCATTCCTCGGCGCAGGATTGCTCGCCTACGCGATCATTCCGGGACTCCTCGTGATCTGGGACAGGGTCCTCGATCACATGGAAAAATCCGACACAGGAGAAAAGAAAAAGTGAACAGCAGGGGATTGCATCCCCTGCCTTTTTTTACCATTCTTTTATCGGATTCCCTACCCCAGGGAGACCGCGGACATGGAATAAACCCCGCGGATCCCGCTTGTCCTGAACGGAAGGAACGAATCCGGTCAGTGCACGATCAAAAACACCGCTGCGGCGATCCCGACCGCAGCAACCACCACCCAGAGGATCTCGGCACCCAGGAGGAGGGAGAGGAACGCCCCTGCCGCGAGGAGGCCGGGGAACCAGGACCAGGGGACCGCGAGCGCCAGCCTGACGGTCACGCTCAGGAGCAGGCCCACGAACGAGAACAGGATCCCCTGGAACATTTTATGATACAGCGGAGAACCCCGCAGCCGGTCATAGTACGGTACCGTCCCGACCACGAACAGGAAGGACGGGATGAAGATCGCGATCGTTGCCACGACCCCGCCCCAGAACCCGTACGCGAGGTACCCGACAAAGGTTGCGGTGATGACAATCGGGCCCGGAGTCACCTGGCCAAGCGCAAGCCCGTTGATGAACGTCGTACTGTCAAGCCATGCGTTCACCTCCACGACCTCGTGGAACATCAGCGGGAGCGCGGCAAACCCCCCGCCGAACGCGAACAGGTCGATCCTCGCCATCGTAGCGGCAAGACCGAAGAGACCGGGCCGGAGGACGTAGAGCAGCACGAAAAAAGCTGCTGCCACGGCGAGCAGGATGAGGAAGGAATTTTCTGGGCGCGGGAGCATTGTGACGGAAATTTCCTCTTTTTTATCCGAAGCAGGGAGGAGAGCGATACCGAGCAGGGCCGCTAGAACTATGACAATGATAGGGCTGACACCCGCAAGGAAAAGGACCGCCGCGATCCCGGCAATGAGCACGTGAACCCAGTGCCTGAGCGATGTCCGCCCGAATGAGACCGTCGCATAAGCGACCAGCGCCACCACGATCGCCTCCAGGGCGAGGAACAACGCCTTCACCGGGGGGAGCTCCGATGTCGAGACGTACAGGGCCGAGAGTGCCATCATCAGGAGAAATGCGGGAAGACCGAACCCGACAAATGCCGCGAGTGCTCCCGCCGTACCCCGGATGCGCAGACCGGTATATGCGGCGACCTGCATGGCCGTTGCACCGGGGATCGCCTGGCAGAGCGCGACCCCCTCGTCAAAGACCGCGCTGTCGATCCAGCCCTTCTGCCCGACTGCCATCTTTCGTATGTAGGTGACCATGGCAGGTCCGCCGAATGCCGTGAGCCCGAGCCGGAAAAATGCGAAAAAGACGGAAGCAGGCGAGGGTTGCTGCAATGCGGGCGGGGCAGGAGGGGCAGCCATGTGCTATGAGAATTATTGATGGTACAGGGGATAATGATACCGGACATTACCTAGACCGTACTGCCCTCCGGGATGACGCCCGCCGGCGTCCTCGCATCGGGCGGGTGGCGGCGGATGCCGGTGCCGTTGATGAGGTGGTTTCCTGCATCGGGAGTCAGGACACCGGTACGCAGCCGGATCCGGCGGGCTCCTGCAACCGGCATCAGGTTTCACGTGGTTTTGTACACTCATCCCCCGGCAACCGGTGGGAACAGCGCGATGATATCCCCGTCATCGAGCGCCGTTTCGAGCCCTGCAAGAAAATGGATGTTCCTGCCGTTTTTGAGAATGCTGACATACTCCCGGAGGGTGTCCGGGGCTTCAAATATCCGCTCGTCCAGACCCGCATACCGTCCGGTGAGCTCAGCGAGGAGCGAGCGGATGGTTGCGCCCCCCGCCAGATCCATGCGGACCTGCGCATCCATGACCTCGCGTAACGTGGCAAACGATTTGACCGTGATGGTGATGCGGTCTTTCGTATCGGTCATCACATTCCCGTCTCAGCGCTGCATCATCTTCAGTCCTTCCCTTGCGGCAGGCACCACGATCAGCCGAAGGGCTGCCACTCCCTGCCATTTACCTAAAGGCCCAGTTCCCTGAGTTTGCCCGGTGTCGGCGTCCCTTCCTTATCCCAGCCCCGCAGGGTATAATACTCGTCGAGCATCTCCCCCTGCCGGGACACCTGCCCGGTGGGTGCGCCCTCCTTCAGCGGCTCGGTCAGGAGCCGGGCCGGCAGCGTGTCGTCCTTCCGGCCGAACCCCCTTTTGATATTGTAGAGTTTCTGGAGGTTCCAGATCCGTTCGCCGGCCTGCAGCAGCCCGGCCGGGTTGATCTTCATCCCCGTGGTAGCGGTGAGGAGGTCCGCGTAGTCCTCCGCACCCAGCGCAAACGAGGTGAACAGGCACATGCCCGAGGCATCGATGGCTGCCGTCAGGTCCTGGAATATCTTGACCCACTGCGGTTTTCCCTTCGTCACGTACGGGTCCAGTTTCTCGGGAGCTCCGAGGATCTCGGGCGAGATCATGTACCCGTACACGTGGTCGCCGCCGCGGACCGAGGTGGCAGTCGCGAGCCCGTATCCCTGGATCCCCCGGGGGTCGTAGGCCGGCAGTTCCTGCTTCTTGGAGCTCATCGAGCATTCAGGATGGCCGTATTTCGTGGCAAACCGGAAGGAGCCCTCGGCCAGTTCGTTGCCGATACCTTCGCGCTTTCCGATCTGCTCGACCAGTTCCAGCATCCCTTTCGCATCGCCGAACCGGACCGGGTGCTTGACGTACCCTTTCTCCGCCATCTCCATCAGGCAGGCGATCGTTGTCGGCGCCGAGATCGCGTCGAGCCCGTACTCGTTGCAGAGGTTGTTCGCCCGGGAAACCGCCTTGAGGTCGTCGATCCCGCAGTCAGGCCCGAACGCCCAGTCGGGCTCGTACTCCGGGCCTTCCCCGTGTTCGCCGTCGAATTCGCAGACCCGGCCGCACTTCACGATGCAGGCATAGCAGCCCTTGTTCTGCTTGAGAATGGTCGCTGCCATGGTCTCGCCGGAGACCTTCTCCGCCGCCGGGAAATGGGCGCTCTGGAAGTTCCGCGTCGGCAGGACATAGTTCTCGTTGATGATGTTGACGAGCACAGCCGTGCCGTATTTCTGCAGCGCCTGTTCGACCCCGTTCTCCGTAATCTTTTTGCGCACGCGTTCTTTCACGAGCTCGAGCTGCGCTTTGTCCGCTGCCGTGATGGGGAGGTCTCCCCGGGCGGCAATTGCCTTCAGGTTCTTCGACCCCATGACCGCGCCGGCACCCCCGCGCCCGGCAGCCCGCGTCTTCTCGTTGATGATACAGGCAAAGAGCACGAGTTTTTCCCCTGCCGGCCCGATGCAGGCGACACGGACACTCGTGTCCTTCAGCTCATGTACCAGTGCGTCGGTCGTCTGTCCGGTGGTTTTGCCCCAGAGATGAGCTGCGTCCCGGAGTTCAGCCTTCCCGTTGTCCAGCATAAGGTAGACCGGTTTTTTTGCTTTTCCGGTTACGACGATCGCGTCGAACCCGGCCTTCTTCATCTTCCAGCCAAAAACGCCGCCGCTGTTGGCGCTCATGGCCGTTCCCGAGAGCGGAGAGATGGTCGAGACCTCGTACCGGCTCCCCAGCGGGATGCCGGTGCCGGTGAGCGGCCCTGCGGCAAACACGACAACGTTTTTCTCGCCGAGCGGATCGACCTTCGGATCCACCAAATCGGTCAGGAGCCGGATGCCAAACCCCCGCCCGCCCAGATACTGCTTCTTGAATTCCGGTGGCGTGGGGTTGATCGTAACCTTCCCTGCCGAGAGGTCGGCATAGACAATCTTACCTGCGTATCCGTCCATGATGATTACCCAACGCTCACTGTAAGGTCATTGTTCATAAAGTACGACGTGTATTCAAAAAATTTGAAATATTAACCGACGTGGATTGTTAATGATCTCTGAAAATTCTAAAAAAAACTGCAGCGAAAACGCGGACAACAGGGAAACACATGAACGGATAATGTATCCTGCACAGCGGCCGGTTACCGGGCAGGCGAGAGAACAGAGAAGGTGCGCGGAGTGTGCGATGCGGTCTGCGGCGGGCAGGGAAGTCAGGAGAATTTATTCAGTCTGGGATGGAACAGGTTTACCAAAGTATTGTATTGCTACGGAAATACGGTAACAGCATGGCAACTCTCGATCCATCCGTCCTTGGCATCTTTATCTTCGGGCTGATTGCCGGCATCTGTCCCTGCAACAGCATCCTGTGCCTCGGCCTGATCGGGTACCTGACGAGCGGGAATACGCAACTCTCTCCGGTAAATATTCTTAAACTTACCCTGTCGTTCTGCATCGGTACGGTACTGGTGCTCCTGCCGCTCGGCATTATTGCAGGATTTATCGGGAAATACCTGCTCTTCCTCAACAGCACGATCGCGTGGGCCATCGGGGGAGTGCTCATGATCCTGATGGGGTTGCAGCTCCTCGAGGTCTACAAGCCGCCGATCCGGAGCATCTTCAATTTCTTCAGGGTTCCCATGTCCTATACGGTGACGGGAGCGTTCCTGCTCGGCCTCTCGTTCGGGGCAATTACCGTAGGGAGAGGGGCCCCCATGCTCCTCATCGTCCTGACCTACATCGCCCTCTACCAGACGGCGTTCCAGGGATTGTTCACGATGCTCGTGTATGCTGTCGGGCTCTCCATCCCGCTCATTGTCATCAGCTCGCTGGGCGGGGCACTGGGGAAACAGATCAAGGAAAAAGCGAGAGTGAGCGGCGAGGTTTTCGATAGGATCATTGGCATCGCGATTGTGCTGATCGGGATCTACTTCCTGTATCTCGCGTTCGATTGAATGGCATTCCATTTTTTCCTCCGATGATCTTATTGCGTTTGAAAAGGACAATGAAGATAGATCAGTGCAGGTCGGTCCCATGGAATACGCACAGCAGGATACAAAATCCCCGCTTATCTACCTCAACAATGCCGCGACTTCGTGGCCCAAACCTCCCGGGGTACTTCAGGAAGTTGCAGACTGCCTGCACCGGCCGCTGCATGAACCCGGAAGGACGACGGGGAATGGATCCATGGACTATCCTTCAGCCGCACGTGAGGCCCTTGCAGCGTTTTTCCGGGCCGGTCTGCCCAGGCATTTTGTTTTTACGCAGAACGCCACCGATTCGCTTAATTTGCTGATTCACGGGTTTGTGAAGAAGACCGGTTCACCCTTCCACGCGATCGCAACCGAACTCGAACACAATTCGGTGCTCCGCCCGCTCACCACGCTGGAACAGGAAGGAGCGATCACGCTCTCGGTCGTGCCTTTCGCTGGCAACACGGTCAGCCCGGCGGCAATCAAAAAAGCGATCTGTCCGGAGACCCGGCTGGTCGTCATGACGCACGGGAGCAACGTGCTCGGGTCCGTGCAGGATATCAGGCCGATTGCGGAATACCTCCATGCCAACGACATTTTCTTCATCGTTGACGGGGCCCAGACTGCCGGGCACATCCCGGTCGATCTTTCGGATATCCCGGCCGGTGCATTTGCATTCACCGGGCACAAGGCACTCTTCGGCATTCCCGGTATCGGCGGGTTCTATATCCCCGAGCCGGACGCAGTTGCAATCACCCGGCAGGGAGGCACGGGTACGGATTCGCGGACGCTCACCCATCCCTTCGGGATGCCGATGCGGTTCGAGGCAGGGACGCCCAACTACCCCGGCATCGCATCGCTCTATGCGGGTATACGGTTCATCTCATCGACCGGTCTGGATACAATCGGGGAAAAAACGACCGATCTTACCCTCCTTTTCATCCGCAAACTGAAGGAGATCCGGGGCATCACGATCTATAACGAAAGTCCCGATCTCCCGGTCGTATCGTTCGACATCGCCGGCATCGACAACCATGAGGCGGGGTTCATCCTCGCCCGGGCATACAACGTGATTACGCGGACTGGTCTCCATTGCGCCCCGCTCGTCCATGAGCGGATCGATGGCGGGAAAGGCTGTATCCGGGCAAGTTTCTCGTATTTCACGACAAGAGACCAGATCGAAACGGCCGCAGCCGCAATCCGTGAGGTGGCAGAGAGTGCGGATCCTGAAGTCCGTTCAGACCAAAGTCTGCGTTGACGGTTCGCTCATGAAGGAGTTCGTGCTCGACGAGCAGCTGAGCGGGGGCTTCCTGAAATTCCTGGAGCAGTTCGGCACGGTCCGGTTGCTCGAACAGCTGAAAAAACCGTACTTCTCGTTTGAGAAAGAGCAGTTCATCTCCATCAGGGGTTTTGTCGGCGACTGCAATGTCGAAGTGCGGTACAAATTAGAGTTCCAGGACCTTGTCGCGGACTACTTCCACCTTCTGCTGTACTATGAACGCGAGGGAGAGCCCGGAGTCGCAAAACTGAAAGGAGTTGAGGAATCAATCCGGGAGAAAATGAAGGTCCGGCGGGGGCCGTCGGACGGGGACAGCAGATGATCCCGTCGCGCGGTGTCTTTGACGAGTTTGCCGGCGATTATGACCGCTGGTTCGACGACCACGGGGCAGTGTATGAGGCACAGGTCCGCATGCTCCGGCATGCAGTGCCGCATACAGGGCGGGGGCTTGAAGTGGGCACCGGGTCGGGCCGGTTTGCGGTACCGCTCGGCATCGGGTATGGCATCGACCCGTCCCGCAACCTTCTGAAGATAGCGAAGAGCCGGGGCACCGAGGTCGTGCTCGGCGAGGGGGAGCACCTGCCGTATCGTGCAGGTTCCTTCGATTACGTCCTTATGATGACGGTCATCTGTTTTCTTGATGATACCGGAGCGGTTTTTCGTGAGATAAACCGTGTGCTCCGACCCCGGGGGATACTTGTTGCCGGGTTCATTGAAAAGGACGGGGAAACGTATCAGAGATATCGGCATGAATCAATAAAAGGGAGATTCTTACGGTTCGCTGTATACCGGACTGTCGAAGAGGTGACCCGATTTTTCAGGGAAGCAGGATTCCCGCAGGTTTCTGTTATTGAAAGGACCCGCGGGTTCTGCGTCATGAACGGGCGAAAAGCGTGAGGCAATACCTGTGGGCTGTGCTGACCGACGTATGCCATCTGTCAGAAGGGCGGGTATGAAAAAGAGGGATTACCGGATATATTCCCGCCCGGCATCCGTCAGCGAATAGATGATCCAGTTCCCGTGGTACTCCCCCTCGATCAGGTCGCTCTCCTTTAAGATACTCAGGTGGTAGGAGAGCCTGGAGCCGGCGAGGTGCATGAACCGGTTGATGACGCAGACGCAGAGCGGCTGGTCGCGGAGCAGGTAGAGGATGGTGAGCCGGAGCGGATCCGAGAGCGCGTGGTAGACCCGGCTCTTATCTTCGAGATCCCTGATGGAAGGAATGCGCCCCGCAAGCGCTTCGAATCCACCGATCTGATCGAGTTCCTTCTGGATCTGTTCGGGTATCTCCATCTCTGTTTCCCCGGAGCCCTTTCTGTTTTTTGTCCCGCAGCAGGACAGGGTGACGCGCTTCACTTCAAATTAATCTGAAATGAAAAGATATATAACCTTGCCCTGTTCACGTTAATTCAACAAAATTTGAATTGGCACATTATGACAAAAATCGAAATTCTCGGGACCGGATGTGCAAAATGCAGGCGTCTCTTTGCCAATGCAGAGCAGGCTGTTAAGGACCTGAAGATCACGGCAGAGATCGTCAAAGTGGAAGACCTTGCCGAAATTGTCGGTCATGGTGTTATGCTCCCGCCGGCGCTTTTCATCAATGGAGAAAAGCGGGCGGAAGGCAGGATACCGGACGTGAACGAGATCAGGAAAATGCTGGCGGAGTAAAACATGACAGAACCACCGAAATGTTCATGCGGAGCAAACGAACCAAAAAGGATCATATTCCCCTGCGCCGGGCAGGCGAATGTCGGACAGCTGACAAATCTTGCAGCACTTCAGTTGACAGAAGAGGGTTACGGGAGCATAGCCTGCGCTGCGCTGCTCGCGACCGGTGCTGAAAACCTTATCGCGAATGCAATGAACGCTGACGAAGTCGTCATCCTTGACGGCTGCCCCATGCTCTGCGCGAAGAAGATTGCCGGAGCAAAGGGAGTTGCAGCGGGACAGCACCTGGTCATTACCGGACTCGGCATTGCCAAGGGTCCTTCGAAGTCCTACACGAATGACGATATCGAGAAGGTCGTTGCTGCATGCTGGAAGGGTGAAGGCCGGGTAAATGATACCACAAAGCCGGACAAGAAGACCGGCGGCAAAGACGGGTGCGGCTGCGGGTGCGGGACCTGCTGAAACATTCGCGGGTTCTCAAATGACCTTCGCCCTTGTGACCTGCTCCGGCATCTCGAATACCGGAAAGCTCACCACCCAGGCAGCCCAGATCCTGCTCCAGCGAAAGCCGGGCAAGTACATATGGATGCATGCCAAGCAGTCCGCCGCAACGCTCGAAGCGGAGATCGGTGATGCCGAACAGGTGATTGTGATCGACGGGTGCACGGATTGTTGTGCGACAAAGAACCTTGCCAAATCCAGTCTCACTTCGCATCACCACATTATTGCTACCGAACTCGGTATCGAAAAGAACGGGATGGGTGAAGTACAGTATGATGAGATCGAAAAAGTCATCCGTGCTGTTATGGATAAAGAGGTATCTCCATGAAAATCGGTATCGTAAGTGATGGGAAATTCGGCGACCGGGCCTTTGAGGTCATCCGGGAAAAGTTTCCGGCCGAATGGATCATGGCACCGTTCCCGCAGAGCATAATGGTTGATGACCTCGACCTGGCACTCCCGGAATGCGACCTCTACATCTCCTATGTCCGCCACCCGGACGTTGCTCTCGCAATCATCGAGAAGCAGAAACCCGTGATCCTCGGCATCAGTTTCGGCCCCGGGTTCCTCCGGCAGGCAAAGGGGATCAATGAGAATATTGTTGCGCCCGTGACGATGTGCTCGCTTGAAGACAACACCTGGGTACCGGAGATCAACGAGTTTGCAAAAGTCTTCGGCCGGCCCTCATTCGACGTTAAGATTCATGATAATGGTACCATTGACAGTGTTCGCGTGATCCGTGGATCGCCCTGCGGTTCGACCGTTGCGGCAAGTGCGGAACTGCACGGGACACAGCTGAGCCCCGAACAGCTCCAGCACTACGGTCTCCGGATCTGCCACTTCTGCCGGGCTCCCCGGTTTGGCAAGACCTGCGACAAGGAGCTATCCGGGCTGCTGCATATCCGGGACTTCGTGAAGGCCGTCAACGATGTTTCCCCGGAAGCAGGGGCACGGGTGCGGCAGTTTGTCGGGGATATGGAGAAAATGATCGACCAGAAAATAACCGGAGGATAACACCATGCTGGACTTTTTACAACTCTTTGCTGATTGGCTGACGTACTCAATCCTCGAGCCTGGTGCAGGGCAGCCCCCTCGCGTCGTCCGTGAACTTCTTCATCTACGATACGATCAAGGTCACGGCCATGCTTGCCGTGATCGTCTTTTCGGTCGCTATTGTCCGTTCATACATTACCCCGCAGAAAGTCAAGAAATGGGTGGCCGGACGCACCGAAGGGGTGGGCAATATTATTGCAGCCCTTCTCGGCATCCCCACCCCGTTCTGCTCCTGCTCGGCAGTGCCGCTCTTCATCGGCTTTGTCGAGAGCGGCGTCCCGCTGGGAATCACCTTCTCGTTCCTGATCGCCTCGCCGCTCATCAACGAGGTGGCAGCTGCCATGCTCCTTGCCATGTTCGGCTGGCAGATCGCGCTCATCTATATCGTCTCCGGTCTCATCATCGCGATAGTTGCCGGCATCATCATCGGGCGCCTCCACCTCGAGGACGAGGTCGAGGAGTTTGTCTGGAAGTGCAGGATGCACGACCAGGCCGAGAAACCGATGACGTGGCGGGAGCGGATCGCTTTCGGCATCAGCGAGTCGAGGAGCATCACGCTCACGGTGCTGCCTTACATCATCATCGGTATCGCCATCGGGGCTGTTATCCATGGCTATGCTCCGGCAGATTTCCTCGTCAACATCGCAGGCCCGGGCAACCCGCTTGCCGTTCCCATTGCGGTGCTGATCGGTATCCCGCTCTACTCGAACGCAGCCGGTATGATCCCGATCATGGAGGTGCTCACGGCAAAAGGTATGGCAATGGGTACCGCCCTTGCGTTCATGATGTCGGTCATCGGGCTCTCCCTGCCGGAGATGGTCATCCTGAGAAAAGTTATCAAGGTCAAACTGCTCGTAATTTTCGCAGGAATCCTCCTTGTTTCGTTCACGCTGACGGGATACCTGTTTAACGCGATACTGGGATAATCAAAAAGGCCTATGGTGACACCGATATGCCAACAACAAAACAACTCTCCTTCCTTGACCGGTATCTGACGCTCTGGATCTTTCTTGCAATGGCGGTTGGGATCGGCATCGGGAACTTCTCTCCCGCGGTACCGGCAGTGATCACCGGCCTCTCGGTCGGGACCACCTCGATCCCGATTGCCGTCGGGCTCATCCTGATGATGTACCCGCCGCTCGCGAAGGTGAAGTACGAGGAGCTCAGAAACGTCTTCCGTGACACCAAAGTGCTCGGCCTCTCGCTCGTCCAGAACTGGATTGTCGGCCCGGTCCTGATGTTTATCCTCGCAGTGCTCTTCCTCCGCGACCAGCCGATGCTCATGTACGGCCTGATCCTCGTCGGGATCGCCCGGTGCATCGCGATGGTGATTGTCTGGAACGAGCTCGCGGGCGGCGACTGCGAGTACTGCGCCGCCATCGTGGGCCTGAACTCGGTCTTCCAGGTCTTCTTCTACTCGGTCTATGCCTGGTTCTTCATCACCTACCTGCCGCCCCTGCTCGGCATCGGGGCCGGCTCGGCAGTCTCCATCACGATGCTCCAGATCGCGGAGAGCGTCTTCATCTACCTCGGCATCCCGTTCCTTGCCGGCATGGTAACCCGGTACGCCCTCCTCCGCGTGAAGTCGAAGGCATGGTACGAGCAGGTCTTCATCCCGAAGATCTCGCCGGTCACGCTCGTCGCCCTGCTCTTCACGATCATCGTGATGTTCTCGCTCAAGGGCGGGTACATCGTCAACGTGCCGCTCGACGTGGTGCGGGTGGCAGTGCCGCTGGTCTGCTACTTCCTGATCATGTTCTCCGCAAGCTTCTGGATGGCGCACCGAATTGGTATAGATTACGGGAAGTCCGTCTCGCTCTCGTTCACTGCCGCCTCCAATAACTTCGAGCTCGCGATCGCGGTTGCCGTGGCAGTGTTCGGCATCGCATCGCCGGTTGCGTTTGCCACCGTCATCGGGCCGCTCGTCGAGGTGCCGGTACTGATCGGGCTCGTGAACGTGGCGCTGTGGCTGAAGATACGATGGTATGCGGGAAAAGACGACGGGTACGGATGTGACGGGCCATGACGGGAAAGAAGAAGATCCTATTCATCTGCACCCATAACTCTGCCCGCTCGCAGATGGCAGAGGGGTACATGAAAGCGAAGTACGGCGACCGGTACGAAGTATTCAGCGGCGGGACCGAACCGGGACGGCTCCACCCGATGGCCATCGACGTCATGAAGGAGATCGGTATCGATATCTCCGGGCACCGGTCGAAACTGATCGATGAATTCTACGGGAAGGGAATCGGGACCGTGGTCACCGTCTGTGATGCCGCGCAGAAGGCATGTCCGTTCTTCCCGGGCGCACAGGAAGATATCCACCAGGGTTTTCCGGACCCGTCGGCATTTACCGGCACCGATGAGGAAGTCCGGGCCGGGTTCAGGCGCGTGAGAGACGGGATCATCCGGTGGATCGATGCGAAATTCGGAAATGCCCCGTAGCAGTGCACCTCAATCCGCCTCCGGTTATTTGGCTTTCGATGGCTGCAGGAAGGCATTAACCTTTTTTTCTTCCGCGATAGAGGTAAGAAACGTACTAAAAGGTGAGGGGTATGGAAACACCTCCACAGAAAACTGCAGAAAAAAAGCCCAGGGGAGTCTCTGCCGGTATTCCCCCTGGACTGCACCGTTCTTCGATAACCTGATCCGGAAGATCTTCCAGGACCCGGACAAGATCGTCGGACCATATGTCAGGCCCGGTATGACCGTCATGGATATCGGGTGCGGGCCGGGCTTTTTCACGCTTGCGATGGCCCGGATGGCCGGGCCGGAGGGCAGGGTGATTGCAGTTGACATGCAGCAGGAGATGCTCGACCTGGTGAAAAAGAAAAGCGACCGGATGGGACCTCTCCGGTCGCATCCGGTTCCACCGGTGCAGGCAGGATTCGCTTTGTGTCACGAAGAAGGCCGGGTTCATCCTGTCCTTCTACGTGGTGCACGAGGTCCCGGACCGGGATGCACTGTTCCGGGAAGTCAGCGGGCTTTTGGAACCCGGTGGAAAATACCTGATCGTTGAACCGGGTTTCCCCATATCACAGGAAGCATTTGAGGATACACTCCGCCATGCAGAAGAGGCGGGCTTCGCAGTCGAAAAACGACCGAAGGTCCTGATGAGCCGGGCTGCGCTGCTGGGAAAATTATAACATGGGGGATTGGAACCGGAATACGTCTATTCCATTTTTTGCTGATTGTACCAGCCATCTGAAAAGCCATTTAAAAAGAAGAAAGAGTAAAAAATCCCCGAAACTATTCAATGCCGCACGGGGAGGTAAGGAATATCCCGCGTACAGGACACATGCGGGGCCGCATCATACGGCGACCACCTCCTGCTTCTGCAGGTCCAGCCCGTACAGGCTCTGCCGGGCGTCGGTGAAATAATAGCGCTCGATGAGGATCTTCTCATCCTTCAGTCGGTTCAATGCGTACCGCACCGTCCGCGATGGCAGCGAGGTCTCGCGGATGAGATCCTTCTGCGTCAGCTGGCTTCCGTTCTCCAGTACTTTGTACACGAGCTTTGCCGATGGCGGCAGGTGCCCGATACTTCTCGTCTTGTTATTCCCGTTTGTGTTTACGACAAAGACGATCCCTCATAGTGGATCACCATGACATACTGTGACTTCACAATTGTTAAGTATTTCGCTATCCGAGATGTGTCTCGACACATCGAAGAAGAGAAGAAGTGCGCAAGCGCTTCTTCGAATTTCAAAAAAGTGCATCAGCACTTTGAGGAGGAGAAGGGAGGCAAACCGACCTTCGACTTTCGAAAGGTGTATCAATATGACGAAGTTCGGCTTCCGCCTCGCTTCGTATCATCGATGTTCTTCCGAACATATCCGACATCGAGGACGAGACGAAGTGCGTGGTGCATTTCTTCGAATTTCAAAAAAGTGCATCAGCATGACGAAGGGTGGGCGTAACCTCGCGCAAAACGCAGATTGCGGCAAAACCCGCCCGCACATCAGCCCCTAAATAAATCCCCGGCCCACCATGGTAGGGCGACAAAAGGTTCGCCGGACCATATGCCAATGTGGCGGAAAGGCTACGCGGCTGACTGCAGATCAGTATATCCCGGTTCGATTCCGGGCATTGGCTCTACGAGTGGTTCATCAGGACCACGAGTAAGAGAAGAACTGCGCAGCAGTTCTTCGGGTTACGAGCGTTTCATCAAAACCATGTATTTTTTGTAATTCCTTCCCCGCTTTTATCCTCGCTACCGGGTTTCAGATGTTTGTACAGCGGGAATCAGGAAAATCCTGCCGATGACCGAACCTATAAATATTCACAATTGTTATCTATTATGGTCAAATTCACAATCGTGAATTATGACCCTGCCAGTGTGGCGGAGTGGCTACGCGGTTGACTGCAGATCAACTACAACCCGGTTCGAATCCGGGCACTGGCTTCTCGGAGAGGTTTATCAGAACCTCGACGATGAGAAGAAGTGCAAAAGCACTTCTTCGATTTCGAATTCCGAAGAGGCACATGGTGCCTTGAGGACGAGGAGAACTGCGCAGCACTTCTTCGATTTCGGAGATTTATCATGAGTATCAGGATTCAGAAAACATTCGAAGCACTCTTCGCGCTCGAAGAAGTCCGGGGGCTCTTCCGCGAGTCCCTGCCGACCGGGTTCGATGCAGAAGAGGAGGCCGTATTCCGGCAAAGGATTGCTGACGTGAAAGCAATCCTTGCAGACCTCGAGGCGGGCACCGGCACACCGAAGGTGACGAAGATCGCCGGTTCCATCGACCTGCGGACGCGGGAAGAGGAGTCCATCAATATCCAGCCGATCCAGGCAGCAGGACGGCTGACAACGGAGGCGAGGAAGGCCCTCATCTCCTATGGTGACGGGTACTCAACGTGCGACGCCTGCCGGAAACCGTTCCGGCTGGACAAGATCTCAAAGCCGGGCATAGCGGAGTTCCATGCCGACCTCGCAAAGTTTGTCAACATGGACCATGCCCGGGTCGTCCCCGGGGCCCGCCGCGGGTTCCAGGCCGTCACCGGGACGCTCGTTGACAAAGGCGACAGCGTGATCGTCTCCGCCCTCGCGCACTACACCGAGTTCCTTGCCGTGGAAAATGCCGGCGGTGTCGTCAGGGAAGTGCCGCTGGACGCGAAGAACATCGTCACCGGCGAAGCAACGGCACAGAAGATCGAGGAGGTCAGAGCAGAGACCGGAAAACTCCCGGTGCTTGTGATGATCGACCACTTCGACTACCAGTTCGCAAACGAGCACGAGATACAGGAGATCGGGAAGGTTGCCCACCAGTACGACATCCCGTTCCTCTACAACGGGGCCTACACGGTCGGTGTAATGCCGGTCGACGGCAAGAAGATCGGGGCTGACTTCGTGGTCGGCTCCGGACACAAGAGTATGGCATCGGTCGCGCCGTCCGGGGTACTTGCGATGACCGACGAATGGCTGCCGAAGGCACTCCGCACCACCGCAATGGTCGGCGACCTCACCAGACGGAAGTTCGGCATCAAGGAGGTCGAGATGCTCGGCTGCACGCTGATGGGCGGGACGCTGCTCTCGATGATGGCATCGTTCCCCACGGTAAAAGCCCGGACCCTGAAGTGGGACGATGAAGTAAAGCGTTCCAACTACTTCATCGACCGTCTCCTGAACATTACGGGAAGCAAAGTACTCTCCGAGTACCCGAGGAAGCATACCCTGACGAAAGTCGACACCACAGGAAGTTTCGACACGGTTGCGCAGACGCACAAGCGCCGCGGGTTCTACTTCAGCGACGAGCTCTCGTCCCGCGGGATCGTCGGCGAGTTTGCCGGCGCAACCCGGACCTGGAAACTGAACACCTACGGCCTCTCGGACAAGAAGATCCGTTACCTGGCCGATGCCTTCACGGAAGTTGCAGAAAAACACAGCCTGCCCGTGGAAAAATAATACCAGAAATTGAACGAAGAATCGCAGAAAAAAGTCCAAAACAGGGATGCCGAATCCATCTTCCCCATTGTGTGGAGAGAAGAAGAGGCTTTCTGACCCCACTATATATGAGGAACCAGCAATGACCACAGAGAAATTCCACCTTGGAACAACCTCCCTCCACGCAGGGCAGGTACCCGATCCGACTACCGGGTCCCGGGTCGTACCGCTCTACCAGACATCGTCATATGTGTTCAGAAACACCGAACATGCGGCGAACCTGTTCGGGCTCAAGGAGCTCGGGAACATCTACACCCGGCTCATGAACCCGACCACGGACGTCTTCGAGAAACGGATTGCGGCAATTGAAGGCGGGACCGGTGCCATCGCCACTGCATCGGGAGCGGCCGCCATCACGTATGCGATCCTGAACATCACCCGTCCCGGTGACGAAATCGTCTCGGCCGATAACCTGTACGGTGGCACGTACGAGTTCTTCCACTACACCCTTCCGAAGTTCGGGCGGCATGTTGTGTTCGTGGACTCTGCGAGACCTGAAGCGTTCAGGAAGGCGATCACCGGAAAGACAAAGGCGATCTATGCCGAGACCGTCGGCAACCCGAAACTGGATGTCCCGGACTTCGAGAAAATTGCAAAGATCGCCCATGATGCCGGTGTGCCCCTGATCGTTGACAACACAACCGGGGTCGGTCTTGTCCGCCCGATCGATCATGGTACAGATATCGTTGTCCACTCGGCGACCAAATATATCGGGGGCCACGGGAACTCCATCGGGGGTGTCATCGTCGATTCCGGAAAGTTTGCCTGGGACAACGGCAAGTTCCCCGAGTTCACCGAGCCGGACCCGAGCTACCACGGCCTGAAGTACTGGGACACGTTCAAGAACTTCCCGGGCCATGGGAACGTTGCTTTTGTCTTTAAGATCCGTGTCTCCCTCATGAGGGATACCGGGGCAGTGCTCAGCCCGTTCAATGCCTGGCTCTTCCTCATCGGCCTTGAAACGCTCCACCTTCGGGTCCCCCGCCACTCGGAGAATGCCCTGGCTGTCGCTGAGTTCCTCAAGTCGCACCCGAAGGTTGCCTGGGTGAACTACCCGGGGCTCCCCGATAACCCGAACCACGAGCTCACGAAAAAGTACCTCACCGGTGGATACGGACCTTTGGTAGGGGTCGGGATCAAAGGCGGGGAAGTGGCATCGAGAAAGTTCATCGACCACCTCAAACTCTTCAGCAACCTCGCCAATATCGGGGACTCAAAGAGCCTCGTCATCCACCCGGCATCCACCACCCACCAGCAGCTCACCCCGGAGGAGCAGAAGAAGACCGGTGTCACCCCGGATGCAGTCCGGCTCTCGGTAGGGACTGAAGACATCGAGGACATCATCGCCGATCTCAGGCAGGCCCTGGAAGCGGCACCGTGAAGCGCACTCCTTTCCGGGCCCTCTTGTCTGAGGACATCCGGGATAGCGTTGCAGAACTTACCCGGTCCGGCACGGGGTGTGTAAATGATCAAGGGATCTGCAGGACTTGTGACAACACAATACTATCGCCATCCATCCCCGCTCGTACTGGAAAGCGGGGAAACTCTTCCTTCCCTTACCCTTGCCTACGAGACGTACGGCAGGCTGAATAAGGATAAGAGCAACGCCATCCTTGTCTGCCACGCTCTTTCGGGCGATGCCCACGTTGCGGGATTCCACGAAGGCGACACGAAACCCGGCTGGTGGGATGCGGTTATCGGCCCCGGCAAGGCGTTCGACACCGATCGCTATTTTGTGATCTGCGCAAACATCCCCGGTGGGTGCAAGGGCTCGACCGGCCCGTCCTCGGTAAACCCGGATACGGGAAAACCCTATGGAGCAAAGTTCCCGGTCATCACGATCCGGGATATGGTGAACGCCCAGAAACTCCTCATCGATCACCTTGGCATCGGCCAGCTGTATACAGTGGCGGGAGGCTCCATGGGGGGGATGCAGGTGCTGCAGTGGGCGGTCACTTACCCCGACCTGATGAGGAAGGCGGTCGTAATTGCGTCAACCGGCTACTCGACCCCCCAGCAGATCGCGTTCAACGAGGTAGGCAGGAAGGCGATCCTCTCCGATCCGCACTGGAACAACGGTGACTACTACGGGAAGGCGCTCCCCACCCACGGGCTGGCACTTGCACGGATGGTGGGCCATATCACCTACCTCTCGAACGAGTCGATGCACGAGAAGTTCGGACGGGCCCTGCAGGGCAAGGACCGGATAGGTTTTGACTTCTCAACGGACTTCAGGATCGAGAGCTACCTCCATCACCAGGGCGATATGTTCACGAAGCGGTTCGATGCAAACTCATACCTGTATATCACCAAGGCGATCGACTACTTCGACCTGACAAAGGACGGTTCGCTGAGCACCGGCCTTGCCGGGGTAAAAGCGGCATTCCTTGTCATCTCGGTCTCATCCGACTGGCTCTACCCTCCCTACCAGTCGCAGGAGATCGTCTCGGCCCTGACAGCGAACGAGATAGAGGTACACTATTGCGAGATCCGATCCAACTACGGCCACGACGCGTTCCTGCTGGAGTCCGGCCAGATCAACTACCTCGTGGGAAAGTTCCTCTCCCACACGGTAGTCGGCGATGTCATGGTCCGGGACGTGCAGACGATCGAGGAGGGAACGACCATCGCCGTGACTGCCCGGCGGATGATCAACACCGGCGTCAACCACCTGCCGGTACTCTCCGGCGGGGGCAGCTCGTGGGGATCGTCACGTCGTGGGATATCGCAAAAGCGGTGGCCTCCAACTTCCTCTGGCTGGACGAGATCATGTCCCGCGATGTGGTGACCGCGACGCCCGGTGAGCCGATCGAGGAAGCGGCCAGGAAGATGGAGGAGCACGCGATCTCGGCACTCCCGGTGGTCGACGAGGACCAGCACGTGATCGGGCTCATTACCGTGGATGCAATCAGCGTGCTGGTCGGGAGGACGAACCCATGAGGATCCTCTCCATTCATGCCGATCGCATGTGGTACCATGCAACTAAGAAGACCAAGATGGCAGAACCTGCGGAAATCCGGGAGGACCGGATGGAGGAGTGCGTAGTCCTCTTCTGCTGTGTTGAGAAACTGGACGAGAAAGACCCGATTCAGGTAATACGGAGTGCGACAGCGGGAGTCCGGAAACGGCTTGGCATGCTCCATGTAAACCGGGTGCTGATCTATCCCTACGCCCACCTGACCAGTACGCTCGGCTCCCCGTCGGTTGCACTGGAGATTCTCAAAGGCCTGGAATCTGCGCTCACTGATGAAGACGTTGAAGTGAAACGTGCCCCGTTCGGCTGGTACAAGGAGTTCGAGATACGGGGAAAGGGTCATCCGCTTGCCGATCTCTCGATGACCATCTGCCCGTATGAAGGGACAGAATGCGATTTCATGTGCCCGTACTGCCACCACCCGTTCAAGGAAGGGGATGCGGAACACACGTGCGGGGTGCGGTGAACCAGTGATGAAGAACCAGTGGCTTGTACGATACTCTGAAATATTCTTAAAATCCGACCCGGTGCGCCGGCAGTGGGAGAATACCCTGATCGCCAACATCCGCGAGGTGATGCCCGGGGTCCATGTCCGGAACGAGCGGGGCAGGATCTGGCTTGACGGGGATGTGAAGCCCGTACTGCTGAAAAACATCTTCGGGATCGTCTCGTTCTCGGAAGTCGAACACATCCGGCTCGATGAGATCGGGTCTTTCCTTCCCGATTATTGCCGCCGGCACGGGATTGAGAAGGCAAAGAGCTTTGCGATCAGGATGAAGCGGGTCGGCAAACACGCATTTACGTCCAATGACAAGGCGATCGAGTACGGCACCCTCCTGCGACACGAGTTCCCCCACCTCAAGGTGAACCTCGCCAATCCCGACAAGGAGATCCATGTGGAGATCCGGGCGAGCGAGGCGTATCTGTACGACGCCGTGACAAAAGCCGCCGGGGGACTCCCGCTCGGCGTTGAGGGAACGCTGGTAGCCCTCGTATCCGGGGGCATTGACTCCCCGGTCGCCGCATGGATGATGATGAAGCGGGGCTGCCGGATTGTCCCGCTCTTTGTCGCGCTCGATACCTTTCTTGACGAGACGACCATCGCCCGGGCAGAGCGGGTGGTGGAAGTCCTTGCCAGGTACCAGCCCGGTATCAGGCTGGTGGTGATAAAGGACCCCTACCTGGCGGCGGCACGACAGGAACTGGTCCGCCGTCATCTCGAGAAATACACCTGCATCTTCTGCAAGCGCCGGATGTACCGCGTGGCAACTGCATATGCACTGCAGGCCGGGGCAAAGGGGATAGTTACCGGGGAGTCCCTCGGGCAGGTGGCAAGCCAGACCCTTGACAACCTGGCTGTCCTGACCGATGCCGCTTCCGATGTGCCGATCCACCGTCCACTGATCGGGTTTGACAAGGAAGAGACCGTAAGGATTGCCCGGGAGATCGGGACGTTCGCCGAGTCTATATCAAAAGCATCCGGCTGCACCGCGGTCCCGTGCGGGCCCTCTACCCGGGCGAAGCTGGCAACAATCCGGGAGATCGAGGAAAAACTCGAGGCATCGGGGATGCCGCTGCCGGTCTGATCGCCGTCAGTTTTTTTTAAATGTGTGGCAGAACCGGACTTTTCTGCGGTTCAGGGCGGCCGGGCGAATCGCGACAGGTATTATAAGTTCGGCCCATTTTCCATCCGGATAAACCGGAATCTTAATCTGTATCCCGGGAAGAGCTATGGCTGTACAGCCCGTACGAGAGGATACCCCCCAAGGAGAAGGAGCCCCCCGTGATCGAATATTACGCCGCGTACCTGATCTCGCTCGGGATCGGTATCGTTGCCGCCGTCATCGGGCTTGGCGGCGGCTTCCTGTATGTCCCCACCCTCACCCTGGTCTTCGGGATCGATCCGAAGACCGCGATCGGAACGAGCCTCGCGATCATGGTCTTCTCCTCGCTCTCCGCCTCGTTCTGGTACCGGAAGCAAGGAGTGATCGTCTTCAAAGTGGCGCTGATCCTCCTCATCCCCAGCATGTTCGGTGCGGTGGCGGGATCGTACCTCACCACGCTTGTCGATCCCCGGGTTCTCGTTGTTGTCTTCTGTATCATCCTCACCATAATCTCCATCGAGATGCTCTTCCCGCGGTTCCGGTTCCTCAGGGAGATACAGTACGGGCCCTCGTTCGTGCTTACGGCGAGCGTCCCGCACCAGGGCACCCAGCCGGTTGCCCGTATCTGGTACTCCCACCTCATCTTCTGGGGTGCTGCCGGAGGCCTCCTGAGCGGAACAACGGGTAACAGCGGCGGGGTCATCTTTGTACCGGCTCTTGCCTCCGCAGGCATCCCGGTCCATTATGCGGTTGCGACTTCGATGTTCGCCATTATCCTCGTTTCTCTCACCGGCGCGGTGACCCAGGGTGTTCTCGGCCAGATCGCGTGGCCGTTCTTGGCGGTGTACGGGGCCGGAGCTGCCTTTGGCGCATTCATAGGGGCAAATATCGCCCCGCATATCAGGGAAGAACAGATCAAGAAGGTATTCGGTGTCCTGCTCCTGATCATCGCCATCGTCATGTTCCAGCAGAAAGTCCTGATGGGCATGATGTGATCCTGTTGCGTGAGCGTACCCGGTGCCGCGAGGCATGTCCTGGTCCTTCGGCAATGCCCATTCCCGCAGGGGATGCCTTCCTATAGCCGTTATTCCCGGACCGAACCCTTACAGTACCAGTATCGTTTCAGTCCCATGCCTTATCGTCAGGAAGGTATTCCCGCACCCGCGTCCAAACGGAATCTTAAAGGATATTCATCGCCAGCTTTGATCATGAGAAAAAATACCGTACTCGTTTTTTTCTTCCTCCTCTTTCTCATCTCCTGTCTCGCCGGGTGTATGTACACGGCCCCCTCAGGGACGCCGGTTGCCGCACAGCCCTCTCCGCCTCCCGCGGTGACCACACCGGAGGAGACGCCCGGCCCGATCATCACGGCGGTCCCGGCAACGGAACTTGCCCGGATCGAGCAGCAGAACCTGGGAACAGACAGCGGCACCGGATCCATGTACCGGTTCCAGGGAATACTCACCATCAGCGGCGGGGCTTACTCATCCGTGAAGATGATCATGCAATACCCGGACGGGAACGAATATGTCTTCGATGCCGGGGAGATGGGGGAGCCGGCCCCGCGGCGACGACCGTCATCCTCTACCCGGACGCCGGTTACCAGTACCAGACCGCGAACTATTTCATCGTCCTGGACGGGAAGGAGTACGCGACGAATTACCAGTACACTGACGGGACCATATACCGGATTGCTACCACCGATACGGCAGTGCCGGTTGCCCGGCCGTGAACCAGTCCCTTTTTTCCCTGACTGCCTTTTTCAAAAAGCGTTTTTCAGGAGATACCGCCCGGGCTTTTCCTCCCGTACGGGCAGATATAGAGGCACATGCCGCAGACCGGGAGGCGCCCGGCGGTTTCCATCTCCCGGAAGTACCGGTCGCATGCAGCCGCATCGAAGCGGGCCTCCCGCGGTTCATCGGGAGAAAAGGCCCTGCCGGTGAATGCCTGTACCGGGCAGGCATCGACGCAGGCTGTGCATTTCCCGCACCGCGGCGCCATGGGTGTGCCGGTAGGTGCGAGCGGGGCGGCAGTCAGGACGGAAATCCACCGCACCCGGGGCCCGTGGTCCGGCGTGACGAGCAGGCAGCTTTTGCCGATCCAGCCGAGACCGGCCATGCGGGCTGCGAGTTTCTGGGAAAATATCCCGGCGATCTGCCCGTCGCCCGCCCGCTTCGATGCCGGGACGGGGAACGCCGGATAACCGGCCTGCTGGATCGTGTCCGCCACGCGAAGGGAGATCTGGTCGAGTGCCTGGTTTACGACGTCGTATGCATGGTGCCGGTAGAGACCGGCAACTACGGGGTCATCGTGTTCCGGGAGGAGATCGACAAGAGAATCGAGCAGCCGGATTCCCATGACGACTGCCCGCGGGTACCGGGAGACCCCTGCCCCGCCCTGCATCCCGATGAAGTCCCGTGCAGCGGCAAGGTCCGCGACCCCGTAGTAATCGGTACCGAGGGATTTTGCCAGTATGTTGATCCGGTTATCAAGATTCATAGCGACCTTCAGGGAAGTATTGGTGTCCGGGGGTTGTCAGCCTAGCGGTCGGATGAGCTGCAACCGGAGCCGGGCATCCGGCCATGGCCCGGGAGTCTGGGGGCATAACGATCAGGTACCCGGTGCGCTCACGTGCCTGACAGGGTTATCTTTATTGCATCCGGTTGGTAATGCACAAGAACGGAGAACATATCCATGATGGTGAAGATCGATCGGCCGGCCTGCGTCAGCTGCGGGTCATGCTGGGATACCTGCCCCGGCTTCTTCGAACAGGACCCCGCCGACTCGTTCAGCCGGATTATAGGAAAATACCGGGCCGGGGAGAATATCGCCGAAGGCGTGCCCCCGGCAGACATGGAGTCCTGTGCCCGGGACGCGGCAGACCTCTGCCCGGTCCAGATCATCAGCATCAGCGACTGATGGGTACCGGGATACGGCACGCAACGGGTGGATCCGGCTCTGGGCGAACATTTTTATCCCTGCTGCCGGTGAATATCAGGTATATCTGCCCATGATCAGCGGCAGGGGCAAAAGAGTATGTTTGAACTCCTCACACAGGCGACATGGTCGCCATACCTGGCCGGTGCCGGAATAGGTGTACTGTCCTGTCTTGCTTTCCTGCTCTCCGACCGCCCGATAGGGTGTTCATTGGCATTTGTCAAGGCCCGCGGGCTGATCGGGAAAGCCCTCAACGCGAAAAAAGTGAACGCCATGGAATATTACCAGGAGATCGTACCACGGATCGACTGGGCCCTGATGATCATTCCGGGGGTGATAATCGGGGCATATATCTCCGTGCTCCTGTCCGGACAGTTCCATCTCCTCTGGGTCCCCACTCTCTGGGAAAAGACCTTCGGGCCCGACCCGCTCCTGCGGGTCCTCGTCGCGCTCGCCGGCGGTATCCTTCTCGGGTTCGGCGCCCGGTGGGCAGGGGGCTGCACGAGCGGCCATGGCATCAACGGGTCGATCCAGCTCTCGCTTGCCAGCATCGTCTCGGCCGGCTGTTTCTTTGCCGGGGGCATCGCGGTCGCCCTGCTCCTCTACCGCGTGATCGGGGGGGCGTGAAACGAATGACGCTCGATGCGATACGCACGGATTCCCGGCTCCAGATCGTCCTGGGGCTCCTCTTCGGCATCTGCTTTGGTTTTCTCCTGCAGAAAGGCGGCGTGACGGACTATAACGTGATCGAAGGGCAGCTCCTGCTCACCGACTTTACGGTCCTGAAAGTGATGCTCTCGGCGGTGATCGTCGGGATGATCGGGTTCCACCTGCTGAAACACTACGGGTACGTAAGGTCCCATGCAGCCGAAGGGACTTATGGAGCGAATATTGTCGGGGGGCTCATATTCGGCGCAGGCTTTGCCCTGCTCGGCTATTGCCCGGGGACCGTCGCGGGCGCAGTCGGGACCGGGGCGCTCGATGCACTCTTCGGCGGCATGGTCGGGATGCTGATCGGAGCCGGTCTCTTCGCGGAACTCTACCCGAAGATCCGGGCCACGTTCCTCGTGCGCGGGCCGTTCCCTGCGGTAACCGTGCCGGAATTTCTCCACCTCAACCTCTGGATCGTGATCGTTATTCTGGAAGCCTGCATGATCGGGTTCCTGCTGGTACTGGAACACCTTGGCCTGTGACCCGGCAACGGTCTCCCCTCCATTTCTCATCCCGCTGCTTCCCGAAAACCGTAATTCTCTGCCCCCGCCGGGCCATCACAATCGAGAACGGTGAGTGGCATTTTCACTAGGTTTAAGTGGTCTGCACGATATGGTGTAGTTACAGCCATCCTCCGGGATGGAGGCCGATACCATGACATCCGGTGTAAAGATACCCATCAACTATGCAGAGGCTGCCGAGACCCTGAAAAAACTCCTGAAGCTCTCCGGTTCCCCGGTGGCGTTCCGGTTCGCCACGAAGAAGGAGGAGATTCCCGAAGGCATGCAGAAACTGGACAAGACGATCCGGCACTGCTCGATGATCGGGCTTGCACGAAAGGAAGGGAAGATCTTTTACGCCCTTGCTGAAAACCACGAATGCAACGGGGGCGCATGGTCGCTCGGTCTCAGGGAGATCACCGAGACCCTGAAGAACGGCGATTTTTACTACAAGCTCGGCAAGTTCGAGAGCTCTGCTGCCTGCAAGCGGACGATCGACCGGGTCTCCCACCTCACTCCGGGCGACACCTATGCGACCCTGTACGCACCGCTCGAGAAGACGCCGTTCGACCCGCAGGTGATACTCATCGTCGCCACCCCGTGGACCATGCTGAAGCTCGCCCAGAGCACCCTCTTCCGCGTAGGCGGCAGGATCAACGCGGAGTTCTCCGGCATCCAGTCGGTCTGTGCCGATGCCTGTGCCCAGACCTATCTGACCGGCAGGGTCAATTTCTCGCTGGGGTGCGACGGTTCCCGGAAGTTTTCCGGTATCGATGACGCCGAAATGGTCATGGGTATCCCGGCGGAGATCCTGCCCGAGATCATCGAAGCCCTCCGCGTGGTCACCGCAGCCCCGGGCTCGAAATAACCCAGGAACAATACCCCTTTTCTCTCCCCGGTCCTGTCCCGGCCCGGCCGCCCGTTCCTGCTGGTGCCGGCGCTCCCGGCCCGGCACCGTTCCCTGAAAAAAGCCTCCAAAAAAATCAGATGAGTTTTACCCCGGCATTCGGCCCGGGTTTGCACTCGAAGACTTCCGTAATCTTCATAATGACAAGTGAGCGTGCGGGGAGTTCCGGCCTCTTCCTGTTGATATTTGCCTTCATCTCCTCGTACTCCGGTCCGCTCGTCTTGATGGAGGTCACTCCCTTGATCTGGAAGCAGCCCTTGATCTCCGGCCCCCAGATGTAGATCGCGCACTTCGGGTTGATCCTGAGGTTGGACAGGCTCTTGTTCATGAAGTTGTCCGTGATCCAGATGGTCTCATCATTGTGGAGCTCGACCATCGCGAGGGGGACCACGTTCGGGGTGCCGTCTTTTGCAGCCGTGGCAACCGGGAAGACCTTCATCTTTGAAAAAGCCTCTTTCATGTCTGCGTTCAGTTTCACCATGGTACTTTCACCATCTTCGCATCAGGATTTGTACTCGTATATACTTTGCTGTTACACAAAGGGACTGGCCATGTGGCGATGAACAGTCTGGCGCGGGATTCCGCTCTCCGATGATAGTACCCGTAGCTCTGTGCCGGGTGCTGCCCGCCGGGCAGGCCTGCCATCGCTTCTCTTATCTCCTGAAGGGTTCCATCTCTCTGGTGTGATGCGTGAACCGCCGGTCAAGAAGGTCCTGTACTGGTGTGATGCGTGCAACGTCCCGCTGATCGCGAAGAGCTGTGCGTGCGGCAGGGAAGGAAGGAAGATCGATCTCCTCCAGCCCTACGACCTCCGCCCTGCGCTTTCTGCGGACGCAGCCCTGATCCGGCGGCTCGTACGCGAACAGTTCGGCGATATCCCCCTGGCCCGTATCCTCCTCCTGAACAAGACCGGGGGCGTTGACCGTGCCGACCTCGTGATCATGCACGGTGAACGGTTCGGCTGGCTCACCTTCGACCCGGTAGGCAGGAAATTTGTTTTCGATATCGCCCCGGAAGCCCTCCCGTTCATTATTGCCCATGCAACGAAAGGGGTCCTCGATCTCGACACCAGTACCGATGCCCGGAAGGAGCAGGGGAGGATCGGCGGGAAACGGATCTCCCTCAGGGTTCCCGTCCCGGAAGGCACCGTGATCGTGAAATACCGGGCCCGGTACGGCACGGGAGTGGTGAAAGAGGGGGCAGTCAGGGTAAAGGAACTCATCGCGGTTGAACCCCGCACCCGCCCGGACCCGGCTGGGACGTGGCGATCGAACGGAACCGGTACCACCTCAAGAACCTGGAACGGAACGCGATCCGGACGATCCGGCACCACATGCACGACCGGCCGACCGCGAACGTCTCGTTCTCCGGGGGCAAGGACAGCACGGCGGTGCTCCACCTCGCGAGGAAGGCCGGTGTGACGAAGGCCTTCTTCATCGATACCGGCCTCGAGTTCCCCGAGACCATCGCGTTCGTGAAGTCGCAGGGCGTGGAGATTGTCAGCGGGGCCGGGGACTTCTGGCAGGCAGTCGAGAAGGCCGGCCCGCCGGGCAAGGACAACCGCTGGTGCTGCAAGTTCCAGAAACTGCGCCCCCTCAAGCTCTACCTCGCGGAGGTCGGCCCCTGCGTGACGATCCAGGGGAACCGGTGGTACGAGTCCTGGAACCGGGCCGGCCTCGGGGAGACGAGCCAGAACCCCGACAACCCGCTCCAGCTCAATGTCTCCCCCATACGGAACTGGCGGGCGCTCGAGGTCTTCCTCTATCTCTGGTGGCAGAAAACCGGCATGAACCCGCTCTACGAGCAGGGCATCGAGCGTATCGGGTGCTTCCTCTGCCCGGCAATGCTCGAGAGCGAGTACGAGCAGATCCGCATATCGCACCCGGAATATACCCGGCGCTGGGACGCCTTCGTGGAACGGTGGACGGAGAAAAAGGGCCTGCCGGAGGCCTACTGCCGCTGGGGGCTCTGGCGGTGGAAGGCGCTTCCCAAAAAGATGCGGGAACTCTGCCGGGAAAAAGGCATCGCCGTGAACGAGGATTTCACGCTCCGGGCTGCCACGCCGGTACGGCAGGAGCATGAAACAGTTGATATCGGGGGAGGAAGAACAGTGGAAACAGGTATGCAGGAACCAGCCGGGGACGAGTACAACGTGGCGGAGATCCGTGCGGATTTCCCGCTCCTTGCCGAGGTGATCTACCTCGACAATGCAGCGACCAGCCTCTCGCCGGAACCGGTGATCCGGTCCCATGTGGAATTCGAGCACAACTACCGGGCAAACGTTGGCCGGGGGGTCCACCGCCTCACCCAGATCGCGTCCCAGCGCTACTGGCACGCCCACGAGAAAGTGGCAGGCTTCATCGGGGCAAAGGAAGGCCTGGTGGTCTTCACGAAGAACACCACCGAATCGATCAACATGGTGGCGCAGGGCTTCCCGTGGAAGGCCGGCGACCGGGTACTCACGACCATCCTCGAGCACCACTCCAACCTCCTGCCCTGGTACCGCCTGGGAAGACGGGGCGTGGAGGTCGATGTTGCGGGAATCCGGGACGACTACTCCTTTGACCTCGAAGCGTTCGGGTCCGCGATCACGGAGAGGACCCGCCTGGTCGCGATCACCCATGCCTCCAATGTCCTCGGCGTTATTACGCCCGTTGCGGAGATCGCGAAGATATGCCACGACCACGGTGCCCTGCTGCTGGCGGACATGGCCCAGACCGTCCCCCACATGCCGGTCGATGTTGCGGAGCTCGGCTGCGACTTCTGTGCCTTCTCCGGCCACAAGATGCTCGGCCCCACCGGTACCGGCGTGCTCTGGATGAAGGAGCCGGAGATCGAGCCGCTCCTGCTGGGCGGGGGGAGCGTGGAGTCGGTGAAGGGGACGGAGTACACGCTCTCCGAAGGATACCCGCGGTACGAGGCCGGCACCGGCAACATTGCCGGCGGGATCGGCCTCGGGGTAGCGGCCGATTACCTTACGCGGATCGGCATGGACCGTGTCCGGCGGCACGAACAGGCCCTCACCACCCGGATCATCGACGGCCTCCGGAAGCTCCCCCGCGTCACCCTGTATGTCCCGGACACTCCTGCCCGGCGCGTGGGCGTAGTCTCCTTCACCGTGGACGGCCTGCACCCCCACGAGGTTGCACAGCGCCTCGACGAGACGGCCGACATCATGGTCCGGTCGGGCCACCACTGCTGCATCCCCCTCATGGAGCGGCTGGGGCTGCCCGACGGGACCGTACGGCTCAGCCTCGGGCCGTACAACACGCGCGAGGAAGCGGACCTCTTCCTTGCCACGGTCGAAGAGCTCACCCGGTAGGGCAGGTCCTCTTCGCCGGACCTTCTTCCCGGTGAAGGGAATGAGGCCGGCCGCCCATCAGGATTTATATGGAAGAATTTCCCACTAGTGATCATACCGGGGCCGATGGCCCCTGCCGTGCGTGATCCCATGAAGAAACAACACCTCTCAGAGCTGTTCTCCCTCGTCCGTGAGAGACGCCCGCTCGTCCACCACATCACGAACTACGTGACAGCCAACGACTGCGCCACGATCACCCTCTGCGCGGGCGGTGCGCCGGTGATGGCAGAGGCGGCCGAGGAAGCGGAGGAGATGGCCGCGGTTGCCGGCGCGCTGGTCCTCAACATCGGGACGCTCAACCGGGTGCAGGTCGAGTCGATGGAGCTGGCCGGGGGTATGGCAAACGACCGGAAGATCCCGGTCATCCTCGATCCGGTGGGAGCCGGCGCCACGCAGTACCCGGACACGGACCGCCCGGAGACTCATGGACTCGCTCGAGATCGCGATCCTCAAGGGCAATGCCGGCGAGATCGGAGTGCTTGCCGGAGCAGACGGGAAGGTGCGGGGCGTGGACTCGCACGGGCTTTCCGGCAATCCCGTGGAGATCGCACGGGACTATGCCAGGGCCACCGGGATGACCGTGGTCATCAGCGGGGCTGTGGACATCGTGACGGACGGGAAGCGTACGATCCTCGTGGGGAACGGCCACCCGGTGATGGGCAGCATCTCCGGCACCGGCTGCATGGCCGCGTCCGTGACCGGTGTCTTTGCTGCGGAATCGAAGGACATGGTACTGGCATCGGCAGCGGCACTCGCCGCATTCGGCATCGCCGGCGAGCGTGCCGCAGCGGGCGCCCGCGGCCCCGCCAGCTTCAGGACCGCGCTGTTCGACGAGATGGCCTCACTCACCCCCGCGGACCTCGCGGCAGTGGCCCGGATACGGAAAGGATAAACCTCACACTCCCATGAAACTCGATCTGTACGTCATTACGGACGAGACCCTTTCGCAGGGACTCCGGCATGCTGTGATCGCACAACAGGCAGTCGATGGCGGGGCTGGCGTGATCCAGCTCCGGGACAAGGTTCGTCCCCCCCGCGAACTGGTGAGGACCGGGCAGGGAGATCCGTGCGATCACCCGGAGGGCGGGGGCAAGCTTCCTCGTGAACGACCGGCTCGACGTGGCGGTTGCCTGCGGGGCGGACGGGGTCCACCTCGGTCAGGGGGATATGCGGTGCGACACGGCCCGCCAGCTCGCGCCTGCGGGGTTCATCATCGGCGTATCCGTGAGTACCGTGGAGGAAGCAGTGGACGCCGAGCAGAGCGGGGCTGACTATGTTGCGCTCAGTCCCACCTTCTCCACGGGCTCCAAGAGCAACGCCGGGCCCGGGCACGGCCTTCGTCTTCTTCAGGAGATCCGGTCAGCGGTCGGGATCCCTGTCATCGCCATCGGGGGGATAGGGCCGGGCAATGCCGGCCGGGCGATCGATGCAGGGGCGGACGGCATAGCCGTGATCTCGGCGGTCGTATCTCAGCCCGATCTCACCGCAGCAGCCCGCGAGCTTGCGGGTATTGTGGCGCAGGCAAAAGAGAAGAGGGAGAGAAGGACGTGAAGAGCGGGACGATCCCTGCCGGCGGATATGGTGCGGCGAACGCAACGATCGCCGACAACGGGAGTTGTGAACCCGCTGCCGGGAACCGGTCCGGTGGGAGCGATCCTTCACGCTCCCGGCTCTCCGGGAGATATATCCCTGTGCGTTTCGGGAAGGCGGACGACAGGGAACGACCTGTCCTCCGGGCAAAGCCTGATCCTGTTTCAGCTGTCTGCCAGGGAAGAGCATAAGGGGCGGCATCCCCCGGCCTAAAAAGGCGGGAATCGATGACAACATATAAGAAATTCCCGGAACCATGTTCAACCGGACATATACATGCAGGACTGATTGTGATATGAGAACCATTTCGCCACAACATACCCTCTGGCTTTCCATCACGGTATTACTGACGGTGGGGATCCTCCTTGTTTCCATATATTCCCTAAAAAACGGCTACTTCAGCATTTTCCCCTATTTCTACATCCTGCCCATCATCCTCATTGCCTATTTTTCCCCCGGTACGCGGTTTACTTCACGGTATTCCTCGGGTGGATATACCTCGGGCTCGTCGGGCTGTACGGCCCTGCCGATATCCAGCTGTACGCATCGAGCATCGCGTTCTTCTATGTCTTCGTCTCGCTCGGCGTCGTGATATCCGCCTTGTCCGGCCAGATCCTGCAGGAGAGGAAGTACCGCGAGATCTTCGAGAACTCGCAGGCCGGCATCCTCACCTTCGATCTCGACACCCAGCAGATCCTGACGTTCAATGCGCAGTCGGCAGGAATCCTCGGCTATCCCCGGGACGAGCTCGGGAACCGGATGTTCTCGGAACTCTGGCTCGACAGCGAGCATGAGAGCCGGTTCATGAGAAAGATCCGGCAGGACGAGAAGATCACGGACATGGAGGTGGGCCTGCGGAAGAAGGACCGCGCCGTGATCTGGGTGCTGGCCACGGCGGCCCTCACCCGCGAGGGACTCATCGTATGTTCGATCGTGGATGTCACGGAGAGCAAGCGCACCAAGGACGAGCTCATCGAGTCCGAACTCCGCTACCGGACCCTTTTCGATGGGGCGAGCGATGCGATCATCCTCCATGACGTGGATGGCAAGATTTTCGAGACGAACGTGATCGCGACCCGGTACCTCGGGTATACGAAAAAGGAGTTCATGCACATGGACCTGCACGAACTCGCAATGCACCCCGTGGCGATCTTCCAGCCGGACACCCTGCAGCAGTTCCTTGCACGGGGGCATCTGCTGTTCGAGTCCGAGTTGAAGAAAAAAGACGGGAGTACCATCCCGGTCGAGATCAGCAGCAGGATAACGGAATATTTCGGCATGTCTGCGGTGATGAGCACGGTAAGGGACATCTCCGAGCGGACGAAACCGTAACCCCTTCCGGACCATGACGTACGGAAAGCACGAGATCGGTCAACTGGCGCGCGAACTGGCCGGCAACTGGAAAGGGGCGCTCATCGGTGTCACGCTCTTCATGCTGCTCTGGCTTGCGGTGTTTTTCTGTGCATTCATGATCGCCTTCGGCAATGTTATGTCGTGGACCGGTACGGCTCTCGGGGCGGTAAAACTGTTTTTTCTTGTTGCCAATCCCCTGTGGGGGATCCCTGCCGCCCTTATCCTCGGGGCCGCCATCATCGACAGGACGTGACGGGCGTCCTGCCGGGCAGGGCAGAACGTGAAATAAGCAGATAATTAGAAGGAAATAAAAAGCTGAAAAAACATTACCTGATTGCATGTCGCGTACTTATTGTCCGCCCTTTGAAGTTGTGGTGGCTTATATGGTGTTGATCCTTTTTTCGATCGGTATGATTGCAGAAATTTTACGGGCATTATCGCACCGCAGCCCCGATACGATCTCCCCCATGACCTATTTCTTTATCCTGGGATTTGTCGCAATTATCGTGGTTTCCGCATTCATCCTTATTCATATGTTATTCCCCAAGCGTGCGCTTGTCCCTCCCCCCTGCCTGTAATTTTTTGGATTCACTCCGGCGTCTCATCAGGAAAATACGAGCAGTTTGAGCCGAAAAAAGAGTACAACAAACGGTCAGAGAGCCGCCGGGGGGACTTGAACCCCCGACCTGCTGATTACGAATCAGCCGCTATACCGCTAAGCCACGGCGGCGTAATACCCCACAATATCGGTTTGGCCGCTATTAAAATCTGCGGATCGAAAAATATTACGAATACCCGCTGAGCGCGGTTACGCTCTCTTTTCCCGTGCCCTCCCTGGGGGCGATGGTCCCGAACTTGGACTCGTAGTCCGCGACGCTCTTGGTCAGCACGGCGAGGAGGTTCTTTGCGTGCGGGGGGGTGATGGAGACGATGGCCTTGGCCCGCGCCTGGTTCACCTGCGGGAGCTGGTGGAGGAACATGAAGGTGAACTCGTCGTCCTTGTACGCGATCTGGATCATGTTGCTGTACACGGGATCGAGGGTAGGCGGAATATTGACCGATATTTCCTGCGATGTCATGGAGAACAGGTATGCCGTGCCGGCATGAAAACGTTGGCACGTTTTCATCCGGGCATAAACCTGCGGTCACGCATAACATCCCGCCACCGTGCATTGCCGGTCGATCCCGAACAGCCCACAGAACCGGCTGCGCTTCAATACCTTTAACCAGACCGGTTTCCTCAGCTGGTATGAGGAATCATCCTGCCGTCCCACGGGGAGTATGTAACGATCTCGGACCTTGTGCGGGTGCATGCCTGCCCGGTCCGGTTTTACTACGAACAGGGTAATCCCGTCGCCGAATCCGATCGCTACGCGGTCTGCAAGCAGCTCTCCTACCACCTCGGCAGGCCACTGGATGCAGGGATCATCTGGAGCGAGGTGACCGCCGTCCGCCCGTCAGTCGACCCGGCAATGAGGGAATTCCTGGAGATCTGCATATCGGCGTGTGATAAAACAGCATGGAAACCTGCCGTCCAGACGGACGTGCGGGTGGCATCGGACCGGCACGGCATGGCAGGGATGATCGACCGCGTTGCAGCCGACGGTGCAGTCTCCATCATCCGGGCGGCCGGCGCAATGCCGTTCGGCACGTACGCATCAGACCGGCTGCGGCTTGCCGCCATCGTATTCTGCCTCGAGGAGATGACCGGGAAAGAAGTGGCCGGGGGGCACGTGGAGTACATCCCGGACGGGGTCTCCCGTTTCCATACCGTCCAGCCCCGGGACCGGCGGCAGGTGATCGCGGCACTTCACCGGGTCCGGGCTATGCAAGCAGGCGAAATGCCCCGGCACCCGCTCAACGCACCCTGCAACCGGTGCACGTACCGGGAGAGATGCGAGGCAGGCGGCGGGCACAGGCTGAGCGAGCTGCTGTAAAAGAACGTCCATCGCCCGGGCGGACAGGATTATCCGGCTTTACTCCCGTCTACCCCATCCGACCCCCTCCTCCCTCTTTATTGAAACAATTGCCAGTTGTCCGAAGTAAAAACAGCGGATCTCCAGCCTGGAATCCGGAAGGGTGGGAGGGGGTCGGATGGTGTACTTTTAAAAAACCGGGGGCCTGGCCGTACCCGGAACACCCGGATTTTCTGACGTTATCTCTCGGTTCCTGCCCGTCCGGAGCGGAAGCAAAAGTACACAGCCCGACCCCCCTACCACCCTGCGACCGGTCGGTCCGCACTTTCACACCCCGTGTCCCTCCCTCTTTTATCTGACTACCTTCAACCGTCATGATCCCTACAGAACGGAAGTGAGAAACATGACGGCAACACGCATCGAGACCGGCACACCCGAAGGCGAAGCTCTGGGATTTTCCGACACACTCTTCTCCGGCTGGCTGGAGATGGAGGCAGGCAACCGGCTCGTCCTCCACTATATCATCTCGCGGCACCGGAACGAAGGCAACGCCCAGACCCTGATCCGACAGTGGCTTGCCGGAGGGTATGATGTACGTGTCGTCATGCCCCGACCCGTGATGCAGCATATCCTTAAGAAATTCCGGTTCGTCCCCATGCTCGAACGGTTCCCGGACCAGTACGCAGATCCGGTCGAGGTCTGGTACCGGCCGGGACCGTCGCATTCCTGTGAAAGGGTTCTCCTGCCGGAGAGTACGACTGCTCCCGCATAATCCCTGCATAACTGAATGGGAAGTTCAGCGGCTTTATGTAATTTTACACCAAACAGTGATCAGGAATCGCCCAGACAGCGACAGGATTTTTAGTAGTACCATCCCGGTGGAGCCATGGTTCAGATCGAAGTCAGGAATTACCGGAACTATGTTATTGCAGCCCTCGTCGGGGCATGTGCCCTCTTTGCCCTCTGGATCCGCCTTATTCCCCTGTTCAATCTGGGCCATGCCGACGTCTTTACCATGGTTGCAATGGACGACCCGCTTTACAACCTGCGGCAGGTGGAACTGATGGTGGCGCATTTCCCCGGTTATGCATGGTTTGACCCGATGACGCTCTACCCGACCGGCAGCACAATATACTGGGGCCCCCTGTTCCCCATGCTGATCGCGATCTGCTGCCTCATTACGGGCGCATCCACCCGCCCTGAAATCATCTCAACCGCGATCCTTGTCCCCCCGCTGCTGGCAGCAGCAACGGTCGTGGTCATGTATTACGCCGGCAGGGTTTTTGGCGACTGGAAGACCGGGCTCCTCGCATCAGGGTTCACGGCAATCGTGTTCGGGCAGTTTTTTACCGTTTCCATTTACGGGTATATCGACCACCATATCGCCGAAGCCTTTTTCTCGACCGTGTTCTGCCTCGCATTCAGCTATGCCCTTGTGTCTGAGAAGGACAAGGCGATCGACCTGAATACGTTCAGCAGTTACAAAACCACGCTCGTGCTCTCGCTTTTTTCCGGTATTGCATACCTGCTCGGCCTCTTCGTGATGCCGACCATGATCCTGTTTGCCCTGATCGTCGCGATCTTTACCGTCATCCAGTTTACCATCGATGTGTACCGCGGCCGGTCCAGCGATTATCTCCTCCTCATAAACGTAGTCACTTTTGTCATTGCAATCATCGGCCTCCTCGCATTCGGCTTCAAGAGCCCGGGGATTGAGTTATCCACGTATTCCGTGGGACACATCTACGCGTACCTGGGACTCATCGGCGGGACATGCCTGCTCTGGTACCTTGCCCGCCAGTGCCGGGGGAAAAGGAGATACTACTACCCGGCCCTGCTCGCCGGGATTGCCGTCCTTTTCGCTGCGTCTCTTTTTATCGCCAGCCAGCAGCTCTACGATCTTTTTATTTCCAGCATGTTTGCATTTTTCGGGCAGCAACCCATTACAAATACCGTGCTGGAGGCGATGGGCTGGTCGCCCGGACATGCCTGGCTGTCCTTCAATTATGGCCTTCTCCTCTTCGCCGGTGGGGCTCTCGTCATCCTCTACCGCAATATCCGGAACGAGCACCCGCACCACATCTTTGCGCTGGTGTGGTCGCTCGTCATGCTCCTCTCAACATGGCAGCATATCAGGTACGAATACTATCTTGCCATCAATATCGCCCTCCTTTCGGCAATCTGCGTTGGTTTTGTTGTTGATCTGGTTCAGCGCGATCTTGTACAGGCAGCGGCAGGGGGATCACCCGACCGGCAGTCCCCGGGATCCCGGGACGGGGAGAAAAAGAGTGTTTCGCCCAGGAGGAAACCGGTGCAACCCGCAAAGAAGACAACCGATCTTCTCCATCTTGCGGATTATGCCCGTATTGCCCTTGCGATCCTTGTCTGCGGGCTCGCCGTTCTCTTTGTGTACACCTCGGTCTCCCTCTCGTACTCCATGGTCTCCGGTATACGGGCCAATATGAACTCCGACTGGAGGGAATCCCTTGAATGGATGGGGAACAATACACCGGATCCCGGTGTGGACTACCTCGCGATCTATGATCCGAATACCTTCCATTATCCGGATTCCTCGTATGGCGTTATGTCGTGGTGGGATTACGGCCACGCGATCACGTATATTGCGAAACGGATACCCAATGCCAATCCGTTCCAGCAGGGTGTTGCGGGGCCGGACGGGGCAGCTGCGTATTTTGTGGCCACATCGGAAGACACGGCAGACAGCATCCTTGATCATGACGGCACCCGTTACGTGGTGACAGATTACCTCATGGACGATGTCATTAACGGAAAATTCCATGCAATGGCGACCTGGGATAACAGTTCTGCCGGTATCAGCCCCTTCGTCCAGACGTTTTTCCTCCAGAGCAGCGCTAATGCGTCAACATTCAACCCTGCCCAGTTCATCCGTCAGGATTACTATCTCACGATGGTCTCGCGGTTACACACATTTGACGGTTCGATGACGAACGCAACGAAGGTCTATGAGATTCAATATGTGGATCCGGCCATCACGGGAGCGCCACTTCCGGTGATCACCGGGGGGGACCTGCTGGATACTGACGATGCAGTGCAGAAGGCCGGACAGTACAATGCCGGGGCCCGCCGGGTACCACGCAGGGCTCTACAGTACCAGTATCGTTATGCCGGCGGGAACGGTTCCCGCCCTCCGCCATTACCGGTTGATCCACGAATCACCGGATGATGCCTATACCTCGAATACCAGTGACGTGAAATGGGTCAAGGTCTTTGAATATGTCCGGGGGGCCCGGATCAGAGGATCGGGGATCATCAGTCTCCCCCTGGTAACGAATACCGGGCGCCACTTCAGCTACCGGCAGGAGAGCATCGATGGTGAATTTATCGTTCCCTATTCCACGACCGGGAATCCCTACGGCGTAACAGCGGAAGGCAGGTACCGCATCGAAGGCACCGGGGAGTCGTTCGAGGTACCGGAGAGCGCAGTGATTAATGGTACTGCGATTAACTGAACCCGCAGGTCATTCGTTCCGTCAGGCCCGTTCGAAGAACTCTGACGAGTTCTTCTCATCCTCGTGGTCCTGATGAACCACTCGGACCCTCAGCGTCTTCGACACTCGTCCCCCTCAGGCCTGCTTCGAAGAACTCTGGCGAGTTCTTCTCATCCTCGTGGTTCTGATGAACCACTCGGCCTGTTCGAAGAACTCTGGCGAGTTCTTCTCATCCTCGTGGTTCTGATGAACCACTCGGATCCAGCAGCGTCTTCGAGATGATATATTCCCCGCGGGCCTCGCGGGTCGTCCCCACGACCAGCCACTGCTCGTTGCCATGTTGCTCGCACACGCCGCAGGCCTCGATTGTCTCGCCGGTAAGCGCCTGCCCGCTGTACGTGTGGGTAAAGGAGAGCACCCTGCTGACGGTTTCATGCCTGACCTTGTACACGGCAGGGTTGTCGAATGCGAGCGAGGCATCGGTCACCTTCGCCTCGATCGTCATCTTCCCGATCACCGCTCCCCGGCCCGGGGGGGCGCTCCCGATCTCGTCATAGGACCGGGTGTAGAGGATATCGAAGTACGTGCCCTCGATCTGGCCCCGGTTCCATTTTCGCTGCTCGTGGAGCACGAACGCATCGAACGGGATCTCAGGTTTGCGCTTATCGAAAACCTTCCGCCACATATCCTCAGAAAGCCCCTCGATCTTCCCGTCACGGATGCCCTGCCGGACCAGCGCCTGTGCAGTGAACCAGTGCTTCCCGTACACCACCATGTCGATGTCGGAATTCTCGTTTTCCAGCCCGCAGAGGAGCGAACCGGTGCAACCGACCGTGCCTTCCGGGAGGGAGAAGAGGCCGACGAGTTTTCTCACCCGGGGGTGGGCAGCAGCGATGCGGCCGATCTCGATCTCCGGTTTGAGCACCCTCCTCACATCGCCGTGGGGGATGCGGTGGACGAGGCCGGCGTACGCCGGCTTGCAGCGGGCGATATGGGCGTACGCCTCCTCGAAATCAACCTTGGCGTAGCGGCGGCCCGACGGGTGGACCCGTTCCCCGTTCCTGTCGGGCACGTACCGGAGCACGCAGCCGATCCGGTCATCGTTGTCGTACGTGGAGACTGCGTAGAGCCAGCCGTCCGGATCCTCGACAAAATCCCGCAGGCGCACCGGCAACATGTAACAGACCTCAGAGGGAGAGCAGGAACCGTGCGACCTTGTCGACACCGGCGCCGCTCCGGATGATCCGCTTTCCCGCCAGATCGACCACCGTGCTCGGAATGCCGGGCAGCCGTCCCCCGTCAATCAGCAGTTCACGGGGGACCGTGCACTCGTCCGGCGTCTGAGGGTCTTTTGCGCCGTGGAGGTTGGCGCTCGTCGCCGTGATCGGGCCATCGAATGTCCCGATGAGCTGCAGGGCGAGGGGATGCGCCGGTATCCGGATGCCGATCATCCCGGTCCCCCCGGTCAGGATTGCCGGGACGCAGTTGCGGGCGGACAGGATAACGGTCACGGGGCCGGGGAGGAATGTCTCGAGGAACCCCTGCATCCACGGTTCGATCCGGGCTACCGCACCCAGCATGTCGAAATCGGAGACGGCAATTGAGATCGGCATGCCGAGCGGGCGCTTCTTCGCCTCGTAGACTTTCAGGATCGCCTCGTCGGATAATGCGTCGGCTCCGAGGCCGTACACCGTCTCGGTGGGATAGATGACGACACCGTCGTGCATGAGGACCGATACGGCCTTTCCTATGATATCCATTTCAGAATTCCCGCCCGCGGACGCGGTTGATATCGAAGACGGCCTTGCTGCTGACATGCATTACCGCGAAGACCCCTGCCTGTATCGGGTCGGTGACCACAAGGTCGGCGTGCTCCGGGACCGTCCCTGCCATCCTGAGGGCGATGACCGGGATCCCCGACTCCCGGACACGGTCCACGGCCTTCGAGATGTCGCCGCCCATGATCGAACCTGCCAGCACGAGGATGGAGGCGCGGGGTAGGCGTGCGACCGCATCAACGGCAAGGGCCAGCGTGCGCTCACCGACGAGCGGTATGGTGTCCACCGAGATCCGCTCGCCGCGGATGTTGTGCCGGTCCGCCTCGTTCACGGCGCCAAGGGCGACCTGGGCGACCTGTGCACCTCCGCCGATGATAATAACGCGTGACCCGAAGATATGCCCGAACGGCTGGTAGGCCCGGACGTCCTTGACGGACGGGATATCGTTCAGGTCCGCAAGGAGCCGGTCGTGATCGCCCGCATCGCCGCAGTCGTATTCAAAATAGAGTTCGGCCATCCCGCAATAGGGGCCGGAGTCAAATACCTCCTGGTTGATCATGACGATATTCGCATCATGGTCGGCAACCACAGTCGCGATGTCCCGGAGTACGCCCCTGCGGTTCTCCGCGATGATCCGTATTGCCGAGCGTTCAGGTTCAGACTCCATAGGCCGGATGCGATAACCGGGGATCGAACCCGGGTTAGAAGCTTGGGAAGCTCCTGTCCTACCGCTAGACTATTATCGCATGTTTACTGTATTGCTCTCTTATAGTACGTGATTTTAACATAAATATATCCTGTTTGCCGTTCGGTATTCTTAAGAACGCAGGACAAAGTACGTATACGATAAGCCTCCTAGTAACCGGCATATCCTCCGCACGGCAACAGTCTGCGGTTACCACAGGAATACAACAGAGGAAGAAACTGCATGAAATCACGAACCCTGGCATTATACCTCCTTGTTACGACCTGCCTCTTGGCACTGGCGTTCTCGGTCCCGGTCCAGGCTGCAGGCGATGCATCGGTAAATGTGCTGTACCAGAACTCGTTTGCAACGGATCCCCACTGGACAACGTTGTGCCCGACGTATTATTACTGGGACCCCGGCCTTGAGATGTACCATTTTGCGATTGAGCCGAGCACGGGTTGCTATGCATATACAACAGTTAATAACTACGATAAGGGACCGTTCACCCTCGAATATGATGTGATTCTTACCAGCGTCGACGAAGGGGCGACCTTCCGCCTAGGCTTTTCGGGACCGGAGATGGATCCCGGCAAAGGCCCCAATGTCCTGACGGAATTCACCAATGCCAAGTTCGGGCAGATCGTATGGCTGCACCTGGTCACCCCCGGTAACAAGATGGTGGAAGTCAACAGCCAGAGCGGTGATGCCCTCTCCAGCGGCCCCCTTGCATACGACGGGCCTACGAAAAAATACGATTTCAACAAGACCTACCACGTGACGGTGAACTACAACGGAGACCAGAAGATCCTCAGCATGAAGGTCAACGAGAAGATGACCGGGAACGAGCTCTGGGGGTATTTCGTGAACACCGGTGAGGACATGCACGGCATGAACCGCATTTACCTCGGCTCGATCGGCGATTATGGCATGATGAACATCTATGCGCAAGGCTATATCGACAATATCCGGCTCACGGTCCCGGCAACGGTCCCCACAACCCCGGCCATGACAGGTACCGAGACGACGGCATATCAGGTTCCGGCTACGACCCCGGCCTCCAGACCAACGGCGACACTGCCAACCCCGTACCCGATAACGACAACCACCCCCGAGTCCCCGCTGTCAGGAATTACTGCAGCAGCGGCACTGGGGGTCACCGGCGTGTGTTATGGCCTGTTCCTGAAGAGAAGGAACTGACCCGCGGACTGAAAATTACCATCTCTTTTTAAAGATCTCCATTCAGCCGGGAAAACCTGCCGGGGTTTTTCCTCAGGTCGGTGCACCCGTTCGTCGTGGTTTTCCCCGGGCATGTCCGGATGTCTCCGTATTTCATCCTTATCTGGAGGGAAGCATATCAAAAAAGTATGATTTGACTTTTGGTGTATGATTCCCGGAGGCGTGGAAACCTCCGGGCCTCTGGAGTGAGAGATGATCCCGCGCCGGCACGGTGTGCGGGCGGCATGGGGCTCGTTCTTGCGGTAAGCAGATTCCCGGCGTCCGCGTGCAACACGTGCCGGGACGTGCATGGATGTTCATCGTTCATACGGTGCGTGGCTTGCTGGAGGTTACCGGACCGGACCCGGCACGAGACATCATGGCGGCAACGCTGAACCAGTCAGGATCGTTCCGGGAATGCAGGTTGCCCCGGAATCCCCGGCCGTACTCCGGCATCCCAGTCCCGGACTCTGGCCCGGAACGAAGACGGGACTCCCGCAGCCGTGGCTGCAGGCAGTGTCCTGACCGGCAGCATCCGATGGCGATACCATCAGCGCTACGGAGAACAGGATGAGTGCAAGACCGATCATGATGATACCGGTGTTCATGTGGCGGTTCCCTCGTTTCTTGATGGGTCGGTGACACGCCGAATCAGACTCGTGCATCACCTGATACAACGGTCAGTCCTGCCCGCTGATAAATACCCTCAATTCCCCGGGTTGGAGCATATAACTCCGGGGTTAGATGGACGAACCCTTCGGATGTGGCTATGGGGAGAAAATATAAACCGCCATGCCCTTATCTTCCCATAACCAATAGGTATGGTACCACAACCCATGGTGGAGCGCTATGGATCCCGCGGATAAGTCTCCCACGATCATTGTTCACGAAGAGTCCGATACACTGGAGGAGCTGTCGGAATATCTCGACGTACTCTCGAGCAGCGCACGGCTCAGGATATTGAAATTCCTGGAGAAAAAACCCCACGATGCGCGGGCAATCTCAAAGGAGATCGAGACCAGCTATGAAAACACGAAAAAACATCTCGACAAGCTCCTGAGTATCGGCGTCATAAAAAAAGAGGCGGGACTGGGTGCCCCCACGTCCAAGGGTATTCACCCGGTCTGGGAATATTCCCTTGTCCCGGGGGGCCTCGAGGCAATCATCAGAAACCTCGGGCTCTTCTCCAACACGCGGGTGCAAGTCGTCGGCAGCGAGATTGCGCGACGCCTCGATGAAGTGAAAGGGACGCTGTCAAAAGAAGTGCTGGGAGGAGTCCCCGCTGCGATTGTGCTCGGCGGACCTGACGACGGAAAAGTCTTCCTGCTCAAACACGACACGGTCAGCATCGGGAGGAACGACCCGGAAAATACAGCCTCGTTCCGGCCGGAGTCCGATGTGGTGCTCTCAGACGGTTACACGGCAGTGACCCGGATCTCCCGGCCTCACGGGAAATTCATCCGTGACAAGGGGAGATGGTATATCGAGGATTCCGGGAGTACCGGGGGAACGCAGCTGAACAACCACAAACTGGAGAAAAATACCCGGACTCCCGTGCAGGACGGGGACTTACTTGAACTCGCGAAAGGGGTATCCGGTGTTAAACTCCTGATGATCCTTCCCGGTAATACCTGAGGCGAGCCGGTTCTTTTGATGGGCAACCTCACATGCATATCAATCATCCTGACCTATCAGATGATCGTACCCTTTACGGAAACCCTATGATTCCGCTCCACCGCAGTTTCTGCATCCTCACCATACTCGTGCTTGCCTGCACCCTTCCCTGCCTGCCGCCGGCCTCGGCCGCCGATCACGTCGTTGCCCCGTCGGGTGCAGAGTTCACCAGTATCAAGGATGCCGTTGACTGGTCGAGCGGTGGCGATACGATCCGTGTCGAGTCCGGGACCTATACGGAGAATATCAAGCTCGACAAAAAACTGTTCCTCATAGGCGTGGACAGCGGCGGCGGGGCACCGGTCATCACTTCCGGCAAGACTGCAAATATCGTGGAGATCCTCGCCGACGGGTGTTCCATCCAGGGCTTCACCATCCAGAACAGCGGGACCGCCAGCGGGATCCGGGTAACCTCGAACAACGATTTCATACAGGATAATACCCTGAAGGGCAATGCGGAAGGGATCGATCTGGCCTCGGCAGATAATAATACCATCATCGATAACGAGATCACCGGCAGCAACCGCGCCGGGATTGTCCTGGAGTCAGCGGGAGGAAACCTGATCGATGAAAACACCATCGATGGCAATTACATCGGCATCATGCTGGACGAAAGTTCCCCTGCCAACACCATCTCGCGCAACAGCTTCTCCAATACCCAGAACGTGATCTCCAGGAGCCCCAGCTCCATGTGGAGCACCGGTGCCAGCTTCAGTTACACGTATCTCGGCCAGAGCGAACAGAGCCGGTTAGGCAATTACTGGGATAATTACCGGGGCAGGGACAGGAACGGCGACGGGATCGGTGACACGCCGTACATCACCAGTATCAGTACAGGGACGAACGGTAACGGTACAGACCCGTACAGCAGCGATGCGTACCCCCTGATGGATCCGCCGGAGTACTATACCGGGATGATGACCGTCACTGCTGCCGGAACGGGAGGCCCCGCCACCTCCCTGACTACCCCAGCACGACCGATCACCACGGCAATCCCGTCACCCGTGAAAACCCTGCCGGCAACTGCCCCTGTTCCCTCCGCACCGGTTCCTGCATCGCGGACCCAGCATAGCATCCCGCTGACGGCTGTGGCCCTTGTCCTCATCGGCCTCGTAATGGCCGGCATCGGCGGGTGGATCTTCCTTGCGAGGAAACATGCCGGACTGCCGCTCCCCTCGCCAGTGCCCGCCGTTACCCAGGCGGCATCGGTCCTGCGGACTGCTGTTGAACGGACCCGGGCACTGGTCACCATGCCGGGAATAAAGACGGTGGCGGGAGTAGGGGCAACCATGACCAGCCCCCAGCCGGCAGCGACCGACCAGAAGAATTACTTCCCCCGGGAACTCGAGAACAAGTATACCGACATCATGTTTGTCGGAAGGGGCGGGATTGCCTGGGTATTCTCGGCCGTACGCAAAACGGACGGGGTCCGGGTCGCGGTGAAGATCCCCATCAGTTTCGACGAAGTGACCGGCAAATGCTTCCTGAACGAGATTGCTGCGTGGGAGACCCTGCGCCACCCCAATATCGTCGAGGTATCCGCGGTCAACATCCTGCCGGTCCCCTACGTCGAGATGGAGTATGTCCCCGGCTCGCTGGAGGAGCTCTCAAAGCCGATGCCGGTCTGGAAGGCAGTCCACCTGATCACGGGAGTCTCGGACGGTCTCCGGTACGCCCATGAACACGGCTTCATCCACCGGGATATCAAGCCCCACAATATCCTCCTGACAAAAGACCTCGTGCCCAAGATCACCGACTGGGGCATGAGCAAGGTGCTTGCTGCCGATGTAAAAAAGTCGAGCGTTGCGGGTTTCTCCCTCTCCTACGCAGCGCCGGAGCAGGTCTCCCCTTCCGGGTTCGGGAGGACGGATGAGCGGACCGACCTCTACCAGCTGGGGGTGGTCTTTTACGAGCTCGTCACCGGTTCGATCCCGTTCGGCGGCGAGAGTATCGTAGAGGTGGGAAATGCGATCCTCCGGGAAGAGCCCATTCCTCCATCGGAATACAACCCGGATGCGGAAGCAGTGGAGAAGATCATCTTAAAATGCCTCGAGAAGGACCCGGCAAAACGTTACCAGTCCGCTTCCGAACTCCGCGAGGCCCTCCAGGGGTATCTGGATGAGGACGATGACTGAGGTTCCCGGGGGAGGCCCGATCCCATGACGACCCTCGGAGAGAAGAGCTACGAACCTGCGATCTGCGGGCACTGCGGGGGCGAGGGCTGCCTGTACTGCGACAAGACCGGCACGGTGCTTGTCACCGCCCCCAAACGTCACTGCCGGCACTGCGAAGGAGTCGGCTGTATCTATTGCGGGTTCACCGGCTGGGCGGAACCGAAAGGAAAGTACCATTAACCGGTTTATGTTCAGCCAAACTTCCCCTCAACCCGGCGGGGGATCACGCATTCCTCGTAGCGTTTCGCAAAGTAGCGGTCGGTCATGCCCGCAATGAAGTCCCGGGCCAGCTCGGCCGGGATGGCGGTATCGAGATAGGCCGGGCTCGTCCATCCGGTATCGAGGAAGTCCGTATAGATTTTCGCGGTCGTGGTGTTCTTCTCAAGAGCATCCATGCAGGAGCCGAAGAGGGTGGCATACATCCTCTCGATCTTCCCGCGCTCCGATGTCAGGATCGGGTTGTCGTAGATATGTTCCCGCGAGAAGGTGCGCAGGCCGATCAGCGCTGATTCCACGTCGCGGCTGTAGGATATGAACCCGGCCTCCTCGGTATCGCTGTTCTCCAGCAGGTCGTAGATCAGGGTGTTGATGATCTCGCGGTTCGTGCTGCCGATGACGTCCCGGATCTTTTCCGGGATCCGGGTTGCATCCCCGATAAGCCCGATGTCCCGGGCGTCCTGCAGGTCCCTGCCGATATAAGCAATGGTGTCGGCGAACTTGACCACGCACCCTTCGAGCGTCATCGGGGAACGGGAACGCCTCCCGTCAGCATTGTCCTGCACCTTCTTGTCAAACGCCGCCCAGCCGGCGCAGGGTTCGGGAGCAATCCTGACATCGTCGGACTCCCCGTTGTGGCAGAGGATCCCGTCCAGCACCTGCATGGTCAGATCGCAGTCCTCGATCTGGTCGAGAAACCGGACGCTCTGCACGTTATGGAAGAATTTGCCGATCCCGTACTGTTCGCAGAGAGACGAGAGGCAGGCCTCACCGAAATGGCCGTACGGGATGTGGCCGATGTCGTGCCCGAGGGCAATCGCCTCGATCAGGTCCTCGTTGAGCCGGAGGCACCGCCCTATCGTCCTGGCGATCTTCGATACGAGCTGGACGTGGATGACGCGGTGCGTGATGTGGTCGTTTTCCACGAGGTAGAAGACCTGCGTCTTGTCGATGTATCTGGTGTAGGCGCGGGTATGGATGATACGGTCGGCATCGCGGGAGTACGGGTCCGGATGTCCTCCGGTACCCGCCGGTGTCTCCGCACGGCATCGGCACTTGTCGTGGCCAGTGGCGAGAGGAGCGCCTCGCGCTTTCCGGCGAGGGCACCGATGGCAGACATGAGACGGGGGTCAGGTATCCGGGTACTGACCGGCTTTTCCATGGCAGGTCATTTAGTACCGGAAGATGTTAAGCGTGACGCAGCCGGATGAGCCTGCGTTTTCCGGATAAAAAGGGAGAAGTGTGGCATCCCCGCAGGGACCGGGTGCAATCTATCGCCCGTACGTGACATACGTCTCGCCGTACTGGACCACGTGGCCCTGCATTGCGGCGACAAGCTGGTACTTCGTTGCGCCGGCATCCAGAGGGAGTTCAGCATCCAGCCCATAGATTTTGAAGAAATACCGGTGCGTCTGGCCTCTCGGGGGGCAGGGGCCGGCATACCCGATCGTGCCGAAACTGTTGGTCCCCTGCACCGCCTTCATGGGAAATTTCACCACCGGTGTCTTGGGTATCTTCTCCGGGATCATTTTCACCAGCTCCATGTTCCACGCGATCCAGTGGACAAAACCCCCGCCGCCGGGAGCGTCCGGGTCGTTGACGAGGATTGCAAGACATTTCGATATGGCCGTGTTCACGCCGTCGACACCGATCTCCGGCGACCGGTCCTCCCCGTCGCACGTGTAGTCGTTCGGGAGGACTCTGACGGAAATTTTTACCCTGAGTGCTTCCGTGGTATCATCTCCTGTATCTCCATGAAGGGGCAGGCCTCACATTAACGTGGTGATCGCGGCACCCCTTTCACTCCGGCACCGTGTCCTGGGATATCCGCGACGCAACTCCTGCCGTATCCCCATACTGGAGGATATGGCCGTGCATGGCGCTGCTGAGTTCGTGCTTCTTTGCCCCTCCGGGAACCTTGAGGAAATCATCGAGACCGTAGACCCGGAACAGGTAGCGGTGCACCTGGCCGGGCAGGGGACAGGGCCCGGTATACCCGATCTCACCGGCATCGTTGGTGCCCTGCAGGGCCGAGAAAGGCGCGATGACGGTTCCGCCGTGGGGGATGCCCGCCGGTATGACCGGTTGGGGGGGAGGTTCCAGATGAGCCAGGCACAATACGACACTACGTTCCGTACCGAGGGGTTGAAGACCATGACCGCAACGGAAGTCGACTCGAGACCCTGGATCGTGATCTTCGGCGACAGGTTCTGCCCGTCACAGGTATGGGCCGGCGGGAACTCCAGGAAGTCGATGCTTACTTTGAGGTTGTCCATAGTATTCTCTTTGATTGAGGGTAATATACGGATTGCTTAATAAACGTAGTGCCCGGTCTGATAAAAACTCCTGCAGGATTTACCGCGAGCAGATCGCAGCTGTTTCGCCGAACTGGAGGACGTGCCCTCTCATCGCGGCGACGAGGGCATGCTTGTCCGAGCCTGCCGGCAGGTCCAGCATGGCATCCAGGCCGTACACCTTGAACTGGTACCGGATCATCGCCCCCGCAGGCGGGCAGGGGCCTGTATAGCCGATTGTCCCGTAATCCGTGACGCCTTGGATTGCGGGGACCGGCACCGTGACGGTACCTTCGCGGGGCATGCCGGCCGGAATGACGGAAAGAGGCGGAAGGTTCCAGCAGATCCAGGGGGTGAAGGAACAGCAGGACTTCTCGAACGGGTTGAAGACCATGACCGCGACCGACCCCGCGGCGGGTCCCCGGAGATGGATCCGGGGTGAGAGGTTTCCGCCATCACAGGTATGGGCCGGCGGGAATTCGAGGAAGTCGAGCGAGACGACAAGGCGTTCCATGCCGGTGACGTTGGTGCGGGAGACCTTTTAAGGTTCCCTGCCTGGACGGCCCGGCCCTGTTCAGGTGCAACGGGCTGCGCTGGTGATTAACGGGATCCGGTGACCTGCACCCATCTCCCACCTTTATTTTCTTCCGCGAACAACTGGTACGATTGCATACTGAGTACAGGACTGATTCCATGGCAATGAAAAATACCCCGAAGGAAACCCGGAAGACACCAGCAGGAGAGGAATGCGAGAAGGAATGCTCCAGCTGCCCGACCGCGGGCACCTGTGCCTCTGCAAAAGGCGGTGCCGCCGGCCTCCCCCCCAAGGCAGACCTCGATGTGAAACATGTGATCCTGGTCCTCTCCGGCAAGGGCGGCGTCGGGAAATCGACCGTCTCGGTCAACCTCGCCTACGCCCTGTCGAACCACGGCAAGCAGGTCGGGCTCCTCGACCTCGACATGCACGGCCCCAACATCCCCAAGATGCTCGGGATCGAGCAGCATCAGCTCGCGATGGCGGGTAACAAGATCGAGCCCGTCCACGTGACTGGCAAGCTCTCCGTCATCTCGATGGCGTTCCTGATCCCGGATGAGAGCACTCCCATCATCTGGCGCGGCCCGATGAAGATGGCGGCGATCCAGCAGTTCCTCTCCGAGGTCAACTGGGGACCGCTCGACTACCTCGTGGTCGATCTCCCGCCCGGGACCGGTGACGAGGCCCTTACGATTGCCCAGCTTGCACCCAATGTCCGCGGCGCCGTGATCGTCACCACCCCGCAGGACGTCGCGACTCTCGATGCCCGGAAGTCCGCGAAGTTTGTCGAGAAGCTCGGTCTGCCAGTCATCGGGGTCATCGAGAACATGAGCGGCATGATCTGTCCCCATTGCGGGGAGGAGATCGACCTCTTCGGCAAAGGCGGCGGGAAGAAGGTTGCCGAGGAACTCGGCATCCCGTTCCTCGGCGCTATCCCGATTGATATCGAGATGCGTAAGGCTGGCGACGAGGGCCGCCCGTTCATCATCCGCCGGATCGACAGCCCCGACAGTCCCACATGGAAGAGCGTCGATGCGGTCATGGAAGCGCTCATCAAAGTTATCGAGGGATAAGTAATGGACTACCAGCGGATTCTTGTCGGGAAGGAAAAACCCCTCCCGATCTACAAGGGGATCGTTGCCGCCCTCGAGAACCCGCTCGCGTTCCCCGACCTGCTGGAGCCCATCTACCGGGAAGCGATGAACCTCGACGACGAGACGCTCGACAGGTTCCGGTTCTCCCTCATGCGCCTCCAGCTCTACGCCGACATCCACCGCAACGAGGACCTCGAGCAGATGATGCATATAAAGTACGTCGCGCAGGTGTTCGAGAAAGTGGTCTTCGGCTCGCTCATCATGGAGCCGGCCGAACCCTCCGCGGACTGAACTTTTTCCTTGCGACCGCTACGTTTTTATCGGTGTAAATATGCACTGGTGATACCCTTATGTGCAGACCCGATCAATATTAGGAAGAACAGCCAGTCTGCACAGGCCCGTCCGGCTACAGCAAAATACCACACTATCACATACGGAGAACCAATGACGTCACGCATGCAGTCCCCGCACACAACCTGCCCGGGGTGCCAGGAAGAGGTCTTCCTTGACGAGCTCGTGAGCGGCAAATGCCCCTTGTGCGGCTGCACGCTTGAGGACTTCGAGGAGTCGTTCGGGGAGTACCGAGGGGATCCTCGACCGCTCCGACCTCTCGTGGCTTATCTTCAACTACTTCGTCTTCAAGAAGTTCGTTGAGATGGGCGTGCCCCCCCACCAGATCATGGAGTTTGTTGCTGCCTACGAGCAGAACGCGGAGAAACCCCCCGAAGAGTGGGACAAGACCGGGTTCACCCTTGAGATCCCGATGAAACCCTGGGACTACGTCCTGCCAAAGTACTGTGCGAAGTGCCACCGCTGGTTCTTCCGGGGCGGCAAAAAGCAGATACGGGGCGACATGCGGAGGACCGCGCTCGCCATTGAGTACGTCTGCAGCCGGTGCTGACGCCCTTTTTTCAATTTCAGTGCGAGTACTGCAGGGATGTCACATTCCCGGTCTGGATATCGACCCATCCGACTCCCCGGGGGAGCGAGGGGTCGGCCCGGATCGTGGCATCGTCGAACACCACCTTCCACGCCAGCGGAACGCTGCCCGGCTGCTGGCTGGCGCCGGGAGCGTGCCGGTTATTCCAGCGCATCTCCGCGGAAAGGACGCGGATGCTCTCGACGGAGTCCGGGAACACCGTCTTTGCTGCCCGCATCACCGCAAAGCCGGCGTCCCGCTGTGCGACTGCCTGTTCGGTAGTCTGGGAGAATGCATAATCCTGTGTTGTCCATACCTTGTCATACCCGATTACATCGCCGGTAAGAGCGTCGACATCCACTTTGACCCCGTCCGTATCGACCGGATAGTCGAGGAATGTCCGTTGCCACGAGAAGAGGTACTGGCCTGCTGCGGGGAGTGACGGTGTTCCCCACGCCTCGTAGCGTGCCGAGGTGAGGTTCAGCGGGAGTTCTCCACCGTTACGGTCGCTGATATACCGGCTGGCGGTATCCTGCGCTGTCTGTACGGTAAGGACCGGGCCCGTCGTACGGCCTGTACGGGGGATATGACGGGTGAACGAGACGAGCTCGCCGGAGGATGCGTCAACGCTGCCGGAGATGATCGTCGTATTCCCGGATGCAAAGATGAACTGCCAGACCCCACCCTTGTCGGGGCTCTCCTCATACCAGACCCTTACCGTGTCCGCCTTCACGCCCGGGAAGGCGGAGGTGGCGATCGCTTCTGCCTTGTCAGGGGAGACCGCGGCGGTCTCCTGGCCGGGGCTCCACGGTTTGCCGCTGGCGGCATCGATGAAGACAACAAATCCGTGGGTGCCGGGCGGGCTGCCGGCCGGTTGGATCTCAAACCCGAAGAGGTTGCGGGAGGAACCTGCCGTATAGTTTACGCTGCTGATCGTATAGTCCTCCTCCGGGTAGTATTCCCCGAGTGCAGCAGCTGCACCCGCGAGGGAGAGCGAACCCCCTTCGGCTGCTACCGGGACCCCGGGAGCGATTGAGTATTCCGGTGAAGGAGTCGCGGTAGTATTCGGGAACGGGGTGACAACCGGGGCAGGAGTGGCAGTTTGTGCATTCGTCGCCTGGGTGGACGAGTCTGCCGAAGCAGCCTGCCTTCCGGTGATGAGGAACCCGGCGAGGAAAACGAGGACGAGTGCGATGACCGCGATGATGATAGCGGCAGCGAGGATTTTTCTGAGCCGCCGGCGCTGCTGTTTCTCCCGCACCTTCTGCCTGTACCGTGCAGGCAGGTATGGTTCGTTGTCCCTCTCCACTGCCGCCTCACCTGATATAGTATCGTTAACCTGCTTCAGGTAAAAAAGCCGGGGTGCCAGGGTGCTTTTTTGAAAATGAAAAAAATTGGGAACGGTACTACGAGGGACTCACGACTCCTCCCTGTAGTTATTCTCTCCCCCGCCCCGTTTCCTGAAACCTACGTACCATGCGACAAAGCCTGCGAAGACGGCCGCAAATAGTACGGCGAGCAGCCACGGGTCGATGGCAATACCGATGACGCTGGGCCCGAAGGCCATGTATCTCGGGCCGGGTAACGTGGTCTCGTTGAGTTCGGCCCTGAAGATTGTTACCGGTGTCGGGGTCACCGCATAACCCAGTACCATATCCGCGCCGGTGAACGGCCGGGTGATATTGAAATTCGTTCCGGGCATCTGCCTCATGGTGGCATTATCGGGGACTGAGGCGTAGACCGTGGCAATGGAACAGACAAGCATGAGGAAAAGAACGCACAGCCCCGCAGGGTGTGCCCTCCCTTGCCGTGGCGACAACCGGATTCCCTCAGGGCATTGGGGAAGGGGGAGAGAACAGGTTTGTGGTCGGGAGAGGGATATTTGGTCTCCCGGGTACGCCGGGTCACCATTCGACCCGGAAGCCCTGGAACTCTGCCGTCGCCGTACCCGGCGTAACCGCGATCTCACCGACATGGATCACCGGATCGTCCCGTGCATAGGCGAGCCGGAGGAAATCCGCAAGCGAGGCCGGGGAGCTCTCGGCAACCATCTCCACACTCCCGTCCGGCAGGTTCCTTACGTACCCGTGGACCCCGGTCGCGCGGGCGCACCCAGCAATGAAGTGCCGGTATCCAACACCCTGCACCCTTCCCCGGGCAATGGCCGTAACCCGCTCCATAGGGTACAGGTAAGGAAACAGGCAGCATTAATTTTTGGCAGATGGTCGCGACCGGCACGGGAGGAGAACAGGATGGCTGTCACAGGGCTTCGAGGGCCCGGATACTCTTCATGACCCCGTCGAGGGTCTTCACTTCGACGACCGCGGTTGCGTTGTCTCTCCGCATCGCTGCCATCACCTGAGGGAAGCTGATGTTTCCCTCCCCCACGGCACTGTGGGTGTCCCGCCGCCCATCATTGTCATGGAGGTGCAGGTGGCTGATCTTCGTTTCGAGGAACCCCGGCAGGCACCGGTTGAGGTTCGCGTGCCCGACATCGAGGGCAAGTCCGGTGCCGTCCATGATCGACAGGTCTTCCGGGGTCCGGAGGTTGAAGAAGTTCATATCACCCATGTTCTCGAACCAGAAGGTGAGCGAGAGTTCCCGTGCAGCAGCTTCAAGTTCGCCAAGGGACTTCCTGAACTGCCGGTCGGCCTGCTCCCGTTCTTGTTCCCAGGCAAAGTAGCCCGGGTGGAGGACAACGGGGGCACCGATCTCCGCGGCCACCGCAAAGCAGCCGGTCATCACCTCGACACTTGCCCTGCGGACGGGCTCGAAGATACACGCGATATTCATCCCGTGGTAGGGGGCGTGGAAGACAAAGTCCGCGGAATAACGTTCGAGGATCTCCGGGTCGGCAACGAAATGGGGGCCCTCGTCCACTATCTCGATGAGGCCGGTGAGGCCCGAGAGCCGGTCCAGCGCTGCAACGAGCGGCTCGCCGAGGAGGCAGTAGCTTGAGATGCCCAGCATGTTTTAGGGGTGGCGTGCGACGGGATAAAAAGGTTGGGATGGGGGGGATTTAGGCCGCCGGCGCGTCCTCCTTAACGGGATCAGTACGTCCTTCCCACGAGCGTGGCCTTGCCGGGCTTGCCGCAGATAATGCAGCATCCTTCCGTGCAGGCGACATGTGCCGACTGCACGTCGGTGCCGAGGATGGACGAGTTTGCCCTCTCCTCAATCGCATCCCCGCACCCCCGCTCCCGGCACCAGTGGACGACCGCGACCTTCCCTTCATTGAGCGATGCGTTGAGGGAGTCGATCGTATCGACAGAACAGAGGTGCGATCTCGTGTGCTCCTCGGCCTTCGCACGGATCTCCGCCGTGATTTCGCCGAGCACCCGGGCCACGCCGCCGCATACGGTCGCGAGATCGATGGAACATTTCCCGCCCGTCCGCTTGACGGCCATCACGTTCCCGCCGTCAAGGTCCCTCGGCCCGAGCTCGAGCCGGAGCGGCACGCCCCGGAGCTCCCACCAGTAGTACTTCGCACCGGGCCGCATATCGCGGGTGTCCGTCTTCACCCGGAAGCCGGCCGACTTGAGATCGGTCTCCAGTTGTTGCGCAGCAGCGAGCACATCCTCGTGCCGCTTCCCGATCGTGATCGGGACGATAACCGCCTGGACCGGGGCAACCGCGGGCGGCAGGACCAGGCCCTTGTCGTCGCCGTGCATGCTGATGAGGGCCGCGATGCACCGCTCCGAGATCCCGTAGCAGGTCTGGTTCGCGAACTGCTGCTCCCCGTTCCGGTCCTGGTACTGGATCGAGAACGTCTTCGAGAAGTGCGTGCCGAGGTGGTGCACCGTCCCGATCTGGAGGGTCCGGCCGTTCGGCATGATCGCGTCCACCGCGATCGTGTAGTCAGCGCCCGGGAACTTGTCCCAGTCCGGGCGTTTCGAGACGGTGACCGGGATGCAGAGGCCGTCGTAGAATTCCTTCGTGAGGCCGAGCTGGTACTCCACCTGGGCCTCCGCCTCGTCCCAGCTCGCGTGGACCGTATGAGACTCCATGAACGAAGTGATCTCGCGGAGACGGATCAGGGGCCGGGTCTGTTTCGTCTCGTACCGGAACGTGTTGACGATCTGGTAATATTTCATCGGCAGGTCAGCGTGCGAGCGGAGCCAGAGCGCGTACATCGGGTAGATCGCCGTCTCGCTCGTGGGCCGGAGGGCGAGCCTGACATCGAGCGGTGTCGTGCCCCCATGGGTTACCCAGTAGACCTCGTCCTCGAAGCCCTTGATGTGCTCGGCCTCCTTCATGAACTCCTGCTCGGGGATCAGGAGCGGGAAGAGGGTCTCCTGGTGGTCGCGGTCGAGGAGATCGCGGAGCCGGTTGTAGACGAATTTCCGGATCGCAAACCCGTACGGGTACCAGACGTAAAGCCCCTTGACCGGGTAGCGGACATCCATGATCTCGGCCCGCCAGAGAAGATCATTGAACCATCCGGAAAAGTCCTGCTTCGGCGGCAGGGCGCCCGCATCGTCATCCATGAATACAACCCTCTAAGCTACTAAATGTATGACAACCGGCGTAATAAAAGCCTCGACCGTTGCGGCGATGGCGACCAGCGGGATGACCCGGAGGACGAAGAGGCGGGCGTAGTGCTCTGCCGCGACTGCCGTGTCAGCCTCGCCGTACCATTCCGCGATCAGGGACTGTGCGAGCATGATCCCGAGGGCCCCCGAGATGACGAAGGCCGGGATCTCGAAGACCCCGTGCGGGAGGATGGCGGCAGCAACAAAAAGGGCCGAGTGATTTTTACTGACGATCTCCATGATTGCCCCGATCACGATACCGTTCAGGCTCATGATGAAGATTGTGAAGATGCCAAAGGATGCCCCGCCGATGAACAGGAAGACGCAGGCCTCGAGGTTGTTGGCGAAGAGCTTGATGCACATGTCAGCGGGATTCTCGCCGGTGATCTCCCCCGCGACTTCCTTTTCAAAGAGTTTTAACAGTTCCTGGCCCACTGCCGGGTCGTGTTCAGCGCCGATCCACCCTACGCACATGGTTGTGAGGAAGAGGAGGAACGTGATGATCAGCGCATCCGCCAGCGGAGAATCAGACATAGAGGACCATCCGCACCATGTCCCGGACACCCGGTGCAAACCCGACCACGATCATCGCGAGGAGCACGAGGTGCCAGAACGCCGGGTTCGCCTCCCTGCGGTACAGCTGCATGACGTAGATGGCCGGGAACAGCACGACAAGTTTCAGGGGATACATCACAAACGCGGTGTGGGTGAGGCTGATCAGCCCCGATCCCACGACATGTTCCTCCATGTACTGGATGCCCGGGTGGAGGTCGATCCCGAAGCTGGTGGCGCTGGCATCGAGCAGCTGGCCGAAGAGCAGGGTGATGTAGAGCGGGTCGCGGACATATTCCCACGAGAGGACGTACCGCATGAAGGCCCAGACCGCGAACGTGGCGCTTGCGGCCATCATCAGGATCGCGGAGAGGACGTACAGGTCAACGCCATGGTGGGTCGTACTCCACGCGATAAGGACTAGCGTGGAGACAAAGACGGACAGCGCCCCGGCCCAGAAATAGAACGTGAGGAAATTTTTCGTGAGCCCCTGGACTGTGAGATACCGGGAGAGGAAAAGGATCCCGATCGTGTAGAAAAAGAGGACGAAATAGATCAGCGGGGAGATGAGGAGGTACTTGATGTCGCCGGTGATCATACCGGTGTCCTCGACCACGCGGAGCAGGCCGCCGAGAACGATATAGGGGATGGTGGCGAGGATAAAAGTGCCATCGAGCTTAAAGCCGATATCCGAGAGCCGTGTGGACTGCGAGAGCCAGCGGTAGAGAAGGAACACGCCGACAACAAGGATAATGGCGTAGGTCAGCGTATCGACTACGTTATAGGGTTGCCCGAGCCGGATGGGATCGATGTAATATTTGTATATGAAATCACTAATCATCCATGATTACAATGAGCGCAGATGCAATAAAATTACTCAAACCGAAGGTCTTTGACAAGTCCCGCTGGATGCAGCTGCCCCGCGATGTGGTGATCGGCCACGACGTCTTCGGGCAGCTCCCCTCGGTCTGCGAGGACCTGAAACTCGGGAAGACTGTGCTCATGATCTCGGGCAGGAGCACGATGGAGCTTGCCGGCAACCGGGTCCGGGAGATCCTTTCCAAAAACCATGACGTGGCCCCGTTCTTTGCCGAGGAGATCAGCGTAAAGGTGATCAAGGCCGCCGAAAAGGCGGCGGCGGGTGCAGACTTCCTCATCGGCGTGGGTGGCGGACGGGTGATCGATACTGCGAAGATCGTCTCCTACAATCTCGACCGGCCGTTCATCTCCGTCCCCACGGCCGCATCGCACGACGGCATCGCCTCGGCCCGGGCCTCGGTCGCCATGGAGGAGGGGCACTCCTCGCTCGAGGCCCAGCCCCCGATTGCGATCATTGCGGATACTGCGATCATCGCCGCGGCCCCCACCGGCTCCTCGCCGCGGGATGCGCCGACGTGATCTCGAATTACACCGCGATCCTGGACTGGGAACTCGCGAGCCGCGTGAAAGGGGAGCCGGTGAGCGAGTACGCGGTTGCGCTCTCGAAGATGACCGCGGAGATCCTCGTGAAGAATGCCCATCTCATCAAGCCGCACCAGGAGCAGTCGGCCTGGTTTGTGACGAAGGCGCTCGTTTCAAGTGGGGTCGCGATGAGCATCGCCGGCTCTTCAAGGCCGGCAAGCGGCGGAGAGCACAAGTTCTCCCATGCCCTCGACCGGCTCGCTCCGGGAAAGGCTCTGCACGGGGAGAGCTGCGGGATCGGCACCATCATCTCCATGTACCTGCACGGCGGGGACTGGCGGGGGATCCGGGCATCCCTGAAGGCCATTGGAGCCCCCGTGACCCCGGCCGAGGTCGGCATTGACGATGCCACTGCGGTCGAGGCCCTCCTGATGGCAAAGGATATCCGTCCCGAGCGCTTTACCATATTCGATATGGGGCTGACACGCGAATCGGCAGAGAACCTTATCCAGATGCTGTACAGCGAGTGAGGTGAACGGATATGGCAGAAGCAAAGACGAAAGTGACGCTGGTCGGGACGGTACTCGCAAAGCAGGGCATTGAGTTCATCTATGAGGGTGAAGTTGCGGGCTGCGAGAGCTGCAAGGTGAAGAAGGCCTGCCACAACCTCCAGAAAGGCAGGAAGTACCGGATCGTCTCGGTCCGCACCACGCACCACGAGTGCCCTGTCCACCTCAACGGTGCGACTGCGGTGGAGGTATCAGAAGCCCCGATCACCCTGCTCATCAGCCCGGAGATGGCGATCGTCAACTCAAAGATAAAACCCGAACTCTCGTGCAACAAGATTGACTGCCGGAGTTATGCGCTCTGCCGGCCCGAAGGGGTTGTTGACGGGGAGAAATACATTGTCGTGGATGTGCTCGGGAATGCCCCGGATATCTGCGAGAAGGGCCGGCCGCTGAAACTGGTGGAGATCAAGCCTGCGTGAGGGAGAGGGAATTTTTCCTGTTGACCCGGACCAAAAATAACGATCGAAACAGGGAATTTTCTGGTATATATTTACGCATAATCTCATCTGCATTTAATCCCATGCAATAATGAAAATGTTGTTGTTATTCATTCATTGGGAATAAACTCCTGAATCAATGCGAGATGGTTTTGAAATCTCCATTTTTTTTTAAAAAATTTTTTTCCGGAATTTTTTTGAAAAACTCTCCGGTTTTTTTGAAATTTATTCCGGATCTTTTCCCACCTTTCCATCCGCAACGATCCGGAGACCTGGCCTGCTTTTCCGCATCCTTCACGGATCCAACCCCGGAGTTTGTTCCTATAACCTCCGGGTTCTGTCAGGAGGGGACCTCCTCCTGCCCTGATCCACCGCCAATCCGGACCCTCTACGGGCTCTGTTTCCCGGGACCGGGTGCCGGAAAAGCCCGTAAAACGCCCGGATTTACCGTGCCAGAAGAAGTCTGCGGAAAACGTACCGATTGCCAGAAAACGAGTTTTACGGGGAGACTGGCGACCCCCATGATCTGGGTGAGTTTTCGATTGGCCCCTCCGGTACCCTGTTTCAGCTGAGATTTGCCAAGGAAAGGGCGTCTATGGCCCTGTAATGAAGTCTGGGGTATTTGCGGGTATTTCGGGGAAATGACGATGATAAGGGCTTGGTTTAGAAGTATGCTATCAAGAGAGGGCAGGTTTCGGGAGGTCAATGGATTGGATCCATTGATTCGTAATGAGCAAAGTTCGCAATGAACAGAAGCCGGAAATAATTTTTGAATGAAAAATTTTGGAAATTTTCCGGCAAGGAAAAAAATTCCGGAATCTATTGAAAAGTTATCCGGAATAATTTTCAAAAAACCGGAAAAATTTTTCGCACAATCCCCTTGCACGCGATCCCGCGAACCGTACGTTCAATGGGATCCCCGGCCATCGTCCCGCATAGCCCATACCCTTTCCGCCAGCTGCACCAGCTCCTCATACCCCTCGAGCTCCCGGCTCCACCGCTCCGGCACTGCATCCAGCCCCCAGCATGCCCCCGCCAGCGCCCCGGTACAGGCTCCGACGGTGTCCGCATCCCCTCCGAGGTTGACCGCGGAGAGGACCGCCTGCTCCAGCGTTTTTGCCCCCATAAAGCAGGAAAGGGCTGCATGCGAGCACTGCACCGCATCGAGCCCGGGGACTATAGAATAAGACCGGTAATTCCCCAGCACTGCATGCACCTCTTTACCGGTACAGAGTGACCGTGCGTGCCGGAACGCCGTTCCACGGGGGATCCCCCGGCACAGGTCGCTCACCATCACGTTCAGGAACGCGGAGCAGTGTCCCCCGACAGGATCGTAATGGGTGAGCCGGGAGCAGGAGAGGCTGATGGCGTATACGCCCGGTGCAGGGTAAAAGATCCCGAGCGGGAAACCCCTCATGATGCTCCCGTTGCTCCGGCTGCCACCACGGCGCTTGTGCACGAGCTCTGCGGCACGGTGCGGCAGGGTGCCGGAAATGACCAGATCAAAAAATGCGGAGGAGGTCGGGCCGTACCATTCCGGGCGTTGTATATAGCCGGAAAATAACGTTCTGACAAGGTCATCCGGGTCAAAACGCCCGCATGCAGCGAGCGATTCCGCGACTGCCATTGCCTGCAGGGTATCGTCAGTAATTTCCCCTTTTTTCCGGAAATGGCGCCCGCCGGACTGCATTTGGGTCAACCACGCTTCAGGCTGGGGAGATCCTTCAAGTGGCGCACCCAACGCATCCCCAATTGCGAGCGCAACAAGCAATCCCACGTGCCGCATTGTCCCTGTTATAAATCTCACCAATAAGGTATATGTGCACAACAAAAAAAAGGATCATTTTGGAAAAGGTGATAGTGTGCAAAAGGAAGAGTTGCTGCATTTACACATGTTGATGATCCACATCAAGAAGTACTATGAAGGCGTCACCAACGAAGAGATAGAGACCGCTCGCTACAATTCCCTTGAGATTTCTCCCGTGCATATCCACAAGGACAAAAAAGCCCACAAGGACGCTCTTCTCACGCTCGGTGACGAGATCGTTACCCATATCCACCACCGCCCCCTGTCCGTGGTGAACTATTCTTCAGAGACTGCATCACAGAAAGTTGCAGCCGAACATTAATCTGTCATGGATGAGGCACTGGCGCTCCGGGAGATGATCTCCCGCCTCCTCTCCGTTCCGCCCGGTAACGAGGCCGTTGTTGCGGTGAAGATCGAGATCTGCCGGAAATACGCCCTGCCCATAGTCCCGAAGAACTCCGCGATCCTTGCCATTGCACGACCGGAAGAGAGGGAGGCCCTGCGGAAGATCCTGGTCGTCAAGCCGGGCCGGACACTCTCCGGCGTCGCACCGGTCGCCGTGATGACCTCTCCCGCCCCCTGCCCACACGGGAAATGTCTCCCCTGCCCGGGCGGGCCGGACCACCCGTTCCATTCCCCGCAGAGCTATACCGGTGAAGAGCCGGCGGCAAAACGGGCGCGGGAGCACGGGTACGACCCGTTCCGGCAGGTGCATGCACGGCTCGGACAGTTCGAGGTCCTCGGGCACCGCGTGGACAAGGTGGAGCTGATCGTGATGGGCGGCACGATGACCGCACGGCCGGTGGAGTACCAGGAGGAGTTCGTCTCCCGGTGTGTCGAGGCGATGAACACATACCCCGGCGGACCCGCAGCCCGGCAGCCGATCCCGGTCACCGTGGTTGAAGAGGAAAACGAGCGATCCCGCATCCGCTGCGTTGCGATCACCTTCGAGACCCGGCCCGACTGGTGCCGGCGGGAGCACATCGACCGGATGCTCGGGCTTGGCGTGACGAAAGTGGAACTCGGCGTCCAGCATGTCGACGATGCGATCCTCGCATACAACCGGCGCGGCTGCACGGTCGAGGACGCGGTGGCGGCCAACACGCTCCTCCGCGATGCGGGCTTAAAAGTCGGGTTCCACATGATGCCTAACCTTCCATCCTCGACGATCGATGCCGACAGGCGGATGTTCGATACGATCTTCTCCGACCCCCGGTTCAGGCCGGATTTCCTGAAGATCTACCCCACGCTCGTCACCCCGGGGTCGGAGATCGAGGGCCTCTGGCAGCGGGGCGGGTACTCCCCGTACAGCGAGGACGCGCTCGTGGACCTGATCGCGTACGGGAAGTCGGTCCTCCCGGAATACGTGCGGCTCCAGCGGATCCAGCGCGACATCCCGGCAAAGCTGATCGTGGCCGGCTCACGGCACTCCAACTTCCGCCAGCTTGCGAAGGACCGGCTGGAACTGCTCGGGAAACGCTGCCGGTGCATCCGCTGCCGGGAGATCGGCCGGCTTCCCTCGCTTGCCGAACCGGAGATCCATGTCCTGGAGTACGACGCATGCGGCGGCCGGGAGCATTTCATCTCGGCGGTATCGGGCGACTCGCTCATAGGCTTTGCCCGGCTCCGGTTCCCGTATGAGGCGTACCGACCCGAGCTCCGGGATGCAGCGCTCCTGAGAGAGCTGCATGTCTACGGCAGCCTCGTCCCGGTCGGGAAGGACGCCGAAGCGGAAGAGTGGCAGCACCGGAACCATGGCCGGTCGCTCCTCGCCCGGGCCGAGGAGATCGCCCTTGGCGCAGGGTATGCACGCCTCGCCATCATGAGCGGGATCGGCGTCCGGCCCTATTACCGCAGGCAGGGCTATGAACGTAAAGGTCCCTATATGGTTAAGGGGTTATCATGAACCCGGCCACCACGGAGTTCCTCCGCCAGCGGTTTACCGAGTATTACCGGAAGACGGTCCTCGTCTCTCCCTCGTCCCTTGAGCAGCGCGAGTGGGGTTTTGTCCTCTTCAATCCCGGCGGGACCGAGATGCGCATGCGGCGGCACGTCGCGTTCTCCGGCAGGGGGAACTCTCCGAATACATAAAAAATCTCATCCCCCAGCACACCTACTATTCGACCGCTTATTACGAGAAACCGGATGCCGGGACCATGGCGGACAAGGGATGGTGCGGGGCCGACCTGATCTTCGACCTCGATGCGGATCACGTCATGCGTGGCCCGTACGACCAGATGCTCGCCCGGGTCAAGGAGGAGACGGAGAAACTCCTGTCGATGCTGACCACCGAGTTCGGCATGGACCCTAAGACCATCGAGCTCGTCTTCTCCGGGGGCCGCGGGTACCATGTCCATGTCAAGGACATTGCGTTCCGGGGCTGGGGGAGTGCCGAACGGCGCGAACTCATCGACTATGTCTGCGGGATCGGGATCGACCCACCGGCCATGCTCGCGGGAACGCCCGCGGCCGCCCGGGGTGGCCGAAACGGTACCGTGAGGCGCTTGCTGAGTACCTCGGGTGGATCGGGGAGATGCCGCACGATGAGGCTATGAAGTTTCTCACCTCCCACCCGGGCATCGGCGACAAGACGGCAGAGCGGCTGATGAACGAACGTGAAATACTCTCAAAGCACCTTGCTAGCCGTCCATCCGAGCTCGTTGTGAAAGGAAAACTCCGGGACGAGGCCCTTCGCATTCTTGTTGAGAAAGAGGACGGGGAGTTCCGGAAGCGCCTGCTCTCCCGGGCGGCCCTTGCCGATGAACCGGTCACTACGGATACAAAACGCCTGATCCGGATGCCGACCTCCCTCCACGGCGGAAGCGGGATGCGGGTCCAGCCGCTCGAACTCCGCGAGCTCCATGACTTCGACCCGCTCACGGATGCGGTAGTCTTCGGCATGAGAGACGTGAAGGTAGACCAGAAGTTCCCGCTGAAGATGCCGATGCTCGGAAGTACTTATCGAGCTCCCAAAGGGCATCACTACAGTACCCGGAAGCGGTCGCAGTATTCCTCTGCTGCCGCGGCATGGCGGAGATCGCCTGAGGATACCCATGAAGCTTGACGACCTGCGCAGCATCCTCCTGTCCGAGCGGGAGACAGGACGGCTCACGTCCGTAGCCCCGGATATCTTCGCCAAGGGGCATGCGGAACTCGCAGCCATCACGAAGAAGGTCTATGCGATCGACGACCCGTTCTCCGATGAGGCACGGTCCCTGATCGATGAGACGCTCTCGATCCGCGAGACCCTACACGACATCTTCTCCATCCGTACCCGCAAGATCCTCGCCCTCGCAGTGATGCATGCCGAGGGCAACTATTACGACCGCGAGGAGGTGAAGCGGATGATCCCGGTGGAGCGGGAGATGTTCGAGCAGATCACGTCAGGCATCGAGGAGTCCAAGGGCATCCTGCTGCAGAACCTCCCGCACGCCCCGCTCCCTGTCCGCCCGCCCCCCGTGGCCGTGGCTGTCGGGGACGAAGACGGGTACGATGAGTCCGGACCCCTTTCATCCGGTGACGGTCCTGCCGTACCGGTTACGCAGGCCCTTCCCTCCGCGGTGCCGAAGGGCCCGGAACCCATCTCCCATCCCTGCACCCTTGTCCGGGTGCTCGAGGACATGGATGCGTTCATGGGGGTGGATGGGAGGATTTATACCCTCTCAAAGGGAGATATAGTGACGCTTCCTGAGCGGAATGCTGCGGTCTTAAGCGAGCGCAACATAGTGTTAAATATCAATCTTTGCAAATAATATAGGTATTCGATTCGGGATTATCGGTGAAAATTTTATGAAAATGCCAGCAAAATTTACGACATACTGTCCCTTCTGCAGGGTTCATACGGTACACGAGGTCGAGAAGGTAAAGAAGGGCAAGACGACCGGCCTCCACTGGATTGACCGCCAGAAGGCACGGAGAGGCACAGTGGGCAACATGGGGAAGTTCTCCAAGGTGCCCGGTGGCGACAAGCCCACGAAGAAGATCAATGTCCGGTACCGCTGTGTCACCTGCAAAAAGGCGCACCTGCGCAAGGGTTACCGTGTCGCAAAATTCGAACTGACGGAGTGAAGCAGATATGGTAAGCCAGATTCGGGAAAACCGGAGCAAATTCTTTAAAGTAAAGTGTCCGGACTGCGAGAACGAACAGGTCCTCTTTGAGAAGGCCAGCACGGTCGTCAAATGCGTTGTCTGCGGCCGCGACCTTGCCACCCCGGCCGGGGGACGTGCGAACATCAAGGCTGAGATCATCTCAGAGCTCAAGTGAAACCACCCATGGCGGACAGGGAATGGCCACAGGAAGCAGAACTGGTTGTCTGCACGGTCGAGAATGTCAAGGACTTCGTTGCCTTCGTCTCGCTCGATGAGTATGGTGGCCGCCAGGGGCTCATCCCCATCTCTGAAATCGCCACGGGCTGGATCAAGTATATCCGCGACCACATCCGCGAGGGCCAGAAGATCGTCTGCAAGGTCCTCAATGTTGACCGGAACCGCGGCCACATCGACCTTTCCTTAAAGGATGTCAACGAGCACCAGCGCCGTGAGAAGATCCGCGAGTGGAAGAACGAGTCCAAGGCGCAGAAGTGGCTCGGGTTCGTGGCGGAACAGGCCGGGGAGCCTCTCGCCGAGATCGAGGACGTGATCTACAAGAAGTACGGGGCTTTTTACCCGGTCTTCGAGGATATTGTCATCGACCCCGAGCCCACGCTCAAAAAACTCGGGCTCTCAAGAAAGGTCTCCGAGGTCCTCCAGCGCGTGGCGCAGGAGAGCGTGAAGGTGCCGAAGGTCGAGGTGACCGGGCACCTGATCCTCGAGTCGACCAGGCCTGACGGCGTCGAGGTGATCCGGAAGGCGCTCGAGAAGGCAAGCGCCTCGAAGAGTGCCGGGGCGGATATCGAACTGTTATACCTCGGTGCGCCCACGTACCGGATCAAGGTGACAGCGCCGGACTACAAGGCTGCGGAGAAGGCGATCGAGAAATCCGCCAACGCGGCCATTGCAGTCCTGGAAAAGGCCGGTGGCGAGGGCAAGCTCGTCAAAAAACCGAAGTCCGGGAAGAGTCAATGAGCGGTCGTATCCGGCAGTGCCCGGCAGATCATATCTATACCCTTTCCCTCACCTGTCCCGAATGCGGCAGGCCTACGGCCGTTGCCCATCCCGCACGGTTCTCTCCTGAAGACAAGTACGGCAGATACCGCAGGATGGCACAACATGATTGAGGACATCACGGTACGGTATCTCGACAGTTTCAGGGACAAGAGACCCGTTGACCCGGTCCTCATCGAGGGCCTGCCCGGCATAGGGCAGGTGGGAAAACTGGTCGCCGAGTACATGATCCATATGCTGGAGGCGGAGAAGATCGGCGAGATCCACTCGATCTACTTCCCCCCACAGGTGATCCTCGAGGAGGACGGGCTTGCACGGCTCGCCCGGAACGAGCTCTACTTCTGCCAGTCCGAAGGGAAGGACTTCATCTTCCTCGTGGGGGATCACCAGGCCACCTCCAACGAAGGGCACTATATCCTCGCCGACTGCTACTGCGAGATCGCCGGTGACCTGAAGGTGAAGCGGATCTACACGCTGGGGGGGTTCGGTGTGGGCCATCTCGTGAACGGGCCACGGGTCCTCGGGGCGGTCAACCGGGCGGAGATCCGGCCTGAGATTGAGGCTGCCGGCGTCACATTCAACCGTGACGAGCCGGGCGGCGGGATCATCGGCGCCGCCGGCCTGATCCTCGGCCTCTCCGCGCAGCGTGGTATCGACGCGGTCTGCCTTATGGGCGAGACGAGCGGGTATCTCGTGGACCCGATGGCTGCGGCGAACGTGCTCGCAGTCCTCTCGAAGCTGACCGGTGTCCCGGTTGACCCCACGAAGCTGAACGACCGGGCCGCCGAGATGGAGAAGGCGATCGAGAGCATGGTCGAGGGCGAAAAGGGCAGGGACGAAGAACTGAATTATATCGGGTGAATCGGGGCCGGCCGGTCGTGCCTTTTAAAAAAAGATATTGCTTCTCCAGCCCATATCCTATATCCCGGTTTATTTTTGTAAAAACTTCACGATCTCCTCGATGTCCGGCACGGAGTGCACCGGGTAGACCTTCGCGAACACGACCCGCTGCTTCTCATCGATGATCACGTTGGCCCGCTCGGAGAACCCGTTCGCGTCCCGGAAGAGCCCGTACTTCTGCGCAACGGCCCCGTGAGGCCAGAAATCGCAGAGGAGCGGGGTCTGCGAGATCCCGAGGCTCTTTGCCCAGGCCTTCTTGCAGGGGACGGAGTCGACACTGATTCCGGCAGGGACGCAGTTGTGCGCGAGGAGCACCTCCCGCTTCTCCTCGAGCGATTTCATCTGGGCTGCGCAGTACTCCGTCCACGCGAGCGGGTGGAAGGAGAGGAGTACGCGTTTCCCTTCCTGTTCGTAGAGATCGAAGGTCTTGTCGTTCTGGTCCTTGAGCGAGAAATTCCGTGAAGGATCGCCGATCTGCACAATCACAGCCTGTGTCATAAAGTCACCTTATTCCGGTGTTCTTGCGCCCAGAGCGTATGAGGTTTTGTATAGGTGCAGTCCACGCACGATCGGTACTCGGTTGGGGTAGCACCACTCAATACCCGTGGTTATGATCCTGGCGGCAGTGGGGAATCCCGCGCTCCCGCCACTGAAAAATATCACCGCAAATCCCTGCAAGACGGTGCCTTTGGGAGGGACTCGAAAGAAGGCTCACAGGGCCCGGGGCAGACCACAATGCTCCGTCCGACCCCCCCTCTCCCGCATGAGATCCTGCGGATTTAGACCAACCGATACTCTCATATCGGACGGTACGAAACATGCCAGTGTAACAATGACAGAAGAATTTTCCGATATTCCGGTATTCATGGAGCAGATGGCAGAGTCGATCCGGAAGACAGCCGCCTTGCTGGACAAGACCGAGACATCTGCATTCTTTCACCGGATGCTGACGGCACGGCGGGTGTATGTGGCCGGGGCAGGCCGGTCCGGCATCATTGCCCGGGCATTTGCCATGCGGCTGCTTCACCTGGGCTTTGACGTCTACGTAGTCGGGGAGACGATCACACCTGCGATGCAGCCGGGCGATACCTTTGTTGTGTTCTCGGGATCGGGTGAGACGCACACGATGGCAACGTTCTGCAGCACGGCAAAGGATCTGGGGGGTACGGTCTGCCTCGTCACCGCATCGCCGGACTCGAAGATGAGCAGGATCGCGGACTGCGTGGTGAACCTCGGGGATCTCACCGGGTATTACCGGGGTGACATGACCACGTTCGAAGAACGGCAGATGACCGGGCAGTACCGGTCGGTTGCATCCGCGTTCGCCCCGCTGGGCACGCTCTTTGAGACCCTTGCCCTGATCTTCTCCGATGCGGTCATCTCTGCGCTGATGGAAGCAAAAAAAGAGGGGCCGGGGCACTGAAGGGGCGGCTCACGAACGTGGAATGAGGCAACGGGTGACCCTGCAGCTGTCCCCGTCCTTATATCCCCCGGAAACCTATCTCTGAGATACCCATGCCCGTCAACGCCGACCTCCACATCCACTCCCCTTACTCGATGGCCGTCTCCCGCTTTATGCAGCCGGAGCAGCTGCTCGCGGGGTGCAGGACAAAGGGCATCCATGTGCTCGGCACCGGCGATGCCCTCCAGCCGGACTGGCAGAACAGCTGGGAGCCGTACCTGGAGAACGAGGCCGGCATCGTCGTCGTACCCCAGGGCGAGATCGAGGACGAGCACCGCGTCCACCATGTGATCCTTGCCGAGGAGCTGGCCCAGTTCAGCCAGCTCCGCGAGCTGATGGCCGGGAAGTGCAAGAGTTTCCGGACGAGCGGCCGGCCCCATGTCTATCTGGGCGGGGAGGAGATCGCGACCCTCGCTCACGAGGTCGGTGCCCTGGTCGGCCCCGCCCACGCATTCACCCCGTGGACTGCGATGTACGCATACTTCGACAGCGTCAGGGCCTGTTATGGGAACGAGAAGATCGACTTCCTCGAGCTCGGCCTCTCCGCGGATAGCTCCTATGGTGCGGCGATTACGGATCTTTATGAGGTACCGTTCCTCACCAACTCCGATGCCCACAGCCCGTACCCGGACAAGCTCGGCCGCGAGTTCAACAGGATCCGTCTCCGGCACCGTACAGCCGGGGATGTCCTGGCGTGCGTGAAGAACGGCGGGATCGAGATGAATGCCGGGTTCTTCCCGGAAGAAGGGAAGTACAACCGTACGGCCTGCACCCGGTGCTTCACGCAGTATTCCCTCGAACAGGCAGTTGCGAACCGTTGGCGGTGCCCGGCAGATGGCGGGATCATCAAGAAGGGGGTATCCGACCGGGCAAAGGAGATTGCCGGCGGGGAAACGCCCCGCCCTCGCCCTCCTTATGTCCATGTCCTCCCGCTCGGCCAGATCATCCGGACCGTGGAGAAGGCATCGTCACCGAACACGAAGAAGTGCAAGGCGGTCTACACCTCTCTGGTCAGCACGTTCGGCAACGAGATCGCCGTGCTGATCGATGTCCCGGTCGCGGAGATCCGGGCGATCCATCCGAAGGTCGCGGGCGCGATCGATGCCCTGAGGAACGGGACGATCACCCTGCACCCGGGCGGCGGCGGGAAGTACGGCACGTTCTCGCTCGGGTGAGATACCGGGATGCCGGGAGCGGTACCCTTCTTTGAAAAAAATGAGATTTTTTACATATCGAAGTACAGGTGGAACTCCCACGGGTGGGGCCGGAGCCTGACTTCGTCCATCTCCGCACGTTTGTACTCGATCCAGACATCGATCACGTCCTGCGTAAATACGCCTCCCTCGAGCAGGAACCTGTGATCCGCCTCGAGCGCATCGATCGCCTGTTCCAGGGAACCGGGGACGGTCGGGAGCTTCTTTGCGGCCTTCCCTTCGAGCTCGTACGTGTTGCCCTCGAACGGCTGGCCGGGGTCGATCTTCTTCCTGACACCATCGATGCCTGCCATGAGGAGCGCCGAGAAAGAGAGGTACGGGTTGCACATCGGGTCAGGCGGGCGGAACTCGATCCGTTTGGTTTTGGGGTTCTCCGAGTACATCGGGATCCTGACGGCAGCGGAGCGGTTCCGGAGCGAGTATACGAGGTTGACCGGGGCTTCGTATCCCGGTACGAGCCGCTTGTAGGAGTTGGTGGATGGAGCGCAGAACGCCATGAGTGCGTTGGCATGCTTCAGGAGACCTCCGACATAATATTTCGCGGTCTGGCTGATCATCCCGTATCCCTTCGCGTCGAAGAAGAGGTTCTTGCCGTCCTTCCAGAGCGACTGGTGGGTGTGCATGCCCGAACCATTATCCCCGAAAAGCGGCTTGGGCATGAAGGTCGCGACCATGCCGAAGTCCCGGGCCATGTTCTTGACAATGTATTTGTACATCATGCAGTGATCTGCCATCTTCACCAGCGGGCTGTACCGCATGTCGATCTCGTTTTGACCTGCTGTCAGCTACTTCGTGGTGGTGCACTTCGACGGGGATACCGGTCTCGATCATCTTGAGGATCATCTGGCTCCGGACGTCCTGGAGCGAGTCGTGCGGCGGTACCGGGAAATATCCTTCCTTGTGGCGGGGTTTGTACCCGAGGTTGGGCTGTTCGTCGCGCCCGGAGTTCCAGATGCCCTCTACCGAATCCACAGAGTAGAACCCCTGGTTGACGCTCTGTGAGTACCTGACATCATCGAAGAGGAAGAACTCGTACTCCGGTCCCCAGAAACTCTCGTCGGCAATGCCGGTGGCCTTGAGATACGCCTCCGCCTTCTTGGCAATAAACCTTGGATCCCTCGTGTAGGCTTCCTTGGTCACCGGATCGAACACATTGCAGATGATCGAGAGCGTGGGGATGTCACACACCGGGTCGGTTACCGCAGTAGAAGCATCCGGGAACAGGACCATGTCCGACTCCTGGATCTTCTGGAACCCCCGTATGGAAGAACCGTCAAACCCGATCCCCTCTCCCCAGATTCCGGATCTGGGATCGGTGGAGCCGTTCAGCTCCGAGGCGGGGATGGAGAAATGCTGCCACAGTCCCGGCAGGTCGTTGAATTTTAAGTCTACAATCTGGATATTCTTCTTTTTTATCAGAGAATGAACTCCGCTTATCTGCTCTTTTGTCACTTCGGTCAGGTTTTTTTGTTTATTCGCTTGTGCCATTCTGATACCACCCAGGATACGAACGCCCCCCAATGGGCGTTCGATACATGTGCAAAATATACGGGCATTCTGGATATGCCGGTTCTGCACTAGGAAGAATGTTTCTATGTATCAATATTTAATATTGTTCATCCTTCACAATCAGCGGGAAGACGTTTCTGGAATGAAAAAAACCAGAAATAATTATTTTTTCAGAAGAGAAAATTCTTTTCATGAATTGGGGAGCCCGGTGAATAATCAGCAGACGCAGGACTCCCAATAGAAACATCCTTCCTCCTATATTATAAATATTTTTCCTTTAGTCCTATCAGGCATTCTGATTCCAGGTAGGAGATGGATTGTCAGGTCCTGCCGGAGTTTTCCGTGCAGGTGCGATGAAGGATACCAAAAAAACGAATTCCGTAAATATTAATGAAACAGGACACCAACATGATCACTCAATGCTCAAAGTACATCGGGATATCTGTGGATATTGCGGATGCTGCGTATCGGTCTGCCCGGAGGGAGCACTTGAACTGATCGACGCGTATCTTTCGGTAGAGAAGAACTGCACCAGCTGCGGTGTCTGTGCAAAAGTCTGCCCGCTCGGGGCCCTGGAGATCGTCCATGAAAAATAAGTACGATGTCCTCATCATCGGCGGGGGACCTGCGGGGGCGATCGCGGCAAAGACTGCGGTCGGGAAAGGCCTCTCGGCCTGTATCGTGGAGAAACGGCAGGCCATCGGCGCCCCGGTCCGCTGCGCGGAAGGGATCGGCAAGGAAGCCCTCCACGAGTTCATCGAGCCCGATCCCCGCTGGATCTCCGCGGAGATGACTGGTGCAGGCATCGTTGCTCCCGATGGCTTTTTCATGAAACTCGAATCAGCGATGGCAGGCAACAAGGTCGGTTACATTCTCGACCGGAAGTTCTTCGACCGTGAGCTGGTCTGGAAGGCGGCCGAAGCCGGTGCGGATGTTGCGGTCAAGTCCCGGGCCTGTGCCCCGATCATCGAGGATGGCGTTGTCAGGGGCGCAAAGGTCGATTTCTGCGGCAAGATCACCAGCGTCAGGGCCCACGTGGTCATCGCTGCCGACGGGGTCGAATCGAAGTTCTCGAAATGGTGCGGTATCGATACCACGGTCCCCCTCCGCGAGATCATGAGTTCGGTCCAGTACGTGATGACCGATATCGACATCGACCCGACGTCAACCGTTTTCTATCTCGGCAACGAGGTCGCTCCGGAAGGCTACCTCTGGGTTTTTCCCAAGGGCAGGCGGTCTGCGAATGTCGGGATCGGTATCTCCGGCAGGAAGAGTGGGGAAGGCCACCGGGCCAAGGACTACCTCGACAAATTCGTGAAAAAGACCTTCCCCCACGGCAAGATGATCGAGTATATCCCCGGCGGTGTCTCGGTCTGCCGCCCGCTCGACTGCACGGTAGCGGACGGCCTTATCATCGCCGGCGACGCAGCCCGGGTCGTCGACCCCCTCACCGGCGGCGGTATCTACAACGCGATGTTCACCGGCCGGCTTGCAGCCGAGACTGCCGCGGCCTGTATCGGCAGGGGCGATGTTTCGAAAAAGGCGCTCATGGCTTACGACAAGGCATGGCGGGATTCGAAGATGGGCAAGTCGATCGAACGCAACTACCTCATTAAGGAATACCTGATCAAACAATCCGATGAAAAACTGAACGAGATCATCCACTCGGTCTCGAAACTGAATCTGAAGGAATTCTCCACCATGAGCCTGATAAAAGAAATTATCCGGGTCAACCCGAAACTGATGCTCGAACTCGGCGCCCTTGCGGCGTCCCTCCGCTGATTTTTTGGAGCTGCTCGTTGAGGAGCAGCAGGGCAGTTGTCCTTGTTCTCTTTCTTTGTGAATACCGTGAAGATATTGCCGGGCTGAATCTTCGCATTGCCGCCCGGGATGATCCGTTTCCCGCCCATCATCGCCATTGAAATAATTTGCGCATCAACCATTTCATGTGATCTGCGGGGTTGACGAGGCAGGAAAAGGTTCGGTGCTGGGCCCGCTGGTGGTTGCAGCGGTAGCAGTCCATTCGGAGAGTGATCTCGATGATCTCGGGGTAAAGGACTCGAAGATCCTTTCCGGGAAAGAGCGAGAGCGGCTGAGCCTGCTGATCCGGAAACGATGCAGAGTTGTCACGGTCCGGCTCGACGCCCGGGAGATCGATCTGGTCCGTACCCAGATGACCCTGAATTCCGCAGTGGCAAGGGCCCATGCCCGGGCGATCAACAGACTCTCCCCGTCCCGTGCCTATGTGGACGCCTGTGATGTCAACTGCTTCCGCTATGCCGAGATGGTGAAAAACAGCCTCGACCTGGCATGCGAGATCGTCTCGGAGCACCATGCCGATGAAAAGTTCCCGGTGGTCTCTGCTGCAAGCATCATCGCCAAGGTGACACGGGACCGGGCAATTGCCACCCTCTCGAAAAAATACGGGGAGATCGGCAGCGGGTACCCCTCTGACCCGGTCACCATCCGGTTCCTGACCGCCTGGATCAACGAGCACAATACCCCTCCTCCCATCGCAAGGAAGAGCTGGAAAACGGTAGGCGTGATCCTGGCGGAAAAATCGCAAAGCCGCCTGATGGATTTTTGAATCCGAGATCTTCATCCGAATGTCGAGGAAGAGAAGATTTCCTCAGGGAAATCTACGAAACGGTGAGGGTCATCAGACCCGAACCGTGAGAAGAACCCGCAAGGGTTCTTCGAATTCGATCTGGTCGAAGAGCCTGATGGCTCTTCTCCAGCTTCGGGTCTGATGACCCTCAGCAGATCGAAGAAAACCAACGCATTCTTCTCCTCTCTCAAGTCGAAGACCTTCGGTCTTCTCCTCTCTCAGGTCTGATGACCTTCGAGATTCTGATAACGTTCGGCATCCCCGGACGGCGTGCTTTATCTTTATAAAAATGCCATAATTGTTAATGGACTGGCTTCTTGTCCTTCCCGTAATCATCGCGTGCTACGCGGTGCTTGCCTATTACCTCCATACCCGGAAACTGTGGGAGGACCACATCACCTTCTACGGCCCGATCATGGCGATCAAGACGAACCGGGTCGGTTTTTTTGACTGGTTCGCCCGCTACCGGACCTTCTTCCGGTTCTACGGAACGATCGGCGTGGCCATGGTCGTCGTCGTCTCTGTGATGATGACGGCGATGCTCTTCGTCTCCCTCCAGTTCACGATTGTGCAGAAACCCGCGCCCACCGCGGTCAACGAACTCCGCAACGTCTTAGCCATTCCCGGCCTGAATGATTTCATTCCCCTGACGATTGCCGTCCTCATCGGGCTGATCGTCACCATGGTGGTCCATGAATTCGGGCACGCGATCCTGTGCAGGATCGAAGGTATCCGCATCAGGGCCATGGGGGTCCTCGTCCCGGTCATCCCCATCGGCGCCTTTGTCGAACCGGATGAAGAAGACCAGGAGAAGACAAAAGGCCTGGCAAAGATGCGGATGTTCGGGGCGGGCATCACCAACAATATCGTTCTCGGGGTCTGCTGTTTTTTGCTTCTGATCTTCCTGCTCGGTTTTGCTGCCCCGCTCGCCACCCCGCTCGTGACAGGAGTCTACCTGGACTCCCCTGCCTATGCAGCCGGTCTCCCGCCCGACTCGGTGATCCGGGAAGTGAATGGCATCAGCGTCTCCAGCAGGGACGACGTGGCGAGGGTCCTCGATACTACGCGCCCCGGGGATACCGCGACGCTCCTCATCGATACCAGGGGGACGACCGAAACGCGTACCCTGACCCTCGGGGCCTGGCCGGCGGAGCTGGGCAACAGGACGAGCGGGTTCATGGGCGTGTCGTACTACGATGCCGGCCAGCTGAAACAGGTCTTTAGTAACCTCGCAAGCCCCCTCGGTTTCCTCGTCCTCCTCGCCGTCCCGATCTGGGTGATCCTCGACCCCTCCCAGTGGGGCTCATTCATGATCCTGATGAATGATACGGCCGGCTCCGCGATGTGGCATGTACCGTTCCCGTACTTCTGGCTTGTGGTCCAGCTCCTCTTCTGGTGCGGCTGGTGGAACCTCGTTGTCGGGACGTTCAATGCCCTGCCGCTCGTCCCCCTTGACGGGGGATACATCATGAAAGAGGGGGTCGACCGGCTCCTGGACCGGAAGGGGCTGATCCGGTATTCGGGATACGTGGTCGCTGCTGTCAGCTACGCGATGCTGGTGGTCATCCTCTCGATCTTCCTCCTTCCCCGGCTGCTCCACATGTGAGACGGTGCAGGAGAGGCGGAGCCGTCCGTCGGATCCCTACATGACTTTTTTTGCAAGCGCGTAACCGGCCGGATCGACCGTTTTGATCCGGGATGCTACTTCCTGTAAGGGGACCGTCCCGATCCGGTCACCCTTCAGGGCGACCATGCACCCGAAGTTGCCGGCCCGGACCTGTTCGGCTGCAGCGACCCCGAACCGGGTCGCGAGCACCCGGTCGGTAGCTGCCGGGTACCTCCGCGTTGGACATAGCCGGGGACCGTCACCCGCGTCTCGATCGCAAGCCTGCGTTCGAGTTCCCTGGCGAGCAGGTTCCCGACGCCAACGAACTTCTCGTGGCCGCACTCGTCGCGGTCACACGCCGGCACCGTGACCCCGGCGATATCCTCGTGGTGCGTCCCTTCCGCCACCACTACGACCGAATATTGTTTCCCGGCCTGATACCGGGCCTTCAGGTTCGCGCACACATCGTCCATGGAGAACCGGATCTCCGGGAGGAGGATCTCGTCCGCCCCACCGGCGATGCCGGCCTCGAGCGCGATCCAGCCGGCGTCCCTTCCCATCACTTCAACGACCATGATCCGGTGGTGGGACTCTGCCGTGGTCTGGAGCCGATCGATCGCCTCCGTGATGATCGCCACTGCAGTATCGAACCCGAAGGTTCGGTCCGTCCCGGCGACATCGTTGTCAATGGTCTTTGGTATGCCGACGATGGGGATCCCGTGCCCGGACAGGTCGTACGCGGCAGAGAGCGTGCCGTTCCCCCCTATCACCACGAGGGCTCCGATGCCGGCCTTTTCCATGGTGTTCCGGATCCGTTCCGGGCCGGCCGGGTCCTTCAGGGGATCGGTCCGCGAGGTGCCGAGGACAGTCCCTCCCCGGGAGATGATGCCGGAGACATCCGGTGCCGAAAGGGGGACCACGTCATCGTCCAGCAGTCCCAGCCACCCGTTGCGGATACCGGTTGCCGTAAACCCGTAGTGTCGCCCTGCGAGGACGACCGCACGGATCGCCGCGTTCAGCCCGGGACAGTCGCCCCCCCCGGTGAGGATACCGATTGTGTGCACTCCCGTTTCTCCCATCGATTCCTTTGCCGGCCTCACGTCTCCACCATTCCTTACTCCGGATATTGCGCACGATGCATAATGAGTTTTGGATCGGTGACGGTGTGGTCTCCGGGATGGGGAAATACCTGAAAACCGGCGAAAAAAAAGAGGATGGGGGATTATTGTGTGCCCGGGGGGTTCGGGCCGGCAGTGTCCACTTCGGCCGGCACCTTCCTCTTGCTGGTGTCCTTGAGCTCTTCTTCCGAGACTTTCGGGACCGCGTCCTGGATCTCCTTGAGGATCGCGTCCACTTCTTCGCGCTTGGGGATGTCGCCGAGGATCCCTTCGTCCATGACCGGCCGGGTGCCTTTCTCCTCCGCGGTCTCATCCGTTGCCCCGAGGAACTTTGCGCCCTGCCGGATCAGCTGCGAGATCTCGAACGGGAAGATGATCTTGGTCGCCTGCCCGCCCGCCATGGTCTTGAGGGCGTCGAGGGAGAGGACGGTGATCGCTTTCCTGTCGAGCGGGGCGGCACCGACCGAGAGGATCCGGAGGCCCTGCGCCTCTCCCTGGGCCTGGAGGATCTGGGAGAGCCGTTCTCCTTCCGCCCGGAGCACCTTGCTCTGCCGCTCGCCTTCGGCCTCGAGGATCATGCTCTGGCGGAGTCCCTCCGCCTTCAGGATCGCGGAGCGTTTCTCCCCGTCCGCCCGGAGGATCGCGGCCCGCCGGGCACGCTCGGCCGCCGTCTGCTCGGTCATTGCGTTCTTGACCGCCTCCACCGGGTCGACCTCCTTGATCTCCACGCGCTCGACCTTGACACCCCACTGATCGGTCTCGTGGTCGAGGATGTCCCGGAGCTTCGTGTTGATCCGCTCACGGTTGTAGAGCACCTCGTCGAGCTCCATGTCCCCGATGATGCCGCGCAGGGTCGTCTGGGCAAGGGCGATGGTCGCCATCCGGTAATTGGAGACCTCGAAATAGGCCTTCTCCGGGTCGATCACCTTGATGTAGACGATCGCATCGACATTGGTCGGGGAATTGTCCTTGGTGATCACTTCCTGCTTGGGAATCTCCATGACCGTGGTGCGGAGGTCCAGTTTGATCACATCCGTCAGGAACGGTATGATCACCCGGAGGCCGGGGTTCATCCTCCCGACATACTGCCCGAGCCGGATCTGCAGCCCCTGCTCGTACGGTTCAACAACCACGAGGCACTTCGATGCAATAAAAAAAATTACGAAGATCAGGATGAGAACGATGAATACCACAAATAAATCCATGTCACGCTACCTCTTCAACAACGATATGGACTCCCTGGGAACTGACAACCCGTACCTTTGCACCTGCCGGTATCTTCGGACCCGCGGACCGGGCACTCCACTCGGTCGTGCCGATCGCAACCTTGCCCCTGATGGTATCGGGATCGATCTCCCGGGTCGCACGCCCCTCTTTGCCCACGAGCGAGTCGCGGCTGAGGGTGGTCGGCGCATTGTCCGGGGTCATCCTGCTGTACATCGTTATCGTGACAGCGGATGCGCCGAGGGCAACAACGACTGCAACGATGACTCCCCACGGGTACGAAAAGATATCGAGTCCCAGGAGGACCAGGATGCCGAAGATGATCAGGATTGTTGCAGGGACCGCAGCGAAAAATCCCGGACTGTGCACCTCTACCAGGAGCAGCAGTGCCCCGAGGATAATAAGGGACCAGCCCAGGGTCATTCCATCCAGAAGTACCATGGATCAATGTTCGATTGCCTGCTGATAAAAAGATATGGAAAATATCCGCCTTTTTATTAAAATTATGGCCGGGATGTCAGGGTAACAGGACTTCATGCGGAGGTACGGGGATGCATGCATGAAACGGCGGGAGACGCCGCCCTGTCAGCAGGCCCTGCTCCCCGCATGCCGCGACATCCGGTGAAGACAAGAAAAAAGGCCAGTCACATCCGTAACTTCGCAATTTTCGAGCCTACCGGGACACCGAGCTCGCCGGCCACGGGCCGGCACTTTGCCGCAAGGAGGTAGGCGACCGGGGGAAGGTTTTCCATCTCCGAGAGCGACTCGAAGTTTGCCATGCCTTTCGCGATGATGATCGTGCAATCCCCGATGGCCTGCCTGAGATCCTCCGGTATCAGGTCCATACAGACGCCGATCTCCGATGCGGGCCCTCCCCCGGTTGTCGTGAGGTGGTCGACCATGGCATCCAGCCCGAGGGCAAGCGCATCCTGTACCGTGGCGTCGTTCAGGATCGGGGTCTCCTTCACGGCAAGGGTCACGCGGGAGCCCCGCGATTTGAGATACCCGATCAACAACCGGTCGAATACGATCTCACCGCAGTTGTCGCTCAGGTACACAACACGGGAGCAGAGCGGCAGGATCTTCTCCGTGTCATCGAGATACAGCCCCTCCCCGAACTCGCTATTGAAAAATGCGAGAAAATCGTCGGTGACGGAATGGCCCCTGACACCGTAATCGAAGATATTGGCAATCACTGCCGCATGGACATAATCCCGGAAGGTATGGAGCCGGCCGCGGACCTGCCTGCAGACATCTGCAGCCTGGTCGTTTCCGGACTGTTTGAGCCCTTCAAACGGGTCGGGGTTATTGAGCAGAGCGTATGCCGTTCGGTGGATCCGGCTCGCGATCTGCGGGTGGCTGAGCGGCCGGTCGCGGAGGTCCTCGATCATATCCCGGCATGCCCGGGCAGTATTCTCCGCGAGATCGGTATCTGCGCCGCACAGTGAACATTCGAGACTGACACGCGATAGAAGGCAGTCGATGCAGGTCTCCGTGATCTTCATAACCAGCAGCCTCTGAAAAAAACAAACATTGCATGGGGCCACTGAGATTTGAACTCAGGTCAGAAGACCCCCAGTCTCCTAGGATGGCCAGGCTACCCTATGGCCCCGTTCTCGTACTATTGGACGATATCACTTATGTATCTTATCGTACGCGGGCCGGCACAACAGGAGGGAGATGCACCTCCTTTCAGATATTCCCGCGCTTGAACTCCTCGACCCTCGTAATAAGGTTCTCGAGTTCCGTGTCCGTGATCCGGATCTTCCCTTCGATCGAGTCGACCTCGTCGAGCAGTTGTCGGATCCGCACGTACATCAGGTAAATGATGAACTGCTGGACTACAATAACGCCGCCGAACAACACCAGCATGTAACCTTCGTATGCCATTGACCACTCCGAAAATGTTTTACCTGAACACTGCCCGCGCGAGGCGGTCGACGAACCCATCCTGCCGGGCCTCGTCATTCTCTTCCTCGAACTCCACGCCCGACATCTGGGCCGCGATCCGCTTGAATGCCCGGGTTGAGGGGGTATGGGGATACTTCAGCACGCAGGGGGACTTGTAGGCCGCCGCCCTCCGCACATTTGCGTCCTCTGGCACGACATCGATCACCCTGACACCGAGCACGTCCTCGACACTCCGGGAACGGAGCTCGGTATGCTCCTGGCCGGCCCGGTTGAGGATCGCCCCGTATACCTTCCCCCCCATGACTTCGCAGAGGATCTTGGTCTTGAGGGCATCGGCCATCGAGGCGAGTTCCGGGTTGACCACGAGGATCACCTGGTCGGCGACCGAGAGCGGTACGACACCTTCCTTGGAGATCCCGCTGGGTGCATCGATCAGGAGGAACTCGCAGCGGTCCACGAGCTTGTGCATCACGTCCCGCAGCTTGTCCGGGTCTGCCTGCTGGAATCCCTGCAGCGAGATCCCGCTTGGTACCACCTTCACACCGGCCGGGCCTTCGTAGATCGAATCCTCAATATCCGCTTTTCCCGCAAGCACTTCGTGGAGGGTTACCGGCACATCGTCCATGCCAAGGATGAGGGCCATGTTGGCCATGCCGATGTCCGCGTCAAGGATATAGGTCTCGCGGTTGAGAAGGGCAAGGGAAATGCCCAGGTTTACCGTGAGCGTAGTCTTCCCGACGCCCCCTTTTCCTGAAGTGATGGTATAGGCCCGGATCATCAGATTTCTTATTTCCTCCGGTTGGGGAAAAAGGTATTTATACATATGGAATCCCCATTCCCTGTCCGGATTAATCCGGGCGCAGGAACGTTTTTGTGATGGCGTGCGGATGATCTGTGGCAGGGTTTTTCCCGGACCGGGCCCGCAAGGGGATGATCGAAGGGCGTTTTTCGCCACAGCCGGAACATACCGGCTCCCTACCATGCTTGCCGGGTACATCGGGTAAAACAGGGCGGTGAAATTTCACGAAGTATATGCATGCTTGGAGATTTTGCAGAAACTGCGAGATTGAAGATAGACAAAAAACAATATGTATTTATGGTTCCATCAGGTATTATGAATTACACAGGGTAGTGCAGCAGGAGCAGCAGCATGTTGAAAGAGAAGATCTCTGCATTTATTGAAATGATTCGATCCATTGACGGGGTTGCAGCATGTGCCCTTGTATCCCGCGACGGGATAATTGCCGGCAAAAATTTTGACCGCGAGCTCAATGAACCCTGGTTCGGGGCCCTCTCTGCAACAATACTTGCATCTGCAGAATCTGTCGGCAGTATCATCAAGATGAAATCCATGATGTCGGTTACCATCCGTGCCCAGGATTCGTCCATCATCGTGATGGGGGCCGGTGAAAACTTCCTCATTGCCGCCATCGTAAATGATAAAGCGGATCCTGAGAAAGTGCATGCAGAGATGCTGCAGGTTGCCCGGAAGATTGCGGAGGCAATGTAATGTACACGATCCTTGTTGTTGATGACAGCCCGTTTATTGTTGATGTATTCGTCACCATGCTGGAACGGGGCGGGTACCGGACTGTTGCCGCGTACGGGGGAGAGGAATGCCTCGAGATATTAAAAACAGTCACCCCGGATCTGATCCTGCTCGATATCATGATGGAACCCGTCGACGGCTGGGAGACCCTTGAACGGGTGAAGGAGAACCCGGACACAAAAGAGATCCCGGTTCTGATGCTCACGGCGAAACAGCTGACGCCTGCGGAGGCACAGGAGTACGGGATATACATCGAGGACTATGTCTTAAAGCCCATCACCCACCGCGAGCTCTACGATGCGATCGAGCACGTTCTCACCCGCCGCCAGTCGATCAAGTCCGACATGGACATGGCCAGGCAGTCGGGCTTCGACGGCGAGATCATCACAGAATATGCCCGCCTGAGCAAGAGCATCGACGTGAACAAGCGCCTGATGAAGATCCTTGAAACCACCTATAATTTCAATGACTCGAAAGTCCGCGTCAGTGACGAGATCTCCCGTGCAATAAAGAGCATGGAGATGAACATCAAGTTCCAGGAAAACCGCCTTCAGCAGATCAAAGGGGAACTGTCCGGTTCCCCGTCACCCAAATAATGACGATCGTGTACTCCAGAACACGTCTGAATATTATGCGGGCACAGACCATCCGGCATCAGGGGGGAAAACCACACCTGTATGCCCTGGTCCCGGGCATCTGCCCGTCAGGTATTTGCGGGGGATAGAAACGTGGACGATACGATCCTGATTGTGGATGACAGCCCCTATATCGTGGACGGGCTGGTAGCCCTCTTGAAACGGAGGGGATTCAATCCTATCGCATCGCACGGCGGGGACGAAGCCATTGCCCTCCTTGCTACGACAAAACCCGACCTGATCCTTCTCGACATTATGATGGAGCCCATGGACGGGTGGGAGACCCTCGACCGCATCAAGGCAAACCCTGAGACCCAAGACCTCCCGGTGCTCATGTTCTCGGCAAAGAAGATCACGCCGGAAGAAGCGGAGCAGCACTGTCTTAATATCGAGGATTTTGTCTCAAAACCGGTCAACCCCTCGCAGCTCCTCGATGCGATCAGACGCGTCTTTGAGCGGAGGGCAGATGTGAAGATGGAGACGCTGGTGGCAAAGGATGCCGGCCTGGATACCGGGCTCATCGAGGAATATGCAGCGCTCCGGAAGAGCATTGACGTGGACAGGAACCTGGTCTGCGTTCTGAAAAATTCATGCGGGGTGTACCACCCGGGGCGCGAAGTACCCGCGGAGGATCTCGCAGCGATCCAGAAACTCGAAGCGAAGATCCAGGCCGACGAACAGCGCCTGAAAGAGATCAATGAAAAATTTGCCAGGGCCACGTAACCCCGGTGTGCGGGTCTCTCTGCCTGTTGTCGTACTTTTACAGAGATAGGGAGAACCTTTATATAGTTTTTTGGCATTGTTATAATGCTGTACATCTTGGTCTGTGTAGCAGGCCCTGGGTTCGTCACTCAGTTCGGTAGAGCGCCTGGCTTTTAACCAGGTGGTCGGGGGTTCAAATCCCTCCGGGCCCGTTGCCACGAGCAATCGTGGGTTTTTTGCGGTGATGCATCTGAGAGGAAATCTGTTCATCTGGGAGGGGGTTTTTCATTGAGCACCAAACTGAATGTGTTGGAGCACGTGATGGTGCCGGATCATAAAATCATGAGCGAAGACGAAGTAACGGAACTTCTCTCGCGCTACAACATTACTACCGAACAATTACCAAAAATCTACCATGACGATCCAGCCGTCAGGGAGATCGGCGCAAATGCCGATGATGTGATACGAATTATCCGGGCGAGTCATACGGCCGGCAGGGCCGAGGCATACCGTCTCGTGGTCAAGAGACCAAAGAAATAATTCCGGGGTTGGTCAGTCTGATTGACAGAAGTATTTTATCGAGGGCATATTTTTCACGGGAGCATGTTGCGCGCCACCAGCTTGACTCCTTCAACTATTTCCTAAAGCACAATCTTCAGAAAGTGGTCAACGAACAGCGGGTTATCGAGACCGACATCGAAAACCGGGGCAAGAACAACGAGCCGGTCTGGGTGGAACTGGGCACCATCGAAGTAAAAAAGCCGCTCGTGCGGGAAGCGGACGGGTCGCAGGGAGAACTGTATCCCAGCGAGGCCCGTCTCCGCAACCTCACCTACGCGGCGCCCATCCAGCTGGGACTGACACTCGTGCACGGGGAAGACCGGGAGGACCCCATCATCACGACGATCGGGCAGCTCCCGATCATGGTCGGGTCGCTGGCCTGTAACCTGTACGGCATGGACGACGGCCAGCGCGTCTCCCACGGGGAGGATGCGTTCGACGCCGGCGGCTATTTCATCGTGAACGGGACGGAGCGCGTGCTCATGACCCTGGAGGACCTCGCGTCCAACAAGATCATGACCGAGTTCACCGAGCGCTACAACGAGCGGATCTACGTGGCCAAGGTGTTCTCGCAGTTCCGCGGGTACCGTGCACTGGTGGTCGTTGAGCGGAACAAGAAGAACCTCCTCGAGGTCTCCTTCCCATCCGTTGCGGGCCACCTGAAATTCGTGGACCTGATGCGGGCGCTGGGCATGACAAACGACCAGGAGGTCGTGAACGCAGTCTCGAGCGACGAGGACATCCTGACGTTCATGATGCAGAACCTGGAAGAGAGCGAGTGCGATTCGGTCGAAGGCGGCATCATGTATGTGGGCAAGAAGCTCGCGCCGAACCAGACCAAGGACTACCAGCGCAAGCGGGCGGAGTTCGTCCTCGACAACTACCTCCTGCCGCACCTCAACTACTCCCTGCCGGCAAACCTCAAGGAGGGGGACGAGGGGTACCTGGAAGCAGTCCTCTCGGTCCGCCTTGCAAAGGCACATTTCCTCGGCCGGATGGCGGAGGCCTGTTTCGACCTTGTCCTGAACAAGCGCAGAATCGATGACAAGGACCACTACTCGAACAAGAGGCTGAAACTTGCAGGCGATCTGATGGAGGATCTTTTCCGCATATCGCTGAACCGGCTCACCCGCGATATCAAGTACCAGCTCGAGCGCGCCAGCATGCGCCACCGCGATCTCTCGATCGCTACCGCGGTGCGTGCCGATGTGCTGACCGAGCGCCTGCTCCACCCGCTTGCCACCGGCAACTGGGTGGGCGGGAGGACCGGTGTCTCGCAACTCCTCGACCGGGTCGACCACATGGCCGTGCTCTCGCACCTCCGCCGCGTGATCTCCCCGCTCTCGCGCTCACAGCCCCATTTCGAGGCCCGTGACCTGCACCCGACCCAGTGGGGCCGGATCTGCCCGAGCGAGACCCCCGAAGGGCCGAACTGCGGCCTTGTCAAGAACTTTGCCCAGATGGTGGAGATCAGCAAGGGCGTGGACGATGAAGAGGAGATCATGCGCATCCTGCATAACCTTGGTGTCGAGCATATCAGGGGTGAGGTCTGATGAAGAAAGCACGAGTTTTTGTTGACGGGGCGCTGATCGGCCTTGTTGACGATCCAAAAGCACTGGTGGCCAATATCCGCAGCATGCGCCGGCAGGGAGCGATCTCGCCGGAAGTGAACGTCTCCCACAAGGAGTACAATGGCGATGTCGTCATCCTGACCGACCGCGGCCGTGCGCGCCGCCCCCTCATCGTCTTGAAAAACGGCGAGCCCCTGATCGCGGACGAGGACCTCCAGAAGCTGGCACGGAAAGAGATCGATATCGCCTCCTTTGTCCAGCGCGGCATGATCGAGTTCATTGACGCGGAAGAGGAGGAAGACCTCCTCATCGCGATGAACCCCGAGAACGCGACCCACGACCATACGCACCTCGAGATCGACCCCTCCCTGATACTCGGTATCGGCGCGGCGCACGTCCCGTTCCCCGAGCACAATGCGAGCCCGCGTGTCACGATGGGCGCGGGCATGGTCAAGCAGGCGCTCGGTTTCGGCGCGGCGAACATGAAGCTCCGCCCCGACACCCGCGGCCACCTGCTCCACTATGTGCAGAAACCGCTCACCCACACGCAGACCTCGGAACTGATCGGATCGGACGACCGTCCTGCCGGCCAGAACTTCGTTGTCGCCATCCTCTCCTACGAGGGGTACAATATTGAAGATGCGCTCATCTTCAACAAGGCCTCGATCGAACGCGGCCTTGGCCGTTCCCACTTCTTCAGGACCTATGAAGGCGAAGAGCGCCGGTATCCCGGTGGCCAGATCGACCGGATCGAGGTCCCCGAAGAGGACGTTGCCGGTGCCCATGGTGCAGAATCGTACAAGAACCTTGACGAGGACGGCGTGATCAACCCCGAGACCGTTGTCGCAGAGAAGGATGTGCTCATAGGCAAGACGTCCCCGCCGCGGTTCCTCGAGGAACCGTCCGGTGAACTGATCGCGGTCGAGAAACGCCGCGACACCTCCGTCACGATGCGCAGCAACGAGCACGGCATTGTCGACACGGTCATCATCACCGAAGGCGAGAACAGTTCCCGGCTCGTGAAAGTCCGGACCCGCGACCTCCGCGTGCCGGAAGTCGGCGACAAGTTCGCGTCCCGGCACGGGCAGAAGGGTGTCGTGGGTCTCATCACCCATCAGGAAGATATGCCGTTCACCGAGAGCGGCCTGACTCCCGACCTCGTCATCAACCCCCATGCGATCCCGAGCCGCATGACCATCGGGCACATGCTCGAGATGATCGGCGGGAAGGTCGGCGCCCTCGAAGGTCGGCGCATCAACGGCACTGCGTTCAAGGGGGAGAGCGAGGCGGACATCCGTGCATCCCTGAAGAAACTCGGTTTCTCCCACAACGGCCGGGAGCTCATGTATGACGGCATCACGGGCAAAGTCTTCAAGGCCGATGTCTACATCGGCGTGATCTATTACCAGAAACTCTACCACATGGTCTCGTCCAAAATGCATGCCCGGTCCCGCGGACCGGTCCAGGTGCTCACCCGCCAGCCGACCGAGGGCCGTGCGCGTGAAGGCGGTCTCCGGTTCGGCGAGATGGAGCGGGATGTCATGATCGGCCACGGCGCCGCCATGGCGCTGAAAGAACGGCTCCTCGATGAGTCGGACAAGGTGCAGGAATATGTGTGCGCCCGCTGCGGGATGGTCGCCATGCTCGACCGCAAGCGCAACATGACCCGCTGCCTTGCCTGCGGGAACGAGACCGACATCTACTCGGTCGAGATGAGCTACGCGTTCAAGCTCCTGCTGGACGAGATGAAGAGTATGGGCATTGCCCCAAGACTGAAATTACAGGACGTGGTGTAACATGCCATCCCCAAAACGAATCGGACAGATCGAGTTCGGCCTGTTATCCCCCAAGGAGATCCGCGAGATGAGTGTCCGGAAGATCATCTGGGCCGACACCTACGATGACGACGGGTTCCCCTACCCCCAGGGCCTCATGGACCTGAATCTCGGTGTCATCGACCCCGGTCTCCGGTGCAAGACCTGCGACCAGAAGGCGAGCGAGTGCCCCGGGCACTTCGGCCACATCGAGCTCGCGAAGCCCGTCATCCATGTCGGCTACACGCGCCTGATCAGGAAACTCCTGCGGGTGACCTGCCGCGCCTGCGGCCGCGTGCTCCTCAGCCCCGAGGAAGTCGAGAAGGTCGTTGGTACGGAAGACGACCAGACCGGTGACCTGCTCTCGGAAAAGGACGTGAAAAAGGAGCGCGTCTGCCCGCACTGCGGGGAACAGCAGCTCAAGATCAACTTCGAGAAACCGACAACGTTTTCAGAAGTCGTCGTAGAGGACGGCAAGAAGGTGGAGCACAAGCTCACCCCCGCTGACATCCGCGCCCGGATGGAGAAGATCCCGAACGAGGACCTGATCCCGCTCGGCATCAACCCGGATGTGGCCCGCCCCGAGTGGACAATCCTTACTGTCCTCCCGGTACCCCCGGTCACGATGCGGCCCTCGATCATCCTCGAGAACGGGCAGCGGTCGGAAGACGACCTCACCCACAAGCTCGTGGACATCATCCGCATCAACCAGCGGTTCAAGGAGAACCAGGATGCAGGCGCCCCCCAGTTGATCATCGAGGACCTCTGGGAACTCCTGCAGTACCACGTGACCACCTATCTCGACAACGAGGTCGCGGGCTGTCCCCCGGCCCGGCACCGCAGCGGCCGGCCCCTGAAGACGCTCTCGCAGCGCCTCAAGGGCAAGGACGGGCGGTTCCGCGGCTCGCTCTCGGGCAAGCGCGTGAACTTCTCGTCCCGCACGGTCATCTCCCCGGACCCGAACCTCTCCGTTGCACAGGTCGGTGTCCCGCGGGCAGTGGCAAACGAGATGACGATCCCCGTCCGGGTCACCCCCTACAACATCGAGGAACTCCGGCAGATTGTCAGGAACGGCCCCGTGCGCCCGGACGTGAACGCGCCCTGCGGCGCAAACTACGTCATCCGCCCGGACAACCGCAGGCTCCGTCTGGGTGCCGACAACCTTGAGACGGTTGCCGAGATGATCGAGCCCGGCTACACGGTGGAACGCCAGCTCCGCGACAACGATGTTGTGCTCTTCAACCGGCAGCCATCGCTCCACCGCATGAGCATCATGGCCCACCGCGTCAAGGTGATGGAGGGCAGGACGTTCCGGCTCAACCCTGCGGTCTGCCCCCCGTACAACGCAGACTTCGATGGCGATGAGATGAACATGCACGTCCCGCAGACCGAGGAGGCGCGGGCCGAGGCTACGATCCTCATCGCCGTGCAGGAGAACATCCTCTCGCCCCGTTTCGGGGGCCCGATCATCGGCGGCATCCACGACCATGTCTCGGGTATCTTCATGCTGACGCACGACATGCGCTGGTTCAGGAAAGAAGAGGCGCTCTACCTCCTCCGCTATACCGGCATCGAGCGCATGCCGGAGCCCGGCAAGGTGGAGGACGGGGTCGAATACTGGAGCAACAAGCAGATCTTCTCCGTTATCCTCCCGGAAAGCCTCAACATGGTCTTCAAGGCCAGTTCCTGCCAGAACTGCGATGTCTGCAAAAAGGAGCTCTGCGAGCGGGATGCGTACGTGCGCATCATCGACGGCCAGCTCGAAGCAGGGACCATCGACAAGAAGGCGATCGGCGCATTCGACGGCCAGATCGTCAACCGGGTCATCCGCCAGCAGGGCATGAAGCGGGCGACCAAGTTCATCGATGACTTAACCAAGCTCTCGATCCGCGGGATCATGCTCGACGGGTTCTCGTTCGGTATCGACGACGAGGACCTCTCCAAGACCGAGTACGGCCAGATCGACGACGTGCTGAAGAATGCAGCGCTCGATGTCGACCGGCGCATCAAGATCTACGAGGACGGCCAGCTCGAACCCATGCCCGGGCTGTACCGTAGAGGAAACCCTCGAGATGCAGATCATGCAGGTGCTGGGCAAGGCCCGTGACCAGACCGGCCAGATCGCCGGCCGGCACCTCGGCCTCGGGAACAGCGCTGTCGTGATGGCAGTCTCCGGAGCCCGTGGTTCGATGCTGAACCTGACCCAGATGGCCGGTTGTATCGGCCAGCAGTCCGTCCGTGGCGAGCGTATCGTCCGTGGGTACGATGACCGGACGCTCCCGCACTTCCGGAAAGGCGACCGCGGCTCGGATGCCCACGGGTTCATCCAGCACAGCTACAAGGGTGGGCTCAACCCGACCGAGTTCTTCTTCCATGCGATTGGCGGCCGCGAAGGTCTCGTCGATACGGCTGTCCGGACGTCCCAGAGCGGTTACCTCCAGCGCCGGATGATCAACGCGCTGCAGGACCTCAAGGTCGCGTACGACGGCACCGTCCGGTCGACCGGCGGCAGGATCATCCAGTTCGAATACGGCGAGGACGGCACCGACCCGACGAAGAGCGCATTCGGCGACCCGGTGGACGTGAAAGGTATCGTCGAGAGTATCCTCAAGGAGGAGGTATAGACAATGGCACTCGCTGACAAGTACGAAAAGAAGATCGAGGCAGCATCCCTCCCCCAGAAGACCAAGGACCAGCTCAGGAAGTTCCTCAACGAAAAATCGATCACCGACGCCCAGTTCAGGCAGATCCTCGAACGGGTACTCGCCGAGTACCAGAGCACCCGGATCGAGGCGTGCGAGGCAGTCGGCATCATCGCCGCACAGTCCATCGGGGAGCCCGGCACGCAGATGACGATGCGGACGTTCCACTACGCGGGTGTCGCCGAGATCAACGTAACGCTCGGTCTCCCGCGGCTCATCGAGATCATGGACGCCAGGAAGGAACCCAGCACGCCGACCATGACCGTCTTCCTCGAGCCCGAGTTCGGCGGCGACCGGGACAAGGCCCGGGAAGTCAGCTGGCAGATCGAAGCGGCCCCCCTCCACGAGTTCGGCGACATCACCACGGACATGGAGAATATGCACGTGGTGGTCCACTTGAACACCAAGGTCTGCGACAAGCGCAAGATCTCGCCCATGGAGATCATGGAGGCGGCGCCCAAGAAGATCCGCGAACGCCGGCACTACCGGGATTTCGAGTACGATATCGACGAGTCGTCTGCTACGATCATCTTCTCCCCCAAGGACAAGGAGAGTTACCAGAACCTCTTCCAGCTGGCGGAGCACGTGAGGAACGTGATCGTGCAGGGCATCGATGACATCCTCCGGGTTGTCGTCAGGAAGGAGACCGGGGAGTATATACTTTATACTGAAGGATCCAACCTTAAGGATGTATTTGATGTCACTGGTGTGGACACATCGAGGACCCGCACCAATAACATCAGCGAGATCGCGTCAGTCCTCGGTATCGAGGCAGCGAGAAATGCCGTCATCCACGAAGCGGTTTCCACGCTCAACGAGCAGGGTATCCTCGTCGATGTCCGGCACCTGATGCTCGTCTCCGACATGATGTGCATGGAAGGCGAGGTCAAGCAGATCGGCCGTCACGGTATCGCCGGCGAGAAGGAGAGCGTCCTCTCCCGGGCCGCGTTCGAAGTGACCGTCAACCACCTGCTCGATGCGGCCGTCGCAAATGAAGTTGATGAACTGAGCGGCGTGACCGAGAACGTCATCGTCGGCCAGCCCATCCAGCTGGGAACCGGCGATGTGAAACTGATCGCAGTCAGACAACACGACAACTGAAACCTTAACAAACTTACGGGGAATTGTACATGGATTTTAATGCATCACTCAGAAGAGCTATCAAGACAGGAAATGTCATTCTTGGCCAGAACAACACCGAAAAGTGCATAAAAGAGGGCAAGGCCCAGATGGTCGTCGTGGCAGGCAACTGCCCGTCTGCCTTCACCAGAAAACTTACCGCGTACGAGAACCTCTTCATCCATACCTTTGAAGGCTCAAGCGTGGCGCTCGGCAAGGCCTGCGGCAAACCCTTCATGGTCAGCACGCTGGCCATCATCACCCCGGGCGAATCCGACATTCTCTCCATCAAGAGGGCCTGAAAACCGAGGGCATGACATGGTAGAAGTGAAACTGACCGAAGACTGCATGCGCCTCATCTCCCAGTTCGAGAGCCTGACCGGCGCGGGGAGCCGCGACTGCGTGGTGGACGACCGCAACGGGCGTCTCATCTTCGTGATCAACCCCGGCGACATGGGACTTGCCATCGGCAAGAAAGGCGCATCGATCAAGAAGGCGTCGGAAGTGATGGGCAAGAAGATCGAGGTCGTGGAATACAACAGCAACCCGGAACAGTTCATCCGGAACTGCTTCCTGCCGGCCCAGGTCACCTCCATCCTGTTCGAAGGCGAGCCTGGCGAGCAGACCGCGACCGTGGAAGTCCGGGACGAGGACCGCGGCATTGCGATTGGCAAGGACGGCAAGAACATCTTCAAGGCAAAGAAACTGGCATTGCGCCAGCACAATGTTATGGACGTCCAGATCCTGCAAAAGCCCATGGACAGCCAGACTGCAGACGAGCAGGGCCGGTTGTAATTTTTCTTTTTTCCCTTTAATCGCCACGGCCAGTGCCGGCTCTGCAACCCAGAGCAGCGATGGCAGCAGCCACGCGGTACCGGTAAACCTGTTTTTCGTCAGAGAGACCGGGAGGGGACTGCGGGATCAATGTATGTCCTCAACGTAGACCCGGTATTCCCAGTTCGCCGGATAGATGACGGATTTGTAGATAATTACCTGGTACGGAGACTGCCCGAAAGGGGGTAACCCGACTTCACTGTCTCCATGAGCCAGCTGCACTCTTCCCGATGCGTCATAAATATCGGCCGCTATATCGGCAGTGACCGGCATCGCGGTATTGGACTTCACCGTCCCGTAAAAATACGGCGCACCATAAGCGGTGTATCCGGCTGTCGTATCGACAATCTCCGCGACCGGGGCCGACGGTGCCGGTGCAGTACGTGTATTTGAGGATGCCGGAACGGTGGAGCCAGGCATCCCGAAATAAATCGCCACAAAGGCAATCAGGATAACCAAGGTGAGTGCGATGATTTCTGTACTTTTCTTCATATCCCCTGATTATATCATTATACCTTAACAGTTTGCATAGAGGTACCCCCGTTTCTGATGAAAAATCCCTGACAAATAATTTTCACCATCATCCGGAGTTGGTTGTGCCGTATCATCAGGGAATCCCGGACTGTTCTGGCCACGGGAGATCTCAATAAAATAGGCTCGTTCCACGATCGTTCGCGGCAAAAACGGGCCTGGGGGGATTTGAACCCCCGACATCCGGGTTAGAAGCCCGGCGCTATGTCCAGGCTAAGCCACAGGCCCACGTGTGCCGGTAACATTCGTGCTGGGTGATAATTAATCTGTTTCCTGCCCGGAGCAGGAGGAAAAGGAGGACGCGGAGGTATTATTTCCTTTCGATCTTCTCCATGATGCTGTCAAGCCTTGTGGTGATGCTCTCCAGCTTCTCCTCGGTCGCCTGGATCTCCACGTGGGAGAGCCCGAACCAGATCGCCGTGCACCCGACGCCGAACATCGCGATGGAGAACATGAAAAGGTTGGGCTCGTAGTTGACGGTCATCATGTAGACGCTGTAGATGATCAGGTAACCGCCGGCAAGGCAGATCAGGGATATGAACACGATCTGCGCCCAGTCCCTCAGGCTGTACATCTTACATGTCTCCAAAAAGCTCTTTCCCTGCATGGGTATCATTACAGTCAGGTTTATCCCGCTATTATTAATACTGTCTGGAAAGGAACGGGCACTCTGGAGGCCGGCCGATCTTCCCATCATGGCCGGTCTCACATAAATTTGACAAAATATATCAGGCCCCGTTGGTAAGTTCTTTCCATTACATTGATGAAAGGGAAGTGTCGCCATGAAACGATCAAATCTTCTTGCCTGCGTGCTCCTGCTCGCCCTGCTGCTCCCGGTGGCTGCGTCTGCCGTGGGGAATATATCATTGACTTCAAGTCCTGCAGGTGCCACGATAGTTCTGGACGGTATCAGTACCAGCTATTACACGCCGACCACCATCGAGAACGTTACGAACACGACTCATACGGTTGTGTTGCAACTCTCCGGGTACCAGGATTTTATCCAGACCAATCTTCAGGTTAATGACAACCGGACTAGTCTGGTTTCGGCCGCCCTTGTCAATCTGACCTCTTCCGTCTCGTTCTCTTCCGTTCCTGCCGGTGCTGCCGTGTATGTTGATGGTGTCAATACAGGCACGACAAACACCAGCCCAATATCGGTTGGTTATGGAAGTCACACTCTGTTGATGAGGCTCGCTGGTTATACTGACTGGTCCCAGAACGTGATATTCAACACCAGCACGCTTGCGGTCTCTGCATCGCTGACGAATACCCCCTTAGTGAACGGCAGCATCTATTTCTCATCGAGCCCGTCCGGGGCCAGCGTGTACCTGAACAATACCCTGGTAGGGACGACTGCCTTCACCCTGTACAACGTGACCCCGGGAGATTACCGGGTCCTGATGGAGGAGAGCGGGTACCATCCCTATACCGATACGATCACCGTTACCGCGGGCAACCAGGCCGCGTTCTATGGAAACCTGGTCGAGGTACCGGTGGAAACTACCACCGCCGCCGCGACACCCGTCATCACGACCTACCCCCCGGTGCCGACCGCGAAGGTGACCACCGTGCCCGTTCCCACGGCCTGGCCAAGCGATACACCGACGCCCGCATCACCGGTCGGCCCGCTGGCGATCATCGGGGCGGTGGGGATTGCCGTCCTTGTGATGAGGAAGTAACCCGGCAGGACCGGGAAAAAACAGACTTTTTATCCTGCGTGATAGCAGGAGGATTTCAGGATCTCGACTTCCGTGGGCTTGGTCAGGCCCTCGTGGTGGACCTCGCGGATCACCGAGGAGGAGCAGTACTTCACCTGCAACCGTGCGGACATCCGCTCCCGCTCCTCGTAGATCATGCCGTGGGAAAACTCGACGATCCGTTTCATGGTGAGGTTGATGGCGAGGAGGGAGACGCAGATCCCCGCATCTCCCGGTGCGAGGTCCTCGACATCGGTCGAGGTCATGAAGATGAAGGAATCGGGCCCCGGTTCGACAGCGGCGATGGTCACGATGTTATGGGTGCTCTGCAGCTCGATGGTCCGCGGCCTGCCCGATTTGAGGTCCCGGAGGATGTCCGGCGAGATGCTGGTTAATGCTGCGCATTTCATGTCAGGTCACCCGTACATCGGCAGGTCTTTTTTCGGGCCGGCATCCGCAGACTGCTGGACTTCCTCGGCGAGTTTCCCCATGCTCTGCTCGATCTCCACGGCCTGCTCGATCAGCGGCTGGATATCGAGGGCGAGGTTGTACATCTTGTTGAGCACCTCGATGGTCGCGGCGGATGCCCGGGGGTCGGGGGCATTGACCGTCTCGCCCAGCAGCCCGTACGCGGGGATGTTCCGGGACTTGCATTCCGTCAGGATACTCGACGCGATCCCCGAGATGCTCCCGATCGGCAGGACGAGGGTGTGGTCTTGGATCCGCTGGAGCGCCTCGGTGGTCGTGGCCACGCCAAAGACCCGTTTTTCCGGTTCATTGGTCACAATCCCGGCGATGGTCAGGACTTCTTTGGGTTTGAACTGCTCCACCCACTCCATGATCGAGTTCGAGATCTCGAAACAGATCGGGGGGGCGATCGGGATATCGGCGACGATCGCCGCGATCGTATAGTCGCCGATGCTCTTGGCATACACGCGGACAGGGTCGTTGATCAGGCCTTTGTTCATCATGGCAAGCGGCGGGAAGTAGCGCGAGTTCATGGAACCGATCTGTTCGAATTCGAGCTGGTCGACCATGTACTGGAGGGCAATGGTGCCGACGAGCCCGCTCCCCGGGAAGCCCATGAGGACTGCCCCGTTTGCCGGGAGCGGTTTTGAGGTGATATTGATATCCTTTCGCGGGGCGATACTGCCGAGGTCCTCGTGGACCGCATCGAGCCGGGCAAGGATCTTATTACAACACTCCTGAGAATCTGAGGTCATTAGATTAACATACACGAGCGTACTAAAAAAGTATTATGCAAGAGTATCCCATCAAGCGCGGGCTGACCAAGGACCTCGAAGCCCGGGCAGTCGCGGAACTGAAAAACTGTTTCGGGGCCGAACCCCAAAAGACGGGTACCGGCTACCGGATCGCGTCCGGTGCACTGAAGCGGCTTGATGTCAGGATCGGGGCCGGTGGGAGATCGGTGATCATCGATACGGAATCGGACCTCGGCGCGAGCGATGCGGCGATCCTCGACACCAACAGGCGCTTCCGGAAATTCCTTGACGCGGTCACCGGGTTCTCCACGAAAGAGCGGGTGAAGCGGGCAAAGAGCGTGGAAGGGGAATAGGCCCGGCCACCGGGATACCGGCATTCCGCACGATCCGGTCACCGGTTATTTCTTCTTTCTCTTCACGAAACAGAGTGCTATGGCAGCTGCCGGGGCGAAGGCCCACGGGCTGGCAGGCGATTTTCTCGTTGGTACCGGCATCATGGTCCCGGCTTCCTGCGGTATACCGGTATCGACCGGGGCGGCGGTCACTGCAGGGGACGGGGTATTTGCGGGCACGACCGGGTTGAGGGTAGGGGCTACAAAGATGGTGTCAGAACCTGTGGCTGAGGTGCCGACGAGGCTCAGCCCGTAAAGGTTGTACAGGTCCGCGACGACGATCCTCGAGCCGTCGCTGCTGACAGCAATCGTCCGGGGCTGGATGCGCCCGTCGAATTTCCGCCGGGTCAGGAGGTTGCCGCCGTGGTCCAGGATGAAGACGGTGCCGTCGTTTGCGCCGGCAGCAATCACGGACCCGCTCCGGGACGACGCGACGGCATTGGCCCATTGCCCGGTCGGGTACGTCCAGTGGGTCTTTCCATACCGGTCTACTGCCACCACCGTGTTGTCCTGGGTCCCGGCGATGATGATGGAGCAGTCCTCGTTGCAGGCCACGTCGTTGATCGCCCCTTCCGCCACATCCGCCTGCCAGTTGAGTGCCCCGGCGTCCGTGTGCGAGGAGATGCGCGACCCGCCCGCGGTGATGACCGTGGAGCCGTCCGATGATATCACGATGAGATCGTCAAGGCTCCCGGGCCGGCTGTCAGTCCAGACCGGGTTGAGTGCAGGAGTAAAGTAGCGTATCCCGGCTTCCGTTGTCACCACGACAAGGTCTCCCGCAGGTGAGACGGCCAGCCGTTTTACGGGGTCGCTTTTGTTCCTGCCATAAAAGTCCCCGTTATACCCCCACGAGTTGTAATTTCCCTTGTCGTCAGCGGAGATGACAAACGAGCCGTTGGGCGAAACTGCCACCGCATGGATCTGCCCGTCCATGTTCCTCGACCAGAGCTGGGCGCCGGTGCCGTCCAGCAGCGTGACGGTACTGCCCGAGCTCGTGACCACGTACTTCCCGTCGGCGCTCATGGCGGCCACGAAGCCCGGCTGCCCTCCCCAGTGGGAGCTGCCGTCCCAGCTGCGGACGAGCAGCTGGCTGCCCCCGCTGTAGACCACGGAAGCGTCCGGGGCAAGCGAGACGCCGGAGAACGTGGTGTCAGGGAGGAACGGTGCCTGTTTCCAGTCGATGCCAAGGCTGGTCCCCGCTGCTGTCCCGACCAGGCAGGCGGCAAGGAGCAGGGCAGTGGAGAAGAGATAGATCCGGGAACCTGTGCGCATGAACGATCCTCCAAGAAGCGTATCATGCCCTGGCATATCATATTTTTGGAACTACGCGGTTATATCAATGGAAACCTGCCCGGTGCGGGGGCTTTCGTGGTTCCGGGTCAGTTCCTGTCAGTCCTCACGCCCGGACAGCGAGGGGTTCTGTCGTTGGACGGAAAAAAGGAGATCATTCAATAATGATCGCGGGCTTGAATGGCAGGGCGGTGAGGGCCTTGACATGGCCGCTCGACTCGGCTTCGGTGATGTGGACCGGTACGCCGAACTCCTGCTCGAGGAAGGCCTGCGTTGACTCAAAGATCGCCTGCTCGTTGAGGGGCTCGCGTGCGAGCGGCTCCACCACGTGGGGGGGCAGGCGGTGGATGAGGGTCGTGCACTGTTTTGCTGTATCGGTGGCCTCCCTGCCGCGGTTCCTCATCTTCTCGTCTTTCATGATCTCCTTAATCACGGTGTTCCGGTCGCCCGATTGTGCGATCGTGCGGAAGATCTCGTGCTTCCATTCAGGGGCGAGGGCGATCGTGATCGCCTTGGGCGTGATCTGGATCAGCTTCTTGATCGACTCGACGTCCTCGACGGTGCGGGTGAGGAGTTCTTCGGCGAGCTCGACCTTCCCGTTGACGAGCTTCTCATCCGCCACCGGCCAGGGGGCGAACGAGACGAGGCCTTCGCCCGCGAGTTCCTTCCAGAGGTGCTCGCCCGTGAAGGGGATGAACGGGGCGAGGAGCCGGACCCAGACAGAGCAGAGCTCGTGGAGTTCCCTGCTGCCGTCGCAGTCCTTCGGGAGGCGACGGCGGTACCATTTCAGGTCGGTCTCGATCCCGAAGTAGGCCTCCTGCAGGGCCTGGCGGGTCTGGAAATTGTCGAGGGCCCCGGTGGTCTTCGCGATGTGCGCCTGGAGCCGGCTCGCGAGCCAGCGGTCGATGTCGTGGGGCTCGCCGGTTGCGTCCTTGCACTCCATCACCGTGTTGTAGAAGCGCTCGATCTGCTTCTTTGTCGAGAGGACGAGCTCGTTCCTCCAGTCAAAGTCCTGCCAGGGCTCGGCGCTGCCCATCAGGAACATCCGGACGGTGTCGCCACCGAACTCCTTCACGGCGTCCTCCAGCAGGAAGACGTTCCCTTTCGAGGAGGACATCTTGGCGCCGTTCAAAAGGCCCATGCCGAAGACGACCATGCCCTTCGGTAACTTGTCCTTCGGGAAGATGGTGACGTGGTGGAAGAGCTGGAAGGTGAGGTGGTTGGAGATCAGGTCCTTGGCCGAGAACCGGAAGTCGTACGGGTACCAGTAGAGGAACTCCTCCCGCATTGCGTCGAGCTTCTTCTTCTCGGGGAGCTCCGGGGACTTTTTCCCGAGGAAGATGTAGTCGAAGACCTCGGGGGTGAGGAGCTTGGGGTCCATGTCCCGGATCTTATGGGCGATCGTGCAGTACGCCATGTAGACCGTCGAGTCCGAGAGCGGCTCGATCAGCTGGGCCTTGTCCCACGGGAACCGGGTGCCGAGGTCGACCCGCCGGGTGCAGGCCCAGTCCTTGAGCCAGTCGACAGTGCGGTCGAACTCGACCCGGACCTCGGGGGGCACGAGGGCCATGTCTTTTAAGAGATCGGAGACCTGCTGCTTCCAGGCCGGGTCGCTGTACTTCAGGAACCACTGGTCGTGGAGGATCTTCACCTTCACCTTGTTGCCGCACCGGCAGACCACGGGGCGGATGTCGAACTCGTACATGACGGCGGAGTCGTACTTCTCCATCATGAGGGCGGCGACCTCGTCGCGGGCGACCCGGACGGGTTTGCCGCCGTATTTTTCGAAGAGTTTCCCTTTCGAGAACTCCGCGGAGTAGATCTCCTGCGTGAGGGCGTCCATCCGGCTGTCCATCTGGTTGGCGATGCCGGCCTTCTCGACCGCGAACTGTGCCGGGACCTCGCCGTAGCCCTCGACCCTGATGAGCGGAATGGGCTTGATCTGCGTGTACTTCCCGGCCTGCTGGAGGTCGCGGAGGGCGATGTAGTCGAACGGGGCGTGGGCGGGGACGCTCATCACCATGCCGGTCGCCATGTCGGGGTCCACGAACTCCGCGGGCAGGATCGGGATCTCGCCGCAGAGCGGGTGGCTGACTTTTTTGTCGACAAGCTCGCTGCCCTTTATTTCTTCCTTGATCTCAACCGTGTGGTCCTGGAGGGCGAGCTTCTCGGCCGCTTCCCTGCTCACGATCCAGCCCCTGCCGTCCACGAGCGCCCTCACGTACGTCACGGACGGGTTGGCCCAGAGGTTCGTGACCCCGTGGATGGTCTCGGGCCGGAGGGTGGCGGTCGGGATGAAGGAATCGCCGTACCGGAACATGACGAGGGTGAATTTTATCACTTCGGCCTTGTCGCCCTCGAGGAGGTCGTGGTCGCCGACCGGGTTGTCGTCCACCGTGCAGTACCGCACCGGGTGGGCGCCCTTGATCACGTGGCCGGCGTCGAAGAGGTGCTTCCACTGCCACTCGATGAACCTGCTGTACGTGGGGTCGACGGTGATGAACCGCCGGCGCCAGTCGATGGAGAGGCCGCAGGCGGTCATGACCCGCTGGTACTCGGCGGCGAAGTGCCGGACGATGGTCAGCGGCTCGACGAACTCGTCGAGCACGTTCTGCGGGACCTTGTAGAGGTCGCGGTAGAGGTGTATCGTCTTGGGGTCCTTGTTTGCGATCCTCTTCGAGATGCCGACCACGGGGGCGCCCGTGACGTGGAACGCCATCGGGAAGAGCACCTGCCTCCCCCGCATCCGCCAGAACCGTGCGACAACGTCAGGCACGATATAGGTCCTGCCGTGCCCCACGTGCATGGCGCCGCTCGGGTACGGGAACGCGACGTTCAGGTAGTATTTTTCGAGGCGGGAGGGGTTGGACTCAAAGGCATGGGTCCACCGCTCGTGCGCCTCTTCTTCGAATGCCGATAGATCGAATTCACTCAATTGTGTTCACCACCCGGAAAAAGGTTATACCGGCCTCAGCCTGATGACCTCGTTGTTCGTGTAGCGCCGGATCATCTCCTGCGCAATGCTCGAGTTCTTCGCGAGGTGGATCTCGCCGGTCTCGTTCACGGTGGCGGTGAAGAGGTACTCTTTCCCGGCAAAGACGTCCACGATCTTGCCGCTCTCATTCGGAGCGACGATCGTCAGCTGCTTCTTGTCGGTCTGGATCTTGATGCCGCCGCCGAGGTTGTACTCCTCATCGGCCTTCGGCTGCACCTGCTGCCGGTCGAAGTCGGAGCGGGGCTTGATGTCGATGCCGATGCCGAGCTTGTTGACGATCGCGGAGACGTTCTTGCCGCCCTTGCCGATCGCGGCGGGGACGTCCTTGTCGTCGATGTAGACCACGGCCTTCGTATCGCTGAGCATCTGGACGTCCACGAAGCCTTCCGTGTACCGCCCGATCTCCCGCTGGATCTCCTTCTCGTTCAGTTTCCAGCCGGGCCGCTCCTCGGTCTCCTTCTCCTTCCGGGGCGCAGGCTCTGCCATCGCGACCGGCGCCCTGACGGGCGTGAGGGCGGCGACCGGCTGGCCCACGCTCTGCACCTGGAGCTGCGGGGGTTTGGCTGCGGTAACCGCCATGACCGGCATCACGATGGTCTCGCCGTCGTACCGGAAGATGTCGAGGACGAGCTGGCCGGTCTCGTGGTCGGTGACGGTGGTGACGGGCCGGAGGTGCATCTCGCCTCCCATGCCCTCGGGGACCTTGATGGTGAACCCGACATCGTAGACCTTCGTGATGACGCCCTGCTTCAGGAAGATGATCGTGTTGACGATCTGGGAGAGGACGGAGAAGTCGACGCGGTCGGAAAAGCGCTGGACCGCGTCCTGCACGCCGTTTGCGTGGATGACGCCGACCATGCCGAGGCCGGCAAGGCGCATGTCGGCAAAGACATTGAAGTCCTCGTTCTTCCGGAGCTCGTCGAAGATGACGAAGTCGGGCCGGACGAGGAGGAGGACGTCGGCGGTGTTCGCCATGCTACCCTCGAGCATCGTGTACTGCGTGATCTGGTCCGGGACCTGGAGCTCCCGGGGGGCCTCCATGGTCTTGACCACGTAGCCGCTGTCTGAGAGGAAGGTGGCGAGGTTCTGGGCGAGGGTGGTCTTGCCGGCACCGGGGGCGCCGACGATGATCATGCCCCGCTTCTCGCTCGTGATCCTTTTCGTGATGATATCGGACTTGGTGTAGTCCTTCAGGGTCACGTCCACGATCGGGCGGACGGCGGTGATCTCCATGCCGTCCGAGAATGGGCGCCGTGCGATCGCGATCCGCATGGAGCCGATCTGCACCACGGTGATACCCCGCTTCTCGACCTCGATGAAGCCGTCGGGGTCGCGCTTCGCCCGCTCGAGGATCTCCTGCGCCATCATCCGGAGCTGGTACTCGCTCGTGGGCGCGTCGCGGATCTTCATGAGTTTCATGTCGCTGATGGAGCCCTTCTTGGCCATCGGCGATATCCGCTCTTTTAAGTACACGGCGATGGTGTGCTCGTCGAAGAACTGGTCGATGGCGAGCGGGACAAAATCGGTTATCTGTGGCTTTAAGTAGATGACATCGAGCCCCTTTGCCCGTGCCACCTCGGCCTGCACGTTGTCGCTTGTTATGAACCGTGCAGCATTCTCAATCGCGATGTTCCTGATCATCGCATCGATCTCGCCGCCGCTTGCAAGCTTCACCTGCTCAAGCGAGGGCCTCACACCGGAGAACTTCAGTTCGATGGTCTTTTCCTCGGCCATTTTGCACAGCGACTGCAGCTCGTTTAAGCCCGAGAACCCGATCTCGCGCCCGTTGTTGGCCTGGGCCTCGAGTTCTGCGATCACTGCTTCCGGGACGATTATTGTTGCTCCCTTGTATTCACCGGCCTTTATCATTGAGGTTATGCGCCCGTCAATAAGGACGCTCGTATCAGGTACTAAAATCATATCGATATCCTCTCGTATGGTGTTTTATCGTATGCTATACCTATGGTATGCTATACTATTCTCGTGTGAACGCGGAAATGCGTCCCCTCTGCATGTGCCGTTCCGCTATTACGACGTGCAGCACATATCGTTCAACGATGCACAATCGTTGATGTGTACACTATGTGACCATAGGGTTTATAAGCGTGAGGGGACACGCCCATGGCGTGTCCCCGAGCGCGAGAAGAACGCGGGAGCGTTCTTCGAGTTGCCGAACCCTGAAAGGGTGAGACACGAGAAGATTCATCAGAATCTTTGAGTGATGAGGGGTTCGAAGCGAGGAAGGGAGGGAAGATTGGAAATCCACATTGGGAAAGAGGCCAATAATATTGAGGATGAATCTTTGGACGGTGCCAACGTTCAGATTTTCAGAAATCAGGAAAAGGAAAGATTGAGAATTATCTCGATGCGGCAATGTGATGCGGAAAGAATTGGCATGAATAGGGGAACGAGATAGAGGATAAAAAATCCTCATTTTTCTTCGCTTTTAAAAATTAATTTAACAATTTTCTCTTGAGTTGACGGAGAAAGTACAGAAAACTGTGGATCATTAATTATTGGAATACCATTTGAGTAGAGATTTCCCGAAGAATCTGTCGACCATCGTACAGGAGTTGCTACCTGTAATTCTTTGAAATGAATTATTTGTTTTATTATTTGGTTAGCCACAAGTTCTTCTTGCCCTTTCTCATATTCCGCCAAGTCTTTCGATGGTATCTCATTAATGATTTTGAATGCTTGGGATATTTCCTTAAAAACACCCAACAATTTTTTATCCGTTTTCGTTTGAAATTCATCAAATAAAAACGTATAATTGTTCTTGAATGTATTATCAGCAGAAATAATAATTAAATCGTCTTTTATACTTTCCAAAATAGACTCCCAAATTATTTCGTCACCAATTGTAATTTTGTCTTTACTAATCGGAGGATTTCCAATAAATTTTCTGTTTAATGCAAGTTGAAAAATTTTTTCAGTCCGGCTGAGTTTTTGAACTGTCGAATCGGTATATAAATCCATAAAAAAAGAAAAAATTTCGTCTTTTTTTGGATCTTCGAGCATCTCTTCACATTTTTTTATCATATTTTGACGGATTTGATTAATTTGATTGACCAATTTTATACATTCTGCGAATTCTGGATGTTTTCGAAAGATTCCAAACGAACTTAATTTGTCTTCGCTATATGTTTCAGTAATACGTTTCTTCAATTCTTGAATTTTTGTATCGCGTTTTCGAATAAATTCATCTTTTACTTGTTCAGGAATAATGAGGAATCGCCTTATCTTGTTAATCTCCTTAAATACAGTTGATATTTCGACATTTGATTGATAAAAATTTAGATAAATCTGAGTATCGATAAAAATTTTTGGCATTTTAAATCAGAAGAAAATATCCGTAGACTTATTTATAGAATTCTCTTTGATTTTTTCTATTACATACCAATAGATTAATGATTAATTTAACGCCAGCATCCCGCTCTTTTAATAATTAAGGGATTTGGGATTATTCAATCCCTTTCAATCAAAACAACAATCGCGAGTCCAACAAAAATTACTGCAAGACTTATTGGAGATGCTTCTGTCGGGGTGCTTGAAGGCCACGGGGTCAATTTTTCTGTCGGTTTTATAGTTAAAGTAACCTTATAGGTAGTTGGAACTAGGGTTATTGTTGTGGTTTTTGTTGTTGGAATTGTCGTTGTTAAAGTAGTTGTCGTCGTTGCTACTGTTGTTGGTACTGTAGTTGGGGTTGAAGTTGTCGTGATTGAGGTTGTTGCAGTTATCATAAGGGTTGTAACTGACGTTGTAGCAGTTGTTGATGTTGTTGCAGTAATGGGTTGTAATATTAGATTTTTTGTGGAGGTTCTGAAACCTCCAACTACATCACGCATTTCATTCAAATTTGACACAGCATAGACGGTGTAAATTCCAGAAGGATAGACAGAGTTACCACTACTATCTTTCACATCCGTTGCCCAGGCTTTCCCATTACCCCATGTGAAATCAGAGGTAGTAACGTAAAGATTCTGGAGACTAATTGGGGTCAATGTTGAATCATAAAGTGAGCTCAGTGAAGTCGATCCATCCGGTTTTATGACTACGATGCTAATAAACCCGTCAGTTGATGGGTTCGCATCCGAACGTGATGTTGCTTGATACATATTAGTTGTAATTTTGAAAGTAACATGATGCCCTTGAGGAACGAATTGTCCAGTTATTTCTTGATTTGATTCCACATCCCATATTTTAATATCTAGTGTTGGATCTTGCGTAATAAATTGAAGATCAGGATACGGTGTCACTCCATCATTTTGCAGAGAATACCCTAGATAATTATTATAGCCCCAAAATCCAGGACTCACTAGAGAACAAGGTACTGAAATACTTCCGAATAACAACCCTGCGGTTTGTGGTGCACTTGAATTTATATTCTGTCCAGGAGGCCACATGCCAAAAGTAGTACTACGGGTCGAATTCCAAAAACTACAAATATCGATATCACTCTCTCCGCCAAAAATAACCCCTCCTTTATCGATATGTTTTAAAGTAGCAGAGGCCGGGGAGCAAATTAGGAAAAAGGAGAATACAACTATAAAAGTTACTACAGCCATTTTAGAAAAAGAAATATCATTTGCCATGCGATTCCATGAAATGATGAATAACATTAATGTATCGTTTTATTTTTTTCAATTTTTTTCACCCGCACTCCACTCTATTAAAATAGTGATATCAGAAATGAAGGGTGGCATTTTGCTAGATAACTATAACCCATTACATATGTGCGAGGGTGCGGATTTGAACCTCTCCTTTTTTTGATCTAAATCCATCTTAATCTGAAGATTCAGCTTCATCATCCGCAGAGGAACAGCTAGTCACCTGCCTATTGCAATGCCCTCCGCCAAACCGTCTTTGCAATCCCCCTCCCGCTAAGAAAATGACGACGGCCCCCTCCCACAGACCCCCCGTGATTTCTCATCCCCCCGCACATCCCAAGCCTCAGGGGCCGGGGGTACCCCCCCATGCCTACACAGGAGGGATCCCCCCACCCCCCTCTCCCTCAGCGGGAGGGGTACCCACCCCCCTCCGGTTGCACGCGAAGGAGTACCGTGTAGTGTCGAAGTCCGACGTAAGGATGGGATTTGGAGCCGGAGCTGAGAGGGGGGAGGGTACCCCTCCGGAGTTGGGAGGGGTAGTTACCCCTACCCTCCGGCCAACCTCAGAGGGGGGTCCCCCTACCCCCCCTTGCTCAGTGGGAGGGGTACCCCCCCCTCCGGTTGCACGCGAAAAAGGACTGTGTAGTATCGAAGTCCGACGGAGGGATGGGATTTGAAGCCGGAGATGAGAGGGGGGTGGGTACCCCTCCGGAGCTAAGAGGGGTAGCTACCCCCACCCCCCCGGGCTTAGTGGGAGGGGGTACCCCCCTCCCCCCCACGCTCAGCAAGGGGGGGGGGTCTGATCGATTTGAAAAACGTGGAGGAATGTCATCAGACTTTCATACACGTTGCTGAAAATCCTGAAAGGATTTTCATGCCATAAAATGGTGGGGGGGTATGCCGGATACCCCCCTTCCCGTTTTTGGGAACCGTGCAATATTGCACACGTTTCAGCCACGGGCATTCCGACGGAGCAATCGTTCTGGAGGCTACCCGGAAATGATCAGGGGGGGTATGATCCGGCCGGAGGAGGGAGGGGTATGCCGGATACCTCCCCCCCATGCGGGTAGGGGGGTATGAACGTTTTGACAACCAAACGGTAGGGGGGTATACCGGATACCCCCCCTGCCTCACCGGCTCCTTGCACCGCGATACGAATCATAATCCTGCAATCCCCCGGCAAGAGCGTGTACCGTTAGTCCACCCATCCGGTATCGCAACCTATTTCATTCCCGGCCCACGATGCAGACATAATGCGCTGGTGCCAGTATTGCGGAAAGATCCTTGAGGAGGTCCCGTTCACGTGCCAGCGGTGCGGCCATACCTTTTGTTTTGGCCATCACCTGCCGGAAAACCACCGCTGCCTCCGGCTTCACCAGTATGATCAACACCCCCACCTCAGGGTCTGCAGGAACTGCGGGCGCGAACTGTCCGGTGCGATCAGGAAATGTTCCCGGTGCGGCCTGGTCCTCTGCGATCATTGCCGGCTGCCGGAAAATCACCTTTGCCGGAACAGGTCCACCGGCAGTTCCCTTCCATCTCATCGGTGATCCCCGGCTTTCTCTCCCGCCAGCCCGGGAAATCCCTCACGAAAAAAAGTGAAGATCCTGGTACTCGAAGGAGGAGCGGAAGAATGAAAAATAAAGTTGAATAACTATCCTTTTCCCATTTTAGTTACATTTATCATACATTTTGTTAAACAATATCTTATATAGTAATAAATTTAATAAGAGGCATACATTGTTCTGTCCGGCATTGGATAGGTGTTCTGAAGTTATGGCATGTACAAAGAATGATGAAGCAGTATCACCCGTGATCGGTGTGATCCTGATGGTCGCAATCACGGTGATCCTCGCGGCAGTGATCGCCGCGTTCGTGTTCGGTATGGCTGGAAATATTTCCAAGACCAAGGTCGTTGCAGCTACTGCACAGAAACCTGATGCAAATCACATTACGGTTACCTACCAGGGTGGCCAGGATGCGGGCACGATGCAGTTTGCCTGTATCTCTATCAATGACAACCCGGCATTCATGATGGGCCCGACAGGAGGCGCAGCAACCCTGAGGGTTGGATGCAGCACTACCATTGTAGCTGCCTCAAACGGAGGATTTGCAGGTAAGACGCATGTCGTCGTGACCGGAACATTCTCTGATGGCAGCTCACAGGTCATCCTTGATAACTCCATATAATCTTTTTTCTCCTGGTAAGTCTTCAACCGGAAGATCGCTCTGCCTTATCGGCATATTCCGGCCCAGAAGAGCTGGAATACCATGATTTTAATACATCTCTTTAACGTGTCACCCGCCAAGTAAGCATCATCCTTATGATAAGCACTGAAAAAAAGATCCGGATCATCCGTGACAAGCTGAGCAGGATCGGTATCGGGGAGAAGGGCCTCGACGATACGGCCATCCTCGCGCTCTACAGCATCAACACCTGCGGCAACCTCTGTGCGGTTCCCCGGACCCCGTAAAAAAATCAGTTCTTCCCGCTGAAGACGAGTTCGATGCTGTCGAACAGCTCCATCTCATCGGTCCTGAGCGGGACGTACCGCTCGAAAGAGAACGGCTGTTCAAGCGTCAGGGTCTCGTCCATCCCCAATTGCGCGACGACCCTGCCCCGGGACCTGACATCGATGCCGATATCGTACTCCCGCGGCCTCGCATTTCTGGGTAGGATCGTCCCCTCGATCTTCACGAAATTCCAGCCCGGGCCCACCGGCGCGGCCGGACATCCGCCGGTATCGCCCTCGTTATACTTCTGCAGGAACGCATCCATCTCACCCGGGGAGAGGGCGATGAGTTCCGGCACCGGCTGCCGGATCCCGTACCCCGGCACCTGCGCGACTTCCGGGAATGCCGCCCTCATGGCACAGTCGGGAATGGTATACGGGTAATAACTTCTGGTAAATTCAAGGTGCATTATCCAGGGATTATCCGGCACATCTGCCCCTGAGGAATATTCCGGCTCGCCGGGTGCCGCGGGAGGAGGAAGGGCCGGGACCACCGCAGTTGCAGCCGCTGCCGTTGTCACCGGTGGGGTGGCAGGCACCGCGGGAGTCACGTTCCCGGTAGTCGGCAGGGGGGCTACGGTGGTAACCGGCGGGGACGTGGACGAGGTGCACCCTGCGCCGACCATACCGAAGAGCAGTAACGATATGACCAGGATACAGACGCCCGTTTTCATTGATGTATGATATTCCAGGGGGTATATTAAACATTGGTGCCTGCAACCGGTTGTCAGGTGCATGGTCCCCTTCCCCGTGCAACGCCGTCCAGATCGCCCCTGTTGAATACAATACGCCGACAGCCCATCTCCGGCCCATCTTTGCACGGGACCTCCGGTAACGTCCGGAAAAATTTTCCCTTTTTTAAGGAAGGTTGAATATCATTCATGCACCAATATCACAATAAGGATGAAAACGGGGAGCACAGTGGATCCAGGACCGGGCGGACCGGTACGGAACCCGGAGGAGTTTTCCAATCTCATCGAGAGTATCCCGCTTGGCGTTTTCCGCCTCTCCCCCGCGCCCGGCTACCCTGTCGTGTATGCAAACCGGACCCTCGCGCTGATGCTCGGGTACGGATCGGCCGCCGAGATGATCGGCACCGACGCACGGACCTTCCTCCCCCCTTCGGAAGATATCTCGCCCCTCCGGCAGGATCTGTTTACCCGGGACGAGCTGACGAATGTCGAAGCGCCGCTGGTCCGCAGGGACGGTTCGGAGATCCAGGTCCTGATCACCGCGAGGCTGCAGTACGCGGCCGACCATACCCTCGAACAGATCGAGGGCTTCTGCGAGGATATCACCGAGCGGAAGGTCTTCGAGATGGAGATGCAGTACCACGATGCGGAGCTGAACCGGTACGCCCTCGCCCTCTCGCAGGCAAACAAGAAGCTGAACCTGCTCCAGAGCATCACCCGGCACGATATCCTGAACCAGCTCACGGCGCTCGGGGGATATCTCGAGATGATGAAGTGCTCGGTCACCGACCCGCAACTGCTCGAATACGTCTCCACCGGTGAGAAGGTCACCGAGACGATCGGCACCCAGATCAAGTTTACCCGGGATTACCAGAATGTCGGGATCTCATCCCCCCAGTGGTTCGACGTGGGAAAGACGGTCAGGGACGCAACCGCCCCCCTCCCGCTGGGGAATATCGTGCTGGAGAACGACATCCACGGCCTGACGGTCTTTTCCGATCCGCTGTTCGAAAAGGTCTTCTACAACCTCGTCGAGAACGCCCTGCGCCATGCGAAGGGGATGACACGGATCCGGTTCTCATACCACCTGGCCGGGGATTCGGCAGTCCTCGTCTGCGAGGACGACGGGTGCGGTGTCCCGCCCGGGAAGAAGGAGGCGATCTTCCGGCGGGAATACTTCAAGCACACCGGGTTCGGCCTCTTCCTCACGCGGGAGATCCTGGGGATCACCGGCATCACGATCCGGGAGACGGGCGGTCCCGGCGCGGGTGCACGGTTCGAGATTGTTATCCCCCGGGATTTCTTCCGGATCAGTTCCTGAGGGCCGGCCTGCCGGCAGGAGCTTTTGAAGATCTGCCCGGCCTTCCTCTCGCTGGCAACGCTTTCGTCCTGCCGGCTGGATAATCCCATCACTAGAAAAATGTGCCGAAGGCCTCCCTTTTCTCATCGCAACCCATTTCGTTCCCGACCCGGATTCAGACATAATGCACTGATGTTATTATTGCGGAAAAAACTTCAGGAAATCCCGTTCACGTTCCAGCGGTGCGGACACATTTTTTGCTTTGACCATTACCAGCAGGAAAACCCCCCATTGTCCCCGGCTCCACCAGTACGACCACAAACCCCGTCTCAAAGTCTGCAAAAACTGCGGACGTGAACTGAAAGGGCCGACCTCCCCATGTCACCCATGCGGTAAAGTCCTGTGCAAGCATTACCGGCAGCCGGAGAATCACGTCTGCCGGAACACATTCGCCGGTAGCTCTCCCCATCAGTGATCCCAGAACCTCACGGGATCCGGATGGGGCAGGTCACCTGCCCTAGCACAGCGACCGGAGCCGGAGCTTGAGTTCAGCGTTTCCTGAAGCTTACTATAAAAGCGAAAACCGTTTCAACGCTTCCAGGAGTTTGCCACGGAAACGTATCGGTGCTTCCGGAAGTTTACTTTTGGAAGCGCTTCAGCGCTTCCAGACTTCCAGGCTCGACATGTTCTTGCCGTGGTACGTGATCTCGTTCGCCGTGAAGACGAGGACAACGAAATCAGGGTTCTCGGGCGTCTTGAAGTACTGCTCGAACATCGGGTTCCAGTACTTCTTCTTGGTCGCTACGTCTTCGTGGACTTTCCCTTTCGCCGCGATCTCGACATACGGGTCGGAGAACTCCTTTCCCGACCAGATCGCAAGGGCCGCGTCAGCGTTTTTCCTCAGTTGCGCGACCTTCTTTGTGGCCTTCATCGTCGCCCCGACAAGGGTCATGTCGGGAAAGCCGGCAAGCACCATGAACCGGACGGCCGGCAGCTTCCCGTCGAGCGTGGCTACGGCTGCAGGATGCGGCCCGCCGATCACATCCATAATCTGCTCCTTGAGTGGCATGCGGGACATTCCGCTCCACGATCCTATAAAAGTACCGATAGGGGAACCAACGTATGCCGGTTTATCCTGTGATCGATTTCAATGATTCTTCTCCTTCTGTGCGATCGTTATTTGTAGCCTGTGTTGTTGACATCATCATTTCGTACACGAACGTATTACCATCATGAGCAATCAGGTAGGCTTCACAATGGGCATTTCCCTGATCATATTCAAACCTCCGTGCGGGATATCCGGACATAGTATAGTAATTTGGATCCTGAATAACGTTGGTCACAGAGGTACTGGTACTTCCCGATGTAAGACCCTTAATGACAGCCTGATACGTATCTGAATCAATATATCCCTGATTAAGTTCTTTTTCCAGGACCGTTGGACCACCGAGCATTCCGGATACATCCATACTGAATGCTGCAACAGCAGTTGTTACATCTGGTGAATTGGCTATAAGAATTGTATATTCCTTTCCTCCATATGACATATCTTTCGTGGTTGTAGTCCAACCTTGAGGAGTGTAAATACCTATCTGGGTTTGCGGGATAGTGTATTCATTCCATCCCTGTACGTAAGGTCGCGGTATTGCTTGTACAAGAGGAGTAATTGTCGGAATTGGTGTATAAACTGGTGAATTAGAAGTTGCCCCTGCCATTCCGAATATAAAAGCTGCAACCACTGCAGCCAATATCAACAAAACTGCAAGAATTAACAGAATTACTGGTAACCAGAATAATCTGCTTTTTCCGGCAAATCTGAATTCTTTTCGGTTAATTTTTTCTGCGGTATTATATGCATCAATCATGCCATAAACCCAAATCACCAATAGTATAATGAATAAAATTATCACTAACAAATATAGAATAGCCAAAGATGTACTGCTACCTGCTATTACTGAGAGTATCCATACAAATATATACAAAATTAAAAACATTCCAAAAAATTTCAATCCATCATAGGTTCTACCATTATACCATTGACCCCACCCAACAAAGAAAAAACTCAATATAGCTGCTAACCATGGATTACGAATCTCCGTCTGAGCAGACGGCGGAGGAACTTGAATTCTCACTCCACAACTTGGACAAATCTCAGCATTTTCAAATTGCAATTGTTTCCCACATGTGGGACAAAATTTGGACATAGAGATTAATATCTTATTATCAAAATTAAGGTATTGATTTGAATTTGTAACTATCCGACCAGTCCTCGTCTTGCTCATTCACATTGTAATCAAAATTTTATTACCTGAAGATTATTTATTCCATCATTCTCAGAAATCTATCGAGATACCTGAAATTAATAAGAAATCTGGACTCTCAATTTTCTCATTCACATCAATGCATTAATTATGAATATATGATATTATCATCTATGCCAAATTTTTGCCCAACTTGTGGAGCAGAATTACAATTTAAAGATGCTGAGATCTGTCCAAAATGTGGAGTCAGGATAGTTACAGCCTTGTCACCTACAGAGAATAAGTATGCTGGATTTTGGATCAGATTTGTAGCTTATATTATAGATTTTATTATTCTTATGATAATTGCTTTTGGTATCGGTATTGTATTGGGTATTTTAGTTTTAGCAAATTCTCCTCAATACAATCTTTCGAATAATCCCGGATTTCTAATATTATTTTATTTAATTTTTATTCTTGTGCTTTGGCTATATTTTGCAATTCAGGAAAGCTCTCCATCACAAGCAACACTCGGAAAACGTGCAGTAAATATTAAAGTTATCACCAATGAAGGAAATCGGATAGACTTTGGAAAGGCAACATTAAGAACATTTATAAAATTTTTCCCCATAATTGGTTTTATTAGCATGCTTGTTATTGGTATTTCTGATGATAAACAAGGTCTTCATGATATGGCTGCACATACCTACGTAATTTATTTAAACTAATCATACTTTTTTGATGAATCAACTATGATTGAGTGTAGAAATTATTTATTAACCGGTATTTATTAAAAATCAAATCGATATATTAATTTTGATTATTCAATATTGTCATCTATGCCAAAATTTTGTCCAACTTGCGGAAAACCTCTACAATATGAAAATGCCGAGATCTGTCCGAGTTGTGGGGTAAGAATTCTACCCCCACCTGTATTAAAAAAACAAGACACAATATCGACAATTATGATCATTATAGTCGCCGGAATAGCAATCCTTTTTATTATTATTATTATTGCTGCAGTAATTGCTGCATTCGTCTTTGGGATGGCTGGTAATATTTCAAAAACGAAAGTTGTTGCAGTGACCGCTACGAAGACCGATTCAAGGGATATCATTGTCACGGATCAAGGTGGTCAGGACCAGTCATCATTAGTTGGCATTTCTGTAACAACACCCGGCTATCCGGCTACTGGTTGCGCAAGTTCAGGTACTTTAGTGGATAATCACCCTACTTGCGGGATCAGTTATCCCACAATTGGATCCACCATTACATTGACTGGAAATTACTCTGGAAGTACTGAAATTATTGCCGTTGGCAAATTTAATGATGGAACCAATCAGGTATTGTTAGATGCAAATATCTAAACTAATACAATTTTTCATTTCCTCCCGTTCGGAATGCTGAGTTTCAAGGATCTGTTAAAACAATCTTCACGAATACCCAAAATTATCAGAATTACCGTGTTCGCTCTCCGATAATGATCCCCTTCCTTGGCATCATCGTGGAGATCCTCATCATCGCCCCCCTCTCGCTCTTTGAGGCCCGCTATCTCTGCCAGGTCTACGATGCTGCCGGCGCGGCATAACCTCCTCCCTTTTTTCAGGGTGCCTGTTGTTGGCCCCCGGAGCACAAGGCGCCCTTTTTATACCATTTTCCCCCACAGTACCTCTGTGTCAAAAACCTGCGGTCTGGTGCTCATCCTCGCCTTTTTCCTCATCTGCTTCTCCGGTTGCTCGACGATCACCGGCGACAAAGGAATGACAACGCCGTCACCGGCCCAGACTTCCGTGGTCATTGTCGACACGGAACCTGTGACGCCGGTTCCCGCTGCACTGCCAGTCACGGTGGCCACCGTTCCGGTGACGGTCAACAGTACCCCCGGGGTTCTCCCTTCAACAGCAGTACTGGAGACCGGGGCGAAAAAACAGGCATACCCCTATGCGCTGCGGGCCATGTCGCAGTTCCTCTACTATGATACCTACGACGGGGTCAGGGACTACCTCCTTGAACGGTATCCCGATCGGCCAACGGATTTCTACAATGTCACCACCCTCAAGAACTACTACCGGCAGTATGTCAGCGATCCCGTGCAGAAGAAGTACCTCGACGCATTTGTCGAAAATATCCGGGAACGAAGCGAACTGCCCCCTGAGCGTGCCCGTATAGCGGTAAGCCTGATCCAGCACATCCCCTATGCGGAGACTCCCCGGACGCTCTACCCGTACGAAGTCCTGTATTACGACATGGGAAAATGCGAGGACAAATCGATCCTCATGGCCTACGTCCTCTCGCAGATGGGATACGGGACCGCCCTCTTCCTGTACTACCCGGAACACCACATGGCCCTCGGCCTGAAATGCCCGAAACAGTACAGCCTGGAGGGATCCGGCTACTGTTTCGTCGAGACTACCTCCCCGGCGATCATGACCTACAGCAACGGGACGTACGCGGAGGTCGGGAGACTTGCCTCACGACCGGCGATCATCGAGATCTCGGACGGGGACTCGTTCGACCAGATCTCCGAGGAGTACGCGGATGCACAGTCCTACGATGCAGTCATCACCAGTGCAGTCCGGAATGGCAGCTCGGTGAGCCTGGACAGCTTCAGCTACAACCAGTTCGGGTACCTCCGGGAAAAATACGGGCTTTTCGACCTTGACCTCACGAGGATGTAGTCGGATCATCCCCGGAGGATCCTGCATCCGGCAGCATACCATGCCCGCCTCCCGGCAAGCACCGTATCGCACACTTTCACTTCCTGCATGCCTGCTCTTCATCAGCACGTTGGACCAACGGGAATGTGGTGAATGTATGCGAAGGAGGGAACTGGACCCGCTCATCTTCCGGTGGAAGAAGACCACCCGTGCGCTGAAGATCCATGAACAGCCGTACGGGAAGTATATCACGGATATTCTCGGGAAGCTGACCGATGCGGAACTGGCGCTTTTTGCAGACCCGGTCGAGGCGGCGGCATTCTTCTGCCTGCTCGACCTCGTGAAGCGGAGCCGGCCCGGTGAAGACTTCCTCCACAGCCCGTCCGGCGTACCGGGGCAGTCGATGCTCGTGCCCGGTGACAGCATGCCGTGAAAAGGATACCCGGTGCCGAAAAATTAAAAAAAATGCTCTGTAGAAATCATCAAAAATTACCTGACGCTCCAAGGGCTTCGCTCGAAGAATTCAGGGAATTCTTCTCGAAAGAATCCTCGCTGATGCGACGATTCTTTCCCCGCCGCTGGGGCGCCCCGGTTGCGATAGTGTCGTATTACCTGTATACAAAATACAGAGAATTTTAGCAAGGTAATACCGATGCATCATATGCGCCCCCGCCCCCAACGGGGGCAGGGCTGGCGCAAGGGGGGCGACTATCCCTCATGAATCAGGTTTTCTACAGAGCCAAAAAAAGGAAGACCCCGGCGGACCTTTAATGCCCCGGTTTTTTGTACACTTTTTCCGGATCAAAAACCTTATTTTCGGTTACGGTGCCGTCAAGGGTGCGGTAGAAGCAGCTCCGGTATCCCCGGTGGCATGCAGCGCCGGTCTGCTCCACTTCGTAGATGAGGCAGTCCTCATCGCAGTCGGCACGGATCTGCACCACCTTCTGGAAGTGGCCGCTCTCCTCTCCCTTCTTCCAGAGCCTGTTACGGCTCCTGCTGTAATAGTGGGCAAACCCCGTCTCCTGCGTGAGGCGGACGGCCTCGTTGTTCGCATACGCCAGCATCAGGACGTCCCGGCTTTTGGCATCCTGCACGATGACCGGGATCAGCCCGTTAACAAATTTCAGTTCGAGCATGTCAGACACCTCCGGTAATGATCTTCATGATCGCAAACAGGAAATCCCCGAAGATGGCGGCAGTGATAAACCCTGCCGTGATGGGGATGATGAACGGCACCGCGTAGGAGATCCAGACCGTGCCGGCTTTTTTGTACATCGCCAGTTCGTTCCGGAACTCGTCCGGGCGCTCCCGGAGGTCTTTGGTATAGACCCGGCCCTCTCCCGCGTACATCCGGCGGAGCGAATCGAAAAAGCCGATGAACTTCCGGCTGACCTCCCCACCCTTCTCCTCGAAGTCTTCCATGACAAAGCCCCACTCTCTCTGGATCCCCTCACCTTTGACCGGAAAGCCGAAGAAGAGGTACATGAGCGGGGCACGGTTGCCCCGGATGAGGTTGATGAGGAAGATCCCCACGGGTGCGACGAGATTGAGCAGGAGGGCGTTGATCAGGACCGAGAAGGCGAAGAACCCAAGGGGGGAGCTGCCGAGGAGGGGCGTGAACGGGAACGTGGGCACACAGAATGAGATGAAGACGAGTGCCCATGCATCAGCCCCTCCGAAGAGGTTCATTCTCCCGAAGATATAGAAAACGCCGCAGAACACCGAGAGGAGCAGGACGACCAGCGCCGGCCGGCCCCAGGCACCGGGGCCAAAGAGCATGAGGATGGACGTGATTGCAAAGATCATGACGATCAGCACGAAGTACCACCGGGTCATCACCTCATTGATATCCGGTTCCCGGGCAGCACCCCGGGTTTTTCCCTTCTTCTTCGGGGTCTGTGCCGGCCAGCCCCGGTATTCCCGGTAGGAGATATAACCGAAGATCCCGGCGAACATCACGTACCAGGGAACGAGCTGGACGGAGAATGACGGCGCAAAGACGAACCATGACAGCGCGGGCAGGATGAGGACGGGGAGAAGGTACCAGAAGATGCGTGACTCTGCGTAATACCCCGAGAGGCCGAACGAATCCTTCCTCCCCCGGTTGTCAAGGTAGTCCGCATAGAGGAAGCTTGCGACGAGGGCAAGGTAGCCGGACACAAGGCTCGCATTTGCGGTTGTCTGCCACAGGAGAACGGAGGTGCAGGCCACTCCTACCGCAAGCATGGGGAGCCAGCAGATGAAGGGTACACGCCGGTCCCGGATATCGAGATACGAGGCATAGATCAGGGTGGCAAGGACCGCAACCGCTGAGATCACCATCGGGTAGAACAGTTCCATAAATCCTGTATACCATCTTTTTCCCGGAACACTTATGCATGGCGATGCCGGGCATGTGTCAAGGGATTCCGCAAATATATATTATGTTATACCGTATAGTTCCCTAAGACAGATCACGGGCATCCGGAAAGCATGACGGATCCCGCATGGGATGTATTGCTTGCATGAAAATACAGGACCTGATTGAAAATATCCTCAAAGGTTCGCAGTACCTGGGCACCTTTACCCTTTCCGAGCTGTTCGGTTTTGCCAAGGCAGGAAGCGTCAACGGTCTTGCCGTGGCAAAAGAATCAGGGAAGGAGTTCTACCTGGCCATCGTCAGCGGTGAACCGGAAGGTGCGATCTATATCGATGAGAAGGGAGAGCTCTACGGTGACAAGGCGGTCATGCTGATCACGGGCCATGAAAAATTTGTGCTTGTTGAAGTGAAACCGGATATCGTCGACGCCGTGATCATGGGGTGCAGGATCTTCGAGAAGACCCACCTGAGGAAGAGCATCAACTACGTGATCCCCGAGATAGGCAGGAAAAGCCAGGGCATCGGCCAGCTCCAGCTGGTGATCCAGCGGGATCAGGAACCGCAGAACGGTGTCCGTGTCTCTATCCGGAAAGACGGAAAGATTGTCGGCAGCGATGTCACAACTGAGGACGGCAGCGTCGGGTTCAGGGTGATGTATGGCGACTACGACTGTATCGTGCAGGACCGGAACCAGCAGATCACCTCTTTCCATATAAAGTTCAATGAAACAAACCCGAAAATTATACTTGAACTTTAATGCCATATTTGCCGTTTTTTTCATGTTTAAACCCGAATTCTTGTCGTCCTGTCGTTCCGGCATAAGACGAAACCCTTTAATTGGATAATGACAGAACAATGCATTACTATGAAGATCGGACGTGAAGACTTCGAGGCGCTCATCAAAGGCGACAAGACCATCGCCCCCTATATCGAGCTCGATCCCCTTGCCGGTTCATACACGGTATTCGGGGTCAAGACCGCGAGTAACCCGAATTACCTCATCAAGGCAATTTACGAGATGTACGAGGCCAACCTCAACAAGAAACTTGCCGTCAAGGCCGTGCGCAAGCTCTTCCGTTCGGTTGGCCAGGGATCGGTCGGCCTCAACAACCTGCTGAAGAAACTCGGCATGGAATTAAAACCGGCCGAGTTCCTGATGCTCGTCTTCAAGCTCCAGCACCAGCAGGGCTGGGGCGCGCCGTTCGAACTCGTGGAAGCCAGCGATAAGAGGATCGTTCTGCGGACCAAGCAGACCTTCGAGTCCGTGGTGCTCAAGGACTGGAACATGCCGGTCTGCGGTATCCACCAGGGCTGGATCGAGGGCGTCCTCATGGCGGTGACCGGTAAGTCGTGGTTCTGCCTCGAGAAGAGCTGCCATGCGAAAGGGGACGAGTACTGCGAGTTCGTTGCCGACCAGGTCTCTTCGAGCTGGAAGTTCAAGGCAGAAGCCGTGGTCAAGGGCGAATCCGCGATCACCGAGTTCATCGAGCACAAGCCGCTCGAGGGCAAGATCCAGCTGATCGATGAACCGGTCGTCATGATGCCCCGGTTCATCTTCACGTCCATGACCCAGTCCCTGAAAAAGACGATGGGAGAGGCCCCGGCCAGCGGAGTCAACTACCGTGCGTACATGGACATGGGCAAGGAGAACGTCGAGCACTACAAGAAGATGGGCATAACAAACCCCAAGACCCTCTCCGACATGGCCTTCGCCTTCTACTCCCAGATGGGGTGGTTCAATTTCGTCAAGGAAGAGTGGGACGAGAAGGCCAAGCTGAAGACGATCACCCTCTCCCACACCGTGGAGTCGGAGTCCTTTGGCAGCACCGGGAAAAACGTCTGCTTCTGTACCGCCGGCCTCCTCGCAGGCATCATCGAAGGCGCCTTTGGGATCAGGGTACAGGCGAAAGAGATCAAGTGCAAATCCAAAGGCGACGAGCACTGTGTCTTCACGATCACCAATAAGGCAGAATAAACCCTATTTTTTAAATATCACCTCCACACACGGTTATATATATTATTACCCGGTCTTCCATGGCGTCCATTCCCCGCATTCTGGTTGTAGAAGACGACGAGATTATCTGTAACCTGATCACCACCATGCTGGAAAGGAAAGGATACAGCGTTGTCGGGAATATCAACTCCGGGGAGGAGTCGATCCTCAAGGCAGCGGAACTGGAACCCGATCTCGTGATGATGGATATCAACCTCATCGGGATGATGGACGGTATTACTGCAGCCCGGTTCATCTTCCAGCTCTTCCATATCCCAATCGTCTTTTTAACCGCACTCTGCGATGATACCCTGCTCGACCGGGCAAAGAGCGCCCAGCCGCTCGGGTATATCCTCAAACCGTTCACGGACAAGGAACTCACCTCGAATGTGGAGCTCGCACTCTACAACCATGGCATCCGGAAGAAGTTCCTCGACGTCTGCCCGGTCGGCGATCCCAAGAAGCTCATGGCGATCCTCGATCTCGTCTTCGTCATGGATTCCTCCGGCAGGATTGTGTTCTACAACCCGTATGCGGTACGGCTGCTCGACATACCGGAGAGCGAGATCCTGATGCACCACTGGAGGGAGGTCATGATGCTTGTCAATGAACAGACCGGTGAAGAGATCACGGATCCCGTTCCCGAAGTGGTCAAGCAGATGCTGGTCGTCACCTATGAATTCAATACGGCGATGGTCACCAGGAGCAGCAAGAGCCGGAAAGTGGGTGTCACGGTGCGTCCCATCAAGGACGACATGCAGGAACTTCTCGGTGTCTTCATGCATGTCAAGGAGAAGACCCTTGACCAGATCAAGATGGCGGCCGTAAAGAAGTGAATGAGAGAAGCCGGGGGATCGGGATGTCCCGGATCCTGGTCCCGGAATATCGTCTATTTTTCATACGGGTTTCCCCGGGGGGCTCCCCTTACCGCACGAAAAAGGTCCGGAAGGTATCCACAGCGGTTCTCTGCAGGACGTGAAAAGCTTCTCCTGCGTACGGCATGGGCAGGGAACCGTCAGGATAAAGGAGGGAATAATTATTTCTCGGATTTCTTCTTGAAGAGTGCCTTGCTGAACCGGTCGATAAACCCTTCCTTGACTTCCACGGTCTTCTCCTCCTTGTAGGCAACACCGACAAGATCGGATGCGATCCGTTTGATGGCCTTGGATGCCGGGGAGGTCGGGAACTTGATCACGATCGGGGTCTTGGCGGAGGATGCACGCCGCACATTGGTGTCCTCCGGGATAATGCCGATGACCTTTACGCCAAGGACCTTCTCCATCTTCTTCGTTATGATATCGGTCTTGTCCTGGTCTACGCGGTTGATGATAGAGCCAAGGACATGGCCGCCTACCACTTCGGTCAGGATCTTGGTCTTGAGGGCATCGACAATGGAGGAAAGTTCGGGGTTGACAACAAGGATCACTTCGTCGGCCACGGCAAGGGGCACAACGCCGTCCTTGCTGATGCCGGCCGGGGCATCGATTAACAGGAACTCGCAGCGCTTGACCAGTTCGCTCATGACATCCCGGATCTTATCCGGGTCTGCCTGCTGGAACCCCTGGAGGGAGATACCGCTCGGGATCACCTTGAGGCCTGCCGGCCCTTCGTAGATCGCATCGCTGATGTTACCCTTTCCTGCGAGGATCTCGTGCAGGGTGATCGGCGCATCCTGCAGTCCCAGGACGAGGCCAACGTTCGCCATGCCGATATCGGCATCCATGAGGTAGGTCTCTTTTCCGAGCTGGGCAAGCATCGTTCCGAGGTTGACGGAAACAGTAGTTTTTCCTGTGCCACCTTTGCCGGAAGCGATCGTGTAGACTTTGACCATTAAGCACCCTGTGGTGAAGAGTATTTTCTGTTAAATTTATATAAGATTACTGGAGTCTTCGTATATTCGTGTTATATCCACCAGTTTAAAATATCTTTTGTATCATCTTCAATCATTCGGCTGATCTCCCCGGGTATCTGCAGGTTTGTGCGGATGATGCCAACGAGGTTCGACCCCTTGTGGGTAAACCCGAACAGCACGACACCGGGGGTCTCCGCGAGAGGGTCGTTTACGAACAGTTCGCCGTACCGTGCCGCATCGGTCTGTGCCGATTCCCCGCCGCTCGAGGCAAATACGAGCCCGTCCGATGTTGCAATCGTGAACTGGTCGAGGGAGTACTTCTCCACGAGGGCACGGAGGCTCACGGTCACGTCCGTCGATCCTTCGACCACACTGACAGGTTTCGGCCGGGGAAGCATACCGGGCCTCTGCACCTGCTGCACTGCGGACTTTCTGGCAACCGGTGAAATGGGTTTGACCTCGGGCCGGTACTCGAGGTGCTGAGGGTGAGTGACCGGCGGGATCGCTGTCCCCGTCGCGTTCGCTTCGTTCCGTCTGCGGAGGAGATAATATCCGGCCACGGCCGCAACAATGAGAATAACGATCACCGCAAGGATGGTGATCAGTGAATCGGGGAAGGGGAGTATGCCGTCGATGATTGATCCTCTCCTGAGGGTATTTCAGCGTTCCATCAGGTGTTCGAGATGGAGCTGCTTGATCATGGTTTTGCAATCATTGCGGATCTTGTCAGTCACGTTTTCAAGATCCATGGAATCGAAGGTATCGATATCCTTCTCAAAACTTCCCTTACCGGATGACAGATCATCTTCTGGGGCGGTTTTTGGCGCTTCCGCCGGTTGTGCCGCCGCCCGGGGGGCGGGAGGGACCTGGGAGACCGGACGCGGGTCCTCCGGACGGGAATCGGCAGGTGCTGCGGGCGGTACCTTCCGGGGGGCTGACGGATGGAGTGGCCCGGGTGCTGCCGCAGGCGGTTTCGGGGACGGCTTTACCGGTGGGGTCGGAGGGGCAGCTGCACGGTGTACTGCTGGTGCGGGTTTCCTGGCCGGCTCATGTTGCGGGGTTTCCTGTCGTTGCGGGGGAGCCGGCTTCTGCTGTTGCGGTGCGGCGGTCTTTCCCCCCCTGACAAGCCTGCAGGCCTTGTTGAACTCCAGGGAGAGCTGGACCTGTGCGTCGTCCAGTGTTGAGAGCGCCGCATCCACCACCTCACCCTGGTATTTCTGCAGTTCGTCCCAGCCGGCATCCCCGGACTTTCCCTTGAACTTGACCAGGATGCACTTGCCTCCCTTGAGTACGAGGGTTCCCGTTGCGGGTCCGGACGAGATGCTGCAGATTCCGGAAAACCGCATCCGCTCGAGCTCGATCAAAATGCTTTCAATCGTCTCATTCTTCTTGATTTCGCGGAATGTACCCCTCGGGAGTTGCATTATGTGTAGTTTAACGGTATTCTGCTATATAGTTTCTTTTTATTCGGATGAAAAACCACGGTGCGCTCATGCAGGGCGGTGCCCCGGTTTCCGGCAAAGTATATATGCACAGGGACCCTCCGGCCCGAAACTGGTGTCAGGAAAAGGCTATTTTAGCAGCGCAACCCCGGTTTCAGCCAGATTCAAAGACTAACCTTTTAATAGAAGGGCAGGAAAGATACTTTTATAAAGTGGTGCACATATGCTGAAACCATTACTGGAAGAATTTCTCAAGGTGGAAGGGGTATCAGCTGCAGTCGTCGTAGGAAGGGACGGTTTTGTGATTGAGAGTGCTGTTTCAGGAAAAGTAGATATTGAGGCGCTTGGAGCAATGGCTTCGACCGGTCTTGGCACTTCCGAAGCGATGGGCAATACTCTGGGGAAAGGCGAACTTTCGCAGATGCTGGTGGAGCTGGAAAAAGGCCCTATCATCCTGTCGCCGCTCTCAGCGGACGAACTCATAGCGATCGTTGCCGATACAACGGCTAATGTCGGAAGGATCCGGTACGAACTGAAGAAGAACAAAGAACGAATCGTTGCTGCCCTCTGATCACCTCCTTATTTTTATGAAGTTTCCCGCAGGAACCGACGGAGGCACCATTTCCAACCCTCAGGACGAGGGCTTTATCCGGGAACTGATGTCGTTTGTCGGGGCGATTGAGATAGAGACGGGTTCAGGACATGGTTTCATCCTGACAGATAAAGGGAAGCTGATCGCTGCCTATTTCCGTTCGGAACAGGGCGTGTTTAAAGGAAAGGAAGCCCTTTCCCACATGACCATGGACTCTGACGGGACGGAGGAGCAGACCTTCAGCCTGAGGAAATACGACTCCTCGGAGTTCTCTCTTGCGGTCCGGATCTCGAGGGAGGAAAAACTGCTGCTTGCAGAGGGGGAACCGGTGCCCCAAAAGGAGGCTTTGACGGTTCCTCCGTCCCCCCAACCTCCGGCAGCAATAAAAACAGGTACAGTACCGTCATTCCCCCCGGAGCTCCTCGATGAGACCCGTCTCCGGAAGATCATCAGCCAGCCGGGCGTACTTGCCGTATCGGCATTTTTCGAAGGCTTCCCGGTCCAGTCCCTTGGCGAAGAGGATTTCGAGCATGTAGCCGCTTCGGCAGAAGATTTCATGAGGGCAGGGACGAAAATTGCACAGGAGATGAAGATCGGCAACCTCGACCAGCTGATCCTTGAGACGGCGCAGAACAAGTTCATCATCGCTCCCTGTGGCGATCTCTATCTCTGTATTTTTACTACGGCCGAGGCCCAGCTCGGGCTGATCAGGGTCGTGCTCAAAAGTATCCAGAAAGAAATTACCGGTTGACGGGGGATGAGGCATTCACCACTTTGACGTTTCAGGTTTTTCCGGCAGGTGGATTAGGGGGGTCCTGACGCAGTCTCCTGTCCAGAGGGTAGATATACTCAGAGGCAAATTATCTTTTAACGGTCTGGAATATACCCGCAGCCATAGCGATACCAGGGGATTTTACACTTCAAAGAGGGGAGGTCCATAATGAGCAAAGACGATGACGATTCGCTTGACGATGTGAATTCACTCATGAAGATGATCGGGGGAAAGAAAAAGGACACCCCCCCGCGTGAACAAAAAGAGGCTCCTGTCTCTCCAGCTCCACCGGTACAACCTGCACAAGCCCGGTCCCCGTCGGACAGTGGGGATTTCTCTGCACTCATGAAAAGACTGGGAATGGCAAACCGTGAGGGCACCGCACCTGGTTCCAGGACCGATCGGATCGCCACTCCTCCTCCACCGCCCCCTCCCATACCTGCAGAACCGGAACCTGAACAGGATCAGTACCCGGATTTCGAGGACCTGCTGGAGGATGAACTCCAGTCACCACCTCGCCAGGAGGAACCTGAACCTGAACCGATATTTGAGCCAATACCCGAACCGGCGCCTGAACCAAAGCCGGATATCGGTGGCCGTGACGTCAGGTCATCGCTCGGCAAACTCTTTGCCACCATGAATACTGCCGGGACGGCAGCACCCCCTGCCGGTACTTCACCTGCTCCCGTAACACTCCCGGCGCAGGAGGAACGGCCTCCCGTCATTGAGATCATCGATGAGGATCCCAAGGCCGCCATCAGGAAGGCGAAGAGTGCCAAAAAAGCAAAGATCGCACCGGTCGAGGAAGAACCGGTGAGAAAGGAGACGGAAGCCGATGAAAAGATCATCACGGTCGACCAGATCTCCGACATTTCAGGGCTGATCCTCCCGAAAGGGGCAACGTTCCAGATCGAGGAGCTCGAAGCTGCACGGCCGCATCAATGCGTTCGAAGGCGCCCGCGGCAGTGCCCTGCCTTCCGAGTTTGCCGAGATCTGGAAAAAGGAGTTCTCCACGGCTGGATTCAAGGACCTCGATATCGACGAAGAGGTCGTTACTGACAAGGACAAGCTCAAACCCGCCCCGAAAAAGTTCGGGCTTTCCGGCCTGTTTGCTGCCATACGCACGGAAGAGGAGACGTACGATCCCAAGCAGCACGGCCTGCTGGTCGACCTCGCCTTCAATGCAAAGCCCGGCATCGAGGAGATGGAGATGTACCCGGTCAACGAGCCGTATGCCTACATACGGATCATCTACGACCACTCCACCCACGAATATACCTACCAGGTGCTCGAGCCGATCCTCACCGAACCGGAAAGGGAACTCCTGAAGGAGCTCAAGGAACGCCTGTTCGACACGCTCGATATCAACACAAAAGACCTCTCCCGGGAAGAGGCACGGCAGAAGCTCCGCACTGCAACAAATGATATCATGCAGGATTTCGGGATCAGGCTGACCCCCGCCCAGAAAGAGAAAATTCACTACAACATGCACAAGGATTTCCTAGGCGACGGCCTGATCGATCCCATCATGCACGACAAGTATATCGAGGATATCTCGTGCGATGGCGTCCACACCCCAATATTTGCGTTCCATTCAAGCTATGAATCGATGAAGACCACGCTGGCGTACAACGTGGCGGAAGAACTCGACTCGTTCGTCACGAAACTTGCGCAGCGGGCCGGAAAGTACATCTCGATTGCCGAGCCGATTCTCGATGCAACCATGCAGGACGGGTCCCGTATCCAGATGACGCTGGGCACGGAAGTGACGGCCCACGGCTCCACCTTCACCATCCGTAAGTTCAAGGACGAGCCGATCACGCCAACGGACCTCATCGAGTGGCACACGTTCGCCCCTCTCTCCATTGCGTACATCTGGCTGTGCGTAGAGAACGGCAAGTCCGCGATCTTCGCAGGCGGGACAGCTTCGGGTAAGACCACGGCGCTCAACGCGATCTCGCTTTTTATCCCGCCCATGGCCAAGATCGTCTCCCTCGAAGATACCCGGGAAGTGAAGCTCCCGCACCCGAACTGGATTCCCAGTGTCACGAGGGACTCGTTCGACACGGCCGGCAGGGGAGAGATTAACATGTACGAACTCCTTCGTGCCGCGATGCGGCAACGCCCTGAGTATATTATCGTGGGGGAGGTCCGTGGCAAGGAGTGCCAGACACTCTTCCAGGCGATGAGTACCGGCCACGTCACTTACTCGACAACCCACGCGGATTCCGTAGCGAGCGTCGTGCACCGTATCGAGAACCCTCCCATGGATGTGCCGCGGAACATGCTGTCCGCCCTCGATATCATCTGTATCCAGGTGCAGGCGCGGGTTGGCGGGAAACGTATCCGGCGGAACAAGCAGATTGTCGAGATCCTTGATATCGACCCGAGGACCAACGAGCTGATCACGAACGAGGTCTTCAAGTGGCGTTCGGCGACGGACGAGATCAGCTACTCCGGCAAGTCCTATGTGCTCGAGGAGATCATGGAGGCAAAGGGCTGGAGCGAGAACCGGATGCGCGAAGAGCTGAAACGCCGGCAGGAAGTGCTCGAGTGGATGCGCATCAAGAAGATCCGCCACTACAAGGACGTGGCGAAGATCCTGATCTCCTATCACCGGGATCCTGAGGCAGTTGTCGAGAAAGTTCGGAAGGACTTGTATGAATAGTTTCGAACGGTTCAGCTTCAATCTCCTCGGCAAGCGGATGAAAGGCAAACGCGATGAATATGCCCAGCTGAGAAATGATCTCATATCAGCCCGGTTCAAGACCCCGTTCGAGGTCTACATATCCACGGCATTCATCAGTTCTATCATCGTCGGGCTCTCGATGGCAGTTGTCATCGGGCTCGTCACATGGCTGTTGAAGCTCCCCACCCTGATCAAGTACAAGGGGGCCGTGCCCGGCCCGCTGGTGGCAATCTCCGTCTATAGTCTCCAGATCGGGACCATCGCGATCACAATCTTCTCCCTGCTGGTATTTGGCGGTCTCACCTACGTAGCTTTTGTCATGTACCCGAGCCTCGAGGCCGGTAACCGGCGCCGCAATATCGATGCAAGCCTGCCGTACGCGATCAACTATGTCACCTCGATGTCAACGGCCGGCATCACGCCCGCAGAGGTGTTCCGTCTCCTGGGCGACAGCCCGATTTATGGCGAAAGCTCCGTCGAGGCCCGGTATGTTGCCCGGGAAATAGACATCTTCGGGAGGGATCTGATCGATGCTTTGCGGCTCGTATCCGCAAGCACGCCGAGCAAGCGGATGAAGGAATTCCTGCAGGGCGCCATGGCGAGCATCTCGAGCGGCGGCAACCTGACCGACTATTTCCGGACAAAGGCTGACCAGTATGCCCTCGAGAACCGGCAGACCCAGAAACTCTTCCTTGATACCCTCGGCCTTATCGCGGAATCGTACGTTACGGCGATGGTCGCGGGCACCTTGTTTCTGATCATCCTGCAGTCCATCATGTCGGTGCTTTCCGGCGATAACAAACCCATGTTCCTCTATGCGATTGTCTACTGCATGATACCCCTCGGAAGCGTAGCCTTCGTTATCATGATCAGTTCCATGACACCGGAGTCCTGATCATGGCGTTGACGGATATTCTTGGCAAGATATCTGGCAAGAGTCCGGGTGCTACGGGGGAGGTCAGGAATGCCGACCTCAATTCCTCAGAAGTGGAACAACTCGGTGAGATCACGACGAAGCTCGATCACGAGCGGCAGAGCCGGGAAGGGATGGGGAAGTTCTTCAAACACCCCCTCCAGGTCCTTACGGAGCGGCCCGAGAATATACTTATTGTCTGTGTCCCGCTGGCCCTCCTGCTTTTCGTCGGCGGGTTTATTTACATGGTACGGTTATACGGCGTAAAAGTCTTATTCAATTCAACATCCGTTGATGACTTCCTGGTATTTGCCATCCTGATTGCCATTGTCCCTGTTGCGCTCCTGGATCTCAAGGAGCAGGTCCGGGTCAAGAACCTGGAAAATGCCCTGCCGAACTTCTTCCGCGATCTTGCCGGCATGAACGATTCCGGTATGACCCTGCCGACTGCCGTCCACCTCGTCGCCGCCGCGGAATACGGTACTCTTACGCCGCATATCAGGAAACTCGACAACGAGATGTCATGGGGTGTCGGTTTTGTCGAGGCACTCTACCGGTTCGGCAAGGGGCTTGGCACAACCCTGGCGGACCGGAGCGTGGACCTGATTGCAAAAGCAAGCAAAGCCGGTGGTGACGTCAGCGAGGTGCTGCGGGCAGCGGCGAAAGATACCTTCGAGGTCGTGAACCTCCAGCAGGAGCGGTCCAACAACATGCTGATCTACGTGATCATCGTCCTTGTCTCATTTGCCGTCTTCCTTTTTGTCATCGCCATCCTCGTATCATCGTTCCTGACCACGATGGCAACGGCCGGGGCTGCCGCGGCCTCCTCGGGAGCACGCGGGTTCATGGGGAAGATCGACATCTTTATTTACAAACGGCTGTTTTCTCATGCGGCGATGCTGCAGGGTTTCTTCTCCGGGCTTGTGGCCGGCCAGATGGGTGAAGGCCGGTTTATTGCAGGGCTGAAATATTCAGCGATTATGCTCCTGATCGCCTGGGTCACGTTCAGGTTCTTCATCTGAACCATTCCTATCCGGTTGTTCCGCTATCCGCCGTATGACCGCGTTGTGCCGGTAGAACCTGGAAACCGGTATTTAGAAAAATATAAAAAAGATCAGGAAATATTTTCCGTGCTGTAACCCTTGAGGGACAGGAGTTCCTTTACCCGGTCCCGGTGATTTCCCTGCAGCTCAATGGAATTTCCCTTGACCGTCCCGCCGCAGGCGAGTTTTCCTTTCATGAATTTTGAAAGGTCTTCAAGATCGATATCAGTCGGATCAAGCCCCTCGATAACGGTCACTTCTTTCCCGTACCGGCGTTTGTTCACTTTGACATTGATCCTCTGCTGTTCCTTTGCTACCTCCTCACAAATACATAGTTCCTTAGGTAGTCCACACGTCGGGCAAATCCCACCAATCATTACCAGTATTTTTAAGTTTCTCTTTATTTATTACTTGGCATTGCACAGGGGAAAATCCGGGTGATGATATACCTGATAACACACGCCGGCACAGATCCGGCCGCTTTTCCGGTTTTAGTCTCTCCCCGGAACAGTCCGGGAAAAGGGCACCTGTTTTTATGATCCGTGCATATATTATACGGAAGCAATGTCGCTGTTTGTGATGGGGTCTGCGTCCCACGTGGGAAAAAGCGTCACTGTTGCCGCTATCTGCCGGAGCCTCGTCCGTCGCGGGATCCCGGTTGCGCCATTCAAGTCTCAGAACATGAGCCTGAACTCGTATGTCACTCCTGACGGCGGGGAGATCGGCATGGCACAGGCAATGCAGGCTGCAGCGGCAAAGCTGGTGCCGCATACCGATATGAACCCGGTGCTCCTTAAGCCCAAGGGCGACTGCATCTCCCAGGTGGTCCTGAACGGAAGGCCCTACAAGGATGTCCCGATCACGGATTATTACCGCGAGACACCTGAACTTCTGGATCAGGCGCTTGCAGCGTACGGCCGGCTGAAGTTGGAATACGGGCAGGTCGTCGTCGAGGGTGCAGGTGGAGCGGCGGAACTGAACCTGTACGACCGGGACATCGCAAACACTCTGCTCGCCAGGAAGCTCCTCATCCCTATCGTCCTTGTCGCCGATATCGAACGGGGCGGCGTCTTTGCCCAGGTCATTGGCACGCTGCAGCTCCTCCCCCGGAGATCCGCCCGTTGGTACGGGGAATCATCATCAACAAGTTCCGCGGGGACCCGGCGATCTTTGCACCCGGCATACGCACGATCGAGGAGCTCTGCGGTGTCCCGGTCCTCGGGGTGGTCCCGTATTTTTCCCTGCCTCTGCCCAGCGAGGACTCCCTGTCGATCGGTGACAAGAGACCGGGCTGCAGGGGCGTGCGGATAGGTGTCATTCGGCTCCCCCGCATCGCCAATTTCACGGATTTTGAGCTGCTCGAGCAGCATGCATCCGTAGAGTACGTGGCGCCGGGAGCACCACTTGACCTGTATGACTGCATCATCATACCCGGGACGAAGAATACCATTGACGATCTTTCGGTTCTTGTCGACAGCGGCATGGACCGGGAGATCCTTCGTGTGCGGGCGCGGGGGGTGCCGGTCATCGGGATCTGTGGCGGTTACCAGATGCTCGGCACGGCCCTGGTCGACGCCGGCTTCGAGTCCGCGGCCGGGACGTACCGCGGGCTGGGCCTGCTGGACTGCGTCACTCATTTTGCATCCTATGAGAAGAACACGACGCAGGTGACCCGGGACGCATTGGACATCCCCCCGATCCTCTCCGCGATGGGGACGGTGACCGGGTACGAGATCCACATGGGAGTCACGGAACCGGGCAGCAGCCGGGAGGCGTTACGTGGGGACGGGCGGGTGAGCGACGATGGTCTCGTCTTCGGCACCTACCTGCACGGGCTCTTCCAGAACCCGTCCGCGGCAAATGCCCTGCTGTCGTACCTGTATGGAAAGAAGGGGATTGCCTTCGAACCGATCCCTGCAACGGCAGCCGACCCGTACGAGGCGCTTGCGGATGTGTTTGAGGAGCACGTGGATATGGATGCGGTTGCCGTGCTGATCAGGGAATGAGATGCATCATTTACACCGGTTCAGCTGATGATATTCGTGATGCTGTGGAAACCCTCTCCCTGCCGGTCAGCACACTTCACTGCAGTGGCCTTGGAAAAATCCACCCGCTCGGTCACCCGGCATTTCGTGCAGTACGCTAGAGAGGGTGACTTGACAAACTTCCCTCCCACTTCGAACTCCCGACAGAAAATGCAGAACCCGCAGTTCTCAGTCGGCTCTTTCTTCGCCGGCAGGCACTGCACCTGCCCCCTGGTGACCGGTAATATCCGGTTATCTACGTCCGCCATAATCTGATCCTGATCCATTCTCATTTTACCCGCGATTATATAAATCCGGAGCTGGCGAGAGAGCTCTGAAAAACAGTATCCTTAAACCATTCCGGAACGAAAACTGTAGCATGAAGGTGTGTATCATGTGCGGGGGGGAAGGCACCCGGCTCCGCCCCCTCACATTCGAACGGCCCAAGCCCTGTATTCCCATCGTCAACCGCCCGTCGATCCAGCACCTCGTCGCACACCTCACGAACCTCGGGTTCCGGGAAGTGGTGCTCACCCTCGGTTACATGGGGGAGGCCATCGAGGAAGCGCTCGGGGACGGCTCGCTCTTCGGCGCCGAGATCACCTATGTCCACGAGAAGACGAAGCTCGGGACTGCCGGGAGCGTCAAGAACGCCCAGAAGTGTCTCGAGGGACAGGACTTCCTCATTGTCGGCGGCGACCACGTCACCGACCTGAACGTGCTGGAGTTTTACCGGTTTCACCAGAAAGAGAAGGCGACTGCGAGTATCGGGCTGATATCGATCGATGATCCCGGGGAATACGGTATCGCCGAGATCGATGTCGGGTACGAGATAAAACGGTTCAAGGAAAAACCCTCGCCCGGGGAGATATTCTCCAACCTGGCGAGCACCGGGATGTACATCTGCAGCCCCGATGTGTTCGATTACATTCCTGACGGTGTCAAATACGATTTCGCCCGGGACCTGTTCCCACGGCTGATGGAAGAAGGCCATCCCCTGAAAGGCTGGCTTGCCCGGGGGAACTGGACGGACGTCGGGAGCCCGCACTCCCTGCGCCAGGCAGAGCGGTGGAAACTGCAGGATATTGAATTTACCGATATCATCGGCGACCTCTCCATGCACGGGGCGCAGGTCCAGGGGCCGGTCCAGCTCGGCGGTTCGATCACGCTCGGGAAGAATACGCGGGTGATCGGCCCGGTTGCGATCGCCTCCGGCACGACAATCGGCGACAACGTGTTGATAGGCCCCTACACGAGCATTGGGGAAAAGTGTATCCTCCGGAACAATGTGAAGGTCTTCTCGTCCTCGCTGTACGACCGGGTCATCATCGGTGCGAACACCACGATCTCCGGCAGCATTATGGATAACGACACCCATATCGGCGAGCACTGCAGCATCGAGAACGACACGGTCATCGGTCCCCGTGTCGTCCTGCGGGACCGTGTAGTGGTCCACTCGAAGACCCGGCTCTGGCCGGAGGTCGTAATCCCGGACGGTACGGTGGTAAAAGAGCACGTGCTGAACGAGAAGTTCGACCTGCGATACGACGGCTCGTAGGTTTTCCCTGCATCGAATTATTATTCTTATCCTCTACCGGTCTGACGACTTATGACCAAAGAGCAGGAGTTCTTTGGACTATCTTTAGAACGAACAGGTCATCAGACCTGTGAGTGAAGAAGAAGGTCTTTCAGACCCTCTTCGCGAATGAACAGGTCATCAGACCTGTGAGTGGTTTAACGTGTCATCAGACACGTTTGACCAGACGGTGCGTGATCGCAACGAGCGGGTGCCGGGCATAGTCGAGCACCTGGACATCGTCGAGCGACTTCAGGTTCATTGCATGTGCCGTGCGCTCCATGCCCAGCTCGATGTCCTCCTTGATCTCGATGATATATGCATCGAGCGCCGAGATCCCGAGTTTCTTTGCTGCAATCGCACGGTGGTGGCCGTCGACAAGAATAATGCGGCCCGGCCGTCTCACGACGATGATCGGTTCGGCCAGCCCTTTCTTGATCTCATAAATCCTTCCTTCCAGTTCGTCCTCGTATATCTTCGACTGGGTGGGCAGGAGGTCCCTGACCGGTACCGTGCCACGGTCAAGGGTGGGGTCCACGTTGTAGAGCTTCTTGAGCGTGGTCATGAAGTTGAAGACCTTTTCCGGAGACACGTGCTCGATCTGAGAACGGATGACATCAGAGTTGGAGATGATGCCCAGGAGGTTGTTCTTTTCATCGACCACCGGGAGTTTCTGGATACCGCTCCGGAAGATCACCCGGGCCGCATCGTTGATATCCATCTCGGGGTCGGCGACAATGAGGTTTTCGGACATGACCTGTTCGACCGGGGTGTCCTGCTGGACGAACAGCAGGTCACGGGCCGATATGTACCCGACCACGACGTTCCCGCTTACCACCGGGAAACCATCGTGGTGGGTCTTCTGGATCCTCTCGATGACGTCCTTTACGGTACCGCGGAGGTCCACGCTGACGACATCATAGGTCATATAGTCCTTGACCTTTTTCTTGTCCATCAGTACAGCTGTACGGCGCCCTGCACTTTAAAACATCGGTAAAAATTGTAGACAATAGATAAAAGAATAAAAAATCGGGTGTATTTTCCCGGGTTTTCCCGATGGTCAGTCGATCTCGATGCGGATTTTTTTCGTACCTTTCATCTTCTTCAGCAACACTTCCAGGACGCCGTTTTTGAAGCTTGCCTTTGCCTCGTCTTCCGCTACATCGGACGGCAGTGTGACGACCCGGCTCATGGTACCGAGACATGCGTTCACGCAGGTAAAAGCCCTCGGACTGCTCCTCTTTCTCGTTATTGCGTTCGCACGAAATCTCAAGGGCCCGGGGATTCAGCAACTGCAGGGCGATTGCCTCCCTGTCGACTCCCGGCAGGTCAGCGACAACGATGACTTCATCACCATGTTCCCGCACATCGACGCGGAACTCCCCGCGGATCGACAGGAGCATGCGGTCGTTCATTCCTCCGGCCGGCAGGAGCCTGCCGCCGGCTGATGCCTGGCGGAACATGCGGTCCAGTTCCGCCCGCATCTCATCCATCTCATGCCAGACAGAATCAAATGGATACCTCCTCCATGCCATGACCATCACCTTTTCATCGTACCCATCAGGTTATCGATGGGTTAACCTGAAGTTACTACTTAATCATTATAACTATTTCTATGATACCCTGGAGAATCGGAATAGTTTATACTGTGTGGTTGCGATGTAGTAAGGAGGATCATTGAACATGGGTGATAAAAAACAGAAAGAAGCCGCACAAAAAAAGTGGAAAAAGGTTCTCTTCGTAATTCTCGCGGTGCTGTTCGTCGTCGTGATGGTGGTCTCCTCCATGGGATCGAACTGGATCTCGGGTCTGGCCCCGGTCAGGGCCGGAGACCAGGTCGTGATCGATTACACCATTTACGATGCTGCGGGAAATCCCCTGCTGACCAGCAACCAGCAGCTGTACAACCAGCAGATTAACAGCGGCAAGGGGATCCTGTACACAAAACAACTGACCCTGACTGCGAACCAGTCCATGACCCAGGCGATCTACCCGGTACAGGTCTACATCGGTACCAACGGAGGCAGCTGGGAAAATTTTGCCCTTTACAACCCGGAATACACAGCGATCAGCAGTGGCGTGGTTGGCATGAAGACCAATGAGAAGAAGAAGGTCGACCTTACGTCCAGCACCTCCATGAGTGCACTGTTCAAACCGGAAGACCTGGCGAAAGCCGGACTCAACATGAGTTCTGTCGAAATCGGGGACACTCTTGCAATGGGGGTATCGGACAAGCCCAATGCAACGGCACCCAACGCCTCGGCGATAACGTATCTTCGTACCGGGGAAGTTACCGGGAAACCCTCCACGGGTGTCGTAATTGATTTCGGGTATCCCTATGCCGAGATCACGGTCATCACCGATACCAAGCAGTAATCCCCGACCCATACCCTTTTTATCGCCGGGGCTGATTTCTCTTCATGGCTCTTCGTGTACTCTGCTTTTTCCAGCCGGGTTGTATGGGCTGCATGGAACAGGCCCCCATCAATACGGAAGTGGCACAGAAACTCGGTGTTACTATCGAGGAGATCGACGCGATTAAAAACCCGGAGTATATCAGCGAATACCAGCTGAAAGCAACGCCCACTATCCTTGTCCTTGTGGACGGGATACAAAAAGAACGGTTTGAAGGCGTTGTTCACATTGAAGCGCTGGAATCGGCTCTCAGGAAATACCTGTGAGGGAATACTTATGAACGGACACCGTATATCCGCTTGATGCGGTGGGCAACGGTCTTCCATCCCTCTTTCCGCATGAGCGGGCCGTCCCGGAGCTTGAGGTGCGAGATCCGGAACCTTTTCCCGGAAGCCACATACCTGTCGCCGACCACAAACGGCTGTTCACCGTCGCACTCCATGTAGACCGGGATCGTCTTCCTGCCATCGTGGATGGAGACCTTGACTACGACCTGCTCGATTGCCCGGGTCCAGAGAGTCGTGATATCGGGTGCCTTTGCCCGTTGAACCCTTTTTTCGCCGCACTCGATCGCTGTCACCTCGACACCGAAGGCATCATCGCCACATTCGGCAACGAGGTGGTCATCGACACTGCATTCGTCTTCTGTGGCGAGCTCTATACCGCAGACGCGGGATGTCCCTTCGCGGGATACGATCGCCTTGATCATGAGCGCTTCTGGTTCACGCTCCTTCGGGAGCCGCTGGTGGTGCCCGCAGGTCGTGCACCGCACGAGCAGGTCGCGGGACTCGGCCACGACCTCGTGTTCGGTCTCGTCCTTGCATTCCGGGCAGTTGGCGGTGATAAACATTGAATATCAATGGCAACCCTCACATGATAAAGCATGAAGGCACAGGAACATATACGCTGCCGGGGACACCCGCTGGTCCTCAGCACGCACCCGACGACGTTTGAGGTGACCCGCGAGGTCCACCTCACGGAAAAGGGAAACTGCATCATCGGGATTGCTGCCGACAAGGGCTGCGCCGGGTTGTCTGCAGGATTTAAGCGGGTGCTCGCCCGTGACGATGCGATCCTCTCGACACAGCTGGAATGCGGCGGCGTTGCCGTGGTAGTCACGTCCCGAGGCTCCCCCCGGATGACCCTCGGGCACCCGACTGATATGGTATGGCGCAGGAGCTCGATTTGTCTGTGGCCGGACTATTGGTATCCTTTCTGATGCGGTAGCAGCGACGCTTCCGGAAGATTTGATCCGGAATCTTGCAGCTGGAAAAGAGATGCTCGTGACCCTGACTGTTACTTGTCCCGGCTGAGTGTCGTGACCTTCACTTCTGCCTCGGCGAGCATGCGCTCGCACTGCTTCACGAGCGCTGCTCCCTGTTCGTAGAGCTTCATGCTCTCGTCGAGGCTGGTGTTCCCGTCCTCGATCTTTTCGATGATCTTCTTCAGCTGTTCCATCCTTGCTTCATAGGTTTCCGTCATGCTCCACACGCTCCACGTTCACGAGGCTGCTCCCGTCATAAAACCGTATTTTCATGCGATCACCCGGTACGATGGCGTGCACGCCCCGGACGACGGTGCCGTCTTTTTCAGCTACACAGTACCCCCGGGCCAGCACCGCACGGGGGCTCCTCCCTTCAAGAGCCGTTCTCATCTCCGCGAGGAGGAGGCGTTCCCGGTCGAGCCGGGTTGAGAGGCTCCGTTCGAGCCGGTCAGCAAGATCTGCTGTCGCGGTCTTCCGTTCGTCCAGTCTCCGGAGAAACCGTTGAGGGCGGAGCCGGTCCCGGAAGCCGCCGATCTCCTCCTGTGCCCGGGAGACCCTTCCCAGCAGCCCGGAACTCATCTGGACCATCAGGTCCTGCAGATGAATGCACAGGACGTGCCGGTCAGGGACAGTGAGTTCAGCAGCAGCGGAGGGGGTGGGGGCCCGCACGTCAGCGGCGAGATCGGCGAGGGTGACATCCACTTCATGGCCGATCGCGCTGACGACAGGTACCGGGCAGGCCGCGATCGCCTTCACTACGTCCGGGTGGTTGAAGGGGAAGAGGTCTTCGAAACTGCCCCCGCCCCGTGCCACGATCACGACATCCACAAGACCAGCCAGGCGCCGGATCGCCGCTGCGATCCCATGGTGGGCATCCTCGCCCTGGACAGCGGTAGGTGAGATGATGATCTCGACCGGGTACCGCCTCCCGATAACATTCCGGATATCGTGGATCACGGCGCCGGTCTCTGAGGTAACAACCCCGATCCGCCCGGGGAAGAGCGGGAGCGGGCGTTTCCGTTCCGCTGCAAACAGCCCCTGTGCTGCGAGTTCCTTCTTCCACTGCTCTACTTGGAGGTATTTCTCCCCAAGGCCGGCCTTCTCCATTCCCTTGACCTGCAGCTGGTAGGCACCATGGGGTGCGTACACGGTAACCGACCCGGAGACCACGACTTCCATCCCCTCCTCCGGTGTGAAGGCGAGCCGGTCCGCGTCCGAACGCCACATCACGCACTTGATGACCGCGGCCGTACTGCCTCCGCCCTTCTCAGAGAGGGAGAAGTACCGGTGTCCCCTCCCGTGGTGCTTGTAGTTGGTGACCTCGCCCCGCACCCTGATATCCTGCAGCCGGGAGTTGTCCAGGAGCGCAACGATAATTTCCGAGAGCTCGGACACCCGGAACGGGGTATTTTTTCCCGCGGGAGATTCTTCCGGGGTGCTGAACCAGTCCATCAACAGTTATTAGGCTAAAACCGCATATCAAATAGTACTACCATGGTGTCGTTTTCCGTCGCGAGCATGTTCTTCCATGAATACACTACCCCGGAAATTTTCTCGTTCGTCTCACGGTCCGGCCTCGATGGGATCGAGTTCTGGCTGGAGACTCCCCATTTCTGGCTCCGCGACATGCCCGCGGGCGAGGTCGTTGCATGCCGGAGAGAGCACCCGGAACTGACGACCTTTACCGTGCATGCCCCCATCCTCGACCTCAACCCCTGTTCCATCAACCCGGAAGTGGCGGAGGTATCTGTGGAGTATGCAGTACGGTCGCTTGCGATCGCCGGGCAGATGGGTGCAGGCGTGCTCACCGTTCACCCGGGCCGCAGGACGGCAAAACGCCCCCCGGGCGATGCAGACTTCGCCCGGTTCGGCCATTACCTCAGCGCCCTCCGCGAAGCGGCGATGCGGGACTCGATCCGGGTCTGCATGGAGAACATGGAACCGGTGGTCAACTCGTTGCTCTGCACTCCTGGGCGGGTCCGGGAACTTCTTGACGATGAGCCGTGGCTCTTCTTCACGCTCGATGTAGCACATGCCCTTGCAAAATCCGAAGAGGAGCCGATGAGGTATATCGAGCTCTGCCACGACCGCCTGGTGAACGTGCACCTCAGCCGGGCCGAGGGAAGGATTCTGCACCTGCCGCTCGCGAAAAGTCCGGTCATGGCCCGGGTCATGCACTCCCTGCGGGAACATGGTTTTGGAGGAAGCCTTACTCTCGAGATCGAGGACCTGAACTTCGGCCGGCCCTATTCCTCTGGCGAGAAGATCGCCCTGCTCGCGCAGGACTGCGCCTTCATGCACGACTGCATGGACTAAGCGCTGGTTTTATTAAATTCGCTCCCGAATATGATTGTGAAATCCCCCGCTTTCGGCGGGAAGGTTGTGCGTGCACCCGCACGTTGTGAAACCCGATGATCCAGGACGCCGCAGAAATTCTTCTCTTTGTTATCTGTGTCCTGCTCTCCGCATTTTTTTCCAGTTCGGAAGTCGCCCTTATCGGTATCACGCGTGCGAAGGTGCGGACTCTCGTGAACGAGGGCCGGCCGGGGTCGGCGGCCGTTGCCGCCCTCAAGGAGTCCCCCGAGCACCTGTTGATCACGATCCTGATCGGCAACACGATCGTCAACATCACGGCTGCGTCCATTGCAACGGCGATGGCGATCGAGGCATTCGGTGATATCGGCGTCGGCATTGCAACCGGGTTCGTGGTGATCGTCCTCCTCGTCTTTAGCGAGATCGGCCCGAAGATTTATGCGGCCCGGGCCTCGGACACCTTCCCCCTTACGGTCGCACCGGTCGTCCTCTTCCTCTCCCGCATCTTCTTCCCGGTCATCTGGCTCGTGGAGCGTGTAAGCCCTACCCTTGGGATCGGCAAGGAGGTGGCCGAACCCGCGGTCACGGAAGAGGAGATCAAGGAGTGGATCGATGTCGGCAAGGAAGAGGGTACGATCGAACAGGGCGAACAGGACATGCTCTACTCGGTGCTCGAGTTCGGCGATACCACCGTTCGCGAGATCATGACCCCGCGGGTCGACGTGATCCTGATGGAGGACACCGTGACATTTGAAGAGGCGATCCGGATCTTCAACGACACGGGTTTCTCCCGGATCCCGGTCTACCACGACCGTATCGATAATATTACCGGCATCCTGAATGTCAAGGATGTCTTCTCTGCCATGGTCTCCCGCCGGAAGAGTTCCACCATCCAGGAGATCATGTTCGATCCCATGTTCGTGCCGGAGACCAAGAAGATCGACGACCTGTTGAAGGAGCTCCAGGTCCACCGGGTGCTGATGGCGATCGTTATCGACGAGTACAGCAGTTTTGTCGGGATCGTGACCGTCGAGGATATACTCGAAGAACTCGTGGGCGACATCATGGACGAGTACGACAAGGAGGAGCCGGAGGTGCAGGAACTCTCGCCAGGCGTCTTTATCGTGGACGCCCAGATGTGGGTCGAGGATATCAACGAACGGATGGGCTTCGGGCTGCCGGTGGACGAAGCCTACGAGACCGTTGGCGGCCTCATCATCGACCGGCTCGGCCACCTTCCCCAGCACCCGGGAGAGAAGGTGGAGATCGGGGAAGGCAGGGTAACGCTTGTCGTCATGCAGATGCACGGGCGGCGCATTGTCAAGGTGAAGATCATTACCCGGGCAGCGGACGGGAACGGGAAGGGCCCTTCCTGACCGGGTCGTATTCTCCGGAAAGGTGGAGTGTATGAAAAAACGTATTGCAGTCCTTGCATCCGGTCGGGGCTCGAATTTCCAGGCCGTCATCGATGCCATCGCCGTGGGGAGAGTGCCGGCGACCTGCGTTGCCCTGATCACGGACAACCCGGAGGCATACGCGGTAGAGCGGGCGGAGAAGGCCGGCATCCCCGTCAGCGTGATCGACTTTGGAGCGTTTCCCTCGCGGGAGACGTACGAACGGGCCCTGCTCACCGCGATGCAGGAAGCCAGGGCTGACCTTTACATCCTCGCCGGCTACATGCGCATTCTCGCACCGGAGATTGTCCGGGCATTCCCAGGGAAGATGGTGAACATCCATCCGGCGCTCCTCCCGAGTTTTCCCGGCCTGCACGCACAACAGCAGGCGGTGCTCCACGGTGCGAAGGTTTCGGGGTGTACGGCGCATTTCGTGGACGAGAGCCTTGACGGCGGCCCCATCATTCTCCAGTACTGTGTCGCCGTCATGGACGACGATGACGAGGAGAGCCTTGCCGAACGCATCCTTGAGCGCGAACACGAGTGCTTTCCCGAGGCAATCCGGCTCTTCTGCGAGGACCGGCTGGAGATTGTCGGAAGGAAAGTCCGGGTGCGCGGCGGGTTACACGACTGAAACCCGCTTATTTTTTTTGTGCCTCGACCACGATTTCGTACGGCTCCTTTGCCAGGCCGGTCACGGTCATTGAGATGGCCCTCTGCTCACCGGGTTGCATGTATATTGTGTCGGCTGATCTGACTCTCACGGCCTGAGTCGAGGCATTTACCAGTTTTGCCGTTACGACGACATTTCCGCTGGTCCCCTGATTTGAAACTGTCCCGGTCAGGTGAAAATTTTCAGCACCGCCGGCTGAAGAAGTGTACGAATATCCGATATCGGTCACGACCGGTTTCGGGAACCCCGGGCAGACTGTGGGAATGATAAGGAAAAATCCAGTGGTTATAAGGACGCCCAGCACGATGGCAAAATCCATTTTCGAACTGGCCCGGATCATGTGTACCGTATCTGTCTGTAAACGATTATACCGCCATTAATGTATCCATTGGCTGCATCTCCGTTGGGCCTGTGGCATGGTCACCAGTGCCCGGGACAGTCTGATCCTGAACATTATTATCCCAGACAGTGATAGTATACCACAACCGGGAGCCGGTACCAGGGCCATGAATGTGAAATCCAGGAACCCGGCGACAAAAAAGATCGCCCGGGAGCGTATCAGTATATTGTTCGGGCAGGCACGGCAGGCATTCCCGTCACATCCGGAACGGAGCAACCGCTACGTGCAGCTTGCACGGAAGATCGCGATGCGACAGCGGGTCCGGATCGACCGGGAACTCCGCCGCCAGTACTGCCATCACTGTTACGCATTCCTCGTCCCGGGCAGCAACATGCGGGTGCGGGTGCACCGGGGCAATGTCGTGGTCACCTGCCGCATCTGCAACAGGAAGACACGATACCGCGTGGTGAGACCAGATGCCGGATAACTTAATGCAGGACCTCAAGCCGACCGTCTGGATCGGGAAGCAGGGGTGCACAGAGACGATAATCGATGAGATCATCACCCAGCTCAAGAAGCGCAGGATGATCAAGGTCAAGTGGCTCCAGAACGCGGACGTCGACCCGGCGGCAGTCGCTGTTCAGGCCAGGGCCCGGCTCGTTGAGGTCCGGGGAAGGACGATGGTACTTGCTGCCAAAGGGAAAGCGGCGACAGGGAGTCCGGGAACCCCCGCGAAGGTCACGGCAAAGGCGACCGCCAGAGTTTCGGCGAAGGCGAGAGCTCCGGAAAAAAGAGGGGAGAAACTGCTGACGAAGACCCCCTCTGAAGCCCCTCCAAAGGAAACTGAGGCAGCGAAGCCGCGGGAAACCGGCATGATAAAAGCGGCGAAGAAGTGAGATCTCTCACCCCTTTACCATTTCAATGGAATGACAGAGACTGTGTATCTGCCTCAAAATTACCCTTGGTGCCGCCGCAGTCGAAGTTATCACTCTTCTCCACAGCCTTCGGCTGTCCCGACGGGCGCAACCGAAGAATTCTTCCGGATTCTTCTCCGGCCAATCCTCGCCGATGCTGCGATTGACATGCCTCGGCGACTCAATTCCCTTCTCTCAAAATTATGAAATCCATCAAATTTATAAGAAAAACTTTTGGTCCATACCGTCCCGAAGTTCGAACGAACTTCTCGATTTCCGTCGCTTTTCCCATTAGAGACCATATGGCGGGGGCCCTCTCAAGAATTTTTTCAGAAGGAAACATCATTGATGTTATTGATTTCGTCCAAATCGAACCATGATGCCCGTTTTTCTCCCCTCCGTCGGGTCTCTATCCTTGGAAATATATAAGAACCATCCTCACAAATAACATAAGACTGTTATTTCATTATTCAACAGTGAGGTAGTAGATGACAACAGTATACGATGTCCCCGCTGACCACATCATCCGGAGGGTCGCCGAGGAGCTCAAGAAGCGAAAGGAGATCGCTCCTCCCGCCTGGGCAGCCTTCGCCAAGACCGGCGTGCACAAAGAGATGCCGCCGGAAGACCCCGACTGGTGGTTCATACGGGTAGCAGCAGTGTTGAGACGCGTCTATGTCGACGGCCCGCTGGGTGTCGAGAGGATGCGAAGCTTTTACGGCGGTAACAAGAACCGGGGCTCGAAGCCCAATGCGTTCCGCAAGGGTAGCGGGTCGATCCTGCGCAAAGCCGTCCAGCAGCTGGAGGCAGCAGGTCTCCTTGCCCATGACAAGACCGGCCGGAAAGTCTCACCTGCAGGTATGGCCTTCCTCGATGCGATGGCACAGGAAGTGAAGAAAAATCCGCCCCCGCCCGTCCCGAAGCATGCCAAGCCGGTTGCCGAGGAGCCCAAGAAGGCCGACGGCAAGAAGGAAGGCAAGAAGAAGGGTGGCGATAAGGCAGCAGCCGAAAGCGCCGAGGGTGGCAAGGCGGAGAAGAAGCCGGCAGCCAAGAAAGAGAAGGCTGAAGGCAAGAAGGCTGAAAAGACTGAAGCCCCCCAATGAGGTAGCAGTATGGGAGACGACGAGCTGAATGAACTCCGCAGACGCAGGATGGCGCAGCTGCAGCAGCAGGCTGGCGATCAACAGGGTATGCAGGAAGAGCTCGAACGCCAGCAGCGTCAGAAGTCTCAGATCCAGATGATACTCATGCAGATTCTCGAGCCGGATGCACGGGAACGCCTGAATACCATCAAGCTGACCAAACCGGATTTCGCCGGTGCGGTCGAACAGCAGCTCATCCAGCTCGCACAGAGCGGACGGCTGCAGAAGAAGATTACCGATGCCCAGCTCAAGGAGCTGCTCAGGCAGCTCGCGCCTGCCAAGCGGGATTACTCCATAACAAGGAAATAATGAAAGCCGGAGTGCTGTACAGCGGCGGTAAGGACAGTTCCCTTGCAGCAATCATGCTGGGTACGTATTACCAGGTCGAACTCAACACGTTCGTGTTCGACCCGGACCGCCAGATCCCCTCGGTCGAGGCCGCGGCAGAAGCGCTGGGATTTCCCCTGAAAAAATGCATATTTCAGAAAGGATTGTTGAACGAAATGGTCGAACTGGTCATGGAGAAGGGGTATCCGAACGATGCCATCAACCGCGTGCACCAGTCGGCCGTGGAATCGCTCGCGGGAGAGTATAACGTGGTCGGGGACGGCACACGGTTTAATGACCGGGTCCCGATGCTCTCCCGCGCGGCAGTGCAGAGCCTGGGCAACAGGACGGGGTGCTCGTACGTGCGGCCCCTGCTTGGCTATGTCAGGCCCGAAATCGACCGTCTGGTGGACCGGTTTCTCATCGTGGAATACGGGGAAACGGGGACGATCCGTAACGGCGATTACGAGACAGAGATCCGGGAGGCGGTCCGGGCCCGTGGGCTCGATTGCACCTCCCTGTTCCCGAAAGCCCACGAGCAGTCGCTCGTGGTGGGAAGGAAAGATAATTAATAAGGTGGACTTAACGATGAGCAAACTCAGCAAAGGCAGGAAAATCCGGCTTGCGAAGGCATGCGACCAGAACCGGCGCGTGCCCCAGTGGGTCATGGTCAGGACGAAGAGGTCGGTCGTTGCGCACCCGAAAAGGCGCAACTGGCGCAAGAGCACGCTGAAGGTGTAGACAATGGCAGAGAAGATGGAAGAGCACGTCTATGTGATCCCCCTCAGGGATGCACGCCGCATGCCCCGCTGGAAGCGGAGCAACGGTGCGATCAAGGACATCAGGAAGTACCTGGCCAAGCACATGAAGAGCGAGGATGTCAAGCTCGACCAGGGAATCAACGAGCAGGTATGGGCCCGGGGCAGCACCAAGCCGCCCTCCAAGATCCGTGTCCGTGCAATGAAGATGGAGGACGGGCAGGTCCAGGCAGAACTTGCACCGGAATCGTAAGATGGAAAGGACGATCACGTTCGGAGGCGATCCGAACATCGGGGTTTTTGCCCGGGTGCTCGGGGACATCGCCATCATCCCCCCGGAATCACCGGAGGAGTTCAAGGCGGCAGTGAAAGCGGCTCTCCAGGCAGAGCTGGTAGAGACCACGATCCAGGGCAGCACCATCATCGGGTCTCTCGTGGCCGGCAACAGCCGGGGGATCGTGGTGTCGGGGCTGGCATCCAAAGAGGAGATCGCTATCCTGTCGGAGCACCGCGAGGTGCTGCTGCTCCACGAATCGATGAATGCCGCGGGCAACGTGATCATGGCAAACGATTCCTTTGCCGCAGTCCACCCGGACATGCCGGTCGACATGATGCACGCAATTGGCGAGTTCCTCGGCGTCGAAGTGATTACTCTCGTGCTCGGCGGCGTCAAGACCGTCGGCATGGCAGGTGTTGCTACGAACAAGGGCGTGATTGTGCACCCGCGGGCTACCGACCAGCAGATTGCACGGCTAGAAGCGGTTGCAAAGGTCCCGGTGGGAACGGGCTCTATCAACATGGGCAGCGGTCTCGTGGGTACCGGCCTTCTCGTGAATGAGAAGGGGTACATCGCGGGCAATGCCACGAGCGGGTTTGAACTGGGCAGGATTGAGGACGTATTTGGTTTTCTGGAGTGAATGATACTTATGGCAGATCAGAAGTTTGAAGTAAAAGGCACGTTCCTGATGGGCGAGGACTGGAAGCCCTACACGAAAGTGATCGAGGCACCCAACGAGAAGCAGGCGCAGGAGCGCACCTTCGCCGTCATCGGCAGCAAGCACAACCTGAAGCGGCGCTACATCAAGATCGATGGCGTCAAGGTTGTGAAGACCGAGTAATTTTTTCTTTATCTCACTTTTAGCGGGTTACAGTTTTTATCGTAAAAAAGAGCGGAGCCGCTATCGCTTCGGGCCCGCGGGAATCCACGACCTGACGGATTTTTCCTCAGGGCAAGGGGGGGTCTCCCCGCCCGGAAAACCAGAGGGGCGGGGGGTATCCCTCTCCGGAAAAAGTAATGGAGGGGGGGTATCCCGCATACCCCCCATCCTCACAAATGAGTAAGCCCCCTTTTCCGCAGCAGTCCTGGCAGCATTTCCTCTGGACGTTCAGAAGGAGCGGCCCAGTCCGTTGGTTACCCGAAAATGATTCAGGGGGGTCTGTCCGGGCCGGAGGGGGGAGGGGGTCTGCCGCATACCTCCCCCCCATGCGGGTGGGGGGGTCTCCGCGAATTTAAATCCAGATGATGGGGGGGTTGGCCGGATACCCCCCTTCAATGGGCGGGAAAAGATCGTGTCCAGGGCTCTCATTTATGGGAAGGGTCCACCGGCATATTTATAGGATGAACGGCAATTTTGTGGATGGTTGGACTATGAGAAAAACCGCCGATCTCGTACAGGAAATGCTCACGGAGGCCAAAACCGCATGGCTGGTAGCCATCGCCGTAGGTTTTTATGACGATACGCAATTTGTTTTCAGTTCATCACAACATCCCCTCGAGGAATTGAACAGTCTCGTGAAGAAAGGCGGATTCCCGATAGGGCTGCTCCGGTTTGACAAGGAGGATGGCTCGGTCCAGGGTTCCTACCGGCCGTTCCCGGAATACGAAAAAGAAGCGTGGGCTGCGCCCTATCTCGCGGGACTCCTTGAAAATACCGGGAACATCGTTGCAATGAGCCAGCAGCCGGTATTCCGGACTGCATCCTGATCCCCTTTCTTGTCGGATACGGGTTTTCCTATGAACCGGTCCCTGTTTTTTCAGCCGTATCCCCGGGACGGCATGAACAGATTTTTAAAAAAGAGAGAGAACGTTTCAGCTCTCCCGGTACACGAGGTCCCCTTCATGTACCCGCTCATCCACCCGTATACCGATGCCCAGCCCCGGTTCTGCCTCCTGGATCGGCAGGTGGTCGAGCTCCATCGAAGTCACGGTCTGGCGGATATCCTCATGCGGCCCGTGGATGCGGATGCGGTCGCCCCTGGCAAGGTGGTCCGAAAGGACGATCGCGGCAACGCTGACTTTCGGGTAATAGTGGGTCACTTTCCCAATCACGGTCTCCATTGTCATCTCCCTCCCAATATGAGACTGATACCGGGTGCTGCGGGATAAATGTTCTCCCAGAGCGGGACACCCCTGAACGATCGTCTGCGTTTTCGCACTCCTGGTCAACAGATGCGAAGTGAAAACCTGCAGCGCCTTGGTACGGGAAAAGTCAATAATTTAACGGGTTTGTAATTTTTCATGCGGTTATAATATACCACCATGTGAAAATTTTCTAAGGTGTGACACTCTTCGATACACCAACTGGACGACTGCTGAATTCGTCAACGGTTGTCGCAATCTCCGGAGGACTGCGATTGCATGTCGCGTTTCTCCTGACCGGTATCGCCATACGAATCCCCGAGTACGTTGCTTTTTCCATGATCGTGTATGCCACCTATACGCTGGATCGCACCCTTGACTGTAAGGAAGATGCCCTGAACAGGGGCGAACTGGCCGGTGCCAACCGGAAAGCCGGCATGATAGGCTGTCTTACAGCATTCCTGATAGGTACGGCGATCCTCCTGCATGACGGTATCTGGGCAGCCCCGTTGTTTCCCTTCATTGTCGGGTACATCTATACCCGGGGGATTCGGATCGGCCCGTTCAATCTCCGGTTCAAGGCAGGGGCAGGAGTGAAAAATGCAGTGATCGGGTTAACATGGGGGGGGACCATCGCCCTTATCGTCAGTCAGTGGTGCAGCAGCCTCGCCACGATCACTGTGATCTTCCTGTTTTTTGGATTGAAGGTCTTCATCACCTCATGTGTGAACGACTTCAAAGACATACGCGGGGATGTGGCCGCCGGTATACGCACCCTGCCGGTCAGCCTCGGGGAAGGCCAGACAAAAAAGGTCCTGATCGGGATCCTCCTTGGGTCCTACATGGTGATGGCGTACGCCCTGATCCACGATATCGTCCGGAATGAAATAGTCCTCCTTGTATTCGGGTTTTTCATCACACTTGGCTTCCTGATCATCTATACACCCTCGTTTGAGAACAGTTCGCAGCTGGTATACCGCAAGATGCGGGAATTTGTGATCAGCTGGGAAACTGTTATCGGGCTGGCACTCCAGGCCTGTGTGCCGCTTTAATCGAGGGATTCAATTTTTTTCGATTGCTTCATATAATAGGAAAAGATGCGATCGCCCCATTTCCTCGCCGACGGATCAAAACTGACAACGTCATTTTTCGAATCGAATACCCCGCTGGAATAGAAGAGCGAGATCGAGAAGTACGTATCAGTGACCACGTACGAGAATTTGATATCGCTCGTTGAAACGTAGAGATTCGCATTTTTGCATTTCAGCCATTCTTCGAGCAGATCACGGTATTTTTCCTTCACTACACGGAAGACGCCCGGTGTGAGGATTAGCGACGAATCGACACCTTTCTTGGCGAGATTCAGGAAAAAATTCGGGTATTTCGGGTGCACGGTGTGGGAAATACCCTTGATTACGGTTGAATGCGATATATTTTTTAAAAATGTGTTGATATCAAAGATCTCTTCATCGGCGTTTTCCAGGACCTGGTAATTTCCCAGTTCTCTGATATCCATGAGGATCTCCGGGGGCAGTGCCCCAAGGTTGTGTTCCTGCCAGAATTTCCGGTTCCTGTCAAAGACCTCCATTGTCCTGATAAGTGGCTCCATCTGGGTTGCCAGAACTGTGCCCTCCGGAGTCAGTGAAAATTTCCTCCCATCCCGTTCGATCAGGTGCTCCTCTTCAAGAATTTTCACCTGCGGCAGCATTCCCGTTGAGGTGACTTTGAGGATCCTTTTGACATCGTCCCATTCTCTGGGTCCGTCAATAAGGAGGATCAGGAGGTTCCTCCGTTTATCCGATGCCGAGATGACGTTAAGGAGCTCGTTCATACCCCACCGTTCTTATTATAGTGAGGTTGTTAGACTGCAAGAAAAAGCCTCCTGATTTACAATTCTATCTTAATTGTGATATAAAACGCCCGTATTTTTACATTTCCGCAAATGCAGAGCCTTCTTTTTCAAATATAAATACATCCTTCTTTAAATGCCGGAAATATGCGGGAAACTGTGGTCGGTACGCAAGGTCGGCTCGATTCCGGCACCTTCCCGGAACAAGTCGTCCATGATCTGGTCTCCGACGGAGACCACGATAACGGCATTAAAAATTTTAATGGCTTTGTAATCATCAAACGGATAATAATATACTATCTCTCCCCTGATATTCTGCCGGAGTATCGATCTCTCTTGAGCGTGCATCACATCCACTTCACACCCAACACTGATCTGATACTCCCTTAACTTTACTGTGAATGCTTTCCGAACAAACGTAATCGTAACGAACACCAGGGTTAATGGTAACTACTATGGGTCTTGCTACTCCAGACTGGTCTCCCCGAATCACACGCTCGAACCAGGAACACCTGATATCAATCCTCTATATCGATGATGATCCCACGTTTCTCACCATTGTTAAAATCTATCTTGAATGCAAATCGGATATCATGGTGATGACGGCGTGTAGCGTTCGGGATGCTCTCACGATCCTGAAAACATTCAGCTTTGACGTAATCCTGTCGGATTACCAGATGCCCGGGATCGACGGGATCGGGTTTTTGAAGATCCTTCAGAAGAACGATTGCAGGATCCCGTTCATTCTCTTCACGGGCATGGGCCGGGAGGAAGTCGTTATAGAGGCCATTAACAACGGGGCTACATCGTATATCCAGAAGGGGGGATCTCCCGAAGCACAGTTTGCGGAACTGGAGCATAAGATCCGTGAAGTTTCACGAAGACGGCGTGCTGAGGAGGCATTGCGCGAGACGGAACTGCATTACCGGACCCTCTTTGAATATTCCGGAACAGCGATCATGATACTTGACGATGACATGTTGATCTCCCGTATCAATACCGAGTTTTCACGTCTGACCGGATATTCAAAGGATGAGATTGAGGGTGTTCTGCGCTGGACTGATATCATTGATGGTGACGATAGTGAAAAGCTGCTGGAGCGCTACCGTCTTCTTCGCACGGGATCGATTCCTGCGATAAACCGTTTTGAGTTCCAGTTCATCACAAAGGATCGCCAGACCAGGAAATTTTCTGCTACCGTGGCGATAATCCCCACAACCGGGCGGAGCATCGCCTCCCTTGTTGATTGTACATTCATGTGCCGATCCGAAGATGCATTCGGAAAAAACCATGATGAGCTCTGCGGGATACCGAACACGGCATGATCCTGCAGGTTCAACACGAAATGCCCGGGATGTCGTGCTTTTGGATCAGGCCATCCGGGTTCAGCAGGGTATTCTTCTTCTTATAAATCCGGACTTTTCGGGCATTACGATATTTTGAATGCTTCAAAAAAATGGGGCAGCCCCGTACAGGCATGGCACCGTCACTTGTTGATATGAACGACTTTTGCCGGCGGGAACCCGTTAAAGTACGTGGATGATGCGTGGGAATAGGCACCGATATTTTCAGAATAGACCAGGTCGCCGATGTCCAGATCCGGCAATTCGGCGGAGAGCGTGATCGTATCGAATGCATCGCAGGTAGGTCCGAAGACCGCGGAGATCTGGGTTTCACCTTTCCTGAACGGGAGGACCGGATAATTGATATGGTCGAAGACCTGCCCTGAATAGGTATGGTAGACCCCGTCGTTGATGTAGTAGCAGGGTTTGCCGTCGCGGACTGCCTTGCCGACCACCTTCGATACCAGCATGCAGGTGTTTGCAACAAGGAACCTGCCCGGCTCCGCGAGGATCTGCATATCTTTCGGGAACAGCCTTTTTATCTCGGTATTCAGCTTCTTCGCAAGTGTCCGGATAGACCGGATCCCAGGGTGGTACTTGACCGGGAAACCGCCGCCGATATCGAGGATGCGGATCTTCCTGCCGGTCCGGGACTCCACCTCGGTGATGATGCTTGCCGAGATCTGGAGGGCCTGCATGTAGTTCTCGAAGTTGGTGCACTGGCTCCCCACGTGGAAGCTCAATCCTTCAACAACAAGTCCCATGTCGAAGGCCGAGACGATCAGGTCCACGGCCTCGCCCGGGTGGGCGCCAAACTTCGAGGAGAGTTCGACCATCGAGCCCGTGTTCGGGACGCGAAGCCGAAGGACGAGGCCGGCGTGCGGGGCGTGCTCGCTGATCTTCCTGAGTTCGAAAATATTGTCGAACGTGACGAGAGGCTTGTACTGGTCGAGCGCCTCAAGGGTCTCGATCGGTTTGATCGTATTCGCATAAATGATCTTGTCCCAGATCCAGGCAAGCCGCTCCTTCTTGGGCAGGTCCTTGATGTTCTCGTACACGATCATGAACTCGGGCATTGATGCCACGTCGAAGCTGCATCCCATGTCAAAGAGCGTCTTCACGATCTCCTGGTTCGAGTTGGCTTTGACGGCGAAATACACCTGGACATCAGGCATATGTTCCCGGAATTCCCGGAAGTTTTCCCGGATTTTCTCGTGATCGATAACGAATATCGGGGTCCCATGCTCGCGGGCAAGGACCTGCAGCAGTTCAAGGCGTGCCTTGCCAATATGGTGGACGGGTGTCGGCTCGTCAATCCCTTTCTTCTTCCGCCTCTTCTTGGTATCGGCCGCAGTTTTTGTCATTATATGATTGATTTATTGCACGAATAAGAAGTTTTTGAATTGCCAGATATCCTCGCGGTCGTAATTGTTCTCCGGGTTCTCCTTGATGTAGACTACGCGGTTCTTGAGGGGCGTCCAGTCGGAGGGTCCCGACCAGAACTCGCCGAGGTAGGGCTTTGCGATCTCGAGCACGAATTCGTGCGGCAGGTCGTCGGGCAGGCAGAAGCCCTTCTTGGGGTTGTCGATCATCCACATCACCGCGCTGACCACGCCAAGCGCGACCTGGATCGTGGTCGCGTTCTGGCCGGGCGCGAGTTTCTTCGCCTCATCGATAGGGAGTATGCTGCCGGTCCACCATGATGTGTACGGGTGGCCCATCAGGAGCGCGCCAAGGATATCTGCGCCGGAGACGATCTCCCGGTCGCTCATGATCCGGAGCTTGGGCTGGAGCTCGTAGTTACGGGCACGCAGCTCGTGGAGGGAGGCGATCGTTGCATCGCAGGGCATGTAGGCATAGTGGACGGTCGGGCGGTAGATCGCCTTCCCGTCCTTCCAGACCGTCCACCGGGAGGAGATGCCGAATGCCTCGCCGTGCCTGATCACCATGCCGACAATCTCCTGGTGGGGGATCCAGGACCTCACCCACGTATTGATCCCCATCCGGGGCAGGAGGATCCCGTTCTTCGGCCCTACGGGAGGGATGATCGCATGCGGGGGAGATCTTTCTCATGGGTCCCCCACCCTATCTCGGCCGGAGCGGTGCCCTCTTCCCGGAGTCCCTCGATGCACCATGTGCCGACAAATTCGTCCACCTTCTTGGGGGACCGGGAGATCTGGGTGTCGTGCTCGGAGCAGTGGATCACCTTGACGCCGGTCTCCATCGCAAGGCCGCCGAAGTTCTGCTGTTTTATCAGGTTCCTGATCCGCTCCGGGTCTTTTGCGATCTTGTCAGCCACCATCTTCTGTGCAATATCAACGAGTCCGTGCTTGGCAAAGTGCGAGATCAGGCCGGGGTTGGCGCCGTGGTCTACCACGCAGGTCGTGGCATCCTTCCAGTCCCGGGTCAGCTCCATGAGCTTCATCTGGCGGAAATACAGGGTCTTCTCGTACGGGGTTGCCGTGAACTTCTCCGCATCGGGATCCCAGGCTTCGACTGAAGTATTAACATACAGGACATGGTTCTCATGGCACCACTGCACGATCTCGCAGCAGTCGATGTTCCAGGCAAGGTCGATCAAAAGGCCGCCGGGCGAGAGGTACTCCGCGAGGATCTCCCTGAGGTTTCTGGGCGTGACCCGCTTTTTGAAAAAACGGAGCCCGCGCGTGGTCCATGCCTTGAGGTCCGTCGACTTGTCCTTGAAATCGATGATGGTGATATTTTCGAGGGGGATATTCACATGTCGGAGCAGGATCGGGAACATGCACTTGCAGACAGCACCATACCCGATGATCAGGACTTTGTTCTTGAACTCCACGGCAACCCTCCCGGCTCTGGTTTTTTACGGATGAACGTATCTTTGTTTTTGTCAGTATTCCCTAATAAACTCATGAGAACGGGCCATATCCTCCCGGAAAAGCCGTGAGCTCAGACCGGCATGACAAGGCTGCCTTTTCCCATCATTATTTAAAAAATACAGACCAAATATCCCGGCAGAACGGGAGTGAACAGGTTTGGAAGAACAAAGCAACACCTGCCGCGTCAAGGACTCCTGGTGGACCTCACTGGAATCACTAAAACCCTATGCTCTCGGTATCCTCATCCTCATTGGGTTGTTCTTTGAGCTGCTTATCCATTATTACCTGAAAATTTCCATCGTCTACACGCACTTCTATTACCTCATCATCGTTTTTGCCGGGCTGTGGTACGGGAGGAAAGCGGTCTGGGTCGCACTGTTCTTTGGCGGGCTCCAGATCGCGGTCAGCTGGGTACTCGCCGGTTACATCGCGCCGGACTCGCTCCTCCGGGCCCTGATGCTGATGGTTGTTGCGTTCGTTGTCGGATCCATTGTCGACATGATGAACTGTTACCGCCGCATGATTGAGGCACAGAACCGGGATTTCAGGGAGGTGAACGAACGGCTTACAGCCTCTGAAGACGCGTTTGGGATTGCCAATAAAAAACTGAACCTCCTCTCCAGTATCACCCGGCATGACATCCGGAACCAGCTCATGGCCCTGATCACGTTCCTCGAACTGACACGGCTGAAAGTCGCCGATCCCGAGGTAATCAAATATATCGAAAAAGAGCAGGCCGCTGCAGAGACGATCAGCCGCCAGATCGAATTCACGAAGAACTACGAGGAGATCGGGGTACGTGCCCTGCAGTGGCAGGACATCGCGCTTGTTGCGGAACAGTTACGGTCCCGCCTGCCCCCCGGGGAGATCACGCTCACCCTGGCACTTGGCGGCCTCGAAGTCTATGCCGATCCCCTTCTCAGTAAGGTCTTCGAGAACCTTGTCGACAACTCCCTCCGCCATGGGGAGCGGGTGCGGAACATCACCGTCTCCACCCTCCAGTACGGGCTCGGGGACGTCGCTATTGTATATGAGGACGACGGGGTAGGTGTTCATGATGAAGAGAAGGAACGGATCTTTGAGAAAGGATTCGGGAAGAATACCGGCCTCGGCCTGTTCCTGAGCCGGGAGATCCTGGCGATCACCGGGTTCGTGATGAAAGAGTCGGGGACCTATGGCAAAGGCGCGAGGTTCGAGATCATCGTGCCAAAAGGGAAATACCGGTTTTCGGGAATGTCCCCCGGCACGGGTTCCTGAAAAACAGCGCCGCCCCATCCGCCCCACCAGTTTCATCCGCTCGAGCCAGCCACGCAATGATGTATTTATTGGGGTGGAGAACATACATATCCGGAGTCACAACTCTCAGTTACAGACATGTTTTTACGGGGTGGCGGATTTGGCAGATAAAAATGCACCAATGGACCAGCGAGAACTGATGATGCTCCAGAATTACCTGCAGGAATACGGGCAGCAGGCGGAGATCTTTGTCAACCAGCTCCAGTTGCTGGAGAATGGGAGGATGGAGGCACATGCTGCCATCGAATCTCTCGAAGAAATGCTCACTACAGATGAGGGGACCGTCCTCCTCCAGATCGGCGGCGGGGCCAGTGTCCGGGCAAAGGTACTCGAGCCGGAGAAAGTCCTCCTTGCGATCGGCTCGGATGTCGTGGTCGAGCGCTCCAACAAGGATGCTGTGGAATTCTTAAAAGAGCGGATCATGGAGATGGAAGCCTCGCAGAAAAAGGTAGCCGAGACGCTCGACCGGGTCAGGGCCCAGATGAACGAGATCAATAAAAGGATTGAGTCGGGATACCAGCAGGCCATGGCATCCGGGCAGGATCTGGGCTGAAACGGAGTCATTACATCCATGTTCGGGGGTCTTCGCGAAAAGCTGCGGGCGGCACGGGACCGGCTCGGCAGCAGTATCCAGGCGGCTTCGGGCACACCGAAAGCAGAGGATACGGTACCTGCGGGGCCCCCGGCACAGCAGGCAGCTTCACCGGCCTTGGCAGGAACCGCAACCTCCGGACCTGCACCCCCTACATTTGTCGAAAAAGTCCGGGTCCTGATCACGGAACGGGAACTGGTGGTTTCGGAAAAAGACGTGGCTGACGCCCTGTCGGAACTGGAGATGATGCTGCTGGAAAGCGACGTTGCACTCCCGGCAACCGATGCGATCATCGACAGCGTGGAGAAGAACCTTGTCGGGAAGCACCGGAAGATCGGCGAATCCGTGGATGCCCTCGTAGTGCATGCCCTGAAATCCGCCCTGCTGGAGGTGCTGGGCAAAGGCTTCGACCTGAGGGATTATATCTCGAAGCACGACCGCCCGGTCAAGATCCTCTTCACCGGTGTAAACGGTACCGGGAAGACCACGACCATTGCGAAGATCGGGGCATACCTCAAGAAGGAAGGGTTCACGGTCGTCATCGGTTCCGGTGATACCTACCGGGCCGGGGCAATGGAACAGATCGGCGTGCATGCCGAGCGTCTCGGGATACGGATCATACAGCATAAGGAAGGTGCGGACCCCTCGGCCGTGCTCTTCGACGCGGTCCAGTATGCCCTGTCGCACAAGATCGATGTGGTCCTTGCGGACACGGCAGGACGGTTTCACAACAAGGCGAACCTGATGAGCCAGCTCGGGAAGATCAAGCGGGTCATGAAACCCGATCTCGTGGTGTATGTCGACGAAGCCGTTGCCGGCAACGATGCCGTAACAAGGGCTTTCGAGTTCGACAAGACCGTGGGCGCAGATGCCGTGGTGCTGACAAAGGCCGACATGGACTCCCGGGGCGGTGCTGCAATCTCGATCGCCCATACGATCGGAAAACCGCTGATGTTCCTCGGTGTCGGCCAGGCTTACGACGATATCATGCCGTTCGAACCGGATAAAGTCGTGGAAGAACTGCTGGACGGAGGTGCCTGATGCTCGACGGTCTCTCGACTTCGCTTAAGGACGCCCTCAAGAAACTCGCCGGCAGGAGCGTGGTCGACCGGGCCGCGGTCGACGAGCTGGTGAAAGACCTCCAGCGGGCGCTGATCTCCTCGGACGTCAATGTCAAGCTCGTCATGGAGCTCTCCAAGGCGATCCGCACCCGTTCGCTCGAGGAGGAGCCCCCGAAGGCCATGAATGTCCGCGAGCACGTGCTCCGCATCGTGTACCAGGAGCTCGTCCGGCTGGTCTGGGCCTCGACCGAGGTCAGGCTCGAGCCCCAGACGATCCTCATGGCCGGCCTGCAGGGAAGCGGCAAGACCACGACCACGGCCAAGCTCGCCCGCTACTTCCAGAAGAAGGGCATGAAAGTCGGCGTGATCTGCGCCGATACGTTCCGGCCCGGCGCCTTCGACCAGATCTCCACGCTCTGCACCAGGATTAATGTCCCCTGTTTCGGGAAGCCGGGGGAGAAGGACGCCCTCAAGATCACCCGCGAGGGGCTGGAGGCCCTGAAAGAACAGGAACTCATCATTGTCGATACGCAGGGCCGCCATGCGCTCGAGGCCGATCTCATCCGGGAGATTGTCGACCTCAATGTGCTGACGAGAGCGACCCACCGCTGGCTCGTGATCGATGCTGCACTCGGCCAGCAGGCAAGCGAGCAGGCACGGCGGTTCCACGAGGCGATCGGGATTGACGGGGTCATCATCACGAAGATGGACGGTACTGCAAAAGGCGGCGGCGCCCTCTCCGCAGTAGCCGAGACCAAGAGCGGCATCGCCTTTATCGGCAGCGGCGAGACGATCGAGGACCTCGAGCGGTTCGATCCCGACGGGTTCATCTCCCGCCTCCTCGGCATGGGGGACCTGAAAGCCCTCGTGGAGCGGGCGAACGAGGCGATCAACCCGGAGGACGTGGACGTCAACGCGATGATGAAGGGGAAGTTCACCCTTCGCGATATGTACAAGCAGCTCGAGGCCCTGAACAAGATGGGCCCCCTGAAACAGATCATGGGAATGCTCCCGCTCGGGAACATGCAGTTACCGGAAGGTGTGTACGACGTCACCAGCACGAAGATGGTCCGGTACCGGATCATCATGGACTCGATGACGCCCACGGAGCTCGATGACCCCTCGCTCATCAACAGACTCCCGCATGCAGCGGATCGCCCACGGGGCAGGGGCGACTCCTGACGAGGTCCGGGAACTCCTGAAATACTACAAGATGATGCAGCGGACGCTCAAGGGACTGCGGGGCAGCGGCGGCGGGAAGTTGAACATGCAGCGCCTGATGAAACGCTTCTCCGGAATGCAGTGAGATGACCGCATTTGCCATTCTCGGGCACTCTGCCCGGACAGACGGGAGTTTCTCACTCAATGACCTGCCGGGGAGCGGGGGCCGCATGGACGTGCTCTGCCGGTGCGTGAATGCATCGCTCTTCCTCTCGCACGACCTGAGGCGGGACGTGGACTGCTACCTTGTCCTGATGGGGGCACCGTCGGGACCGAAGACCGTGAAGTTCTCCGGGTCCTCCGTCCGCTCCCTCTCGCCGGACGAACGGAGTGCCGGGGCGCTTATCAGGAAAGTGATCGATATTCCCTGCGGCAGCGAGTTCCGCGAAGCGGCGGACGGGGTCTTTATCCGGAAAGGCGGCCTCGACCGGCTCATCAGTGATCAGAAGTTTGCGGTCCTCGATGAGACCGGCGATGATATCAGGACGGTACAGAACCTGCCGGGGGCGTTCCTCCTTTCGGATCATCTTAACTTCACGGAAGAGGAGAATGCGCTGGTCAGGGAGTGCCCGCGTCTCTCGGTCGGGCCAAAATGCCTGCATGCCGACCACACGATCACGGTACTGCATAATGAACTGGACAGGAGGGCTGGTGGATGGAAATAAACGAACAGGTGAAGGCGATCCTTGCCTATGGGGAATGCTGTGACCACTGCCTCGGTCGGTTCTTTGGGAAACGCTCGCACGGGCTCTCGAACGACGAACGCGGACGGGGACTGAAGATCTCCCTTGCGCTTGCAGAGAACCAGCCGTTCACGAAGTTTGCCGGTACCTGCTGGGTCTGCGGCAACTTCTTCGAAGATGTACCGCTCTGGGCGGACCGTGTCATTGCAGTAACGAAGGATATCGAGTACTCAACGTTCCTCGTTGGCTGCCGGGTACCGCCCCTGCTCGCCGAGAACGAGGAGATGGTCTGGAGCGACCTCTCGCTCGCCGAACCCGAGCCTTTCAAATCGGAAGTGAACCGCGAGGTCGGGAAGGCGGTGTCGGCCCGGACCGGCAGACTCGTAGACTTCAAAAAGCCGGAAATCGTTGCGATCCTCGACCCGTCATCTGGTTCGGTTGAGGTTCAGATCAACGCGGTCTTCTTCTACGGGCGGTACCGGAAGTTCGAGCGGGGCATCCCGCAGACCCACTGGGACTGCCGGGCCTGCAAAGGGGCGGGCTGCGAGAAATGCAACTTCACCGGCGCCCAGTACCTTGACTCCGTGGAGGAGCTGATCAGCAGGCCGGTCATCGCAGCGTTCGGTGCGGAAAATGCGGTCCTCCACGGTGCGGGACGGGAAGATATCGATGCCCGTATGGTAGGTACCGGCCGTCCGTTCATCCTCGAAGTTGTCTCACCGAAGAGGCGCTCCATCGACCTTGCCGCACTTGAAGCGGAGATCAACCGGACCGCTGAAGGACGCGTTTCCGTTGCAATACAACGCTGGGCGGATCGTGCTGAGGTGGAAACCCTTAAATCAAACAAAGCGCATAAAAAATACAGGATCCTGGTCGAGGTTGACGGCGCATTATCTGCGGATGAGTTCGCAAAAGCCGTAAAAACCCTGCAGGGCGTCACAATACAGCAGCGCACGCCCGAAAGGGTTGCTCACCGCAGGGCCGACAAGGTCCGTGAGCGAAAGGTCCTCGATATCGAGTGTGCAGGGGAACAGGACGGCAGATTTGTTGTCGAAGTCCTGGGCGAAGCCGGCCTCTACATCAAGGAACTCGTATCCGGGGACTCCGGGCGAACCCGTCCGAGTCTTGCCGAGATCCTGAACAAAGCAGCTCACGTCACCAGCCTCGATGTAACGCAGGTTGAAGGAGCAAAGGAGGGAGAATAACATGGCACATCACAATGGTCCACGAAAGAAGACACGGTATAAATTCAAGAAAGATTTGAGAGAACGGGGGCTGCCGCCGTGCACCTGCGTAATCCAGAGATTTGAGATTGGCGACCGGGTGCACATTGTCTGTAATCCCAGCGTCCAGAAGGGAATGCCCCACCGCCGTTTCCACGGCTTGACCGGCACGGTCCTCGGCCAGCGCGGGCGGGCGTGGATGCTCACCATTCGCGACGGCAACGCCGACAAGATCGTTATTGCCCGACCACAACATCTAAAAGCACAAAAGTAAATTCACTGTCAGGTGATTGGCATAAAAGTAAAGGGTATAATTAGCGAAGAGAAGGTCACGCTCCCCGAGATGCGCAGCGTACTCCTACGAGTGGAGTCTGACAGGCTCGCTGCAGAGAAGGAGATGTCCTATGAGTTCAGGCGCAGTATTGAGCATGCCAATCAGCTTGCAAAGACGGATCCCGAGAAGTCCCGCGATCTGGTGACTGAACTCGTCAAGATGGAAAAGATGAAGCCCGAGATCGCGTTCCGGATTGCCAATATCATGCCCAAGACACGCGATGAAGTCCGGGCGATCTTCGCAAAAGAGCGATTCACCTTATCTCCCGAAGAGATCGATTCGATCATTGAACTGGTAATAACACACTTCTGAGGTGTGGTACATGAAGGCGGAGAAAAAAGAGATCAACGCGATCGTACTGGATGTGCTTATGAAAGGCCACGCTGACGATCCCCGCCCCACTTTCAAGAGGGAGCCGATCGTCCAGGCAATGGGCCTCGAGCAGTTCAAGCTCCTCGAGCTCGTGCCAAAACCCACGGCACAGATCGATCTCTACGAGAAGGTCTATATCGGCGATGCGGAACGCGAAAAAGTGGAGCGTGTCAAACGGCGGATAGGCTACGACGAGCTGACCCAGACGGCAAAAGGGGAACTCCCGTTTATCATCGAAAAAGTCATAAAAGAGCGGGAACCGGACTTTGTCATGTTCTTTAACAAATCGATCTCCATCACGCCCAAGCTCCACATGCTCCACCTCCTCCCGGGCATCGGCAAGAAGCTGATGTGGGAGATCCTCGAGGAGCGGAACAAGAGGCCCTTCGAGAGTTTCACTGATATCTCCGCACGGATCAAGGCGATCCCGCACCCGGAGAAGATGATCCAGGCACGGATCCTCGAGGAGCTCCAGGACAAGGACGTCAAGTACCACGTCTTTACCACGAAATGAAAGCGCACCACGACCAGCATTTCCTCATCGACCCCCATGCGGTAAACCGCATAGCGGACCTTGCGGATGTGCGGGAAAAGTTGGTGCTGGAAGTCGGGCCGGGCAACGGGGTGCTGACCCGGGCACTGCTCGACCGCGGCGCCATCGTACATGCGATCGAACTCGACGGGCTGCTCTGTGAGCAGCTCGCCGGTACCTTTTCTGAAGAGATTGCTTCCGGCCGGCTTACCCTCACCCATGGCGATGCGACCCGCTGCGGGATCCCGCCGTTCGAGATCACCGTATCGAACCTTCCCTATTCAGCCTCCTCGAAGATCACGTTCCGGCTGCTGGACATGGGGTTCGAGCTGGCGGTACTGATGTACCAGGCCGAGTTCGCCGGGCGGATGGTTGCCAGGGCCGGGACAAAGGACTGCGGCCGGCTCTCGATCATGGTGCAGACCTATGCAGCGGTGCAGCAGTGCTTCCGGCTCCCGCCGCAGTGCTTCTCGCCCCGGCCGCAGGTGCATTCCGCCGTAGTGAAGATCTTCCCCCGGGGGCCGATCTTTTCCATCAATGACCGGCGCCTGTATGCCGACGTGGTCCGGGCGCTCTTCTCGCACCGGCGCAAGACCGTGCGGAACGGCCTCAGGGGCTCTGTGGGCAGCATGCTCGGCGGGGAATGGGTGAAGCGGGTGATCGCGGCGCTGCCGGAAGAGATCCTCGCGAGCCGTCCCGAGGAATTGTACCTCGAGGACTTTGCGACGATTGCGAATATTGCGTGACCCTTTTTCCTGCCGGTCCCTGCCTGCCATCACACCTTGTTCCTGATTACCCCTGTGCAGTATTCCGTCAGAAAACGAGGGAATGTCTTTTGTTTCCGTTATTTTTGTTCCCGTCTCGATAAAAATTAACGGGAACGGGATATTACCCCGTATAAACTACCGGTAGGTGTATAGCCTATCTGCCCGCGCTATGCAAGCCACGGGAAAATCCGGGGTGATAAATGGCGCCAGTGACCTCCAGTACCCGACAAAACGACACTATATTGGCAGGGGTTATCGGGAAGGCTGGATCGCTGAGCTACTATCACTCCTGCTCCTGCAAACCCGATCCCTTTTTGCACATTCCGCCCAACCATTCCCTCACGTATGCACTACGATCCCTGCCAGGTGTACCAGCCGGAAGCCGACACGTATCTTCTCCTCGATGCAGCCCGGGCTGAAGTGAAGCACGGTGACCGGGTTCTCGAAGTGGGGACGGGGTCAGGTCTCATAGCAGCCGGCCTAGCGGAGCTGGCTCCCGTCATTGCAACGGAAATCAACCCGCATGCAGCGTCCTGTGCCCGCAAGGCGGGGGTCGATGTCGTGCGCTGCAACCTGTTCGACGCGATCCGCGGGACGTTCGATCTCGTCCTCTTCAATCCCCCGTACCTCCCCACGGAACCGCACGAGCGGATCGATGACTGGCTCGAATACGCCCTTGACGGTGGGGAGAGCGGGCGGGCGGTGATCGAACGGTTTGCCTCCGATGTCGCGAGGGTGCTGGCCCCCGGGGGCAGGATCCTCCTGCTGGTATCATCGCTCACCGGGCCTGAAGAGACCGTAGGACTGTTTGCCGGGCAGGGACTTTCAGCGGCAGTGATCCGGGAGGATCCGGTGGAAGATGAGGTGTTGTACGTCCTGCGGATCTCTGCCGGATAAGTTCCGGCGGGAGCGGTCCCGCATCTGCCCGGTCACTGGTGCAGCCTCATCACGATGACGATGAGATTGGTCACGAGGATCAGGCCGATCATCATGAACGCTGGCCAGAGCCATGCAATATCGCCGAGGAAGAGAAGGGCGAGGATCAGCCCGGCGGTGGAAAAGAGGTACAGGTAATAGAGGAGCGCAAGCCGGGCCATACGCGTGTCTTATCCTACTCTTGCCGGAAGCACATATTATCATTCCCGTCCGGCCCCGGCGTCAGACGGAGGTAAAAAGGAAAGCCCCCGGGATCTCCGGTACAACCGCCTGATCAGACGATCAGCCGCCGCTTCATCAGGTTGATCGAGAGCAGGCAGAAGATCGCGGTGACAATAACGATCCATGCGAAGTGGAGGAGGATCGTCCACGAGAGCGAGTCGAGAGTGAACATCCGCATGATCGCTACGAGGTGCGTGAGAGGGAGCAGCGCAAGGGCGATGTACTGGAGGAAGACGGGCATCAGGGTGAGCGGGAAGAACGTGCCTGAGAAGAGTGCCATCGGGGTGATGAAGAGGAACGAGGGATAGTTCAGCGTGTCGATACCGGGGCTGATGGCGGTGAAGCACATCGCGATGCCGGCGAACATCAGGCCTCCGAGGAACGCAAACGGGATCGTCAGCAGGGCGAGCGGGAGCGAGACCACACCGAATGCAGCGAGCACGGGCAGCATGATGATGACGTAGATGACGCTCCGGGTCGCCCCCCAGAGGAGCTCGCCCGCGATCACGTCCTCGATCGAGAGCGGGGTCGCGATCATCGCATCGAAACTTTTCTGGTAATACATCCGGACATAGGAGCCGTACGTGCACTCGAAGAAGGCAGAGTTCATCACCGCGATGGCAAGGATCGCCGGCGCGATGAAGTTCACGTACGGGATACCGTCAATCTCGTGGACGTAGGACCCGATGCCAAGGCCGATGGCGAAGAGGTACAGCAGGGCCTCGACCAGGGGCGGGAAGAAGTTCACCTGCCAGGTCCGGACAAAGACCACCATGTTCCGGTACCAGACCCTGCCGGCACGGCGGCCGATGCGGGGGATTGAGAAGAGGTGCGGCATGGCTACTCCCGGAGGGTCCTCCCGGTCAGTTTCAGGAACACATCTTCCAGCGTAGCAGGACGGGTGATCACTTTTTCCGGCCGGCAGCGTTCCAGCAAAACGCGGGCGATCTCACGGGCCGACTCCGTAGTGATCTGGATCATGTCACCCGTCTTCTCAAATGGTACGTCCAGTTCCGTGAGGCACGAGACTACCTCGGCGCTTGTTTCCACTTCGACAATCTCATGCCCTGCATGCTGCCGGACAAGCTCCGCGGGCGCCCCTTCTACAAGGATCTTTCCGTTGTCCATGATCACGAGCCGGTCGCAGAGCCGTTCCGCTTCATCGAGATAATGCGTGGTCATGACAATCGTGTTGCCCTGCGCCTGGAGGGAGCGGAGTTTCTCCCAGATCAGGTGGCGTGCCTGGGGGTCGAGGCCGATCGTCGGTTCGTCCAGGATGAGCAGGTCGGGGTTGTTCACGAGCGCACGGGCGAGGATCAGGCGCCGCTTCATACCTCCGGATAATTTCTCGATGATGACGTCCCGTTTCTCCTGCAGCTGCACAAATGCCAGCAGCTCGTTGGCTTTCTTCTCCGCTTTGTCTTTCGGGATATCGAAATACCGCGAATAATAAAAGAGGTTGCCAAAACAGGTGAAATCCGGGTCGAGGTTGGTCTCCTGAGGGACAACGCCGAGGCGCTGCTTGATCTCCGCGGGGTTCCGGTCCGGGTCCATCCCGAGCACGCGGAGGGAACCGGAAGTACGGGGGGATACGCAGGTGATCATCTTCATCGTGGTGGTCTTACCGGCACCGTTGGGCCCGAGAAAACCGAATATCTCTCCCTTCTTCACCGTAAAACGGATGCCGTCAACTGCGACGGTGCTGCCATAGGTCTTTTTCAGGTCCACTGCTTCGATGATGTCGGGTATGATCTCACCTGATTGATCAGAACTTCTCCGGGCATACTAAAAAAACACTCATGTTGTGTCATGACGGACCTGACCCGTTCACCCTGCAGATACCGGCTTACCCGAGCGGCTCCGGCTTGACCAGCACGATACCGGCAATAAGGACTGCGAGGAGTGCAACCGTCCCGAACAACATGCTGGGGTCCACCGTGGCGACGTTGTATACGAGGACATGTCTCACAATACCCGTGAGCCCCGCGATAAGGAGTGCACGGACCTCGACATGCTTCGTCTTGAAATACACCGTCACGGTCTCGAACAGGACAATGATCGTGATCGTCAGGAGGAGGGCATAGATGACGCTGACAAGGCCGTTGGCAAAGTCCCGGGACAGGATCATCTGTCCGATCAGCTGAAGGGCATCCCATACGGAAAAAAAAGCAATGATCGTGAGAAGGACCGCCACGATGGTATAGAGGATCAGGGGGACCAGCGAAAAAAAGGAGATAAGGTGTTCCATGATGGTACGGTTTTTATCCATAAACAGACCTCACTGTGTCGTAGAGGTAGTGTGTGGCGCCGTAAGAATAAAAATGGTGCGGAGACCGGGCCGGTTCCGGCACGAAGGACTGTTATCTCCGGAGACGCACACGTGCTGCCTCTGCCGCTTCCCGTACCTCAGAGAAGGGATCGTGCAACAGGTTTTCCAGGGGTCCGATGGCCCGGCGGTCGCCCAGTTTCCCGAGCACGACCGCCGCCCCGATCCTCACGGTCATATCCTTATCATTCACAAGACCTATGACGGCCGTCAGCGATGCAGGGTCCCTGATTCTCCCGAGCGCGGCAAGGGCCGCCGCCCGGACTGCCGGCTCGGCGTCGTTGAGAGACCCGATCAGAGGGGGCACGGCGGAAGAATCGGCAAGGCGGCCGAGGGCCTGCACGCACTCGCACCGGACCGCAATGTGCGGATCACCAAGTGCGGATGCCAGGGGCGGGATCGCCGCAACCATGCCGGACTTCCCCAGAGCCACTGCTGCAGCCCGCCGTTTCGCAATCGATCCGGCCTGCAGATCAGCGACAAATGGCGCGATATTTTTCATGGCTTTTTTTTGTCAATGTTCGCATTCGTACCCGGATTCGTAGGCGGAGATGACCTGCTGCGCCGTGTCCGGGGAGAGCCGGTCATGGATGAGGCGGACGAGCGCCTCCACGTCTTCCACGGGAAGGCACCCCATGCTCTCCTCTCCCTTCCGGATCATATCGGTGATATAGGTGAGTTCCTCATCGCTGAGCCGGCTGATACGCCGGATGAAATCCTCTGAATCCTCAGAAAAATGGTTGGAGACCGGTGGCAGGATGGAGTGGAACATGTGGCCGGAGCCCGAACAGGTGAGATCGCCGCATTCCGGTGCAAGTTTTTTCAGGATCGCAATATCCTTCTCATCGAGTTCCCGTGGCATGATGGATGTACCCTGCACATTATTTTACGGCCTTTGGAATAAACGTGCGTGAAGGGCACCGTCCGCTGTCACGGTCGGGGGGGGGGTCTCGCCATTAATGCGGCACTCGCCCCGGTCCTGCGACCGCGGAATATAACTGATACAGTCGATGCAGGTTGGCATACGCTCTTGTATCGTTGCCCTACCCGATTATCATTGTGGTAAAAAAGAATGGATCAGAAATATTTTCCCAGCCAGTTCTTTATTCCTGAAAAAATGCCGCCGGAACTTCCTGAACCGGATTTCTTTCCCCGGGGCTGTATCGTCTGGGCAGGGCGGGCGATGGTCCGCTTCTGTGCAGGTTGCTCGCGTTCCGGAATATCCCGGAGCATACCCTGGGGGTCATCACCGGTCGGCTCGAAACCCCATGCAAACCCGATCTTGTAGGCCTTCTCGTTCTGACGGATCCAGTTGGCTGCGGCCATATAGCCGCGGTCCTCTGCCTTCTTGATGGTGTCCGAGTGATCCTGGGTGAAATGGATCTCACGCTGGAGGGCGACCAACTCTTCATAGACTTTTCCGGGGACCTTGATCTTCTCCCTGCTCATAACTCCTCATATAGGGTTATGCTGGGATACGATATTTAATGCTTCCCCCTAAAAACGCACAAAATGGGGGTGAATTCTAATCCGGATTGTACGGAACGGTCAGAACACGCATCGCACAATATTGATAAGCGTTCCGGTCAATTGTTCTCCCTGTCAGGGGAGGCCAGTACGATATGGCAAAAATAATGTATGAAGGGGACGATTTCCGGCGGATGCACAGGACAGACATGCTTGCCCTGGAACATCTGGTTGCCTCAGGGAAGACCGGCATCCACGAGATCAGCTACAAGGATACGAAGATCAAGGTCGAGATCAGGAAGAAAGGAATGGATATTGTGGTCAGGCGGTTCCGGGCAATTTGAACCGGAAATTTCCCGGTTCCGGTTCTTTTCCCCCGGTTCCTTATCTCCCGTACCACCAGGCGATCTCCGGGATGACGGTGTCCTGATCGGGCCGGAGGCCGGCTGTGGCAGATCTCTTATCCGTACCTTATTTTTAAAAAGCCTTCACTTCCCAAATTTACCATAATCATAAAACTTGACTTCCTCCCGCCTTCCGGGTCTCCGGAAAATAAATATAACAGGGCCGGTTCACGAAGAATGTCCGTCCCGAGCCCTGTCAGGAGGGACGGATCCTTTCCCTCCTGCACAGTGTATCAGGCAATTCAGGGAGCCCCGGCTGTCGTTGGCAGGGACCTCGTGAATTCTTCTCCCGTCATTCCTCACCAGGTACTCCGCTGGCTGTTAGTTCTGTTGCCGGTTCGATTCCGGAAATCGTATGGTATAGGATCAATCGAAACGTTTATCTTACAAAATGTAATATATACTTTACAAAATGGGTACCTTGAAGATCGGGTTGCCGGGATATGCCGGGAGCCTTTGCATCCGGAGGGTACCGGTAGATGAACCATGATGATCCAGAAACCAGGATTTCTTAAAAACTGCGGCTGCATCGGCATCCTTGCCGCGATGTTTCTTGTTATGAGCCTCGTAGTAGCAGGGTGCGTCCAGAACTCGTCTGACAATGCCGGCCCGTCAGCAGCAGTATCGTCCCCGGCAGATACGTCCGGGAACAGCCCACCCGCCCAGGGCGCCAGCTCAGCAGCACCGGGATATTCCGGCAGTACCTGGTTACTTCACCCATGGGGGGAAATTATACCCACCAGCATGGCGGGGGGAATTTCCTGACCAATGAGACCCGCCTTGCCGCCGCGGCACAGACCCTCGGGGTATCCGAGAGCGATCTTAAAAATGCCCTGACCCCCCCGGCCCAGGGACGGGTCAACTTCACGACAGCGGCAGCACAGCTCGGCGTTACACCGGATCAGCTCACCGCTGCTCTCGGGATACCAGCCGGCAGAATGGGGAATGGTACCTGGCAGCGCGGGGGATACAACGCTACAAACAGCGGGAATCCCGCCGGGCCGTGAGATACCGGTGTATCCTCGGTGGGGATGGATATGAAAATCGAAACTATTTTTCTGGTATTCTGCCTGACTATCGTGATCCTCGGGATCCTCACCGCACCTGCAACTGCAGATAATACGACCATTGCAACCACCGTGCCGACTGCTGCCCCGACAACCATTGCTACGACGGTCGTAACAACGCTTCCGACAACCATCCCGACAACTGTCCCAACGACTGCAGCAACTACGGTTGCTGCGACCACTGCTGCAACCACCGTAGCAACCACTGTTGCGACAACCGCGCCAACAACGGTCGCGACAACTGCAGCACCCCTCGCCCCCGTAGCCGCTTTTTCAGCAACACCGAGCACCGGTACGGCCCCCCTGAGCGTGCAGTTTACCGATGCATCCACCGACCTGCCGACCCAATGGGTATGGTCATTCGGTGACGGGATTGGTAATTCCACGCTGGAGAACCCTTCCTATACCTACGCGAATGCCGGTACGTATACCGTTACTCTTACTGCCGTGAACGCGGCAGGGGGGAATATCTGCACGCACAACAATCTGATCACGGTAAGCAGCATAACGGCGGCAACGACCGTCCCGGTGCCTGCATTTTCCGGTACGCCGACCTCCGGAACTGCGCCCCTGACCGTGCAGTTCACGGACCTGTCGACCGGGTCACCGGCAAACTGGACCTGGAACTTCGGGGATGGGAACACCAGTACCGTCGAAAACCCGCTCTATACGTATCCGGACGACGGGACATATTCTGTTATGCTGACAGCAACGAACGCAGCCGGCAGCAACATATCGATCCAGTCCGGATTCATTGTAGTCGGGGCTGCGGTACCAGCAGCGGGTTTTTCTGCAAGTCCCTCAGAGGGGACGACCCCGCTGATCGTCCAGTTCACCGATACTTCTGGCGGTTCCCCCACATCATGGATCTGGGATTTCGGGGACGGCACCACCGGTTCGGCACAGAACCCGTCCCATACCTACACAACTGCGGGAACATACAGCGTCACCCAGATCGTCTCGAATACAGCAGGCAGCAACACGTCCGTGCAATCGGATCTCATCACCGTCTCCGGGGGAACAGATGTCACAACAACAGAGACCCCGGAAGTTACGTATACCGATAGTTATACCCCTGCGCCAACGCCTGTTGCCGTACCTGCCGGCACGTATGCGATACCGGCTGCTACGCAGACGGCAGCAGATACCAGCAGTTCCGCCTGGCTGGCCCAGGAGAACCAGAAGACGGCAGCAATGGATACTGAAACCCCGGCCAATGCATCGGGGTTAACGCCGGTAATTTCCCTGATCCCGCTCGTCTGCGTGGCCCTGTTCTTCAGGCAAAAACGTCAATGATTCCGCAGGTATCGGCTGGCACGACCGATAGGTGCCTGCTGGCCGTGCGAATGGTGCCGCGTCACCCGGATTACGGGGATTGGGAATCAGGTACCCTGAGGATTCCCGCTGAAAAGGAGGATGCTGCTATGGGGATTCAACAGTTCCGGAAAAATACGTATGAGAGTATCAATCAGTGGCGCAATGTATCAAAATATATCCTGCGCGTGGGGTAAATGCTTTGTAGAATGGGATTTATAGAGCATAGTATGGTGAGGAAGCCATGGCAAAAAAACCGAAGTCATCAGGTAAAGTAGAATCTCATGCATCAGCAGAAGAAGAGACCATGGCATCAGGAACAGAACTGAATATACCGATGCCCAAAGGTGGCATCATTGATTTTTACTATTTATTTAACGGAATAGGAATCCTGTTGTCGATCATAATGATCATTGACATTCTGTTCAAATATCTGTAATTTCATGGATGCATGAGTGAGTTATCCCCATTTTCCCCACCTCTTGACCGCCTACCGCCGGGACACCAAAATCCGGTTGTTTCCCTTATCAGAATTCACAGAGAATAGAACCAGAGGAAAAAAAGTGCTGCTATGGGGATTCGAACCCCAGTCGCGAGCGTGAGAGGCTCGCATGATTGGCCGGACTACACTATAGCAGCAGAGTTGCCCAATAAGATCAGCGATGAGTTTACTTATAGTTTTTTACGGGTGCAATCCGGCCAGCCTGCAGGGCTGGCTATTTGGATTATTGACCCGTAAAAAACACTTACAAGAGATCTGCGATCTCTTGACGAGTCTGGATATTTCATATCCAGCCTGAGAGAAGACCCAAAATACAAGCGGGTCTTCGAATGATAGTTTTTTACGGGAGCACTTCGGCCGGCCCAACGGACCGGCCTGTTCACAGCACGTAGGGGATGATCGCGGCCCTCACGTCCCGTTTGTACTGCAGGTATTCCCCGCCGAACTTCTCCTCAAGGATCTCCTCCTCGGCTTTTATCTTGACCAGGATGGAGGCAAAACCGATACCGAGTGCAACGAACGCGAGCAGCTCGCCGATGGCGACGGCGGCTCCGACGAATGCGATGAGGATGCCCGTATACATCGGGTTCCGCACGATCCTATACGGTCCTGTCCTGATGAGCCGGTGGCCGACCTTGACCATGACCATGCTGCTCCAGTACCTGCCGAGGTGACGCCGTGCCCATGCGGAGAACCCGAGCCCGGCAAGGGTGAGGACGATGCCGGTCATGCCGGCGAGAGGAGAATCGGGGACCACGCGGATGACCAGGGCATCGGATTCGTACGTGGCGAGGACGATCACCAGGACCACGGTGAGCAATGCGACCATGCATGACCACTGGCAGTACCGGGATGACCTCCGCTCCACCGGGAGTCCCTGCCGGAGGGCGGGGATGAAAAGGACGGCCATGAAGACAATCCATATGCCGGCAATGATCTGGAGGGAAGTCAGCATTTTCTCATACTCCGTTCACCGCAACCGTGACGGGTATTGTCCGGTCCTGCACGGTCCGTTCCCCGTCCGTTACCAGCTCTTCTCCTCCGGGCGTGAACATGTCGTTGTCTATTGGTCGCAGGCCGCAATAATATTTCTTTTATCGGCGGGCGGGTCACGGTCATGCCGGTATCTCGCCGGAATGTTTCCGTCTCTTCACGGGCTGGAGTGGTGACCGGCCGGAAGGAAAGGCATCCGGGGGAGCTTTTGGTTCATTCCCCGTGATTCCCGTATATACAAACAACTATATCTCGGACATACGGCGATTGATATAGGAATGAGTAGTCTTGAGGAACAGATAAAAGAGCTCGAGGACGAGCTCACCAAGACCCCGTATAACAAGGCTACCTCAAAGCATATCGGAAGGATCAAGGCAAAGATCGCGCGCCTCCGCGACGAAGCGGTCAACCGCGCGATGAAGGCCGGCGGGGGTGGCGAAGGCTACCAGGTCAAGAAGTCCGGCGATGCGACCGCTGTCCTGGTGGGGTTCCCTTCGACGGGGAAAAGCACGCTCCTCAACAAGCTCACCGGCACCGACAGCGCTGTCGCCGCATACGCGTTCACCACCCTCACGGTCGTCCCCGGTGCCCTCGAGCACAAGGGGGCGAAGATACAGATCCTCGATATCCCGGGGCTGATCGCCGGCGCAGCGATGGGCAAGGGCAGGGGCAAGGAGGTCATCGCCGTAGTCCGCGGGGCCGATATCATCGTCATCCTCGTGGACGTCTTCAACGAGCGGCATTTCGATGTCCTCATCAAGGAACTGCACGACGCCGGTATCAGGATCAATGTTCCGAAGCCGGATATCACCATCAAGAAGTCCTCGCACGGGGGTGTCCGTCTCAACGCGGTCGGCACGCTGGACCTCGAGATCGGGGAAGTGCGATCCATCCTTGCAGAGAGCAAGATGATGAATGCCGACATCCTGATCCGCGGGAATGCCACGCAGGACGATCTCATCGATGCAATCCAGGGAAACCGCGTCTACGTCCCGGCGTTCATTGCCGTCAACAAGGTAGACCTCGTGGACAAGGAACGGTACCTCGAGATCGAGCATGACATCGCCGGGCGGTTCGGCAGCCCCCCTCTCATGATCTCGGCGGCATCGGGCTATCACCTCGAAGAGGTAAAGGACGCGATCTACGACAGCCTCGGGTTCATGCGGGTCTACCTCAAGCCCGTTGGCGAAGAGGCGGACCTCGACGAGCCGCTGATCGTCCGGAGGAGGAGCACGGTCGAGGACGTCTGCACCAAGCTCCACCGGGAGTTCGTGCAGAAGTTCCGGTACGCCCGGATCTGGGGCAGGTCCGTCAAGCACCCCGGCCAGCGGGTTGGGCTGACCCACAAGCTCATTGACGGCGACCTGCTCACGATTATCGTCGAGCATTAGGAAAATCTTTAGTGATTATCAATAATTAATACCGGCGATAGCCTCATTTTTTTTTAGTCTGGAGAGAAATATTCTCAAGTGTCGTGATAGCCCCCTCTTGCGCCACCAGTCCCCCGAGGGGGACGGGGCGCATTGCGATGGCCCCAGAACAGGTAATACGGCTCTATCGCAATTGGGGGGTGCCCGAGCGGCGGGGGCGTAGCCCCCAAGAGCGGATTTCTCATGCTTTTAATTCTTTTGACTTTAATTTATTGAAATTTGCTTTTCCCGATATCAATTTAGAAGCTGATGATTTGCAATTGTCAAAACTTTTTAATGATCCTCTCCGCGCCCGCCGATCGCATCGTATATCACGGACAGCGGTGCCTCGGTCTTGATCCCGTACCCGGAGAAGTGAGTCCGGCTTGCCGGGTACCCTTCGTCCTTGATCCGGCTGAGTACGTCCGCAATCCCGGGCGGGGAACAACCCAGCAGTTTTGCGAGCATGTGGTAGTCGTAGAAGCCCGGCGCAGGGAGTTCTTCGCTGCAGCAGTCCAGCAGTTTTGCGAGTCCCTTCCCTGACCCGGCGTTCACCGCCCCTGTCCGGGCTAGCATGTCCGAGAGGACTGCCCTGTTGTGGAGCTCGCCCAGCCAGAGGGGCCCGATAGGCCGGAGCGGCTCCCCGCAGCAGGGGCATCTCCGGGATGACGATACGATGGCTGCCTCCACCTCGCGGTACGGGCATTTCCGGCACTGGTGGATATAGCCGGTCCGCTCCAGGGTGTCATCAGCCGCCTGTGCGCCCCGGAGCAGGCGGAGGTGGAGGCGGGCGAAATGTTCGCGGGCATAGCAGAAGACCGGCTCCACGCCCCGGTCATACCGGGCCGCCTGCCGGACTACGAACCCCATCAGGATGCGGAGGCCCACCTCGCTGTGGTATTCGGTATTCATGGGATATGCGGAGTACCTGCGGATCCCGGCCTTTAAGTGTGCACCGCAGAGCGGGGCCGTGTCCGTTGCGGTCACGAAGAGGAAACGCCGGGTTCCCCTCACTCCGGCATCCACAAAGGGTGCCGGCGTACCGAACGGGTCGAGGTCAACGGCATCGAAGGACTGTTCCGAGAGGAGGGCATTCACGTCCCGCTGGATGACGGTGACCGGCAGGCCGGAACGCTGCACGTTCCTGGCGATCAGGCCGACTGCCACCGGGTCGCGGTCGCAGATCGTGACAGGGATGCCGCACTCGTGTGCCACCCTCAGGCCCCGGATGCCGGTCGCACCCATGGCATCGAGGTAGTCCGAGGGCCCCAGGATCGGGAGGAGGAGGACGGTCGCGTCGCGGTTGAGCTCCATACGGCGGTTGAAAAAGACGGGGGCGGAGCCGGGCGGGAACCGTGTAGCAGCGTCCTGGACCGGGACGAGGACTGTGGTCCTGCCCTCTGTCACCTCTGTCAGATCCATGGTGCCAGAGATGTTGCAGCGCGCAAAACTTATACATATTCCCCCTCAATGGATATGAGCAGGGCGAGTGGCTTAGCCCGGACATAGCGTCAGCCTCCTAAGCTGAATGCCGGGGGTTCAAATCCCCCCTCGCCCGTACGATCCCTTTTCGCGCATTTTAAGTGCCGGATAATCAGAGTCTAAACCAATGAGCGCTGCCGGTTTTTTCACCATAACCCGCCCGGTCAACGCGGTGATGGCCGGTGTTGCGGTCGTTGTTGCGTACTTCGTCGCCAGCGGCACCCTTGTACCGTCCGTCCTCCTCCTCTTCGTCGCGGTGACGCTCATCACCGCTGCCGGCAACGTGATCAACGATGTCTGTGACGCGGAGATCGATGCCGTCAACCGGGCCGGCCGCCCGATACCGGCCGGCCTCGTCTCCAAGCGTGCCGCCTCATGGTATGCGGCTCTCCTGTTCCTTGCCGGTATTATTGCCAGCCTTTTCACCAACCCCCTCTGCGTGGGTTTTGCGGTCTTCAACTCATTGCTCCTCGTTGCCTACGCGGCCCGGCTGAAGGGCGTGCCCCTCGCCGGCAACACGGCAGTGGCGTACCTGACCGGGAGCATGTTCCTGTTCGGCGGTGCCTTTGCCGGCACGGCCGGTCTTGTCCGCCTCGTGCCCATCGCGGTCATGACATTCCTTGCCACTATGGCGCGTGAACTGCTGAAGGATGCGGAAGATGTCGAGGGGGATGCAGCGGGAGGAGCATCCACGCTTCCCCTGAGGATCGGCGTGAAAAAGACCACGTACTGTGCCCTTATGTTCGCCCTGCTGTCGGTAGTTGCCAGCGTCGTCCCCTTCTGGTGGTGGGGTGTCCCGTACCTGGCCATGATCGGCATCGTGGATATCGTCCTGCTCGGTGCGGTCCTCCGGGCGCTGCACTGCGACAGTCCGGCCTGTGTCCGGCGTTCCGGTGCATCGGCCGTCCTGAAATACGGCATGTTTGCCTCCCTGGTCGTCTTCACCCTGTCCGTGCTCTTCCTCGGCTGACGTCAGCCGCTTCCCTTTGCCGGATGCCCGCTGGGGAATAACCGAGCAACAGGTTTATCCCCGCGATTGTACCACAGTAACCATAGAGATCAATGCCCACGCTCATCCGTAAGGGAAATACCTATTTTGCGCAGAAAGGCTCGTATTTTGAAGGGAACGTGAAGGTCGACGGCGACTTTGTCGTACCTGCGCACACCCATTTCTGGGGCAGGCTCACCGTCACCGGCAGCCTCGAGCTCGGTCCCCGGTCCAGCGTGGCGCTCGAGCTCAGCTGCTGGAGTGCGGTCATCGGGAGCCAGTGCAGGGTCAAGGGCCCGATCATTGCCCACGGCGATGTCGCCATCCTCGACCATGCCAGTGTCCATTCCGTCCAAGCGGGCGGCAGGGTAATCCTGCGCCCCGGCGTCATCGTTGGCGACGTGACGAGCCAGGACGCGATCATCGTCCACGGCAGGATCAAAAGCGGGAACCTAGTCGGCAAGAGCCTGAAGGTCCTCGGGGATTAACGCCGGATCGATGCCCATCGTGGCAACCTCGTAGATATCGGCCCAGCTGACGATCGTCTCGACGCAGCCCTCTTTCAGGGTGACGATCCCCATCACGACCAGTCCCATCTTGTCGGCCATATCGATCCCTTCCTTCACTTCGGCCAGGCAGCCGACGCCGATGATTGCCTTGGGCCGGTATTTTTTTACCATGCGCTTGATGAACGAGGAGCCCGGGACGATAAAGATCCGGTACCCGAGCCGTTCGAGCAGGACCCGCGACTCCCCGATCGTGCACTGGCCGCAGTTCCGGCACTTGAGCCCCTCCGGCGTCAGGTGGGCAGGACACTGGGAGGATCGCAGGCACTGGGGCATGAATATGGCCCTCTCGGCAACCGGGATCCGGGCGAATTCCGGGCTGTTCATCGAATTGTGGAGTTTGATAAAAAAGGCGAGCATCTCCCGGTCTTCGAGGCCCAGGAAACGGAACATCGCTTTCATGACACCCTCGAGAAACACCAGCCCGGATTTGATCAGTTTCGGGAAGAAGAGTTTCTTCTTCCTGATGGAATAGAGCGAGATGACGACAAGGATGAACGAGATGACCAAGGCCCCGAGTATGACGATGACTGTGATCTCGCCGATGATATACATCAGGCTGTTCCAGGAAGTAAGATCGAAGTCCATGGCGGGGATGCCTGTTGTGATATTTTAGTGGGATCTCCGGAAAGATAAGGCTGATCGGGTATCGATCGGCTGGCGGAGCACGCCCTTTTCTGTTATGATGGCGGTGACAAGGTCCATGGGCGTGGCATCGAAAGCAGGATTGTTCACCCGTGCGTCGTCGGGGACGCAGGTCCGGTTGCCCATGACGGCGATCTCGTCGCGTCCGCGTTCCTCGATCACGATGTCCCGCTCGGTATTGTCCGGGTCGAACGTGGACAACGGGGCGGCAACATAAAAGGGGATCGCATGGTGGCGGGCGCAGACCGCGTGCATGTAGGTCCCGATCTTGTTGAAGACTGCATCGCGGGTGATCCGGTCGGCCCCGACAATGACCGCATCGATCGCGCCGGCCCGCATGAATCTGGCTGCCATGGAGTCGGTGATCACCGTCACGTCGATCCCGTCCCGGGCCAGTTCCCATGCCGTGAGCCGTGCCCCCTGGAGGAGCGGGCGGGTCTCGCAGGCGATCACTTTCACCTCTTTTCCTGCCATGACCGCGGAACGGATCACGCCGAGCGCCGTCCCCCACGAGGAGCATGCGAGCGCCCCGGCATTGCAGTGGGTGAGGACCGTGCAGTGGCCGGGGAGCAGTGTGGCCCCGTTCTCCCCGATCGCATGGCAGCAGGCAGTATCCTCCCGTGCAACCGTCTCCGCTTCCCGGAGTGCGATGGCCCGTGCGGCATCGGCATCGCCGGCGGCTTCCAGTTTTGCGAGCACCCGGTCGATCCCCCAGCCGAGGTTGATCGCGGTTGGCCGGGTAGCACGGAGCTGCTCCGCTGCCTGCCGTATACCGTCCATGAACCCTTCGAAGTCCCGGTGCGGGGACGTGCGGGCGGCGAGTGCGACGCCGTAGGCCCCGGCAACGCCGAGTGCCGGTGCACCGCGGACCTCGAGCCGCCGGATGGCGGTCACCAGCCGGTCCACGCTCCGGCACTCGACGACCCGGTATTCGCCCGGCAGGAGCGTCTGCTCGATATAGCAGAGGCAGTCCTTCCCGTGGTCCCACCAGAGCGTGGCCGGGTCGTTCACGTCAGGACCCCGTCTTTTTCGCATCGATCCAGGCCCGCATCGCCGCTGCCCCTGCCGAGGCAACGCAATCGGGGATATCCCGGGGAGCGGTGGCGGTCCCGGCGACATAGATCCCCGGCCGGAGCGTTGCTACGGTGTTGACAGCATCGTTCACCGGCCGGATAAAGCCGGTCTCCTCCCGTGCAACACCCAGTTTTTCGGCCAGCGCCGCACTCATATCGGCGGGCCCGATGCCGACCGAGAGGACGACGAGCTCCGGGTGGAGCACGTGGAGCTCGGAGGTCTCCGAGTCTTCTACCTGCAGGATCATGCCGCCACGGTCCGGGAGTACGTCGGAAGGCATGCCCCGGAGGAACCGGATCCCGAGGGATTTCGCCCGCTCGAAATACTCCTCGTAGCCTTTGCCATAGGCACGGATGTCCATGTAACAGATGACCACGTCCGTCGCCGGGCTCTTCTCCTTGATCAGGATCGCGTTCTTCAGCGCCTGCATGCAGCAGACGCAGGAGCAGTACGGGCGATCGATCGTCATGTCGCGGGAACCCACGCACTGGATGAACACGATGGATTCCGGTACGGCACCGTTGCTCATCCTCATCACCCTGCCGCCGGTGGGGCCGCTCGCGTTGATCATCCGCTCCAGCTCGAGGCTCGTGATCACATCGGGGAGGGAGAGGTAGCCGAACGGCGTCTTTAAACGGGCATCGAAAACCGCATAGCCCGTGGTGACGACGATGCTCGCCGCGTCCACGGTCAGCGTGGTCTCCTCGTCTTTTCGCCGGATGGAGCCCGGGCCGCAGACATCGTAGCAGAGCCCGCACTCGATGCAGTGCTCCGGGTCCTTGATCACAATGTCCGGGACTGCCTGTGAATGGGGCTTGTAGATCGCTTTCCTGACACCGACCCCGGCATCGAACCGGTTATAGACCTCCACCGGGCAGATCTGGATGCAGTCCCCGCACCCGTTGCAGGTCGACTCGTCGACGTACCGGGGGTGCTTCTTTATCGTGACGCGGAAGTGTCCGGCCTCCCCTTCGACACGGTCGACTTCGGCGCAGGTGTGGATGGTGATGTCAGGGTGCCGTGACACGTCCACCATCTTGGGCGAGAGGATGCACATCGAACAGTCGTTCGTGGGGAACGTCTTGTCCAGCTGCGCCATGTGCCCGCCGATCGTGGGTTCGCGCTCGACGAGGTCCACGTGGACACCGTGACCCGCGATGTCGAGCGCTGCCTGGATGCCGGCCACCCCTGCGCCGATGACAACGACATTGGCCATGTGCTTAGCCATGCGATGCGTACTCTCCCGCGAGTTCGACATAGGATGCGGCATTCTTCAGGATCTGCTGCTGCTGGCCGTCGCTTGCCTGCTTGATGATCCTGCCGGGAACGCCGACAACGACCGATCGCTCCGGGACATCCATTCCTTCGGTAACTACCGCTCCCGCCCCGATGACGGATCCTCCTCCGATGTTTGCCCCGTTGAGCACGATCGCACCCATGCCGACCAGCACGCGGTCCCCGATCGTGCAGCCATGGAGGATCGCCCCGTGCCCTACCGACACGTCGCTGCCGATGAGCACCGGGTGGCCGATGCTGGTATGGACCACGCAGTTGTCCTGGATGTTGGAACGGTCCCCGATCACGATCCGGTCCTTGTCTGCACGGACCACCGCCCCGAACCAGATCCCCACCTGACTGCCGATCGTGACATCGCCGGTGATCGTTGCATTGCCGGCTGCAAACAACGCCTCGCCGGTGAGCTTCCCATCCATACGCATAATAACATAGGAAATTAAGAACCAAAGAGTATGAAGGTTATGGTAGGGGGCACATTCGACCCCCTGCATGACGGCCACAAGCGGCTCCTCGACCGGTCGTTCGGGCTCGCGGGGCCGTCGGGGCATGTCCTGATCGGCCTGACAACGGATGCGTTCGCGAGCCGCAAGGTCCATCCCATCCGGCCGTTCGCGGAACGGAAATCGGACCTCGAACGGTACATTGCCGGGAAGAACTATGCCGGTGACTGGCAGATAGAACCGCTGAACGACCGGTTCGGTTCTGCGATCAGGTCCGATTTCGATGCCATCGTCGTCTCCGAAGAGACCCTGCCCGTGGCGGTCGAGATCAATACGATCCGGCGCGGGAAAGGCCAGAAGAAAGTCGACATCCACCAGATCACGTGTGTCCTGGCAGACGACGGCCGCTGGATCTCGAGCACCCGGATCTACCGCGGCGAGATCGATGGCCACGGACATATGCTTCACTGAGAGTTATTCACTGAGAATCTTCCTTTCATATCATATATGACGATGGGGGCTGATGTCCCCATACCTCCGGTTGCGATGAACGCCGCCGCCCCCGTTAGAACCCCCCAAGAGACGGGCATCAGCCCGTCTCTATTTGCTACTATTGATTAATTAGGAATGGAACGTTTGTAGAAACATTGTGGGGTAAAAATGATATCCCCTTGCTTTGATAGACCGGATACGACAATATTATTGTCGCCTTATTCCTATTATCAAATATGGAAACAACTGGTATAATTTCGACAATAATCGGTGTAATAGTCGGATTCTTCCTAAGTTCTATATTGGAATGGTGGAAAAAACGAAATTTAATTAGAGGATATAGCACGATTTTGCAAAGTGAATTAAAGAATCTAAAGGAAGATAACCCCGGTGGATTGGATGATATAATCAAAGGATACAACCACGTGAATGGATTAGTTGAAAAAAATATACATACAACACTTCTCTCACAGGAGCAAAACCCATCGGAATTTTTACGTAAATGGTCTTTTTGGCATAAATATGCATTTTTACGAAATAATTTAGATAAAATGTACCTTTTCAAGCCAGCTACAGTAAAATCGATGCTTAAAATTTATTCATGGATGGAAGAGTTTGAGCAATTTCGAATAGGGAGTCCTCAATTATCGTTAATCCAAAATTTGGAATATGTACAAAACGAAATTCCTCTTACGTTGTCATTATTGGCAAAAGAAAATACCATAATTGATTTTTCAAGCATTTTCAGACATTGACGTAAAAATACAAAGTTTTAGACCTATAACTTTGTCTTTTTGTGTTGAGGTCTGAAAGCATACGTATCAATACTGTTGCTATTTAGAAAAATATATTTCTTTTATCCTACGCCCTAATCCGTCAAGATCTGGAAATAATGAAAATTCGTTTATATTATTTTAATATCAAAAATTTTTTCGCATCCGGAATGATATCTTTTGGTATATCAAATCGTTTAATTGCCATGATGAGAATAAGGCCCGCTGAAAAGAACTATAACACAAAATGATGGGATGAATTCCGCCACGGCCCGAGATAGCAAGGCCTCTTTCGTTGCTCCATACCTTTATCGTATCGGGGAGAGATATCCACAAAAAGGGCCGGTGCTGGGAATATTCATGAGAAGTTTAACCGAATATATCGGGCTGGTCGGGATCGGGGTCTCGGGACTTATCGTCCTGATCGCTGTTGGGCTGCTTGTCCTTGCTGTGATCCTAATGGGTGTCGGTGCCTATGAATCCGCCACGAATCCCAATATTGGGAATCAGACCGCTCAGGAATATGCACAATTGCAATCGAATATCAGCAATGCGCAGGCAGGGATCTCTGGTGCGGTGGCCAATGTGACTGGAGGGCAATAAATTCAGGATATCACATCCCCAAATTGGGATCCACATCATTTTCTAACGATTATAACATGAGGAAAATATTGAATAATCCCCTCTTGAATTTCCTTAAAATGTCTCTCGCTAAATTTTGGTTCAAATAGCACCATGATAAGGTGATCGTAATATTTTGAATATTTCAAACACTTGGTTGTCAAGGTATCCAATGCCGCATTATCTGTCGGGCCTTTAATTTCAATTGCAATATTTTGAATAACCAAATCTGGTCTAGAACTTCCTTTTTGGAATTCATATTTAATATCAGGAAAATCGTGTCCTAAATATCCAAGTAATTCTTTATGATATCCATCTTCGTATTCCCAGTTTCGTGTTGGCTTAAATTTTTCTATTGCATTAACAATTCTGTTTATTAATAAATTTTCTTCTTGGTTCCATATTTCTAGTTCTTGAAGAGTCCCCCATTTAGTCTTACCATATCGATCTGTATATTTAAATAAGCCCAATTTGGTTTGTCGTTCTTCAAATTCTTTTAACAGTTTTTCACGTTCAATTCGATCTTGTATTTCCTTCTCTTTTCGTCGTTCTTCAAATTCTTTTAATAATTTTTCACGTTCAATTCGATCTTGTATTTCTTTTTTCTCTCGTTCAATTCGATCAAATTTTTGCCTTTGTTGATCTTTTTGCGATTGAATATCTTTTTGCCATCGATAAATTAAGTAGATTATTCCAATTATAATTAAAATAAATAAAGCTGGAATCCAGTTAGCTATAGTCCATTCTACGATATACAAAATTAAACCTAGGATTAGGATTATTAAAAGTATTCCAAGTGACTTAAGATCAATTTTTTTTGCCATATTTTACCAGATACAAAATTCGAAGTGATGGTTTTCGATATCATTGTGATGTTATTTTAATTTCGATAAACTTTCGCTTATTCTCTCAATTATGATCGCACCCTTCGAGCACAATTCATTTTAAGACATCCTGTGGCAGATGTCGAGACTTGATTATAATGGGTTAGTAGATGGCAAGAAGGATTGTGATTTGTTCACTGTGTACTCGAAATAATCTATCTTATCAAGGATTCATCGATATAATATAAGTGAAAAAAATAAGTGAAAAAAGCAATTTTTTTTGAAAAAAATCAGATGATATGGCTCGTGATATCCTTGGTGATGACCCAGTCGCAGTAGATGCAGTGGAGGCCTTTGGGCAGGACTTCGAACTTGGACCGGATCGGTTCGTGGGTATTGGATATGCACCCGGGGTTCGGGCAGCGGACCAGCCCCTCGATAAGGCCCGGGATCTCCACCCCTTTCTTCTCGAAGACCTTGTAGTTCCGGATGATATTGATGGTGGCCGCGGAATGAAAATGTAATTGCCCGGTTGATAAACATATTTGCAGATTCCAGACCCCCCCAATCCAAAATTTTTTCAGGCCCGGATTATCAGAAATTGCTGATGAGACTACGAAAGGATCTGAATCTCCAGTTTTTTATATGCGATAGACTGGTTTTTTTTGATTGCACTAGAATGCATATATGCCGGAACGAGAGTACATATCAGCAGGGATCTCATATGGAAAGTGAAGTTCTCAAAGAGCTGCGGTTAATCCGGCAGGATCTCAAATATATCCGGGCACACATGGTTGACCAAGATATGATTCTTTCTCCTGAAGAGAAAGTACTTCTTGATAAAAGCCGCCTGGAACTTCAAACGGGAAAAACCCGGTCGCTTGATGATGTGATGAGGGCCCGGAATGGTGCTTGAGATCGCCATCGGGCCGAAGGCAGACCGTTTTTTGCAAAGTGTAAATCAACAGATTTTTGATCGCTTGAGTGGGAAAATCAAGGAACTGGCAGTCAATCCCCAGCCTCGTGCTGCCAAAAAAGTTCTTAACGAGGAAGGCGTTTTCAGAGTACGTGTCGGAATGCACCGGATTCTCTATTCTCTTGAGAATAATAATCGGGTTCTTCTGATCGTGAATATCGACAAACGTTCACGGGTATACAAAAGATAATCCAATTTTTTTATCGCCACACTCGGGTGAGCGCCCTTTCACTTTATGGGTAAATATTAAAATTATGTAGCCGGATATCCGGCGGAGTGACCTGTCAGGATCCCGGCGAAATCAGGTATGAGTGACGGTGTCCCCGGAGCCGGAGATCAGATGATATGGCTGGTGATATCCTTGGTGATGACCCAGTCGCAGTAGATGCAGTGGAGCCCTTTTGGCAGGACTTCGAATTTGCTCCGGATCGGCTCGTGGGTATTGGATATGCACCCGGGGTTCGGGCACCGGACGAGCCCCTCGATAAGGGCCGGGATCTCCACCCCTTTCTTCTCGAAGACCTTGTAGTTCCGGATGATATTGATCGTGGCCCGGGGCGAGATGAGGGCGATCCGGTCCACTTCCTCCTTGGAGAGTTCGCGGTTGGTCAGCTTGACGATGTCCTTCTTCCCCATGTTACCGCTCGGGACATTGGTTGCGATGGAGAGGGCCTCCTGCGTAGTCCCGGTGATGCCAAGGATCTTGACCACGTTCAGGGCCTCGCCGCCGTCGATATGGTCGATCACGGTGCCGTTCTTGATCCGCCGGACGAGCAGCCCCTCGTTCCCGGCAGACTCGATGTCCTTCATTTCATCACCTGCATCAGCATCGCCATGCGGACCGGGACCCCGTTTCGCGACTGCTCGAAGTAGCGGGCATGGGGTGACTCGTCCACGCGGGGGTCGATCTCATCGACCCGTGGCAGGGGGTGAAGGACGATGAGGCGCTTCTTTGCACCGGCCAGCAGCTCCGGGGTGATCCGGTAACTGGAAGAGACATTGAAGTACGATGCCGAATCGGGGAACCGCTCGCGCTGGATCCTCGTGACGTAAAGCACGTCCACCTCCCGGATCACGTCGCCGATGCTGTCGTGCTCGATGATCTCCATCCCCTTCTCGGTAAGCTGGGCGGAGAGCGTTGCGGGGAGCTCGAGCCCCTTGGGGGAGATCGTATGCAGCCGGGCATGGTAGAGGGAGAGCGCGGAGGCGAGGGAGTGGGCCGTGCGCCCGTACCGGAGGTCCCCGATCAGCGCGATGTCGATCCCGTCGATAGGCATGGACTGCCGGATCGTGTACAGGTCGAGGAGGGTCTGGGACGGGTGCTGTCCCGCCCCGTCGCCGGCATTGATGACCGGGACGGTGGAGAATTCCGCTGCGAGCCGGGCCGCCCCCTCTTTCGGGTGGCGGATGACGATCGCGTCCGCGTACCCGCTCACAACCCGGATGGTATCGGCAAGGGTCTCGCCTTTGGCCATGGAGCAGGCCTCGACGCTGCCGACCGAGAGGGACGTGCCGCCGAGCCGGGCAATTGCCGACTCAAAGGAGAGCCGGGTCCTCGTGCTGGGCTCGAAGAAGAGGACGGCAAGGATCTTCCCGGCAAGGGCGTTCGCATCGTACTTCTTCTTATCGATCTGCCCTGCATGGTCCAGCAGGTTGTCGATCCCGTTCCGGTCAAAGTCCCCGATCGATATGATGTGGCGCACCAGCTCACCCTCCCTCTCTTTATGATGCATGTATTTTGCTCATACCCTAAATTACCTATCTTTCGTTTTCGTGCGGACAAAAATGGCCCTGCCGTGACAGGAATGATAATATCGGATCATTACGCACTTTTTATTAAGTACCAGTCAGGTTCTGCGGGGAAATTCCTTGGATCACATACCCATTGCGCGGCCGGCGATAGGCCAGGAAGAGATATCTGCCGTGACGGCGGTCCTCGAGTCCGGGATGCTGGCATCCGGGGAACGCGTCGCGGAGTTCGAGCGGGACTTCGCGGACTATTGCGGCACCACCCATGCCGTTGCGGTCAACAACGGCACCGCTGCCCTCCATGCGGCGCTGCTTGCCGCGGATATCAGGCCCGGGGACGAGGTCATCGTACCGGCGTTCTCGTTCTTTGCCACGGCCTCGGCGGTGTCCATGTGCGGCGCCACACCGGTCTTCGTGGATGTGGACGAACAGACCTTCACGATCGACCCGCAGCGGATCGAGGAACGGATCACCCCGAAGACCCGGGCGGTCATCGGCGTCCACCTCTTCGGCCAGCCGTTCGAGGTGCCTGCGGTGCAGGAGGCTTGCGAGCGCCACCACCTGAAACTGATTGAGGACGCAGCACAGGCCCACGGCGCCCTGTTCCGGGGGAAAAAGCGGGAGTGTTCGGGCATTTCGGCTGCTTCTCCTTCTATGCAACGAAGAACATGACCACCGGGGAAGGCGGCATGGTGACGACAAGCGACAAGGCGTACGACGAACGGCTGCGCCTGATCATCAACCACGGCCAGAGCGAGAAATACCTCCACACCCGTATCGGCTACAATTACCGCATGACCGACATCGCGGCAGCGATCGGGCTGGTCCAGCTGAAAAAACTGGAAAAATTCAACCAGCGCCGCAGGAAAAATGCCGGGTATTACGATGCGAACCTCTCCGTCCGGGGGCTGGTCACGCCCGTTGTCGCACCCGGTGTGGAGCCGGTGTACCACCAGTACGTCGTCAGGCTGACCGAAGAGTTTCCGATGAGCCGGGCTGAATTTATCGACTATCTCAAAGCCAAAGGGATCGGCAGCGCGATCCACTACCCGATCCCCCTCCACCGGCAACCGGCGTTCGGTCTTGGGGACGTACCGGACCCGTGCCCGGTCTCGACCCGTTGTGCCGGGTCCGTACTGAGCCTGCCGGTCCATCCCCTGCTCGACCAGAAGGAACTTGCCTACATATGCACCACTATCAACAGGGTGAGCTGAATGGATGTCGGCATCATCGGTGTAGGGGCGATGGGCAAGAACCATGTCCGCGTCTATTCCGAATTAAAAAGCGTGGACTCGGTCAGGGTCTACGACCTGAACATGAAAGCGGCCAGCGAGATCGGCACCCAGCACGGGGCCGGGGTCTGCGGTTCCCTTGACGAACTGCTGGCACGGTCGGACGCGGTCAGCGTCTGCGTCCCGACCCCGTTCCATGCGTCGACGGTCCGCCAGGTCTTTGCAGCAAAAAAGTCTGTACTCATCGAAAAACCGCTCTGTGCCTCGGCACGCGAGGCCGAGGAGCTGATGCGGTCGGCACCTCCCGGTATTACGATCGGGGTCGGCCATATCGAGCGGTTCAATCCTGTCGTCGGCGAGATCCGGAAGATCGTAGACAGGCCGCTCTACGTGGAGATGAAACGGCACAACCCTGCATCGGCCCGGGTGACGGGCAGCACGGTGATCGAGGACCTGATGATCCACGATATCGATATCCTCCTGAACCTGTTCGGCCAGCCCTCCGCGATCCACAGCGCCGGTAATGCCGATGTCTGCAGCGTCCTGATGAAGTGCGGGACGATTCCCGTTGCGCTCTCGGCGAGCCGGAAGTCCTCCAAGAAGATCCGCATGATCTACGTGGAAGAGGAAGACTTCACGATCGAGGGCGATTTCATGACCCAGGAGGTCACCATCTACCGGAAACCGGGGCAGTACCAGATAGAGGCTGAGCGGTATGTCCAGGAGAACATCATCGAGAAGGTGATGGTGAACAAGCTCGAGCCGCTGAAACGCGAACTCGCGATGTTCGTCGAGTGTGCGGCTGGCGGCCGCCCGTTCCCGATCACGCCGGAACAGGCGATCGAGAACCTGCGGGTATGCGAGAAGATCCAGGCAGGCCTCTGATACAGCGGGATAACGATGGGAACGGAGGTGAGTAACGGGATGCTCTCAGATATTATCCGGAAGCGGGGACCGATCAAAAAGATCGGTGTCCTGGGGATGGGCTATGTCGGTATCCCGGCAGCGGCACTCTTTGCGGATTCCCCGCAGTTCGACCGGGTGTACGGCTTCCAGCGGGACTCCCCGTCATCGGGATACAAGATCGCCGTGCTCAACCGAGGAGAGAGCCCGCTCAGGGGGAGGAGCCGGACCTTGAGGAACTGCTGGTAAAGGTCGTGGCCGCAGGGAAGTTCTCCTGCACACCGGACTTCTCGAAGATACGGGCACTGGACGCGGTCACGCTCTCCATCCAGACCCCGTTCCTGAACAAGGAGGACCTGCTGCCGGACTTCTCTGCACTGTTCGAAGGTTTACGAGAGGTCGGCCGCAACCTCACGCCCGGCATGCTGGTCGTGCTCGAGTCCACGGTCACGCCCGGGACAACGGACGGCATCGCCCGCGGGATGCTCGAACAGGAGTCGGGGCTCGTGGCCGGCCGGGACTTTGCCCTCGCCCATGCCCCCGAGCGGGTGATGGCAGGGAGGCTCCTGCGCAACATCCGGGAGCATGACCGCTGCGTAGGCGGCATCGACGGGACGAGCACACGGCGGGCTGCGGAGCTCTACACCCCGGTCCTGACCCACGGGAAGGTGATCCCGATGACGGCCACGGCGGCGGAGGTCACCAAGACCGCGGAGAACACGTTCCGCGACCTCCAGATCGCTGCCATCAACGAGCTTGCCCTCTACTGCGAGGCGATGGGGATCAATGTCTACGATGTCCGGGCCGGTGTCGACAGCCTCAAGGGCGAGGGGATCACGAGGGCGATGCTCTGGCCGGGGGCCGGTGTCGGGGGCCACTGTCTCACCAAGGATACGTACCACCTTGAGCGGGGGGTGCAGGAGCTGGGGAAAGGCCTGCTTGATTACCCGGCAGGGGAGCCGTCGCTCTATGTCCTTGCCCGGCGCATCAACGATTTCATGCCCGCACACATGTTCCGGCTCACGAAGCAGGCGCTGGAGCGTGCGGGACGGCCGCTGAAGGGTGCGAAGGTGGCGATTCTTGGGTGGGCGTTTCTCGCCAATTCCGACGACACCCGGAACACGCCCGCGGAACCCTTCCGCGACCTCCTCATCGGGGAGGGTGCGGTCGTGTCGGTCCACGACCCGTACGTGGCTGAGTATCCCGGCGTGCCGATCGTTCCCTTTGTGGAAGAGGCCATCCGGGGGGCCGATGCGGTCGTGATCTTCGCCGGCCACCACCAGTACAGGACGCTGGTCCCGCAGGAGATCCGGCAGTTATCCGGCAAAAAGCACCCGGTGATCGTCGACGGGCGCAACATGGTCGACCCGGATGCGTATATCCGGCTCGGGTTCATCTACAAGGGCATTGGCCGCGGGGACAAAAATTCGCATGCGATCGTGGAAGGATAGATCGCACCTGTCAATTTTCCCTTATTATAAGAACTGATGGGGGCTAATGAACGGACCGCGAGCGAAGCGCTGAATCATTCATGGCGATATGCGATAAAATGATAAAACCAGATTGCAATAACAATCATGAGGGTTTTGAATGATTTCAAATCTAAAGATAGAACATTTTAAATCAATTGAATCACTGGATATTGATTGCAATCAAATCAATATTTTTATCGGTGAACCTAATACAGGAAAATCAAATATCCTTGAAGCGTTAGCCCTTTATACTTTTATTGAGCAAATGCCAATAGGTGGCACCCAATTATCTTCATATATCCGGTTTAAAGATCTCTCAAATTTGTTTACTGACGGGATCTTGGATCGTAGCGTTGATCTAGAGATAATTAGGCAAGATTCCTCAAAGCAACTTTTAACAAAGGGAATTTTAGCAGAGGGAAATATTCATAAAACTATTGAAAAAATCACTATCATTCCTGAATCCGGATCATATAGATTAACCGATCAAGAAACATTCGGGACTCAAATATCAAATAAAGCAAATTGGCTTTTGAATTTTAATGGTGGATTTTCTAGTGGCGGGCTCAATCCTATTAATCCGTCGTCAATAAAGTATTATTCTTATCGGGAATTTCCTGAGTATAATGATCTAATGGCTACTTCACTAAAACCCCCATTCGGTGAAAATCTTGTTGCCCTGATTCGATCGCAAAAATCGCTCCAACAAGACATCAGGGATATTTTGAAGGCTGAAGGTTATCGCCTTCTTATAAAACCTCATGTGAATCAGATTGAGATCATCAAGGACGTTGCTGATATATCATACAGTTATCCCTATACAATTTTATCGGACACTTTAAAACGTATTATTTTTTATACACTTGCCATCCGTTCAAACAAGAATGCTACTCTCGTACTGGAAGAACCAGAATCCAATACATTTCCTTATTACACAAAACATCTTGCCGAAGAGATTGCGCTTGATGACCAGAACCAATACTTCATCGCTACACATAACCCGTATCTCCTTCGTTCAATTATTGAAAAAGCACCTAAAGATAAGGTGAATGTCTTTATAACTTCGATTAAGGATTATATGTCTTATGTCACCAAAATTGACGCGAAAAAGATTCCTGATCTTCTCGATTTTGACCCCTTTTTTAACTTGTCGTCTTTTGTTGAGGAGGAGGGGGGATGATCCTTGTTGAATGTAATAACGATCAATTTGTTTTTCAAGCGTTTGGAGTTGTAAAAAAGACAATTAAACATGAATCCGGCAAGGGAAATGTGCTACGTAAAGCCGGAAAAAATTCACCGGTGCTTGCATTCATTGACGATGATCCTGACAGCGAACAACCAAGGGAATTGAGCAAATATTTAGTAACAACTGAAGGAGAAACCCTAAAACATGGTATCCATTCCGATGATCCGAAAAGATGTATCGTTATCGTATCACCGTATTTAGAAAAATGGCTTCTCATTCGAGCAAAAAAATGCGGAATTGATCTCAGGATGTATGGACTTCCTGAAGATCCCAAAAAATTAAAATCCATTCCGCATCTTGAAAGAAAAAAAGAGTTTAAACAATTTATTGATGATTTGAAACAGAAAGATACAGAAATCGCAATAATTCTGAGATGGATCGCGGATTATAATAAAATGAAATGATTAGGGTAATGTTTGAACCGAATTAAAACGGCTCGAGATTATACATTGTGGACCCCGCAACAAAGAACTGCCTGCCAGCGGGGGTAGTTCGACTTGTGGGGGCGGGGGGTGTCTTAATCCATTATGGTTGTTGCGATATCTGCCGCCGCCCCCGATGGGGCGCCCCAGCGGCGGCTCAAAGACTATCCAGCGATTGCATACAGGTAATTGGTAGCGCAAAACCCGACAGGCGTTTTGCGCGTATAGTTATCGCAATTTTGGGAATTAGTTGGAAAAAAGTTGAAGGTCAAAGAACCGGTTACAATAAATTATTCCGGGCACGTGATCGCGATTGAAATTTTTTCACGCACGCAACACCCCATCAGACCCTCATCGAAAATTTTCAGCCGACCCCTGCCGTGTTGGTCCGGACCTTCACGCCGGAGCGGAGGGACCTGGTGTCAGATATCCATCCGCGCCCACGGATCATGATCCGCGACGCGGATCAGTAACTGATACCTGTTTTTCCGGCCCAAAAATTTTTACGCTGGGTTCGCCCGCTTCTGCACGATCTGGAACCCGTTCTTTTTTCCGAGCGCCGTCCGGACAAGCGTGCTGGTGGTCGGGTTCGCATAGAACCGGAAGGCCATCTCCCCGCGCTCGGTGATCCGGTAACCCTTCCGCGGATTGTCACCGGGTGACAGTTCCTCCACGACCAGGCCGGCATCAGCGAGTGTCTTCATCAGATCGGAAAAGGTCCCGTGCGCGAGCTTCTGCGGCTCCCTCCACACCCGTCTCCTGACAACCGGCCGGGCCGCCGGATCGAGCGGTTTTTTCACCGGCCGGGCCCGGGTCCGCCGGTACACCGACCAGACCTGTTTGTACAGGTAATCGCGGGATACCCACTCCCGGGTCCCGGGCACAACCGTCTTCGCGTATTGCCGGAGAAGGAGGGCGAGGATGGTCTGGTGGTTCGGGTTCGAGAGGAGGCCCCTGACGGGCCGGTCCGGCCGGGGACGGCTCTCGGGACCTTCTCATCGAAAGACGAGTACACCTCCGCTTCGAGCCAGGGTGCCATGGACGCGAGCGCCGTGCAAAGCGACCGGGATCCCGCCGACAGGTCCAGCGTGAACCGTGCGCCGGGATTGTCCTGCACGATCTTTTCGAGAAGATCGCGTGCCGATGGATAGACCGGAGGGAAGACGAGCTCGCGGGAGCAGGGGATGGAGAGCGTGGCAGAGAGTTCCTTCACGGAATCAACGGCTTTCCGGATGGTCTGCCGCCGGGCTTCGATTGCCTTGTCGGGCGAGATCGAATAGGTCTCTTCCTCCGCAAGGATGTACGTGCGGGTGATGCCGGGGAGCGTGCGGAAGATGGCCGGGTACGCGGTATGGATATTCTCGCCAGCCGTGATGAGGTGGACGTGGTCCGGAGGCATAAAGAAGTGTCTCAAATAATAGGTTAAATGGTTGCTGTGGGATAATAAAGAGGAAATACATCAACACTCAATTTGCGTTAGACTTCGGTGCCGATTGCCCTCTCTCATTATAACGATAGGTGCCGCCGCCCCGAAGGGCGCCCCGCGGCGGCTCAATTACTTTTCATCCTGAGAAAACGGTAATGAGTAGCGCAAAACCCGACAAGGCGTTTTGCGCGTAGGGCTGTCGTAATATTTGGATAAGATTAGGAATTTCGAATCACACGGTGCTAAACGGTTTCCGACAGAATTACTTGGAACATCCCAAGAGACGGGCATCAGCCCGTCTCTCTTGGCTACTATAGACTAATTTGGAATGGAACGTCTGAAACCATCAAATGGCTCTAGGCTCATATAGAATAAGTAGAAGGCTCCGCTACAAGCCCCGCCTTCCTGCAATGGTGCGAAGCTAGAAAAATATATATTTGGAATTGAATTACACTTGGAAGACTCCAAAAAATGTTAATTTTTTTAATTTTATTTCAAAAGAGTATTCTTAGCCTCTCTTCCATATCTGTGTTGGATTATCGTTGTGAGTAGTTAGCGTATCCGTTGTTGAATCATAAGTCAGAACATATTGCTGTCCGAATGAGGTTTCGGTATAGACTCCCGGTGAGTTCTTTTTCCACGTCCCCGTGTAGCCGTCCCCCACGCCGTTGAGTATGCGCCCATCTGACTGAAACGTCATTGCCATCCCTATTCCCCCTGGTGTTGTGTAAACCCATCTTCCAATAATTGGATCCACGTTGGCGATTGCTTCGTTAAATTTTGCTGACTCAACGGCATTGTGAGCGTTTGCCGCCGCTATTGCATCGGCAACTGCATCTGTTGGTGTAACTGTTACTGGCGTTGAAACGGTGGGTGTATTTGTGCATCCAGCCACAAAAATAAGAGCGGTGCAAATGAAAATTATAAAGAAATTTATACGTTTTTGCATGGTTGGCCTATTAATTGTTTTAGACGGATAAATCTTTCTTTTTTAATATAATTAGGAAAACAAGCCCAACTGAGTCCTAAAAGGAAATAGACTTAACACCCGGTCTGAAAGCCCTCTTCAGTCTTGATAATAAGAGAATGTTATTACCTAATGACTACAATTATCGTATGAATATCGTGTATTTTTTAGGGATGATTAAAAGCATAAAAAAGCAAATAAATGATATTAAATTTAAACACAATTTGGTTACTTAAAGGAATTTTTTTAGTTTATCTTTTTGTCAATAATCCACTATGTATTAGTCAGAAGTATAAACATTAGGCGCACGTTTCAGATGTTAACACAAAAAGATAAAGTTTAGGAGCCTTCATTTTAAGTTTCTTTAAAAAATAACTTTATTTCCTCGCGATCGTCACGTACCCTGAGTGGCACACCGAAGTCGAAGGCCGGGTCCCCCGCTTCGACCGGGTCATCTCCCGCTCGATCAGCTCGTGGGTGTGCACCTCGCCAAAGAGTCCGGCAGCTGCATCGACCACGATCGCCATCTGTTCGAGGAACGGCGTGTAGCACGCGAGGTACCCCCGGGCCGGAGCAGGGAATAAGCGTGCGCAATATGCTCCGGCTGGACCTGCATGTCGAGGTGGACGACATCGAACGTCCCTTCCGCAGCGAGGAAGTCCGCCGCAACTGCCTCGACGTTCGTGAGCTTTGCTTCCGCGATATTCTTCATCGCGAGCGTGGAGAACTCGGGACGCACCTCGTACGTCTTCACGCTCCTGGCCACGCCGCCGAAATAGATCGCTGCGATCCCGCTGCCGGTGCCGGCATCGAGCACGTCGTCGTTATGGTTCATGCCGGTGTACGCGATGACGAGGCCGATGTCCTTGGGGAGCATCGGTGCGCCGGAGCGCTTGCCGTACGTGAAGAAGTCGGTCGGCCGGGGGATACGGACGGTGAACTCGGCACCCGAATGGGTAGCGATACGGTCCCCGGCGCTCTTCCCGACCAGCATGGCGAGGTCCAGCTGCCCCCTGTCCGTACCGAGCGTTCCCTGCCCGGCCCTCACAAAAAATTCCCGTCCCGCCCCGACGAGCAGGACCCGGTCGCCCGCCTCGATCATCACGGTGCAAGCCGCAGGATCGCTTCGGCGATGTCGCCTTTCGTTGCAACAAGTGCGGCTTCTCGCCTTCTCTTCAGGAACGTTTGCCTGTGCAGCGACCATCGTGACGTCCTCCTTTGGAATATCCGGTGCCGCTTCCTCGAACCGTGGTGTACCGGTGACCTGGTACGTGGTCGCGCCCTGCATGGTCATCGCCGTGACTTCGGCAGAGTCGAAGACCCAGTTGCCCTTCGGGGTCCTGATCACGATACTCTGCACGTCCTCAATCTGCTCGACCTGCATGCCGAGCTTCTTCATCATCGCCTTCATCTGGCGCGGGTTGATGTTTCCCGGAAGCATCCCTCTCACATCCCTGCCGTACTCTTACTGCTACTCCGTAATTAAATGCAAGCATCTCCGGCCCTGAAATCACCGCAGCGCCACAGGCTATCAACCGGTCATCAGCAACAACGACCATCACGTCATCGCCCGCGCGGATCTGCGGGTCCGCCGCGGTCACGTGCTTGGCAAATGCGTTCTTCCCCTTCGCCACGAACTCCGCCACATCGTCGCGTACCGTCACGCGGTATCCCGGTGAGGGCAGGATCTCCCGGAGCCTGCGTGCCCCCTCGATCCCAAGGGTCAGCCTCCCGTCCGAGGCCCGGACTGTTGCGAGGCGAACGCTTCCGTACAGCACCTGCCGGATCCGCCCGGTGGTGGAGAAGATGAAGGTGCAGCCCTCCGGGAAGAGGAAGGTCCCGGCATCCCCGCCGAACTGGTAGTCAGCAATGGTCTGGACACGCCGCAGCAAACTGTCCTTTGAGTATCCTGTTGACACGAACGACAAACTCCTGTTCCGCTGTTTTCGGGATATATGCCCCCGCAGCAATCTTGTGTCCCCCGCCCCCGCCGCCGTATTCCGCGGAGGCGTCCGAGAGCGCTTTCTGGAGGTCGACACCCTTCTCGACGACCCGTTCCGTTGTCCGCATCGAGACCTTGGTGAGGTTCCGGTCCTCCGGCACCTCGCACATGATCAGGATCGGCTTGGCGCTGTTCAGTTTCGAGAGGGCCATTCCTGCGCCGATCCCGACAATCGTATCCGGGTATCGTCCCCCGACGTGGAGGTACTGGAGGCACTCCAGTTCGGCGACACCGGTGTCCACAATATACTGGAGCAGCTCGCGGAGGATTGCCCGGTGGTTGTTGAGCATGTGCTCCGCCTCCCGGTACGCGGTGCCCCGGTCGCCCCGGAGGATCGCCCCCCCGACCTGGGGCTTCGACCAGCGGCCGCAGGCATTGAGGAGGGTTGCGTATTCCTGGGCATTCCTGAGGGGTGTCCGGGGGATCTCGCCCGGGAAGCGGTAGGTCTCCGCGAGGAGGCGGTCGGTCTTTTCCCCGTTTGCCATCAGCTGCTGTGCGAGCGCCGAGATGATCGTCCTGCGGTCGTCGTCGGAGATCTCCTCCCAGACATACCACCGGCCGTCGGGTGTCTGCTGGCGGATGCCGAGTTTTTTCAGGAACTGGCGGGCAGCCTCGGGGTTGTTGCTGATCCCCCGGATGAACGGGTCGTCGTTATAGGCCAGCGAGAGGTAGACCGGGCGGGTCGCCGTGCCGTAACAGTTCAGGTCTTTCCTGCGGACCTCCACCGACCCGTGCTTCACCCCGTCCTCGACGATGATCTCGCGGGCGGGGCCGACAAGCCCGCACTTCTCCCGCGCCATCATGTCCCCGACATTCCCGACGACTGCCAGCTGTGCGAGGTCTATGTTCGCACCGTCCAGCTGTTTTGCGACCAGGTACGAGACGCCGGCCGCACTCATCCGGGTGAACCCGTACGGCAGGCAGTTGACCTGCGTGTAGGCCCGTTCGCAGGGCTGGCTGACGTGGTGGTCGATGATAAGGATCTCATCTTCGGAAAATCCCCGTTCGAGCATCAGGTTCTGCTGGCCGGCGCCGAGGTCGGAGAAGATCTTGAGCGAGGAGTCGGCCGGGACCTGCGGCATCGTGAGGGGCTCGAGCTGGCGGACAAAAACCGATCGGACCGGGATATCCAGTCGCGAGACCGCCTGGGACAGGATCGCCTCGCAGCTGATGCCGTCTGCGTCGATGTGGGAGATGATGGTGACTGCCGGTGCCGCGGCGATCTGCTCCGCGGCTGCCTTTACATCATCGCAAAAACCCATTGCCTAATATTTAGGGAGTTCATACACATGAATTGTACTCTTTATGCAACCCGACATGGCCGGATGGTCTCCTGAAACGGGGCTGATCACCCCGGAGCGGATGCGTGCCGTGGACGCCAACGCGATGGCGCTCGGTGTCACGGAGCTGCAGCTGATGGAGAGCGCCGGGAGGGGGCTTGCAGAAATAATCCTGGCTGAACATCCCGGCCGCGTGCTCCTCCTCTGCGGGAAAGGGAATAACGGGGGCGACGGGATGGTCGCGGCCCGCCACCTCCGGCGCCATGTCATGACGGACGTCTGCTATCTCGACAATGGCCCGCGGAGCAGTGCCTGCGAGCACCAGCTCCGCGCCCTCGCCCACTCCCGGATCCCCCTGCACCCGTTCGCCTCCCGCGACGATATCGGAGCCCTGCGCCAGGTCTTTGAGAAAGCGGACCTGATCGTTGATGCCCTTCTCGGGACCGGTGGCCGCGGGACGGTAAAAGAGCCGCTTGCGAGCTGCATTGCGATGGCCAATGCCACCCATGCGAAGATCATCGCCGCCGATATCCCGTCGCCCGGGATGCGGGCGGACCGGATCTGCGCATTCCACCGTGCGAAGCTGGAGGGATCGACCGTCATCGAGATCGGGATCCCGGTCGAGGCCGAGTGCTTCACCGGTCCCGGGGACCTTACGCTCATTCCGGCACGCAGGAAGAAGGCGCACAAGGGCAATGGCGGGGAGGTGCTCGTCATCGGCGGCGGCCCGTACCAGGGGGCGCCGTGGCTCGCGGGGCTCGGGGCGCTCCGGGCAGGTGCCGACATCGTGAGAGTTGCCTCCCCGGTTTTCGAGCCGGTCCCCGACCTGATCTACGACCGGCTTGAAGGGAACGTGATCGGGGCGGAGCATACCGGACGGCTGATCGCCCTCGCGGAGAAGGCGGACGTGGTGGTCTGCGGGAACGGGCTCGGCACGGCAAGTCACGATGTGGTCACGGCCATCGCACCGCACTGCAAGAAGGCGGTCTTCGATGCCGATGCCCTCCGCCTGCCCCTGCCGAAAGCGCAGGGGGAGACGATCTACACGCCGCATGCCGGCGAGTTTGCCCGTATCGCGGGTATCACCCTGCCGGAGGATACGGCCGGGCGGGCCCGTGCGGCACAAAAGGCCGGCCTCCCCGGAACACTCCTCCTGAAGGGGCACATCGATATCATTACCGATGGCACGCAGCTCCGGTTCAACCGGACCGGCGACCCCGCGATGACGGTCGGGGGTACGGGCGATGTCCTCGCCGGTATCGCCGGGGCACTCCTCTGCCGGCTCCCCGGGTTCGATGCGGCCTGCATCGCCGCGTACGTGAACGGAAAAGCGGGGGAAGCCGTTGTTGCCGAACGGGGCGGGGGGATGCTCCCCACGGATCTTGTCGACAAGATCCCCTCGGTGTTATACCGGAAAGACCGGAAAGGTGCGTGAATGGCGGAGTTTACCCATATCAAAAACGACCGGGCACAGATGGTGGACATCAGCGGCAAGGGGGAGGTCGTCCGCGAGGCAACGGCCTCGGGCAGGATCTACCTGCGGCCCGAGACGCTCGCCGCCATCCGCGAGGGGACGGTCGTGAAGGGGAACGTGCTTGCAACGGCCCGGGTTGCGGCCACGCTTGCGGTGAAGAACACTTCGAATATCATCCCGATGTGCCACCCGGTTCCTATTAACTCGATTTCCGTTGACTTTACTGACAATGAGGGATACATCGAGGCCACGGTAGTCGTGAAGATGACCGGGCGGACCGGCGTGGAGATGGAGGCCCTTACCGGGGTATCCGTCGCTTTATTGACCGTCTGGGATATGGTGAAGTCCGCGGAGAAGGATGCAAAGGGGCAGTACCCGGTAACGCGGATTACCGATGTGCGGGTGGTCGAGAAGAAGAAGGGGAAGTGAAATCTCTACATTCGTTTCTCTTCTATTGAGATTGCGATGCTCTACGCGCAAAACGCCTCCGGGTTTTGCGCTAGCTATTACCTGTACGCAAAACCTGAATTGGCCTTGAGGCCACCACGGACGGGCCTCACATCTGCCGGCGCCTGTATCCTTTAATACCCCCTCCGTCCTATGTATACAGGCACACGGGATCCGTCCCGTTTGAGAAAGGAATGTAGCCCTCTTTGGGCCGAACCTTAGGAGATCACCATGGTAAAATCAATGTACGCCTTTGTCAGGGAGGCATGGAAGAGACCTGACAAGTCAGAGGTAGCAGAACTCCTCTGGAACAGGATGCAGGTATGGCGCAAAGAGGGCAGCGTTGTCCGCGTTGAGCGCCCGACCCGCATCGACCGTGCCCGCTCGCTCGGCTACAAGGCGAAGCAGGGCATCGCCGTTGCACGCGTCCAGGTGCGCCGCGGAGGCCGCAGGGCGTCCCGGTATGTCCGCGCACGCCGCTCCGCCCGGATGGGCAAGAACCGTCTCACCGCCGGCAAGTCCATCCAGCGGATCGCCGAGGAACGCGCGTTCGAAGAAGTTCCCGAACATGGAAGTGCTCAACTCCTACTGGGTAGGGCAGGACGGGAAGCGGAAATACTACGAGGTCATCCTCGTTGACGGCCACCACCCCTCGATCCGGGCGGACAGGAACCTCGCATGGGTCGCAGATTCCGCCCACCGGGGCCGTGCCGAGCGCGGCAAGACCTCCGCAGGCCGGAAGGGCCGCGGCATGATGACCCGGGGCAAGGGAACCGAGAAGACCCGGCCGAGCATCCGCTCCCATGCAAACCAGGGCAAATAACCTTATCCTTTTTTAACTGAAGTTACTCTCATGAAGATCACCGATGCAGCGGTCTGTCCGTACCCGAACGGGGATTCATCGGTGCGGAGGCTCGCGCTGGAGGCCGCGGCGCTCGGGTTTGACAGCCTTGTCGCCATTGACACACCCGCCGCCATGCACGGGGAAGTCGAGGTCCTCTCCGGCCTGTTCATCCGCAATGCCGGTATGAAGGATGTCATTGCGCTGGTGAAGCGGGCGAAGGAGTCCGGCACCGTCATTTCGGTCAGGGCAGGTGACGCCGGGTTCAACCGGGCGGCGGTCAGCCTCCGCGGGGTACACATCCTCCGCGGGGTCCATGCAGCCGATAAAAACGCGTTCGACCATGTGACCGCAAAGATGGCGGCGGACAACCGGGTCGCCGTCGATATCGATCTCTCGGTTATCATCGCGGGCCGGGGGATTGCGCGGCAGCGGGCGATCCAGCGCTACCGCGACGTGCTCGTGCTCGAGCGCAGGTTCGGGTTCCCGCTCACGGTCTCTACGTATGCCCGTTCGGTGCTGGAGCTGCGGGCAGTCCGGGAGATCAGCGGCCTGGGCACCCTGCTCGGCATGGACGTGCCGGACGTGGAGCGGGCGCTCGCGGGTGTCGGCACCGTCACCACCCCGCAGGTACCTGCCGTGAAGGTGGTCCCATGACCGTCCGCCCACCCACGCTCCGCGACAAGCGCCGCTACCTCCTCGTCCGCGTCGATCCCCCCGGGACTCCGGTAGACCCGAAAGAGCTCTATTACGCAGTGTCGGACGCGATCACCTCGCTCTGGGGCGATGCGATGGCGGCGGTAATCGTGCAGGCCGTCATCTGCGCCGAGGGCGATTATGTCGTGGTCCGGTGCCGGCGCGGTACAGAACGCGAACTCATCATCGCGCTCTCCACCATCACCATGGTCCGGGATACTCCGCTCGCCCTCCGGATCATCGCGGCGTCGGGGACCATCGAAAGCCTGCGCGACCGGATGCTGCCCGCGGGAACAACGGGCGCTCCCGGTGCCGGGGAGTCACCGGCCGTCGGGTGCCGGTTCGACGGGAAGGAGTTCCTGATCGCGCATTGTGACGGTCAGAAGGTTGATGTAATTGAAAAGGGATTTAAAAATACACACCGATTATTCCTGATAAGGGAAGAGCTGGAGGAACCATAATGCAACCACAATACCAGATGGGATATGACCGGGCGATCACGGTATTTTCACCCGACGGAAGACTCTACCAGGTGGAGTATGCCCGGGAGGCCGTGAAGCGCGGGACAACGGCGGTAGGGATCAAGGCAAAGGACGGCGTGGTGCTGATCGTTGACAAGCGCGTCAACTCCCGCCTGCTCGAGGCGTCGTCGATCGAGAAGATCTTCAAGATCGACGAACACATCGGCGTCGCATCCTCCGGCCTTGTCGGGGATGCCCGTGCGCTGGTCGACCGGGCGCGGGTCGAGTGCCAGATCAACCGGGTCTCCTACGATGAACCGATCGAGGTCGAGGCACTCTCGAAAAAACTCTGCGACCACATGCAGAACCTCACCCAGTACGGGGGCATCCGCCCGTACGGCACGGCCCTCCTGATCGCGGGCGTGAGCGACGGGGAAAGCCGGCTCTTCGAGACGGACCCGTCCGGCACGCTCCTCGAGTACAAGGCAACGGGCATCGGCATCGGCCGCCCCGCCGCCATGAAGGTCTTCGAAGAGGAGTACAACCCCGAATCCGTGATCAAGGACGCGATCCTGCTCGGTCTCAAGGCACTGCACTCGGCAACGGAAGGCAAGTTCGATGTCGATACGGTGGAGATCGGGGTTATCGGCAAGGAGAGCCCGGCGTTCCGGAAGATGAGCCGCGAAGAAGTAGCAACGTTTGTGGAACAATTCAAACCGTGATCGCATGATACCGCTCGACCACGCAGTGGTAGCCCGGCTCGAGAGTTTCGGGGAACGGTTCGAGCTCCTCGTGGACCCGGACAAGGCAGCACTGGTGCGGCAGGGCCAGCCCGTGGAGATCGAGGACGTGGTGGCGGCGCTCAACGTCTTCGGCAATGCCTCGAAGGCGACCCGGGCGTCCGACGAGGCGCTGATGAAAGTGTTCCATACCACCGAGTTCGACGCGGTTGCGCGGAAGATCATCCAGAAAGGCGAGATCCACCTCACGGCCGAGCAGCGGAAGCGCATGGTGGATGAAAAGCGCCGCCAGGTGGTCACGTTCATCTCGCGGAATTCCATCAACCCGCAGACCGGCCACCCCCACCCGCCGCACCGGATCGAGATGGCGATGGAAGAGGCCCGGGTGAACATCGACCCGTTCAAGCACCTCGACGAGCTGGTGAAGGAGACCGTCAAGGCGCTGCGCCCGCTCCTCCCGATCCGGTTCGAGGAGCTCCGGCTCGCGATCGAGATCCCGCCGGAGTTTGCGGCCAAGGCGTACGGCGACATCGCGGCCGGGTCCACCATGGAGAAGGACGAGTGGCTCAAGGACGGCTCGTGGGTCTGCGTGGTGCGGATCCCGGCGGGGATCCAGGGCGAGTTCTACGACCTCGTCAACAAGCTCTCCAAAGGCGAGGGGCAGGTCAAGATCCTCAATCAAGTATATTAATTCAGAGGACAAATAAAAGAAGACAGATCGGTGGGTCTCCATCATGGCAAATACAACGCAGAGAGCAAAGGGAAAAGTGACCGGCAGTGCAGGACGCTTCGGTTGCCGGTACGGGCGGTTCGTCAGGAAGAGGGTATGCGATATCGAGAGGATCTCCCGCGCCCTCCACCGCTGCCCGAAGTGCGACATGGAATCGGTTGCACGGAAGGGCACGGGCATCTGGGAATGCCGCAAGTGCGGGTTCAAATTCGCCGGCGGCGCATACCAGCCCCAGACACCGGCCATGAAGATCGCGCAGCGTGCGATCGACCGGACCGTGGAAGAGATCAGGAAATAAACGGTATCGTTGTTATGGCAAGTACCTACAAGTGTGCCCGGTGCAAACAGAAAGTCGAGATCGACGTCAACGTGCGGTGCCCCTACTGCGGCCACCGGATCCTCTTCAAGGAGCGCGGTGCGGCGATCAAGGAACTGAAAGCCCGTTAACACCGGAAAATACCTATATCATCTTTTTTGCCAATATTCCGGAGAGGATATCCTGTGCAACAGCACGAAGCAGTCTTCCGGTTTACCACAGCACATGCCGGCCGGATTTACCGGTCGCTCCTGCCGGAACTTGCGGACGAGGTGAACCCGCGGTCCGTAGTGACATGCCGGCTCGAAGGCGACGACACCCTTGTCCTGACCGTGACGGCGCAGGACACATCGTCGCTCCGTGCCGCTCTCAACATGTACCTCCGGCTCGTGAACGTGGCCGACGAGATGCAGGAGCTGTAACGGGGAAATGTGTACGACTATCAAGTCTGAATTGTGATCCTTCCGTGATTTGGGAAATGATAAAAAATCGGTCCTTGCGAGGGTTCCCCGCCTCAGGGCCGCTCCGCGGCACGGCGGGGCAAAGAATGTTTTTTTAAAAGTTGATTATCAGTCCCTGAACCGCCGCGGGGGCGCCCTTCGGGGGCGGCGGCGTTCATCGCAACTTCAGAAATAAAATTATTCTCCGCAAATCTGACTCGAACGGAATACTTTGTAAGGTATTCGATTTTGTTTCTCTCCATGTCATGGGAATAACCCTTTTTATTCCCGGCACCGATACTCTACAGGAATTTGTTATGAACAATATCTCACCCAAAGTCCAGAACCAGCTGGGCATGCTCCAGCAGATCCAGCAGCAGCTCCAGACGATCCTCCAGCAGAAGGCCCAGTACGAGATGGCCGTCCGGGAAGCGAAGCGTGCGCAGGAAGAGATCAGCGATGCTGCGGAAGACGCGGTCATGTACATGAGCGTCGGCACCGTGATGATGCAGAAGAAGAAGGAGGTCATCAATACCAAGCTCGCCGAGAAGGTGGAGACCCTCGAGCTCCGCATCAAGTCGCTCGAGAAGCAGGAGAAGATGCTGCAGGGCAAGTTCGAGCAGCTGCAGGCCCAGATAAAGACCGCACTCGAGGGCAAGGGCACCCCGAACGCGGCGTAGATCTTTTTTTAATCCTTCCGAATTTCCGTAAACAGCGTTTTTGAAACATCCAGGTGACCGGGTCTCTCCCTCCGAGGACTGGCCGGATTATTTCCCGCTGCGATAAAAACCAAAAAACCATTACATATCCGGCCTCAGATTATTGATCATGACTGTCTGCCCGGGGTTCATGGAGCAGGACCCGGCAATGCGCCTCCTGGTCATCAAGATGGCCGCCGACCATGCCTCCCGGGCACACCGGGGGCAGTTCCGCAAGGACCGGAAGACCCCGTACATCACCCACCCCGCCCGCGTGGCAGGGCTCGTTGCCATGTTCCACGGCTCCCACGTAGCGGTCATCGCCGCGTGGCTCCACGATGTGTATGAAGACTGTACTCCCGAATGGCTCATGCGAACGGACGCGTTCGTTGCCGGGCTCCCGCTGAGCGGTGACGACCGGGCGGATATCTCCGCGATCGTCGACGCCATGACCAAGAAGAACACGATCAAGGGCAAGGCGGCACGGCTCACGGACAGCCTCGACCGGATCCTCGATGCCCCGCCGGAGGCGACGCTCGTCAAGCTCTGCGACCGGATCGACAACCTGCTCGACTCGGGCGACCGCAACGGCGGGTTCACGAAGCGCTACCTCGCCTCAACGGACGAGCTCATCGGGAAGCTCTCGGTGCGGGCCTCGCTCTACGGCTATACCTGTGCCCTCGATACGCTCGTCACGATCCGGAACTCGAAGTTAAAAACAGATTGAGTTTTCCGGGCCTTTACACCCGGTTGATCAGGTTGATCGCGTTCACGAGCGCTTCGACGGATGCGAGCACGATGTCATCCCCGCTCCCGCTGGCGTCGAAGATATGGCCGTGCTCGTCCTCGACCGCGATGGTGACATGGCACATCGCGTCCGAGCCGCCGGCGATCGCCTCGATGTTGAACTCCTTGAGCTGGATCCTTGATGGGACGATCCCGAAGATCGCCTTGAGCGCTGCATCGACCGGCCCGTTCCCCACCGCAGAGAAGACATGCTCCTTGCCGTTCACCATCGCCCGGACGCTGGCGGTCGGGATCGCGTGGTTGCCGGTCATGATCGCGATGTCCTGGAGCTCGAGCATCTTGTGGTTCAGCTCGATGCCCATGACAGACTCGGCGATCTCGTAGAGGTCGGCATCGGTCACCCGCTTGCCCTTGTTCGCCACGGCCTTGACTTTCTCGACAATCACGTCGAGCTGGGGGCCGTCCGGGTCGATGTGGACGTCGGCGAGCATCTGATGTACCGCGTGCCGCCCCACGTGCTTGCCGAGCGTGAGCCTACGGCGGTGGCCCACCATCTCCGGGGTCATGATGCCCGGCTCGAAGGTGGCGGTATTCTTGATGACGCCGTGGGAGTGGATGCCGCTCTCGTGCGAGAAGACGTTTTCTCCGACCACCGGCTGGATCGGCGGGATGGCGATGCCGGAGAACCGGGAGACGAGCCTCGATGTCTCGACGAGCCGGGCCTTCGTGATCCCGGTCCTGATCCGGTAGATCGACTCCATGATCATCACGGTCTGGGCAAGGTCCGCGTTGCCGGCCCGCTCCCCGAGCCCGTTCACCGTCACCTGTACCTGCGAGGCGCCGGCCTCCACCGCCGCGATCGTGTTCGCGACCGCGAGGCCGAAGTCGTTGTGGCAGTGGACGTCGATCGGGCAGTCGACCTCCTTATTGATGCGGGTGACGAGCTGTTTCATCGCGGAGGGCGAGATGACCCCCACCGTGTCGGGCACGTTGATGATCGTGGCCCCGGCATCGGCGGCGGTCCGGAACACTTCTATGAGGTAGTCCCAGTCCGTCCGCGTGGCATCCATGGCGGAGAACATGCAGAGCTCCGAGTGCTTCCGGACATGGCCGATGATGTCGGCCGTGATCTCGAGCACTTCCTTTCGGCTCTTGTTGATCGTGTTCTCACGCTGGATATCCGAGGTCGGGATGAAGACGTGCACCATGTCGACTTCGCAGTCGAGGCAGGCGTCCACGTCGGCTTTCACGGAGCGGGCGAGCCCGCAGATCACTGACTCAAGACCGAGCTTTTTGATAGCTGCCACCGTCTCCTTCTCGGCCTTCGAGGACGCCGGGAACCCTGCCTCGATGGCATGGACCCCGATGGCGGAGAGCTGGCGGGCGATCTCAAGTTTCTGTTCAAAGGTGAATGCAATCCCCGGGGTTTGTTCTCCGTCCCGGAGCGTAGTGTCAAAAACAGTCACATCTTCCTTCGCCGAGCTAGCGGTGAAGAAGACGATCCCCCGCAACATCCTTGCGAGCAGTCATACAGACATAATGGGAGTGCGGATTATATAAACAATCCCTGCACCAGTCCCCAATCCGCGGCTTTTACGGCGCAAAACCCGCAGGTATTACGATACGTTTAATAGCAAACTTGCCTAACATTAGTAGCGCAGTGCCCCGCCTTAACTCAGCCTGGTAGAGTGCGCGGCTGTAGTATGGTTTGCCGATTCAGGCAACTGCGCGGCTACCGCGATGTCCCCGGTTCGAATCTGGGAGGCGGGATTACTGTACAAATGCCCAGGTAGTGTAGCGGCCTATCATGATTGCCTGTCACGCAATCGACTCGGATTCGAATTCCGACCTGGGCGTTCTTATTTTGCCGTTTTCTCTATGATTTATGATTTGTTTGTAATTTCGTTTGGTTTAAACTCACCCATTGGCGTGTGTTTTTTTGTCCCGTATGATGGGATTGAACGATGGCACAACGAATTGAAATCTACTTGAGTTGGCGACCAGAAGGAAATATAAACCCCTATAATATATCTAAACGGAAGGATAGAAGATGGGTTTTCTAGATAAACTCTTTCGGCTAAAGAAAAAGACTTTCCTAATTAGTGACCTTCATTTTGGACATGAATTAACCCTTTTATTCGTTCCACGACCGTTTGAAAGCACTCACGATATGAATGTTGCACTAATCAAAAACTGGAACGATACTGTTAAATCGGGTGATGTTATCTGGCATCTCGGTGATCTTAATTGGACTCAACGTCCGAAATTTTGGATCCATAAATTGCACGGTAAAGGAATATATATTCAAGGAAATCATGACCTTCGTTCAAGGTGGATGAAACGATATGCCATTCTCCGACGCGGTGAACATGCTTTCATTCTAGTCCACGACCCTGATGATGATTACGTTATCCCAGAAAGTTATACGGGCTGGATTATTCATGGGCACCATCACGGCGGACGTGATAAAGATGGAAATTTATTCCCATTTATCGACGGGATCAATAAACGCATAAACGTTGTTGCAGAGCTGATTAATTATCGCCCTGTGGATCTTGACTGGATTGTGTCCCTCGATCTGAATAAAATCAAATGGATGGGTACCATTAATGACGTGCCCCAACAGTGGGTGGAAGGTGAAGAAAGACCTCCATTACCCGTGCCCCGAGTAAAACCCAAACCAAGACCTAGGCCCAGATCCAAGCGGCATAAGAGAAAGTGATTTACTATATGTCCCGTGTATTTTATCGGTATAATCGGCCTTCGCTCCGCTCGTCTCGGAATAAAATACGGTAATATAGCTTTCAAATGCCCGGCAATAAAAAAAGGGATCAGCTGGCGGATGCCGGCGAGATCAGGAGGCGCCCCCGCGACGTGAGCCGGAGCACGATCTCGCTGCTGGACTTCCCCCCGTCAAGATATCGCTTGGAGAGGAGGACCCTGACACCGGACCGGACACTGCTCTCGCTGTGGCCGGGATACAGCTTCTGGACAACCTGGCTGATGTGGCAGCTCTGCTTCTCCGCGACAGCCCGGAGGATATCGAGATGCGTAGGAGTTGGCACAAAAACTTCAGGTGCTTCAAAGGAGATTGCTTTCATAGTTGCTTCTTTCATGGTGTATCCTGGTGATAGGGAAAATCCGGATGGTCTCTGATGGCCGAGAACAAATCACCATAATAGTATATGTTGTCTGAGATGAAGTAACCATTGATAAAGGGAACCGGTACGGGAAATGCCATGCCATCCCTTTTTGGACATATCCCCCGGGCAGAAGGGAATAGTGACGGCCGTGCCGGCAGAGGTTATTCCACCCGGTACCCCTTCTCCCGGAGAAATGCAGCGATCCAGGGCTCGGCCTCCTCATCCGGCTTCGGCCGTTTCCGCTCGGCCTCGTCCCACACCGTGCGGAGCGCCGGGTCCTCTGCGTGGAGGGCGAGGGTGCCGGTGACGTACCCGAGTGGCGTCCCCCTAGTGTCGGCGACCCGCATCACCACGCACCGGTAGAACTTGCACTGCGCAGGGCTGTCCCGGTGGATCGTGCAGCGGAGGAGCCCGCCATCCGGCCGGAGAAAGCGGCAGGCGCCGGGGTGTCGTTCCGGGAAGGAATGGTCCCGGAAGATCTCCCGTTTGTCTTCATCGACCTCTGCTGTAAACGGCGTACCGGTCGAGACCGACTCGCAGGCGAACCGGAACGGGCCGGTCTGCCGCTCGATGACAATATAATCGCCAAGGTACATGCAGCATGTGCCGCACTGCCTGCAGGAGAAGACCATGATACTGCAGTACTTTGTGGAAGAAAAGGTAAAAAGGGGATCGCCGCAGCCAGATCACTGGATCTTCGATTCTGCTTTGCGGGCAATATCCCTGAGGGTCTCATAATCGGTGGTCGTGCCGCCCATCGAGATCCGTTCGTAGACGTTATTCCTGGTGAAAATAACCGAGTACGTGATGATGGTTCCCTGATCCCCGTCGCGGACAACCCTCCAGGCAACGCTCCGGTCGCCCAGCAGCGGGAAGGGAACCTGGTAATCCGTGGCATTGTCCTCCGCCGGTAACAGTGTCTCCTCCCCGAGGGTATAGGCCTCCCTGATGGTGTCCGGCGGGTAGATGTCGATCTCCTGGGTAATTTCGGTCATAGCATTTTCCTTCTTGTCCAGCCGGTAGAACGAGACCTGGTATCCCTGTCGCCAGCCGAGGTCCCGGGCGAGCTGGCCGGCACCGGCATACGCGATGACTGACCGGTCCCGGAGAATATAACCCGACGGCAGGTCAGACAGCTGGAGCGCCATGTCCGCCACGGGAACGGATGCAACCGGGCTCTCGGTGGTGAAGGAGGCAGCGGGAGCGGTTACGTTATCATGAGGGGCCGGGCCATTGGGGCTGGAGAGACAACCCGCTGACCCGGCGCACATGACCGTTACCATGGCCAGCAGGATACACGAACGGTACCCGCGTTCCATACCGTACACCATGGCACAGCGGCTTTAAATTGTTGGTGGGCGGCAGGCTGTTGCAGGCACAAGCACTAATACTCCGGCTGCACAACATCATGCAAGGGTGAACGATTTTGCCGGCAGCCAGCATCGCCATGCTAGACAAGGACCACCACATCCACCTGGTCCCCGCGGACCGGGTGCTCATGATGAGCATTGAGCACTCGGCGGTAAAGAAGGTCGACGAACGGTTCGAGGTCGAATGTTTCCTGAAACTCTCCGTCGAGGGGTTCCCCCACCCGCTCGAGGACGTGATCCGGTTCACGTTTGCCGCCACCCGTATCCCCGGCCAGCAGATGATGACCGAGCTCACCTTTGTCCAGAACCACATCATCAAGTTCATCTTCGACAAGGGCCTGGCCGGGGAACTGATCAGCTGTGCGCCGGATGACCCCCTCATCAAGGATTGCGGGGTCACCATCTCGTCCGAGATAAAAACAGAGATGGCTGCCTCAAAGCAGCTGAAGGATGTCCTCGCCCGCAACGGTGCATTACCGGACTCCCTCATCTTTGTCAGGTAATGTTTCGGGTCCGCCCCGCATGGGCCGGTATGACCGCCATCCATGCCGGCCCCGGCACAACTGCCGATAAATATCTTTTTCCCGTGCAAGGTTCAACCACTACCGAACAGACAACAATGACGTGGTAACATGGGCGATCCAGAATTCCGCAGTGATGAACAGATCCTGGCAAGGACGACGGGAATCCAGGTCAAGTCGATCCCGTTTGATGGCATCCTTACCAGCAGGCGCATCATCCTTCTCGACAGGGCAAAGAATATCCTTCCCCCCAAGGAGATCTCGCTGGCTACGATAAAAAATATTGAAACCGGAGAGAATGCAGCCGGTGACCAGATCCTCACCCTCTCGGTCATGGCAAAGACGGGGGAGACCCGCCAGATGATCCTCACCTTCTCCCGGCAGGAAGGGGGCAGCCGCGCCCGGGACGAGTGGGCACGCATCATCCAGGAAAGTACATCCACCTCGTTTGAACAGGTGATCCGCAAGGTAATCCCCGGTGCCGACCAGGCGCAGAAAAGGGCCAGGCCATCGGCCCCGCCCCGGATCGAGGTGGTCAATACCCCGTCACCCCGGCAGGCCGAGACGCCCAGGGCGGCCCCCGCGAGACGGGTGGTCGAAGCGGGCAGCCCGGCAAAACGAATCGTCGAGACCGTGGAGACAATGCCTCCCGCTCCCGCTTCCGCAGTCCGGAAGTTTGACGCGTCAACGCTTGGCGAGAGCGTATTCTGTACCAAGTGCGGGAACCAGGTGTCCGCAGGCTCGGCATTCTGCAACCGCTGCGGCTCACCGGTCATGGTACCTGCGTCCGCGGCACCGCAACCCGCATCCCGGCAGCATGCCGCAGCCCCCCCAGCAGTCCCGCGGGCAGCGGCCCCGGATGACCAGCTCCGGCAGTCCCTCGAGTGGGATGATGAACCGGAAGCGGAGCCATCGGCAGAATTCCGTAGTCCTGCGGCGAGACCGGCTGCCCAGAAGCCGGCCAGAAAGGGTTTCCTCGCCGGTCTCTTTGGCCCGAAAAAACAAGGTGCCAAAACACCGGCCCGGGCACAGCCGGGTGGAGCGGGTACGCCGGTACCTCCCGGGAAACCCCGGAGCAGGCGGTCATCCCTGTCCGGAAAAAAGGCCCTCATTGCCATCGGGGCAGTCATCGTCGTTATCCTCATCGTGGCCGCAGGCGCACTCTTTGTCTACCCGATGCTGAATAACGGGAGTCCCCCGTCAGAGTCCACCCCTGCCGGAACTTCCGGCGGATCCTCATCCGCGGGCAGTTCCCCTTCCTCCGCTACCCTGACAAACACCGGTGTCGCTTCTATCACGGTAAAGGAGACCGTAGCGCCCACGGTTCCGGTTACCGGCGTATTTGTCCACGTGGATTATATCGGCAGCTGGAAGGGGACATACGGCATGTCGTCAGATATCCAGACCGCCATCAATTCCGGTGACCGGTACATGGAAGTCCTGAATGCCACCGGCCCGATCACGGCGGCGTTCCAGAAACTGGACAGTTCCACGAAGCATGCCCTCACGGTGGATATCTACAAGAATGGTGCCGTGCTGGCAACCGGCACGACCAGCGATGCGTTCGGGAAAGTGACAGTATCGGCCGATACCGGTGGTGTCGCATCTGCAACAGCCGCATCAGCTGCTGCCGGCAATACCACCGTAAAGACAAACCCGACAACCACCGCTGCTGCGGTAAAGACAACGGCCCCAGCCGCCAATGCAACGGCAGCAGCTCACTGATATCATCTCCCGATCCTTTTTTTGCATATCCCTGACGGACGAAAAAAAGAATTCCCGTGCTGCCCGGACCGGCAGCAGGAACAGTACTTTATTTTTTCTCTTCCGGTGTCCCCGGGGCGGCGGCGTTCCTGCTCCTGTGCCAGCGGTACACGCCGTACCCGATCGCGCCGAGGACGATGAGCGGCAGGAACGTAAAGAGGAGGATGATCATCGCGTCGATCATGCCGAAGAACCCGGCAATACCTTCATTGATCGTTGCAACAAAGTCGTGCCCCGTCTGCCCGCCGACAGGCTCGGGCTGCTGGAGGTTTACGGTGATCGTGGAGAGATCGATGCGGTTGTTCAGATAGTTCAGCCTCCCGTTGAGCCGGTCCAGTTCGGTCTGGACAGTGTCGATCTGCTCCTGCACCTTGATGATGTCTTCCACCCTGGTGCTCTGCTTCATGATGACATTATACTGGGCCAGCTGGTTGGTGTACGAGGTCTTCTGTGCCTGGAGGTCCACGTACTCTTCCGTCACGTCCTGGCCGTTCGTAGAGATCGACCTGACCGTGCCAAGGGCCTTGACGCCCGCAATGGCGTTGTCGAACCCGGCCGCCGGTATCCGGATGGTCACCGTGCCGGTCATCCGGTTGCTGTAATCGTTCTGGATATTTGTCGAAGAGAGGTACCCTCCCTGCGCAACCGCGACGGCCTTGAGTAACTCGACGGTCCCGGGGACGTCCCCGACTTCGAGGGTCACGTCCGCGGTCCTGATGATCTTGGTGTCTGTGCCGGTATCCCCGTTCCCGTACGGCCCCGACGTGGGCACCGGTACGGCAGCCGGGGCCGCACTGCCGGCCGATACGGCTTTTTCCTGCACCAGGCTGTACCCGCCGGAATCGGACGAGACTCTCGCGACATCCTGCGAAGCATGCGTATTCACCCAGGTGCCGGCCGGAAGTCCCGTGCATCCGGCAGCAGCGACCAGTGCAATGCACACCACCAGGAATGCAATGACTTTGTAGTTCATACACAATCCATCGCTGCGGGAAATATAAAAGCACGTCGTATACTGCGAATTTTTTTGCAGTAATGCGGGCGATCCCCGCAATCGTTACGGCACGATGGAATAACCTGCGGGTTCCATGAACCAACCCCGGCGATTGTACGAATGTAAGAGATCGGTGACCGACCCGGTATGCAAAAGTCCCATCGTTGAGGAGGTTACCGCGAGCCCGTGAGCGAGAAGAAAAAGACCTGATAGCGGATACGACCGAAGAACCACATCCACCATATATGCTGCACTGCAATATCCCCTACCGATACGTCTCCAGGGTGGGAGGCTCCGCCCCCTCGTTTTATCGTGCTCCGCCATCCCTTACGGGACCCGGTACCCGGCCAATCCCAGCATTGCACTTATATAACAATACGGGAGATATCTCACTGAGGTATTATGACAGGAACTACCGTTGAAAAAAATATGCCGGAAAAACCTGAAAATGCCGGCGAGCTCGAACAGCAGGGCCTCGAAGGACTGGCAAAGGCCCTCCGGGACAGCACGGACCCGCAGGTCAGGCAGTACGCTGCCTACCTGCTTGGCAAGGCCCAGAACCCGCGGGCGATCCAGCCCCTGATCGAGGCCCTTGCCGATTTCGACAAGTCCGTGCGGGAACAGGCAACGTTTGCCCTCTCAAGGATCGGGAAAGCCGCAATAGAGCCGCTTGCGGAGGCGATGAAAGAGCCCAAGTGGGAGACACGGTACCGTGCGGCTGAAGCGCTCGGAAGAATTGCCGACGAGAAAGCCGTGAAACCCCTGATCCAGGGGCTCAAAGATAACCGTGACCATGTGCGGTACATGGCAGCAAAAGGACTGAAGGAGCTGGGGGACTCCGATGCGATCGAACCCATGGTCATCCTCCTCCGGGACGAGAACCGCTACGTACGGATGATGGCAGTCAGGGCACTCGGCGCACTCGGCGGTAAAAAAGTGTCCAAAGCGCTGAATGGGGCCCTTGCCGCAGAAGAAGACGATAAAGTCAGGGAAACGATCATCGAAGCGCTCAAATAAGCAATAAACCCCTTTTTTATCCCGGCAGATCATTCGCTAACCGGCCCCCGCCTCTCCCGGTACAGGAGATTAAAACGATCTGTTTTTTAATATCTGAAATGATATCTGAAGTACTTGAACGATTACCGTATCCGGGGTGTGAACTAAATGCCACCCCGCACAAAGGATCTGCAGTTGATGGAGGCTGTGGACACCTGCAGCTTTGAATCCGTGAGGGCGCTTATTGCACAGAGGGCAGATGTCAACCAGCGGGGGCTGCACGGCGAGACGCCCCTGATCAAGTCCATGTTGTGCGATGATCCCCGGATCTGCACCCTCCTCCTCGACTCCGGTGCTGATCCCAACATTGTGACCGCGAACGGGTACAGTCCCCTGACCTTTGCCTGTCTCCAGAATAATTTCGTGTATGTCCGGACCCTCCTGCGGTACAAGGCGGACGTATCCCGGAAGACGGAAGACGGGTGGACCCCGCTCCTGGTGGCCTCCACCAATCCCATGATCTTTTACGACAACATGGACCATGAATTTTACAAAAAGCTGATCGAGATCGTGTACAAGTATTCCCGGTACCACCCGGATTACAATCCTGTCCGCACGGTCAGCCTCCTCCTCGACTCCGGTGCAAACCCCAACGAGTCGAACATGTTCGGGACAACGTCCCTGATGGCTGCGGCCAGCATGGCAAACTACGAGATCCTCAAACTGCTGCTTGCACAGAAAACAGCGGTCGACCTGCGCGACACCGAAGGAAAAACCGCCCTCATGTACGCAGTGATCTCAACGATCGAGGAGCTGATCGACAGCCTGATCCACCTCCGGCTGGTCAGTTCCACGATAAAACTGACGGATTTCATGACCCCCCCGATGCTCGGACAGCTCAAGCCCCAGTTTGAACCCCAGAAGGAATTGTGCGTGAATTACCTCATCGAGAACGGGGCGGATATCCGCGTCCGGGACAAAAAGGGGATCTCGATCCTGACGCATGCTGCCCGGACCGGGAATATCAACGTTGTCAAGAACCTTGTCGGGCATGGGGCAAGCGTCCACGAGAGGTCCCCGCGGGGCATCACCCCCCTCTACGCGGCAGCGATCAACGGCCACACCGAGATCGCCGAATTCCTCATATCGCAGGGAGCGAATGTTGACGAGAGGCTCAATGACGGAGAGACCCCGCTCATGGCCGCGGTCTGGAACGGACAGGTGGACACGGTCGAGCTGCTCCTGCGCAAAGGGGCCAATGTCCATGCAAAAAAAGTCACTCCCTACAAATCCTCCGGGGATTCAAGCCTTGTCTGGGCGGTACACCGGTTCCGGAATGAGAAGAGCGAGAATTACGATATCATATTCCAGCTGCTTGCCGATGCAGGGGCGGAATAACCCCCGGGCCTGAACATCCGGGATATCATTGTCTGCCCGGCCCCGGAGAAGGTTACCTCTCTGAACGGTGCTGTTGTTCCGGAGAGCGGATCAGGATCAGAGGTTTCCATGCTGCCAGAGGATAAACCCCCGCGGATGAACCGGTCCTTCTCGTTCTATCTCCTCCTCTTCATGGTAGTCCTCGTCATCTGTATCGTCGGGTTCCTGACGGTCAATGCATACCTCTATACCAGGGACGCCTTCGACCGGGAATCGCATAACCTCGAAGTCCAGACCGAGAACAACGTGGAGGAGGCGATACGCCTCACGGACACGGCGACAACCATCCTGGATAACAGCATGAACGACCGGATGCAGGAGGGACTGAACCAGGTCAATGCCGAATACGAGCGTGCCGGGGGCGACCCCTCACGGATGGACCTTGCCGGCGTACAATCGAAGCTGGGCAAGGGTTTCGATATCTACGTGATCGACAAAAACGGCGTCATTGTCGAGACAACCTATCCCCCGGAACGGGGTGAGGATTTCAGGAATATCCCGTATTTCTATTCCTACCTGACGAAGATACGCAGCGAGCAGGGTTTCTTTCCCGATCGTGTCGTCAATGAGATCCTCGGGACCGGCCAGTTCCGGAAATACGCGTACATGCCTACCGCGGATCACGAGTATGTCCTTGAGCTGGGTCTCAGCGGCCCGGAATTTGACCAGATCAACCGGCAGCTGGATGACCATAATAATGTCAAAAATATCGTCATGGTGAATTCCTATGCCGAATCCTACGATATTTTCAATACCCTGGGCCGGCGTTTCGACAATAATACATTGCCTGATGAACCTGTCGCCGGTTACCTGCAGCAGGTGATACGAAGCCACAGCGATCTGGAAATTACCGATTCCCGCAATTCCACGATAACACATTTCCTGTACGTCAACCTGGCGGATGACCGGTACGGGTCAGACCCCAGCCGGATCGTGATGATCACCTACAATACAAAACTGATCGAAGGAGCCCTGGACCGGCTGATCCTGTACCACCTCATGGTTGCCGCGGTGGCCATCGTCATAGGGTGTATGCTGTCCTTTTTCCTCTCCCGCCGCATGGCCCTCCCGATCCAGTCGATCGTTGCCGATGCCGGCATCATCGCGCACGGGGACCTTGAGCACCGGATAGGCGAGACCCGGAGCGCCGAGTTTGCCGTGCTTGAGGAGAGCATCAATACGATGGTCGATTCCCTCAAGTCGGCATTCCAGAAGGTGAAGGACGATGAGATCCTCCAGCAGGAGATGATCGACCAGCTGCCGGTGGCAATTTTTATCAAGCGGGCGGATAACGGGCGGTACGTGTACTGGAACAAGACCAGCGAGCGGTTGTTCCAGATCCCGGCGTCCCGCGTGATCGGGAAGACCGACCAGGACCTTTTCCCCGCGGACATGGTCGCTGCTATAAAGAAGGAGAACATCGAGCTCTTCCTCAACCGGAGCGAAGTCCGGAACAAGGTCATCTCGAACAAGTACCTCGGCGGCCGGATCATCCACATGATCATTGTCCCGATCTACGATTCCCAGGGCACTCCCCAGTACGTGCTCGGCGTTTCCGAGGATGTCAGCCACCAGAACGTCAACCTCAAGATGGACCTCCTCTTCAGTATCACCCGGCACGACATCCTCGATAACCTGTCGGTGATCATGAGCCACCTCGAACGGGCCCAGCTCAAGAACACCCACGATGAGATGCAGCACTTCTTCGACAAGACGATCGGTTCGATCGAATCCATCCGCAACCAGATCGCCTATATGCGGGCGCTGCAGGAACTGGGGATCGTATCACCGAAATGGCAGAAGATCAGGCAGGCATTCGATGACGCAGTCCTCCTCCTCCCGGAACATGCTGCCGTTATCCGGTCGGATGTGGACGCTTTCGAGATATTTGCCGATCCCCTCCTCCCCCGCGTGTTTTACAATATCCTGGAAAACTCGCTGCGCAATGGCTGGCGGCATCATCCGGAGATCTCGCTCTCTGCACGGACCGATGATGATGAACTCCTCATTGTCTATACGGACAACGGGTACTCGATTCCGGAAGGGGAGAAGGGGAAGATCTTTGAAGTCGGGTACGACCAGGGAACGATCCGCGGCCTGTTCCTTATCCGGGAACTGCTTGGTTTTACCGGCATAACGGTGCGGGAGACAGGGGAATACGGTACCGGCATCCGGTTCGAGATCAGGGTGCCGGCCGGGAAATTCAGGTCTGCCGGATAACCTGCTGCAGATCACATTCCCTTCATGTCCCTGCCGCCATGCAATGAAAGAAATAGGAGGAGCGGGAAATACCCGGTCATCCCCAGGGAGGAATGAAGTACATGGAACCAGGCAAAGGATACACCTTGCCCAGACTGCCGTACGAGTATAAGGCGCTGGCACCCTACATCTCCGAAGAGCAGCTCACCCTTCACCACACCAAACACCACCAGGCCTACGTGACCGGTGCGAATGCTGTGCTGGAGAAGCTCGACAGGGCACGCAAGGACAACGCAGACCTCGATATGAAAGCCACGCTGAAGGAGTTGTCGTTCCATATCGGCGGCTACCGGTTGCACTCCCTCTTCTGGGAGAACCTCGCGCCCGCTGGCAAAGGCGGTGGCGGTCTCCCGAAAGGGGAGCTGGCAAAAGCCATCGATGCGGAGTTCGGGAAGTTCGACCGGTTCAGAAAAGAGTTCACGCAGGCAGCCTCCGGTGTCGAGGGTTCCGGATGGGCCGTGCTGACCCACTGCATGAAAACGAACCGGCTCCTCATCATGCAGCTCGAAAAGCATAATGTCAACCTCGTCCCAGGGTTCCGGATCCTCATGGCCCTCGACGTATGGGAGCATGCGTATTATCTCGATTACAAGAACGACCGTGCAAAATTCATCGAAGGGTTCTGGAACCTCGTGAAATGGGACGAAGTGAACACCCGTTTCATCACCCACCTGAAAAAATAATACCGCACGGTTTTTCACCCGGGCGTAACCCCCAACCCTTTTTCATTGAACCCCCGGGTTCAATCATCGTACCTCCATGATTTTCTGAATTTATATCCCGCCCCGTTCTAACAGGATTCTGAAGGGTACCATTATGTCCGATACGTATGCAATCCGAAGATATCACCGGCAGACTGCGCAGGTGATCGGCACGGGCAGGAAGAAAAAATATCTCAAACTGTGCCTCGTCCTGATCCTTGCGGGCGTGGCCGGGGCCGCATACCTTGTCTGCAGCTCGGGGATACTGGCCGACGAGAACCCCGGGATCCCCCGGCAGATGATGGCACGGATCAATCTCGAGCGTCAGGAGGACGGCCTGGCCCCGGTCCGGCAGGATGACCTTCTGGATACTCTTGCCTTGGCCGGGAGCCGGGAAGTGAAAGCTTCTTCGCTGACCTATGCAACGGCAACCGGTGCTGCTGCCGGTGACACTACGAACATTTTTGTCATACCAAAACTATCCTGGGCAATATCAGGCTACGACGGACAGCAGCAGATGTTCGACGCCCTTGAGAACAATGACAACTCATTCCGCGGCAACGTGCTCAACGGCAATTACCGGAACGCGGGTATTGGCGTTACCGGCGACAGCTATAATTATTACATTGTCCTGAAATGGCAATAATTTTTATAGGTTTCCGGCCGGGCTGTGCCCCGTTCTCCATAAAGGGTTCTGGCGTGTTCGCGGGAGATTAACATTTTCAAAACTTACTGGTGCGTAGCGGTGGAGTATACAGAGAAATAAAATGACCAAAGCAACGAGTGGCCGCATTCGCACATCCATCGAACAAGAAAGAGTGAAGAAAAAAAATTAATAAATTACTTCAGGAAAAAGCAAAAATTTTCGTGAATTCAGGTAAATCTCTTTTTGGGATTCATCATTCTTATGAAAACAGTGAGGCGCCTCATTGTGAGTTTTTATAAATTTTTATTCCGTAGAATTCCTGGTTACGTCCGGCATTGACAACGAGCCCGCTACCGGTATCCGGAATTTATAAAAAATTTTGCAACTCAACACCTACTCTTTAATTTTTTAAATTTTTCAACGGAATTTTCTATTACATTTTGTTCCCCCGTAAAAAATTTTCAAAAAAGCAGACACCGGGTACTCTGATGCCATCTGACAAATGCCGGCGATTGCGGATGTCCGCCACTCCCTCCGTCGGAGATATACCTCTTTCAGAGTACCTCCCGTATCTTTCCAAAATGGCCCCCGATTGACCCTTCCGGATCAAAAAATAGGTCGAATTCGCCAAAAAATCGGTCGCATGTTTCCGGGGGAGCGCAAAACAGGCTCCGAATCCCCGCAATCGGCCCGATCCTTATGCCAAAAATCGGCCGCAATAGATCAATTACAGGTGGAAAAGTCGGGTCCGGACGTGCTTCAGCCCGCTATCTGAAGGAACCCCCTGTTTTTGGGGAGGCGGGTATGACCGTCGAAAAGTCCTTTGGACTCTTCTCCTCCACCAGGTCGGAGGGGTTTGATGAAACCCCGACGAGGAGAAGGGTGGCGAAGCCGACCTTCGACTTCTGATGACCTGTCGGACGTCAGGGAATACCCGACCGGAGAAGATACCCGTGGTATCTTCGACTGAAGGTTTTACGTCGGCGAGGGGATATTTTATCGTTCAGAGACTGCCGGCAATGGCGGCATTCTGGTAAGAATTGCATTTAATGTTCCCAACATACAAAATTGGATAGACGCTTTGAATAATGCTATTTGAAATTATTCTTAATTTTAAATGCCCGAGAAGTCCCGCGAGTTATCAGTGCGGTTTAAAAGTCCCGAAGTCCCTTTAATTTATCAGAACCCCACGAAGTCAAATATAAATATTGCTCATACTTACATTACGTAAATATGGAGGATACTGCTGAAGTTGCGAGGCTCCTCGACATTCTCGGTAACCGTAACCGGAGGCGGATCATTGAACTGCTCCGGCAGAAGCCCTGTTTTGTTACGGAGATATCCGACACGCTGGTGCTCTCGCCAAAGGCGGTCATCGACCATCTCCAGATGCTGGAACGCGAGGCAATCCTCTCCTGCGAAATGGACGAACGGCGCAGGAAATATTATTACCTCGCCCATGACATCCTGATCGATGTCAGCCTGAAGGAGATGAGGATCTCCGGATCGGTTACTGATGGAGAAAGCCCGGAACAGAAGCAGCTCAAAAAAACCGTGGCCATGCTTGCCCGCATGATACGGGCCCACGACAAGATCCTTGCAAATCTTGAACAGGTCAACCACGATATCGAGACCAAGATCACCGACCTTGCCACCATCCATAAGGATTTATTCAAAAGCGATCGAGAAGTACGTGTAGTCATAGCGCTGTCCCACCAGGCCCTGACGTTCGCAGAACTGGAGCAGGTCACGGAACTGCCCAGATCGGGTCTCGCGGATATCCTGAAACAGTTCGAGCGGCGGGGGATAGCCAGAAGGGAGAAAGAACGGTATACGCTCAGAGGTGTCCATGCAGAATGATCCGACCGGTCCCTACGACGATGTGTTCAACAACCTTGCAAAAATTGTGGAAGACATTGTGAAGAACATGCCGGAAAGCCAGCATGCCCGCATTGTGGGATATACGATCATCACCCGGCAGGCTTCCGGCGGGGATCCCGAAGTGTTCCGGGCCGGTGCACCAGACGATGACGGGGAGGTCCCCTACGAGGTGGTGGAAACCGACAACGAAATCTTTATCACTGCCGTGATGCCTGCCGATCCCAAAAACGCACCCATCGCCGATATCGAACCAAACTGTGTCCGCATTGTTGTCGATGGCCGGATTACGACAATACTGCTTGACAACCCTGTTGATCGGATCCACAGCAACTACCGGGTCCACCGTGGCCTGATGGACATCTCCCTGAAAAAAAACAGATACCTCTGATACTCCTTTTTTTATCCGGTATGTTGTGCACGTCTCCGGATGCCCGAGTCCTCCCGTTGAAGGTAATTTCAGCACAGGTCTACCCGGGAGTCAGGATGGCGGGGACCACGAAGCCGGCATCGAAATTTGTTCCGGTACACCCCGCTGTCGCCCTGCGGCAAGGATAACGAGAGGGGAATTCCCGCGATACTGTCATCCCGATCCGGGATTCAGGAGTTCATGCCTTTTCCCCCATCCCGGGAAATAACCCCGCTGCCTGTGGTCTGGTCCCTCATTCGCGTACAGAGCATCCTGGTGCAAAAACTACCAAAAAATGGGGGGACGGAGCTTCCGTCCATGCGGCAGCAGAGCCTCCTGCATGCTCCGGGCAGAGTTTCAGCCGAGCTTCCAGATCGCCGGATCCGTACTCGGCAGCAGGATCCTGAGATAGGAAGTCTCCGGTGTCAGCGTTCCGGGGACTTCGTAGACGATATACCCGTCAACGGCATTGCTCTCCCCGGGCGTGATGTATCCGAGTTTCTCACCATGGGAATAGCCGAAGTCCTCGACATATTCCGAGCCATACAACTTTTTTATGAACTCGATCTCGCCGATCCGCACGATCTGCGGCGGTGAATCCGCCTTCTGGTTCGGGAGGATATGCGTTGGATCGGGAGGAATTATCTCAGAATTGTAAAGGATATTGATGCCGGCCTCTGATGGCAGTGGTGCACGATCGGTCCCCCTGTCCACCATCTCAATAAAGGCGATGAGGTATTTTTTCCCTGCAGGTGCGGGCTGCGTGTAATACCGGTTGTCATCCGGGCTCCACCTCTGATAGGTGTCATTGATCCATACTTTGTATACCGTGACATCGGTAGGCCACTTGGTGCCATTGCCAAACGAGGCCACTGCCCCGAGCGGCAGGGCGTTCGGGAACGGTTCCGGTGTGGGTGTCGGTGCCGTAGTGGCCGGGATCGTGGTCGGCGGGATCGTGGTGGTGACCACCTCCGTTGTCGGTGGCGTAGTTGTTGACGGTGCGGGGGCCGACGGCCCGGCACAACCGGCGATTGCGATGAGTATGATCAGGCCCACAACAAGGAGAACATCCTCAGATTTCATAACCTATCGTTATCGAATGAGGTGAAAAATATACCGTTTGCTGAAGGGAGATTCCGCGAAAATCCCACAAACCGGTGATATTTAAAAAGGGAATAACGCCGGAAATTACGCTTTTACCGGGAAGTCGGACGGGGCCACCTGGCTGACGGCCTTCTTCCCGGATCGCATCTCGCGGAACTGCCGGAGCGAGACCGTGATATCCCTCGTGAAGGCGAAATACCCGATCTGGGTATTCCTGCAGAGTTTCATCGCCATATCCATCAGTCCCCTCGGATCCGGCCGCGCCTCGCCGAGCCAGATGTGGAAGATGTTGCCACCATCGACAATCGGGAAGAAGACATGCTCGATCTCCATGCGTTTTGTCAGGGGCACCTGAGCGCCGGGTGCCACGTGGGTACCGTTCGTGTAATAGATCGGCAGGTCGCGGCTCTTGCCGAGCTTTGCGAGGCCTTCCTCCGGGTCTCCCTTGATCACCTTCCTGGCAAAATCGTGGTAACGGCGGTCCAGCAGGTCAGCGACGGCGAACCGCTGGCCGGTGGTCTCTGCGGGCGTGCGCGCAAGCGCGATGGTCATGTTGTTCTTCTTCGAGAGTTCGCGGCCATACAGTTCCATCTCGGTCATCGCCCGGACAGCGAGCCTGAATGCCTGTTTCGATTCATGGAGCTGCTTGCCGGTATGGTGCTGGACCATCTCGTTCACGCCGACAACCCCGATCGTGTACACCAGTCCTTCGAGGTCGACCGCAAGGGCGCCCCGTTCACCGGTGTTGGGGTCTTTCGGGCGCTGCATGGCAAACGGCATGCGGCTGTTGGCCCTGATGAGGTCCATCCAGCGCCGCTTGATCTTGAAGATCTCGACCGCAACATCCATCAGTTTCTTCAGCTCGGCAAAGAGCCGGGCATCGTCGCCTTCGGCATTGTAGGCAGCCCGCGGGCAGTTCACGGAAACGACCTGCCAGGACCCCATCGAGAAGTGGCGGCCGTCCTCGAAGACCAGTTTCCTCTCAAACTCGGAGTCCTTGTCGGCAATGGTCGAGAACTGGTACGCGCAACACTGGTAACACGAAATGCCCTTTCCGGCCCCCCGGTACGCGGGGAGCTGGTTATCGTAATACGGGGTGCCGAATTTTGATGCGAGCTCAAAGGTCATCAGGTAGAGGTCCTGGTACGTGGGAAGATCGGGGTTCTTCCTGTTGAACTCCTCGCGCTCGCTCATGAAGTCCGGTTCGATGGAGATCTCCGGTTTGGGGAAATTGAACGGCTTACCCCAGTAGTCCCCTTCCAGCATCACCTCCATCAGCGCCTTGAAGAGGAGCCGTACCTCGCGCTCGAACTCGCCATAGGTCCGTTTCGGTCCGGACGTACCATCCCAGATCCTGCCTTTGTAGACACAGGGCTTGTCCTGCCAGAGGGCCGGGACGCCGGGGGAGAGCTGGATCGATGAGAAGACCAGCTGGCCGCCACGGGCCACCATCATCTGGGTCATCTCGTACACGAACATCTGGACCATCTGCTTGATCCCATCGTACGGCATGCCCTCCATGAAGGGCGCGAGGAACGTAAGGAAGTTGTAATAGCCCTGGCCGCCGGCAAAGTTTGTCTGGGCAGACCCGAGGGCCTTGACCGCGTGGAGGATCGCAACCTCGGCACGTTTTGCCGGGCCGGCCACCGATGCCTTGGTGCCGTTGCCATCGGGCATCAGGCCGTAATAGAAGAAGTAGCGCAGGTCCCAGTCCTGGCAGAAGGGGCGCGTGCCGAAATACTCGAGGTCGTGGATATGCATCTCTCCGGAGAGGTGGTGGTCCGCAAGGGCGGGTGGCAGCTGGAGCAGGTACTGCTCCTTTGAGATCTTGTCCGCCTTTTTCTTGTGGGATGTTTCGGCATTTTCCTGCAGGTTCGCGTTGTCATGGGCCTCGAACCCCCTGCCGACATCGATCTGGTGCGCATCGAATACCGGTGTGCCGACCCGGGTCGATACATTGCGGTACTGGACCATCCCCCGTTCGAGGAGGGTGATGTTGACGATCTCACGGATGAGCGGACCGGATAAGGACTTCAGCCCCATATTCTTGATCCGGTGCTCGACCTCGAGCGCGATCTCCTGCGCGGTCTCAACGCTTGCGCCTTCATATCCATAGAAGGTCTCGACGAGCTTCGTCTCCTCGACGATCTGGCGGACAATACGGTCCCGGTCCCATTCGACGATATGGCCGTCGGTCGTCCTCACCTGGGGGAGAGATGGTGTATACTCACCAAAAATGGTCCGTTGCCGTGTCTCCCGCCGGGGCATCATTCACCCGCGATCAGATGGCTGATGCGATCCGCGTCCATTCTGCCGGCGGGAAACAGGTCGGCAGAAGTGAAAAAATCCTCGCTCTTCTGGAGCACGGGGGCTTCATTCACGAAAACACCGTTCACCCGCAGTTCGGTGAGCGATTCTGCACTGGAAAGGTCGCGCTCTGCGAACTTGTACCCGCTCTTTTTCAGGTGCGTCTTGAGAAGTTCGCAATTCGGGCAATGCTCAAGCGTGTATATAATCAGCTGTGGATTTTCCGGCACAAAAAACACCTCACTCTGTCATCTATCCAATAGGAGGTATGGATAAAAAAAACTTGGTTTGTGCATTCACCAGACAGGCCGTCGCACCGGGCGATTATTATTATCAGGACAATGGAACAATAGTACCGTAATGGTCAGGACGTTTGTCGCGCTCGAACTTTCCGGAGAGATACGGGACACGCTCAAGGAAGCCCAGCAGGTGCTCCGCGGGTGTTCCGCACGCCTCACGTTCGTTGATCCGGCCCTCATCCACATCACCGCAAAGTTTCTCGGAGAGGTCAATAACAGAACGCTCGTTCAGGTGCAGGACGTGCTGAAAAAAATCCCGTTCTCGCCGTTTCCGGTCGCGGCCGGAAGCGTGACCGTGAACAACCCGAAACGCCCGCATACCGTCTGGTGCACAATCGATGACGGCGGAAAAGGGGAGCAGCTCCTTGGTCTCATCGAAGCAGGGCTTTCTCCTCTCGGGTTTGCGCGGGAAGACCGGCGCTTCACCCCCCATGCGACCCTAGCCCGGGTAAAGGCCCCGGACCCCTCCCTCTTCTCCGCGCTTGACCAGCTCAGGGCCGGAGCTATGGCAGCTGTACGGTCAGCGGTATGAAACTCAAGCAGAGCACCCTGACTCCCCGGGGTCCGGTCTACGAGGACCTGCTCGAGGTGAAATGGTGAAACGGCGGCTCCCCCTTGAAGAAACGGTGCTTGCGACACTCAGGCCCACGCAGGCCGAGAAGGACCATGTCTGCGGCATTGCCCGGCGCGTGCTCGGGCTCATCCGTCAGAGCGGCAAGGCCGAGGGGATGGTCGTGGGGTCTGTTGCCCGGCACACATGGGTGAGGGGCGACCGCGACCTCGACGTGTTCATGCTCTTTGACCCGTCCCTGCCGCGGGAGGAACTGGAAAACCAGGGGCTTTCCCTTGCCCGGGGTATTGCTGCAGCCCTCACGGAAAAATATCACGAGAAGTACGCCGAGCACCCGTACATCAGCGCCACGATCGACGATGTGGATGTGGATCTTGTTCCCTGTTATAAAGTTGACAGCGCGACCAGGATCCAGAGTGCCGTGGATCGCACACCCTTCCATACCCGCTACATCACGGAGAAGATCAATGGCATGATCGATGACGTCCTCCTCCTCAAGCGGTTCACCAAAGCCGGGGGCATCTATGGTTCCGACCAGATGACGGAAGGATTCTCCGGGTACCTCTGCGAGCTGCTCATCCTCCACTACGGGGGCTTCACTCAGCTGCTGAAGGCAGCGGCTGAGTGGAAACCGCAGATGATCATCGATATGGAAGATCATGTGGCAAAGGAATTTGACGAACCGCTGGTGATGATCGATCCGGTGGACCCGAAACGGAATGTCGCCGCTGCGGTATCCCTCGATCGTATGGCGGAGTTCGTGGAACTTGCACGCGGGTATCTCGAATCTCCCGCGGAATCTTTCTTCGGACTGCCGGAAGCACGATCAATGACCTCCGAGGAGCTCGCCGATCTTCTTGAGCATCGGGGGACAACCGTGTATGCGATCACCTTCCCGACGCCACCGTACATCGAGGAGATCGTAGTCCCCCAGCTGAAGCGCAGCACCGGTTCGGTCTGCGAACATCTCGAACGCAACGGTTTCTCCGTCCACCATGCGCATTACCGGATGGAACGCGAACAGTGCATGATCCTTGTTGAACTGCTCGTTGCTGAATTACCTGCCATCCGCAACCACACCGGTCCCCGGTCTGGAACCGGGTCAATGCGGAAAAATTCCGGACCAAGCACCGTGGCTCTGCCCTCCCGGGGCCGTTCATCGATGACGGCCGGTATGCAACGGAAGTGTTCCGCGAGTTCAGGAACGCCGGGGACGTGCTCAGGTCCGAAATGCTCCTGCAGGTCAGCCTCGGGAGACACGTCCGCCAGTCCCTGGAAAACGGCTGGCAGGTGCACGAAGGCAGGGAGTGCTGGAGCCCGGTATTCTCGTCATTTATTGCCGGGTTTTTCAACCGTTGTTCACCGCTTGTGCGCCACGAAAAAAGTACTTGAGAGACAGGTACGTGGAGGTGTATTTTCGCGGTATACCGCGAAAAACCATGGATTCCCAGATAATCCATTCCCCACTTAACGGGAGATAATCCCCGGGAGATCCCTCAGATCCCGGTAATTACCCCCTGGTCATCACGTACCGGTACCTTCACGGAATCGACATACCGTTGACCGGGAACCGTGTTTCCGCCCGGACGATCTCACGGTATAATGATAATGATGGTGGCAAGAAAAATGGGGAATAATACCCTACCGGATCATTTCCGGGAATTCTTCCTGATCTTCGATGAGGCCAGTTTCTCAATGACCGCTTTATCGACATCGGCGGCAATGGTGAGTCTCTGGTGCTCGACCGCACTCTCAACCATCCCTTTTCCGGCCGGTGTCCGGATGATCAGGGTCGTAGACCCTGCGGGGCTGCCGATCGCACCGGCAGAGAGATCCGACCGGACCGCGGTGAGATCCGTGCAGATATGACAGCCTTTGCGGATGCAGGTTTCCAGTTCTGCGAGCGGGATGATGGTCGTTGTCCCGTCATTTTTGAGGACTTCAAGTTTACCCTTGACATCCAGTTTCCGGATATCATGGGGCTCGAGCTGGTAGTGGCTGCGGAGCTTCCCCTGGATCAGGGCCGCGTAATCAAAGGTTTCCGTGCAGAACAACCCGATTACCAGACGGATCGCCTTCGCGTAGGGTCTCAGGAGATCGTTGTCGCTCGTACGCATCCGGTCCACGGCCTGGACTGCGCACGGGACCCCGACAACGGCAATTTTTTTGAATTTTCTCACAACGATCGCATACTTGAGTGCTGCAAGGAGGGGCACCCACCAGCTGTACCGGCTGCCGGCCTGCTGGACGAGTACATCGGATCTCGATATGACTACCGATGAAGGTCGCAACGTCCAGCGGTCTTCGGTAACCGTCACCACCGCATCGATGAGCCCCTCGTCAAGTGCGTTCGCGAGGATGGCAGTGACCGCACCCCCGCTCTGCTTCCGGGGGATGTCATAGCTGGCTTTTGCCGTGATGAGTTCGGTGTAGGTGCCCAGCGTCTCCGCGGGCTGGTCCCCGACACGGGGACAGACCGAGTAACACGCCCCGCAACTGACACTGTCCGTTGCCTGTTTGCAGTAGCCGTTGCTCCGGGGGGCGATCACCATCTCACCCTCATCGAAAAACAGCGCATCGGCAGGACAGACTGCCACGCACGCACCGCATCCCGAGCACCTGCCGGTATCCCAGACTTCACTTTTCAGATCGAGATAACTCTTTGCTGCCATTCGCTACTCACTCCCATGTATATTTGCTCGCAAACGGCCTGGCGCTGATGGCGGCGATGCGGGTGTATTCCGATGCAAGCAGGGGTGCTGCATCGATTCCAAATGATTTTGCGAAATCCTCAATAATGGGGCGGATCATGGCTCTCTGCTCATCAGTGACCGGTGCCTGTCTGGTCCCGACCCCGAGATATATATCATCGACGGGGCCACGGACAAAGATCTCCCCCCCGTGGATGCCGCTTCCGATGCCCTGCTCCGAGATCGGCTGGACGCCATTCAGGCCGAGGACGATGAGGATCCCTCCCGCCATGTACTCGCCAAGGAATGCCCGTGCGCCCCCCCCGACGACGAGGATCGGGCGTTTTTCCATGTACTGCTTCATATGGATGCCACCGCGGTAACCGATGTTGTCGCGGACATACACCCGGCCGCCCCGCATACTGTGTGCGACCGCGTCCCCGGCACTGCCGTGGATGATGACCTTACCCTTGTCCATGGTATTGCCCGGGGCGTGGTCGGCATTCCCGTGTACAATTACCGTCGGCCCGCTCATGAACATGGCAAGGTCGCCGCCGGGCACGCCATTGACGGTGATGGTAACGCCGTCACCCCTCAGGCCGTCGGCAATAAAACGCTGGCCGAGGACATGGTCGATGACGATCTCCTTTACACCATCGGCCACGGCAGCCCTGATCTTCTGGTTGAGGGGTGTGTAATGGAGATCCTGTGCATCGATGCGGACTGCGTTCATCTCATGCCCCCACGGTCTTCACATCGAGCACGTTCAGGAGCCCTTCATCCAGCATGTAGCCCCTGAGCCGGTCGCGGTTGCCCCGCAGGCTCTCGATGCTGTTGATACCTGCCGCTCCCATCAGCTCGGCAAGCTCGTCGGTCCAGCCGTGGATCAGGTTTGCGACCTGCACGGCATTGGTCTCGGGATCCAGGCGCTTTGTCAGCTCGGGTTTCTGGGTCGCTATGCCCCAGGCGCACTGGCCGCGGTTGCAGGTACCGCACACCCGGCATCCCATGGCAACGAGAGCGGATGTCCCGATGTAGACGGCATCTGCTCCAAGGCAGATGATCTTTGCTACGTCAGCGCTCTGTCGGATACCCCCGCTCGCGATGATGGAGACCTCGTTACGTATGCCCTGGCTGCGCAGTTTGGCATCTACACTTGCGACGGCCGCTTCTATCGGGATACCGACATGGTCCCGGAAGACGACCGGTGCTGCACCGGTCCCGCCCCGGAACCCGTCGATGACAACAGCATCGGCAGATGAACGCGCGATCCCTGCAGCGATCGCTGCCGCATTATGGACTGCGGCAATCTTCACGAAGACCGGCTTTTTCCATTCGGTCGCCTCTTTCAGGCTCCGGACGAGCTGCTTGAGGTCCTCGATACTGTAAATATCATGGTGGGGGGCAGGGCTGATCGCATCGCTGCCCTCCGGGATCATCCGCGTGCAGGAAACATCGGCACATACTTTTTCGCCGGGAAGGTGCCCGCCGATACCAGGCTTGGCTCCCTGGCCGATCTTGATCTCGATGGCAGCACCGCGTTCGAGATAGTTGATGTCCACGCCGAAACGCCCCGATGCGACCTGGACGATAATGTGTTTCTGGTAGGGATAGAGTGACTCGTGCAGCCCGCCCTCGCCGGTCCCCATGAAGGTGCCGATACGGCTTACCGCTTTTGCCAGCGCCTGTTGTGCGGGGAGGCTGATCGCACCGTAACTCATGTGCCCGATCATGATCGGTGTCTCGATCTGGAGGTTGGGCGTGAGCTTTGTCAGGAGCTCGACATCGCCGTTGGGATGCTCCTTTATGGATAGCGCGCCCGGTTTTTTCCCAAGATAGGTGCGCAGTTCCATGGGCTCCCTGAGCGGGTCGATGCTCGGGTTGGTGACCTGGCATGCATCGAGTAGGAGGCGGTCGAAGATCATCGGGTAGGGCAGGACATTGCCCATGCCGGCAAGGATGATCTTACCGGTTTTTGCCTGGTTGAAGACCGCTTCGCGGATCTCGCGTGTCCATACCGGGTGGCTCCGGTAATCGGTGGGTTTTTCGTAGATGCTGATCGCGTCGCGGGGACAGAATGCTGTACAGCGGTGGCAGGCGACGCAGTTGCGCGAATTGATGCGGATCTTATCGCCCTCCATCCGGAACACACCGTACGAACAGTTCTCGATGCACCGCCCGCACTGCATGCACTGTTCAGGATCGATCTCCACTTTGAACCGGAGCGGGAGACTGCCGATGCTCATTTAGATGAGCCTCCCGATCACCGGTTCGCCGGCTTTTGGCATGTGGACATCTTCGATATCCGGCTCGATACGGCGGATTGCCGCTTCCTCGCTGGACAGGTAAAGGCGATCCCCGTGCTCCCCGGTAACAAGCGGACGCAGTTTTATCCGGTCCGTGAAACCGAGCAGCATATGCTCGTTTGCAACGCAGATTGCAAACGGACCGTTCATCAGTGCCGGACCATAGGTCAGCCGCATTGCGCGGTAGAGTTCCCGGTCTTTTTCCGGCATCCGGTCGATCTCGTTCCAGAACGGGGGGGCCAGGGCGCGTACTGCCATCTTCTCGGAGAGCCCGTGTTTTCTCACCAGCAGATCCACGAGATATGCCACGACTTCGGTGTCAGTATACATCGTGCATTTATACCCGTAACTCTCGATATACCGCTGGTTGGTGCCGTATGACGTGATCTCTCCGTTGTGGACCACGCTCCACCCAAGAAGGTTGAACGGGTGTGCGCCCCCCCACCAGCCTGCAGTGTTGGTGGGATAACGGTTGTGGGCGAGCCAGAGGTAACCCTTGTAATCCTGGATGCGGTAGAGATCGGCCACTTCCTCCGGCCAGCCGGATGCCTTGAATACACCAAGGTTCTTCCCCGAAGAGAAGATGAGGGTGCCGTTGTGTGCCGTATTTACGCTCATGACGATGTGCGTGATGATGTCATCAGCGGTGGCATCTGGTTCCGGTGCCCTCTTCGGGTCCGGCTTGAAAAAATACCTCCATGGCGTGTGCACTTTTTTGATCTTTGACGCAAAGGTCGGGATCGCTTCATCGTGGACAATGGTCCCCCATTCCCCGAGCAACCGATCGAGTGCCGGCTTGTTTTCATGGATACGGTCAAAAAAGACGTGAAGGGCGTACGCATCCGCAAAGTCCGGGTAAATCCCGTAGGCAACATACCCCGCCCCTTCGCCATTGCCACGCTCATCCATCATCGCCAATGAACTGCGTATGCTCCCTCCGTCCACGCACTGACGGCGTTTGTCGATGACACCTATTATACCGCACATAGTATCACAAATCGGGATGTTCTATAGTACTAAAACGTAATGGAAATTGAATGTGAGTATTCCCCATTGAGGTTAGTTCAGAAAATATAAATGTGATTGGGTGGAACCTTTTTTCCATTATGTCAGCAGACGTATCCAAGTTGCTCAAGAAAATTGAGGCCGACGATGTAAAATTCCTCCGGCTCCAGTTCACCGATGTGCTGGGCATGCCCAAAAATGCCGCTGTACCGGTGGCCCAGGCAGAAAAATCCCTGACCGAGGGGACATGGTTCGACGGCTCATCCATCGAAGGTTTCACACGGATCGAAGAGTCCGACATGCTCCTCAAGGCGGATCCGGCCTCGTACGCAGTGTTACCCTGGAGGCCCCAGGAGGGTAAGGTTGCGCGGTTCGTGTGTGACGTCTACACGTACGGCAACAAGCCGTTCGAAGGCGATCCACGCTATGCCCTTAAAAAGACCATGGCCGACGCGGCAAAGATGGGCTACACGTTCAACACCGGTCCCGAACTCGAATTTTTCCTGTTCAACCGTGTGGACGGGAAACCGACTACGCAGTTCTCGGATACCGGGGCGTATTTCGATCTCGCGCCGAATGACGCATCTGAGAATGTACGGAGGGATATCGTGCTCTCGCTGACCCAGATGGGCTTTGAGATTGAGATGTCCCACCACGAGGTCGCGGCCAGCCAGCACGAGATCAACTTCAAGTACACCGATGCCGTAACCACGGCCGACAGGGTCATCACCCAGAAGTTCGCGACGAAGGCGATTGCCCTGAAGTACGGGCTCCACGCATCGTTCATGGCAAAACCCCTGGCCGGCATCAACGGCAGCGGCATGCACACGCACTGCTCCCTCTCGAAAGGGGGCAAAAACGCTTTCTTCGACGCGGATTCGGAGAAGGGGCTCAGCCAGGCCGCCCTGTACTTTATCGGGGGTCTCCTGAAACATGCGAAGGCGATCACCCGGGTCGCAAACCCGACCATCAACTCCTACAAGCGCCTCGTCCCCGGCTTCGAAGCTCCCTGTTACATCTCGTGGAGCACCACCAACCGCTCTGCCCTGATCCGGGTCCCCGCTGCCCGGGGCAACGGTACCCGCACGGAATTCCGGAGCCCGGACCCGATGTGCAACCCGTACCTTACGTTCACCTGCATGCTGGCGGCCGGACTCGATGGTGTCAGGAACAAGATCATGCCGCCGGAGAGCACGGACGTGAACATCTACCATTTGAGCGAGAAGGAACGGAAGAAGATGAAGATCGAGATGCTGCCCGGCAACCTCGCGGAGTCACAGGCATTCCTGATGAAGGACAAAGTGCTCTGCGATGCACTCGGCGACCTGATCGTCGAGAACCTTGCACGTATCGCGGAAGCCGAGACCGATGCTTACCGGCTTGCAGTGCACCCTTGGGAACTGGACCGCTACCTGGCAACCTACTAATTTTTTCAGGCCGGAACGATATATCGGAACACACTTTCACAAGTTGGCCGCACGAACCCTCTCACAACAACCGGAAAAACACGGGAGATGAGGACAAAATTCCCAAGGGGAACCGATTCATCGGGTGCACCATCGGGCCCGCAGGTTGCAAAGGCGGAGATGCATGTCGGATCTGATATCGAGGAATTATCATGAAAATGGTAAAGGCTATTATTAAACCGGAACGATTTGAATTCGTAAAAAAGGCACTTGAAGACAAAGGCTTCAACGGAATGACTGTCACCGAAGTGAAGGGAAGGGGGGAACAGAAGGGCATTGCGCTCGAGTACCGTGGCGGTATCATGACCGTCGATATGCTGCCAAAAGTTCAGATTGAGGTCGTTGTCCGGGACAGCGATCTCGATGCCATTATCGCGACAATAACCGATGCAGCCCGTACTGGTAAAATCGGCGATGGTAAAATATTTGTCACACCCGTGGAAAGGTCAATCCGCATTCGCACTGGAGAAACGGAGTCATAACGCATTCACGAATTCAGCGGGGAATTTTCCCGGGTGTAAAACAAGGGGTCCATGACTGTGAAGAGAGACACCGGCAAAAAAATCAAAAATCCTTTCTCAAATATCCTCTGTACATTTTTTATTTAAAATCCAGCAGGGCACGCAATTTCATTTCAATGTGTGGTGAAATCGGGTGATGACCCGGCAGATCAAAGGTACCTATGTCCTCGCCTATTGCCAGTTCGAGATCCTCATCGGAGATCCCATGTGTCTGGTGATCAACAATTTCGTGAAAAAATACTCTGCCACCCCCGTGTATTATCCTGCATAACGATGGATAGGATCCACCAGCCCGGATATAATAGTATGAATTTCCTATGAGCGAGGTCTGGTATTCCTGGACCTGCCCCAGAATTTCCTCGTAATCCGGCTCGGACGAATCCGGCATAACATACCGGGGCAGGGGTTCTATGCCACCTGCCTTTTTTACGCTTGGCATTTTGTCATCCCCCTTGTATCTTCTATCCGTCTCTTCCTGCACAGCACTGGAACAAGACTGAGATGAGAAGCCAATATCTTTCTCGTGACTATATACTTTGCTATGGAATTGATCGCTCCTGAAAGTCAGGGGTAAGCGGTTCAAAGCAGATTGTTATCTACTATAACGGCAGAAATTCTTTACAACAATCATGATCCCCTGGCTGAATTCAAATTTCAAGAATTTTAAACCGAACGCAACGATCGCACTCAATGCCACGAGACACATGAATAAAATTGAGCGGAAACGACTTTTTTCTCCGGATATCGAACCCATGCGGACCGCAGAAGGCCGCTGGTTTGAAGCAATCGTCTATGAAATGTTCCTTGAAATCTCAAAAAAATCAAACCAGATCAAATACCTCGCCATGAAAGGTGCTGATGCCCCAAAAAAGCGTGACGATGTACGGCTCGGCCAGAACGGTCTTTTTTATTCAAAATACGGTGATATTACGATTCGCGGCAACGGGCAGGATCTTGCCGAATTTGACCTGCTGCTTGTGGATGCGGATAATCACGTGGCCTTTGCCGAAGTTGTCACATCTCCCTCGGATCTGAAGGAATTCGAGCAGGAGATCGCCTACAAGAAAAAGCTGCTGGGCTACCTGTACGGGCAGAAGATCACCCCCTTCCTTCTCATATCCTCATTCGACCTCTCGAATTATTCTGTTGTCAAGAGACTGGCAAAGGACAGGACGAATGCAATTATCCACACCAGTTCATGCGAGCAGATAAAGTCGCTGGTGAAGCATTATCGCCCGAGAATTCTGTATAACCTGCCGGAGAATCACCCCAAGCTGATCCCGGCAACATCGATCCCTCTCAAACACGCCTTTGACTATAAACGCTATCATGATGAAGTTAGAAACCGGATCTTTACGGAAATTGCGAAGCCTTCCGCATATGACCGCCCGGAATTTACCGATACTACCGGGCAGCTGGTAAAAAAAGTCCTCTATGGGGGTTTGTTTCCCCCGGCTGTCAGGACCATATGCGAACTGTATGGGCTGCAGGTACGGGGAAAAAAGATCAGCTTTGAGGATTTTCCGAAATTTTATTCCAAAGCAGTAATTGCAACAGACCTCCCCGGGTATGAACTGATCATTTACCTGCGTTCACGACAGAAAAAAGAATATCACAAGATGATCCAGCTCAAGGACGGGCACTTCAAATTTGAGCGTCCCACGCCTCCCAAGGTCGGGTTTTTCCTCTGGCTCGACTCAATCCAACCCTCTCTCGGTACGAAGACCACACTCCAGATCCTGGAGGCATTCACGATTACAAGACCCGTGAAAAAATAATCGGGCTCTTTCAATTATTGATTAACTACCGGTAGGGATTTTTCATGTGCCGGGGATCAATCCATAAGGATCTCCAGGGCCTCGTCGTGAAATGCATCCATCACATAGGGAATGCCCGAGATCTTTGAAGCTTCTTCCGTAAGCGCCATTACATCCTTACGTGATACCGCCGAAAGAGTGAAGTTCCTGCTCCCTGCCATCAGCTGCTGGAGACCGGTCTTGAATTTTTGTGCAAAGGTATAGACCCCAAGCGCCCCGAGAGGGATATTTTTCATCCTTTCGCCATATTTTTGTCTGAGATCTTCATAGCCGACAAAAATCTCTTCTGCAGTGGTGCCATACTTTGAAACGGTCTTGGGCAGATCCCCTGCAGCAAGCCATTTCCCGATATTTTTGCCGACCATTGCAGGGATCATCAGAGCTCTCCCCATGCATACAGCCTTTACGTAGGGACTTCCCATCGCTATCGATTTGAACACATTGGGCTCGTCAGAAAATCCTCCAGCCATGGCGATATCCGGGACTCTCAATCCACGCCGGGTCAGCCGTTCGCAGAATTCGAACATGAGTGACTGGAGGTAGAACGTAGGTATGCCCCACTCGTTCATCATCGGCCACGGGCTCATACCGGTACCCCCGGATGCGCCGTCAATGGTAAGAAGATCGATTTTTGCTTCTGCACCGTAACGGATCGCCATTGCGAGCTCGACTGCAGAATAGGCACCGGTTTTTAACGTGATTCTCCGGAACCCGATATCGCGAAGCCGGTCAACCTCCTCCAGAAATCCCTCCTTGGTAATAAATCCGAGTCGGGAATGTCGTTCAAAATCTCTGATCGCTCCCGATTTGAATGAGGCCACATTCTCCTTCATGGTCGGATCGGGAAGGATAATGAAGCCCCGTTTTTTTAATTCGATGGCACGTTCGAGAGACGGGACCTTGATTTCACCGCCGATACATTTCGCGCCCTGTCCCCATTTCAGCTCGATTGTCTCAAGGTTGTGTTTGCTGGCAACATATTCCGCTGTCCCGATCCTTGTATCTTCGACATTCAGCTGGACGAGCATCTCGCCATATCCTTCTGCGAACCGGCGATAGATTTCAATGCGGCGGTCCATTTCCGGGGATTTCCTGACTTTACCTCTCTCGTCCAGTTCGAGTTCCGGATCCATGCCACATACATTTTCCCCGCAGACACAGGTGATGCCGGCAATGGCGGCGCCGATTGCGATCTGTTCCCAGTTCACCCGGGCTATTTCCGTAGAACCCAGTGCCCCGGTAAATATGGGAATCCGCATTGATACTTTTTTATTCCAGCCATAGGAAGTTTCGGTATTTACCGAAGAAAAGACCGCGGAATCCGGGCCGATGTCAGTACCTTCGGGAAGTCCCTTTGCCCCCACCGCATAGCCCTGAATGTTGATGTGGGAGTAATCAACGGGATAATTCTTGTCAGCTCCTGCCGTGAGCTCCCCAAACGGTCCGGGATACAGCACTTCTCTTCCACGAAACGATGAAAGCCAGAGTTCACAACTGCCTTTGCATCCATCAACGCAACGGGTACAAATACCCGATACCGGCGATACATTCCGGGAGCGGTTCACGGTCCCTGTTGCCTCATTTGCATTCGGCTGACGTAAGTTCATATGTTCACACCCATTCCCATGGAATACCGCATGAGCCCGATCCCGCCGGACCGGCACGGTGGCATTCGCCCGTTTTATAAAAGGCATTGTGGTAGCGGGGTAATAAGTCCTTGCCTGTATCCGGAAAAGTAAATGAAATATATCGTGGGGCGGAGTGAATATCAGATCGGAATTAATTCGTACGAGCCGCTTCCCAGGCCAATCTCCTCCGCATATCCGATCTGCCGGAAGCCGTCGGTCCGGGCATGGACACCGGTAAATTTGTCCTCCCCCTTATGGTGATGAGATGTCAGAAGCGAATCTGCGAATCCCTGCTGCTGGTTCACGAGATCGAAACTTGCAGCATCGACTGCTACCGGGTCCCGGGATGCAAGGATGCCGATGTCCGGGACAATAGGGGCATCACTGAACGGGAAGCAGTCGCAGTCGGGGGTGATCCGGATCAGGAAGTTCATGTACCCGGTTTTCTTCTCTTTTCCCGAAACTGCCCCGTACGCATATTCGACCATCCGCTCCATGAATTGCGGGATCTCCGTCTCCCAGTCGATGTCGATCGCATGCTCCGGGCAGGCGTGCATGCACTCGAAGCAGCCGATGCACAGCTCCTGATCGATGACTGATTTTTTCCTGGTAACCGTGATTGCAGACTTCGGGCAGACATTCATGCATGCGGCACAGCCGGTACACTTTTCCGTGATGGAGAATGGCCGTGCGTTGTGCTGTGCCCGCTTGCCTTCCGGGGGAGCACAACCCATGGCAAGGTTCTTGATCGCCCCGCCGAACCCGGAGACAATATGCCCCTTGAAATGACTCAGCACGATCAGGCTGTCCGCAGCAGCAATATCTCCGGCAATGGCGACTTCGGAAAAATGCTTCTTCCCGATGGCAATTCTCCTGACGTTCTTTCCATACAGTCCGTCCGCGATAATCACGGGGGCACCGGTAACGGCAAAATCGAACCCGTGCAGAATGGCACAGCTGATATGCTCGACGGCATTTGAGCGGCTGCCCATGTACAGTGTATTGGTATCTGTCAGGAAGGGCAGGGCCTTGCACTCCTTTACCTTCTCTACGACCTGCCGGACATAGACCGGGCTGATGAATCCGTCATTGCCCGTTTCACCGAAATGGAGTTTGATCGCGGTCTTGTCACGGGGTGCAATGAGTTCTGAAAATCCGGCACGATCAAAAAGCCGTCGCACTTTTTCCGTTGTGCTTTCACGATCGGAAAAGGCACGGAGACTGGCAAAATATACAGGGCTTTTCATATCCGTTCCCCAGCGGAAATGTTGACACCAATAAGGTATAATGTATCGGTTTTTTAGTCAGACCAGTGAGGCGAGGTTCCGTTTTTTATACCGGGCTTTTCCCGTCCTGATAAGTTCATTCGAACGGTCGAAATATTGCCGGGCAGTTTCGTCTTTTCCCAGTTCTTTCATGCAGATGGCAATACCATTCCAGGCCCAGGCATGGTTCGGGTTGATCTCAAGTACCCTGTTGAATGCTTCGACTGCCGATCCGATGGTATTTTTCTGTCCCTGCAATATTCCTATTTTTTTGAGGATGTCTGCCCGGCTGTAGAGTACTTCTTCGTCATTGGGCAGCAGATAAGCAGCCTTGTCGAAATCCCTGAGCGCCTCATCGTCTTTCCCCAGTTCCCTCAGGCAGATACCCCGATCGAGCCATGCATAGGCAAACGAAGGATCCATCTCGATTGCACGGGTGAACAAGGGGATCGCTTCCTGGTATTTTCCTTCACGGAACGAAAGGAAAAGGCCTTCCTTGTGGCTCGATTTGGCCTTCCCGAAGAGTTTACTGAGCATATGTCCCTGAGTGGTCGCCGGACTTTCAGGGGCCGGCGCGGCTTCCGGAACAAATTCGGTCTGCCGCAGGAGTTCCTCCCCCATTTCTCCGGTGATATCCCTGACCATGGTGATTGCCGCAATAAACGTCCCTTTGGCATCATAGAGTGCCATGGCTTTCATCCATACCACTCTCTGGTCACTGCCTTTTCCCGCCACTTTGGTCCAGGCTGACAGCACTCCCTGATCCTTACTGATGATGAAGAACTTGTTCCTGATAATTGTCTCGTCTTTCTCAAAGATCAAATCCGCAAGCACCGGGGCCTTGTGTCCTAAGATGGGAACTGAATATGCTCCTTCTCCCTTGCCGATCATGTCCTTCGGATCGATCCCGGTGAATGCCGCCATGGCATGGTTCCATGCAATTACCTTGCTTCCACGATCGATGGCGAAGGCAGCTTCCGGAAAAAAATTGATAGCATCAGAGAGGACTTTCTCGGAGATCCCCATGGATCTGCCCACTAGCCTGCGATCGACTGCCTGGTTAATCATGTGGACGAGTTCACGGAACTGGCTCGAGGGATTGTCACCTTTTTTCAGGAAAAAGTCAGCGCCATTGTTAAGTGCTTCGATGGCAGCATTCTCCCTTCCCACTCCGGTAAAGATGATCACCGGCGTGGTATCTCCTTTTGAGCGGATGATCTTCAGCAGTTCGATACCGGTAATTTCCGGAAGGTGATAGTCAAGGACAATGGCATCAAACGTAGCGGAGGCCAGGATGCCAAGCGCATCCTTCGACGAAGATGCGGCCTGTACCTGCATATCGCCGAACCGCTCAAGAAATGAGCGTATCGCATCCAGTAATACTTTTTCATCATCAATGACGAGAACAGATAGCATCGGGTACCTACTAAATTGAGTACTTTATAAAAAGAAAAAGATTGCGGGGTTATTCCCTCTTCCCGAGATGGTGGTCAAGGCAGAAAAGGTGCCCGATAATATCACCGACTATCTTGATCTGGGCGAGGATCTCGCTTGCATTCAGTTCCTCCTCCACCTGCTCTTTCACGAACCACTGGAGCATCTCAAATGTGGCGTGATCCTTTTCCTTTATTGAGAGATCGACGAGAGCATTGATCATGCCGGTGACTTTCTGCTCATGAGCGTACACTTCTTCGAAAACTTTACCGGCCGTGGCCCATTTTCCCTTCGGCGCCTCAATATCCTCGAGGGATACCCTGCCCCCCCGCGCGATCAGGTACTCATAGATCTTTTCTCCATGGGTCCGCTCCTCCTTTGACTGCACCCGCATCCATTTCGCAAACCCCTTCAGGTTCACGGTCTCAAAATAGGCGGACATCGAAAGGTACAGGTATGCGGAGTAAAACTCTCGGTTGATCTGCTTGTTCAATGCAGCTTCCATAGTCTTTGAAATCATCTGGAATCCTCCATTTGAGTTTTCATTGGTTTTTTGTCTGATAATGCTTTCGATTACGGCACGGGCCGCGACGATTCATCGCGGAAAAAAGAAAAACGGAAGAAAATTACCTGCGGAATTTCCTGCTCTCCGCCTTCATGTCAAGCAGGATCTCCAGTTCAAGGGATTTGCCGTAGGCTTCCTGCGCTTCATCATTCCTGCCAAGTTCGTCCAGGCAGACCCCTTTGATGTACCAGGCGGCTGCATCATTGCCGTTCAGCATCGTTGCCCGGGTGCCGGCAAGTACCGCGTCTTCGTACCGTTCGAGATGGAAAAGAGCGAGCGCTTTTTTTGACCACGCATCAGCATAATTCTGGTCGGCAGCCAATGCCTTTTCGCAGTCCGCGAGAGCTTCCCTGAGCCTGCCGGTCTCGATATACGCTGAGGCCCGGAGGAATAAGCTCTCCGGGTACCGGGATCCAGGGTCAGTGCCCTGTCATAATACGCAATTGCCTCCCTGAATTTGGTACGTTGTGCAAAAGACTTTCCTTTTTTCAGCAGCTCTGCTACTTCCTTTACCTGCATACCCGGCCTCCCGGCAATCCTTCCTGAACCGTCCATGATTGTCAACCTTCCAGCGTATCGGTGATAAGGTCACCAAAAATTTTTTTCAGCGCCTTCCTCTCATATTCCGCATTATGTTCATGAGCAGCGAGCAGGTGTTTTGGCGACTCCCAGACAAACCAGTCCCTCATGGTCATGTACGAAACCAGGTTGTCGGTCAGCAGAACACCGACTTTGTAGAGATTATAATAATAGTCAAGAGTCGGCTCCTCTTTCCAGTTCACCTGCCCGAGGGGTTTTTCGATAATCTCAAGCATATTGTCGCCAAAGAACTTGGACTGGTACCATGCCGTGTGCGTCCACCGCGTGGTCAGCATCTCCTTGACTTCCAGGTGGTTGAATTTTTTCATCTGGGGGATATTCAGTACCGGCATCAGTTCGTCTGCCGGAAGAGTCTTTGCAAGGAACATGTCACGGGCATAAAACATCGCTTTGTTCAGGACAAAATAACGCCGGGGAATGATGGTCTCCTGCTCCATCATCTCGTCCATGTCGTCCTTGCTCTCTTTCATGATATGGTAGAGCTGGGTCTTGCGGATGGAGGGTATACGGTGATAGACGCTTGCGTTGAGGATCACATTCCAGGGAAGCTCATTGAGATCATCATTGAAATGGGAGAAAAGGATGAACAGCATCTGGATAAGCTTCCTGACCGGGAGTTTATTCTCCTTTTTTACTTCGTCCTTCAATGCATCGAGATAGATCTGACGCATACCCCTGTACACCGAATCCTCGGTATACGAACAGATCTTATAGGCGGATCTTTTTGCTGCTGCACCCTTGATGAGCAGGTTCGTGCAGTGTTTTGCTATGATAAAATCCTTGAGCAGGCCGATATACTGGGCGGGAAAAATAATGATGTTTCTTTCGGTATCGTACGTATAGATATCAACAAGGGTTCCACCTGGTTCTGCTTCAGGCTGGCGCAGGAGCGATATTTCCGTACCGAGGATCTCTTCGGTAGTACTGAGGAACCGGCGGATCGGTTTGGATAATGGTATGTCAGTTCTCATATCATGTCTCCGGATCCCGCTTACGCCGGCAGGAAAAAATAATTACAAGCACAATTGGCATCGATACTTTTTAACTTATGCACATCCGGCAATAAATGCACGAAAAATTATTTCTTTTTCCGCGGATGGATGAGTGAATTGAAAATGCCGGTGACCGTAACGGGCTGTTTTGGCCGGAACACTCCCTGGTTCACGTACCGGACATCCTCGATCGAGAAAAATGCATGGGGATTCGTGGTGTCGATATGCGTTGTAATCCGCGGGACGTCAGCACGGTTGACCAGCGAAATGATCATCCTGACATCTCCCCGGGCCCCTCTGGCGTCCAGGTAGGTAACCCCGAAATGTTCCGATTCCAGGAATGAGACGATCTCATCGGTCGATTCTCCGGTGGTAACAATGCGCATGATGACCATGCCGATGGAGAGTCTCTCCTCAATAACAAGCCCGACATAGGTCCCGGCAGCAAAACCGAATGCATATGCAAAGAAATTGGCGATGTTTGCAAGATCGCTCATCACCACCTCCATGGCGAGCAGCCAGATCACGATCTCAAAAAATGCAATGAAGGGCGCGAGGTACTTGATGCCCCGCGAGATGTAAATGACGCGGATCGTCTCCATGCTTACGTCACCGATACGGGCAAGGAATATCAGGAGAGGAAGGATGAACCAGGAATACAGTTCAGGACTGATGAGGTAAAACAACATGATCTCGCCTTGTTAACAGACTGTTGCCATAGAGCTGGAGAAATGTTGCAGATTATTTCTATATGAATATTATCCGGAAATCAGAAAAATACCTGAATTTTATGGAAATAAAAGAGATTGCGCAGAAAAAACCGCCCGGTTTGATCAGGCGTACTTCTGCGACCGGTATCAGGATTCTTCCTGCGGCCGGGTCAGTAATACTTATATTCGCTGGTAAATCCGGCAGTCTTATTATCAACGGTCATTGTCCGGATTGGATCAACGGCCATGCGAAACCTCAGTTACCGGCCTTTTCCTGCTTCGGGTGTATACTTTTTCAGCAGCAGCGAAAGGGAGACCACGGTCACCGAACTGGCCGCCATCGCAAGAGCGGCAAGTTCCGGTCTGAAGGTAATGCCAAACGAGGGATAAAGAATGCCTGCTGCTACGGGGATCAATGCGGCATTGTAGGCAAATGCCCAGAAGATATTGCCCCTGATCCGGCCCATCACTTTTCTTGAGAGCTGGATGGCACCAACCGCATCGAGCAGGTCATCCCGGATCAATACAATATCCCCGCTCTCAATCGCCACGTCCGTACCGCTGCCGACAGCGATACCCACATCGGCCTGCGCCAGTGCGGGAGCATCATTGATCCCGTCCCCGACAAATGCCACAACCTCCCCTTTGGCCTGCAGCGCCTTCACTTCCGCTTCCTTGTCCTGGGGCAGCACTTCGGCGATCACCCGCTCGATCCCGATCTGACGGGCGATTGCATCGGCTGTCCGCCGGTTATCCCCTGTTATCATGGCAACACCGATACCCATTCCACGGAGTCCGGCAATGGCATCCTTTGTCGTTGCCTTGATGGTATCGGCGATGGCGATCACCCCGGAAATCTTTCCGCCGGCTGCAACGAGCACGGCAGTCTTCCCTTCCTGTTCGAGTGCGGTGATACCGGACTCGATCTCCGCAGGGATTATCACAGAGTTTTCTTCAAGGAACGCCCGGTTGCCGATGAGAACCGCTGCATCCAGCACCGTTGCACTCACCCCCCTCCCGCCGAAGGTATCGAAATTCCCTGCGATCTCGGTCCGCACTCCCCGCTCCTGCGCTGCTTTCACCACTGCAATGGCCAGCGGATGCTGGGAGTTTCTTTCAACACCTGCGGCAATCGCGAGCAGGGTCTCCGCAGGTATCCCGACAGGGATGATATCGGTCACCTCGGGGGTTCCTTTTGTCAGCGTCCCGGTCTTGTCGAAGACAACGGTGGTGATGTTCTCGGCAACTTCCAGTGCCTCGCCGTTCCGGATCAGGATCCCGAGCTCCGCGCCACGTCCTACCCCGACGGTCACTGCCGTTGGTGTGGCAAGGCCCAGTGCGCAGGGGCAGGCGACCACGAGCACAGAGATGAGAGCGGTCAGGGCAAAGAGGGCCGTTTCATGGAATATGAAGTACCAGAAGACGAACGATCCGGCAGCGATGATGAGGACTGCCGGGATGAAATACGTGACGGCAATATCCGCGATGCGCTGGACCGGCGGCTTTGAGCCCTGTGCATCTTCTACCATCTGGATAATCTGTGCGAGGACCGTGTCCTTACCCACTTTGGTGGCCCTGAGCGTGATCACGCTGTTCGTGTTCAGCGTCCCACCGACAACGTGGCTGCCTTTGATCTTCAACGGAGGCAACGGCTCGCCGGTGATCATGGATTCATTGACATAACTCTCCCCCGCCACGACTTCGCCATCGACCGGGACTTTCGCTCCGGGCTTTACGATGACGAGATCCCCGGGCACAACGTCCTCGATCGGCAGCTCCCTTTCGGCTCCGTCGCGGACCACTGTTGCCACTTTTACCTGCATTCCGGCCAGTTTTTTGATCGCATCAGAAGTCCTGCCCTTTGCCCGCGCCTCAAGAAACCTGCCCAGCATAAGAAACGCAGCGAGCATGATCGCGGTATCGTAGAACATGAACTCCTGGGTGAGGACGATCCCGAATGTGCCCATCACGCTTGCTATGAATGCAACACCGGTACCCATGGCATACATCACGTCCATGGAAAGGGAACCGTGCCGGAGCGTTGACCATGCTGCCCGGAAGATCGGAGACGCCACGTACGCAAATACCGGCGTTGAGATGGCGAGCATGACGTACCCCAGCACCTGCATGGAAACAGGAAGCGGCACGTACATTGCGAGCATCAGGGGGATGCTCACGGCAAAACCGACGGTGAAACGGACAAACTTGTCGTGCAGGTCTTTCTCCCGTGCACTCTTCTCGGCCTCCTCGCTCACCTCGCCCGAGATCCCGAGGTACTGGTACCCCGCATCCTCGATGGCTCTCTTCATGTCCTCGATACCCGAGACCGATGGGTTGTAGGTCACGTATGCTTTCTCGGTTCCGAGACTGACGTTGACTGCAACTACACCGGGTAATGACCTGAGAGCGGTTTCGATTGTCTCGACGCAGGTGGCGCACATCATCCCCCCGACTTTCAGGGTGACTGCACTGTTCACCACGTCATACCCCGCGTCCTTCACTGCCTGTTCGAGCTTCCCGAGCGTGACTTTTTCCGGATCGAATTCAACATGGGCCTTCTCAGTCCCGAAGTTTACCTGCGCTTGTGTCACGTCACTGACCTGAGACAGGGACTCTTCGACAGTAGCGGCACACGTGGCGCAATGCATGCCTGAAATTTTCAGTTCAGCTCTCTTCTTACCGGTCTCCGGCATGAATTCCTCTCTGTGGTGTCTCCTGTTGCAAGAATATAATCGTTGTGAATGGGGGAGTGTCCCATTCAACGAGCTGTTGCCCGGCGGTTCCCGCCGTGAACCGGATTATGTTTTTCACCCTGAACAGCGAATAGATCTTCCATGGGACCCGGAGAAAGAATCACCCGCTTTTTTTCGCGGCTGTTCCGGAAGGAGCGGTATCCGCTCTACGAGACCTGTGCTGCCTGCGGCGAGCGGGTCTACCTTCCGTTCTTCTGTGAATATTGTCACCGGTATTATTGCGACCGGCACCGGCTTCCGTTCGCCCACGACTGCACGAATATCGAAGAGTGGAAAAGCCGCAGGGTATGAGAGTTCTGTCAAAAGGGGAGTATTACGGCATTTTGTGATCCATCAGGAAATTTTAGTGTAAGATCGTGCGGGTGGAGCAGCGGGGCAGAGATTGTATGCGAAAAACTACCTGGAATATATAGTCAGGATCATTGAACACGGTAAAGAATCATTCAATTTTTTGGCACCGGACTGTCCATATGACAGCGAGCCCTGTAACTTTTATTCTGTCAACCAGACGATCCTTTCTGAGGAATAATACGTATCAGGGACAGAATGATGGAAAAATAGTATCTGTTTTGTCGGTTAAAGTCTGGACGTTATTGAGCCCTATTGGGGGCTATGGCGGATAGGCTGATCAGGTCAGGAAGGAATTATCAGGTATTACAGAGGATTTTGTGTGAAGACACGATACGGGTGGGTGGAGATCGACCATGTACGATACGATCATGATGTAATAATTCATCGTAACAGGACAGTGACGAAGCGTTCGAAAAAACAATCAAAAAAATTCAAAAAGACCTATGGCCACACCCCACTTGCCGGGCACGAACTTACTCTGCTGGACGAAGAGAATCCGGAAGTAATTTTCATCGGTACCGGTCAATACGGTGATTTACCTATCACCTCCGACGCACATCAAATACTCATGCGGTTTGAAACGGTTATCCGCCCGACACCGGAAGTCCTTGACCTGATTAAGGAAGAAACCCGCCCTTTTGTTTCCATTCTTCATGTCTCCTGCTGATTTCCCGATTTTTATCCAAAAAGGTTGTTCAGACTTTTCTTATCCAGCAGCTCTAAAAGGAGCTTTCTCATCTCTTCGTTCTCCTTTCTGAACAGTCGGCGGAGGGTCTGCACCTGCCGGTCCTGCCAGAGGGAAAACCCGAATGCAACGACAAGGAAACCGATCGCGATCGAGAGGGCCCCCCATTTTACCGTGAATGGTGAAGTCAGGAGGTAGAACCCGAAGTAGATAAAGAGCGGTCCCCCTACGAGGAAAATTCCTACAGATATAATGCTCAAAAGGTTGTGTTCTTCAAACTGTTCATCGCTGAGACTTCCATCTTCTTCAAGGAGAATTTTCTTGGTGTCAAGGTTTTTCATGGTGCTGCTCCATAGATTATTTTTTCTGTCTTTCATAGGTGTTCGCCAAGATCTGTGCCTTACGGTCCCTGTTCATCCGTTATCCCCGTCATCCAGGTTTGAAGTCATTACTCAACACCGCAAGTTCAGGGTATATCCGCTGCATCTCGCTGATATGGGTACCGCCTTCTTTCAGATTGCGGGTAAATCCGTCCTGATCATTATTCCGGTCAGCGAGCACTGCCTGCATGCAGGAGATCTCGGCATTTTCTGCCTCACTGCTGATATCCTCGATCCGGGGGATGACCATGCCGATTGTGAACCCCTCCGGAGACCCCGCTGTCGCGCTTGCCTTGGCCGCAGTGAAATAGTCAAGAGATTGCAGCATCTCCTGTCGGGAATCCCGGAATTTTGTACAGACCGCAACTTTCTCCGGCTCACCGGTCATCTCAGGCACACCGGGCATCTCATAATATGCCCCAGTACAGCCATTGTAACCGTCCTTGAATAGTGCGACGCCTTTACTCCAGCGCTCCTGGAATGTTTCTTCCATCTGATTGGTTGGGATGAGTGTCTGTGAATATCCCTCAACGCTGCTCTTCATATACTCGTTTCCCGTCTTATTGATCTCTTTATAGAACGCATCTGACCCGAACTGGTAGATCGAATCCGCTGCCAGTTCCCCGTTTTTGGGATCGCTGAACAGGGTCTGAGGGTTGAGCGGGCCGGCAACAACAGCAGTGCTGGCAATCACTGCAGCGATCAGAAGGCAATACTTCACAACAATCAGGTTCATGATCCATAATCCGGGCCGGTACCGTTTTTGTCCGGGTACCGGGTTTTAAGATCTTATCAGAAGTGTGGTGCTACCGTTTTTAAAAAACTTCTTAACATAGAGATATTGAGAATCTATAGCAGATTTTTGTCCGGATTCCGTATCAGCAGGAAATTACCGGCGCAGTCAAAAATGTATGGAATGCAAGGGAAATGCCCCGCTGTTTCTCTATATTTAAAAGATATAACTATATTGTATGATAAAAAAATATAATGACCATCCAAGAGTATAGTATCTTGAAACGGTCCGGTGTTGTGTTCGTGGTATCTGTCCTCTATGTAGATGATGATGAATGTCTGCTCGAGATCTGTAAGGAATATCTCCACAGGGCGGGATCCATAGATGTCGACGTTGCTTCAACGGTAAGAGACGGGCAGGCACTCATCGCTGCAAAAGAGTACGATGCCATCATCTCCGATTACGAAATGCCCGTCATGAACGGGATAGATTTTCTCAAAGTACTCCGATCGCAGGGAAACCGCACTCCGTTTATCATTTTTACCGGCCGGGGACGTGAGGAGATCGCCATTGAAGCCTTCAATTCGGGTGCTGATTCCTATATCCAGAAAGGAGGTGAACCGCAGGCACAATTCACCGAACTGATCCACAAGGTGAGGATGGCCTTCAGCCGCAGGCAGGGAGAACGTGCACTTGAGAACTCGAATTCGATCCTCAGGGCGACCCTCGAATCCACAGCCGATGGCATCCTTGTTGTGGACAACGAGGGTTTCATCTCAATGTTCAACCAGAAATTTCTCCAGATGTGGAACCTTTCTGAAAAAGCCCGCGGGATAACAACAGAAGAAGAGTTCCTGCATAACGTCCGCGACCAGCTCTCCGATTACGAGGAATTCCGAAAACCTTTCGAGAGGAGTCACCGGGCACCGGAATCCGGCAGCTATGATATCATTGCTTGTAAGGATAGCAGGACCTTCCGGCAATTCTCGCAATCTCAGAAGATCAATGACAGGATTGTCGGAAGGGTCTGGAGCTTCCGGGATATCACCGGCCAGAACAAGACCGATCTGGAACTGCGCGCAGCATATGAGCAACTTGCGGCTACTGAAGAGGAGCTGCAACTGAAATATACAGAACTCAAGATGGGTATGGAGCTGCTGAAGGAGAGCGAGGAGAAATATCACGGTGTTTTTAATGCAGTTACCTGTTCCCTCCTTCTGGTTGACCTGCAGAGCTTTGAAATTCTTGACTTGAATGATGCTGCGATCTTCGATTACGGTTTTTCGCGGGACGAGATGCTGGCCCGTTCGCTTTACCAGATGTCCACAGAAGCCACCCGGACGACCGATGAGATCAGGGATCGGACACGGGATATCCATATGCACTTCCACCGGAAGAAGAACCAGGAAATCTTCCCGGTTGAGATCTCGTCTTTTCCCTGCTCGGTTGGCAGCCGTCCGGGTACTGATACTCTCGATCCGCGATGTATCCCGGACAAAACAGATCGAGGACGCCCTCAAACTCTCGAACGTGAAACTCAATCTCCTCTTGGGAATAACCCGCCATGATATCCTGAACAAAATTTCAGTACTCTCCGGATACAACGAAATATTACAGGTGCGGATCTCTGATCCGGCGCTTCGCGAAATTCTTGACCGGCAGCAGAAAGCCACCTCAGCCATCCAGAAACATATAGAATTTACAAAAGAGTACGAGCAGCTCGGGATAATTGCACCATCCTGGTACCGGCTCGACGAGATTGCACATCGTGCGTTTTCCCAGATACTCCCTACGATAACATTTCGGTGCGAGACCGGCAATCTCGAAATCTATGCAGATCCCATGATTGAGATGGTCTTTTACAACCTTTTTGATAATGCGTTCAGGTATGGAGATGGGATCTCCCGGATCGACATCACCTGGTCGCGGGCAAACGAGGACCTCATCATCATCTTTGAGGACGACGGCATCGGTATTCCGGAAGATGAAAAAGAGGTGATCTTCCAGAGGGGATACGGGAAAAATTCCGGCCTCGGCCTCTTCCTTTCACGGGAGATCCTCTCCATTACACGTATGTCAATCTGCGAAACCGGTCAGTACCGAAAGGGGGCACGGTTTGAGATCCACGTCCCGAACGGCAATTTCCGGTTCCTGCAAGACGGGGCAGAATCCGTGATTCCGGGAACCGTTCAGCAGCGTGTGCGGATCAATGGGCCGGGGACTGAAAATCCCTTTTTCACGACATGAGATAAGTTCCACACTTGTTATGATCCGACTTTCAGGATACAGAATGATGATAAACAAGATTTGCTCCGAATTGTGCCGGTGGTGCTGAATGGGATATGTTACCTCGAACATGATCAATCTCGACGGTCCGCTCATCCAGATATTTATCGGTTTCCTCCTGGCAATCATCGGGTGCGTGCTCATGATCAGTGTACCCGGACTCTCGAACATTTCATTTACCCTCTTCCTGCTTGCCGGGATACTCCTTGCTCTTGCAGTTGTTTCCCTCTCGAGCGGATGAGTGATTTGGGGATTTTTCTCTATAGTTTTTACAAAAATATATAAATTGTAGCGAACAGATAGAGTAATTGGAATCGATCGGTTGCCGGGGCCCGAAACAGGAACCCTCCAGGTACACCCGGCCAACAAAACGATCGGGGTTATGACAATGAACCTGTTGATCCGGTCCGGGCTGATTGGCGGCGCTATCGGTGGTGAGGCGATGGTATTGGTCGTACTCGTCAATACTATTCTTCTCAGAAATTTCGCGCGGGAGAGTTTTTCCCAGACCCAGCCATCGCTTGTCCTTGCGTGGGGGATTGCCTACCCGCTCCTCGTAATCCTCGTCTTCGAAGTCGGTGGGATCTTCTCTTCGTGGCTTTGCCGCGATCACGTGTATACACAAAAGGGGGCGCTGATGCCCGGCGTCATCGCGGGTATTACCATCGGGATCATCCTTGAGATCATGTGGATCGCAAATATCCTGAGCCTTGCTGCACGAGCTGCTGAAGGGGCGGGCAGCCTATTCATGGGACAAGGGAATGCTCTTATGGTGGTTGTGTTGCTTCTGGTCCTCGTAGTGATGGGGGGCATTCTCTCCGCATTCGGCTCATATATCTTTTCCTTGCGTTCGATCCAGGCACATACAGGTTGATTAACGGTCCGTTTATTGCGGTCTGGTGCTACAAAAAAAATTAAAAAAAATTGAACCCGTAAACCGTCGGATTAGGTGTATAAATATTGATTTGATTGATAATAATATATTCTACTATAGATTGACTCAACAAGTAATATATCCGTGCAGGACACAGTATCTGGTGACAGACCATGATGGGCCCGAAGAACGAAGTTGCAGTCTCCGTGATTATCGGGACCCTGCTTCTGATCCTCATAACAGTGACTGCTGCCGCTGGCCTTGCACTCATGGTATCCCAGATGCAAAAGGACGAGATGAACCGGCAAACGCATCTCAACGCGGTAAAGAATGAGAATATAACCATTCTGAATGTAGCTTTTGAAAGCAACCAGACAGAATGGGTGGATGTGCCAAATTCCCAGAACTGGAGTTCGATCAAATTAACCCTTGTGAACATGAATATCGATGCTGTAATGGTCATGGGCATCGCGATCAATGACCGTTATGCCGTGAATTTTACTGATAAATCACGTACGGATCCATCAGTTTCATCGAGAACCATTTACAACAGCACTAATTATCTTACTATACCGGGAACAGGGAGCCGGGACGTGTATATTGATTTTGTTGCAAATGCCAGCGATGATCCAGCAGGATTTATTGATTATCCACAGGCGCAGTATTTTGGTGTCGGAAATCCCCAGAACATCAAAATCGGGACCTCGCTCACGAATTTCTTTGAAACAACTCTGAAACCGCCCAATCCTGTGTACCAGATGTCAATCGATACAGAAAACCTTGGATCTGTTCAACGGGACGTGTTGGTACTTGACGGATCAGGATCGACATCTGATAATAGCATTGCCAGATGGAACTGGACAATTTATGACAAGTCATTACCTACAATTAATCTCAATTCGACTAACCCGATGACTAACTGGAGCAACCAAACGTTCTCCGGAAAAACAGTCCGTATCACGAAATTGAATAATACGCCCGATTATCGGGGAACTCTGACGGTTACGGATAATCTCGGCATGAGTGCAGCATCAGATTATTTCGCCATTCCGCCCGATACTCAGTTCAGTCCTCCTACAAGTCTAAATTTTATCTCTCCTCAACCAACCTACAATTTCATCAATACCAGTCCCAGTACACCACCTTTTTCAGCGTTAACCAACGTAACCGCAACTCTCACAGACATCAATAACAATCCGGTATCAGGAGTGCCGGTGACCCTCGTAATCGACAATAACCCAAACTCGCCGCAAAATTGCTTTTCAATATGGTTAATGTCCAATAAGACCTACCCTGACGGAAGCGTCACGTTTACTATAAGCCAAAGTAATGTTACGGGATCTCCGATATGTCCGCAACCAGTACTCCTGCACGCACAGGCAGGTAAACTGCTCTCCCCGACCATCCTGATTTCGGGAATTTCCTGATTCTCAAAAAAAAAATTCAGGTCCTGAAAACCGCTCTCACAGACCATCACAGCATAGTCTACAGCGCCACATCCAGAGTTACGGGGCAATGGTCTGAACCTTCGACACCGGATAGGATCTCTGAACTGAGCACGGACGGGCGCACCAGCTTGTTCACAAAGACATAATCCAGCCGGCGCCCGAGGTGCCGATCAGAAATCCTGAACCCATTGGGCCACCAGGTGTACCCACCTTTTTCCTTATTGAACATCCGGTGCACATCGATAAAACCCATGCGGATCAAAGTATCCATCTTCTCCCGTTCTGCAACAGTGGTGCCTATCTGCCGTGCCGCATGTTTCCTGACGCTCTCCACATCATTATCCGTATGGGCAACACTGAAATCACCGCACACAATGACCGGCCGGTCGAGACTGTCGAGCCGTCCTGCACAAGTGAGGAAGGCGTCAAAAAAAGCCAGCTTGTGCTCCAGTGTATCAACCGGTGCGATACCAAGCGGGAAATAGACGTTCATGAGCATGAATGTACCGAAGTCCGCGATGATGGCACGCCCTTCTTTATCGAAGGCCGGGGTTCCAAACCCGTACCGGACCGAGACGGGTTGTATCCGGGAGAAGAGCATAATCTCGGTGAAACTACCCTGCGCGACCGGTGCACAGCAGATATAATACCCGTGGAGCTTCTTGAGCTCATCGGGAATTTTTTCTCGTGGGGTTTTTGTCTCCTGGATGCAGACGATCTCGGGGTTATGCCGGAACAGGGGCAGAACCTCATTCCGGATATGGCGCTGTCGAAGGCCGTTCACATTCCAGCTCACGATCGTCGTCATATCACTTCACCTCCTGCCCTGCAAACTTGGACACTACTGCTTGGGACATAATGATAACAGGTAGAATGGATCCTGTTTCTGTGCCATTCTTGCACCCACCATTTCCCGGTATCGTTGTCGACCGCAGAATACCCGTGGTATCAGGCATGGATCTCTCCACCGGCAAGCTTTTCGGCAGGGTCTTGATCCTGCGAGTGTCCAGGATACATCCATTCAAGGACTTCTTCTTTGTCCCGGTAGTATAACTGGATCATCTTGGTAACCGCATGGTACTCCCGGATATTATTCTTGTGCATCCAGAGAATGAAGTCGGTCCGGTATTTCAGCTCGTTATTGAGAAGGTCTTTGCTGACGCCATACGTATCCCGGATGCGATCGAAAAGGAAACTTCTCCCCTGCCACTGGAACTCATCGATATCCGGCACCCATTTGAAGACGGTGTTCGTGATAAGATCGCCGGTGTCCCGGTCGAGCTCGAGAATCTCGATAATATTTGAAATCCTCCTCATGCTCCGCTCGCCTTTTTTGATGTGCATCGGGAAGATAACCAGGTCTAGATTCGACAGCAGGCTGCGGGGCACGTTCATCGGGTTGGACTCGACACGGGCGAGGAGTTCGTCCATTGAGCCGGCATGGATGGTGCCCAGCGCCGCGTGACCGACAGCGATGGCCTGGAAGAGGGTGAAGGCCTCCCCTCCACGGACTTCACCCACTATGATGAACTCCGGACGTTGCCGCAGTGCAGCCACCAGGAGATCGTACAACGATATATCCCCGGGCGATTTTGAGGACCCTCCGCCACCGAGTCCGGAGATGCCGCTTGCTCCGCCGCTAGCATCAGTAGTCCCGAACCCTGTCCGGGTGATCGACTGGATCCAGTTGGGGTGCATCAGGTTAAGTTCGGCCGTGTCCTCGATAGAGACGATCTTGTACTCCGGCGGGATGTAACTGCACAGGACGTTTAAAAATGTGGTCTTACCTGTTGCGGTTCCTCCCGAGACAAGGATCGAACGTTTATATTCCATCAGGATCCACAGGAACGCCAGCTGCTGGGCGTCGATAGAGCCATAGTCCATCAGCTCGATGGAGGAGATTGGGTTGGCCCGGAACTTACGGATCGTAAAGGTGGAGCCTTTCTTCGTCACTTCCCCGCCGAGCGTGATGTTGGCACGGCTCCCGTCGGGCAATGTCAGATCGCGGATGGGCTGGAGGAGGGAGACGTGACGGCCGCTGACCTGTGCGAGCTTCAAGACGAAGTTGTTCAGTTCGACCTCGCCGAATTTCACATTCGTCCGGATCGAGCCGTAGGTACGGTGCTGGACGTAGATGTCCATATCCGAGCCGTTGCAGCTGATATCTTCGATGAACTTGTCTTTCATCAGGGTATCGATACGGCCAAATCCCAGGTACTGCTTCCGGAGGTGGAAGTACATCCGCGCTTTCTGGTCTTCCGTCAGTTTAAGGCCGAAGATATGGATGAGGGAGTAAAATCGTTCATGGAGGTATTTTTCCCTCTGGCCGGCATCGATAAGCTCGGCGCTCGTGCTGACCAGTTTCTCGAATGCATTCTCGATGATGGTGAGTGCGACAGTCTCATCGGAGCTGAGCTCAGGTTCCACAATCCTGTATATCATAGTCCCTTCGAGCCGGGAAAACTCGATGTGCACGTATTGGAACGGGGGGTCGATCTCATATGTTATATTGACGTCCCGGAGTGCTCCTTCAAGTGAAGGGAGGGAGAGGCTGCCGGGATTGAACTCAAGTGAGGTGATGTCCTGCCGTTCGGCTTTCTGGAAGAGAGAGAAGAATTTCTGGAATACTGAGACGGATGTAGCAGGGTTTGTTGCGCCGGATACATTCTCTCTTGGCACAGAATGGGCCGCAGGCTGAACGGGAGAACCTGCCGGTGTAAGATCGGCATCTTCTTCCGGATCCGCAAGGAAAGTCCTGAACCTCCCTGCAATGGAGGCCGCGGCTGGTTTATCCTGTTGTACCAACGCAGTTCCGGCAGGAGCCGGGTCGGAAGAATCTGATCCCTGCTGTGAGATTTTTCCGGTATTTCCTTCAGCCTGAGGTGATACGTCTTCACGAGGATCATCCTCCTCGACAAGGAATGATTTGAACCTGTCTGCAAAGGATCTGGTTTTTTTCGGTGATGCTGTAATGTCCATACGTGCTGTATATCCTGAAATCCTGAGCATATGTCCCGGATGAGCTGCACAGGAACTATCATTAAAAAAATAGGTTGTGTGTTGATATATAATTTATTTATTGAGTATATAGTCACGACAGTAAAATATAGTTTTTTTTAGAATATGAAATATGATCTACTGGGACGAAAAAGAGATAAGATACGGTGTACCTACGAGTTAAACCTGTATTCCCGGCTTGACGGGTGATACATATATTTCTGCCACAGGGTAAAATGCGGATCAAGTAACCGTCACTGCAGCACTCCGGTTCACCCATGCAGTGCCTGCAGGGCCCGTTATCCTCAATTTTACATCATACGTTCCAGGTGATATATACTGGTGAGTAGAATTCTGTTGATTGCTCGTGTTGCCAGCTCCGATATCTCCGAAATCCCAGTACCATGCGGAGGGTTGCGGGTACCCGGTGCCGGTATCGGTGAAGGTGACCTGAAGGGGATGGAGCCCGTGATCAGGATTTACCGACAATCCGGGTGAATAGACGGAAATAGTATTGGTATATACGGTTCCTCCCAACCCATTGAATGCGGCGAAATTGACCGTATACTCACCACCGGCATAATACGTATTACTCGGGTTTTGCAGGGTTGAGAAATTCCCGTCGCCAAAGTTCCAGGCCCACGCAGTGGGCAAATTCATCGAGGTATCCGTGAACTGAACGGTAAGCGGTGCAAATCCCATCACGATATTCGACGTGAATTGGGCGACAGGGATTGATGCGGTACGATTACTGGCGCTGGAATTTGATGCCTCACCGGATAAATTCGTACCCGTGATCGTTGTCAATTGTGCCGGTGATAACAGGGGGAGCGATTGATTTACCTCAAAAGTCGGTGTTACGACACCGGCCGATTCGGTCGTAAGCGTTCCTACTGTTTGTGCAACGTACTGTTCCGGGAGTGTCGGCGTCTCAACCAGCCCACTTTCATCGGAAACACTCTGTTTTGCTGCGGGTTCAGGGGGGAGCGAGAGGACAGAACAACCACTGGCACTGACCAGCAGGATGATGAGGAGACATGCTATGATGCCCGGCGTATTCATAGTAATTTTTTTGTTTCTATAGCCTTAAACAATTCTATCTATATGAGAATGATGAGAAACATGTTTCCGGAATATCCTGAAACACAGGCCACCTACCTTTCCGGGAAATTTACGACACTAATAAGAGAAACATTGATGAAAGTTCCGCATCTATATAGATACAATGACTGGCAGATCCCGGACACTTTTTCTTATCCTGTTTTTTCTTCTCTGTCTCTCCTGCGCTGCAGGGTGTACTTCAGTGCGGATCTCAGATACTCATAACACAACCGCAGCAGTTCAGAGTTATAACACATGGGCAGCCCAGCAACAGGGTTTTAACCGGGACATCCATGGATCGATCGCGCAGATCGGGGATCATATAAGCACGTACAACCGGGAGATCGCCGGAGACCAGCCGGATTATGCCCTGCTGCGGGCTGATATTGCCAAAGACCACGAGCTGCTTGACCAGTGGGGATCGGGACTTGACAGCCTTACGGCAGCAACCGACCGGTTTGAAGAGAGCACAACAAAACTCACGTACGGGAACGCCTCAGCCGCGAAGACAAAGGCGACACTTGGCATGATAACACAGTATATGAAGATCTACACCACGGACATGGGTAATGCCCGGCAGCATCTCATTGAATACGTGAACAATGAGGAGATGTATGTGGGATCAGATGATCCGGACTATTGGAATGATCAATACCTGCAGAACGCGATGCAGGCTAAAGATCAGGCATATGCAGCTCTTGCTGACGCGGATGTGGCGTCAGGGAACATTACTTCGCAAGCGAAGAATCTTGAGAATCTCCAGTAACTTTTTCCAATACACTGCCTTCTTTGACAAGCGTGAGTGCTACCTAATCGATAGTGACTCTCTTCCCGGGCAGATCACTTGACAATCCAGTCATGGACAGTATACGTCTGGTTGGCAGCCCCTTCGATATCCGTTTCATTGAGAGATGTGGCGAGCCGGAGATTCCCGCCAGGATCCATGCCGAGGCTGGATATCCGGATCCAGGCATTGTCCAGATCGCCCAGTATATCGAACCCGTTAATCGAGATATATGTATACGCTGTATTGGGCACGAGATAATAGCTGAGCGAGGTCTTGAACCCGGAATTATATGGGATGTAAATGCTGTCGATCTTCCCGGCTGTCACAAGATTGCCGTCGACATAGAACGCCATATCCGGGAAACTGAACTTGAGGATCTCTCCCTTGTCAATATAGATCTCTCCCTGCTGGTCGCTCATGGCCACCAGCCGCACAATCGATCCTTTGGCAAGTTCGCGATAACCGCCATTGATACTGATTGTTGCCGGGAGATCCGAAACTGTGAACTCGACTACCGAGTCCTTCTCGATATACCCGCGCTTGCCGGTTTTGACGACGAGGGTACTGTCGGGATCGTAGAAGGGATTGGTCACCGTTATATATTGAGGGCGGATGAGGTCACTGCTGCCATAGATATTGCCGGAAGTCAGAGAAACCGTATAGGTCCCGGGATATGCGAAGGTAACCGTCGGATTTTGTTCCGATGAGTTCAGGGGAGTTGCATCTGGGCCGAATGTCCAGATCCATATCTTTGGCGCATTCGTCGAGAGATCGTTGAATTTGACACTCAGGGGTGTGGGTCCTTTCAGGGGGGAAGCAGAAAAGTCCGCAACAACCCGGGGGGGCTCGCGACAACGGCATTCTTCCGGATAATTGTATCCTCCTGATCGTCCCGGCTGACTGTGAGTGTAACGGTATAGGATCCCGGGACTATATAGACGTGAAAAGGATCTTGTTCATCGGAAATCATCCCGTCCCCAAAGTCCCAATGCCAGGTCTTTGGGGATCCGGCCGATGCGTCGCTGAAAGTAACATTCAGGGGGGCAGGACCGGAAATACCCGTATCAGGCTCAAAGTCTGCAATTACTGCATCGCTAAGCCCGAATCGTATCGCAGTTCCTTCAAAGTATGCCGGGAACGTGACAAGAGTGAGGTCATCACTGGTCTGGCCGGAGAGATGGGTGATGAGGATCCGGGAATTTTCCAGGCCGGCCCGGACCGTAACGCCATCCACAACGACCTGACGTATATCACCGCTTGTCGGGATGACCGAGTATGTCAGGTTGGTCTGGAAATACCGGTATGCCGGAAGGAAACAATCGCCGGATGCTCCGTGCGCGACCTGTGTTCCGTTGATATACAGGGTCACATCGGGGAATGCGAAACTGACGAGATGCCCGAGCCGGATGTCCATTTTTCCTGAAACATCCGTTCCTGCATTCGATCCTGTCCTTAGTTTAACGATGGAGCCCAGAGGGAGATTATATCTGGCACCGCCAATAACCACCGAAGAATTGGGATCATCCGACAGGAACGTCACTTCCGAGCCTTTTGTTATGTAAGCCCGTCGCAGTGTGTCGACGAGAACTGTCTGCTGGGGGGGCAGCGATACACCCAGGATATCGCTATGGGTTACGGTCCGGGTAGGCCCGTCACCCTGTTTTACGGTGAGTGTCACATTGTAGAGCCCGGCCCTGTCGTACTGGTGAACCGGGTGCTGTAGCGTCGAACTGGTGTTATCGCCAAAATCCCATACCCAGCTCGCGGGGTTCCCCCGGCTCTGGTCAAGGAACCGGATCGAGAGCGGCGAGTATTGCCCTTCGGGCGCTGAGCTGAAGTCCGCTATAAGGGGCCTGTTCATGACATTCTTGAGAGGATCAGCTCCTAAGGATAACGGCAGGGCAGGAACCGATGCCAGTTTAGGTTCGGTCAGGAGGGCCAGTGTTCCGGGCCCTGGCAGGAGGTGCAGGAGAAAGGCAGCAGCAAGAATCAGGATGAGGGCGATAGCGCTGAACACGAGGATGATACGTTTCTTCCTGAGCTTCGGGAGTTTCGGGATACCGGGAATTACCGTCATGAAAGAACACTCCGCTGCATCCAGTAACTACCATTCTCATGGAGGAAAAATACCGATCGTTGAAGGAGATTGCCAGCCCGGCTGCCTGATCACCCGTCGCCACGTTCGCAGTTAACAATAGGAAATGTCCTGAAATATATCTTTTGAATAGAGAATATAGTGATATCAGGTATATCTGCCGGACCTATCTGCGCCTATTTCAGGCGCCATCGCGTTCCGCTGTTTGCATTGAACGAGATATCGACATAGGTCTGATTCAGTCCCGTTGCATTCACCACGCTCTCCGGTACTTCGTAGATGAGATACCCATCAATCGCATTGCTCGCCCCGGGTTTAATGGAGAAGCCCTGGCCGTTGTTCGTACCGACATCTATTTCGTCGAAGGTAGTTGTCGTAGTAACAGTAGTTGGAGTGACGTTCAATATCCCATTGTCAGTTGAACCCGGGTTCCCGAATATATTATATCCGGTCAGGAACGCATAGTCCCGCTTGTCCTGGCCCAGTTCGCGTATCCATTGGTACGGGATCTCCAGAGGGTTGCTCACATAGAAATTGGAGTAATCATTGAGCTGGTCCGTACTGAGAAGCGACACGTTCATGTACGGCAGGTGCGTGTAGGTATTGTTGTTACTGGAGATCTGGAACTGGTCGGCGGAGGGAAGGATTGCGCTGTTCACGCCGGTATCCTTGATCCGGATGAATATAACGAGGTATTTATTCCCCGGCTGAGGATCCTGTTCCACGAACCGGTTCCAGTCAACCCACCACCAGTAGTAGAAGGGAAGGATCCTGTAATCGTACACGGTTGCGTCACAGATGCGTGTGGCATCTCCATATTGGTAGGATTCACCGAGTGAAAGTGCGTCCTTGACCGGGACGGCCACGGTCAACGCAGCACTCGGCGCCTGCGTGGGAACTGCGGAAGGAACCGGGGCCGCCGGCGACACATTCTGGACTGAAACAGCAGATCCTGTATCATCGCCTAATTCCCCGGAAGCGAGCATTGCTGCGAGTTTTGCACTTCGGTCAGCCCCGGACTGTGTTGTCGTTTGTTCCCCGGTATTGAACAGACCGGCTGCAGCCGATGAGCAGATAATGCCGGTGATACAGAGAAGGCAGAACCCCGCTGCTACGGCAGTATATCCGGTACGCCGGTTCTTTACCCTGAACGCCCCGCCCCGTTTTGCAAAGACGAGGCCAAAGATCAATCCTGCAATCGTGACAATACCGGCAAGACCAGTGGCATAGAGACCAGCGAGGGACGGGGTGGCGGAGCCGAGGATAGCGTGGAGTGGCGGGATGCCGGCAAGGAACGCGATGAGGAGGAGGAGGATTGTGGGGATCACGAAGGGAAGAAGGGCGCGGAGGAACTGGCGGATAGCTGCTTTCAGTGTTCGTGTCTTCCCATTGTTTTCATGAGGGTGAACCTGTGGTGGATTTTCTTTTTTTCCGGATTGGACGGCAAACATACTTAGCTTTTTTAACAGCGGATGATTCCTGATGGTGCTAGTGAAGGAGGGGCTGGGCTGATCCGCGGGTTCCTGTGTGAGAGATCCCGTCTCATACAGGGGTGCTTCCGGTTTCACAGGTATATCATCAGATCGTTTTTTACCTGTTGACAATTTCTTTCGGATCATCTCGATGAGTGAGTCCTCGGACTGCCCTGTGTTTACGGTTCGCTGGAGCAGCATCTTGCCGGCAATATTGATCGTGAATACGATAGCGACCAGAACGAACGCTGCGGCAAATCCCGCTGACGGTTTAATTACGACCTGATTCTGAAATGCATGATATACGGTATAGGGCAACGTGGCGATTTGGTCCTGGAGCGGATAAACCTTTATGGTGCCAACTGCGTCACTTCCCGACCTGATAGCGAATTCCGGCAGGTACTGCGTATAACCCGCAGTCAGGATCACGACAGCGGATTCCTCCGCTGCACGGCCGAACCCGAGAGTCAGTCCGGTCAGGATACCGGTAAAAGCTGTCGGGATCGTGATATCTCGGATGGTCTGCCACTTGTTTGCACCAAGGGCGTAACTCCCTTCTTCAAGTTCCGGAGGGACGCGGTCAATAGCTTCTTCGATGGCCCTCTCGATGACCGGCATAATCAGGATCGCGAGTGCGATTGAGCCGGCGATCAGGGAATATCCTCCAGTAATTTTTTTTAAGTAAATGACGAATACGAGAAAACCGAAAACCCCGAGAACAATGGATGGCGTCCCTGACAGGACTTCCAGTAGGAACCGGAATGCCCGGGTGATCCCGTTATCCGCCGCATACCGTTTCATATAGACGGCAGTACCATACCCGAACGGTGCAGCAAGGATGGTTGCACAGAGAGAGATCACGATCGTGCCCGCAATCGCATTAGCGATACCCAGTCCCATTCCCGGCGTGGCGTTCTCCGGAGTTGTTATAAAGTACCAGTTCAGGGAGGGGAGGCCGTTGAAGAATATCTCCCAGATGATCAGGAAGAGCATTCCGACAACTGCCAGCGTTGTAAGGAGACACAATCCTGTGATGAGCTTCTCGGTTATCTGTCGGCGACGGGAACTCATGATTGGGACCCCTTAAAGGCCCAGGAGCATACGACCCGTACTCCGGCAACAGCGAGAATTTCGATCAGGAGAATCATCACGGCGATCCCAAAGAGTGCTGCCCGCGCTTCAGGGTCATTAATATTCCATAAAATATCGTTCAGGATCTTGGCGGTCATGGTATACCCCGTATCGAAGACCGATGAGGGTATCTGGGAGGTATTTCCCAGGAGCATCACCACGGCCATGGTCTCCCCCATAGCCCGCATCATGGCAAGAATCACTGCGGTGACAATGCCTGGGAAGGCAGAAGGGATCACCACATATCGCATGGTCTCCCACCTAGTCGCCCCCAGAGCAACCGACGCCTCCCGGTATTCACTGGGGACTCCCCTCATTGCATCCTGTGAGAGTGCAACAATGGTGGGGATCACCATCACCGCGAGGATGGTGGATGTGAGGAGCAATCCTACATGAGTACCGGGGTGGCTATTCCGGAAGAACGGGATAAACCCGAGGAAATGATCAAGAAGAGGGTTGAGGTAGTTGGTGAAGAAACCGGAAAGGATCAGCAGCCCGAACAAACCGTATACTACCGAAGGAATACCTACGAGGAGTTCCACGAGAGGGCGCAGGATCTTCTCCATCCAGGCCGGCGCCCATTCTGCCAGGTACATTGCAGTGAGGAGACCGGCTGGTACGGCAATGGCAAGGGAAAGCACGGTCAGAAGGAGCGTATCAATCAGGTAAATCAGCACGCCGAACTGGTGAGTGTCGTAATTCCAGACTGAGCCGGTAATAAAACCAATTCCCGATGTTTCCAAGGCAGGGGAGGCAGCGTAGATGAGAAAACCGATGATCAGGATGACGAGGAACGCAGTGATACCGGCAATGCTGAAAAAGATCCATTCGGGCAGGTCGATGTGGTGTTTCATGGCATTCCGTTCAATCTGGCGATCAGTTGTTGTCATCCGTTCCGGGCCTGGCCGTATGTGATGTACCGGACCTGTCCTCTGACTACAGGTACTAGTCTGGATCTTTTTGAAAATATATCTTCTGAGTAGAGATTATATAGTCATATAGGTTATCTCTATAATTTTCAGAATCTCCTCGCTACCAAGGTACATCCGGCATACCCTGTTGTCCCGGGTACAGCACCGGCACGTTTCACATAGTACCCTGTACCTTTTCAACGCAACGGGGTGTACGTATTCTTCAGCGTATGTATGATCTCGTCCATATCAGTACCGAGGATTTAGGACGAAGGTTCAGCCTTCCGATGAAGAGAAGTGAAACATCAGGCACGTACCCGTCCAGCACTTTTCTCTCCGGAGTCAGCCAAGGCAGATGAAGTGAATCGCGCTGCACCTCACGTGAGCTATGATTGAAGGTGTGTACAGGATTGTTTTCGGGATTTGGAATACGATAAACCCCAGGAAAATGTCGGCACTGCCGGAGACATTCACCAAAGCAGATAATGCATTCCTTAAAACTATTCCGGCCGGTCTGGTACTGCCAGAGAATTCGTAAAAAAAAAGTTGGGTTTAATTCTTACGGGTTATCCGAGGTCTGCAACGTTGAAGTTGTTGGTTTCCTGGAAGATGTTGATCTTCTTGTTGTTGTCGTAGGGCTGGTTCGTCATGAAGGAGACGAAGTCCTGGACGGTTGAGCTCGGTACGCCGTTGGTGGTGTAGAAGAGCGGGCGGATGAGGGATGTGTTGTAGTTCTTCGGGTCACTTACGGTGTAGCCGAGGACCTGTCCCTGGTAGATGTACTTTGCCTGTGCGCGGAGTGAAGCCCAGTTCTGCTGGGTCTGGCTGTTGGTGGTGTAGATGTTGTCCTGCGTGTTGTATTTTGCACCGACTGTGCCAGCGACTTGATCAGCAATGGGGCAGATGGTGATGGTGTTTGCACCGAGCTTGTTTGCAACGGAGTCGCCGTAGTCAGCAAAGCCGATCGAGTTTGCCGTCGATCCGACGACCTGGATCATGCCTGCGTTGCCGTTTGCTCCGATGTAGGTCCTGTTTGCGTTGGAGGTCGGGGAGGAGCTGAGGCCGAGGAAGCTCTTGAAGAACGAGTCTGCGGTACCTGAGCCGTCAGCACGGTAGACAACGGTCGGGGTTGCGGTCATGTTGACCGGGGTGGTTGTCGAGGGAACGGATGGGTCGAAGACAATCTTGAGGTCAGATGCAGCAACGGAGTTGTCTGCATTGGTGGTGGCCGGGCTTGCCTTGTTGGTGATGACAACGATTGCACCGTAACCAATGAGGTTCGACTTGAGGTTCGGGAAGGCGGTGGTCCACTTGGACTGGATTGTCTCGGAGACTGCGCCGATGTCAGCTACGCCGGCACCGACTGCTGCGACACCTGCGCCGCTGCCCATTGCTTGGGACGTGATCTTCACACCGGGGTTCTTGGCGGTGTATGCCTGAGCTGCGAGCTGGGTGATCGGGTCGATGGTGGTTGAACCGGCCACAACGATCTCGGTCTGGGCTGCACCACTTGCACCATTTGCATTTGCCTGCTTCGATACATCGGACGAGAAGGTACCCATGATGGTACCGACTGCGACCGCACCGATGACTGCGACGACGATAAGGACGAGGGTCGCGACAATCGGTGAGACTGCCATATCATTGTTTCGTTTCAGATTTGCCATATGCTGTTCACCTTGGATTTGTGGATGCGTTGCTGAGATTGGAAAATTAAAAATTTTTTGAGAGTTTGCAACGGTTTTGCTGGTGAAGTCATTCATCCCCCACAGATGTCATTTCACCAATCAGATAATAGATGGTTGAGTATATATTTTTAACGATCTGAATATAGATACAAAACCAATGACTATAGTACAATATATAGATATGGGGCGAAAATTGTCTATTGTCAAATCGTTCCGGGCTGAACACTGCTAATGCCGAACGAGATCTTCGACCCGTTGTTTTTCATACGGAGAAAAACAATCACCGGTGTCAGTATGAATATCATAATACTGATGAATGTTAGCGGGGTAAGATCGCATGGAACCCCGTATACGGATACTGTCCCGAGTGTCAGAAAGAATAAACAGGCCGCCGGTATGATGCCGGTAATTAACGTGTTGCCCTTAAAATGTGGATGTTTCAGCATGTCGGACTCTTGATCGATCGAATGAGAACCCGGTCACCCGGCCGGCCTGTGGTACGAGCTATGGTTGTTGGGAGATATATGTTTTTGCAATTTATTCTATAGTTATCTCTATTTGATATAGAGGTAGGTATACATTTGCCAGGGGACGCCCTGTATCACTATCTTCTCTCTTCACCAGATCGCACGCGGTTGTTTTCATCAACGCGGTACGGTATCCCGGCATCTGGTAAGATCACGGCTGGATTGGTTTCCCACGACTCCACCTTCCTGCTACCCGGTTTGCGCCATCAGACCGTCATTGATCTCATTTCGGAATCTTCGAGACAATATTTTTTCCGTTCCGCGATCGCTATCCAGAAATTTCCTGCGAACATCCGGGATCGCAAGGGCATCTTCCAGGATATTACTTCAGCGCCGGGGTGCCTTCCGACCATTCCTCGATCCGCTGACGGACGGAATCATCCGAGTACGACGAGATCGTCACTTTGTCGCGGGCAAGGTTCAGGAAGAACACTTCCCCGTTCGGGTCGTGACATTTCAACGAGACCGCATAGCTGTCTGCGCTCTGGTTCCTGCGGACAGCTCCCCCGTGCGCTGCAATGTTTGCGAGGTTAGAGGTAACAGCCTTAACCCCGGCGTGAAAACCGGGTATACTGCTATAGGTCTCAGAACTGGTCCCCACACGCTTCCCCTCCCCGTTCTCGTATACAAATTTTGCCGTGTACATCTCCCGGACCTTCTCCACCGGCGGGTGATTTTTCCCTGGTACTCGGTACGCGATGCAACCGAACGGGTTGTTCCTGATGATATCCTGCATGAGAGCGTCGAATGCATTGATGTTGGCAAAAGGAGATGCCAGCATTCTGGTTGCGCTCTTGGATGGGCGGTTCTGCTTGAAAGTTGCCATTGGGTTGATTCTCCTGACCGGTAATCTCCGGTTTTTCGAGACGGCAACCGGATAATTCACCAATACCGTCAAACGGCATGAGCTGCACGCGACAGCGGCCATAATCGATTGCATCGGTTGTCGGGCCGAAAACCGGTTGGACATGTCCTGGAAATATAGTATACTAAAAATGATTTGAAATAATATATGCTAATCGGTTGGATGATGGTCTCATGGGGTCGCACCAGAACGTTGTATGACCCCCCTCCCGGATCTGCGCCTGTTTTTCAAAATGTCCAACTGGTAAACAGGCGATCTCCAATAGATATCAAGCCCGCCCGATATTGGTGTGGAATCAAAGGGGTCGTATAATTATAATGCCTGACCCCTGTGGGGGGTCATCCTCTTCAAGCCTGTGACCCCCATGACCCTCATCAAAAATGTTACTGGACGATCCGCTCGTGACAAAACGGTCCACGGACGAGTTATGCGGTGGAGAAGATAGATCGATAAAATCTGTGTTTTTGATTGTACTATGAAAGAGGTCACATCACGGGAATCATTAACGTACGGGTGTCACAAGAAGGGGAGCAACCACCGAGATGTCTTTCATTCCCGGGCAGGTCTCCGTTCATTGAGAAGCGAGAAGCTGAAGATGATAATTGCGAACACGATGGAAAGGAGAGAAAGGATGAAAACGCCATTGGAATAGAACGCGTTCCGGAAGTGCCACGACATCCCGCCTATTATATGGGTGATACTCAGGATCGCTATCAGGAGTACCCGAACCGGTAGTAATCTGTGCCATCAAGGATCCTGAGCACCGCATAGGAGCATAAATAGTAAAAGAGGATGATCGCTACGAGATATACTGCCATGATATTGTGCATGAGCGCAAACCGGACAAACGGGCTCGCCTCCCAGCTCAGGATCATGGAAGAATCGTCTGCAAACAAAAATGTCAGCGTATAATCGATGATTACTGCGATCACGGGAAGTAACGCAATCATTTTGTAATTATAATAAAATTTCTGGGCCAATCCCGTTTTTATCTCCATTTCATCACCATATGCCGTTTTCTTCGCTTTATATCGGTAATTCATTTTCCAATTTCTTCTATGATGTCTCAATATTATATATATTTTGAGGTTCCGGAAAAATATGAGAATCGAAAGTCTCTCTTCAGGGTCATCTCATTGATAAAAGCGCAGGAGTATATGGCAGCAGAACCTATTAACTATAGAGGAACAGATGAATAATCATAGATTTGGAGAGTTTCTGGCTTGGCCCTGGTCAACGGACTCGAGATGGTCCCGGATAACAGTGTATTGTGTATCGAGGAGCGAAGCGGTAATATCAAGTCCATCTATGCGCTCTATGTCGCATCCGAACGGGCGAGGGCCGGAATTCCGGTTACGTACCTCACGCTCCAGACAAAAGAGGATGTAACCAAAAGAATGGAACAGCTCAGGATTCCGGGTTCTGATCTGCTTCGTGTCGTGGAGATCCAGCCCGTCAGTGCAAAGCCGGAGGTTCTGACATTCATCAGTAATCCCGAGACCTCGCTCATCATCATTGACCCCTTCTCGGTCTTCTTTGCGGAGGAATCATTTTCCGATCTCTCCATCCTCCTCTTCAGTCTCATATCGACCAGTCGCAAGGGAAAGACATTCCTCCTACTCGTTGACAGCGGAGTACTTCCCGAACGTCAGGAGAATCTCGTCCGGGCGATGACCGATGGCATTATCGAATTCACTATCATTCAGGAAGGCGACAAGCTCAAGCATTATATCAATATCCCCAAGATGCGGGGGGAGTACCCCCGGGACAAGATGCTGCCGTTCACGGTCAATGAAGAGGGCCTTCTCATCGATACAAGAGAGAGGCACGGGTAAACCCGCAATTATGGCCGCCCCCAGGTTCATGTGATTCCGTAACGGTAGCTGTGATGGTTCATTACCAGGTACAGTTATGGAAAAGGAAAATTCAGTTTATTATTTCACTCGCTGATGTCCCCGGCAGGATCCGGTTAATGGGATGAGGAGGCGAGACGCCTTGTGGTAATGGATCGCAGCGTGCCGAATCTCCCGTACGAGTTCTTCCGGCGATGAGAATGGCTTTAAGGCAACATAGGTCTTTCCCAGTTCTTCGGGGGAATGCGCATCCGACCCTGCGGAAATAGGTAAGTGACAGCGTGCTGCATAGCTGCGTGCCCGGTCATTGTCACGGAGATTTACGGCCCGGCCGTTAAAACCTTCAATAATATCCACGCGGTCTATGATACGGTCAAGGACTTCGGGACGGATCACACTTGACCGGAACGAGCAGAACGGGTGGGGAACAATCGAGAGCGCTCCCTGGTCGCGGATGCCGTCAAGCGTCTCGTCAGCGCTCATGAATGCAGGGATCTCTTCCTGCAGGAATGCACCGATAATTTCGCCATCAGATGTAAGGATCTCCTCAGCAACGATCGAAGGGATAGTTGAATCTGTCGAACAAATTTCATGAAAAACAGTAACAGAACCTGCGACCGTATTATGATCACAGACCAGCGGAAGAATGCCGGAACGTTTCCAGCTCTGGACGATATTTCGGATCGGGGTTATTGAATCTGATGAGTACTGCGAATGAACGTGCATATCAAACAGTATGCAATCCCGTTCATCTCCCGGATGATCTGGTTGCTGCTTCAATCTTTTTCTCATATTTTCCCTGTTTTCAAAGGAATTATGGAGCGGCAGTCCAGACTTTCCACTCCCCGTTCTCATAATACTCAACAAATTTGAGAAACAGGGGGATTTTTTCCGGTGCCGGACTTAATGGATCCTGAGTTACCAGTATGAGCTCGGCAGTGAGTGTCGCAGTATCTCCTGATACTGTTCTTTGAAGAATGGTGTAGTTCTCAAATGAATTCCCTGGTGCAAGCAGGGTATTGTTATTCTGCGCTTTGATAAATTCGTCTCTGGACACCTGATGCCGGATCTCAGCGGGTGCCAGATCGTACAAGCTCGCATAATTCCGATGATTCACTTCTGTGATCCAAGCCTTGACACCGGTTTCCGGATCAGGACGGGAATATGTACATCCTGAAACCAGAGTGAGAAAAATAACACATCCGAGTATCAGCAACAAGCCTGTAGCCAGATTTCTTCTCATCATTTTCGCACCTCGCGTCTTCTACTCTTGTTTGACATCAATGACCACCTTGGCCGTCTTTCCATTCGTTGCAGCAACGACCATATATGATCCCGGAGTATCCCCGAGAGTGACTCTGACCCTCACGATTCCTTGGTTATCCGAAATATCCGATGCCGGAGTAACGGAACCTGCCGGGACTATGCTGAACTGGACCGTAGTGCTGTTCACCGGGTTGCCGCTGGCATCAGTTAGTCTGAATTCAACCGGATCCTTCATGGGGATCGAGGCGATTCCTTCCAGGTTCGTATCTCCGACCGGCGTGATATTGATCTGCTGTAAAGGCGCTACGGCCGGTGGCGGGAGAATGAACAGTGCGCAGGCAATATACCCGGCAGTCATCAGGATTGCGGAATGCTTAAGCCCGTGGCGGGCGTCTCCCTCGGCGATCTTGCCGATAATGAGGCCGCCAAAGAACGAGTTGATAATGATCAGGTGGAAAAAGCCCCGGGCAAAATCCACGTCAATCAGTTTATTCACTCCGAACGGACTGGTAGCACCCAGTGAATTGACAAACGGCAGCAGGCTCGTTGTCAAGGTGACCATGATGAAGAAGATGATCCCCTGCGCAAAGTAGAAGATCATCACGTACTGGGAGAGGTTCCCCTCCTTCTCGCGCTCGATCCCGATGATGCTCCGCATATCCTCCGAGGCCTTGAGGATGAGGTCGGCTACAGATCCTCCGGCATAGGAAGCCTGCACAACCAGCGTAGTATACCGTGAGATCAGCTCGGAATGGAGGGACTTTGCCATCGACTTCATCGAATCTTCAAATGACTTCCCGTACATCATCGAAGTCGACGCAATCCTGATATTGTGGGTGAGAATCCCCAGGTCCGTTTTGGAGAGCTCCTTGACGGATTTGATAGGATCGAGGCCGCCACGCATCAGTTCTGAGAGTTTGAAGAGGAACTCCGTGTAGAGTTCTTCCTTGCGGCGGGCCGTCCGTTTCTGGAGGGTGATATCGATCGCATACGGTGTGATGGCGATGATGACGGCAAAGACGAGGATTTCATCGAGACCCATCTTCTGGGAAGGTTGTGCTGAAACGGGTGCTGTAGTATTATCTGAAGATGACGGTTCACCGGTCTCCGCGAGCTGAGCTTCCAGTTCTTTAAGTTTCTGAACTTTTTCACTATCTCCCTGAACAGTTTTCGCCGTTCCCATAAATGTGTATCCGGCAAGAAATGCCCCGAGGACCAGGAGGAGAGCGACTACCACCGGCACGACAACCGTAAAATACTCCCGGGGAGGGTTATAGAGGATCCGGATACGCTCGGCCAGCTCCTTGAGTTCCTCGATCTTCTCATTGATCGGATTGCGTTTCTCGTCAGGGTTCATAAGCATCAGGGGGTAGTGGAGTATTTCACCGACAGCATCTGTAAAAAGACGATGTTGATGAGCGGGATGATCAGGTAGATGAGAAAGTTAAAGAGGTCTTTTGGCTCGAAGGGACCAAGCTGGATCCCAAGTGTACCGGAGATCACGATACCAAGAATTGCCAGCGTCAATGTCATGACAACACCGCCGAGATATCCTTCGCCGAAGATTGCCAGCGAATCGACGAACTCCTTGTAGGTCTGGCGGCGGATGCCCATGAGGTCCTTGGACTTGGTCTCGAGGTACGACTTGAGCCCCCCGCCCCCGTAAATGATATTGGTCAAGTCAACGCAGATGTCCCGGAAAAGGTCCGACGGCGTGTTATGGACAAGGCCGTTCATGGCCGTTACAACGTCCTCCCCGAGGATATCCACCCGGAACAGCACTTTGCGGAACTCGGCGGAGATCTGGCCGTAATCCTCCCGCGACAACCGGCGGATGATCTCGAGCGGTGTAGCCCCGGAACTGGCAAGGATAGACATGAATGCGAGGGCGTAGGGGATCTGCTTGTCGATATCCCTTTTTTTATTCTCGATCTCGTTCTGGAGATAGAAGGGAAACCCGATGGCAGAAGCACCGGTACCGATGAGGGTAATCAGGAGTATATAGACAAAGGGTGATTCGGTATGGAGCGGGCTCTGCGGGAAAAGCAGGATAACTGATGAGAGGAGCATCATGACAAGCCCGCTCAAAGCCGAAGTGACGAGCCACAGGGAGGTGAACATGCCGGGTGTCATTTCGAGGTCTGCCTGGTAAATGAGTTTCGTGATATCGCGGTTCGGGGTTCTGTCAAAAGATTGGCCGAAAATATAACAAAAGCGTTTATAGGCTTCAAAGAAATTCTCAAAACTCAATACCGGGGTCGCCATAGAATGGGAAATGTATATATAGTTATCACATGCAAACAATATTTTATCAGGAAGCTTGTTCTTCTTGAGACCATTTCAGATTTGCATAACGGCAAATCCCCCACAGACCTTTTTTAACTCTTATCATTCCCGCAATGCCATACGGCTTTACCCGATAATGCGGTAGTAGACGGGTTTTTCTGCAAACGTTTCCTTCAAGACCATTTCATGGAATCGTTTGGCAGTGATCCAGGCAAGGAGTGCCTCGGAATCATCCGGGTGCATCGGCACCTGCTCGGCCCGATCTGCAGATTCTTCTCCATTAGTAGTGACAATCATGGTTTCCCTCATCACTTCTCACTGATCCGGTCGAGATCGCAGGACCTGACGGACCGGTAGGTGAACCCGTGGGCATCTTCCAGAATATCGACAGCATGTACGATCTCCGGTTCCCGATCAAACTTGTCCAGAATCTCATTGAGATCGGTCAGTGCAGATCCCATGGCCCTGATATGCATGGCTTTATGCCGGTCTGACCGGCATGCCCGATAGAGGTTCTCGGTCTTCCTTGCAAGAATCCGGACCAGGCTCCTGCATTCCTCCACAGGATTTTCTTCGGATCTCCATTTGTTTATGGTTCCTGAGATCATCAGTGATGGGATCGCTCCCTTCTGCTGGTTTTCCATGCTCCTCCATCATCGACAGAAGAAACCCGGGACACGATAACCGGATATCGCCATCGATGTTTACATGTACTTTGTCAGTATATACTTAAAAGAATTTCTATATAGACTTTACATAGTTACTATATTTTCTCAGTGTAATCGCGATCGATGGGCTGAAGGTACGACAGCGAATGATAGGAAAGAGGGGAATGTCATAAACCTGAACTTCATGGGAGATGTATGTGGGATTTGCCATCTACACTGTCCGGACAATCCGGAAAGATCTCAGTCAACCACTCATTGATGTCATTCCGGAGTGTCCGGAACTCTGCGAGAATTTCGGCCTTGTTCTTCCGGAGCTCGGAAGGACTGACAAAATGACGGTGGTTCAGATAAAGCCCGGCGGGAAGTGATGCAGATACAGCAAGCCGCGCATGATCGCACAGGGTGATAACGTGGGTAAATGTTGTTCCGGTAAATGTGTTCAGGGTTTTGCCACGCTGCTGCGAGATATCAATACCGATTTCCTTCATCACGGCAACGGCGTGGGGATTCAGCCCTGCCGTGGCAATACCTGCAGAAAAGATATCGAAACGGTCGCCGCATCGTGCCCGCAGCAGGCCTTCGGCTATCTGTGACCTGACAGAATTGAACGAGCATATGAACAGGACTGTATCTTTTCCTGTCCGGTATTCTACGTCTCCGGGCATGGATCAGTGGATCTCTATACGTTCACCGGTCTGCATATAATGGACATTTTCTGCGATTTTGCAGGCATGATCGGCGCACCGTTCAAGGTAGCGGGCGACGAGGATATAGTTGGTGCAGCGGGAGATGGTCTTGGGGTCTTCCATCATGTACGTGATCCCTTCACGGAAGATCGAATGGCGCAGGGCATCGATGGTGTCGTCACGGGCAGAGAAATCCGCGATCAGGGCAACCGAATCAGTTTCGTATGCCTTGATTGCATCGTCGATCATATCGATAGTGAGTTCTGCCATGTGAGGGATGCTCATCATGCGGGCAATGTGGGGCTTGTCGGAGATGTCCTTGACAATGTTGGCGATCACCTTGCCGTACCGCCCTATTCGCATGGATGCATTGATCACCTTGAGTGTGCAGGCAATGACCCGCATGTCCTTTGCCATCGGCTGGCCGGTGGCGATGAGCTGGTAACAGTGCTCCTCAAGATTTACTTCCATCTGATGCAGTGCTTCTTTCTTGGCTACAACTGATGCTGCAAGTTCCTTGTCCTGCCGGATCATAGCATCAACTGCAGATCTTAGCATTTCGCGGCCGAGAAGCGCCATAGCCACAGTCTCTTTTTTCGTTGTTTTCAGTTCCGTGTGGAATTTTTCTGCCATACCTTTCTCCTAGCCGAACCGCCCGGTGATGTAATTTTCCGTCAGTTCTTCTTTCGGGTGTTCGAAGATATCCACCGTTTTCCCGCACTCGATGAGTCTGCCGAGATACATGAAGCCGGTAAAATCACTGACCCGGGCCGCCTGCTGCATGTTGTGCGTGACGATGATAACTGTGTACTCCTGTTTAAGCCTTTCGACCAGGTTCTCAATTTTTGCGGTGGCAATTGGATCGAGCGCCGAACAGGGTTCGTCCATCAGGATCACTTCGGGCTCGACAGCGAGGGTGCGGGCTATGCAGAGACGCTGCTGCTGGCCACCGGAAAGACCCAGGGCGGAATCGTTCAGCCGGTCCTTTACTTCATCCCAGATGGCTGCATGGCGCAGGCTCTGCTCAACGATCCGGTCGAGCTCGGCCTTGTCTTTTACCCCGTGTACTCTTCGGACCGTACGCGATGTTGTCATAGATGGATTTGGGAAACGGGTTGGGCTTCTGGAAGACCATCCCGACCTTCTTCCGGAGATTCACCACGTCAGTCCCCGGGGCATGAATATCCTCATTATCGAGCGTGATCTCACCCGTGACTTTTACATGATCGATGAGATCGTTCAACCTGTTGAAGCAGCGTAACAGCGTCGACTTCCCGCAGCCCGAGGGCCCTATCAGGGCAGTCACCTTGTTTTTCGGGATATGCATCGAAACCGACTGGAGCGCATGCTTCTCATGATACCAGAGGTTGAGGTTGTTGGTGGAAATGATGGTATTTTCGGACATGTTATCCCCGTGCCTTATTCTGGAAATGGGATCTGAAATAGATAGCAACCGCGTAGAACCCTACCACGAGCAGGAGAAGGACAAGAGCTGTCCCGTACTGGTTGGTTGAGGAGCGCGGAACATTTGTTGCCAGGACAAACAAGTGGTAGGGCAGGGCCATCACCGGCTGGAAGACCGAGTCCGGCAGGAACCGCTGGGAGAAGACCACCGCAGTAAAGAGGATGGGAGCAGTCTCACCCGCGGCCCTGCCGATGGAGAGGATGGCCCCCGTTACGATTCCCGGAACAGCCGGGGGCAGCACAACCCTGCTGATCGTCTGCCACTTGGTAGCCCCCAGCGCAAGGCTGCCTTCCCGGAGCGAATGCGGGATGCTCTTCAACGACTCTTCCGTGGTGCGGATGACCGTAGGGAGTACCATCAGCGCAAGGGTGATCTGGCCGGCAAGCATCGAAATACCGACATTCAGGTACAGGACGATAAAGGCAAACCCGAAGAGCCCGAAGACAATGGACGGAGTGCCGTTAAGGAGGTCAACGCCGGTCCGGATGATCTTTGTGATACGGCCTTCACGGGTGTACTCCACAAGATAGATTGCGGCGCCGACTCCCAGCGGAAGTGCAATGGCGATTGCACCGATCACAAGGTAAAGTGTACCGATGATCGCAGGGAATATTCCTCCGGCCCTCCCCCCGTCCTTCGGGGGCTGGGTCAGGAAATCCCATGATATTGCCGGGAGACCGTGAACGATGATGTCCTGAAGAATGATCACCAGGATCGCGAGGACAATGAGGGCAGCTCCGGCAATCAGGGCAAATGAGAACTTTTCGATGGTGGCCTGCGAAAGCCGGTTCCTGCCGAAATACCATGCGCATCCTGCGAGTACGACAAGTGCCGCAAGCCACCAGGGAGCTGCTGCAAGCAGGAAGATGATGAAGGCAACTGCGAGAAGCAATTTTGCAGCCGTTTTCACAGTCTCCATCACCGCAGGACTGATGTAGGGTTTCCGGCCCGGCCGGGTCGTGCGCCCCTCGTGGAGGTAGCGGAGAATGGCAACCGCAGAAAGGTTGACAATCAGCGTGATGATCAGCAGAACAACTGCCACGCCAAACAATGCCTGGTAATGATCACTGCTGACTGAGACTTCCCCCATTTCGATGCCCAGCGTACCGGTCAGTGTTCGAACCGGGGAGAGGATATTCCAGATCGGGTCAGGGATGATCGCCGAGTTACCGGCAACCATCAGCACTGCCATGGTCTCTCCAATTGCCCTGCCGATACCAAGAATAATTGCCGCTGCGATGCCGGACAGCGCCCCCGGGACAATCACCCGGCTGATTGTCTGCCAGCGGGTAGCCCCGAGGGCAAGAGATCCCTCCTTATATTCATAGGGGACAGAGCTGATGGCATCCTCAGAGACACTGACGATCGTTGGCAGCGCCATGATCCCAAGGAGGATCGATGCGGCGAGCCATGTCTCCCCGGTAGGGAGATTGAATGCCACCCTGATGAAATTGGTCAGGACGATCAGGCCGAAGAACCCGTAGACAACGGACGGAATCCCCGCCAGGAGTTCAATCGCCGGTTTAAGGAACTGTTTGACCCGCGGTGAAGCGAGCTCAGAGATGTAGATAGCACAGCCGATGGAAAGCGGGACGGCAAAGACCATGGCCCCGATCGTGACGAGTATGGTCCCGACAATAAGCGGGAAAATGCCATACAATGGTACGATCGCAGTCGGTGCCCAGTCAAAGCCAAGGAGGAAATTGAGGATTCCCACTTTGATGAAGACCGGGTAACCGTCCCGTAACAAGAAGAGGAGAATGAAAGCGACAACGACAACTGCCAAGAATGCTGTGCAGAAGAATAAGGTCTTGATTGCCTGTTCCTTGAGGTATGAGATTCGGGCGGTGCGGGCGGAGGCGCCACTGCCGGTTTCCGTGTTTTTGCTGGAAAGCATAATGGTTCGCCCCCTTCACGCTCACTAAAAAATTGTTCAGGTTTTTGTTCAGGTTCAGTTGAGGGTTACGTAACCCTGATCGGCAACAATCTTCTGGCCATCGGGGCTGAGGATGTACTTGATGAAGTCGCCCGAAAGACCGGTCGGCTGGCCGTTGGTGATCATGTAGAGGTCACGGGAGATAGGGTAGGTCCTGGTCTTCACGTTGTCCACAGAGGCGGGGATGATCTTGTCTGCGTTGTACCAGATGGGGAGTGCTTTGATATCCTTGCTGACGAAGCCGATCGAGATGTACCCGATTGCGCCCGGGGTCTGGGCCACGGTCTGGAGTACTGCTCCATTGGAGTTCTGCTCGAGCATCTTGTTGGTCGGGGTTGCACTGTTCAGAACGGTCTGATCGAAATACGTGCGGGTTCCCGATGCGCTGTCGCGCCCGACAATGACAATCTGGTTGTTGGTGTTGGGAACGTCTGCACCGGCAATCTCGGACCACTTGGTGATCTTGCCGAGATAGATTTGATTGACTTGGTCAAGGGTGATGTACTGGAGCGTGTTGGCCGGGTTGACGATGATAGCAATACCATCCTGTGCTACCGGTGTAATGACAAAGCTGGGGTATTTGGCCATCTCGTCTTGGGTCACGTCACGGGATGACATACCGATATCCACCGTCTTGGCCCCGATCTGCTGGACACCCACGCCTGATCCGCCACCCGAAATCTGGATATCTGCGTCCGGGTGGGCTGCCATGTAACTGTCGGCTGCTGCCTGGGCAATCGGGAGGACCGTTGTCGATCCGCTGATCTTGATCGTCTGCTTCTGGCCGGTGGATACCGGCGCCGATGTGGTTACCGGAGCCGCGGTTGTGGCGACTGGTGCCACCGGCATGGTTGTTGACTCAGCGACAACTGTGGGGGGTGCAGCGGGTACTTGCGTTGCCGTGGGGGTATTTGATCCATTTCCGGTGCATCCTGCTACCAGTGCGAGCATGATTACTGCAGCAAGGCACAGGGAAACTTTCATGAACGAATTCCAATTAACTCTCATAGTGTTCGATGATCCATTTTACCCGGGCAATTAAACGTTTTTTCGCCATAAACTATACTAGTATATATACCTGAAATAGACAAATAGAGTAACATAGGGAAATCAGGTCTCTATTGTAAACGGGTGATTGAGATGGAAATACGCCGGGTGCAGATGACCGGGGGGGCATCCTTCGTGGTGACACTTCCCAAGGACTGGGCAGAGGGACAGAAGATCAAGAAGAATGATCCGGTTGGTCTCACCGTCCAGCCTGACGGGACCCTTCTCGTGACCAAGAATATCACGGATGAGCCGGTCCAGAGGGTAAAGCAGATCGATTGCAGGTACTATGACAGATCCGGCGTATCTCTTCCGGATGCTGATCGGTACCTACATTACCGGGTTCAATGTTATCCGGCTTACGACAAAACAGCGTTTTTCCCCGTTTGTCCGGACCGTGGTCCGGGATTTTACCCAGATGACAATCGGTCAGGAGGTTGTGGAAGAGACCGAGACCGTTATCGCGATAAAAGACCTCCTTAACCCGGCAGAGATGCCCTTTGACAATACCATCAAGCGGATGTTCGTCATCGTCAAGAACATGCACGAGGATGCGATCACTGCTCTCGATACCCACAATAAATCTCTTGCACAGGACGTAATCAACCGCGACATGGATGCCGACCGGCTCAACTGGCTAATCGCCCGCCAGACGAATATGATCATGCAGAACGCAGCGCTTTCCCGCAAGATGGAGATCTCCACGAGCATGGCCATGAATTATTACCAGCTCAGCAGGATCATCGAACGGGTTGGTGACCATGCCGTGCGGATTGCAGAACGTTCCATCCCGATCATGGGTGCGGATGTTGACAAAAAAATCCTGACAGCGATCAAGAAAGCGAGCGTTATGTCACTTGAGATCTTCGACCGGAGTATCGTCTCATTCTTCAATACGGACATGAAGGAAGCCAACCGGAATATCGAATCCATAACTGCCCTTGAGAATATCTGCGGGGATATCAACAACATGGTCCTCAAACAGGACACGATTATCGCCACCAATATCGGGTATATTGCCGAAAGTGTCCGCAGATCGGGAGAGTATGCCGGTGATATCTCAGAGACGGTCATCAACCTCCTTGTGGACAACGAGCAGGGACCTCACAGGGCAAAATCCGGAAAATAACAGTACTTGGGTATTTCTATACCTTTTTCACCAACATGTCATACAACGACAGACTCCTGAAGAAAATTCATGAGTTTTTCTTTTTCGAATGGTAAAAATTCGTTACCGGTTATGTGCCGTTGTTGAAGCAACCTGGCAAAATTCTGTTGATGTTCCCAAATCAGTTTCCAGCAGCATAAGAGATCTGCAGTTCACATATCGAATTCAAGAAAATATAGTGTTAAGAAATTTTATATATATTACTTGCATACTCTATTGTGTCGCATTTGAAGAAGCCAGTTGAGACATCTCTTCCGGAACGAAGTGGGCGCAAACGGCTTCGTGACAAGATGCCAACCAGCTGCTTCTCTTTATCCATACCCTTTCACCTGCTTCGGACGGGAAGTTTCTCGGCACTTCATCTCAACGTGCCTGTTTCCCGGAGTAGAACCAGTACACTTCAGGACCGGCATGCCCCGGCCGGGAATAATGACGCTGACGGATCCGATGCCCGCCAAGATGTGAGTCAATATGAAAGTTGATTTCCATGTGCATACCTCGCGGTCTGTTGATGCGGTTCACAGCCCGAGGCAGATGGTAAAAAAGGCCCGGGACACCGGTCTCGATGCCATTGCAATCACTGATCACAACAGCCTCTTCCCAAAGCTTGAGGCGCAGCGCCTTACCCGGGAGTTCGGCCTTGTCGTGATACCAGGTATCGAGGGGGGAAATATTGCAGTCCAGAAACACTGGATCGCCCTTGGTATCGACCGTCCGGTAACAAAGACCAGGATAGACCGGGTCCTCGATGCCATACGACAGGATGGCGGCATATCCGTTGCCCCCCATCCACATTCGAGGCTGGGCTTCGGGAACTATGCAGGGCTTGGGTTTGATGCCGTGGAATCTTTCAACGGAAGCGAGCCCGGGTCCAATATGCAGGTCAGGAATATCCACAAGATTCCTGAAGTTGCCGGCAGCGATTCCCATGCACTGCCAATGCTGGGATTCTGCTGGACGGAGGTTGATGCTGACGAAACCATTGAAAGCATCCTCGAATCCCTTCGCCGGGGCCTGTGCAGGCCCGCGGGATCCATAATCCCGTTCTTCGATTTTTTCCGCTTTTATCCGCTGTACATCCGGGATCGCATCCTCCGTCAGCCCGCAGCTGCATATGCGGCTGCCTGCCAGGTCATCCGGGATGTCCAAAGGGTGAAGGCGAATGAATCATCCGGCCAGAATAGTCGAACATAATTCCACCAAGGTGATCAGATTTCATAACGATTCATTCCTGCATTCCCATTGGATTGGCGTAGATCTAAACACGACCGGCCATGCGGTGGTCGCTGCCGATCTCATGAGCGGAAAGGTCATGAAACTCGGAAAGAAGCTGCATTATGCGAGGACTTCCTCGACAAGGAACTGCACAAAACTCTACCGGGAAGGAGAACTCTGGAAACTCAAAAAAGTCAAAAGCCGCGAGAAGAAGGAATTCAGGGCCGCGCTCCATAAAATCGCCCGACAGATTGTCAATTTTGCCGAATCCTCCTGTGCAGGGATCAAATTTGAAAAACTCTTCTCGTACCGGTACCTGCGCCATCACGAGCTGAAGGATTCGTACGAGTTCTCATTTGAGAACGGATCGTTTGTCACCCTGCTCAACCTCGTTGAAAAACGGGCGCTCAACCGTGGCATACCGGTCCGGTACGTCAACCCGTCCAACACCTCCAAGCGGTGCAGCAGGTGCGGAGGGTTCGGAAAACGGGTGCGGAAGCGGTTCGAGTGCCCGCAGTGCGGGAAGGTCATACATGCAGATATCAATGCCGCCTTCAACATCGCGGCCACAACCTGCACTTCAGACAAAGCCGAGATACACCGGTTACGCGCTTCCCGGAAAATGATGCGGAAACGCGCCCGGGCAGAAATCGCAGTGCCGGGGGGAATGGTCTTCGAGGCTCCCGACCTCTCCAGCCACCGGGAGATACTATCAGCCTGGGAGGATACCCGGATACTATCCAGAGAGGCATGATTATTTCCGTGAATCGAATCAGTTACGGAGATGGCGTGAGAGAACCTCGCATAAATCCGCCTCATCTCGCAGATAGTATCATAACTCACAATAAAACGCTATAGTTATATTGAATTTATGGAGAGAGATATGATATGCACCTTAGGAGAAATACTATGCCTGAGTCTCTTTCATGAAGGTACGGACCCGATCCCGGTTAATCCTGGTGACCACGTTGATGGTGTTCCTGATTGTTTTGAGTTTCATCACCCAGTCCGTCATCCTCCAGTCGTTCGGGGCCATTGAGAATCAGGAAACAAAAGCCCATGTCCAGAGATTTGTTTCCCAGATCAATAACGAGATAGATAACGTAGAAGCTACCTGCCGTGACTGGGCTTCCCGTAGTGAAACAGGAGCAGTTTTTTCCAATAACAGCGGGATACAGAATACTTCCCTTCTCTTCCAGCCGATGTCGATGAAAAACCTCGGCATCGATTACATCCTCGTCTATGATGCAGAGGGTCACATGGTATTCTCGGAAACGATAACCAAGGACGGAGAGACAATCCAGACCGTTCCTCCCGAACTGGACATCATCGTCCATAACAGCATCATTCCGGAAGGGATGCCGGGTGGCGTTACCGGGAGGCGGGGCGTCTCCCTGATCGGGACGGATCCGGTTATCATCACCAGTTACCCGATACAATCCGGTAACCAGTCAGAAATACCGGCAGGTACCCTCGTAATGGCCCGGCTTCTTGATGCCGACAGGATCGACGGTATTGACCAGATGCTCCAGCTGGACGGCTCGCTCGTCCCCTATACCCAGAAGTCCGTCGATGGAATACTTACGGCGCAGGATTTGGGTTCGGCAAAAAAAGGTGAGATCATTATCCGGCAGACGGATGAAAATCATCTGGAAGGATTTGCCATCATTACGGGAATAGAGAACAAACCCTCGTTCCTCCTCGTGAAAATTGAGACTCCCCGCCCGGTATACCAGCAGGTAAAAAACTCCATCCTTATCGTAGCCTTTGCCATTATCCTCCTCAGCATCATCTTCCTCGTGGCGGTCCAGCTCCTTCTCCAGCGTTTCATCCTCGCCCCCCTGAGCGAGCTCGATACCGGTATGAAATCCATCGGAGGTTCCGGGGATCTTTCCCTGCGCATCCCGGAGACAGGGGACGAAGAGGTGGTCTCACTCACCCACTCCCTCAACCAGATGCTCGACCAGATCCAGCACCAGAGGAGCGAACTGCACGAACTGCTGGAGGAGATCGAGCAGCAGCGTGACAATCTTTCAGATGCCCGGCACGATCTTGCCGACCGCAACCGGGATCTCGAGGAACTGAACCGGAAGGCGAATACCTATCTCGATATCTATCTCGACGCGATCACCTACGAGATCCTCAATGCCACCATGGGGCTGCGGGGATATGCGGAGTTATTTCGCGATACTGCCGGCGAGACCGAAAGACAGTTTGCCGATAAGATCATCGGGATTGCAAAGAAGAGCGCCGACGTGATCCGGAATATCGAGACGATCAGCCGTATCTATAAGAACCCGCCGGAGGTACGGGAAGTGGATCTTGGAACCATCATTAAAAAGGAGATGGACTCGCGCCAGGGCATTCGCATCCACATGGAAAACAGGGAAAACTGTACAAAGAAGGTGCTCGCCAATGACATGCTCGGCGTGGTCTTTGACAATCTCTTCTCCAACAGCATTAAATTCGGGGGGAAAGATACCGAGATAACCGTCAGTGTCAGGGAGACGTTGCAGGGCCTGCTGGAAATATCTGTCAGCGATACCGGGCCAGGCATTCCCGATGCAATGAAACCGCTTGTGTTCGACCGTTTTATGCAGGACACCAGGAAACGCAGCAGTTACGGTCTCGGGCTTCACATTGTCAAGATGCTGATCGAGAGCTACGGAGGTACGGTATGGGCGGACGACCGTATCCCGGGAGAGCCACAATCCGGCGCTGCCATCCGGTTTACCCTGCGTCCTGCATGAACCAGCCGGTGATCTGCATACTAAAACGGCACACCCCTCACGATTCTGAATACCGGGTATCGCCATTGTGGAAAGCTTTTGTAGTATCATCATGATAGAATGGTACTTCATTTCCATATCCGGAGATATCCATGACCGAAAAGAAAGGACACTTTGAAAAGGGCCTGTGGGTGGAGGAGCCCGAGGCCCCGGAAAAAACCGAGACCCAGATCGAAGAACGCCTTGCGACAGCGACCCGGTCGGTCATCTCCGCACTGGACGATGCCGCGAAAGTCACCCGGGACCTGGTGACCACGGAAGAAGGGAAGAAACATATCGAAAAGACCATGAAGGAGACCACGGCCCAGGTCCAGAAATCCTTCGATGAGGTGATCAGCCGGGCAAAGTCCGAGATGGACAAGAAGATCAAATCGATGAAATAAAAGCAGGCACAAGGCTGGAGGCCAGATGCATCATTTTTATCACAAGGGTGTGCTGTTTTTATCCTTTCTTTTGAAAAAAAATTTTTTGCTCCGGTTTAATGTGGTCGTACATGATAATGCCCGTAACAATCGTGTAATCTTCTAATGCACCAGAGCCAGCCATCCCCAGTATATCATGGCCTGTATCACGGTCAGGGGCACTCCGACTTTCAGGAATTCGAAAAATGAGATCGTCTCGCCCTGCTTCTCCGCGTTCTGGATGATGATAACATTGCTTGCAGCCCCGAGGATCGTGAGGTTGCCGGGAATTGTGCTGCCGGCCGCGAGCGCCATCACCTGTGCCGTGCCGCTGCCGGCCTGGAGGACGAGCGGCTGGAAGAGCGCTACGAACGGGACATTGGAGATGAACTGGCTGAGGATTATGCTGGTGCCAAGGAGGAGCGGCACCGAGGCAAGCATCCCCCCGCCGATAAACGACTGGAAGAACCCGGTCTGCCAGACGCTTTCCATCAGGACAAACATCGCGGCAAAAAAGATGAGGGTGCACCAATCGATCGTGCGGAGGATGGCAAACCGTTTCGGCGAAAAGAGCAGGACGGGAAGCGCCGCGCAGACTGCGATCAGGGACAAGGACACGGCCATGGACCCGATCAGGAGCGATGCCGCCACATTCACTCCTGCGAGTACCAGTACGATCGCGAGTGATAGTTTCGCAAGAAGCACGAGCCGGTCATCACAGGGAGTGGCGGGGGTGTTCTCATATTCCTGTAGCAGAAACTCCTGCCGGTAAGACCATCTCAGTATACCGTACGCAGCAGCCAGGCTGATGAGGGTCGGGACGACAAGGAACGCCCCGAAGGTAACAAAAGGAGAGGCCATACCCGAATTGACGGCGATGAGCAGGTTCTGCGGGTTGCCGATCGGGCTCATCACACTTCCGGTGGTGATGGCGATCGCAAGCGTGAGCAGGAGGAGTTTTGGAGAGATGCGCCGGCCTGCCGCGAGGCCAAGGACAACCGGCGTCCCGATGACCGCAAGGGTATCGTTCATCAGCAGCGCCGCGAGGATGCCCATACCGAAGAGGACGAACAGGACAATCTGGTCGGAATTCCGTGCATGGATGAAAAGCCGTTGGGTGATGGAGGAGAGGTAACCGCTCGACACCAGCGCTTCTCCGACAACGAACATGCCGAAAAGGAAGAGCATCACGTCAATATTGATGGCATGGAGTGCATCTGCGGGCGAGACCTGCCCGGTGACAAGTACCGCCATCGCTCCGGCAAGCATGATCTGCCAGATCTTAAGATTGAATGCGCCGATCTGCCGGACGGCGATGAGGAGGAAGACCGCGGCAAGAACGATAATGGGGATATACGTACATGATCTCTCGCATTTCCCTGTGATGAGGGTTGGCATCCATCACGGTGCTACAGGAGAGAGGAGTGAAAAGTGGCGGTGCTCTTTTCAGGATCCCGTGGACTGCCTGATAAAAAAATGAGTTCCCTAAAAAAGAGGATCATGCCGGGTGGTCCACATTCCAGTGCAGGAGAATGCCCTGCTCGATCTTACGGGCTTCCAGGAGCGTCAGGCTGGGGAACTCGGACTCGTGGATAAAACCCGGCCCGTCCGCAAGGGTCGGGGCATCCTTTCCCCCGATCACGATGTTGCCGATGAAGGTATAGATCTCGTCCACAAGCCCGGCCTCGATCAGGCCGGCGATCAGCGTCCCGCCCCCCTCGACCATGATGCGCTGAATGCCCGATGTACCCAGTTCGTCCATGAGTTGCGCAAGATCGACCCGGTCCCTGCCCGGTGACAATTACCGTTGCAAATTTCTCAAGCCGGGCGATTTTTTCCTTCTCTGCCCTGCGCGATACCGCGATGATCCGTTTCCCCTCTCCTTTGTGGAGGACCGACGCACCCGGAGGAATACGGGCCGTGCTGTCGACAACGATGCGGACCGGCTGCTCGTCGGCGCCCCGCTTGATCCGGTTGTCCCGGCATTGTTCCGCCTTTACGGTCAGCGACGGGTCGTCGGCAAGGACCGTGCCAATCCCGACCATGACCGCGTCACTGCCGGCCTTGAGGCGGTCGACGCGGTTGAAGTCCTGGACCCCGGAGATCTTCACCTGCCTCCGCTCGCGGGTGGAGAGCTTGCCATCGGCGCTCATCGCCACGTTGACGATGACATGAGGTCGCATATCAGATCGTTGGTTGCTTTGCCTGTTATATCAACCCACTGATCTTTTTTCACGTGACCAGGCCCCGTCACGATTGCCCTGCCCGTGAACCCCGGGGAAGATCCCTGCACCACGACGGATCTCCCGCCAACACCGGCCATGACTACCGGTACTTTTGGTGAATCTTAAAATAAAAAGAGAATCAAATGCCCATCACGGATATGGGCGACAACGTGATCCGGATCTTCCGGTATACGGTTTCTGACACCGATCTCGTGCGGGTCTTTGTCATCATCTCGCTCGCAGTCTCATCCATGCTGATCACCGCGATCTCGTTCGCACGTTCCTTCAGCCTGATCAATTACCAGCTCTTTTTCATACCGATTGTCTATGCTGCGTATTTTTTCCCGAAACGCAGCCTGTATGTCGCCGGGATTTGCGGTATTGCCTTCCAGGCAATAGGAGACTACTACAGTTATCCCGATACCGCAGCCATGGTGGGCATCACCACGCAGGCGATCCTCTTTGTCCTCATAGCGGTGATTATCGTCTATTTCATCGAACGGATCCGTGCCGGGGAGGCCCGCTACCGGGCCGTGTTCGAACACTCGCAGCTGGGTATCCTTCTCTTCGATACCGTGACCTTTGCCATAAAAGAGGCGAATGACAAGTTTGCCGGTATGCTGAACCTGACTCCCGGTGAGGTGGAGGAAAGGACATTTCTGGAGGTTTTTTTCACTCCGCGCGAGAAAAGCCGGTTCCTCGAGCGGATTGCCCGGCAGGATACCGTTTCTGATTTCGAGACGCGGTTTGCGACAAAGGACGGTGCACCCTGCTGGGTGAACCTCTCCTGGAGCCATATTGATGAAAGAACCGTTACCTGTTCGGTCATCAACATCAATACCCGCAAGCTCGCGGAAAAACTGAACAACGACAACATGATGAAGTACCGGCAGCTGACCGAGAATTCCCCCACCAGCATCCTCATGGTCCAGGACGGGTTTATCCGGTTTGCCAATCCCTCCTTTACTGTTTTACTGGGGTATCCTGTGGAAGAGATTGCCGGGAAGAGCCTTGGTACATTCATCGATCCCCGCGACCAGAAGGGCTTCTCGGATTTTTCTGCCGGGTGGGCGGAGAAGGTCCCCGTATCGGATGAAAAAGAATTCCGGTTCGTGACAAAATCCGGGGAAATGCGCATAGGGGCACTCTTTACCACACCGATCCGCCACATGGACAATCCTGCGATCCTCATCAATATCGTCGATATATCCGAGATGCAGAGGCTCGAGGACAAGATCCACCAGGACAACGAGCGCAGGAGGGGGATCATCATTACCATCGCCCACGAGCTGCGCACGCCCCTCCAGCCGATCCTCGGCTACCTCAACCTCCTCATTTCCGATCCGCCGGGCTTTGGTATCCTCGAGGAGACGAAAAAGATCCTCGAACGGTGCCTTGCCAGCGTCGACCGCGAGCGCCAGATCATCAACCAGATGCTGGATCTCTCGGTACTGGACAGCGGGAAACTCCATCTGAGCTGTTCGACGTTTCCTCTCGAGCCCCTCGTCAGAAAAGTCCTTGATAACGGAGGGTACGCGACGAAGGCCGAACTGACCGTCGGGATTGAAGCCTCCGTGATGGTTACTGCCGATGAGGGCCGGTTGTTCAGCGTGCTGGATTCTCTCCTTTCGAATGCGGTCAACTATTCAAAGCCGCCGCGAAAAATCGGAATCTTTTACCGTTCAGGCATTGATGATACAGAACATCACATTGCGATACGGGACAACGGTATCGGTATTCCGCAAAACCAGTTCACATCAATCTTCGAGCCCTTCCAGCTTGCAGATGCAGCAGTGCTGTCCCGCAAATACGACCGGCTCGGCCTGTCGTTGTCCATTGCCAAAAAGGTCGTCCAGATGCATGGCGGGGATATCACGGTAGAAAGTGTTGTGAACGCCGGGCAGTACATTTACCATCCGTTTACCCAGGGAAGTGCACCATGAAACGTAAGATCATGCTCGTCGAGGACGACCAGCCAATCCTCGATATGATGGATATTCTCCTCCGGCGGATCGGTACGAGCCGGTCCTTATCCCCGATGTCGTGGAGGCACTCGAGCACGTGAAGAACGATCCGCCTACCCTCATTTTGCTGGATATCATGATGACCCCGGTGAACGGCTGGGAATTCCTGGAAAAACTCCGGAACGAATATAACATCAGGGATCTGCCGGTAATCCTGTTTACGGCGTCTCCTTCCGTGGAAGAGAAGATTGCCCGGATGAACGATCCGTACCTGGGTGTCCTGCAGAAACCCGTGTCAATAACGGAACTCCAGGCCGGGCTCGAACGGTTCCTTGGCAAATAGGGACTTTTCAACCCTTTTCGATCACGGTATGTGCCAGGAACACGTCCCCGTTGCCATGCTGTCGCCGGTACAGTCTCACCGGCGTACCGCATCCGGAAAGAAACCGGAGATGGGGGAGGCTCACGAAATGTTCGTTGTTCCGGTCGGGAGCAGGTACGGTCAGCAGGTACGCGGGTGTGCCTGCCTGCACTCCCTGGTACATGTCCCGCTCCTCGCCAACGCGCAGGAACAGCTGTTTGTATTTCAGCAATGTCCCGAAGTTCCTTGAGCCGGAAGCACCGATGATCTTTTCGAGACGGCGGAGAGGAAATGTCCGGAGGCATACCGCGGAGATCTCCTTCTCTGATCGGTACAGGTAGATGTCGGAGAGGCCATAGGTTTCCTGGAGCCCGGACAGTTCCCCCGCGATCTTCTGCACGTCCCTCCCCGGGGAATACTCGAAAAACGGGATCTGGCGCATGATGCCCGGGACCGCGTTGATGAGGAACGTTGCATAGGTAACCGGGGTTACTGGCTTTGACCTCACCCCGAACCGGTGGCAAAGCCAGGATATGATACGGGAGCCTCGAAGAGGGCTTTCATCTCCCGCGTGCGGGATCAAGGGGGTACCAAGATCTACCCGGGGAATATATTTAAGAATTTCGCGTGCCGGCTGTTCCAGCTGGCCTGCGGTAAGAAGGGTGCAGGCAAACCCGGTCTTTGAATTGATGGTGCCCGGCACGCGGAGGATCCTCCGCGTATCGGCTGTGATCTTCTCATCGAAATTGATCCCTTCAGCCCGGACCCGCGAGATGAGATCTCTCCTGACTTCCCGTGCCATGTCTTCGCGGGCGAACGGGTCCGGGTTGTCATACCGGTACAGGTCCCTGCACACAAGGTGGAACCCTTTGCTGCCGGAGAATGCGAGGTATTTTACCGGGAGGTGATGATCGCGGCAGAAATCCAGCAGCTTCAGCGTATCTCCACGCGCCTGCTCGAGAGAGACAGGCGAGAACGGCGACCGGTCGATATCGAACACGATATCGGAGGAGAGGAAGATGTTGTCCGAGACCGGTGTCCTCTCCCTTCGCCCGAGGTTCTCAGGTACAAGCCAGCAGCTGGTTGAATAATACACATCGGACGGCCGGTAACGGATAAGCCACTTCCGGAGAGTTGCTTCGTCGCGGATGCGGTCGCGGATCTTGAGGAACCTCCCCCTCGGGAGAAGGAAGCGGAAGTGACGGTGCGGGAGATCGGTGATGGCGGAGAGATCCGGGGGATGGTGCTGGTAAAAATGGCGGCAGGGATCGGTCATCGGGAATTATCTGAGGAGCTGCTCGTAGTTCTGGCTCTTGAGATAGGCGAGGAACCCGTTCCTTGTCTTCTCCGAAAGTCCCGAGCATGCCTCGGCAGTCATCTGCTCAAGTTCGGTTTTTTTCCGGAGCGGATCGGAGATCTGGCTGATCCGGCTGCCCTGGGTCCTTTTCACCCATGCCGTGATCTTTGCATAGCCGGGGTGCGGCAGACGGGCGCCGGCGCTGCCGGCGGAAGCCGGAGCCGGTACCGTGGCTTTCTGGGATGAGGGGTCCTGTGCCTTTTTAATTTCGGCCGAGAGCTCGTGGCCCGTCCGGTTCATTTCCTGGCCGAGGTCCTTTACCTGTTTGTCCAGTTCGGCCTTGTTGATCTCATCCTCCACCTTTTTCATCGCCTTGCCCAGATCATCGAACAGTCCCATACTGCAAACGCCCCGTACATTCAGTACCAGAACGTTATCATCGCAGGTTAAATTTTTTGTTGTGCCGGGATTGCGCCACGACGATTTAATTACCCGGCAGTACCCAAGCATTGGTATTAGGGACTGCCTGCCATCTCCGGCAGCCATCACCGATATCATCCAGGAGTGCCTGAGCTGAAATGTCCGATACAATACCCTCCGATATGGATCCCGGGCAGCTCAAAAACCTGCTCCTCGTGCTGGAGCATGCCCGGGCAGATGCATGGCTCCGGAGAGACCGGCGGGCGCTTGATGCCCTGCTCTCTCCGGACTTCGTGGAGATCAACAGTTTCGGCCGGTTTGACAAAACCGGTCTGCTCGACCGGTTATTCCCGTCCCTTACCCTGCACGGGTTTACGATCGGCGAGCCCGCAATCCGGATCCCGGGGGATGGCACCGCGGTGATCAGCTACCCGTGCCACGAAGCACTCACCGCGAACGGAAAACGGATCGAGGGTGATTTTACCGTAACTGCCATGTATACACGGGAAGGGAAAAAGTACCGGCTTACGCTCTGGGAGATACACGCCGGGGACTGACCGCCGGTGCATATGCCGGGGACAACGGTGATCCCGGTCCCATCCCGGGATACGGTTTGATCAGGGCGGCAGGACACTTTTTTCCAGCAGCCCTGCCACCTCGAGATAGTATGCGGCAAACCCCTTCCATGCACCCCAGCGCTCTGCAAAGTCCCGTGCCTCTGCTGCCGTGATCTTCTTTCCGCCATAGTAATACTGCGAGATGAACCGGCGGACACCCACGTCATCAGCGGGAAACGCATCCGGGCGGTGCAGTCCCCGGAGGACGGTGAGCTCGGCAGTCCACCGGCCGATACCCCGGATTTTCACCATCTCACTGATGACCGATCCCGTGTCCGGCTCATCCCGGAATGCCTCCGGATCGAGATCCCCGGCAAGGATCTGCTCCGAGATCCCGCGGATGTACTCCCCCTTGCGGACCGTGAGGCCCAAGGTCCGGAACATGGCATCGGGAGTCGCCGCAAGGGCCTGTGCATCCGGGTAGCAATAGTACATCTCACCGTCTGCATGGACCTCCTTCCCCCGTGCGCGGATGAGCCGGTGTTCAATGCCCTGTGCAACGTGCAGGGAGATCTGCTGCTCGATAATGGAATCCACGAGGGCCTCAAAGACGGTGGGTGTCGAAGGGGCCCGCAGCCCGCAGAGCTGCCGGACCAGGCCTGCCATCACCGGGTCCGTTTCCATGGCGCGATAAAATGGCGACAGGTCATCGCCGGTACTGAATATGCGCGAGATCACGTCACCGGCCTCCTTTTTTATCCGGGCGGTTACGATATGGTCACCTTTGATTGCCACGGATAATGCCGGCAGCCCGGTCGTGCCCCCGGAACGTACCTCGACAAGCAGGGGAATGCCGCCGATATCCAGCGCCTGCCGGAAGACGCCGTCGCGGTAGAGCCGGATCCCGGGGTCGCCGCGGGAGAAAATTGCCGCAGTAAGGGAAAAATCGAACGGAGAGACGGGACGAAGAATGACCGGTTGCATGTTATCCCGGTATATGCTATCGCCGCCGTGACTGATCTTTTTATCGCATGTCTGATTACCCTTTGGGATAACCCATGCCCCGCAGCGTATCAGCAATCTCGTCGAGGATCGCCGGGTCGTCGATCGTTGCCGGCACGGTATAGGGGACCCCGTCTGCGATCTTCTTGATGGTGCCCCGCAGGATCTTTCCGGACCGTGTCTTGGGCAGGCGCCTGACGACCGCAGCTGCCTTGAAGGACGCGATCGGCCCGATCTTCTGCCGGACCAGCCCGATCAGTTCCGGTTCCAGCTGCTCCTGGGTCCTGGCAACGCCGGCTTTTACGACAACGAACCCCAGCGGCACCTCTCCTTTTACCGGGTCATGGACACCGGCCACTGCACATTCGGCCACATCGGGGTGTGTTGCCAGCACCTCTTCCATCGCGCCGGTGGAGAGGCGGTGGCCTGCGATATTGATGATGTCGTCGGTCCTTCCCATGATCCAGAGATACCCGTCGTCATCGATGAACCCGGCATCGGAGGTGAGGTAATATCCCCGGTAGGCAGTGAAGTAGGTCTTCACGAAATCTGCATCATTGTGGTAGAGCGTGACAAAACAGCCCGGGGGGAGGGGCAGTTTCACGACAACATTTCCGGTCTCCCCGCGGGGCACCTCCCTGCCCTCCGCATCCAGCACGTGGACATCGTATCCCGGCACCGGTTTCGTGCAGGAACCGGGTTTTACCGGCAACAGTTCGAGCCCTGCACAGTTCGCCCCGATCGACCACCCGGTCTCGGTCTGCCACCAGTGGTCGATGATCGGGACCCCGAGCCGGGACTGCGCCCAGAGGAGCGTGTCCGGGTCGCAGCGCTCTCCCGCAAGGAAGAGCATCCGGAAGCCTGAGAGATCGTATTTCCCGATCTGGCTCCCGTCCGGGTCTTCCTTGCGGATGGCGCGGAATGCGGTGGGGGCGCAGAACAGGACTGACACGCGATGCTGTGCAATGACCCGCCAGAAGGCCCCGGGGTCCGGGGTGCCGACGGATTTTCCCTCGTAGAGGATGGTCGTGCAGCCATGGAAGAGCGGGCCGTAGACAATGTAGGAATGCCCGACCACCCAGCCGATATCGGAAGCTGCCCAGAAGACCTCGCCGGGCTGCATACCATAGATGTACTGCATGCTCCAGAGCAGGGCAACGAGGTGACCGCCATTATCCCGGAGCACCCCCTTGGGCTTTCCGGTAGTCCCCGATGTGTAGAGGAGGTAGAGCGGGTCCGTTGCTGCTACCGGAACGCACCCTGCCGGTGCAGCCTGCAGGAGGGTGTCCCATGCGATGTCCCGGCCGTCTTTCAGCGGCGAGGGCGACTGCGGGCGCTGGACGATCACGCACGCAGCCGGTTGATGGGTGCAGAGATCGACCGCCGTATCGAGCAGGGGCTTGTAGGGGATGATCCGTTTCACTTCGATCCCGCAGGAAGCTGAGATGATCACGCGGGGCTGCGCGTCCTCGATCCGGGTCGCAAGTTCCCTTGCGGCAAAACCGCCGAAGACCACGGAATGGACTGCACCGATCCGTGCACATGCGAGCATGGCGATCACTGCCTCCGGGATCATCGGCATATAGATGACCACCCGGTCCCCTTTTTCCACCCCGAGTTCCAGCAACCCGCCGGCACACCGCGAGACAAGGCCCAGGAGCGTGCCGTAACTGTATTTTTTCACGGTGGAGGTGACCGGGCTGTCGAAGATCAGGGCAATGTCGTCTTTTTTCCCGTTCTCCACATGGTAATCGAGCGCATGGTAACATGAGTTGAGGATCCCCCCTCAAACCAGCGGAAGAATGGCGGGTTGTCCCGGTTGAGGACCGTGTCGTATTTCCTGTACCAGTGGACCTTTTCCGCGGCCTTCCCCCAGAACCCCTCAGGATCTGTGGAAGCATCGCGGTATGCCCGCTCGTATTCCCCGCCCATGCACCACATCCGCCCGTCGCATATACAAGGAAAAGGGGGGGTGAAGCCTTATTTTTTTCCTTCATCTGCACCAGATATGATAAGTGTGGTGCAGGGCAGGCCGGAACCGCGTGGGACAGGGAATGTCGCGTCTCTGCAAAATGGCGTTAATCGTCCTGGGGTGTTGCGAAGAGGCGGGCGATCTCCGTAGCGGTCTGGTCGGTTGAAAAGATCAGGAGTGCATCCCCTCCGTGCAAACGGGTGCTGCTCTCAGGCATGCTCGTTGTCGCGTTGTCCCTGCGGAGGCCGATGTCGGCGATGCCATACCGGTTCCTGAGATCCAGTTCGGCAATGGTCTTCCCGTCCGCGAACGAACCCGGCCCTACGTTGAGCATGTGGATCCGCATCGAGAGCAGGACCGTGTCCATGCCGGGGATTGTCCGGCCGCTGTCACTGTTCTTGATGAACTTGGCATAGCCCCAGTTCTGGAGTTTTGTGACGATCTTCGCAATCTCCGGTTCCGGCAGCTGGTATTTTTTCAGTGCCCGGGTGAATATCTCCCTCGCTGCTTCGAACTCCTCCGAGACGACCTCATCCGCGCCGAGGTCCAGCAGGTACTGCGCGTGACGGATGTGCTGGGTGCGCGCGATGATATACAGGTCCTTTGACATACTCCGCGCCTTGTGGACGATACGGGGGACCGCTTCCTGGTCGGAGACCACGACCACAAGGGCCCGGGCATTGCGGATGCCGGCATATTCGAGCACTTCTTCCTGTGCGGCGTCCCCGAAGATAAAGAGCGGACGGCGGGCAGATTTCTCCCTCCGGATGATGTCGGGGTTCAGCTCGATGGCCATATAGGGAATGCCGGTGATCTCCGCGGCCCGTGCCACGCTCCTTCCGGTGATGCCATAGCCTGCGATGATGATATGATCCGTGAGTGCCTGCTGAGGTGCACCGCCTGCAGGGCTGCCGGGCGAATCCCTCCTGGTACGCCGGGGCATCACCCGGTAGAAGATCTCGATCGCCCGGGGGGCAGCGTTCATCGCGAAGGGGGTCAGGGCCATCGTGATGATGGCGGATGCAAGGAAGATCTGGTACACCTGGTCCGGGATAAAACCGGAATCCAGGCCGGTTTTTGCGAGGACGAACGAGAACTCGCCGACCTGGCAGAGGGCAAACCCGGTAAAGATGCTGATCCGTGCGGGCATGCCGAGTGAAGCGGAAGCGAATGCGCCGGTCAGGCACTTGATCCCGATGATGAGGGTGACGATCAGCAGGATCAGGAAGATGAAGGCGGTATCACCAAGGATGCTCTGCGTGTTGAGCAGCATGCCGATGGAGAGGAAAAAGATGCTGGCAAAGACGTCCCGGAACGGGATGATGTGGCTCAGCGCATCGATGTTGTAATCGGATTCCCCGATGATCAGGCCGGCAACAAAAGCCCCGAGCGTGAACGAGAGCCCTGCCTGGTTCGTGAGCCACGCGACGATGATGCAGATGCCGGCAATGGTGATGAAGAAGAGCTCGCGGCTCTTCTGGAGAGTGACGCGGTAGAGGAGCCCCGGGATGACCCAGCGGGCGAGGACGATGATGACCAGCAGGATGGCGGCCACCTTCCCGACCTGGAGCGGAAGATCGTTCAGGTCAGGGCCGCCGGTGCCCATGAACAGAGGGGCGATGAGGATCATCGGGATGATGGCCAGGTCCTGGAAGAGCAGGATCCCGAGGAGTGTCCGCCCCTGCAGGGTGTCGACTTCCCGTCGCTCCTGGAGGATCTTCATCACGATCGCCGTACTGGACAGGGAGATGATGAAGCCGAAGAAGACCGCACCCCGGAAGGGCACATGGAGGGCATAGGCAACAAAGGTGATGGCTACGATCGTGGTGCAGAGCTGGGCAAGCCCCCCGATGATGACGATCCGCCATGACTTGAGGAGCTTGTCGAACGAGAACTCGAGCCCGATCGTGAAGAGCAGGAGGATGATCCCGATCCCTCCGAAGGTCTCGATCATCGTCTGGTTGGTGATGATGGCTAAACCATAGGGCCCGGCCAGCATGCCGATGACCAGAAAACTGACAATGCTCGGGAGCCTGAATATCTGGCCGACATAGAGGAGCAGGATCGAGATAACGGCAATGCTGACGAGAGCAAGCATGAAGTCCATTATACCATTGCCTCCTGCACGTTCGCCCCGGTACCCGCGATCATGAGCCGGAGAACCCGAAGGGAATCGTACCGATCATCGGTTGTGAAGGGTAATAATACATTTTTTGTAATCCTGACCGTGCTGCCCCGGTGATATGCCGGAATGTCAGGTTCAGGAAAACAAAACAGTGCCCCAGGCCTGATTTGAACAGGCGACAACCAGATCTTCAGTCTGGCGCTCTCCCAGGCTGAGCTACTAGGGCAGGAATACAAATGTTGTCACTTTTGACTAATAAATGATCTGTTCCCCCCGCGGTCCTGCTCTTCCTGACCGCTCTTTTTTATACGCCGGGATGACAGTATTAACCAATGCCGCTCCCGGATGCCAGCAGGGAAGACTCAGGGCTTGCGAGTGCCGTAAAAAGCCGCACAGCACATGTCGTCCACCTGACCCACAACGATCTGGACGCCGTGGGAGCGGATGCCGTGCACAGGATGAAGTTTGGCAAAGACGGCGTATTCACCATCTGGAGTTCGGTGGGAAAATTCTCCTCCCTCTTCTCCCTTGTCGCCTCCTGCGAAGGCAGGGGGGACCTCCTCTCGATCTCGGACCTCGGGTACCACCAGGATGCAGAGTCCATAGCGGTAAAGGCCCGGAAGAACGGCTGGACGGTTGAGTGGCGGGATCACCACCGCTGGCGCGAAGAGGAGGTCAGGAGAATCGAAAAGGCAGTGTCGCTGCTCCGGATCGATACATCATCCTGCGGGACCGGCATCGTCGCCCGCGACCTCCTCCCGGAGGACCCGGTTGCCAGGGAAGTTGCACGGGTAGTGTGCGATTACGATCTCTGGAAACAGGCCGATCCCCGTTCCGCGGTGCTCGGGCAGGTGCTCCAGCGGAAGGCGAACCGGGACCATGTCCGGGACTGCCTTGTCCAGGGCGTGTTCAGCGATGAGGTGATCGAACGCGAGTACAGCGAGATCAGGTCCGAGATGGAGGCGATGATGCAGAGGAGCCTGAAGCATGCCACGTTCACCGGCACGAAATACCGGATCGCGTTTGCCCCGCTCTACGGGTACCCGAGCGAGACTGCCCATTTCATCCGTGACAAGAAGAAGACCGACATCGAAGTGATCATCGGCAGGGACGGGAAATTCTCGATCCGCTCGGTCCCGCCCATCAGCCACCTCATCGCCCGCGAATTCGGCGGCGGGGGGCACCCGAACGCTGCGGGCGGCTCGTTCAATTTCTCGGTGGTGGAACGGTTCACGTGGTGGCTCTTCAGAAAGAGCCGGCATTTTGAGGAATTCGTCAGGATCGCTGAAGAGCAGTAATCCCCCCGCCAGTTATCATACTACCCGCCCATATTATTTTTTTCCTCCGCAAAACTCCAAACCATGGAGAAGAATCCCGAAAAACAGATCAGCGCTCGTATACTGCAGCCGCAACAAGGTCTTTCCAGTACTCCCCGCAGTCCTTCACGCAATATCCCCCCGCACTGACCTGGTCCGGATCGAGATGCGAGAGGGCGAGATATACGGATCCCCGGTCAGGATCGATGAGGATGATCCGTGAAAAATCGTATTCGCCCTTCAGCTCGAAGAGCGTGGGGAGCTTCTCCCTCGTGATCGCGACCTGCCGCTGGCGCTCAAGGAGGATCCCGAGATCCTGCCGCGTGGGCGATGGCTGGAAGAAGAAGACATTTTTCCGGGCAAGGGCCTGCACTTCCCGCTCATCCATTGCATCCGCGATCAGGACGTGCCCGGCAACACCGGTGTCCCGCATGGTACGCATGAGGTCCTGATACAGGGAATGGATCGCGTCCCTGTGCTCGTCCTCGTCCTGGTAATACCGGTCGGTGAGGCCGAGCAGGTGGGGTGCGGGAAGAGCACACCAGGCCCCTTTCTTCTGCACGACAATACCGGCGGCATCCTCGACAAACGGGGCGTGGTCGAAGTGGAGGTCATCCATGATCCGGCCATCATCGACCCCGCGGAGGCAGTCCCGTATGCGCCGGGCATAAAATTTCCCGCCGGCACAGGGGATCCCGATCCCTGCCGAGACCTGGGGGGCGAGCGACTGGTCGAGCAGGTACGTGACGATATCCGCAGTCCTGCCCCGGTGTTCTGCAATCCATGCCGCGAGCGCTGCCACATCCGGCTGCCCGGGCTCCGCCCCGAATCCCCGCGTTGCCAGTTTCAGCCGTTTTACCATAAGTAGAGATCTTATTACTCATAAGCATCTAAAAAGTACTGATGAATCCACCACCGCTGCTCGTCACCTGCGGGCTGCCGTACACGAACGGCCCCTGCCATCTTGGTCATTTGCGAACGTACGTCCCTGCCGACGCGTACGTCCGCTACATGCGGCGGTCGGGCGAAGAGGTGGTCTTCGTCTGCGGTTCGGACAACCACGGGACGCCGATCGTGGTCTCGGCAGAAGAGCCGGGATCTCCCCCCGGGCGCTCTCGGAACGCTACCACAAGCATTTCGACGAGACGTTCAAACGGATGGGCGTCATGTTCGACCGGTTCGGGATGACCGACGACCCGGCCACCCACCACCGGACCCGGGCGATCGTCTCCGAGCTCGAGAAGAACGGCTACATCTACAAGCAGATCGTGCACCAGGCCTACTGCACGAAGTGCAAACGGTTCCTGCCGGACCGGTACGTGGAGGGGGTCTGCCCCCACTGCGGCAAGCCGGCCCGGGGCGACGAGTGCGACCAGGGCTGCGGCAAGCACCTCGAACCGGGCGAGATCAAGGACCCGGTCTGCAAGGTCTGCGGCACGAAGGCGGAGTTCCGCGACCAGGAGCATTATCTTCTTCAGGCTCTCGGAGTTCAAGGACTTCCTCCTGCCGTTCCTCGACAATGTCCGGGGCACGAGCAATGCGAAGAATTACGCGATCGGCTGGATCAGGGACGAGCTCCATGACTGGTGCATCACCCGGACGCTCGAATGGGGCGTGAAGTTCCCGGGCCGCGACGACCTCGTGGTCTATGTCTGGGTCGATGCCCCGATCGGGTACATCGCGTTCACCGAGGAATGGGCAGAGAAGAACGGCAAGGACTGGAAGCGCTACTGGTGCGGCGAGAACCGGGTCACGCATTTCATCGGCGGCGACATCATCTACCACCACTCGATCTTCTGGCCGGCGCTGCTCAAAGGAGCCGGCTATGGCGTCCCGCATGCGATCGTGGCGAGCGGGATGGTGAAGGTCGACGACCACAAGTTCTCCAAGTCCCGGGGCTACGTGGTCTGGACCAACGACGATTACCTCGACAAGGGCCTGCCCGCCGATTACCTCCGGTATTACCTGCTCGCCTACACGAGCCATACCAAGGAACTGAACTTCTCGTGGAAGGTCTTCGGGGAGCGGATCAACAACGAGGTGGTCAACATCTTCGGCAACTTCGTGTACCGCACGCTCTACTTTGCCCAGAAGGAGTTCGAGGGCATCCCGCCCGGCCCGGTCGATCCCGCGATCATGGCCGAGATCGAGAAGAGCCTTGCGACGGTGGACCAGTTGATGCGGGACTACGAGTTCAAGGGCGCGGTCGACGCGATCATGGCGCTTGCCGCGTTCGGGAACACCTACATCCAGACGAATGCCCCGTGGAAACTGATCAAGACGGACCGTGCGGCAGCGGCGCAGGTGATCAAGAACTGCGTCCAGATCGTCAAGGCCCTTGCCCTCCTCATCGAGCCGGTGATGCCCGATACCGCTGAACGGTGCTGGAAGCAGCTCGGGTACTACGACAGCGTGGCAAAACACCCGATCAGCGATGCCACGTACCCGGTGCCCGAGGCCTGCATCAAGCCCCCGCCCCGCTCTTTGTGAAGATGGAAGATACCCAGATTGCGGAGCTCGAGGCCCTGCTCCGGAAACGCGTTGCCGAGGCGAACAAAAAGATGGAAAAGACACCGACCGTATCATTCGAAGAATTTGCAAAACTGGAGATGAAGACCGGCATGGTCCTCGCTGCCGAAGCGATCCCGAAGTCGAGCAAGCTCCTGAAACTCCAGGTGGACATTGGCGGCGAGACCCGCCAGATCGTGAGCGGCATCGCCCAGTTCTACAAGCCGGAAGAACTGGTGGGCCAGAACGTGGTCGTGCTGACCAACCTTGCCCCGGCAAAGATCTTCGGCGTCGAGAGCAACGGCATGATCCTCGCGGCCGGGGATGCGGCCTCGCTGCTCACGCCGCTGAAGACGGTGGAGCCGGGGACGAAGATCCGGTAAACGCCGGTGCATTCGCAAAATCCGGTTTTTCCGTCTTTTCCGGGGAAGAAGCGAAATCATGCCGGGCAGTATCCCGGCATGGGTGTGGACGAGGTGAACTTCCGGTTCCGTGTGCGGGGACCGGCTTTTAGAAGGATGCGGGTGCCGCAGCCCGGTCGCGGTGGCGCCGGACAACCGTGGTCGTGCGCCAGTTCTCGCTCGTTGCAATGTCCCGGTTCCATCCCCCTGCCGGCATCCTGTGCGGACTGGCACGTGTGCCGGAGTTCCGGGCAGGATGAGGTTCTGTCCCGGTGCATGGTCGTTGTTCGTGGTCATGGCATGGTCTCCTGGCCGCTGCCTGAAGACACCCCAGGGGTGTCATCATTGCAGCGGTCCGAATGTCTCCTTGCTATCCGTTACCGGCAATGACGGCGGCCGGTGAGGATCCCCCGGGGAAAGTGAGCCGGTGAATACCTCACGGGGCCGTATGCGGGTATATACGGATACGAGTGTCTTTCGCATCCCTTCGTGAGGGACGCACACTCTGATCAGAGAATCAGGTTCCGCTGCACTTAAATTCGTACAATATGCCGGGTGCCATGGTCGCACCACGCGGTTCAACCATGGAACGGGCATGACCGGAAAGATTATTAAGAATGCGGGTTTTTCCTGCTGTGACCGGGTCCGGGATCCCCGCTTATTTCAGCCCTGCCATCTGCTTTGCCGTCAGGAGCCAGTGCAGTTCCCCGGACGGCCGCCCCTCATACGAGAAATTACGGATCTTCGCCATCGCACCTTTTGTCATGGCAATGCAGGCATTCGTATCCCCGGAAATGATATAGCCGATGAGTGATGAGAGCAATGGCTCGTGTCCTACCAGCAGGATTGCGGAAACAGCCGTATGCCGGCCGATCTCCCGGCAGACCGTATCGGGATCCCCGCCCGGCAGCAGACCTTCCAGTTCACCACTTCTCCGCACCCGGGTAGATCCGCGACAACCGCTGCCGTCTCCTGCGCACGGGCAAGCGGGCTTGCCGCTATCAGGTCAAACTGAATTTCCTGTGCCGCGATCCCGTGTGCGACCGCGAGGATCTCTTCGCGCCCTTTTTTTGTCAGACGACGGCCTGCATCGCCTGTGCCCGGCCGGGCATCTTCGGCCTTCCCGTGCCGCAGGATGAAAATGTCCACACAAGGACTGACGCATGGAGGGGGGATAAAGATTGTGAAAAAAGTGCTTTGTAGAACTCATTTGATATCAATTATGACGCTCCCGGGGGATTAGAAAAACCTCGGATCGCTCTATTCTCTTCATCATGGTTCTGATGAACCATTCAGACTTCACTCGAAGAATTTCGGGAATTCTTCTCGAAAAGATCCTCGCTGATGCGACGATTCTTTCCCCGCCGCTATGGCATCCCCGGTTGCGATGGTGCCGTATTACCGGTAGGTAATGCCGAGACATGGGAACGCGCCCCCCGCCCCCGACGGGGGCTGGGCTGGCGCAAGGGGGGCAATCACCACTATGATAAAAGGATTTCTACAGCACCGAAAAAAAGTATTATTCG